>JASGJU010000001.1:0-809354 GCA_047601245.1 Pseudoxanthomonas sp.
CGGGATCCAGCTGTCCAGCGCGTCCACCAGCTTCAGGATCGACGGCACGCCGATCTCCGACTGGTCGCCTTCCAGCGCCAGGCGCGCCGAACCGGCGATGATCGGGGTGTCGTCGCCCGGGAACTCGTACTTGCTCAGCAGTTCGCGGACTTCCATCTCCACCAGTTCCAGCAGCTCGGCGTCGTCGACCATGTCCGCCTTGTTCAGGAACACCACGATGTACGGCACGCCCACCTGGCGCGACAGCAGGATGTGTTCGCGCGTCTGCGGCATCGGGCCGTCCGCGGCCGAGCACACCAGGATCGCGCCGTCCATCTGCGCCGCACCGGTGATCATGTTCTTCACGTAGTCGGCGTGGCCCGGGCAGTCCACGTGCGCGTAGTGGCGCGTCGGGCTTTCGTATTCCACGTGCGCGGTCGAAATCGTGATCCCGCGCGCCTTCTCTTCCGGCGCCGCGTCGATCGACGAATAGTCCTTGAACTCACCGCCAAAACGCTCCGCGCCCACCTTCGTCAGCGCCGCCGTCAGCGTCGTCTTGCCGTGGTCCACATGTCCAATCGTGCCCACGTTCACGTGGGGCTTCGTGCGCTCAAACTTGCCCTTTGCCATTGCTTTCTACCTTTCTAAATACGGGATTCGTGGTGGGGATCCTGGATTCGGACAACGGGGATCCGCTTCCGCGAACCTCCGACTCCGAATCCCCGATCCTGGTTTTCTCAGTTCTTCTTGACGACCGCTTCGGCGATGTTGGCCGGCGCTTCGGCGTAGTGGTCGAACTCCATCGAGAACGTGGCGCGACCCTGCGACATCGAACGCAGCGTAGTGGCGTAGCCGAACATTTCGCCCAGCGGCACCATCGCGTTGATGACCTTGCCCGACGGACTGTCGTCCTGGCCCTGCAGGATGCCGCGACGACGGCTGACGTCGCCCATCACGTCGCCCAGGTAGTCTTCCGGGGTGACGATCTCGACCTTCATCATCGGCTCCAGCAGGACCGGGCTGGCCTTGCTGAAGCCTTCCTTGAACGCCATCGAGCCGGCGACCTTGAACGCCATTTCGTTGGAGTCGACGTCATGGAACGAGCCGTCGACCGCGGTGATCTTGACGTCGACGACCGGGAAGCCGGCGAGCACGCCGTTCTTCATCGCTTCTTCGATGCCCTTGCCGGCGGCGGTCACGTATTCCTTCGGCACCACGCCGCCGACGATGGCGGATTCGTAGCTGAAGCCCTGGCCGCGCTCGACCGGCTCCAGCTCGATGACGATGTGGCCGTACTGGCCACGACCGCCCGACTGGCGCACGAACTTGCCTTCCTGCTTGACCGCCTTGCGGATGGTCTCACGGTAGGCGACCTGCGGCTTGCCGACGTTGGCTTCGACGTTGAACTCGCGCTTCAGGCGGTCGACGATGATGTCCAGATGCAGCTCACCCATGCCGGCGATGATGGTCTGGCCGGATTCCTCGTCGGTGCGCACGCGGAAGGACGGGTCTTCCTGCGCCAGGCGGCCCAGCGCCAGGCCCATCTTTTCCTGGTCGGACTTGGTCTTCGGCTCGACCGCCATCGAGATCACCGGCTCCGGGAAGCTCATGCGCTCGAGCACGATCGGATCGTTCTGCGCGCACAGCGTGTCGCCGGTGGTGACGTCCTTCAGGCCCACCGCCGCGGCGATGTCGCCGGCCAGCACTTCCTTGATCTCGTCGCGCTGGTTGGAGTGCATCTGCAGCAGGCGGCCGATGCGCTCCTTCTTGCCCTTGACCGAGTTCAGCACCTGGTCGCCGGCGTTGAGGGTGCCGGAATAGACGCGGAAGAAGGTCAGCGAACCGACGAACGGGTCGGTCATGATCTTGAACGCCAGCGCCGAGAACGGGGCCTTGTCGCTGGACTCGCGGGTCAGCTCCTTGGTTTCGTCGTCGACGTCCACGCCCTTGACCGGCGGCACGTCCACCGGCGACGGCAGCAGGTGCACGACGCCGTCAAGCATCGCCTGCACGCCCTTGTTCTTGAACGCCGAGCCGCAGAACATCGGCACGATCTCGGTCTTCAGCGTGCGCTCGCGCAGGCCGCGGATGATTTCCTCTTCCGACAGGTCGCCGTCGTTGAGGTACTTGTCCATCAGCTCTTCGCTGGCCTCGGCCGCGGCCTCGATCATGAACGCGCGCGCCTCCTCGGCCTGCGCCTGCAGGTCGGCCGGGATGTCGCGGTATTCGAAGTTCAGGCCCTGCGAGGCGGCATCCCAGTGGATGGCCTTCATCTTGACCAGGTCGACCACGCCCTCGAAGCCGTCCTCGGCGCCGATCGGCACCTGCATCGGCACCGGGTACGCGCCCAGGCGCGACTTCAGCTGGTCGCGGACCTTGAAGAAGTTGGCGCCGGTGCGGTCCATCTTGTTGACGAAGGCGACGCGCGGCACGTGGTACTTGTTGGCCTGGCGCCACACGGTCTCGGACTGCGGCTGCACGCCGCCGACCGCGCACAGCACGAACACCGCGCCGTCGAGCACGCGCAGCGAACGCTCGACCTCGATGGTGAAGTCGACGTGCCCGGGGGTGTCGATGATGTTGAAGCGGTATTCCGGGAAGGTCTTGTCCATGCCCTTCCAGAACGCCGTGGTCGCGGCCGACTGGATCGTGATGCCGCGTTCCTGCTCCTGCTCCATCCAGTCCATCGTCGCGGCGCCGTCGTGGACCTCGCCGATCTTGTGGCTCTTGCCGGTGTAGAACAGGATGCGTTCCGACGTCGTCGTCTTGCCGGCGTCGATGTGCGCCATGATGCCGAAGTTGCGGTAACGCTCGATGGGAGTAGTACGGGCCACGATCGCCTCTCAATGTTTCGATGGAAACCCGCGCCGGGCGCGGGCTCTTGTGGGAATCCCCACATGGCCGAACGCCGCCTGGCGGCGGCTTCGGATTCTTCGCGCGGCCGTCGTGGCCGCGAAGGCGCCTCAAGCGGCGCCGGATGCCCCGGCATGCGCGGGGCGAAGCATTACCAGCGGTAGTGCGCGAACGCCTTGTTGGCTTCCGCCATGCGGTGGGTTTCCTCGCGCTTCTTGATCGCGCCGCCGCGGTTCTCGGAAGCGTCCAGCAGCTCGGCCGCCAGCTTGCGCGGCATCGAGTTCTCGCCGCGCTTGCGCGCGGATTCGATCAGCCAGCGCATCGCCAGGGCCAGGCGGCGCGAGGCGCGCACTTCGACCGGCACCTGGTAGGTCGCGCCGCCGACGCGGCGGGACTTGACCTCGACGGCCGGGGCGACGTTGTCCAGCGCCTTCTCGACCAGTTCGAGGGCATTGGGATTCTTCTCGCCGATGACGTCCATGGCGCCGTAGACGATCGACTCGGCGACCGACTTCTTGCCGCTCAGCATCACCATGTTGATGAAGCGGGCGATGGTCTGGCTGCCGTGCTTGGGATCGGGCAGGACGGTACGTTGGGGGGCGGAACCTTTACGCGACATGTCAGTGTTTCCTTAAGCCTTCGGGCGCTTGGCGCCGTACTTCGAGCGCGCCTGGCGGCGCTTGGCGACGCCGGCGGCGTCCAGCGAGCCGCGCACGGTGTGGTAGCGCACGCCCGGCAGGTCCTTGACGCGGCCGCCGCGGATCAGCACCACCGAGTGCTCCTGCAGGTTGTGGCCTTCGCCGCCGATGTAGCTGATGACCTCTTCCTGGTTGGTCAGACGCACCTTGGCCACCTTGCGCAGGGCCGAGTTCGGCTTCTTCGGGGTGGTGGTGTAGACGCGGGTGCACACGCCGCGACGCTGCGGACAATTGTCCAGCGCGGGAGACTGGCTCTTGTACGTGGGTGCTTTCCGCGGCTTGCGGACCAGCTGATTGACGGTTGCCATTTTTCGGGATTCTTCGACGAATGGGGCACAGAATCCCCGGGGATCGCCGGGGCCTTGCGCGTGAAAACGACGGCAGGCCGCAAACCGGCCTGCCCAGACAGGAAAGTATAGCGGGCAACGAGAAATCCCGTCAACCGGGATTCCGCCTTGCCTTGGCCCCTCCCGGGCCGGAACACGGGGCGCATCCTGCGCCCCATTTCACTTGGCGGATCGCCCGCCCCACCGGCCCAGACCGGCTTGGGCGGGACGCGGCGACCTTACTCTTCCGAGCCGGCCGCCGTTTCGTCGGCCACGACTTCCTCGGCCGCCGGGGACGCCGGACCCGACAGGGCCTCGACCTCGGCCGCGGTCAGGCCCGAAGCCGTGCGGCGGCGCTGGTTGTGGTAGGCCAGGCCGGTGCCGGCCGGGATCAGACGGCCGACGATGACGTTTTCCTTCAGGCCGCGCAGGTTGTCGCGGGTGCCGCGCACGGCCGCCTCGGTCAGCACGCGGGTGGTTTCCTGGAACGACGCCGCCGAGATGAACGATTCGGTCGCCAGCGAGGCCTTGGTGATGCCCAGCAGCACCGGGTCGAACTGCGCCGGCAACTCGTTGCGCGCGGCCAGCTTGGCGTTCTCCTCGATCGCACGCTGCTTCTCGACCTGCTCGCCGGCCAGGAACTTGCTGTTGCCGGCGTCGGTGATCTCGACCTTGCGCAGCATCTGGCGGGTGATGACCTCGATGTGCTTGTCGTTGATCTTCACGCCCTGCAGGCGGTACACGTCCTGGATTTCCTTGACCAGGTAGGCGGCCAGCGGCTCGACGCCGAGCAGGCGCAGGATGTCCTGCGGGCTGGGTTCGCCGTCGACGATGGTTTCGCCCTTGGCCACGTGCTCACCCTCGAACACGGTGATGGCGCGGTACTTCGGAATCAGTTCCTCGTGCTCGTTGCCGTCGGTGTCCTTGATGATCAGACGCTGCTTGCCCTTGGTGTCCTTGCCGAAGCTGACCACGCCCGAGCGCTCGGCCAGGATCGCCGGATCCTTCGGCTTGCGCGCTTCGAACAGGTCGGCCACGCGCGGCAGACCGCCGGTGATGTCGCGGGTCTTCGACGCTTCCTGCGGCACCTTGGTCACCACGTCGCCGACGCCGACGGCGGCGCCGTCCTGCAGGTTGACGATCGAGCGCGGCGGCAGCAGGTACTGCGCCGGCAGGTCGGTGCCCGGGATGCTGAGGTCCTTGCCGTTCTTGTCGACGATGCGGATGATCGGGCGCAGGTCCTTGCCGGTGGAGCCGCGGCGCTTGGGATCGGTGATCTCGCGCGAGGCCAGGCCGGTCAGTTCGTCGGTCTTCTCGATCACGGTGACGCCGTCGACGAAATCGACGAAGCGCACGAAACCGGCGACTTCCGACACGATCGGGTGGTTGTGCGGATCCCAGTTGGCCACGGTCTGGCCGGCCTTGACCGCGTCGCCGTCCTTGACGGTGATGGTCGCGCCGTAGGGCAGCTTGTAGCGCTCGCGCTCGCGGCCGTGGGCGTCGAGCACCGAGACTTCGCCCGAACGCGACACCGCGACCAGGCTGCCGCTGGCGTGTTCGACTGTCTTGAGGTTGTTGAACTTGACCGTGCCGGTGGTCTTGACCGTGACGTTGTCCACCGCCGCCGCACGCGAAGCCGCGCCGCCGATGTGGAAGGTGCGCATGGTCAGCTGGGTGCCCGGCTCGCCGATCGACTGCGCGGCGATGACGCCGACCGCTTCGCCGATGTTGACCAAGTGCCCGCGGGCCAGGTCGCGGCCGTAGCAGTGCGCGCAGACGCCGAAATCGGCTTCGCAGGTGATGGTGGAGCGCACCTTCACCGACTGCACGCCGGCGTCTTCCAGCTTCTGCACCCACACTTCGTCCAGCAGGGTGTTGCGGGTGACGATCGGATCCTCGTCGTTGCCCGGCAGGAACACGTCCTCGGCCACGATGCGGCCGAGCACGCGGTCCTTCAGCGCCTCGACCACGTCGCCGCCTTCGACGATCGGGGTCATGGTCAGGCCGTCGTGGGTGCCGCAGTCGTTCTCGGTGATGACCACGTCCTGGGCCACGTCGACCAGGCGGCGGGTCAGGTAACCGGAGTTGGCGGTCTTCAGCGCGGTGTCGGCCAGGCCCTTGCGCGCGCCGTGGGTGGAGTTGAAGTACTCCTGCACGTTCAGGCCTTCGCGGAAGTTGGCCTTGATCGGGGTTTCGATGATCGAGCCATCCGGACGCGCCATCAGGCCACGCATGCCGGCCAGCTGGCGGATCTGCGCCTGGCTGCCGCGGGCGCCGGAGTCGGCCATGATGTACAGCGAGTTCATCGACTTCTGTGCGATGGTCTCGCCTTTGGCATTCACCACCTTGTCGGTGCCGATGGTGTCCATCATCGCCTTGGCGATGCGCTCGTTGGTGCGCGACCAAATGTCGACTACCTTGTTGTAGCGCTCGCCGGCGGTGACCAAGCCGCTCTGGTACTGCTCCTGGATCTCCAGCACTTCCTGCTCGGCCTCGCCCAGGATGCCCTTCTTCTCGGCCGGGATCAGCATGTCGTCGATGCCGATCGACACGCCGGCGCGGGTGGCGAAGGCGTAGCCGGTGTACATCAGCTTGTCGGCGAACACGACCGTGTCCTTCAGGCCGAGCATGCGGTAGCTGGAGTTGATCAGGCGGCTGATCGCCTTCTTGTTGAGCTCGGTGTTGGCCAGCGCGAACGGCAGGCCATCCGGCAGGATCTCGGCCAGCAGCGCGCGTCCGACCGTGGTGTCGACGATCGAGGTCTTCTTCGAACGCGAGCCGTCCTCGCCGATCACCGTCTCGGCGATGCGCACCTTGACCTTGGCGTGCAGTTCGACCGCGCGGTTGTCGTAGGCGCGGCGCACTTCGGCGACGTTAGCGAAGGCCATGCCCTCGCCCTTCTTGTTCTCCAGCGCGCGGGTCATGTAGTACAGGCCCAGCACCACGTCCTGCGACGGCACGATGATCGGCTCGCCGTTGGCCGGCGAGAGGATGTTGTTGGTCGACATCATCAGCGCGCGCGCTTCCAACTGCGCTTCCAGCGACAGCGGCACGTGCACGGCCATCTGGTCGCCGTCGAAGTCGGCGTTGAACGCGGTGCAGACCAGCGGGTGCAACTGGATGGCCTTGCCCTCGATCAGCACCGGCTCGAACGCCTGGATGCCGAGGCGATGCAGGGTCGGGGCGCGGTTCAGCAGCACCGGGTGTTCGCGGATGACTTCTTCCAGGATGTCCCAGACTTCCGCCTCTTCGCGTTCGACCAGCTTCTTGGCGGCCTTGATCGTGGTGGCCAGGCCGCGGCGCTGCAGCTTGGCGAACACGAACGGCTTGAACAGCTCCAGCGCCATCTTCTTCGGCAGGCCGCACTGGTGCAGCTTCAGGTACGGGCCGACCACGATCACGGAACGGCCGGAGTAGTCGACGCGCTTGCCGAGCAGGTTCTGGCGGAAGCGGCCCTGCTTGCCCTTGATCATGTCAGCCAGCGACTTCAGCGGGCGCTTGTTGGTGCCGGTGATGGCGCGGCCGCGGCGGCCGTTGTCCATCAGCGCGTCGACCGATTCCTGCAGCATGCGCTTCTCGTTGCGCACGATGATGTCCGGCGCATTCAACTCAAGCAGACGGCGCAGGCGGTTGTTGCGGTTGATGACGCGGCGGTACAGGTCGTTGAGATCGGAGGTCGCGAAGCGGCCGCCATCCAGCGGCACCAGCGGGCGCAGGTCCGGCGGCAGCACCGGCAGCACGGTCATGACCATCCATTCCGGGCGGTTGCCGGACTCGATGAAGGCCTCGACCAGCTTGATGCGCTTGGTCAGTCGCTTGAGCTTGGTTTCCGAACCGGTGCTGGCGATCTCCTCGCGCAGGTTCGCCATCTCGCTCTGCAAATCGATCGTGCGAAGAAGCTCGTACACCGCCTCGGCGCCCATCGCGGCGTCGAAGTCGTCGCCGTGCTCCTGGCGCGCCTGCAGGTACTGCTCCTCGGTCAGCAGCTGGCGGCTTTCCAGCGGGGTCAGGCCCGGCTCGGTGACCACGTAGGCCTCGAAGTACAGCACGCGCTCGATGTCGCGCAGGGTCATGTCCAGCATCAGGCCGATGCGCGAGGGCAGCGACTTCAGGAACCAGATGTGCGCGACCGGGCTGGCCAGGTCGATGTGGCCCATGCGCTCGCGGCGCACCTTGGCCAGGGTGACCTCGGTGCCGCACTTCTCGCAGACCACGCCGCGGTGCTTCATGCGCTTGTACTTGCCACACAGGCACTCGTAGTCCTTGATCGGGCCGAAGATCGCGGCGCAGAACAGGCCGTCGCGCTCGGGCTTGAAGGTGCGGTAGTTGATCGTTTCCGGCTTCTTCACTTCGCCGAAGGACCAGGAGCGGATCAGGTCCGGCGAGGCCAGCGCGATCTTGATCGCGTCGAAATCGATGGTGGTGCGCTGCTGGTTGAACAGGTTGAGCAGGTCTTTCATTTGTTTTCTCCGTCAGGAGGAATTCGATTGGTCGGGAAGGCTTTCACAAGGCCCGGAAGCGCGCTTCCGGGCCCGTGCGATCAGTTGTCTTCCAGTTCCATGTTGATGGCCAGCGAGCGGATTTCCTTGACCAGGACGTTGAAGGACTCCGGCATGCCGGCGACCATCTCGTGCTCGCCGTCGACGATGTTCTTGTACATCTGGTTGCGGCCCTGCACGTCGTCCGACTTCACGGTCAGCATTTCCTGCAGGGTGTGCGCCGCGCCGTAGGCCTCCAGCGCCCAGACTTCCATCTCGCCGAAGCGCTGGCCGCCGAACTGCGCCTTGCCGCCCAGCGGCTGCTGGGTGACGAGCGAGTACGGGCCGGTCGAACGCGCGTGCATCTTGTCGTCGACCAGGTGGTTCAGCTTCAGGTAGTGCATGTAGCCGACCGTGGTCTTGCGGTCGAACGGTTCGCCGGTGCGGCCGTCGTACAACTGCATCTGGGTCTTGCTGGCGTTGAAGCCCAGCAGTTCGGTGTCCTTGTCGCCGTCCGGGTAAGCCAGGCTCAGCATCGCCTTGATCTCGGATTCGGCGGCGCCGTCGAACACTGGGGTCGCCATCGGCACGCCATCGGTCAGGTTCTTCGCCAGCGCGACCAGTTCGCCGTCGCTGAACTGCGACAGGTCGACGCGCTGTTCGCCGGTGAGCTTCTGGTCGTGGTTGTAGATCTGTTCCAGGAACGCGCGCAGGTCGCTTGACCGCGGCCTGGGCGTCGAGCATCTGCTGGATGCGCTTGCCCAGGCCCTTCGCCGCCCAGCCCAGGTGGACTTCCAGGATCTGGCCGATGTTCATGCGGCTCGGCACGCCCAGCGGGTTCAGCGCGATGTCGACCGAAGTGCCGTCGGCCATGTACGGCATGTCCTCGACCGGCACCACGTTCGACACCACACCCTTGTTGCCATGGCGGCCGGCCATCTTGTCGCCCGGCTGGATGCGGCGCTTCACCGCCAGGAACACCTTGACCATCTTCAGCACGCCCGGGGCGAGGTCGTCGCCCTGGGCGATCTTGGCGCGCTTGTCGGCGAAGCGCTTCTCGAATTCCTTCTTGTGCGCCTCGATCTGCTTCTGCGCGCGCTCGATCGCCTCGGCCGCGTCCTCGTCCTTCATGCGGATCGCGAACCAGTCGTCCTTCTTGAGGCCGTCGAGGAAGGCGTCGGTGACGGCGTCGCCCTTCTTCAGGCCGGCGCCGCCGTTGGCGACCTTGCCGACGATCTGGGACCTCAATCGCGCATAGATCGCGCTTTCCAGGATGCGGAACTGGTCGTCGAAATCCTTCTTGACGCGCTTGATCTCGTTGTCCTCGATCTGGCGCGCGCGCTTGTCCTTCTCGAT
This sequence comes from Pseudoxanthomonas sp., assembly GCA_047601245.1. GTDB lineage: Bacteria > Pseudomonadota > Gammaproteobacteria > Xanthomonadales > Xanthomonadaceae > Pseudoxanthomonas_A. Next base: position 9,691 of record JASGJU010000001.1, read on the forward strand.
GCCGTCGCGGGTGAACACCTGCACGTCGATGACCACGCCGTCCATGCCCGGCGGCACGCGCAGCGAGCTGTCCTTCACGTCGCTGGCCTTCTCGCCGAAGATCGCGCGCAGCAGCTTCTCTTCCGGGGTGAGCTGCGACTCGCCCTTCGGCGTGACCTTGCCGACCAGGATGTCGCCGGCGCGCACCTCGGCGCCGATGTAGACCACGCCCGACTCGTCGAGGCGGTTCAGCGCGCTTTCGGACACGTTGGGGATGTCGGCGGAGATTTCCTCCGGCCCCAGCTTGGTGTCGCGCGCCTGCACGGTCAGTTCTTCGATGTGGATGGTGGTGTAGCGGTCTTCCTCCACCACGCGCTCGGACAGCAGGATCGAGTCCTCGAAGTTGTAGCCATTCCACGGCATGAACGCGATCAGCATGTTCTGGCCCAGCGCCAGCTCGCCGATGTCGGTCGAGGGGCCGTCGGCCAGCACGTCGCCGCGCGCGATCACGTCGCCCACGTTCACCAGCGGACGCTGGTTGATGCAGGTGTTCTGGTTGGAACGGGTGTACTTGATCAGCGAATAGATGTCGACGCCGGCATCGTGCTCGCCGGAGATCTCATCCTCGTTGACCTTGACCACGATGCGGCCGGCGTCGATCTGCTCGACCACGCCGCCGCGGCGGGCGTTGACGGTCACACCCGAGTCGCGCGCCACCGCGCGCTCGATGCCGGTGCCCACCAGCGGCTTCTGCGAACGCAGGGTCGGCACGGCCTGGCGCTGCATGTTCGCGCCCATCAGCGCGCGGTTGGCGTCGTCGTGCTCCAGGAACGGCACCAGCGCGGCCGCGATCGACACGGTCTGCATCGGCGACACGTCCATGAAGTGCACTTCCGCCGGCGGCTTCAGCAGCGACTCGCCCTGGAACCGGCACGGCACGAACTGCTCGGTCAGCTTACCCTTGGCGTCGTGCAGCGCATTGGCCTGGGCGATGACGTATTCGTTCTCCTCGATCGCCGACAGGTACTCGATGTCGTCGGTGATGACGCCGTCCACGACCTTGCGGTACGGCGTCTCCAGGAAGCCGTACTTGTTGGTGCGGGCGAACACTGCCAGCGAGTTGATCAGGCCGATGTTCGGGCCTTCCGGGGTCTCGATGGTGCAGACGCGGCCGTAGTGGGTCGGGTGCACGTCACGCACCTCGAAGCCGGCGCGTTCGCGGGTCAGGCCGCCCGGGCCCAGCGCCGAGACGCGGCGCTTGTGCGTCACTTCCGACAGCGGGTTGTTCTGGTCCATGAACTGCGAGAGCTGCGAGGAACCGAAGAACTCCTTGATCGCGGCGGCCACCGGCTTGGCGTTGATCAGCTCCTGCGGGGTCAGGCCCTCGGATTCGGCCATCGACAGGCGTTCCTTGACCGCGCGCTCGACGCGGACCAGGCCGACGCGGAACACGTTCTCGGCCATTTCGCCGACCGAACGCACGCGGCGGTTGCCCAGGTGGTCGATGTCGTCGACCACGCCGCGGCCGTTGCGGATCTCGCTCAGCACCCGGACGACGTCGAGGATGTCGGAGGTCTCGCCGTTGGTTTCGACCAGGCGCTTCGCCTCTTCGTCGCTGCGCTGGCTGAAGTACTTGTGGTCGTACAGCACGGCCTCGCCGGTCACTTCCTTGCGGCCGATGCGGCGGTTGAACTTCATCCGGCCCACGGCCGACAGATCGTAGCGCTCGAAGGTGAAGAACAGGTTGTGGAACAGGTTCTGCGCGGCGTCCTTGGTCGGCGGCTCGCCCGGGCGCATCATCCGGTAGATCTCGACCAGCGCTTCCAGCTGGGTCTTGGTCGGGTCGATGCGCAGGGTGTTGGACAGGTACGGGCCGCGGTCCAGGTCGTTGACCCACAGCGTGCCGACGCTATCGATGCCGGCCTTGCGGAACTTCGCCAGTTGATCGACTGTGATCTCGTCGTTGGCGTTGGCCAGCAGCTCGCCGGTGTTGGCGTCGATGACGTCGTGCGAGAGGATGCGGCCGACGATGTATTCGTCCGGCGCGGCCACCGCGGCGATGCCGGACTGCTCGAGCTGGCGGACGTGGCGCGCGGTGATGCGCTTGCCGGCCTCGACGATCACCTTGTCGCCGTCGGCCAGGTCGAAGTTCAGGGTCTCGCCGCGCAGGCGCTCCGGCACCAGCTCGAGCTGCACGCCTTCCGGCAGCACGTGGAAGGTGTTGATCTCGAAGAAGGCGTTGAGCATCTCCTCGTTGGAGTAGCCCAGCGCGCGCAGCAGGATGCTGACCGGCAGCTTGCGGCGGCGGTCGATGCGGGTGAACAGCGCATCCTTGGGGTCGAACTCGAAGTCCAGCCACGAGCCGCGGTAGGGGATGATGCGGGCGCTGTACAGCAGCTTGCCCGAGGAATGGGTCTTGCCGCGGTCGTGGTCGAAGAACACGCCCGGCGAGCGGTGCAGCTGCGAGACGATGACGCGCTCGGTGCCGTTGACGATGAAGGTGCCGTTGTCGGTCATCAGCGGGATTTCGCCGAGGTAGACCTCCTGCTCCTTCACGTACTTGATCGCCTTGTTCGACGATTCGCGGTCGTAGATCACCAGGCGCACGGTCACGCGCAGCGGCGCGCCGTAGCTCATGCCGCGCTGGCGGCACTCGCGCTCGTCGAAGGCCGGCTCGCCCAGCTTGTAGCCGACGTATTCCAGCGCGGCGTTGCCGCTGTAGCTGACGATGGGGAACACCGACTTCAGCGCGGCGTGCAGGCCCTTGTCATCGCGCTTGGCGGGATCGACGTGCTCCTGCAGGAATTCGCGGTAGGAGTCGACCTGGATGGCGAGCAGGAACGGGACCTCGAGGATCGAGTGCTGCTTGCCGAAGTCCTTGCGGATGCGCTTCTTCTCGGTGAACGAATAAGTCGTCATTGTGTGCCTCTGGCATCGGGGAACCGCGCGTCCGCGGCTCCGGGGGAATGTTTGTCGCTGCCGTTCGCCCCGCTGCGGGGGAACGGGAAATCGTCAGTTGGAAGCCGCTGGTATTGCCGGCACCAGCACGCCTGTCTGAATCTGCTTCCAACTACCAACTCGGGTTTTCGGTACCGCCTTCAACAACGGCCAAAGGCCAGGGGCTTGCGCCCCCGGCCTCGGCTTGCCGTCACGATGCTGCTGCGACGGCGGTTTTTGCTATTGCTGCTTTCAAGTTCTTGATGAATCCGGATCGGAAGTGCTGGAACCCCGCTTGAAGCGTGCGGGGACGACGCAAGAGCCAAGGCGCCGGATCCCCGCCTGCGCGGGGATGACGCATTGGCAAAGGCGGCTGCGCGTCGCGCAGCCGCGCCAATGCGTCACTTGACCTCGACGGTCGCGCCGGCGGCTTCCAGTTCCTTCTTGAACTTCTCGGCGTCTTCCTTCGAAGCGCCTTCCTTCACGGTGCCGCCGGCCTCGGTCAGGTCCTTGGCTTCCTTCAGGCCCAGGCCGGTGATGGCGCGGACGGCCTTGATGACTTCGACCTTCTTGTCGCCGGCCGACTTCAGGACGACGGTGAACTCGGTCTGCTCTTCGGCGGCCGGACCGGCGGCGACCGGGCCGGCGGCCACGGCGACCGGGGCGGCGGCGGAGACGCCGAACTTCTCTTCGATCGCCTTGACCAGCTCCATCACTTCGATGAGGGTCTTCTCGGCGATGGCGTCGACGATTTGCTCGTTGGTAAGGGACATGGTGATTACCTTTCGATTGTTTCTGGATTTAAGGGATTGGAAACGTCGAACTCAGGCTTCGGCCGCGGCCTCGGCGGGCGCGGCGCCCGCTTCTGCGGATGCGTCGCCGCCGCCCTGCTTGTCGGCCACCGCCTTGACGGCGCGGGCGAACATGCGGGCCGGTTCCGACAGCACGCTGGCCAGCATGGCCAGGGCCTGGTCGCGGGTCGGCAGCGAGGCCAGCACATCGACGTGGCTGGCCGGATACAGCTGGCCATTCACGGCGACGAGCCTGGGTTGCAGCTTGTCGTTGCCCTTGGCGAATTCCTTGATCAGGCGGCCGGCGGCGCCGGGCTCCTCGGTCGAGAACGCGTACAGCAGCGGACCGACGAGCTTGTCCTTGACAACCTCGTATTCCGTGCCTTCGACGGCGCGCGCGGCCAGCGTGTTCTTGACGACTTTCAAGTACACGCCGGTTTCGCGGGCCTTCTTGCGCATCGCGGTCATCTGGCTGACCGTGGTGCCTGCGTACTCGGCGGCGATCAAGGAGTGGGCCTTGGCGGCGACGTCGGCCAGTTCGGCGACGACTTCTTGCTTCTGGGACAGATTCAGAGCCATTTGCACTCCTCCAATTGAATTCCGCTCGCGGCTCCTGCCGCTTGCGGTCCTGGGCGGCGTCCTTCCTGGACGCCGGGGACGCCTCGCGGCGTCCCGGTGGTGGCCTTTCCGACTCTCGTCCCGTTTCGCGGAACCAGAAACTTCCAGAAGGCGGCACCATCTACGCAGGCTTCTCCGCTGTCACGCGGATGGATCAAGCGATCCCGCTAGCCACGACGGCGATTCCCTGCAGAACCCGAGCTTCCCTGCCCGTCATCGTGGCGCGCTGACCGCACCTGCGGTCTTTGACGGCTGTCGCTTCGGCGGATGCTTCCGCGACTGCCCCCAAAATTTTGTTGCGCCCTTCCCCGTCGCCAGGGAAGGGATGTTGCATTTCTTTCAGCGATCCGGAGCTTCGCTTCGAATCGCTGATGGATCCCCGCGTGACCAGCCATTCGGCTGTTAAAAACCGCGGGGATGACGTTCCGGCAAAGGCGTCCGCGCAAGCGCGGACGCGCCGTCACATCACTTCAACGCCAGCGTGGACTGGTCCACGATCACGCCCGGACCCATGGTCGAGCTGATCGAGATCTTCTGCAGGTACTGGCCCTTGGCCGCGGACGGCTTGGCCTTGACCAGGTCGGCCAACAGCGCCTGCAGGTTGGTCTTCAGCGCTTCGTCCTCGAAGCTGGCCTTGCCGATCGTGCAGTGGATGATGCCGGCCTTGTCGGTGCGGTAGCGGACCTGGCCCGACTTGGCGTTCTTCACCGCCTCGGCCGGGTTCGGCGACACGGTGCCGACCTTCGGGTTGGGCATCAGGCCGCGCGGGCCCAACACGGTGCCCAGCTTGCCGACCACGCGCATCGCGTCCGGGGTGGCGATGACCACGTCGTAGTTCAGATCGCCGCCCTGCATCTTCTCGGCCAGGTCGTCCATGCCCACGGCGTCGGCGCCGGCGGCCAGGGCCTCGTCGGCCTTCGCGCCAGCCGGGACGAACACCGCCACGCGCACGCTCTTGCCGGTGCCGGCCGGCAGCACGGTCGAGCCGCGCACCTGCTGGTCCGACTTCTTCGCATCCACGCCCAGGCGCACGGCCACGTCGACGGACTCGACGAACTTGGCCTTGGTCGCGGTCTTGACGATCTTCAGCGCCTCGTCGATGGCGTAGACCTTGCCGGGAGCAACCGCTTCCTTGATCGCCTTCTGTCGCTTGTTCAGTGCCATGTCCTCAGCCCTCCACCGTCAGACCCATCGAACGGGCCGAGCCCGCGATGGTGCGCACCGCCGCGTCCAGGTCGGCCGCGGTCAGGTCGGGTTCCTTCGCCTTGGCGATCTCTTCCAGTTGCTTGCGCGTGACCTTGCCCACCTTCTCGGTGTTCGGGCGCTTGGAACCGGACTGGATGCCGACGGCCTTCTTCAGCAGGATGGTCGCCGGGGGCGTCTTGGTGATGAAGGTGAAGGTACGGTCGGAATAGGCCGTGATCACGGTCGGAATCGGCAGGCCCGGTTCCAGCTTCTGCGTGGCGGCGTTGAAGGCCTTGCAGAATTCCATGATGTTCAGGCCGCGCTGGCCCAGCGCAGGACCGACCGGCGGCGAGGGGTTGGCCTGGCCGGCCTTCACCTGCAGCTTGATGTAGCCGATGACTTTCTTTGCCATTTGGTTTTTCTCCGGGTGCTAGCGCCTGGATGCCAGGCTCCCCATCGTTCCGGGAACATCCGACTTGCCTGCGGCGCGCGTCCCGGTATCGCGCATCGCCTTGATTCGAAAAGCCTTTTTACCCGTCGCACGAACGGCAGCCGGGCTGGCGCCCGGCAAATCGCGCGGAGTGAGCCGCGCACTATATCAGCTTTTGGGCCCGCATGGGGCCAAGCGCCCCTGCAGGCGCGGCTCAGGCCTTTTCGACCTGGCCGAATTCCAGTTCCACCGGGGTGGAACGGCCGAAGATCAGCACCGCCACGCGCAGGCGGCTCTTTTCGTAGTTGACCTCTTCGACCACGCCGTTGAAGTCGTTGAACGGGCCGTCGGTGACCCGGACCATCTCGCCCGGCTCGAACAGCACCTTCGGGCGCGGCTTCTCGACGCCTTCCTGCACGCGGTCGAGGATGGCGGCGGCCTCCTCGTCGCGGATCGGCAGCGGCCGGTCGGCGGTACCGCCGATGAAGCCCAGCACCTTGCTGGTCTCCTTGACCAGATGCCAGCTCTCGTTGTCCATGCGCGGGATGCCGGCTTCGTCGTGGGTCTCGATCTGCACCAGCACGTAGCCGGGGAAGAACTTGCGCTCGGAACGGCGCTTCTGGCCGGAGCGCATCTCCACCACTTCCTCGGTCGGCACCAGCACGTCGCCGAACTTTTCCTGCATGCCGTTGCGCGCGATGCGGTCGCGCAAGGCCTGCGCCACCGACTTCTCGAAGCCCGAATAGGCGTGAACGACGTACCAACGCTTCAAGGCATTACTCCCTTATGCACCGCGGCCGGAACTGAGGAACCACTCGATCGCGGACTTGATGACCAGATCGAAGCCGGCCAGGATCAGGCTGAGGATGGCGACGACCACGACCACCACCCAGGTCATGCGCGTGGCTTCCTGGCGGGTCGGCCAGACCACCTTGCGCAGTTCGAAGCGCGACTCGGACAGGAATTCGCGGGTATCGCGCCCCTTGGCGGTGGCCAGGAACACGCCGGCGCCCAGCACCAGGCCGGCGACCACCGCGCCGATACGCAGCGGCGTGGCCCACGACCCCAGTTGCGCGGCATGTCCCGGCAGCCAGAACCAGACGGCCAGACCGGCCACGACCAGCGCAACGGCGACCACGTACTTGGCGATGTCGGCGCCGGAAGCGCCTTGGTGATTTTCGACCTTGCTGTTCAAGACGACTCGGCTCTGTTTCGGTTCCGCGAACCGCCGGAAAACGGAATCGCAGGATTTGGCACGCCAGGAGGGACTCGAACCCCCAACCTGCGGTTTTGGAGACCGCTGCTCTGCCAATTGAGCTACTGGCGTATGTTTTCGGGAACTTGCTGCCCTTGGTCTTCCTTAGACGGCGAAGGCGGACCGAGGTTCCGGCCCGCCTCCACGACCCTTTCGAGCCGCTGGATCCCCGCCTGCGCGGGGATGACGTTCCGGCCAAGGCGGCTGCGCGAGCGCAGCCGCGCCGTCACCGATACTCGGCCTGAAGGCCGAATATCACTTGATGATTTTGGCGACCACGCCGGCGCCGACCGTACGGCCACCCTCGCGAATCGCGAAGCGCAGGCCCTCGTCCATCGCCACCGGGTTGATCAGGCTCACCACCATCTTGATGTTGTCGCCCGGCATCACCATCTCCACGCCCTCCGGCAACGTCACCGCACCGGTGATGTCCGTCGTGCGGAAGTAGAACTGCGGACGGTAACCCTTGAAGAACGGCGTGTGGCGGCCGCCCTCGTCCTTCGACAGCACGTACACCTCCGCCTCGAACTCCGTGTGCGGGGTGATGCTACCCGGCTTGCACAGCACCTGGCCGCGCTCCACTTCGTCGCGCTTGGTGCCGCGCAGCAGCAGGCCGGCGTTGTCGCCCGCCTGGCCCTGGTCCAGCAGCTTGCGGAACATTTCCACGCCGGTGACCGTGGTCTTCTGGGTCGGACGGATGCCGACGATCTCGATTTCGTCGCCCACCTTGATGATGCCGCGCTCGATGCGGCCGGTCACCACGGTGCCGCGGCCCGAGATGCTGAACACGTCTTCCACCGGCATCAGGAACGGCTTGTCCACGTCGCGCTCCGGCGTCGGGATCCAGCTGTCCAGCGCGTCCACCAGCTTCAGGATCGACGGCACGCCGATCTCCGACTGGTCGCCTTCCAGCGCCAGGCGCGCCGAACCGGCGATGATCGGGGTGTCGTCGCCCGGGAACTCGTACTTGCTCAGCAGTTCGCGGACTTCCATCTCCACCAGTTCCAGCAGCTCGGCGTCGTCGACCATGTCCGCCTTGTTCAGGAACACCACGATGTACGGCACGCCCACCTGGCGCGACAGCAGGATGTGTTCGCGCGTCTGCGGCATCGGGCCGTCCGCGGCCGAGCACACCAGGATCGCGCCGTCCATCTGCGCCGCACCGGTGATCATGTTCTTCACGTAGTCGGCGTGGCCCGGGCAGTCCACGTGCGCGTAGTGGCGCGTCGGGCTTTCGTATTCCACGTGCGCGGTCGAAATCGTGATCCCGCGCGCCTTCTCTTCCGGCGCCGCGTCGATCGACGAATAGTCCTTGAACTCACCGCCAAAACGCTCCGCGCCCACCTTCGTCAGCGCCGCCGTCAGCGTCGTCTTGCCGTGGTCCACATGTCCAATCGTGCCCACGTTCACGTGGGGCTTCGTGCGCTCAAACTTGCCCTTTGCCATGACTTCTTTCTCGCAGTGAGTTGGTGGGTGGTGCTCACGAATGGAATCGAACCATCGACCTCCTCCTTACCAAGGAGGTGCTCTACCGACTGAGCTACGTGAGCGAAACTTGTTTGTTGCCGGTCCGGTGCCGTGCAGTCCGAATGGAGCGGGAGACGGGAATCGAACCCGCACTAGTAGCTTGGAAGGCTACAGTTCTACCATTGAACTACTCCCGCATCGGGGAAACACATTCCAAAGACGGCAAAACCTGGTGCAAGCTGGTGGAGGGAGGTGGATTCGAACCACCGAAGGCGTAAGCCAGCAGATTTACAGTCTGCCCCCGTTGGCCGCTTGGGTATCCCTCCGGATCGCACTTCGTTCTACCGCAACCCCGGCCAAACTCGGCCGGAGTGAAACAGCCCGAGATTTTCGCCGGAACGCCGACCGCTGTCAACGCATTCCGGGCGGGAATCTTCAGACGTTGAACCGGAAATGGAGGACGTCGCCCTCCTGCACCCGGTATTCCTTGCCTTCCAGGCGCAGGCGCCCGACGTCGCGCGCGCCGGCTTCGCCGCGGTACTTGATGAAGTCGTCGTAGGCGATGGTTTCGGCGCGGATGAAGCCCTTCTCGAAATCCGTGTGGATGACCCCCGCCGCCTGCGGCGCGGTGGCACCGGCCTTGACCGTCCAAGCGCGCACTTCCTTGACGCCGGCGGTGAAGTAGGTCTGCAGGCCCAGCAGCCGGTAGGCGGCGCGGATCACCCGGTTCAGGCCGGGCTCGTCCAGCCCGAGGTCGGCGAGGAAGGCGTCGCGGTCGGCGTCGTCCAGTTGCGCCAGTTCCTCCTCGATGGCGGCCGACACCGGCACCACTTCGGCGCCTTCGGCCTCGGCGCGGGCGCGCACGGCGTCCAGCAGCGGGTTGTCGTGGAAGCCGTTCTCCAGCACGTTGGCCACGTACATGGTCGGCTTGAGGGTCAGCAGGAACAGGTCGCGGACCAGCGCCTTCTCGTCGTCGTCCAGGCCGGCGAAGCGCGCCGGCCTGCCGTCGTTCAGCACCGCACGCAGCTTTTCCAGCACCGGCTTGCGCGCGACGGCGTCCTTGTCGCCGCCCTTGGCCGCGCGCTCGGCGCGGTTCAGCGCCTTGTCCACGCTGTCCAGGTCGGCCAGCGCCAGTTCGGTGTCGATGGTCTCGATGTCGGCGATCGGGTCGACCTTGCCGGCGACGTGGATGATGTCCGGATGGTCAAAGCAGCGCACCACGTGGGCGATGGCGTCCACCTCACGGATGTGCGCCAGGAACTTGTTGCCCAGCCCTTCGCCGCTGGCCGCGCCGGCGACCAAGCCGGCGATGTCGACGAACTCGACCGCGGTCGGCAGCACCCGCTCCGGCTTGACGATCTCGGCCAGCGCGCCCAGCCGCGGATCCGGCACCGGCACCACGCCGACGTTCGGCTCGATCGTGCAGAACGGGAAGTTGGCCGCGGCGATGCCCGCCTTGGTCAACGCGTTGAACAGGGTCGACTTGCCGACGTTGGGCAGGCCGACGATTCCGCATTTGATGCCCATAAAAAGCCGTGACTGGTGAAGAGTGAAGAGTAAAGAAAAGCGGTTGCCGCTCTTTACTGTTGACTCTTGGCAGGCGGCGCAGCCGCCGAATTTACGGCTTCGCCGTGTGCAGCCGCTTCATCGCCTCCATGAAATCGCCCTGCACCGCCAGCGGCAGCACGTCGATGGCGTCGTCGATGGCGCGGCCGATCAGGATTTCGTCGTCCTTGCCGGGTTTGCCCAGCACCCAGCCGGTGACCTTGTCCTTGTGCCCGGGATGGCCGATGCCGATGCGCAGGCGGTGGAACTTGCCGCCGCCGCACAGCGCCATGATGTCGCGCAGGCCGTTCTGGCCGCCGTGGCCGCCGTCGAACTTCAGCCGCGCCGCGCCGGGCGGCAGGTCCAGTTCGTCGTGCGTCACCAGCGTTTCTTCCGGGGCGATCTTCCAGAACTTCTGCGCGGCCAGCACCGACTTGCCGGACAGGTTCATGAAGGTCATCGGCTTGAGCAGCCACACCGCTTCGCCGCCGACCCGCACCTTCGCGGTTTCGCCGAACAGCTTGGCGTCCATGCCGAAGCGTTCGCCGGCTTTCGCGGCGAGTTCGTCGGCAAAACGAAAACCCGCGTTGTGGCGGGTTTTCGCATGTTCGGCGCCGGGATTGCCCAGCCCGACGATGAGGCGGATTGCAGCCATGACAAGAACGTGCGCGCCGCGCCCGCAGGCGCGGACGCGGCGCGCGACGATTACTTCTTGGCGTCCTTCTTCGGCTCTTCGTCCTTCTTAGCCACCTTGGCCGCCGGCACTTCGGCGGCAGCCGGGGCTTCGGCCTCCTCGGCCGTTTCCTTGCCGGCCTTGGCGATGACCACGGCCACGTCGTGCTCCTTGCCCAGCTTCAGCTCGGGGATGGTCACGCCGGCCGGCAGCTTGATCTGCGACAGGTGGACCACCGTGCCGATCGCCAGTTCGGACAGGTCGACCTCGATGAACTCCGGCAGGTCGCTTCGGCAGGCACTCGACCACGACTTCGTTCAGCTCGTGGGTCACGGCGACCTCGGCCGACTTGCCGGCCGGCGACTTCTCTTCGCCGACGAAGTGCAGCGGCACCGCGGTGCGCAGGGCCTCGTTCTCGTTCACGCGCTGGAAGTCCAGGTGCATGATCTGCTGCTTGTACGGATGGCGCTGCACGTCGCGCAGCAGGACCTTCTGCACGTCGCCGTTGAGGCTGAGGTCGAGGATCGACGAGTAGAACCAGTCGTTCTGGCTGGCCACCCAGACCTCGTTGTGGTTGAGCTGGATGCTAACCGGCTTGAGTTCGCCGCCGTAGACGATGGCGGGCACGTTGCCGGAATGACGCAGGCGGCGGCTCGCACCCTTGCCCTCGTCCTCGCGGCGCTGCACGTTGATGACATGCGTGTTGGACATTTTCTTCACTACCTTGGTTGATGAAGCCATCTCGCGATGGCGATGTTCGACTCCCCCGCGACCAGGAGAGTCCGTTCGGGTCGCTGGTTCCCGGTGTTGCCGGCTGTTGAACCCAACAACTGGACCGGAAAACCGACGACCGTATTGCTAATCCACGTACAGCGAACTCACCGACTCGCCGAAGGCGATGCGGCGGATCGTCTCGGCCAGCAGTTCCGCCACGCTGAGCTGGCGGATCTTGTCGCAGGCCTTGGCCGCGTCGGACAGCGGGATGGTGTCGGTCACCACCAACTCGTCCAGCACGGACTTGTTCAGGTTGTCCACCGCCGGGCCCGAGAGCACGGCGTGGGTGCAGTACGCCGCCACCTTGCGCGCGCCGCGCGACTTCAGCGCCGCGGCGGCCGCGCACAGGGTGCCGGCGGTGTCGACGATGTCATCGACCAGGACGCAGTCCTTGCCCTCGACCTCGCCGATGATGTTCATCACCGTAGCCACGTTGGCGCGCGGCCGGCGCTTGTCGATGATCGCAAGGTCGGCGTCATCCAGGCGTTTGGCGACCGCGCGGGCGCGGACCACGCCGCCGACGTCCGGCGACACCACGATCAGGTTTTCCGTGCCGTAGGCGCGCCAGATGTCGGCGAGCAGCAGCGGCGACGCGTATACGTTGTCGACCGGGATGTCGAAGAAGCCCTGGATCTGGTCGGCGTGCAGGTCCACGGTCAGCACCCGGTCGGTGCCCACCGCGGTGAACATCTTCGCCGCCACCTTGGCCGTGATCGGCACCCGCGACGAGCGCAGGCGGCGATCTTGGCGCGAGTAGCCGAAGTACGGCACCACCGCGGTCACGCTGGCCGCCGATGCGCGCTTGAGCGCGTCGATCAGCACCAGCAGTTCCATCAGGTTCTCCGCCGCCGGCGCGCAGGTCGACTGCACCACGAACACTTCCTGCCGGCGGACGTTTTCCTCGATCTCCACCTGCACTTCGCCGTCGGAGAAGCGCGAGACCATCGCCTTGCCCAGGCGCGTACCCAGTTCGCGGCAGATGCTCTCCGCCAGCGGCTTGTTGGCATTGCCGGAAAAAACCAGCAACTGGCGATCTTCCTGCTGCATGTCGGCGCTCCGCTTCGCTCTGACCGTGGCGGGTGGGTGGATCGGGGACTGGCGATTTGGCAGGGGCGGAAGGATTCGAACCTACGAATGCCGGGATCAAAACCCGGTGCCTTAACCACTTGGCGACGCCCCTGTTTTGCTTGCCGGCGCGGGCTTGCGCCTACGCCGGCCGATTCCAGGTTTCGAGCGCAGCCAGCAACGGCGAACGCGCGGCGCCTTCGGCCACCCAGGCACGCAGGCCTTCCGGCAAACCCGCGAGCGCGGCCTCGGCCGAGGCGCGGTCTTCGAATTCGACGAAACAGCCGCTGCCCGAGCCCGTCAAGCGCGGCGCGCCGACCTGCGACAAGGCCGCGAAAACGGCCTCGACGGCGGGTTCGCGGCGACGCAGGACCGGCTCGAACGCGTTGTCGAGCAGATGACCGGAAGCGAAGTCGGCTATTTTCGCGGCTGGGGAATCCCGCGTCAAATCCGGGGACTGGAACAGCGCGGCGGTCGGCGCATGCACACCGGGGTCGGCCAGCAGGTACCAGCGCGGCGGCAGATCAACCGGCGCCAGCCGTTCGCCGACCCCTTCGGCCCAGGCATTGCGGCCGCGGACGAAAACCGGGACGTCCGCGCCCAGCCGCAGGCCCAGCCGGGCCAGCCCGTCCTCCGGCCAGTCCACCCCCCACAGCCGGTTCAGCGCGACCAGCACGGTGGCGGCATTGGACGATCCGCCGCCGAACCCGCCGCCAGCCGGAATACGCTTTTCGACGGAGATATCTACGCCTTGAACGCAATTGGCTTCCGATTGCAGCAATCTGGCCGCCCGCACCAGCAGGTCGTCGGCTTCCGCGATGCCCGCAATCGATGGGCCGACGCGCGCGACGCCGCCGTCGGGCCGGGGGCGCAGGTGGACGGTGTCGCCCCATTCCAGCAACCGGAACACGGTCTGCAGTTCGTGGTAGCCGTCGGGCCGGTGGCCGGTGATGTGCAGGAACAGGTTCAGCTTGGCCGGCGCGGGCCAGGCCGACCAGCCTTCGGCCTTCGGGAACGGATCGCCCATGCCGTTCAAAGCCACCGGTCGAAGATCAGCTTTACTTTCGCCTGGCCCTGCATGGCGTCGATGCGCCGGGGCATGGGCGGGTCGCCGGCGACCGGCTCGGCCCACTGGTAGTCGATCGTCCAACCTTCCTGCCGCAACCGGACCAGTCGCGCCTGTTCGTCGAACTGCTGGCCGGCGACCGGCGCGCCGGGCACGCGCAGCCCGCGCACCCAATACTTCAGTGCAGGAACCGGGATCTCCCAGCCGGTCGCCTCCTTCAGCAGTGCGACCGCATCGCTGCCGCTGCGCGTACCGCCCGTCAGGCCCTCCAGCGTCGCGCTGTCGCCTTCGTAAACCGTCAATCTCCAGCTCTGCCGCGTCACCGGCGCAGACAGGGTGATGATCGACACGCCCGTCGGGCCTTTTCCCTGCTCCTGCCGCCACTCGATCCTGCCACTGCCGCCGTCCTTGCCGTTGCCGACGGCGAAGCGGCCGCTGAAATTCCATTCGGCGATGCCGCCCAACCGGTCTTCGCGGGCAAGCTGCCGCTGCTCGGCGACGTCGGCGGCCACCGGCGGCGGCGCAGGTTTGCGGGTTTGCGTCGCGCAGGCCGACAGCAGCAGCGTCGCAAGCAGAAGCCACTTCGGCTTCATGCGCCGGTCTTCTCCAGCGCGCGCTTCAGCGAGCGGTTGTCCGGGTCGAGCTTGCGCGCCTCGTCGAAATACTTGCGCGCCTCGTCCTGCCGGCCCAGGGCCCATAGCACCTCGGCCAGGTGGCTGGCGATTTCCGCGTCCTTCTGCCGGCCGAAGGCGCGGCGCAGTTCGACCAGCGCCTCCTCGCGGCGGCCCAGCCGGTACAGCACCCAGCCGTAGCTGTCGGTGATCGCCGGATCGTCCGGATTGGCGGCGCGGGCGCGGTTGATCAGTTCCAGCGCCTCCTGGTAGCGGTTGGTGCGGTCGGCCAGGGTGTAGCCCAGGGCGTTGAGCGCGGCCACGCTGTCCGGTTCGATCGCCAGGATCTTGCGGAAGTCGGCCTCGGCGCGGGCGATGTCGTCGCGGCGTTCCCAGCCCAGGGCGCGCGCGTACAGCAACTGGCTGTCGTCGGGATAGGCGGCCAGGCCGCGCGCCAGCGCGTCCAGTTCGCCGGCGTCGTCGCCATCCTTCTGCCGCAGTTCCGCTTCCAGCAGGTAGGCGCTGACGCGCGCGTCGTCGTCGAGGCCGGCGTCGCGCTGCAGTTCCAGCGCCGCCTCGAAGGCCTCGCCCTTGCGGCCGAGGTCGAACAGGCTGTTGGCGATGCGCAGGCGCGCCTCGACCCGCTGCGGGCCGCCGGGCACGCTGCGGTACCAGTCCAGCGCTTCCTGCGGACGCTCGAGGAACTGCGCGATCTGGCCCAGCAGCAGGCGCCGCGCCGGATCGGGTTCGGCGGCGTCCTTGCGCAGTTCGTCGTACAGCGCGGTCAGCGCCGTGCGGTCCTCGGCGCGGGCCAGCAGCGAGGCGCGCAGGCCGTAGCTGTCGTTGTCCTGCGGCCCCCGGGCCAGCACCGCGGCGGCGGCGGCCGGGTCGCCCAGCGACAGGTATTCGTCGGCGACCGGGAAGCGCAGTTGCGGCAGCAGCAACGCCGCCCTGTCCAGGCCGGCCAGCACCTGGCGGGCGTCGTCGGGCTTGCCGGACAGGCGCAATTGCGCGGCCTGCAGGAGCGCCACGCGCGGTTCGGAGGGGAAGCGCCCGACCACTTCGGCGACGATGCGGTCGGCCAGTTCCGGCTGGTCCAGATGCTGCGCCAGGCCGCCGAAGGCCAACCAAGCCGACAGGTCGCCCGGGATGGCGCCGTCATCGACGAATTTCTGCAGCAGCCGCGCCGACAGTTCCGGATTGCGGCCGCCGTCCAGCGCAACCAGGGCGTAGCGCCAGCCCAGCGGGTCGGGCTCGCGCAGCAGGGCCAGCAGTTCGCGCCGCGCCGCCGACGCCTTGCCCTGGCGCAAGGCCAGCACGGCCTCCGCGCCGCGCATCGCCAGCGAAGCCGGCGCGCGCTGGCGCCACAGCTTCAACGCCTGCGCCGCGCGCGCGTCGTCGTTGGCCAGCAGGGCGATGCGGGTGGCGCGCTCGGCCAGGCCGGCGTCGCCGTCCTCGGACTGCGCAGCCTGCAGGTACCACTGCGCCGCCTCGGGCATGCGCCCGGCCTGGTAGGCGAACTCGCCGGCCATCACCGCTTCCAGCCCCGGCGGGGTCGGGTCCTGCCTGTTCTTCGCGGCCGCCGATGCCGGCGCGGTCATGACGGCCAGCGCCGCGACAAGGCAAAAGCGAATCAATACGGGCATCGAGACCGACCGGGCGTAAAATGCGGGGAATCCATCAGCCAGCAGCTTAACGCAAGCACCTGAACAGATGACGTTGTGGGCCCTCGGACTGAACCACCAGACCGCGCCGGTCGGCCTGCGCGAACGCCTCGCGTTCGACGCCGGAACCGTGCCGGCCGCGCTGGCTGCGTTGCGCGCGCTGCCGCAGGTGGACGAGGCCGCGCTGCTGTCCACCTGCAACCGCACCGAGTTGTACGCCGTCGCCGAGGACGCCGAGGCGCTGGCCAGCTGGCTGGCGACCCACGCCGACGGCCTCGACGCCTACCTGTACACGCATCGCGACGAAGACGCGGTGCGCCACCTGTTCCGGGTCGCCACCGGGCTGGATTCGATGGTACTGGGCGAACCGCAGATCCTCGGCCAAGTGAAGGAGGCTTGGGCGCTGGCGCGCGAACACGGCGCGCTGGGCAACCGCCTGGACCGCCTGTTCCAGCAGAGCTTCGCCGTGGCCAAGCGCGCGCGCACCGACACCCGCGTCGGCGCCAACCCGGTGTCGGTGGCCTCGACCGCAGTGCGGCTGGCGCAGGACTCATTCGCCCGGCTCAGCGACTCCACGGTGCTGCTGGTCGGCGCCGGCGACACCATCGAACTGGCCGCGCGCCACCTCAGCGAAGGCAAGGCCAAGCGCCTGCTGGTCGCCAACCGCACCCTCGCCCATGCGCAGGAATTGGCCGAGCGCCACGGCGGCTATGCGCTGCCACTGTCGGCGCTGGACCGCCACCTGGCCGAGGCCGACCTGGTGTTCTCGGCCACCGCCAGCCGCGAGCCGGTGATCGTGCACGCACAGGTTGCCGCCGCGCTGGCGCAGCGCAAGCACAAGCCGATGCTGTTGTTCGACCTGGCGGTGCCGCGCGACATCGACGCCGCCGTGGCCGACCTGCGCGACGCTTTCCTCTACACCGTGGACGACCTGGAGCGCGCGGTCGAGGACAACCGCCGCAGCCGCCGCGAGGCCGCCGGCGAGGCCGAGGCGATCATCGACCTGCAGGTCGCCCGCTTCGCCGAAACCCTGCGCGCCAGCACCCGCCACGAACCGCTCAAGCGCCTGCGCACGCTCGGCGACAGCGCCCGCGACGATGTGCTGGCCAAGGCCAGGCAGCAACTGGCCAACGGCCGCGACCCGCAGGAAGTGCTCGACTTCCTCGCCCACACCCTGACTAACCGCCTGCTGCACCCGCCGACCGCGGCGCTACGCCAGGCGGCGCTGACCGGCGACGCGGAACTGGCGCGCGCGGCCGAGCGCATGTTCGACTACCAGGGCAACCACATCGCGAAGAAGGACGAACGGGAAGCCTAGCGACGCCGCCCTTGCACGGCCTTCGCTTTCCTTTCCCCTTCGTCCGGATCCGCCCATGACCCCCACCCTGCGCCGCAAGCTCGAAGCCCTCGCCGAACGCCGCGAGGAACTCGACCGCCTGCTCGCCGACCCGGCGGTCGCCGCCGACAACCAGCGCTTCCGCGATTTCTCGCGCGAATTCGCGCAACTGGAGCCGGTCGCCGCCGCGCTGGCCGCCGAACGCAAGGCGCAGGCCGACCTCGCCGCCGCCGAGGCGATGCGCGACGATCCCGAACTGGCGGAACTGGCGCAGGAGGAAATCTCCGCCGCGCGCACGCGTCTCGCCGAACTGGACGCCGAACTGTCGCTATTGCTAGTCCCGAAGGACGCGCGCGACGACGGCAACCTGTTCCTCGAGGTCCGCGCTGGCACCGGCGGCGACGAGGCCGCGATCTTCGCCGGCGACCTGTTCCGCATGTACGCGCGTTACGCGGAGCGGCAGGGCTGGAAGGTCGAGGTCGAATCCGAGAACCCCGGCGAGCACGGCGGCTACAAGGAAATCGTCGCCAAGGTCAGCGGCCGCGGCGCGTTCTCGAAACTGAAGTTCGAGTCCGGCACCCACCGCGTGCAGCGCGTGCCGGAAACCGAATCGCAGGGCCGCATCCACACCTCGGCGGCGACGGTTGCGATCATTCCCGACGTCGAAGAAGTGGACGAGATCGCCATCAACCCGGCCGACCTGAAGATCGACACCTTCCGCTCCTCTGGCGCCGGCGGCCAGCACGTCAACAAGACCGAATCGGCGATCCGCATCACCCACGTCCCGACCGGGCTGGTGGTCGAGAACCAGACCGAACGCAGCCAGCACGCCAACCGCGAACGCGCGATGAAGCGGCTGAAGGCGCAACTGCTGGACGCCGAGCGCAGCAAACAGCAGGCCGCGCAGGCCGAAACCCGCAGGTTGCAGGTCGGCAGCGGCGACCGCAGCCAGCGCATCCGCACCTACAACTTCCCGCAAGGCCGCATCACCGACCACCGCGTCGAAGGCCTGACTCTGTATGACCTGCCGAACATCCTCGATGGCGACCTGGACGAACTGGTCGAGCGCCTGACCCGCGAGTACCAGGCCGACGAGCTGGCGCGGCTGACCTCGGCCGGCTGAAAACCCTTCCGCCGGCGCGCGAAGGATGCTTCCTGCTATCTTCCGCGCGACCGATTTCCCGGGAAGGCCGCGGATGACCAAGCTCAAGCGCAAGCAATACGAAACCCTGCTGCAACCGCTGCAACTGGAACTGGCCAACCTGGCCAGTTGGGCCAGCGCCACCGGCCAGCGCATCGTCGCGGTTTTCGAGGGCCGCGACACCGCCGGCAAGGGCGGCGCGATTAAGACGATCGCCGAGCACGTCAACCCGCGCCAATGCCGCGTCGTCGCCCTGCCCAAGCCCAGCGACCGCGAGGCCACGCAATGGTATTTCCAGCGCTACGCGCCGCACCTGCCGGCCGCCGGCGAGATCGTGCTGTTCGATCGTAGCTGGTACAACCGCGCCGGCGTGGAGAAGGTGATGGGCTTCTGCACCGACGCGCAATACAAGGCGTTCCTGCAGCAGGCGCCGGTGTTCGAGAAGCTGCTGGTCGACGACGGCATCCTGCTGTTCAAGTACTGGCTGTGCTGCGACCAGGATAAGCAGGAGGAACGCTTCGCCGAACGCCGCGACGACCCGCTCAAGGGCTGGAAACTGTCGCCGATCGACTTGGAGGCGCGCAGGAAATACGACGACTACACCCGTGCGCGCGAGGCGATGCTGAAGGCCACGCATACCCGGCACGCGCCGTGGACGCTGGTCGATTTCAACGACCAGAAGCGCGGACGCCTGACCCTGATCCGCGACCTGCTGGACCGGCTGCCGGACAAGAAGATTCCCGGCGAGAAGATCGACCTGCCGCCGCTGGAGAAGAAACCGAGCAAGGAAAGGTTCGGTGCGCTGAAACCGCTGAAGCCCTACGCCGGGAAATGAAGCGCGGCGCCTGCCTCACCCTGCTGTGGATCGCCGCAGCGCCGGCCCGGCCGCAGGACGCCGGCGCGGATGCGCCAAGCGAAGCCCGCGACGACGCGACCACGCTGGAAACCATCCGCGTCACCGCGCCGCCGCCGGAAACGCTGGACCTGTACAAGTTCAGGAATCCGATCGAGGTACAAGGCAGCGCCTTCGACAAGCATTACCACGAGCCGCCGACGCCGGAAGACATCAGCCTGAATGGTGGCTACATCCTTCTGGGCCTCAACTACGGCCTGATGAAAGCCGTCCAGCAGACAAGGAGACTGCCGGGATACAAAGACCAGATCCAATCCGCGACGGCGCGACCGCCACCTCTGGACGAAGCGCAGATGACTCGCGCCGCACAAGCCTGGGAAGTGCCGGCTCCCACGACTCCGCCCGCGCCCGGCGATGCAGGCGATGGAAAAAACGACTAGCCCGACTGCTTGCCGGCGCTCGCCGCGGCGATCGCGTTCTCGATCTCCTTCGCCGTCACCGGGCCCAGGAACGGCTTGAGCGCCTTGCCGTCCGGTGCGATCAGCCAGGTCGTCGGCAGGCCGCGCGGCACCGCGAAATCGGCCGGCGGCTCGAAGGTGTCGACGATGACGATGGGATACGACACCGGGTGCTCCTTCAGGAACGCGCGCATGTCGGCCGGTTCGATCTCGTCGTAGGCCAGGCCGACCACGTCGATGTCCGCGCGCGCCTTGTCCAGCGCGTCCAGGTCCGGCATTTCCTTCAGGCACGGCGTGCACCACGTCGCCCAGAAGTTCACCACCACCCATTTGCCGCGATGCTCGGCCAGGTCGTAGACGCCGCCGTCGACCGCGGGCAGTTTCAGCGTCGGGTACTCGGCGGTGACGTCGTTCGGTTTCGGTACGGCCGGCGCGGCTTCCGCAGCGGGCGGCGGCGCGGGCGTCGCAGCTTCGCGCTGGCAGGCGGGCAAGACGGCCAGTGCGGCGAGCAGGCCCAGGCGGATCTTCATTGCTTCGCTTCCCTCGTCTGTTCGTAGAGATCGTGGACGTTGCGCTTGAGCAGTTCGCGCAACGGAATGCGCAGGTCGTTCAGCGCCCCCAGCGCGGCCTGGCCGAGCGCATCGTCGCGATGCGGCAGTTGCGCCTCGGCGATCGGGACGCGCAACTGGCAGGCTTCGTACAGTTCGGCCAGGGACAGTCCGTCGAGGTCGCGCGACAGCAGCCATTCGCCGTTCTCGGCGCGGCGCAGCAGGTCGATCTGCTCCAGTTGCTCGACGAACTGCTGCACCAGCGAATCGGTCAGGATCGGCTCCAGTTCCAGCATCTCGTCGCCATGCAGGCCGCGGCCCTGCGCGCGCGCCTGGTCGAAGCGGCCCAGCAGGCGCAGCAGGCCGTAGATCTCGTAGCCGGCAGGCAGGCGCATCGACGCCGGCTGGTAGCGGAACGCCGAGATCGCCGACGCGATCGACGCGCCCAGCAGCACCGCCACCCAGCACAGGTAGATCCACAGCAGCAGGATCGGCAGCGCCGCCAGCGCGCCATAGATCTTCTGGTAGGAATTGAACGCCCCCAGGTACACGCCCAGCCCCCACTTGATCGCCTCCAGCAGCAGCGTCGCGATCAGCGCGCCGGCCAGCGCGTAGCGGAACTGCACGGTGCGGTGGGGAACCACGCGGTAGACCGCGGTGATCGCGACCAGTTCGATCAGCATCGGCGCGCTGCGCAGGGCCAGGCTCGACAGCCACTTGCCCTCGGCGGTGCTGCTGAACAACGGCAAGGCGAACAGCCACGCCGACAGCGCCAGCGAGGCCGCGGCCAGCAGCGCGCCCAGGGTCAGCACCGTCCAGTAGACTAGGAAGCGGCTCAGCCGCGGCCGCGCGCCGGCCACGCGCCAGATGCGGTTGAAGGTGCCTTCGACGCTGTTGAGGGTGATCAGCAGCGACACGATCAAACCGATCGCGCCGGCCACGGTCAGCTTGCCCGAGTTGCCGAGCAGCTCGAACAGCTTGTCCTTCACCGCATTGGCAGCGCTGGGCACGAA
Organism: Pseudoxanthomonas sp.; assembly: GCA_047601245.1. Lineage (GTDB taxonomy): Bacteria > Pseudomonadota > Gammaproteobacteria > Xanthomonadales > Xanthomonadaceae > Pseudoxanthomonas_A. The sequence continues at coordinate 31,100 of JASGJU010000001.1, forward strand.
GTTGGAGAACACGTAGTCGGTCAACTGCTCGCGCCATTCGCCGAACACCGGGAACGCCGACAGCACGCCGAACACCACCATCGCCAGCGGCACCAGCGCGAACACCGTGGTGTAGGACAGCGCGGCGGCGGCCTGGAACAGGCGGTCGTCGAAGAAGCGCGAGGCCAGGAAACGGGCGAAGCTGCCGGTGCGCTCGCGGTCGCGCAGGCGTTCGGTCCAGCGGTTGAGCGTGCTGAGCGGTTCCATCGGACGAAGGGTAACCGATAGAATCCGGGAAGTCGGCCGCTTCACACCCTGTGAAGCAGCCGACTTCCCCGCCAAGGCTCCGCCAATGACCGAAATCCTCGTCCTCTACTACAGCCGCGGCGGTTCGGTGGCGAAGCTGGCGCGGCAGATCGCGCGCGGGATCGGCGAAGTCGAAGGCGCCAGCGCGCGGCTGCGCACGCTGCCGCCGGTCGCGCCGGCGACGCAACAGGCCGCGCCGCCGGTGCCGGAGGACGGTGCGCCGTACGTCGAGAAAAGCGATCTCGCCGAATGCGCCGGCCTGGTCCTCGGCAGCCCTACCCGCTTCGGCAACATGGCCGCGCCGGTCAAGCACTTCATCGACACGCTGGGCGCCGAATGGGCCAGCGGCACGCTGGCCGGCAAGCCGGCGGCGGTGTTCACCTCGACCGCGACGATGCACGGCGGGCAGGAATCCACCCTGCTGTCGATGCAGGTGCCGCTGCTGCACCACGGCTGCCTGATCGTCGGCATCCCGTTCACCGAACCGCTGCTGAGTTCGACGAAAACCGGCGGCACGCCCTACGGCGCCAGCCACGTCGCCGGCGGCGAGGACGATCCGACGCCCAGCGACGAGGAAGCCGCGCTAGCGCGCGCACTGGGGCGGCGCGTGGCCGCGATCGCGCGCAAGCTGGCATGACGACGCGACGCCTGCTCGTCGCGGCATTGATCGCGCTGGCCGCGCTGTACGCGGCGTGGTTCCGCGCCGACAAGCATCTGCTCGCCAGCCTGATCGTGTTCGTCGCGCCGCCGCTGTTGCTGGCCGCCGGCGTGGCCGCCGGGGCGAAGCGCGCGCCGTTCTGGGCCGGCGTGCTGGCGCTGTTCTGGTTCTGCCACGGCGTCATGGCCGCCTGGTCGCGCCCGGCCGAGGCCGCCTATGCCTGGCTCGAAATCGCGCTGTCGCTGCTGGTGGTGCTGGCGTCGAACTGGCCCGGCCTGCGCGCCCGCTTCGGCAAGCGTTCGCGGACGCCGTAGAATTCCGCATCGACCTTTGCGGAGCACCACGATGGACGAACTGCTGATCGTCACCACCGGCGGCACCATCGACAAGATCTATTTCGACGACAAGTCCGACTACCAGATCGGCGATCCGCAGATCGGGCAGTTGCTGAAGGAACTGGGCGTCGCCTTCCGCTTCAGCGTGATCCCGATCGTGCGCAAGGACTCGCTGCACCTGACCGGCGCCGACCGCGAACTGATCCGCGCCGCCATCGCCGCGCAGCCGGCCCGGCACGTGCTGATCACCCACGGCACCGACACCATGGTCGACACGGCGCGCGCGCTGGCGTCCATCGAAGGCAAGACCATAGTCCTGACCGGCGCGCTGAGCCCGGCGCGCTTCCGCGGTTCCGACGCCGAATTCAACATCGGCTGCGCGGTCGGGGCGGTGCAGTCGCTGCCGCCGGGCGTCTACATCGCGATGAACGGACGCATCTGGAACCCGAACCACGTCCGCAAGAACGTGGCCGCCAATCGTTTCGAGGCAGCCGAATAGGCCGCATCCTTTTGCAGGAGCGCCGGCAAGACGCAACCGTAGGCGCGCGGAGGGCCTCAGCCGCCCAGTTTCACCAGCCAGCCGTGGCGGTCGGGCGCGCGGCCGTGCTGGATGTCGGTCAGTTCCTTGCGCAGCGCCATGGTCACCTCGCCGGCCGGCGCGTTGATGTCGCCGATGCTGAAACCGCGGCCCTTCAGTTCGCCGATCGGGGTGATGACGGCGGCGGTGCCGCAGGCGAAGACTTCGCTGATCTCGCCCGAAGCCGCGCCCTGCTTCCATTCGTCCAGCGACACCTTGCGCTCCTCGACCTTCAGGCCGCGGTCGCGCGCCAATTGCAGCAGGCTGGAGCGGGTGACGCCTTCGAGGATGCTGCCGGACAGTTCCGGGGTGACCAGGCGGCCGTCGCGGTAGACCAGGAACACGTTCATGCCGCCCAGCTCCTCCAGGTACTTGCCCTCGACCGGATCGAGGAACAGCACCTGCGAGCAGCCCTGTGCGGTGGCTTCCATCTGCGGCAGCAGCGAGGCGGCGTAGTTGCCGCCGCACTTGGCCGCGCCGGTGCCGCCCTTGGCCGCGCGCGCGTAGTCTTCCGACAGCCAGATCGACACCGGCGCCACGCCCTTGGCGAAATAGGCGCCGGCCGGGCTGGCGATCACGTAGTAGCCGGCCGCCTGCGCCGCACGCACGCCGAGGAAGGCCTCGGTGGCGATCATGAACGGACGGAAATACAGGCTGGTTTCCGGTTCGCCCGGCACCCAGTCCGCGTCCACGGCGATCAACTGGCGCAGCGATTCGACGAATTCATCCACCGGCAGTTCCGGCAGCGCCAACCGCCGGGCGGAACGCTGCAGGCGCGCGCCGTTGGCCTCGGGCCGGAAGGTCCAGACGCTGCCGTCGGCGTGGCGGTAGGCCTTGATGCCTTCGAAGATCTCTTGCCCGTAGTGCAGCACCGACGCGGCCGGATCCAGCGACAACGGACCGTAGGGGCGCACCTGCGCGTCGCGCCAGCCGCGGTCCTTGTCCCACTCGATGGCGACCATGTGGTCGGTGAAGTGCTTGCCGAAACCCGGGTTGGCGAGGATTTCGGCGCGCTGCGCAGCGCTGCGCGGGTTGGGATTGCGGATGACCTGATACTTCAGCATGTCGGCGCTCGCGGCGGTCTCGTGGACAGGCGCACAGGATAACCGACGATCAGAGCATCCCGGTTTCCAGCCGCGCCGCCTCGCTCATCATGTGCCGGCCCCACGGCGGGTCGAACACCAGTTCGACGTCGGCTTCGGCGATGGTCGGGATCATCTCCAGCTTGCTGCGTACGTCGTCGACCAGTATCTCGCCCATGCCGCAGCCGGGCGCGGTCAGGGTCATCTTCACTTCCACTTCGCGCTGGCCATCGTCGCGGTGCTTCACGTTGGCCTCGTAGACCAGTCCCAGGTCGACGATGTTGAACGGGATTTCCGGGTCGAAGCAGGTGCGCAACTGCTGCCAGACCAGCCGTTCCACGTCCTCGTCGCTGGCGTTTTCCGGCAGCTCCAGCGATTCCGGCGGCTCCTTGCCGATGGCGTCGGCGTCCTTGCCGGCGATGCGGAACAGGTTGCCTTCGACGAACACCGTGTAGCTGCCGCCCAGCGCCTGGGTGATGTAGCCGTAGCTGCCCGCGGGCAGGGTCACGCTGTCGCCCTGCGGCACCATGACGGCGGGGCAATCGCGTTCGAACTGGACGGGCTCGCTGCTGCGGGAATACATGGAGGCCAAAAGAGGGAAGACCGGCGCGCATCGGCGCAAGCCGGCATTTTAGCCCGTTAGACTATGCGCCGACGTGCGCGCCGGGTTCCACCGCGCGCACGGTGCGTTCCGGCCGGGGAAGTCCGGGCGCGCCTTCCCGCTTGCGACGCCCCTGGGTGCCCGTTTCTGAACACGATCTCCTCCTCTCCGCGCTGGCTGCCGCCGACCCTGCTGGCGATCGGCAGCGCCCTGGTCTATGCGTCGTGGGTGCTGCTGGCCCTGCGCGGCGGCGAGCCGTGCAGTTGGATGGCGGTCGTGGCCGCGGCGGACGCGGCGGTGCTGCTGCGGCTGGGCGGCATGCGGCCCGGGTGGAAGCGCATGGCGCTGGCGCTGCTGGCCACGGCCGTCGTGGTCGCGCTGGCCAACTGGAGCATCGTCGCGCTGCAGGTCGGTTTTCCGCTGGGGCTGGATGCGTGGGGGGCGCTGACCAAGCTCGGCTTCGACCTGGCGCGGACGCTGCTGGGGCTGGCGCTGGATAGCCGCGACTACGTCTGGCTGGCAGCGGGCCTGGCGGCTGCGGCGTGGTTGGGGCGGTGATGGCAGAAGGATGCGTCTGCTTTTCGTACCCGGTGTGACACTGCAACGGAAGCGCTGCCGGCTCTGGTTCACCCCAACCCTCCCTTGTGAGGGGGAAGGGAGCTATAAGTCGCCCAGCGCGTCGATCAGCGGTTGCAGCCAAGCCGCGTAGGGCGTCCACTTGGGCTGCGCCCGCGCCTGGATGCCCTGGCGCACCTGCACGGCGCTGGCGGTCGATACGCCGCGCTTGCGCGCGGTGAAGGCCAGCATCGACGGCTCGAACGGCAGGCCGCAGAAAGCCGATACCTCGCGCATCATCGTTTCCGGTTCGCGCGTGAGCCGGCGGTAGTCCACGTCGAGGATCCGGCCGGGATACGTCTGCCGCCAGTGCGCCATCAGCCGCTGGTATTGCCGGTAATAGGCGGCCATTTCGCGTTGGTCGCAGGCATGCGGATAGGCGTCGGACAGCCATTCGCGCAGGTTGGAGAAGCAGGTTTCCACCGGGTCGCGCACCATGTGCAGCAATTTCGCCTGCGGCAGGGCGGCGCAGATGAAGCCGGCGTTGAGGAAGTTCGACGGCAGTTTGTCGGTGAAGAATCTTTCTTCGCCCAGCCGCCACGCCATGCCTTGCAGGTAGCCCGCGCCGACCGCGGCGAAGTCGAGCTGCCGCGACCTTGCCACGATTCGCTCGTCGATGACGCCGCGGCAATGGTGGTCGGTGGCGTGGCGCATGCGGCTGGTGAAGTCGTACAACTCGCCGACCGCGCGCACGTCGGCGTGCCCGTCCAGCATCTGTTCCAGCAAGGTGGTGCCGGAACGGTGCATGCCGATGATGAAGATCGGCGTGGGCGTCGCCGGATCGGTGCCCGATGTCGCGGCAGCGGCCAGCGGCGGCAGGGCGACCAGCGCGTCAACCAGCCGCCGCGTGTCTTCGGACTGGTAGCGCAAACGCGAACGCCGCGCCCGGCAACTCTGCTCCAGCGCCCGCGCCGCCGCCGCGTAGTCGCCCAGCCGGTCGTATTCGTTGTGCAGGGCCAGCGCCAGCAGCGCAATCTCCTCCGCGCCGCGTCCGGGCCGCTGCAATTGCGCCTGCGCGGCGTTCACCAAGTCGATCGCCCGCGCCTTGTCAGGCAGGCGCGACAGCAGCCAATAGGTCTGCGGGATTTCCGGCGCGCGGCGCAGGGCGGCGTGCAGGTCGGCTTCGGCCTCGTCGAAACGGCCCAGGTAGGTCAGCACCTGCGCCCGCGCGATCCGCGTCGCCGGGTATTGCGGATCGCCGCGCTTGGCTTCGTCCAGCAACGCCAGCGCGCGCTCCTGTTCGTTGAGATGGCTCAATTGCGCCGCGTACCACAGCAGCAGCGGGATGGGCGTTGCGCTGGCCGGCGTCCTGCCGATGCAGTCCAGCAAGGCGGGGACTTCGTTGAAGGTGCGCAGCCTTGCCGCCAGTTCCTTCAACGCCTGCGGATCGGCCGGCCTTGCGGCGTTGGCGCGCAGCGCATATGCGCGCGCCAGCCGGTAATGCCCGGCCAGCGAATGCACGTAGGAGAGTTGCACCAGCGTATGCGCCTCGTCAGGATGCTGCGCCAGGATCGATTCGTGGCAGGCGATCGCCTGGTCCCACTGGCTGCGCGCGGCAAAGGCTTCGGCCTGCGCGTGCGCCGCGCGAATCTGTTCCGGGGTCATCGCGCCATGCCCATGTTTTCCAGCGCCCGCCGCAGCGGCGCCAGGCCGTCGGCGTAGCGCTTCCATGCGCCCACGTGCCTGCCGTTGATCGGCTGCCGCACCTGCGAGCTGCTCGCCGTGGCCACCGGCGAAGCATTGTTCTCGATCGCCACGCTCGCATCGGAAAACGGCATGCCGCAGAAACCGGCGACGCGACGCGCCGTACCGATGGGGTCGGCGACCAATTCCTCATAATCGACGGTCAGGAAGCTTTCCGGCATCGCTGCCTGCCAGAAGGCGCGCAGGCGATCGAACCGCAGCCAGTGCCCGGCCAATTCGTCCAAGTCGTAGCTGTAGCCGTAGGCGTTGCCGCCGAACAGTTCCTTCAGGTTGGAGAAGCACGCATCCATCGGATTGCGCGACAGGCACAGCATTTTCGCGTGCGGAAGCGCCCTACGGATGTAGCCGGCGTTGAAGACATTCAGCGGGTTCTTGTCGATCAGGAAGCCGTTGCCCTGCGCCAGCTTGTGCGTGCGCCGCAGATAGGCCCGGCCCGCCGCGCCGAAATCCACGTCGGCGCAGCGGGCGGCGAAGGCGGCGTCGAGTTGCCCGCCGGCGAAGAAATGATCCGAGGCCCAGCCCAGCGCCTGGGCGAAGTCGTTCAACTCGCCGGCGCTGGCGACGCCATCGTGGTTGCTCAATATCCGTTCCAGCAGCGTCGTGCCGGTGCGCGGCATGCCGAACACGAATACGGGTACGGTTTCCACATCGTTTTCGATGGTGGGGAACCGCCAGTCCAGCCGCTGCAACCGTTCCAGGCAATCCGCCTCGCGCGCCGGGTCGTAACGGATCCGCCGCCGCATCGTGCCCGCGCCTTCCTGCAATGCCGTCCACGCCGCGCCGGTGTCACCGGCATCGTCCCCTTCCTTGAACAGCGCATAGCACAGCGCCGCGTATTCGGCCGAACCGGCAGCGGCGGCGGCCCTGGCCTGGCGGATCCGCGCGATGCGGGCGCCGGGCGTGTCGGACTTGCGGTGATAGGCCAGCGACCAATGCGCCCAGGCGTAATCCGGGGACAGGGCGATGCAGCGTTCGTAATCGGCAGTCGCCTCGTCCAGCCGGCCGCAGTAGCGCAAGGCGTTGGCGCGCGAATAGCGCAGCAATGGGTGGTCGCCGCCGCGCGCGATCGCCCGTTCGATCAGATGCAGGGCCGCATCGTATTCGCCGACCAGCCACAGGTGCTGCGACAGCACCGGCGCCTGCGCGAGCACGCGCCGGTCGTCCGCGTCGGCTTCCGCGATCAGCACGGAGATCAGGGCGCGCTCGTCGAATTCCAGCAGGCGCAGGGTCACGAACGGCAACTGCGCCCATTGCCGCGTTTCCAGCAGCGCTTGCACCGCGTTCAGCGCGCACTGGCGCGCGCGGCGGTAGGCGTCCTGTTGGCGCGCGGCGGCAGACAATCGCAACTGGATTTCGACCGGATCCGCGGCGGCCGGCGCGTGGCCGGCATTCATGCGGGCATCTCGTCCAGGCAGCGCGCGAACAGCGCCAGCGCCCGCCCGATTTCCGCCGCCGACAGCGAAGCGAAGCCGAACAGCAGGCCGGCGCGGTCCGGCGGGTCGAGGTAGTACTGCGAGATCGCCGACAGGCCCAGGCCGCGTTCGCGCGCATGCGCGATGAAGGCCTCGCCCTGCGCGCGCGTACGCCCGCGCAGCCACACCACCAGGTGCATGCCGGCGCGGGAATCGGCGATCTCGATGCGATCCCCGGCCAGCCGCCGCAAGCCCTGCAGCAGGATGGTGCGGCGCTCCTCCAGGATCTTCGCGGTGCGGCGCAGATGCCGCTCGAAACCGCCGTTGTGCATGAAATTGGCCAGCGCCGCCTGCTCCACCACCGGCGCGCCGAAATCGTCCAGCCACTTCGCGGCGATGAAATCGTCGCGCAACTGCAGCGGCAGCACCATGTAGCCCAATCGCAGCGCGGGAAACAACGCTTTCGAAAACGTGCCGACGTAGATCACCCGGTTGCCGCGGTCGAGTGAGCGCAGCGCCGGCACCGGCTTGACGTCGTAGCGGAACTCGCCGTCGTAGTCGTCCTCGAAGATCCAGCAGCCATGACGGTTCGCATAGTCCAGCAGCGCCTGCCGGCGCGGCAGCGAAAGCACGCTGCCGGTCGGGAACTGGTGCGACGGCGCGACGCACAGCAGCCGCGGCGGGAACACCGGCAGTTCATCGACGCGAATGCCCTCCGCGTCCACCGCCACCGGTACCAGCTTCGCGCCGTGCGCCTGCAATACCGTGCGGATCGCCGAATACTGCGGTTCTTCCATCACCACCTCGTCACCCACGTCCAGCAGTACGCGCGCGGTCAGCGACATCGCCTGCTGGGTGCCGCCGACCACAAGCACGTCGTCCGGCTGCGCCTGCACGCCGCGGCGGCGCAGCAGGTAGTCGCAGATCGCCTCGCGCAGGGCCGGCAGTCCGCACGGCTGCGGATAGGTCGGCGGCGTATAGAGCGCGGCATGCGACAACTCGCGCGCCCAGGCGCTGGTCAGCGCCGGATGGGTCGAAGGGACGCCATAGACGAAGGCGTAGCGCGGTTGCGGCGGCCGCGCCCTGATGAAATGCCCGGGCGCCAGCAACTGGCGGACGCGCTGCGCGAACGCCGACTGCGCCGGGATCCCGATGGGCGCGACGGGGGCATCCGCCACCGCCGGCGGCTCGGCGACGACGTAGCTGCCCGAGCCGACGCGGCCGTCGAGCAGGCCTTCCTCGCGCAGCCGCTCGTAGGCGGCCAGCACGGTGTTGCGCGACACGCCCAACTCCCGCGCCAATGCGCGCGTCGGCGGCAGGCGCGCGCCGGCCGCCATGCCGCCCGGGGCCAGCGCCGTCTTCAGCGCCCGGGTCAGTTGCAGGTACAGCGGGCCGTTGCCATCCAGTTGCAGGAACATCGTGCAGGCAGACCTTGGTGAATTGGCTCCATTCGAATGTAGCCCATTGGCTCTTTTCCAGCGCCAATTTCCGGTGCTTGGATGGTGCCAATTCCCTGTGCAACGAGGTGCGCCATGTCCTTCCCCTCTATCGCTCCGCGACATCACGCCGTGTCCGCGCCGCGCCTGCCCCTGTGGTTCTGGGGCGGACTGCTGGCCGCCATCGCCGACCTGTCGCTCGCGGCGGGCTACTGGTTCGTTTATGACGACGTTGCCCCGATCCGCATACCGCAGTCGATCGCGTCCTGGCTGCTGGGCCCGGCCGCGCGGGCCGAAGGCATGGCCAGCGCCGTGCTCGGCTTCGTGCTGTACGTCGGCGTGCTGTGCGCGCTGATGGCGGCGTACCAGGCGCTGGCACGGCGGCTGCCGGCGCTGCACCGGCATCCGCTGGCCTGCGGCGCGACCTACGGCGTTGCGGCCTACCTGCTGATCTTCCATCTGTTCGTTCCGTACTTCAGCGCCGCGGTGACCACCGGCCCGTCGCCGTGGCACTGGACGCTGACCTGCATGCTGGCCTACGTCGGCCTGGTCGGCATTCCGGCCGCGCTGCTGGCGCGGGCGGCCCGGCGCTGAAGCGCCTACGCGAATCACCGAAGAAGGAAACGGCCGCCCGATGACGAGCGGCCGTTTCCCTTTCCGCTTCTGCCATCGCCGGCTCAGAAGTCGTACTGCACCATGAAGCGCACCGAACGCGGCGTCTGGTACGACGCCGGCAACAGGTAGTTCGCCGATGGCGCACCGGAGGGAGCGTCTTCCGCGCCTTCGATGACCGACGCCACCTTCTGCTCGTTGAACACGTTGAACACGTCAACCTTCAGTTGCAGGCCCTTGGCCCAGTCCGGCCTGTAGGCCAGGCTCAGATCCAACTGCTTGGTCCACGGCAGGCGGCCCTTGGTGCCGCGCGGCACGGCGACCACGGTCGAATCGTCCACCGCGCCCGCGGTCGTGGTGCCGCAACGCATGAACGACGAGCCGTAGGGATGGTAGGCATAGTGCAGGTCAACCAGATTGCCGTCCGCATCGTATTCCGGCGTTTCCGGATCCAGGTCCAGCACGCCCAGGCAGTTGACCGGGCGACCCGACTGCACCAGCACGTTGAAGCCCAGCGCCCACTGTTCGCTGAACGCGTAGTTGCCGAACAGCTTCAGGCTGTGGCGGCGGTCGTTGGGCAGGTAGCCATAGGTATCCGTGGTCAGTTCGAGGTAGTCGAAGTCCTGGGTGACGTTGGTGTCGTTCTGGCCGATATCCGACTTCACGCCGCCCTCGGTATTGCCCTTGCTGGCGGCATAGGTGTACGAACCCTGCAGGAAAAGCTTGTCCCACTTGGCGTCGAAGAAGAACTCGATCGCGCTGTACGTGCGCTTGGCCTTGGGCGAAAGCAGGTTGCCCGGCACGGTGACCTCGGTCAGTTGCCCGTTGCCCAGGAAGTCGGTGACGAACACCGCATCCTTGCCCGGGTTGAACATGCGGCAATACGGGAAGCCTTCGTTCGGCAGGTTGGCGGCATTGCCCTGCCCATCGAACCACCAGCCCTCGTCATCGTCGAAAGTGAAGCCCGAACCCGGCGAATTCAGTACCGCGGTATAGTCGCAATTGTCGTCGATCGCCGCCTTCAGTTCGCGGTAGATGCCACGCACGCCCAGCGAAGCGTTGTCGGTGACCTGCGCCTGGAAGCCCAGGATGTATTCATCCTGGTATTGCGGATCCAGGTTCTTGGCCGCCACCGTCTCGGCGACGTGCGGGTGGCCGGTTTCGGCGTTGATGTAGCCCAGCGGGCCGCGCGGCGTTGGGTCGATCGGCGCGCCGGTGGCCGGGTCCACTTCGGTGAAGTCGAAGTTCTGGCGGGTGAACAGCGAGGCGCTGGCGCCGCGCACGGCCACGCTCGGGGTCAACGGCAGCGCATAGCGGCCGGCGTTGCCGAACACCTTGAACGACGAATCGCCGTTGACGTCCCACGAGAAGCCCAGCCGCGGATTGAACTGGTTGCTGATCTTGACGTAGGTATCGCCCTGGCCGTTGATGTTCTCGAACGTATCCCAGCGCAGGCCGCCGTAAGCGATGAAGTTCGGGGTGATGTTCCAGTAGTCCTCGATGTAGTAGGCCTGCTGCTTGACCTGGACCTCGGAACCCTGGCTGGTGATCTGCTGACGGACGATGTCGTATTCGTCGCCGGAATCGGCGATGCCGTCTGGGTTGACGGTCGAATAGCGCCACTGGAAGCCGCCTTCCAGCGCCTGCCCGGCCACCGAGGTGTAATCGTCGATGTCGATGCCCGCGCGCAGGCGATGATCGCCCAGCAGCCATTCGGCGTCGATGCGGTACTGGTCGCGCTCGTCGCCCGAGTCGATGCGGTCCAGCGCGCCGCCGGTGATGTTGCAGTCGCTGGAATACGTACCGGTCTGGGCGCGACGCCACGACGGGCGCGCATCGGTGATGATCGGGCAGCCCGGCTGCACCGTCTGGGTGAAATCGCCGTTGTAATAGACCTTGTTGCCGTCCGGGCCGACCAGGTAGGTCATGCGCGAATACTTGCTGTGGCCAGCCAGCGCCGACAGGGTGAAGTTGTCGGTCAGGTAGCCGGTGTATTTCAGGATGTAGTTGTCGCCGCCGGTCTCGCCATAGCGACCTGCCGAGGTATTCGGTGCGGTCGAACTCGCCCTGGGTGTTCAGGTAGTTGTGGATGTCCAGTTCGCTCTTGTCCGAGAACGCGGTCAGCTCCAGCAGATGGTCGTCGGTGATGTTCCAGTCCATCTTCAACAGCCAGTTCGGGCTCTTGGTCACCAGATGCGCGTTGTTGGAGGAATTGACCGAACCCCAGGCCTGCTGGTCCTGCTTGCCGTAGGAAAGCATGCCGTAGAAGAACAGCTTGTCCTTGACCAGCGCGCCGCTGGCCCAGGCGTTGGCGCGGGTGCGGGTGAAGCTGTCCTTCGGATTGGTTTCGTTCAACGAACCGTACTCGCCGGTCAACGGGTTCGAGTAGTAGGTGTTGACGACCTTTTCCAGCAGCGCGTCCGGCTCCCAATAGACATTGCCGCCGGCGTGGAACTCGTTGCTGCCGCGCTTGGTGACCTGGTTGATCACCCCGCCCAGCGAGCGACCGAACTCGGCGCCGTAGCCGCCGGTCTTGATCTGCTGCTGGGCCACCGCCTCGAACGGGATCTGGGCGAAGTTGAGGCCGCGGAACGAGTTGGTGATGTTGAAGCCGTTGACAAAGTACTGGTTCTCCGCCACCGACGCGCCGCCGAACGAGGCCAGGTTGCCGAACGCGGCGTCGCCGCGCACCGTGCCCGGCGCCAGCAGCGCGACGGCGGTGGTGTTCAGCGCGACCGGGATCCGGTTGATCTGCTCGGCGGTCAGCACCGTGGTGGACTCCACCGAGGACACGTCGATCGGGTTGACGAAGCTCGACCCGACCACCGTCACCGCATCCAGCGAGGTCGCGTCGCCGCCGCCGGTCACGAAATCCACGTTGGTGGCGACGCCCACGTTGACGTTGACGCTGCGGCTGGCGCCGGAGCCGGTGGTGACGGTGTATTGGCCGGTGGGCAGCGCCGAGAAGCGGTAACCGCCGTCCGCGCCGGCGGTGAGGCTGCGGCTGAAGCCGGTGGCCGGGTTGGTGATGGTGATCGTGTCGCCGCCGGCGACGCGGCCGACGATCGCGCCGGAAGTATTGGTCTGCGCCTGCACGCCGGCGGCGAAGCACATGCCCAGCGCCATGCTCAGTGCGGTGCGCTTGACGCGCCTGGACAGTTGTCTGCGATTCCTGTGGATGGTCATTGGCTCTCTCTGCGATCAGAAATGGAATTGACGATGACGACCGATGCGTTCCCCCCGGCCGATCAGGCGAAGCAGATGCGGGGCGAACCCGTGTCTGGTGCACCGAAAAATATCGTTAACCCTACGATCCGGTTATGCAGGAATCGCGCTTGTGCATGTGCATGGATTGCGCTTTCGTCCATTGCGCGCATCGGTATCGGCAAATGGTGATCCGGTTCCGGCGAGCGCTGCGCAACCGATCCGCAATCGCAGCCCACCGCGAGCGCAATGCCTGCACATGCACGCCGCCGTCGCGCTTGCATAGTGTCCGCACCGGAGCCTCACTCTCTCGGAACCGGATTTCGGACCATGACGGTTGCGCCATGGTCTTTTTTTGGGTTCATCTCCCGATTGCGGGAAAGCCGGTCCGGACAGGACACGCCGTGAACCCTTCCCAGGGGGATCGTTCGCCGCATCCCCAAGGCTCACGGTCCTGTCCGGACCGGCTTTCCCGCAATCGGGAGATGAACCTTTTTTTGGAACAGGACCAGGATCACGCCGGATTGGCCCCTGCGCGGCGACGCCAATCGGTTCTGGTCGTTCCGGCCGCAAGCGTTCATGTTCGTCGCTGTTGGCGGATACGCACCGCCGCCGACAGCGCCGCATCCCGTGCCGCTGGCATGCCGCGGCGGCAGTTCGTCCCGCAAGAATCGACATTCGTCACCAGCACGCCCACCGACCCATCCATCCGGCCGACATTGGTGATGCCCCGAAAGCAGCAGGAGCCGCCGTTGCCCAGCCCGCGACTTCCCGTCAGCAGCCGCACGCCGATCGCGATCCAGTTGCATCGGCTGCGCGCGACCGATGTCTTCGATGCATGCCGGCATGCGCCCGATCGCCTGCACCTGCTGCACGTGGCCGGCCGCGGCGTCCAGATCGACCTGCCCGGCGACTGGACCTGCGCCTGGCTGGCGCTGGCGGGCGAGTTCGAAATGCGCTCGTTGCATTGCGAATGGCCGCTGCACCGCAGCGAAGCGATGCTGTGGAACGACGGCGCCTTGTGCGCTTTCACCCGCACGCCAAGCCTGGGCCTGTGCCTTGCCGCTCCGGCCGCCACCTGGAACCAGGCCATGCAGCCAGGCAGGCGCATGCACGGCGGCACGCTACCCTGGCACGAACCCTGCCCTGCCGACCTCAAGCGCGCATTCGTGCGCAGCGCACGCCTGGCGCGTGCAGGCGGGATGATGCTGCCCGCAACGCCGGTCGCGCTGTGCGTGGCGCTGGACGAATTCATGGCGCCGGCCCGAGAACTGCTGGAAAAATGCAGCGGTCGCACGATGAAACACCACCAGCAAACCCTGCAACGCCTGTTGCGCGTGCGCCACGTCATCCGCCACGGCGCGGAACTGCGCCCGGACCTGGCCAGCCTGGCGCGGATGGCGAACTATTCCCCGTACCACCTGATCCGGGTCTATCGCAGCGTGTTCGGCGAAACGCCGTTCGAGTACGCCGCGCGCCTGCGCGAGGAACGCGCCTGGCGCATGGTCAACGACACCATCCTGCCGATCTGCGAAATCACCGAAATGCTGGGGTTCGAAAGCCAGAGCGCGTTCTGCCGGGCGTTCAAGAACGCCTTCGGCACGACCGCGTCCGAAGTGCGCCGCAGCGCTGGAGAATTGAACGCGCGCGCCGCCTGACTTCTGTAACGACCTCCCCTGCATCGTTCCTCGCCCCGGCGACATCCCACGGAGAATCCACAGTGCCTGCAACGGCAACCGTTCGGTCCTGGCGCTGGCTGCTGGTTGGCGCCATCGCCATTGGCACGCTGGACTTGGTCTTCGCCTGTGCCTATTGGAGGCTGCTCCATGGCATCCCGGCGCTGCGCATCCTGCAATCCGTTGCCGCCGGCTGGTTCGGCGAAGCCAGCCGGAACATGGGCTCGACCAGCGCCGCGGTCGGCGCACTGTCGCACTACGCGATTGTCTTCGTCTTCGTGCTGGCCTACCGACTGGCAGGCAGGCGCTTGCCGGCGCTGTTCCGCTATTGGCCGGCTCTCGGCGCAGCATATGGCCTCGCGCTGTATGGCGCGATGAACTTCGTCGTGTTGCCGCTGTCCGCAGCCGGCCCGCCAAGCTTCGACGACGCCGTCTGGGTTGCCGGCAGCATCGTCGTGCATGCCGTCATCGGCGTGATGTGTGCGTGGTTTGCGCGTGCGTCCGCGCAAACCGGAACGTCGGTCAGTGCCCGCCGTCCAGCGCCTTCAGTTCGCTGACCAGCGCGTTGGCCATCTCCGCGCCGTCGCCGTACAGCATGCGCGTGTTGTCGGCGTAGAAAAGGGCGTTCTCGATGCCGGCGAAGCCGGTGCCCTTGCCGCGCTTGATCACGATGACGTTCTTCGAGTCGACCACGTTGAGGATCGGCATGCCGTAGATCGGGCTGGCCGGGTCGGTCTTCGCCACCGGGTTGACCACGTCGTTGGCGCCGATCACCAGCGACACGTCGGTGTTGGGGAATTCCGGGTTGATGTCGTCCATGTCGGCGATCAGGTCGTAGGGCACGCCGGCCTCGGCCAGCAGCACGTTCATGTGCCCGGGCATGCGTCCGGCGACCGGGTGGATGGCGAACTTGACCTTGACCCCGCGGTCGATCAGGCGCTGGGCCAGTTCCCAGATCTTGTGCTGCGCCTGCGCCACCGCCAGGCCATAGCCGGGCACGATCACCACGCGCTCGGCGAAGGCCATCATCGCGGCGACGTCGCCGGCCTCGATCGGCTTCATCGAACCGCCGATCTCCTGCATCGCCGCGCCACCGCCGCCGAAGTTCGAGAACAGCACGTTCTTGATGCTGCGGTTCATCGCCTTGGCCATCAGCCGGGTCAGCAGGATGCCGGCCGCGCCGACCATCATGCCGGCGATGATCAGCGCCTCGTTGCCCAGCACGTAACCCTCGAACGCCACCGCCAGGCCGGTGAAGGCGTTGTACAGCGAGATCACCACCGGCATGTCGGCGCCGCCGATCGGCAGGGTCATCAGGATGCCCAGCAGCAGCGCGACGACGAAGAACGCGATGATCGCCGGCACGCCCAGCTTCCAGACCACCAGCCCGCCCAGCACCACCGCGACGATGGCGACAAGCGCGTTGAAGTATTGCTGGCCGGGGAAGGTGTAGCGCTTGTCCATGCGCCCGTCGAGCTTGGCCCAGGCGATGATCGAGCCGGTCAGCGACACCGCGCCGATCAGCGAACCGACCACGGCCAGCACCAGCGTGACCTTGCCCGGCTGGCGCGCGGCCAGATCGGCGATGGCGGTGGCGCTCCAGTGGCTGGTGTCGCGGCCGGCGAGCTGCGCGTACTTCAGCAGTTCCACCGCGCCGATCGCCGCGGCCGAGCCGCCGCCCATGCCGTTGAACAGCGCGACCATCTGCGGCATGTCGGTGATCGCGACCTTCTTGCCCCAGACCCACGCCGAGACCACGCCGATGACGGTCGCCAGCAGGATCAGGAAATGGTTGTGCAGGTCCGGCAGCAGGTAGGTCGCGACCGTGGCGATGACCATGCCGGCGCCGGCCCAGCGGATGCCGCTGCGCGCGGTCAGCGGGCTGGCCATGCGCTGCAGGCCCAGCAGGAACAGGGTGGCGGCGACCAGGTAGCTGGTCTTGACGACGATAGGCAGGAATTCGGCCAGGGTCACGGCTTCTTCTCCGCCTGCTTCGATGGGGACGGCTTCGACGACTTGAACATCTCCAGCATCCGCTCGGTCACCACGTAGCCGCCGGCGGCGTTGCCCGCGCCCAGCAGCACGGCGACGAAGCCGATGGCCTTCTCCAGCGGCGTATCGGCGTGCCCGAGCACCACCATCGCGCCGATCAGCACGATGCCGTGAATGAAGTTGGAACCGGACATCAGCGGCGTATGCAGGATCACCGGCACCCGCGAAATGATCACATGCCCGGCGATGGCCGCCAGCATGAAGATGTACAAGGCCACGAAACCGTCGCTCATCGCATCCCTCCGGGGCGTGTCGCCCGCGCCACCATAGCATGCCGGCCGGACCGGGACCGCCGGCGCACCGCGGCCGCGGCCCCCACGGGCCTGTCAACCGATCCCGCCCGCATCCGTTTCCACCAGCGTGAACCGATCGTGGACAGGGCCTAAGCTGTGCTGGTGAGCACGGAACTCGATCTTCCGCCGGAGACCGGCGTCGCGCCGCCGCCGGCATCGCTGGAGGCGTTCCTGGCCGGCATCGGCCCGCACGCCTTCCGCTTCGCCGAGGCCGGCCTGCGCCAGCGCGACGACGCGCTGGACGCGGTGCAGGAGGCGATGATGAAGATGCTGGCCTACGCCGAGCGGCCGGCGGCGGAATGGACGCCGCTGTTCTGGAGCATCCTGCGCCGCAAGATCGTCGATGCGCAGCGGCGCGGCAACTTCCGCCTACGCTGGCTGGCCGCGGCGGCCGAAGGCGACGAGGAAAGCCGCATCGACTGGGCCGATCCGGCCGCCGGCCCAGCGCAGGCGCACGACCGACGCGAGGCCTACGCGAAGCTGGTCGCGGCCCTGCGCGGCCTGCCCGCCCGCCAGCGCGAAGCCTTCACCCTGCGCGTGCTGGAGGAACTGGACGTGGCCGATACCGCCCGGATCATGGGTTGCTCGGAAGGCTCGGTGAAGACCCATCTGTCGCGCGCGCGCGATGCATTGCAGAAACAACTGGAGGATTTCCGATGAAAAGCGGATCGACGGAAAACGAGCCGATGGCCACGGAATTCGAGAACGAAGAATTCGACCGGCGCATGCGGCAGCTCCACGCCGAATCGCTGGCCGGCATTTCGCCGCAGACGCTGGCGAAGCTGCGCCGCGCGCGCCACGCCGCCGCCCAGTCGGCGCCGGCGCGCGGCCGCGGCTGGCGCTGGCTGGCCGCCGGCGTTGTTCCGGCGCTGCTGGCGCTGGCCATCGGCGTACCGTACCTGGAGCAGCGCCCCGCGCCTGCGCCGGCGGCGACAGCGACCGCCGCCGCGCAGACCGCCGGCGACGATTACGCGAGCGCCCTGAGCGAAAGCCCCGACCTGTACGTCTGGCTGGCCTCCGAAGGCCAGCAACTGGCGATGGAGTGATGCGATGAAGAAGATGGCGATCTCCGCGATGTTCGTTGCCCTGCTGGCGGCCGGCCCCGCGTTCGCGCAGTCGGCCGCGTCGGCGACGCCGCCGGAATGGGACAAGCTGACCCCGCAGCAGCGCGAGGCGCTGATCGCGCCGCTGCGCGAACGCTGGAACAGCGACCCGGAACAGCGCGCGCGCATGCTCGACCATGCGCAGCGCTGGCAGGCGATGACGCCGGAACAACGCGAACAGGCGCGCCGCGGCATGCACCGCTTCGAGGACATGAGCCCGGAACAGCGCCAGCAGGCGCGCGCCGTCTTCGCCAGGACGCGCGACATGAAGCCCGAGGAGCGCCGGCAGTTCATGGACCGCTGGAAGGCGATGACGCCGGAACAGCGGCGCCAGTGGGTGCAGGACAATCCGCCGCCGCGCGACCTGCCGCCGCCACCGCCGCGTTGACGCAACCCCCGCCGGCGCCAGCCTGTATGCTTCGCGGATGTCCGAGGCCGCCGACGCACCGCAAAAGCCCCGTGCGCTGATCGGCTGGCGATTGCTGGCGCTGGTCTACGACCTGTTGCCGTCGCTGGCGCTGTGGTTCGCGGCCTCGGCGCTGTTCACCGCCGGCTACACCTTCCTGGGCCATCACGCCGCACGCGAGAACATCGCGCCGTACAGCGCGCTGCAATGGTCGCTGTGGCTGGCATGCTGGCTGGCGACGGGCGTCTACGCGACGGCAAGCTGGCGTCGCGGCGGGCAGACCCTGGGCATGCGGCCGTGGCGGCTGGCCGTGGTCGCCGCCGATGGCGGCAGGCCAACCTGGCACGCGCTATGGCTGCGTTACGCGATCGGCACGCTGTCGCTGCTGGCGGGCGGGCTCGGGTTCTGGTGGGCATGGCTGGACAGGGACGGGCTGACCTGGCATGACCGCTTCAGCGGCACGCGGCTGCGCCGCTTCCGGTAGCCGCGCCGGTCAGGCTAGCGGCTGCGCCGTTTGAACAGCCACGCCGACACCGTCAGCATCAGCACCGGCGGCAGGGCGTAGGCCAGGCGGAAATCCAGCTTGAACGCCAGCGCCAGGCGGCTGAACAGCAGTTGCAGCACCCAGAAGCCCAGCGCGAACAGGATGCCCAGGAACAGCCGCTTGCCCAGTCCGCCGCTGCGCAGGCTGCCGAAGGCGAACGGGATCGCCGCCAGGCACAGCGCCAGCACGTTGAACGGATAGAACCAGCGGCTCCAGTAGGTGTCCTCGTAGTCGCGCGCGTCCAGCGCGTTGCGCTTGCGGTAGTCGATGCTGCGCGCCAGGTCGCGCGCGCTCATGTAGCGCGGCCGGGCGATGCTGGCCGACAGCGAGGCCGCGTCCAGCTTCGATTGCCAGCGTTCCTCGGCCACCTGCGTGCGCTCGACCGAGCGGTCGCCGAAGGTCGTGCGCCGCACGTCCTTGAGCAGCCAACTGCCAGCGTCGTGCTCGGCCTGCGCGGCATGGGCGATCGACTTCAGGCGGCCGTCCGCGTCGACCTCGTACAGGCGCACGTCGCGCAGGCGCACCGACGCAGCGTGGCCTTCGTTCACCTCGTCGCCGGTCTGCGCGTTGAGGAAGACGTCGCCCTCGCGCGCCCACAGTCCGGAGTAGCGCGCCATCGCCACGTTGCCGTTGCGCGCGGTGTTCTTCAACATCGTGGCCTGGTTCTCGCCCCAGGATCCGACGGTTTCCATGCCGACCACCATCAGCCCGGTCAGCAGCGCGAGAGTCATCGCCACCGAGATGCTCAGCCGCTTGCGCGACACGCCCAGCGCGCGCAATGCGGTCAATTCGGAACTGGTCGCCAACTGGCCCAGCCCCATCAGCGCGCCGATCACCGCCGATGTCGGGAACATGGTGTAGGCGCGGCGAGGCACCGTGTAGGCGATGTAGGCCAGCGCGTGGGCGAAGCTGTAGCCGCCCTTGCCGACGTCGCCCAGTTCGCCCAGCAACGCCTGCATCACGTCCAGGCCGACCATCACCGCCCAGACCAGCAGCACGGTGGTCAGCACCACCTTGCCCACATACTGGTCGTGCAGGCTGGGGCGCAGCTTGAACTTCATGCTGCGCCTCCACCGCGGGCGGATTTGCGCGGCCGCGACAGGTTGCCGTCGCGGAAGTAGAACCACGCCGCGACGGCCAGCAACGGCAGGGTCAGCCACCACAGGCCGGCGGCGGCCGGCAGCTTGCCTTCGCCCAGCGCGATCACGCCGTTGTTCATCAGCAAGGTGGCGGCCAGGAAGATCAGGAAGCCGAGCATGATCCGCCCGTAGCGCGCCTGCCGCGGCGAACTGCGCGACAGCGGCAGGGTCAGCAGGGCGAAGGCCAGCGCCAGCAGCGGCGGGGCGATGCGCGAATGCAGCTGCGCGTTGGCCTGCGGCCGCGGGTCGGCCAGCAGCGCGGTGGTCGGCAGCAGCTCCGGATCGTCCTTGGCGCGGTCGTCCTGGCGGTCCGGCAGGGCGAATTCGTTGCTGGCGAAGCGGGCCAGGTTGTAGTCCAGGCCGTCGCCGGCCGGGCCTTCGACGCGGAAGCCGTCGTCCATGCGCAGGTAGCGGCCGTTCTCGCCGACCAGGGACAAGGTGCCGGTCGCCGCGGTGACCACGTCGATGCGGTCGTCCTTCTGCCGCTGCACGAACACCCGCTGCATGTGTGCGCCATCGTCGGAGATCCCGCCCACGTAGGCGATCCCGCCATTGGACAGCTGGGTGAACTTGCCGGCTTCCAGCCCCGCCGCGATCAGGCTGCGGTTGGCCTGCTGGATCATCTGCGCGCCGGTGGCCTCGGCCCAGGGCGCCAGCCACAGCGACAACGCGCCGATGGCCGCCGCGACCGGCAGCACCAGCATCAGCAGCGGCTTCAGCAGGCGGCGCGGACCGACCCCGGTCGCCGCCAGCACCGGCATTTCCGCGTCCCGGTACAGCCGGGCGAAGGTCAGCAGCAGGCCCAGCATCAGCGACAGCGGCAGGATCACCACCGGCAGGTAGGTCAGCAGTTGCAGGCCCATCTGCGACAGCAGCAGCGACGCCGGCACCCTGCCCTCGGCGATCCGGCGCAGCAGGTCGGCCAGCACGCCGCCCAGGCTGACCACCAGCAGCACGATCAGCGTCGCCAGGAAACCCTGGAGGAATTCGCGGAAAAGGTATCGGTCCAGCTTGGGCATCGGGCTTGATTTACAATCTCGGATTCGTTCGCTGGCGTTTCCCGGAGTGGCGCGACCGCCCGGCTTCCGGCGCAAAGCCTGCGATTGTACGGAAGGAACCCCGAAAAGCCTCGTCCGGTTCCCGACGGCGCACCTCCAACGACCGGAAATCTGCTCAATGTCCCTGCAATTCACCCTGAACCACGACGCGCCGGCCGCCGCCGCATTCGACTGCATCGTGGTAGGCGCCTACGCCGACAAGTCCCTGACCCCGGCCGCGCAGGCGATAGATACGGCCAGCGGCGGCAAGCTGGGCGCCCTGCTGGAGCGCGGCGACGTCAGCGGCAAGACCGGCAAGACCGCGTTCCTGCCCGACCTGCCGGGCGTGGCCGCGCCGCGCGTGCTGGTCGTGGGCCTGGGCGAAACCGCCAAGTTCGCCGTGCCGCAATACCTGAAGGCGGTCGGCGACGCTGTCCGCGCGCTCAGGATCGGCCCCTCGTCCAGCGCCCTGCTCACCCTGGCCGAAGTCCAGGTGAAGGGCCGCGATGCCGCATGGAACGTCCGCCAGGCGGTCGTCGCCGCCGACCACGCCGCCTACCGCTACACCGCCACCCTGGGCAAGAAGAAGAACGACGAGCCGGGCCTGGCCCGGCTGGCGATCGGCGCCGGCGACGCCTCGGCCGCCGACGCGCTGGCGCAGGGCGTGGCCATCGCCGAAGGCGTCCGCTTCGCCCGCGACCTCGGCAACCTGCCGCCGAACGTCTGCAACCCGGCCTACATCGCCGCGCAGGCGCAGCGGTTCGCCGTCGACAACGGCGCGGAATCGGACATCCTCGACGAGGCGCAGATGGAAGCCCTCGGCATGGGCTCGCTGCTGGCGGTCGCGCGCGGCTCGGCCAACCGTCCGCGCCTGGTCGTGCTGAAATGGAGCGGCGGCGGCGACGCCAAGCCCTTCGTGCTGGTCGGCAAGGGCATCACCTTCGACACCGGCGGCGTCAACCTGAAGACGCAGGGCGGCATCGAGGAAATGAAGTTCGACATGTGCGGCGGCGCGACCGTGATCGGCACGTTCGTCGCGGCGGTGAAGATGAAGCTGCCGGTCAACCTGGTCGCGATCGTCCCGGCGGTCGAGAACGCCATCGACGGCAACGCCTACCGCCCCAGCGACGTCATCACCTCGATGAGCGGCCGCACGATCGAAGTGGGCAATACCGACGCCGAGGGCCGCCTGATCCTGTGCGACGCGCTGACCTACGCCGAGCGCTTCCAGCCGCAGGCGCTGGTCGACGTGGCCACCCTGACCGGCGCCTGCATGGTCGCGCTGGGCCACTACGCCACCGGCCTGATGAGCAAGCACGACGACCTGGCCGACGAACTGCTGGCCGCCGGCGAACACGTGTTCGACCGCGCCTGGCGCCTGCCGCTGTGGGACGAATACCAGACCCTGCTGGACTCGACCTTCGCCGACGTCTACAACATCGGCGGCCGCTGGGCGGGCGCGATCACCGCCGGCTGCTTCCTGTCGCGCTTCGCCGAAGGCCAGCGCTGGGCGCACCTGGACATCGCCGGCAGCGCCAGCAGTTCCGGCAAGACCGGCATGGCGACCGGGCGACCGGTGGGCCTGCTGGCGCAGTGGTTGCTGGACAGGAGCGGTGGAGCGTAAGCAGTTGCCCCGCGCCGACTTCTATCTGATCGCCAAGCCGCGCTTCCTGGCGCAACCCTTGCTGCTGGTCTGCGAGCTGGCGCGCAAGGCCCACGCCGCCAACCAGCCGACGCTGATCCTGGCGCGCGACCTGGCGCAGGCCGAGGAACTGGACGACCTGCTGTGGTCGTTCGACCCGGACGAGTACCTGCCGCACCAGATCGTCGGCAGCGACGAAGGCGACGAGGACACCCCGATCCTGATCGCCGCGCCGGAGCACGAAGCGCCGGCGCGGCCGCTGACCATCAACCTGCGCGACGAGGTCTGGCTGGGCGCGTGCGACCGCATCCTCGAAGTGGTCCCCGCCGACCCGGCCGCGCGCGAACCGCTGCGCGAGCGCTGGAAGCAGTACAAGGCGCTGGGACTGGAGTTGAACAAGCACGACATGTAGCTGTATCCCGCCATCCCGGCTCGCGCCGGGACGGCGACTCGAAAAACAACACGAACAACCATGACCGACCTCGCGCCCAGCTACGACCCCCGATCCTTCGAAACCCGCCTGTACGCGTTGTGGGAGGCATCCGGCTTCTTCAAGCCGTCCGGCAAGGGCGCGCCCTACGCCATCCTGCTGCCGCCGCCGAACGTCACCGGCACCCTGCACATGGGCCACGCCTTCCAGCACACGCTGATGGACGCGCTGGTGCGCTACCACCGCATGCGCGGCTTCGACACGTTGTGGCAGATGGGCACCGACCACGCCGGCATCGCCACCGAGATGGTGGTCAGCCGCAACCTGGCGCTGGCGGGCAAGGGCGAGACCCGCGACTCGCTGGGCCGCGACGGTTTCGTCGCCAAGGTCTGGGAATGGAAGGCGCAGTCCGGCGACACCATCGAACGGCAGATGCGCCGCCTCGGCGCGTCCGGCGACTGGTCGCGCAGCGCGTTCACGATGGACCCGATGGCCAGCAAGGCCGTGGTCGAGGCCTTCGTGCGCCTGCACGAGGAAGGCCTGATCTACCGCGGCAAGCGCCTGGTCAACTGGGACCCGGTGCTGAAGACCGCGATCTCCGACCTGGAGGTCGAGAACCACGAAGTGCCCGGCCACATGTGGCACTTCAAGTACCCGCTGGCCGACGGCCAGACCTACGAGTACGTCGAGCGCGACGAGGACGGCAACGTCACCCTGCGCGACATCCGCGACTACATCTCCATCGCCACCACCCGCCCGGAGACGATGCTCGGCGACGGCGCGGTCGCGGTGCATCCATCGGATACGCGCTATGCACCCATCGTCGGCAAGCTGTGCGAAATCCCGGTCGGGCCGAAGGCGCTGCGCCGGCTGATCCCGATCATCGCCGACGAGTATCCCGATCCCGACTTCGGCTCGGGCGCGGTGAAGATCACCGGCGCGCACGACTTCAACGACTATCAGGTGGCCGCACGCAACGGCCTGCCGCTGTACGCGCTCATGGACGATGCCGCGCGCATGCGCAGCGACGGCCTGCCCTACGAGGAAAGCGCGCGCATCGCCGGGCAGATCGCCCGCGGCGAGCGGCCGGCCGGCGACGTCTCCGGGATCAATCTGGTGCCGCCGGAACTGCGCGGGATCGACCGCTACGAGGCGCGCGAGCGCCTGGTCGAGGCGATCACCGCCGAAGGCCTGGCCGTTACCGACGCCGAGGGCAACCCGCTGGTCGAATCGAAGCCGATCATGCAGCCGTTCGGCGACCGCTCCGGCACGGTGATCGAGCCGTACCTGACCGACCAGTGGTTCGTGAAGATGGACGGCCTCGCCAAGCGTGGTTTGGAGTTGGTCGAATCCGGCGAAGTGAAGTTCGTCCCGCCGAACTGGATCAACACCTACCGCCACTGGATGGAGAACATCCAGGACTGGTGCATCTCGCGGCAACTGTGGTGGGGCCACCGCATCCCGGCGTGGTTCGACGCCGACGGCAACGTGTACGTCGGCCGCGACGAGGCCGAAGCGCGGGCGAAGGCGAACCTGCCCGCCGACGTCGCGCTGTCGCAGGACAGCGACGTGCTGGAAACCTGGTTCTCCTCGCAGTTGTGGCCATTCAGCACGCTGGGCTGGCCGGACGCGGCGGCGATGGCCGAACGCGGCTTCGACCGCTACCTGCCGTCGAGCGTGCTGGTCACCGGCTTCGACATCATCTTCTTCTGGGTGGCGCGCATGATCATGGCCACCGACCATTTCACCGGCAGGATCCCGTTCAAGGACGTCTACATCACCGGCCTGATCCGCGACGCGCAGGGCCAGAAGATGTCCAAGTCCAAGGGCAACGTGCTGGATCCGCTGGACATCATCGACGGCATCGCGCTGGAGGACCTGGTCGCCAAGCGCGCCAGCGGGCTGATGCAGCCGAAGCTGGCCGAGAAGATCGAGAAGGCCACGCGCAAGGAATTCCCGGAAGGCATCGCCGCGCACGGCGCCGACGCGCTGCGCTTCACCATCGCCGCGTTGGCCACCCACGGCCGCGACATCAAGTTCGACCTCGGCCGCGCCGAGGGCTACAAGAACTTCTGCAACAAGCTGTGGAACGCCACCCGCTTCGTCCTCATGAACACGGATGGGTTCTCGGTCGCGGCCCACGCCGCTCCAACGCCGAAAACGGACGCGGAGAAATGGATTCTTTCGCGCCTGACCAAAGTCGCGAGCGAAGTCGAAACCCAATTCGCCGCCTACCGCTTCGATCTGATCGCGCAGGCGCTGTACGAATTCGCCTGGAACGAGTTCTGCGACTGGTTCGTCGAACTCGCCAAGCCGGCGCTCAGCGGCGACGACGCCGAAGCCGCGGACAGCACCCGCCACACCCTGCTGCACGTGCTGGAATCGCTGCTGCGCCTGCTGCACCCGCTGATCCCGTTCGTTACCGAGGAATTGTGGCAGCAGGTCGCGCCGAAGCTGGGCATCGACGACAAGACCGTTTCGCTGCGTCCCTACCCGGCCGCTTCCGATTTCGCCGGGCAGGATCACGCACGCGCCGAAGCCGACGTCGAATGGCTGAAATCCGTCATCACTTCGCTGCGTCGCATCCGCAGCGAACTGAACGTCGCCCCGGGCAAGACGATCCGCTTGCTGCTGCAGGGCGGCGCCGACGACGACAAGGCGCGCGCCGACCGCTTCGCCGCATCGCTGAGGTTCCTGCTCAGGCTGGACGCGATCGAATGGCTCGATGCTTCCGCCGAAGCGCCCGCTTCCGCCGCCGCCGTGGTCGGCGACCTGAAGCTGCTGGTGCCGCTGGAAGGACTGGTCGACCTGGATGCCGAACGCGCGCGCCTGGACAAGGAAATCGCCCGCGTCGCCGGCGAGAAGGACAAGAGCGAGGCGAAGCTGGCGAAGTTCACCGACAAGGTGCCGGCCGCGGTGGTGGAACAGGAGAAACAGCGCCTGTCCGACTGGAGTGCGCAACTGGCCGCACTGCAGGCGCAACGCGGCAGGCTCGCCTGATCGTTGCGGCCTCGGGCATGGCCGCCGGCGGCCGCCGCAAGTCGCTTCGGCCGGCGCATGGTCATGCCCCGTCCATGAACGGCATGGAACGGCTCAGCCGTCCGGCGAATCGCCGCGCGGATCGCTGCCGATGCGGCGGTACAGCGTGCTGCGGCTGATGCCCAGCCGCTGCGCGGCGCGCGACACGTTGCCGCCGCAGGCGGACAGCGCGGCGCGCATCGCCGCCATCTCCATTTCCTCCAGCGCCATTTCCGTCGCCGGCCCGCGCCAACCCGATGCGGACGCAGGCACTGACGCGACCCGGCCCAAGTAGGCCGGCAGCGCGTCGGCGCCGACGGTCGCACCCGGCTCGCTCAGCGCGATCAGCGTGCGCAGGCACGCAGTCAGTTGCCGCAGGTTGCCCGGCCACGGATAACCGGCCAGCGCGGCCAGCGCCTCGTCGGACAAGCGGCGGCCATCCCTCTCCAGCCGCCGCCAAAGTTCCTGCACCAGTTCCTCGCGCTGCGGGTGGTCGCACAGTGGCGCGATGTGCACGCAATGGTCGGAAATCCGGTAGTAGAGATCGGCACGGAAACGGCTCTCGCCGATCAATTGCTCCAGGTCTTGGTGGGTGGCGCAGACCAGGGCGAAGTCCAGCCGCACCGGCTTGCCGCCGCCCAGTGGCGTCAGTTCGCGCTCCTGCAGTACGCGCAACAGGCGCGGCTGCAATGCCATCGGCATGTCGCCGATCTCGTCCAGGAACAGCACGCCGCCGTCAGCCTGGCGCAGCAGGCCGGCGTTGCCCTGCTTGCGCGCGCCGGTGAAGGCGCCGTCCTCGTAGCCGAACAGTTCGGCCTCGATCAGGCCTTCCGGCAGCGCTGCGCAGTTGACCGCGACGAACGGCTTGTCGGCGCGCGCGCTGCGCCGGTGCAGTTCGCGCGCGAACACTTCCTTGCCGGTGCCGGTCTGGCCCAGCACCAGCACCGGCAGGCCGGCGTCGAGCACACGGCGGGCGCGGTCCAGCTCCGCATCCTGCGCCGGATCGAACAACAGCGCGTCGGCGCGCTCGCCGCGGGCCGCGGCGGAAACGGTAATCGACGGGCGCGAGGACATCCGCCGCGGACGTTCGCCGTCGCCGTGTTCGTGCACACGGCCATGCAGCACGCGGCCGTGCCGGTCGACCAGCATGCCGTCGTCGCGCAGCGCCGACAGCGCCTGCTCGAACAGCGCGTGGTAGTTGACCCGCCCCAGTTCCCCGCGTTCCAGGCCGAACAGTTGCAGGCCGCTGTGGTTGGCCGCGACCAGCTTGCCGTTGCGGAACGCCAGCAGTCCTTCGCGCGCGGTGCCCAGCAGCGCCGGGTCGTGGTGCAGGCGGATCAACTGGCTGTCGGGGATGCCGTCGTCGAAATAGCGGTGCTCGATGTTGGCCACCGCCAGCCGCGCCAGGCCCAGCGCATGCATCGACGGCACGTTGGCGTCGCCGGAAATGTCCAGCACGCCGACCAACTGGCCGTAAGGGTCGTGGACCGGCACCGACGAGCATCTGAGGATGCCGTGCAAGGCGAAGTAATGCTCGGCGCCGATCACCTCGACCGAACGCCCCTCGACGATGGCGGTGCCGACGGCATTCGTGCCCACCTGCGCCTCGCTCCAGCACGCGCCGGGCATCAGCGCGACGCGGCCGGCCTTGTCGAGGAAGCCGGTGCTGCCTTCGGCGTCGAGGATCCAGCCCTCCTCGTCGGTCAGGATCACGATGCTGCCGGCCGGCGCGGCGGCGTCGGCAAGCGCCTCGACCTCGGCGCGCGCCAGCCGCCACAGCCGCTCGTGGCGTTCGCGCATCTCGCGCAGGCGCGCCTGCGGCACCGGCTCGATTTCCGGACGCGACTCGGCCGCCAGTCCCAAACGCTGGCAGCGTTGCCACGACTGCAGGATCGTGTCCGGCACCTGCCCCGCCGGCGCGATTCCGCGCTCGAAGAACACGCGCCGCGCCTGGCCCAGGCGGCGGTTCGGCATCGTCGTCTGCATCTTGCTTCCTCCTCCCACTGTCGCAAATTGCGACAGTCCGATCGGACACCGTCCCGATTAACACCACACCGGGTCGCGCTGCGCAATCGAATCCTGTGGTGCAGCGCAAAACGAAACGGGACCCCCGCAAGGCCGCGTCTGGGAAAAACCCGTGACGCGACGCAACACGCCGTTTTTGGCATCGCGCTTGCTCCAGCACTGGTGTCCGCAACCCGACACCGACCCAATGCAGGAGGAAACATGAGCGCAGTCACCGCACCGAAACCGCAGGCCACCGATCCCTCGTCGATCTTCAAGAAGCGCTACGCCAACTTCATCGGCGGCCAGTGGGTCGAGCCGAGGAGCGGCCAGTATTTCGACAACGTCACCCCGGTGACGGGCAAGGCCTTCACCTCGATACCGCGCAGCAACGCCGAGGACATCGAACTGGCGCTGGACGCCGCGCACGCGGCCAAGGACGCCTGGGGCAGGACCAGCACGACCGAACGCGCGAACATCCTGAACCGGATCGCCGACCGCATCGAGCAGAACCTGGAACTGCTGGCCTACGCCGAGACCTGGGACAACGGCAAGCCGGTCCGCGAGACCCTCAACGCCGACATCCCGCTGACCGCCGACCACTTCCGCTACTTCGCCGGCGCGATCCGCGCGCAGGAAGGCGGCCTGAGCGAGATCGACCACGACACCATCGCCTACCACTTCCACGAGCCGCTGGGCGTGGTCGGCCAGATCATCCCGTGGAACTTCCCGATCCTGATGGCCGCTTGGAAGCTGGCGCCGGCGCTGGCCGCCGGCAACTGCGTGGTGCTGAAGCCGGCCGAGCAGACCCCGGCCTCGATCCTGGTGCTGCTGGAAGTGATCGGCGACCTGCTGCCGCCGGGCGTGCTGAACGTGGTGAACGGCTTCGGCCTGGAAGCCGGCAAGCCGCTGGCCAGCAACCCGCGCATCGCCAAGATCGCCTTCACCGGCGAGACCACCACCGGTCGCCTGATCATGCAGTACGCCTCGCAGAACCTGATCCCGGTGACGCTGGAGCTGGGCGGCAAGTCGCCGAACATCTTCTTCTCCGACGTCATGGCCGAGGACGACGATTTCCTCGATAAGGCGATCGAGGGCTTCGTGCTGTTCGCGTTCAACCAGGGCGAAGTCTGTACCTGCCCGAGCCGCGCGCTGGTGCAGGAATCCATCTACGACAAGTTCATCGAGAAGGTCATCAAGCGGGTCAACGCGATCAAGCAGGGCAACCCGCTGGACCCGAACACCCAGGTCGGCGCGCAGGCGTCCAGCGAGCAACTGGAGAAGATCCTGTCGTACATCGACATCGGCAAGCAGGAAGGCGCGCAGGTGCTGACCGGCGGCGGGCAGAACAAGCTGGACGGCGACCTGGCCGGCGGCTACTACGTCAAGCCGACGGTGTTCAAGGGCAACAACAAGATGCGCATCTTCCAGGAGGAAATCTTCGGCCCGGTGGTCAGCGTGACCACGTTCAAGGACGAGGCCGAAGCGCTGGCGATCGCCAACGACACGCTGTACGGCCTCGGCGCCGGCGTGTGGAGCCGCGACGCCAGCCGCCTGTACCGCGTGGGCCGCGCCATCCAGGCCGGGCGCGTGTGGACCAACTGCTACCACGCCTACCCGGCGCATGCGGCGTTCGGCGGCTACAAACAGTCGGGCATCGGCCGCGAGAACCACAAGATGATGCTCGACCACTACCAGCAGACCAAGAACCTGCTGGTCAGCTACTCGCCCAAGGCGCTGGGCTTCTTCTGATCCGGCTTGGCGGGAATCGGGAATGCGCGGACTGCGGTCCGCGCATGGGGAGGGCTGTGGCCCGCGAGCGGGCCACCGATGAATGTTTTCCGCAGCAACGCCACGAGAGGGTACGGCACGCCAACGCTTTTCCCAGACCGTGTCTCATTCCATTACACAGAGGAGTTCGAGCGAAATGAACAAGTCCATCACCACGTGTCGGCTGCGCGTCGCGGCCACTTTCCGCGCAGGCATCCCGCCCGCGATCGCGCTGGCGTTGGCCGGCTTGTCGGGCGCGACCCAGGCTGCCGATACCGGCCCGACCTGGCAGGACCTGCGCAACGACGCGGATACCCCCGACAATGTGCTCACCTACGGCATGGGCGCGAAGATGTGGCGTCACAGCAACCTGACGCAGATCAACAAGGACAACGTCACTGCGCTGAGGCCCGTATGGAGCTTCTCCTTCGGCGACGAGAAGCAGCGCGGGCAGGAATCGCAGGCGATGGTGTACGACGGCGTCATCTACATCAGCGCCTCGTATTCGCGCTTGTATGCACTCGACCAGAAGACCGGCAAGAAGCTGTGGGAGTACAAGTACGACCTGCCCGGCGACATCCGGCCCTGCTGCGACGTGGTCAGCCGCGGCGTCGCGCTCTACGGGGACAAGGTGTTCCTGGGCACGCTCGACGCCGGCATGGTGGCGCTGGACCGCAAGACCGGCAAGGAAGTATGGAAGGTGCACTTCGGCGATCAGGCGGTCGGCTATTCGTTCACGGGCGCGCCGTTCATCGTCAAGGAGGCGAAGAGCGGCAAGGTATTGCTGGTCCACGGCAATTCGGGTGACGAATTCGGTGCCCTGGGCACGCTCTACGCCCGCGATCCGGACACCGGCAAGGAGATCTGGTCGCGCCCGATGGTGCAAGGCCACCAAGGTACGTACATGGACAAGCCCAGCACGTACACGGGCCCCAAGGACGCGCCGTCGTGGCCCGACGGCGACTATCAGGGAACGGGCAAGGTCGAAGCCTGGAGCCACGGCGGCGGCGCGCCCTGGCAAACCGGCGTCTACGATGCGGAGACGAACACCATCATCATCGGCACCGGCAACCCGGGCCCGTGGAACACGTGGAAGCGCACCCCGCCGGGCGGCAACCCGCTCGACTACGACAGCCTCTACACCTCCGGGCAAGCGTACGTCGACGCCTCGACCGGCGACCTGAAAGGCTTCTACGCGCATACGCCCAACGACGCCTGGGATTTCTCGGGCAACAACCTGGTGATTCCGTTCGAGTACAAGGATCCGAAGACCGGCAAGGAGGTCAAGGCAAGCGCCCACGCCGACCGCAACGGTTTCTTCTTCGTCACCGACCGCGCGAAGTTGAGCCAGGGCAACCTCAAGGAGCCTTACCTGCCGCATGCGCTGATCAATGCCTGGCCATTCGTGCAGGG
Organism: Pseudoxanthomonas sp.; assembly: GCA_047601245.1. GTDB lineage: Bacteria > Pseudomonadota > Gammaproteobacteria > Xanthomonadales > Xanthomonadaceae > Pseudoxanthomonas_A. Next base: position 62,148 of record JASGJU010000001.1, read on the forward strand.
GATCAACTGGGCCGAGGGCATCAGTCTGGAAACCGGCAAGCCGATCGAGACGGGCCTGCGGCCGCCGCTTCCGGAACCGGGCCAGGACAAGGGCAAGACCATCAATGTGCAACCGAACTTCCTCGGCGCCTCGAACTGGATGCCGATGTCGTACAACCCGGACGACCAGGCGTTCTACATCCCGGCCAACGAATGGAAGATGGACTACTGGACCGAGAACCTGACCTACAAGCCGGGTGCGGCCTATCTAGGCCAGGGCTTCACGGTCAAGCCCCAGTTCGACGACCACGTCGGCGTGCTGACGGCGATCAGCCCGTTGAGCGGCAAGATCCTCTGGCGTCACGAGGAGCCGATGCCGCTGTGGTCCGGCACCATGAACACCGCGGGCGGACTGGTGTTCTTCGGCACCCTGGATGGCTACCTCAAGGCGGCGGACACCAGGACCGGCAAGATCCTGTGGCAGTTCCAGACCGGATCCGGCGTGGTCTCGCAACCGATCACCTGGACGATAAACGGCAAGCAGTACGTCGGCATCGCCTCGGGCGCCGGCGGCGCGGTCCCGATCTGGGCCGGCAAGGTCTACGAGAACATCAAGGGTCAACTCACCCAGGGTAGTTCGTTCTGGGTCTTCGCCCTCCCGGACGGCCTGGCGCAGCAAGCGAAGAACTGAGTGCGGCAACTCCCGCCAGTCCCGGCACGGGGCTGGCGGGGCAATGCTCCGGCGACCACCGTCACGACGGCGCCGCCTTCCCTGCGAGGAATCCACATGTCTGTTGCGCGTCAAAGGATCGTGCGGGCGACCGCCTGCATCTGTGCGATGGCTGCTTCGGCTGCGTATGTGCATGCTTCGGTGGCGCAAACCGCGGCCGCTGCCGGAACCCGCCAGACGCTGGTCATCAACGGTTGTCCGATCTGGCCGTTCACCCGCTGCCCCAACGCGGATCTGCATGGCGCGAATCTGCGCGGCGTCAACCTGCACGGCGCGGATCTGCGCGGCGCGAACCTTGCGCATGCCGATTTGACCAACAGCTTGTTGTCCGGCGCGCGTCTGGACGGCGCGGATCTCACCGGCGCCAGGCTGAACATGGTTTTCGCGCCGGCCGCAACGTTCAGCAACGCCAGGATGACGCAGGCGGACCTCACGTTCGCCAGGCTTGCGGTCGCCGATCTCAACGGCGCAATCCTCAACGACGCGACGCTGGAAAAAGTATCTGCCCCCAAGGCCAGACTGGTCGGCGCGGATTTGCGCGGCGCCAATCTGCAGGAAGCGCAACTCGATGATGCCGACCTCGAAAATGCGGATCTGCGCGGCGCCAACACCCGTTACGCTCAATTCGTAGGCGCTTACGTGGCGAACTGCAAAGACTGTCCGACGGGCGCAGGAGAGCTGCGGTAATGGAACGTAGCGCGACCGCAACGTCGAGTCGGACGATTCGGGCACTGGTATTGGCATCGGTGTTGTCGATTCTCGTCTTTCCCACGCAAGCGACCGATGAGACCGACTGGATACCACGGACACTGAGCACGACGCCACCGGTGGTTCAGCCATTGGGCTGCCGGCAGAACGAGTCCCAGCAGGTCTGCAGCCCGACCGTCGATGTGTCCGACTTGCCCGAAGTGGGCAAGGATGTGGAGGCCGACGTCAATCCTTATCGCGGCAACGCAGCGGCCGCGTCCATCGGACAAAAGCTCTTCAATCAGACGTGCGCCTACTGCCACGGCCGGGATGCAGACAATACGGGCGCAATCGGAGCCGACTTGACCCGGATCGGATCGGGTTGCAACCAGGTCGCCGACAAGGCCCTGCATCAGCGTTGCGAGCGCGACGTCAACGCCTATTTCGTCGACAGGGTGCGCAACGGCAAGGTGACGTTCGGCATCGTCATGATGCCTCCGTGGGGAGGCGTCCTCAGCGAAAAAGACATCTGGGCAATCAAGGCCTTCCTCGAATCGCGCAGCCCGCAATGACGCCGGCAAAACAATTCAGCGCAGCGCGTTGCGCGCTGCCATCGGCTCGACCGCAATCCGAGACAACCACGTCGCATGTTTCCAAGGAGCAAGAACAGATGACCAGGCACCATTCCCGAGCTTCGGCGCTCCAGGTTCCCAGAATCATCGCCTGCACATTGGCATTGGGTTTGATCGCGGCCGGCAGTTGCCTGCAATGGGCTGCGGCTTCGAATCAAAACTCGCCCGCATCGCCCGCTGCGGAAGCCAATGCGGCCGAAAGCAGCGGCAGTGCGCAACAAGTGGACGATGGCGCCGTACCAGCGCTGTTTACCGCCGATCAGGCCGAAGCCGGAAAAGACGAGTACCGGGCGCACTGTGCAAATTGCCACGGCAGCAGCCTGGAAGGCCGCGTCGGCCCTACCCTCAAAGGCCCGAAATTCGCCGCTGAAAAAAACCATTTCACGGTTGCCAAGATATTTTCGTATGTGGCGTATCAGATGCCGGGAGGCAGTCCCGGCAGCCTCGAGCACGACCAGTACGTCAAGCTCATGGCCTTCATCCTCAATGAGAACGGCTATCCGGCGGGCAATCAGCCCCTGACCTTCGACGACGCCCTCCATTCGGAGGTTCCGCTGGTCTCCAGAGTCGAAGAATCGGATGGCAGCCACCCATTCCAGAACATCGGCCAGTTCTGAAGACGGCGATGCATCCCATGCCTTGCGCGTAACTCCGATCCATTCCAAGCCCCGCGAAAGCGGCAATGCGCACACCATCAAATGACGAGGAGAGAGCCATGCAACCGCATTACGCAAGAAAGATTTCCCGGCTGACCGCGGCGGCCGCGCTCGCATTCGCGATGCAGGCCGGACACGCGGCCGAATTCCAGGCCGGCGACTGGAAGATCGACGTCGGCGGCTTCATCAACGCCTACTACACCTACACCAGTTGCGGCGACACCGCCGTCGGCGGCCTCGCGCTTGCCGGCAATGCGCTGGGCTGCGGCGGCAAGGATGCGCGCAGCACGGTCGGCAACGGCCTGCTGCCCAACGCGCTGGTGACCAAGTTCAGCGGCAACCAGGGCGGCTACGACATCGGCGGCACGCTCGCGATCATGGCCCACACCGCCACCAGCAGCGCGATCGACCCCAACAGCGGCGTCGACGTGCGCCAGGCCTTCTTCACCATCGGCAACGAAAGCATCGGTTCGTTCAAGCTGGGCCGCGACTACGGCGTGTTCGGATCCAACGCGATCCTCGGCGACATGACCCTGCTCGGCGCGGGCGCGCCGATCCAGGCCACCCAGCGCGGCCGAGTGGCCTTGGGCCACATCGGCGCCGGCTATTCCTACCTGGGCACCTACGGGCAGATCGCGTGGACCTCGCCGGCGTTTTCCGGCAGCAATTTCACCGTCGCGCTGGTCAGCCCGGTGGACAACGGCGGCAATTACGACTCCGGCACCGGCCCGCAGTTCCAGGCGCAGTACGGCTGGAGCGGCAACGGGGTCAAGGTCTGGATCGGCGGCAAGTACCAGAAATTCGAAGCGCCCGACGGGAGCGGGCTGGACGATTTCACCATGTCAGGCGGCGAGGTCGGCGCGTCGTTCACCGCCGGGCGGTTCTCCGCACTGGCCAACTTCCAGTCCGGCAAGGGCCTGGGCATCCTGTCCGACGGCGACCAAGAGGACACCAAGTCCAGCAACTGGCTGGTGCAGGGTGCCTTCGACGCCACCGACCGGCTCAAGCTGGGCCTCAACTACGGCATCAGCAAGAACCGCGACGAAACCCCGGCCACCGCCGGACTGGAATCGAACGCCAACGCCACGCTCGGCGCCTACTTCAAGCTGACGCCCAGCGTGACCCTGGTTGGCGAAGTCAGCCGCACCCGCTCCAAGGCCTTCAACGGCGACACCGCCGACATGGACGGCGTGGCGCTGGGCGGCATCGTGTTCTTCTGAAACTTACGCGAAGGAGCGCGCGGCCGGTTCGCCCCTTCGTTCCTCCCTCCATGCAATATCCGGGAGTCCGGCATCGACCTCCCCCGCGCCTCCCGGATTTCCCCCAATACCAAAGGAAAAAACCATGCGCGTTTCCGCTTTCGCCCTGCCCCTGTCGCTGCTGGCCGCCTCGCTCGGCTTCGCTTCCGCCGCCCACGCCGAGAACTGCACGGTGAGCATTGGCGGCGACGACAAGATGCAATACGACAAGACCGAAATCAACATCCCCGCGACCTGCAAGCAGGTCAGCCTGACCCTCACCCATACCGGCAAGTTCGCCGCCAACATGATGGGTCACAACTGGGTACTGGCCAAGACCGCCGACGTGGCCAGCATCAGCAGCGACGGCATGAAGTCCGACATGGCCAACGATTTCCTCGCCGCCGGCGATACGCGGGTGATTGCGCACACCAAGATCATCGGCGGCGGCGAATCGACCACGATCACCTTCTCCACGGCGAAGCTGAGCAAGGACGGCGACTACACGTTCTTCTGCTCTTTCCCCGGACACACGGGCATCATGAAAGGCAAGTTCGTCTTCGGCCGGAAGCCCGCATGACACAGGCGATCGTTCCCACGCGCATCGTCGCCGGTGCGGCGCTGCTGGCGCCCGCGCTGGCCGCCGCCATGCCGGCGCCGGCCGAAAGCGACGCCGCAACCGACGCCGCCACCCTCGACCGGGTGGTGGTGACGGCGCGATTGGAAACCGTGCCGGCGTTCAGGGTGCCGGCCTCGCTGAGCGTGGTCGAACTGGGCGAAGGCGGACACGCCGGCGTCAACCTGTCCGAGTACCTCGACGGCGTCCCCGGCCTGCTGGCACGCGACCGCCAGAACTACGCGCAGGACACGCAGATTTCGGTACGCGGCTTCGGCGCGCGCACCACCTACGGCGTGCGCGGCATCCGCCTGTACGCCGACGGCATCCCCGCGGCCATGCCCGATGGCCAGGGCCAGGTCTCGCACTTCAACCTGCTCGGCGGCGAACGCGTGGAAGTGCTGCGCGGGCCGTTCTCGGCGTTGTACGGCAATTCCTCCGGCGGCGTGATCCAGTTGTGGAGCGCGCCGCCGACGCAGGATCCGGAACTGGCCGTGCAGGCCAGCTACGGCCGCGACGACAGCCGGACCGCCGGCGCACGCCTGCGCGGCAGCGCCGGCGCGGTCGGCTACAACGTCGCGGTGCAGCACTTCACGACCGACGGTTTCCGCGACCACAGCGCCGCCGAGCGCAATACCGGCAACGCCAAGTTCACTTTCGACCTGGGCGGCGCCGGCGCGCTCGACCTGATCGCCAATGCGTTCGAATCCGACGCACAGGATCCGCTCGGCCTGACCCGGGCGCAGGTCGACGAGGACCGCACGCAGGCCACGCCGCAGGCCGGGCAATTCGATACCCGCAAGACGGTGCGGCAGAACCAGATCGGTGCGCTTTACTCCCTGCCGATCGGCGAACGCCAGACCGTGCGCGTGAGCGCCTATGGCGGTAACCGCAAGGTGGTGCAGTACCAGGCGATCCCGGCGGCGACCCAGGTCAATCCGCTGCAGGCCGGCGGCGTGATCGACCTGGACAACGACTACGGCGGCGCCAACGCGCGCTGGTCGTGGCACGGCGACGTCGCCGGCCAGCCGCTGGAACTCACCGTCGGCGCCACGTTCGACCGGCAGCGCCAGCATCGCACCGGTTACGAGAACTTCGTCGGCGACACGCTCGGCGTGCGCGGCAACCTGCGCCGCAACGAACGCAACATCGCCGAGAACTTCGACCAGTACGCGCAGGCGTACTGGCAATTCGCGCCGCGCTGGTCGCTGCTGGCCGGGCTGCGCCACAGCGAAGTGAGGTTCGCCGCGCACGACGATTACATCGTCGCCGGCAACCCCGACGACAGCGGCCGCCGCAGCTATTCGGAAACCGCGCCGGTGACCGGAATTTCGTTCGCGGCCAGCGAGGACTTCAACGTCTACCTGTCGGCCGGACGCGGTTTCGAAACCCCGACCTTCAACGAGATCGGCTATCGCGCCGACGGCGGCGCCGGACTGGCCTTCGACCTGCAGCCATCGGTCAGCCGCAACCTCGAATTGGGCGCGAAATGGCGCGCGCAATCCGGCGCGCACGCCGAACTGGCGCTGTTCCGCGCCGACACCGACGATGAACTGGCGGTGGCGCGCAACGTCGGTGGCCGCAGCAGCTATCGCAACGTCGGTCGCGCGCGCCGCCAGGGCGCCGAACTGGCGGTCGGCCTGCCGCTGTCGCAGGCGTGGTCGCTGGATCTGGCCTACACCTGGCTGGACGCCAGCTTCCGCGACAGCTTCCCGATCTGCACCGCCGCCGGTTGCACCGATCCGTCGACCCTGGTCGCCGCCGGCACACGCATTCCCGGCACCGCACGCAACCAGTTCGACGCGGCGCTCGGCTGGCGACAGAGAGACTGGCATGCGCAACTGGAAGGCGAAGGCGTCGGCGACGTCACCGTCAACGACCCCGGCAGCGCCGGCGCGCCGGGTTATTTCCTGCTCAACCTGGAAGCCGGACGGCGCTGGAGCTTCGCCAGCGGCACGCTGGACGGTTTCGTGCGCCTGGACAACCTGCTGGACAAGGAATACATCGGTTCGGTAATCGTCAACGAAGGCAATGCCCGCTACTACGAACCCGGCCCCGGCCGCGGCCTGCTGGTCGGCGCGCGCTGGACCTGGAGCGCGCGGCGATGACTTTCCTTCCGCCACGCACGCCGCAACCCCCGCGGGGAGCGTCGCGCCGCGGCAAATTTTCCTCGCGGAGGAGGATGCGATGGACACCCGGCAAGTAATCCCCACGCTGGCGGCGCTGCAACTGATCGACAGGCTGCGCGCGAAGCACGGCGAACTGCTGTTCCACCAGTCCGGCGGCTGCTGCGACGGCTCCTCGCCGATGTGCTACCCGGTCGGCGATTTCATCGTCGGCGACCGCGACGTCAGGCTGGGCGAGATCGGCGGCGCGCCGTTCTACATGAGTCCGTCGCAGTTCGAATACTGGAAGCACACCCAGTTGGTCATCGACGTGGTGCCCGGACGCGGCGGCATGTTCTCGCTGGAAAACGGCGAAGGCGTGCGCTTCCTGGTGCGCTCGCGCCTGTTCACCGACGACGAATACGCCGCATTGCAGGCCGAAGGCAAGGTCTAGCGAACGGAACCCTCCCCCACCTCGCGACAAATCCCGAATCAGGAGAAATCGATGACCCAATATCTGATCGAACGCGAAATTCCCGGCGCCGGCGACATGTCCAGTCAGGCGCTCCACGATGCCTCCAGGCATTCCAACGACGTGTTGGCAGGCATGAGCCTGGACATCCAATGGGTTCACAGCTACGTGGCTGGCGACAAGATCTATTGCGTCTACAACGCACCCAGCGAAGACCTGATACGCGAACATGCCGAGAAATCCGGATTCCCGGCCAACAAGATCACTCCGGTCAGCGCGATCATCAGCCCGGACACCGGCAAGGATTGATCCATACGCACTACAACGGCGGCATTTTCTCCACGTCACCGGCGACCAGTTCGATCGCCATCACGATCGCGTCCTCGCGGCCGTCGCGGGACGGGTAGTAGCGCGGGCGGCGGCCGATCTCGTTGAAGCCTTCGTCGTGGTACAGCGCGATCGCGGGTGGGTTGGACGGCCGCACCTCCAGGAACACGCGCTCGCACTTGGCGTCGCGCGCCTGCTTCAGCAATGCGCGCAGCAGGAAGCGGCCGAGGCCACGGCCCTGCCGTTCCGGCGCCACGCAGATGTTGAGGATGTGCGCCTCGCCCGCGGCCAGGCTCAGCACCGCGTAACCGATCAGCAGGCCGTGCTCGTGCAGCACCCAGGCCGGATAGCCGGCGGCCAGGCAGTCGCGGAAGATGCCGCGCGTCCACGGGAACGGGTAGGCGCGCTGTTCGACCGCCATCACCGCGTCGAGATCGGATTCGCGCATCGGCCGCAGCGCGGCGGCAGCCGCCTCGATGCGCGCCGCGTTCATCCGCGCACCTGCCGGCGCAGGGCGCGCAGGCGTGGCCACAACGCGCGCTTGGCCGCGGGATTACTGCGCAGTTCGGCCGACGTCGGCCACTGGGCGATGATGGCGGCCATTTCCGGGGCGTTCGGGTTGATGCCGGAGGCGCGGATCAGGGCCATGTGCAAGCGGTCCGGGAGGCCCGCGGCGGCGCGGCGCGGCGCGGCGACGGCGGTTCTGGCGGGTTCGTCGCGCGCGATCGCGGGCGGCGGCGCCGACTTGGTCGCCGGCCGGCCAAACTCCCGCCGCGCCGGCAACGGTGCGGGCTGCGGCATCGCTTCCGCTTCCGGCGCGGCGGCGACGGCTTCGGGCGGCGCACCGCGCATCCATACCGTGTGGCCCAGCGCCGCCAGCCAGCGGTGCTGCTCGGCCGTCCACAGCGCAACGGGATTCGTCGTCACGGCGCCGGTGCCGGCTTGCGCCGGTTCCACAGCCATATCGCCGGCCCGGACAGCGCGTACAGCACGCCGACCGCGAACAGCACCCGCGGCGGATCGACCATCAGCATGGCGATGACCACCGGGATCAGCAGCAACACCACGAACGGCACCCGGTCGGACTTCGGCCCGGTGTCGCCGCCGCCCTTGAAACTCCAGAAACGCACGCGGCTGACCATCAGCAGGGCCGCGACCAGAGTCACCCCCAGCGCCACGTAGCGCAGTTCCGTCCCGTCCGGCCCGAAGTCGCCCTCGGCGAAGGCCCAGACGAAGGACATCATCAGCCCCGCCGCCGCCGGGCTGGCCAGACCGACGAACCAGCGCTTGTCGACCACGCCCACCTGGGTGTTGAAGCGCGCCAGCCGCAGCGCGGCGCAGGCCGCGTACAGGAACGCCGCCGCCCAGCCGACCCGGCCCAGCAGCGCACTGTCCAGCTTCAGCGCCGACAGCGACCAGTGGTACATCACCAGCGCCGGGGCCATGCCGAAGCTGACCAGATCGGCCAGCGAGTCGTATTGCACGCCGAATTCGCTGCTGGTGCCGGTCAGGCGCGCGACCCGGCCGTCCAGCCCGTCGGCGATCGCGGCGATGAACACCGCCACCGCCGCATGCACGAACTGGCCGTTGGCCGCGGCGATGATCGCGTAGAAGCCGCCGAACAGGCCGGCGGTGGTGAACAGGTTCGGCAGCAGGTAGATGCCGCGGGAACGGGGACGCGCTTGAGGATCGGGAGGCCGGTTTTCTTCCATACGTGTCGCAGTTTAGCCCATGACCGCCCGCCCGCCAGTTGCCAGCGCCGCCCCCGGAATGCTGCAATCGGCGCTCCCCGGAACACGGAACCCGCCCGCCATGCGCGCCCTGCCCTGCCTCTCGGCTGCCCTGCTGGCCGTCCTGATCGCCCTCCCGGCCGCCCACGCCCAGTCCACCAAGGTCTACCAGTGGAAGGACGCCAGCGGCGTCACCCACTATTCCGACAGCCCGCCGCCGGGCCAGGCGAAGGCGCAGAACCGCCGCATCGGCAACCACGGCCAGGCGGTGCAGGAAGAAACCGAGGAGAAACCGGAAAACCCGCAGTGCATCAGCGCCCGCAACAACCTGCAGGTGCTGGCCGGCAGTTCGCCGGTGCAGCAGGACACCGACGGCGACGGCAAGCCCGACACCGTCCTGGACGACGGCGCGCGCGCCAACCAGAAGGCCTTGGCCGAAGCAGCGGTGAAGGCCTACTGCCGGCCGGCGGCGGAGTGACGGGACGGTTGTTGGCTGGCGGTTCCTGATCGTTGGAGGAACCGGCCTGCCGCTTTCCACCGGGAACCCACAATCGGGAACCGGGAACCGCCCCCTCCTTCGCATGGCAAAATGACGGCTTTCCGCCCGTGAAAGCCCGCCGATGCGCCTGTCGAAGTTCCACCTCCGCACCACCAAGGAAACCCCCGCCGACGCCGAGATCGCCAGCCACCGGCTGATGCTGCGCGCCGGCATGATCCGCAAGCTGGCGTCGGGCCTGTATACGTGGGCGCCGCTGGGCCTGCGCGTGCTGCGCAAGGTCGAGCGCATCGTGCGCGAGGAAATGGACCGCGCCGGCGCGATCGAGTTGTCGATCCCGACCATCCAGCCACGCGAGCTGTGGGACGAGACCGGACGCTGGCAAAAATTCGGCGACCAGTTGCTGAAGATCGTCGACCGCAAGGAAGCCGAATACTGCTACAGCCCCACCGCCGAGGAAGCGATCACCGATTTCGCCCGCCAGGAGCTGTCCAGCTATAGGCAGTTGCCGGTCAACTTCTACCAGATCCAGACCAAGTTCCGCGACGAGATCCGCCCGCGCTTCGGGGTGATGCGCGCACGCGAATTCCTCATGAAGGACGCGTATTCGTTCCACCTGGACGACGCCGACCTGGCGCGCGAGTACTGGAACATGCACGCCGCCTACACGCGCATCTTCACCCGGCTGGGGTTGAAGTTCCGCGCGGTGCAGGCCGACTCCGGCGCGATCGGCGGCGACGCCTCGCAGGAATTCCAGGTGCTGGCCGATTCCGGCGAGGACGCCATCGTGTTCTCCACCGGCTCCGACTACGCCGCCAACGTCGAAGCCGCCGCCGCCGCCGCGCCCGGCCCGCGCCCGGCCGCGGGCGAGCAGCTTCGCAAGGTGCCCACGCCGACGCAGAAGACCTGCGAGGAAGTGGCCGCGCTGCTGGGCATCGAGCTGGCGCGCACCGTCAAGTCGGTCGCGGTGATGACCGAGGCAGGCTTCGCGCTGGCGCTGGTGCGCGGCGACCACGGCGTCAACGAGGTCAAGCTGGCCAAGGCGCCGGGACTGGCCGACTACCGCATGGCCACCGAGGCCGAAATCCTCGAACACCTCGGCAGCGAGCCCGGCTTCCTCGGCCCGGTCGATCCGAGGAAACCGATCCGCGTGATCGCCGACCGCGAAGTCGCGGCGATGGCCGACATGGTCGTCGGCGCCAACGAGGCCGGCTTCCACCTCGCCGGCGTCAACTGGGGCCGCGACCTGCCGGAAGCCGAAACCGTCGCCGACATCCGCAACGTGGTCGAGGGCGACAAGGCGGTCGACGGCGGCGAACTGCGCCTGGCCCGCGGCATCGAGGTCGGCCACGTGTTCCAGCTCGGGCGCAAGTACAGCGAGGCGATGCGCTTCACCGTGCTCGACGAGAACGGCAAGGCGGTGGTGCCGGCGATGGGCTGCTACGGCATCGGCGTCACCCGGATCGTGGCGGCGGCGATCGAGCAGAACCACGACGACGCCGGCATCCTCTGGCCGCAACCGATGGCGCCGTGGGAAGTCGCGATCTGCGTGATCAACCCGAAGAACGACGCGGCGGTGAACGAAGCGGCCGCGGCGCTGCTCGACGAACTGCTCGCCGCCGGCATCGACGCGGTGCTCGACGACCGCGGCCTGCGCCCGGGACCGATGTTCGCCGACATCGAACTGATCGGCATCCCGCACCGCGTGGTGGTGTCGGAACGCGGCCTGGCCGCGGGCACGTTCGAATACCGTGCCCGCAACGCGGCCGAGGCGGAGAATCTGGATCGAGAGCAATTGCGCGCAAAACTGGAAAACAAAGAGAAAATCTGAAAAATCCCGTTTCCCCGTCATCCCCGCGCAGGTGGGAATCAACGGGTAAAAACAACGAATCCGGGTTTTCAACGGACGCATGCCCGATCGTTCCGCATTTCCATTCTCCGGCGATTTGCGATTAACATGCGAAAATCGCCGCAACCGGGCGGGCGATATCCCCCGAATAATCCGGAGATAATTGATGTCCATCGATTTGAAAGGCCTGTCGAGCAAACAACTGGAAACCCTGATCGACAAGGCGAAGAAACAACAGGCCAAACTGGCCAAGCGCCGCCCCGTCGCCGCGGTGCGCAAGCAGATCGTCGATTTCCTCAAGCGGGAAGGCTACGAACTGGCCGAACTGTTCCACGCCGCGCCCGCGGCGAAGAAGCGCGGCCGCAAGCCCGCCGCGGCGAAGAAGGCGACCGGCAAACGCGGCAAGGTCGCCCCGAAATACCGCAACCCGACCAATCCGAAGGAAACCTGGACCGGCCGCGGCAAGCAGCCGCGCTGGCTGGCGGCGCTGACCGCCAAGGGAAAAAAGGTCGAGGATTTCCTGATCAGGAAGAAGTGAGTTTCTTCGCGGATCGACGAATCCGAAACGCCGGCCCCGCCGGCGTTTTTCGTTATCGCAGTCCCGCATTCTCCGCTCGTTATGACCGGACATGCGTCCGTTGTAAAGCGCCTCCAGCTAATGCGGGAAGATGGGCAAGAGCAGAAACCGCTCCCCTACAGGTTCCGCCTCGCCGGCAGCAGCAGGTTGCCGAACAACAGGCCGGCGATCAGCGCCATGATCACGGTCAGCGCCGTGACCAGCGGCGAACCGCCGCCGGTTTCGATCTGCTGCACCAGGTTCATCAGCCCGCGCAGGCTGACGCTGCCGGGCACCAGCATGATGATGCCCGGCACCCGGATCAGCGCGCCGGGGCGGTTGCTGATGCGCGCGAACAGGTTGCCGCCCACGGTGATGCACAGCGCCGACAGGAAGATGCCCGGCGCGCTGCCCCAGGCTTCGCCGACGTGGCGCGAAACCAGGTAGCCGACGACCGCCGCCGACATCACCCACGGATAATCGCGCCGGTGCGCCTTGAACAGCACCGCGAACGCGAACGCGGCCAGCAGCAGCGACAGCCATTCCACCCAGTCCGGCTGCGGCCGCAGGGCGCGCACCTCCGGGTACAGGCCCAGCAGTTGCGCCAGCGTCAGCGCGATGGCGCTGCCGATGGTCAGCTTCAACACCGTGGTCAGCGCGCCGGCGAAGCGCGCGGTGCCCGAGACCCAGTGCTGGCTGGTCAGTTCGTTGACCGAATTGGTCAGGTTCATGCCGGGCAGCAGCACCACCAGCGAGGCGATGATCACGCTGTTGAGGTTCAGGGGCGTAAAGAAGTTGGCCACCAGCACCGCCATCGCGCCGGCCAGCAGCGCCGCGACTGCATCGCCGGCTTCGCGCAATCGCGGACGCCGCTCGGCGAACTGGGCGAACAGGCCGATCATCAGCCCGGTCGCCGCCGCGGTGGCGATGTCCGGCCACGGCAGCCGCCACAAGCCCGCCACCGCGCCGGACGCCAGGCCGAAGGCCAGCACCTCGGCCACACGCCGGCGACGGCTCGGCTTGCGGTCCAGTTCGCGCAACGCGGTATGGCCCTGGGCGATGCTCATGCGCCCGGCAAGCACCGCCTCGGCGATGCGGTCGGCTTCGCTGAGCTTGTGCAGGTCGTTCTCGCCGGGCGCCAGGCGGATCAGCCGGGTGGTGTCGCTGACGCCGAGCGGCTTGGTCGGATCGCTGAAGCTGAGGATGATGCCGGTCGGGTTCGACCACGGCTCGCAATCCAGCCCCAGCCTTTCCGCCAATGCCTCGATCGCGCCCTCCAGTCGCTGCGCGGTGGTGCCGTAGGTGTGCAGGCGCGCGGCGATCTCGCAGACGAAGGCGATGCGCTGTGCATAGGTGGCGGCGGCGGGACCGGCGGGTTCTGGCGGCGTCTGCATCGCGATAGTGTAGGCCCTCGCATGGGCCCGGTCGCCGCCGCGTGAATGCGGCCTTACACCTGCCGCCCGCGCAACGGGTATGCTCGCGCGGTCGCAACCCTTGCACGATCGATGAGCGCCACCGCGGACACCCACCCGCAGTTCCTGATCGACCCGGCCGAGCCCGGGCGCGCGCGGCTGCTGGGCGACTGGTCGCTGGCGATGGCGCTGCAGGTGGCCGAACGCCTGCGCGAACTGCCGGCCTCGGTCGCCACCCTCGACGCCACCGGCGTTTCGCGCATCGATTCGGCAGGCATGCTGCAATTGCTGCGCTACGCCCGGCGCCGCGACCTGCCGCCGGACGGCCTGCATTTCCGCGACGACCACCGCGCGCTGGCGTCCAGCGTCGAGGAAGTGGCCGACGAACGCCCGCCGCGCCGCGCCGACCTCGGCTTCCTCGCCGCGCTGGCGCGGCTGGGCGAACGCGTGTGCGACAACGGCCGCGAAGTGGTCGCCCTGCTCGGCTTCACCGGCGAGAACCTGGCCAAGCTGGCGCGCACGCTGCGCCAGCCGCGCCGGCTGCGGCTGACCTCGACCGTGTACCACATGGAACAGGTCGGCCTGGACGCGGTGCCGCTGGTGGTGCTGCTGTCGTACCTGGTCGGTGCGGTGATCGCCTTCCTCGGCTCGACCATCCTGCGCGACTTCGGCGCCGAGATCTACGTGGTCGAACTGGTCAGCATCGCCTTCCTGCGCGAGTTCGCGGTGCTGATGACCGCGATAGTCATCGCCGGCCGCACCGCCAGCGCCTTCACCGCGCAGATCGGCGCGATGAAGGCGCGCGAGGAGATCGACGCGCTGCAGACCCTGGGCCTGGACCCGGTCGAGGTGCTGGTGATCCCGCGCCTGATCGCCCTGCTGACGATGATGCCGCTGCTGACCTTCATCGCGATGCTCGCCGGCCTGGCCGGCGGCGTCACCGTCGGCGCGTTCGACCTGGACATCCCCCCGCACATGTACCTCGCGCGCATGCATGACACCGTGGAGGTGCGGCATTTCCTGGTCGGCATGTCGAAGGCGCCGGTGTTCGCGATGGTGATCGGCCTGATCGGCTGCCTCGAGGGCCTGCAGGTGCAGGGCACCGCGCAGTCGGTCGGCGAGCGCACCACCTCCAGCGTGGTGCAGACCATCTCGCTGGTGATCATCATCGACGCGCTGGCGGCGTTGTGGTTCATGGAGATGGGCTGGTGAGCGAGCCCATCATTTCCATCCGCGGCCTGGTCAACCGCTTCGGTCCTCAGGTCGTGCACGACGGGCTGGACCTGGACGTGCGTCGCGGCGAGATCCTCGGCGTGGTCGGCGGCTCCGGTTCCGGCAAGTCGGTGCTGATGCGCTCGATCCTCGGTCTGCGCCGTCCAGACGCCGGACGCATCGACGTGCTCGGCGCCGACGCGCTTTCCGACGATCCCGCCGCGCGCCTGCACATCGAACGCAACACCGGCGTGCTGTTCCAGGACGGTGCGCTGTTCTCGTCGCTGAGCGTCGGCGAGAACGTGCAGGTGCCGTTGAAGGAGCACCACCCGGAACTACCCGACGCCTGGCGCTACGAACTGGCGCTGCTGAAGACCAAGCTGGCCGGCCTGCCCGCCGACGCCGTCGACAAGCTGCCGGCGCAACTGTCCGGGGGCATGCGCAAGCGCGCCGGACTGGCGCGCGCGCTGGCGCTGGACCCGCCGCTGCTGTTCCTGGACGAACCCACCGCCGGGCTCGACCCGATCGGCGCGGCCGCCTTCGACCGCCTGATCCGGACCCTGCAGCAGGCGCTGGGCCTGACCGTATTCCTCATCACCCACGACCTGGATACCCTGTACGCGATCTGCGACCGCGTCGCGGTGCTGGCCGACCGCAAGGTCGTCGTCGCCGCGCCGCTGGACGAAGTGGAACGCTTCGACCATCCCTGGGTTCAGGAATACTTCCACGGCCCGCGCGCGCGTTCGGCGCGGGAAAGCCGGCCTCCGGAAATGCTTTCGTCCGCGCCTTCGCCCTCCATTCCTCTCGTCGACTCCCGCTGAATCATGGAAACCAAGGCCAATTACGTACTCATCGGCGCCTTCACCCTGCTGGTGGCGGCCGGCCTGCTGCTGTTCGGCCTGTGGGCGGCGAAGTACTCCACCGAACGCACCTGGCAGGAATACCGCGTGGTCTTCGACGAAGCGGTCACCGGCCTGTCGGTCGGCAGCCCGGTGCAGTACAACGGCATCACCGTCGGCTCGATCACCAAGCTGTCGCTGGCGCCGAACGACCCGCGCCAGGTGATCGCGCGCATCCGCCTGGACGCGGAGGCGCCGGTGAAGACCGACACCCGCGCCAAGCTGGCGATCACCAGCCTGACCGGCCCGACCATCATCCAGCTCAGCGGCGGCAGTCCGCAGGCGCAGGCGCTGACCGCGGTGGACAAGCGCGACGCCCCGGTCATCCAAACCACGCCGTCGGCGCTGCAGAACATCACCGACACCGCCAACCGCATCGTCGACCGCCTGGACACGGTGCTCAGCGACGCCAACATGGCCAGCATCGGCAACACGCTGCAGAACCTGGACCAGATCAGCGGTTCGATCGCCTCGCAGAAGGCCGACCTGCAGGCGCTGATCGTCAGCGCGCGGCAGGCAGCCGAGAGTCTCGACGCCACCTTGTCGACCACCCGCGGCACGATGGAACGGCTGGACCGCAACCTGGTGCAGCAACTGCCGCAACTGGTCGGGAAACTCGATGCCACCCTGGCCAAGCTCGATTCGGCCGCCGACAACGCCGACGCGATCCTTGGCGAGAACCGCGCCGCGGTCAACAATTTCGCCAACGACGGCCTGGCCCAACTGGGCCCGACCCTGACCGAACTGCGCGGCCTGGTCCGCGACCTGCGCCGGGTCAGCGACCGCCTGGAAGGCAACCCGGCGCGCTACCTGCTGGGACGCGACGCACCGAAGGAGTTCGAGCCCAAATGAGGACGGGAGACGCATGACATGAGACGCGAGACGAAAGCCGTCGCCCGCCGGTTCGCCGCGATCGGCCTAGCCCTGCTGCTCGCCGGCTGCTCGATCCTCGGCGGCGGCGGTTCGCAGGGCGACCGCACCACGATCTACGCGCCGAACGTGCGCGTCGCCGCCGACCCGGCGTGGCCGCGCGTCGACTGGTCGCTGGCGATCGCGCAGCCGACCGCCCCGCGCATGCTCGACGGCAGCCGCATCGCGGTGCGGCCGGGCGCGGACGAACTGCAGGTCTACCGCGGCGCAAGCTGGTCGCAGTCGCCGTCGACGCTACTCGCGGACGCGGTGCTGCGCACGCTGGAGGATTCCGGCCGCATCGCCGCGGTCGCACGCCAGGACAGCGGCATCCGCGCCGACTACAAGCTGGTGCTGGACATCCGCCGCTTCGAGGCCGACTACGCCGGCATGGACGTCCCCAGCGCGGTCATCGAAGTCAACGCCAAGCTGCTGGCCGTGCGCGACCAGCGGGTCGTCGCGTCGCACACCTTCACCCATGCGGAATCCGCAACCAGCGCGGAGATCCCGCAAGTGGTTGCGGCCTTCCAGAAATCGCTGTCCGCCCTCACCGGCGAGATCGTCGACTGGACCTTGCGAAACGGCCGCGCGCTGTAACAGCACGCAGTCAGTGCGCTCCTACAAGATCACGCGAACGGCACGCCGGTCTTCTCGCGCAATTCGTCCTCGCCAACGCCCGGCGCGGCCTCGACTAGCTTCAATCCATCCGCAGTGACATCGAACACCGCCAGGTCGGTGATGATGCGGTCGACCACGCCCACGCCGGTCAGCGGCAGCGTGCATTCGGGCAGGATCTTGTGCTCGCCGTTCTTCGCGGTGTGCTCCATCAGCACGACGATGCGCTTGACCCCGGCGACCAGGTCCATCGCCCCGCCCATGCCCTTGACCATCTTGCCCGGCACCATCCAGTTGGCCAGGTCGCCGGTGTCGGTGACCTGCATCGCGCCCAGCACCGCCAGGTCGATGTGGCCGCCGCGGATCATCGCGAACGAGTCGTGGCTGCCGAAGTAGCTGGCACCGGCGCGCGCGGTCACGGTCTGCTTGCCGGCGTTGATCAGGTCGGCGTCGACCTCCTCCTCGGTCGGGAACGGACCGATGCCGAGCAGGCCGTTTTCCGATTGCAGCCACACGTCGACGCCGTCGGGGATGAAGTTGGCCACCAGCGTCGGCAGGCCGATGCCCAGGTTCACGTAGGCGCCGTCGGTCAGTTCGCGGGCGGCGCGCTGCGCCATTTCGTCGCGGGTCCAGGCCATTATTTGTCTCCTTGGCGCACGGTTCGGTTCTCGATCCGCTTCTCGGGATTCGGGTTGACCACGATGCGGTCCACGTAGATGCCGGGCAGATGTACCTGGTCCGGGTCGATGTCGCCGATCTCCACCAGTTCCTCGACCTCGGCCACGCAGACCTTGCCGGCCATCGCGCAGGCCGGGTTGAAGTTGCGCGCGGTCTTGCGGAACACCAGGTTGCCGGCCTTGTCGGCCTTCCACGCCTTGACCAGCGACACGTCGGCCACCAACGCGGTTTCCATCACGTACCAGTGGCCGTCGAACTGGCGGGTCTCCTTGCCCTCGGCCACCACCGTGCCGTAGCCGGTGCGGGTGAAGAACGCCGGGATGCCCGCGCCGCCGGCGCGCAGGCGTTCGGCCAGCGTGCCCTGCGGGTTGAATTCCAGCTCCAGTTCGCCGGACAGGTACTGGCGCTCGAACTCCTTGTTCTCGCCGACGTAGGACGACACCATCTTCTTGATCTGCCGCGTTTCCAGCAATTGGCCCAGGCCGAAGCCGTCGACGCCGGCGTTGTTGGAAATGGCGGTCAGCCCGGTGACGCCGCTGTCGCGCAGCGCGGCGATCAGCGCTTCGGGAATGCCGCACAGGCCGAAACCGCCGACCGCGAAGGTCTGGTTGTCGGCGACCACCCCTTTCAAGGCGGCGTCGGCATCAGGGTAGAGCTTGCTCTTGGCCATGCTTCGATCCGTGGCGAAACGACCCTGCCATTCTACGCACCGCACCGTCCGCGGACACATGGCCTTTCGGGCAATGGCGGCCCGTGCGCTCGCGCCGCCGCGCCGCGCCCGGTAGAATCCGGGGCGTCGCCCCGCCAGCCTTCGCCTGCCGGGCATCTGCAAACACCGAGGAAATCCCCCAGCATGAAGATACTGGTCGCCTACAAGCGGGTGGTGGACTACAACGTCCGCATCCAGGTCAAGCCGGACGGTTCGGGCGTGGTCACCGAGGGGGTGAAGCTCTCGCCCAACCCCTTCGACGAGATCGCCCTGGAAGAGGCCCTGCGCCTGCGCGACAAGGGCCTCGCCACCGAGGTCGTGGTCGCCACCATTGCCCCGGCCGACGCCCAGGCCCATCTGCGCAATGGCTTGGCCATGGGCGCCAACCGCGCCCTCCACGTCGTCACCGACCAGGCGATCCAGCCGCTGACCGCCGCCCGCGTCCTGCTCAAGCTGGTCGAGAAGGAGCAGCCGGACCTGGTGATCCTGGGCAAGCAGGCCATCGACGACGACGCCAACCAGACCGGGCAGATGCTGGCCACCCTGTGGGGTCGGCCGCAGGCGACCTTCGCCTCCAAGGTCGACATCTCTCATTGGAGCTGGCGCCGACGGCAAGGCCACGGTGGTCCGGGAAGTGGACGCCGGCCTGGAGACGCTGGAAGTGGATCTGCCGGCGGTGATCACCACCGACCTGCGCCTGAACGAGCCGCGCTTCATCAAGCTGCCGGACATCATGAAGGCCAAGGCCAAGCCGCTGGAGACCCTGCCGCTGGCCGACCTCGGCGTCGAGGCCGCCGACACGTTCAAGACCACCCACTACGCCGCCCCGGCTAAGCGCAGCAAGGGCGTGATGGTGAAGGACGCCGCCGAGCTGGTGGCCGCACTCAAGCAGAAGGGGTTGCTTTAATGAGCAAGGTTCTCGTCATCGCCGAACACCTGGACGGCAAGCTCAACAGCGCTGTCGCCAAGACCGTCTCGGCCGCCGCTGCCATCGGGGGCGACATCGACATCCTGGTGCTGGCCGCCGACCCGGCGGGCGTCGCCGCCCAGGCCGCGCAGATCGCCGGCGTCGGCAAGGTGCTGACCCTCGCCAATCCGGCCAACGAACACGCCCTCGCCCCAGTGCAGGCCCCGCAGATCGCACAGGTCGCCGCCAGCTACAGCCACGTGTTCGGCCCCTCGACCACCACCGGCAAGGATCTGATGCCGGCCGTGGCCGCGCTGCTGGGCGTCAACCAGGTCTCCGACCTGATGGCCGTGGACGGCCCGCACACCTTCAAGCGTCCGATCTACGCTGGCAACGCCATCATCACCGTCGAGGTGCCGGCCGACCAGGTGGTCGTGGCCACCGTGCGCGCCGCCTCGTGGCCGGAGGCGGCCCGGGGCAATAGCGCCCCGGTCGAGGCGATCGGCGTCGAGGCCGCCCTGCCTTCGCATACCCGCTACCTCGGCCTGGCCGCCGGCAGCAGCGACCGCCCGGACCTGCAGAGCGCCAAGCGCGTGGTCTCCGGCGGCCGCGGTGTGGGCTCGGAGGAGAACTTCCGGATCATCTACCAGTTGGCCGACAAGCTGGGCGCGGCGGTGGGCGCCTCGCGCGCGGCGGTGGACGCCGGCTACGTGCCCAGCGACATGCAGGTCGGACAGACCGGCAAGATCATCGCCCCGGAATTGTACATCGCCGTGGGCATCTCCGGCGCGATCCAGCACCTGACCGGCATCAAGGATGCCGGCACCATCGTGGCCATCAACAAGGACGCCGATGCGCCGATCTTCGAGATCGCTGACATCGGGCTGGTGGGAGATCTGTTTGCGGTCGTGCAGGAGTTGGAAGCAGCACTGGGCTGAGCTCGCGACCAAGCCAGTGCTATTACCGTAACATTACTGTCGCAATGACTGGAGTACTACACTATCCTCAATGCATCGCCCCCTGCTCCTAGGCAGGGGGCATTGACTGAAATGGTTGGTCAATTGCATGAACAAATTGCATATATCCACTCCTAGGATCCGTTGCAAATCTACCGCCAAGTACTTGGTCTATATCCTGATTTCATTTCTGGCTTGCGGCTTGGCCGCGACAGCCTCTTGGTGCCTCTTTAACTTTGAGTACGCAGCGGCCGGGACAGTAACCAGCGCCCTGCTCCTCGCCCCATTTCTTATGCTACTGGCGCCGGCCTTTCGCAATATTTTGGCTGGAAGTGCCGTGGCGCTGGTAATCGCGTTCCTGCTGATCGCCGGGCATGCGATCAAGATCGCTGCAATGAAGACACCGCTGCAAACAGCGGATATCGTGGCATTCCCCCTGCTGTTGCGTACCCTGAGCGGCCCCTACCTGCTGATCGGCAGTATTGCACTGATCGCATCCCTCGCGCTGCTCCTGTCTTGCATTCGCTGGCGCTGGATGACCCTGCTGCCAATCACGCTGGCAGGTCTTTACGTCGTGCTGATGGTACTGACCAGCAACTCTTGGCTCCGCGCCGCGGCAAAAGCACTGGATGTTCCCATTGAAGACAAGCCCGCTATCCATGCCTTTGATCTGGAGCATCGACGCACAGAGCAATTCAATCGCTTGAGCGTATTGGGTGGGCCGCTCTTCTTGCTCGAAGACTGGAACATCCAGAAAATGGATGCCGGCCATGTGCCAAGCGAAGATGAAGTACGCAAAATCGGCTTTAGTTCTTGGAAGCCTTCGATTACGCAACCGCGACGCAATATCCACATCGTCCTGCTAGAGTCGATCTGGGATACCAGCGTGCTGGAAGGGGTAAACATCCAGGGGGATCCCATCGACCCACGCTTCATGGCACTCTGGCAAGCAGCTGGCAAACCACACGCCCTCTCCCCTGTCGTCGGCGGCTCTACCGCAAATGCCGAATTCGAGGCACTGTGCGGCCTTCCTGCTCCCAGTAACTCCATCGCCTTCATAAGCAGCCTAAAGAATCAGATGCCCTGCCTCCCTGCGCAATTGCAGAAGCTTGGTTACAAGACTATTGCCAGTCATCCGCACTTGGCCACGAACTGGGCCCGCGACCAAGCTTATGAGCTCATCGGTTTTCAGATTTTCAATCCTCTTGATGCCTTCTCCCTTGAACCGCAGGACATGGATGGCCCGTTCCTAACAGATCACTCGCTGTTCGACCAGAATTTCTCGATGCTTGAATCGATAGATAGCGAATCACCTACGCTCAACTACGTCGTGTCGCTCTCCTCGCATTGGTCATATGCCCGCAATACCAAACAGCGACCGGATATTGTTATGGTAGAACCACATCTGAAGCTGCTCAGTGCCTATGTCAACAGCAGCGCCTATACGACGCGCGCCCTAATGGACTGGATAGAAAAGGTGCTGGCGCGCGATCCAAGCGCACTAATTATTGCCTTTGGCGACCATGCCCCCGTGCTCGATGCACAACCGGATGTCTATCGAGGCGTTGCCGGACAGGTGGATGGTCAGTTCTCTGATAACGGAGTCCGGCAGTTGGTTGGCATGGCCCGCGTGCCTATGCTGATCCTGGACGGAGTGGATGGTCCAGCCGCGCTATCGGAAGACACCCCGCTCTATGAGCTTCCCGAGATTATCGGCAGACTGGTCGGTCAACAGCCATTGCTACCCTATTCCCCGGACACTGGGAGTACCACTTTGGTGCGCTCGGTGCCAGGACGCCTGCTTGCGAGAGTCGAAGGAATCTGGCGCAGCTGCGGCTCATCCGCTTCACCGATCAAATCCCCCGAGTGCGACGCGGCCTGGAAGATCCAATACCGGAACCGCACCATCCGCCAAGATCTGAGTGTTGGCAAAAGCTACTACCTGGGCCAGTCGATCACCCGGGAATTGCGTTCCGGTCTCACTCCGATGCGGATCTCGAACACCTTCAAGGCCTGCCAATTCGACGTCAAACAATGGGGACCAGACACGGCCAAAGCAGGTCAGCCCTTCAACTCCAGCGAAGCTGGCCAAAGCGCAATTTGGATATCTTTCAATAAATTAAGAGGAAGTCCAAGTGTGACAATTGGCAAAACAGAGGCAAAGGTGGTCCAAGGCCCGCGCCTCATTACGGCCTCGGTACCGTCGACCTCGATTCCTGGCACCCCCGGTGAGGTTCCTGTGTGGCTGACCTGCCCCGACGAACCCCGTGTCAAAATCGGCGTAGTCAAAATAAACTAGGCACAGCCAAAAACGAAAACTTGATCCTACGACAGTTGCAGTTTCATAGTAAAGCAAAGATCAACCGAATCAACCTGAGAATGAATAATGAACAAAACTCTTATGCTGAGTACCTTGGGCCTGTTTTCCGTCCTCGGCATGCTCGCTTTGGCCGCCTGTGGTCCGGAACAGCCTGCTGCGGCGCCCACCAATGCAGCACCTGCTGCAACAGCGCCCACTGACGGGGCGCTGGTTGCCATCAAGATTGAAGCATTCGGCCCTAAGTCGACTAAGGCCGGAGTTGCGTTCAACGAACAGCCAGATGGCAGTTCTGCCATCTGGGCTCGCACCAACCAGAACTTGGAAGGCCGCGACGCGGCCCTTTGGTTCAATGGCCAGCGGCTAGGCGGTCGCGGGATCAAGGCCAGCACCGTTTCAGGCACCATTCCAGCCTCCGCTCTGGCTACGCCGGGCACCTATTCACTTGAAATCCGGATTGGTGCTGATGGCAGCGAACTGGCAAGTGACAAGGTCGACTTCGTCATCGAGTGACCTGCTCGCCAGACTTGTAAAAGGAGCCGTATGCGGCTCCTTTTTTGCGTCACTTATAAATCCAGAACCGCGACAGCAAAAAGCCTAGAGCTGCTAGGAAACCATCGACCAATGGTTTTGCCAGCCAGACATACTCAAGCACCACCACCTTGCCTAACATACCGACAATAGTGGTACCTGCGATAGTCAAGCCGGTCCATACAACTGCAAAACGCAGCATCACCGCGATCTCCTTGTGCTCGGCTGCAACCGCATCTGTAAAGGTCACCCGTCGATTCAGGAAATAGCCCAGCGTCGCCCCAATCACGCGCGCGATCAAGTTCGCCGGCACGATAGCCACGCCCTGTTTCGTCAGAACGACGAAACATAGATAATCTAGAAACAATTGAGCACCGCCGACCACCCCGTAGAGAATGGCCTGCCGAACAAAATCGCCTCGCATGAAGCCACGCAAAGCTGCCCTGCTCATTCTCAACTGGCCTTTCGACATGCGGTTGATTGATACCTGCGCACCTCCCGGATGATGAAGGCAGGCCGCCGCTTGGACTCCAGGTAGATGCGCCCGACATACTCGCCGATGACACCAAGCGCGAGCAGCTGGATACCTGTAAAGAACGCCAGCATCGAAGCCAGTGAGGCGTAACCAGGTACCTCCACGCCACTGTACAACGTATGTGCTACCACGTAACACCCATACAGCAGGGCGCATATCGCGACTGCCGCCCCTGTGTACGTCGCCAGACGTAGAGGCACGGTTGAAAAGGAAGTAACACCCTCGATCGCCAAGTTTAACAGACGAAAACCATTGAACTTGGTTTCGCCGTTCTGTCGTTCCGCACGACGGTATTCCACCGTTACCGTACGGAAACCGGCCCAAGCAAACAGCCCCTTCATAAAACGGCGATTCTCCGGCAAACCCTTGATGACATCGACAACCACCCGATCCATCAATCGAAAGTCCCCCACGTTTTCCGGAATACTGATATCTGAAATACGATTGATGAAGCGATAGAACGAATGGGCGGTAAAACGCTTCATGAACGTATCGCTTGAGCGATCGGCACGCTTGGCCAACACTACTTCTGCCCCAGACTCCCAGAACTCAAGCATCTCGAAGATCAATGAAGGAGGATCTTGAAGATCAGCATCCATCGGAACAACAGCATCTCCACGCGCCATCTCCAAGCCCGCGCTAAGCGCTGACTCCTTGCCGAAGTTCCTAGACAGATCTATCACTACGAGTTCGAAATTCACGGGCTGGTACGCCGACGCGAGTTCTAACGTGGCATCACGGCTACCGTCGTTAATGAGCACCAGCTCCCAGCGGTATCCATCCTTTCCATTGAGCACGCGATCGATCTCGCCAAGAACTGCCGCAACCCCATCTTCCTCGTTGTATGCAGGCATGACCAAGGAAACCAACCTAAGATCTTCGCGTTCCTCGTGCAACCTGTTCATCTCATGCTTTCCTCAGCTTCAAAGACAACGCTGGCTTTTCGACGAAATGCCAGGACATCGCCGCCAGCACCAGCACAATGGCGCTGGATGCGAAGGTATTGAACAACGCGTTGGGCCCCGGAAAGAGCTGCACTAGAACCTGCTGCACTGGCCAACCATAAAGGTATACGCCATAAGATAGGTCTCGTTTACTTATATGTAGCCAGCCCGGCAGGCGTGCGAACCCTGCGTAGAAAGTTGTATACACAAGCGCGAAAAAAAACGCGATGTGGAACTTCTCCGTGCCATGGAACAGCATACATAACGCGATGCTCGCAATGATCCCCCAATGGCTGAGTAGCACCTCATCGCGGTGCTTCCAGACCAGCGCACCCGCCATGAAGTAGGCCGTTACATCCACCCAATTCGCATAAGTAGCAAACACCGAATACTTCGGCACGATGACCAAGCCAACCAACAGCGTTAACATCGCAAACCAGGTATATCTGGCTCCATGCAAAAACCCTAGTAGCGATAGAACCAAAAACACGCCGTAGAGACGGAATTCGATCGGCAATGACCATAAGGAGCCATTGACCGCATGATCGGGGTTGGAACCAAACACACCTGGTAGGAAGTACTCGGTTCGCCACATGAACGCATTGCTCCACCAGTAGCGCCATGTTTGCGGATTAATCCAATACCCCGGCTCGGTTGTCAGGATCGCCCCTAGTATCACACACAGTGTCACAGCCACTAGCAACGCCGGAAGTATGCGCAGACAGCGGGCCCATATATAGCTGATCGCCGTATTGCGCTCGAGCGAGGCCGTGATTAGGAAGCCGCTGATGACGAAAAATACATCAACTGCAACGCCTCCTATGAACTTGAATCCGACCCAGCGAAGGAAAAGATCCCCGCCTGGCGCGGCTGTCACCGCATAGGCGTGACCATAGATCACGGCCAGAGCCGCCAGCAGCCGGATCAGGTGAAAATTATTGCGCTTCTC
Organism: Pseudoxanthomonas sp.; assembly: GCA_047601245.1. Lineage (GTDB taxonomy): Bacteria > Pseudomonadota > Gammaproteobacteria > Xanthomonadales > Xanthomonadaceae > Pseudoxanthomonas_A. The sequence goes on from JASGJU010000001.1 coordinate 87,794, forward strand.
AAGGAAGGCGCTGCCTACATTCCGCTGTGTGCAATTGCTCATAGACGGGTTACCCTGCACTGAGCATTCATTTCCAGCGACAGCACATCCATCGTAGCAGGCACCGCACCGGACTCGTCGACCACCACCGGCATGCCGTACTCCACCTGATAGGGACTACGGCCGAATGTACTGCGAACCGCGACATACCCCTTGGCTCCTGGCCCTGGGACGATCCTCACGGAATTCTTGCCCTGTTTTTTAGCCTTGGCAATCTCGGCATCAAGCCCGTCCAGGAACACTCGCTGACATACACCAACCACATACATTTCGCGTTGGATCTTGAAAGTATGCACCATGGCGATTAGCAAAAGAACGCTGAAAACGACCAGCGCCAGCTTGTCTAGAACCAGCCTCGCGAACGCCGGTGGTGGCAGCAACAAGGCCATTCCAATCGAGAAAGCTATTCCCGAACCATACAGATAATGTGCGCCGACGATTGATACCGGGATGACAGGCAATAGGAACACGAAGTATCCGGCTAGATACAGCAACGCGGTTGTAAAACCGCGCCGAACCGCCAATCCCAATACCATAACTGCATGCAGGGCCGCCGCGCAGAACCACATCCACTTCGGGATAAACACCGCCGATACCAGTTCGACAGCTTTGACCAGGAACGGCTGGGCGAAATACAGGTAGATATTTCCATCGAGACTGCCCTCGTGTGGGTCGTAAGCACCTGCGTTGCCGCCGAACGACGCCTGCAAGGCCGGCAAGCGCACCAGCAAGTATGCAAGCACCGGCATGCTAGCCAAGATCAATATACCGAATGCTATGCTAATCTTGACGCCGCGCGGATCGGTCAGTCGCACCGCCAACAGGCCTAGTAACAAGGCGCCAGGTAGCATCACCGCGGTTTCTTTGCTCAATGTTGCACCGACACACCCAGTTAGCAGCAACGCAAAGTTGAACCAGTTCACCCGCCCATACACCATTCGCAGCATGCCCGCGCCAGCCAGCAACGCAAACAGAACGTACAGGCGGTCAAACGACGCGCCGACCCAACTGGTAGAAAAGGCCGCAAGCGGCGACACGGCGAAAATCAGCGCAGCGACTAAGGCATGGCGCCCACGCAACGGCGATTGTTGCAGCATCCACCAAAGTGCAAGCACACAGAGCCCATGCAACACCACGTCCATCAAGTGCGCGACAAACGGCTGTTGTTGCATGAACAGCGCTGCAACCCCCTGGTACAAAAATCCAATCGGCCGCACCGGGAAACCGAAGTCTGGCCCTGCCTTCACCGCACCATATTGCACCACAAAATCGGCGAATCCATGAAGGCGTATATGATCCAGGCGCTGCCATTCGTCATGACTGAAAAACCCAGGGTTTAACAAGGTAAAAACGTTCGCGATTGCCGCAACCACCAGCAACAGCAACACCTGTTTCCAGCCGCGCATAGCACCAGCTCCTTCATGAAAATCCATCAAATTATCCATGACGTTGTAGGCCCTTCTTTACTATCGGACAGCCGCCGCCACCCCACCTGCAGGCGACCAAGGACAATTCTGACCGGCAATGAACCGTGCGTAAAGGGAACCGCGTCGCCTCCGCAATTCCACTAGGTGCAGAGCACTGGCTGGCATCAGCTAAGATGGGGCCTACTCACTCAGTCATGAGGGCGCAAATGGAAAAAAAACGCAAGAAAGTCTTGGTCACGTTCGGTACGAGACCGGAAGCGATCAAAATGGCCCCAGTGGTGGAGGCTCTGCGCAGGGACCTGCGCGCGGACGTAGTCGTTGCGGTGACCGCACAGCACCGCCACATGCTCGACCAAGTGCTTGAGCTTTTTGCCATCCAACCCGATGAAGACCTGGATGTCATGCGACCCGGACAGTCACTGTCGGGCCTGTTTTCGCGAATCCTGGAAGGCATGATGGAAGTCATCGCTCGCCACCAGCCCGACGTGGTACTTGTCCATGGCGACACCAGTACCACCCTGGCCTCATCGCTTGCGGCTTTCTACAACAAAGTCGCGATCGGTCATGTTGAAGCCGGCCTGCGTACTGGAAACATCTACGCGCCTTGGCCGGAGGAAGCCAATCGTCGTCTGACCGCCCCCCTTGCCCGCTTTCATTTCGCGCCCACCGCTCGCGCGCAGACGAACCTACTGGCCGAAAACATCCCGGCCGAGAACATTATCATCACTGGCAACACAGTAATAGATGCCTTGCTTGAGATCACTGCTCGTCTGCGGCAGGATCCTGCGATGGCAAACGCCTTGGCGCGGAGATTTCCATTCATCCATGACTCGAAGCGACTGATTCTGGTCACTGGGCATCGTCGCGAGAACTTTGGCGAAGGTTTCGAGCAGATCTGCCTGGCACTGAAAGCGCTTGCCGAACGAAACGATGTGCAGGTGGTCTACCCGGTTCACCTGAATCCGAACGTGCAAGGCCCGGTCAACCGTATCTTGGACGGATTGGAAAACGTTGTCCTGATTCCGCCACAGGACTATTTGCCATTCGTGTATCTCATGTCACGCGCCTATCTGATCATTACGGACTCGGGTGGTGTCCAGGAAGAAGCCCCCTCTCTCGGCAAGCCAGTATTGGTGATGCGCGACACTACGGAACGTCCCGAGGCGATAGAAGCGGGCACGGTCAAGCTGGTTGGCACCAACTTTCAGCGCATCATGGATGAAACCATCACCCTCCTGGACGATCTGGACGCATATGCCAGAATGTCGCGCGCGCACAACCCATACGGCGACGGCCACGCCTCCCGCCGAATAGCCGAGCACCTGCTCGCGAACTGAATCGGTCATCCACACGCAGGGCGTAAGATATCTTCCACCCTGCTCTGACCGATCAGAGCGGCGGTCGCTCCCGATACACGTGCGGCACCCATTCACCCCACTTGGCTTCGAATATGGCCTTGTTGGCTTCAAACAGCTTCTGTTTCGCCTCGGCATTCAATTTATTGAAGCTGGCTGAAAGGTGGTGATGCACGAACACATCTTCCGCACACAGAACTTCGAACCCTTCCTGCGCCAGACGGCGACAGTAATCATCATCTTCGAAGAAACCGACACCGAATGCCTCGTCCATCGGGCCGATTTTTTCATATGCGGCCCGCGTCAACATCACGCAGAAAAACGCAGCGGTTGCTATTGGGAAAGCGACGCCGGGATGCCGGCGCGTAAACTTGCCGGAGGCGGCGATCATCTCTTCCATGCTGCCATAATGAATCTCGATGCGGGCCTCATTGCCGATATTGTTGGTCACCGGCCCGACCAGACCTGCTCTAGGATTGCGGCGCAGGTGGTTCATCATGCTTCGCACCCACCCCGGGGTCACGTAAGTATCGTTATTGAGAATCACCAGATAGTCGCCGGTCGCCGCCTTCAAACCGACATTGTTGCCTGCAGAAAATCCTAGATTAGTTGGATTAGCGATGTAACGACGATTCGAGCCCATCTTCTCCCACGCCGCAAGCATCTCGGGAGTATGGTCGGTCGATGCATTGTCGACTGCAATCACCTCAAGGTTGGGATAATCGCTGTACTTATGCAGACTATCCAGACAGGCCTCGGTGAATTCCGCATTGTTATAGCACAGCACGATGACGCTGACTCGCGGCTCTTCGATACTCAAAAGCCCTGCATCCAGATCGGCTGCACGATGCGCCCACGTCTGTCTTGCAGCGAACTCCTTACGGACCGCCATCTTCCGTTCCTGGGCCTGTCTGTCGACAAGCACTCGGCCGACCATGCGGGAGAAGTGCTCCGCAGTATTCGCCAACTCCACCAGTCCCTCAAACTGCACCATCTCCGGCAGATCGACCGATACCACCGGCTTACCCGCACTCAGGTACTCGTATACCTTTACAGGATTGGTCGCCAATGTCAGCGGAATGACAAGGAACGGCAACAGACAGACATCGAATCCGTGCACCCAGTAGGGTAGGTTGCTATAAGGCACCTCACCCACAAACTCCACGTTCGCCACACCCGCAAGTCGTTCCTGCGCTCCGGCAGTATCCCGTCCAATCAGTAGAACAAGCGCATCCGGATGCTCGATTGCGACACAGCGGATCAGCTCGACATCGAACCACTCTGCAATGGCACCGTAATAACCGATCACTTTGCGTCCTTTGGGATCGACGAAGACCCGTTCCGGCGCATCACAGAAATGCTCGTATTCGGTAGCGTTTCGGATCAACACCGTTGCGCCGTTACGCAACGACGACATCTCTTCTAGCAACCACTGCGACGTTACGATCAGCAGGTCCGACCGCTCGACCAGGAGCCTCTCACCAGCGAGTACCGTGCTTGCATTGTTCTCGAAGCCTCCGTGGTGATCCATGCAGTCGTACACCAATTGCATGTTGGGCAGGCACTGTGCTGGCTCGATCCAATAAGGGTGCTGTACCAACGAAATGGACTTGCCGGTCCGGGTCCATGCCAATAACTCAGCAAGACTTGCACGGATAGCTGCGACCTGTTCTGAACTAGCCAGATCGGTATAGATCTGCGGCGAGTCCTTGACATGCAGATTTACCTGGAATAGGCGCCGGCTTTCGTCCAGAGCTTCGACCACAAAGCCCGGAGATGAACTGTCAACGAAATTGTTGGAGATATAGAAGACGCGGTGTCCCTTGCCTGCCATCGCCGCCGCAAGATGCTGCGGACGCTGCATGCGGAAATGCCAATCAATTACGGACCATACGAAAACGTCGGCTTGGCCGGCTGCCTCGGCCAACGCTGGGCGTGGCATGATTTCCGCCCCTCCCAAGTGATGAACGACCGCACTGCAACTGTTGCGTACCATCGCCGCCAATCTGGCCCTATCAGAAGGATCCAGTCGACCCGAGCGCATGGTGCGCTCCGTCAAATTGTATGCACGCCTGAGGATACTCGGCCGAGGGCCTGCCGCGTGGCCAGGAGCGGGGTCGCCCCCGAATTCCTTGCGCAGCAATCTATAAGTCGCCCTCGGCTCGATCAACAATCTCCTTAGGAATCTGAATGGGCGCGTCAGGCTCCAGGAATTGCTGCCATATATGCTGTCGAGCTCACGCTCCAATACCTCGATGCGCTCCAGCAGCAATTGGATCTCCTGCTCCAGCGCAGAGCTTCGATCAATACTTTCACTGATGCTCTTCAACTCCTGTTTTATTTCCGACTCCATTCGAACGAGCGAACTTCCCATTTTCCTGTCAAATTCCTCTATTGCTTCACTGAAGGCTAGCCGCGTCTCACGCTTGAACTCATCATTGTACGCGCGGGTCTCTTTTCGCAAATCTTCCCGCAGAAGATCCAATTCCTTACCAACTCCACCAAGAACGCCGCCAATTTGTGCCGCCAGCCCCCCAATCTCGTCGACGAAGCTCTTTTTGACAAGTTCTGTGCATTCCGCCGAGGTTTCCAGCATGGCATTCCGCAGCTTTAGCATTTCATTCTGCAAGCCATCTCTCGAGTGAATGAAATGCTGGTGGACTGCGGCACGAATCTCAACCATTTCCTGCCGCTGCTGCTGTTGCACGCGCTCCTCGAACGCAGTCATCTGATCACGAACTGCCCGGAACTGCTCCCGCAGCATGCCAATTCCCTGCTCGGCTGCACCGCGCGCATGGGCGCTTGCGAATATCGTCAGCGGTGCCTGCAGCCGCAGATTGGCGCCTGCGCCACCCGCCACCACCCTGGACAAGGAGTCCATCACCTCCTGCGACCAGTACGCAGAGGCCTTGGAATGCGGATGCGCGGCACGCAAATGATTCCAGAATTCTTCCACAACTGGAAAATCAACCGCGCCGATCGATTGCGCAAGAGCTCCGAACTCGGACCAGATCCTGGCCGGATCGTGCTGCTGTGTAACCTCATCGATACTGAGCGAAGATACGGCGTTGCCGACATGCGCAATTTGCCGGATGGCCTCCTCGTCGCTGAGCGAAGGCAATCCCCGCCCAGAAAAATTGCTGTATGCGGCATCTGCGTACAGCCGATTATCAAAAATCCCCTTGACACCGTCATAACCGACCAGCATTACCGGCATACCTTGGACCAGGCCCTCCAGAGCAACACGCCCCATCCCGCCGATACCGACATAGTCCGTCATCATCATCTGCACGGATGCGCTGGGGCCCAGCAACTTCACACGGCCAGACCGAATGGCATCGGCATAGGCTGTTTCCAGCATAGCCTGCGCTGGCCCATCGCCGCAGATATCCACCGCCGCTCCAGGTACCTGAAGCAACTGCGCAACGAACCCAAGGACGCCGCGGATCTTGCTTTCGTCCAAACGGCTAACCAATAGCCAGCGCCCGTTTATGGGGCCCCTATTGGTTGCCACTGGCGCTACCGCATTGGGCTGGACGAACAACCGAGCACCATCGACGTAAGGAGCGGCAAGGTCACGCACCTCTTGCGACACCGCCATTACAGCGCTGGCACCTGGCAGTACCAACGAACCTGCGGTGAAGTCATAAACTGCACCGTAGCTGCCGACGACCGAACTAGGACCATGCAATGTCACCAGCATCGGAGCCCGGATTAGTTGAGCACAAGTAAGCGCGGAGATCAGCGATGTGAATGGATGAGCATGGACGACGGCAACGTCATGTCGCCGAGCGATATCCACCATCTGTTCGACCGCCATCAAGAAGTCGGCAATACTCGCCTCTGGGCCCAATGGCAGACCATGATTGACAGATACGATGCTGTCCGGCACCAGCAGGGGCGAGAAGCCCCTCCCGCATACTAGATGCACCTGCCACCCTTGCCTGGAGAGCTCCTCCACTTCGGTTCGGATATACGTCTCGACACCACCAACTGTAAAAGCCTCGGTGACGATCATCAACGATTTTTTCATGAATTCTCCCGTGCCTCAAAGCGCAAGCAGGCCAACTCAGTCTCAACCCTGCCGTTTAAAACTGACGCTAACCGGCAATGCGGCAATGCCAGTACCGGAGGCGCGAGGTGAATTGACCTTGAGGATGATCACATCCGTTCTTCTATCAAGATAGGCCATGTCCGCATGACTGATCGCTTCAGCAAGCGCAAGCGTGACGAAGTAGGTCCCTTCACATAAGTTAAGAATCAAGTCAAACCCGACCTGGCAAGTATCACCTGGCACCAGATTTTCGAGGTTGGCCGCGTGATACATCGTACTCGTACCGAATGCGGACACGCCCTCTACCGTGCGAAATAACAGCCCAAACTGCATCTCCCGCACATGATCGAACACCTCGACATGAGCACGAATCGCGACACGCTGTCCGCTATTGAACACTTCGCAGCGCTCACCCTGAGCGTCAAGGGCTTCCCAACCAACGATCTGGGCGCGCAGGCCCGCTTCCTCCGTCATGCTCTGCGCAACTATCGGAGCGACGTCAGCCGGCACCGCGGCAACTTCCACCGCCGCTTTCGCATCGGATAAAAACGTTTCATCTACTGGACGCTTATCGCCACCCCCCTCGATCGAAACCGCAGGTGCGCCATGGATGTTCGAATTAATGAAGCGAAGATAGGCCTTTTCATCCGAATAGAGCAGCGCGTGATATTGATCGATGATAGTCTTTGCATCACCAATTCCATGCATCCGTCCCTTATGCAGTAGTACTGCACGTTGACAGAATTTCTCGACTGTCGCCGTGGCATGAGTAACGATCAGGATTGCACATCCTCGCGCGCGCAATCCTTCGATGTAGTCGAAGCACTTCCGCTGGAACTTTTCGTCACCGACGGAAAGCGCCTCATCAACGATCAGGAGTTGTGGCTCGACGCAAGCCTGTACTGCAAACGCGAGACGCACATACATACCGCTGGAGTATGTCCGGACTGGTTGATCCATGTGTTCGCCAATATCGGCAAATGCCTCTATATCCGCAAACTTCTCTTCCATACGCTCCCGGGTAAACCCGAGAACAGCACCGTTAAGATAGACATTTTCGCGTCCAGTAAATTCAGGATTGAAACCTGAGCCAAGCTCCAGCAGTGCGGCCAACAGACCATTGACCTGGACCTCGCCAGCAGTCGGAGCTAGCGTCCCTGCAATAATCTGCAACAGAGTACTTTTGCCGCTACCGTTGCGACCCAGAATGCCAATAGTTTCGCCGCGACCGACGTCGAATGAGACGTTATTCAGTGCCCAGAACTCTTTATAATATTTCCGGCCGGATGGAGCGAAGAACTGCTTGAGTCGATCACGCGGCTTGTCGTACATCTCGAAGCACTTCGAAACATTCGCAATGCTGATCGCGACATCAGAGGACATCAGCAAACCCTCGGCGGGTCTTCTGGAACCACGCAAAACCCAGCCATGCGACCACCACCGCAATTGCCATGCTCATACCCCAACGCACCCAATCGATACCCTGACCCATCATCATTACAGCTCGTACCCGCTCCACAGTCGAGGTCAACGGACTCAACTGCATGAAAGGGCGATATTGCTCAGGCATCAATGACACCGGATAGAAGATCGGCGACAGATACATCAGAACCATGGTTACAACGGCAATCACTTGAGTGACATCGCGTAGATATACCCCAAGAGAGGCCAACACCCATGACGTTCCGAGAGTGATGAATACCAACGGCAGCAAGGCAACCGGCATTAGCAGTGCAGAGGGGTGTGGCATACCCATGAAAACAGCATAAAAAATCGCCCAGACCAGGAAGCTCACAAGCAGATGAAATAAACTCGCACCCATATTGACAATAGGCAAGATCTCAAGCGGGAACACCACCTTCTTTACATAGCCGGCATTCCCGGTCACCAATGTGGGCGCCCGATTGCAGCACTCGGCGAACATGTTGAAAACCATGAGGCCCGAGAAAAGGATTAGGGCGAACTCAGTTTTCGAGCCATCGCCTTCCGTCCAACGCGCCTTGAATACGTAGCTGAACACAAAGGTGTAGACAGCCAGCATCAGAATCGGATTGAAGAAAGACCAGAACAACCCAATCACCGAGCCCCGATATCGCCCAACCACTTCGCGCACTACCAGTCCCTTAAGTAGATCTCGGTTGCGTCCGACAGACCGGATCAATGCCATTGGCGAAGCCGAGTGGACGTTGGAGCTCTTCTTCAAAGCGTTATCCCTGACATTTCTGAAAGGCACCCGGCTCATGCCAACGCCCCGTCCAGGTCGGCGCGCAGATCTCTCACATCCTCCACCCCCACACTCAACCGCACCAGCGCATCACTGATGCCGAGCTCCGCGCGTCGCTCGGCTGGGATCGAGGCGTGCGTCATCACTGCTGGATGATTGATCAAGCTTTCCACACCACCTAGCGATTCTGCCAAGGTAAACAGTTCGGTACGTTCGCAGAAGCGCTTGGCGGCCTCAAAACCGCCTTTGAGTACGATCGAGACGATGCCACCGAAGCCGCTGCTCATCTGCCGGACCGCGAGTTCGTGCTGCGGGTGCGAGGCCAAGCCCGGGTAAATCACCTTCTTGATGGCCAGATGGGTTTCCAGCCAATGCGCCAGTTCCAGCGTGTTGGCGCAGTGAGCCTTCATGCGCAACGGCAGGGTCTTCAGGCCGCGTAAGGCGAGGAAGCTATCGAACGGGCCCTGCACGCCGCCCACCGAGTTCTGCAGGAAGGCCATCTGCTCGGCTAGTTCGGCGTTGTCGCCGACCACAACCATACCACCGACCATGTCCGAGTGGCCGTTGAGGTATTTGGTGGCCGAGTGCACGACGATGTCCGCGCCTAGCGCCAGCGGGCGCTGCAGCATCGGCGAGGCGAAGGTGTTGTCGACCACTACAATCAGGCTGTGACGCCGGGCGATGGCGGCGACCGCAGCGATGTCCACAATCTTCAGCATCGGATTAGTCGGGGTCTCGATCCACACCATCTTCGTCTTCGGCATGATCGCGGCCTCGAACGCAGCCGGGTCGGTCAAGTCGACGAAGCTGAAATCCAGCCCGGCGGTGCGGCGGCGCACGCGCTCAAACAGGCGGAAGCTGCCGCCGTAGATGTCGTCCATCGCCACCACGTGGCTGCCGGCACCCAGCAGTTCGATCACCGTGGAGCTGGCGGCCATACCTGAGGCGAAGGCGAAGCCGCGGCTACCGCCCTCTAGCGCCGCCACGCAACGCTCGTAGGCGAAGCGGGTGGGGTTGTGGGTGCGTGAGTACTCGAAGCCCTGGTGCACGCCCGGGCTCGACTGGGCATAGGTCGAGGTAGCGTAGATCGGCGGCATAACCGCGCCAGTGCTCGGGTCCGGCGCTTGGCCGCCATGAATGGCCAAGGTGGCAAGCGACAGGCTGCGCTCGCCTTCCTGGCTGCGTGAATACTGATCCGTCATGGTGCTTTCCAGCTAAAGAGGTGGAATGGTAGCAGCGCGACCTGAACCGGCTGTCCCCGCGGCGCGGGCTACTGCACCCGCCGCCGCAAGTAATTGAGCAGGTCGATCCGGGTGATCAGCCCCAGAAAGCGCTCGCCGTCCATCACGATGGCGACCTGGCCGCGGTCGAACACCGGCAGCAGCGCCTCGATCGGCGACTTCACATCCAGCCGGTCCAGTTTGCTGACCATCGCGGTGCTGACCGGGTCGCGGAAACGCGCTTCGTCGCCGTAGACGTGCAGCAGCACGTCGCTCTCGTCGACGATACCGACCAGCTTCTCGCCTTCCATCACCGGCAGCTGCGACACGTCGTACAGCTTCATGCGCTGGTAGGCGGTGGTCAGCAGGTCGCCGGGGCCGACCACCACGGTGTCGCGCTGGCTATAGGGGCGCAGGATCAGGTCACGCAGGTCGCCGTACTGCGGTCGCTCCAGGAAGCCGTTGTCCAACATCCAGTAGTCGTTGTACATCTTCGACAGGTACTTGTTGCCGGTGTCGGGCACCAGCACGACGACGCGCTTGGGCGTGGTCTGTTCGCGGCAGTATTTCAGCGCCGCCGCCAGCAGGGTGCCGGTCGAGGAACCGCCGAGGATGCCCTCCTTCGCCAGCAGTTCGCGCGCGGTGTGGAAACTCTCGGCGTCGCCGATCGCATAAGCCTTCTTCACCCGGCTGAAATCCGAGATCGTCGGCAGGAAATCCTCGCCGATGCCTTCGACCAGCCAGGCGCCGGACTTTTCGCTCAGCACGCCTTCGTTGATGTACTGGGTCAGGATGGAGCCGACCGGATCGGCGAGGACCAGTTCGGTCTGCGGCGACAGTTGCGCGAACGCGCGCGACAGGCCGGTCATGGTGCCGGAACTGCCGCAGCCGAACACGATGGCGTCGACCTTGCCGTCCATCTGCCGCAGGATTTCCGGGCCGGTGACGGAATCGTGCGCGGCCGGGTTGTCGGGGTTGCCGAACTGGTTGACGAAGTACGCGCCGGGCGTTTCCGCGGCGATGCGGGCGGCTAGGTCCTGGTAGTACTCCGGGTGGCCCTTGGCCACGTCGGAGCGGGTCAGCACCACTTCGGCGCCCATCGCCTTCAGGTTGAATATCTTCTCGCGGCTCATCTTGTCCGGCACCACGAGGATCAGCTTGTAGCCCTTCTGCTGGGCGACCAGGGCCAGGCCGATGCCGGTATTGCCGGCGGTGCCTTCGACTAGCGTGGCGCCGGACTGGATGTCGCCGCGCCGCTCGGCGGCCTCGATCATCGACAGACCGATGCGGTCCTTGATCGAGCCGCCGGGATTGGCGTTTTCCAGCTTGAGGTACAGCTCGCAGACGCCGGCGTCGAGGCGTCGCGCCTTGACGATGGGGGTATTGCCGATCAGTTCGAGGACAGAGGAATGGATCGCCATGCGGCGTCGGGCCCGGGAAGTCGTGGTGGCCCGATTATCGCACCGCGCCGCGCGGAATCTAACGTAACGGCAATGACGAACGCGTCGCCACGCGCCCGGGTGGCGAACAAAGGGGCTCAGTCCCAGGGATCGCAATCGCAGGCCGCCCCGTTCCTGCATACAGACGACGCGGATGAGGTGACGCGGGCGGCGGCGGCAGACGAGGAAGCCGCCGCCGCCCGCGACGAGGAAACGCTGGGTCTCAGTGCGGCTTGGCGTCGTAGATGCGCAGCAATCGCTCCTTGGCGAGGAGCTTCTCCCGCTTCATCAGCGCCAGGGTGTTGTCGTCGATGGGCAACACGCCAAGCTCGGCGTCGGTCACTTTCTTGTCCAGCTCCCGGTGTCGCTGGTAGAGCTGCTTGAATTCGGGGTTGGTCTTGATCAAGGCGTCGATGGCGGTCTGTGGTTGCCCTTCGAACATCGCGAACCTCCTATCTCGGAAATGCGAACGCCCCGGCCTGCGAGGCGCGGGGCGCTGATGGGGGAACAACAACGGAGAAACCGGAACCCGCATCCATCGGCTGGCGGGGAATGGCCGCGCGGGCGGGCTTGCCCGGCGCGTCCTCACTTGGCGGCATCTGCTGCATCGGCCCGATTCTCCAGTGAACCAAGCAACACGGGTCGCTTGGGTATCCGACCGTACTCCTCGAAATCGGGGCCGGCAAGGGGGCTTACAAGTGTCTGATCGAGCGGGAAAATTTCTTCCCGGATGGAACCGGGCAGCAGCCCCGCAAAACCGCAGGATTTCGTACATCCTACTGATTACAAAGGGTTTTCAGGCGCGCAGGAAGGCGCCTTGAAGCCCATGGCGCACGCTCAGGGCGTGACCACCACCTCGGCGGCCCGCGCCTCGGTCGCCTTGCCCTGCCCCCCGGTCTGCAGGCGGGCCTTCAGCACGCCCTGGGCGACCACCGCGTCGCGTAGGGCTTCGGCGCGGCGCTGGCCCTGTTCGCCGAAACCGCTCAGGCGCGCCCGCGCCTTCGGACGCGCCTGCAGGTAGGCCGCCAGCGCTGCGGCCGTGGCCTTGCCCGAGGCCGACAGGCCGGCCCCGTCGAAGCTGCTGCCGGCCAGGGTGAAGACTTCGCCGCGCGATTCGAACTTCGACGCCGGCAGCTTGGCCCCGGAGACCAGCTCGGCTTCCTCGCGGGCCAGTTGCGCTTCCTTGCGCTGGGCCGCCGACAGCCGCGCGCTCTGCTTGCCGGCGACGCTGGTCAGGGCGTCCTCGGCCTCGATCCGGGCCTGCGCCTCGGCCTCGGCGGACTGGCGCAGGCGTTCGGCCTCCTCGGCCTGGATCTGCGACTGGATGCGCAGGCGCTCGGTCTCGGCGCGCGCGCGCGCGGCCTCCTGGCGGCTGGCTTCCAGCAGCAAGGCGTTGCGTGTCTCGTCCAGCTTGCCCAGTTGCTGCTTCGCCGCGGCGGTATGCGCCGCGATCTCGGCGATCTCGACGCGCTTTTCGGCCAGATACAGCGCATTGTCGCGCTCACTGCGTCGCGCGCCGGCCAGGGCGTCGATCGCCTGCTGCGCCTGGATGCGCTCGTACGGCGCCAATTCGCCGAGCTGCGGGTCGGCCTGCAAGGCGGACAGGCGCTGGCGCAAGCGGATCGCGTCGGGGTTTTCCGCCGCGACCGCCGTGGAAACGGTCATCGCGGACATGGCCAGCGCCAGCACGGCCAGCAGTGCACAGCGGCGGATCGGGAAACGGGACGGCGGCCGGCGGCTCATGGCGCGTCCTCCAGGCCCAGTTTGCGCCGGAGACCGGCGATCTCCCCGCGCCGCTGCCGCAACTGCGCATCGGTCTGCTCCGCCTCGCTGCGGGCGCGGGCCAGGTCGGCCTCGGCCGCGGCGCGCAGGGCCAGCGCCGGCGCCTGCTTGCGTTGGCGACGGTCGGCCACGGCCGCCTGGGCCTGGCTCAGCGTCTGCCGCGCGGTCTCGATCAGGTCCGGCGCGTACTGGTCGGCGTCGGCCTGGCCGGCGCGGTCGACCGCGCGCTGGGCCGCCTGCAATTCCGGCGCCTGCGTGATCGCCTGCGCCCACGCTGGCCCCGCAACCGTGACGGCCAACAGGATTGCGGCCCCGGGTGCGTGCAGGGCTCTGCGGAAATGTGCGAAGCTAGGATTCATTCAGGGTGCCGTGGCGTTGGGGTGGCGCGGCCATTGTCGGAAGCCGGCACCGTACTTGCAACGTATGGCGCCTCGATTGGGGATGATCGCGTATGGACATCGGCTATTTCCTGAAGCTGATGACGGAAAAGAACGCCTCGGACATGTTCCTGACCACCGGGGCGCCGGTCTACATCAAGATCGAAGGCAAGCTGTACCCGCTGGGCAGCACCGGCCTGCCGCCGGGCATGGTCAAGAAGATCGCCTATTCGCTGATGGACGAGGGCCAGGTGCCGCAGTTCGAGCGCGACCTGGAGCTGAACATGGCCGTGGCGCTGAGCGACGCCGGCCGCTTCCGCGTCAACGTGTTCAAGCAGCGCGGCGAGGTCGGCATGGTGATCCGCGCGATCAAGAGCGTGATCCCCAGCATCGAGGAACTGAACCTGCCGCCGGTGCTGAAGGACATCATCATGACCCCGCGCGGGCTGGTGCTGCTGGTCGGCTCCACCGGCTCGGGCAAGTCGACCTCGCTGGCGTCGATGATCGACCACCGCAACAGCACCAGCACCGGCCACATCCTCACCATCGAGGATCCGATCGAATACCTGCACAAGCACAAGCAGTCGATCGTCAACCAGCGCGAGGTCGGCCTGGACACCCACGCCTTCCACAACGCGCTGAAGAACGCGATGCGCGAGGCGCCGGACGTGATCCTGATCGGCGAGATCCTCGACGCGACCACGATGGAGGCGGCGATCGCGTTCGCCGAGACCGGCCACCTGTGCCTGGCGACGCTGCACTCGAACAACGCCGACCAGACCATCGAACGCATCCTCAACTTCTTCCCCGAGCAGGCGCACAAGAACGTGCTTATGAACCTGGCGCTGAACCTGCGCGCGGTCGTCAGCCAGCGGCTGGTGCGCGGCGTCGACGGCCGCCGCCTGCCCGCGGCCGAAGTCCTCATCAACACGCCGATGATCCGCGACCTGCTGCGCCGCGGCCAGATCCACGAGATCAAGCAAGCGATGGAGGAATCGCTGGAGGAAGGCATCGAGACCTTCGACCAGTGCCTGTTCCGCATGGTCAAGGAAGGCCGGATCGAGCAGGAGGAGGCGCTGCGCGCGGCCGACTCGCGCGACGGCCTGGCTCTGAAGTTCCGCCTGTCCGAAGGCAGCAAGGGCGAACACGATCCCTACGCGGACGTCTACGACACCGCCAGCGCGCCGAAGATCACGCACGGGTTTGGCTGACCATTTCCGTGTAGGAGCGGCGTGAGCCGCGATGCTTTCCCTTGATCGGAACGAAAGGCATCGCGGCTCACGCCGCTCCTACGGCGTTGCGTCCGGCTGGTTCTCCGGCCGCGCTGCGTCGAACGCGGGCAAGGCCAGGCATGCGGCCTCGATCCGCGCGATCGTCGGGAACGCCGTCAGATCCACGCCGAAACGCCGCGCGTTGTAGACCTGCGGCGCCAAGCAGCAATCCGCCAGCCCCGGCCTCTCGCCGTGGCAGAACGCGCCGGTGGCGGCGTCGCCGGCCAGCAGTTTCTCCAGCGCGGCGAAGCCTTCGACGATCCAATGCCGCACCCAGGCCTCGCGCCGCGGCGGCGGCGCGTCCCACTCTCGCTCGAGGTACTGCAGCACGCGCAGGTTGTTGAGCGGATGGACGTCGCAGGCGATCAGTTGCGCCAGCGCGCGCACGCGGGCGCGGCCGGCGGCGTCGGCCGGCAACAGCGGCGGTTGCGGCCAGGTTTCCTCGAGATATTCCAGGATCGCCAGCGACTGCCGCAGGACCTGGTCGTCGTGCGCCAGCACCGGCACCAGCCGCTGCGGGTTCTGCGCCGCGTATTCCGGCGCGTTCTGCTGGCCGCCGTCGCGCAGCAGGTGCACCGGCACGGTTTCGTAAGGCAACCCCTTCAGGTTCAGGCCGATCCGCACCCGATACGCCGCGCTCGAGCGCCAGTACGAATACAGCCGCAATCGCGCCTGCGCCTGGGTCACGGCGACTGCGGCTCGATCCGCTGTTCGATGGCGCCGAAGATCGAATTCCCCTGCCCGTCCAGCATCTCGATCCGGACCACGTCGCCGAACTTCAGGAACGGGGTCAGCGGCTTGCCGTGTTCCAGCGTCTCGACGGTGCGTTTCTCGGCGAAGCACGACGCGCCCTTCGACGTATCCTGGTTGGCGATCGTGCCGGAACCGACGATCGTGCCGGCCGACAGCGGCCGCGTCTTCGCCGCATGCGCGACCAGTTGGGCGAAGTCGAACTGCATGTCCACGCCCGCCTCCGGCGCGCCAAACCACTCGCCGTTGACGTGGGTCAGCAGCGGCAGGTGCAGCTTGCTGCCGCGCCATGCCGCGCCCAGTTCGTCGGGCGTGACGAACACCGGCGACAGCGCCGAGCGCGGCTTCGACTGCAGGAAGCCGAAGCCCTTGGCTAGTTCGGCCGGGATCAGGTTGCGCAGCGACACGTCGTTGACCAGCCCGACCAGCTTGATGTGCGATGCCGCCGTTTCGGCGGACGCCGCCATCGGCACGTCGTCGGTGACGACCACGATCTCGGCTTCCAGGTCGATGCCGTAGTCCTCGCTGGCGACCCTGACCGGATCGCGCGGGCCATGGAAGCCGGCGCCGGTGGCCTGGTACATCAGCGGATCGACGTAGAAGCTTTCCGGCACCTCGGCGCCGCGCGCGCGCCGCACGCGCTCGACGTGCGGTAGGTAGGCGCTGCCGTCGACGAACTCGTAGGCGCGCGGCAGCGGCGCGGCCAGCGCATGCATGTCCAGCGGGAATTCGCCGTCGGCGCGGCCGGCGTCCAGCGCATCGGACAGCGCGGCCAGCCTCGGCGCGGCGGTCGCCCACTCCTCCAGGGCGCGCTGCAGGGTCGGCGCGATGCCCAGCGCGCGCACCGCGCGGCTGAGATCGCGCGATACGACGACGAGCGTGCCGTCGCGGCCGCCTTCCTTCAGGGAACCCAGCTTCATTGCGCCTCCGACAAGGTGAATCCCGATAACCGGTTTCAATTGTAACTGCGCCGCGCAAACCCGGCATGGCGGAGAGACGTTCCGGCTCAGTCCTCGCCCTGGAACGCCCGCGCCCGGAAGGTCAACACCAGCGTGTCGCGGTGCCCGCCCACCGCCGGGTCCAGCGGCTGGATCGGCGTCGACTCGTGGATCACGCGGTGATCGTCGAGGAATAGCAGCGACCACGGCTCGGTCAGGGTGAAGCGCTGGCCGTTCGGCCCGTCGGCTTCGAACACGCGGGTTTCGCCGCCCTTGATGCCTTCGCGGCCAACCAGGATCACCGCGACGAAATCCACGCCGTCGCGGTGCGCACCCTCCGGCGTCGGCCGGCCGATGCCGTCGCCGGTGTCGATGCGGAACTGGTGCGCTTCGACGTACCACGGCTGGGCGCCTGCGAGTTCGCTGCACAGCGCGCCGAGGGACGACAGCAGGTTCCGCCAGACCGGGGCGACGGCGGTCTCCGCCCGGATCGGCGCGAACATGCGCCGCATGCCGCCGTGCAGGGCGTTGTAGTCCAGCGACTGCCAGTGCGCGCGATGCGGCGTCTGCACCAGCGTTTCGCCATCGACGACGAAGCAGGAATGGCGGCGGCGGCGGTAGCGTCCGCCGTCCTTCAGGTAGTCGTCCGGCGGCAGGTCTTCCCAATCGGGACGCAGGCTTTCGAAGCCGGCGACGACGACGCCCAGCGCGGACAGCCCTTCGGCCGGCAGCACGGCATAGCCGCGCTGGCGCACGGCGCTCATGACGAATTCGCGCGGCGCGACGGGCGCGGCGGCTGGAACGGCGTTCATGCCGCGATTCTACTCCCGGCGCACTGGCCGCCATGCGCCCGACGACCGGCCGTCCGATGGCCCAAAAGCAACAAGACCCGCCGGAGCGGGTCTTGTTGCTTCGAAATGGCAGCCCCGGATGGATTCGAACCACCGAATGCCTGAGTCAGAGTCAGGTGCCTTACCGCTTGGCGACGGGGCTATGCGGCGGATTGTAGCGCCGGAAAAGCGTTCCGGCGCAAGTTTTTGAATCCCCGCACACGGATGTGCGGGCTTTTGCGAGGGACTCGCCTTAACGCTTGGAGAACTGGGTCGCGCGACGAGCCTTGTGCAGGCCGACCTTCTTGCGTTCGACCTCGCGGGCGTCGCGGGTGACGAAGCCGGCCTTGCGCAGTTCGGACTTCAGGGTTTCGTCGTATTCGACCAGCGCGCGGGCGATGCCCAGGCGGATGGCGCCGGCCTGACCGGTGGTGCCGCCGCCGCTGGCGGTGACGACCACGTCGAAGGTCTCGGTGTTGTTGGTCAGCTCCAGCGGCTGGCGCACGATCATGCGCGCGGTCTCGCGGCCGAAGAACTCGTCCAGCGGACGGTCGTTGATCGTGATCTTGCCGGTGCCCTTGCGCAGGAACACGCGGGCGGTGGAGGACTTGCGACGGCCGGTGCCGTAATTTTGGGTGATGGCCATGACTTAGATATCCAGGACTTGCGGCTGCTGGGCGGCGTGCGGGTGCTCGGCACCCTTGTAGACCTTGAGCTTGCGGTACATGGCGCGGCCCAGCGGGCCCTTCGGCAGCATGCCCTTGACGGCGATCTCGATGACGCGCTCCGGGTGGCGCTCCAGCGCCTGGGCCAGGGTTTCGGTCTTCAGGTTGCCGATGTAGCCGGTGAAGCGGTGGTACTGCTTGTCGGCCAGCTTGTTGCCGGTGACGGCGATCTTCTCGGCGTTGATGACGACCAGGTAGTCGCCGGTATCGACGTGCGGGGTGTAGACGGGCTTGTGCTTGCCGCGCAGGCGGCGCGCGAGTTCGGAACTCAGGCGGCCCAGCGTCTTGCCGGTGGCGTCGACGAGATACCAGTCGCGCTGGACGGTCTCGTTCTTTGCGGTGAAAGTGGTCATGGCGAACTCGGGTTCTCTGGGTGTTCGGTCGGGCGGATTCCGCGGCTTGCCCGGCGGAACTTTGCCACGCGATGTGCGGTACGGCGAAAAAGAAGCGGAATTGTAGCCGCCGCCCGGTTTTCGCGCAAGTCGCCGCGGGCCCGGGTGGCGCGACTCACCGGCCGGGGCGAAAATGCCGCCATCCCGCACGGAGACTTGGCCCCGATGCCGCTCGTCCGCCACCCGACCCCGCTGGACCGGTTCCTGTCCGAAGGCCAGCGCGCGCTGGAGACCGTGTTCGGCCGCCCGCCGGCCGAGCGCCCCAACCCCGCCGCCGGCACCCCGGACTTGGAACTGGACGCCACCGAGCGCCGCCACGCCGCCGGGCTGATGCGGATCAACCACGTCGGCGAAATCTGCGCGCAGGGCCTGTACTTCGGCCAGGCCGCGGTGGCGCGCGAGCCGGCCACCCGCGAGCACCTGCTGCACGCGGCGCAGGAGGAAACCGACCACCTGGCGTGGTGCGCCGACCGGCTGGCCGAGCTGGACAGCCGCCCCAGCCTGTTCAACCCGCTGTGGTACGCCGGCAGCTACGCCCTGGGCGCATTGGCCGGGCTGCGCGGCGACGGCTGGAACCTGGGCTTCGTGGTCGAGACCGAACGCCAGGTCGAGGCGCACCTGGACGAGCACCTGCAGACCCTGCCCGAAGCCGACCTGCGCAGTCGCGAAATCCTCAAGGTGATGAAGGCCGACGAGGCCCGCCACGCCGACAACGCCGAACAGGCCGGCGCGAAAGTCCTGCCGCCGCCGATTCCCGCGCTGATGGCGGGCGCGTCGAAGCTGATGAAGCTGGTGGCGTATCGGGTGTGAGGCTCGGGATTCGGCAAAGACGGCCAGGCCCCGCCGACTCCATCCGCTCCCGCGACCCCGTCAATCGACGAGGTTGCGCCCGTGGTAAAGCTCCTCGATCTCGCGCCGTAGCCGCGCTTCCACCTTCATGCGTTCCTTGAACGACAGGTTCTTGGCCTTCTCCTCGAACAGGTAGGTGTCCAAGTCGAATTCCTTCAGGTGCATCTTGGTGTGGAACAGGTTCTCCTGGTACACGTTGACGTCGAGCATCTCGTAGCGCGAACGGATGTTCTTGGCCAGGTAGTCCTGGATCGAATTGATCTTGTGGTCGATGTAGTGCTTCTTGCCCTTGATGTCGCGGGTGAAGCCGCGCACGCGGTAGTCCATCACCACGATGTCGGACTCGAAGCTCTCGATCAGGTAGTTCAGCGCCTTCAGCGGCGAGATGACGCCGCAGGTGGCCACGTCGATGTCGGCGCGGAAGGTGGCGATGCCGTTGTCCGGGTGGGTCTCCGGATAGGTGTGCACGGTGATGTGGCTCTTGTCCATGTGCGCCACCACCGCGTCGGAGATGATCTCCTTGCCGGCCTGCTTCTTGTCGATCACCGGCTCCTCGGAGATGAGGATGGTCACCGACGCGCCCTGCGGATCGTAGTCCTGGCGGGCGATGTTGAGGATGTTGGCGCCGATGATTTCCGCGACGTCCGTCAATATCTGGGTGAGACGGTCAGCGTTGTATTCCTCGTCGATGTAGGCGATATAGCGCTGGCGCTCCTCTTCGGACTGGGCATAGCAGACGTCGTAGATGTTGAAGCTCAGGGCCTTGGTCAGGTTGTTGAAACCCTGCAGGCGCAGGCGCGGCAGCGGCTTTACCACGGCGGTGTTCCCTCTGGGGGCAACGGAGAGGGGCGCGATTATGCGGCAAACGGGGCGACAGGGGTATGTCGGCCGCGACGTCCGGCCGCTTGCCAATTGTGAAATGGGCTGAATTGCCGTTAACTACCCCATCCCCCGCTTGGCCGACTGAACCACCCTATCGCCATGAGCCTACGCCCTGCCGCCCTGGTGCAACCGCGCCCCGCCACCTCCCCGCTGGCTCCCGACCGGGCCACCATCGATCGCTTCCTTGCGCACAGCCATCGTCGCCGATATCCGGCGCGCGCCGACGTGTTCCGTCCCGGCGATCCGGCCGGCACCCTGTACTACGTGATCAACGGTTCGGTCAGCATCATCACCGAGGAAGCCGACGACCGCGAACTGGTGCTCGGCTATTTCGGCGCCGGCGAATTCGTCGGCGAAATGGGCCTGTTCGTCGAATCCGACCGCCGCGAAGTGATCCTGCGCACCCGCACGCAATGCGAACTGGCCGAAGTCGGCTACGACCGCATCCAGCAGTTGTTCGCCGGCCCGCTGGCGGCGGACGCGCCGAAGCTGCTCTACGCGATCGGCGCGCAACTGTCGCGGCGCCTGCTGGACACCAGCCGCAAGGCCAGCCGCCTGGCCTTCCTCGACGTCACCGACCGCATCGTCCGCACCCTGTTCGACCTGACCCGCGAACCGGAAGCGATGAGCCACCCGCAAGGCACCCAGTTGCGCGTGTCGCGGCAGGAACTGGCGCGCCTGGTCGGCTGCTCGCGCGAGATGGCCGGCCGCGTGCTGAAGAAGCTGCAGGCCGACGGCAAGCTGCATGCGCGCGGCAAGACCATCGTGCTGTACGGCACCCGCTGACGCTACCCGTCACTCCGGAGACACGGACATGGAATGCCCGAAGTGCCGCCATCCGATGGAAAAGCTGGCGCTGCCGGAAGCCGACGCGCACCGCTGCACGCACTGCCGCGGCCTGTGGTTCGGCATGCGCGCCTTCGAACTGCTGAAGGACCGCGCCGAGGAAATCGACGTCGGCGATCCCCGGCTGGGCGAGCAATGCAACAGGGTCGACCGCAACCTGCTCTGCCCGGCCTGCGACGACGGCCGCCTGCTGATCCGCATGGTCGATCCGGTGCAGCCGCACATCTGGTTCGAGAGCTGCCAGAACTGCTTCGGCCGCTTCTACGACGCCGGCGAATTCGTCGATTTCGCCGAGCACGGCTGGCGGGATTTCATCAAGAGCTTCAGCGTCACCGAGCGGACGTAGGAGCGGCGACAGCCGCGAATGCTTTTGGATAGGTTCGTCGCGATCCGGACGAACAAGGATTCGCGGCTGTCGCCGCTCCTACGTCCGACCGGATGTCGTTTCCCCGCCGCGATCCGCGCAACCCCAATTGAGGATCGGTGTTCCCGCTGGCAGCACGCGCCGGAACATCTCCACGCGGCTGCGCTTGGGGTTCACGACCACCGGACGCTTCGCCGCCTTCAGCAGCGGCAGGTCCGCGCTGGAATCCGAATACGCCACGTCGATGTCGCCGTAGCCGCGCTCGCGCAGCAGGCGCATCTTCTCCTCGCTGTGGCAGTGGCGCACCGCGATCATCGCGCCGAAGCGCGGGCCGACCAGCGAACCGATCACCGGCACGTTGCGGTGGGCGACGAAGGTCAGGATCGCCCGCGCCAGTTCCGGCGGCGCACCGGTGGCGACGACCACGCGGTCGCCGTCGGCGCGGTGCCGGGCGAAGACCTCCAGCGCCTGCGGCAACAGCCGCGCACGGATTTCGTCTTCGTGCTCGCGCACGTAGCGGTCGATCCAGCGGTCGAATTCGCGCGCCCGGCGCAGGCCGAAGGTCGCGATCCAGACATAGCCGGAGAATGCCGCGCCGGCGCGTGGGCAGCCACGCCACCATCGGCCCCAGCAGCGGCGTCGCCAGCAGCGCGGCGAGCAGGCGCAGGGGGTTGCGCCGCAACAGCCAGGCGAACAGGTGGCTGCCGGAATCGCCGTCGTACAGCGTGTGGTCGAAGTCGAAAACGACCAGCGGCGCGTCGTCGCGCGGTGCGGAGAGCGCGTCGGTCATGGCGTATCAAAGAACAGCGTGCGCAAGGCCTCGCCCGGCTCGTCGGCGCGCATGAAGGTCTCGCCGACCAGGAAGGCGTGCACGCCGACGTCGCGCATCGTCGCCACGTGCGCCGGCGTCAGGATGCCGCTTTCGGTGACCAGCAGGCGATCCTTCGGCACTGCGTCCTTCATCGACAAGGTGACGTCCAGCGATACCTCGAAGGTGCGCAGGTTGCGGTTGTTGATGCCCAGCAGCGGCGCGGGCACCTGCAAGGCGCGTTCCAGCTCGTCGATGTCGTGGACTTCGACCAGCACGTCCATGCCCTGCTCCATCGCCAGCCTGGCCAGGTCGGCCAACTGGAAGTCGTCCAGCGCCGCGACGATCAGCAGGATGCAATCCGCGCCGAGCGCGCGCGCCTCATGCACCTGGTACGGATCGACGGTGAAATCCTTGCGCAGCACCGGCAGCGTGCAGGCCTCGCGCGCCTGCCGCAGGTACTCGTCCGAACCCTGGAAAAAATCGACGTCGGTCAGCACCGACAGGCAGGATGCGCCGCCGAACTCGTAGCTGACCGCGATTTCCGCGGGGTGGAAGTCCGGGCGGATGACGCCCTTGGACGGGCTGGCCTTCTTCACTTCCGCGATCACCGCCGGGTCGCCGTGGGCTATGGCGGCCAGCAGCGAATCGGCGAAGCCGCGCACCGGCGAGGCGTCGCGCGCGCGCGCCTTGATTTCCGCCAGCGGCGCGCGGGCGCTGCGTTCGGCGACTTCCTCCAGCTTGCGCGCAACGATGGTGTCGAGGATGTCGCTCATGCCGCCTCCGCCAGCGCACGGGTCGCGGCGACGAATTCACGCAGCTTCGCCAACGCCGCGCCGCAGGCGATCGCGTCGCGCGCAAGCGCGATGCCGTGGGCGACGGTATCGGCCACGCCGGACACGTACAGCGCCGCGCCGGCGTTGAGCAGGACGATGTCGCGGGCCGGGCCGGGATGGTTGTCCAGCACTTTCAGCAGCATTTCCCTCGATTCGGCCGCATCGGAAACGCGCAGGTTGCGGCTGTGCGACATGGCGATGCCGAAATCCTCCGGGTGCAGTTCGTATTCGTGCACCACGCCATCGCGCAGTTCGCCGACCATGGTGGCCGCACCCAGCGAGATCTCGTCCATGCCGTCGCGGCCCCATACGACCAGCGCGCGCTCGGCGCCCAGTTCGCGCAGCACGCGCGCCTGGATGCCGACCAGGTCGGGATGGAACACGCCCATCAGGATCGACGGCGCGCCGGCCGGGTTGGTCAGCGGGCCGAGGATGTTGAAGATGGTGCGTACGCCCATCTCGCGCCGCACCGGCGCCACCGCTTTCATCGCCGGGTGATGGATCGGCGCGAACATGAAGCCGATGCCGGTGCGGGCGATGGATTCGGCGACCTGTCGCGGTTGCAGTTCGATGTTCGCGCCCAGCGCCTCCAGCGCGTCGGCGCTGCCGGACTTCGACGACACGCTGCGGTTGCCGTGCTTGGCCACGCGCGCGCCGGCCGCGGCCGCCACGAAGACCGCGCAGGTCGAGATGTTGAAGGTATGCGAACCATCGCCGCCGGTGCCGACGATGTCGACCAGATGCGTGCGGTCGGCCACGTCGACCGCGTGCGAGAGTTCGCGCATCACCGTTGCCGCGCCGGCGATCTCGCCGACGGTTTCCTTCTTGACCCGCAGGCCGGTGAGGATGGCCGCGGTCATCATCGGCGAAATCTCGCCGCGCATGATCTGGCGCATCAGTTCGACCATCTCGTCGCGGAAGATCTCGCGATGCTCGATGGTGCGCTGCAGGGCTTCTTGCGGGGTGATGGGCATGGACGGGCTCAGGAAATCACCAGATAGTCGCTATGGTACGCAATGCCGGCGTGCGGCCCCTCGACCAGCGCCACGTGGCGGCCGCCGGCCGTCTCGACCGGAATGCAGTCGTCGACTTCGTACAGGGCGTCCTTGTGCGGCAGCTTCCAGCCGGGGTCGGCCTGCGCCTTGCCTCGGGCCTTGGCTTCGCCGGCGTCCCGCGCGACGACGAGCAGGTACTTGTGCGCCTCGCCGAACACGTCCGGCTCGTAGCCGCCCAGGTTGACGAAGAACAGCCTGGGCGCGCCGGCCGGCGGCGGCGCGTCGGAGAAACGCACCTGCCAGCCGTCGACGCCGTCGACCTCCATCCACGAATCCACGTGCGCCCCGCGCGGCGCGCCGAACCATTGCGCGCGCAGTTGCGGATAGGTCGATTCGAGGGTGTCGCCGATGGCGAAGACGACGTCGTGCAGTTCGACCTTCGCCTTCGGATGGGTGCCGCCCAGCATGACCACGAAAAGTTTCTCGGGGCCTGGCTTTTCCGGACCGGCCACCTCAACGCTCCAGGAAGTTCTTCAGCAGCGCGTGGCCGTGCTCGGTCAGGATCGATTCGGGGTGGAACTGCACGCCTTCCACCGGGTAGTCGCGGTGGCGCAAGCCCATGATCTCCTCGAAGCTGCCGTCCTCGTTCTCGGTCCACGCGGTGATTTCCAGCGCGTCCGGCAGCGATCCGCGTTCGACCACCAGCGAGTGGTAGCGGGTGGCCTCGTAGCCGTCCGGCAGGCCGGCGAACACGCCCTTGCCCTCGTGGCGGATCGCCGAGGTCTTGCCGTGCATGATCCTGCCGGCGCGGATTACCTTGCCGCCATAGGCCTGGCCGATGCTCTGATGACCCAGGCAGACCCCCAGGATCGGCGTAGTCGGCCCCAGCCGTTCGATCAGGTCCAGCGACACGCCCGCCTCGTTCGGCGTGCACGGGCCAGGCGAGACGACGATGCGCTCGGGCGCAAACTTCTCGATTTCATCGACGCTCATGGCGTCGTTGCGCGCCACCTGCACTTCCGCGCCCAGCGATTGCAGGTACTGGACCAGGTTCCAGGTGAAGCTGTCGTAGTTGTCGATCATCAGCAGCACGGCGGCCTCCATCGGCGCCGGGTAGGGGATGGGCAATCTAGCCGGCTCGTCGCGATGACGCAACGCATCATCCCCAATCGACGCGAGGCAGCACGACCTGCACGCGCAGGCCGGGCTCGGCGTCCTGGAGCGCGACGGTGCCGCCATGGCGCTGCACGATGGCGCGGACGAGGCTCAAACCCAGCCCGGTGCCGGGCGCGTTGCGGGCGGCGTCGAGGCGTTCGAACCGGTCGAATACCTTCTCGCGATCGCCCTCCGGAATGCCTGGACCGCGATCCCCAACGCGGACTACGGCCTGCCCCGGTTCCGCCGCCACCTGCAGCCATACCTCACCGCCCTCGGGGCTGAACTTCACCGCGTTGTCGAGTAGGTTGATCAGCATCTGGAACAACTGGTCGGCATCGCCGCGCACCGACACCGGGGCGAAATCGCCCTTAAGGGCGATGCCGCGCTCGGCGGCGACGGCGGCGTACAGTTCGGCGGCATCGCGCGCCACTGCCTCGAGCTGCACATGCGGTTCGCCGTCGGCCAAAGCCTGCGACTCGATCCGCGACAGCCGCAATAACGCGCTGAACGATTGCAGCAACTGGTCGGTCTCGCCGATGGCGCCATCGAGTTCGGTGGCCTCGACCGGGCCGTCGCGGCGGCGCAGCGCATCGAGGCGGTTGCGCAGGCGTGTCAGCGGCGTGCGCAGGTCGTGGGCGATGTGGTCGGTAGCGTGGCGTACGCCATCGACCAGCGCGCCGATGCGGTCGAGCATCGTGTTGAAACGGCGTGCCACCTGATCGAAGGCATCGCCGCTGCCGTCGCTGCGTACGCGCAGACCCAGTTCGCCCTCGCCCACGCGCGCCACGGTCGCGTCCAGGGCGCGCAGGCGCGCGCCGACCCAGCGCAACGTCAACCAGCCGATCAGCGCACCCACCAACGCCGCGAAGATCAATGCGGCCAGCGCCGCGCGCAGCATCAGCGCAAGGAATCCATCCTGCGATCTGGCGCGTACACCGGTCAGCAGCGTACAGCTGTCATCCAGGCGCTGCAGCAACGCGATCACGCGAGGGTCGCCATCGCCGTCGATACTGCGGAATTCGACCCAGCGCCGCTCGGGCGGCCAGTGCGGCAGGCGGCTGAAACTGCCCGCCACGATCTTCCCGTCCGCATCGAGCAGGGCATAGACCGCGTCCGGATCGTCCGGCTCCTCGACGCGGCCGCGGATCTCGTCCAGCAACTGCGCGTGGCCCGACTGGCGGTAGAGGTCGTACAATCCGGCGGCGTCGGCGCGCACCACTTCGCGCGCATCCTTGTCCAGCAGTGCCGACACCGCGAGATAGACGCCCGCGCCGAGCAGGCCGAAGGCCAGGAAGACCGCGGTCGACACCGCCAGCGCCAGCCGGAAGCTGGTCGAGCGCCGCGCGGAGCTCATTCGCCGAGCCGGTAGCCCGCGCCGCGCACGGTATGCAGCAGCGGTGCGTCGAAGCCCTGGTCGATCTTCTGCCGCAGCCGGCTGACGTGCACGTCGATCACATTGGTCTGCGGGTCGAAATGGTAATCCCACACCGCTTCCAGCAGCATGGTCCGCGTCACCACGCGGCCGGCCTGACGCATCAGGTATTCGAGGAGGCGGAATTCGCGCGGCTGCAGTTCGATGTCCTTTCCGGCGCGCCGCGCGGAACGCTTCAGCAGATCGAGTTCCAGTTCCCCGACCTTAATCCGCGTCGGCAGTTCGCCGCCGGCCACACCGCGCCGCGCCAGGCTGTCCAGGCGCGCGCTGAGTTCGGCGTAGGCGAACGGCTTGACCAGGTAGTCGTCGGCGCCGGCGCGCAGGCCTTCGACGCGATGGTCGACGTCGCCCAGCGCGGTCAGCATCAGCACGGGCGCGCGGTTCCCGGCGCCGCGCAGGGTGCGCAATACGGCCAGGCCGTCCAGTCCGGGCAGCATGCGGTCGAGCACGATGGCGTCGTAGGCTTCGGTGGAGGCGAGGAACAGGCCATCCTTGCCGTTGTCGGCGTGGTCGACGCTGTGGCCGTCTTCCTTCAGGCCCTTGGCGATGAAGGCGGCAGTATGCGTGTCGTCTTCGACCAGCAGGATGCGCATGCGGTTTCCTCGAAAGCGCGCCGAGAATACGCCAATGGTCCGGGCAACGAAAAACCCCGCCGGGGGGGTGCGGCGGGGCTGGCGACCCATGACCCGGTCGCCGCGGGCTTGCGGCTAAGTGCGCCGACTTATTATTTGCTGCTGGCTTCCGACGCGGCCGGCTGGGCGGCCTTGTTCTTGCCGTCGTGGTGCTTGTGCTGCTTGGCCGGGGCCTTCGCGTCCTGCGTAGCGCCGGCAGCCGGCTTGGCCGGCGCAGTCGTCGTGGTCGCGGCGAAGACGCCAGCGGAACTCAGGGCCAAGGCGAGGCCGAGGAAAAGGGGCTTGGTCTGCATGATCGTGCTTCCTGTCGATGGTTGAAGGGAACCGCCTCTGGATCGTCGATCCAGTGGCGACAGGTTGCGCCGGCGAGCACGTCGGCAGTCTTGCGGCAGGATTAAGGAAATTTAATCCATGCCGCATGCCCTCCCTGCTCACTCACAAGCGAAGAAGTCCGAAACCGAAGGAACGGGAACTTACTGCCCTATCAGGAAGATCGCGTAGACGTTTTCGTAAATCTTGATGTTGCCGGCCTCCAGATATTCGGC
This sequence comes from Pseudoxanthomonas sp., assembly GCA_047601245.1. GTDB lineage: Bacteria > Pseudomonadota > Gammaproteobacteria > Xanthomonadales > Xanthomonadaceae > Pseudoxanthomonas_A. Next base: position 115,964 of record JASGJU010000001.1, read on the forward strand.
AACCTGACGGAATTCCTGATCCACGCTTGCGCCAATGTCCGGTTGCGGCGCCGGAGGCGCTGGGTGGTTTACTGCGGTCGGACTGCCCGGCCAGGTTCCTGCCTGTACGCCGTAAGCGAAATCCGGAGCCACGTCCGAAATGGTGTACAAACCGACGATGCGCGTGCCATAAGCCTTGGCAAGTCCTTCGGCGGAAGCTCGCGACCGCTCGGCCGCCTCGCGCTTGAGCTCGGCGCGCACTTCCGCTTCGCCGGAATAGCGGGCGCCTATTCCGTTGATCCGCACGCTTTCACTGGTTTCGGTCCGCGCCAGGAATCGTCGTACGTCGGCGAGATCGCCGAATGTTGCCACCAGGCTGCGACTCACCTGCGTGCCCTTGAAGACCTGCTTGTTCTGCTCGTACTGGTATTGCGGTTGGATCGACAACGTGGACGCTTCTATGCTGTCAGACAACGCACGGCAATCCTTGAATGCATTCAGGATTCTAGCCGCATCTTCTTGAACCAGGGTACGAGCCCGTTCCGGCGAAAAATCAATTCGACTCAGTGCAATCGTGATCGTGAACCTGTCGGGCTTCACCTCACGCTCAGCCTGTCCCTTGACCAGCAGATGCGGCTGCGACGGAATGGAATTGACTTGCGCCTGCGCCGAAGCCGCGACCGCCACAAGGACCGCCATCAGCATGGACTTCGCCTTCATATGCAAACTCCTCCGTATATGACCGACTTCTCAACGCCCCGTATGACTTTCCGGGGTCAAACCAGTCCTGTCAAAGCCCTTTCGCCGCTTCGGCCACCGCGCGGAACAGTGCGCGGCCCTTGTTCATCGTCTCCTTCCATTCCAGGTCGGGGTCGGAGTCGTAGACCACGCCGCCGCCGGCCTGCACGTACAGGTGGCCGTCCTGGATGACGGCGGTGCGGATGGCGATGGCGGTGTCGGCGTCGCCGTGCCAGCCGATGTAGCCGACCGCGCCGGAATAGACGTTGCGGCGCACCGGCTCCAGTTCGCGGATGATCTCCAGCGCGCGGATCTTCGGCGCGCCGCTGACGGTGCCGGCCGGGAAGGTGGCGCGCAGCACGTCCATGTAGCCCAGGCCCGGCTTCAGCCTGCCGGTGACCTCGCTGACGATGTGCATGACGTGGCTGTAGCGCTCGATCACGAACGACTCGCCGACCCGCACGCTGCCCGGTTCGGCCACGCGGCCGACGTCGTTGCGGCCCAGGTCGATCAGCATGACGTGCTCGGCGCGTTCCTTCGGATCGGCCAGCAGTTCGGCCTCCAGCGCCTTGTCTTCCTCGTCGGTGCGGCCGCGGCGGCGCGTACCGGCGATGGGGCGCACGGTCACTTCGCCGGCGCGCAGGCGGGCGAGGATCTCCGGCGACGAACCGACCACCTGGGTGCCGCCGGTGTCGATGAAGTACATGTACGGCGACGGGTTGAGCGCGCGCAGGGCGCGGTACACGTCGATCGGCCGCGCGCGGAACGGCACCCGCAGACGCTGGCTGGGCACCACCTGGAAGATGTCGCCGGCGCGCACGTATTCCTGCGCCTTGCGCACCACGTCGTGGTACTGCTCGCGGGTGAACGAGGAACGGAAGTCGCCTTCGTCCAGCGCGTCGGACACCAGCGAGCGCGGATAGCCGACGCCGGCCTGCTGGATGCGGTGCGCCAGTTCGTCGAGGCGGCGGTTGGCCCGGGCCCACGCCTGCGGCTCGGCCGGATCGGCGTGGACGATCAGGTACAGGCGGCCCTTGAGGTTGTCGAACACCGCCACTTCCTCGGCCAGCATCAGCAGGATGTCCGGGGTGCCGAGTTCGTCGGGAATGTCCGGGCGCGCCAGCCGCGGCTCGATGTATTCGATGCACTCGAAGCCGAACCAGCCGACCAGGCCGCCGCTGAAGCCGGGCAGTCCGTCGAGCTGCGGCACCGCGTATTGCGCGCGCAGGCGTTCGACCTCGGCCAGCGGATCGGCGACCTCGCGGGTTTCGGCGACCTCGCCGTATTCCAGCGTTTCCAGGGTATGTCCGCGGAACCGGAACACCCGCCGCGCCGGCAGGCCGATGATTGAATAGCGGCCGAAGCGTTCGCCGCCTTCGACCGACTCGAACAGGCAGGTATATGGCCCGTCGGCCAGCTTCAGATAGACCGAAAGCGGCGTGTCCAGGTCGGACAGCACTTCACGGACGACGGGGATGCGGTTGTATTCGCCGTCAGCGGCGAATTGCTGGAACTGTGCGTGCGAAATCAAAGGGAGCTTCCTTCCGGGGGGCGTGGACGCGGCAGACGACGGCAACGGGCCACCATCGCCAGGGCCGGCGAGCGGAAGGAAGTTCGCGGGAGCGCGCCTGCGGGTTCACGGCCTCAACTGTAACCCGGCTGGCCCTGGTTGTGCGAGCCGGAAGCGGCGGTCACGGGCAATGCGCCTGTCCGCAGCCGGGCGCCGCGGGCAACGCCAGCACTTCGCGCACGCGCGCCTCGGTGCTGCGCATCCCGGCCGCGCGGCCGATTTCCAGCGCCTGCGCAGGGTCCATGCCGTTGCCGGCCTCGGCCAGCGCCAGCAAGGCTCCGGCGCGGTTGGCCGAGGCGCAATGCAGCAGCACCTTGCCCGGTGCGGCGGCCAGTGCCTCGCGCAATTCGGCGGCCTTGGCCGGCGTCAGGTCCTGCGCGCCGGCGACCGGCAACTGGACGTAGGCCATGCCGGCAGTGGCCACTTCCGCCGCCTCGTCGCGGCCCTGCATTTCCTCGTCCGGGCGCAGGTTGATGACCGTGGTCACGCCCTGCGCGGTCAGCGACGCCCAGTCCGACGCCGCCGGCTGGCCGGCGGTGAGCACGTCGGGCAAGGGCGAATGCAGTTCGACTCCTTGCGCCACGGGTGCGGCCGGAGGCGTGGCGCACGCAGCCAGCAGCAATACCGGTGCAAGCATCCAGCCAAGCCGCATCGTCCTGCCCGCCTGCATCGGCGCGGTTGCCGTTTGGGTCGATGTCGCCATCATGGATTCTCCTTGAGTCATGTCGCAGCGAATGATGTCACGGCGTCGCGGCCGGGCGATTCCACGGCATCCGCAGCAACAGCCGCGCCATGCCGCAGAAGCCGGTCAGGCCGGCGAACAACAGGCCGGCGCCGACGAAACCGGACAGCAGATGGAACCACGGCGACACTGTCGCGCCCAGGATGGCGCCAACCAACACCAGCAATCCGGCGGCGATCTGCACCTGGCGCATCAGGCCCAAGGGTTGTTTCGCAGCGCCCTGCACCGGCAGGCCGGCGCGTTCCCAGCCCTGCAGGCCGCCTTCGAGCAGGTAGGCGTCGCATGCGGTGCAGCCGGCCAGCCTGGCGGCGTTCATTTCGGTGCGCTTGCCGCCGAGGCAATGGAAGATCACGGCCTTGCCCGCGACTTGCGGCAGCAGGCCGGGCAATTGCGCCAGCGGCAGGTTGCAGGAACCGGGGATCCGCCGCTGCGCATGTTCGGCCGGGTCGCGGATGTCGACCAGCAACGCGCCCTGTTCGATCAGCCTGGCGGCGGCCTGCGGGGTGATGGTTCGCATGACGGTGGCTCCCGGCCCGCTCACGGGCAATAGATCTTCTTCAATGCGGCGATCAGTTTCTTCGCGTTAGGATCGGCGATGCGGTAATACAGGGTCTGGCCTTCGCGGCGGAAAGCGACCAGCCCTTCACCGCGCATCCGCGCCAGATGCTGCGACAGCGCGGACTGGCTCAGGTCCAGCCCTTCCTGCAACTGGCCCACGCTCAGTTCGCCGCACTCGATCAACTGGCATAGCAGCAGCAGCCGACTCTCGTTGCCGACCGAACGCAGCATCGCCGCGGCCTGCGCCGCGCCGTGCTTGAGGAACGCCTTGTCCTTCGCCGTCGCCATGACTTCTTTATATCACACTTTTCTAATTTAGAAATATCTAATATATTGGCCGGCATCTACCAAGAGGAACCAACGATGGGCGACATGAGCTACAAGGAACTGACCCGCGGCATCACCGGCAACCTGGCCGCGCTGCGCACCCACAACGCCGACGTCATGCAGGGCTTCGGCGCGCTGAGCAAGGCGGCGATGGCGCCGGGCGCGCTGAACGAGAAGACCAAGGAACTGATCGCGATGGCGATCGGCGTGGCCAACCGCTGCGACGGTTGCCTGGGCTTCCATGCCAAGGCGCTGGTGCGGCTGGGCGCCACCCCGGAGGAATTCCGCGAAATGCTGGGCGTGGCCGTGTACATGGGCGGCGGCCCGTCGCTGATGTACGCGGCCAACGCGATCGCCGCGTATCGCGAATTCGCCGACGCAGCGCCCGGCAACGCCTGAGTTGCGCCGCCGCGTTCAGCGCGGCTCGACGAACTTCAGGTCCGACGGCATTGGCAACGCGATACGCTGCAGCGTCCTGCCGAGCCGTCCGCTGCGCGGGTCGCGCGCGATCACGACGATGCGATCGCTACCCTGGTCTCCGACCAGCAGATGGCGGCCGTCGGGGGAGAGCGCGAATTCGCGCGGACCTTCGCCTTCGGTCGAACGCCGCTGCAGCAGTTGCAGGTCGCCGTCGGCCCCGACCGCGAACACCGCGATGCGGTTGTCGCTGCCGCGGTTGGCGGCGTACAGGAAGCGGCCGTCGGCCGACAGGTGCAGCGCGCTGGCGCCGTTGCTGCCGGCGAAACCCGGCTCGGTCAGGTCGCGGACGCCGCGCAGGCGCAGACGGCCGTCGGCGTAGTCGAGCACCGCGACCTGCGCACTCATTTCCAGGGTCGCGTAGGCATGGCGACCGTCGACGGAAAATGCGACGTGGCGCGGACCGCTGCCCGGCGGCAATTCCACCCAGGCCGGATCGGCCGGTTGCAGCGGTCGCTCGGCATTGGCCTGCGGGTCGTAGCGGTAGACGTAGATGCGGTCGCCGCCCAGGTCGGCGACCAGCAGGTGGCGGCCGTCCGGCGCCATCGTCGCCGAGTGCACGTGCGCCGACGCTTGCCGCTCGCGGTCGTGGCCGCTGGCCTGGTAGCTGTGGATCTGCACGACCGGGCCGATGCCGCCGTCGGCGTCCAGCGGCAGCACCGCCAGCGTACCGCCGGGATCGGCGCCGACCGAATAGTTCGACACGAACAGATAGCGCCCATCGGGACTCAACGCCGCATGCGCCGGATGGTCGCCCAGCGTGGAACGGCTCTGCAGCAGCGTCAGCCGGCCCTGGCCGTCGCGCGCCAGGTGGCTGACCCGGCCGACCGGGTCGGGATCGCCGTCGCCGAATTCGTTGACGCTGTAGACGTGGCGTCCGTCCGGCGAAACCGCCAGCCACGACGGATTGCCGGTGGCCACGGTCCGCGCCGGCGCGGCCTGGAGCCGGCCGCGGTCGCCGTCGAAGCGGTAGACGTAGATGCCCTGCTCCGGCGTCTTCGTATACGAGCCGACCAGCAGGTCGTACTGCGCGGCGCCCGCATGCAATGGCGCTAGCGGGACCAGCGCCATGAGCAGCCTCGGCAACATCCCGATGCGTTTCCTCCCGTCCCGCGGCACGCTCATGCGCCTTTCACCCGCGCCACCTCGGCGCGCATCTTCGCGATCACCGCGGCATAGTCCGGGGCGTTGAAGATCGCCGAACCGGCGACGAAGGTATCCGCGCCCGCGGCGGCGATTTCGCCGATGTTGTCGGCCTTGACGCCGCCGTCGATCTCCAGCCGGATCGGCCTGCCGGATGCGTCGATCCGCTTCCTCACCGCGCGCAGCTTGTCCAGCGCCGACGGGATGAACGCCTGCCCGCCGAAGCCGGGATTGACCGACATCAGCAGCACCAGGTCGAGGTCTTCCAGCACCCAGTCCAGCGCGTCGACCGGCGTGGCCGGGTTCAGCACCAGGCCCGCCTTGCAGCCGTGCGACTTGATGAGCTGGATGGTACGGTGGACGTGCGCGCTGGCTTCCGGGTGGAAGCTGACGAGGCTGGCCCCGGCCTCGGCGAAATCGCCGACGATGCGGTCCACCGGCGACACCATCAAGTGCACGTCGATCGGCGCGGTCACGCCGTGCTTGCGCAACGCCGCGCAGACCATCGGGCCGATGGTCAGGTTGGGCACGTAATGGTTGTCCATCACGTCGAAATGCACCCAGTCCGCGCCGGCGGCCAGCACGTTGTCCACTTCCTCGCCCAGCCGGGCGAAGTCGGCGGAAAGGATGGACGGGGCGATGATGCAGTCGGACATGGCGGTTGCTCGGTCGGGGTCAGCGCTTGCGCAGCTTCTTGATGCGGTCGTAGGCGGCGTTGAGTTCGCGCGATTTCGCCTCGGCCTGCGCGCGCAGTTCCGGCGCCGCGCCGGCCAGCTTGTCGGGGTGGTACTGGGAAATCAGCCGGCGGTAGGCCTGGTCCACTTCGGCGTCGCTGGCGTCGCTGGTCAGGCCGAAGGCGCGGTACGGATTGTCGCGCGAGAGCCTGAACCAGTCGGCGTCGAAGGCGTGGCCCAGCAGCAGGCCCAGCAGCGCGCCGACCAGCGGATTGGGCCGGAACAACAGCGCGCCCGCCACGAAACCCAGCAATTTGCCGTACCAGCGCGTCATCGGCGGCCCTTCCGCGGGAAAACGCGATCATTTTACGGCACAGGCCGCCCGCGCAGTCGTACACTACGCGGCCCGCTGTCCGGCGGGCCCCAGTCCAGACGGGTCCGCAGACAGCCGCCATCGCTGTCCAGGAGTGCCCGTGTCCACGACGTTGCTGCAATCCGACCTGCCCGGCCTCAACCTGCGCCATCGCGGCAAGGTCCGCGACGTGTTCGACCTGCCGCGTGAGCGCCTGCCCGCCGAGGCGCTCGCCGGAGCCGCTTCAAACCAAGAATTCCTGCTGATGGTGGCCACCGACCGCCTTTCCGCGTTCGACGTGGTGTTGCCCGACCCGATCCCCGGCAAGGGCGAGATGCTGTGCCAGATCTCCAACTTCTGGTTCGCCAGGACCGCGCACCTGATGCCCAACCACCTGACCGGCATCGACGTCGCCGCGGTGCTGCCGGCCGGCGTCGATGCATCGCTGTACGCCAGGCGCGCGGTGGTGACGAAAAAGCTCAAGCCGGTGCCGGTGGAGGCGATCGCGCGCGGCTACCTGATCGGCAGCGGCTGGAAGGACTACCAGCGCACCGGCAAGGTCAGCGGCATCGAACTGCCTGCCGGCCTGCGCCAGGCCGAGCAATTGCCCGAACCGATCTTCACCCCTTCGACCAAGGCCGCGGTCGGCGACCATGACGAGAACATCGACTTCGACGCGATGGTCAAGGCGGTCGGCGCGGAACTGGCCGAGAAGGTCCGCGACGCCACCCTGCGCATCTACAAGTTCGCCGCCGACTACGCGGCGCAGCGCGGCATCCTGCTGGCCGACACCAAGTTCGAGTTCGGCACCGACGCCGACGGCCGCCTGTACGTGATGGACGAAGTGCTGACGCCGGATTCGTCGCGCTACTGGCCGGCAGACGAGTACGAAGTCGGCGCCAGTCCGCCGAGCTACGACAAGCAGTTCGTGCGCGACTACCTGGAAACGCTGGACTGGGACAAGACCGCGCCCGGCCCCAGGCTGCCGGCGGAAGTGATCGAGCGCACCCGCGCGAAGTATGCCGAGGCCTTGCAGCGGCTGGCGGGGATCAGCGTCGACTAGAGCGCGTCATGCGCTTTCGAGTGCATGACACGTCCCAACCTGCGATGCGGCATGCCTCCCGGCGGCCGCTGCGATATGCTCGGCGGCGACCCACCCTGGGAAGGACGCCATGAACGCGACCGCCGAGCGCCCCATCGACCGTTTCTTCGCCCATTATTCGGACGACCATCGCAACCAGACCAACCAGTGGATCCACGTGGTCTGCGTGCCGGCGATCCTGTGGTCGGTGATCGCGCTGCTATGGTGCATCCCGGTGCTCGGCGCCTGGCTCAAGCCCGGCGTCTGGTCGGCGCTGGCGATGTTCGCCGCCTGGATGTTCTATTACCGGTTGTCGCGGCCGCTGGGCTTCGGCATGCTGGTCGTATTCTTCACCTTCGCCTGCCTGTGCCGGCTGATCGCGATGGCCTACGGCACCGGCGCCTTGCTGTGGCTTGCGATCGCGGTGTTCGTGGCGGCGTGGATCGGCCAGTTCATCGGCCACAGCAAGTTGTTCGAAGGCCGCAAGCCAAGCTTCCTGACCGACCTGACCTACCTGCTGATCGGCCCGATCTGGGTACTGGCGAAGTTCTACCGCAAGATGGGCTGGAAGTATTGACCGTCGCACCAGCGGCGTGACGCGCCGCTGCTACAGGCCGAACATGCGCTTTGTCGGCGCGAACGGGCGCGGGTCGTAGCCGAAATCGCAGCGCGCCGGCCCGGCGTCGAACACCAGATCCTCGCGCATCCGCGCTACCGCCGCCTCGCCCAGTCCCTGCAGCCTGCCGGACGCGCGCGCCGCCGACAGCGCCAGCGAAAACAGCGGCGCCGGCACTTCCCACAGCCTCGGCGGCGGATCGAGCGCGGCGAGCGTGCGCGCGACCATCCCGCGGTAGGCGAGCGTTTCGCCGCCGGGCAAGGCGTAGGCCTTGCCGAAGGTCGCGGGCGCATCGAGCGTCGCGACCGCCGCATCGGCCAGGTCGTCGACGTGCACCGGTTGGCGCAAGCCATCGGCATGGCGTGGCAACACGAAGAACCCGGCCTTGCTCGCCAGTCGCGCGATCCGCGTCAGCGTGCGGTCGCCGGCGCCGCCGTAGACCAGGGTCGGCCGCAATACCGTCGCGTTCGCATCCCTCGACGCGGCGGCGGCGAACAGGCTGCGTTCCGCCTCGTCCAGACGCCGCGCCAGGTCGCGTTCGCCGCCGTCGCCGGATTCGCGCTTGGTTTCCAGGCTGGTCGAACCGAAGGCGACCACGCGCGGCGCGGCGATGCACGCCTGCGCATACCAGCGCGCGAAATGGTCCAGCGGGCCGAGGCTGAAGACCGCGTCGACGCTGGTCGGCAGTTCCGGCATCGCCGCCAGTTCGCCGCGCAGCCAGGTCACGCCGTCGCGATTCTCGCGCGGCTGGCGCGAGACCGCCCACACGCGCCAGCCGCGCGTGCGCAGGCGCGCCAGCGTCGGCGCGCCGATCTGCCCGCTGCCGCCGAGGACCAGCGCTTCAGGCATTCGCCGCATCCGGTTTCAGCGCGAGACGCAGCCACAGCCACCCGAGCGCCGCCGAGACCGCGGAACCGCACAGCACGCCGAGCACCGCCGAATCCTTGAAATGCCCTTCGACGCGGCCATAGGCCAGGTCGGCGATGAACAGGCTCATCGTGAAGCCGATGCCGCACAGCAGCCCCAAGCCGACCAGAGCGGCGTTGCCCATGCCTTCGGGCAGGCGCGCCCAGCCGAGCGCGCGCGCCAGCAGGGCGGTGCCGACGATACCGACCGGCTTGCCCAGCAGCAGGCCCAGCGCAACGCCCAGCGGCATCGACGCCAGCAGGTCGTCGAACCGCAGTCCTTGCAGCGACAGGCCGGCGTTGGCGAAGGCGAACAGCGGCAGGATCGCGAACGCGACCCACGGGTGCAGCGCGTGTTCGAGGCGTTCCAGCGGCGAATCCAACTGGTCCGTGCTCGCGGCTTCGCGTCCCAGCGGAATCATCAGGCCGGTGACGACGCCCGCCAGCGTCGCGTGCACCCCCGATTGCAGAACGCAGTACCACGTCGCCGCGCCGAGGATCAGGTACGCGGCGAGATTCGCGACGCGCAGGCGGTTCAGCAGCCACATCGCGGCGACGCACGCGGCGGCGGCCCCGAGCCATGCGGGCGACAGGTCGTGTGTGTAGAAGATCGCGATGATCAGTATCGCGACCAGGTCGTCGACCACCGCGATGGTGGAAAGCAGCAGCTTCATCCCCAGCGGCACGCGCGAACCGAGCAACGCCAGCACGCCGAGGGCGAAGGCGATGTCGGTCGCGGTCGGCACCGCCCAGCCGCGCATCGCGACGGCGTCGGCACGGTTGATCGCGGAGAAAACCAGCGCCGGCACGGCGACGCCGCCGATCGCGCACAGCACCGGCAGCAGCAGCCGCGAGAAGCTGGACAACTGACCGCTGATCGCCTCGCGCTTGATTTCCAGCGCCACCAGCAGGAAGAACACGGCCATCAGCGCGTCGTTGATCCACCATTCGACCGTGCCGGATCCGATCCTGGCATGGCGGAAGCCTTCGTACAGTCCATGCCACGGCGAGTTCGCCAGCGCCAGCGCCGCAGCCGCGGCGAAGATCAGGACGGTGCCGCCGGCGGCCTGCAGGCGGAAGAACTCGCGCAGCAGATCGAAGGCGCGATTGACGGGACGGATTCGATTCACCGGCGGATTATAGGCGGCGCACGCCATCCGCCCCGCGGCTCAGCGCAGCGGAATCACGTCCTTCGCCTGGTCGATGACGTACACCGCGAACACCACCCAGCCGACGAACGCGGCCAGCAGCACCGCACCCTCGCCGCGCTGGATGCGCAGGTCGCCGCGCAGCATCGGATACAGCAGCAGCACGAACGCCAGCGAGCCCGGCAGCGCGAAGCGCACGAACAGGTCCGGCAGTCCCAGCGGCTGGATCGCCGCCATGCCGCCGACGATCAGCAGCAGGTTGAACAGGCTGGAACCGATCACGTGGCCCAGCAGCATGTCGCCCTGCCCGCGCCGCGCGGCGAAGATCGCGCCGGCGACTTCCGGCAGCGCGGTGCCGATCGCCACCGGCAGCAGGCCGACCAGCAGCGGCGACCAGCCCCAGCCCGCGCCGAGCGCGACCGCGCCGGAGACCGCGAACTTCGCGCCGTAGTACAGCAAGGCCGCGGCGATGGCGACGCGCAGCAGGTTCATCCACAGCACGGTGCGGGTGCCGGCGTAGGCAGCGATGCTTTCCCGCACCTCCGCCGCCTCGCTTCGGCCGCGCGCCAGCAGGAAAGTCAACAGCGCGACAAAGGCCAGCAGCAGCACGACGCCTTCGATGCGGCTGATCTCACCGTCCAACCCGAACGCGATCAGGGCGAACGTCGCCACCGCCAGCAGCACCAGTAGCGGCGACAGCAGGCGCATACGCGCCAGCACCGGCGCGGCGAGGGCGGCCACGCCCAGGGTCAGGCCGAAATTGGCGACGTTGCTGCCCACCGCGTTGCCCAGCGCCAGCGCGGGTTGGCCGTGGGCGAGCGCGTAGGCGTTGACGAACAGTTCCGGCAGCGAGGTGCCGAACGCGATCAGCAGCAGGCCGGCGACGAACGGCGACGCGCCCAGTTTCTGCGCCAGTCCCGACGCACCCTTGACGATGCTGTCCCCGCCCAGCGCCAGCAACACCAGGCCCAGCGCGAACGATCCCCAGGCTTGCAGCATGTCCGTTCCTCCCGTGTCCGTTGGCGGATTCTAGAGCGTGCCGTGCGCTTTGGGGGGGTGTTGCCCGCGCGACCGGGACGTCGCGGCGCGGCGGCCGGCGCCGTGACGCCCGTCGCGGAATGGGAATCCGGCTGGATCGAGCCATCCGCTGTCATCGGGATTTAGCGAAGCGCCCCTAGCCTTCCGGCGTTCAGGGGGAAAGACCGACCACGATGTTCCCACGCAAGACCGAGCAGGCCCATGCCGCGCTGCAATCGCACGCCGGTCCGCTGAGCCTGCGCGAGCGTCGCGTGGTCATCCTCTGCGACGGCAAGCGCAGCCTCGACGAACTGAGCGCGCTGTTCGGCCCGGATACGCAGGCGCTGGTGGTGCGCTTGTGCGAACAGGGCTTCCTGCGCATCGGCCCGGAGTCCGCGCCCGACGCACGCGCGCCGGTCGCCCGCTTGGTCCCCGCGCCGGCGCACGCCCCTGCCCCTGTTCCCGCGTCCGCACCCGCCGCGCCGTCCACGCGGCGCTCGCTGGTCGCCGCCAAGATGTACATGATCGGGATGCTGGAACTGCAACGCAGCGAGGAAGCGCTGGCGCGGCGCACCCACTTGCAGGCCTGCCGCGAAGCGGACGCGATCGTCGCCCACCTGATCGCGGCGCTGAACTATTTCCAGCAACACGCCAATGCGTCGATGGCCGGGCGCGTGCGCGAGCGCCTGGGCGAAGTGCTGCCGGAAGAATATCTGCCGGCGCTGGGAAAGGCCGCTGCCTGAACGGACGGCGTCAGGAACAGCCCTCGACGTAGTCGACCTGCGGCGCTAGTCCAATGCGCCAATGGGTCGCCTTGCCGTTCTCGTCGGTTTCGAACACCAGCTTGCTCGGGGCTGCGCCGCTGGCGGCGACGGACAGGTAGCGCCCGCCTTCCACGTACTTGTGCGGCATCGATTCCAGCGCGCTGCCGTACAGCACCCGCAACTCGTCGGCGCTCATGCCGACGCGGCCGCCGCCCGGCGCGGCGATCGCGTCGGACGCCACGTCGATGCGGACGAAGCGGTCGCCTTCGATCATGAAGCCGATCTTGTCGCCTTGCGCATGTTGCGGCTGCGGGGTCAGGTAGTAGCAGCCGCCCGGCTCGTCCGGCGCCGCATCGCCCAGGTCGCCGCCCCAAGCCATGCGCACCTCCTCCGCGGTCGCGCCGAATTTCGCCGGCCCGAACCCGGCGAAGCCGATCGCGCCTTCGGCCGGCAGGTCCACGCGCAGCGAGCCGGTCGCCTGCGCAGGCGGCGATGTCAGCGGCGCGTCGTCGGTCGCGGAAGATCTTGCCGGCTCCGTGTCCGCCGGCTTGCCGGCCACTTCATCGGTCGCGGCCGGCGGCTTCGCCCCGCAGGCGCCGAGGCACAGCACTAATGCGGTCGCAACGATCGGTCCTGTGCGCATGCGCCTTCTCCTTCGCTGTCGGTCCGACGGCAGTATGCCTGCACCCTGTCGACGCAGCGAGAACACCGGAACCTCAGCGCGGCCCGACGAAATGCTTCTTCAGCCCGGCCCAGCAGTCCTGGTAGCCGCGCTGGCGATGCGGCGCATCCAGCGCCTGCCGCGTAGGGCGGATCACCGCGCGGGTTTCGAACATGAAGGCCATCGTGTCGGCGATCACGTCCGGCCTGGACAGGTCGGCGTTGCTCGCCTTCTCGAACGTCGCCGCGTCCGGCCCGTGCCCGCTCATGCAGTTGTGCAGCGAGCAGCCGCCCGGCGCGAAGCCCTCGGCCTTGGCGTCGTAGACGCCGTGGATCAGGCCCATGAACTCGCTGGCGACGTTGCGGTGGAACCACGGCGGCCGGAACGTGTCCTGCGCCACTAGCCAGCGCGGCGGGAAGATCGCGAAGTCCAGGTTCGCGGTGCCGTGGGTGTCGCTGGGCGAGGTCAGCACGGTGAAGATCGACGGATCCGGGTGGTCGAAGCTGATCGATCCGATGGCGTTGAAGCGGCGCAGGTCGTAGCGGTACGGCGCGTAATTGCCGTGCCAGGCGACCACGTCCAGCGGCGAGTGGTCGATGCCTGCGCGCCACAGGTGGCCCTGGAACTTGGCGATCAGTTCGAAGTCTCCTTCCGCGTCCTCGTACGCCGCCACCGGCGTCTCGAAATCGCGCGGATTGGCCAGCCCGTTCGCGCCGATGGGGCCCAGGTCGGGCAGGCGCAGCAGCGCGCCGAAGTTCTCGCAGACATAGCCGCGCGAGGGGCCATCGGGCAGTTCGACGCGGAAGCGCACGCCGCGCGGGATCACCGCGATCTGCTGCGGCTCCGCTTCCAGCACGCCCAGTTCGGTGGCGATGCGCAGCCGGCCCTGCTGCGGCGCCAGCAGCAGTTCGGCGTCGGCGTCGTAGAACCAGCGGCCCTGCATCGAGCGGTTCGCCGCGTACAGGTGGATGCCGACGCCGGTCTGCGCGGCCGCGCCGCCGTTGCCGGCGACGGTGAACAGGCCGTCGACGAAGTCGGCCGGGGCTTCCGGGATCGGCAGCGGACTCCAGCGCATCTGGTCCGGCGGCACCGGACCGTCGCCGAAGTCGTTGTGGAACCGTTCCTGCGCGAACGCCGCGAACGGCCCGTGCATCGCCGCCGGACGGATGCGGTACAGCCAACTGCGTCGGTTCTGCCCGCGCGGCGCGGTGAACGCGGTGCCGGACAACTGTTCGGCATACAGCCCGTGCGCGACCCTTTGCGGCGAATTGCGCCCGACCGGCAGCGCGCCGGCGACGGCCTCGGTCGCGAATTCGTTGCCGAAGCCGGTCATGTAGCGATCGTCGATTGCCATCGCGCTGCCCTCCGTCCGCGATTACAGCACGCCGCGCTTCATCTGGTCGCGTTCGATGCTTTCGAACAGCGCCTGGAAATTGCCCTCGCCGAAGCCCTGGTTGCCCTTGCGCTGGATGATCTCGAAGAAGATCGGCCCGATCGCGTTCTGGGTGAAGATCTGCAGCAGCTTGCGCTTGCCGGTTTCCGGGTCGGCGTCGATCAGGATCTTGTTCTTCGCCAGCCGCGCCACGTCCTCGCCGTGGTCGGGGATGCGCTGGTCGATCACCTCGAAATAGGTGTCCGGCGTGTCGAGGAACTCGATCCCGGCCGCGCGCATCCGCTCGACCGTGTCGTAGATGTCGTCGGTGAAGCAGGCGATGTGCTGGATGCCCTCGCCGTGGTAGGCGTCCAGGTATTCGTTGATCTGCGACTTCGGATCGGACGATTCGTTCAGCGGGATGCGCACCATGCCGTCCGGCGCGGTCATCGCCTTCGACAGCAGGCCGGTCTTGGCGCCCTTGATGTCGAAGTAGCGGATCTCGCGGAAGTTGAACAGCCGCTCGTAGTAGTCCGCCCACTTGGCCATGTTGCCGTGGTAGAGGTTGTGGGTCAGGTGGTCGATGAAGGTCAGGCCGAAGCCCGTCGGCATCTTCTCCGCGCCCGGCAGCCATTCGTAGTCCGGGTCGTGGATGGTGCCCTGGTCGTCGTAGCGGTCGACGATGTACAGCATGCAGCCGCCGATGCCCTTGATGACCGGCGCGGCGACCGCCTTGCTCAACTCGTCGTGCAGTTCGAACGGCTCCGCGCCGTTCTTCAGCGCCTGCACGCGCGCCCATTCGGCCAGCTTGTTGACGCGGATCGCGAAACCGCAGGCGCTGGGCCCGTGCTGCGCGGCGAAGCGGGCGGCGAAGCCGTCCGGATCCTCGTTGATCAGGAAGGTGCAGTCGCCCTGGCGGTAGGTGCTGATCGGTCGGGTCCTGTGCCGCGCGACCTGGACGAAGCCGAGCTTGCGGAAATAGTCGTGCAGCGCCGCGCCCTGCCCGGCCGGGGCGGCGTATTCGACGAACTCGAAGCCGTCGATGCCCATCGGGTTGTCGAACGTGGCGGCCTGCATGCCCTGCGGGGGATATGCACTCATGACGGTTCTCCTACAATGGCTGGACGGCCCGCCGGGAGCGGCGGGCAGGGGCGAAGGGGTTTCTCGCCTCCCTTTATAGTTTCAACTGAAACCACAAACAAGCAGCAGCGCAGCATGAGCCAACCAGCCAACCCCGCCGCACACGCCGATTTCGACCTGGACCGCCTGTTCTCGTACCGGCTCAGCGTGCTGTCCAACCGCATCAGCGGCGCGATTTCGCGCGAATACCACCGCCGTTTCGGCCTGGCGATCACCGAATGGCGGGTGATGGCGGTGCTGGGGCGCTTCCCCGGGCTGTCGGCCGGCGAGGTCTCGGCGCGCACCGCGATGGACAAGGTCGCGGTCAGCCGGGCGGTGGCGCGGCTGCTGGAACGCGGGCTGATCCAGCGCGAGATCCACGACGACGACCGCCGCCGCAGCGTGCTGGCGCTGTCGGATGAAGGCTTCCGCGTCTACGACGAGGTCGCGCCGATGGTGATGGAGTACCACCAGCGCCTGTTCGAGACCTTCAGCGACGAGGAACGCGCCGCGCTGGACCGGCTGATCGAAAAGCTGGCCGACGAAGGCGTGAAGCGGATCGAGGGCTGAGCGGGCCGGTCACGGCTGCCAGCGCGCGCGCCAAGCGCCGGGCGCGACGCCCATCACCCGCCGGAAGCGACGATTGAAGGTCGACAGGTCGGCGAAGCCGCAGGCGTAGGCGATCGCCGCAATCGGTTCGTCGCTGCGCAGCAGGCGCGTCGCCGCGCGATGCAGGCGCAGGCGCAACAGGTACTGGTGCGGGGTCATGCCGACGCCCTGCCGGAACACGCGCAGGAAATGATAGGGACTCATCGCCGCTTCCTCAGCCAGCGCCGACAGCGACATGTCTGCACCGGCCCCGGCCTCGATCCGGCGCACGGCGCGGGTGATGCGGCGCTCGTCGCGCACGCTGGGGCGGCGTCCGGCTCGCCGCGCGCCCACCACCGTCGCGACGACCACGCCGGCTAGGCGCAGCGCCATTTCTTCCAGCGCCACGACATCGGCGTCGTCGCGCGCCGCTTCGGCGGCGGCCAGCAGCGGCGCCAACGCTTCCAGCGGCGGCAGGCTCGCAACCGGCAATTCCGCGCGCCGCGCGCCGGGCACTTCCGCCACGATCCGCTCGAACGTCTCCGGCGAGTAGTGGAACGCCAGGCAGCGGTCGCCGGCGGCGTGCTCGTGGCCGCATTCGAAGCATTGATCGTGGTTGCCGAGCAGCAGCGCGCCGGGACCGAGCAAGGCGCGGCCGACGCCGGTGCGGTAGCGGAACGAACCTTCGCCGACGATCGCGATGCCGTAGCCGTCATGCCGCTCCTCGAACGGACGGTCGCGCGGCCCGGCGTTGCAGATCACGTCGCTGACGCGCCAGCCGGGGCCGGCGGCAAGATCGCGGGAAACCAGGCTCATGCCGCCAAGTTAGCAGTTTTTCCCAAGCGCGCGGCGCCGCGAAGCCCTAAAAAAAGATCCCTCTTCCGCAACGGCCGCACGCATCCATGAGCTTTCCCACGAGCTTCATCGAAACCCTGCACAGCGAAGGCCCGGCCGCCGACCGCCGCGACGGCCTGCAGTTGTACGCCTTCCTCATCGGGCGCTGGGAATACGACGCCCGTTACCACCTCGACAACGGACGCATCCGGCAGAGCAGCGGCGAAATCCATGCCGGCTGGGTGCTGGGCGGACGCGCGATCCAGGACGTGTGGATCGTGCCCGCGCGCGGCCTGCCACGGCCGCAACCGCCGGATTTCGGCGACTACTTCGGCACCACGCTGCGGGTCTACGACCCCGCGCTGGACGCCTGGCACATCCTCTGGAGCGATCCGCTGCGGCAGACCTATTGCCGGCAACTGGGCCGCGCCCGCGGCGAGGACATCGTGCAGGAAGGCGAGGACGACGGCGTGCGCCAGCGCTGGAGCTTCCGCGAGATCGCGGCGGATTCGTTCCGCTGGACCGGCGAAAGTTCGCACGACGGCGGCGCGGACTGGAAGCTGTACGCCGATTTCCGCGTCCGCCGCGCATGAGCCCGTTCCATCAGGAGAAAACCATGTTCGACCATGTATCCATCGGCGTGCGCGATGCGTCCGCCGCAAAGCGGTTCTACGACGCGGCGCTGGCGCCGCTCGGCTATGCCTGCCTCGGCGAAGGCGACGGCTGGCTCGGCTACGGCCGCGACCACGTCGCGCTGTGGATCAACCGCAGCGCGCGGCCGGTGCCGGCGGATGCGGACTCGGGGCTGCACTTCTGCTTCGCCGCGCCGAGCCGCGCCGGCGTGGACGCCTTCCACGCGGCGGCGCTGGCCAACGGCGGCCGCGACAACGGTGCGCCGGGATTGCGCGCCGACTACGGTGCGGACTACTACGCCGCGTTCGTCGTCGACCCCGACGGCTATCGGCTCGAGGCCTATTGCGGAAAGCCGGAAGATTGAAGGCGACGCTGCGCCGCGCCGAAGGGCTATACGATCACTCGCCGCAACGACGGTACTCGAACGGGATGCGCAGTTCCTTGCCGTCTCGGCCCGGCCCCGCGATGTAGGCGTGCAAGCGATCGCCCTCGCGCCGGTATTCGATGCGGTTGGGGAAATCGTGTTCGGGATTCTCGAAGCGGATCCAGCCTTCGCCGTGCGCGGCCATCGCGAACACGGTGGGCGGCACGCCATTGGGCTGGACGTGGAGGCTTGCGGCTCCGCCATCGGACACGATGCGCATGAACTCGAAACTCTCCAGCTTGGCGCCGTCGACCGTGCGCGACACCCCGACCAGCACGCCGGCCGCTTCGGGAAGCCATGCCTCGTCGATCCGGCGCTCGCCCTGCCCGCCGCACCAGTGCCCGGCCAACCAATCCAGTTCCGGCCCGCCGGCGACCGCCGCGCCCGAGCACAGCGCCAAACCCATGCCCAGCCATGTCTTCGCGTATCGCATCTTCGTCCTCCCGTGGTGGAAAGCCGCATGCTGACGCCGCATGGCCGCGCGACGCTTGTAAAAACGCGCAAGGTTCTGTTGGATGGCGCGCATGGAATACGCCGAGCACGCCCCGCCCGCCGACCTGCGCCGGCATGTGCAATGCCTGTGGGAATTGCGCGACGACGCGCCGGACGACGCCATCCAAGTCATCTATCCCGATGGCCGTTGCGAGCTGCTGGCCGAGCTGGGCGTGCCGTTGCGGTTCTATGGGCCCGACGGCGAAATCCGCGCCGACCAGCCGCTGTGCTTCGCCGGACAGCAACTCGGGCCGATCCGCCTGCAGGCGACCGGCATGGTGCATTGCTTCGGCGTCCGCCTGACCGCCGCATCCGGCGGCCTGGTCGCCGGCGCGCGACTGCCGGGACTGCGCAACCAGGCGCCGGACATGCACACGCTGGACGCGGCGTTCGCACGACAATTCGGGGCGGCGGCCCGGGCCTGCGCGGACGCGCGCAGCCCCGAACCGCTGTGGGACCTGCTGCGCCCGCGTTGCGCCGCCTTCATGCCGGACGCCGCCGTCGAACAGGCCGTGGACCTGCTGGACGCGGCCGATGGCGACCTGCGCATCGCCGACCTGGCGAAGCGGCTGGGCATCGCCCTGCGCACCCTGCAAGCGCGTTTCCTCCAGGCCGTCGGCATGACCCCGAAGGAATACGCCCGGGTACGCCGGCTGCAGGCGCTGTTACGCGCGCTGGACGCCGAGCATGCGGGAATCGCCGATGTCGCCGCCGCCCGCGGTTACAGCGACCAGGCCCATGCGACCCGCGACCTGGGTCGCTGGACCGGCGCCACGCCCGCAAGACTGGCGCGCGCCCTGCGCGACAACCGCGAAGGCGCGGACGCGTTGCGGCTTGCCGCGGCCTTCGTCCGCGGGCGCGGCTGACGGAAGCCGCGAAGCCATCGCCCCCTCCCGCAGTCGGGAGAGGGCGCAAAAACGTCACTTCACGCCGTGCATCAGCTTCTGGATCAGCGGCGCGATCAGGAACAGCGCGACGCCGCCGATCATCAGGATCCAGAAGCCTTGCGTGTAGCCGGCGTGCGCCGAGGCCACGGTCATGCCGCTTTCGCCGCTGACGTGGCTGGCGAAGATGCCCGACAGGTTGTTGCCGATGCCGGTGGACAGGAACCAGCCGCCCATCGCGAAGCCGACCAGCTTCACCGGCGCCAGTTTCGTCGTCATCGACAGGCCGATCGGCGACAGGCACAGTTCGCCCACCGACTGGATCACGTAGACCATGAACAAGGTCCAGAACGGGATCTTGCCCGCGCCATCGACCAGGCTGGACAGGGCGAACATCAACAGCAGGAAGGCCAGGCCGTTGAAGATGATTCCCAGGCCGAACTTGCGCGGGATCGACGGGTTGTTGCGGCCCATCTTGACCCACAGCCACGCCAGCACCGGCGCGATGGTGATGATCGCCAGCGAGTTGACTGACTGGAACCAGCCCACCGGGAAGGTCCAGTCGCCGAACACGCGCTCGACGATGTTCTGCGCCAGGAAGTTGAACGAACTGCCGGCCTGTTCGAAAAAGCACCAGAACAGCACGTTGAACAGGAAGATGAGCAGCATGGCAATGGCGCGGTCGCGAGCCACCGGGCCTTCGCGGAAGCCTTCCACCAGGATCATCACGCAGAGGCCGGTGAACATGGCGCTCAGCACCCATTGCAGCGCGCCCGCGTCAATGGCCAGCAGGAAGTAGTAGCAGGGAATGGCGACCAGCGAGGCCAGCAGCACGTAGAGCACGCGCAGCTTGCTCGCGCCGCCTTCCAGCGGGCGGCCGATGTCGCCAAGCTGGCGACGTCCGAACCAGAACCATACGAGGCTGATCAACATGCCGATACCGGAGGCGATGAACACCACCTTGTAGTTGGGCATCACATCGGTCCCGAACAGCTTGTCGGAGAACCAGCCGGTCAGGATCGGGGCGATGAAGGCGCCGGAGTTGATGCCCATGTAGAACAGGGTGAATCCCGAGTCGCGGCGCTGGTCCTTCGGCGCGTACAGTTTGCCGACCATGGCCGAGATGTTCGGCTTGAACATGCCGTTGCCGGTGATCACCGTGGCCAGGCCGATCTTGAACACGGTCTGGTCGGGATACGCGATCATGAACAGGCCGGCCGCCATGATCACCGCACCCAGCAGGATCGACCGCTGATAGCCGATGATGCGATCAGCGATGTAGCCGCCGAAGATCGCCGCGGCGTACACCAGCGCCAGATAGGCGCCGTAGACGCGGCTGGACGGCGCTTCGCCTTCGCCCGAGCCCTGGTAGAACTCCGCCACCATGTACAGCACCAGCGCCCAGCGGATGCCGTAGAACGCGAAGCGTTCCCAGAATTCGGTCATGAACAGCATCCACAGCGGGCGCGGATGGCCCAGGGTGGTGCGGAATTCGGGGACCTGCCCCGGTGCTTGCGTGTCGACGCCGCCGCTCATGCGGTTTCCCCCGTGAATTCGTTCAGGATGCGAAGCCCGCTCGGCGGCGGGACGCGGCAGAATCGCCGAAGGGCGCGGTTCGCGTCAAATTCCTTTCATGCGCAAGCATCGTCCCGCCGCTCCCGGCGCGGCGCGGTCAATACTGGCCGATGCGGGTGCGCACCTCGAACAGCTCCGGGAAGAAGGTCAGTTCCAGCGCCTGCTTCAGGAAGCCCACGCCGCTGGAACCGCCGGTGCCGCGCTTGAAGCCGATGATCCGCTGCACGGTGCGCATGTGGCGGAAACGCCATAGCTGGAACTGGGTTTCCAGGTCGACGAAGTCCTCGCACAGCGCGTACTCGCGCCAGTAGCGGGCGGTATCCTCGTAGATGCGCTCGAACACCGGCAGCAGCGCCGGGTCGGACACGTGCGGCTGCGACCAGTCGCGTTCGAGGTGTCCGGCGGGGATGGCGTGGCCGAAACGGGCTAGGTAGCGCAGGAATTCGTCGTACAGGCTGGGCGCGTTCAGCACCGCCTCCAGCGCGGCCGTGCCCTGCGGATCGTGGCGGAACACCTTCAGCATCGCCGCGTTCTTGTTGCCCAGCAGGAACTCGACGGTGCGGTACTGCAGGGACTGGAAACCCGAGGCCGGGCCCAGCACGTTGCGGAATTCCATGTATTCCGAAGGCGTCAGCGTCTCCAGCACCGACCACTGCTCGGTCAACTGGCGCAACACCTGCTTGCTGCGCGCGAACACCTTCTGCGTCTGCCACACGCCGCTCTGCCGCAGGTGGACGATGGCCGCGCCCAGTTCGTGGATCAGCAGCTTCAGCCACAGCTCCGACACCTGGTGCTGGACGATGAACAGCATTTCGTCGTGGTTCG
The DNA here is from genome assembly GCA_047601245.1 of Pseudoxanthomonas sp. GTDB lineage: Bacteria > Pseudomonadota > Gammaproteobacteria > Xanthomonadales > Xanthomonadaceae > Pseudoxanthomonas_A. The sequence continues at coordinate 137,462 of JASGJU010000001.1, forward strand.
GCGGCTGCGACAGCGGGTGCTGCGCATCCAGCAGTTTCTCCAGTTGCAGGTAGCCGCCATAGGTCAGGCGTCCGCCCAGGTCGGTATGGATGCCGGCTTCCAGTGGGCGTTGGTTCTTTTCCAGGGACATCGGGGCTTGGTCTGCGCGCGGGCCGCAAAGGGTAACCGATCGGCCGCGCCGACCCCGATGCGCAGGCGCGGGCGCCGCATCCGCCCGTCCGCTTCCGGGTCCGTTAACGCAATGCCACCGCGCCAGCCGTTACCCTTTCCCGCAGCCAGACAGCCGACCCGATCGCACCGCCGCGCATGGAAGCGGAGCCGCCACGTCCATGCGCCGCGGTGTTGTTGCGCTGCACGACGGGTTTTCGTCGCGGATTCTTTAACATTCGAATCCGTATCAATTGAAACGATTTCGGGAACACGACCCCATGACCCTGGCCGCGCAATTCCAGATCGACTACCTGCAATACCTGGACGCGGACGGCCACCCGCTGCGCGACGACCTGCCCGAGGCCGCGCGCGACCTGCCGCGCATCCGCGAGCTGTTCAAGCAAATGCTGTTCGTGCGCGTGTTCGACGGCAAGGCGATCGCCTTGCAGCGCACCGGCAAGCTGGGCACCTACGCGCCGTGCCTGGGCCACGAGGCGACCCACGTCGGCATCGGCGCGTCGATGCGCCCGGAGGACGTGTTCGCGCCCAGCTACCGCGAATACGGCACGCAACTGGTGCGCGGCGTGCGCCCGCGCGAGATCCTGCTGTACTGGGGCGGCGACGAACGCGGCAACGACTACGCCGACGAACCGGCCCGCCACGATTTCGCCTGGTGCGTGCCGATCTCCACCCAATGCCTGCACGCGGCCGGCGCGGCGCTGGCGTTCAAGCTGCGCGGCGAGCCGCGCATCGCGGTGGCCGCCTGCGGCGACGGCGGCAGTTCCAAGACCGACTTCTACGCCGCGCTGAATTCCGCCGGCGCCTACGCCCTGCCGCTGGTGCTGTGCGTCATCAATAACGGCTGGGCGATCAGCGTGCCGCGGCAGGCGCAGACCGGCGCGCAGACGCTGGCGCAGAAGGGCATCGCCGGCGGCCTGCATTGCCTGCAGGTGGACGGCAACGATCTGCTGGCGGTGCTGGAGGCGATGCGCGTCGCCGGCGAACGCGCGCGCAACGGCGAGGGCGGCAGCGTGATCGAATTCCTCACCTACCGCCTGTCCGACCACACCACCGCCGACGACGCCCGCCGCTACCGCGACGAGGCCGAGGTCAAGGACGCCTGGCGGCGCGAACCGCTGCTGCGCCTGCGCGCCTGGCTGACCGCGCAAGGCCAGTGGAGCGAGGACGAGGAAACCGCGTGGAAGGCCGAATGCGCCGCGCGCGTGGACGCGGAGATCGCCGCTTATCTCGAGACCCCGGTGCAGCCGGTCGAAGCGATGTTCGACTACCTGTACGCCGACCCGCCGCCGGACCTGCTGGCGCAGCGCGCGGCGGCGCTGGCGCTGGAGGGCCGCGCATGAACCTGGAGACCGCCAAGCCGATGGACAACCTGACCGCCGTCGAAAGCGCGCCGCCGATCACCTTGATCGAGGCGATCACCCAGGCGCTGGCGTGGGAGATCGCACACGACGATTCGGTGATCGTGCTCGGCGAGGACGTCGGCGTGAACGGCGGCGTGTTCCGCGCCACCGCCGGCCTGCAACAGCGTTTCGGCGAGAGCCGCGTGCTGGACACGCCGCTGGACGAGACCACCATCGCCGGCCTGGCCGTCGGCATGGCCGCGCAGGGCATGAAACCGGTGGCCGAGGCGCAGTTCGACGGCTTCGTCTACCCGATGGTCGACCACATCGTCAGCCACGCCGCGCGCATGCGCTACCGCACCCGCGGCCGCCTGCACTGCCCGTTGGTGCTGCGAGTGCCGTGGGGCGGCGGCATCCGCGCGCCGGAGCACCATTCCGAAGCCAACGAGACCCTGTTCACCAACACCCCCGGCCTGCGCGTAGTGCTGCCGTCGTCGCCGCAACGCGCCTACGGCCTGTTGCTGGCGGCGATCCGCGATCCGGACCCGGTGGTCTTCTACGAACCCAAGCGTATCTACCGCCAGTACAAGGAACAGGTGCCGGACGACGGCGAGGCGCTGCCGCTGGACGTGTGCTTCGTGCTGCGCGACGGCAGCGACGTGACCCTGGTCGCGTGGGGCGCGCAGATCAAGGAGGCGCTGGAGGCCGCCGACAGGCTCGCCGCCGAGGGCATCAGCGCCGAGGTGATCGACGTGGCCACGCTGCGACCGCTGGACTTCGACACCATCGCCGAATCGGTCGCCCGCACCGGTCGCTGCGTGATCGTGCAGGAAGCGCCGCGCACGGCGGGCTTCGGCGCCGAGATCGCCGCGCGCCTGGCCGAGCATTCGATGTACGACCTGCTGGCTCCGGTCGAACGCGTCACCGGCTACGACACCCAGATGCCGCTGTTCCGGCTGGAGATGAAGTTCCTGCCCAGCGTGGACCGCATCGTCGCCGCGGCGAAGCGGGCGATGGCGGCTTCGTAAGACGGGTTTCGGCCCGCCTGCCGGAAAAACACGGACAAGAACAGGCGGGCCGAGACCCGCCCTACGGAATACACATGACCGACACCAAGACCTTCCTCCTCCCCGACCTCGGCGAAGGCCTGCCCGACGCCACCATCGTCGAATGGTTCGTCAAGGAGGGCGACGTCATCCGCCTCGACGAACCGCTGGTATCGATGGAGACGGCGAAGGCCGTGGTCGAAGTGCCCTCGCCCGTGTCCGGCAAGGTGCTGCAACTGGCCGGCGGCGCCGGCGACGTCATCGTCACCGGCACGCCGCTGGCCGTGTTCGAGCCCGACCCCAACCTGCCGCAGCGCGCCGAAGGCCAGGACACCGGCCACCACCACGGCGCCGCGCACGCCGCACCGGCGAAGCCTTCCGCGGCGCCGACGCCTGCGGCGAAGGAAGCGCCGCAGGCCGAACGCGACGACGCCGGCACCGTGGTCGGCGCGATGCAGACCTCCAACGCCGTGCACGCCGAGCAGGCGATCGCGGTCGGCGGGGTCAAGGCGATGCCGGCGGTGCGGGCGATGGCGAAGAAGCTGGGCGTCGATCTTTCGCGCGTGCGCGCCAGCGGCGCCGACGGCGCGGTCACCATGGCTGACGTCAAGAACGCCGCGGCCAGCGGCACCGCGAAATCCGGCGCGACGCCGGCCGCAGCGCGTCCGGTCGCGGCGGCGTCAGCGCCCGCGCCGGTCGCCGCCGCGCAACGCACTCCGCTTTCCGCCTCCGGCAAGCCAATGCGCACGCAGCCGCCGACAGTCTCCGCCAGCGGCCAGCCGGAACAACTCAAGGGCGTGCGCCGCAACATGGCGCGGGTCATGGCCGATGCGCACGCGCAGGTGGTGCCCACCACCCTGGTGGACGACGCCGACCTGCACGCCTGGATCGGCCGCCAGGACATCACCGCGCGCCTGATCCGCGCGATCGTCGCCGCCTGCAAGGCGGTGCCGGCGCTCAATGCCTGGTTCGACGGCGCCGACCTGACCCGCACCCTGCATCCGCACGTCGACATCGGCATCGCCGTGGACACCGACGACGGCCTGTTCGTGCCCGCGCTGCGCAATGCCGACATGCTGGACGGCAACGGCGTGCGCGCGGCGATCAAGCGCCTGCGCGCGCAGGTCGAGGACCGTTCGATCCCGCCGTCGGAACTGTCCGGCTACACGATTTCGCTGTCCAACTTCGGCATGTTCGCCGGCCGCTACGCCACGCCCGTCGTCGTGCCGCCCTGCGTGGCCATCATCGGCGCCGGCAAGCTGTCGCACGACGTGGTGGCGGTGATGGGCGGCATCGAAGTGCACCGCCGCATGCCGATCTCGCTGACCTTCGACCATCGCGCCTGCACCGGCGGCGAGGCGGCGCGCTTCCTGGCGGCGCTGCTGGACGACCTCGCACAACCCCAGTAAGCCGTCCTGCCGTCATCGCGCCGCCGGCGCGACCCAGAGGCGATCGCGGACGAGGTCGAAGGTGAGCCGCCAGTGCACCAGCACCGGCATGCCCACGACCCCGTCGCGGACCATGTCGCGCACGATCGCGCGCGTGGGCTGCGTCACATCGCGATCCGTTCCGGAGAGGGTCAGCGTGTAGGGCTGCTTCTCCACCGCGGGATCCGCGCCCGCTTCGGCGGCCATGGAGTTGGGCAGCAGGACCGGCGCGTCGCCGCCGGAGTCGAGCTCCAGCCACAGGTCGCCCTTCGCGGTCTTCGAGCGCGCATACACGGCGACCCCGCGGGCGCTGTTGCCGTAACGGCTCACCCGGATCGGGATTTCGACCGCGTCCGCCACGCGCGCTTCAAGGCTTTCCGGCGTCTCGAACTGCAGCGTTCCGGCACGGACGTCCAGGGTGAAGAGCTGGCCGTCGAGCGCATCCAGCGCCAGCGATCCGTCCACCGGGGCATCGCCCTTGGCCAGGAGCGACATCAGGTCGATGACGCCGGCGGTGACCGGCGCCATGGTCCGTCCGCCCGGCAGGCCGATCTCCATGTTTTCGCAACGCGGCATGTCGAGGCGCTCGCCGGTCAGGCGGAACCCAGAGATCTGGCCCCAAGGCGTACAGCCGGTCCGCTTCGCGAATTCGGGCGTCACGATGGTCACGCCACCGCCGGTGTCGAGCAGGAAGGTGCCGCGCTGGCCGCCGACGACGACTTCGATGGAACGCTTGCGTCCCATGTAGTCCCCGAGCTCGATGGCTTCGCCCGCAGCCGCATCGCCCGGTGCGGCGGAAACGGACGCCGAGGCGGCGGCAGTCGCCGGAGCGGACGACCCGGCCCGGACGGCCAACGGCAGGAGAAAACTGCCCAGCAGCGGGGCAAGGATCAGGCGACGACCAGACATGACGGGTTCCTTGGATAAGTGTTGTAGATAAATAGTACACTACAACTATATATATGTAAACACCTATCCGCAAGCTGCTTTCGCACGGCCCCGGAACCGAAGTTCGGGGCGGCGGACGGAAGGAAAGGCCGCTGTCACGCCGGCCGGACGCCGATCCGGGCCTGTCGGGATCCCCCCTGCCCCAGCCTGCTGGCACACTCCGCAATCCGATCCGCGCCGCAGGCGCGCCCCGTTCGCGATCCGCGGGAAACCGAGGAGATACCCAAATGGCACACCGCAGCCGGCTGGCCGGTTTCATCATCGATTGCCGGGTCGACGACATCGAGCCCGCCGCCGAGTTCTGGAGCAAGGCCCTGGGCCTGCCGCGCGGCGACGCCTATGTCGATGGCGAAGCGCACTACGCCGAACTGGAGAACGCGGCCGGCGGCCTGCACGTGGAGGTGCAGAAGGTTGCGCATGCCTCACGCGTGCATCTGGACATCGAGGCCGACGACATCGACGCCGAGGCGGATCGCCTGGAAAGGCTCGGCGCCAGGAAGATCGGCTTCGTCAAGCGCTGGTGGGTGATGGAAGCGCCGACCGGCCAACGTTTCTGCGTGGTGCGGATGAAGCACCCGGAAAACGGCGTTGAGCCCAACGTCTGGGAATGACCCTGCGGTAGGAGCGGCGTCAGCCGCGATGAAGCTTTCATGGGAAGGCTTCATCGCGGCTTGCGCCGCTCCTACGCACGCCAGCGCGTGTCCGCTACGCCCTGTTCCGCCGGTCGAACCAGATTTCCAGCCCCTGCGCGTTCAGTTCGATGTCCATTCCGAGCAGTTCGAGCACCTCGGCATCGGTCCGCGCCACGCCGTGTTCGCGCGCGCGGCGCAGGTACAGCGCCGACAGCTCCGCCACCAGCCGCGCGTGGCGGTCGCCATCGCCGGCAACCAGTTCCGCCAGCCGCACCATCTCGTCGACCTGCGCGTGCAGGTCGGCGGCCAGCCGTTCGATGTCGAACACCTGGCCGTAATGCGCGATGCGGATCGACGCCGGTCGCCGGGCGACCAGCCGATCGATCGAGGCGTGCATCTCGTCCGGGTCGAACTGCACCGGCGAGGTGGTCGGCAGGATGAACTCGCGGCCGTCCACGTCGAACTCGCGATACGAGATGCCGAAGATGTCGCCGGCGAACCAGCCGCGGCTGCGTTCGTCCCAGACGCTGAAATGGTGCCTGGCGTGCCCCGGCGTGTCCACGCAGACCAGCGCGCGCCCGGCGAGGTCGACCACGTGGCCGTCCTCGGCGACGACCACGCGCTCGGCCGCCACCGGCAGCATGCCGGCATGATCGCGCGCGAACGCCTCCTCGCCGTAGACCGCCTTGGCGCCGGCGATCAGCTTCGCCGGATCGATCATGTGCGGCGCGCCGCGCGGGTGCGCCACCAGTTTCGCGTTGGGCAGCGCCTGCATCAGCGGCCCGGCTGCGCCGGCATGGTCCAGGTGCACGTGGGTGACCAGCAACCAGTCGACGGTTTCGCGCGCGACGCCGTTTTCTTCCAGCGCGGCCAGCACGCGAGGTGCGCAGGTCGCGGTGCCGCAGTCGATCAGCGCGGCGCGGCCCTTCTCGACGACCAGGTACGCCGCGCACAGGCCGGGGCGGACGTAGCCGGTCTCGATCGTCGAAATGCCATGCACATTGCCCATCGCCATTCCTCTCCCTCGCCCCTATGTCCTCGCAGCATGCCTAGTACGCAAACCGTGTTCTTTTCAACGAAACGAGAGCTGCGCCGAATAGAGGAACAAATAACACCGCGAGTATCTGCATGACCGAATACCCTCCTCCCTTGTGGAACAGGATTCGATACAGATGCAGAACCATCAGCCATAGCCACGCCAACAGCAGCACGGCAGCAACGAAAACGGCGGTGACCACGAAAATCCGATTATCGAAAGCCTCATCCGGTACGACGTTCACCGCCATGGCGAACAAAGTAGTCCACAAAAGAATCCAGGCCGAGGTCCTCTCCATCCTGGCCCAGCCGAATTTCAAAGGCCCCCCGTCTCTCTCCGACGGCATGCTTTTCATTCCGCCTCGCGCAACGCGCGCAGCGCCGCCAGCACTTCGGCCACCGATGCCTGCAATTCGATCTCCGGCGTTTCCAGCGCGTCGCCCTGCTCGACCTGCCTGAGCACGCCGATCAGCTTGCCGGCGTCCTTGGGCGAATCGAAGCCGGCGCTCTGCACCAGCAACCTGCCTTCGCCATCCAGCAACTTGAAGTAGAAGCGGTTGTCGCTGTCGCGGTACTGCTTGAACGACGGTAATGCGGCTTTGGCGACGGATTTTTCCGTGCCCCCGGCGACCTGCTTCGACAGGTCGCGCAGGCCGACCGCCTCGCGCAGTTCGGCGATGAACGGCGTGGCATGCTTCTCGCGCAGGCGCTTCGCGCCGTCGCGCAGGATCGCCTCGATCTCCGCGGGCTTGGCGATCAGCGCCTCGTACTTCTCGCGCAGCGGCGAAACCTCGGCATCGATGCGCTCGAACAGTTTGCGCTTGGCGTCGCCCCAGCCGATGCCCGCGGCGAAGTCGTCGGCGAACGCGGCGGCGTCCTCCGCGCTGGCGAAGGCCTGGTACAACTGGAACACCGCCGAGCCCTCGGTGTCCTTGGCCTCGCCCGGCGCGCGCGAATCGGTGACGATGCCGGCGATCAGCTTCTTCAGTTCCGAGCGCGGCGCGAACAGCGGGATCGTGTTGTCGTAGCTCTTGCTCATCTTGCGCCCGTCCAGGCCCGGCAGCGTCGCCACGTTGTCGTCCACCGCCGCTTCCGGCAGGACGAACCATTCGCGGCCATAGACGTGGTTGAAGCGCTGGCCGAAGTCGCGCGCCATCTCGATGTGCTGTACCTGGTCGCGGCCGACCGGCACCTTGTGCGCATTGAAGATCAGGATGTCCGCGGCCATCAGCACCGGATACATGAACAGCCCGGCGGTGACGCCGGCATCATCGTCCTCGCCGTCGGCGCGGTTCCTGTCCACCGCCGCCTTGTAGGCGTGCGCGCGGTTGAGGATGCCCTTGCCGGTGACGCAGGTCAGGAACCAGGTCAGCTCGGTGATCTCGGGAATGTCGCTCTGCCGGTAGAACCAGACCTTGTCCGGATCGAGTCCGGCAGCCAGCCAGGTCGCGGCGATCTCCAGCGTCGAGCGCTGAGTCTTCGCCGGATCCTGCGCCTTGATCAGGCTGTGCAGGTCGGCGAGGAAATAGAAACTCTCGGCGCCGGGATCGCGGCTGGCGGCGATGGCTGGGCGCACCGCGCCGACGTAGTTGCCCAGGTGCGGCGTGCCGGAGGTGGTGATGCCGGTGAGGACGCGGGTGATGGCGGCGGGAGGGGTCATTGCGTGCGGGGGAACCGTTGCTGAACGCCGACAGTTTAACCGCTGCGCCGACCAGCCCCGTTTCCCGCGGGCGCGCGTTCCCGGTATCGCATCCGACGGCGCGTCGCCGTCGGTCCAACGGAGAACCGCGATGATCCGCAAGATGATGCTGTTCGGCGCTTTCGCCCTGATCGCCGCCGCCTGCGCGCCCGCGTCGGCGCGCGAACCGGTCGAACTGTCGGTGGTCGACCGCGACACCGGCCTGACCCTGCCGCGATACCCGCACCGCGGCGACGCCTGGATCGCCGGCGCGCCCGGCCACCGCTACGGCGTGCGCCTGACCAACACCACCGGGCGGCGCGTGCTGGTGGTGCTGTCGGTGGACGGCGTCAACGCGGTCAGCGGCCAGACCGCCGATCCGTCGCAAGCCGGCTACGTGCTCGATCCCTGGGAAAGCACCGAGGTCTCCGGCTGGCGCAAGTCGCTGGACGAGGTCGCGCAGTTCGTCTTCACCGACCTGGGCGACAGCTACGCCGCGCGCACCGGCCGGCCGCGCAACGTCGGCGTGATCGGCATCGCCGTGTTCGAGGAACGGCCGCAATACATCCGGCCGGCGCCGCCGGTCGCGCGCGAACGTGCGTACGGGGAACCCGCCGCCGCGGAAGCCGCCGCGCCGGCTGCCGGCGCGAAATCCGTCGCCGCCGACAGCGCCCGGCAGCGGATCGGTACCGGCCACGGCGAACGCGAATGGTCGCCGGTCGGGCAGACGCAATTCGTCCGCGCCAGCCGCAGCCCCGCGCAGGTCGACGAAGTGCGCTATGACGACGTCCGTCGCCTGGTCGCGCTGGGCATCGTCCCGCGCACGGATCCGTACCGGCGCGACGGCCGCGATGCGCCGCGGGCGTTCCCCGGCGGATTCGTCGCCGATCCGCCGACGTGGCGTCGATGAAGCGTGGCGGGTCGTGAAGGCAAGGGGCCGGCATACCGGCCCCTTGCGCCGCGCGGTCGCTCCGGCGAGTCCGCGATCAATGCTGCGCGGTCAATGCTTGCTGTTGAGGTTGCGCTCGAATTCGCGCACTTCGTCACGCGCGCGGTCGCGGTCCCAGCCGTACCTTTCCTGCAGTTTGCCGGCCAGGTATTCCGCATTGCCTTCCGCGACCTTGAAGTCGTCGTCGGTCAGGTCGCCCCAGCGCGCCTGGATCATGCCTTTGAGCTGCTTCCAGTTGCCGGCGATGATGTCCTGGTTCATGGCTTTGCCTCGGTAGACGGACGCGGCGAAATTACCGCGGGAACCATCGTGGCGACCGCCCCGTTGCCGATCGATAAACCCGACGTACAACACGCGTTATGCGCCGAACGCCGTTCATGCGCGGCACGGCAAGCTGAACCCCATACGCGACGAAGGCCGGACACGCCGGCCTTCGTCGCGTATGGACGGATGGCGCGCATCCCTTATTTCTTTGCGGCGCCCTCGACCTTTTCGCCGACTTTCTGCACGTCCTTGCCGACGCCTGCCACGGTGTTGCAGCCGGCCAGCAGCACCGCTGCGGACAGCGCGAGGGCGATCAATGCGAATGCACGCTTCATCTTCCGAATCTCCTGGGGCATGGCCGCGCGAATGCGCCTGCGGCCTGACCGGGGCGATGCGCGCGGGAAATAAAGTGGGGGCCGGCTCGCGCCGGCCCCCGTCATGATGGCGCAGTCCCGGACGCTTGTCATCCCGCCCGGGCGGCCTCTCGCCAGCCGTCAGTTCTGGTGCTTCTCGGCCGTGTCCTCGACCTTTTCGCCGGCCTTCTGCACGTCCTTGCCGACGCCCGCCACGGTGTTGCATCCCGCCACCAGCATTGCGGCAAGCATCATCAGGACAACTCCCGGAATCGCACGTTTCATGTTCATCGCTCCTTGGTTGGTCGGATGGACGGCATTGCCGCCGCTCGGCGCGGGCCACGCGGGCCCGCGTTGCGAAACAATGTAATTCCGCCATGTGCTGGCATGGCGTGAAGACGATGTCATTCGTTCAGAAACCGCCGGACAGGGTCAGGAACACGCTGGCGTTGTCGCCACCGGCATGTTCGAACGTGCTGCCCGCGCCGATGTCGGCGTTCACGCCGAACAGGCGCGTGCGCACGCCGACCATCAGCGAACCGTAGTCGCGATCGCCGCCCAGCCCCGGCACGGCGAACTGGCCGGCCTGCGGGATCGACTGCAATTGCGCGAACGCCTGTTCCGGCGCGTCCTCGAACTCGTGGTCCCAGGTCACGCGCGCATACGGGCGCGTGCTTTCGGTGACGGCGTAGCTGGCCTGCCAGCCGGCGCTGCCGATCAGCGAATCCAGCTTCTGCTTCGGGAAGGCCAGCGCGGTCGAACCGCCGCCGCTTTCGGCATAGCCGTCCACCTCGATCCGCTGCGACACCACGCTGGCGACCGGCCCGTGGCGGAACGCGCCCGCGCCGAATTCGTAGCCGGCCGCGATCGCCGCGGTCAGGTTGTCGCCGTCCGGCGAGCCGCCGTGCCGGCGCTTGACCGGTCCCAGTTGCACGTCGCGGTCGACGTCGTAGGACAGTTGCGTGTAGCTGAGCTGGCCGTTGACCCAGGCCTTCTCGCCATACCAGCCGATGAAGCCGCCCAGGGTCGCATCCGTCTGGTCGAAACCGCCGGTACTGGGACCGAAGTCGAGCTTGCCGCGGCCATAGCCGGCGAAGCCGCCGAACACCAGGTTGCCGCGCGACCAGTCCACGCCGAAACTGCCGGCCGGGGTCAGGCCGTCGTACAGGTCGCCGTCGCCGTAGCGCTGGTAGTCGCCGCGCAGGTTGCCCCACCAGCGCACGCCGTCGCCGGCCGGCTTGCCGTCCACGTGCAGCGCGACCATGTCGGCGCGGGCGCGGCCGGTCACCGACGCCGAATACGGCAGGATCGCGATCTGGCGCGGTCCCTCGAGCACCGAGATCGCGTACTGCGACAGGATTTCGTGCGCGCGCGTCGAAGGATGCACGCCGTCGGCGAACAGGTAAGTGGACGCCGCATCCGGGGAGGCGAAGTTCGCCGGGCTGCACAGCAGCGACGACACCGAACCGCACGCCGGCGTGGTGACGTTGGCGAAGCCGTAGGCGCCGGGATCGGCGATGACCTCGTTGAGGAACCCGAAGGTGTCCAGCGGAATCACCTGCAAACCGGCCGACTGCAGTCCCGCGTACAGCGCGTCGTTGTATGCCGTGGCCAATTGCGTGCCCGCGGCGATGCCGGCCGCGCCCTGCGCGCGGAACTGCGGCGTGCCGCCCAGGTCGGGGATGTTGGGCACCAGCACGTAGCGCGCGCCGGCCGCCTGCAACTGGCCGACGACGCCGATCTGCGCGGTCACCGCGGTCACTATCGTCGCCGGCGATTCGGTCCCGGCCGCCACCGCGAACAGGTCGTTGGGCCCGCCCCAGACGGTGTACAGCGCATTCGGATCGGCGCGACCGCCATTGGCCGCCAGGTAGGCGCTGGTCTGCGTGGCCAGCGACGGAATCGCGCCGAACGGGCTGGCGCCTTCCACCGCGACCCGCGCACCGCCGACCGCGTAGTTGTCGCCGCCCTGGTTGACGGCGACCGCGTCGCCGGCGTGGCCGTAATAGTCGGCCAGGAATTCGGACCAGACCAGGCCCGGGTTGGTGGTGAACCGACCCAGCGACGCCGCCTGCGACCCGCCCGCCTGCACCAGTCCCGGCCGGAATGCGCCCGAGTCGGTCAGGCTGTCGCCGATGAACACGACGCCGCTGTATTCGTGCTGCGCGAACGCGGACGAAGCCGCCGCCATCAGCGCCAGGGCCAACGCGGAACGGCTGGGAAAACTGGAAAAACGCATGTACTGCTCCCGGTTTGGAAAAATGTCGAAGTCTGTCGATGCGTCCCGTGGTCTTGCAGGAGCAGACATGCCCGCGGTCGGAAACCGGCAAGATCGGGTTTGCGGTCGCGGTCAAGCCCCTCCTGCGCACGACCACGAGCCGGATCGACAGGTCTGCGCGATCCATACGGTCACGCATGGCGGACAATGGTTTCACCAAGTCCGGCCGCCGGCACGCTGCGGCGCATCATGGAACCGCGACATCGACGACAATGGGCGCATGGACATCCTGCTCAACGGCGAACCCCGGCAACTGGCCGACGGCGGCACCGTCGCCGACCTGCTGCGCATCGAGAACCTGGCCCAGCGCCGCGTCGCGGTCGAGGTCAACGGCGAGATCGTGCCGCGCAGCCTGCATATGACCCGCGAATTGCGCGCCGGCGACCGCGTCGAAATCGTGCACGCGCTGGGCGGTGGTTGAGCGCCGCTCCGGCGGCGGGAAACTCAGCCGCCCGGCGGAAGATCCGCGTTCAAATGGATCGGGTTGCCGAGCAGCCACAGCCGGCCGTCCGCGCCGCGCACGTCGATCCTCAGCCAGTGCCGGCGGCCGTCACCCTGGCGCGAGAAGCGCAGCGTCTGTTCGCCATCGTCGGCGGCGAGCGGCAGTTCCTGCACGATGCGGCCGTCCTCGACCACCTGCGCGCGACCGCCGCCCACGCCGGCCAGGCCGATGACGAACGCCGCTTCGCTGCCTTCCGGCAGCGGCAGCGACCCGCCCATTTCCACGCGCGCGTCGCCGCTGCCGGCGGTGAATTCCAGCCTGCGTTTGCGCTCGCCCTGCACGTCGACGAACACACGGCCCGCGCGGATGCCTTCCAGGATCGCCGGCAGCGACAGCGCATCGGCCTTGACCACGGTGGTCGGCCGGCCGATCTCCGCGCCGCCGGGGGTGGCGCCTTCCAGCGCGGCGTCGTGGTTGTCGCTGCCGCCGATCGCGGTGACCCGGTAGCCGGCGTCGAGCAGCTTTTCCCAGAACGGGATGCCGGAATACGGCGTGTCCGCATCGCCGCCGTTGACCGCTTCGACCGCCTGCACGCGCGCGTAGTCGACCGGCGGATCGGGGGTCCAGCCGCAGCCCATGCAGGTTTCGTCGGACGGACGGATCGGGTGGTTGATCGAGAACACCCCGCCCAGCGGCGCGGCCGATTGCAGCAACCGGTTCCAGTCCGGGACGGCGTCGCTGCCGACGCGGAAATCGACCGGCGCGACCGTCCCGATCAGGTTGCCGTGGCCGCTGAAGGTGGTGATCTCGCGCCCCGGCACCAGCAGCAGGCGGTCGAAGTACGGTTGCAGTTCGCGCAGGCCGTTCGCCTGCGACACCGTGTTGTGGTCGGTGACGGCGACGAAGTCGAGGCCGCGCGCGGCCGCCCGCTGCACGGTCAGGAACAGCGGGCACGGCACGCGCCGGCCGCTCTGGTTCGCGCAGCTGCCGTCGCTGTGCGCGTCGTGCATGTGCAGGTCGCCGCGGTACCAGCCCGGCTCGGCGATCAGGGGTTCGTCGGCGGATTGGTCGCGGTCGAACCAGACGCGCGCGGTGAAGCGGTCGTGCGATTGCGGCCGCACGTTGGGGAAGCCCAGCAGCAGCGCCCAGCGGCCCGGCGCGATCGGCCCAGGCAGGTATGACGGCGTGGCGTCGGTCGCGGAGACGGTGAAGCGCCGCTTGTTGCCGCCGCTCCAGCCGCGGAAGCCGTCGCGGCCCATCATCCCGTCCGGTCCCAGCAGGCCTAGGTCCACCGTGGTTTTGCGCTCGCGCCCGGTGTATTCGAACTCGACGCTGATGCGGCGGGTGCCGGGCGGCACGTCGAACGGCAGTTCGCGGTAGCGCTGGTGATCCTGCCCGCCGATCTCGCCCTCCAGTACGCGATCCGGCGTTTCGCCGGCATCGACGAACCCGGGCAAGGCCAGCGACAGGCACAGAACGAAGCGTCGGATCATGGCGATTCCCCGATGGTCTTGCCGGCGCAGGCGGCGGCGCGCACGGGTACGCAACGCGCGATGCCGCCGCCCGGCAGAGCGACGCGGTAGGGACCGAAACGCGGGTTGGCATCGATGTAGTCGGTGGACACCACCTGCGCGCCGCCGGCGAAAGCGGCGTCGCGGCGGCGGACATCGTTGCGGCGCGCCTCGCGGGTGTCGGCGTCGGCGCGCGTGCGCACGAAGAAGCCCTGCGCCAGCGCGTCGCGGATCCGGTCCGCGTCGGCCAGCGGATCGTTCAACGTCAGCCACGCCGCCGCCGGCGAATCCTCGTCGGCGTTGACGAACATCGCCCGTCCCTGCAGCGAAGGCCGGGCGCCGCGGTACAGCGCGACCTTGGCCGGGCCTTCGTCCAGCGCGAACAGGAACCTGCCGCGCGCCTCGCCCAGCGTCGGCCAGCGCCGCGCCAGCACCGCGTCGCGCAGGCTGGGATGGTCGCCCTGCACCTCGTCCGGCGTGATCAGCTTGTCCTCGGGGAACACGCTGCGGATCTCCGCGTCCAGCGCGTCGAACGCCGGCGTATCGAACGGCAGCGGCTGCACCGCGCCAGGCGCGGCCGGCTCGTCCTTGGCATTGATCTGGACTACGACCAGGATATGGCGCGGATGCGCGCGCGACCAGTCGTACAGTTCGCGCAGGCAGGCGACGAACGGCTGGCAGTTGCTGCGGTAGTCGATGTCCGACAGGTGCATGACCTTGAAGCCGGGACCGCGCATCGCCGCCGCCTGTTCCGGCGCCAGATCCGCATGCGGGTAGCGCCCGCCCTGCGGGTCGTAGTAGACGTCCAGTTCGAGGCCACGCACGCCGCGGTCGAGCTGCTGCGGCAGCGGCAGGTGCGCGTAGTCGATGCCGTCGGCGCCGTCCGTATCGGCGGCGCGATGGCGCGCCATCGCCGCGGCCGGCAGCGGTTGCTTGTAGCTGTTGTGCGTGGCCAGCAGCTGGATCTCGTCCAGGCGCAGGTTCGCGTCCATCCAGCGCTGTTCGCAGGCCTGCCCCGCCGCCGCCGCATCCGCCGCATGCAGGTCGCAAGCGCTGGCCGCCGCCGAGACGGCGGCCGACAGCAGCAGCAGCGTTGCCTGCATCCGCCGCAAGCCGCGACCGCGCCGTGCGGTCGCTCCGCGTTCTCCGCTGCCCATCCCGCCCTCAGAACCGGTACATCAGCGCCAGCCGATAGGCGCGGCCCAGCAGCGGACGCGCGACGAAGGTGTTGGCGCCGGCGTCGCCGCTCTGCACCTCGCCGGCGCGCGGGTTGCCCTCGGTCAGGCCCAGCGAATCGTTGAGGTTGTCGACGTACGCGAACACGCTCCAGCGGTCGTCGAAGGCGTAGCGCCCGCTGAGGTTGATCGTGTCGTACGACGGCAGCTTCACCGAATTGGCGGTATCGACGTAGCGCTCGCCTTCCCACTCGTACGCAGCCTGCAGGCGCAGCTTGCCGCCGAGCAGGTTGAACCCCGGCACCAGCCGCCAGCTGTTCTTCGGCACGCGGATCAGCTGGTTGCCGACGTAGTCGCGCAGCACCGGCTGGCCGGCGACGATCTCGGTGTAGCGCAGGCCGCGGTACTGCGGATCCTCCAGCGTCGCGGTGAAGGAAACGTCGAACCAGTCGACCGGGTAGTACGCGCCTTCCAGTTCCAGGCCGATGGTGCGGGTGTCCGCGTACAGCTGCTGCTGGGTCGAGCTGCCGTCCACCGGGTTGTAGACGTAGTTGCTGTAGCCGACGTTGTCGTACTTGGTGTAGAACGCGGTCGCGTACAGGTCGAACTTCTCGTTGGTGAACTTGTAGCCGACCTCGCCCAGGTCCATGGTCTGCAGTACCGGGTTGGCGCTGGCGTTGGTGATGTAGCTGCCGATGTTGGGCAGGCGGAAGGTCGAGGTCCAGCGCGCGAACAGCCCGGAATACTCGTCGAACTGCCAGTTCGTGCCGAGCGTCCAGCCCAGCTTGTCGTAGCTGTGGTCGTAGCCCGTGAACACGCCGTTGCCGGTCCAGATCTGCGACTGCGCCAGCGGCACGTCGGCGTTGAGGAAGGGCTGCGTGCGCCCCTCGACCCAGCCCTCGATGTCGACCTTTTCCCAGCGCGCGCCGGCGTCGATGCGCAACCGGTCGTTGACCTGCCATTCGTCGGACAGGTACAGCGCGTGTGTGGTCGAGCGGCTGCTGGCGTTCTCCCATTCGTAGCCGTAGCGCCAGATGCCGCCGTCGGTGACGGTGCCGACCACGTTGCCGTCGGCGTCGACCGCGACCAGGTCGAGCAGGCGCGCGCGGTTCTGCACGTCCAGCAGCACGGTCGACGAATAGCGGTCGAAGTCCTGGTCGACCCGCGCGTAGTAGTAGCCGAAGCTGACGTCGTGGCTCTGCGCGCCCAAGTCGAACTTGTGCGAGATCCGCGCGTCGTTCATCAGTTCCTTCATCGGCATGGTCACCCCGCGCAGGCCGCCGATCACGACCAGGCCGTTGCCGTTCTGGTTCGCGGTGTCGTAGACCTGGTCGGGCGAGGTGACGTAGCGCAGCTGCAGCGCGCTGGCGCCGGGATACCGCGCCAGCAGGCCCGCGTTGCCTTCCAGCAGCGACTGCGCGCTCTGCAGCGCGTTCGGGAACATGCCGTTGCGCTGGGTGTCGGTGTCGTTGTAGCGCAGGCTGTCGCGCAGCTGCCAGCCGCCGAAGTCCTTCTCGAACTTGAAGGTGTACTGGTCGCGCTTGACGTGGGTGCCTTCGCGGTTGTCGAAGTCGTAGTACGAGCCGTCGCCCATCAGCATGCGCACGCGCTCGGTCTCCGGCCCGGCCAGGGTGCCGTGGTGGCCGTCGAAGCCGGGCACCGCACGGATCTCGCCGTCGTCGTAGCTGCGCATCGGGATGCCGAGAAACAGCATCACCTTGTCGTCGAGGTGCTTGACGTCGAACGACACCCGCCCGCCTTCCAGCTCGCGCACCAGGTTCAGCCGCAGCTGGCCGCCGTCGTCGGCCTTGAAGCCGGGATCGCGCACGCCGTCGTCCTGCCGGTAGTAGCCGCCGAGCGACAGCTTCCAGTCCTCGCCGATCGGCGTGCCGAACCAGAAATCGCCACGGTTCAGCCCGTAGTCGCCGACGGTGTACTTGAACACGCCCTCGGCATGGTCGCCCGGTTCGCGCGGGATGTAGTTGACCGCGCCGGCCGGCGCGTTCGAATAGAAGATCGACGACGGGCCGCCGCGCACCACCTCGATGCGCTCGGTGGTCTCGTCCAGGCGGAACGCCTGATCGCCGTTCAGGTAGCCCAGCGCCGGATCGTGCTGCACCGGCATGCCGTCGTCGAGCAGGGTGATCGAGCCGAAGCCGTCGACCGGAATGCCGCGCGCGCGCACGTTGCCGCTGGCCTCGCCGCCGGACGCCTCGACCCAGAAGCCCGGCACGCTCTTCAGCGACTCGGTCACGCTGGTCGGCGCCTGCATGCGCAGCCGCTCCTCGTCGATGGCGGTGATCGAATAGCTGGTTTCGGCCTTGCTGCGCTGGGCGACGCCGGCGCGGCCGGTGACCACGACCGCGTCCAGATCCTTGGCGGTCGCGGCGGCGGGCGACGCTTCCTGCGCGTCCGCGGACGGGATCCCGGCGAGTGCGCCGGCGCTCAGGGCAAGGGCAAAACGAATCGAAACACCAAGACGATGGCGGGGGATGGGCATGGCGTGATCTCGGGACGAGGGGGAAGGGACTGCGGCACCGTCCCTGTGCGAATCCACGGAATCGTCGGCCGGACGTGTTTCGCGCGGGTGACCATTTCGGGGCATTCCAGTGAAACGCCGGCCCTGCCGCGCCACGCGGCCGCCGCAATGGGCGATAATCCGCGGATGAACGCACCGCTCCCGACCGACCCGCTCGTCATCGCGGGCAAGCCCTACCGTTCCCGCCTGATCACCGGCACCGGCAAGTTCAAGGATTTCGACGAGACCCGCCGCGCCACCGACGCCGCCGGCGCAGAGATCGTCACTGCGGCGATCCGCCGCATCAACCTGGGCCAGTCGCCCAACGAACCGAGCCTGCTCGACGCGTTGCCGCCGGAAAAATTCACCCTGCTGCCCAACACCGCCGGCTGCTACACCGCCGAGGACGCGGTGCGCACCTGCCGCCTCGCCCGCGAGCTGCTCGACGGCCACAAGCTGGTCAAGCTGGAAGTACTGGGCGACCAGAAGACCCTGTACCCGGACGTGGTGCAGACGCTGAAGGCGGCCGAACTGCTGGTCGCCGACGGCTTCGACGTGATGGTCTACACCAGCGACGACCCGATCCTGGCGAAACGGCTGGAGGAGATCGGCTGCGTCGCGGTGATGCCGCTGGCCGCGCCGATCGGTTCGGGCCTGGGCATCCAGAACAAGTGGAGCCTGCTGGAGATCATCGACAACGCCAAGGTGCCGGTGATCGTCGACGCCGGCGTCGGCACCGCGTCGGACGCGGCCATCGCGATGGAACTGGGCTGCGACGGCGTGCTGATGAACACCGCCATCGCCTGCGCCAGGGACCCGGTGCTGATGGCCGGCGCGATGCGCAAGGCCGTGCAGGCCGGGCGCGAGGCGTTCCTGGCCGGGCGCATTCCACGCAAGCGCAATGCGTCGGCTTCGAGCCCGATCGAAGGCCTGATCGGCTGACGATGACCGATCCGTTCTCGAGCAAGGGCGCCAAGGCCCCGCCCAAGCCCTTCACCCTCACCGAAGGCCGCCGCGAGATCCGCAGCTTCGTGCTGCGCCAGGGCCGTTTCACCGAGGCGCAGCAACGCGCGTTCGACCAGCAGTGGCCGCGCTTCGGCATCGACTATGCCGGCGCGATCCGCGACTACGACGCGCTCTTCGGCCGCAGCGCGCCGCTGGTGCTGGAAATCGGCACCGGCAACGGCGAGGCGCTGCGCTTCGCGGCGAAGCAGGACCGGTCGCGCAACTACATCGGCATCGAGGTGCACGCGCCCGGCGTCGGCCGCCTGCTCAACGCGCTGGCCGAGGACGGCAGCGACCACGTCCGCGTCTACCACCACGACGCAGTGGAGGTGCTGAACCACGAGGTCGCCGACGGCGCGCTGGACGAAATACGCATCTACTTCCCCGATCCGTGGCACAAGAAACGCCACCACAAGCGCCGCCTCGTGCAGCCGGAATTCGCCGCGCTGCTGGCGCGGAAGCTGCGCGCCGGCGGACGCCTGCACCTGGCGACGGACTGGGAACCCTACGCCGAACACATGTGGGACGTGCTCGACGCCACGCCCGGCCTGCGCAACCGCGCCGGCGCGCGCGGCAGCGTGCCGCGCCCGGACTGGCGGCCGCAGACCCACTTCGAGACGCGCGGGCAGAAGCTGGGGCACGGCGTCTGGGATCTGCTGTACGACCGGGCGTGACCGATGCCCGTCGCCGGCCTCAACCACTTCAACCTGCGCGCGCCGCGCGACCTGCTCGAAACCCTGCGCCGGTTCTACGTCGAAGTCGTCGGCCTCCGGGAAGGCCCGCGCCCGCCCTTCCGCAGCTTCGGATACTGGCTGTACGCCGGCGGCCGCGACGTCCTGCATCTGACCGAAACCCGGCCCGATGAGGTGCGCGATACCGGCATCGACACCACCTTCGACCACGTCGCCTTCGACTGCACCGGCCCGGCCGCCGCCGAGGCGCGGCTGCGGCGGCACGGCGTCGACTATGCCGTGGACGAAGCGCCGCTGGCCTCGCAGAAACAGATCTTCCTGCACGACCCGGCCGGCAACGGCATTGAGTTGAACTTCGACCTGGGCGCACAATCGCCCGAACCACACGGAGCACCCGGCGCGTAATGGACACCGCCCTGACGCTGACCACCGACATGAAGCTCGTGCTCGGGCTGGTGGTCTTCACCATGGCGATGTTCCTGTTCGAGCGCATCCGCGCCGACCTGGTCGCGCTGGTGGTGCTGGTGGTGCTGGGCCTGAGCGGGCTGATCGCGCCGGAGGAGATCTTCGGCGGCTTCTCCGGCAACGCGGTGATGAGCATCATCGCCACCACCGTGCTCGGCGCCGGCCTGGACCGCACCGGCGCGCTGAACCGGCTGGCCGCGTGGCTGCTGCGGCGCGGCCACGGCATCGAGCAGCGCCTGCTGCTGATGACCAGCGCCATCGCCGCGGTCAACTCCTCGTTCATGCAGAACCCGTCGGTGATGGCGCTGTTCATGCCGGTGGCCGCGCGGCTGTCGTCGCGGACCACGCTGTCGGTGCAGCGCCTGCTGCTGCCGATCGCCGCGGCGATCGTCATGGGCGGGGCGCTGACCATGGTCGGCAATTCGCCGCTGATCCTGCTCAACGACCTGCTGCAGTCGGCCAACAACAACCTGCCCTCGGGCGTGGCCACGCTGGAACCGCTGGGCATGTTCGCGCCGTTGCCGATCGGCGTGGCGCTGGTGCTGGCGTCGCTGCTGTATTTCCGCTTCCGCGGCGACCGCCTGCTGCGCGAGGACGCCGCCACCAGCGTCGCGCCGACCCGGGTGGAGAACTACTTCGCCGACACCTACGGCCTGCACGGCGACGTGTTCGAGCTGACCGTCGGCGCGGAAAGCCCGCTGGTCGGCATGAGCATCGGCGAGATCGAGGCCCTGCACGGCGCGCCGATGCTGCTGGCGCTGCAAAGCGGCGACGATACCCGCCTGTCGCCGCCGGCCGACATGCGCGTCTGGGTGGACAGCGTGCTGGGCGTGATGGGGCCGAAGCAGGAAATCACCGACTTCGCGCAGAACAACTTCCTGCGCATGTCCTCGCGCCTGCGCCACCTCGGCGACCTGTTCAACCCCAGCCGTTCCGGCATTTCCGAAGCGGTGATCCCGCCCAACTCGCGCTTCATCGGCAAGAATGCGGCCGAACTGCGCCTGCGCAAGCAATACGGCATCGGCCTGCTGGCGATCAACCGCGACAAGCAGGTGCTGCGCGACGACGTGCGCCAGGTCAAGCTGCGCGCCGGCGACATGCTGGTGTTCCACAGCATCTGGACCGACCTGGCGCAGGCGGCGGAAAGCCACGACTTCGTCGTCGTCACCGACTTCCCCAAGGGCGAGCACCGCCCGCACAAGCTCAAGGTCGCAATGGGCATCTTCGCGCTGACCGTGCTGATCGCGCTGACCTCGAAACTGCCGGTGGCGCTGACCCTGGCCACCGGCGCCACCGGCATGCTGCTGACCGGCGTGCTGCGCATGGACGAGGCCTACGCGGCGATCAATTGGAAGACCGTGCTGCTGATGGCCGGGCTGATCCCGCTGGGCTGGGCGATGGACAGCAGCGGCGCGGCGGCGTGGGTCGCGGGGCACACCGTCGAACGCCTGCCCGAAGGCATGCCGGTGTGGCTGCTGGAACTGGCCGTCGCCATCCTGACCACCGCGTTCTCGCTGGTGATCAGCCACGTCGGCGCGGCGATCGTGATGGTGCCGATGGCCATCAACCTGGCGCTGGCGGTCGGCGGCGACCCGACCGCGTTCGCGCTGATCGTGGCGCTGTCGGCGTCGAACAACCTGATGACCTCGTCCAACCCGATCATCTCGATGATCGTCGGCCCGGCCAACTACACCAGCCGGCAGTTGTGGCGCGTCGGCGGGCCCTTGTCGCTGATCTATACCGTGATCGTGGTGCTGGCGATCAACCTGATGTCGTGGTGGCGGGGCTGAGGGCGGCCGCATGGGACGCCTCCGGATCGACGCCTCGGCATGGAAACGCAGCGCGCTCTACGGCGCGCTGCTGGCGGCGGCCGCGCTGTTCCTGCAATGGCTGGACTACCAGCGGCTGGCACGCACGCAGTGGGCGGAACTGCAGCTCGGGCTGGTTGCCGCGGCTTTCCTGGCCCTCGGCGTCTTCGTCGGCGCGCACCTCTTCGCCAGGGCGCGCCGGCCGCAGGCGTTCGACGGCAACCCGCGGGCGCAGGCCGCGCTGGGCATCAGCGAACGCGAACTGGAAGTCCTGCGCGAAATCGCCGCCGGCCGCTCCAACAAGGAGATCGCCGCGCGCCTGCACATCGCTCCCAGCACGGTGAAGACGCACGTGGCGCGGCTGTACGAGAAGCTGGGCGCCCGGCGTCGCACCGACGCCACCCGGCGCGCCCGCGAACTCGGTCTGCTGGCGTGACGCGGGACGTGAAAACGCCGGATCCGGCGAAAATCCCCCTTTCGGCCGATTGCCTGTCGGCGGCTGTCGGTCCCCAATGCAACTCCCGACCCTCGAGAGGAGCGATCCCATGCTGAAGAAGATCCTGTCCTACGGCGGCGTCGCCGGCCTGATCGCCGGCGGTGTGCTGTCCGCGCTGGTCCTCGGATTCGGCGAGCGCGGCCCGTCCGGCTGGCTGGGCATGCTGATCGGCTACCTGACCATGCTGGTCGCCCTGAGTCTGGTGTTCGTCGCGGTCAAGCGCCATCGCGACCAGGCGCTGGGCGGCGTCATCCGTTTCTGGCCGGCGTTCGCGCTGGGACTGGGCGTCAGCTTCGTCGCCAGCGTGATCTATGCGCTGGCCTGGGACGCCGCGCTGGCCGTCACCGGGATCGACTTCGCCGGCCGCTATGCCGACGCGGTCATCGAACAACAGAAGGCCAAGGGACTCGGCGGCGAAGCGCTGGCGAAGCTGGTCGCGGACATGGAACGCTTCAAGGCCGATTACGCCAATCCGGCCTACCGCCTGCCGATGACTTTCACCGAGATCTTCCCGGTCGGCGTGGTCGTCTCGCTGCTGTCGGCCGCGGTGCTGCGCAACCCGCGCGTGCTGCCCGCGCAAGGCGGTTGACCCTCGCTCCGGCGACGCGGCGTGAACGCATGGCCGGCCCCGCCAGGCCCGGTTCGTTCACGTCGCGCCGGCCGCCAGCCTGACCTCGCCTTCGATCACCTCCACCGCCACCGCGCGCAACGCGTCGCCGCGGCACGGCCCGGCCACGCAATCGCCGTTGGCCAGCTCGAACGACGCTCCGTGCGCGGCGCAGACCAGCAAGCCGTCGCGGCTCATCAGGAACTTGCCCGGGGCCCAGTCCAGCCGCCGGCCGGCGTGCGGGCAGACGTTGAGCCAGGCGCGCACGCGCTCGCCGTCGCGGTACAGGATCAGCGATTCGGCGTCGCCTTCCAGCACCGCCGCGACTTCGGTCGGCTCCCGATCCTTCAATGCGTCAAATGCGATCAGCGCCATGTTTCTTAACGAAGTCCTCACACTGTCATCTTGCGGTAACCGGATACTGGGCCGCAGCCGATCCGGCCGCATTCTGTCACGTCCGCCGATGTCCCGATCTTTCCGCTTCGACGCATTCCGCGTGCGCGCCCTGTTCGCGCCGCGCAAGCCGCGCCATCCGCTGCTGCGCCTGGGCTTGGGTCTGCTGGGGGTGGCGCTGTTGTGCCTGTTGCTGTTCGTGGGCGTGTTCGTCGGCGCGGCGATGCTTGCCGGCGGCCTGCTGCTCAAGCTGCTGCGCCAACGCGGCAAGCCCGTCGCCCGCGACGGCCGCGTGGTCGAAGGCGAATACCGCGTCGTCCGCCGGCCAGTGCTGCCGCTGCCGCGCTGATGGCTTCAAAGGCGCGCGACAAGCCCTAGACTGTCGCGTCCCCGCCAACGACGCGATCCATGTCCGACCTGATTCCCGCTCTCCCGCAACCGCGCGTGCCCGTGCATGGCGGCGGCTTCTTTCCGGTGCACCGC
Source organism: Pseudoxanthomonas sp. (assembly GCA_047601245.1). Lineage (GTDB taxonomy): Bacteria > Pseudomonadota > Gammaproteobacteria > Xanthomonadales > Xanthomonadaceae > Pseudoxanthomonas_A. The sequence continues at coordinate 161,178 of JASGJU010000001.1, forward strand.
ATCTACTGCGTCGGCCGCAACTTCGCCGACCACGCCCGCGAAATGGGCGCGACCCCGGCCAATGCGCAATCCGGGCGCGGCGCGCCGATGTTCTTCTCGAAACCGGCCGACGCCATCGTCACCGGCAATGCCGACGTGCCCTACCCGCCCGGCACCGGCGAACTGCACCACGAAGTGGAGCCGGTCGTCGCCATCGGCCGCGACGCGCCGGCCGGCGTGCTGGCGGTGGAAGACGCCATGCGCCTGGTGTTCGGCTACGGCGTCGGCCTCGACCTGACCCGCCGCGACCTGCAGGCCGCGGCCAAGGCCAAGGGCCATCCCTGGGACATCGCCAAGGGCTTCGACCATTCCGCGCCGATCAGCGACCTGGCGCCGGCCGCCGGGGTCGCCGACCCGTATGCGCTGGAACTGGAACTGTCGGTCAACGGCCAGCCGCGCCAATCCGGCCGCCTGCGCGACCTGATCTGGAACGTGGCCGAAATCCTGCACGAACTGTCGAAACTGTACGCGTTGAAGGCCGGCGACCTGGTGTTCATGGGCACGCCGGCCGGGGTCGGCCCGCTGCTGCCCGGCGACCGCTTCGCCGCCCGGCTGGGCGACGTCGCCGCGCTTGAGGGACGCGTCACCACCGGCGCGGTATAGTCGGGGCCGCCCCCGCCTCGTGGGCATGCACAGACCAAGGAGCGTCCCAGTGAGCATCGTCAGCGAGTTCAAGGAATTCATCGCCAAGGGCAGCGTCATCGACCTGGCCGTGGGCGTCGTCATCGGCGGCGCGTTCGGCAAGATCGTCACCTCGCTGGTCGAAAAGATCATCATGCCGCTGGTGGGGCTGCTGACCGGCGGCATCGACTTCTCCAACTGGTCGATCACGCTGAAGGAAGCGGTGGTCGACGCCGCCGGCAAGGAGACCACGCCGGCGCTGGTGCTGGGCTTCGGCGATTTCGTCAACACCATCGTCCAGTTCCTGATCATCGCCTTCGCCATCTTCCTGCTGGTCAAGGCGGTCAACAAGGTGCGCAAGCCGGCCGCGGACGCGCCGCCGCCGGAGGACGTGCTGCTGCTGCGCGAGATCCGCGACGCATTGAAGAAATAGGCGCACGACTTTCGTCATGCGATGCCGGAGCCGCGGGCTGCTAAGCTCGCGGCTTCTTCTTTGCCCGCCATTTTCCCCGGAAGCCGCCATGCGCCACCTGCCGCTGCTGATCGCCCTTGCCTGCACCGCCGCCTGCGCCGATGCCGCCGAATCCCGGCAGACGCGCATTCCCGACGCCGCGCTGGCCGCGGCGGCGAAGCTGCGTGAAACCGCGCTGGCCGACGACGCCGGCTGGAAGGTGGTCGAATCGCTGACCACCGAGGTCGGCCCGCGCCTGGCCGGCAGCGAGGCCGACGCGCGCGCGGTGGCGTGGGCGCAGGCCAAGTTCCGCGAACTGGGCTTCGACAAGGTGTGGATCGAGCCGGTGACCTTCCCCAAGTGGGAGCGTCGCGGCGAAACCGCCGAAGTGCTCGGCGCGCATGCGCAGAAGCTGTCGCTGACCGCGCTGGGCGGCAGCCCCGGCGGCACGGTCGAAGGCGAGGTAGTGCGCTTCGACGGGCTGGAGGTGCTGATGCAGGCGCCGGCGGATTCGCTGAAGGGCAAGATCGCCTTCGTCGACTTCACCATGCAGGCCAAGCGCGACGGCGCGGACTACCGCATCGGCGGCGGCGTGCGCTTCATGGGCCCGAGCGAAGCGTCCAGGCGCGGCGCGGCCGGCTTCCTGATGCGCTCGGCCGGCACCGACTCGCACCGCCTGCCGCATACCGGCATGACCCGGTTCGCCGAGGGCGCGACGCCGATCCCCAGCGCCGCGCTGTCGGTTCCCGATGCGCAGCAGCTTTCGCGGCTGGCGGCGCGCGGCCCGGTGCGCGTGCGCGTGGCGCTGGATTGCGGCTTCGACGGCGAATACACCTCGCATAATGTCATTGGCGAAATCCGCGGCGGCAAGAAGCCCGACGAGGTGGTGCTGATCGGCGGTCATCTGGATTCCTGGGACCTGGGCACCGGCGCGATCGACGACGCCGCCGGCATCGGCATCAGCATGGCCGCGGCGAAACTGATCAAGCCGCTGAAGCCGGCAAGGACGATCCGCGTGGTCGCCTTCGCCAACGAGGAGCAGGGCCTGCTGGGCGGCCGCGCCTACGCCGAGCGGCACGCCGCCGAACTGGAGAAGCACGTCATCGCCGCCGAAAGCGACTTCGGCGCGGGACGCATCTACGGTTTCGACGGCAAGGTGGCCGAACACGCGCAAGGCGCGATGCGGCAGATCGCCGAGGCGCTGGCGCCGCTGCGGATCGAATCCCTGCCCGGACAGGGCGATCCGGAATCGGACATCGGCCCGATGGCCGAACAGGGCATGGCCTGGGCCTGGCTGGGCCACGACGGCACCGGCTACTTCGACCTGCACCACAACGCCGACGACACCCTGGACAAGATCGACCCGAAGGATCTGGCGCAGAACGTCGCCGCCTATGCGGTGTTCGCCTGGCTGGCCGCACAGGCCGAGGGCGATTTCGGCAGCCAGGCGAAAACGCAAGCTGCGAAGTAACAAGCCGCGCCGGAAACCGCGGACGGACCCGCTCTACCGGAGCGAGCGCCGCCACTGGGCCAGGAACACCGCCGTCGCCGCGGCGACGTTGAGGCTCTCGACCGCGCCGGTGCCGGGAATCGACAGGCGCAGGTCGCATTGCGCGGCCAGTCCCGCATCCATGCCCTCGCCTTCCGCGCCCATCACGTAGACCAGCCGCGACGGCAGCGCCTGCGCGAACAGATCGCCGCCACCGCGCACGACGGTGGCGGCCAGCGCGAACCCGGCATCGCGCAATTGCGACAAGGCCTCGTGCGGCGACGGCAGGCGCACCAGCGGCACGGCTTCCGCGCCGCCTTCGGCCACGCGCGCGGCCGCGCCGGAAAGCGCCAGCGTCGAACCCTGCGGCAGCAGGACCGCGCCGACGCCGAAATGCGCGGCCGAGCGCAGGATCGCGCCGAAGTTGTGCGGGTTGCCGACGCCGTCCAGCCAGATCGCGCACTGCGCGCCAGCGCCGATGCGGGCGAGCCAATCCGCCAGCGGTTCCGGCTCCGCCCTCAGCACGTCGGCGACCACACCCTCGTGGTGCGCGCTCCCCGCCAGCCTGTCGAGGCCCCGCTCTTCGACGACGCGATAGCCGACCCGATGCTTCACACACCACGCGAGCAACGGCTTCAGTTCGCCGATGCGCGACTCGAGCAGATAGAGTTTGCGGATGGCCTCGGGGCGCTTGCCGAACACAGCGCGCACGGCATTGAAGCCATATATGCGGCATTCGTTCCTGGCGCCTTCGCCCAGCTCACGGGAAGACGCCTGTCCGGCACCCGGCGCGGCGCGGGATTTCCCGGTCGCCGGCCTGCGATCCGGCGACCACGGCGAAGGAGGCTTGCCCTGCATCGTCGCCACCCGCGTCAGCCGTGCCCGCCCACGGGCGGCACTTCGGCGTCCAGCTTCGCCAGCTCGTGCGCGACCGCTTCCGGCGACCTGGTGAACGGCGCCAGCAGCGAGTAGAACGCCGGCACCACGAACAGCGACAGCAGCGTGGAGAAGGCCACGCCGAACACGATCACCACGCCGATGCTGGCGCGGCTGGCCGCACCGGCGCCGGTGGACAGCATCAGCGGCAGCGCGCCGACGATCATCGCCACGCTGGTCATCAGGATCGGGCGCAGGCGCACCGCCGCGGCCTCGACGATGGCCTCGGCCACGTTGCGGCCCTCGTCGCGCAGCTGGTTGGCGAACTCGACGATCAGGATGCCGTTCTTCGCCGCCAGGCCGACCAGCATGACGATGCCGATCTGGCTGTACAGGTTCAGGCTGACGCCCCAGATGGCCAGGCCGAGCAAGGCGCCGAGCATCGCCAGCGGCACCGTCAGCATGATCACCAGCGGGTGCAGGAAGCTTTCGAACTGCGCCGCCAGCACCAGGAACACCACCAGCAGCGCCATGCCGAAGGTGAAGAACACCGCGCCGCTGGACTTCATGAATTCGCGCGACTCGCCGCGGTAGTCGACCTGCGCTTCCGGCGGCAGTTCTTCGGCGGCGATGCCGCGCATGTACTGCAGCGCCTCGCCGACGGTGTAGCCGGGCGCGATGCCGGCGCTGAGGGTGATGGCGCGCATGCGGTTGAAGCGGCTCAGCGTGCCGGCTTCGGCGGTTTCGGTCAGCTTGACCAGGTTGGACAGCGGGATCAGCGCGTTGGTGGTGGTCGAACGCACGTACAGGCCGGTGATGTCGGTCGGGTCGCGGCGGTTCTGCAACGGCGCCTGCATGACCACGTAGTACTCCTCGCCGTCCTTCTCGTAGGTGCCGGCGCGCAGTGAGCCGAGCATGGTCTGCAAAGTGCTGCCGATCGCCTGCACCGGCACGCCGAGGTCGGCCGCCCGCGCCTTGTCGATGTCGACGCGGAACTGCGGCAGGGTTTCCTTGTAGTCCGAGTCGATGTTGGTCAGGCGCGGGTTCTCCTCCATGCGCAGCAGCATGCGGTCGCGCCACTGCGCCAGCGTCTCGTAGGTCGGCCCGCGCAGCACGAACTGCACCGGGCGGCCGCCGCCGCGCACCAGGCCCTGGCGGACCTCGGCGGTCATGCGCACGCCGGGGATGTCGGCCAGCGACCTGCGCACGTCCTCGAGCACTTCCTGCGTGGTCTGCTTGCGCTGATCCCACGGCTTGAGGAAGACGGTGGCGCGGCCGCTATTCATCACCGCGCTGCTGCTGCCGAAACCGCCCGGCACGCGGATGATCACCCGCGAGACCGGCTTGTCGCCGCTGGCGTAGGCCAGCAGGCGGCGTTCGATCTCCGCCATCTGCTTGACCATGTAGTCGAAGCCCGCGCCCTCCGGCCCGCTGACCATGACGTTGAAGTCGCCGCGGTCCTCGGCCGGCGCCAGCTCCGACGGCACGTACTTGAACAGCAGGCCGCTGACCGCGAAGGTCGCGAGCATCGCCACGGCCAGCAGCCAGCCGCGTCCGATCGTCTTCGCCACCAGGTTGCGGTAGCGGCGCGTCAGCGCGTCCAGGCGGTCGTTGACCCAGTTGTTGAAACCGCGCCGGTGGGTGTGCGGACGCAGCAGAAGCGAACACATCATCGGCGTCAGCGTCAGCGCGACGAAGCCGGAGATCGCCACCGCGCCGGCCACCGCCACCGCCAGTTCGCGGAACAGGCGGCCGGTGTTGCCTTCCATGAACGCGATCGGCAGGAACACCGCGATCAGCACCACGGTGGTGGCGATCACCGCGAACGCCACCTGGCGGGTGCCGCGCTGCGCCGCCAGCAGCGGCGGTTCGCCCAGGTCGGCGCGGCGCTGGCAGTTCTCCAGCACCACGATCGCGTCGTCGACCACCAGGCCGATCGACAGCACCAGCGACAACAGGGTCAACTGGTTGATCGAGAAGCCGCAGGCGTACAGCGCGATGAAGGCGGCGGTGACGCACACCGGCACGGTCACCGCCGGGATCAGCGCCGCGCGCACGCTGCCCAGGAACACGAACACCACCAGCAGCACCAGCGCGATCGCTTCGGCCAGGGTCTTGTAGACCTCGTCCACGGCCGCCTCGGTGAACACGGTGGAGTCGTAGGCCACGGTGATGCGCATGCCTTCGGGCAGGGTCTGCGACACCTGCTCGGCCAGCGCGCGCGCGCGCCGCGAGACCTCCAGCGAATTGGCGGTGGAGGTGGCGACGATGCCCAGGCCGATCTGCGGCACGCCGTTGCCGTGGTAGTAGGCGCGGCGCTCCTCCGGGGCCAGTTCGACCTTCGCCACCTCGCCCAGGGTGATGACGTGCCCGTCCGCGCCCTTGCCCACGACCAGTCCGGCGAAGCTCTCCGGGCTCTGATAGCCGCGGACCACGCGCAGGGCGAATTCGCGGTCCTTCGACTCGATGCTGCCGCCGGGCAGTTCGATGTTCTCGCGGCGCAGCGCGGTGCCGATGTCGTCGGCGGTCAGCCCGTGCGCGCTCAACGCATTGGCGTCCAGCCAGACCCGCATCGCGTAGCGCTGGCCGCCGCCGATGTTGACCGAGGAGACGCCGTCGATCGAGGAGAACTGGTCGGTCAGGTAGCGGTCCGCGTAGTCGGTCAACTGCTCGGTGCTGCGGTTCGGATCGCTGAGGTTGAGGAACATGATCGGCGACGAATCGCTGTCCTGCTTGGACACCTGCGGCGGGTCCACGTCCTCGGGCAGGCGGTTAGTCACGCGGCTGATCGCGTCACGCACGTCGTTGGCCGCGCCTTCGATGTCGCGGGTCAGGGTGAATTCGATGTTGATGTCGGAACGGCCGTTGCGGCTGGTCGCGGTGATCAGGTCGACGCCCTCGATGCCGCTGATCGCGTCCTCCAGCACCTGGGTGATGCGGCTTTCGACCACCGCCGCCGAGGCGCCGGTGTAGGTCGTGTTGACCGAGACCACCGGCGGGTCGACGTCGGGCAGTTCGCGCAGCGGCAGGCGGGTGAACGAGACCACGCCCAGCACGATCAGGATCAGCGACATCACCGTCGCAAAGACGGGGCGCTTGATCGAGACGTCGGAAAGCAGCATGGCTCAGCGTCCCTCGTCGGCGGCCGGCGCGGACTTCGCGTTCGCGTCGCCGGTCGCAGTCTTCGCGGCCACATCCTCGATCTTCAAGCCGTCGCGCAGCTTGACCGTGCCCTCGACCACGATGCGGTCGCCGGGCTGCAGGCCGGAAACCACCTCGACCTCGCCGAAGCGGCGCGCGCCCAGCTTCACCGGCACCAGCCGGACCTGCTCGCCGGCGTCGACCCGGAACACGCTGGATGTCTCGCCCGACTGCTGCACCGCCAGTTCCGGGATCGCCAGCGCCTGGCGCACGCCGCGCTCCACGCCGACGTCCAGCAGCATGCCCGGGCGCAGCTTGCCGTCCGGGTTGGGGATTTCCGCACGCACGGTGATCGCGCGCGAGACCGCGTCCACGCGCGAATCGATGCTGGCGATGCGGCCCTCGAAGACCTGGTCCGGCCACGCCGCGCTGCGCGCGTTGACGCGCTGGCCGACGGCAAGCTGCGAGACGGCGGATTCGGGCACGGTGAAATCGAGCTTGATCAGCGAAACGTCGTCGAGCGTGGTGATCGCGGTGCCCGGCGTGACCAGCGACCCGGCGCTGACCAGGCGCAGCCCCAGCACGCCGTCGAACGGCGCGCGGATGCTGCGGTCGGCGACGGTGGCGCGCTGCGTGGCCACGCGCGCGCGCGCGGCTTCCAGCGCGGCGCGCTGGGTTTCCAGGTCGGCGCGCGCGATCAGTTGCTGGTCCGCAAGCCGGCGGCTGCGCTCGTACAACTGCTCGGCGTTGCGCAGGTCGGCCTGCGCCTCGGCCACGCTGGCGGCCTGCTGGCCCTGCACCAGCGTGACCAGCGGCTGGCCCTTCCTGACCCACTGGCCGCTGTCGAATTCGACGCTGGCGATGGTCTGGCTGACGCTGGCGGTGATCGTCACCGATTCGCGTGCGTTGGCCGTGCCCAGCGCCTTCAGTTCGTCGCTCCAGCGCACCGGCTGCACGCGCATCGTGGTCACCGTCGGCGGTGGCTGTTCATGGCCGGCGTCGGCCTTGCCGCCGCCGCAGGCAGCCAGTGCGGCAACCAGCGCCAACAGGAGCAGCGCACGCGGAAGCATCGATTTGGACATGCGGGGATCCGGAGGCGGAATGGGCCGAGTTTACCGGCTTGCAATGAACGCTTGAACGTAACCTGTGGTGGACATGACTAATGGCATATGCCGATGCGGGCGGAGTCCCGCCGGCTTTTTCTGTTGCGTGCGTGACAATGGATGAGGTGTCGGGGGCGTGGCCCGGCCACAAAAGCCTTCAAGATTTTCGTCACAGGCGGGAATTGGCGACCGGAGGAACTAGTTAGCCCGGTGGCTACAACCCAAGCTGCCCCAATACCTGTTGCGCCAGCGCTTCCGGCGTTTGCGCGGCGGCGTGCAGGTGCAGTTCCGGGTGTTCCGGCGCCTCGTAGGGCGAATCGATGCCGGTAAAGTTCGGAATCTGCTCGGTGCGCGCCTTGGCGTACAGGCCCTTGACGTCACGCGCTTCGGCCACTTCCAGCGGCACATCGACGAAAATCTCGATGAATTCGCCCTCGGCGAAGCGTTCGCGCGCCATCCGCCGTTCGGCGCGGAACGGCGAGATGAAGCTGACCAGCACGATCAGGCCCGCATCGGTCATCAGCTTGGCCACTTCGGCAACGCGGCGGATGTTCTCCACGCGATCCTCGTCGGTGAAGCCGAGGTCGCGGCTCAAACCGTGGCGCACGTTGTCGCCGTCGAGGATGAAACTGTGGTAGCCCAGGGCATGCAGGCGCTTGTCCACCAGATTGGCGATCGTCGATTTGCCCGCGCCGGACAGGCCGGTGAACCACAGCACCTTCGGCACCTGGCCCTTGATGCGCGCACGCGCGGCCTTGTCCACGTCCAGGTGTTGCCAATGCACGTTGCTGGCGCGGCGCAGGGCGAAATCCAGCGTCCCGGCGGCCACGGTGGCGTTGCTCTGGCGATCGATCAGGATGAAGCCCCCGAGCACGCGATTCTTCGCGTAAGGCTCAAACGCGATGGCTTCGTCCAGCGACAGGTTGCAGTAGCCGACTTCATTCAATTCCAACCGCTTCGCCGCCCGGTGTTCCTGGGTGTTGACGTCGATGCGGTGCTTGATCTTGCTGATGCTGGCGACGACCGTGCGCGCACCGATCTTCAGCCAGTACGGGCGGCCCGGCAGCAGCGCGGCATCGTCCATCCACAACACATGCGCGGCGAACTGGTCGGCCACTTCCGGCGGGTCGCCGGCGGCGGCGATCACGTCGCCCCGGCCGATGTCGATTTCATCGTTGAGCGTCAATGTCACCGTCTGCCCGGCGCATGCGACCTCGACATCGCCGTTGGCATCGAGCACGCGCGCAACGGTCGAACCCCGCGCCGATGGCAACACCACCACCGCATCGCCCGGCTTTACCTCGCCGGCAGCGATCGTGCCGGTGAAACCGCGAAAATCCGGGTTCGGGCGATTCACCCACTGCACCGGCAAGCGCAGGCTGGAAGCGATGTCGCTCGCTTCAACCGGCACGGCTTCCAGGTGTTCGAGCAGGCTCGGACCGGCGTACCACGGCATGTTGGCCGAGCGCATCGAGAGATTGTCGCCTTCCAGCGCCGACAGCGGAATCGCCTGCACGTTGGCGATGCCCATATGCGCGGCCAGTTCGCGATAGTTGCTGACGATTTCGTCGAACACGCGCTGGTCGTAACCGACCAGATCCATCTTGTTCACCGCCAGCACCACGTGGCGAATGCCCAGCAGCGAGACGATGTAGCTGTGCCGCCGCGTCTGCGCCAGCAAGCCCTTGCGCGCGTCGACCAGCACCACGGCAAGGTCGGCGGTCGAAGCGCCGGTGGCCATGTTGCGGGTGTACTGTTCGTGACCGGGGCAGTCGGCGACGATGAACTTGCGCTTGTCGGTATCGAAGTAGCGGTAGGCGACATCGATGGTGATGCCCTGCTCGCGCTCGGCTTCCAGCCCGTCCAACAGCAGTGCGTAGTCGATCCGCTCGCCCTGAGTGCCGTGGCGGCGGCTGTCGTGTTCCAGCGCGGCGAGATGATCGTCGAACAGGCACCTGCTATCGTGCAACAACCGCCCGATCAGGGTGCTCTTGCCGTCGTCGACGCTGCCGCAGGTGATGAAGCGCAGGAGGGGTTTGGTTTCATGGGCGCGAAGCAGGGACCCGAGGTCAGAGGTCAGGGACGAGGGGGCAGCGACCCGCGCTGGTTTTTGTCGTGGACTTTTTTCTGGCCCCCGGCCCCCGGCCTCCGACTCCTGATCCCTGCCTTCCATCAGAAGTACCCCTCCAGCTTCTTCTTCTCCATCGATGCGCCTGGATCGTGGTCGATCGCCCGACCCTGACGTTCGGAGGTGGTGGCGACCAGCACCTCGGCGATGATCTTCTCCAACGTATCGGCCTCGGATTCGATTGCGCCGGTCAACGGGTAGCAACCGAGGGTGCGAAAGCGCACCGACTTCAATTGCGGTACTTCACCCTCGCGCAGCGGCAGGCGTTCATCATCGACCAATATCAATGCGCCGTCGCGTTCCACCACCGGGCGCCTGGCGGCGAAATACAGCGGCACCACCTGGATGTGCTCGCGGTAGATGTACAGCCAAACGTCCAGTTCGGTCCAGTTGGACAGCGGGAAGACGCGTACGCTTTCGCCCGTGCGGATGAGCGTGTTGTAGACATTCCATAGTTCCGGGCGCTGGTTCTTCGGATCCCAGCGGCACTTGTCGTTCCTGAACGAGAACACGCGCTCCTTGGCGCGCGACTTCTCTTCGTCACGGCGCGCGCCACCGATGGCCGCGTCGAACTGCCACTTGTCCAGCGCCTGCTTCAGTCCCTGGGTCTTCATCACCTCGGTGTGAACGGTGGCGCCGTGGCTGACCGGGCCGATGCCCCGGGCGATGCCGTCCGGGTTGACATGCACGCGCAGCTCGACGCCGGTCTCGGCGGCGCGGCAGTCGCGGAATTCGATCATCTCGCGGAATTTCCAGCGCGTGTCGACGTGCAGCAGCGGGATCGGCGGCTTGCCCGGCGCAAACGCCTTCTGCAGCAGATGCAGCAGCACCGAACTGTCCTTGCCCACCGAATACAGCAGTACCGGGTTGCGGAATTCGGCGGCCACCTCGCGCAGGACGTGGATGCTCTCGGCTTCGAGCCGGTCGAGGTGGGACAAATGGGAAACCGTGTTCATGGCCCGCAAAGGTTGGAGCGTGTCTTGCGCTTTCCGTCGCATTATCCGCGGGAATGCGCCGGAAAGCGCGCGACATGCCGCGAAACAGCGTGCGCCGGCCTGGGGGATTCCCCGACCCCGATCAAGGCAGGGTCGGCGAGTTGTTTTCCCGCGCATCGCCGAACTGCGGATCCGGCGCCAGATCCTGCACCTGCGGCGCGGCGGACGCCGGCCGGATCGGTTCCGGCGTCGGCGGGGGCGGCGGAGGCGGCAGGTAGCGTTCGACCACGTCGAAGAACGCGCGGTAGAAGCTCGCGTCCTGGACGGTCATGCTGCCGACCTTGACCAGCGAATCGTCGGTGCTGCCGATCGGCAGCGACAGCGAGCCCAGCGCGCTGACGCCCAGGCTGGCGGAATTGTTGCTCTTGCGTAGGTTGTAGCGGTCCTGCTGGGCGCTGGCGAACATCCACGATTCGCGATTGGCCTGCTGCACGCACGATACGCGCATGGTCATCTGTTCGTGCACTTCGGGCTCGGGCTGGAAGTTCTTGGCCGCCTCGACCGCATTGGCCTCAACCTTCACCGCCACGTAGCCCTGGCTCAGCAGGGCGCGGTACGCAGTCTGGCAGACCTGTTCCGGGGTCTGCTTGAAGCTGCGCGAATAGGTGCCGTCCGAATCGAAGCTCTCCTTGGCCAGCATGCTGCCCTTGCGCGACAGCTTGACCGGGGTGGAACACGCCGACAGCGCCAGCACAGTGCAGGCGACGAGGCAGGAAAGCAGACGCGTTAACGACATGGTCGGCGGGAACTCCGGGGAAACCAGGCCGGAAAAGATAACCCATGCTGGGAAAACGGTTTCATAACGGCCGCGCCGGCACGGCCGTTCCTCGGTCAGAGGGTGATCGTCTGGCTCAGCGCCTCCCAGGTCGGCGGCTCCGGCCAACGGGCTTCGGCGTTGCCGTCCATGACCCGGCGCAGATCGCGCTTGTCGATCTGCGGGGCGATGGCGGCAACCAGGTCCAGGGCGTAGTCGCGCAGCACGCGCTCGCGCGGCAGCACCGCCCAGGCGATGCATGCATTGACCTGCGGCGGCGCCGGCCAGCTCCGCAGGTCGGCGTCGGCGCCGCTGACCGCCATTTCCGCCAACAGGCCCACGCCCAGGCCGGTGCGCACGTAGGTCTTGATCAGGTCGGCGTCCAGCGCGGTCAGGGCGATCTCCGGCTGCAGGCCTTCGCCGGCGAAGGCGCGTTGCAGCGAGGATTCGGCGCGGGTCGAGGATTCGTAGCTGATCAGCGGCTGGGTGGCCAGTTCCGCCATGCCCGGCGCCCGGTCGGCGGCGTCGAAGGGGTGCCCGCACGGCACCACCACCAGCCGCCGCCAGCGGTACAACGGCACCGCGATCCCCGCCTGCGGCACCTCGCCGGCGGTGCTGACCACGGCGATGTCGGCGTCGCCGGCGCCCAGCAGGTCCAGCGCGGCGCTTTCAGCCGCCTGCTGCAGGTGCACGCTGACCTGCGGATAGTCCTGCTTGACCCGGGCGATTGCCGGCGGCAGCACGAAGCGCGCCTGGGTGTGGGTGGTCGCAACGATTAACTGGCCCTGGCTTTCACGGCGCTGGTTGGCGGCGTAGGTACGGATGTTGTTGGCCTCGGCCAGCACCGCGCGGGCGCGGGCGATCACTTCGGCGCCCGCCGGCGTCACCGCCTCCAGGCTGCGCCCCTTGCGCACGAACAACAGGAAGCCGAGTTCGTCCTCCAGCTGCTTCAACTGCTTGGACAGGCCCGGCTGGGTGGCATGCACCCGCGTGGCCGCCAAGGTGATGTTGAGGTCGGCATCGGCGATGGCGACCAGGTAGCGGAGCTGGGTCAGGGTCATGGGCGTCGCGTCGAGCAGTTATGACCAACAGGAATGAGCGAATCTATCCGATTCCTGCCTGTTTATTGATAACCCAAGAGAATAAGCTGAATACTGCACGCTATTTCCCCCGCTGATAACCAGGAGTTAGGTTCATCGGCCCCGCCGGACGCCCGGCCGTCCCACCGAGACCCGCATGGCCATCCACGACAGCATCCTCGACACCATCGGCCATACCCCGGTGGTCAAGCTGCACCGCATCGGTCCACGGCACGTCGACCTGTACGCCAAGGTCGAGGCCTTCAACCCGGCCGGTTCGGTCAAGGACCGCCTGGCGCTGGCCATCGTCCTCGACGCCGAGGCCAAGGGCCTGCTGAAGCCCGGCGACACGATAGTGGAAGCGACCTCCGGCAACACCGGCGTGGCGCTGGCCGCGGTCGCCGCGGCGCGCGGCTACCGGTTCGTCGCGACGATGGTCGAGACCTTCTCGATCGAACGCCGCAAGCTGATCCGCGCCTACGGCGGCAAGGTGATCCTGACCCCGGCCGCCGAGCGCGGCACCGGCATGGTCAAGAAGGCCGAGGAACTGGCGAAGAAGCACGGCTGGTTCCTGGCCCGCCAGTTCGCCAACCCGGCCAACCCGGCCTATCACCGCCAGACCACCGCCGCGGAGATCCTGCGCGACTTCGCCGGCCGCAAACTCGACTACTTCGTCAGCGGCTGGGGCACCGGCGGCACCCTGACCGGGGTCGGCGAAGTGCTGAAGGTCGCGCGGCCGGAAACGAAGATCGTCGCCGCCGAGCCGGCCAACGCGCCGCTGGTGCAGGGCGGCAGCTTCACCCCGCACAAGATCCAGGGCTGGGCGCCGGACTTCGTGCCGGAAGTGCTGAACCCGAAGATCGTCGACCAGTTCGTCAATGTGCCCGACGCCGACGCCATCGCCACCGCGCGCCGCATCGCCGCCGAGGAAGGGATCTTCGTCGGCATTTCCGCCGGCGCCACCGCATGGGCCGCGCTGCAGGTCGCCGAAAGCGCGCCGGAAGGCTCTGCGATCCTGGCCGTGCTGCCGGATACTGGCGAGCGCTATTTCTCGACGGCGCTATTCGAGGGCGTCAACGAGGGCTCCGACGACGAGTGGCTGGCGTCGCTGGGATGACGCCTCGGTAGCAGCGCTCTCGGGCGCGATCGATAACTGTCGCTGATTGCGCATTTTCGTGGCGGCGGATTCTCCGCGGTCGTGTTCGAGAGCGCTTCTGCAATCGGACCTCGTATGGCTCCGGCGGCACAGGCCGTCCGGATTGACTAGGAAGGTTCGGAAGCGATGACGGCGACGTAGCGGATGCCGGCGATATCCCTGTGCGGATTGCATTCGGCGACCGGGGCCGGCCGGCCGCAAGTTGCGGGGGCGCACCCGGTAGCCTAGGCTCGGCGGACACTTGAGGGAGAACGCGCCATGCCGTCACGCATCCCCGTCATCCTGCTGCTCGCCCTGCTTGCCTTGCCGGGCTTCGCCGCCCATGCCGCCGAGCCGGCGGCCCCCGCCGCCTACCACGACAACACCGGCCGCGACGACGTGCTGTCGGGCGGCGTCAAGCTGATTCCGATCCACACGCCGGTCGGCGACTTCAAGGTCTGGACCAAGCGCGTCGGCAACAACCCACGGATCAAGCTGCTGTTGCTGCACGGCGGCCCTGGCGCCACCCACGAATATTTCGAGGCCTTCGACAGCTTCCTCCCGGCGGCGGGCGTCGAGTACTACTACTACGATCAACTCGGCTCCGCCTACAGCGACCAGCCCGACGATCCGCGCCTGCTCGATACCGCGCGCTTCGTCGAGGAAGTCGAACAGGTGCGGCAAGCGCTGAAGCTGGACAAGGACGACTTCTACCTGCTGGGACATTCGTGGGGCGGCATCCTGGCGATGGAATACGCGCTGAAGTACCCGCAGCACCTGAAGGGCCTGATCGTCTCGAACATGATGTCCAGCATCCCCGCGTACAACGACTACGCGCGCAAGGTGCTGGAGCCGCAGATAGACCCCGCCGCGCTGGCCGAGATCAAGCGCATGGAGGTGGCCAAACAGTACGACGACCCGCGCTACGAGGAACTGCTGCTGCCTCATTACGAGGCGCACATCCTGCGCCTGCCCGCCGCGCAATGGCCGGACCCGGTCAACCGCGCGTTCGCGAGGATCAACAAGAAGATCTACGTGCCGATGCAAGGGCCCAGCGAACTGGGCGCCAGCGGCATCCTCGCGGACTGGGACCGCACGGACGACCTGGCGAAGATCGCGGTGCCGACCCTGGTCATCGGCGCGCGCTACGACACCATGGACCCGGCCTTCATGGAGATGATGAGCAAGCGCCTGCCGAAGGGCCGCTACCTGTACTGTCCCGAAGGCAGCCACATGGCGATGTACGACGACCAGGCGACCTACATGCGCGGGCTGGTCGATTTCCTGCGCGAGACCGACGCGCAAGGTCCGGCGAAATGAAGTTCCGCAAATCCGGAAATGAAAACGCCGGCGCAAGCCGGCGTTTTCGTCTGTTTGTCGCCCCTAGGCGCGGCCGAGGAATCCTGCTTCATTCGCGCCACACGACAAAACCCCTCGCTGCGTTCGAGACCACAGGATCCCTTCGCGAAGGCAACAGGGAACTCAGCCGTTCCACTTGCCCAGCGCGGCCAGGCCGTTCTCCTTGGCGCGGTCGTAGACCACCGCCTGCGCCTTGGCGAAGTTGCCGGACAGGTCTTGCGACCACAGCTTCAGCGCGGCGGACTGCATCGCGCGGCCATAGCTGAAGCTCAGCGGCCACGGCAGGTTGCCCAGCTTGTTCATCGCGTCAAGGTGCGCGGTGGCGTCGCGGTCGCTCTGGCCGCCGGACAGGAACACGATGCCCGGCAGGATCGCCGGCACGGTCGACTTCAGGCACATCACCGTCGATTCGGCGACCTCGTCGACGCTGGCCTGCTCCTCGCAATCCTTGCCGGGAACGACCATCGACGCCTTCAGGATCGTGCCTTCCAGCAGCACGTTGTGCTCGTACAGCGCGCCGAACAGCGAGCGCAGCGTGGCCTCGGTGACCTCGTAGCAGGTCTCGATGTCGTGGCTGCCGTCCATCAGCACTTCCGGCTCGACCATCGGCACCAGGCCCTGCTCCTGGCACAGCGCGGCGTAGCGCGCCAGCGCGTGGGCGTTGGCCTCGATGCAGGTGCCGGAGGGGATGTCGTCGCCGATGTTGATCACCGCGCGCCACTTGGCGAAGCGCGCGCCCAGCTTGTAGTACTCCTGCAGGCGCTCGCGCAGGCCGTCGAGGCCCTCGGTCACCACTTCGCCCGGGCAACCGGCCAGCGGATGCGTGCCCTTGTCCACCTTGATGCCGGGGATGATGCCGTGCTCGGCCATGTACTTGGCGAACGGCACGCCGTCGCCGGTCGACTGGCGGATGGTTTCGTCGTACAGGATCGCGCCGGAGATGTAATCGGACAGCTTCGGCGTGGTCAGCAGCAGCTCGCGGTAGCGGCGACGGTTCTCCTCGACGTTGTCGATGCCGACGCCGACGAAGCGTTTCGCGATCGTGCTGGTGGATTCGTCGATGGCGATGATGCCCTTGCCCGGGGCGACCATGGCCTGTGCGGTTTCGGCAAGCTGTTCGATGCTCATATCGGTCCTGTGCGGGATGCGGGAGATGGGATAAAGACCAATTATAGACCGCGCCGCGCGAAATCGCCGCGGGACACCTCATGCACCCCGCAGCGGCGCCGGTCACAACTCGCCGAGACCCTCAGCACAGCCGTCGCCGCCGATGTACGGCAACCGTTGGAGTACTTATTTCTTGTCCGACGGGGGCGGCGGTTGCGGTTCCGACTTCTGCGGGACCTGCGCGCTCCTGGACATCCGGTCACGCTCCAATTGTTCGCGATCAGCCAATGTTTGCTGCCGAAGGCGCTCTTCCAAGCTCGGATCGATGTCGAGCTGCCCATAGATACCACGCCCCATCAGCCGGCCAGCACGCTCGTTGTACCTCAACTCGACCAGGCGCGTAGCAAGGTCGGAAATTGCACAGTGCCCTTGCGTGGCCGCGGCATCTCCGGGTCCGAAGACAAAAGTCGCCACGGTATACACCGGCTTCGGCACGGCGACCCCCGGTGCAGGAGCGAACTGCCACAAGGCCAGCGCCTGCGAAGCGTCTCCGGCGAACGTTTGCCAGAATTTCATGCGGGACCTGGAATCGCTCCCGGAACTCCATGATTTCAGCAATGAGAAGTCCGAGGTATGTCCATCGGCATTAATCAAGTAACCGACTGCAACGCATACCTGTTCCGGATCCTTCGCATACGCATCAGGATAGGCTGGTGTGAACAGAGTGCCGGGCACCGGGGCCCAGCGATTACTGATGGCGCCTTCGTTGGCAATGGGGATTTTATCGGCGGCGGCTGCAGGCAGCACCGTGATGGCCATTGCTGCCAGCAACAGGTTGCGGATTCGCATCGTCATGCCCCCTTATGTCATTCCCACGAGGGGGAATAGCATTCATCGGCTATCAGGTCAAATCTCACCCAGCCCCTCGGCCCGGCCACCCTCGCCCAACTGCAGAAGTCGCAGGGTGTTGGTGGAGCCATGCTTTTCCATGTGGTCGCCGCTGGTGAAGATCACGCGGTCGCCCTGCGCCAGCAGGTCGCGGTCGCTGAGCACGCGCAGCGCTTCGCGCGCGGCCTCGCGCGGGGCTAGGCCGCGGCTGTCGAAGGCGATCGGGATCACGTCGCGCATCAGCGCCATGCGCCGGCGCGCGCCGTCGTGGCGGCTGAAGGCGTAGATCGGCGCGTTGGAGCGGAAGCGCGACAGGTAGCGCGCGGTGCCACCGGATTCGGTCATCGCCACGATCGCGCGCACACCGATGTGCTCGGCGAGGAACATCGACGCCATCGCGATGGCCTGGTCGGCGCGCTGCAGGTTGCGCGGAGCCTTCTCGAAGTCGGTGTCCATCTCGAACTGCTTCTCGGCGCCCAGGCAGATGCGCGCCATCGCCTCGACCGCCTTGACCGGGTACGCGCCGGCGGCGGTCTCGGCCGAGAGCATCACCGCATCGGTGCCGTCGATGACGGCGTTGGCCACGTCTAGCACCTCGGCGCGGGTCGGGATCGGGCTTTCGACCATCGACTGCAGCATCTGCGTGGCGGTGATGACCACGCGGTTGCGCGCCAGCGATTCCCTGATGATCTTCTTCTGCAGGCCCGGCAGTTCGGCGTCGCCGATCTCCACACCCAGGTCGCCGCGCGCGACCATGACCACGTCGCTGGCCTCGACGATCTCGGACAGGTTGTCGATGGCCTCGGTGCGCTCGATCTTCGACACCAGCGCGGCGTCACTGCCGTGCTCGCGGGCGATGCGGCGGGCCTCGTTCATGTCCTCTGCGTTGCGGCAGAAGCTGACCGCGATGAAGTCGACGCCGATCTGCGCGACGATGCCGATCAGCTCCTTGTCGCGCTCGGTCAGCGCGCCCAGCGACAGGCCGCCGCCCTGCTTGTTCAGGCCCTTGCGGTCGGACAGCACGCCGTCGTTGAGCACGGTGCAGACCAAGCGCTCGCCCTCGACGCGCTCCACGCGCAACTGCATCAGGCCGTCGTCGAGCAGCAGCACGTCGCCGCCGGCCACGTCGCCGGGCAGGCCCAGATAGCTGACGCCGACCTGGGCGGCGTCGCCCGCCGGCGCGTCGGCGCTGGCGATCAGGTCGAAGCGGTCGCCGGCCTTCAGCGCCACCTTGCCTTCGGCGAACTTCTCGATGCGGATCTTCGGTCCCGGCAAGTCGGCGAGGATGCCGACTTCCGCGCCTACCCGCTGCGCGGCGGCGCGCACCGCGGCGGCGCGTTTGGCCTGGCCGGACGGGTCGCCGTGGGAGAAATTCAGGCGCACGACGTTCACGCCGGCGCGGAACAGGTTGTCGAGCACGCCCGGGGCATCGGTCGCCGGGCCCAGCGTGGCGAGGATTTTGGTACGTCTTTGGTTTGCTTGCATGGCCATGTTCCCTCCGCCGGCAAAATTAACACAGGCAAGGGTTTTTCCAAGCATCGGCATCATTTCTTCCGACGGACGCCAGCAAGGATGATGGAACCAATATGGAACCGCATCGCCGGATTTCGCCGAAACCAGCCAATCCCTTCCTACAGGAGCGTGGCAAGCGCTTCGTGCAGTCCCGAAGGGTGCGCCACCAGAGCATCTGCGCCCGCACCGAGCAGTTCGGCTTCGTCGCCGAAGCCCCAGAGCACGCCGATACCGCGCAGACCATGCACTCCGGCGCCTTCCATGTCCATGCGCCGGTCGCCAACCATCGCGATGCGCCGTGGCGGCAACGACAGCCGGCGCAGCGCCTCGGCGATCAGTTCCGGCTTGTGGCTGAGGCGGCCGTCCAGGGTCGCGCCGACCACGTCGGCGAAGCGATGGCCGAATGGCAGGTGTTCGATGATGCGCCGCGCGTGCGGTTCGTTCTTGGCGGTGACCACGGCGAGTTGGAAGCCGGCCGCGTGCAGGGTCTCCACCGCATCGCCGATGCCTTCGTAGACCGTGTGTTCGCGCCAGCCTTCGTGGTCGTAGCGGGCGCGGTAAAGGTGCAGCGCCTGTTCGACCATTGTCGACGTCGGCAGCACTGTGGCGAAGCTGTCGCGCAGCGGTGGGCCGATCCAGCCATGCAGCGTGGCGGCGTCCGGCACCGGGCAATCCAGTTGCTCCAGCGCATGCGTGGCGCTGCGGAAGATGCCGAGTTGCGAGTCGATCAGGGTGCCGTCTAGGTCGAAGAAGATGGTGGGCATGTGTATCCGTGTGTGTTTACTTTGGCTCCCTCTCCCATTTCGGGAGAGGGAAATATGCGCGAAGCGCGCAGGGGTGAGGGTGGTCTTGCTCACGTGGCGCTGCCGCGCAGGTCATCCGAACGCCCGGCGCGCCGCACCGGGCCGGAATAGGTTGACTCTTCGCGCAAAAGTACGCTCGCTGCGCTCGTGCTCCCCTCTCCCACAAGGGGAGAGGGAAAAAATCGACATCAGCCCCGCGCTTCCAGCGCCGCGACCGCCGGCAGGGTCTTGCCTTCCAGGAATTCCAGGAAGGCGCCGCCGCCGGTGGAGATGTAGCCCACCTTGTCGGCGATGCCGTACTTGTCCACCGCCGCCAGCGTGTCGCCGCCCCCGGCGATCGAGAACGCGGGCGATCCGGCGATGGCGTGCGCCAGGGTCTCGGTGCCCTTGCCGAAGGCGTCGAACTCGAACACGCCGACCGGACCGTTCCAGACCACGGTGCCGGCCTTGGCGATCAGTTGCGCGTAGTTGCCCGCGGTCTGCGGGCCGATGTCGAGGATCAGGTCGTCCTCGGCCACCGCGTCGACCGCCTTCACCGTGGCCTCGGCGTCGGGCAGGAACTGCCTGGCCACCACCACGTCCACCGGCAGCGGAATGTCCGCGCCGCGCGCCCTGGCGTCGGCGACGATCTTCTTCGCGGTGTCGATCAGGTCCGGCTCGCACAGCGACTTGCCGACCGCATGGCCGGCGGCGGCGATGAAGGTGTTGGCGATGCCGCCGCCGACGATCAACTGGTCGACCTTGTCCACCAGGTTCGACAGCAGTTCCAGCTTGGTGCTGACCTTGCTGCCGGCGACGATCGCCAGCAGCGGCCGCGCCGGCTGCTGCAGCGCCTTGGCCAGCGCGTCGAGTTCGGCCATCAGCAGCGGGCCGCCCGCGGCGACCGGCGCGAAACGGATGACGCCGTGCGTGGAGGCCTGCGCACGGTGCGCGGTGCCGAAGGCGTCCATCACGAACACGTCGCACAAGGCGGCGTACTTCTTCGACAACGCTTCGTCGTCCTTGCCCTCGCCGACGTTCATGCGGCAATTTTCCAGCAGCTTCACCTCGCCGGGCTTCGCGTCCACGCCATCGACCCAGTCGCGGACCAGCGGGACTTCGACGCCGAGCAGTTCGGACAAGCGCTTGGCGACCGGCGCCAGTGAATCCTCCTCGCTCCACACGCCTTCCTTCGGCCGGCCCAGGTGCGAGGTCACCAGCACCGCCGCGCCCTTCTCCAGTGCCAGCTTCAGCGTCGGCACCGACGCGACGATGCGCTGTTCGGACGTGATCCGGCCATTGTCGATCGGCACGTTCAGATCCTGGCGGATCAGCACCCGCTTGCCGGAAAGGTCGAGGTCGGTCATGCGGAGGATGGACATGCGCGGGCTCCTGGAAGGGGAGCGGTATTGTCCGCCGCCGCCGCCGCACCTTCAAACCCCGCGGCCGGTCGCCGCGCCGTTGCAATCCGGATCAGGGCGCGTCGACGCCGATGACCGGCAGTTTCAGCGGCCGCCGGCGCTCGCGGTCCAGGCCCATCCCGTAGCGCAGGCTGGCGCCGATGCGCAGCGCGTGTTCGTACATCAGGTCGGCCTGCGCGGGCGCCAGCACTTCGCGGGTGGTCGCGCGCCACAGCCCCAGCCAGCGGCCGAAATGCCCGTCGTCGATGGCAAGCGGCCGGTGCACGGCCATCGGGTTGCCGCGGTATTCGCGCGTGCCCAGCGCCACCGACGACCAGAACCGCACCAGCAGCGCCTTGTGTTCGTCCCAATCGCGCACGATCGGGTTGAAGACCGGCCCGAGCACGCCGTCGCGCTGCACCCTGTCGTAGAACGCATCGACCAGGCGGGCGATGTCGTCGCGGGACGGGACGGAAGATGGTTGCGCGGCCATGCGCATATTGTGCACCCATGCGGCGATTTTCGTGCCCGATGCGGACCCCGGCTTGACCCAGGTCATGGCCGGATTCCGCCGGCCGGCGCAGCCTGTACGGCATGGCGAGCTGGTACCCGCTGATCCTGCTGCTGCACCTGTCCTGCGCGATCGTGTTCGTCGGCGCGGTGGTTTTCGAGACGCTGGTGCTGGAATCCCTGCACCGGCATTTCGACCACGAAACCATGCAGAAGATCGAGGCGGCGGTGATGGCGCGCGTGCGCCGGTTCATGCCGGTGGTGGTGGCGCTGCTGTTCCTGAGCGGCTTCGCCCTGTTCGACCTGCGCTGCGGCGGCTTTTCCTGCATGGGCTCGCGCCTGGGCTGGCTGTTGTCGATCAAGGTCGCGCTGGCCTTCGCGGTGCTGGCGGTGTTCGTCGGCGCGATCCGCGCCGGGCTGCGCGGGACGATGGACCCGTGCCGGTTCCGGCATACTCACCGCATCGTGCTGGGCCTGATGATCGGCATCGTCGCGCTGGCCAAGCTGATGTTCTACTGACCGACGCTCTACTGACCGAATGTCCTGCCGGGCCGCGACTGCGCGGCGCCTTTTCCATCGCATCCATACGAGGAGTCATGCCATGTCCCAGGTCACCTTCCGCGGCAATCCGGTCCGCGTCGATGGCCGCTTCCCCGCCGTCGGCGAGCAGGCGCGCCCCTTCACCCTGGTCGGCAAGGACCTGGCCGACGTGTCGCTGTCGGCGTTCGCCGGCAAGCGCAAGCTGCTCAACATCTTCCCCAGCGTGGACACCGGCGTGTGCGCGACCGCGTTGCGCCGGTTCAACGAACTGGCCTCGAAGCCGGACAACGCCGTGGTGCTGGGCATCTCCGCCGACTTGCCGTTCGCGCAGGCGCGCTTCTGCGGCGCCGAGGGGCTGGAGCGGGTGGTGATGCTGTCGACGATGCGCGGCCGCGAATTCCTGCAGGACTACGGCGTGGCGATCGCCGAAGGTCCGCTGGCCGGGCTGGCCGCGCGCGCGGTGGTGGTGCTCGACGCCGACGACCGCGTCGTCCACGCACAACTGGTGGGCGAAATCGGCGAGGAGCCGGACTACGACGCCGCGCTTGCCGCGCTGGGCTGAGCGCGGCGAGGCGTCGGCTCAACCGGGATCCGGGCGCTTGCCGCGCAGCAGGCTGAAGGCGAAGCCGGCCACCGCCAACGCGCCCAGCACCAGCACGGCCCACAGCACCGCGTTCTTCCAGTCGCGCGGCGCCGGCGCCGGTCGATAGGCGGCGTCGCCGGCGCGCACGCTGCCTGCGCCGAGGCTGGCGGCGGCCGGTTGCCATTGCGCGCCGTTGCGGGCGCGCAGGGCGTCGAGCATCGGCGCCAGCGCGGCGCGGTCGCCGCCCGTGTTGGCGCTGCCGGCGACCAGCAGGTACGGCGCGCGGCCCTGGGCCAGGAACACCACGCTGCCGGGCCGATAGCCCAGGCGCAGGACCGGCGCTTCGGCCAGCGCCGCGCCGGCATCGGCCCGCAATCGCCATTCGCGGTCGCCGATCGCGCCGTCGAGCCGCAAGGGCGCGGAACGCTGCTGCCCGCCGGCTTCGCTCAGGCGCCAGGCATTCCAGCCACTGGCCCGCACCTGCCACACCGGCTCGGACGAAGCCGTCGCATGATCGGCATCCCTGCTGGACACGGTCCACGCCGCGGTGCTGTTGGGCGGCATCGCCACGTCCAGCCGCAGCACCGGGAAGCGGCCCTGCACGCGGTACAGGTATCCGTCCTTCGCATCGCCGCCGTTGGCCTGTGCTTGCTGCCACTGCCAGTCGCCGGCCTCGGCCGCGTCGGCGATTTCGCCGCGCAGGCTGCGCAACGCCGGCGCGCCCGTGCGCTGCAAGGGCAGCAATCGCAGGTAGCGGCGCGCGGTCTCCACGCGGACGCGATTGCTGCGCAGTTCGCGGGCGTCGTTGCGCAACTGCACCAGCCGCACCTGCGCGTCCAGCACCTGCCAGTCGCGCAGGTCGTCGCTGCCCTCCAGCCGATAGCCGAGGTCGAAGGTGGCGTCGGCGTCGGCCCAATCGACCACCAGCGCGCGCAACTTGCCGGCGTCGTCGCCGGTATCGACCAGCCACGCCGGATCGGTCGCTGCGGAAGCCGCCGCGCCGCCCGCCGAATCGCGGATCGAGACCACCTTGCCGCCGGCATCGCGCCGGACGATCACGCTGAGGTCGGCGTCGGCCACGGCCTTCGCCGCCGGCAACGCGAACCACGACAGTTCGACCATGCGCGGCGGCGCGGAAGCCGGCGCTGCCGCCGCCTGGACCGCGCTGGCGACCGGCTTGCCGTCGGCGTCCAGCACGCGCACGTCGCGCAGGTCGCGCCAATGCGCCGCGGCGTACACCGACGCATCCAGCGGCACGCGATACGCGCCGGCGTCCGGCTGCGACAACTGCAACGGCCATTGCCTTGCGAAATCGGTTTGCGCCTGCGCGGCCAGGGGCAGCAGCGCCAATGCGAGCAGTCGTTTCATCATGCGGAAGCCTCCTCGTTGTCCGCCCGAGCCGCCATGCGCCGCGGCGGCGCGGGCGCCAGCCAGCCCACCAGCGTGCACAACAGGCCATAGGCGATGAACGCGCCGATGCCGAGCAGATCGCCCAGGTTGCCGCGATCGACCAGCAGCAGCTTCGCCAGCACCACGCCCATCAGGATCGCGCCGGCCAGCCACAGGCCCCACTGCCCGCGCCGCGAACCGGACACCCAGCCGATCACGCCCAGCACGCTCCAGACCACGGTCAGGCTGGTCTGCGCCAGCTTCGTGCCCAGCAAACTGTCATTCCACGGCTCGCCGCCCCAGTGGTGCACCGCGCGCAGCGTCATCGCCGTCGCCAGCGCCAGCAAGGCCAGCGCGATCCCGACCCGCGGCAGCGGCGCGACCTGCCCGTCGCGGTCCTGCCACAGCCACATCGCCAGCAGCACCAGCACCGCGACCTGCGCCAGTTCCAAGGGGTTGAACACGACGATCCACGGCAGCGGCGACGCACTGCCGGCGCGGAACAACGCCAGCAGCCACCACAGGCCCAGCAACGCGAATACCAGCGACTGCAGCACCGGTCGGTACGGATCAAACGCCGCGCCCAGCGGCTGCGCCAGCCACGCCCAGCGGCGCAGCGACAACGCCGCCAACGCCAGCCACGGCAACGCCAGCAGCAGGCCCACCCAGGCTTCGGCCAGCCTGAAGCGATCGCCCAGGTGCCAGGCCATCAGCGACAGCACCGTCGGCCATAGCAGCCACCACGCCAGTTGCGCCAACGCCGCGACACGGCCACTGCCGGCGCGCAGGCACAGCAGGCTGCGCACGCCCAGCGCGGCGAACAGCGGCCACGCCCATGCGCCGTGCCCGTCGAACGGCTGGCCGTATTCGTCCAGTTGCAGGAACGCCAGCGGAAACGCTCCCAGCAAACCGCCCAGCGTGGTCAGCGACAGCGCCATCGCGGGCGCGCGACGCTGCACTTCCGCCGCCAGCCAGCCGGTCGCGCCGAACAGCAGCAGCCAACCGTGCAGTTCGCTGCCCGGTTCGACGAAACGTTCGATCTCGCTGCCCACGTTGCCCAGCCACCACAGCAGGCCCCAGACATAGGCCAGCGTCGCCAACCGGTCGTCGCCTTCGCGCCGGTACAGCCACGCCGTGGCGAACGCGGCCAGCGCGATCAGCAATGCGCCCATGAACACCGGATTGGCGACCGCGACCGTCGCATGCCCGCCGGAAAGCCCTGTCGCCAGCGCGAACGCCGCCGCCAATTGCAGGCCGATGCCGCTCCAGCGCGCCAGCCGGTGGCGCTGCGCCAGTCCCAGCCACACCAGTCCCGCGCCTTCCAGCGCGAACACCGAGGCGGTGGCCCGCGCCGACAGGGCCAGCGGCACCGCCAGCGTCGCGAAGCCGACCGCGAGGATCGCGTAGCCACGCGCCAGCACCTGCAGCCGCTCGCGGCCGATCAGCAGTTTCGCCAGCGCCGCGTACAGCGCGGCCAGGCCCAGCGCGCACAGCGCCAGCGTCATGCGTTCGCCGTGCAACAACCCGGCCTGCAGCGAGAACGCCACCAGCGGCGTGCCGAACAGCAGGCAGCCGTCGATGCGCGCACTGCCCTTGGTCGCCGCCTTGCGCGCGTACAGCAACGGCAGCAGCAGGTAGAAGGCGAAGAACAGCAACAGGAACGGCTCGGTGCTGGCGAACTTCGCCGGCGAATACTGCAACACGCCCCATGCCGTGCCGATGCCGAAGGTGAAAGCGAAACCGAGCAGGTTGAGCACGCGCCACGGCCGCACCCACGCGATCGCGAAGATGCCGGCGTTGAGCAGCGCGTAGTACGAGAACAGGCCAACGTGGTTGCCGCTACCGTCGGACAGCCAGATCGGCGCCATGAAACCGGCCAGCACACCCAGGATCGCCAGCGTGCGCGATTCCTGCAGCACCGCCATCACCGACAGGCCGGCGATCAGCAACACACTGATCGCGAACGCCGGCAGCGCGTCGATCAGGCCGTAGTTCCTGAACGCGGCGAACACCACCAGCAGCAGCACGCCGATCGCCCCGCCCTGCATGGCCAGCGCGAAGGCGCGGTGGCTTTCGCGCTTGCGCCACGCGAACACCAGCGCGGCCAGCGCCGCCGCGGCGATGCCGGCCAGGCGAAACTCGATCGGCATGCGCAGCCAGCCCTGGTCGCTGGCGTACTTCAGCAGCGCCGCCACGCCGGCCAGCAGCACCAGCATGCCGACTTTGACCGGCACGTTGCCGCTGGTGAACCACTGCTTGATGCGTTCGGCGCCGCGTTCGACGAAGTTCGGTTCCGCCGGTTGCGGCGGCGCATGGGAAACGCGCGCAGCCGCTTCGGCAATGCGCACGCGGACCGCGTCGCCTGCATCGGACGGCGGCGGCGATGCGGAATCCGGCAACGGCGGCGGCGCGGCCGGCTCCGTGGACATCGCCACGGCCGGCGCGAATCCGGCGTCCGCATCGAAGCGTCCACCATCATCGTCCCATGCGGGGCGCGGTGAAGCTTCCGGCGCGGCCGCGGACACAGACTCGACTGGTTCGCCGCGCGAATCGATCGCGATTTCCAGCGCCTCGACCCGGCGCTTGAGCGAAGCCAGCTTCACCAATGCGACCAGCAGCAGCACCGGCACCGCCAGCACCGCCAATCCCAGCAGAACGATCAGGGTTTCCATGCATTCCCTCTCCTGCACTTCCCTGCCAACGGCGTAGCGCCCGGACGCGAAAACGCCCCGCGCGAAGCGGGGCGTCGCCTCAATCGACGGCGGACGGCCGCATCACCTGGCGGCCACCACCTTGACCATTTCCAGGCACTTGTTCGAATAGCCCCACTCGTTGTCGTACCACGACACCAGCTTGACGAAGGTGGAATCCAGCGCGATACCGGCCTCGGCGTCGAAGATGCTGGTGCGCGCGTCGCCGCGGAAATCGGTGGCGACCACCTTGTCCTCGGTATAGCCCAGCACACCCTTCAGCGCGCCTTCGCTCTGCGCCTTCATCTCGGCCTTGATCTCGTCGTAGCTGGCCGGCTTCTCCAGCTCGGCGGTCAGGTCGACCACCGACACATCGCTGGTCGGCACGCGGAACGACATGCCGGTCAGCTTCTTGTTCAGCGACGGGATCACCACGCCCACGGCCTTGGCCGCGCCGGTGCTGGAAGGAATGATGTTCTCGAGGATACCGCGGCCGCCGCGCCAGTCCTTGTTACTGGGGCCGTCGACGGTCTTCTGCGTCGCGGTGGCGGCGTGCACGGTGGTCATCAGGCCGCGCTTGATGCCCCACTTGTCGTGGATCACCTTGGCCAGCGGCGCGAGGCAGTTGGTGGTGCAGCTCGCATTGGAAACGATCGCCTCGCCGGCATAGGTCTTGTCGTTGACGCCGAACACGAACATCGGCGTGTCGTCCTTCGACGGGGCCGACAGGATCACCTTCTTCGCGCCGGCGTCCAGGTGCTTCTGCGCGGTGGCCTTGTCCAGGAACAGGCCGGTGGATTCGATGACGACGTCGGCGCCGACCTCGTCCCACTTCAGGCTGGCCGGGTCACGTTCCTGGGTCAGGCGGATCTTCCGGCCATCGACCACCAGCGCGCCGCCTTCGACCGAGACTTCGCCCTTGAAGCGGCCGTGCACCGAGTCGTACTTCAGCATGTAGGCCAGATAGTCCGGCTCCAGCAGGTCGTTGATGCCGACGATCTGGATGTCGTCGCCGAAATTCTGCACCGCCGCGCGCAGCACGTTGCGGCCGATGCGACCGAACCCGTTGATGCCCACCTTGATCGCCATCTGCACCGCTCCCGGAAAGGTCTGGAAAGGAGCGGCGATTTTAACAGCAAGTGAATCGTCCCCGCCCTCCGCCGGCGCCATTGATCCGGATCAATGTCCGCATAACGCGCCCGTAACAAACTGCCGGCACCCCCAGAAGATGGACATGCAAACATGAAAGCCAAGTACGCCTCCCTGATTCTCCTGGCCGCGGCCGGCGCCGTGGCCGCCCCGGCGATGGCCCAGTCCAAGGGCGACTGGACCCTCGGCGTCGGCCTGCACAACGTCGCGCCCAAGTCCGACAACGGCAGCCTCGACGCCACCGCGCTGGGCTTGGGTCCGCTGCCGCCGACCGAAGTGAGCGACAGCATCCGCCCGACCGTGACCGGCGAATACTTCATCGCCGACAACCTGGGCATCGAAGTGCTGGCCGCGCTGCCGTTCGAGCACGACGTCAGCATCCGCGGCGTCGGCAAGGTCGGCAGCACCAAGCAGTTGCCACCGGTGTTCTCGCTGCAGTACCACTTCGCCAACCGCAGCAAGGCGACGCCGTTCGTCGGCGTGGGTCTGAACTACACCACGTTCTTCAGCGAAGACACCACCGGCGCGCTGGCCGGCACCAAGCTGGAACTGAAGGATTCGTGGGGCGCCGCCGCCCACGTGGGCGTCGACTTCGCCCTGAGCGACCGCACCGCCCTGCGCCTGGATGCGCGCTGGGCCGACATCGACACCGACGTCAAGGTCGAGGGCGTCAAGATCGGCGCCGCCGAGATCGACCCGATCGTCTACGGCTTCGCCGTCGTCACCCGATTCTGACCGCAACCGCCTTGGGGAACGCGGGCCGTGTCGGTTAAAGTAACCGGCATGGCCCGTTTTCTTTTCGTCGCATTCGCCCTCCTGCTCCTGCTGACGCCGCTGCCCGGCGGCGCCTGGAGCCGACTCGGACACCGGCTGGTCGCCGACCTGGCCGCCACGCGGCTGACCCCGCAGGCGCGCGCCGAGGTCGACCGGCTGCTGGCCGGCGAACCCGACCCGACCCTCGGCGGTATCGCCAGCTGGGCGGACGACCTGCGCGACGCCGATCCGGACCGCTTCAAGGCGACCTCGCGCTGGCACTACATCAACGCCAAGGGCGGCGGCTGCGGTTTCGTGGTGCAACGTGATTGCCCCGACGGCAACTGCGCGGTGGCGGCGATAGAGACGCAACTGGCGATCCTGTCCGACCGCAGCCAGCCGTTGGAAGCGCGCCGCGACGCGCTGAAATTCGTCGTGCACATCGTCGGCGACCTGCACCAGCCGATGCACGCCGGCGACCGCGACGACGCCGGCGGCAACCGCTTCCAGATCAGCCTGCGCACCGACATCGAACCGGAAGCCTACGCGCGCAAGAGCTACGTCGACGGCGTGATGGGCACCAACCTGCACGCGGTGTGGGACTACTACGTCCTGGCCTCGGCCAAGCGCACACCCGAAGAATACGAGCGCAAGCTGCGCCGGCACGTGCCGGACATCGACGCCGCCCACGTCGGCACGCCGCTGTCGTGGGCGCAGGAATCCTGCGGCCTGATCGCGGCGAATTCGCTGTATCCGCAGAAGCACGTCATGGACCGCAGTTACCTGGACAAAATGCGCCCGCTGGCCGAGCAGCGCATCGAAATCGCCGCGGCGCGGTTGGCGGAACTGCTCAACGAAGCCTTGTAGAAGAGCATTGGGAAAGCGCCGCAGCATGAGCGGCCCATAGCCGCGACTGCTTTACGGCCGGGACTCCCGATCGCGGCTGCAAACTGTTCCCACAGGCGATTGCTCCTGTGAACTGCAGGTCGGCTCAATCGCGCCCGACGCGGCGCGGCGCTACCGTCGCCTTGCCTTCGCGCACCTCGAAGGTGAACGCATACAGCAGGCTGACCGGCACCGGCTCCATCCTGTCCGCGCCCGCGCAGTCGTCGCTTTCCTCCGGCGGCCGCGCCTCGGCCGGCCAGGCGCAGACCGCGGCCGGCATGAACGTCCAGCGCGTCAGCCCATCGCGCACGGCCTGCATCAGGTCGGCGTTCTCCGACGCGGCCCCGGCATGGCATTCGTCGCGGTCGTCCCACGGATCCACCCGCTGCACTGCGCCTTTCGCATCGACGACCAGGCGCACGCAAACCGTGGTCGGCGGCAGCGACGCGCGCGACGAATCCTGCGGCAGGGCCGGCGACGGCGCATCCAGCGGTTGCGGCATGCGGAAGCGTTCCTGCGGCTGCATCCGGTAGGTTTCGATCGCGTTCGCCGCGCCTGCGGACGCCCTCGGCACCAGCATGCGCTGCTCGACGTGGCGGCTGCGTTCGATGCGTTCGGCCTGGGTGGCGCAACCGGCGCAGGCCAGCATCGCCATGCAGGCGAGGCGGCGCATTAACCCGCCGCCTCGCTGTCCGGCCTGTCCATATCGAAGTCGATCGGCACGCGCACGCGGCCGGCCAC
Source organism: Pseudoxanthomonas sp. (assembly GCA_047601245.1). Taxonomy (GTDB): domain Bacteria; phylum Pseudomonadota; class Gammaproteobacteria; order Xanthomonadales; family Xanthomonadaceae; genus Pseudoxanthomonas_A. Next base: position 191,277 of record JASGJU010000001.1, read on the forward strand.
CGGCTTGCCGTTCTCCACGGCCGGCTCGAACTTCCACTTGCCCACCGCTTCCAGCACCGCCGCGTCGAAAACACCCGCCGGTTCGGCCTTTTCGATCTTTGCCTGGGTCACGCTGCCGTCGGCGCCGACGTCGACGATCACCAGCACCTTGCCGGTCACGCGGTTTTTCATGGCGTCGGCCGGATAGATCGGCGGATGGGTATTCTTCGAGGCGATGTCCACGCGCGCCACAGGAATTGCGTCGGCACGCGGCGGCTGCGCCGCCCATGCGGCGTAACCGCCGGCAACGGACAACAGCGCGACCAGCGCGACGCCGGCGAACGTGCGCAGGGGCTTCGGGGCATGTTGCTTCAGCATTTCGATCCTCTCCTTCAACGGATTGGAAGCCTGCCAATGGCAACCCAGCGGCAGGGACGAATCCGCCATTTGCGTCTTCAGCATGGCGTCGGCGTAGCGGCGGCGCTGCTGCGGATGGCGCGCGACCACGCGCTCGTCGCAGGCCAGTTCCTGGTCGCGGCGGAAACGGCTGGCGGCGTAGTGCAGCAGCGGGTTGAACCAGTACAGCGCGCGCAACGCAACGACCAGGGCATTGGCCTGCAGGTCGCGGCGGCGGATGTGGATTCGCTCGTGGCACAGGATCAGTTCGCGCTCGTCCGCGCCGTAGCGGCTGTCGAAATCCGCCGGCAGCACGATCCGCGGGCGCAGCACGCCGACCACCGCCGGCAGGCCCTGGGTGGCGCGCGCCTGCCGCAGGCCATCGGCGCGTACCGTGCAGCCCTGCAGGCTGAGCTGGAAGCGTCGTTGCTGCATCCAGAACAGCCAGGCGGCGACGGCGACGCCCAGCAGCCATGCGCCGGCGAGCCACGCCTGCCACGGGAATTGCATAGCTGGCTGCAGTGGTGCGGCTTCCTGCACGCGCATCGCCAAGCCCGGCAGCAGCGCCATGCGCGCCGCAGGCGCGGTCGGCGCAGGCAGCAGCACCGCCAGCCACGCGACCGGCACCAACCCCCATGCGGCATGGGCGACGCTGGCGCCGAATTTCGCCATCAGCGGCTTGCGCAGGCACAGCACCAGCAATGCAGCGGCGCTGGTGGCCAGCGTGGTCTCGAACAGGGTGCCGAGGAATTCAGCGATCATCTTCGATCTCCCCGATCAAGCGCTTGAGTTCGGCGATGTCGGCCTCGGTCAGCTTGCCGCGCTCGCTGAAATGCGCGACCAGCGGCGCGACGCGGCCGCCGAACAGGCGCTGCAGCAACCCTTCGCTCTGCTGCGCGACCCAGGCCTCGCGCGCCAGCACCGGCGAATACAGGTAGCGGCGGCCATCGCGCTCGGCGCGGATCGCACCCTTGTTCAACAACCGGTTGAGCAGGGTCTTGACCGTCGGCTCGGCCCAGTCGCTGCGTTCCGACAGCGTGGCGACCACTTCGTCCGCGTTCTGCGGGTGGCGCTGCCACAGGACTTCCATCACCACGGCCTCGGCTTCGCTGATCGACATATCGTTTACATCTGTAATTTTTATAGATTACAAGCGTAAATTATTCGACTGTCAAGTGCCGTCTCCGAAGAGTCCCGGCACAACGAAAAAGCCGCGCGATGCGCGGCTTTTTCGTCCCTCGGGAATCAAGGCGTCAAAGCGCCTTCGCCGCCTCGACGACCTTCTCGACGGTGATGCCGAAATGCTTGTACAGGTCGCCCGCCGGCGCCGAGGCGCCGAACGTGGTCATGCCGACCACGGCGCCGTCCAGGCCGACGTACTTCGACCAGAAATCCGCCGTGCCCGCCTCCACCGCAACGCGCTTGCGCACGGCCCCGGGCAGCACCGATTCGCGGTACGCCGCGTCCTGGCGGTCGAACACGTCGGTCGAAGGCATCGACACCACGCGGGTCTTGATGCCGACCGCGTCCAGTTCGGCCTTGGCGGCCACGGCCAGCGCCACTTCCGAGCCGGTGCCGATCAGGATCAGGTCCGGCGCGCCTTCCGCGTCGGCCAGCACGTAGCCGCCGCGCGCGACGTCGCGCAATTGCGCTTCGCTGCGCGGCTGGTGCGGCAGGTTCTGTCGGCTGAAGACCAGGCAGCTCGGCCCCTCCTTGCGCAGCACCGCCTGCTTCCACGCCACCGCCGATTCCGCCGCGTCGCACGGACGCCACACGTCGTTGTTGGGAATGTAGCGCAGCGAGGCGAGGTGCTCGACCGGCTGGTGGGTGGGGCCGTCCTCGCCCAGGCCGATGGAATCGTGGGTGTAGACGTGGACGACGTGCGCGGGGATCAGCGCGCTCATGCGCACGGCGTTGCGCGCGTAGTCGCTGAAGACCAGGAAAGTGGCGTCGAACGGCAGGAAACCGCCGTGCAGCGCCAGGCCATTGGCGATCGCCGACATGCCGAATTCGCGCACGCCGTAGTGCACGTAGTTGGCATTCGCGTCGGCGGCGGTCACCGACCTGCTGGCTTTCCACTGGGTCAGGTTGGACGGCGCCAGGTCGGCCGAGCCGCCGATCAGTTCCGGCAGCAGCGGCGCGAAGGCTTCGATCGTGTTCTGCGAGGCCTTGCGCGAGGCGATGTTCGGCCCCTCGGCCTGCTGCCTGGCGATGAAGGCGTCGGCCGCCTCGACGAAACCGGCCGGCAGTTTGCCGCGCAGGCGGCGGTCGAGTTCGCGCGCCTCGGCGGGGAACCGCGCGGCGTATTTCTCGAACAGCGCATCCCACTCGGCCTCATGCCGCTTGCCGGCCTCGACCACGTTCCACGCGGCGCGGATGTCCTGCGGAATCTCGAACGCCGGATACGGCCAGTCCAGCGCCTTGCGCGTGGCCTCGACTTCGTCCTTGCCCAGCGGTGCGCCGTGGCTCTCTTCCTTGCCGGCCTTGTTCGGCGAACCGAAACCGATCGTGGTCTTGCAGCAGATCAGGGTCGGCCGGTCGGCGGACTTCAGCGCGGTGTCGATGGCCTTCTTGATCTCCACCGGATCGTGGCCGTCGACCTTGCGGATCACCTGCCAGCCGTAGGCCTCGAAGCGCGCCGGGGTGTCGTCGGTGAACCAGTCGTGCACTTCGCCGTCGATCGAGATGCCGTTGTCGTCGTAGAACGCGACCAGCTTGTTCAACTTCCAGGTGCCGGCCAGCGACGCCACCTCGTGGCTGATGCCTTCCATCAGGCAGCCGTCGCCCAGGAACACCCAGGTGCGGTGGTCGATCAGGTCGAAGCCGTCGCGGTTGTAGCGCTGCGCCAGCAGCTTTTCCGCCAGCGCGAAGCCAACGGCGTTGGCCAGGCCCTGCCCCAGCGGGCCGGTGGTGGTTTCGACGCCGGGGGTTTCGTGGTGTTCCGGGTGGCCGGCGGTCTTGCTGTGCAACTGGCGGAAACGCTTCAGTTCTTCCAGCGGCAGGTCGTAGCCGCTCAGGTGCAGCAGCGCGTACTGCAGCATCGAGCCGTGGCCGTTGGACAGCACGAAGCGGTCGCGGTTGGCCCATTGCGGGTTGGCCGGGCTGTGGCGGTGGTAGTCGTTCCACAGCACCTCGGCGATGTCGGCCATGCCCATCGGCATGCCGGGATGGCCGGAATTGGCGGCCTGCACGCCGTCGACGGCGAGGAAGCGGATGGCGTTGGCGAGCTGGCGGCGGGTGGGCGTCGTCATGGAATCCGGGGAATCGGGAGCGCCCGGCGGATCGCGGGCCGCCCATTGTCCCATACCGTCGCCGGGCAGCGGAATCGAAGCGCTCCGCGGGCGGGCGTCGCACCCCGGTTCAGTGCCCGATTCCCTCCGGCACGTCCGGCACCTCGTCGTCCGCCTCGCCGCTGCGTTTGGCCACCACCACCGCCATCGCCAGATCGCCGGTGACGTTGAGCGAGGTGCGGCACATGTCGAGGAAGGTGTTGACGCCGAGGATGATGCCGATGCCTTCGGGCTTGAGGCCGACGATGCCGCAGATCATCGCGATCACCGGCAGCGAGCCGGACGGGATGCTGGCGGTGCCGATGCCGCCGAGGATGCACAGCACCAGCACCAGCAACTGTTCGCCCAGCGGCAGGTGCATGTCGTAGACCTGGGCCAGGAACAGGATGGTGATGCCCTCGAACAGGGCCGAGCCGTGGTGGCTGGCCGATGCGCCGACGGTCAGCACGAAGCGGCTGACCTTGCGCGGCAGCTTGAGGTTCTCCTCGGCCACGCGCAGCGTCACCGGCAGCGTCGCCGCCGACGAGGCGGTGGCGAAGGCGGTCAGCGAGGCTTCCTGCGAACCGCGGAAGAATTCGCGCGGGCCCATGCCGCCCATGAACTTGACCCATAGCGGCAGCACCACGAAACCGTGGATGGCCAGCGCCAGCACCACGGTGACGACGAACCAGCCCAGGCCGACCAGCACTCCCCAACCCATCTGCGCGCACAGGATGAACATGAAGCAGGCCACCGCGTACGGCGCCAGCTTCACGAACATGCCGATCAGGTGCATGCACACCTCGAACAGTCCCTGCATCGCGTTCTTGAACGCCTGGGTGCCGGGCGTGGGTTTCATCACCAGGCCGACGCCGAACATCAGCGCGAAGAACACGATGCCGAGCTTCTTGCTGTCGTCGCCCATCGCGCCGACGATGTTGTGCGGGACGATGTCGACGATGATGTCGACGATGTTCAGCTCGCGGCCCTTCTCGGCGATGACGCTGGCCTTGGCGGCGTTGCTGCTCAGCGCCTGTTCCACCAGCGCCGGGTCCATGTGCGAGCCGGGCTGGAACAGGTTGGCCATCACCAGCCCGATCACCACCGCGATGCCGGTGACCACGGCGGTGTAGACCAGGGTGCGCCAGCCCAGCCGGCCGAGGCTGGCAATGTCGCCGAGTTCGGCCACGCCCAGCACCAGCGCCGAGAAAATCAGCGGCACCACCATCATGAACAGCAGGTTGAGGAACACCGTCCCGAACGGCCGCGCGGCGTAGTGGATGACGTCCTGCACCCATCCCGCGTCGGGCGCGGCGACGTGCACCACCAGCCCCAGCACCGTGCCCAGCATGAAGCCGATGAATACCTTGACGTGCAACGGGAGACCGGGCTTCTTGCGTTCGGGAGCGGTGTGCATGCAGTGGTTTCTCGCGGACGAAGGACGTGGAAGCTTAGCAAATGCGACGCAGCGCCCGGCCTGGCGAGGTGTGCCGGGCGTCCGCGGCGTCGCTCACCCCCACAGCGGTGGCGCGGGCATCGACATGCGCCCTTGCCGGTAGACGACGCCGTGCGGCCAGTCCTCGGCCTGCAGCCACGGCCCGTCGAGGTCGCAGACCTCGCATTGCTGCGCCAGCACCATGCCCGGTGCGACCGAGACCGAGCCGCCCAGCATGCAGCCGACCATCAGGCGGAATCCGGCTGCGCGCGCCGCCGTCGCCAGCTCCAGCGCGGCGGTCAGGCCGCCGACCTTGTCCAGCTTGATGTTGACGAACTGGTAGCGCCCGACCAGGCCCGGCAGGTCGTCCTGCGTGGACAGCGATTCGTCGGCGCACAGCGGGATCAGACTGGCGTAGTCGCCGAGGCCAGCGTCGGCGCCGACGGCCAGCGGCTGTTCGAGCAGATCCACGCGCAGGGGCTGTATCCGCGGTACGTATTCGCGCAACTGGTCCAGCGTCCAGGCCTGGTTGGCGTCGACGATCAGGCGCGCATCCGGCGCGCCGCGGCGCACGGCGGCCAGCGCCTCCAGCGGCGAGCCTGGCCCGACCTTGACCTTCAGCCATGGGAAACCGGCGCGTTCGCGCGCCGCCGCCTCGTAGGCGTCGACGTCGCGGATGCCGATGGTCACCGCGCTGGCCACCGGCTCCCAGTGCGGCATGCCGGCGCGCCGCCACACCGGCACGCCGGTCGACTTGGCTTCCAGGTCCCACAGCGCCGCGTCCAGCGCGTGGCGCGCGCCGCCGGCCGGCAACAGTTGCAGCAGTTCGCGCCGGCCGCAGCCGGCCTCGATCGCCGGCCGCGCCTGTTCGATCTGCGCCAGCATCGTCTCCGGGGTTTCGCCGTGGTAGGCGACGCCGCCGGCTTCGCCGAGGCCGACCGCGCCGTTCTCGCGCAGTTCGACGATGACCACGCGCGCCTCGCTGCGCACGCCGCGGGCGATGGCGAAGGGTTCCTTGAGCTTCCACGCATGCGGCCGGGCCAGCAGTTCGCGCGTCATGGCCAATCCCTCTCCAATGGCATCAATATCCGGCCGGCAATCCCTGCGGGAGCCGGGGCGTCAACCCAGCAGCGCCGCGACCGCGCGGTCCAGCGGCGTGCGCATCGGGTCGAAAGCGGGCACGCCCAGTTCGCGTTCGGCCTGCGCCAGCGCTTCCTGCGCCGCGGCTTCGTCCAGCGCCGAGGTATTGAGGCTGACGCCGGCCAGGCGCGCGTCCGGGTTGGTCAGTCGCGCCATGCGCAGGTAGAGTTGTTCGGCTTCCTTCAGGCTGGGCAACGGGTAGTCCGGCCAGCTCACGACGTGCGTGCGCAGCGGATCGTGGCACAGGATCAGCGCGTCCGGCTGCGAGCCGTGCAGCAGGCCCAGGGTGACGCCGGCGTAGGCCGGATGGAACAGCGAGCCCTGGCCTTCGATCAGGTCCCAGTGGTCGGGCACGGCTTCGGGCGAGATGCATTCGGCCGCGCCGGCGATGAAGTCGGCGATCACCGCGTCCACCGCGATGCCGGCGCCGGCGATCATGATCCCGGTCTGGCCGGTGGCGCGGAAATCGGCGTCGATGCCCTGCCCGCGCATGGCCTTGGCCAGCGCCAGCGCGGTGTACTTCTTGCCCAGCGCGCAGTCGGTGCCGACCATCGCCGCGCGCTTGCCGCTGCGGCGCTTGCCGGTGGCGCGCGGCAGGTCGTCCGGCGGCCGGCGCACGTCCACCAGCCGCGCGCCGGCCTCGGCCGCCGCCTGCGCCAGGCCCGGCACCGCGTCCAGCGGCGTGTGCAGGCCGCTGACGATGTCCAGCCCGGCTTCCGCCGCCGCCCGCAGCGTCTGCGCCCAGTGCGCGGGGATGCGCCCGCCCACCGGAGTGACGCCGATCAGCAGCGAACGCGCGCCGGCGGCATGAGCGGCTTCAAGGCTCATTTCCGGCAAGCCCAGATCGACCGTGCCGCCAGCCATGTGCGCCTGGCCCACGCAGCTTTCCGGCGCCCAGTCGCGCAGGCCGAAGGCGGTCTTGGCCTTCAGCGGATTGGTTTCCTCGCCCAGGAACAGCAGGTAGGGCTTGCGCAGGGTCACCGTGTGGGTTGGGGTGTTCACGACTTCATTTCTCCGTTGCCGTCCGTTGTCGCCGCGTGCGCCATGCCCGTTCCGGAGCGCCCGGCCTGTCTAGAGCGCGTTATGCGCTCCAATATTCGATCATGCCGCGCAGCGGAATGAATCGGAAGAAACCCGGATATTGGCCCTGCCGGACGTCGGCCGCGGTCGCTTGCCGCGGCATCGGGTCGATGCTAAAACGCGGAAAATCGCTCCATGCACGACGGAAATGCCGGCGCGGCCGCCCTGCGCAGGGTTTCCCAGCATCCCGGGAAACACCATGCCCACGCTCGCCGCCCTCGATACTTACGCCGACGACGGCATGGCAACCGAGCGCGCGGCGCTGATGAAGTCGCTCGACCTGGGCACGCTGTGGCAATCCTGCTCGGCCCTGATCAGCAAGGCGCTGCCCTGCCACTCCTGCAGCCTGCTGTTCGACATCGACGGCTTCCGGCCGCAGCAGGGCAAGCACCACCTGGCCGAGACCTTCGACGACGGCGCGCACCCGGTTACCAGCCTCGACGTGGCGGCCCCGTACCTGGACGCGAACCCGCAGATCCCCTGGTACACGTTTTCGCAGATCGCCTCGCAGGATGCGGCCGCCGCGCAGCGGCTGAAGGCGCAGAACCCCTCCCCCGGCTGGCGCGAATTCATCCACCTCGCGTTCTGGGACGGAACCCGGCTGGACGCGGTGCTGAGCATCCGCCTGCGCGCCGGGCACGACGAACTGTCGGATCGCGACCTGTCGTTCCTGACCGACCTGTATCCGCTGCTGGACGCCGGCCTGCAGCGCATCCGCGCGCTGGAATCCGACCGCGCGCGGCACCGGACCTTCGAGGCGCTACTGCACGAACTGCCCATCGCCGCCGTGTTCGTCGACGAGCGATTGACGCCGTCGTACCTGTCGCGGGAGGCCCGGCGCGTCTGCCGCCGCTGGAACGAGGACGCCGACAGCGGCGAACGCCTGCCGCCGGCGATCGAAACCCCGCTGCGCCGGTGGCTGGATGACCTGAGTCGCGGCGGCCAACCGGGGTCCGCCGCGCGCATCGACAGCAAGACCAGCCTCGTCGTCGCCCACCCGCGTCGCACCGACCTGCGGCTGCACCTGGAAATCAGCCCGGCGATGCGCACCTCCTCCGGGCGAATGCACTACCTGCTGATCCTCGCACCCGACGGCGAGGACGCCATTGCCGTCGATGGCGATTCGCCGCGCGCGCTGCCGTTGCTGAAGCGTCTTTCCCCCAGCGAGCGCAAGGTGGCGGCGCTGGTCGCCGCCGGCCTGCGCAACGACGCGATCGCGCAACGGCTGTGCCGCTCGCGCAAGACCGTCGAAAGCCAGATCAGTTCGATCTTCCGCAAGCTCGACGTCGACAACCGCACGCAACTGGCGCGGCTGTTGAGTTGATTGCACGCTTCCTTCTCCCCGCAAAGCGAAGGGAAGGAAGCACGGCAATCGGCGGGGAATCAGCGGCCGCCGACGAACAAGAAGTAATCGTGCGCGGCGCGCGCCAATTGCGCGATCATCTTATCCTTGGCGGCGTCGTCCCGGTCCGACTTCACGAACACCGCGACGACGATGTCGCCCTTGTCCGCCGGCAGCGTGATCACGCCGACGTCGTTGGCCACGTCGTCGACCGATCCGGTCTTGTGCGCCACCAGCGTGCCATTCGGCAGCATGCCCTTCAGCCGCGCCTGGCCGGTGCGGCAGTCCAGCATGATCGACTTGAGCACGGCGGTCGTCTCCGGCTTGAGCGCCTTGCCGTCCCAGACCAGCTTCAGCAGCGACGCCATGCCCGCCGGCGTGCTGGTGTCGCGGGGGTCGTCGTTGTAGGCCTGCTTGTCGCGCCGGTAGTCGGCTTCGCTGCGGTCGGTCGACGCCAGGCGGGCGTAGTCCGCCAGCGCCAGCGGGGCTTGCGCGGACGCGTCCTGGTCGCCGTAGAAGTTCGCCAGCATTTCCCAGATGTAGCGATCCACGCGGATGCCGCGCACGCCCAGCGCATGCATGCGCGCGTCCACCGCCTGCGCGCCGCCGCCGAGCCGGATCAGGATGTCGGTCGCGTTGTTGTCGCTGACCGTCAGCATCATGTGCAGCAGGTCGCGCACCGTGATCGCCGAGCCTGGGGTCATATGGGTGTCCAGCGGACCGCCCGTTTCCGGATAGATGTCGCCTTCCTTCAGCAGCACCTGCTGGTGCAGGTCCAGCTTGCCCTCGTCGACCAGGCTCAGGATGTGCACGGCCACCGGCACCTTGACCGTGCTGGCCATCGGGAAGCCGACGTCCGGGTTCAGCGAAGCGCTGCGGCCGCTGCGCAGATCCAGCACGTAAGCGCCGACCGAATCGCCGAAAGGCGACGCCAGCCGCTGCATCTCCTGCTGCAGGCCGTCGGCGCGCGCGGGAGCGGCTGCGGCGCTGGCGCACAGCGACAGGAACAGCAAGGCGGCGACGACGCCCCTTGCGATGAAACCGCCGGAAAACGCGCGCGGCGGCATGGACGTGGCGATTCGATTCATGGCTTTCTCCCTCGACCGGAATGGCGGACGGGCCCGATCGGGCCCGTCACGGTTTCTTGGTTTCCAGCGCGCCGGCGCGGCGCAGCGCCTGCAGCACCGTCTGCAGCGGCAGCGCCGCGGCGGTGCCGCGATGGCCGCGCACGGTGTGCGCGCGGAACAGCGAGTTGACGATGGCTTCCTCGGTCGCCTCGGCGGTCGCCTGGAACAGCGGCGACATCGCCTCGCCGGCGACGCTGCGCGCCGGCTGCACGTCCGCGTCGGGATCGCGCAGGTTGTCCTTGGCGGTGGAAAAGGCGATGACGTAGTCGCCGGAGCCGTTCGACATCACCGAGCCGGTGCGCGCCAGCCCGACCAGCGCACGCCGCGCCAGCCGCTGCAACTGCGCCGCGTCCAGCGGCGCGTCGGTGGCGACCACCATCACGATGCTGCCGTCGCCGGTGCTCGGCGGCGGAACCTTGAGGCTGCGCGCGTATTCGGCCGGGTCCGGCAGGCTCTTCCAGACTGGCACGCCGGCGATGGTCAGTTCGCCGCCGAAGTTGCTCTGCACCAGCACGCCGACGGTGTAGCCGCCGGCGCCTTCTGCCAGCCTGCGCGAACTGGTGCCGATGCCGCCCTTCCAGCCAAACGTGACCGTGCCGGCGCCGGCGCCGACGTCGCCTTCGGCCACGTCGCCGTTCGACAGCGTGGTCAGCGCCTGTTCGACCAGCGCCGGGGTCAGCGGACGCGCGCGGATATCGCTGAGGTAGCCGTCGTTGGTCTCGCCGACCACCGGATTGATCGAACGCACGTTCTCCATGCCGGGCTGCCGCAGCAGCCAGTCGACTGTGGCGTCGGCAACCCTCCACGTGCTCAGCGTGCCGGTCAGCAGGATCGGGGTTTCGATCTCGCCCAGTTCCTGCACCTGGGTGATGCCGGCCAGCTTGCCGAAGCCGTTGCCGACCACGATCGCCGCCGGTACGCGCTGACGGTACAGGTTGCCGCCATGCGGCACGACCGCGGTGACGCCGGTGTGCAGGCGCGTGCCTTCGACCAGGGTGGCGTGGCCGACGCCGACGCCGTCCACGTCGGTGATCGCGTTGTGCGGGCCGGGCGACATCGTGCCGATGACCACGCCGGCGTCGCGCGCGCGGGGGCGCTGTTCGGCGGCGCCCGCCGACGCCGCCACGGTTGCGGCGATCAGGGCGAACAGCAGCAGGGGCGGTTTTTTCATCAGTTGTGTTCCCAAAGCAATTTGCGGCAGTGCGATTACACCATCAACACGACGCTGCCGCCGGTTTCCCGGCGGTGCGTGCGCGATGGCAACGCCATCAGAAGTCGATGTCCAGGTTCATGTATACCGCACGACCCACCGCGCCGTAAGCCATCGAGTAGAACGGATACCAGGTGATGGTCGGATCCTTCGGCCCGTACTTGTCGAACAGGTTGGTCACGTCCACGCCCAGGCGGATGTTGTCGGTGATCTTCTTCGACACGCTGGCGTTCCACTGCACGTAGGCCGGCAGGATGCCGTCGCCGCGATAGTTGACGCGCCCGCTGTTGCGGTAGCCATAGACGCTGGCCGACCAGTCGTCCCTGTTCCATCCCAGCGTCCAGTTGCTGCGGTTGCGGAAGGCCACCGGCTGCTCGCCGCAGACGTAGTAGGAGCAACCCATGTAGTCCTGCCACGGGTCGCCGGCCGCGACCTGGATGTCGTAGGTCAGGGTGCGGCTGAGGCCGGCGTTGAGGTTGAAATCGCCCAGCGCGCGCCAGTTCCAAGCGTACTTCAGGCTCAGGTCGTAGCCCTTGGTGCGCACGCCGGACTGGTTGAATGCGCCGAGGAAATAATTGGTGACGTCGCCGTTGGCGGCGCGCTGCACGTAGCTGTTGTAGATCGCACAGGCGCCCGAGTCCGGATCGACCGGGGTGCCGTCGATGCGGCTGCCCAGCAGGCAGTTGGCGCTTTCGCTCATCAGCGTGTCCGCATCCAGGTACTGGCTCTTGCCCTTGAGCTCGATCTTCCACCAGTCGGCGCTGACCGACAGCTTGTCGGTGACGTCCCAGACGATGCCGAAGCCGTCGGAAGTGGCGGTTTCCTCGTGCAGCTTGGTGTTGTTGCCGCCCTCGTCGTACCACGAGCCCTGGCGATGGGTGCTGCGGCACTCGCTCAGCCCTTCGGTGGTGTTCAGGTCCAGTCCGTCCACGCGGCACAGGTAGTAGTTGGTCAGGTAATCGTCGTAGCCCCTGACCGGCTCGCCGTACAGCCACATGATGTTCGGCGCCATGAAGCTGGTCTGGTGGCTGGCGCGCACCAGCAGGCTTTTCACCGGGCGCCATTCCAGGCTGGCCTGCCAGGTGGTGGCGTCGCCCACGTCGGAAATGTCGTCGTACTTGTCCCAGCGGCCGGCCATGTTGGCGGTCAGGCTGTCGAGGATCGGCACGCGCAGTTCCAGGCCCGCGCCGTAGCGGTCTCGCGGACCGCCGCCGGCCACGCCGTCGAAGTTGAAGGTCTTGTCCGCGCCCTCGTAGGTGCTGACGCTGCGCGGATCGGGGCCGAGCTCGTACTTGGAATGCGAGGCTTCCAGCACCGCCGCCATTTCCACGTCGCCGGCCGGCAGTGCGAACAGCGGGCCGCTGAGCACGAACTGCGCCTGCGAGGTCTGCGACAGGTTGCGGTTGTGCACGGTGTCGACCATCGCCGCGTACTGTTCGGCGTTGACCGGGCCGAACAGCACGCGCGGGTCGATTTCGTACAGCGGCCAGCCATCGACTTCGCCGACCGCCTCGCCGAACAGGAAGCGATGCACGCGATCGGTCAGCAACTGCTTCCAACTGCTCTTCATCTCGTCGCGCGACAGGCTGAGGCTGGCGTCCCAGTCGAAACGACCGGCGGAGCCGCGCACGCCGACGTTGGCGCTAACCGTGTTCTCCTCCCAAACCCGCGTCGGCGCGCCGCCGATGTCGCTGGGATCCAGTGGCCGCCAGTACTCGAACTGGCCGATGTTCACGTCGAAGGCGCTGCCCGCGTTGTACAGGTACATGCTGCTGCGGTGGGTGGATTCGCTCCTGGATCGCTGCACCAGCAACTGGCCGTAGCCTTCCACGTCGTCGGTGAAACGGTAGTTGCCGGAAATGTAGCCGGAGGTCTTGTCGTACTTGTTGGCCAGGGTGTCGCCGTCGTAGTAGTTGGCGTTGCCGCAGGTGTAGGGTTCGTCGTCGCCGGACGAGCCGTACATCGGGAAATAGTTCGGCCCCATGCTGCGGCAGGTGTTCAGCAGCGCCGCAGCGTCGCTGCCATAGACCAGTTGGCCGTCGGCGCCCAGCCAGTAGTAGTCGTTGTAATCGCCATCCATCAGCGCGGTGTCGAAGCCCCAGGTCGGACGATCGGTGCCGGCGTTGCCGGGCGCGTTCATGCCGCTGCGGATGACGTTGCCGCGCTGCCAGGCGTAGATCGGCTTGCGGTTCAACTGCTCGAACGAATAGGTGACGCCGCCGCGATCCCAGGCCTTGCCGCCGGTGAACTGGACCTGGCTGGTGTCGCCGCCGCCGCGCGTGGTGCTGCCGCCACGGATGCGCAGGTTGTTGCCTTCCCAGTTTTCCTTGGTGACGATGTTGACCACGCCGGCCACCGCGTCGGAACCGTAGATCGCCGACGCGCCGCCGTTGAGCACCTCGATGCGCGCGACCGCCGCGGCCGGGATGCTGCCGACGCTGACGCCGGTGGAGGCCGCGCCGGAACTGGCCGCATACTCGGTCATGCGCTTGCCGTTGAGCAGCACCAACTGGTAGCCGACGCCCATGCCGCGCAGGTTGAGGAACGAGGCGTCCGGCTGCGTGGTGCTGAGGTTGAGGAAATTGTCCGGCGATTCGCCGGCTTCGTTGGCGCCGTTGTTGACCGACAGCGTGCGCAGCGCCTCGCCGATGGTGCTGTAGCCCTGCTTCTTGATGTCCTCGGCGGTGATGGTGATCACCGGCGAAGGCCCTTCGACCTCGGCGCGTTTGATGCGCGAACCGGTGACCTCGACCTTGTCGAGCGTCTGCGGCGCAGGCTTGGCGTCGGCATCGGCGGCCTGCGACGCGTCCTGCCCGGCGGCGGAAAACGCAACGGCAGGCATGGACAGGCCGACGACGATCGCCGCGGCCAGGCGGCGACGCGGCGACTGGGGATTGCGAATGGTCATGGTTTCTCTCCGGGTGTATCCGGCTCGGCGGATTGGCTGGGCATTGCGGCGACCGCGCAGGCAATGCGGCCGTCCGATCGGATGCTGGGCCAGGCGCCGCTACGGACGCATCGGGAGAAACCCCTATTCTTCGCCGCTCCCGCGACGACCGGGATACAGCGGCGGCAGGATCGGCTCGCGGCGCTTGCCGCCGGCGTTCCCGTCGCGCCACAGCGGACCGTTGCGGAACGCCGTGCGCGCCAGCGCACGGGCGGCCGGACCGTCGCCATCGGCCCAGCGCGCGCGGCGCATCGCCTCGACCGCGTCGCGCTGGCCGGCGTCGGCCAGCCGCGCGATCAGCGCATCCAGGTCGGGCGCGGGCGGCGCGGCCATCGCGCACAGGATCTCGCCGATCTCGTCCAGCGTGCCGGTGTCCAGCGCCTTGCGCAGGTCCGGCAGCGAGCGCGTCGGCAATGCTGCGCGCCGTGTCCGGGTCCCTGGTTCGCCCGCCGCCCGCATGGCGCCCGACTGCCGCCGCCACAAGGCCCAGACCAGCGTGGCCAGCCACAGCACGGCGAACATCGCCGCCAGCCACGCCCAGGTGCGCGCGGGAATGCGCGCCGGCGCGGCATTGGCGGGCGTCGGCGCATCAGTCGCGATCGCCGCCGACGGCGCGGCCGGCAACTGCCGGTTGGCGGAACCGCCGCCGCCCGGCATCACCTTCACTTCCAAGTCGGGCAGCACGGCGTTCTTCGCCGCGTCCGCGCGCACGTCCCACCACGCCGCCCTGATGCCGGCGACGCGCAGCGTACCGCTGCCGTCGGGCACCAGCGAATACTTGCGCAGCATCCGCACCTGCGGCGCGCCGTCGCGGAAGGTCTCGTCGAATTGCGGCGGCTCGGCGAACACCTGCGCGCCGGGCGCGGACGGCAGCGGCAGGTCGGGCAATTGCGAACGGGTCGCGCCCTCGGCGGTCAATTCCACCGTCAGCGTCGCCGCCTCGCCGGCGCGGATTTCCTGCGGCGCGGAAACGTAGCGCAGGCGCAGGTCGCGCAGCGGCAGCCACGGCTGCGGCGCGTTGGCCGGCTGCGGCCGCACCTGCAGCGTGCGCGGCGCGCCGATGGCGCGGATCTCGCGGCTGTTGCCGCCGAGCAGGTCGTCGATCCAGCCGCCAACGCCGCGGCCGGCGAAGCGCGGCGCGGGCAGCACCAGCGGCCCGCTGCGGTCCGGCACCAGCAGGAAATGGCGTTCGACCACGTTGTAGCGGCGGCCATTGCGCTCGCGCACCGATTGCACGTCGTCGCCGACGCGCTGCAGCGAAGCGCCCACCGGCGCGTCCAGGTCCAGTTGTCCCGACGCCAGCGCCATCGCGTAGTACAGACGCAGGGTCACGCCGACGGTCTGCTGCACGTAGGGATTCGGGCCGTCGACCTCGGTCTCCACCACAGTGTCGGCGTCGGGATCGACCACCGCCGGCGCGGCCACGGCGCGCACGGTCACGCTGAGCGGCGGCGTGCTTTCCGCGCCGACGCGCAGCGCGGGAATCCCGATCTTCCCCGCGCGCTTGGGCAGCAGCCCGACCGCATACAGCGTCTTCGTCTCGCGCACGCCGTTGGTGAACTGCAACTGCCGACTGCTGGACTGGTCGGCGATCTCGAAATCGGCCTGCAACGGCGAGAAGTCCGGGCGCGCGGCGACCTGGTCGGTCTCGATGTTCAGCGTGACCGCTTCGCCCATGTTCACCGGGTTGCGGTCCAGCCACGCGCGCGTGGCCGCGTGCGCGGACGCCAGCAGCGAACCGGCAAGCAACAGCGCATGCAAGGCACTGTGTCGAAATCTCATCGTCCCTCCCGCTGCCGGCGTTCGTATTCCAGCAGGAACTTGTTGCGCAGCAGGCCACCCGGATCGTCGGGCACGCGGCGCAGCCAGGCCTCGGTCGCCTGCCGGCGTTCGCGCTGCTC
Organism: Pseudoxanthomonas sp.; assembly: GCA_047601245.1. GTDB lineage: Bacteria > Pseudomonadota > Gammaproteobacteria > Xanthomonadales > Xanthomonadaceae > Pseudoxanthomonas_A. Next base: position 207,103 of record JASGJU010000001.1, read on the forward strand.
GGCGGTTTCGGCCTGCGCAGCGCGCCGGCCTTCGTCCGCCTTGTGCTGTTCGTCGTTGCCGGCCTGTTCCATCGCTTGGCGCATGCGCTCGCGCTGGGCGGCATCGGCGGCCTGCTGGTCCTGTGCGTCCTTCGGCTGCGGCGGCTGGCCGTCCTTCGACGGGGGAGTGGATTGGCGATCCCGCCGTTGCGATTCATCCGGCTGCTGCGACGGATCCTGCCGGGAATCGTCCTGCTTTCCGCCCTGCGGGTTGTCCTGCCTATCGTTCTGCCGCTCGTCCTGTTTGTTGTCTTGCTTGTCCGCGCCTTGCTGCTGACGCTTGTCCTGTTGCCGTCCCTGCCCGCCCTGGCTTTGTTGCTGCCGCTTTCGCGCCTCCTCGACCGCCTTGCGGTTGGCGATGGCGTCCTCCATCTTCGGCTGCCGCTTCAGCGCCTCGTCGTAGGCGGCGATGGCCTCGTCGTAGCGGCCCTGCTTCGCCAGCGCGTTGCCGAGGTTGTATTGCGCATCGGCGCTGTTGATACCAGTGAAAGCCTGCTCGGCCGCGGTGAAATCGCCATTGCGATAGGCCGCGACGCCCTGCTCGATGCGTGCCTGCCCCTGCTGATCGACGCGACGCCACAGCGTGCCGTCGGCCGCGCGCACCGGCGGCGACAGCGGCAACAGCATGCACAGCACTAGCGCCGCCAACGCGCCGCCGCGGCGGAACGCGAACAAGCCCAGCAGCATCAGCGGCGGCAGCAGCCAATAGCCGTCGTCGCGCCAGGCCAGCCCTTTTTCGCCCTGCGCCTGCTCCACATCGGTCCGTTGCGCATCGGCCTGCTGCGGATCGAGCACGCCCAGCGCGCGCAGGTCGCCGTCGTCCGCCGACAGTGGCGCATACGCGCCCCCGCCCGCGGCAGCCAGCGCACGCAGCGACGAGGCATCCAGTTGCGTGCGCCGCAAGCCGCCCTCCGGTGTGCGGTACGCCGCGCCCGCTTCCGTACCCAGGCCGATCGCGGAAACGCGGTAGCCTTCGCCGGCGGCCTTGCCCGCGGCATTGCGCGCGGTGGCGTCGGCATGGTCGGTCATCAACAGGATGTCGCCGCGCGAGAACCCGGCCTGCCGCAGCAGCTTCGCCGACAGGTCGACGGCGCGCGCCGCATCCTGTCCGTCGACCGGCATCACCGCCGGGTCCAGCGCATCCAGGAACAAGGCGACATTACTGGCGTCGTCGGTCAGCGGCGCGACGGTGAAGGCATCGCCGGCATATGCGACCAGCGCCACCTGTCCACCGCGGCGCTCACGCAGCAATTTCTCCAGCTTGGCCCGCGCGCGCAGCAACCGCGACGGCGGCAGGTCAGCCGCACCGGTCGCGCCGGACAGATCCAGCGCGACCACCAGCGGCGACTGCGTCCGCCACAACGGCTGTTCGCCCTGCCGCCAGCTTGGTCCGGCCAGCGCGAAAACCGCCAGCGCATAGCCCAGCGCGCCGAGCCACGGCGCGGCGCGCACGGTCTTGCCCGGTTCCAGCAGGTGCGGCAGCAGGTGCGCGTCGACCACATCGCGCCAGACGTTGGCGCGACGCCGGCGCGCGCGCCACAGCCACCACAGCAGCGGCAACGCCAGCAACGCCCACAGCCAGTGCGGGCGCAGGAAATGCAAGGCCGGCCACAGCCCGTTCACGCGCGCCTCCTCGGCCATGCGAAGGCGAGCAGGGCGACGCACAGCGCGCCGGCCAGAGGCCACGGATAGCGTTCGATGCGCGGCCGGACCTTCCTGCCTTCGTGCCGCACCGGCTCGATGCGGTCGAGCTCGGCATAAATGCCGGCCAGTTCCGCGGTGTCGCCCGCGCGGAAGAAACGGCCGCCGGTTTCCTCCGCAATCTTGCGCAGGGTCGTCTCGTCGATCTCGTCATCGCCGCCGCCCGGCAACGGCAGTTGCAGGCCGAAGATCGACAGCGATTCGCCGGCGCCGCCGAAGGCGATGGTGTGCACGCGCACGCCCTCTTCCTTCGCCAGTTGCGCCGCCTTCAACGGGTCGAGCACGCCGGCGGTATTGACGCCGTCGGTCAAGAGGATCAGCACGCGCTGGCCCTGCTGCTGCGAATGCAGGCGCTTGACCGCCAGACCGATGGCGTCGCCGATCGCGGTCTCGCGACCGGCCAGGCCGACCGCGCTGTCGCGCAATTGTTCGCGCACCGAATCGCGGTCCAGCGTCAACGGCGTCAGCGCATAGGCGCGCTGGCCGAACACCAGCAGGCCGACGCGGTCGCCGGCGCGGCGGTCGAGGAAGTCGGCCAGCACCGCCTTCGCCGCGGTCAGGCGATCGACGATGCGCCCGCCCAGTTCCATGTCCGCCTCGCCCATGCTGCCGGACAGGTCGACCGCCAGCATCAGGTCGCGCCCGTCCTGCGGCGGCGCGGCCGGCTCGCCCAATTGCTGCGGACGCGCGGCGGCGGCGCACAGCAGCGCCCACGCCAGCAGTCCCAGCCACGGCATGCGCCCGCCGCGCGCCGGGCCGCCGACGGCGATGCGATCGAGCTGTCCGTTCCACGGCACGCGCAGGGCGTCCGCCGCGCTGCGCCGCGCCGGCAGCAGCCATGCGACCAGCAACGGCAACGGCAGCGCCGCCCACATCCACGGCCAGGCAAAGCCGCCGAAGGCATCGCGCAGATGGTCGAGCCAGGAGAAGTTCATTTGCGCTTCGCCGCCAGTTCGACGAAACGCGCGCGGGCCAGCGGCAGCAGCCGCGCCACCGCGCTGTCTTCGACTTCGCGCCGATACGCGCCATCCAGCAGCAGGCGACCAATGCCCTCGCTGAAATCGCAGCGCTTGTCGCCGTCGAGGAAACGCAGCCATGCTTCGCCTTCCAGCGTGTCGGCATGCGCATCGACGCCGCGGGCGGCGCGGCGCAACAGTTCCGAAACCGCGGCGACGCGCTGTCCCGGCTGCGGCAACGCCACGGCGTCGTCGAACAACGCTTGCCACACCCGCAGGCGGCGACGGCGGCGCGCGACGAGTGCCGCCGCTACCACAGCCACCAGCGCCACCGCGGAGAACAGCAGCCACCAGCCCGGCGCCGGTGGCCACCAAGACGGCGACGACGGCACGTGTACGTCGCGCAACGCCAGTTCGCCCGGTTGCAGTACGCCGACCCGCATGTCAGGCCACCCGAGCCTGGGCGCGACCGATCACCGGCAACCAAGCTTCGCTGGGCGCATCGCCGGGCAGTTCGAACGCACGCACGCCGCGCCTGGGCAAGCTTTCCAGCGCGGCCTGCAACGGCTGCACGAATTCGCCGCGCCATTGCCGCCGTTGCGCGGCACTGCCCAGGTCCAGTTCGATGCGGCTGCCGCCGGCCGAGAACGGCAATGCCGCGCGAGGCGGCTCGCGCTCCAGCGCATCGGTCAGCAACAGCACCACGACTTCGTTATGCGCGGCCAGCATCGGCCAGCGGCGATCGTCGATCTCCGCGACGCTGCGCGGATCGGCCAGCACCACCAGCCGCGAACCGGGACGCAGCAGCCGCGCGGCGTGGTCCAGCGCGAAACCCAGTCCGGCGTCGTCGGCCGGCGGCTGCGCGTACCAGCGCGCCAGCGCATCCAGCGCGCGCAGCGCCCCGCGCGCGCCCGAGGCCGGCGACAGCGGCGCTTCGCTCCGGCTCCCACGCAGCACCGCGATGCGATCGCCATCGCGCACGGCGGCCCACGCCGCGACCGCGCCGGCGCGCGCGGCCTGCACCGACTTGAAGCGCACGCGCGTGCCGAAATACAGCGCCGGCGCGGTATCGGCGACGATCAGCGTCAGGCGCTCGCGTTCGGCCTGGAACAGCTTGGTGTGGGTGCGCCCGCTGCGCGCGGTCAATCGCCAGTCGATGTGGCGCACGTCGTCGCCAATGGAGTACTCGCGCGATTCGGCGTATTCCATGCCGCGACCGCGCAGCATCGACGACGAAGGCCCGGCGTAATGATGCGACCCCTTGCGCGCGGGCGGCCGCCGCTGCGCAACGGCGCGCAGGGCGATCAGTTCGGCAAGGGTGGGGGCTACGCCGTCAGACATGGATCACCCCACCGCAGCGATTATTGCTGCTTTTGCTCGTCATTCCCGCGCAGGCGGGAATCCATGCAGGGATACTTCCAAACAGGCAGCCCATCGCAACTCGTAACGGTATCGGCATGGATTCCCGCCTGCGCGGGAATGACGAGCAAAAAAAACTCACGGCAACGGCACCTTGTCGATCAACGCCGCGACCAGTTTGTCGCCGTCCCAACCCTCGGCCGTCGCCTCGTAACTCGGCAACACCCGGTGCCGCAGCACGTCCGGCGCGATCGCGCGCACGTCGTCCGGCGTCACGTAATCGCGACCGGCCAGCCACGCCCGCGCCCGCGCGCAACGCTCCAGCGCGATCGAACCGCGCGGGCTGGCGCCCCATGCGATGCGCCGGGCCAGCGCCGGGTCGTAGCGCCCGGCATCGCGCGAAGCCAGCACCAGTTCGACCAGATAGCGCTCCAGCGGCGGCGCCACGTGCAGGTCCAGTACCGCGCGGCGTGCGGCGAACACGTCTTCCTGCGGCATCCTCTCCACAGCGTGCGCTGCCGGCTGCAGTGATTCGCGTGCGCGTTCCCGCGCCAGCCGCAGGATCTCGGTCTCCGTTTCCGCCTCCGGATAGCCGATGCGCACGTGCATCAGGAAACGATCCAGTTGCGCTTCCGGCAGCGGGAACGTGCCTTCCTGCTCGATCGGGTTCTGCGTGGCCATCACCAGGAACAGCGGTGGCAGCGGGTAGGTGTGGCGGCCGACCGTGACCTGGCGCTCGCCCATCGCCTCCAGCAGCGCCGACTGCACCTTGGCTGGCGCGCGGTTGATCTCGTCGGCCAGCAGCAGCGGGTGGAAGATCGGCCCGGCCTGGAACTCGAAGCGGCCTTCCTGCGGCCGCCACACCTCGGTGCCGGTCAGGTCGGCCGGCAGCAGGTCGGGGGTGAACTGCACGCGGGCGAAGTCGGCCTGCAGGCGCGCGGCCAGCGCGCGGATCGCGGTGGTCTTGGCCAGACCCGGCGCGCCTTCGACCAGCAGGTGGCCGTCGGCGAGCAGGGCGATCAGCAGGCGCTCGATCAACGCCGACTGGCCGACGATAGTCTTCGACAGATCCTCGCGCAGCGCGCGGAAAGCGTCGTGCAGGCGCGAAACCGTGGCTTCGGGCAACGGGGAGGCGTACTGTTCCATGTGGACGATGTTCCGGGAAAGGCGCTGTGACCGGAGTTTGCCACGATGGTTCCGCGCGAGGCCGCCAGTCGGGCGTCGGATTCATTGTGCGTTTCCCTGCGCCGTGATCCCTCTTCCCTGCAGGAAATCCCGGATTTTCGTGGGATGACGGGAAAAAGCGGAAGGGCCGCTTTCGCGGCCCTTCCGACATCCGATGCGATGAAGTCAGCGCTTGGCGACCTGCAACACCTTGGGGGTGACGAAAATCAACAGTTCGGCCTTGTCCTTCATCCGTCCCTTTTTCTTGAACAGGTTGCCGAGAAATGGGATGTCGCCCAGGAATGGCACTTTGGCGACGCTGCTGCGGTCGGTGAACTCGTAGACGCCACCGATGACCACAGTCTGACCGTCCTCGACCAGAACCGCAGTGTTGATCTCGCGCTTGTCGAGCACGGGCACGGTGCCGAAATTGGTGACCTGGATGTAATCGCTGACTTCATCCTTCTTGACGTTAAGGTTCAGGAACACGCGACCATCGTTGGTGATCGTCGGCGTGACCCGCAGTTCGAGCACGGCTTCTTTGAACTGCACGTTGGCCGTGGCAGCGGTGCCAGTACCACCGCCACCGCCGGAAATGGTGACGTAGCCGATTTCCTTGCCTTGCTTGATCAAACCCTCACGCTGGTTGGCGGTGACGATACGCGGGTTGGACACGATCTCGCCGCGGCCCTCCTCCTGCATTGCCGACAGTTCCAGATCGAGCGAGAAATTCCTGCCCAGCAAGGTGTAGGCGATGCTGGCCGCGGTATTGTTGGTATAACTGTCCGCCGGGAGGTTGACGTTGTACGCAGCCGGGAACACCCGGTCGTCGCCGTTGACGATGTTGACCACGTCCGCGGTGTTGCCGCCGAGAATCTGGGTGCGGTCGCCCGAGCGGGTCCCGGCGATGCCGAATCGCGCGCCCAGGTCGCGGGCGAAGGTATCGGTTGCGATGACGATGCGGCTTTCGATCAGCACCTGGTCGACCGGGCGGTCGATCACGCTGATCAATTCGCGCATCTGCGCGACCTTCTTCGGGATGTCGCTGATCATCAGCGTATTGGTGCGTTCGTCGGCGACCACGCGGCCGCGCGGCGACAGGAAGCCGTTCTCGTTCTGGCCGTTGCCGCCGCCGGAACCGCCCTGCTGGCCGCCGATGCCCTTGGCCTCGGTCAGCGCCTTGAAGATCGCCGAAGCGCTGTGATAGTTGATCTGGATGTAGTCGGTGACCAGGTCGACGCGATTGTCGATGGCGATGCGCGCATCTTCCTTGTCCTGCTCGAACTTGGCCAGTTCCGGCTGCGGCGCCACCCAGACCACGCCGCCGTCGCGGCGCTTGTCCAGGCCCTTGGCCTGCAGCACGATGTCCAGCGCCTGGTCCCACGGCACGTTGACCAGGCGCAGGGTGACGTTGCCCTGCACGGTGTCGGAAGCGACGATGTTCAGGCCGGACTCCTCGGCGATCAACTGCAGCACGGTGCGCACCGGCACGTCCTGGAAGTTGAACGTGACCGGCTTGCCGCTGTAGCCGCGGGCGCCCGCCTTGGCGGCCGCAGCGGCCCCGGCGACCGTCGCCGTGGCGGCTGCGCCGCCGATCGCCGGCTTGCCGGCGCGCGGGGCGATCTCGACCACGTATTCGTTGCCGGCCTGGTAGGCCAGCGATTCGAAATCGCCGCGCGTGCTCAGCACCAGTTGGGTGCCGCCGCCGACCGCGTGTGCATCGACGCGCTGCACTGGGGTGGCGAAATCGACGACGTTGAGCGGTCGCTGCAGGTTGGCCGGCAAGGCCACGTTGCCGACGTCGACCACCACCGAATCGCCCTGCGTGCGCAGGTCCGGCATCGCACCCTTGTCGCTGAAGCGCAGGATCAGCCGTCCTTCGCCGTTATCGCCGCGCTTGAAATCGATCGCGGAAACCTGGACGCCGGCGGTCGCGGCGGCGGAAGGCAGCGGGTTCGCGGGGGTGGCCAGAACGGCGCCGGCAGCGGCCAGCAAGCCGATCGCCAGCGCCAGGCTGCCGGTCCGGACAGTGGCCAGGCGACGCGAGGGACGCAGGCTGTGAGCGTTGGAAGCGGTGGTCATCGGGTATCCCCTAATCATTGATCTTCGAGCGCGATGGAAGCCGGGCGTTCCAGCCAGCCGCCGGCGCCATCCGGTACCAGTTCGACAAGTTCTATGCGGTCTTCCTGGACGCTGGTGACGCGCCCGTCGCTTTGGCCCATGTAGGCGCCCGGCCGCACCCGGTAGGTCACCTTATCCGGCGCCATCACCAGGGCGACCAGCCCGGGACCGGTGCCGATGGTGCCGACCATGTCCAGGCTGTCCAGCGGGTACTGTTCCAGCGTTTCCTTGCGCCGGTTCGGGTCCGGACGCGGGCCGCCGCTGTCGCTGTTGTTCCAGGCGTCGCTGAACGGATCGCGCAGGCCCTGCGCGGCGTATTCGAAGGTCTCGAACTGCTGCATCACCGGCAACGGCTCCAGCGGCGGCGCCGGGCGCGCGCGCACGTCGTCGACCCACTTGCGCAGGTTGGGGGCATCGCCGTAGTCGCTACCGTAGCTGCTGGTCACGCCGCGCATGCAGCCGGTGGCTGCAAGCGCCATGCCGACGAGGACGAGCGCACGCGTCGCGCCGCGGAGGACGATATTCGTCGCGATCATGCGTTGTCCTCCTTCTTCGCCGCCGGCTTCTTGCCCTTGGTAGCGGCCTCGACTTCGGCGGCCTTGCGTTCCTGTTCGGCCGCCTCCTCTTCGTCCAGGTAACGATAGGTCTTGACCGTGCCGGACAGTTCCAGCGCGCCGCCGGGGACGATGCCGCCCTTGCCCGACTTGGGCTGCAACTGGATGTCGTGCATGGTCAGGATCACCACCCGCGGCAACGAGGCCACGCCGCTGACGAAGGCGCCGAACTGGTGGTAGCTGCCGACCATGCGCAGGGCGATGGGCTTTTCGGCGTAGAACACCTTCAGCGTTTCCGGGCCCGGCTTGAACAGCTCGTTGGACAGGCCGCTGGACAGCGCGGTCTGCGAGATGTCGACGATCAGGTCGGGCATCTCGGTCTTGCTGGGCAACTGCCGCAGCATCTGCTGCAGCACCTGCTCCATCTGCGCCAGTTGCTGCTTCAGCGGTTCCAGGTTGGCGGCGCGGCCGGCCTTGTCCTCGAATTCGCGGCGCAGGTCGGATTCCTGACGCTCCAGGTTGTTCAGTTCCTCGCGCTTGCCCTTGATCAGCAGCAGCCAGGCCATGACCAGGATGAACAGGCCCACCAGCACGCAGAACACCAGCTTGGCGTTGCGCGGCCAGCCGCCGATGTTGTTGAAGTCGAGGTCGCTGACCTTGAATGGTTTCTTCTGGCTCATGACGCCGGACTCGCTTTCGGGGCAGCGGCCGGGGCGGCCGCTGGGGTTGCCGGCGCGGCCGGGGCCTCGGCCGGCTTCGCGGCCGGCACTTCAGCCGGCGTCGCAGCCGCCGGGACGGGCGCAGCCTGGGACTGGGCCGGGGCCTCGACGGCCGCCGGAGCGGCGGACGCATCGGCTGCGGCGGCGGGCGCCTTCGCCGCATTCGGATCGTTCGGATCCGTCGCGTTGGGGTTGGCCAGGCGCACCTGCAGGTTGAACACGTACGGCAAGGCGCGGCTGACGCTGGTCGAGGCGGCGGGCTTCTTGTCCTTGTCGTCGGCCTTGGCCTCGATCACGGCCAGGTCGGGCTTGGTCATCCAACCGGAGGTTTCGAGGTTGCGCATGTAGGCGCTGACCCGCGCGTTGGATTGCGCGCGGCCCTCCAGGGTCAGCAGGTCGCCTTCCTGCTTGATGTTGGTCAGCGACACGCCGTCGGGGATGGTGCGCACCAGCGAATCGAACAGGTGCACCATCTGCGAGCGGTTGGCCTGCAGTTCCTCGATGACCTTCTTGCGCGCCAGCAGGCGGCCCTTCTTCTTGTCGAGTTCCTCGATCTCCTTGATCTGGGTGTCGACCTGGCGGATCTCGCCGCGGAGGAACTCGTTGCGTTCGTTCTGGCCGCTGATCTGCTGGCCGTAGTACAGCCAGATCAGGACGGACAGCAGCACGCCGGCGAGGGCGGCGAAGCCCAGCATGGCGTAGAACTCTTTCTGCCGGGCCGCGCGGCGTTCCGCGCGCCAGGGAAGCAGGTTGATCCGTGCCATCAGTCGAAGCTCCTCAGGGCCAGGCCGGTGGCGATCATCAGCGCCGGCGCGTCCTGGGCCAGCGCGTGCGCCTGCACGCGCGGGCCGAGGGTCATCTGCGCCAGCGGGTTGGCGACCACGGTCGGCACGCCCAGTTGCTCCTCGACCATTTCCGGCAGGCCGGACAGGACCGCGGAACCGCCGGCCAGCACGATCTGGTCGACGCGGTTGAATTCGCTGCCGGCGTAGAAGAACTGCAGCAGGCGGCTGATCTGCTGCACGGTGGCTTCCTTGAACGGCTCCAGCACCTCGACCTCGTAGCTTTCCGGCAGCCCGCCCTGGCGCTTGGCCAGGCCGGCTTCCTCGTAGGTCAGGCCGTAGCGGCGCATCACCTCGTCGGTGAGCTGCTTGCCGCCGAACACCTGCTCGCGGCCGTACAGGCTGCGGCCGTTGCGCAGCACGTTGAGCGTGGTCATGGTCGCGCCGATGTCGACCAGCGCGACCACGCCGTTGCCGGGCACCGGCAGCTCGTTGGCGATCAGGGCGAAGGCGTTCTCGACCGCGAAGGCCTCGACGTCCATGACCTTGGCGGTCAGTCCGCCCAGTTCCAGCGCGGACTGGCGCAGTTCGACGTTCTCCGAACGCGACGCGGCCAGCAGCACCTGCACCATCTCGGGATTGTTGGGCATCGGCCCCAGCACTTCGAAATCGAGGTTCACTTCCTCGATCGGGTACGGGATGTAGTTGACCGCCTCCAGTTCGACCTGCGCCTCCAGGTCGTCCTCGTCGAGGTCGGCCGGCATCGGGATGCTCTTGGTGATGACCGCCGAGCCGGCGACCGCCGCGGCAGCGTACTTGGCCTTGGAGCCGGAGCGGTTCATGGCGCGGCGGATGGCCTCGCCGACCGCCTCGACCTCGACGATGTTCTTCTCGACCACGGCGTTCGGCGGCAACGGCTCGACCGCGTAATGTTCCACGCGGTAGCGGTTGCCGGCGCGCGACAACTGCATCAGCTTGACCGCAGTCGAACTGATGTCGACGCCGACCAGCGGCGACTGGCTTTTAGGGATTAGCCCCACGGTATTTCCCCTTTCCGGCGGGCGCAACAAGCGGACCCGACTTGACCCACCGACAGATTAACAACGAAGACCGCACGACTTGCAAGCCAACCTTCCCGCCCTGTGCCGCATGTCACGGTTCGCGAAAGATGCCCTTCAAGTTGTTGTTCCCCTTGGGAACGCCCCCCGACATTCCAAGGCGTCATCTATACTCCGTCGCCGGAATTTCTGCAAATCGGACCCGCCCGGATGCCCCGCCTTTCCCGCCTGCTGCGCTGGGCGACCCTTGCCCTGATCCTGCTGTTGCTGCTCGCCGCCGGCGGCCTGGCAGCCCTGTACTACGTGGTTTCGGCCAAGCTGCCCGACGTGCAGGCGCTGCGCGACGTGGAATTGCAGGAGCCGCTGTACGTCTACGCCAGCGACGGCCGCCTGATCGGGCTGTTCGGCGAGACCCGCCGCTATCCGGTCGACATCGCCCAGGTCCCCGAGCAGGTCAAGCGCGCCTTCGTCGCCGCCGAGGACGCCCGCTTCTACAGCCACAACGGCGTGGACCCGAAGGGCATCAGCCGCGCGGTCTGGCAGATCGCCAGCCGCAAGGAGGGCCGGGTGGCCGGCGGCAGCACCATCACCCAGCAGGTGGCGCGCCAGTTCTTCCTCAGCAACGAATACAGCTACACCCGCAAGCTGGCCGAGATGATGCTGGCGATGAAGATCGAGCGGATGCTGCCGAAGGACGAGATCCTGCAGCTCTACCTCAACAAGAGCTTCTTCGGCAACCGCGCCTACGGCATCGCCGCCGCCGCCGAGTACTACTACGGCAAGTCGCTGGACCAGTTGACCCTGGCCGAAACCGCCACCCTGGTCAGTTCGCTGAAGTTCCCGTCCAGCGGCAACCCGATCAGCAACCCGCAGCGCAACCACCAGCGCAGCGTGTACGTGATCGACCGCATGGTCGAGGACGGCTACGTCGGCGCCGCCGAAGCGGCCGCGGCCAAGGCCGAGCCGATGCACGCCGCGCCGCACGAGCGCCCGGTCGAGGTCTACGCGCCCTACGTGGCGGAAATGGTGCGGCAGGAGATGATCGCCCGCTTCGGCGGCGACGTGCTGACCAAGGGCTACCAGGTCGTCACCACGATCGATCCGGTCGCGCAGGCGGCCGCCGACCAGGCGGTGCGCGACGGCCTGACGCTGTACGACCGCCGCCACGGCTGGCACGGCGTCGAACAGCACTTCGACCTGCCCGCCGACGCCGATGCGGCCGCGCTGGCCTCGCATCTGGCCGGCATCCCGGCCCAAGCCGGGCTGCTGCCGACCGTGGTCGCGCGCGACAATGGCGATGGCGGCGTCACCGTGGTCGCCGCCGACGCGCGCGAGATCGCCCTGCCCGCCTCGGCCAGCCAGTGGGCCGGCAAGAACCCGGCGGCGCTGCTGAAGCGCGGCGATCTGGTACGGATCCGCGCCGGCAAGAACGCAGGCGAATTCGTCGTCGGCCAGTTGCCCAGCGCGCAGGCCGCCCTGGTGTCACTGGACGCCTGGACCGGCGCGATCAAGGCGATCGTCGGCGGCTACAGCTATGCCGGCAACAAGTTCAACCGCGCCACCCAGGCGCGCCGCCAACCCGGCTCCAGCTTCAAGCCGTTCGTCTACGCGGCGGCGTTCGACAAGGGCTTCAACCCCGGTTCGATCGTGCTGGACGCGCCGGTGGTGTTCCGCGACCGCCGCGGCCACATGTGGCGGCCGCAGAACGACGGCGGCGGCTTCTCCGGGCCGATGCGCCTGCGCGAGGCGCTGGTGCGCTCGAAGAACCTGGTCTCGGTGCGGCTGCTGGACAGCATCGGCGTGGACTTCGCGCGCAAGTACATCGGCCAGTTCGGCTTCGACCCGGCCGAACTGCCGCCGAACCTGTCGATGGCACTGGGCACCGCGTCGCTGACCCCGCTGTCGGTGGCGCGCGGCTACGCCACCTTCGCCAACGGCGGCTCGCGGATCACGCCGTGGTTCATCGACGAAGTCAAGGATCGCGAAGGCAACGTGATCTTCAAGGAAAGGCCGGCCGTCGCCTGCCGCGGCTGCGGCCAACTGGCCGGCGCCGACGGCCAGCCGGCCAGCAACGTGGTCGACGGTTTCGACCTGGGGCCGGCGCAGTCCCCGCCCAAGCCGGCCGCCGCCCAACCCGCCCCCACGACTGCGCCCACGATTGCCCCCAAGCTGGGCCCGGCCGCCACGGCCGAGGCGGAAACCACCGTCGCCCCGCGCGCGGTGGACGAACGCACCACCTACCAGTTGGTGTCGATGATGCGCGACGTGGTCCTGCGCGGCACCGCGACCGCGGCCAGGGTGCTGAATCGCGAGGACGTCGGCGGCAAGACCGGCTCGACCAACGACTACCGCGACGCCTGGTTCAGCGGCTTCGGCGGCGAACTGGTCACCACCGTCTGGGTCGGCCGCGACGACTTCCGCAGCCTGGGCCGCGGCGAATACGGCGGCCGCGCGGCGCTGCCGATCTGGATCGACTACATGCGCGTGGCGCTGAAGGACCAGCCGATTGCGACGAACGACCCGCCCGCGGGCATGGTCCAGGTGCAGACCAACGGCGTGACCGAATGGGTCAAGACCGAGGACGCCGAGCGCATCCGCAACCAGGATTTCTTCGACACCGAGGACGCGACGCCGGACGAGGAGGCGTTCGACATCTTCTGACCGCGAAGGCTGGGATTCGGGAACAAGGCCGCAGGCATCGCCGTCGCTGCTCGCGAATCGTCCATCCCGGCTTTTCGTGTACATTCGCCCCAGCCTAGGACGCGGAGGCCAACCGTGCGCCACGCCCGCCAGCATGCCGAGACCCGGACCCGCGAACGCCGGCGCCGGCTCGCCCACGAAGCCGCGCGGCTGATGGCCGAAGGCGGCATCCGCGACTACCACCAGGCCAAATTGAAGGCCGCCAGCCGGCTCGGCATCCTCGACGACGCCTCGCTGCCGCGCAACCGCGAGATCGAGGATGCGCTGCGCGAATACCAGCGCCTGTTCGCCGGCGCCGGACACGCCGCCGGCCTGCGTGCGCGCCGCGAGGCCGCGCTGCGCGCATTGGAGTTCTTCGCGCCGTTCTCGCCGCGACTGGTCGGCCCGGTGCTGGAAGGCACCGCCGACGCGCATTCGCCGGTGCAACTGCACTTGCACGGCGAAGACCCCGACGCGGTGGCGCGCTTCCTGGAGGAACACCGCATTCCCGCCGAAGCGCGCAGCCGCCGCCTGCGCCTGGACCGCGAGCGCAGCGCCGACCTGCCGGTCTGGGTGTTCAGCGCCGAGGAACTGGCCTTCGATCTGACCGTGCTGCCGCTCGCCGCGCTGCGCCAGGCGCCGTTGTCGAGCGTCGACGAGAAACCGATGCGGCGCGCCTCGGCCGTACAGTTGGGCCGCCTGCTCGCCGATGACGACCCCCCCGGCCAGCGACCCGGATAAGCGCGAATTGGCCGGTCGTCCACCCGCCCGCCGTTGGCTCGATCAAACGACTGCGAACGCGGACTGGACGCGTGACTGCAACGTATGGAAGGCACCCTGCCTGAGGGTTTGCGACCCCGGCTGGCGCGGCTGCTCCGTGAATCGGCGGAACTGCCGGGCGTCAGCCTGCTGGCGCGGCCGCTGTACCGGCGCTACTTCCGCCGGCCCTACGGCCACGGCAACCTGTACTACGGCGTCTTCGACAGCTACGCCGCGGCGCAGAAGGAGGCCAGCGCCCTCTCGTCCCCAGGACTGCCGAGCAGCTACGACGTCGCCGAGGCCGCGCGCATGTACCGCCGGCAACTGCAACGGGTGCGCGCCTGCGACTACGCCGCGATGTTCTGGCTGGAGCGCATGCTCGCCGACGGCGCGCGCAAGGTCTTCGATCTGGGCGGGCACATCGGCCTGGCCTATTACGGCTTCGACCGGATGATGGACCTGCCGGCGGACCTGGACTGGTGCGTCCACGACGTGCCCCAGGTGATGCAGGCGGGGCGCGAATGGGCGCGGGAACAGGACCCGCAGCGACGGCTTCGCTTCGCCGACGACCTGCTGCAGGCCGACGGTTGCGACCTGCTGATCAGCAGCGGCGCGCTGCAATACCTGGAATACGACCTGCCGGAACTGCTGCAGAGGATGCAGCGCCCGCCGCCGCATGTGCTGTTCAACCTGACCCCGATGCACCCGACCAAACGCTACTTCACCTTGCAGAACCTAGGCATCGCGGTATGCCCGTACCGGATCGAAAGCATCGAGGGACTGGTCGCGGAAATGGCGCGCATGGGCTACGCCGTGCACGACCGCTGGGACCTGCACGAGCGCACGCTGCGCATCCCGTTCCAGCCCGGCCACGCGATCGACCGCTACTATGGTTTCTATTTCACCCGGACCGCCGGCGCATGACGCAGAACGCAAACGCCCCGCAATGCGGGGCGTTTGCGTTGCCGGAACCGGTATCGCTCAGCGCGAACCGATGTCCTTGTAGTCGCGCTTGTCGTAGCCGGTGTAGATCTGGCGCGGGCGGCCGATCTTCATTTCCGGATCGACCTGCTGCTCCAGCCAGTGCGACACCCAGCCCGGCGTGCGGCCGATGGCGAACATCACCGTGAACATCTCGGTCGGGATCTTCAGCGCCTTGTAGATGATGCCGCTGTAGAAATCGACGTTCGGGTAGAGCTTGCGCTGGATGAAGTACTCGTCCTTCAACGCCGCCTCTTCCAGCTTCATCGCCACTTCCAGCAGCGGGTCGTCGACGCCCAGTTCGCCCAGCACCTTGTGGGTCATCTCGCGGATGATCTTGGCGCGCGGATCGAAGTTCTTGTAGACGCGGTGGCCGAAGCCCATCAGGCGGAAGCCCGATTCCTTGTCCTTGGCCTTGGCCACGGCGCTTTCGACCTTGTCCGGGGTGCCGATCTCCTCCAGCATCTTCAGCACCGCTTCGTTGGCGCCGCCATGGGCGGGGCCCACAGCGCGGTGATGCCGGCGGCGACCGAGGCGTACGGGTTGGCGCCGGTCGAGCCGACCAGGCGCACGGTGCTGGTGGAGGCGTTCTGCTCGTGGTCGGCGTGCAGGATGAACAGCAGGTCCAACGCCTTGGCCACCACCGGGCTCATGTCCAGCGGCTCGCTCGGCACCTCGAACATCATGTGCAGGAAGCGGTCGACGTATTCCAGGTTGTTGCGCGGGTAGCGGATCGGCCAGCCGATCGAATAGCGGTAGGCGGCGGCGGCCAGGGTCGGGATCTTGGCGATCAGGCGGATCGCGGCCTGGCGGCGCTGTTCCGGATCCTCCAGGTCCAGGGTGTCGTGGTAGAACGCGGACAGCGAGGCCACGGTGCCGGCCAGCATCGCCATCGGGTGCGCGTCGTGGCGGAAGCCGCCGAGGAAGTTCTTCAGCGACTCGTGCATCATCGTGTGATGCGTGACCTCGTTCTCGAACTTGGAGAACTCCGCCTTGCTCGGCAGTTCGCCGTTCATCAGCAGGTAGCACACCTCGAGGAAGCTGGACTTCGCGGCCAGTTGCTCGATCGGGTAGCCCCGGTACAGCAGCACGCCGTTGTCGCCGTCGATATAGGTGATCGCCGACTTGCAGCTGGCGGTGGCGGTGAAGCCGGAGTCGTAGGTGAAGAGGCCGGTCTCCTTGGTCAGTTTGGAGATGTCGACGCAATCGTTGCCGAGGGTGGGTTTGAGCACCGGCAGGGCGACCGACTTGTCGCCGGCGGTCAGGGTGACCTGGTCGAGTTCGGACACAAAATCGCTCCTTCGTGGGGATGCGGCGCGCCGGCGGGAAGCGCCGGCGGACGCGTGACGGGAGTCCGTGGCGACGGGCCACGGGGACGAAATTATCGCACAGACGCCCGAGTACGGCGCCAGTTGAAATACCATTCCGGGACCAGGAAAGCTCCCGGACGGCGGACAACGGCGCCAACGAAAACGGCCGCGCAAGGCGCGGCCGTCCGGATTTCGCGGTTCGCGGGCGACCCCGCGCGAAGGCTCAGTTCTTCTGGTAGCGCTTCTGGAACTTGTCGATGCGGCCGCCGGTGTCCACGACCTTGTGCTGGCCGGTGTAGAACGGATGCGACGCGGACGAGATTTCCACCTTGACCAGCGGATATTCGTTGCCGTCTTCCCACTTGATCGTTTCCTTGGTCGGAATGGTCGAGCGGGTCAGGATCTTGAAATCGGAGGTCACGTCGTGGAAAACGACGTCGCGGTAATTCGGATGGATGTCGGCCTTCATGGCGGCGCCTTTCTGGGTCTGGATTGCGCAGCGCGCAGGGAAAGAGCGGCATTGTAGCCGACCGGCCGTTCCCGGCGCAAGCCGCCGCTTATGCCGCGGCCAGCGCCGCCTCGACCAGGCCCTCGAACCGCGCTTGGTCGTAGCGCAGCAGGATGCGGGCGTTGTCCGTCCGGCCGGTCTGGCGGTTCCAGTCGGTCACGGTGACGCCGCGGGTCAGGCCGCCCGCGGTCTCCACCTGCACCGGACGCTCGGCCAGTTCCAGCGCGCCGTCCGGCCGCAGGGCGAAGGCCATCGCCAGCGCGTCGGCGCTGTGCCAGTGATCGCCGCGGCGGTCGGCGGACCACTGGCGGGTCTGCAGCGAGATCGCGTCGTAGAAGCGCGCCCGCGGCGAGTCGGCCCGCAGCCAGTGCTCGGCCTTCTGATGAAGGAACCCATGGGCGATGGTCGCCTCCCAGTCGGCCAGGTCGAGGTGCGGGAAAGCCTCGAACACCACGTGCGCCGCTTCCGGGTCGAAGGCGACGTTGAACTCGGCCGCCGCGGTGATGTTGCCGTGGGCGCTGACCGCGCCGCCCATCACCACGAAGCGGCCGATCCGCGACGGCAGCGTCGGGTCCAGTTTCAGCGCCAGCGCGATGTTGGTCAGCGGCCCCAGCGCGACCAGCAGCAGTTCGCCGGCATGCCGGTGCGACAGGCGCAGGATCGCCTGCGCGGCGTGTTCGGCCTCCGCCGCGCGCGCAGCGGGCGCGAAGCCGACGTCGCCGAAGCCGTCGCGACCGTGCACGTGCGCGGCGTCCTCGCGCGGCGCGAACACCAGCGGGGAAGCGCAGCCGGCGAATACCGGCACCTCGTCGCGGCCGGCGACCTCGCACAGCTTCAGCGCGTTGCGCACGGTGTATTCCAGGCCGACGTTGCCGGCGGCGATGCTCAGGCCGACGACTTCGTGGTCGGCGTCGTTGAAGGCCATCAGGATGGCCAGCGCGTCGTCGACGCCGGGATCGGTGTCGATCAGCAGGGGAATCTTCTTCGTCATCTTCGTTCCGGTTTCCGGGCCGGCGAGTTTCCCACCGGCGGCGCGGCAATGGAAGCGATCAGGCCATCAAGGCCTGCTTCAGCCGGCGCACGGTTTCGACATCGCTTTGCAGCCAGTCGGCGGACAGTCCCGGCACGGCGCGTTGCGGCGCGCCGTGCCGCAGGGCCTTGGCCGAAGCATGGAATTCGCGCACGCCGGTCTGCCTCAATTCGGCGATGTTCGCCACGGCGACGCCGGCGCCGGCCATGATCGACAATCGCGGACCCGCGGCCCGCACGTACGCCGCGATGTTGACCGCGCCGGACGGCGCATCGGCCATGCCGCCGGAAGTCAGCACACGCTCGCAGCCCAGCGCGGCGACGGTTTCCAGCGCCTGCAGCGGGTCGCGCGCGACGTCGAAGGCGCGATGGAAGGTCACGCCGAGCCTGCCTGCCGCGGCAACCAGTTCGCGGCACAGGCCGGCGTCCACGCCGCCGTTGGCGTCGAGCGCGCCGACGACCACGCCGTCGCAGCCCAGGCGTACGCAGTTCCCGATGTCGCGCAGCATCACCTCGCGCCCCCATTCGCCATAGACGAAATCCCCGGCGCGCGGGCGGATCAGCACGTACAGCGGAATTCGCAGCCTGTCCCGCGCCAGCGCGAGTGTGCCGTACGACGGCGTGCAGCCGCCCTCGCCCAGGTTCTCGCACAACTCGACGCGATCGGCGCCGCCTTCCTGCGCGGCCAGCGCCGAGGCCAGCGAATTGGCCGCGATTTCGAGCGTCGGGACGGTCACGTCCGTTGCGTCGCGTAGACCGAACCAGCTTCGATCAGCCGGTCGTGCGGTCCCGGGCTGCCGTCCTGCATCGCATAGACGAAGCCGCGATGCAGCGCGAAACCGCCGGCTTCGCCGCGCTTGTTCAGCGCGAGGAAGCACACCTGCATCTCCTTGCTGGCTTCCGGCCTCTTGCGGACCACGCGATCGATGGCTTCGCGGCAGGCCTGCAGCGGCGAACGGCCCTGGCGCATCAGTTCGACGACGAGGAAACTGGCGGCGTTGCGGATCATTTCCTCGCCGACGCCGGACGCGGTGGCCGCGCCGACTTCGTTGTCGACGTACAGGCCGGCGCCGACGATGGGGCTGTCGCCGACTCGGCCGGGCAGTTTCCAGGCCATGCCGCTGGTGGTGCAGGCGCCGGCGAGTTTTCCCTGCGCGTCGATCGCGAGGATGCCGAGGGTGTCGTGGTTCTCGCGGTTGCCGGGCAGCCCGGCGCGCTCGGCGTTGATCTGCGGGGCGTACTGCGAAGTCTTCCTCCATTCTTCCCACGCCCGCTTCGCGGCGTCGGTCAGCAACGGTTGCTTCTCGAAGCCCTGCTCCACCGCGAACTCCTGCGCGCCCGCACCGACCAGCATCACGTGCGGGGTCTTTTCCATCACCGCGCGCGCCACCGATACCGGGTGCAGGATGTCCTCCAGCGCGGCGACCGAACCGCAACGACCGTCGCCATCCATGATGCTGGCGTCGAGCGTCAGCGCGCCGTCGCGGTCGGGTTTGCCGCAATGGCCGACGGTCGGGTTGCACAGGTCGGCCTCGGCCCAGCGCGCGCCGGCTTCGACCGCATCGAGCGCGGAGCCGCCGGCCGCCAGCAGTTTCCACGCGACGGCGTTGGCGCCGACGCCGAAATCCCAGGTGGAGACCACGCGTGCGCCGCCGGTTCTTTCTGCCGCGAACGATGCGGCCGGCAACGCCGCCGCGCCCGCGGCAAGCAACGAAACGCGCAGGAAATCGCGACGGTCTTTCATCCAGTCTCTCCCAGGAAGTCAGGCCGAAGCATACCGTGCCGCGCCGCCGACCCAGCGCGCGACGATGCGGTCGGCGATCCCGGGCGATTTGGCAAGCAGGCGGTCCGCAAGTCGGTGCACCTGCGGCAGCAATCCGGCGTCGCGGCCGAGGTCGGCGACGCGGAAGCCCGCCAGTCCGGTCTGGCGCGTGCCGAGCAGTTCGCCGGGGCCGCGCAGCTCCAGGTCCTTCTCGGCGATGACGAAACCGTCGTTGGTCTCGCGCATCGTCGCCAGGCGCTGCCGCGCCATCTGCGACAGCGGCGGCTGGTACAGCAGCACGCAGGTCGAAGCCGCCGCGCCGCGACCGACGCGGCCGCGCAACTGGTGCAACTGGGCCAGGCCCAGGCGCTCGGCGTTCTCGACGATCATCAGCGAGGCGTTCGGCACGTCGACGCCGACTTCTATGACCGTGGTCGCCACCAGCAGGTCGATCTCGCCGGCCTTGAAGGCGCGCATCGTCGCCTGTTTTTCCGTGGCCTTCATGCGGCCGTGGACCAGGGCGATGCGCAGTTCCGGCATCGACGCGGTGAGTTGCTCGAACGTGGTCTGCGCGGCTTGGGCCTCTATGCGGGGCCCTCCGCCAGAGCCCGGCCACCCCTGGCCGGACTTTCCGATTTCTTCCTCGGACTCGTCGATGACGGTGCATACCCAGTACGCCTGCCGGCCCTCGGTGCAGGCGGCGCGGATGCGCTCGATCAGTTCCGGGCGCTTCTCCGCGCCCAGCGCCACGGTCTGCACCGGCGTGCGACCCGGCGGCAGTTCGTCGATCGCGGAAACGTCGAGGTCGGCGTAGGCGGCCATCGCCAGCGTGCGCGGGATCGGCGTCGCGGTCATCACCAACTGGTGCGGGGCGCTGTCGGCGCTGGCTCCCTTCTCCTTCAGCGCGAGCCGCTGGTGCACGCCGAAACGGTGCTGTTCGTCGACGATGGCCAGCGCCAAGTCGTGGAAGACCACCGCTTCCTGCATCAGCGCGTGCGTGCCGACCACGACCTGCGCCGCGCCGGAAGCGACGTCGGCCAGCACCGCCGCGCGCGCCTTGCCGGTGACCTTGCCGGCAAGCCACGCCACGCGCACGCCGATGGGCTCCAGCCACACGCGCAGGTTGTTGAGGTGCTGCTCGGCGAGCAATTCGGTCGGCGCGGCCAGCGCGGCCTGCTTGCCGGCCTCGACTGCCAGCATCGCCGCCAGCGCCGCGACCACGGTCTTGCCGGAGCCGACGTCGCCCTGCACCAGCCGCAGCATCGGCACCGGTTTCGCCAAGTCATCGCGGATCTGCGCGTAGACGCGCCGCTGCGCGCCGGTCAGCGCGAACGGCAGCGATCGCCGCAGCTTCTCGGCAAGCACGCCCTGCCCCGCCAGCGCCGGTGCGCGGTGCTGCTGCATCGCGATGCGCTGGCGGCGCAGGCTCAGGTGGTGGGCCAGCAATTCCTCCAGCGCGAGGCGGCGCTGCGCCGGATGCGTGCCGGCGGCCAGCGCGGCCAGGTCGGCGTCGCGTGCGGGCCGGTGCATCGTCAGCAACGCCTCGCGCAGCGAAGGCAGGCGCAGTTCGCTCTGCCACTGCGGCGGCAACAGTTCCAGCGCCGCGTCGTCGGGCAGCAGGTCGAGCGCCTGACCGATCAGCTTGCGCAGCGTGGCCGGTCCGACGCCTTCGACGGCGGGATAGACCGGATCGAGTTGCGCGCCCAGCGCCGCCTCGTCGTCCTCGCCGAGCACGCGATAGCTGGGATGGACGATCTCCAGCCCGTGCTGGCCCGGCCGCGGCGTGCCGTAGCAGCGCACCCGCGCGCCGACGCGGAACTGGTTGACCTGCTGCGAACGGAAATGGAAGAAGCGCAGCACCAGGGTGGCCTGCGACTCGTCGCCGATCGCGACCCGCAGCAGCGGGCGGTAGCGGAATCCGCGTTCCACCGCTTCCACGCGCCCCTCGACCTGCGCCGCCACGCCCGGCTGCAGGTCGCGGATCGCGGTCAGCGTGGTGCGGTCCTCGTAGCGCAGCGGCAGGTGCAGCCACAGGTCCTGCAGGGTGGTCAATCCGCGGGCGGCGAGCTTTTCCAGCACGCGCGGCCCGGCGCCGGACAGGCGGCCGATGGGCTGGTCGAACGCGGAAGCGGCGTCGCTCGTGGACGCGGCTTTCGCGGATGGGCTGGATGCGGCCGGCATCGCATCAGGATGCCGGCCGCGGCCGAAGTTTGCCAGTCGGGGCGCTGCGGATGCGCCCTCAGAACTGGTATTGCAGTTCCACGCCGTAGTAGCGCGGCTCGCTGATGCCGGCGGCGGTGGTCCCGACCACCGTCGTGCCGTAGGTGTGCAGGCCGGTCACGTAGCGGTTGTCGAACACGTTATTGGCGTAGGCGGCCACGCTCCAGACGTCGGACGGCGAACGCCAGCGCACGTACAGGTCGGTGCGGTTCTGCTCCTCGCCGATGCTGAAGTTGGCGTAGCGCCCGCAGTTGCCCTGGCTGGACGAGGCGGAGTTGCAGCGCCCGGCGCCGCGATAGGAGTGGCGCAGCGAGAACAGCAGGTCGCCGCGCTCGGCCAGCGGCACGGTGTACGCCAGGCCGGCGGCGAACGACCACATCGGCTCGCCGGTCGGTTCGCCCGACAGGTCGCGGCCGTCCGACGCGACGTAGTCCTTGTAGGTCGCGTCGATCCACTCGGTGGAGAAATCGACGCTGAAATGCTCGGTCGGACGCCAGCGCGCGCCGAAGTCCAGGCCCCACGCGGTCAGGTCGCTGGTGTTGATCACGTAGCGCGGGATCTCGGTCGAGGTGTCGAGGTAGATCGCCTGGCGGTTGTCGTAGGTGTAGTAGAACGCCGACGCCTCGAACTGCAGGCGCTGGTCGCGCAGGTCGCGCTTGATCCCGGTTTCGAAGTTCCACACGTCCTCGTTGTCGAAGCTGGCGCCCGGCGAGAACGCGTTGTAGCCGCCGGCCTTGTAGCCCTTGGCGACCGAGGCGAACACCATGGTGTCGTCGGCCAGGTGGTAGTCGACGACGAAGCGCGGGCTCCAGTCGCTCCACGAGTCGCTGGCGCGGTTCAGCACGCCCTTGTTGGCGTAGGAGATCGGATCGGAAAAGGCCAGGTCCATCCCGGCGACGTCGGCGGCGCTGAGGCCGGCGGCGGCCAGGATGCCGAGGTCTTCCAGCATCTGGATCTGCGCCTGCAGCTCCGGCGCATCGTGGTAGCCGTTGAGCCAGGTGAACTTCTTGCTGTCGCGGGTGAAGCGCAGGCCGAAGGTCAGGTTCAGCTTGTCGGTGACGTGCCAGATCACGTCGCCGAACGCCGCGTAGGCGGTGTTGTCGGCGGTGTTCAGATAGGCCTCGCGCCACGGATGCCCGAACAGGTTCACCGGCACCTGGTACAGGTCGGCCACCGATTGCAGCAGGCTGAAGATCGGCATGCCGAGCGCCGCGCCGGCGGCGGTGTCCACGCTGTCGCTGGTCAGGTCGACCACGCTGGACTGTTTGGCCTTCTCCTTGAACCAGCTTGCGCCGGCCACCCAATCCAGCCGCTCGGTGCTGCCGCTGAACTTGAATTCCTGGTACCAGGTGGTGTTGTCCTCGATGTTGATGGTGTCGATGTACAGGTAGGAGCGGTTGGTGCCGTCCTCCTCGGCGCGGTTGTAGGTATCGAAGGTGCGCCAGGCGGTGGTCGAGGTCAGGTGGCCCCAGTCGAAACCGTGGTCCAGGATCAGCGTCGCGCCGTCGAACTTGCGGGTTTCGTTATTGTCGGGCACGTCGGTATAGGCCGGGTGGCCGACCGGATTCGCGTAGCGGGAAGGATCGGCCGGCACCGTCGGCAGTTCCGGCCAGTCGGGCAGGTCGACGATGCCGATGGTCGGGTGCGAACGCGCATCCAGGTCCTCGTGGTCCCAGCTCAGCAGCATCTGCGTGTTGTCGCTGGCGTCCCAGCGGAAGGCCGCGCGCGTGGCCCAGTTCTTGCCGTCGTTGAGTGGTTTGCCGGTCGCCGCATCGTCGAGCCAGCCGTCGGTGCGGCTGTATAGGCCATTGATGCGGAACGCCGCCCGTTCGCCGGCCGGCAGGTTCAGCATGCCGTCGAAATACTGCTTGCCGTAATTGCCGGCGCGCAGCCGCGCGCGGCCTTCGAGGACATCGCTGGGACGCTTGGTGATGATCGACACCGCGCCGGCCGCGGTGTTGCGGCCGAACAGCGTGCCCTGCGGTCCCTTCAATACTTCGACGCGCTCCACGTCGAGGAACGGCAGCACCGTGCCGCCGCCGCGGCCGGCGTAGACGCCGTCGACGTACACGCCGACGGTCGGATCGGTGCCGATGCCGAAGTCGCCGGTGCTCAGGCCGCGCAGGGTGAAACCGGCCTGGGTCGGCTGCTCGTCGCTGACGACCAGGCCCGGGACGAAGCTGTCGAGGTCGCCGATGTCCTCGGCGACGGTCTCGCGAATGGCGTTCTCGCCGATCACCTGCAACGCGATCGGCACGTCCTTCAGTTCCTGTTCGCGGCTTTGCGCGGTGACCAGGATCCGGTCGAGCGTCGCCGCCTCGACCCGTTCGCCCGCGTTCGTCGCAGGCGTTTCCTGCGCCAGCGCCGCGCCCGCGGACGCAAACGCCAGGCAACCGCCGAACAGCGCGCGACGCACGCCCACCACCAGTTCCC
Organism: Pseudoxanthomonas sp.; assembly: GCA_047601245.1. Lineage (GTDB taxonomy): Bacteria > Pseudomonadota > Gammaproteobacteria > Xanthomonadales > Xanthomonadaceae > Pseudoxanthomonas_A. Next base: position 231,237 of record JASGJU010000001.1, read on the forward strand.
GCTGCATCATTCCCATGCTCTCCTCCCAATGATCTTGCAGGCGCGGCCGGCTTCAGCCGCGGAATCACGAACGAACGCTACATGTCGCACTTCCCCTGCTGCGCGTCGATCCAGGCGCGGATCAGCGCCACGCCTTCGCGGTGCACAGTCGAACGGCCCAGTTCCGGCATCATCACGCCGGGGTCGTCGCTTTCCATGCGGAACGCCAGCACCGAGCCGTCGGCATGCCCCGGCTGGACGTCGTAGAGACGGTTGCCGGTGCCCTTGCCGGCGGCGACCGGCTGCTTGCAGAAACCCAGGCGCAGCCGATCCTCGGTATGCGCGTCCAGCCACATGCCAGACGTCAGTGCGGCGCCGGTCCTGCTGTGGCAATGGCCGCAGTTGATGTCGAGGTAGGCGCGCGCGCGCGCTTCCAGCGGGGCGTGCGCTTCGTCCATCGCGTCGGCATTGCGCGGCGCCTGCGCCGGATCGGCCGGCGCGCCGGTCAGATAGCCGAGCCTGGTCAGGTGCGCCAACTGGTTCTCGACGCCGCCCGCATAGGCGAAATCGCGGTTCAGGTGCCGCGCCTTGGGGCCGATCGGCCGCAGCGCGCGGCTGCGGTTGTCCGGGGTGTGGCAACTGCCGCACTGGTTCTGGTCGGGCACCACGTAGGTGAAGGCCTCGCGCGCGCCGTCGGCGGCGACCAGTTCCAGTTCCTGCATCGCGCCGGTGCGGGTCAGCACCGCGTCGGTCTGCGCATCGTTCCACACATAGGGCAGCGCCACCCAGCCGTCGGCGCGATGCACCAGCAGGCGGGTTTCGACCAGGCGCACCTTCGACAGGTCCAGGGTCTCGCCTTCGAGCACGCTGGCGGACGGCGGGGTCCGCGCCACCGACTTGCCGTCCCATGCGCCCGCCTTCGGCAAGGGGTAATAGAAGGTCTTGCTGATGATGGTGCCGACCGGGAAATCGAAGGTGTCCGTGGCGTCGTAGCGCGCCGATGCGCCCTTCGGCATCCACACCGTGCGCAGCTTGTGCGCGTAGTCGGTGAACAGCGGCGTATTGAGGTCGAACGGCGTCACGCCTTCGTTCAACGACAGGCGACCGTCCCGCACCTTCAGTACGTTCCAGTCGCCGAGCGAGGCCGGCTGGCCTTCGGCGAAGAAATGCACGCCGACGGCCCGTCCGCACGACGCCAGCAGCAGGACGGCGATTGCCGCCACGGCCACGCGCAGCGCCTGGAACGGAAGTGCAGCCCTCATCCTCAATCCCGCTTCAGGTCCACCGCGGGCAGCGACGGCAGCGTGCAATCGAAGGGTTTGAGATCCTGGCGGGGATTCTTGTAATGGTTCGCGCCGTCGGCGTCGATCACGCCGTTGACGCCGTGCAGGCAGATCTGCGGGCCGCCCGCCAGTTTCGCATTGGCGTAGCCGTCCCACAGCACGTCGGGGAAACGGCCGCGCAGGCCGTAGACGGCCAGCTTCAGCGCCTTCAGGTCCAGGCCGTCCGGCGACTCGCCGCCGCCGGAAACCTTGTTGTCGTGGATGTGGATGCGTTCCGGGTACGGATCGAAGGCCGCGTTCATGCTCTGGTCCTTGTACCCGGTGGAATACACGCTGGAGACGATGAAGTTGGCGGTGTTGTGGTCGGTCACTTCGTTGTCGAAGATCTCGACGTCGTCGTTGGAGTTGACCACGATCCCGGAGCCGGCCGGCACGCTGGCCACCGGCGTGCCCTTGGCGCCGAAGTTCTCGTGGTTGTTGGCGATCACCTTGTTGCCGAACACGCGGATGTTGCCGCCCTGCTGCGACAGCGCCGGCATGTTGAACACCAGGATGCCGCCGGTGTTGCCGGTGGCGACGTTGTCGTAGACGTCGGCGTTGCGGGTGTTCTCGATCTCGATGCCGGCCACGTTCTGCTCGGCGCGGCTGTCGCGCACGATCACGCCGTCGGACTGGCCGACGTAGATGCCGGCGTCGGACGCGCCGATCGAAATCGAGCCTTCGATCAGCACGTTCTTGGTCAGCACCGGGTACAGGCCGTAGGCGCCGTTCTTGGTGCTCGGCCCGCCAGTCCATTGCACCTTGACGTTGCGGATGGTGATGTTTTCCGACTCGCTGACCTTCAGGCCGTCGCCGATCGAGTCCTCGATGGTCAGGTCCTCGATGGTGAAATCGTCGCCGTTGACCAGCAGGCCCTCGGCGCCGGCCTTCTGGCCCTTGAAGCTGAGCACGCTCTTGTCCATGCCGGCGCCGCGGATGGTGACGCCGCTGGCGCGCAGCACCAGGCCGCGGTCGATGGCGAACTTGCCTTCCGGGATCTCGATCACGTCGCCGGGCTTGGCGTCCAGCAATTGCTGCAACAGGTGGGCGACCGCGTCGCCGCCCGCCGCCGTGGCTGTGGTCGCAGCGGGCGGTTCCGCCTGCCGGCCGCAGCCCGCGCACGCCAACAGGATCGAACTAGCCACAAGGTATCGCCGCATGCGCTTTCCTCCGGTTGCGGATCGCCGCCGACTTGCCGGCGACGCTTCGGCGACAGTTTCGGCCACGCGGCCGACTCGACGAGAGGGCCGCAGTGGCATACTCGCGGGGGGCAAATCGGCCAATCCGGAGGGGAACGGGAATGCTGCAACGCGCCATGCCGGATCGTTCGCCGGTGTCGATGTCGAGCGTGCCGACCGGCCTGTTGTGCCGGCTGATGCAGATCGCCGGCGAGCGCGGCATCGACAGCGCCGCGTGGTGCGCCGGCCTGCAACTGGAACCGGAGGAAATCGCAGATCCCTCGACCCGCGTTTCCTACCGCCAGGCCGGCGAATTCATCCTGCGCGCGGTCCGCGCCCTGGGCCAGCCCGACCTGGGCCTGCAGGTCGGCGGACAGCAACACCCGGGCAATTTCGGACTGATCGGCCTGGCCATGCAGACCGCGCCGGGCTTCGGCGAGGCGGTGCGGCTGGGCATGGCCTACCAGCGCGTCACCGGCACCCTGATGGAAGTCGAACTGGACGACGGCCACGACACGGAAGCGTCCGTGGTCGCGCGCGCGCCGGATGCGCCGGCGGAAATCCTGCCGTTCCTGTGCGAGGAACTGTTCCTCAGTTCGGCGCTGGTGGCGCGTGAACTGCTGGGTCCGGGCTTCCGTCCGCTGCGCGTCGCGCTGGCGTACCCGGCGCCGGCCTACGCCGACCGCTACGCCGAACTGTTCGGCTGCGAAGTGCGCTTCGGCCAGCCGCGCAATGCGTTGACGCTGGACAAGGCGTGGCTGGCGGTCGAATTCCCCGGCTACAACCCGGTCACCGCGCGCCTGGCGCAGGACCTGTGCCGGCAGCAACTGGATTCGATCCGCGCGCCGCAGGGAGAAACCACGGCGTCGGTCGAACGCTACCTGCGCCGGCATCTGTCCGGGAATCCGCCGCTGGCCGCCATCGCCGGCCACCTGCACCTGAGCGAGCGCACGCTGCGCCGCCGCCTGGCGGCCGAAGGCGCCAGCTTCAACGCGCTGCACGATCGCGTGCGCACCGAATGCGCGATGCGGCTGCTGCACGACACGCGCCTGAACATCGCCCAGATCGGCATGCGCGTCGGCTTCAACGACGCGCGCGAATTCCGCCGCGCGTTCAAGCGCTGGACCGGGCGGACCCCGAGCGAAGTCCGCACCGGCGAATCCTGACGGCCTGCGTCAGTCGAGCACCATGGTGGCTTCGACCTCGAAGCCCACGCCCTTCGGCAGACCCGCGACCTGCACGGTGGAACGCGCCGGATACGGCGCCTGGAAGTACTCCTGCATCACCGCGTTGACCGCGGCGAACTCGCCCAGGTCGGTCAGGAACAGGCCGAGGCGGACGATCTTGTCGAGCGAACCGCCGGCGGCTTCGGCCACCGCCTTGAGGTTGTCGAACGCGCGCCGCGCCTGCGCCTCGATGCCGCCTTCGACCACGTTGCCGGTAGCCGGGTCCAGCGGAATCTGCCCGGAGAAGTAGACGGTGTCGCCGGCGCGCACGGCCTGCGAATACGGACCGATGGCGGCGGGGGCGTGGGCGGTGTTGATGATCTGCTTGGTCATAGGGAGCGGGATCGGGGATTCGTGGAAAACGGCATCAGGATACCGCTTTGCGAACCGCGAATCCCGGCGGCTACTGCCGCCTGACACCTTGCACCACGCTCAAACGCCGCAGCCGCCGCATCACTTCGGCCAGGTGGTTGCGGTCGCGCACCTGGATCTGGAAGCGCAGCACCGCCGCGTTGACGTCGCGCTCGAGGTACTCGACGCGGTCGATGTTCGACTGCCCCTGCGCCATCGCCGCCGCGACCTGGGCCAGCACGCCTGGGCGGTTTTCCACGTCGATCAGCAGCGAGGCGTCGTAGTCGCCGGATACCTTCGAATCCCAGTCGATCGGCACCCAGCGCTCCGGCGACTTGCGGAACTCGGTCACGTTGGGGCAGTCCAGCCGATGCACCACGATGCCCTTGCCGGCGGTGTGGTAGCCCATGATCTCGTCGCCGGGGATCGGCTGGCAGCAGTTGGCGAAACTGACCACGCCGCGTTCGCTGCCGGTGATCAGGATCTTTTCCTGCGCGTGCTTGGAATGGCTGCCGCCGCGCAGTTCGGCGAACGCGGTCAGCGCCTGCGCGGCCTGCGACGGCATCCAGTTGCCCAGCGCCACGTCGGCGAGGAAGGCCTCCAGCCGCGGATAGCGGTGCTCGGCGAGGAAGGCTTCCAGCCGCTGCTGCGGCAGCCGTTCCAGCGAGCTGTCCAACTGTTCCAGCGCGCTGTCCAGCATGCGGTGGCCCAGTTGCACGGCGTCCTCGTGTTCGAGCTGCTTCAACTGGTGGCGGATCGCGGTGCGCGCCTTGCTGGTGACGACGAATTCCAGCCACTGCGGCTTCGGCGTGGCCGACTTGGCAGTGACGATCTCCACGGTCTGGCCACTGGCCAGCTTGGTGCGCAGCGGCGCCAGCTTCTTGTCCACGCGCGAGGCCACCGCCTGGTTGCCGACGTCGGTGTGCACCGCGTAGGCGAAGTCCAGCGCGGTCGAATTGCGCGGCAGCGACAGGATCTTGCCTTTCGGCGTGAACAGGTAGACCTCGTCCGGGAACAGGTCGACCTTGACGTTGTCGAGGAACTCCAGCGACGAGCCCGCCGCGCGCTGGTTCTCGATCAGTTCGACGATCCACGCGTGCGCGCGGCTCTGCGCGCTGTTGGGCGATTCGGCGCCGAACTTGTAGCTCCAGTGCGCGGCGACGCCGCGCTCGGCGACCAGGTCCATCTCCTCGGTGCGGATCTGCACCTCGATCGGTGAGCCGTACGGGCCGAACAGCACCGTGTGCAGCGATTGGTAGCCGTTGGCCTTCGGGATCGCGATGAAGTCGCGGAAGCGCCCGTCCAGCGGCTTGTACTGCGCGTGCACCGCGCCCAGCGCGTGGTAGCAGTCCGCCACGGTCTTGACCACCACGCGGAAGCCGAATACGTCCATCACCTGGTCGAAGCTTTTGCCCTCGGTGCGCATCTTGTTGTAGATGCTCCATGGGGTCTTGACCCGGCTGACCAGGCGGTGGGCGATGCCTTCCTTGTCCAGCCGCTGCGACAGGCGCAGTTCGATCTGCTCCATCGATTCGCGGCGCATCACCGGCTGGCTCTTGATGTGCTTGTCGATGATCGCGTGCCGCCACGGGTACATCGCGCGGAAGCTGAGGTCCTGCAGTTCCGACTTGACCAGGCTCATGCCCAGGCGCTGGGCGATCGGCGCGTAGATGTCCAGGGTCTCGCGGGCGATGCGCATGCGCGCTTCGGCGGTCTGCGCGCCCAGCGTACGCATGTTGTGCAGGCGGTCGGCCAGCTTGATCATGATCACGCGCAGGTCGCGCGACATCGCCAGCAGCATCTTGCGGAAGCTTTCGGCGGCGGCTTCCTTGCGGTCGCGGAACTTCAGCTTGTCCAGCTTAGTGACGCCGTCGACCAGCTCGGCGACCGGCTCGCCGAATTCGGCGGCGATCTCGTCGCGGGTCAGCGGGGTGTCCTCAATGGTGTCGTGCAGGATCGCCGCGATCAGGGTCTCGGCGTCCATGCGCAGTTCGGCCAGCACGCCGGCGACCGCGACCGGATGGGTGATGTACGGTTCGCCGGACTTGCGGGTCTGCCCGGCGTGCGCGGCGGCGCCGACCTCCCAGGCGCGGCGCAGCAGCGGCATCTGTTCCTTCGGCAGGTAGGACGCCGCCTGGGCGAACCTGCGCACGTAGTCCGGCAGTTCGTCCGCGGGGGGCGAAACCGGAGCGGGAGCCGCTTTGGCGGGATGGCCGGGGGTCATCCCGGAAGAGTATTCCCGCCGCCTGAATACGGCAAATTCAGCCGTTGCGGCGCGGCGGCAGCGGACCTGCCCGTCGCCGCACGCAAAAGCGAACGGCCCGCGCATGGCGGGCCGTTGCGGGAAGCAGCGCAGTGCGGCCGGAACTCAGTCGTCGCCCTTGGACAGGTCGTCGTCGGCGACCACTTCGGCAGCGGCCCATTCCAGCGCTTCGCGCTCCTTGCGTTCGCGCTCGGCCTTCTCGACCTGGTCGATCAGCTCGTTGTCGATGCTGCGCGCGGCGATTTCGCGCAACGCCAGCACGGTCGGCTTGTCGGCGTCCTCGCTGTTGTCGAGGGTCGGGTCGACGCCGTTGGCCAACTGGCGGGCGCGCTTGGCGGCCATCATGACCAGTTCGAAACGGTTGTTGACGACTTCCAGGCAATCTTCGACGGTGATGCGAGCCATGCGGACTCCCGGCGGCCGGCCGGCCGCGCGAACGAATGAGAAAAGGGACTGACAATCATAGGGGAAACCGCCGCTGGATGCAAGCATTCCCTTTGGAATCAGCGGGTTACCCGCAAAGACAGCCCGTTCCTACGAAAGCAGGGCCGCGATCAGGGCCGCGTGCCGGGCCTGCTGGCGCTCGCGGCGCAGGCGGCTGGCGACGAAGATCGCGCACATCTCGTCGACCGCGGTGTCGAACACCTCGTTGACGATCACGTAATCGAATTCGTCGTAGTGCGACATCTCCTCGCGCGCCGCGGCCAGCCGGCGTTCGATGACCTCGTCGCTGTCCTGGCCGCGCTTGCGCATGCGTTCGTCCAGCGCCGCGCGCGACGGCGGCAGGATGAACACGCTGACGGCGTCCGGCACCTTGGCCTTGACCTGTTGCGCGCCCTGCCAGTCGATCTCCAGCAGCACGTCCTTGCCGGCGGCCAGTTGCGGCTCCACCGACTGCCGCGCCGTGCCCTTCCAGTCGCCGTGCACCAGCGCGTGCTCGAAGAAGTCGCCGGCCGCGATCATGCGCCGGAATTCGTCCGCGCTGACGAAGTGGTAATGCTGCGCGTGGCTCTCGCCCGGGCGCGGCGCGCGCGAGGTGAACGAGATCGACAGCGCGATCCGCGGATCGCGCGCCAGCACCGCGTTGACGATGCTCGACTTGCCGGCCCCGGACGGTGCCGCGACGATGAAAAGGGTTCCGCGCATGGTCGTCGATCCGCTGCCCTACTCGATGTTCTGCGCCTGTTCGCGGATCTGGTCGATCAGCACCTTCAGCTCCACCGCGAGGTTGGTGGTGCGCACGTCGACGGACTTGCTGCCGAAGGTGTTGGCCTCGCGGTTGAATTCCTGCAGCAGGAAGTCGAGGCGGCGGCCGACCGGCTCGCGCTGCTTCAGCACCCGGCGGATCTCGCCGACGTGGCTGTCGAGGCGGTCCAACTCCTCGTCCACGTCCAGCTTCTGCAGCCACAGCACCAGTTCCTGCTCCAGCCTGCCCGGGTCGGCGGGCTGCGGCAGTTCGGCCAGCTTCGCTTCCAGCTTCTGGCGCTGGCCGGCGCGAATCAGCGGGATCAGTTCGCGCGCCTCGGCTGCGCGCGCGGCGATGGCGTCCACGCGCTCGGCGATCGCCTCGGCCAGCTTCCCGCCCTCGCGTTCGCGCGCGGCGACGAACTGGTCTAGCAATTCGCCCAGCAGCGCCAGCGCCTGGGCCTGCAGTTCGGCCGCGTCGATCGCCTTGTTCTGCAGCACGCCCGGGAACTGCAGCAGCTCGCTCAGTTCGGTGCGTAATCTCGGGAAACGCGCATCCAGATCCAGCGCCAGTTCCGACAACTGCGCCACCGTGGATGGATTCAACTGCAAGGCGCCCGCGCCTTCGGGCGCGCGCAGGCGCAGGGCCATATCCAGCTTGCCGCGTCCGATTCGCGCGGCGATGCGCTCGCGCAACGCCGGTTCCAGCGCGCGCAATTCGTCGGGCAGGCGCACGCCCAGTTCCAGGAAGCGATGGTTGACCGCGCGCAATTCGGCGGCCAGTACGCCGCCCGCGGTGGCGCGCTCGACGCTGGCGTAGGCGGTCATGCTGCGGATCATCGATGCGGCCGGTGCGAGGGAGTGCGGATGGTACCCTATGCGGCCCCCGACACTGGGCACGCCCCCGGATTCCCCATGAGCTCGCCTCAAGCCAATGTGGCCCGCCCCAGCGGCCGCGCGCCCGACCAGTTGCGCCCGGTTGCGATCCAGCGCGGCTACACCCGCCACGCCGAAGGTTCGGTGCTGGTCAGCTTCGGCGACACCCGCGTGCTGTGCACCGCCAGCGTGGACAACAAGGTGCCGGCGTTCCTGCGCGGCAAGGGCGAGGGCTGGGTCACGGCCGAATACGGCATGCTGCCGCGCTCCACCCATACCCGCAGCGACCGCGAGGCCGCGCGCGGCAAGCAAGGCGGGCGCACGCTGGAGATCCAGCGCCTGATCGGCCGGGCGCTGCGCGCCTGCGTCGACCGCGCCGCGCTGGGCGAACGCACGATCACCCTGGACTGCGACGTGCTGCAGGCCGACGGCGGCACCCGCACCGCGGCGATCACCGGCGCCTACGTCGCACTGGTCGAAGCGGCGAACTGGCTGAAGTCGCGCAACGAAATCAAGCGCGATCCCATCCTCGGCGCGGTCGCGGCGGTTTCCGTCGGCGTCTACCGCGGCGTGCCGGTGCTGGACCTGGACTACGCCGAGGACAGCGATTGCGACACCGACATGAACCTGGTGATGAACGACGGCGGCGGCTTCATCGAACTGCAGGGCACCGCCGAAGGCCATGCCTTCCGCCGCGACGAACTGGACGCGCTGCTGGCGCTGGGCGAGAAGGGCATCCGCGAACTGTTCGCCGCGCAGCAAGCCGCGCTGGCGTCGTAGCGGCGAACTTGCCCGATCCCGCAAGGAATTCCCGATGAAACTCGTCCTCGCCTCTTCCAACAAGGGCAAGCTGGAGGAACTGCGCGGGCTGCTGGCCGACGCCGGCGTCGAACTGCTGGCGCAATCCGACCTGGGCGTGGCCGACGCCGACGAAACCGGCCTGACCTTCGTCGAGAACGCGCTGCTGAAGGCACGCCACGCCGCCAGGATCACCGGGCTGCCGGCGCTGGCCGACGATTCGGGCATCTGCGTCGACGCCCTGCATGGCGCACCCGGCATCTACTCGGCGCGTTACGGCGGCGTGCATGGCGACGCGCGGGGCAACATCGACAAGCTGCTGCGCGAACTCGGCGACGCATCCGACGAGGATCGCGGCGCATATTTCCACTGCGTGCTGGCGCTGTTGCGGCATGCCGACGATCCGCAGCCGATCATCGCCGAGGGCGAATGGCGCGGCCGCATCCTGCGCCATCGCCGCGGCGATGGCGGGCACGGGTACGATCCGGTGTTCCTCGACCCGCAATACGGGCAGTCGGCGGCGGAAATGCCGATGGAGCTGAAGAACCGCATCAGCCATCGCGGCAAGGCGCTGGCGACCCTGAAGGCTAGGCTGGCCGCCGGTCTGCGGGACCTGTAGGAGCGGCGTGAGCCGCAAATGGGCCTTCCCATGAAAGCCTCATCGCGGCTCACGCCGCTCCTACAATGACGTCATGCTGATTCCTCCGCCTCTGTCCTTGTACGTGCACCTGCCGTGGTGCGTGCGCAAATGCCCCTACTGCGATTTCAACTCGCACCAGGGCAAGGGCGAACTGCCGTTCGACGACTACGTGGACGCCCTGTTGCGCGACCTCGAATTCGACCTGCCGCTGGTCTGGGGCCGCACCGTGCACAGCGTGTTCTTCGGCGGCGGCACGCCCAGCCTGTTCCCGCCGGACCGGATCGACCGCTTCCTGCAGCAGGCCAGCGCGCGGCTGCGCTTCGCGCCAGGCTGCGAGATCACGCTGGAGACCAACCCCGGCACCGCCGAGCACGGCCGGTTCGAGGAATACCGCAGGGCCGGCGTCAATCGCGTCAGCTTCGGCATCCAGAGCTTCGACGACGGCTGCCTGCAACGGCTGGGCCGCATCCACGACAGCCGCGAAGCGGAGGCCGCGGTGAAACTGGCGCAGGACGCGGGCATCGACAACCTCAACCTCGACCTGATGTACGCGCTGCCGCAGCAGACGGCGGACATGGCCGAGGCGGACCTGCATCGCGCCTTCGCCCTGCAGCCTGCGCACCTGTCGCACTACCAGTTGACGCTGGAGCCGAACACGATCTTCTTCGCCCGGCCACCGCAGGGCATTCCCGACGACGACGACGCCTGGGACATACAGGAACGCTGCCAGGCGCTGCTGGCCGCCGCCGGCTACGCGCAGTACGAAACCAGCGCCTATGCGCGGCCGGGGCGGCAATGCGCGCACAACCTCAACTACTGGCGCTTCGGCGACTACCTGGGCATCGGCGCCGGGGCGCATGGCAAGATCACGCTGGGCAGCGAGCAATCCATCCTGCGGCGCTGGAAGGTGAAGCACCCGACCGCCTACCTGGCCGGCGCCGGCTCGGCCGACGCCATCGGCGGCGACGAGCGCATCGAGCCGGCGCAGCGGCCGTTCGAGTTCATGCTCAACGCCTTGCGGCTGCGCGAAGGCTTCACCCTCGCCGGTTTCGAAGCGGCGACCGGATTGCCTGCAACGCAAATCGCGGAACCGATGGGACAGGCCGTCCGCAACGGCTGGCTGCAGCGCCTCGAGGAAACGGCCGGCGTGCGCATCGTCCCGACCGAACTGGGCCGGCGCTTCGCCAACGACGCGATCTCGCTTTTCCTGTAGCTCGGACGCGGCGCGGCAAAACCGGAACCCGTGCGCCGGGAATGTGTAATATGGCGACGGGGAAATCGCCGCCAAGCCAATTCATGCCTTCCGTTACGCCATCGGCAACGCTCGCCGCCGCGGACCTTCCCGTTCGCGTGCGCCGCATCCTGGACGCCTATCGCGCCAACCTGATCGGCGAACTGGGCATGCGCGTCGAGAATACGCTGGCCGAGCTGGAACAGCAGATGTTCCGGCGCGCCGAAATCGCCCGCGACAACGAATCGCAGGCGCAACGGATGCTGGCGCTGCACGTGCTGCGCCGCCAGCGCGGCGACCTGCTGCCGCGCATGCTGGAAATCCTGGAAACGCAACTGGCGCAGTTGCGGCTGCCGCCGCCCGCGCAGGACCCCGCCGCCGCGAGGGTCGAATTCCACAACCTGAGCTTGGTCGAAGACGAGGCGATGGACCGCGAAGTGGCGTTGCGCGGGATCATCCGCCGGCACGAGACCCGCTCGCACACCGCGCTGTACCTGCTCGGCCAGCGCTTCGGCGTGCTGGCCGGCGCGCCCGCGTTCGATAGCGCGCGCATCCCGGCCGGACCGCAGTCGCTGTGCCATACGCTGCGCGACGCCGCGCCCGTGCTGCAGTTGGACCTGGAATCGCAACTGCTGCTGTATCGCGTGTTCGATCACCGCGGCATGAACGAATACGACGACTGGCTGGGCGCATTGAACGCTCTGCTCGCGGACGCGGGCGTACTGCCGGGGCTGATGTTCCTGCCGCCGCGCACGCGCGCCGAACGCAGCGCGTCGAACGCCGCTCCCGAGCCTCCGCCGGTTCCAGCGGCGACGCACGGCGGCGACCCACAGCCGCTGACCGACTGGTATGGCCAGACGACGCCATCGGCGTGGGCAACGCCGTTCGCGACCGGCCCCGGACCCGCCGCCGGCGACGCGGCGGCGTTCGCCGGCCTGCAGCAGATGCTGTCCGGACACCGCGCGCGGAACGCCGCCGCCTATCCTCCCACACACGATTTCCCTGCCGGCGGCACGCCCCTGCCGACCGGCGACGTGCTTTCCGCGCTGCGCACGCTGCAATCGCAGCCGGTCCAGGCAACGCCCGGCACACCGCACCGCACCGTGCGGGACCTGCGCGAACTGTTGCTGACGCAGGCGCGCCAGCGTCACGGCCCGGATGCGCGGCTGGCGCCGCAGGACGACGACGTCCTCGAGCTGCTCGGTTTGCTCTACGAGCACATCCAGCGCGAAGTGCAGCGCGACGCGCCGACCAACGAATTGCTGGTCAGGCTGCAGGCGCCCGTGGCCCAGGCGGCGCTGCGCGACAACGGTTTCTTCGTGCGCCCGCAGCATCCGGCGCGCGAACTGCTCAACTCGGTCGCCGAATCCGGCGCGGCATGGCTGGGCGAGGACGGCGGCGACCCGCACCTGGCGCAGCGGCTGCGCCAGAGCGTCGACCACGTCATCGCCCACTACGACGGCGACGAACGCGTGTTCGAACAGGCCAACCGCGAGGTGCAGGGCCACTTCCAGGCCGCCGCGCGCAAGGCCGAAGTGGCCGAACGCCGCCACGTCGAAGCCGCGCGCGGTCGCGACCGGCTGGAAATGGCCAAGCTGCGTGCCACCGAAGCCATCGACGACGCACTGAAGCAGCGGCAGCCGCCGAAGTTCGTGCAGGCCTTGCTGAAGCAGGCCTGGGCCGACGTGCTGACCCTGACCCTGCTGCGCAACGGCGAGCAATCGCCGCAATGGCAGGAAGCGCAGCGCATCACCGAGCGGATCGCCGCCACGACCGGCGACGGCGCAGCGGCGGACGACGACCTGGCGGCCCGGATCGAGGAAGCGCTGTCCCGGGTCGGCTACCACGGCGACGAAGCCGCCGCGATCGCGCGCCGGCTTTCCCACAGCGGCGACGAGGACGGCGACGCTTCGCGCACCGAACTGACCGCGAAACTCAAGGCGCGCGCACGCCTAGGCGAGCAGAACGAGATCCGCCGCAAGCAACTGCCCCCGCGTACCCCGCGCGAACAGGAATACCACGAATACCTGCGCACGCTGCCGTTCGGCACCTGGTTCGAATTCGTCCGCAACCAGCAGGGCGATACGGTCCGCCAGCGCCTGTCGTGGTACAGCACGGTCACCGACCGCGCCCTGTTCGTCAACCAGCGCGGACAGACGATCGGCGAACAGTCGCTGGACGGCATCGCGCGGCTGATGGCGCAGGACCAGGTGCGCGTGCTCACCGAGGATCGCGGCCGCCTGATCGACCGCGCCTGGCGCGCCACGCTCGACGTCCTGCGCAGCATCGGAGGCAAGGCATGAACCACGACACCGACACCCGCCGTGCGCCGCGCCGGCGCGTGCGCCAACCGGTCGTCGTGGTCGATGCGATGACCGGCAACGCCGTCGGCCGGCTCGGCAACATCTCCGAATCCGGCATGCTGCTGGTCGCCGATGCGCCGCTGGTCGAGGACGCGGTGTACCAGCTCGAGTTCGCGCTGGGCGAAGGCCCCGGCCGCGAAACGATCATCGACGTCGGCGCGCACCTGCAATGGACCGGCCCGGCCAATACGCCCGGCCAGGTATGGATGGGGCTGCGCTTCCTGACCCTGTCCGATGCGCACCGCGCCTTGCTGCGGCAGTGGATGGACACGCTGGGCGAACCGGGTTGACGGCGATTGCGGCAGAATAGGCGCTTTCCTACACGCCGCACGCCGCCGATGAACGCCGCCGATTACGCGCCCCTGTACGCCGAACACCTGATCGAACTCAAGCGCCGCGCCGACGAGGCCCTGGCGCGCGGCGGCTTCGACCACCTGGTCGTGCCCAGCGGCACCCAGCACTGGCAGGCGTTCGACGACCGCGACTACCCCTACGCGGTCAACCCGCAGTTCAAGCACTGGCTGCCGCTGACCAAGCTGCCGCATTCGTGGCTGGTCTACACGCCCGGCAGGAAACCGACGCTGATCTACCACCAGCCGCGCGACTACTGGCACGTGGTGCCCGGCGCGCCCAGAGGCTGGTGGGTGGAACACTTCGACATCCACGTGATCCGCAATCCCGACGAAGCGTTGCCGCTGCTGCCGAAGCCGGCCGCGCGCTGCGCGATCCTCGGCGAAGCGCAGAGCGCGCTGGGAGATTACGCGCCGAACAACCCGCCCGCGGTCATCGACTACCTGGAATACCAGCGCTCGTACAAGACCCCCTACGAAATCGCGCTGATGCGCGAAGCGCAACGCATCGCGGTGCGCGCCCACCGCGCCGCCGAGGCCGCGTTCCGCGAAGGCAGGAGCGAATTCGACATCCACATGGCCTACTGCGCCGCCGCCGGACAGGACGCCAACGACCTGCCCTACGGCAACATCGTCGCCTTGAACGAGCACGGCGCGGTGCTGCACTACACCGACCTGGGCCGCACCGCGCCCGCGCCGGTCCGCAGCTTCCTGATCGACGCCGGCGCCAGCGCCTGCGGCTACGCTGCCGACATCACCCGCACCTACGCGAAGGACCGCGACGGCGAGTTCCAGGCCCTGATCGACGCGGTCGACGCCGCGCAGGTCGCGATGGGCCGCGCCGTGCGCGCCGGCGTCGATTACAAGCGATTGCACATCGACGCGCACCTGCAACTGATGGCGATCCTGAAGGACTTCGGCCTCATCAGGGTCTCTCCGGAAACCGCGCTGGAAAGCGGCCTCAGCTTCGCCTTCTTCCCGCACGGACTGGGCCATCCGCTGGGCCTGCAGGTGCACGACGTCGCCGGCTTCGCCGCCAACGACCGCGGCGGCAAGATCCCGCGCCCGGAAGGCCATCCGTACCTGCGCATGACCCGCGTGCTGGAACCGGGCATGGTCGTCACCATCGAGCCGGGCATCTACTTCATCGACATGCTGCTGGAAGACGCCAGGGCAAAGGGCCTGGGCGACCAGGTCGACTGGTCGCGCGTCGACGCGTTCCGGCCCTATGGCGGCATCCGCATCGAGGACGACGTGCTGTGCACCGACGGCGAGCCGGAGAACCTGACGCGGCCGGCGTTCGCGGCGGCCTGACGCATCGACGGGGAAAGACGCGGGATGAAACGCCACTTCTCCATGCTGCGCGAATTCCATCTGGCGGATTGGTTCACCTTGGCCAACGCCTTCTGCGGCACCGGTGCGATCTTCGCGGCGATGCGTTTCCTGCAGGAAGGCAGGCGAACCGATCTGCTGTTCGGCATGGCCCTGATCCCGGCGGCCTTCATCTTCGACGCACTGGATGGCCGCATCGCGCGCTGGCGAAAATCGTCCTCCACGCTGGGGCGCGAACTGGATTCGCTGTCGGACGTGATTTCATTCGGCATCGCCCCGGCCGCGCTGGCCTATGCCTGCGGCATGCAGGGCGGCTGGGACTGGCTGGTGTTGAGCTATTTCGTCTGCTGCGGGGTCAGCCGGCTGGCCCGTTACAACATCACCGCCGAGGAGATCGCGGGCGACTCAGACAAGGTGCCTTATTTCGAAGGCACGCCCATCCCGACCAGTTTGCTGCTGGTGGTGGTGCTGGCCATTGCCGCCGCCAAGGACGCGATCGGCGCGGAACTATGGGGCGGCCAATGGCAACTGGGTCCGTGGCAGTTGCACCCGCTGGTGCTGCTGTTCGCCCTGTCCGGTTCGCTGATGATCAGCAAGACGCTGCGCATCCCCAAGCCATAGGGCCAACAGTCAGCCCGGCATTGCCATCAAGGCCTCGATCTCGTCGGCGCTGCGCGCCAGCTTCTGCGTCAGCACGCGATGGCCCTCGGCGGTAATCAGCACGTCGTCCTCGGTGCGGATGCCGATACCGCGCCATTTCGCGTCCACCGTGGCGTCGTCCGGGCGCACGTACAGTCCCGGTTCGATCGTGAAGACCATGCCCGGCTCCAGCAGCCGCGATTCGCCGTCGATGCGGTAGTCGCCGACGTCGTGCACGTCCAGGCCCAGCCAATGGCCGCTCTTGTGCGGGCAGAAGCGCTTGTAGTGGCCCTCGGCGACGTTCTTCTCCAGCCTGCCCTTCAATAGGCCCAGTCTGAGCAGGCCGTCGGTCAGCGTCTCGACCGCGGCGGCGTGGCCGGCTTCGTAGGGCGCGCCGGGCCGCGCCTGCGCCAGCGCCGCCGCCTGCGCCGCGCCGACCAGGTCGTGCAGCGCGCGCTGTTCCTTGGTGAAACGGCCGTCGACCGGGAAGGTGCGGGTGATGTCGGAAGCGTAGCCGCGGTATTCGGCGCCGGCGTCGATCAGCACCAGGTCGCCGGCGCGCGCGGTCGCGTTGTTGGCCACGTAGTGCAGCACGCAGCCGTTGCCGCCGGCGCCGACGATGCTGGCATAGGCCGGCCAGGCGTCGCCGGCGCGGAACATGCGCTCGACCTCGGCCTGCAGCTCGTATTCGCGCATGCCCGGCCGCGCCGCGCGCATCGCCGCCTCGTGCGCGCGCACGCCGATATCGGCGGCGTGCTGCATCAGGCGGATTTCGTCCTTCGACTTGAACAGGCGCATCTCGTGCAGCAGGTGGCCCAGTTCCAGGAATTCGTGCGGCGGCTGCGCGCCGTGCCGCGCCTGCGCGCGCACGCGGTTGACCCAGCCGATCAGCTTGAGGTCGAAGTCGGCGTCGCGGCCGAAGTGGTAGTAGACGCGGCTGCGGCCTTCCAGCAGGCCGGGCAGGATTTCGTCCAGGTCGGCGATCGGATACGCGTCGTCCATGCCGAACGCATCGACTGCGCCTTCCTGGCCGAAGCGGGGACCGTCCCAGGCTTCGCGTTCGGGATCGCGCTCGCGGCAGAACAGCAGCGCCTCGCCGTGCTTGCGGCCCGGCACCAGCACCAGCACCGCCTCCGGTTCGGGGAATCCGCACAGGTACCAGAAGTCGGAATCCTGCCGGTACGGGTAATGGGTGTCGTGGCTGCGCACGCGCTCTGGCGCGGCCGGGAGCACCAGGATGGCGTCGTCGCCGGCCATGCGCATCAATTGCCTGCGGCGCTTCGCGAACTCGCTGGCGGGGATGCCGGTGATCTGCTTCATCGGGTTCCCGGTTGCCGGTTCGCGGTCGTCGGGCGAACGCCAGCCGTCGATTCCTTGCAATCGCCGGGAACCCGCAACCGGACAACCATCAATTCAAACTCTGCCGGTGCCGCGCCGCCAGCACCACGTCGCCATGCAGCAGCAGCGCGGCGACGCGGACGAATTCCTCGATCTCGGCCAGTGCGTCCTCGTCTTCCTGTTCGTCGTCGCTGTCCTCGGGCGCGGCCTGAGCCAGGCGGGCCAGGTCGCGCAGCGCTTCCTCGCTCTCTTCGGACAACCTCGGTCCCGCACCGGCGGCCAGGCCGAAACCGCCGAGGAACCCACGGCACCATTCGAACAGCGCGCCGGCGCGTTCGGCCAGCGGCGCGGCGGCGTCCGGCAACAGCAGTTCGAAGCCGAAACCGCGGTCCTCGAACTGCGCCGCAGTGGCCGTGCGCAGTTCGTCCAGGGCGCTGTCCGCCGCCGGGGCCGGCACGCCGGGGTCGGCCAGCACCCGCGCCAGCCAACCGGCGTCGTCTTCGCCGCCGCCGGCCAGCCAGCCGCACAAGGCGCCGTGCAGTTCGCTGGCGTCGACGCCCAGCGAAAGCCGCTGCGCGGCCCGGGCGATGTCGTTGCGGGAAGGAAGTTCGGCCATGAACGCAATTCGTGCGACAAACCGGCCGATCGCGGCCGGGATGCGCCCAGTGTAGCAATTCCGCCGGCGACGACCGCTTGTTGCCGGCGCGACGGCATGCCTACACTGCGCCATCGCCGGTTCCCTTTCCTCTCGCGTGGGCACGCCATGGGTCCTGATCCCGCCACCGTCGTCGCGTTCGCAATTGGCGCAGCGCCGGCGCAGTGGGCGTGGATGCTGCTGGCGCTGGCGGCGCTGGTCGGCGTGCTGGTTTTCGCCAACCGTCCGCAGCCGCCGGCGCAATCCCCGCCGCAACCGGCGCACGACGCCGGAACGGCCCACCACGACGACCGGCTGATGCTGGCGCTGTGGGCCTCGGGCGAACTGTTCTGGGACTACGACCTGGAGAACCGCCACCTGCAATACCTGCGCGCCGAGGACGCCGCCGCGGACCCGGCCGGCATCGTCCTGCGCGCGCGCGAAGGCAACGTGCCGCCGATCCATCCCCAGGACCTGCCGCAGATGACGCAGGCCCTGCGCGACCACCTGCGCGGCGACATCCCGCTGTTCATGGCGGAGATGCGCGTGGACCTGACCGGCAACGGCATCTGGATCTGGGTGCGGGTGCGCGGCCGCGCGACCGCCCGCGACTCCGAAGGCCGCGCGCTGCGCATCGCCGGCACCGCGCGCGACATCAGCGCCAG
The DNA here is from genome assembly GCA_047601245.1 of Pseudoxanthomonas sp. Taxonomy (GTDB): domain Bacteria; phylum Pseudomonadota; class Gammaproteobacteria; order Xanthomonadales; family Xanthomonadaceae; genus Pseudoxanthomonas_A. The sequence continues at coordinate 249,607 of JASGJU010000001.1, forward strand.
CCGCAACGCCGAACACGAGCACCGCATCGCCAGCGAGGTGATGCGGAGCATGAGCGAGGCGGTGGCGGTGCTGGACTGGGACTACAACTTCATCGCGGTCAACCAGTCGTTCAGCCGCATCACCGGCTACACCGACGAGGAGGTCATCGGCCGGCCGCTGTCGCTGCTCAACAGCAGCCAGCACGACATGGCCTTCTTCCAGAGCATGCGCGAGGACCTGCTGCGCGAGGGCCGCTGGTCGGGCGAGGTCTGGGAGGTGCGCAAGGACGGCGAGGAGATCCTGTGCCGGGTCGAGACCAACATGGTCCCCGACGCCAGCGGCCGGCAACGGCTGTACGTGGTGGTGCTCAACGACATCACCGAGCAGAAGCGCGCCGAGCAGGAACTGCGCTACCTAGCCAACTACGACACCCTGACCAGCCTGCCGAACCGCTCGCTGCTGTCGGAGAGGCTGTCGCGCGCGATCGTGCGCGCCCGCCGCGAGAACGGCCGCATCGCCGTGCTGTTCATCGACCTGGACCGGTTCAAGGACATCAACGACTCGCTGGGCCACGCCACCGGCGACCGCATCCTGCGCGCCGCCGCCGCGCGCGTGCAGCAGACCGTCGGCGCCCAGCACACCGTGGCGCGCCTGAGCGGCGACGAGTTCACCGTGGTGCTGGAGGACGTCTGTTCGGCGCAGGAAGCCGAGGAGATGGCGCAACGGATCATCGAGGCCTTCGGCATGCCGCTGATCTTCGGCGAACGGCTGGAACTGGCGGTGTCGCCCTCGATCGGGATCAGCCTGTACCCGGAGCACGCCCAGGTGCCGACCGACCTGCTCAAGCACGCCGACACCGCGATGTACCAGGCCAAGTCGGTGGGCCGGCACACCTGGCAGATGTATTCGGAGGCGATGGACGAAAAGACCCGCCATCGCGCGATCCTCGCCGGCGGCCTGCGCCGCGCGCTGGAACGCGACGAGCTCACGCTGGTCTACCAGCCGCGGCTGTCGCTGCGGCAGCAACGGATCCTAGGCGCCGAGGCGCTGATGCGCTGGCACAGCCACGAGTTCGGCGAGATCCCGCCGGTGCAGTTCATCCCGCTGGCCGAGGAGTCCGGGCTGATCCCGGAACTCGGCGTCTGGGCGCTGCGCCAGGCCTGCCGGACGCTGCGCCAATGGCACGACATCGGCTTCGACCAGCTGAGCGTGTCGGTCAACGTGTCGGCGCTGCAACTGCAGCGCGGCGACCTGTCCGAGGTGGTCGCGCGCGTGCTCGACGAAACCGGACTGGCCGCGCGTTTCCTGGAACTGGAACTGACCGAGAGCGTGATCATGTCCAACCCGGAGCAGAACGCCGACACCCTGCGCGCCTGCCGCGACCTGGGCGTGTCGCTGGCGATCGACGATTTCGGCACCGGCTACTCGTCGCTGGCCTACCTGAAACGGCTGCCGATCACCACGCTGAAGATCGACCGCGACTTCATCGGCGACCTGACCCACGACGGCGACGACGCCGCCATCACCAGCACCATCATCGCGATGGGCCACTCGCTGTCCAAGTACGTCGTCGCCGAGGGCGTGGAGACCGCCGAGCAGATGGATTTCCTGCAACGGCAACTGTGCGACGAGGTCCAGGGCCACTACGTCTGCCGCGCCCTGCCGGCGGACCAGTGCCTGCGTTTCATCCAGGAGTACTACCCGCAATCGGGAATCAAGGCGGCGTCGTGACGGCGCCCCTCCCCGCTGCCCTTGACCGCCGCGCGGCCGCGACCCTATCGTGACGCCCATGGACCACGACGCCCTCCTGGAACAGTTGCGCACCCTCGCCTCGCGGGTCCAGGAACTGGCCGACCGCTGCCAGCGGCTGGCCGACGAGAACCGCAGCCTGCGCAGCCAGCAGGAACAACTGGTCGGCGAGCGCTCGCAACTGCTGGCCAAGAACGAGCAGGCGCGCTCGCGGGTGGAAGCGATGATCAGCCGGCTGAAATCGCTGGAGCAGCACACATGAGCAACAGCGAGGCCGTCAGCGTCCACATCCTCGACCGCGAATACACCGTCGGCGTCGAAGCCGGCGAACGCAGCAGCCTGATGGCCGCGGCCAAGCTGCTGGACGGCAAGATGCGCGAAGTCCGCGGCAGCAACCGCATGGCCGCGGTCGACCGCGTCGCGGTGCTGGCCGCGCTGAACCTGGCGCACGAACTGCAGCAGTTGCGCGACCAGGCCGGATCGAAGGACCGCGAACTGGCGCGCGTGCTGGAGGACCTGAACCACAAGCTGGATCGCGCGCTGGGAAGCTGAAGCGGTTGTCGGTTTCTGGTTGTAAGGAAAAAGCAGGGTTTTCCGGTTGCCGACAATCATGAACCGACGACCCGCAATCCAGGCCCGCAATGCCGACGAACGGCTTTTGCTTCCACCATCGCGTCGCTATACTGCCTGCACATCCTCTGCCGTGTCCGACAGCGCGCGCAAACATTCGCCTTGTCCCTTAATGACGACCACGGGACGGTGACGGTAGCCGGGAGTGCAGGTCCGCCACGCAGCGGGAAGCCCGATGGCTCCAGAGCCTTCCCACTTGAACCCCGGGTTCAAGGTCGTTTCGCACGCATCGGCATGGCGGAGGATGTATTCATTCCGACAAGGGCGCCGCCAGGCGCCCTTTGTCTTGTTGTGGCGCGTCGTGGCCGACCTGCGTCGGTTGCTGCAAACATGCGCAGGAGAACGACGCGCCAAGTCGGGACCGGTTCCTCTCCCACCGCACGCCTTCCCCTCACCACGAGGCGAACGGGACGCCATGCCTTAGAATTCCCGCATGGCCTCCACCCTTGCCCCGACCGGCGACGACCGCGCCGCCCTGCGCCGCGAATTGCGCCAGCGCCGCCGCGGGCTGCCGGCGGCGCAGCGCATCGCTGCCGCCGACGGGCTGGCCGCGCAACTGCTCGCCTTGCCGTTCCTACCGCAGATCGGTTACGTCGCCGGCTACTGGGCCAGCGACGGCGAAATCGCCCTGCACAGTTTCCAGTTGAAGCTGCCGAAGGGACTGGTCTACTGCCTGCCGCTCCTGCACGGCGAGGAACTGCGCTTCGCGCCATGGCGGCCGGGCGACGACCTGGTCAGCAACCGCTTCGGCATTCCCGAGCCAGCCACGGAACCGGCCGGCGCGCTGGAACCGGAAGCGATGGCCCTGGTCGTCATGCCCCTGGTCGGTTTCGACGCCGATGGCCATCGCCTCGGCATGGGCGGCGGCTGGTACGACCGCAGCTTCGCCTTCCGCCGTTTCGCGCCCGCGCCGCCATATCTGGTCGGGGTCGGCTTCGACGCGCAGCGCATCGATTCGCTGCCCGCACAGGAATGGGACGTGCACGTGGACGCCGTCTGCACCGAAACGACCACTTACCAATGAAGCCCGTTGGACAAGGCCTCTCGTGCCGATGCCGAAGCCGATCCCGCACGACACCTGCTCCCCCTCTCCCGCTTGTGGGTGAGGATGATTCGTTTGCGCGGCATTGCCGCGCGGATCATCCGAACGCCCGGCGCGCTGCGCCGGGCTGGAATGAGGGATGGGGAGAGGGCATGCCACCGACACGCAAGGAGCCCCCATCACCATGACCCGCCGCAAGCACTACTGGCTGATGAAGTCCGAGCCGGACGCCTTCTCGATCGACGACCTGAAGAAGGTCGGCGTCGAGCCGTGGAACGGCGTGCGCAACTACCAGGCGCGCAACTTCATGCGCAGCATGCAACCCGGCGACGGCGTGCTGTTCTACCACTCCAATACCGACGTGCCCGGCATCGTCGGCGTGGCCGAAGTCGCCAGCGAGGCGTATCCGGACCCGACCCAGTTCGACCCGAAATCGCACTATCACGATCCGAAGAGCACCCGCGAGCAGCCGCGCTGGGATCTGGTCGACGTGAAGTTCGTGAAGAAGCTGAAACGAACGATCCCGCTGGAGGAAATCAAGCATCACGCCGACGAACTGGGCGACGGCTTCGCCCTGATCCAGCGCGGCAGCCGTCTGTCGGTGCTGCCGGTGACCACGGCGCAATGGAAGTTCCTCCTGTCCCTGGAATAGACATGTCCGAATCCAAGCGCCTGGCCGGCGAAAAGGCCATCGAATACGTCGAGGACGGCATGATCGTCGGCGTCGGCACCGGCTCCACCGTCGCGTTCTTCATCGACGCGTTGGGCAGGATCCGCCACCGCATCGCCGGCGCGGTGTCCAGCTCCGAACAGAGCACCGCGCGGCTGAAGGCGCTGGGCATCGAGGTGCTGGACCTCAACAACACCGGCCCGCTGTCGCTGTACGTGGACGGCGCCGACGAATGCGACCCGCACAAGCGCCTGATCAAGGGCGGCGGCGCGGCGCTGACCCGCGAGAAGATCATCGCCGAGGCCAGCGAGAAGTTCGTCTGCATCGTCGATCCGAGCAAGCAGGTGCCGGTGCTGGGCCGGTTCCCGCTGCCGGTCGAGGTGATCCCGATGGCGCGCAGCCTGGTCGCGCGCGAGATCGTGGCGAAGACCGGCGGCCAGCCGGTGTGGCGCGACGGCACGGTCACCGACAACGGCAACGTGGTGCTGGACGTGCACAACCTGTCGATCGTCGACCCGGTGGCGATGGAGCGCGAACTGAACCAGATCCCCGGCGTGGTCAGCGTCGGCCTGTTCGCGCGACGACCGGCGGACGTCGTCATCGTCGGCGGCGAACCGCCGCAGGTATTCTGAGTTCAGGATTCGCCCGGTCTTCTCTCCGCGTGAGACGCTCCGGCGCGATACTGCCGGCCCAGTGGCTGCCGATCCTGCGCCATGACCCTGCGCTGCCTGTTCGTCGATTTCAATTCGTTCTTCGCCTCGGTCGAGCAGCAGGACCGGCCGGAGTTGCGCGGCAAGCCGGTCGGCGTGGTGCCGGTGCGGTCGCTGACCACCTGCTGCATCGCCGCCAGCATCGAGGCCAAGGAATACGGCATCCGCACCGGCACCCTGGTCAGCGAGGCGGTGGAGAAATACCCGGGCATAGAATTGGTCGAAGCGCGGCCGGCGCGCTACGTCGAAGTCCACCACCGGCTGATGGACGCCATCGAGGACTGCATCCCGCACGGCAAGGCGGCGTCGATAGACGAAGTGCCGTGCTGGCTGATCGGCCGCGAGCGCCGGCGCGACAACGCCGTCGAAATCGCGACGCGGATCAAGCGCCGCATCGCCGCGGAATTCGACTGGATCAAGTGTTCCATCGGCATCGCCCCGAACCAGTTTCTGGCCAAGACCGCCTCGGACATGCGCAAGCCCGACGGACTGGTGGTGCTGGAGCAATCCGACCTGCCGCAGCGCTTGCACGCGCTGGAACTGCGCGACTTCTGCGGCATCGGCCCGTCGATGGAGCGGCGCCTGCGCGAGGCCGGCATCCACACCGCCGAGCAACTCTGCGCCGCAACCCGCGAGCACCTGCGCGCGACCTGGGGCAGCGTGGAAGGCGAGCGCTTCTGGATGCAGTTGCGCGGCCATGAGCTGCCGCAGCGCGACGCCCGGCGCGGCTCGCTGGGCCACTCGCACGTGCTGGGTCCGGAACTGCGCAGCTTCGACGGCGCGCGCTCGGTGCTGTTCAAGCTGCTGGCGAAGGCGGCGATGCGCCTGCGCAAGGACGGCTTCCTCGCCGGCGGCATGGCCATCCGCATCCGCTTCGTCGGCCTGGAGAACCGCTTCGAACGCGACCTGCAGTTCGCCGCCATCGACGACACCCCGACCTTGCTGCGCCTGCTGGGCGAACAACTGGCGCAACTGGAGAAGCACGCCGCGACCGGGCGCTGGAATCCCAGGCGCAACCCGCCGCTGTCGGTCGCGGTGACCCTGCTCGGGTTGCAGGAAGCCGGCAGCGTCACCGGCGAGTTGATGGAGAACCGCCGCCGCGCCCGCGACATGAGCCGCGTGGTCGATGCGATCAACCGCAAGTACGGCAACAACTCGGTCTACTTCGGCGCGATGCAGCGGGCGATCGAACGGGATGCGGCGCCGATGCGGATCCCGTTCCAGCACGTGCCGGAAACCGGCAGCGAAGAAGACATCGTCACCCGCAAGCGCAGGGCGCACAGGGAAAGCGCGCGACAGAAGGACGCCGTGCTGGACGAGCTGTGGCTGCTGCGGGAGCGCCAATACAAGAAAATGGCCGAGAACGCGCACCGCGAGGCGCAGCAGCGCCAACCGAAGCTGGAAGGCGCGGAACCGTTCAAGGCCGGCGCCGGCGGCTGGGGGTCGCGCGGTAAGCGCAAGCCCGGAACGGAAAACGGGACGCGGCCGCTGTTCTGAGCTGCTCCTTACGGCGCTCCTACGGAATAAACTAGGCGCGTCCTTGCCATCGGAACCCGCCATGTCCCCGCTCCGCCCGCTCATCCTGCTTTCGCTGCTCTCGCTCAGCGCCTGCGCCATCGCTGGCAAGCCATGGGTGGAAATCGGCGGCGAACGCTTCAAGGTCGAGATCGCCGACGACGATGCCGAACGCGCGCGCGGGCTGATGTTCCGCGACCGCATGGACGCCGACCACGGCATGCTGTTCATCCACGACCGCGAGGAACCGCAGGCCTACTGGATGAAGAACACGCGCATCCCGCTGGACATCCTCTACTTCGACAACCAGCACAAGTTGGTGGCGCAGCAGCGCGACGTGCCGCCGTGCTCGGCCGGCAACGCCTGCCCATCCTATCCCAGCAACGCCCCGGCCCGTTACGTGCTGGAACTGAACGCCGGCGAAGCCACGCGGCTGAAACTGGAGAACGGCGCGGTGCTGACGTTCGGCAAGGGCATCCCCGCGCCCGCCAACTGAACGTCCGCGGCCGGATCCGCCGCAAAGGCTTGATTGTCGGGGAAATTGCCCGCACAGTTCGGGCATGGGGGATCGCCTGACATTGCCGGATTGGAATGCGCTGGCCGGACTGGCCGACGAAAGCGTGCCGCTGCTCGGCACCGCGCTGCTGATCGCGCGCGACGAATACCCCGACCTGGACGCCGACCTGTACGACACCGTGGCCCAGACCCACGCCGAACACCTGCGCACGGAAGTCGAGGCGATCGACTCGTGGCCGCTGAAGATGGCCGCGATCAACCGCCACCTGTTCGACGAACTGGGCTACAGCGGCAACCACGACGAGTACTACGACCCGCGCAACAGCTACCTCAACGAGGTGTTCGAGCGCCGGCTCGGCAATCCGATCTCGCTGGCGATGGTGCAGATGGAGGTCGCGCGCCGGCTCGGCGTGCCGCTGGACGGGGTTTCGTTCCCCGGCCATTTCCTGGTGCGCCTGCACGTGGACGACGGCATCCTGGTGATGGACCCGTTCAACGGCGGCCGCCCGCTGGGCGCGGACGAGCTGCGCGAACGCGCCAAGCCGCACCTGGGCGGCGACATTCCCGACGACAACGCGCTGCTGCAGATCCTGGACCCGGCCAGCCACCGCGCGATCCTGGTCCGGGTACTGCGCAACCTGCACGGCGTCTACGCCGAAAGCGGCGAATGGGACCGCGCCGCGCGCAGCGTCGACCGCGTGCTGAAACTGGCCCCCGACCAGCCCGAGGCGCTGCGCGACCGTGGCCTGGCCTACCTGCAGATGGACTACGCCCACGGCGCCCGCGAAGACCTGGCGCGCTATCTGCACCTGGCGCCGCAGGCGGCCGACGCCGACGCCATGCGCGAACGGCTGGTCGAGTTGAGCGCGCGCCCGACGCGGATGCATTGAAGACGGGGAAGTCGCCCGCTACGCGGGCTGCAAGTCGGCGGCTATGCCGCCTGCAAGGGGTCGGTAAAAGCGGCTTCTGCTTACGCTGACAGCGCGCCGAAGGCGTGCGACTTACCCTCCAGAAGGCAAATCCGCCGCGATCATCTCCAGGGTCTTCGCCAGCGCGCCGCGCCCGCGTTCGACCAGTTCGCGGCCGGCCGCAGCCATCGCGCCGCGCCTGGCCTCGTCGCCCAGCAGCGCCTCGATGCGCGCGCCGACGTCGTCGGCATCCCTGCCGATTTCCAGTGCGCCGGCTTCCTGCAGCCGCTTCGAGATCTCGACGAAGTTGTGCAGGTGCGGACCGACGACCATCGGCGTGCCGACCGCGGCCGGCTCCAGCAGGTTGTGGCCGCCGATGTCCTGCAGGCTGCCGCCGACGAAGGCGACGTCGGCGCAGGCGTAGAACGCCATCAGTTCGCCCAGCGTGTCGACGACGAACACGTCGCTGCCCGCATCCGGCCATACCGCCTGCTTGCGCGCGGACACGCGCAGGCCGGCCGCGCGCGCCTGTTCGGCCACGCGCGGGAAGCGTTCCGGATGCCGCGGCGCCCACAGCAGCAACAGGTCGGGCCAGCGCCTGCGCAGGCGCGCGTGGATCGCCAGCACCGCCGCCTCCTCGTCCTCGTGGGTGCTGGCCGCGATCCATGCCGGCCGCGACGCCGGCACGCGCCGACGGAAATCGGCGACGAAGGCGTCCAGCCCCGCCGGCGCGGCGATGTCGAACTTCAGGTTACCGGTATCGACCACGCGTTCGCGCGGCGCGCCCAGCGCGACGAAGCGCCGGCCGTCGGCCTGCGACTGCGCGCCGATCCGGCGCACCGAACGCAGCACGCGGCCGATCAGCGGCATGAACAGGCCGTACCCGCGCATCGAGCGTTCCGACAGCCGCGCGTTGAGGATGTACGCGGGCACGCCGTGGTCGCGGCAGCCGAACAGCAGGTTCGGCCACAGTTCGGTTTCCATCACCAGCGCCTGGTGCGGCCGGAAATGCTTCAGGAAACGTCGCACCGCGCCGGGCAGGTCGTAGGGCACGTAGACATGGCGTACGCCGTCGCCCCATAGCGCGCGCACGCGCTCGGATCCGGTCGGCGTGATCGTGGTGACGAGCCAGCGCAGGCCGGGATGCCGCTCGCGCAGCGCGTTGACCACCGGCACGGCGGCGTTGACCTCGCCCACCGACACCGCGTGCAGCCAGATGTCGACCGGCTCGGCCGCACCGGAATACAGGGCGTAGCGCTCGTTCCAGCGCTGGAAGTACTCGCTGAAGCGGAATCCGCGCCAGATCAGGTGGTAGGAAGTGACCGGGGTCAACACGTACAGCACGGCCGAATACAGGCCGCGCAGGAGCATCTCGGTCACGTCTTTGCGCATCCCGGATAGGATACCCGGCCGCCCCGCTACAATGGGCCGATGCCAGCCGATACCGACAAGATCGCGGACTTGGGACCGCCGCCGCTGGGACCGCGCGAATGGCCTACCTGGCTGGGCATCGGCTTCGCCGCCATGCTGGCGCGGCTGCCGTGGGGCTTGCAGCGCTGGATCGGCAGCGCCCTGCTCGGCCCGCTGTTGCGCGTGGCGCTGCGCTCGCGCCGCAAGGTGGCCCAGCGCAACCTGGAACTGTGCTATCCGGGGCTGGACGCGAAGGCGCGCGACGCCCTGCTGCGGCTCAATTTCGAGGAACTGGGCGTCGGCCTGTTCGAGTTCGCCCGCGCCTGGTGGGGCGGCGTCGGCCCGCAGCGCCACGGCCTGCGCGTCGAAGGGCTGGAACACCTGGCCGCCGCGCGCGAGGGCGGGCGCGGGGTGATCGTGGTTTCCGGGCACTTCGTCACGCTGGAGATCGCCGCGCGGCTGATGTGCGACCACGCGCCGCTGGCCGGGATGTACCGCCCGCACGCGACCGGGGCGATGGAATGGGCGGTCAAGCGCGGCCGCCTGCGCTACGCCACGGCGATGTTCGCCCGCGACGAATTGCGTCCGGCGCTGAAGCACCTCAAGCAGGGCGGCCTGCTGTGGTTCGCGCCGGACCAGGACACGCGCCGCGGCGACAGCGTGTACGTGCCGTTCTTCGGCCGCCCGGCGTACAGCCTGACCTCGACGCACCAGTTGGCGCGGCTGTCCGGCGCGGCGGTGATCGCGTTCTCGCACGTGCGCCGCGACGACGGCGGCTACGACCTGGAGCTGTCGCCGCCCTTCGCCGATTTCCCGTCCGGGGACGCCGCCGCCGATACCGCGAGGGTGATGGCGGCGATCGAAGGCATGGTGCGCGAGGCGCCGGCGCAATACCTGTGGATCCATCGCCGCTTCAAGCGGCAACCCGGCAGTGCGGAACAGGGCGACCTCTACCGGTAGACTTCCGCCGCTCCCGGCGGCCGCGTCTTGAAACGACGGTGCACCCACAGGTACTGCGCCGGGTGTTCGCGGACGACCTTCTCCAGTTCGGCCATGTAGCGCGCCGCGTCGGCGGCCGGATCGCCCGAGGGCCAGCCCGGCCAGGTCGGCTCCACGCGCAACCGGTAGCGGCCCTGCCCGTCGCGATGGCACCACAGCGGCAGCACCGCCGCGTTGCCGCGCTTCGCCAGGTCCGGGGTCGCGGTCAGCGTCGCCGCGGGCACGCCGAAGAACGGCACGAAGGCGTTCTGGTAGTTGAAGTTCTGGTCGGCCGAATAGGCGACGATGCCGCCGCGCGACAGCGCGCGCAGCAGGCCGCGCATGTCCTTCTTGCCGATGGTGCTGGCGAATACCCGCCGCCGCGCGGCGTCGAGCATGCGTTCCAGGCAGGGATGGTTGTTGTGGCGCACCAGCACGTGCACGCGCTCGCCCAGCGCTTCGCCCAGCAGCCGCGCGCACAGTTCCGCGTGCGGGAAATGCCCGCCGAACAGCAGCACGCCCCTGCCCGAGGCGCGCGCGGCGCGCACGTGTTCCAATCCCTCGATCTCGACCATGCCGCGCAGCGTGTGCGACGGCGCATACCAGCCGCGCAGCAGTTCCAGCACGCCGGTCACGGTGTTGCGGATGTTCTCCTTAAGCAGGCGTCGGCGCGCCGCTTCGTCCAGTTGCGGGAAGCACAGGTCGATGTTGGCCTTCGCGTAGCCGCGGCGCTTGCCCAGCAGCGGCCACGCGACCCAGGTCAGCGCCGTACCCAACGCCAGCAGCGCGGGTTGCGGCAGGCGCGCGATGGCGGCCGCGACCAAGTTCGCCGGCCCGATGAACCAGCAGCGCCGCGCTTGGCGCTCAGTCATCTTCGCGCGCGAGCAGGCTGCCCGAATACAGCGCCGCGAGCAGCAGGGTCAACCCGCCCCAGAAGGTGGAATAGAACGCCAGGTGGGTGTTGAACGGGAACACCGTCAACGCCAGCGCCAGCATCGCCGGGCGCGCGCGCTCCTTCGCCGCCGGCGTGGCGTAACGCCACGCGCGCCACGCCATCGCGGCGCCGGCCAGCCACAGCAGCAGGCCGACCACGCCGGTTTCGCTGAGGATCTCCAGCACGATCTGGTGGGCGTGGTGCGCCGGTCCGCCGCCCCAGGCCGGCTTGGCCTCCGGCGCGGGATCGCAGGCCGGGAAAACGTCGCGGAAATTGCGCACGCCGACGCCGTTGAACGGATGCTCGCGCACCATGCACGCCGCCGCGCGCCAGATCCGCGCGCGCCCGGACAGGGCGACGTCGACGTTGTCGTCGCTGTCGGCCAGCAGGGCCTCGGTGCGCTGGATGCGCTGGTGGAACTGCGGCGACGCCGCGTCCAGCGCCACCAGCGCCAGCACGGCGGCCACGAACAGCGCCAGCAGCCATTTCCAGCCGATCAGGCGCCAGCCGGAGAACAGCAGCACCAGCGCATAGGTGAGCCAGGCCGCGCGCGCGCCGGCCATCAGCACCACGGCGCCCACGGCCGCCGCCGCGACCAGCCAGCCGACCACGCCGAAGCGGCGGCCGGCGACGAACAGCGCGAACGGCGACAAGCTGGCCAGCACCAGGCCCAGCTTGAGGTTGCAGGGGCCGAGCACGCCGCTGAGGCGGTCGACCGCGGCGACTTCATCGGCGCGGCACATGCCGTGGCCGCTGATCAGTTGCTTGACCTGGTCGATGCCCCAGAACAACGGGCTGGCGCCGAACGCCGCCTGCGCCAGCGCGTCGAGCGTCCACACTGCGACGATCGCGGCCAACCCGCCGAAAGTGATGCGGCGGCCGCGGTCGTTGGCGACGGCGGCGGCGACCAGCCACAGGAATGGCAGGTAGCGCAGGTCGACCAGCGATTCCTTCAGGGCGCGGCCATGGTCGACCGCATCGAACGACGAAACCAGTTCCGGGAACCAGTAGGCGAAGAACAGCACGCTGGTCAGCGCCCACGCCGCGCCGCTGAGCATGCGCGTGCCGCCGCGGAAGCGCACCAACAGCAGGCGCGCGATCGCGGCCAGCGCGCCCAGCGCCATCACGCCTTCGGCATAGCCCGGCGCGGGCCACAGCGCGACGAAGAGCAGCACCCACAGGGGCGCCCAGCGCCAGCCGTAGGCGGTGGCTTCAGCGGTCGGCGGGTTCGGCATCGTGTCCTGCAAGTTCGAGGTAAAGGGCCAGCGTGGCGTCCTGCATCGCGCACAGGGTGTAGGGCATGGTAGCCAATGGCGGCGGCGCCTGCGCCAGCAGCGACCGCGCGGCGCGCAGCAGCGCGGCCTCGTCGATCGGCGCGACCGCGCCGGGCGGCTGCAATTCGGCCAGCAGCTCACCGACGCCGCCATGCGCCCAACCCAGCACCGGCCGGCCCACCGACAGCGCCTCGATCACGGTGCGGCCGAACGCTTCCGGCTTGCGCGAGAGCTGGAGCACGAGGTCGCTGGCGGCATAGGCCTCGGCGATGCGCGCGGTCGGCGGAGTGAATGCGATCGCATCGGCGACGTCCAGCATGGCGGCCTCGTTCTCCATTTCGGCGATGTAATCCTCGCGCCCGCGCTCGCGCGCACCCGGCAGCCACAGCCGCGCATCGTCGCCGGCGCGGCGCAGGCCGGCGAGCAGGCGCAGCGCATCGGCATGTCCTTTCAGCCGCGTGCCGCGCCCCGGCAACAGCAGCAGCGGGCCGTCGCCGCCGAGTCGCGGATGTTCCGAGGCGATCCGCGCCCGCGCCGCGGCGTCGGGTCGCGGCGCGCGCGGGAACTGCGCCGGGTCGATGCCGCGCGGGATCACCCGCAGTTTCGCCGGATCGATGTCGGAATAGTGTCGCAACAGATAGTCGCGAACCGTATTCGACACGCAGATCACCCGTTCGCCGCGCGCCATGATGGCGCTGTAGCGGCCGGGCGAATTGAGGCCGTGCATCGTGGTGACGAAATGCGGCCCCGCAGCCGATAGCCCTGAAGCCGCGGGCTTCGGCGACGCCATTCCACGCAACGCCAGCCAGCCCAGCCATGCCGGCAGGCGCGAACGCGCGTGGACGATGTCGGCGCGGGTTTCGGCGAACAGGCGGCGCAGCGTCGGCACGTGGCGCAGCGTCAGCGGCGATTTTCGGCCGATGTCAAGGTCGACGTGCTCCGCGCCGGTCTTTTCCAGCGCATCCAGCAGCCTGCCGCCGGCGGAAACGACGACGGCGCGGTGGCCGGCGCGGATCAGCGCCTCGGCGATCTCGATGGTCGAACGTTCGACCCCGCCGGACTCCAGCGCCGGCAGCAGTTGCACCACGGTCAGGCGGCGCATCGGCGCCTGCCGTCAATCGACCAGGACGAAGTGCGCGCCGCAGTAGGGGCAGTCCACCTCGCCGCCGGGTTCCTTCTCGATCGGCAGGTACACGCGCGGATGCGAGTTCCACAGCGCCATCGACGGCAACGGACAGCTCAGCGGCAGGTCGTCGCGGTGCACGGTGTAGCGCTTCTCGGCGTTGGCGGGCGCGGCGGCGGTGTGGCTCATGGCGGCAAGGTCCGGGGAAGACGACCCTCGCAGTTTATCAGCCGCCCCCGGCGCGCAAAAGAAAACGCCGGCCCACGGGCCGGCGTCCATGCACCAACGGCCGGCCATCGCCGGCAATCGCATCACGGCGCTGCGGCGCCCTCGGTGGTGATGCGCAGGCTGACCTCGTCGCTGACCGCCGGCACCGCGTAGCCCAGCCCGAAGTCGCTGCGCTTGACCGTGGCGGTGGCGTCGAAGCCGATCGCCGGCACCTTCTTCATCGGATGCTGGCCGATCTTGTTCAGGGTCACGTCCAGCACCACCGGCTTGGTGATGCCCTTGATGGTCAGGTCGCCGGTGACCTTCAGCTTGTTGTCGCCGAGCGCCTCGACCCGGGTGCTCTTGAAACTGGCGCTGGGGAACTTGGCGGCGTCGAACAGCTCGTCGCTGGCCAGATGCTGGTCGAACTTCGCCGTGAACGAGGACAGCCCGCTGAGCGGCAGGGTCACCTCGACGCTGGACGCGGCCACGTTGTCGGCGTCGTAGACCAGGGTGCCCTCGATGTTGCCGAAGTGGGCGCTGGGATGGGAGAAGCCGAGATGGCTCCAGCTTGCCAGCACGTCGGTGTGGGTCGGGTCCAGCTTGTACGTGACCGGGGCGGCGAAGGCGGAGCCGGCCAGGGCGAACAGGGCGGCGGCGAGCAAGGTCTTGCGCATGGCGGATTCCTCGATTGGGTGGATTGCTGCGGGTGAAGGTTATGGCAGAAGCGGGCTTACGAAGCGGTTAAAGCGCATGGCGCGCTTCGCTCATTCGATCCGCGCCGCCTCGTCGAACGGCAGCCGCGGCGAACGCGGGAAGATGCTGGCCGGATCGCCGACGCCCAGGTTGACCAGGAAATTCGACTTGATCGCGGTGCCCGCGAAGAAGGCTTCGTCCACCTTGGCGTTGTCGAAGCCGGACATCGGGCCGGTGTCCAGCCCCAGCGCGCGCGCGGCCAGGATCAGGTAGGCGCCCTGCAGGGTGCCGTTGCGGAACGCGCCCTGCTCGCGGCCCTCGCGGGTTTCGGCGAACCAGCCGCGCGCATCGACGTGCGGGAACAGGTAGTTGATCTTCTCGTTGAAATCCAGGTCGTAGCCGACGATCACCGTGACCGGCGCGGCCAGGGTCTTCTTCAGGTTGCCTTCGGACAGCGCCGGCGCCAGCTTTTCCTTCGCTTCCCTGGACTTGACGAACACGAAGCGCGACGGCGTCGAGTTGACCGCGGTCGGACCCCATTTCACCAGTTCGTACAACTGGCGCAGGGTGTCGTCGCTGATTTCGCCGCCGAAGCTGTTGTAGGTGCGGGCGGTGTTGAACAACTGGTCGAGCGCGGCGGGACTGAGCGGTGCGGGCATCGGGGTTCCTTCGACGGGCGGAATGCGGAATGGACGCAGTGTAGAGTGTTGCAAGTCCGGCAATAGCCGCCCTTCCCGGAACGAATCGTAGCCATACGTGGAACGCAGCCCGCCGCCAACGCCGTATTCGTCGCGCCTGTGGGCCCTGACCGACGGCAACGCCGGCAATCGCCGGCAGGCCGGCGCGCTGGCGGCGGCGCTGGCGGCCGGTTCCTTCTCCGACCTGATGCTGCAGGCGCGTGCGCCGTGGCGCTGGCTGTCGCCGCGTCGCCTGCCCGGCGCACAGCACGCGTTCGGCGACGCCTTCGCGCAGGCGCAACCGCCACAGGTCGCCATCGGCTGCGGACGGCAAGCCGCGCTGGCGACCCGGCTGCTGCGCGAACGCGGCGCGAAGGCCGTGCAGATCCTTGACCCGCGCCTCGACCCGTCGCACTGGGACCTGGTGATCGCGCCGGAGCACGACGGCCTGCGCGGCGGCAACGTCGTCACCCTGCTCGGTAGCCTGAACCCGGTGGACGACGACTGGCTGGCCGACGCGCGCGCGCGGTTCCCCGCGTTCGCCGGATTGCCGCAGCCGCGCACCGCATTGCTGCTGGGCGGCGACGGTGCGCACTGGCGTTTCGGCATGGCCGCTTTCGAAGTCATGGCGTCGAAGCTGGAAACCGTGCTGGCCCGCGACGGCGGCAGCCTGCTGGCGACGGCCTCGCGGCGCACGCCCGCCGCCATTGCCGAAGCGCTGCCCACCCGTTTCGGCCGCTTCGCGGGCGTCGTCTGGCGCGACGCCCGCGACGGCGAAAACCCCTATCCCGGCCTGCTGGCCTGGGCCGACCGCATCGTCTGCACGCCGGACTCGGTCAACATGGTTTCCGAGGCCAGCGCGACGCATGCGCCGGTATTCGTCTTCGAACCGCAGCGCGTCGGCGGTCGGCCGCGGCGTTTCCTCGACGCGCTGCTCGCACGGGGTCGCATCCGCACGCTGGATGCGGCGCTGGCGACGTTCGACGCGGAGCCGCTGCGCGAAACCGCGCGCGTGGCCGCGACGGTGCGGGAGCGATTGGGGATTTGACGACGCGCCGCCCTTGCCCGCCATTCCCGCCTGGCGGGAATGACGGGCTAAAACGGCATCACCCGCGCGGATGATGCTTCGCGTGCAGGTTCTTCAACTGCTCGCGCGCCACCAGCGTGTAGATCTGGGTGGTCGAAAGCGAACTGTGCCCCAGCAGCATCTGCAACACTCGTAGGTCCGCACCGCGGTTCAGCAGGTGCGTGGCGAAACTGTGGCGCAGCCCGTGCGGGCTGACCTTGGCCGGGTCGATGCCGGCGACGACCGCGTAGCGCTTCACCAGCGTCCAGAACTGCTGCCGCGTCGGCGCCTGTCCGCCGGCGTTGACGAACAGCGTCGGCGCGCCGCCCTTGCCGGCCAGTTGCGGGCGCGCCTGCGCCAGGTATCGCTCCAGCCAATGCTGCGATTCCTCGCCCAGCGGCACCAGCCGCTCCTTGCTGCCCTTGCCGGTGACGCGCAAGACGCCCTGGCGCAGATTGACGGCGGTCGCCGGCAGGCCGACCAGCTCGCTGACGCGCAGGCCGGCGGCGTACATCAGTTCCAGCATCGCGCGGTCACGCAGGCCCTGGGGCGCGGCGATGTCGGGCGCGGCCAGCAACGCGTCCACCTGCGCTTCGCCCAGCGCCTTCGGCAGCGAGCGCGGCAGCTTGGGCGGATCGAGCAGCGCGGTCGGGTCGTCGCTGCGCGCGCCGCGGCGCACGCACCAGCCGAAGTACGCGCGCAGCGCCGACAGCAATCGCGCGCTGCTTTTCGGCGAATAGCCCTGTTCCGCGCGCCAGGCCAGGTAGCGGAACAGGGTTTCGCGGTCGGCCCGCGCCAATGCGCCATCGCGCAGGCTGCGCCAGCGCACGAAACCTTCGAGATCGCGTCGGTAACTCGCCAGCGTGGCTTGCGACAAGCCGCTTTCGGCCCAGATCGCATCGAGGAAGCGCTCTATCTCGCGCTGGTCCGCGTCCGGCACCGGCGGCAGTTGCATCACGTATTGCCGGCGGTCAGCGGGGGATTGACGGGTCATGGGTGGATCCAATCCAACGAAACCGATCCGCCGCAGGCCGGGCCGGCTTCATCGACCCGACATCCACACGGCATCGGGATTGAACAGCCGATCGGCTGCTGAAAGCCGCTGCGATTCATTTCTGCCTATGACGTCGGCGATTGAAAACGCCTAACCGAAGGACTGAAAAACAAATACCCGCAATGAGCCACAAGTCCGGCGGCGATTACGGCAAAGGCCATGGCTGCCGACGTGTTGGATTGGGCATGGCGAAACATAGCGGCCACCGCGACCAAGGCACCAAGCAAGTTGCAAACCAACCAGATGACGCCAGCAACTCTGCTGCCGCGAAGCAGAAAAAAGACGAGGATCGCTGCCAAAAAGAATCTGATCCAAACAGCGGCGGGCGCTCCGGTGGCAAGTTGCCAGATCAGGTATGCCAAATAGCCGATGGAGATAATGGCCAACAGGACTGGTGGCTTTCTCGACATAGACATCAACTATTGACCAGCCCGCTCCGGCCACACTGTCTTCGCCAGCAGTTCGTCGTCCCAGTCGAACGCGATCGCACCGTCCTTGACGAACAACGAAACGAAGTTGAACACGTTGCGCGCGTACATCTCGCTGGCGTGGACCGCGCCCATGCTGGCCAGGTTCAACGGGCCGGCGACGGTCACGCCGCCGTGGTCGATGGTTTCGCCGGGCTGCGTCACTTCGCAGTTGCCGCCGGTCTCGGCGGCCAGGTCCACGATCACGCTGCCGGGCTTCATGCCTTCGACCATCGCCTTGCTGACGATCTTCGGCGCGGGTCGGCCGGGCACAGCGGCGGTGCAGACGACCACGTCGATGCCCTTCAGGTGGTCGGCCAGGCGTTGCTGCTGCAGCGCGCGCTCCTCGTCGGTCAACTGGCGCGCGTAGCCGCCTTCGCCGGCGGCGCTGACGCCCAGGTCCAGGAACTTGCCGCCGAGGGATTCGATCTGCTCGCGCGTTTCCGGGCGCACGTCGAAGCCCTCGATCTGCGCGCCCAGGCGCTTGCCAGTGGCGATGGCCTGCAGGCCGGCGACGCCGGCGCCGACGATCAGCACCTTCGACGGACGGATGGTGCCGGCCGCGGTGGTCAGCATCGGGAAGAATCGCGGGGCCAATTGCGCGGCGATCAGCACCGCCTTGTAGCCGGCCATGCCGGCCTGCGAACTGAGCACGTCCATCGCCTGCGCGCGGGTGGTGCGCGGCAGCCGCTCCAGCGGGAAGGCGACGATGCCGCGCGCCTGGATCGCCTCGCCGCGCGCCGCGTCGGCCTGCGGGTGCAGCATGCCGACCAGGGTCGCGCCCTGCTTCAATGCGCCGATCGCGGCGGCGTCCGGCGGCTGCACGCACAGCACCAGGTCGGCAGCGTCGCGCCCGGAGGCGTCGACGACCTGCGCGCCGGCCTGCGCATAGGCGTCGTCGACGAAGCCCGCCGTGGCGCCCGCGCCATTTTCCACCTGCACCACTGCGCCGGCGGCGACCAGCTTCTTCACCGTTTCCGGCGAAGCGGCGACCCGCCGCTCGCCCGGAGCGGATTCCTTCAACACCCGAATGCCGATCGCCATCTGCCCCTCGCCACTGCAATGGATGGCGCGATGCTAGCAAATGAACGTACCGGCCGTTGCCTTCGCGCTTGCGCGCATCCGCCGCGGCGGGCGGATCGGCGGGCGATGCCCGCGAAGGAAGGAAACCGTCAGGTTTTCGCGGCCGCGTCTCCGGGCGCGCCGCCCAGCTTGTCGATGACGCCCATCATCGCGCTGTCGAAGGCGTCCTCGTCCTCGTGCTTGCGCAACCGGCCCATCCGCACCATCACCGCCAGTTCCTCCGGCGAGGCCACGCAGAAGCGCACGCCGCGGCGGTTGACGAACAGCAGCCGCGACGAGATCGGGCTGACCCACGACAGCTTGCCCGCCTGCACCTTGTTGTCCTTGTCGACGAAGTCCAGCCAGGTGCCGATCGGCAGCGTGCGGAAATGGTCGGCGTCGGTGGGGTCGAACTCGTCCAGGGTGTCGGTGCCGGCGACCAGTTGCACCGGCGAGGGTTCTTCCTCGACCGCCTTCGGCAGCGGCACCGGCGGCAGTTCCGGCAGCGGCTTCTCCAGGTCCGGGCGCGCCTGCGCCACCGCCTGCAGGGTGTCGTGCAGCGCATCGACCGCCGCGCCGGCCGCGTCGGCGTTCAGGCCGACGCTGGCGAACACCTTGAGCAGCGCCGGGCGCCACGCCTGCAGCCACGGCTTGCCGACCACCTGCAACTGCGCCTCGCCGAGTTCCTCCAGCAGGCCGTCGGCCAGCGCCAGCGCCTCGCGCTGGCCTTCGCCGTCGTCGCCCTCGCGCAGCAGGGTCATGGTGACGTGGTGCGCCCACGGCTGGCGCAGGAAGTCCTCGATCGCCTGCGGCACCTTGCGCCCTTCCAGCCGCGCCGACAGTTCCGACTCCATCCGCGCCCGCGCCGCTTCGAGCCGCTCCTGACCGCGCTGGATCTCGGCGGCGCGGCGCTCGGCGATCTCGATGCGGCGCTTGTGCTGGGCGAGGAATTCGCGGAACTCCTCTTCCAGCGTCATGAAGATGGCGAGGTTCTCGTTGAACTCGGCGACCAGGCGTTCGACGATCTCCTCGACCTTGGCCATCAGCGTGCGCTCGGCCGCGGTCTCGCCGTGGTTGCCCTCGCAGGCCTCGGCCAGCACGTTGAGCAGGCGGCGCGCCGGATGTTCCTTCTGCACGAACATGTGCCGGTCCAGCATCGCGACCTTGACGAACGGCACCGCCAGGCGGCCGATCAGCTCGCGCGAGCGGCCTTCCAGGTCGCGCTCGTCCAGCATCACGTCGAACAGCATGCCGACCAGGTCGATCGCGTCCTCGTCGGTCGGCGACAGCCGTGCGGTGGACGGATCCATGCCCAGCCGGGTCGCGCTGGACAGCACTTCGTGCTTGAGCCGATGCGCGAGCGACTCGTTGGCGTCGCCGATCGCCGCCTGCAGCGCCGCGCTCGGCGTGCTCTGCAGCAGCGACAGCACCGACAGCATTTCCTGCTGCGACATGTGCTGCCCGGCGGCCGGCGGCGCGACCGCCCCGGCGCGGCCGCCGTCGCGCGTTTCCTGCATCAGGCTGTGCAGCGCTTCCAGCAGCATGCCCTCGCCGGTCGCGTCGATGTCGACCGGACCGCCGCGGAGGGCCGCGTCGGCCTGCATGTGGCCGCGCATGCTCGACATGCGGTTGAGGAAGCGCGCGGCCCATACCGGCGGGCCTTCCTCCTCGGCGGACGGCGCCGGCACGCGCGCCGCTCCGCGCGCGGCCGGAACCGCGCCGCGGGCGGGCGGGCGCTGGGCCGGCTCCGGGTCCACCGGGGCCAACAACTGGTCCAGCTTGTCGTAGATGCGGCCGAGTTCGGGCGCCAGTTCGCGTTCGCACAGCTTCAGCACCACCAGCCGCACTTCCAGCGTCAGGTCGCAGACGTTGAAGGCGTCGCGTATCGCCGCCGCGACGTGGCCCGGGCCGATCGGGTCGTGATCGTCGTCCAGCTCGACGCCGGCAATCCGGCCCAGGCGGCGATCCAGGCGCTGCAGCACCGGCTTATGGTCGCGCAGGATCACGCTGGCGAGGTTGTGCGCGGCCAGGCGCGATTCCAGGTCCTCTTCGGAAACCAGGCTCAGGTCGCCGGCCGTCGCCGGCGCCAGCACGCGGTCCACCGACAGCGGCGCGCGCGCCTGCGTCGCCTGCCAGGCCTTGTCCAGGTGCGCGCGGAAAGCGCCGGCGCACTCGGCGCGGCGGCGGCGCAGTTCGCGCATGCCGTCGAGGAAGGCCATCTGCGACGGACCGGCGCGCTCGGCGCGATCGAACAAGGCGTCATCGAAACGCCCCAGGGCCGCGTCGAAGGCCGCGACCAGCGCCGGCAGGACCAGATCGCGGGCGCGCGCCAGCAGCGGCGCGTTGCCGGCCGGGAAAGAAGTCGGCGTTGTGGTCGTGGCGCTGGACATCCGCAAGAATCCCCCTGCGGCGAGCATAACGCCCGCCGTGGACATTGCGGCCCCTGTTCCGCCGTCTCATGTTAAGAAAATCGGCTGCGATCAACCGTGATCCACTGCCCGTTCCCGCCGGCGACGGTCGCGCGGAGCGGACGGGTACACTGTCGCCATGCCATCGACCGATCCCCTGCACTTCCTCGACGCCCGCCGTTCCACCCCCGCCCGCCAACTGGGCGAACCCGGCCCCGACCCCGCCACCCTGCTGCGCATGCTGCAGGCCGCGTCGCGCGTGCCCGACCACGGCAAGCTGGAGCCGTTCCGCTTCCTGCGCATCGCCGGCGACGCTCGCCAGGCGCTGGGCCGGCGCCTGGCCGAATGCGCGCTGCAGCGCGACCCGCAACTGCCGGAAGCGGCGCTGGAGAAGGAGCGCACCCGCTTCGCCTTCGCCCCGGTGGTCATCGCGGTGATCGCGCGGCCGACGCCGAACCCGAAGGTGCCGGAAATCGAGCAGTTGATGACCGCCGGCAGCGTCTGCTTCGCCCTGCTGCAGGCGGCGCAGGCGCTGGGTTTCGGCGCGCAATGGCTGACCGGATGGGCGGCGTTCGACGCCGAAATCCATCGCGCGCTCGGCTTGCGGGAAAACGAAACCGTCGCCGGCTTCGTCCACATCGGCACGCCGAAGCTGCAGGCGCCGGAGCGCGGGCGGCCGGACGCGGCGGCGTTGCTGTCCGACTGGATGCCTTGACCTCGACCGCGGCGACCCTTCCGATGCCGTTCCCGCCCGAAGACCGCAAGGCGTTGCTGGACGTGAAGGGCGTCGGCCCGACCGTGGTGGCGCGGCTGGAGCAGATGGGATTCGAGTCGCTGGCGCACCTGGGCAAGGCCAATGCGCTGGATATCGTTTCCCGCGCCTCGGCCATCGTCGGTTCGACCTGCTGGAAGAACAGCCCGCAGGCGCGCGCCGCCGTCGAAGCGGCCATCGCCCTGGCCCGGTCGCGCAGCGCATGACGGATTCGCCGATGCAAGCCAGGCCCACGCTGCACCTGGTCGACGCCAGCCTGTACGTGTTCCGCGCCTGGCATTCGATGCCGGACGAATTCCACGACGCCGACGGCTGGCCGACCAACGCGGTGCACGGCTTCGCCCGCTTCCTGCTGGAACTGCTGGAGCGCGAGCGTCCCAGGCACATCGCCATCGCTTTCGACGAGGCACTGGATTCCTGCTTCCGCAACCGCCTCTACCCGGCCTACAAGGGCAACCGCGAACCGGCGCCGGAGGAACTGAAGCGCCAGTTCCGCCACTGCAAGGCGCTGTGCGCGGCGCTGGGCCTGAACGTGCTGGCGCACGGCGAATACGAGGCCGACGACCTGATCGGCAGCGCCCTGCACGCGATGCGGCCGAAGGGCTTCCGCGGCGTGATCGTCTCCGCCGACAAGGACCTGTCGCAACTGCTGCACGAACACGACGAACAATGGGACTACGCCCGCAACCAGCGCTGGGGCGCGGCCGGGGTCAAGGCGCGGCACGGCGTGGAGGCGCGCCAGATCGCCGACTACCTGGCGCTGTGCGGCGACGCCATCGACAACATCCCCGGCATCAGCGGCATCGGCGCGAAGTCGGCGGCGGTGCTGCTGGCGCACTTCGGCGACCTGGACACGCTGCTGGCGCGGGCGGACGAAGTGGCGTTCCTGCGCCTGCGCGGCGCCGCGCAGATGGCCGCGCGGCTGCGCGAGCAGCGCGAGCACGCGCTGCTGTGGCGGCAACTGGCCACGATCGCGCTGGACGCCCCGATCGACGACGCCGAACCGGACTTCCGTCGCGCCGCCGCCGATCCGCACATGCTGGAATCGCTGTCCGAGGCGCTGCGCTTCGGGCCGATGACGCGGCGGCGGCTGCAGGAAATCGCGCCGTAGGAGCGTCATGGCTTACCGGCTAACATCGACGCCATGAACGACAAGACCGCCACGCCGCACGTCGTCTACGAAGGCCGGTACCTGCGCATGCTCGTGCGCGGCGCCTGGGAATACGTCGAACGCACCCACGCCGGCGGGCTGGCCGCGATCATTGTCGCGGTGACGCCGGAGGACAAGGTCGTGTTCGTCGAACAGTTCCGCGTGCCCTTGCAGGCGCCGACGATAGAAATGCCGGCCGGACTGGTCGGCGACGTGCACGACGGCGAAAGCATCGAACTTTCCGCGATCCGCGAACTGGAGGAGGAGACCGGCTGGACCGCCGACGGCGCCGAAGTGCTGCTGGTCGGTCCCACCTCCTCGGGCATGAGCAACGAGCGGATCGCCTTCGTCCGCGCCACCGGCCTGCGCAAGGTCGGCGAAGGCGGCGGCGCGCCGGACGAGGGCGAGGACATCACCGTGCACGAGATCCCGCGCAGCGAGGCCGCGGCGTGGCTGACGCGCAAGCTCGCCGAGGGCTACGAACTGGACGCCAAGCTGTGGGCCGGGCTGTGGCTGATCGAGCACAACCTGGACGGTTCGCGGCGCGAAGCCGGCGACGGCATGAACCACGACTGAGCGGCATCGGGGCGGCGGTCATCGCCACGCCGTCAGGCGCGTTGCCCCTCCACCTTCGACTGCCGGAGCCCGCCTTGTCCTCCCCGATCCGATCCGCTTTCCTGGCGCTCGCCGGCGCCCTGCTGCTGGCTGCCACGCCATCGCACGCCGCCGACCTTTCCGGCCAGTGGCAGCCGGACAGCAAACAGAACGCGCGCTTGTTCAAACAGGCCGAGAAGGAATTCCGCAAATCGCTGCCCAAAGGCGGCGGACCGGGCGGCGGCGACCGGCGTGGACCGCCGCCGGGCGGCGGGATGGGCGGGCCGCCGGGCGATGGCGGCGGCATGGGAGGTCCGCCACCGGGTGGGCCGCGCGGCGGCGCACCCGAATCGACCGCACTGCTGCCGCCGGAAGCGGCGTTCGCCGCGCCCACCGAAGACGCCCTGATCCTGTATCGCAGCCGCGACTCGGTGATGTTCGGCCGCGACGGCAGCGACGCCGTGGTCGTGGTTCCCTTCGCCGGCGCCACCGACCTGGGCAACGGCGTGAAGGCGTCGTTGCGCGACGAGGCCGACCAATGGGTGCTTCAGATCGAAACACGGGACGGCCGTCGCGCGAACTTCCGCTATTCGATCCCGGACCCCGCGGCCGGCGGCCTGCGCATCGACATCGACCTGGGCGGCGGCATGCCCGGCGGCGGCTTCAAACTGCAACGGGTCTATCGGCGGGCACAGGTCGACGTGGGCGCCCCACAACCGGACGGGGCTTCCGGCTGACAGCCTGAGCCGGAACCTGTCCACAGCAGCGCCGCGGGCCACACGCGGGTTCTCCGGTGCGGCCCGGCCACGGCCCGCGGATGCATGTGCTCAGCCGGCGAACGCGTCGGTCGCCGTCACCAGCGCATCGACGTGCTCGGCCTCGAACGCCGAGTGGCCCGAGGCCGGGTTGATAACCAGCCTCGACTTCGGCCAGGCCTTGTGCAGTTCCCAGGCGTTCTGCAACGGGCAGACCACGTCGTAGCGGCCGTGCACGATGACGCCCGGTATGTCGGCGATGCGGTGCGCGTCGCGCAGCAACTGGTCCTCGACCTCGAAGAAACCGCCGTTGACGAAGTAATGATTCTCGATGCGGGCGAAGGCCAGCGCGAATTGCGGGTCCTCGTGGCTGTCGACGAAATCGGTATCAACGTGCAGGAAGCTGGTCGCGCCTTCCCACACGCTCCACGCGCGCGCGGCGGCCAGGCGCGTCTGCGCGTCGTCGCTGGTCAGGCGGCGGTGGAAGGCGGAAATCAGGTCGTGGCGTTCGACCGGCGGGATCGCGGCGACGTAGTGTTCCCACGCGTCGGGGAACAGCCGGTTGCAGCCTTCCTGGTAGAACCATTCCAGTTCCCAGCGGCGCAGCAGGAAGATGCCGCGCAGCACCAGTTCGGTCACGCGCTGCGGATGGGTCTGCGCATAGGCCAGCGCCAGGGTCGAGCCCCAACTGCCGCCGAACACCTGCCACCTGTCGACGCCCAGCTTCCCGCGCAGCTTCTCGATGTCGGCGACCAGGTCCCAGGTGGTGTTGTCCACCAGGTCCGCGTGCGGCGTCGAACGGCCGGCGCCGCGCTGGTCGAACAGCACGATGCGGTACCTGGCCGGGTCGTGGAAACGGCGCATCTTCGCGCTGCAACCGCCGCCGGGACCGCCGTGCAGCAGCACCACCGGCTTGCCGTTCGGGTTGCCGCACTGTTCGTAGTACAGGACGTGGCGGTCGTCTACCTGCAGCGTGCCGGTGTCGTAGGGTTCGATCTCGGGATACAGCGTGCGCATGATGTGTCCTTGCATTGGATCGGCGGATTTTACGCCGGGGCCGCGCCCTTGCCCGTCGCGGTCGGACATGCGTCCGTTGAAAATCCCGCGGCTTCCAACGGACGCGCGTCCGGTCACGCGGGAACGACGGCTCAGGAGCTCCTGCCCAGCGTCACGCGGTCGCGGTCCTCGAGATCGCGTTCCGTGGCAACGTCGACGAAACCCGCCGCATGCAGCAGGGCGCGCACCGCCTCGCCCTGCTCCCAGCCGTGTTCCAGCAGCAGCCAGCCGCCGGGCGCGAGATGCGAAAGCGCGTCGCGGACGATTTCCCGGATCGCATCCAGGCCGTCCGCGCCGGACGACAGCGCCGAAGCCGGCTCGAAGCGCAGGTCGCCCTCGCGCAGGTGCGGATCGCCGTCGGCGATGTACGGCGGATTGGCGACGATGGCGTCGAAGCGCTCGCGGCCCAACGCTTCGCACCACGAACCGCGCCGGAACCACACGTTTGCCACGTCGTTGCGCTGCGCGTTCCTCACCGCGACCGCGAGTGCGGCCTTGCTGGCGTCGGTCGCGACCACCGCCGCCAGCGGCCGCTCGGCGGCGATGGCCAGCGCGATCGCGCCGCTGCCGGTGCCCAGGTCGGCGACCCGCGCCGGCCGGTCGGCCGGCAGGCGCGCCAGCGCCAGTTCGACCAGCCGTTCGGTTTCCGGGCGCGGGATCAGCGTGTCGGGGCCGACTTCGAGATCCAGCGTCCAGAAGCCGCGCCGGCCAGTCAGGTAGGCCACCGGCTCGCCGGCGACCCGGCGAGCGACCAGCGCAGCGAAACGATCTGCCTGATCGTCGTCCAGTTCGTCGGCGGCATGGGCGAACAGCCAGGCGCGGTCGCGGCCGGCGGCGTGGGCCAGCAGCAGTTCGGCCTCGGCGCGGTCCATCGATGCCGCGGCCTGCCGCAGTTGCTGGTCTATCCGGTGGGCGCCGGCGGGCGTGGCGTCGGGACTCATCGTATGTGATTGAAACGCAAGGATTCGATCCGCAAGCGGGTTTCCCAGCATAGCGGTGCGCGGGAGCCCTCGCCGCAACGGGTTCCACTTTCATCTGGGTCCAGTCCGCATGGTCGGGAAGGACTTGCCCGCGCCGGCATGAAGTATGGGGCGATCTGATAATAGCTATTGACTATTAACTTAATATTTCCAATCGATTTCTATAATGATGCAGTGCGCCATATAGTTGCTGCGTGGCAGCACTATCCTGATCCGTTTTCCAACCCTCATGAGGAACTCGCCGATGTCCGTCATCAACACCGAAATCCTGCCGTTCCAGGCCACCGCCTTCCAGCAGGGCGAATTCATCGAAGTCACCGACGCGTCGCTGAAGGGCCACTGGTCCGTGGTCGTGTTCTATCCGGCCGACTTCACCTTCGTCTGCCCGACCGAACTGGAGGACCTGGCCGACAACTACGCCGAATTCCAGAAGCTGGGCGTCGAGGTGTACTCAGTCTCCACCGACACCCACTTCTCGCACAAGGCCTGGCACGACACCTCGGCGGCGATCGGCAAGATCAACTACGCGATGATCGGCGACCCGACCCACGAGATCTCGAAGAACTTCGACGTGCTGCGCCCCGCCGGCCTGGCCGACCGCGGCACCTTCATCATCGACCCGCAGGGCGTGATCCAGTCGGTCGAAATCACCGCCGAGGGCATCGGCCGCGACGCCAAGGAACTGCTGCGCAAGGTCAAGGCCGCGATCTACGTCGCCAACCACCCGGGCGAAGTCTGCCCGGCCAAGTGGAAGGAAGGCGAGAAGACCCTGGCCCCGTCGCTGGACCTGGTCGGCAAGATCTGAGGCTGATCCGCGACAAGCCCGCTTTCCGAACAGGGCTGTTTCCCTGCTTCCTTCGCCGGCCGGTTCTCTCCCCGGCCGGCGTCGGAAGCAATCCGGAGCCTTCGCGCGCGAGGGCTCCGGATTGCCTCCGAAACAACAAGGACCCCCTCCATGTTGGACGACACCCTCAAGACCCAGCTCAAGGCCTATCTGGAGCGCCTGACCCGGCCGGTGCTGCTGGTCGCCGCGCTGGACGACGGCGACGCCTCGCGCGAGATGCGCGAACTGCTGACCGAAATCGAATCGCTCTCGGACAAGGTCTCGTTCACCGAACACCGCGACGATGGCGATCGCGTGCCCTCGTTCTCGATCCGCTCGCCCGGCGAGGACATCCGCCTGGGCTTCGCCGGCCTGCCGATGGGCCACGAGTTCACCTCGCTGGTGCTGGCGCTGCTGCAGGTCGGCGGCCACCCGCCGAAGGCGGCGCAGGACACCCTCGAGCAGATCAGGAGCCTGCAGGGGGAATTCCGCTTCGAGACGTTCTTCTCGCAAAGCTGCCACAACTGCCCCGACGTGGTGCAGGCGCTGAACCTGATGGCGGTGTTGAACCCCGGCGTCAGCCACGTCGCCATCGACGGCGGCGTGTTCCGCGAGGAAATCGAGCAGCGCGAGATCATGGGCGTGCCCACCGTGTTCCTCAACGGCGAAATGTTCGGCAACGGCCGCATGACGCTGGAAGAGATCGTGGCCAAGATCGATACCGGCGCGGCCAGCCGCGAGGCGGCGAAGATTTCCGCCAAGGCTCCGTTCGACGTGCTGGTGGTCGGCGGCGGCCCGGCCGGCGCGGCGGCGGCGATCTACGCCGCGCGCAAGGGCATCCGCACCGGCGTCGCGGCCGAGCGCTTCGGCGGCCAGGTGCTGGACACGATGGCGATCGAGAACTTCATCTCGGTGCGGGAAACCGTAGGCCCGAAGCTGGCCGCGGCGCTGGACGCGCACGTGCGCCAGTACGACGTCGACGTGATGGACCTGCAGCGCGCCGAGAAGCTGGTCCCGGCCGGGGCCGACGGACTGATCGAGGTGAAACTGGCCAGCGGCGCGTCGCTGAAGTCGAAGAGCGTGATCCTGTCCACCGGCGCGCGCTGGCGGCAGATGAACGTGCCCGGTGAGGACGAATACCGCAACAAGGGCGTGGCCTACTGCCCGCATTGCGATGGCCCGCTGTTCGCGGGCAAGCGCGTGGCGGTGATCGGCGGCGGCAATTCCGGCGTCGAGGCGGCGATCGACCTGGCCGGACTAGTGCGGCACGTGACCCTGATCGAGTTCGACCACAAGCTGCGCGCCGACGAGGTGCTGCAGCGCAAGCTGCGCAGCCTGCCCAACGTGGACGTCGTAGTGTCGGCGATGACCACCGAGGTGCTCGGCGACGGCGGCAAGGTCACCGGCCTGGTCTACGAGGATCGCGGCACCCATCAGCCGCACGCCCTGGAACTGGAAGGCGTCTTCGTGCAGATCGGCCTGCTGCCGAACACCGAATGGCTGAAGGGCACGGTGGAGCTGAGCCCGCGCGGCGAAATAGTGATAGACGACCGCGGCCAGACCAGCGTGCCGGGCGTATTCGCCGCCGGCGACTGCACCACGGTGCCGTACAAGCAGATCGTCATCGCGATGGGCGAAGGCGCGAAGGCCTCACTGGCCGCGTTCGACCACTTGATCCGCACGTCCGCGCCGGCCGGCCAGCCCGAAAATCCGGCCAGTCCCGTGGCAGAGGCGGCTTGATCTTTCCCTCTCTCGCTGGCAGGAGGGCGTGCCCGTAGCGCTCGCCCCCGCGAAGGCGGGCGCGCGAATCCGTTTGTCCGGTCTTGCCGCACGATTGCGATAGGTCTTGGGTCCGTCCTTTCCCCAAGCCCGACCATGAAGCGCATCGCCCTGCCATTGTTCCCGTTGTTGCTGCTTGCCGCATGCACGCCGCAGGCCCCGACCGCGCCGGCCGCCCCGTCCGTGGCCGACCAGGCCGCGGACGACGGCCGCAAGCGCTGCGCCACGCCGGAAGAAATCCTGAGCAACAGGATCCCCGACGATGCGCGCATCTGCATGGGCGACGGCCCGAAGTTCTGCTACCGCGTGGCCCGCAACGACCAATGCGAGTTCAATGGCGTCATCAAGGACGTGCGCAAACCGTTCGGCTTCGTCGGCTCCTGCCAGTCGGCGACCCTCTGGTTCGACTACGTGCCCGATGGCAAGAGCGGCACGTACCGCACCCGCATGGAGATCCACCAACCCGGCGGAAGCCTGACCAGCGACACCCGCGGCGCTTACGTGGGCCAGCCCGATGCCGATGGCAGCATCGTTCTCAAGCCGGTCGGCGTGGCCGAAACCGAATCCACCATCACCGCCGGCGGCCAGAGCTTCCGCAGCAAGAGCACCCATGGGCACGAAGACGGGATGATCCACCTGCAAGGCACCTTGATGGGCGGAACCGTGCAGGTGCATGGCCAAAACGATGGCAAATGCACCCGCGTGCAAGGCAGCGGGACCATCGATGGCCGCACCGGGCGCGGCACCGGGCAAGCCTGCGACCTCCCCGTCAACAACGACATCCGCCTGGTGCCCAGCCACGAATGCGATGAGGCGCCCGGCGCAATGGCGGAGTGATCAGACAGAATGTCTGACCGAGCCGGGGAGCATCCCCGCCGGGGGCTGCGCAGGTTTCCGAAGCCAACGCACGCCGACGGCCAAGAACTTCCGCTTCCCGCAACCCTGAAAAAACGGCAGGACAGCCGTTCTTCATGGCGAAGCCGCCCGAAGGGTGGCGCACAGGGATGTGCACCATGAAAAAGCCCCGCGAACCGGCACACCCGGCCGGCGGCATTTGCTACCGTTGCCGCCAGCCGGTTTCGGCTGCGACTCCGGGTTTCCATGCTCCGCGCGCTGTACCGCCGTTTCCCGCACCTGATCCGCCGCTTGCCGGTTGCCGCGATGCTGGCGGCGACGTTCCCGGCCGCCGCTGCGCCGGCGACGACCGCGGTGGCGCCCGTCTATATCGATTCCCTGCGCAATTACGGCTTCGAACAGGGCCTGCCGCAGGCCAGCGCCAACACGCTGCTGCAAGGCAACGACGGCTACCTGTGGATCGGCACGTTCGGCGGGCTGGTGCGTTTCGACGGGAAGCAGTTCAAGACCTTCCACGCGGACCTGGGCGACAGCGCCTCGCCGCAGCAGGCGATGGCCGGCCCCGCCAGCGAACGCATCCTCAAGCTGCTGGAAGACCGCGATCACCGCATGTGGATCGCCACCGAGGACGCCGGACTCAACCTGTACCGCGATGGGCAGTTCCATGCATTGACGTCGATCTGCGGCGGCGGTTGCTCGATCGGCGACCTCGCCTCGAGCGATGGAAAGATCATCTGGGCAATGGGCAGCGACGCCATCTACCGGATCGACGCGGGCGATCTTGGGCACGAGCGCCTGGATCTGCAAGGCAGGTCACTTTCCTTTGTCGACGTGCTGGCCGACGGCAGTGTCTATGCGTCCGGCCTGTCGGGGTTGGCGCGGATCGGCGCCGCCGGGATCGAGCCGATCGCATTGCCGACCGACGACACCCGCTTCATCCAGATGTCCGTCATCGGCGAGGGGTTATGGCTGTTCAGCGAACGGGGCAACCTGTACCGCTACGCGCCGGTGACCGGGGAACTGCAACGCGTCCGCACGGGACTGCCCTACGACACCCATCTGGTCATCGCCGGCGACGGCCGCGGCTACATATCGGACAGCGTCGCCGGCACCCGCATCCTGGCCGACTCGGGCGAGGAAACGCCGTTGATCGCCGACCAGCCCGTGCATGCGGTGGCCATCCGCGAGGACGACGCGGGAAATCTCTGGATCGGCACGCCGACGCAAGGCCTGTGGCGGCTGCGGCGCTCGCGCGTCGGGCTGATGGCGTCCCCCGCCGTGAAGATGGACCAGCCGGCGCGCGCCGTCGTCGGCGACGGCCGGGGCGGATTATGGTTCGGCATCGGCTGCGACGGGCTGCGCCACTGGAACGTCGACGGCGGCATGCAGACGTTAATGCTGAAGCCGGCGCTGCGCGACGAATGCGTCAGCAGCCTGTTGCTGGACCGGCGCGGCGACCTGTGGATCTCCACCGGCGCCCAGCTCGGGAAACTCGTGCAGGGCGGCGTGCAATGGCAGGCGGACTGGCCGCAGACGGCGCTGGCGAACGTCTGGCAATCGCGCGACGGCAATTACTGGGTATACACCTCCGCGGGAACCTATCGGCTGGACGTCGGCGCCGACGGCAACGTCCGCGGACGGACCCTGATCGCCGCGCTGCAAGGCATGCACATCACCTACATGGCCGACGCCCGCCGCGGCGGCACCTGGTTCGTCGGCAGCCACGGCGCCTACCGATTGCAAGGCGGGCGGATCGTCGAGCAGTGGGACGCCAGCCGCAACGGCGTGCACGCGCGCCAGATCCGCGCGCTGTTCGAGGACGACGACGGGGGTCTGTGGATCGGCACCTACGGCGCTGGCCTGATCCGGGTCAAGGACGGGGTCATGCGCCAGTTCGACGAATCCAGCGGCCTGTTCGACAACACCGTCTCCTGCATCCTGCCGGACGACCGCGGACGGCTGTGGCTGGCGGGCAACCGCGGGCTGACCGTGCTGGGCAATCCCGGCACGATCGACCGCGACGGCCGGCCGGAGATCGCGCTGCTGGCCTCCGGCGACGGACTGATTCCGCCCGAGGTCAACGGCGGCGTGGTCAGCGCCTGCCACCGCGACGAGCGAGGACGGCTGTGGATCAGCCTGATCCAGGGCTTCGCGATGGTCGACCCGGCGCGCTTTAACGACTTGACCCCGCACGTGCCGGTCGTGCATATCGAACGCATCCGGGTCAACGGCAACGACGTCGCTCTCGCCGCGCCGATCGTGCTGGGCACGAAGGCGGCGAACATGGAGATCGGCTTCAGCGGCATCGAAATGGCGCACCCGGAACTGCTGCGCTACCGCTACCGGGTTTCCGCAACGGGCGGCAACTGGACCGAGACCGGCGACAACGACACCCTGCTGATCCCGACCCTGCCGTGGGGCCGGTTCTCCTTCGAGGTGCAGGCCAGCGTGCTGGGCGGCGCATGGTCGCCGTCGGCGACGGTCGAATTCGACCATCCGCGGCCGTGGTACCGCTATCAGTCGGCGTGGCTGCTCGCCAGCATCGTCGCCCTGCTCGGCCTGCTGTGGCTGACCCGCGACGAAGGCCGCAGCGGCGACTACGCCCGGATCCTGGAAGAGGTCCGCCGGGCGGAAGCGGAACGCGAGCGCGATGAAGCGCCTTAGCTGCCGCGTTCGGCCGCCAGCGGCAGGCGGATGGTGAAGCAGGTGCCGACGCCGATCCGGCTTTCGACCTGCATCCGCCCGCGCGCCTCGGTGACCACACGGTCGGCCACCGCCAGCCCGATGCCGGTGCCCTGTCCGCGCGGCTTGGTGCTGTAGAACGGTTCGAAGATCCGCGCCGCCACCTCGGGCGTCATCCCGTGCCCGGTGTCTTCCGCCCGGACCACTACTTCCGACCCCTCGACCGCGACCGACAGGCGGAATTCGCCGTCGACGCCGAGCGCGTCGCTGGCGTTCTTGGCCAGGTTCAGCAGCAGCGTCTCGAAACCGCCCAGGCCCATCCGCACCCATGCCGGCCGCTCCGCCGGATCGGCGCGGAACGCCACACTCGGGGCGAACAACGGCTGCAGCAACGGCGCCAGCGCCTCGACCACTTCGTTGACGTCGAATACGATCGCCTCGTCCTCGTCGCTGCGCGCCAGCGCCAGCAGCTTCAAGGTCAGTTCCTGCCCGCGCCGCGTGGCCGCGCGGATGCGGTCCAGGGAATGCCGCAGCTCGCCGTTGTCGCCGGCCGCATCCTGCGCGCGACCCGCGTGCCCCAGCACGATCGTCAGCAGGTTGTTGAAATCGTGGGCGACGTTGCCGGCCAGCTTGCCCAGCGCGTCGATCCGCTGCGAATGCATCAACTGCCGCTGCGAACGCTCGCGGTCGCGGATCTCGACTTCCAGGCGCCGGCACAGCAGCGCCAGGTCGCGGTTGCGGCGGTTGCCAGCCTCGACCTGGCCGATCAGCCGGTCCAGGATCAGGGCGATCACCAGCGAACCCAGCAGCAACTGCACCAGGTTCGACAACACTTCCTGCCGCAACTGCGGACCGGCCACGTCGCCATGCAGGTCGACCCATGCGCCCAGCAGCAGGATCGGCAGGTAGCAGGCCAGCGTTGCCCATACCCCGGCGCGGCCGAGCAGCAACCCGGCGAACAACAGCGGGACAATGCCGACGACGATGCCCGACTGCGCGGCCAGGCCATAGTGGTAGTTGCTCAGCCCCAGCAGCGCGAGGCTGGCGGTCACCACGGCGATGGCGATGATGCGTCGGGATCCGGCCGGCAGCATGCGCAGTCCTCCGACGAGGAAGAACGGAACCGTTACAGCGCGTCGGCGTCCAGTTCGCCGGTGCGAATGCGCACCACCTTCTCCAGCGCGTGGACAAAGACCTTGCCGTCGCCGATCTTGCCGGTGCCGGCGGCGCGGACGATGGCGTCGACGACCCGTTCGACCTGATCGTCGGTCACCGCGATCTCGATCTTGACCTTGGGCAGGAAATCGACCGTGTACTCGGCGCCGCGGTACAGCTCGGTATGGCCTTTCTGCCGGCCGAAGCCCTTGACCTCGGTCACGGTGATGCCGGCCACGCCAGCCTCGGCCAGCGCTTCGCGCACGTCGTCCAGCTTGAACGGCTTCACCACCGCCACGATCATCTTCATCGCATTCGTCCTCCGGGAGCGCCCGCAAGCATAGCGCGATTGCGCGATGGCCGGCCGTCGTGTTCAATGGCGGCCACGACAGTGCGTCGGAATTTCCCGACACCGCGGCGCAGCTTCTGCCGATGGCGGCCAGCCCGCAGGCGCGCCAGCCTGTACGCACTGCCGGAGACGCCCACATGATCGACCTGAACCACATCGACGACCTCGCCCGCCGCCTCAGCGACCTGGTGCCGCCGGGACTGCGCGAATCGAAGGAAGAACTGCAGCAGGCTTTCAAGGGCGCGCTGCAGGCCGGGCTGTCGCGCCTGGACCTGGTCACACGCGAGGAATTCGACGTGCAACGCGCGGTGCTGCTGCGCACGCGCGAAAAGCTGGAGACGCTGGAACGCACGGTCGCCGCGCTGGAAGCGCAGCGCGCCGCCGCTTCGTCCGCCGAAGACTGAGCGCCGCCGCCATGAGCCTTGCGCTGGTGCACAGCCGCGCACGCGCCGGCGTGTCCGCACCGCCGGTCCGGGTCGAGGTCCACCTGTCCGGCGGCCTGCCGCGGACCACCCTGGTCGGCCTGCCGGAGGCGGCGGTGCGCGAATCGCGCGACCGCATCTTCGCCGCGATCCTGTGCGCGCAATTCGAATTTCCCGCGCGCCGCATCACCGTCAACCTGGCGCCGGCCGACCTGCCGAAGGATGGCGGCCGCTTCGACCTGCCCATCGCCCTGGGCATCCTCGCCGCCAGCGGACAGATCGACCGCAACGCGCTGGGCGAATACGAATTCCTCGGCGAACTGGGCCTGACCGGCGAACTGCGTGCGGTCGACGGCGCGCTGCCGGCCGCGCTGGCCGCGGCGCGGGCCGGACGCAAGCTGATCGTGCCGCCCGGCAACGGCGCCGAGGCCGCGCTGGCGCGCGAGGTCGAGGCGTACACCGCGCGCACCCTGCTGGAGGTCTGCGCGGCGCTCAACGGCGCGAAGCAACTGCCGCGGGCCGAAGCGCCGCCGCCGCAATTGAGTCTGATCCCCGACATGGCCGACGTGCGCGGACAGGCGCACGCGCGCCGCGCGCTGGAGGTCGCCGCGGCCGGCAACCACCATCTGCTGCTGGTCGGCGTACCCGGCTGCGGCAAGACCCTGTTGGCTTCGCGCCTGCCCAGCCTGCTGCCGGAAGCCAGCGAGGCCGAAGCGCTGGAAACCGCCGCGATCGCTTCGGTCAGCGGCCGCGGCCTCGATCCGGCGCGCTGGCGGCAACGTCCTTACCGCGCGCCGCACCACACCGCCAGCGCGGTCGCGCTGGTCGGCGGCGGCGCCGACCCACGGCCGGGCGAGATTTCGCTTTCGCACAACGGCGTGCTGTTCCTCGACGAACTGCCCGAGTGGGACCGCCGCGCGCTGGAAGTGCTGCGCGAACCGCTGGAATCGGGAACAGTGACAGTGTCGCGCGCCGCGCGCAGCTCGGAATTTCCCGCGCGCTTCCAACTGGTCGCGGCGATGAACCCCTGCCCTTGCGGCTGGGCCGGCGACCCCAGCGGCCGCTGCCGCTGCAATCCCGAAGCGGTGCGCCGCTACCGTTCGCGTATCTCCGGCCCGCTGCTGGACCGCATCGACCTGCACGTCGAAGTGCCGCGGCTGCCGCCACAGGAACTGCGCCCCGACGCGCCGTCCGGCGAAGGCAGCGCCGCCATCCGCGCCCGCGTCGAACGCGCCCGCGCCGTGCAGCACGCGCGCGCCGGCAAGGCCAACGCGCAACTGGGCCAGGCGGAGACGCTGCGCTTCTGCCGCCTCGGCGACGCCGACCAGGCGCTGCTGGAACGCGCGATCGACCGCCTGCAACTGTCCGCGCGCTCGATGCACCGCATCCTGCGCGTGGCGCGCACGATCGCCGACCTCGCCGGCGCGGACGCCATCGGCACCGCGCACCTGACCGAAGCGCTGGGCTACCGCACGCTGGATCGCGGGGAGCGGGCGGCCTGGGCGGCATGAGGTCAAGCCTCGTGGCTCACGCCGCTCCTACTATTTGAGGCCGAATCAACCGCCGTCTCCCGGGACCGGCCACACCCGGTGGTTGGGATCGAATTCCGAAACGTCCATCCGCGCCGCGCGCGGACCGAAACCGCACACCGCCAGCGGGCCGTCGACGTAACCGGTCAGGCCGAAGGCGCGCTCGATGTCGACCTCATTGATCGCCGAGGTGACGAACGGTCCCAGCCCCGCCTGCGTCGCGCACAGTTGCAGCGTCTGCGACAGGTGGCCGACGTCCAGCACGCAGACGCGATAGGCCTTGGCGTGGTTGCGGTATTTCCAGTAGTTGCGATGGAAGCGCGGCGCCAGCACGCACAGCACCGGCGCATTGGCGAACCAGTCCTGCCCGGCCACGGCGATGCGGGCGAAGGCGCGCAGTTCGTCCGCGCTCCAGGCGCGCGGCGAGGCTTCGTTCGCCGGCTGCGTGGCGGCATCGCCCGGCCGCGGCGGCGCGATGCCGGGCGTCACCGGCTCCAGCGCGTGCGCGTCGACGCGGTAACGGTACAGGCCGGGCGGCACGCCTTCGACGCGCTGCACGATCAGCCGGCATTCGGTCGGATGCAGCGCGCCGCCGGACGGGCTGGTGCGCTTGAACACGTCGAAACTCTGGCCCGCGTGGCCGATCCCGCGCGCGCCGAACACGCGCGACATGACCTGCGCGAAGGTCGCCAGCGGCACGCTGGCCTCGGGGTCGTAGTTGCGGCAGGTGGCGCGGGCATCGAGCAGGCGGTCGAAGTCGTCCAGCGGAGCCTGCGGCAGGCGAACGTTCGCCGCCTCCGGCGCTTGCGCGGGCGCACAGGCCAGAGGCGGCGCGCCGTGCTGGCGCAGCAGGCCCTCGTTGCTGTCGAGGTCGGCCTCAGCCATCGCGCGCGGACCATCGACGCCCTCCCAGCGCGCGGCCATGTGCGCCACGGCCGCCGGCGCGTGCCAGCGCTGGGCGCGGAAGGCGGCATCGGCCTGCGCCGTCGCCGCCTCATCCGCCTGCGCGACCAGCAGGCCGGCATCGAGCAGGGCGTCCACCGCTTCGACGCCGTGGCGCGCATCGAGCGTTTCGCGTTCGACCCAATCGACCGCGCCCAGCGCACCCAGCAACTGCACCTGAGCCGCATCGACCTCCACCGCCGCGGGCAGGTGCGGGGCATAGGCGAACCACGCCAATCGGGTGACCACGCCGGCGCCGCCAGCCAGTAGGTCGTCCAGCGCGAAATGCGCCACTTCCCTCGGTTCCAGCCAAACCACCGCGCAACGCCTGAGTCGCATGCCCACTCCGATTCGTCTTGAACTGATGGTATTGTCCGGCTTCCATGTCCATCGGGGAACGCCAGTGACCGTGAGAAAGGAAGAGGAAACCATCCCGCCCGCCGGTTTGCATCCGCGCCTGGTCCGGCGGCTGCTGGACAAGCTGGAACACGACCATCATTTCCGCGAACTGTTCCAGAAATCGCCGGAGGCGGCGTTGCGCTCGATCGGCTACGTCGACCCGTGGTCCTGCCTGCAACTACGATCGGGAGCCAAGCTGGCTTCGCCGGAGCAGATCCGCGCCCAGCGCGACAAACTGGAAGACAATCTGGTCAGCGTCCAACGTTATGACTGCGTGCTCGACGCGCAACTGGGTTACTTCAAGGGCTGACCAGCGGCAGCTTGCGCATCTTCGTCACCGATTACCGGATTGACGAAGCGCAACACGTCGGTGGTGGTGGATTCGGCAAGCACACGGCCACGATGGGTGGCCAGCCAATTTGCCTGCGCTTGCGCGGCCGCCATATCACCGGCCGCGCGTTCGGCGCGCAGCAAGATGGCATGGGTCGCCACCAAGGCTGTATCCCGCGCAGCCAGCGGACGCAACCGCTCCACGGCAGAGTTCGGCTTGCCGGACAATCGTTCCTGTTCGGCCAGCACCACCTGGCGCAGTTCCTCCACGGTCGGATATTCGCTCGCCGCACTGTCCCGCACTTGCCGCAACACGGCATCCACCAGCCCGACATCGCCGCGCTGCGCAGCCAACAGGCCGCCCAGCAGGCGAAGTTCGGTCGACGTCGGCGCAAAGACCGCATCCGCCGCCTTGGCCCTGTCGTCGATGGACTGCAGCAATTCGCGCAGGCGCTTGTCTGCATCGGCATCCCCGGCGAACACCGCCACGCTGGCCTGAGCCGCACGCGCGCGCAGGATTTCCAGCGCATCGTCGGCCGCTTGCGCGGCCTGCAGCATCTCGTCCGCCGCCGCCGTGGCCTGCGGCCACTGCCGCCGATTGACGAAGGTCGCCACGCCGGCCTCGCCATGCCAACCCTGCCTGCCAGGCGTGCTTTGCGCATACACGCGGTCGGCATCGGCATACTGGCCCATCACGTCGTAGGCGCGTGCATGGTATTCGCCCGCCCCGGTAAAGCCACCCTCTTGCGACCGGCGGAATGCGTCGAGCGCTTCCTTCAGGCGATCCTGACCAAGCAAGGCGATCGCCAAGTTATACGTGTTCCCCGCCTGGCCTGGATAAACGGGCTTCAGAGCGCGCCGGGAATACGTCTCCGCGCCCTGGAAATCGTTCAGTTGGTGCCAGTGGTTCATCCCCAGTCGCCTGAGCATCTGGTCGTCGTCCGGATACAGCGCCAGATATTCCTGGGCCTTGCGGAAATACGCCGACGGCGCATCGTTCTGCCGCAGCATGAGTTCGATGCGCAACTTCTCCTGCGGCGACAACCGCTGCGGAATCGCCAGCGCCTGCTGCCATTCCTTTTTCGCCGCCGCCACCTCGCCGAAGGCGGCATGCACCGCCGCCATGCCCGCATGCGCCAACGCGAACTGCGGGTCCAGCTCCAGCGCGCGCCGGTACAGACCCAATGCCTGCTCGCGGTCGCGCGTGGTCTCCATCACCTTGCGCGCCAGCGCGTAGGCCTTCAGCGCGTCCAGGCTGGGCGTGGCCACGTTGGGTAGCGTGACCGAGTTCTTCTCCACCGACTGCAGGGCCTCACCCAGCTTGCCGCGCAACTGGCCGGCCACGTCGTCGATGGAGTCCAGCGCCGAACCTATGCCCTTGCCGTCCGACGACAGCGCGTAAACCGTGGTCTGGGTACGCGGATCCACCACCTCCACGCTGACGCGCAGGCGGCCGCCGACCTCGGCCACGGTCGGCAGCAGCAACGCGCGCGCGCCGTCGCGCTGCGCGATCTCCGAGCCGTTGGCGCGATCCACCACCGCGTCCGCCGGGCGTTGCATGCGCTGCAGGGTCTCGCGCACCTTCAGGTCGCTGAGCAGGTTGACGTGGCGCGACTGCTCCAGGCTGATGCGGAAAGCCTGCTCCAGCGAATCGTCCAGGCGCTTGTCGCCGGTCAGGTTGCGTAGGTCGCCCACCACCACCCAGTCGCGCTCGGCGAAGGCGATGGCCGGCTGCGCCTTGGTCACGAACCACGCGCCGACGCCCAGTCCCGCCAGCAGCAGCAGTTCCGCCGCCAATGCCGCCGGCCGACGCCACAGCGGAACGTCGCGCCAGGCCTTGCCGCTGCCGCGCGGCGCGCGCAACGGCGCGGTGCCGACTTCGCCGACCTCGTGGATTTCCTGCGCCTGCGGCATGCCCTTGAAACGCCAGCGGCCGTACGACTTCCACAGCAGGTGTTCGCCGCGCTCGCCCAGTTCGCGCGCGGCGCGGTGCGCCAGCGGTTCGGCCACCGCCGACAGCAGGATCTGTCCCGGCCGCGCCAATTGCATCAGCCGCGCAGCCACCGGTTTGGCCAGCCCTTCGACTTCCAGCGGCTTGGCCCCGGCCTCCACCGCGCTGTCGCTGTTGCTCCAGGTCAGCACCTCGCCGACGTGCAGGCCGGCGCGCGCCTGCAGCAGCAGTCCGCGCACCTGGCCGATGTCGCGCAATGCGCGCGCGTAGTCGAGGGCGAAGCCGAGGCCGTCGATCGGGCGCTCGAACAGCAGCAGCAGGCCGTCGGAACGGTCGATCAGGCGCCCGCGCCATTGCTTCTGCAGGCCCAGCACCATGCGGTCGTGCTCGCGGAACAGTTCCGATGCGGCGAGGTCGCCCAGGCGCTCGACCAGTTCGGTCGAACCGACCAGGTCGGTCAGCAGCAAGGTGCGGACGCGCGGGCTCGCCTCGTTACCGAAGGAACGATCCGCCTCGCCGATTGCCGCCCGCACGCTCAATCCTGCCACTCGACCCGGTTGCCGCCGATCCGCTTGGCGCGATACAGCGCCGCGTCGGCGTGCGAGTACCAGTCGTTCCAGTCGCCGACCGGATCGACCAGATAGGCGCCGACGCTCAGCGTGGTCATCAGCGGCGGCGATTGCCGGGTCATGTGCAACGACTGCGCGGTACCGACCACGAAGTTGGCGTAGCGCAACAGGTCTTCCGGCGCGGCGTGCATCAACAGGCAGAATTCGTCGCCGCCGAGGCGGCAACCGAAGTCCTGCGCCCCGGGCAGCGAGTGCAGGATATTGGCGACGTTCTGCAGCACGCGGTCGCCGGCCAGATGGCCGTAGGCGTCGTTGACCTGCTTGAAGCGGTCGCAATCGACCAGCATCAGGCCGTAGCCGCGGAAACCGCCCTCGTTCTCGCGGCGTTCGAGGAACGCGGCCAGGCCGCGGCGGTTGCCCAGCCCGGTCAGTTCGTCGGTGCGGTTGAGTTCCTCGCTGCGGCTCAGCCGGTGCGCGGCCACGTGCAGGTCGTCCAGCGCCGCCTGCAGTTCGGCGTTGCGGATGCGCAGGCGGCGGATCAGGTCCTGTTCGTTGGAAACCACCCGCACGATCGCGCGGTGCATGAAGCGCGCCAGCGTGGCCGGCTCGCATTCGACCAGTTTCTGCAGGTCGGGCTTCTGCAATTCCAGCAGCACGCAGTCGCTGACGGCGACGGCGCTGGCGCTGCGCAGGTGGTCGTCGATCAGCAGTCCCAGTTCGCCGAAGAACTCGTTGGACCCCAGGCGCTTGCCCTGCAGATCGTCGCCGAAATCCAGCGCGACCTCGCCGCTGACCACGACGAACATGCTGGCGCCGCGGTCTCCGCGCGCGAAGACCGGTTCGCCGGCGGCCGCCATGCGGATGCCGCCGATGCGCTCGAACAGCGCGCACTCTTCCTCGGACAGCACCAAGACGCCCCGGTTCGGACCATGACTGCTGCCCACGATTGAAGGCACGGACGTCCCGATCACGTCCGGGGCCGCGTAATCCCGACTCATGCGTCATCCTCGCGCCAGACGAGTCCGCTGAAGCTGTTCCAGACGACCGGAATGCAGCGTCGGATCGGTGCGCTGCGGCCACAGTCTACCCCAGCCAAGGGGCAGTCTGTGCGGTCGTCATGGAATACGCGGATCGCGCGGAAAACCGGCCGCCGCCGCCGATCCCGACCGTATTGCGGGGCGCCCCGAACGCAGCCGGGACGGGCCGCGCTTGTGCAGAGGATTCCGTGGTGCGCATGGCTCCCGGTCGCCCCCGGAAGTACACTCCTGCGACCCGCAGGTATCCATGACGCAGCCCACCGGCCGCCCTTCTTCCCCTTGAGGAATCCTGGAAATGAAACCGCACCGTCTGCTCCTGGCCGTCACCGCAGCGCTGGCCCTCGCCGCCTGCGACAAGCCCGCACAAACCGAAGCGGCCGCGCCCGCGGCGGTTTCCCTGGACGACGTCGAACTGATCCCGCGCGATGCGCTGTTCGGCAATCCCGAGCGCGCCAACGTGGAAATCAGTCCGGATGGGAAACACCTCGGCTGGATCGCGCCGGTGGACGGCGTGTTGAACATCTGGGTCGCGCCGGCCGACGATCCATCGCAGGCGAAGGCGATCACCCAGGACAAGGCGCGCGGCATCCGCAGCTTTTCCTGGGCGTACCGGCCGGACACGCTGCTGTACTCGCGCGACACCGGCGGCGACGAGGACTTCCACCTGTATGCGGTCGACTTGCAGTCGGGCCAGAGCAAGGACCTGTCGCCGTTCCCGAAGACCCGCGCCCAGGTGGCCGGCCTCAGCCACCTGCAGCCCGACAGCGTGCTGGTGGGCATGAACGACCGCGACCCGCAGTGGCACGACCTGTACCGCGTCGACCTGGCCAGCGGCAAGCGCACGCTGCTGCAGAAGAACGACGCGCAGATCGCCGACTACATCGCCGATGCGAACTACGAAATCCGCTACGCGACCCGTTCGCGCGCGGACGGCGGCGCCGACCTGCTGAAGCCGGACGGCAAGGGCGGCTGGGAGAAGTTCGACGACATCCCGTTCGAGGACGCGCTGACCACCGGGCCGGCCGGCCTGACCACCGACGGCTCGACCCTGTACTTCACCGATTCGCGCAACCGCAACACCGCGGCGCTGTATGCCGTGGACACGGCCAGCGGCGAGCGCACGCTGGTGCACGAGGACGCGCGCGCCGACGTCGGCGGCAGCCTATCCGATCCGCAAAGCGGCAAGGTGCAGGCGGTGGCGGTCGATTACCTGCGCGAAGAGTGGAAGGCGCTGGACGACGCCATCGCCGGCGACCTGAAGGCGCTGAAGGCCATCGGCCCGGGCGACTTCGGCGTGGCGTCGCGCACGCTGGACGACAGGACCTGGATCGTCGCCTATTCCGCCGCCGAAACGCCGGTCGCCTACTACCGCTACGACCGCGGCGACGGCGGCAAGCTGACGAAACTGTTCTCCGCGCGCCCGGCGCTGGACGGCAAGCCGCTGGCGCCGATGTGGCCGCAGGAAATCAAGTCGCGCGACGGCCTGACCCTGGTCAGCTACCTGACCCTGCCGAAGCACGCCGACCCGAACGCCGACGGCAAGCCGGACAAGGCCGTTCCCCTGGTGCTGCTGGTCCACGGCGGCCCGTGGGGGCGCGACAACTACGGCTACAGCGGCTACGACCAGTGGCTGGCGAACCGTGGATACGCGGTGCTGGACGTCAACTACCGCGGATCCACCGGTTTCGGCAAGGAATTCACCAACGCCGGCAACGGCGAATGGGCCGGCAAGATGCACGACGACCTGATCGACGCGGTGCAGTGGGCGGTTCGGGAAGGCGTGACCACCGCCGACCAGGTGGCGATCATGGGCGGCAGCTATGGCGGCTATGCGACGCTGACCGGCCTGACCTTCACCCCGGACACGTTCAAGTGCGGCGTCGATATCGTCGGCCCGTCCAACCTCAACACGCTGCTGGCGACGATCCCGCCGTACTGGGCCAGCTTCTTCGAGCAGTTGGCCAAACGCATGGGCGACCCGCGCACGGAGGAAGGCAGGAAGTGGCTGGTCGAGCGTTCGCCGCTGACGCGCGTGGACCAGATCAGGAAACCGCTGCTGATCGGCCAGGGCGCCAACGACCCGCGGGTGAAACAGGACGAGAGCGACCAGATCGTCAAGGCGATGCAGGCCAAGAACATCCCGGTGACCTACGTGCTGTTCCCCGACGAGGGCCACGGCTTCGCCCGGCCGGAGAACAGCAAGGCGTTCAACGCCGTCGCCGAGGGCTTCCTCGCCCAGTGCCTGGGCGGCCGCGCCGAGCCGATCGGCGGCGACTTCGCCGGCTCCAGCATCAGCGTGCCCGCCGGCGCGGACGGCGTGCCGGGTCTGGCCGAAGCCCTGCAG
This sequence comes from Pseudoxanthomonas sp., assembly GCA_047601245.1. Classification (GTDB taxonomy): domain Bacteria; phylum Pseudomonadota; class Gammaproteobacteria; order Xanthomonadales; family Xanthomonadaceae; genus Pseudoxanthomonas_A. The sequence goes on from JASGJU010000001.1 coordinate 293,156, forward strand.
GCGCACGTGCCGGAAGTGAAGAAGTAACCCGACGCAAAAAATCGCCGGGAGTGATTTTCGGCATCGCGCCAGCGATGGCCCGAAGGATTGCCGCCATGGATGGCGGGCAACAAAAAAGAACGCCGGGCATCGGGCCCGGCGTTCTTCCCCTCCCGCACGTGCGGCCTCAGGCGGCCTTTTCGTGGAACTGTTCCTCCTCGGTGCTGCCGGTCAGCGCAGTGACGCTGGAGGCGCCGCCCTGGATCACCGTGGTCACGTCGTCGAAGTAGCCGGCGCCGACTTCCTGCTGGTGGCTGACGAAGGTGTAGCCCTGCTCGCGCGCGTCGAACTCCGGCTGCTGCACCTGCTCGACGTAGTGCTTCATGCCCTGCCCGCGCGCGTAGTCGTGGGCGAACTTGAAGGTGTTGAACCAGTTGATGTGGATGCCGGCCAGGGTGATGAACTGGTACTTGTAGCCCAGCGCGGACAGTTCGTCCTGGAACCGGGCGATGGTGGCGTCGTCCAGGTTCTTCTTCCAGTTGAACGAAGGCGAGCAGTTGTAGGACAGCAGCTTGCCCGGATGCGCGGCATGCACGGCCTGGGCGAATTCGCGGGCGAAGCCCAGGTCCGGGGTGCCGGTCTCGCACCACACCAGGTCCGCGTACGGGGCGTAGGCCACGCCGCGGCTGATCGCCTGCTCCAAACCGTTCTTAACGCGATAGAACCCCTCGGCGGTGCGCTCGCCGTTGACGAAAGGCTTGTCGTTGGGATCGAAATCGCTGGTCAGCAGGTTGGCGGCCTCGGCGTCGGTGCGGGCCAGGACGATCGTCGGCACGCCCAGCACGTCGGCGGCCAGGCGCGCGGCGACCAGCTTCTGGATCGCTTCCTGGGTGGGCACCAGCACCTTGCCGCCCATGTGGCCGCACTTCTTCACCGCGGCCAACTGGTCCTCGAAATGCACGCCCGCCGCGCCGGCGACGATCATGTTCTTCATCAGCTCATAGGCGTTTAGAACGCCGCCGAAGCCGGCTTCGCCGTCGGCGACGATCGGCAGGAAGAAGTCGATGGCGTCCTCTTCCCTGGCCTTGCCGTCGAAGATGTTCTTCCACTGGATCTCGTCGGCGCGCTGGAAGGTGTTGTTGATGCGGCGGACCATGGTCGGCACGCTGTCGTAGGCGTACAGCGACTGGTCGGGGTACATGGTCTCGGAGGTGTTGCCGTCGGCGGCGACCTGCCAGCCGGACAGGTACACCGCTTCCAGCCCGGCCTTGGCCTGCTGCATCGCCTGGCCGGCGCTGATCGCGCCGAAGGCGTTGACGTAGCCTTTCTTGGCTTCGCCATTGACCAGCTTCCACAGTTTTTCCGCGCCGCGCCTGGCCAGCGTGTGCTCCGGCTGCAGGCTGCCGCGCAGGCGCACCACGTCGGCGGCGGAATAAGGGCGCTTGACCAGCTTCCAGCGCGGGTTGCTGTCCCAGTCCTTCTGGATTTCGGCGGCGATCTGCTGTTGCTTGGCGCTCATGGCGTTTTCCTCGGATAGGTGGTTGCGTCTTTGTCGTGCGTCGTTTTGTTCGCCGTTCCCGCACGCGGGAATGGCGAACGAAGGCGGTCAGTCGATGCGCTGGTAGGCCGGCAGGGTCAGGAACTCGGCCAGTTCGTCGGCGCGGCTCAGTTCGGCCAGCAAGGCGATGGCCTCGTCGACCTTCGCGCCACCGGGTATCGCAGCGCGGTCGCCGAGCTTGCCCGGCAGGTTGCGCAGCACACCGTCCAGCAGCGCCTCGTCGATCAGGGTGCCGTCGGCCAGATGCACGTCGCCGGCCTTCAGCCACTGCCAGATCTGGGTGCGGCTGATCTCGGCGGTGGCCGCGTCCTCCATCAGCCAGTGGATCGGCACGCAACCGTTGCCGTCCAGCCACGCGGCCAGGTAGCGCACGCAGACCTCGATGTTGCCCTCGAAGCCGGCGCGGGTGATGGTGCCGGCGCTGGGCGCGATCAGGTCGTCGCGGACGACGTGCACGTCCTCGCGCAGCCGGTCGTGCTGGTTCGGCTGCGGCATGTGTTCGTCGAAGATCGCCTTCGCCACCGGGATCAGCGCCGGGTGCGCGACCCAGGTGCCGTCGTGGCCGGCGCTGACTTCGCGCAGCTTGTCGGCGCGCACGCGGGCCAGCGCCTGTTCGTTGGCCGCCTCGTCGCCGGCGATCGGGATCTGCGCGGCCATGCCGCCCATCGCGTGCGCGCCGCGCTTGTGGCAGGTCCGGATCAGCAGTTCCGAATACGCCTTCAGGAACGGCTGGGTCATCGTGACCTGACCGCGCTCGGGCAGCACCTTGTCGCGGTGGCGGCGGAAGGTCTTGATGTAGCTGAAGATGTAGTCCCAGCGCCCGCAGTTCAGGCCGACGATGCGGTTGCGCAGCGCGTGCAGGATCTCGTCCATCTCGAACGCGGCCGGCAGCGTCTCGATCAGCACGGTGGCCTTGATCTGCCCGGCCGGCAGGCCCAGCGTGGCCTCGATGTGCGCCAGCGCGGTTTCCCACAGCGCGGCCTCTTCCATCGACTGCAGCTTGGGCAGGTACAGGTACGGACCGCGGTCCTTCGCCTGCAGGCCTGGCATTGTGGAAGGCGAACACGGCCACGTCGAACAGGCCGCCGGCGATCGGCTGGCCGTCGACCAGCACGTGCTTCTCGTCCAGGTGCCAGCCGCGCGGGCGCACGATCAGCACCGCCTGCTCGTCGAACGGGCGCAGTTCGTACCACTTGCCGTTGTCAGCAGTGAATTGCAGGTCGCCGCGCACCGCGCCGATCAGGGCGCGCTGGCCGGTCAGCAGGTTGTCCCAGGTCGGCGAGGTCGAATCCTCGAAATCGGCCATGTAGCAGTTGGCGCCGGAGTTCAGCGCGTTGATGACCATCTTCGGATCGACCGGGCCGGTGATCTCGACGCGGCGGTCCTGCAGCGCGGCCGGCAGCGGCGCGACCTTCCAGTCGCCGTCGCGGATGGCGCGGGTGTCGGCGCGGAAGTCCGGCAATTCGCCGGCGTCGAAGCGCCGCTGGCGCGCACGGCGCGCGGCCAGGCGCTCCTGGCGCGCCGGCTCGATGGCCCGGTGCAGGGTGGTCAGCAGCGCCAGCAGGCCGGGCGGCAGCAGTTCGGCCTGGCCGGCGCGGTTGGCGGTCAGGGCCAGGCCGGGCGTGGGCCGGGCGGCGGCGGGGTATTCGCGATCCGTCGGCGCGAAGGCGGGGGCGGACATCGGCGGCTCCTGGTCGGTGGACGGGCCGCCACCGTGCGCCGCAACAAACTATTTGACAATTCAGTTATTGCAATCAAATATATAAGAAGAATTTATATTCACCTGAAATGACTAGCCCGGATCCCGCAACCCCGCGATTCGCCTACAAATCCGACCGCCTGAAGCCGCTGCGTGCCTTCTGCCAGACGGTGCGGATGGGCTCGGTGTCGCGCGCGGCGCAGGCGCTGTTCGTCAGCCAGCCGGCCGTGACCCAGCAGTTGCAGGCGCTGGAACGCGAATTCGGGGTGGCCCTGTTCGAGCGAAGCGGCCGGCGCATGACCCCGACCCGCGAGGGCCAGATGCTGTTCGACATGGCCCTGCCGCTGGTCGAGGGCGTGGACGGGCTGGCCAGCCAGTTCCACGACAAGGTCAGCGGCCTGGACGCCGGCGAACTGAAGGTGGCCGCCAACAGCTCGACCATCCTGTACCTGCTGCCGCGCATCGTCGAGGCGTTCCGCGCGCAGCACCCGGACGTGCGCCTGAGCCTGCACCCGGCGATCAGCGCCGACGGCGCCGACCTGCTGCGCGAGGACGCGGTGGACCTGGCGGTCGGCTCGATGCTGGACGTGCCGCCGGACCTGGACTACGCGCCGGTGTACCGCTTCGAGCCGATGCTGATCGCCCCGCGCGGGCATCCGCTGGCGAACCAGCCCAGGCTGGACCTGCACGACCTGTCGCCGCACCCGCTGATCCTGCCGCCGAAGCGGCAGGTGACCTACCGGCTGATCGACCTGGTGTTCCAGAAGAACCGCGTGCCGTACACGGTCGCGCTGGAACTGACCGGCTGGGAGATCATCAAGCAGTACGTGGCGATGGGCATGGGCATTTCCATCGTCAGTTCGATCTGCCTGAGCGACGCCGACCGCGAACGGCTGGCGGTGCGGTCGCTGTCCGAATGGTTCCCGCCGCGCACCTACGGCGTGGTCGTGCGCAAGGGCAAGTACCTGTCGCCGCAGGCGCGCGCCTTCGTCGCCCTGATCAAGCCCGACCTGTTCCAGCCGCGCGAATACGACGAGGCCGGGCATTCGGAGCGGTGAACAAGTCGTCGTCCCCGTGACAACGACCTCTCCCATCCGCGCACGAACGGCAGGTCAGCGACAGGTGGTAATACTGCCGATCGTGTGGCAAATGATCTGGCTTCCACCCGTCGGCGCGACAGGCTGAACTTGCGGCACCTGCATGTTCATCACTCCTTGCAAGGTCTGCTGCGTGCGCTGTTGAAGCTGCTGGCTCGACTGATTCAATTCGTTCCAACGCTGCTGGTTCTGTTGTTGTTGCAGCATCTGCTGCTGCATGGCGATCTGCTGCTGAATCTGTCGCTGCTGCTCGGCGGTGGCTGCCTGTTGCCTCATGCTTTCCAGCTTCTGCTGATAGTTGGCCGAAGCGGCTGCATACGGCTCCTTGAACTGGTCGCGCCAAGTGCAGATCTTGGTATAGGTGGCGTTATCCAGCCCTTCGATGCCGCTCTTGCCATTGCAAGCCTTGAACAGGTATTCGCGCTCGATCTGCTGCGCACGTTGAAGTCCCGTGTAGGCTTGCGACGTTGCGCTGTACACTTCCTGATATTTAACCAGCAGGTGATTGACGTAATCCGCCGGCAGTCGAACCGGTTCGGCGGGCACTCCGTTTACAACTCTAAAATGCTGTTCGACACCATTCACGTAACGCGCAATTGCAACGCCACCCGGCACTCCGCCCTTCCCCCTCTCCAGAATCTCGACCGTGAATTGTGCTGCGCCCTGACTCGTGACCGGAACCGCCGAATAATCCGTGAACCTGTAGCCTACCTGATGACTTCCATTGATGTAGATTCGCTTCGGGCTGAACGGAGAAGTCATGAGGATCAACTCTTTTCCGGATTCATCCACTATCGTGAGTGTCTGATATGTATTGAACCCGGCCACAGAATTATCCATTTTTTCCATGAGGCTAGTTTGCGCCGGATACTTTGATCCGCGAACCGCATAAGACACTGCATTTTCTACATAGTTGTAGTCCACACTTATCTGCGGCCAGTAGTCCTCAGCACCGTTATGAATAGTGATCTCTTCAAAGTGATGAGTGTCGGAGATGGCGATGTCCCGACCAAGCCCAAAAGCAAAACCGTTTTTGCATTCGCCATCCCAATAGGCACGGAAGTTGGGCCGATCAAGCTGGTCCCGAGAGGTAGGCAACTTGCACGCTTCCCTTTTGTTGATCGGCTGTACGTAAAGTGGCTCGGGTAGTTCGAGAGGAACAGAGCCCCGGGCCAGCAAAGACTGCTCGAAAGCCGCAGCCTCTTTGTAGCTGATGGATTTCGGTTTCGAGCCGCATTGTGCTGTTGCAGCGAAGCCGGAAAGAACGATAAAAGCAGCAAACAGATGAATTTTTCCCGTATTCATTTGATTTCCTTGCGATAGATGCTGTTCATTGCGCTGATCGCGTCGTCGAGCCTGTTTTCGATGCTGGCATTCGGCACGCCATCACTGGCTGCGAAGACCTCGCTTTCCCGCAAGCCACACAAGAACTCCCGAATCGTCTTCACATCTGTGCCTACCGTTGCGGACAACATGGATTCGAGGGCCATGACGTCATCCTTGGTGTCTGCAATCCGCTGCCCCAATCCGGAAAACTCCTGATCGGGCGTACCAAGGGCGGCTCGATATGTGAGTGACTTCAAGTAATGAAGCTGCCACATGATCTTCAGCATCAATTCGATGCTTGCTTTCTTGAGGAGCGAATTCTTCTGAAACGCGAGGGCACTCCTCGCCACACATACAGCGGTAATGGCAGCGATTGCGGAACTGACGGCCGCGATGGCTTGCACGTATGCGTTGCATTCGATCATCCCCAACCCATTCCACGAAAAAAACTCGCCCTACGCACGGCCCTCGTTTCCCCCTATCCCCATTTACCCGGCAACCAAATCGGTTCTGGGCCGATACGAGCCGTCGTTCTTTCTCTTTGTCACTCACATAAATACACTAATTTTATGTAATTGTGTAGTGGTCGATAGCGTCATGACCGTCCTATGGCAAGGCGGTCATGACAAAGACGATCTATCGCGAGGAGTACCGGCAGGTGGTAAGCCGGCTGCGGGAAGCCCGGGAAGCCATCGGGCTGTCGCAGGCCTCACTGGCATTGCATCTGGGCCGCAACCAGCAGTGGGTCAGCCTGATGGAAAGCGGCAGCCGAAGGCTGGACATCATCGAGTTCGCCGAAGTTTGTCTGGCTCTGGGAACCGATCCGACCGCAATCCTGGCATCTGCAATGGAGACGTTGGGCAAGCGGCGTAGTGGCAGGCCACGAACCTGATTGTTCGGAGCGGTGATCGCCACCATGCCGCCTGCATCGGCGCCGACGGCCCGCGTGCGATCATGCGCGGATGGACGCCTCCGCTCCCATCCCCGTCGCCCTGATCGGCTACGGCTATGCCGGCAAGACCTTCCATGCGCCGCTGATCGCGGCCACGCCCGGGCTGGCGCTGCGGCGCGTGGCGTCGCGGCGCGCGGACGACGTGCTGGCCGACCTTCCCGACGTGGCGGTCGACGCCGATCCGCTGCGATCGATCGAGGCGGACGACGTCGACGTCGTCGTGATCGCCGCCCCGAACGCCTGGCACGCGCCGCTGGCCGAAGCGGCCTTGCGCGCCGGCAAGCACGTGGTGGTGGACAAACCCTTCACCCTGGACCTGGCCCAGGCGCGCGCGCTGCGGGCGCTGGCGGAACGACAAGGACGCGTGCTGTCGGTGTTCCACAACCGCCGCTGGGACGGCGATTTCCTCGGCGTGAGCCGACTGATCGAAAGCGGCCGCCTGGGCGACGTCGTGCACTTCGAGTCGCACTTCGACCGCTTCCGGCCGCAGGTGCGCGATCGCTGGCGCGAAAGCGCGCAACCGGGAGGCGGCTTGTGGTTCGACCTCGGCCCGCACCTGATCGACCAGGCGCTGCAACTGTTCGGCCTGCCGCAAAGCATCCAGGCCGACATCGCCGCACTGCGGCCCGGCGCACAGACCGACGACTGGGCGCACGCGGTGCTCCGCTACGACAAGCTGCGCGTGATTCTGCACGCCAGCATGCTGGTCGCCGCCGGCAGCGCACGCTTCACCGTGCACGGCACGCGCGGCAGCGCGGTCAAGCAGCGACTGGATCCGCAGGAAGCCCAGTTGCTGGCCGGGATGCGTCCCGGCGACGACGGATGGGGCGTGGACGACGATCCCTTGCTGTTCCAGGCCGGCGACGGCGGCCAACCGGAAACCATCGCGACGCCGGCCGGCGACCAGCGTCGCTACTACGTCGGCCTTTGCGACGCGATCCGCACGGGCGCCGCGCCGCCGGTCACCAGCGCGGAAGCGGTGGCGGTGATGGCCATGCTCGAAGCCGGGGTGCGTTCCGCCCGGGAAGGCCGCGCGGTCGAACCGGAACTCAGCGCCGCAGAACGGAACGCGTTTCCCCGCGCATGACCGCGCGGCGCGCTTGCAGAGTCATTTCCTGCGTGGCGTCCATTGCGCCGGCAGCCGCCAGCGCCTTGCGCCGCTCGCGCAGGCGCTGGGCAACGTAGGTCAGGCTGGACGCCATGATCAGGGTGTAGCCGAGCAGTTCGGTGCATTCCTCGGCGGCGTTCTTGAACACGCGCACGTACTGCTCCGACAGCAGCCCCTGCCACAGCGCGGTCATGCCGAACAGCCGCGAGTAGATCAGCAGCAGCACCAGCCCGACGGTCATCACCGCGCTGGACCGCGAAACCAGGAAGCGCGCCGTCGCCGCCAGCGTCGCCCGGCGGTCGCGCAGCGCCCAGGCCATGCAGCCGAGCGCGATCGCGGCGACCAGCAACTGCCACAGGCCGCGGAAGGCCAGGTCCCAGACGGCGTCCAGCTCGCGCACCAGCATGCACGCGAACAGGCCGGCGGCCAGCACCGCGAAGCCGCGGTCGTCCTCGCGGATGCGCGCCAGCCGGGCGAAGGCCCAAGCCGTGGCGAACAGGAAGCCGACCTGGGTCAGTTCGGTCAGCGACCATTCGCCGACGCCGTCGCGCAACCACTGGATGTCCGCGTACAGCAGCGCCACCGGCACCGCCATGACCAGCGCCAGCAAGGCCGAACGGCCCAGGTGGGCCAGCAGAATGTGCAGTTCTTTTTCCATCGGGATCTCCACCGGCGGCGCCCGTGGCGCGCCCTTGGCGACTAACGAAATTCCGACGAATTTTAACTTTATTCCGACAATTCCCGACTGAACCGCTGCGTTCGGAGAATGGAACGATCGCCGTGCGGCCCAACGAAAAACGGGATGGCCCGCAAGCCATCCCGCCCTTCGCACTGCCTGGACGACCGCGCCGTCACTTCAGGCCGCGGCTCTCCAGGAGCGGCTCCACGCTGGGGTCCTTGCCGCGGAACTCGCGGTAGGCCTGCGCCAGGTCGCGGGTGTTGCCGATCGACAGGATCTTGTCGCGGAACGCCTGCCCGTTCTCGGCGGTGAGGCCGCCGTGCTCCTTGAACCACTCGAAGGCGTCGTCGTCGATCACTTCCGACCAGAAGTAGGCGTAGTAGCCGGCCGCGTAGCCGCCGCCCCAGATATGGTCGAAGTAACTGGTGCGGTAGCGCGGCGGCACTTCCGGCAGGTTCACCTTGAACTTCGCCAATGCCTGCTTCTCGAAGGCGTCGACGTCGGTCGGGGTCTTGCCCAGCGGCTGCGTGTGCCAGGCCAGGTCCAGCAGCGCGGCGGCCAGGTATTCGGTGGTCGCGTAGCCCTGGTTGAAGGTGCGCGCCTTCTCGATCTTCTCGACCAGTTCCTGCGGCATCGGCTCGCCGGTCTGGTAGTGCTTGGCGTAGTTGGCGAACACCTTCGGGTCGGACGCCCAATGCTCATTGAACTGCGACGGGAATTCGACGAAATCGCGCGGCACGCCGGTGCCGGAGATGCTCGGGTACTTGGTGTCCGAGAACATGCCGTGCAGCGCGTGGCCGAACTCGTGGAACATTGTGGTCACGTCGTCGAACGACAGCAACGCCTTCTGCCCCGGCGCCGGCTTGGTGAAGTTGCAGACGTTGTAGACGACCGGCTTGGTGCCGGTCAGCCCGTCCTGGTCGACGAACACGTCCATCCATGCGCCGCCGCTCTTGCTGTCGCGCTTGTAGTAGTCGGCGTAGAACAGCGCCAGCGGGCTGCCGTCCTTGTCGAACACCTCGAACACGCGCACGTCCGGGTGGTAGACCGGGATGTCCTTGCGTTCCTTGAAGGTGATGCCGTAGAGCTGGTTGGCGGCGAAGAACACGCCGTTCTGGAGCACGCTGTCCAGTTCGAAATACGGCTTGATCTGCGCTTCGTCGAGGTCGTACTTGGCCTTGCGCACCTGTTCGGCGTAGAAGTCCCAGTCCGACGCGGCCAGCTTGAAGCCTCCCTGCTGCGCGTCGATCACCTGCTGCATGTCGGCGATCTCGCCGCGCGCCTTCGCGGTCGCGGCCGGCACGGTGTCGGTCAGCAGTTTCAGCGCCTGGGTCGGGGTCTGCGCCATCTGGTCGGCCAGGTTGTAGGTGGCGTAGTCCGGATAGCCCAACAGCTTGGCCCGCTGTGCGCGCAGTTCGGCTAGGCGCAGGACGATCTTGCGGGTGTCGTTGGCGTCGCCGTGCTCGGTGCGGGTTTCCGAGGCTTCCAGCACCTGCGCGCGCAGGTCGCGATCCTTCAGCGAGGCCAGCACCGGCTGCTGGGTGGTGTTCTGCAGCGACAGCAGGTACTTGCCGTCCAGCTTGCGCGCCTTGGCGTCCTCGGCCGCGGCGGCGATGTCGCCGTCGGAAAGCCCGTCCAGCTTCGCCTTGTCGTCCACCACCACCGCGCCGGCCGCGGCGGCGGCGACCAGTTGGGTGTGGAACTTGGTCGAAAGCGAGGATTCCTCGACGTTGATCTTGCGCAGCGCGTCCTTGTCGGCGTCGGACAGTTGCGCGCCGGCGCGGACGAAGCGCTGGTACGTCTCCTCGACCAGGCGCTTCTGTTCTGGGTCGAGGTTCGCGGTTTCGCGCGCGTCGTAGATGGCCTTGATGCGCGCGAACAGCTTGGGATCGAGCTTGATCGCGCTGTCGTGCTCTGCCAGCTTCGGGGCGATTTCCAGCTGGATCTTCTCGCGCTCGGGATTGGTGTCGGCCTGGACCAGGCCGAAGAACACACGCGAGGTGCGCGCGAGGATTTCGCCGGACTTCTCCAGCGGCAAGAAGGTGTTGTCGAAGGTCGGCGCGGTCGGATCGTCGGCGATAGCGCGGATCTCGGCCAGTTGCTGCTTCATCCCCTCCTCGAAGGCCGGCAGGTAGTCGGCGTCCTTGATCCTGTCGAACGGCGGCGCCTGGTACGGCAGGGTGCTGACGGCCAGCAGCGGATTGGCGGCGGCCGGCGCGGCGGCGGGTGCGGGGACGGCATTCACGGTTTCGGTCTCTTCTTTTCCGGTGCAGGCGGCCAGCGCCAGCGAGATGGCGGCGGCGAGAACGGCGTTGCGGGTCATGCGGGGATCCTGGGGAAATTCGAGTCGCGAAGGCTAACGCAAACGCGGCGATGCCGGCATGTGCCGTCCGCCCTGGTACAGCGCTGCCGGCGGACCGGAACACGGGCTGGATCGTGGGATATCGGCATCGGGAGCACTACTTGACAAGCGCGTCTACCTACTAGTAGGTTAAATACCTCGATGCAACGTTATGCCCATCCCGCTTGAGCGGGCTGGTTCGCCGCGAAGGGCGGGATTCCGCAACGGCCGGCGACGGAACGGGCGCATCGCCATTGGCTTCCACCACAAAAAAGGACACCGCATGTTCGGCATCTCTCCGTTAGGCTGGCTGCATACGCTCGGCAGCCTGCCGGCCATACCCGCGGCGGCATACATGTTCGCGCGCCATGGCCGGATCGTTCCGCGCTCGAAACCGGGCCTCGTCTACTTCGTTTCGATGTCGATCGGCGCCGCGACGGTCTTTCTGGTCGCCCATCAGCCCGTCAGTTACGGCATCGCCGCCGCCACGATCCTGCTGCTGTTTGCCGGTTACGGCGTTGGACGGTTCCGTCGATTGGGCCAGGCAGGCCGTTACCTGGAAACCATCTGCCTCAGCCTGACCGCGTTCTTGCTGATGGTGCCGACGGTCAGCGAAACCCTGCGTCGCGTCCCGGACGGCCATCCCCTGGTCACCGACCTGAAATCTCCGCTGCTGCTCGGATCGCAGGCCGGCCTGCTGGCATTGCTGGTCGTCGGCCTGGCGGCGCAAATCCTCCACCTGCGCAGACGGGGCGAAGCCGCCGCCCGGTCCGATTCCCTAATCCCGGAGGCCTGAGCGCGAGGGTCGCCGATTCGCCGACCGATGGGTTGCTAGACTTTCGCGATGGGCATGGAACTCTCCCCGAAAGCCGCCGAGATCGCCGCGCACGCCAGGCTGCTGCTCGCCGCCGGCGGATACAACAGCTTCAGCTACGCCGACATCTCCGACCGGGTGCATATCAGCAAGGCCAGCATCCACCACCATTTCCCCAGCAAGGCGGAACTGGTGCGGATCGTGGTCGCGCAATACCGGGCAGAGGCCCGGGAAGGCATGGCGGCGCTGGACCAGCGCCTCGACGACCCGCTTGCGCAGCTCAAGGCCTACGCGGACTACTGGGCCGCGTGCCTGCGCGACGGAACCTTGCCCTTCTGCGTCTGCGCGATGCTGGCCGCGGAGCTGCCGACGATCCCCCGGGAAGTGGCGGACGAAGTCCGTGGGCATTTCCAGGATCTGGCCGCATGGCTCACTTCCGTGCTCAGGAAAGGCGCCGCCGCAGGGCAATTCCATCTGCATGGCGGCGCGGCATCGGAAGCCAGATCCTTCATGGCGACGGTGCATGGCGCGATGCTGGCCGCGCGGGCGTTCGGCGAACCCAGGCAGTTCCCGACCCTCGTGCAACAAGCGATCGGCAAGCTGGTCCAGGCGCGCTGACCAAGCGCCGGGGCGCTTCCGCCCGGTCGGCGATTCGACCCCGACCGGACTGCCGGCGCTTCGGTCCGCTCCGCCTTATTTCGGCAACGGCAGCGCGTCGCCCTTGTAGATCGCCACGTGCGGCACGCCGTCGGCGCCGATCCAGCCGCGGTACATGCCGCCGGTGTTGAACGGAAAGGCGACGACGCCGTCCGCGCCCAGCGCGATCGCGCCGCCGTCGCCGCCGGCCGCGGGAATGTCGCCGTCGATGACCGCTTCGGCCGCCTCGGCCACGCCCTGCCCCGTCAGACGCACGCGCGCGCAGATTTCGTGGGCGGCGGCGGCGCGGATGTAGAACTCGCCCCAGCCGGTGCCGGACACCGCGCAGCGCGCGTCGGCCCAGGTGCCGGCGCCGATGATCGGCGAGTCGCCGACGCGGCCGTAGCGCTTGTTGGTCATGCCGCCGGTCGAGGTGCCGGCGGCGAGCTGGCCGCCCCGGTCCAGCGCGACCGCGCCGACGGTGCCGAAATAGGCCTTGCCGGGCAGTTCCAGCGGCGTGTTGTCGGCCTGCGCCTGCGCCTCTTCCCGCAACGCCTGCTGCAACTGCTGCCAGCGCTTCTCGGTGCGGAAGTACGACGGGTCGACCAGTTCCACGCCCTGTTCCTGCGCGAAGATTTCCGCGCCGTCGCCGGCCAGCATCACGTGCTTCGACTTCTCCATCACCGCACGCGCCAGCAGAATCGGGTTCTTCACCCGGTGCACCCCGGCGACCGCGCCGGCCCGGCCGCTGGCGCCGTCCATGATCGACGAATCCAGTTCGTTGCGGCCGTCGTGGGTGAACACCGCGCCCTTGCCGGCGTTGAACAACGGATCGTTCTCGAGCACGGTGATCGCCGCGGTCACCGCGTCCAGCGCCGGCTTGCCGGCGGCCAGTTGCGCCTGGCCGGCGCGCAGGGCCTTCTCCAGCGCGGCGCGGGCCGCGGTTTCCTCGGCCGGCGTCAGGTCGCCGGGCTCGACCCCGGCGCCGCCGTGGATCGCCAGCACCGGCGTGGCGCGCAGTTCGCTCATGCGGCCATTGTCCACGCGATAGCTGCGCTGGAAAGCGGGCGAATCGACCCTCCCGTCCGGCAGGTGCAAGGTGGAGCCGGCGCCGATTCCGACCGTGTCGATGCGCGCGGCCCGCAACGGCCGCCCCGGCTTCTGCGCCGCGCCGAAGCCGCCGCGCACCACGGTCGCGCCGCCGGCGGGGTCGGTGGCGTAGACGCGCGCGCTGCCGTCGGCCTCGACCGCCAGCGCCGCGCTTTCGTCGACGCCGACGCCGAGCACCGGCCTGCCGCCGGACAGCGTTTCGGCCTTGGCGACGAAGGCCAGCAGCCGGCCCAGGCGGTCGCGTTCACGGAAGTGGCTGTCGGTGATCACGCCCCGCAGCAGCGGCAGGTGCAGGAAACCGGTTTCGATCGTCGTCGCCGGTCCCAGCGGATCGGCCAGCGCGGCCGGGCTGCGCAGGCTGCCGCCGTCCATCGCGCCGTACAGGTATTCGCCCAGCATCGCCAGTCCGGCGCTGGTGCCGCCCAGCGGCTTGCCGGCCTTGACGTGCGCGTCCAGCGCGGCGGCCACCGGGGTGCCGCGCCAGTAGCGCACATAGCGCGACTGGTCGCCGCCGGCGATGAAGATGCCGTCGGCCTTTTCCAGACTGGCGATGATCTTCGGGTCGTCGGCGTTTTCGCGGCCGGCGAACACGAAGGTCTCGACCGAGGCGACGCCGCCGACGTCCTTGTAGAACTCGTCGGCGATCTCGGTGGTGTACGAGGCGCTGAGCACGACCACGTGGCCGTTGCCGGCCTTGTCCAGGAACCAGCGCACCGCCTCGCGGTTGCGGTCGCCGCCGCCGGCCAGCAACAGGCCGGGCGTCACCTTGCCCGGCGTCGGCGCGGCCGGGTCGCCGATGAGGAAATGCTGGTAATCGGCGGCGAGGACGCCGAACGAGGACAGCAGGCCGGCCAATGCGGCCAGCAGACGGAACACGGCGGGGAAACGTTGCACGGGACGGCACCTCGATGTGGAAGGCGGCCATTTCTGGCCGGCACCCGGAACTAGACGAACGGCCATGTATTTTCCCGCGCCCGCGCCCGCCGCGCTGGGTTAATGTTGCGTTATGAGCGACTCCCTCGACGACTGGTTCGCCCGCGAGATCCTGGCGCACGAAGCCGCATTGGCGCATTTCCTGCGCCGCTGCTGGCCGCACCGCGAGGAACTGCACGACCTGCGCCAGGAAGTCTACGTGCGCGTCTACGAGGCCGCCGGCAAGGCCCGGCCGAGCGCGCCGAAGTCGTTCCTGTTCGCCACCGCGCGGCACCTGATGACCGACCGCCTGCGCCGCAGCCGGGTCGTGTCGATCGAGGCAGTGGGTGATTTGGAGGCCTTGAACGTCTTGGTGGATGAGGAGTCGCCGGAACACTGGCTGGGAGGCCGGCAGGTGTTGAAGCGGCTGGCCGAGGCCTTCGACCGCCTGCCCGGGCGTTGCCGGGAAGTGGTCTGGCTGCGGCGGGTCGAGGAACTGCCGCAAAGGGAGGTCGCCATGCGCCTGGGCATCAGCGAGAAGACCGTGGAAAAACACGTCGCCAAGGGCGCGCGCCTGATCGCCGAATATTTTCACGGGGCGGCCGCGCAGCCGGCGCCCGCGTCCGCCGCCGCCGGCGACGAGGAAGGCGTCGGTGGACAACGACGCGATTGAGCAGGCCGCGGCCGAATGGCTGGCCCGCCGCGACGGCGGCGCGTGGAACGACCGCGACCAGGTCCGGTTCGAAGCCTGGCTGGCGGCCGCGACCGCGCACCGGGTGGCGTGGCTGCGGCTGGAATCGGCCTGGCGCGAAGCCGGACGCCTGAAGGCGCTGGGCGCCGGCATCGCGCCGGGCACGGTGCCGCCGCGCGGGCAATGGTCGGCCCGGCCCGGCGTCGCGCCGCCGCCGGTTTCCGGGCCCGCGCTCGGCGACCTGGCGGCGTTGCGGTTCGCGCCGCGGCCGCAATCGCAGGCCACGCACGGTCGCCGCCTGCGGGCAGCCGCATTCGCCGCCCTGCTGGCGCTGGCCGGCGCGCTGGGCTGGGCCGGGTTCCGCTATGCACCGACCGAACAGGCCGTGTACGCCGCCGCGACCGGCGAACTGCGCACGATCGCGCTGGGCGACGGCTCGCGGGTCACGCTGAGCAGCGACAGCCGCATCGCGGTCGCCTTCTCGCGCGCCCGCCGCCACATCGAGCTGCAGCGCGGCGAGGCATTCTTCGAAGTGGCCAAGGACGCTTCGCGCCCGTTCGTGGTCGCCGTCGACCGGCGCCGCGCGACCGCGGTGGGCACCCGCTACGCGGTCCGCCGCGAAACCGCCGGCATGCGCGTGGTGGTCGCCGAAGGCACGGTGCGGCTGGACGCGGACGCCGCCGGCGGTCAGCCGGCGCAACCCGGCACGCTGCTGCCGGCCGGCAGCATCGCCGTGGCCGGCGCCGGCGGCGTGCTGGTGCGCAGCGCCGGGATCGAGGACGCCGAGCGCGAGCTGGACTGGCGCAGCGGCTACCTGAACTTCCGCGACACCCCGCTGGCCGAGGCCGCGGCCGAATTCAACCGCTACAGCGCGCGCAAGCTGGTCGTCGCCGACCCCGACGCGGCGGCGCTGCGGATCGGCGGCAGTTTCCGCTGGAACAATGTCGAAGCGTTCGCGCGGCTGCTGGAGCGGGGCTTTCCGCTGCGCGCCGAGGCCGACGGCGAACGCATCGTGCTGCACAGTCGCTAGCAAGGCGGGATTCGCGCGGCTCGTTCGTCCAAGTCAATGAGAAGGCGCCGTCCCGAGCGCCTGCCACGGGGAAAACGATGCGTCCGTTCCGCATGCTGCTGTTGAGTCTGGCCTGTTCCACCGCCCTGGCCGCACAGGCGCAGGCCACCGCCACGGTGGACATTCCCGCCGGCGACCTGGATTCCGCCCTGAACGCCCTGTCGCGCCAGTCCGGGGCCGAACTGATCTATCGCCCCGACCAGGTGCGCAACCTGCGCACCGCTGGCGCCCGCGGCAAGTACACCCCGGCGCAGGCGCTGGACCGGCTGCTGGCCGGCAGCGGTCTGGTCGCCAGCCGCGACGCCTCCGGCGCGCTGCTGGTCACGCAAGCGGCGGCAGCCAAGCCCGTACCGGCGGCGGCGCCCCAGACCGCGCCTGCGCCCGCGGCCGAGCAGCCGATCGCTGAAATCGAAACCGTGCAGGTCACCGGCTCGCGCATCCCGCGCGCGCAGATCGAGGGTCCGGCGCCGATCGCGGTCATCAACGCCGAGCAGATCAAGGCCGCCGGCTTCACCTCGGTTCCCGACGTGCTGCGCGCGATGAGCCAGAACAACGGCTACACCCAGGGCCAGCAGAACACCACCAGCGCGCAGTCCACCCCCGGCGCGCAGGCGGTGGACCTGCGCGGCCTCGGTCCCAACCACACCCTGGTGCTGGTCAACGGCCGCCGCATCGCCGACTTCCCGCTGCCGCTCAACGGCAAGAGCAACTTCACCGACATCGGCAACATCCCGCTGGGCATGATCGACCGCATCGAGGTGCTGACCGGCAGCGCCTCGGCCGTGTACGGCTCGGACGCGATGGCCGGCGTCATCAACTTCATCCTGAAGAAATCCGCCGACGGCACCACCATCGACTACCGCTACGGCGACACCAGCCGCGGCGGCAGCGAATCCCACGACCTGACCCTGACCACGGGCTTCGAACGCGGCAACTTCAGCGGCATCGTCGGCCTGGAACTGATGAACAAGCGCCCGCTGTGGGGCACCCAGCGCAGCGTGCAGGATTCCACCCTCGACGGCCCCACCACGCGCAGCCAGTTGCCCATCCGCGTCGCCCAACTCTACGACTGGTACGAAGACGTCGCCCTCGATCCGGAAGACGGTTGCGCCGGCCTGGCCAGCCTGAACGAAGGCACCACGACCCTGGCCGAAGACCGCTACGGCGAACCCTATTGCGGCAGCGAGCGGGGCATCGCCTATCGCACCATCACCAACGAGCGCAAGGGCGCCACCGCCTACGGCTCGTTCGAATACCGCTTCGGCGACGACCTGTCCTGGTTCGCCGACGTGCAACTGGGCCGCCAGGAAGTCAAGCTGATGACCGGCAACGGCAGCAGCTCCGCGGTCAGCGACAACATGGGCTGGGAATTCCACGACCCGGCCTCGACCGACAACAACGACAAGGTGTTCTACAACGCCGGCACCGACCGCTACGAAGTCTGGGCGCGCCAGTTCTCCCCCGAGGAAGTGGGCGGACTGAGGAACCGCATGAACACCACTACCCAGAAGACGCTGTCGGTGACCACCGGCCTGCAAGGCTCGTTCGGGCGGAACTGGAACTGGGAGGCGGCCTACAACCATTCCCAGTACAAGGCCGATGTGAAGATGCCGCGCATCAAGGCCGCCGCCGCCAACCGCCTGTTCCTGGGCGAACTGCTGGGCTACGACGACGACGGCTACGCGATCTACAACCCGGACCCGGCGCGCCTGTTCACCCCGCTGACGCAGGCCGAGTTCGCCTCCATCGCCGCGATGTCGGTCTTCCATCCCGAGGCCAAGAACGACAACGTCAGCTTCACCGCCGATACCCCGGCGCTGTTCTCGCTGCCGGCCGGCGACGTCGGCTTCGCCGGCGCGATCGAATACGGCCACCAGTCCTATGCCATCAACCCCGATCCGCTGGCGTTGACCGCCGATGCCTACTACGGCCCGCAGTACGGCGACGGCGACGGCAGCCGCAACCGCTGGAGCGCGGCGGGCGAACTGCGCCTGCCGCTGCTCTCCAGCCTGCAGGCCAGCGTGGCCGGCCGTTACGACCAATACCGCTACGACGGCCAGGATCCCGGCAAGTTCACCTGGAGCGCCGGTCTGGAATGGCGCCCGCTCGACACCCTGCTGGTGCGCGGTTCCTACGGCACCGGCTTCCGCGCCCCCGACATGCACTACCTATTCGCCGGCGACGACTACTACCGCAAGGTGTCGACGGACTATTACCAGTGCCGCACCGACGAGCCGGGCTACAGCGACGGCGAATGCTGGGACGACGGCAGTTGGGACAGCAACACGCTCGACGTCTACTCCGGCAACCGGAAGCTGGACGTGGAGACCAGCAAGTCGTTCACCGCCGGCGTCGTGTGGTCGCCCATCGCCGATTTCGACCTGGCGGTGGACTACTACAAGATCCGCGTGATGAACCAGGTGCAGACCCAGGATCGCGAGCTGCTGCGCATCACCGAAGCCAACTGCCGCCTCGGCGTGACCGACACCGGCGCGGCCGTCGACGTGAATTCGCCGACCTGCGTCGACGCCATCGCCCGCGTCGTCCGCGACGAAAACGGCACCATCACCAGCGTCCTGTTCGGCCCGATCAACATCGCCCGCGAGGAGACCTCGGGCATCGACGTGACCGCCAACTACCGCCTGCGGACCGAGACGGCCGGCGACTTCAAATTCACTGGCAACTACACCTGGGCCCACCGCCACACCCGCCAGCAGTACCCGGGCGATCCGACCGAGGACATGCTGGACGTCAGCTTCAGCGACACCACCCTGCCGCGGGTCAAGTCCAACCTGGGCGTGACCTGGGACAAGGGCGCATGGGGCGCCAGCCTGTTCGGCTCCTACCTCGGCCGCGTCGCCAACTACGACAACGACGCCTGGACGCGGGCCACCTGGAACTTCAACGCCGGCGCGCGCTACGACATCAACGACCACCTGCGCCTGTCGCTGTCGGTCAACAACCTGTTCGACAAGATGCCGCCGAAGGACGCGACCTGGGCCGCCTACCCGTACTACAACACGTCCTGGTTCGACAGCATCGGCCGCAGCTACTACCTGCAGGTCACCTGGAAGCTGGGCGGCAGCGCGCTGTAACTCGCCGACAAGCGGCCGACGTCCATCCGCCGCGAAACGCGACGAGCCCGCCGGAAGGCGGGCTCGTCGTTTCCGCGGACCGGCTTTTCACGTCGTGCCGCGGTTCTTGCCCATCCACGGCCGGTACCAGTCGCGGATCGCCGCCATGTCGGCGTCCATGTCGGCGCCGGGGTGGAACAGCGGGCCGATGCCGATGGTCTTCTCGGGATAGTGGAAATAGGCCATCAGGATCGGCACGTCGGCGTTGCGGGCGATCTTCCAGAAACCGCTTTTCCATTTCTCCACGCGCTTGCGCGTGCCTTCCGGGGTCAGCGCGAACCAGATGCGGTCGCTGCTGCGGATCAGCTCCACCGCCTGCCGCACCGTGCCCTGCGGCGAGGCGCGGTCCACCGGCACCGCGCCCAGCTTGCGCAGCAGCGGCCCCAGCGGCCACCAGAACAACTGTTCCTTGCCCAGCACGCGCACCTTGAAGCCCAGCGCGATCTTCGCCGCCATGCCCCAGATGCCGTCCCAGTTGGACGAATGCGGGGCGACGATCAGGACCAGCTTGGGCGTGTCCGGCAAGGCGCCGACCACCTTCCAGCCGAACGTACGCAGGAACGTGCGCCCCAACCAGCGGGTGAAGCGGTTCGGCCTCACCTGCGGCATGTTCGGCGGGATCGCCGGCAGCAGTGCTCGCTCGTCGCTCAAACGGTCTACTCCCAGTGTGCGTCGCGGCCGCTGCGGCCGCGCTTGATTTCGCCACGCCCGCGCTTGGCGTCCAGGCGGCGCTGCTTCGACGCGCGCGTCGGCTTGGTCGCCACCCGCGGCTTGGGCGTCGACAGGCCGGCGGCGACGAACGCGGCCAGGCGCTCGCGCGCGTCGTCGCGGTTGCGTTCCTGGGTGCGGAAGCGCTGCGCATCGATCACCAGCACGCCGTCGTCGCTGAGCCGGCGGTCGCGCCGCGCCAGCAGGCGCGCGCGCAGCGGTTCCGGCAGCGACGGCGAAGCGGCCACGTCGAAACGCAGTTCGACCGCGCTGGAGACCTTGTTGACGTTCTGCCCGCCCGCGCCGCTGGCGCGCACGAAGCGTTCGACCAGTTCGTCGGCCGGTATCGTCAGCGTCGGCGTGATCCGCAAAGGCGCGCTCCCCATCCCTGGATTGTAAGCCAAGGCCGGCGCCGCCCCGATGACAGTCCGGAACTTAACGGCCGATTTACGTTTCGCTGGGCAACATGTCGCCTCCATCGCACCCGCCCGTCGCATGAAGCTTCGTTTCCCCGCCTCGCTGCTGCTGTTCGCCCTCGCCCTGCCGTCCATTGCCGCCGAACCCAGCGACGCCGACATCGAACGCCTGCTGCAAGCCTCGCGCGCCGAACGCATGATCGGCGCGATCCTGCCGCAGATCGAGGCGGCGCAGCGCCAGCAGTTCGAACAGATCACCGCCGGCAAGCAGCTCACCGACGCGCAGAGGGCCGACATCGAGAGCATCCAGGCCAAGAGCGGCGAGATCGTGCGCCGCACCCTGGCCTGGGACGAGATGAAGCCGCTGTACTTCGAGGCGTACCGCCGCAACTTCAGCCGCGACGACGTGCGCGCAATCACCAAGTTCTATGAGAGCGACGCCGGCCAGCGCATGCTCGACCGCACGCCGGTGCTGATGCAGGAACTGACGACGGCGATCCAGCAGAAGATGGTGCCGATGCTGCAGGAACTGGAAACCGAACTGAAGGCCGCCTCGGTCGAACAGGTGCAGGCGCCGCCGGTCAGCCCGCAGCAGCAGCGCCGGGCGGCGCCCGCGCCGGCGAAGAAGAAGGCGGTCCCGACGAAGAAGAAGGCCTCGACGCCGGCGAAGAAAACCACGACCACGCAAAAGAAGAAATAAGGCCGGGCCCGCGCTCCGGACGCCTACGGCAACTCCGCGCGCGGCGGCAGCCGCCAGTCGATCGGCGTCTGTCCGTGCTGCTGCAGGTACTGGTTCGCCGCCAGGAAATGCCCGCAGCCGAAGAACCCGCGATGCGCCGACAGCGGCGACGGATGCGGCGCGCGCAGCACGCGGTGGCGGCGCACGTCGATCACTGCGCCCTTCTTCTGCGCATAGCTGCCCCACAGCATGAACACCAGGTGCTCGCGTTCGCGCGACAGCGTCTCGATCACGTGGTCGGTGAAGCCCTCCCAGCCCTTGCCCTGGTGCGCGCCGGCGCGGCCTTCCTCGACCGTCAGCACCGAGTTGAGCAACAGCACGCCCTGCTTCGCCCACGGCATCAGATAGCCGTGGTCGGGGCGCGGATAGCCGAACTCGTCGCCGATTTCCTTGAAGATGTTCTCCAGCGACGGCGGCGGCGGCACGCCCGGCGACACCGAGAAGCACAGGCCGTGCGCCTGCCCGTAACCGTGGTACGGATCCTGGCCGAGGATGACGACCTTCACCGCATCGAACGGCGTGGCATCGAACGCGGCGAATATCTGCGGCCCCGGCGGGAAGATCCGCGCGCCGACGGCCTTGCGCTGGCGCAGGAACTCCGAGAGCTGGCGCATCTCCGGGCGCAGCAGCCAATCGCCGACGCGCGCCTTCCATGAGGGTTCGAGCTTGATGCGGTCTTCGCCGGACACGGGATTCGCGATTCGTGGTTCGGGGATTCGCAAGAGCCTACACGAATCTCGGATTCCTATTTGTTCTCCAGCCGCGCCAGCCGCAACTGGAACAGCACCTTGGTCACCAGCAGCCGCTCCTCGATCGGCTTCAGCACCAGGTCGTTCGCGCCGGCGTGCAGCAGTTCGCGCTGGTTGTCCGGGTTGCTGTCGCCGGTCATCACCAGGATCGGCAGCCGGCGCTTGCCGTAGGCGAAGTCGATGCGCACGCGGTGGACCACGTCCAGGCCGCTGAGCTCGCCCTTCAGGGTCACGTCGGTCAGCACCAGGTCGAAGCGGTGCGTGGACAGGCCCAGCGACTCGGCGGTGAGCAAGGCGAAGG
Source organism: Pseudoxanthomonas sp. (assembly GCA_047601245.1). Classification (GTDB taxonomy): domain Bacteria; phylum Pseudomonadota; class Gammaproteobacteria; order Xanthomonadales; family Xanthomonadaceae; genus Pseudoxanthomonas_A. The sequence continues at coordinate 315,174 of JASGJU010000001.1, forward strand.
CGTCCTCGGCCTTCAGCACGTGCACGACCTGCAGGCCGTGGCGCTGCAGCATGCGCTTGGTCGCCTCGGCGACGACGCGGCTGTCCTCGACGTACAGCACGGTCGCGTCGGCGACCGGCTCCGGCCGCACGTAGCCGAGGATGAAGGTCGCCAGCGCCTCGTGGCCCAGCGACTTGTCGAAGTAGTCGGTGACGTATTCGGTGAAGCGACGCTCCTCCAGGTGCTGCTGGGCGTCGCCGGACACCACGATCACCGGCACGTAGGCCTGCCCCGCCGCCTCGCGCACGCTGCGCGCCACTTCCATGCCGTCGCCGTCGGGCAGCGCCAGCGCGGTGGTGACCAGGTCGACCGCGCCGGCGGCCAGCGCTTCGCGCGCCTCGGCCAGGCTGGCGCAGCCGAGGGCCTCGACGTCCGGCAGTTCGCGCTTGAGCACGTCGCCGATCAGCTTGCGCACCAGCTTGGAGCCATCGACCACCATCACCCGTGGGGCGTCGCTGATCAGATGTCGCAATTCCTGCGCGGCCATGGGATGGGATTCAGACCTCGGTCGGCCTAGTCTGGCGCAGGAAATGCCCGGTCACCAGCCATGCGCCCAGCCAGCCGATCGCGGTTGCGACGACCAGCACGCCGGCGACGTGCGCCGGATCCAGCCCGCCGAGGCTGAAACGGCTGCCGTAGCTGCGCGCCAGCGCCGCCAGCGGTTCGCGCAGCGAGAAGTCCGCCGCCGCGATCAGGCCCAGCGCCAGCGCGCCGGCCGCCAGTCCGTACCACGCGCCCAGGTAGATGAAGGGGCGGCGGATGAAACCGTCGCTGGCGCCGAGCAGTTGCAGCACGCCGATCTCCTCGCGCCGCGACTGGATGTCCAGGCGCACGGTGTTGCCGACTACCAGCAGCGCGCCGACGCCGAACAGCGCCGCCAGCACCCAGGCCAGGCGCTCGCCGAAGCCGAGCCAGCCTTCCAGCCGCTGCCGCCAGACCGCGTCGTGGCGCACCAGGTCGGCCTCCGGCAGGTGCTGCAGGGCCTGCGCCAGCACGGCCTCGTCCTGCCTGGGCACCACCACCAGCCGGTACGGCAGCGGATTGCCGTCGAGCGCGTCGATGGCTTCGCCCAATCCGTCCATTTGCCGGAACTCGGCCAGCCCCTGCTCCGGCGTGCGCAGTTCCACCGAGGCGACGTCGCCGCGCCCGCGCAACTGTTCGGCCAGCGCCTGCGCGCGCGCCGCGGCGACGTCCTGCTTCAGGAACAGGTCGATCTGCCGCGACTGCTGCACGCTGCCGGCGAAGTGGCGCACGTTGCCCAGCGCCAGCCACAGGCCCAGCGGCAGCGCGAACGCCACCGCCATCACCCCGACCGTCAGCAGCGTCGCCCACGGCCGCCGCAGCGCGCGGCCCAGGCTGGAGACGAAGCTGTACAGATGCTGGTCGAACCAGATGCCGAGCCCGGAACGCGGGCCGGGCGCAAGCCTGTTCGCAGCGGCTTCCTCGTTCATCCGCTCACTCCGCCAGGTCGTCGGGGGAAATGTCGTCGACCAGCTTGCCGTGGTCGAGGATCAGCACGCGCTTGCGCATCTTCTTGATCAGCGGCAGGTCGTGGCTGACCACCAGCACGCTGGTGCCGCGCTCGGGCATCGACGCGAACAGCGACATGATCTCCGCGGCCAGGGTCGGGTCGAGGTTGCCGGTCGGTTCGTCGGCGACCAGCAGCCGCGGTTCGCCGACGATGGCGCGGGCGATGCCGACGCGCTGCTGTTCGCCGGCCGACAGTTGCGAAGGCAGCGCGCGGCCGCGATGGCCCAGGCCCAGCCTCGCCAGCACTTCGCGCACGCGCTTGCCGATGTGCTCGCGGCGCTCGCCGCGCAGGATCAGCGGCAGCGAGACGTTTTCCTCGATGGTGCGGTCGGTCAGCAGGCGGTGGTCCTGGTAGACCACGCCGACCTCGCGCCGGTGCAGCGCGACGCGCCCGCCGCGGACCTTCAGCAGGTTGCGCCCGCCGAACACCACCGCGCCGCGGCTAGGCCGCTCGCTCAGGTGCACCAGCTTCAGCAGGGTGCTCTTGCCGGCGCCGGAATGGCCAGTGACGAACAGCATCTCGCCCTGCGCGACCTCGAAACTGACATCGTCCAGCGCGGCATGGCCGCCGGGATATTGCTTGCTGACGTTTTCGAAGCGGAGGACGGCGCTCATGGGGAGCGATTATGGCATTTGATGCGAGCGGCGTAAGCCGCGAATGCGATCCGCCGCCGCCCGCGAAACGTTCGCAAAGCGCGAGGCCGGCACTCGCGGCCTGCGCCGCTCCAGCGACGGACCCTCAGCCGCCGACCAGCGACTTCAACCTGCGGCCCAGGCGGGTCAGGAAGGAATCGTTGCCCGGCGGCGTCGCGGCGGCCGGCTTCGGTGGCGCGGCGACCGGCGCGGCCACTGCATCGCCGCCCTCGAGCGGACGGCCATGGCGACGACGGCGGCGCTTGCGTGGCGCGCGCTCGCCTTCCGGCTTCGCCGCCGCATCCGCAACGACGGGGTTGGCCGGCGCCGGCGAACGCGGCGCGCGCCCGCTTTCACTCCGCGCGTTGTCGCCGTCGCGGCGTCCGCCCTCGGGCTTGCCGCTGCGCGGGCCGCGGCCTTCGCCACGACGGCCGCCTTCGCGCCCGCCGCGCGGGCCGCCCTTGCCGCCGCCGCGCTTGGCGTCTTCGGCGGCGCGCGCTTCGCGCACTTCCTTGAAGATCTCGCCGATGCTTTCACCTTCCTCGGCGTCGGTCTCGACCGCGGCCGGGCGCTCGGGGCGCGGCAGCGCGGTCAGCAGTTCGGCGGTGACCGCCTCGACCGGGATCTTCTGCTCGATGTAGGCCTCGATGTCCGGCAGGCTCATCGCGTAGCGCTCGCAGGCGAAGCTGATCGCGTCGCCTTCCGCGCCCAGCCGCGCGGTGCGGCCGATGCGGTGCACGTAGTCCTCGGCGTCGAACGGCAGGTCGTAGTTGTAGACGTGGCTGACGCCGTCGATGTGCAGGCCGCGCGCGGCCACGTCGGTGGCGACCAGCAGTTCGAGCTGGCCGGCCTGGAACTTCTTCAGCAGCGATTCGCGCTTCTTCTGCGGCACGTCGCCGGACAGCACGCCGACCCGGTAGCCGGCCCGTTCCAGCGCGCGCGCGACGCGCTCGACGAAGGCCTTGGTGTTGACGAACACCATCGTGCGCGCGCCCTCGCTGCGCGAGAGCAGGCCCAGCAGCAGCGGGATCTTCTCCTCGTCGGCCGGGAAGTAGAGCACCTGGCGCACCTTGGCGTTGGTAATGTATTCGCTCTCGACGACGAGCTTTTCCGGCTCGTTCATGTGCTCGTAGGCCAGCTCCAGCACGCGATGCGAAAGCGTGGCGGAGAACAGCAGCGTCTGCCGCTCGGTGCGGATCGGCATGCGCCGCAGCAGGAAGCGGATGTCCTTGATGAAGCCGAGGTCGAACATGCGGTCGGCCTCGTCCAGCACGCACACCTCGCAGGCGTGCAGGCTGACCACCTTGTGCTGCTTGACGTAGTCGATCAGGCGGCCCGGGGTGGCGATGATGATGTCCACGCCCTGCTGCAGCAGTTCGCGCTGCTTGTCGTAGTCGACGCCGCCGTACACCAGCGCGAAGCGCAGGCCCAGGTCGGAGGCGAACTTCACCGCGTCCTTGTGGATCTGGATCGCCAGTTCGCGGGTCGGGGCGAGGATCAGCGCGCGCGGGTCCTCCGGCTTGCGGTCGGCCAGCGCCGGGCGCGAGAGCAGGCGGTTGATCGTGGCCACCAGGAACGCCAGGGTCTTGCCGGTGCCGGTCTGCGCCTGCCCGGCGACGTCGCGCCCGGCCAACGCCACCGGCAGGGTCAGCGCCTGGATCGGCGTGCAGCGCAGGAAACCGGCGCGCTCCAGCCCCCCCAGCAGCTCCGGGTGCAGGTCGAAAGAGGAAAAGCTTACGTCGGTCAGGGGTTTGTCGGTCATCGATGCTTCTTCATGTGATTTCGGTGTGCGGACCGCGCCAATGCATTCCACGGACGGTCGCGATTCCATGCGTTCCGCGCTTGCATCGCCGCCGCCGGCGTCGCACACTGCGCGCCTGATGCCAAGCCACTGCGAAGCCATCGGAAACCTTCCGCGAAACCCGCCCCGGAAACCTCCCCGGGCATCAGGACAGCGTCCTTGAACGGGCCCGCGCGATGCCCCAGTTTAACGCAATGCGGCGCTCCGCCCCGGCCGGCGCGCCCGCGACCTCCCCAGGAGTCTCCAAGTGAGTGAGAAAGTGAGCCATGTCGGCGACGCCGACTTCGACGCCGCCGTGCTGCAGTCCGACGAGCCGGTGCTGGTCGATTTCTGGGCCGAATGGTGCGGCCCGTGCAAGATGATCTCGCCGGTGCTGGACGAACTGGCCGACGCCTACGACGGCAAGCTGAAGGTGGCCAAGGTCAACGTCGACCAGAACCGCGCCACCGCGATCAAGTACCACGTCCGTTCGATCCCGATGCTGCTGCTGTTCAAGGACGGCCAGATCCAGGCCACCCAGATCGGCGCGGTCGGCAAGGGCCAGTTGACCCAGATGATCGACAAGGCGCTGGGCGCTAGGGCCGCCTGATCCCACCCTCCCGCCCCGCAGGGCAGGCCGGTGGCTGAACCGTTCTCGATGCGCCCGCTTGCCGCCGGACCGGCGCGGTGCTAGTGTCACGCCATCCGGTGCCGGCCCGCTTTCGATCGAAGCTGCGCACCGCACCCATCTGAACCATCCCTCCGTTTCCTTCCAAGCCGCCGCATCCGCCGGCGCTCGCCACCGCGAGGATTCCCACTTGTCCGATACCACCGAAGACACCGGCGCTCCCGCCGAGAAGCGCGTGCGCAAGGCCCGCGTCGCCAAGACCGAGAGTGCAACGCCAGCCGCGCCTGCAGCGGTAGCCCCCGCACCGGCCGCTCCCGTCGAATCTGCCCCGCCGCCGCCCAGCGCGCCGGCCGAGGCCCACGCCACCGAGTCCGCCACGCCGCAGGGCGAAGGCAATGCGCAGCCCCGCGACGACGGCCAGCAACGCCCCAACAACGGCAACAACCGCCGCGACCGCTTCCGCAACCGCCGCGACCGCCAGCGCGACCGCTACCAGAACCAGCAGGGCGGCCTGCCGCAGGACGGCGAAGGCAACGACAACCAGTTCGTGCCGCGCCAGCAGCCGAGCGTGCCGGAAGGCTTCCCGCAGTATTCGCTGAGCGACCTCAAGCGCATGCCGGCGCACAAGCTGCTGGAGATCGCCGAACAACTGAACATCCACGAAGGCGTGGCCCGCGCACGCAAGCAGGACGTGATCTTCGCCCTGCTGAAGGTGCTGGCCCGCCACGGCGAGGGCGTCGCCGCCGACGGCGTGCTGGAAATCCTGCCGGACGGCTTCGGCTTCCTGCGCGGCGCCGAAGCCAGCTACCTGGCCGGCCCGGACGACGTGTACATCAGCCCGTCGCAGATCCGCCGCTTCAACCTGCGCACCGGCGACCACCTGGCCGGCCGCATCCGCTGGCCGAAGGACGGCGAACGCTACTTTGCGCTGGCCGTGGTCGACACCATCAACGGCGAACCGATCGAGGCCAGCAAGGGCAAGATCCTGTTCGAGAACCTGACCCCGCTGTTCCCGCGCAAGCGCTTCGTGCTGGAGCGCGGTAACGGCTCCAGCGAAGACATCGCCGGCCGCATCCTCGACCTGATGGCGCCGCAGGGCAAAGGCCAGCGTTCGCTGATCGTGTCGCCGCCGAAGGCCGGCAAGACCATCATGATGCAGCAGGTCGCCACCGCGATCACCACCAACCACCCGGACGTGCACCTGATCGTGCTGCTGATCGACGAGCGCCCGGAGGAAGTCACCGAAATGCAGCGCACCGTGCGCGGCGAGGTGATTTCGTCCACCTTTGACGAGCCGGCCGCGCGCCACGTGCAGGTCGCCGAAATGGTGATCGAACGCGCCAAGCGCCTGGTCGAGCACAAGAAGGACGTGGTGATCCTGCTCGACTCGATCACCCGCCTGGCGCGCGCCTACAACAACGTGGTGCCGTCCTCGGGCAAGGTGCTGACCGGCGGCGTCGACGCCAACGCCCTGCACCGCCCGAAGCGCTTCTTCGGCGCCGCGCGCAACGTCGAGGAAGGCGGCAGCCTGACCATTATCGCCACCGCCCTGGTCGATACCGGCAGCGCGATGGACAAGGTGATCTACGAGGAATTCAAGGGCACCGGCAACAGCGAAATCCACCTGGACCGCCGCATCACCGAGAAGCGCGTATACCCGGCCATCGCAGTCAACCAGTCCGGTACCCGCCGCGAGGACCTGCTGATCGAGCCGGAACTGCTGCAGAAGATCTGGATCCTGCGCAAGCTGCTGCACCCGATGGACGAGATCGCGGCGATGGAGTTCCTGCTGGACAAGATGAAGAACACCAAGAGCAACGACGAGTTCTTCGCCTCGATGAAGCGATAAGGCGTTTTCCCACAATCTGACGACAGCGAGTTCGGCGTCCTGATCTGATCGACGCCGAAGCAAGCCGAGCCCCACAACACAAAAGGGCCGGAGTCACGCATGCGCGCAAGCGCATCTGGCTCCGGCCCTTTTCTTTTTCCCGCGAATGCAACCCCATGAACAAACCCCTCATCGTCATTTTCGCCACCGTCGCGCTCGATGCCGTCGGCATCGGCCTGATTTTCCCGATTCTTCCCGCGCTGATCCGATCCGTGACCCACGCCGGCGACGTCGCTCACCACATCGGCATGCTTATCGCGCTGTACGCGGCGATGCAGTTCGTGTTCGCACCGGTGCTCGGCGCGCTCAGCGACCGCCTCGGACGCCGCCCGGTGCTGCTGATTTCGCTCGCCGGCGCCGCAATCAACTACCTGCTCCTGGCCTTCGCGCCGAAGCTGTGGATGCTGTTCGCCGGCCGCGCCATCGCCGGCCTCACCAGCGCGAACATCTCGGTCGCGCAGGCCTACATCACCGACATCACTCCGGAAGACCAGCGCGCGCGCCGTTTCGGCCTGTTCAACGCGATGTTCGGCGCCGGCTTCATCGTCGGCCCGATCCTCGGCGGCCTGCTCGGCGACTGGTGGCTGCGCACGCCCTTCATCCTCGCGGCGGCGCTCAACGGCTGCAACCTGCTGCTGGCGCTGTTCGCGCTGCCGGAATCGCGCATGCCGAACCGCGGGAAGCTCGATCTGGCCGCATTGAATCCACTGCGCCCGCTGCGTTGGGCATTCTCGATGAAGCACCTGCTGCCGATCATCGCGATCTACTTCATCTTCAGCGCCACCGGCGAAGCCTACGGCACATGCTGGGCGCTGTGGGGCAACGACGCATTCCACTGGAACGGGCTGTGGATCGGCCTCTCGCTGGGCGCTTTCGGCGTATGCCAGGCATTGGCGCAAGCGTTCCTTCCGGGCCCGGCGGTGAAATGGCTCGGCGAGCGCACGGCGATTCTCGTCGGCGTCGCCGGCGCCTGCGTCGCACTCGTCGTCATGGCCTCCGCCACGAAGGGCTGGACGATTTTCGCGATCATGCCGGTGTTCGTGCTCGGCGGCATCGGCGCGCCGGCGCTGCAATCGCTGGCGACGCGGCAGGTGGACGCGGCGCAGCAGGGCCAGTTCCAGGGCGTATTGGCCTCGGCCATCAGCCTCGCATCGATCGTCGCACCGCTGGCGTTCTCGACGCTGTACTTCGCTTTCCAGAAGCGATGGCCCGGCGCGATCTGGCTCGCAGTCGTCGCCGTCTACGCGGTATCGGTTCCGATGGTGCTCGGCCTCAGGCTTCAGGAACCGGATCGCGCCGGAGTCGGGCAACCGCCGTCCCCTTCATGAATCGCATTCCGCAGATACGAAGAAGCCCCGGCTTCCCGAGGCTTCTTCGTTCAATCCCGCGCCTCCGACAGCGCCTTCAGCGCATCCGGCTGCAGGATGCGCACGTGCTGGGGGTCGTCGGTGGCGATGACGCCCTGGGTGCGCAGCTTGGTGAAGCAGCGGCTGACGGTTTCGACGGTCAGGCCCAGGTAGTCCGCGATGTCGGCGCGGGTCATCGGCAGGGCCACGCTGGCGTCGTCGTGGCCTTGGCGCTTGCGGCGCGCGGCCATGTCCAGCAGGAAGCCGGCCAGGCGTTCGATCGGGGTCATCCGCGCCAGCGACATCAGGTTGTTGCGGGTGTCGTCCAGTTCGGCGCAGGCCCGGCTCAGCAGTTCGCGTTCCAGGCCCGGGTAGCGGTCGCACAGTTCGCGCATGTCCTGCGAGGAGAACGCGCACAGTTCGCTGTCCTCGATCGCTTCGATCGAATGCCGGTAGCGGCTGGCGCCGCTGAAGCCGATGTAATCGCCCGGCATCAGGAACCCGGCCACCAGCCGGCGGCCGTCGGGCAGCAGGCGGATCCGGCGCAGCGCGCCGGAAGTCACGGTGAACACGTGGCGGCGTTCGTCGCCTTCGCGCACCAGCATGCGCCCGGTCGGCACGGCGACCTCGCCGACGTGGCGCTCCAGCGCCTCGGCCTCCTCCGGCGTCAACACGCCGCAGACCGACAGGTGCCGCACCGTGCAGTGGCCGCAGGCGGGGGCGCCGGAACAATCGGGCGGCGCGCGCAGCCGTATGGCCCCGGCGGTTCGGGCAGGCAGGGTGCGAACGTTCAAGATCGGCCTCCGCGGCGATCAACTAGGCGGCCATGATACGCGGGCCGGCGGTCGGGCGGTAATCGCGATTACCCCGTATTTGCCCGGGATCGGCTAGAATGTGGGTCCTGCAGGCGCTCGTCCGTTTCCCTACGGCGGTCGCGCCGGTCCCGCAACCCGGGCCGGCCGGTTCCCTCCGACGCCTTTCGCCCTGCATGGCGACGCCACCCCGGCTGCGCCAATCCCTGCCTGTTAGCGCGGTTCATCGGGAACGCTTCGGGTCTGACCGCATCATTCAATTTCGCCCCGCTGCCGGGAATCCGTGCGCTTTTTGCGTGCGCGTTCGCGGTCGGTGCGCTTTACCGGAAGCATTGCCAATGTCCTTCGAAAACCTGGGGCTGTCGCCCGAACTGCTGCGCGCCCTGTCCGAACAGGGCTACGACGCCCCCACCCCGATCCAGCGCGAAGCGATCCCGCTGGCGCTGGCCGGCCACGACCTGCTGGCCGGCGCCCAGACCGGCACCGGCAAGACCGCCGCGTTCGGCCTGCCGCTGCTGCAGCGGCTGGGCGGCAAGCCCAACCCGACGCGCAAGCCGCGCGCGCTGGTGCTCACGCCCACGCGCGAACTGGCGGTGCAGGTGCACGAAAGCCTGCGCGACTACGGCAAGTACCTGCGCGTGCCGGCCACCACCATCTACGGCGGCGTCGGCATGGGCAACCAGTTGGACGCGCTGCGCCGCGGCGTGGACCTGGTGATCGCCTGCCCGGGCCGCCTGATCGACCACATCGAGCGCCGCAGCGTCGATCTTTCCGGCATCGAGGTGCTGGTGCTGGACGAGGCCGACCGCATGCTGGACATGGGCTTCCTGCCGTCGATCAAGCGCATCCTCGCCAAGCTGCCGCGGCAGAACCGCCAGACCCTGCTGTTCTCGGCCACCTTCGCCGAGCCGATCAAGCAACTGGCCAGGGAATTCATGCGCGACCCGCGCGAAGTGATGGTCACGCCGCAGAACACCGTGGCCGACACCATCGCCCACCGCGTGCATCCGGTCGATGGCGGGCGCAAGCGCGAACTGCTGCTGCACCTGCTGGCGCAGGACAGCCGCGTGCAGACGCTGGTGTTCGCACGGACCAAGCACGGCAGCGACAAGCTGGCGACGTTCCTCGAGAAATCGGGGATTCGGGCCGCCGCGATCCACGGCAACAAGAGCCAGGGCCAGCGCCAGCGCGCGCTGAACGACTTCAAGGCCGGCAAGGTGCCGGTGCTGGTCGCCACCGACATCGCCGCGCGCGGCATCGACATCGAGCAGTTGCCGAAGGTCATCAACTACGACCTGCCGATGGTCGCCGAGGACTACGTACACCGCATCGGCCGCACCGGCCGCAACGGCTCGCAGGGCGAAGCGATCTCGCTGGTGGCGCAGGACGAGGCCAAGTACCTGCGCGCGGTCGTGCGCCTGCTGAAGCAGGACATGGAAATCCGCGACGTGCCCGGCTTCGAGCCCTACGAACCGATCCGCTGGGGCAACAGCGCGCCGGGCAAGGCCGAGCAACCCGGCGGCAACCATCCTCCGCAAAGACCCGCCCCGCGCCGTCCGGGTGGCAACCGCCCGGCAGGCAACCGCCCCGGCCAGTCGCGCCGTCCGCACGCCGGCAAGCCGCGGCATGCGCATGCGGGCCAGAAACCGCCTGCGGCGCGGCGACGCGACGCGACGCGCCAGCACGCCGATCGCTGAACCTCGCGATCGCCAGACGGATGGACCCAACGGATGGAAATGGGCGCTTCCCTGCGCCCTGCCCCTGTCCCTATCCCCTGGCTCAGAAGTCGAACGACACGCTGACGCGGTAGTTGCGGCCCGGTTCGCTGTAGCGGCCGATGCCGTCGTCGGTGGCGTAGCCGTACAGGTAGAAGTCGCCGCGGGTCACGTTGCGGATCCGCGCCCACTGGTAGTACTCCTCGTCCAGCAGGTTGTAGACGCCGGCGTTGATGCGCAGGTGCTCGTTGACGCGGTAGCTGCCGAACAGGTCGAACACGGTGTAGGCGTTGCTGAGGAACGGCTCGGCCGGCTGGCCGAAGATGTCGGTGACCGGGTTGACGTCGCGGCTGCGCTTGGCCAGCGCATGGGTCACGTTGCCGGTGATGCGCACGCGGTCGTCCAGCCCCTGCCAGCTCAGGCCCAGCACACCGCGGTCCGGATTGATGCTGTCCAGCGGACTGCCGTCCTTCTGTTCGCCCTGGTTGTGCGACCACGCCGCGCGCAGCAGCCATTCGTCGCCCAGCCGCCACAGGCCTTCCAGCTCGTAGCCCTTCACCGTGACTTCGCCGACGTTGGCGGTGGTGCCGTAGCTGTAACCGTTGCTCACGGTGCAGACGCCGCGGGTGCAGCTCTGGTATTGGGTGCCGGGGTCGGCTATCAGGGTCACGCTGTCGATGAAGTCTTCGTAGCGGTCGCGGAATACCGAAACGCCGAAGCGCGCGGTGTCGCTTTCCCAGCGCCAGCCCAGTTCCAGGTTGAGGCTGGTTTCCGCCTCCAGGTCCGGGTTGGCGGCGTAGGTCGGCACGATCACTGTGTTGCCGGTGGCCACCTCGGTGATCTCGGTGGTGCTGGTCGGCGCGTACATCTCGCCGGTGGTCGGCGCACGGAAGCCGCGGCCGGCCTGGAACCACAGCGTCTGCCGCGGCGCGAACGCGTAGCTGACGCCGAACTGCCCGGTCGGCGAGGAGAAGCTGACGTCGCGTACCGTGCCGGTGTCGTCCTCGAAGGTGTCGCTGAGCGTCGGCGAATAATCGTAGCGGTCGTAACGCAGGCCGAAGGACAGGCCGAGGCGGTCGTCGAGCAAGCCGATGCGGTCGCGCAGGTACAGGTTCCAGACCTTGGCGTCGGTGCCCGGCACCTGCGCCGGATCCACCGTCGCGGTGTCCAGCACGCCGGCGTTGTTCCAGCGGTAGTCGATCGCGGTGAAGTCGATCGAACGCTTCTGCCACGCCGCGCCGTAGGCCAGCGCGTGATTGCCGGCGCGCTTGTCGAAATCGAACGCCACCCGGTCCAGCACCTGGTCGGTGGAACGGTCCTCGGCGCGGTTGCACGGCAGCGCCAGCGTGCACGCAGTGGTGTTCGCGGTGACGGTCGGATTGGCCGAGGTGCCGCTGCCGGTGAGCACGCGGGTGATGCCGTGGCTCTTGGTCTCCTGCCGGTCGACCTTCGCTTCCAGCGTGTCGAACGCGGCGTTGCCGGCAGTCCAGATGTAACGCAGCCCGTAGCGATCGCGGTCGTTGCTGTCGTCGCCCACGCGGGTGAGGTAGCCGGGCGAGGACACCCGGCTCAGGTTGTCGACCACGTTCTCGACCCGGTTGCGCTCGTAGACCACGCCCAGCCGGTGCGCGGGGCTGATGACGAAATCGACCTTGCCGAGGATATTGGTGCTGTCGTGGTCGATCGGATCGGGCGTGCGGCGGGCGCTGCCGGTCTCGATGTCGGTGCTGTCGAAGAAGCCTTCGGCCTCGTGCGCCTTGCGCCGGGTATAGACCAGCATCGACTCGACGATGCCGGTGCGGTTGGCCAGGGTCAGCGAACCGAGCTTCTCGTCGTTGTAGCCAGTGTAGCCCAGCTTCAGGCGCGCGTGGCTGTCGTTGCCTTCGGCCTTCAGGTAGTCGTAGGGATCCTTGGTGGTGAACACCACCGCACCGCCCAGCGCGCCGCTGCCGGCGGTGATCGAGTCGGCGCCCTTGATGACTTCCACGCTCTTCAGCGTATCGACGTCGACGCCGCCGCGGCCGGCGCGGAAGAACTCGTAGTTGCGCGCGGTTTCCAGGCCTTCGGCCATGCTCAGGCCATCGATGGTCATCGCCACGCGGTCGCCTTCGATGCCGCGGATGTTGAAGCCGTTGTCGCCGAAACGGCCCATGTCGACGATGCTGACGCCGGGGATGTAGCGCACCAGGTCTTCCATGCTCTCGGCCTGCTCGTCCTCGATCTGCCTGGCGTCGACGACGGTGACGTTCTGGTTGGCCGACTTCTGCTGCTCGCGCTTGCCCTTGACCTGGATGGCGTCGAAGGTCTTGGCGCCGTCGGTTTCGGCGGCGGTTTCGGCGGCGGTTTCGGCGGCGGTTTCTGCGGCGGCTTCTGCGGCGGCTTCTGCGGCGGCTTCTGCGGGAATTCCCGCGGGATTTTCGGCATGCGCCGCGCACGACAGGCTGGCGGCAATGGCCAGGGTCAACAAGCGGGGGGACAATTTCATGGCTCTACTCCACAGGTCAGGAAAAAAACTTGCGCTTCGATGGGAGCGCTCCTTTCCTGGCTGCGGTCGCCGCGAGGGCAACGGGCGTTGCTGGGAGGCAGCGGCGGCGTGCCGGTGCCGGTTGACGGTTTCGCGCCTGGCAATCTCCGAACGACCCGGTTTCCGCCCGCCATCGCGGCGCAAGCTGGGATAACGGGCTATTCGGACGTGTCACGGCGCGTGATGATCTGTTCCCGGTGCAGGTCCACTTTGCCGATCTCGCCGCTTCCCTGCGCCTGCACCTCGCCGGCGGATTCGCCGAGGACGAACGGCAACGACAACTGCTCGTGCCCGCCGCGTTCGCGCGCGGCTTCCACGCGCAACACGTAGCGGCCCGGCGGCTGCGCGCGGCCGAAATCGTCGCAGCCGTCCCAGGCCAGCGAGTAAGTCCCCGGCGCGCGGGTCGGCCGCGCCAGCCCCAGCGCGCCCGCCGGGTCGTTGCGGCCGTACTGCCGCCACCAGCGCGGCAGCTCGCCCAGCCAGCGCGCGCGGTCGCCGAGCACGTGCAACTGCCGCACCGCGCTGCCATCCTCGCGCTCGATCCACAGCGCCAGGTAAGGCTGGCGGTAGCCTTCGCGCGCGGCCGGCTGCGGAATTTCGTAGTCGATCAATACGCGCGGCGAAGGCGGCGCCGGCGTCCGCGCGCCCGCCGACAGCAGCAGCGCCGGCCAGCGCGCCGAGGCGAAGGCGATGCCGGCGTCGCTGACGATCAGCGCCGCCGCGCCGTCGAGGCCGTCGACCAGGGCGATGCCGTCGCGGATCGGCAGCACGGTCAGCGCGGTGGCCAGCGCATCGGCGCTGGCCGCGTCGTTGGCCACCACCACCGCGCTGGGCGCGTAATTGAGCGGCCAGCCCTCCTGCGGGTCGAGGATGTGGCTGAACTTGCGCCGGCCGATGCGATAGCCGCGGCTGGTGTGCCCGCTGGCGGCGATGGCCTGCCCATGCAGTGCGACGCGGCCGATCGCCTCGCCATTGTCCAGCGGCCGCTTCGGGTCGGCGACGTCGACTTGCCACGCTCCGGCGTCATCCGGCCGGCCCCAGTAGACCGCATCGCCGCCGATGTCGATGGCGATGCCGCGCGCTTCCGGCGCGGCGGCGCGCGCCTTTTCCAGCGCACGGTCGAGGATGTAGCCCTTGGCGACCCCGTCCACGTCGAAGCGCAGGCCGGTTTGCGGATCCAGCCGGCCTGCGTCCGGCATCGGCAACGCCGCCAGCGCGCGCGCCTGCCGGCGCAGTTCGATGCGATCGGGCAATTGCGCGTCGGCTTCGGCCTGGCGCCAGCGCGCGATCGGCCCGCCCAGCCGGCAACTGAACGCGCCACGGGTCCGCGTTCGCCACTGTTCGCACAGCGCCAGCACCTCGCGCACGTCCTTCGGCAGTTCCTCCGCGTCGATGCGCCCGGCGTTCCAGGCCGACAGCGGCGTATCGTCGCGCCAAGTGCTCAATTGCGCCTCCAGCCGCGCCACCTCGGCCAGCGCGGCGTCCACCGCCGCCTGCCCGCCGTCGCCGGCCACGCGCATCTCGAACGAGGTGCCCAGCACGCCGTCGCGCTGCGCGCGCAGCGGTTCGCCGGCCACGGCCGCGCCGCACGCCAGCAACAGCGCGCACAGCGACAGCGCACGATGGCCGACGAACGGCATCCGCATCGCGCCGCCCCGTCCGCCTCAGTTTCCCGGCTTCGCCGCCGGCGCGGCAGCGCCATCCGCGCGTTGCGGGCGCGGCGGCGGCGGCAGCTTGGCGTCTTCCGCATCGACCACGCCGTCGTGGTTGCGGTCGGCCATGTCGAAGGTGCGTTTGCCGGAGGCCTGGTATTCGGCGAAGGTCATCCTGCCGTCCTTGTCCGTATCCAGCGCATCGAAGCGGATGCGGGTCTGCTTGTCCGAGCCTCCGCCCAGGGTCGCGATGCGGCGGTCGAGGCGATCCTCGAACTCGGCCAGGTATTCGTCCTCGCTCAACACGCCGTCCCCGTCCACGTCGGTGCGCGCGAACTGCGCCGCGCGCTCGCGGTCGAACTCGTCGCGTTCGACCTTGCCGTCGCCGTTGCCGTCGTACAACTCGAGGAAACCGCCGGCGGTGTGGCTGCTCGGCAGGCCCAGCGGATTGCTGTCGCGGTCGAAGCGCGCGGCGTTGGCTTCGGTGCGGCCTTCGGCCGAAGCGCCATCGGCCGGCTTCCCGGCCGCCGGTCGTTCCGCCAGCTTCTTCGCGCCTTCGGCGAACACGCGCTCGCCCGAGGCGTCGAACTCGGCGCGGCTGACCCGGCCGTCCTTGTCGGCGTCGATGGCGGCGAAACGCGTGTGGGTCTGCCTGACCTGCGCCTCGCGCGCCTGTTCCAGCGCCTGCCGGGAGCGGTCGTCGAATTCCTGCACGTACTCCTCCACGTCCACCGTGCCGTCGCCGTTGGCGTCGGTGGCGTCGAAGCGCTTGCGGCGGAAGGCGTCGAATTCGGCCCAGGTCAGCCTGCCGTCGGCATTGTCGTCGTACTGGGCGATGAACGCCTCGACGTTGTTGCCGTGGCCGCCGATCAGCGGACGTTGCGCCGGCGCATCCTGCGCGTCGGCGGCGAAAGCGGGGAACAGCGCCGTGGCGCAGGCGCAGGCGAGCAATGCGGATTTCATGCGGGTTCTCCGGGAGTGGATGCGCGCGTCACTGTTCCAGCACGCGGAAGGTCAGCGTGTAGCTGTTGCTGTATTCGGCCGTCGGCGATCCCGCCGGCGCCGGCGTGCGGTGGCGGGTCAGCGCGACCCAGGTGCCGGCCTGGCGCAATTCGAACGCGACCCGGCCCTGCGCGTCGGTGGTCAGGGTTTCGACCTGCGGCTTGCGGTCGGACGTCCACACCGCCTCGGTGATCTCCACCTTCTGCTCGGCCAGCGGCCTGCCGTCGTACTGGACGACGAATTCGAACTTCTCGCCGACGTACAGGTCGTTGGGATGCGTCACCGGCACCAGTTCCAGCCCCTTGCCGTAGGGCTTCAGCGCGCCGCGGTCCGGCGCGCCGACGCTGACGTAGGTTTCGGCCTGGGTCAGCGACTGGAAATCCGACAGCACCTTGGCCCCGGCGGGAATCTTCTGCGCCGGGTCGCGCGAACTCTCGCGCTTGCCGTCGATCTCCCAGGTGCGGAACAGCGCGCCCAGGCGTGGGCCGGTGCTGAAGCGATAGGTGCCCTTCGCCTCCTTGGGCAGGGTGTGTTCGGCCACCGTGCGGGTCTTCAGCACCTGCACCGTGTCCGGCGCGACGCTGCGCCCGTCGGGACCGATCACCACGAAGCGGCTGTCGTCGAACGCCGCCTCGGGAACGAAGAAGGTCTCGGCGAAGGACGCGTCCAGCGCCAGCGTCTGCCCGCCGCGCGGAGCGAAATCGCTGGGAACCAGATACGGCGTATGGGCGAGGACGGGAACGGCGGCGGCCCAGGCAAGGGCGCCGACCAGCAAGGCGGGCAGTTTCATGGCGATACCTGTCGGAGCGAAAAATATCGCTGGCGGATCCGGCATCGCGATCGCTGGCTGGACCCGCGATTGTAATTCAAATGAGAATCATTGCAATCCAGCGGCGGGCACGCATTGCCGGGCGTGCGCGCCGCGGCGGACAATGCGCGCATGGAAATCTTCAAGGTCTTCACCATCGAGGCCGCGCATCGCCTGCCGAACGTGCCCGAGGGGCACAAGTGCGCGCGGTTGCACGGGCACTCGTTCCGCATCGAGTTGCACGTCTCCGGCGAAATCGACCCGCACACCGGCTGGGTGATGGATTTCGCCGACATCAAGGCGGCCTTCGCGCCGCTGTTCGCACGGCTGGACCACCATTACCTCAACGACATCGAAGGCCTGGAGAACCCGACCAGCGAGCGCATCGCCGCATGGATCTGGGCGCAACTGAAGCCGGCGCTGCCGCTGCTGAGCGAGGTCGTGGTGCACGAGACCTGCACCGCCGGAAGCCGGTACCGGGGAGTCGAGGGCGGTATCTGCGGCGGGCGATTCAGGCCCTGCCGGCTTTGTCCGGGCCGGTCGCGGTCCCCTCCAACCCTTTGATTCTGAACAGGCGCATGCCGTTCGTCGGACAACCGTACGCGACTTGTTGCAATGCAGCAAGAACCCCTCTATGCTGCGACGCAACATAGAGGTAGTCCTCTTCAACTACGGGAGCAGAAAGATGTCCGCCCAGTTCAACAACCAGTTCAGCAACTTCACCCACCAGTTCGCCGCCGCGGCCTCGCGCGCCAACCGTCTGGCTCTGGAAAGCGCCGAAAGCGTGTTCGGCGTGCAGCTGAAGACCTTCGAAAAGAACGTCGACGCGACCACCGCCTACCTCGACGAGCTGGCCGAAGTCCGCGACCTCGAAGCCTACAAGACCCTGTGGCCGAAGGGCCTGCAGGTCGCCAAGGACAACGCCGAACGCCTGATCGCCGCCGGCCAGGAAGTCTTCGGCGTCACGCTGAAGACCGGCGAAGCCCTCGGCCAGCTGGCCAAGAGCCAGTTCGAAAGCGCCCAGGACACCGTCCAGGCCACCGTCGCCAAGGCGACCAAGGCCGCTTCGAAGGGCCGCTGATCGGCTTTTCGACAGCGAAAGAGCTTTGCGCGGATCCCCTCCCTCCGCGCAACCGCCCCGGCAGGATCCCTCCCCCTGCCGGGGTTTTTTATTGCCTGCGATTCGCAGGAACGGAACTACCCACACTTGCCACACCCGGCGCAGCGGGGAAGGAGGGTCATCGCCTCGCAACTATGCGACCGCAAACAGGCCCTACGGCAAGTGCAGGTATTGCGCGAGTTCTCCCGAAGCCGGCGCATGCGGCAGCCGCCCCCAGCACGGCGCCTGCAGCCGCGACGACAGGATTTCGAAGTTTTCGTCGATCCGCTCCATCGCGGGATCCACCTCGCTGGCGATCCAGCCGGCCAGCTCGCAACCGTCGGCGGCGATCGCGCACGCGGTCAGCCGCGCGTGGTTGAGGCAGCCCAGGCGCAAGCCGACCACCAGCACCACCGGCAGCCGCAGCGCGCGCACCAGATCGGCCTGGTCCAGCGTCGCCGACAGCGGCGCGGCCCAGCCGCCGACGCCTTCGACCACCACGGCGTCGGCGCTTGCCAGCAGGCGCGCGTACGCGGCGCAAAGCGTTTCCAGCCCGATACCGACGCCGGCCTCGCGCGCGGCGATCTCCGGCGCCAGCGGCAACGGCAGCGCATACGGGTTGAGGTCGGCATAGGCGGGAACCGGCGCGCTGGCCGCCTGCAGCGCCAGCGCATCGTCGTTGCGCCAGCCTTCCGCGGTGTCGACGCAACCGCTGGCGACCGGCTTCATCCCCACCGCGCGCAGTCCGCGCGCGCGCAAGGCATGCAGCAGGGCGACGCTGGAAACGGTCTTGCCGGCGCCGGTGTCGGTGCCGGTCACGTAGATGCCGGAAGCGGTCATCCGCCTTACACTGTCGAAATGTTCACTTCGCAAAGTCTAAACGGCAGCAAGCCGGAACAGTACGCGCAACTGACCGCGCAGGCGCGCGCGCTGCTGCACGGCGAATCCGACCGCATCGCCAACGCGGCCAACCTGTCGGCGCTGGTCTACCACGCGCTGCCGCAGCTCAACTGGGTCGGCTTCTATTTCTTCGACGGCCGCGAACTGGTGGTCGGCCCGTTCCAGGGCCAGCCGGCCTGCGTGCGCATCGCCCTGGACAAGGGCGTCTGCGGCGCGGCGGCGCGCACGCGGCAGACCCAGCGCGTGGCCGACGTCGACGCCTTCCCCGGCCACATCGCCTGCGATTCGGCCTCGCGCTCGGAACTGGTGGTGCCGCTGGTGCGCGACGGCGAACTGATCGGCGTGTTCGACCTGGACAGCCCCGTGCGCGACCGCTTCGACGCCGACGACCAGCGCGGGCTGGAAGCGGTCGCCGGCATGTACGTGGAGGCGCTGCAGTGAGCACGGGCAAGCTGCTGAACATCGGACCCAAATCCGCGGCCTGGCTGCGCCAGGTCGGGCTGCGCACGCACGAGGACGTCGCCGCGGTCGGCGCGGTCGCCGCGTTCGTGCGGATCAAGCGCGCCGGCTTCCGCCCCAGCCGCAACCTGCTGTATTCGCTGGAAGGCGCGCTGATCGGCTGCCACTGGCAGCAACTGCCCGACGACCGCCGCGCGCAACTGCTGGCGGACCTGGAAACCGCCGAGGCGCTACTGCCGCCGCCACGCGGCCGGCCGGCGGCGGCCCCGGTCACCACCACGATGCACGACGAGGGCGGCGAAATGCCCGCGCCGGATTACTTCGACGAAAGCGAAGGCGACGGTCGCGAGGATTAGCGCGGCGCAGGCGACGGGCCGTAGAACCGCTGCAGGTGCGCGGCCACTTCCGGCATCGCCTCGCGCAGCGGTTGCGGCGCGGAGAAGTGGTATTCGCTGAGCACGGCGAAGAATTCCTCCGGCGATTCGGCCGCGTAGGGATCGATGGCGGTGTCGCGACCGGCGTCCACTTCGGCGCAGAAGGCGTCGTAGCCGCGCTGGAAGTCGCGCGCCCATTCGCGCTGCCACGCGCGCGGCAGCAGCGGGGTGCCGTCCATTTCGCCGTCCAGCACGTCCAGCTTGTGCGCCATCTCGTGCACCGCCACGCAGCAGCCGGCCCAGGGATCGGCCAGGTCGGCCTGCACGTCGGCCCAGGACAGGATCAGCGGGCCGCTGTCCCAGGCTTCGCCGATCAGTTCGTCGTCCCATTCGTGCAGCACGCCGGCGGCGTCGACGTGGCTGCGCTGCACGCGGAAGGCGTCCGGGTACACCAGCAATTGCGACCAGCCACGCAGGCCGTTCTCGCCATAGCGCAACAGCGGCAGACAGCACAGCAGCGCCAGTTGCGCGCACTGGACGTCGTCCAGCGCCAGCCCATCCAGCGGGGTGATGGTCTTTTCGTGCAGGAAGCGCTCGGCCAGCGTGCGCAGGCGGGCGTTGTCATCGGGTTCCAGCGCGGCGGCCCACGGGTTCGATCGGCTCAGGACCTGCCAGTGTTCCTCGGGGAACGACGCCGGCCGCCCGCGCAGCCAGCCGAACAGCGAACGCCTCAGCGGAACATCCCGGGCAGGAAGCTGTGCCATTTGGGGTTGCGCGCGCGCGGCAGGCTGCCGCCGTCGCCCTCGCCTCCGCCAGCGGCCTGGCCGCGGCTGGCGGGCGTCGCCGGCTTGGCGTACTTGCTGCGCGCCGGCGGCGTGGCGGCATGCTGGGCGGGATCGGAACCGTCGACGACGATCGCCGAGACCTCCTCCTGCGGGCAGGTGCCGTTGCCGGCACTGGCCGCCAGGTCGTCCCGGCTGCTGCGGGCCAGCAGCGGTGCGCTGGCGCAGGCCAACAGCAAGGCGCAGGCGATGCAGGTCGCGAGTCGGCGGCGGGACATGGCGGCTCCGGTCGGAAAGGCGCGGGGATACCGGACTATATCGCAATTCCGCGCCCGGACCGGACAGCCGGCTCCGTCATAATGTCTTGATGAACGGCGAACGCGAACTGCTGCAGCGCCTGCAGGCCGGCCCCGCGACCGGGGACGAACTGGCCGCGGCCAGCGGCCTGACCCGTGCGGCGATCTGGAAACGGGTCGAGGCCCTGCGCCAGGCCGGGGTCGGCATCGAGGCCCGGCCCGGCCGCGGCTACGCGCTGGCGCAGCCGCTGGACTGGCTGGAGGCCGACGCCATCCGCGCCGCGCTGGCGCCGGCGCAGCGCGCACTGCTGGCCGGGCTCGACGTCGCCTGGAGCCTGGATTCGACCAACAGCGAACTGCTGCGCCGCGCCGCGCCGGCCCGCGGCAGCGCCGTGCTGCTGGCCGAACGCCAGACCGGCGGCCGCGGCCGGCGCGGGCGCGAGTGGGCCTCGCCGCTGGCCGCGCACCTGTACCTGTCGCTGGCGCGGCAGTTCTCCGGCGGGCTGGCGCGGCTGGGCGGGCTGAGCCTGGTCGCCGGCGTCGCCGCGGCCGAGGCGCTGCAGGAGGCCGGCTTCGGCGACGTGCGCCTGAAGTGGCCGAACGACCTGGTCGTGGCTGCGCCCGACGCCGCCCTGCGCAAGCTCGGCGGCCTGCTGGTCGAAATCGGCGGCGGCGCGGTGGTCAGTTGCACCGCCGACCCGGCGCCCGCAGTGATCGGCATCGGCGTCAATGTGCGCATGCCGGCCGCGTTCGCGGCCCGGATCGACCAGCCTTGGATCGACCTGCAGGCGCTGTCGCCGCGGCCGGTGTCGCGGAACCTCATTGCCGCGGCGCTGCTGTCGAAACTGCTGCCGGCGCTGGAACGTTTCGACGCCGAGGGCCTGGCGCCGTTCGCCGCCCGCTACGCCGCGCTGGACGCGCTGGCCGGCCGCGAAGTCGCGGTGCACGCCGCCGAGGGCGTGCGCCACGGCGTCGCCGCCGGGATCGCCGAGGACGGCGCGCTGCGGGTGCGGATCGACGGCCGCGAGCAGCGCGTCCATGCCGGCGAAGTCAGCGTGAGGGCGGCATGAGCCACTGGCTGTTCGACCTGGGCAATTCGCGGCTGAAATGCGCGTGGCTGGACGGCGACGGCCGGTTGGGCGAAGTGCAGGCGCTGGGCCACGACGAAAGCACCTTCGTCGAACGCCTGCACGCGCTGCTGCCGACACGCGCCGGCAACGCCTGCCTGTCCAGCGTGGCCTCGCCGGCGCTGACCGCGGCGGTGCGCGAAGCGCTGATGGCACGCTTCCGCGTGGTGTCGATCGCGCGCACCCAGCCGCGCCTGGCCGGCGTGCGCATCGCCTACGCCGAACCGGAAAAATTCGGCGTCGACCGCTTCCTCGCCCTGCTGGCGGCGCATGCGCGCGGCGAGGGTCCGTGGCTGGTCGCCGGCGTCGGTACCGCGCTGACGCTGGATCTGCTGGACGCCGACGGCCGCCACCGCGGCGGCCGCATCGCGCCGTCGCCGCGGCTGATGCGCGAGACGCTGCATCGCGCCGCCGTGCAATTGCCGGCTAGCGGCGGCGACTACGCCGAGTTCGCCGCCGACACCGCCGACGCGCTGGCTTCCGGCTGCGACGGTGCGGCGATCGCGCTGGTCGAGCGCAGCCTACGGCAGGCGCGACAGCAGATTGGCGCCGAACCGCGCCTGCTATTGCACGGCGGCGGCGGCGAAGCCCTGCTCGCGCATCTGCCGCAGGCCGGTTTCGCCCCCTCGCTGGTGCTGGAAGGATTGGCGATCTGGGCGCGCGCCGGCCGCACGGGCACACTCTAGAATCCCCGCATGCTGATCCGCGCCCTGATCGTCCTGCTCGTCGTCCTCAACCTTGGCGTGGCCGCCTGGTGGATTTCGCGCCCGGCCCCGCCGCCGCCCGCACCGCCGGCGCAGCCGCAAGGCGTCGCGCGGCTGCAACTGCTCGCCGAAACCGCCGCCGCGCCATCGCCCGCCGCGGCGCCGTCCGTCAACGCCGAACCGCAGGCGCCCGCGCCAACGCCGCCAGCGCCCATGCCGGCGGCGCAAACGCCCGCCGTCCCCGCAGTGACGCCGAAATGCTTCAGCCTCGGCCCCTTCGCCGACGCCGACGCCGCTCGCGGCGCCATCGCCGCGCTGGCCGGCGCAAGCCTGCGCAGCCATGTGCGCGAGGCCCGAAGCCGCGCCGCCACCGGCGGCTACAGCGTGTACCTGCCGCCGGCCGCCGGCCGCGACGAAGCGCAGGCGCTGGCGCGCCGCATCGGCGAAGCCGGCTTCAACGATTTCCTGGTCGTCCGCGACGGCGAAATGGCCAACGGCATCGCCCTGGGCCTGTACCGCAACTTCGAAGGCGCGCAACGCCGCCAGGCCGCGCTGCAGGCGGCCGGTTTCCCCGCGCAGATACGCGAACCGGCCGCTTCCGCGCCGTCGCAATGGTGGGCCGACGTCGCCGCCGGGCCGGACCTCGACGCCGCGCAGGCGCGCGCCAGGACCGGCGCGGCGCAATCGCGCGCGCTGGACTGCGCCGCACTGCGCTAGAATCCGCCGGCGCACCGCGCCGATCGCCGCTTTAGCTCAGTTGGTAGAGCAACTGATTTGTAATCAGTAGGTCGTCCGTTCGAATCGGACAAGCGGCACCATCTTTCGTCTTCCTTCGCACGGCTCGTGCTGCATCGCCACGGGCCGTATCCGGCGCGCGCGGATAGAATCCTGCGTTTTCCCGATTGCGTGAGTGCGATGAGTCGAACCTTTCCGCCCGTTTCCCTGATCGGCGTACCCTCCGACATCGGCGCCGGCCACCTCGGCGCACGGATGGGGCCGGAGGCGCTGCGCATCGCCGGCCTGGGCGAGGCGCTGGCCGCACGCGGCGTGGCGGTGCGCGACGTCGGCAACGTCGACGGCCCGGCCAATCCGTGGCTGCCGCCCGAGGGCGGCTACCGCCACCTCGACGAAGTCGCAGCCTGGAACCGCGGCGTGCTGCAGGCGGTCGCCACCGAACTGCGCCACGGCCGCCTGCCGATCATGCTCGGCGGCGACCACTGCCTGGCGATGGGCTCGATCGCCGCGGTCGCCCGCCATTGCCGCGACAACGGCAGGAAGCTGCGCGTGCTGTGGCTGGACGCGCATTCGGACTTCAACACCAGCGCCATCACGCCCTCGGGCAACATCCACGGCATGCCGGTCGCGTGCCTGTGCGGCCTGGGTCCCGACGCATTGACGCAACTGGGCGGCGACGCGCCGGCGATATCGCCTTCGCAGATCCGCCAGATCGGCATCCGCTCGGTCGATCCCGAGGAAAAGCGCCTGGTCAAGCAGCACGGCATCGACGTCTACGACATGCGCTACATCGACGAGAACGGTATGAAGCAGACCATGCTGGCCGCGCTGGACGGCGTGGACGAGGACACCCACCTGCACGTCAGCTTCGACGTCGATTTCCTCGACCCGGGCATCGCCCCCGGCGTCGGCACCACCGTGCCCGGCGGCGTCAATTACCGCGAGGCGCAACTGGTGATGGAGATGATCGCCGACAGCGGCCGCATGGCCTCGCTGGACATCGTCGAACTCAACCCGGTGCTCGACAACCGCAACCAGACCGCGGAACTGGTCGTCGACCTGGTCGAAAGCCTGTTCGGCAAGTCGACCTTGATGCGCGACTAGCGCGTCGAGGCTGTCCCCGAGAAAGCGGGGACCCCGTGAGGAAACCTGCACGATCGGCACGACAGGGTATGCACGGATCGCCGCAATCCGGCTAGAATCCGGGTATCGTTCGAGGTATCGCGCGGGTGTAGCTCAATGGTAGAGCTGTAGCTTCCCAAGCTACTGACGAGGGTTCGATTCCCTTCACCCGCTCCACTTACCGGAACGGCCGTTGCACGACGTGGAGGCGATCCTGCCTGGCTGCATGATGCAGCGCAGAATCGGGCCAAGAATGCCTATGACTTCCGGAGGCCAGGCATGCTCGTCAAGCTCATGCCGAAGAGCCGGATCGCCTTGACGAAGGCAAATCCATCTAGGGTTGATCCCGGCTCCGGTTCGGATCCAAAGCACGGAACGGTTCCCCGTAGACGGCTGGATCAATAGGCGCACAGGTTGACGATGGCGGGTGAGCGGCGCATTAGTCGCCCCTAAGGCAGCGATGGCAAGGTGGATCCCCAAACTCGAAGAATCGCAGGATTCGACTTCCGAAGCAGCGGGTGTTCCCGGGCTTCGATCGAGCCTGTAACGGGGGCGCATGATGCAAGAGCTCCGTGTTTCCATCCACGTCCACGGTGAAGACAGGACCCGGCAAATCAGTGGCTGGGATATCCGATGGAACGAACGACATGCGGCCCTGATGCTGACCTGCCATTTCCACTCTGGCAAATCGTTTTCC
This sequence comes from Pseudoxanthomonas sp., assembly GCA_047601245.1. Classification (GTDB taxonomy): domain Bacteria; phylum Pseudomonadota; class Gammaproteobacteria; order Xanthomonadales; family Xanthomonadaceae; genus Pseudoxanthomonas_A. Next base: position 339,826 of record JASGJU010000001.1, read on the forward strand.
TGGCCACTCAGCGATTGCCGCATCGTGCCTACCCGGGAACTGGACAAGCCAGCCCCTGCTGGTGAAAAAGGGAAGCGCGGTCGTCAGCGCCGTCGACAAGGCGGTTGTCTATGGCGACAAGTACGCCGTCGTCCATTATCCCGGCAATCCCAAGCCCTATGTCAGGAAACTGGACGGCGGCATCGAGTTCGTCCCGCAGGCCACGATGAAGGACGAGGCGATCTTCCGTTACTTCATTGCCGTGGCAAACGCACGAGAGGAGCGGGCCGACTCGGAGGCGCAGAAACAGATCGCCGCCAACGTGGTGCGTCAGTTGGAGAAGTTGCCGGCCTGGTCGGACACCGTCCTGCATGCCTACTGCACGAGGCAGCTCACCCGGCAGGCGCCGGCGGAACCCCTGATCTATCCGTTCGGCGTGAACGCAAGCCAGCTCGTGGCGGTCGAGCAGGCTTTTACCTCGCAAGTCAGCCTGATCGAGGGACCGCCGGGCACAGGCAAGACCCAGACGATCCTGAACATCATCGCCAATGTCCTGGTGCGCGGGAAAACGGTCGCGGTGCTGTCCAACAACAACGCGGCCGTGGAAAACGTGTACGAAAAACTGGGCAAGTACGGGTTGGACTACCTGATTGCCCGGCTGGGCAGCAAGGAACATCGAGAGGAATTCTTCGCGCGCCTGCCGACCGTGCCGCCAGGCATGCCCGAGCCCGCTCCCGCGATGGCGCGCATTCAGGCGGTCCTGGCGCAGTTGAAAGACCACCTGCAAGCGCACAACGTGGCCGCACGACTGCAGGCCGAAGTGGACGAACTGGCCATCGAACGGCGCCACCTGCTGCAGTGGCAGCAGCAGAACGGGGTGCAAGCCTCGCTATCCCTGGACAAGTACGGCCTGTCTCCACGCAAGACGGCGGACCTGATGGCCTACCTGTCCCATCTTGCGGAGAAGCGGATCAGGCTTCAGGACAGGATCGCGTTGCTGCTCAACTTCAGGATCTTCCGCACCAAGCCTTTCTACGACGAGGACAGGCGCCAAGCCGCCATCCATGCCTTGCAGCTCCACTATTACGACCAGGCCTTGCGGCAGAAAGAAGCGGCCCTGGCCGCTTGCCGGGCGTCGCTGGAACGTGGCGACTTCCAGTCCCTGCTGGATGAATTGACGGCAGGCTCGATGCGATATCTGAAGAGCCATCTTCATGCGCATGTCCAGGATTCGCAAACCTTCGAAGCAAAGGACTACCGGCACGACTTCGATACGTTCGTGAAGCGCTTCCCGATTCTTGGCAGCAGCACGCACTCCATCGTCAACTCGATCGAAGCGGAGGCGGTGCTCGACTACGTCATCATCGACGAGGCTTCGCAGCAGGACATCGTTCCGGGCATCCTGGCGCTGGGATGCGCGAAGAACCTGGTCATCGTCGGCGACGACAGGCAGTTGCCGCACATCCCCGTGGCGTTGGGCCTAGCGGCGCCCTGCGACGACTGGGATTGCGAGAAGCACAGCCTTCTCGATTCGTGCCTCAGGGTCTTCAAGGAGACGCTTCCCAGGACGCTGCTGAAAGAGCACTACCGGTGCCACCCCAGGATCATCCAGTTCTGCAACCAGCAGTTCTACGACAACGCCCTGATCCCGATGACGAAGGACGACGGCAAGCAGGCCTTGCGCCTGGTGGTCACGGCCAAAGGCAACCACACCCGCGGGAACACCAACCTGCGAGAGCTGGACTCGCTGCTCAAGACACTCGACGATGCAGGGGAAGGTCTCTGGCAGGACGAGGAAGGTAGATGCTTCATCGCGCCTTTCCGCGCTCAGGTCGCGCTCTCCGATACCCATCTGCCCGCGGATTTCATCAAGGACACCGTGCACAAGTTCCAGGGCCGGGAGTGCGACGAGATCGTCTTCTCCACCGTGCTGGACAAGAAGCGCAGCAGCCAGGATCGGCTGGATTTCGTGGATGACCCGCGCATGGTCAACGTGGCGGTGTCCAGGGCCAAGAACCGGTTCACCCTGGTGACGGGCGACGAGGTCTTTGCCGCCAACAACGGGCCGATCGCCGCCCTGGTGCGCTACGTCGCCTATTACGCGGATGATGGGCAGATCCATCGCGCGCCCGTGGTCTCGGCCTTCGACCTGCTGTACAGGGAATACGACCAGTCCCTGGCGCGGCTCAACGCCAGACTGCGACCTGCCGATTCGCGCTACAAGTCCGAGCAGATCCTGGCGCAGATCCTGCGGGAGGCGATGTCGGAAGCCTCCGGCCGTGCGCTGACCTTCCATACCCAGGTCGCGCTGAACCAGGTGGCCTCATCGGGCAACCCCGCCTTGACGCAGCGAGAGCGGGCGTTCATGGCGCATCGCGCCAGTTGCGACTTCGTGCTCTATTTCAAGGTAGGCAAATCGCCGCTGGGCGTGATTGAAGTCGATGGCGCTTCCCACGACAGGCCGGATCAGGCCGAGCGGGATGCCCTGAAGAATAGCATCCTGGAAAAGAGCGGCATTCCCCTGCTTCGCTTGCGCACCGTCGAGAGCCGGATCGAGGAAAGGGTCGCCGCGTTTCTGGCCCAGTGGACAGGCAACATTCCGAGCGCATGAAGGGACTCGCGGCTCCCTGCCTGTCCCCAGCGGCACCTCGGCGTTCGATCCGGGCGCCAATCGCCGAAGAAGGCGCTCAGCCGCGCAGCAGATACGCCAGCGCGATCCCGGCGAACACCGCCATGCCCACCCAGTTGTTGTGCAGGAACGCGCGAAAACAGGCTGCGCGTTCGCGCCTGCGGGCGATGACGAATTCGTAAGCGACCAGCAGCGCCGCCACGCCCAGCCCGGCCCAGTACCACGCGCCCAGCCCGGCCTGCCGACCGACCAGCGCCAGCGCGCCGAAGGTCAGCGCGTACAGGATGCCCTGCGCGACCAGGTCGAGATCACCGAACAGGATCGCGGTCGATTTCGAGCCGGCGCGGATGTCGTCGTCGCGGTCGACCATCGCGTACCAGGTGTCGTAGGCGGTGGACCACAGGATGTTCGCCCCGTACAGCACCCAGCCCAGCGGCGGCACCGTGCCCTGCACTGCGGCGAAGGCCATCGGGATGCCCCAGCCGAAGGCCATGCCCAGGTAGACCTGCGGCAGGTAGGTGTAGCGTTTCAGGTACGGATAGGTCGCGGCCAGGAACAGGCCGACGAAGCTCAGCAGCATCGTCAGCCGGTTCATCGTCAGCACCAGCGCGAATGCGACCCCCATCAGCGCGGCGAACAGGCCCAGCGCCTGCCGCCCTGTCACCGCGCCGGTCGCCAGCGGCCGCGTCTTCGTCCGTTCCACCTGCGGGTCCAGCCAGCGGTCGGCGTAGTCGTTGATCACGCAGCCGGCCGAGCGCGTCAGCCACACGCCGGCGGTGAACACGAACAGCGTCCATGGCGGCGGCAGGCCCCCGGCGGCCAGCCACAACGCCCACCACGTCGGCCACAGCAGCAGCAGCGTGCCGATCGGACGGTCGCCGCGCATCAGTTTCCAGAAATTCCCCGCGCGCGCGCGCCATGGCGGCAGCGGCTTCACCGGCGGGTTTTCGTATCTTTCGTAGCCCATGCGGAAAGGTTACCAGCCGTCCCGCGTGATTGTTGTCGCCGGTGACGGCATCATGGATGGCCCCAGGCCGGCCCCACCGGCCTTCTCCACCCAGGAATGCCCATGTCCGTCGCCGTCCCGATCACCGACACCGTCAAGGTCGCCAACGACGCCCCGTTCGTGCTGTTCGGCGGCCTCAACGTGCTGGAAGACCTCGATTCCACCCTGCACGCCGCCGAACGGTTCGTCGACGTCACGACGAAACTCGGCATTCCCTACGTATTCAAGGCTTCGTTCGACAAGGCCAACCGCTCCTCGATCAAGTCCTACCGCGGCGTCGGCCTGGACGAGGGCCTGCGCATCTTCGACGAAGTGAAGCGGCGCTTCGGCATCCCGGTCATCACCGACGTGCACGAGCCCGCGCAGGCCGCGCCGGTCGCCGAGGTGGTGGACGTACTTCAGATCCCCGCCTTCCTCGCCCGGCAGACCGACCTGGTCGCCGCCATCGCCGCGACCGGACGCGCGGTCAACATCAAGAAGCCGCAGTTCCTCAGCCCGGCGCAGATGCAGCACATCGCCGCGAAGATCCGCGAGGCCGGCAACGAGCGCATCATCCTGTGCGAACGCGGCGCACAGTTCGGCTACGACAACCTGGTGGTCGACATGCTCGGCTTCCGCGAGATGATCGAGGCCACCGGCGGCCTGCCGGCGATCTTCGACGTCACCCACAGCCTGCAGCGGCGCGAATCCGGCAGCGAAGCCAGCGGCGGCCGCCGCCGCCAGGTCGTCGAGCTGGCCCGCGCCGGCATGGCGGTCGGGCTGGCCGGCCTGTTCCTGGAAGCGCATCCCGACCCCGACCACGCCCGCTGCGACGGCCCCAGCGCATTGCCGCTGGACAGGCTGGAACCGTTCCTGGCGCAGATCAAGGCGATCGACGAACTGGTGAAGGGCTTCGCGCCGCTGGACATCCGCTGAAGCACGGCCGCCGCGACGAAGCGGCGGCGAATTCGGTTAGAATGCGCGTTCTCCGTGCGCCTGTAGCTCAGCCGGATAGAGTAGTGGCTTCCGAAGCCATTGGTCGGGGGTTCGAATCCCTCCAGGCGCGCCAAAGACATTCGATCATCCCCTGCCCGCCGCATTCCTTCGGCGCGCAGACCGCGGCCTGTCAACAGGCATCGTCGCCTCAGGCGACCGCGACCGGGTTTTTCGCCGCGCCTGGAATGGCGGTGTCCTCGCCGCGCGCACGCCATGCCGCGAGATCGCGGTCGCGCGAGGCCACGGCGGCCTCCCAGAGCTGGTAGGCGTCTTCGCCCAGCATCAGGCGCACGGGCGCCGCGTCGGCGTCCACCATGTCGATGATCACCTGCACGCCCTTGGCCGGGTCGCCCATCTGCCGGCCGTCCTGCGTGGCGTAGTACTCGTCCATGCCCGCATCGAGCGGCGCATAGTCGGCGATCCTGCCCTCGGCCTTCATCGCCGCGCTGCCCGCGAAGCCGGTACGGAAGGCGCCCGGCTCGATCAGCGTCACGCGGACGCCGAAGGGCTTGATCTCGTGATGCAGCGCCTCGGTGAAGCCTTCCAGCGCGAACTTCGACGCGTTGTACAGGCCGCTGCCGGGGAAGGCCACCAGGCCGGCGATGCTGGTCAGGTTGAGGATGTGGCCGGACCTGCGCGTGCGCATCTGCGGCAGCACCTCGCGCGCGAGTTCGGCGGCGGCGAAGAAGTTCAGCTCCATCTGCGCGCGGATCTGCGCCGAGGTGAATTCCTCCAGCGCACCGTAGGAGCCGGCGCCGGCGATGTTGGCCAGCACGTCGATGCGGCCGAACTTTTCGTTCGCGGCTTTCAGCGCCGCGGCGCGCGCGGCGGCGTCGGTCACGTCCAATCGCAGCGCGAGGGCGCGCTCGCCATGGGCGGCGGCGATTGCCCGCAGCGGCTCCAGCCGGCGCGCGGTGAGGACGGCGCTGTCGCCGCGGGCCAGCACGGCCTCGGCCAGCGTCTTGCCGAAGCCGGACGATGCGCCGGTGATGAACCAGATCTTGCTCATGTCGATTTTCCTCGATGCTCAGGTAAAGTCGTTCGGACGGAAGACGCGCCGCACGCAAGGCCGGCGCCCTCGTCTATGCAAAAATGCGGGCCGTCCGCAGGAAGCGCGCCCGGATGCGGTTGCCCGCGGCACCTGCCGGGACTACAGGAGGTGCTTCCTGTAGAACGGCGCCAGTTGCGCCAGCGCCTGGCCAATGGCCTCGGGCTTGTCGTACAGATCGTAGTGGCTCATGCCCTCGACGATCTGGATGCTCTTCTGGCTCGAACGCGCGCGGCCGTACAGTTCCAGCCCGTCGCGGTATGAGCCGAAACCGCCCGGCACGCTGCCGATGACGATGTGCAGCGGCTGGGTCAGCAGCACTTCGGCGAAGTGGAAGGCGTCCCAGCCCACCGCCGCGCCGGTGCTAGTGAAGCGCAGCTTGTTCGGCGAACCCGGCTGCCGGCCGCGCGGCGTGGTGTAGTACTGCACGGCCTCGACGATGTCGATGTCGTCCAGGCCGGCCTTGGCGCGTTCGGCCTCGGAATTCGGGATGTAGCCCACGATCAGCGGCTCGGCGCCGCGCGCCTCGGCGGTGCGCTGGGCGGCGATGGCGTCCAGCGTCCTGATCGCCGCATCCGGCGACATGTCGCCCTCGCGCATCAGCCGGCCGTAGTTGGCCGCGACCACGGTGCCCACGGCCTTGAAGCGGCGCTCGGTCATCGCGGCGTTGACGGCATAGCCGCCGCCGCCGCACACGCCCAGCACGCCGATCCTGTTTTCATCGACGTAGGGCAGCGTGACCAAGTAGTCCACGGCGCAGCGGAAGTCCTCGACGCGAGTGGCCGGGTCTTCGCTGAAACGCGGCTCGCCGCCGCTGGCGCCCTGCATCGAGGCATCGAAGGCCAGGGTGATGAAGCCCTCCCTGGTCAGCGCCTCGCCGTAGATCGCGCCGGAGGTCTGCTCCTTGCAGCTGCTGATCGGGTGGGCGCAGACGATGGCCGCGTACTTCTTGCTCGGGTCGAAACCCTCGGGCAGGCGCAAGGTGGCGGCGACGTCCCAGGTGCGGTTCCTGAAGGCGACGGATTGGATCTGGCTCATGGTGTTTTCCTCGTAAGGGAACCCGGTCGATCGACGACGTTACAGACGGGTCTTGAAGAACGGGCCGAGCCTGGACATGGCTTCGCCGACCAGGTCCGGCTGTCGTACAGGCCCAGGTGCGAGGCACGCCGGACGATGTGCGGGTGCAGGTTGGCGGCCATCTCGATCTGGCCGTTCCTGAATTTCACGGGTTTCATGTTCGGACTCCTTTTGCATTCGACGGCCCCTAATCTAATGTCCGCTCCGGTTCCGTATTAGACTGCTCAATCGGGATGTCGCGATTAGCCAGGCTTATGAATGCCGAATGAGAATCTCCGTGACCTGGGCGCCTTCGCCGTCGTAGCGGAGGAAGGCAGCTTCACCCGCGCGGCCGCGCGGCTCGGCGTCTCGCAATCGGCCCTCAGCCAGACCCTCCGCGGCCTCGAGGAGCGCCTCGGCCTGCGCCTGCTCAACCGCTCCACGCGCAGCGTCTCGCCGACGGAAGCCGGGGAACGCCTGCTCGCCCGGATCCAGCCGGCGCTACGGCAGATCGACGAAGGGCTGGCCCAGTTGACCGAACTGCGCGAGAAGCCCGCCGGCACGATCCGGATCACGGCGGACGAGTTCGCCGTCCATCACGTCCTCTGGCCCGCGATCGAGCGTTTCCTGCCGGACTATCCGGACATCAACATCGAGATCGCGACCGACAACGGCCGCACGGACATCGTCGGCGACCGCTACGACGCCGGCGTGCGGCGCGGGCGGCTGGTCGCCCAGGACATGATCGCCGTGCCGATCAGCGCGGACATCCGCATGGCCATCGTCGGCTCGCCTTCCTACCTGGCGAGCCGCCCGCCGCCGAAGTCGCCGCCGGACCTGACCGGACATTCCTGCATCAACCTGCGTCTGCCCAGCCACGGCGAACTGTTCGCGTGGACCTTGCGCAAGGGCAACAAGGAACAGCGGGTGAAGGTCGAAGGGCAGCTCGTGTTCAACACCTTGCCGGCGATGCTGACGGCGACGCTGGCCGGCTTCGGGCTGGCCTACCTGCCGGAGGCGATGGTCAAGCCCTACGTGGAATCGGGGCGATTGATCGAGGTGCTTTCTGCGTGGCGCCAGACCTTCGAGGGCTACCATCTCTACTATTCGAACCGGCGTCATCCCTCCCCGGCGTTTTCCCTGCTGGTGGAGGCCTTGCGGTACCGGGGATGACGAAGCAAGCCATCGCCCGCAGGAGCGGCGCAAGCCGCGACAGGCAGGCGTCGCTCAGCCGGCAGTGGAACAGGCCGGCGAATTGCCGGCCGTCAGCGCCTGCGCCACCTTGGAGCGGGTCGGCCGGCCCAGCGCATCGCAGATGAATTCGCCGGCGCGGGCCACGGCGTGCAGGTCGATGCCGGTTTCGATGCCCAGGCCCTGCAGCAGGTAGAGCACGTCCTCGGTGGCGACGTTGCCGGACGCGCCGGGCGCGTAGGGGCAACCGCCGAGGCCGGCGACGGAACTGTCGAACACGACCACGCCCAGTTGCAGCGAGGCGAAGATGTTCGCCAGCGCCTGCCCGTAGGTGTCGTGGAAGTGGCCGGCGAGCCTTTCCGCCGGCACCGACTTCATCACCGCTTCGAGCATGCGCTGGGTCCTGCCCGGCGTGCCGACGCCGATGGTGTCGCCCAGCGAGATCTCGTGGCAGCCCATCTCGTGCAGGGCGGCGGCGACGTCGGCCACCGCCTGCGGCGCGACGTCGCCCTGATACGGGCAGCCGAGCGCGCAGGAGACGTAGCCGCGCACGGGGACGGCGTGTTCGCGCGCGGCCTGCATCACCGCCGCGAAGCGTTGCAGGCTTTCGGCGATCGAGCAGTTGATGTTCTTCTGCGAGAACGCCTCGGAGGCCGCGCCGAACACCGCCACCTCCTGCGCGCCGGCCGCCAGCGCGGCCTCGAAGCCCTTCAGGTTCGGGGTCAGCGCCGAATAGACCACGCCCGGTCGCCTGTCGACGCCGCGCATCACCGCGTCGTGGTCGGCCATCTGCGGCACCCACTTCGGCGAAACGAAGGCGGTGGCCTCGATGTGCCGGATGCCGGCGTCGGCCAGCCGCGCGATCAGTTCCAGCTTGGTCGCGGTGGCGACGACGCCCTTCTCGTTCTGCAGGCCGTCGCGCGCGCCCATCTCGACGATCTTGACGCGCGCGGGCAGGACATTGCTCATGATTCAGCCTCGAATTCGACCAGCGGCGCCTTCTCGGCGACCAGGTCGCCGACCTTGCACAGCAATTTCGTCACCGTGCCGTTGGCCGGCGCGTTGATAGCGTATTCCATCTTCATCGCTTCCATCACCAGCAGCGGCGCGCCTTTCCCGACCTTCGCGCCGTCGCGGGTCGACACTGCGATGATCTTGCCCGGCATCGGCGCGACCAAGCCGCCGTGCGCTTCGCTTTCCTCGCCGGCGTGCGCCAGGCGGTCGAGCGGCGTCAGCACCGCATGGCCGGCGACGGTGAACACATACAATGCGCGGTCCTTGTCGGCGACGATGTCGGCGGCGAACTGGCGCTCGCCGAGACGGATGCGCAAGGTCCCCCCATTGCCGGCGACGGCGGCGTCCACGCCGTCGAGGCGGTAGCCGCCGGTTTCGCCATACGCGACTTCGATCGCATGCACGCCGTCGTCGTCGGCGACGAATTCCAGCTTGCGTACCGCCGCGCCGTTGATGCGCCAACCGTCCGCCCCGCCCCACGGGCTGTGCGGGTCGCCGGAAGCGCGCGCCCGCGCCACGGCGGCGCGCGACTGCGATTGCAGCACCCACAATACTGCAGCCGGCAAGGCATCGGCCGGCAAGACGGCATCGGCGGCGACCAGCGCCGGCAGTTCACGTCCGATCAGGCCGGTGTCGAAGCCGCCGGCGCGGAATCCGGCGTGGTCGACCAGCTTCGACAGGAAGCCGATGTTGTTGCCGACGCCGACGATGCGGAAATCGCCCAGTGCACGCAGCAGGCGCGCGATGGCGGCGTCGCGGTCGTCGCCGTGCACGATCAGCTTGGCGATCATCGGGTCGTAGAACGGGCTGATCGCATCGCCCTGCTCGACACCGCTGTCGATGCGCACGTTCGCGTCCGCCTGCGGTGTGCGCAGGTATTGCAGGGTGCCGATCGACGGCAGGAAGCCCTTTTCCGGCTGCTCGGCGTAGATGCGCACCTCGATGGCGTGGCCGCGCAGCGGGATTTCCTCCTGCGCCAGCGGTAGCGGCTCGCCGGCAGCGACGCGCAACTGCCATTCGACCAGGTCCTGCCCGGTGATCATCTCGGTGACCGGATGCTCGACCTGCAGGCGGGTGTTCATCTCCATGAAGTAGAACGTTCCCGCCTCGGCGATGAACTCGACCGTGCCCGCGCCGACGTAGCCGACCGCTTTGGCCGCGTCGACCGCAGCCTTGCCGATAGCGTCGCGGAACGCGTCGTCGATGCCCGGCGCCGGCGCTTCCTCGACCACCTTCTGGTGGCGGCGCTGCGCCGAGCAGTCGCGCTCGTGCAGGTGCACGACGTTGCCGTGCGCATCGCCGAACACCTGCACCTCGATGTGGCGCGGCTTCTGCAGGTATTTCTCGACCAGCACGCGGTCGTCGCCGAAGCTGGCCCGGGCTTCGCGCTGGCACGACGCCAGCGCCGCCTCGAAATCGTCCGAGCGCTCGACCACGCGCATGCCCTTGCCGCCGCCGCCGGCGCTGGCCTTGATCAGCACCGGGTAGCCGATGCGGTCGGCCTGCTCGTGCAGGAAGGCCGCCGCCTGCTCGTCGCCGTGGTAGCCCGGCACCAGCGGCACGCCCGCGCCCTGCATCAGCGCCTTCGCCGCCGACTTGGAGCCCATCGCGCGGATCGCCGATACCGGCGGGCCGATGAAGACGATGCCGGCGGCGGCGCAGCTTTCGGCGAAGCCTTCGTTCTCGGACAGGAAACCGTAGCCGGGATGGATGGCCTGCGCGCCGGTGGCCCGCGCGGCGGCGATCACCTTGTCCGCGCGCAGGTAGCTTTCGGCCGAGGCCGCTGGGCCAATGCACACCGCCTCGTCGGCCAGGCGCACGTGGCGCGCGCCAGCGTCGGCCTCGGAATGCACCGCGACCGTGGCGATGCCCAGCCGCCGGCAGGTGGCGATGATGCGGCAGGCGATCTCGCCGCGGTTGGCGATCAGTATCTTGTCGAACATTTCAGCGGCCCCACGCCGGCGGGCGTTTCTCGAAGAACGCCGCGATGCCCTCGCGCGCCTCGTCGCTGCCGCGCGCATCGGCGATGCGGCGCGAGGTTTCCTCGATCAGGGCCGCATCGATCCGGCGCCCATGCACATCCGCGACCAGCCATTTGCAGTCGGTGAGCGCGGTCGGCGCACCGGCCAGCAGGGCGTCCAGCAGTTCGAGGATGCGCGCATCCAGCGCATCGGCGGCGACCACTTCGTGCACCAGGCCGAGCCGGTGCGCCTCGGCCGCGCCGAAGCGCTCGCCGGTCAGGAAATAGCGCTGCGCCGCGCGCGCGCCGATCGCGCGGATCACGTACGGGCCGATCGTCGCCGGGATCAGGCCCAGGCGCACTTCGGTGGTGCCGAACTTCGCCTCGGGCGTCGCCACGGCGATGTCGCAGGCGGCCACCAATCCGGTGCCGCCGGCCAGCGCCGCACCATGCACGCGGGCGACGGTCGGCTTGGACAGCGAGGCCAGCGTGCGCAGCATTTCCGCCAGCGCGCCGGCATCGCGCAGGTTCTCCTCGCGGCTGAAACCGGCCATGCGCCGCATCCAGCCGAGGTCGCCTCCGGCGCAGAAGCTCTTGCCGCGCCCGGCCAGCACCACCGCGCGCACGGCCGGGTCGATGTCCAGTTCGCGCAGCGCCGCAGTCAGGGCCGCGATGACGTGCTCGTCGAAGGCGTTGTGCACATCCGGCCGGTTCAGCCAGAGCGTGGCGACGACGCCGTCGCGTTCGATTTGTAGAAGTGCATCGCTCATGCCGGCCTCACATGCGGAACACGCCGAAGCGCGTGGGTGCGATCGGTGCGTTCAGCGCCGCCGCCAGGCCGAGGCCGAGCAGGCGGCGGGTCTGCACCGGGTCGACGATGCCGTCGTCCCACAGCCGCGCGGTGGCGTAGTACGGATCGGACTGGCGTTCGAACTGCGCCCGGGTCGGCGCCTTGAAGGCGTCTTCTTCCTCGGCGCTCCAGGCCTTGCCCTGCGCTTCCAGCGCGTCGCGGCGCACGGTGGCCAGCACGCTGGCGGCCTGCTCGCCGCCCATCACGCCGATGCGCGAGTTCGGCCAACTCCACAGGAAACGCGGCGAGTAGGCGCGCCCGCACATGCCGTAGTTGCCGGCGCCGTAGGAACCGCCGATCAGCACGGTGAACTTCGGCACCGAGGTCGTCGCCACCGCGGTCACCAGCTTGGCGCCGTCCTTGGCGATGCCGCCGTTCTCGTAGCTGCGGCCGACCATGAAGCCGGTGATGTTCTGCAGGAACAGCAGCGGGATGCCGCGCTGGCTGCACAGTTCGACGAAGTGCGCGCCCTTGAGCGCGCTCTCGGAGAACAGGATGCCGTTGTTGGCGACGATGCCGACCGGATAGCCGTGGACGTGGGCGAAACCGCAGACCAGGGTGGCGCCGTAGCGCGCCTTGAATTCGTCCAGGCGCGAACCGTCGACGATGCGCGCGATCACCTCGCGCACGTCGTAGGGCTTGCGGGTGTCGGCGGGAATCGCGCCGTACAGCTCGGACGGGTCGTACAGCGGCGCTTCCGGCGTGCGGATGTCCACGTTCAGCGCGCTGCGCGGGCCGAGGTTGGAGACGATGCCGCGGACGATGGCCAGCGCGTGGTGGTCGTTCTCGGCCAGGTGGTCGGCGACGCCGGAGATGCGCGTATGCACGTCGGCGCCGCCAAGGTCCTCGGCGCTGACCACTTCGCCGGTGGCGGCCTTCACCAGCGGCGGGCCGCCGAGGAAGATCGTGCCCTGGTTCTTCACGATCACGGTTTCGTCGCTCATCGCCGGCACGTAGGCGCCGCCGGCGGTGCACGAGCCCATCACGCAGGCGATCTGGGCGATGCCCTGCGCGGAGAGATTCGCCTGGTTGTAGAAGATGCGGCCGAAGTGCTCCTTGTCCGGGAACACCTCGTCCTGCATCGGTAGGAACGCACCGCCGGAATCGACCAGGTACACGCACGGCAGCCGGTTCTGCAGGGCCACTTCCTGCGCGCGCAGGTGCTTCTTGATCGTGACCGGGTAATAGGTGCCGCCCTTGACCGTGGCGTCGTTGGCGACGATCACGCATTCGCGGCCCTGGATGCGGCCGATGCCGGCGACCATGCCGGCGGCCGGCACCTGGTCGTCGTACATGCCGAACGCGGCCAGCGGCGACAGTTCGACGAACGGCGCGCCCGGGTCGAGCAGCGTGTCGATGCGTTCGCGCGCCAGCAGCTTGCCGCGCGCGACGTGCTTGCTGCGCGCGGCCTCGCTGCCGCCGAGCGCGACCTGCGCGGTGCGTTCGCGCAGGGTGTCGACCTGCGCCCGCAGGGCGTCGCGGTTGGCGCGGAACTCGTCCGAGTCGGTGCGCAGCTTGGAGGCGATCACGCTCATGGATTCGTCCGGTGTGCCGTTGCGGCCCCGCGCATCATGCGGCTTCCGCGAACAGTTCGCGACCGATCAGCATGCGCCGGATCTCCGAGGTGCCGGCGCCGATCTCGTACAGCTTGGCGTCGCGCCACAGGCGGCCGGTCGGATATTCGTTGATGTAGCCGTTGCCGCCGAGCGCCTGGATCGCCTGCCCGGCGCACCAGGTGGCCTTCTCCGCGGCGTACAGAATCGCGCCGGCGGCGTCCTTGCGCGTGGTCTCGCCGCGGTCGCAGGCTTTCGCGACGGCGTAGACGTAGGCGCGGCAGGCGTTGAGGCCGACGTACATGTCGGCGAGCTTGGCCTGCATCAACTGGAACTCGCCGATGGCCGCGCCGAATTGCTTGCGCTCGTGCACGTAGGGCACCACCACGTCCAGGCACGCGGCCATGATCCCCAGCGGGCCGCCGGACAGGACCACGCGCTCGTAGTCGAGGCCGCTCATCAGCACGCGCACGCCCTTGCCGACCTCGCCGAGCACGTTCTCCTCCGGCACCTCGCAGTCCCGGAACACCAGCTCGCAGGTGTTGCTGCCGCGCATGCCCAGCTTGTCCAGCTTCTGCGCGGTCGAGAAGCCCTTGAAGCCCTTCTCGACGATGAAGGCGGTGATGCCCTTCGACCCGGCGTTGACGTCGGTCTTGGCGTAGACGACCAGCGTATCCGCGTCCGGGCCGTTGGTGATCCACATCTTGTTGCCGTTGAGCAGGTAGCGGTCGCCCTGCCTGTCGGCGCGCAGCTTCATGCCGACCACGTCCGAACCGGCGCCCGGCTCGCTCATCGCCAGCGCGCCGACGTGTTCGCCACTCACGAGTTTCGGCAGGTATTTCAGCTTCTGCGCGTGCGTGCCGTTCTTGCGCAACTGGTTGACGCACAGGTTGGAGTGCGCGCCGTAGCTCAGGCCGATCGCCGAACAGGCGCGCGAGATCTCCTCCATCGCCACCACGTGCGCCAGGTAGCCGAGGTTGCTGCCGCCGTATTCCTCCTCGACGGTCAGGCCGAGCAGGCCCAGTTCGCCGAACTGCGGCCAGAGCTGGTTGGGGAAGGCGTTGTCGTGGTCGGCCTGCGCCGCCAGCGGCGCGACCACGCCGGCGGCGAAGGCGCGCACGGCTTCGCGCAACTGGTCGATGTCCTCGCCGAGGGCGAAGTCGAGGGATCGGATGGACATGGCTCGCTCGGGGTCGTTGAATGATCGGGCTCGCGGGTTGGGGCCGGGTTTTCCGGCTCCTGTTCATCCGCCAAAGAATTGAATCATAATTCACTAATTGAAACAAGAATCACCTCATGGCCTACAAACGCTCCCCGCTGATGGAGGAACGCATCGCCGCCAATCGGCAGCGCATCCTGCTGGCGACCCGCCGGCTGGTCGCGCAGGGCGGGTTCCGCAGCGCCCCGGTCACCGCGGTCGCCGCCGAGGCCGGGATCTCCACCGGGCTGATCTATCGCCATTTCCCGTCGAAAGCCGACTTGTTCGTCGAAGTTCTGGAAAACGCCGTCGATCGGGAAATCGGCATCCTGGAAACCATCGCCGCAGGCCCGGGGTCGGTCGCGCAACGGCTGCGGGCGGCGATCGAATCCTTCGTCCGCCGCGCCCTCACCGGCCCGGAACTGGCCTACGCCTTCATCGCCGAGCCGGTGGAGGCGGAAGTGGACGCCGAGCGCATCCGCTGCCGGCGCCGCTTCGGCGCGTTCTTCCGCGCGCTGCTGGCCGAGGGCGTGGACAAGGGCGAATTCCCGCCGCAGGACCTGGATGCGGCGGCGGCGTGCATCGTCGGCGCCTACACCGAGGCGCTGGTCGGGCCGACCGCACCCAGCCGCAACAGTCCCGGCGACGCCGACCGCCTGGCCGAGGCCGTCTGCGGTTTCTGCCTACGCGCCGTGGGAGCGTGAACGGTCGCGGCGCGCGTTGATCGGAATCAACGTGCTGGCGGGCGCGAATCGCCATAATCCTTGTCCGACCCTTACGGAAAAGGCCACTCCCCATGCCTTCCCCGCCGCAAGGACCCGATCCGCTGGATACCCGGATGCGCGCCGCGCTGGCCGACGCCACCGCGTCGATGTCGCCGCAGTCGTTGCTGCTGGCCTGGTCCGACTGGGCCTCGCACCTGTCCGTCTCGCCCGGCAAGCAGTCCGAACTGGCGGCGCTGGCGCTGGAACAGGCGGCGCAACTGGCCGGCTACCTGCGCGAATGCCTGATGGCCGGGCCGGGCGAAGCGCACCGCTGCATCGAACCGCCGGCGCAGGACCGCCGCTTCGCCGCGCCGGAATGGCGGCAGTGGCCGTTCAACCTGTGGCACCAGGCCTTCCTGATGAACGAGCGCTGGTGGGATGCGGCCACCCATGGCGTCGCCGGCGTCGACCGCCACCACGAGAACGTGGCCGCCTTCGCCGCGCGGCAATGGCTGGACATGTTCTCGCCGGGCAACCAGTTGGCCGGCAATCCGGTCGCGCTCGAGCGCACCGTCGAGGAAGGCGGCGCCAACCTGCTGCGCGGGCTGTCGTTCCTGACCGACAACGTGCAGCGCCTGCTGGCCGGACTGCCGCCCGAGGGCGCGGAGAACTTCGTGCCCGGGCGCGACGTGGCGATCACCCCTGGCAAGGTGGTGCTGCGCAACCGCCTGATCGAACTGATCCAGTACGCGCCGACCACCGGCAAGGTCCATCCAGAGCCGATCCTGGTCGTGCCGGCGTGGATCATGAAGTACTACATCCTCGACCTGTCGCCGCACGACTCGCTGATCAGGTACCTGGTCGACCAGGGCCACACGGTGTTCTGCATCTCGTGGAAGAACCCCGACGCCGAGGACCGCGACCTGGGCATGGACGACTATCTGGAACTGGGCTTCCACGCTGCGCTGGACGCGATCGACGCGATCTTGCCCAGGCGCAAGGTGCACGCCACCGGCTATTGCCTGGGCGGCACCCTGCTGTCGATCGCCGCGGCGGCGATGGCGCGCGACGGCGACGATCGCCTGGCCTCGCTCAGCCTGTTCTGCGCGCAGACCGATTTCAGCGAGCCGGGCGAACTGGCGCTGTTCATCGACGAGAGCCAGGTCGCGATGCTGGAGGCGCAGATGCAGGAGAACGGCTACCTGCGCGCCGAGCAGATGGCCGGCGCGTTCCAGATGCTGCGCTCCTACGACCTGCTGTGGTCGCGCATGGTCAACGAATACCTGCTGGGCGAGCGCCGTCCGCTGAACGACCTGATGGCGTGGAACGCCGACGCCACGCGCATGCCGGCGAAGATGCATTCGCAATACCTGCGCCGGCTGTTCCTCGACGACGACCTCAGCGAAGGCCGCTATCCCGTCGGCGGCCGGCCGGTGTCGCTGGGCAGCATCACGCTGCCGACGTTCTGCGTCGGCACCGAGACCGACCACGTCGCGCCGTGGCGCTCGGTCTACAAGCTGCACACCTTCTCGCCGGCCGAGATCACCTTCCTGCTGACCAGCGGCGGCCACAACGCCGGCATCGTCAGCGAGCCGGGCCGTCCCAACCGCCGCTACCGCATGCGCACCCGCCCGGCCGGCGGCAACCATTACCTGGCGCCGGACGAGTGGTTCGCAACCACGCCGGCGCAGGAAGGCTCGTGGTGGCCGGCGTGGATCGCGTGGCTGCGCGAGCGTTCCGGTGCGCCGGTGAAGCCGCCGCGCATGGGCGCTCCGGCCAAGGGTTATCCGGCCGGAACCGATGCGCCCGGCCGCTACGTACTGGCGAAATGAGAATGGCCGGACAACCGACCAATCCGGATTCCAAGCGCCTGCGCTCATTCGCCGACGGCCTGTCGGCGATGGTGTCGACCATCGGCAGCATCCTGTCCGCACCGCCGTTGCAATGTTTCCGCAAGACCATCGGCCCGACGGCCCGATGGAATCCCCCGTGCACGGACGCCCATTCGACCAAGAACGAGGTGCAATCATGAGCAATGCGAACGAATTGCCTCTGAACCTGTACAAGGCCAACCTGGAACTGCAGGCCCGGCTCGGCAAACTGCTGCAGGAGAGCAGCCGGCAATGGATCGACTACGGCTATCGCCTGGTCAACGACGGCATCGCCGAGAGCAATGCCGAGATCGACGAACTGCTGCAGACCGAGGACTGGCAGAAGCTGGCCACGCTGCCGGCCGAATCGTTCTGGCGGCAACTGCAGCAACGCTTCGGCGACAGCCAGGCGGTGATGCAGATCGCCGCCGCCGCACAGACCGACTTCGCCCGCGGCCTGCAGGAGGCCGTGCAGGCCTGGCAGAAGGAAACCGCCGAGGCCTTCGGCGAATCGCCGTTGGCCAGCTTCGACTGGCCCGAATCGTTCCAGCCGTGGGAATCGCTGCTGCAGAACCCCTTTGCCGCTGCGCCGCCTCCGGCGGCGGCGAGCACTGCAAGGAAATCGGCCGCGAAGAAGGCGCCAGCGAAAAAGCCCGCCACCAAGAGAGGCAAGTGATGGCGCCGACGCCACGCCGCACCGCGCTGGTCACCGGCGGCATGGGGGGTCTGGGCGAGGCCATCGCCCGGACCCTGGCCGATGCCGGACACACGGTGCTGGTCACCCATTCGCGCAGCGACGAAGCCGCCCGGGAATGGCTGAAACAGGAAGCCGACGCCGGCTATGCGTTCACGCCCTACGACGTGGACGTGGCCGATTTCGAATCCTGCCGACGCATGGCCGAGCGCATCGCCGCCGATGGCCATGCCGTCGACATCCTGGTCAACAACGCCGGCATCACCCGCGACGCCACCTTCCGCAAGCTGAGCAAGGACGACTGGGACGCGGTGCTGCGGGTCAACCTGGACTCGATGTTCAACGTCACCAAGCCGTTCATCGACGGCATGGTCGAGCGCGGCTGGGGCCGCATCGTCAACATCTCCTCGGTCAACGGCAGCAAGGGCCAGTTCGGCCAGACCAACTACTCGGCGTCCAAGGCCGGCATCCACGGCTTCACCAAGGCGCTGGCGCAGGAGGTCGCGCGCAAGGGCGTCACCGTCAACACGGTCTCGCCGGGTTATCTTGCCACCCGCATGGTCGCCTCGATGCCGGAAACCGTGGTCGGGCAGATCGTCGCCGGCATCCCCGTCGGCCGGCTCGGCAAGCCGGAGGAAATCGCCGCGCTGGTCGGCTTCATCGTCAGCGACGCCGCCGCGTTCATGACCGGCAGCAACGTGGCGATGAACGGCGGCCAGCACATGTACTGAGGAACGCGTCGCGAATGAACCATGAAGCCGGACTGCAACGCCTGATTGCCCATGTCGCGCCGCTGGGGGCGATCCGCGTCGCGGTGGTCCACCCCTGCGACGCCACCAGCCTGTCGGCCGCGATCGAGGCGCGCGATGAGGGCCTGATCGCGCCGGTGCTGGTGGCGCCGCGGGAGAAGCTGGAGGTGGTCGCCGCGCAGGCGGGCGTCGACCTGTCCGGCATCGAGGTCGTCGACGTGCCGCACAGTCACGCCGCCGCCGAGCACGCGGCGGCGCTGGCCGCCAAGGGCGAAGTCGAGGCGCTGATGAAGGGCAGCCTGCACACCGACGAACTGATGGGGGCGGTGGTGCCCTCCGCCGCCGGCCTGCGCACCAAGCGCCGCATCAGCCATTGCTTCGTCTTGCAGACGCCGCACTACCCGCGCCCGTTCATCGTCACCGACGCGGCGATCAACCTGGCGCCGGACCTGGAGCAGAAGGCCGACATCGTGCGCAACGCGATCGAGCTGGCGCAGGTGATCGGCGTGGCCGAGCCGAAGGTGGCGATCCTGGCCGCGGTGGAGACGGTCAACCCGGCGATGCCGGCCACGCTCGACGCCGCCGCGCTGTGCAAGATGGCCGACCGCGGCCAGATCGCCGGCGGCGTGCTCGACGGGCCGCTGGCCTTCGACAACGCCGTCTCGCCGGAGGCCGCGCGGGTCAAGGGCATCGTCTCGGACGTCGCCGGCCGGGCCGACGTGCTGGTGGTGCCCGACCTGGAAAGCGGCAACATGCTGGTCAAGCAACTGATCTACCTGGGCGACGCCGCCAGCGCCGGCATCGTGCTCGGCGCGAAGGTGCCGGTGATCCTGACCAGCCGCGCCGACAGCCGCGAATCGCGCATCGCCTCGTGCGCGATCGCGCTGATGCTGGCGCACCACTATCGGCAAGCGCCGCCGTGACGGCGCCCGGTCGCGACGGCCTGATCCTGGTCCTGAACTGCGGTTCGTCCAGCATCAAGTTCGCGCTGTTCGACGCCGGCGTCGATCCGTTGCCGCGCACGCCGGCGTGGAACGGCAAGGTCCAGGGCATCGGCGGGCCGAACCCGGATTTCGGCGAGAGCGGCGTGCAATCGTTCGCGATCGCGCCGGGCGGCGAACATCCCTACCGCGACGCGCTGCGGCTGATCCGCGAGCGCGTGCTGGCGCGGCTGGACGGGCGCAGGATCGCCGCCATCGCGCATCGCGTGGTCCACGGCGGCAGCAAGTATTTCGACCCGGTGCGCGTGGACGCCCACGTGCTGGCCGACCTGAAGGACTACGTCCCGCTGGCGCCGCTGCACCAGCCGTTCGCGCTGGAAGCGATGGGGATCCTGCTGCGCGAGCGCCCGGACCTGCCGCAGGTGGCGTGCTTCGACACCGGCTTCCACCACAGCCTGCCGCTGGTCGAACAGGTACTGCCGCTGCCGTACGAATGGTGGCGGCGCGGCCTGCGCCGCTACGGCTTCCACGGCCTGTCCTACACCTACATGGCGATCGCGCTGGCCGAGCGCCACGGCGATGCGGCGCGCGGACGCACCATCGTCGCCCACCTCGGCAGCGGCGCCAGCCTGTGCGCGATGCGCGCACTGCGCAGCGTGGCGACGACGATGGGCTTCTCCGCGCTGGACGGCCTGATGATGGGCACCCGCACCGGCGCGCTGGATCCCGGCGCGGTGCTGTACCTGATGGAGATCGAGAAGCTGTCGCTGGAACAGGTCGGCCGCGTGCTGTACCACGACTCCGGCCTGCTCGGCGTTTCCGGCATTTCCCCGGAGCCGCGCGTGCTGGAACGGCACGAGACCGGCGTCGGCGACGACGGCGAACGCGCGCGCCTCGCATTGGCGCTGTACGTGCGCCGCATCGTCCGCGAGATCGGTGCGCTGGCGGCGGTGCTGGGCGGGCTGGACATGCTGGTGTTCACCGCCGGCGTCGGCGAGCACGACGCGACGATCCGCGAACGCGTCTGCCGCGAGCTTGCCTTCCTCGGCGTCGGAATCGACGGCGACGCCAACGACGCCAACGCGCCTGTGATCTCTACCGACGGCAGCCGCGTGATCGTCGGCGTGGAGCCGACCAACGAGGAATGGATCGCGGCGCGGTCGGTGCATGCGCTGCTTGCGCCGCAGGGCTGAGACGTGGTTTCCGCCTTTCTCCCGCCGGGCGAGACCCTAACCGGCGGGCACCACCGCCAGCGTCAGCCGCGACACGCAGACCGGCTTGCCGGCCTCGTTGTCGATGCGGATTTCCCAGACCTGGGTGCTGCGGCCGACGTGCAGCGCCCTCGCGGTCCCGGTGACGACGCCTTCGCGCGCCGCGCGCAGGTGGTTGGCGTTGATCTCCAGCCCCACGCAGACCGACGTGGCCGGGTCCACGCACAGGTTGCCGGCCACGCTGCCGAGGGTTTCGGCCAGCACCACCGATGCGCCGCCATGCAGCAGGCCGTAGGGCTGCCGGGTGCGCGCATCGACCGGCATCGTCGCCCGCAGCCAGTCCTCGCCGGCTTCGGTGAAGACGATGCCGAGGTTCTCGATCGCGGTGCCGCGGGCGTGGTCGTTCAGGGCGGAAAGGTCTGCGGGTCTGAGGAAGGGCATGGTGGATCCGGGGTCAGGGGAAAGCGGATTCGTTTTGCCCGTCGTTCCCGCGCAGGCGGCAACGACGGGCAGCAAAGAACGGAATACGAGTCACGGCTTCAGAGAATCGGCGTCAATCCGGCGCCGAACGCCATCAGTATCCGCACGAACAGCGACTTCGGCCCGACGCTGACCTCGGGGAAGTCGCCGACCGCGCGGTAGCACTTGTGGAAGCCGGGGGCGTTGGGCGGCAGCGGCGCGGTGCAATCGGGTCCCGGCAGGAATTCGTAGCTGGTCGCGTAGCGCCACGGCCACAGGTCGAACAGCGGCAGCGACGAGGACACCTTGTCGATGCTGTAGTTCAGGCCGGAAACCACCGGCAGCCGCTGTCGCGGCGCGATGATCCACGAATTGTCGGGCTGGATGTCGCGCTCGATGCTCTCGCCCAGGCGCGCGGCGAACGCGGCGTCGTCGATGATGACCATGCTCTCGGTGTTGTAGCGATTCGAGCGCGGGTCGAAGTTGTGCGTGCCAATCACCGCGATGCGGTCGTCGATCACCATCGACTTGGCGTGCAGGCCGATGCGCAGGCCGGCGCTGCGCAACGGCACCGGCCGCGTGGACGAGCCGGAACTGAGGAACGACGGCCGCGATTCGGCGCGGCGCAGCCTGCGGTCCACGCGGTTGCCCGCGTCCGCGCCGGGACTGGAACCGGAACCGAGCACCTGGTTGCGGTCGCCGCGCTTGGCCGCTCCCTCGTCCCACATCTCCAGCAGCCCGTCGTAGTCGATTGGCGCGGACAGCGGAAAGGGTTTCAGCTCGTATATCCGGAAGCCGAATTCGCGCAGGTAGCGGCGCTTGTACTTGTGCGACACCGCGTAGACCACCGGGTTGTCGGTGGCGGCGAGGCTGTTGGTGGAGACCACGACCTGCGGCGGCGATTCGCGCTGGCGCAGGTCGCGGAACAGGTCGCGGGCGCGGTCGGAAACGATCAGGTACGGCGTCTGCAGCAGTATTTCCCGGCTTGCCCCGGCGATCAGCGTTTCCAGTTCCGAGGCCGACGGCGCGGTCTCGTCGCGATGGCTGCGGCGATGCTTCTGCGGCAGGTCGGCGACGTAGGCGACCGCGCCAACCGGCAGCGCCGGCGCGACCAGGCGCTCTTCCACCAGTTCGTCGTCGCCGGCGTAGGCGCGCATGTCCTCGACCCGCTGCGGCCGCGCGAAGTTTTCCGGCGGCATCGCCGGCACGCCCTTGCGCAGCAGCCTGCGGCCGACGTCGTTGAGGCGCTCGGCCGGCACGCTGCGGCGCGCGTCCCAGAACCGCTCGAAGTTGGCCGCCATCTCCCGCGCCTCCGGCCCGGCGATCAGTACGTCGCGGTCGCGGAAGTCGAACTCGGCGTCCCAGTCGTAGTAGTCGTCCTGGTAGTTGCGCCCGCCGGTGATGCCGATCGCGCCGTCCACCACCAGCAGCTTGGTGTGCATGCGCTGGTTGAAGCGGCGGAAGCAGCACAGCACGCTGGCGGCGTAGTCGAAGTAGTTCAGCCGGGCCTTGCCGAAGGTCGGGTTGTAGATGCGCAGGGAGAAGTTGGCGTGCACGCCGGCCAACGCGGCCAGCAGGTCGACGTCGCCGATCGCCGACAACTGGTCGATCAGCACCCGCACCTTGACCCCGCGCCGCGCCGCGGCCAGCAATTCGTCCAGCACCAGGCGGCCGCTGTCGTCGTGGTCGAAGATGTAGGTCTGCAGGTCGATGCTTCGGCGCGCGCTGCGGATCAGGTTGATCCGCGCCAGCAGCGAATCGCCGCCGTAGTCCAGGATCAGCGCGTAGTGGCGCGGCGCCTGCGCGGTGGATTCGGCGGCGGCGCGGGCGTCCAGTTCGCGCAGCGGCGACGGCTGCGCGCAGGCGTCGGCGGCGGCGCAATCCACCACCTGCGAGCGCGCCTGCGCGGCGACGGCGGCGGCCTGGTCGCGCTGCGCATCGGACAGCGACGCGCAGCCGGCGCCCGTCAGCGGCGCGGCCAGCAGCAGGAAACGCAGGAACAGCCTAGAGCGTGTCATGCACTTATGCGCACATTCCCGCACGCTTGCGCCGTCGCGATGCGGCGTTGCGGGCCTTGCCAAGGCGACCAGCCTTGCCAGCGGCCCGCGCCTGGCCTCGCAACGGCGCAAACGCGCGGATAATGCACGCATAAGTACATAACACGCTCTGGTCATGGCGCGGCATTTTCGCGCAGACGCGCGTTCAGCACGAACACCACCCGGTCGCCGACCGCGAACTTCCAGTCGTCCATGCCGTAATCGGCGCGGCTGATCGTGCCGGTGGCGACGACGTCGCAATCCAGCCCCGGCCGCGCGCACTCGGCCGGGGCCACGTCCAGCGACTTCGGCCGGCGGATGCCGCGGATCGACAGCGACCCGGCGATTTCGCCGCCCTGCCGCAGCATGGCCGGGTCGTAGGGTTCGGAAACGAAGTCGATCGCCGGGTAGCGGTCGGCGTCGAAGAAACGCGGCCCGCGCGCCCATTCGCTGTAGCGCGGATGGTCCTCGATCTCCACGCCGCCGGTGTACAGGCGCAGGCGCACCTGGTGGCGGCCGTCGGGCAGTTCGACCACCTCGCCTTCGTAGCGATCGAAGCGGCCTTGCAGCTTCTGCCCCCAGCGCGTGCCCAGCTCGAAGCCGAAACGCGAATGGGCCGGGTCGAATTGCAGCGGTTTCGGACCCGCCTGCGCCGCGCCCGCCGCCGCCAGCGCCAGCAACGCGGAGGACAGCAACGCCGGGGTCACGGCCACCAGAACGCGGACAGGCTGGCCACGCCCGGTTCGATCGACGCCTCGGCCGGCAGCGCCAGCACCGCGACGCCGGCCGGCGGCATGCCGCGGTATTCCCCGGAGCGGCCATCGCACATCAGCGCGACCAGTTGTTCCAGCCCGGGATTGTGGCCGACCAGCAACAGGCGGCCGGCCTCGCAGTCGTCGTCGGCCAGCCCGGCCAGGGTGCCCGGCGTGGCCTCGTAGATCGCCTCGACCAGGCGCTGTTCGACGTAGCCGATCGCCTGCAGCACGGCTTCCAGGGTTTCGCGGGTGCGCCGCGCCGGCGAACACAGCACGCGGTCGGGCAACAGCCCCTTTTCCGCCAGCCAGCGCCCGGCCGCCTCGGCCTCGGCCAGCCCTGTCGGCGACAGCGGCCGGTCCAGGTCGGCCTGCCCCGGCTGCGCCGGTTCGGCATGGGCGTGGCGCAGCAGGATCAGTTCGCGCATGGCAGGCTCGCGGTAGGGAGTGGCCGACAGCTTAGCGCAGGGGCGGCGGGGAAGTGTTCGGCTGGCGACCGCGGAGACCGACACACCGGACATGCTGCGTCGCAGCGCCGGAGGCCGGGTAATATCCGCCAGCACGCAGGGCTGCCGTCTATTAGCAGTCAGGCGATACAGGGGAATTCCATGAAGTTCGAGTATCTGTTTTGGGTGTGCTTCGTCGGCGTGCTTGCCCATCTGGCGTGGCGTTATTTCCGCAGCGGTCGTAGCCTGACCGGCGCAATGCTCGGAGGCCGCATCAAGCGGGAGATTGGCGAGATTCCTTATATCTCGGGGCCCACTCGCTTCTCAGGTGCTGCGCATCCTGGACATGGAGTCGCCCAAGGGTGAGCGTTTCATTGGGTTTTCTGTTGTATCCAAAGTACCCTTGGCCGCAAGCATGGTTCCCTATCGCTTGACCCGAGTCCAAGCCCAGCAGCTCATCTCGCTGCTGCAGCGCGCATCGGAGGCCTAAGGCGCTGTCCAACAACAACCCATTACAAGCCGGGCGGACTTCACCCACCGGATTAATCTAGGCAATAGGGCTCACTACCGGCAATCAGGGGAATCCCAGTGGCTCAAGTACAGCAACGCTCGACGTTCGTGACTGTCTTGGCATGGATCTTCATTGTCCTGTCAGGCTTTAGCACCGTCATCTCGATCTTGCAGAACATCATGATCTTCACTGTGTTCCGCAGCCCAGAAATCAGCCAAGCCATGCAAGCGCCGCCGCCATCGGACATGCCTCCCGCCGCGGCGTTCATGACCAGTCACTTTCATTTGTTCTTCCTGGCCTTCTTGTTGGCATCGGCCTTCACCCTGACAAGCTCCATCGGACTGCTCAAACGATGGAATTGGGCCCGGCTGTGTTTCGTCGGAATCATGGGGCTGGGCATTCTCTGGAATCTTGGCGGCCTCGTACTCCAGTTCAGCATGTTCTCTTCCATGCAGGACCAATTCTCGGCTGCCGCCAGTCATGGCGGCCCCAATATGCAGCCCTTCTTCATTGCCATCGCAGTGGTCAGCGCGCTCTTCGCCGTTGGCTTCAGCGTGCTGTTCGGATGGATCGCCAGGCGCCTGCTATCGCCCGCCATAGCAGCGGAGTTCCGTCGGTGAGCCCGCCTCAAGCCTTCCCGACCCACTTCAGCAGCGGTTCCCAGTCCTGCTGGTGGTCGCGCACCTGCGCCGAGTGGTAGTCGAACAGGCTGCGCCCCAGGCCGGCCAGCACCACGTAGGCCTGGGTGTCGCGCAACTGCGCCACCACCGGGTACGGCCAGGTCTTCAGCATTTCCAGCGCCTGCTGCGAGGCGTTGGTCCACGGCTTGCTGCGGTTGACCACCAGCCCGACCGGCAGCTTGCGCTTGTGCACGCGCGGCACCTTGGCCAGCGTATTCAGGAACCCGACCGTGGCCTCGATGTCCAGCCCGGACGGCAGCACCGGGACCACCACGGCGTCGGCATGTTCCAGGAAATTGTCCAGATCGTCGGCCATCGCGCCGGCAGGCGCGTCGATCACCACTCTTTGCGCATCGTCCGGCAGCCACGCCCGCCAGGCCTTGCGGCCGCTGGCGTCGATCGGCAGCACGGCGCTCTCCAGTTCCGCCCGCCGCTGCGCCCAGCGCATCGACGAGCCCTGCGGATCGGCGTCCACCAGCACCGTGCGCTTGCCGTCCAGCGCGAAACGCGCGGCCAGGTTGGTGGAAAGCGTGGTCTTGCCCGCGCCGCCCTTGGAGCTGGCGACCAGAATCGTCTTCATGCGCTCACCTCGTCACCGGGGAAGGCGCAGGGTACACCGGGGCGGCGGCGGCGTGGAACCGGGCCCCGGTGGGCCTAGCCGCCCGCACGGCAGCCTGCGAACAGGTCGCGCTGGCGGTCGTAGGCCGTGGTGCGCACGTCGAACAGCCCCAGTACCGACGGGAACAGGTTGTCGTGGTCGACCGGCCCGGCCGCGCGGCGGCGCAGGCATCGCAGGTCCAGCCGCGCGTCGGCGGCGAACCGCGGCGAGATCCACATGACCATCGGGATATGCAGTTGCTGCTCCGGCGCGATGGCGTAGGGCACGCCGTGCAGGTACAGGCCCTTCTCGCCCAGCGATTCGCCGTGGTCGGACAGGTAGACCAGCGCGGTGTCGTAGCCGGGGGCCTGCGCCTGCAGGAAATCGATGGCGCGGGCGAGGAAGTGGTCGGTGTACAGCAGCGCGTTGTCGTAGCTGCCGACGATCTGCTGCTGGGTGCAGCGGCTCAGTTCGCCGGTGTCGCAGGTCGGCGTGAAGCGGCGGAACCGTGGCGGGTAGCGGTCGTAGTAGCTCGGCCCGTGATTGCCGAGCTGGTGCAGCACGACGATGCGGTCGCCGGCGGCGGGGTCGAGCTTTTCCGCCAGCCCCTTCAGCAGGATTTCGTCCAGACAGCGGTCGCCGGCGCAGAATTCCGGGTCGGCGGCGGCGTTCAGGCGTTCGATCGGCAGGCCCTCGCAGACGCCCTTGCAGCCGCTCTGGTTGTCGCGCCACAGGGTCTTCACGCCGGCGCGTTCCAGTACGTGCAGCAGCGACTGGTGCGCGCGGATTTTCTTCTCGTCGTAATCGTGGCGACCGAACGGCGAGAACATGCACGGCAGCGAGACCTCGGTGCTGCTGCCGCAGGCGCGCGCCTGCGGGAAGTTGACCACGTCGTCCCGCCGCGCCAGTTCCGGCGTGGTCTGGCGCGCATAGCCGTTCAGGCCCCAGTTCTGCGCGCGGGCGGTTTCGCCGACCACCAGCAGCAACAGGCGCGGACGCGCGCCGGGCGCGCGCGGCGACCGCACGGCGTCCTCGCCCACCGGCAGCAAGGCCTGCTTGCGCCCGGGCGGCTGCGCGAAAGCCACCTGCGCCAGCGAATACAGGTAGTTGCCCGGCGTCGCCAGGTAGCGGTCCTCCTTGTGGTTGCGCATCAGCGCCGACACGTCCTTGCCGGCGAACAGGCCGCCGGCCAGCGACAGCAGCGTCATCGCCGACAGGAAGGCGATGCGCCGGCCCAATGCGCCGCGCCAGCCGCGGCGCACGATCCGCACCCGCGACAGCAGCGCCAGCGGTAGCGCGGCGAACGCCAGCAAGGGCAACAGCAATCCCGGCGTCAGCAATTCGCGCGCTTCCTGCCAGTCGGTGTGCAGCACGTTGCGGACCATGTCCGGGTCCAGATAGACCCGGTAGGCGTCCATGTAATGCGCGGCGAAGGCGGTGACGACGAACAGCGCCGCCAGTAACGGCTTCGCCGTCCAGCGATTCAGCGCCAGCCCCAGCAGCAGCCCGTGCAGGCCGACCAGCAACAGCAGCAGCGCGAACCACAGCCGCCATTGCCCTGGCGCGTGCGCCGCGACCGCGCCCCAGAACGCGGCGTTGCAACACAGCGCGAAGAACAGGCTCGCCAGGCCAGCCAACGTTTCCACACCCAGCGCCGGCCGCCAGGCGGACCACGCCGCCCACATCCGCCGCGGCGCGGGCCATTGCCCGATGCGCAGGGACCACGCGCTCATGCCGTCGCCCCGTCGCGCGCCGGCAGCGCGCGATGCAGCAGCACCGCCACGCTCCAGCACAGCATCGCCGTGGTCAGGTCGTGGGAAAGGAAGTGCGCGCCCCGCAATTGCTGGGCGAGGCCGAAGACCACGCCCGCCGCGATGCCGATCCCCAACCCCGGCCAGCGCCAGCGCGGGCGCACCCGGACGAAGAAGAAATACAGCGCCATCCACGCATAACCGGCGCTGGCGTGGCCGGCCGGGAAACAGGCGGCGTGCGCGAGGCCGGGCGGACGCGCGGCCAGCAGCGGGACGTATTCGCGCGCTCCGCCGTAGCGCAGCAGGTCCCACGGACAGTCCATGTTCGTCCACGACTTCAGCCACGCCACCAGCGCGGAGGACAGCAGCACCGACAAGGCCAGGTAAGCCAACGGCCACCGCCACGCTGCCCATTGCGGGCGTCGCCGGACCCACAGCCACGCCAGCGCCGTCAGCAACCACGCAACCGCGCTCAGGCGCCTGCCGCCGACGTGCAGCCCGTGCTCGAGGACGCGGCTGGACCGCAGCGCCCACGCATGGCCCTGCCATGCGTACAGGCGGTCGGCGATGCCGAGGTCGCCGTGCGCGCCGACCGCCCACAGTATCAGCGCGGCATAGACGAGGAACGGGACCAGCAGTTGTGCCGCCAGTGGCGCGGGACGGACGTCCAGGCGGGCGGAACGCATGCGCGACGGCGAAGCGTGCGCAAGCTTGCGTGAGAAGGAATGCATCGGACAGCGACGGAAGCGTTGCGGAGAACGCCGCGCATGTTCTGCACGCGCCTGTCGGAGCACGGTTCCGACGCGGTCGGAGCCGCGTTATCGCCGCGGTCGCGCGCATGCGCGGTTCAGTCGCGGTTGCGGCAGAATGCGGATCCCGAACGCTTTTCCGACAACCGCGATGACAAGCTTGGACGCCCCGAAGGAACCTTCCATGCGCCTGCTCGTCGTCGAGGACAACCGCAACCTGGTCGCCAACCTGTTCGACTACTTCGAAGCGCGCGGCCATGTCCTCGACGTCGCCCCCGACGGCGTCACCGGCCTGCACCTGGCCACCACCCAGCGCTACGACGCGCTGATCCTGGACTGGATGCTGCCGCGCATGGACGGCCCGGAGGTGCTGCGCCGCCTGCGCGAAGAACACGCTTCCCAGGTGCCGGTCATCATGCTGACCGCGCGCGACGAACTGCCGGACAAGATCGTCGGTTTCCGCTCCGGCGCCGACGACTACCTGACCAAGCCCTTCGAACTGCCGGAACTGGAAGTGCGCCTGCGCGCGCTGCGCGCACGCACGCAGGGCCATCGCCGCAACCGCGTGCTGCAGGTGCAGGACCTGCGGCTGGACCTGGCCACGCTGGAAGCCACCCGCGCCGGCCAGCCGCTGCACCTGTACCCGGCCTGCCGCAAGCTGCTGGAGGTGCTGATGCAGGCTAGCCCGGCGGCGGTGACCCGCGAGCGGCTGGAATACGCGCTATGGGGCGACGATCCGCCCGACCGCGACATGCTCCGCTCGCACATCTACGAACTGCGCCGCAGCGTCGACGGCCCGTTCCCGGTCAAGCTGATCCAGACCTTGCCGCGCATCGGCTACCGGCTGGCCGCGCCCAGCGTCGAGCGCCGCGAAGCGGCGGAACCGGCGTGAGCGAAAGCCGCCCGCGCACCAGCCTGCGCCGGCGCATCGTGCGCTGGCTGTTCGTGCTGGCCGCGGCGGTGACCGCCGCGATCATCGCCCAGGGCCTGGCCGTCAACGAACACGTCGAACGCATCGTCTGGAAGTCGCTGCTGACGGTCGAACTGGACCATTTCATCCAGCGCAGCCGCGAAGAGCCCGAATACCGCTGGGACGACACCCTGGGCTTCGTGGTCTACGACGAGGCCCGGGATCCGCTGCCGCCGGCGCTGCGCGGGCTCGCGCCCGGGCTGCACGACGACGTCGAACTGGGCGGCAAGATGCACGTCGTGCTGGTCCGCGACGTCGACGGGCATCGCTACCTGATGGCCACGGACATCGAGGAGTTCGACCGCAACGAGAACAAGTACAACCTGCTGATCATCGTCCCGGCGATCCTGTCGCTGCTGGCGCTCGGCGCGGTCATGGCCTGGAGCATGCGCCGGCTGCTGCAGCCGCTGAGCCGGCTGGCGCAGCGGGTCGGCGCGCTGCGCCCGGAACAGTCCGGCCAGCGCATCCCCATCGACGACGACGCCGGCTCGGAACTTGTGGTGATCGCCGAAGCCTTCAACGACTACCTGCAGCGCAACGAGCGCTTCGTCCAACGCGAACGCGCCTTCATCGACAGCGCCAGCCACGAACTGCGCACCCCGATCTCGGTGATCGCCGGCGCCAGCGGGCTGGCGCTGGAGCAGGACGGGGTGCCGGAGGCGGCGCGCAAGCAGATGCTGCGCGTGCACCGCGCCGCGCGAGACGTCGAACAACTGGTCTCGCTGCTGCTGGTGCTGGCCAAGGAGCCGTCGCGGCTGGCCGCCAGCAGCGACCGCCTCGCGCTGGAGGAACTGCTGCCGGACATCGTCGACGACCACCGCCGCCTGACCGGCAACAAGGACCTGTCGCTGCGGCTGGAAGAGCCGCTGCCGGCCTGCGAGATCGTCGCGCCGATGCCGATCGTGCAGGCCGCGATCGGCAACCTGGTGCGCAACGCGATCGAGAACAGCGACCGCGGCGAGATCCGCGTCCGCCTGCAGGCGGACGCGACGGTGACCATCGACGACCCCGGCCACGGCATGTCGCCGGAGGAGATCAGCCGCCTCTACGCCCAGGTCGCGCGTGGCGGCCGCGACGGCGGCGGGATCGGCTTGGCCCTGATTTCGCGCCTGTGCGAGCACCTGGGCTGGCGACTGGAATTCTCGCCCTCGCCCGGCGGCGGCACGCGCACCACGCTGCGGCTGCAACCGGCCGCCCGGGCCTGACGGCACGGCGCAACCGGCCCGCGCCGCGGGCGTCGGGCACGGCGAGGCCGGCGACCGGGTCCGCGTCGGGGGCCTTCACACCAGGCTTCCCCTGACCGGCAACCGCCCGGGTCGCCGAGAGCCCGAATCTCCGACTCCGCTGCGACCGGACCCGGCAGAAGGGCATCCCCTGCCCGGCCCTCGCCGCCGGACCGGGGGAAGCCGCCCATCCCCGGTCATTGATCCGGATCAATGCCGCCGCCCGGGACCCGGGGCTAGACTGCGCGCCACGCTGAGGAGCAGGAGGCGCGCATGCAAAGCGTCCGGGACACCCATTACAACGACAAGGTGGTGCGCCAGTTCGCGGTGATGACCGTGGTCTGGGGCATCGTGGGGATGCTGGTCGGCGTGCTGATCGCCGCGCAGCTCTACTGGCCCACCCTGGGCGAAGGCATCCCGTGGCTGAGCTACGGCCGGCTGCGGCCGCTGCACACCAACGCGGTGATCTTCGCCTTCGGCGGCAGCGCGCTGTTCGCCACCAGCCTGCACGTGGTCCAGCGCACCTGCCACGTGCGCCTGCTGTCGGACAAGCTGGCCGCCTTCGTGTTCTGGGGCTGGCAGGCGGTGATCGTGGCCGCGGCCGTCACCCTGCCGCTGGGCCTGACCCAGGGCAAGGAGTACGCCGAACTGGAATGGCCGATCGATATCCTGATCGCGGTGGTGTGGGTGTCCTACGCGGTGCTGTTCTTCGGCACGATCGCGATCCGCAAGGTCAAGCACATCTACGTGGCCAACTGGTTCTACGGCGCCTACATCATCGCCGTGGCCCTGCTGCACATCGTCAACAACATCGCGATCCCGGCCGGGGCGTTCAAGTCCTACCCGGTCTACAGCGGCGCGGTCGACGCGATGGTGCAGTGGTGGTACGGGCACAACGCGGTCGGCTTCTTCCTGACCGCCGGCTTCCTGGGAATGATGTACTACTTCGTGCCCAAGCAGGCGCAGCGGCCGATCTATTCGTACCGGCTGTCGATCGTGCACTTCTGGGCGCTGATCGCCGTGTACATGTGGGCCGGCCCGCACCACCTGCACTACACCGCGCTGCCGGACTGGGCGCAGTCGCTGGGCATGGTGTTCTCGCTGATCCTGCTGGCGCCGTCGTGGGGCGGCGCTATCAACGGGATCATGACCCTGTCCGGGGTGTGGCACAAGCTGCGCACCGACCCGATCCTGAAGTTCCTGATCGTCTCGCTGTCGTTCTACATGATGAGCACCTTCGAGGGGCCGATGATGTCGATCAAGACGGTCAACTCGCTAAGCCACTACACCGACTGGACCGTGGGCCACGTCCACGCCGGCGCGCTGGGCTGGGTGGCGATGATCTCGATCGGCGCGATCTACGCGCTGCTGCCGAAGCTGCTGGGCCGCGAGCGCATGTATTCGGTCAAGGCCATCGACCTGCACTTCTGGCTGCACACCGCCGGCGTGGTGTTCTACATCGCCTCGATGTGGATCGCCGGCGTCATGCAGGGCCTGATGTGGCGGGCGACCAATCCCGACGGCACGCTGACCTACAGCTTCGTCGAGTCGCTCAACGCCACCTATCCCTACTACCTGATCCGCCTCGGCGGCGGCCTGCTGGTGCTGAGCGGCATGGGCCTGATGGCGTGGAACACGTGGAAGACCTTCCGCGCCGCCGGCGCCGTCGGCGAGCAGCCGGTGCTGGTTCCCGATGCGTCCGAAGCGAGCGCCTGAGGAGCGGACATGAGCGATTCGAATCCGAACAACAACGCGCACGAGAAGATCGAGCGCAACGTCGGCCTGATGGCGGTGCTGATCGCCGTGGCGGTGTCCTTCGGCGGACTGGCCGAGATCGTTCCGCTGATGTTCCAGGCCGAGGCGATCGAGCCGTTGCCCGGGGTCGAACCCTACCCGGCGCTGGAACTGGCCGGGCGCGACGTCTACGTGCGCGAGGGCTGCTACAACTGCCATTCGCAGATGGTGCGCACGCTGCGCTTCGAGAGCGAGCGCTACGGCCACTACTCGCTGGCCGGCGAATCGGTCTACGACCGTCCGTTCCAGTGGGGCAGCAAGCGCACCGGCCCCGACCTGGCCCGCGTCGGCGGCCGCTATTCGGACGACTGGCACCGCGTGCACCTGCTGAATCCGCGCGACGTGGTGCCGGAGTCGAACATGCCCAGCTTCCCGTGGCTGGCGAAGAACCCGCTCGACGGCGCGCAGGTCGCGCGACGGATGCGCGCGCTGAAGGCGCTGGGCGATCCGTACAGCGACGCGCAGATCGAACAGGCCGCCGCCGACGTGCAGGGCAAGAGCGAACTGGACGCCGTGGTGGCCTACCTGCAAGGGCTGGGCAAGCACGCGCCCAAGGGAGGTTGAGATGGTTTCCGGAATCGTCACCGCGATATTGCTGGTGCTGTTCATCGGCGGCTGGATCTGGGCGTGGAGCCCGCGGCGCAAGGCCGAGTTCGAGGCGACCGCGCGCCTGCCTCTGGAAGACGACCAAGAGGAGCAACAGCCATGAGCACCGCTTGGACGTGGTACGTCATCGTCCTGGTCGCGATCAATATCGTCGGCTGCGTCGCGCTGCTGTGGTGGACCTCGCGCCGCCATCCCGGCGACCCCGCGCCCGAGGACACCAGCCATGTCTGGGACGGCGACCTGACCGAATACAACAAGCCGCTGCCGCGCTGGTGGATCAACCTGTTCTACCTGACCATCGTGTTCGCCATCGGCTACCTGTTCTGGTTCGGCGGCCTCGGCGGCATCACCGGCTACGGCAAGTGGTCCTCAGCGTCCGAGCACGCGGCGCAAAAGGTGCTGGCCGACAAGAAGCTGGAAGCCACCTTCAAGCCGTACGCGGGACAGGCCATCGACGCGCTGGCGAAGGACCCGAAGGCGCTGGCGCTGGGCAAGCAGATCTTCGCCAACACCTGCGCCACCTGCCACGGCTCGTCCGGCCAGGGCGCGATCGGCTACCCCAACCTGACCGACGACATCTGGCACTGGGGCGGCGATCCGGACGCGATCCTGACCACGGTGCTCGACGGCCGCGAAGGCGTGATGCCCGAATGGGGCACGACCCTGACCGGCATGGCCGGGCCGGACGCGGTGGACTACGTCATCGCCTACGTGCGCGCTCTGCGCGACCCGTCGCTGCTGAGCAACGACTACCTGGCGGTGCAGGGCAAGAAGCTGTACGACGGCATCTGCGTGGCCTGCCACGGTCCCGACGGCAAGGGCAACCAGGCATTGGGCGCGCCCGACCTGACCGACGACTACTGGCTGTACGGCAGCAGCAAGGCCAGCCTGGCCAAGACCATCAGTCAGGGCCGCCACGGCACGATGCCGGCGCACCGCGAACTGCTGGGCGAAACCCGTTCGCGGCTGGCCGCGGCCTACGTGTGGTCGCTGTCGCACCCGCCCGCAGGAGCGCCCGCCAAGGGCGAATGAGATGGCCGGTCCCGGCAACAATCCGTACGACAAGCCGCCGGCGTTCGACGAACCGCCGGCGCGCCGCATCGGCTCGATCCTGTGGCCGAGCTTCTTCAGCGCCGGCGTCTGCACGATGGTGTTCTTCGCCTTCGTCGACCCGCTGGAACTGCGCGACCTGACCTTCCCGCAACTGGCGATCAGCCGCGAGCTGGGCTACACGCTGGGTTTCTTCATGTTCTGGCTCGCGACCGCGGCCTCGAGCCTGTTCACCTGGATCCTGCTGCGCCCGGCCGGTAGCGGCCCGCGCGAACTGTCGTGATGGCTCGCCAGATCCCTTCGGAAACCGTCGACGCCGGTGGCTCGTTCTACGTCAGCGAGCGCAAGATCCATCCGCGCGAAGTCTCCGGCCGCTTCCAGAAGTGGCGCGTCGCCGCGGTGTTCTGGCTGCTGGGCATGTACTACCTGTTTCCGTGGCTGCGCTGGGACGGGCGCCAGGCGGTGCTGTTCGACCTGCCGGCGCGCAAGTTCTATGTGCTGGGGCTGACCTTCTGGCCGCAGGACTTCCTGTTCCTGGCGCTGCTGCTGATCGTCGCCGCGCTGGCGCTGTTCTTCTTCACCGCGTTGGCCGGGCGGCTGTGGTGCGGCTACGCCTGCCCGCAGACGGTATGGACCGAGGTGTTCCTGTGGATGGAGCGCTGGACCGAGGGCGACCGCAGCCAGCGGATCAAGCTGGACGCCAGCCCGTGGAACCGGCAGAAGATCCTGCGCCGCGGCGCCAAGCACCTGCTATGGGCGATCTTCGCGCTGTGGACCGGCTTCACCTTCGTCGGCTTCTTCACCCCGATCACCGACCTGGCCGCGCGCGCACCGTTCGACTGGGGCGGCTGGGAAACCTTCTGGGTGCTGTTCTACGCATTGGCAACCTGGGGCAACGCCGGCTTCCTGCGCGAGCAGGTGTGCAAGTACATGTGTCCCTACGCGCGCTTCCAGAGCGCGATGTTCGACCGCAACACCCTGCTGATCGCCTACGATCCGATGCGCGGCGAACCGCGCGGCCCGCGCAAGCGCGGCGTCGCCAGCGTGCTGGAGCGCGCGCGCGGGCTGCTGGACAAGGCCACCGCCGACGACTACGTACTGCGCGCGCACTACCATCCCAGCGCCGCCGACCAGCGCCTGGGCGCGCAAGGCACGATCACCTTCGCCGGCGCCGGCGTCGAGGTCGCGCCGCTGCCGAAGTTCGCGCCGGAACAACTGGGCGACTGCATCGACTGCACGATCTGCGTGCAGGTCTGCCCCACCGGCATCGACATCCGCAACGGCCTGCAGTACGAGTGCATCGCCTGCGGCGCCTGCATCGACGCCTGCGACGACGTGATGCGGAAGATGGGCTACCCGAAGGGACTGATCCGCTATTCCACCCAGAACGCCATCGACGGCAGGCCGACCCGGGTGCTGCGCCCGCGCGTGCTGGTCTACGGCGCGCTGCTGGCCGCATTGCTGGCCGGCTGGGGCTGGGGCGTGACCCACCGCAGCGCACTGATCGCCGAGGTGCTGCGCGACCGCAACGCGCTGTACCGCGAAGCCGGCGACGGCAGCGTCGAGAACGGTTATACGATCAAGCTGGTCAACAAGGACGCGGCCGCGCACCGCTACCGCATCCGCATCGAGGACAATCCCGCCGGCATTGGCATCCGCGGCGGCGCGACCGAGGTCGAAGCCGGGCCGGAAGAAGTGCTGGCGGTGCCGGTGGTGGCGGTCGCGCAGGATGGCGCCGACGGCCGACGGCAGATACGCTTCGTCGTCGAACAGATCGACGGCGACACCCGCAAGACCATCGACAGCAGTTTCTTCGGACCGACGCCATGAACGCCAACACCCCTCGCCGCAGCCCCTGGCGCGAACCCATGCTGTGGCTGGTGCTGGGCCTGCCGCTGGCCTCGATCTTCGCCGGCGTCGGCCTGGTCATCACCGCGGTGCGCAGCGGCGGCGCCGACGCG
This sequence comes from Pseudoxanthomonas sp., assembly GCA_047601245.1. Lineage (GTDB taxonomy): Bacteria > Pseudomonadota > Gammaproteobacteria > Xanthomonadales > Xanthomonadaceae > Pseudoxanthomonas_A. Next base: position 376,041 of record JASGJU010000001.1, read on the forward strand.
GTCGGCGACGAGGTCAAGCGCGTTTCGCAGATCCAGACCACCGACCTGGGCCCGGACGAGGCCGCGCGCCGCAACGGCCTGGTCGCGGTGCTGCGGATCGACGACGGCGCGGTCGAGGTGCTGCCGGCCAGCGACGGCTTCGACCATGCCGAAGCCCTGCAGGCGACCTTCGCCCATCCGCTGCACGCCAGCGCCGACCGCGTGCTGCGCCTGCATCCCAGCGGCAACGGCTGGCGCGTCGAGACCGACATCGCGCTGGACCACGACTGGCGCATCCAGTTGTCTCCCGAAGACGGCGAATGGCGCCTGCGCGGACGCCTGCCGCGGCAGCAGCACGCCGCGCGGCTGGCGCCGGCGCTGGACGAATAAAGACCGGTGAAATGAGCCGGACCGAATCACCGGCAACGACCTGCTTCCACTGCGCCGAACCGCTGCCGCCCTCGCCGGTGCGCCAGGCGGTCGACGGGGTCGTGCAGTCGTTCTGCTGCCACGGCTGCGCCACCGCCGCCGGCTGGATCCGCGACAACGACCTCGACGGCTACTACCGCCTGCGCAGCGCCGCCGCGCAGAAGGTCGGCGACGAACCGCTGGACCTGGCCGACTGGGACCGGCCGGAACTGGTCGCCGAACACAGCCGCGAGATCCCCGACGGCCGCGAGATCGTGGTGCTGACCGACGCGATGCGCTGCGCCGCCTGCGCCTGGCTGATCGACCGTGCGCTGGCGCGCGCGCCGGGCACGCTGGACAGCAGCGCCAACGCCGTGACCGGGCGCATCCGCATCGCCTGGGATCCCGCGCGCACCGCGCTGTCGCCGCTGCTGCAACGGCTGGCGATGCTCGGCTACCGCCCCTACCTGGCCGGCGGCGAGGCGCGCGAACGCGAACGCAGCCGCGAACGCCGGCGCTGGCTGCTGCGGCTGGGCGTGGCCGGGCTGGGCGCCTTTCAGGCGATGATGCTGGCCGAGGCGCTTTACCTGGACACGTCCAACGCGATGCCAGCGCCGACCCGCGATTTCTTCCGCTGGCTGACTTTCCTGGTGTCGACGCCGGTGGTGTTCTATTCGGGCTGGCCGTTCCTGTCCGGCGCGTGGAACGAACTGCGCCGCGGCCGCCCCGGCATGGACGCGCTGATCGCCGGCTCCACCCTGCTCGCCTATCTGGCCAGCCTGGTCGAGACGATCCGCCACGGTCCGCACGTCTGGTACGACGCCGCGGTGATGTTCGTGTTCCTGCTGCTGGCCGCGCGCATGCTGGAACAGCGCGCGCGCAACGTCGCCAGCGCGCAGGTCGACGCGCTGGCGCGGGCGCGGCCGGTGTTCGCGGTGCGCGAGCGCGAGGACGGCGGCCGCGAATCGGTGCCGGTGTCGGCGCTGCGCGTCGGCGACGTGGTGCGGGTCGCGGCCGGCGACAACGCCCCGGCCGACGGTGTGCTGCTGGACGGCGAAGCCGGCTTCGAGGAGGCGCTGCTGACCGGCGAATCGCAGCCGGTGGCGAAATCACCCGGCGATCCGGTCTACGCCGGCACGCTGTGCCGCGAACGCCCGGCGCGGCTGCGCGTCACCGGCGTCGGCCAATCCACGCGGCTGTCGCAACTGGTCGCGCTGGTCGAACGCGCGCAGGCGCACCGCCCGCCGGTCGCGCGCCTGGCCGACCGCATCGGCACGCATTTCGTCGCCGCGCTGCTGGTCGTCGCCTTCGCCACGTGGATCTTCTGGCGGCAATACATGCCCGAACGCGCGTTCGAGGTGACCCTCGCCGTGCTGGTCATCAGCTGCCCCTGCGCGCTGTCGCTGTCGGTGCCGGCGGCGCTGGCCTGCGTGCACGGCGCGCTGGCGAGGATCGGCGTGCTGGCCACGCGCCCGGAGGCATTGGATGCGCTGGCGCAGGCGACCGACGTGGTTTTCGACAAGACCGGCACGCTCGGCGACGGCAAGCCGGCGCTGGACGGCGTGGAAACCTTCGCCGGCTTCGACGCTGCACAGGCACGCGCGATCGCCGCCGCGCTGGAACGCGACAGCGGCCATCCGCTGCGCGCCGCGTTCGCACCATTCGACGAAGGCCTGGCGGCGGAGGCGGTGACCGCGCATCCCGGTCGCGGCATCGAAGGCGCGGTCGAAGGCCGGCACTGGCGCCTGGGCCGCGCGGATTTCGTCGGCGGCAACGACGCCGCGAACGAAGACGACGGCCTGTGGCTGGGCGACGGCGAACGCGCGGTAGCGCGCTTCCGCCTGCGCGAGCAGCCGCGCGCCGACGCCGCACAGGCGCTGGACGCGCTGCGCCGGCAGGGCCTGCGCCTGTACCTGTCCAGCGGCGACGCCGACGCGCCGGTGCAGCGCTTCGCCGCGGCGCTGGACATCGACGCGACGCGGTCGCGGCAGTCGCCACAGGACAAGCTGGCGATGGTGCGCGGATTGCAGGAAGAAGGCCGCGTCGTCGCGATGGTCGGCGACGGCCTCAACGACGCCCCGGTGCTGGCCGGCGCCAACGTTTCCATCGCGATGGGCGAAGGCGCGCCGCTGGCGCAGAGCGCCGCCGACCTGGTCACCACCGGCGGCGGGCTGTGGCGGATTCCCGCCGCGGTCGAGCTGGCGCGCCGCACCCGCCGCGTGATCCGCCAGAACCTGGGCTGGGCGCTGGCCTACAATCTGCTGGCGCTGCCGCTGGCGGTCAGCGGCCACGCCACGCCGTGGCTGGCCGCGCTGGGCATGGCGGCCTCGTCGCTGCTGGTCACCGCGAATGCCCTGCGCCTGACCCGCGTCCCCCACCGCATGAGCACCGCCCCATGAACATCCTGCTGTTGCTGGTGCCGCTGAGCCTGGTGCTGCTGGGGGCGGCCATCGCCGCGTTCGTCTGGGCGGTGAGGCGCGGCCAGTTCGACGACCTCGACACGCCGGCGCTGGACATCCTCGAAGACGATCCGCCGCCGCGCGCCGACGAGTCGCAGGAAACGCCCATGGGAACGCGCGATGCCGATTGACTGGCTGGTGCTGGGCGCGGCGCTGGCCGCCGGCACGCTGGGCAGCGTGCATTGCGCGGCGATGTGCGGCGGCATCGCCACCGGCATCTGCGCGGCCGCGCCGGCGCGCGGCTGGTGGCCGGCCCTGCAGGCCAACCTGGGCCGGATCGGCGGCTATGTCATCGCCGGCGCGCTGGTCGGCGGCATCGGCGGCGGCGTGCTGCGGGTGTTGCGCATCGACGGACTGGCGCTGGGCCTGCGCATGGCGGCGGGGGGGGTGCTGGTGCTGGTCGCGCTGCGCTTGTTCGGCGGCGAGGGCCGCTTCAATTTCCTTTCCGCTCCCGGTGCGCGCCTGTGGCAGAAGCTGCAACCGCTGCGCCGCCTGCTGCTGCCGGCCGACAACGGCTGGCGTCGTTTCGGCGTGGGCCTGCTGTGGGGCTGGCTGCCGTGCGGCCTGAGCCTGGGCCTGCTGACCACGGCGTGGCTGCAAGGCAACGCGCGCGACGCGGCGTTGACGATGGCCGCGTTCGGCATTGGCACCCTGCCGGTGATGCTGCCGCTGACCTGGTCCGGCGCACGCCTGACCGGCTGGCTGCGCCGCAGCGGCTGGCGTCATGCCGCCGCCGGCCTGGTGCTGCTGTCCGGCCTACTGACGCTGGCGGCACCGTGGCTGGTGCGGGTGCCGGGCCTGCACGGTGCGCTGACCGCGCTGGGTTGCGGCAGCGTGCCGACCTGAGCGGAACGAGGCCGGCCAACGATCCCGTGAAGACGTTCACTGGCGTCTTTTACACAACCGCCATCTCCGCCGCCGGTTGCGGCCGCAACTCCTGCGCGACCCGTCCGCCGTCCATCACCAGCACGCGGTCGGCGCTGGCGATGGTCTCGGGGCGGTGGGCCACGATCACCTTGGTCAGTTTCAGCGCCTTCACCGCATCGTTGACCCAGCGCTCCTTCATCACGTCCAGGTGGCTGGTGGCCTCGTCCAGGAACAGCAGTTGCGGCCGCCGATACAACGCCCGCGCCAGGATTACCCGCTGCTTCTGCCCGCCGGACAGCGAACTGCCCATGTCGCCGATCAAGCTGTGGTAGCCCATCGGCATCGCCACGATTTCGTCGTGGATCGCCGCCAGCCGCGCCGCCGCCTCGATGCGCGGCAGGTCGAAGTCGGGATCGAAGAAGGTGATGTTGTCGGCCACGCTGCCGGCGAACAACTGGTCGTCCTGCATCACCGCGCCGACGATGGCGCGCACGCTGCGCGGATCGACCTTGCCCAGATCGCGTCCGCCGATGCGGATGTTGCCCGCAGTCGGCTGCAACAACCCCAGCATCAGCTTTACCAGCGTGGTCTTGCCGCAGCCGGATGCGCCGACGATGGCGACCGCTTCGCCCGGCTCGACGGTAAAACTGCAATCGCGCAACACCCACGGCTCGCCGTCGGCATAGCGGAACGACAGGTTCTCCACCTTGATGCGGGTGTCGGCAGGCGGCGCGGCTTCGGGCAGGCCGTGGCTTTGTTCCGGCGGGGTCAGCACGATGTCGGCCAGGCGCTCGCCGTGCAGCCGCAGCATGCGGAACTCCACCCACTTGTCAATCAGCGCGCCCATGCGCTGGGCAAACTGGTCCTTGTAGGCCAGGTAGGCGATCAGCATGCCCACCGAAAACACGTTCTGCAGCGCCAGCAGCGCGCCGATCCAGATCACCGCGATGCGCTCCACGCCGAACACCAACTGGCTGGCGCCGTTGAAGCCCAGCCCCATCGTCGCCAGCCGCACATCCTGGTTGACGGTATCGACCATCAGGTTGTCGTAGGTGGCACGGCGCTGCGATTCCTCGCCGGCTACCTTCAGGCTCTGCATGCCGCGCAGCGATTCCAGCAGGTGCGTCTGCTGTTTCGCGCCGGCCACCAGTTGCTGCTCGGTGCGGTCGCGCACCGGGTGGTAGGCCACGGCGCGGATGCCGGCGTACAGCGCCACCGCCAGCAGCGTCACCAGCGCCAGCTTCCAGCTATAGACCAGCATCAGGCCGAAAGTGACCACCGCCATCAGCCCGTCGATGATCGCCTCGACGAAGCTGGTGGTCAGCGTGCGCTGGATCGCCTGCACCGACGACATGCGCGAGGTGATGTCGCCCAGGTGGCGTTTCTCGAAGTAGTCCAGCGGCAGTTTCAGCAGGTGGGAGAAGACATTGCCCATCCATTGCAGGCCCAGCCGCGAGGACAGGTACACCACCGACCACCCACGCAGCAGGCCGATGCCGGCCTGCAACAGCAGCGCCAGCCCGAAGCCCAGCCCCAGCACGGTCAGCAGGTCCTTGTCGGCGGACACCAATACCTGGTCCACGACCCACTGCATGAAGAAAGGGGCCAACACCACGAATACCTGCAAGGCCACCGACAGCAGCAGGATCAAGCCCAGCGCGCGCCACAGCCCGCGCACCGGGCCAGTCAGTTGCCGCGCACTGATCGCAGGGGCGGCCTTTTGTGGCTTGAACTCGGCGGTGGGCGACAATTCCAGCGCCACGCCGGTGAAATGGTCGGAGACTTCGGCCCGCGACAGTTTCCGCTCGCCGATGGCCGGGTCGAGAATCGTGACCTTCGATTTGCCAACTTTCGCCAGCACCACGAAATGGTTCAAGTCCCAATGCAGTACGCAGGGCAATTTCAGCTTGCCCAGGTCCTCCATGTCCAGTCGCAGGGCGCGGGTGGAGAAACCCAGTTGCTGGGCAATGTGGATCAACTGGTTGAGCTTGGCCCCTTTCAACGACAGCGAAAACCGTTGCCGCAGTTCCGACAGGCCCACGTGCAGCCCGTGCGCGCCGGCCACCATCGCCAGCGAGGCCAGGCCGCATTCGGCGGCTTCGGATTGGATAATCGGCTTCATACGGTAGGACGGGTCTTGACCCGCCAACGCTTTTCGTTACGCGCGGCGACGGCGGTTTGGCGGGCCAAGACCTGCCCTACCGGATTTTTCCTACCTGCTGACCAGCGAAAGACCAATGGCTCACGCCCGGTAGACACGGCAATGTATCGGCCATGTCGAACTATCGTCGCGCATGGGTGCCCGGTGGCACGTATTCCCTCACCATCAACCTGCTGCGGCGGGACCAGCGGCTGCTGGTCGCGCATGTAGACGCGTTGCGCACCGCATTCTGCCAGACGCACCTCACCTAACCTTTCGACTTTTCCACCATCATCATCCTGCCCGACCACCTGCATTGCCTGTGGCGGCTGCCGGCCGGGGGCACCGACAATGCCGTGCGCTGGCGATCCATCAAGGCGATCATCTCTCGCGCATTGCCCGCTGATGAATACCGGTCGCTGCCGCGTCTGGCGAAAGGCGAACGTAGCATCTGGCAGCGCCGTTATTGGTAACATATGCTCCGCGACGAACGCGATTTTGCGGCGTATGTCGATTACATCCATATCAATCCGGTCAAGCATGGTCATATGATGCGGGTGATAGATTGGCCATATTTGTCGTTCCATCGATACGTACGCGTGGGGATTTGCCGGTCAATTGGGCGGGTGCAACGGAAACCACGGGATCGTTTGGCGAGAGAACCAAACCGGATGCTGCGTGATGATCTCCTGTGTGGCGGCAAGTCAAGAACCGCCCTACGCCGGTTGCAGGGCGGGCTTCAACCCGCCTTACGCGTTTTAGTCCGAAACAATAATAACAAGCGATAAATTAATTGCATTAATGCAAAAATGATGAATAACTGAAGCCCAATAACCGATCTTTTTGTTTCTTGAATTTACGATGTACATCGATATTATAAAAAACCCAGGAAATACCGCAATTGGACGAATATCCCAGAAGATCAGTGCATGAAAAGCCGCCGCGATGGTCGCAATACAAGAGGGTTTACTCCACCAACCATGTTGCAAACTAAATACTGGCAGAAACCGCGCCCAAAGCAAACAAAAAACATTCTCCACTATTGGGGCAAATATTAGCGCCGATATTATTCTTGTTGCTCCTAATCCATTTTCCAAAGTTTCTGCTACAGAGTTTGGCGGAATTGATTTAAAATCAAACATCCACTCCATACACGCGGACAGCAAAGATGTGCAGGCAACCGCCAAAGGGGCCAGCAGCACAGCAGAAGCCAGAAGTACACTGGCTCTCTCAGCAAAAAAGCTTCTAATCACGTTTGTGTGCATGTATACATGTTTCACCAAAAATGCACCTGAAGAAATGTCTTCTTCAGGTGCATGAACTTATAACAAAGCATCAACCATTATTTTTCTTCGTAACCATAGCCAGCCTTGGCGCCATCGATGAATCCTTCAGCGCCATCGGTAATCGCATCGTAAAGTGCAATTAATTTGGCCCACAGACTAATTCCACCATCGACTTGTTCGCATTCGATATACGATAGCTCTCTCATGACACGTTCTCCATATTGATTTAGAAGTTATGCGCCGTACTGCATAGCGCCAAGCATCGGATCTCCCAAACTATCAATGTACTGTTGCGTGGCAGCCCCGGTACCTGTGACATATCCAACTACGTAAAACACGTCGTACCAGAATCTAGCGCCAGAAACTTCTAAAACTTCCTGATTGTTTAGCTCACGGATCATAGATTTTCAATCTCCTTTGATTGTTGACGCACCCCCTGCGCCGTGGGGCCGGGAACACACCCGGCAATATTGTTGCTTTGGCGAAGGTCAGCCATTGCCCACCTTCCCCTTGAGCGAATACAAAGGCTCGAACACCCATTCGATCAGCCGGCGTTTCTCGCTCAGGATGTCGGCTTCCAGCAGCATTCCCGGCTTCAGCGGTTCCGGCTTGCCGTAGGCGGTGACCGCCTGCTCGGCCAGCGACACGGTGACGCGGTAGAACGGTTCACCCTGCTGCGCGTTGCCGATCGGCGCGCCCAGTCCGCCATTGCTCAATGCGCTGCGACTGATCCGCGCCACGGTGCCCAGGTGGTGGCCGAACTTCTGGTACGGGTAGGCCTGGTAGCGCAGCAGCACTCTGTCGCCCGGCTCGACGAAACCGATGGCACGGCTGGGCACCAGCAGTTCGGCTTCCAGCCTGCCGTCGTCGGGCAGCAGGCTGAGCAGCGGTTGTCCGGCCTGCACGGCCTGGCCGGGCTTGACCAGTTGGGTGGCGATGACGCCGGCCACCGGGGCGCTGACCGACAGCGCGCCTTGCGCCTGGGTCTGTACCCGCTCCTGTTCCAGTTGCGCGACCTCGCGCTGGTAACCAGCAGCAGCGGCCTGCTGCTGGCCGGGCAGTTCGTGCAGAGCCTGTTGCAGTTGCGCCAGGGTGCGGCGCATGCCGATGGCCTGGCGTTGCAGGGTCTGCGCCTGCGCGGCGTATTCCAGCGCGGTGGATTCCTGCTGCTTGATCTGCAACAGGCTGACGTACTGGCCGTCCTGCAGTTGCCGCAGGCGTTGCAGGGTTTCATTGGCGATGCGGGCCTGCGCCCGCCGCGTGGCGACTTCGGTTTCGGTCTGCGCCAGTTCGCGTTGGGCGGCGGCCAGTTGCGCGCGCAGGCCCTCGGCCTGGGCCTGCAACTGCTGCTGTTGCGCGTCGTGCGCGGACAGCAGTCCTGCCTGGCGCTGGGCCAGGCGTTGTTCCAGCGCGGCCTGGGTATCGCCCGTCGTCGGCGTGGCGCGCGGCACCGCGACGATGGCCAGGTTCTGCCCGGTGTCGACGCGCTGGCCCTCGGCAAGCGCCAGCGAACCAACCACGCCGGTGGCGGGCGACAGCACCGTCGCCAGGCCCTGCGTGGGCACTAGTTGCCCGGTGACGGTGGAACGGCGGGTATAGCTACCAAAGACCAGCAACAGGGCGATGGCCGCCGCCGCGGACGCCGCGAACGTGGCCAGCACCCACAAGCGCAACGGCTGCGCCAGCGAGATCCCGCCCAGCCAACTGGTGCGGCGGGCTTCCAGCACTTCCCTGCGGAAAAGTTCCTGCGACATGCGTCCCGAGTGGTATTCCCCCGATGCCGAATGTTCTCCGCGATGCCACTGCCAGCGTCAACCATGCCGGCGATGCACTCAAGCAGGCTAACGAACATTTACATCCGTCGCATCAATCACTTGCGATCCAGTGCAAGCAAATGTGTACAACTTGGTGCCAATATTGCTTGCACGGTGCAATGCGTGCGACCGGTTGTGGCGTGTAGGAAAATCCCTACACGCCATTCGGAATTTTCCTATAGCGGTTTGTCTGCTCGTCACGCCATGCTTGCGTTGGAACAAGGAAATACAGAGGGCCATATGGGACTTGCCACACGCATCCGTACCGCGCGCATGCGCGCGGGACTTTCGCAACACGGCCTGGCGGAACGGTTGGGCGTCAGTCGTGGCGCAGTGGCCAACTGGGAATGCACGAAAGAAGTGCAACCGACGTCCGAACGACTGCGCGCCATCGCCAAGACCACCGGCGTCGCCCACGAATGGCTGGCAACCGGACGCGGCCGGATGTTCTACGACACGTCGCAGGACGAGGTGCCCGCGGTCGATGCGGAGTTCGTCGAGGACCGGCTGGAGTTGCGCCTGCTGCGAGCCTACCGCGAGGCATCGCGGCACAAACGCGCGCGGCTGCTGGAACTGGCCGAATCACGGCCCTGACGCCGCAGACCCTGTTCAAGCCGGCGGATCGACCTCGATTTCCACGCCCTCGGCCAAGATCCGGTATTCGACCGGCGACACCGCCAGGCCCTTGGCGTCCTCGCGCAGGTGTTCGACCTGTTCCGGCGTCAGTTCCTTGCGCGACAGCACGCCGACGACCTGCGCGCGGCCGCTGCTGTCCTTGGGGATCAGGAAGGCATGGTCCTTGAACATCACCCGCGCGCTCTGGCCGCTGTCTTCCAGCATCATCCAGCAACCTTCGGCTTGGCAGACCTGGGTGATGCGGCCGCTGTAGCGCTGCGGCTTGCCGGCGTGTTGGTCGAACGCGGCCACCGCTTCGGACACCGGCACCGCCGCCGTTTCCGGCAACGGTTTCCCGTAGCGGGCCGGCTCGCCGGCCTGAACCAGGCCGGCGGCGGCCAATGCGGCGACAGAGAGAAGAATGCGGCGCATGGTTCGGCTCCCGTGGAATGAGCGGCAAGGATAACCAAAAGCGACCGCCGCTTTCCCCCTCTCCCCTTGCGGGAGAGGGAAACGTGCGCGAAGCGCACGAGGGAGAGGGATCGGCTTTTCACGTAAACAGCACGCTCGCTGCGCTCGCACCCCTCATCCGCCCCTCCAGGGCACCTTCTCCCACAAGGGGAGAAGGAAAAGCACGCTTGCTCCCGGTGAAAGGCAAGGCCAATCAAGCAGGCACGGCACGCGATGCTGCATCGCAACGCTTCGCATGATTGCGCGGCCTCGTGTTGACAGTGCGGCGATGCGCGGTTAGACATCATCGGCCGTGTGCGCAGCGCGCGTCCTTTCCGCTTCCCGCGAGGTTCCGATGAATCGAAATTCCCTGCTGCTGGCGGCCATGCTGGTCGCAGCGCCATTCGCCGCCGCATCCGCCGCCGACCGCGTGACCATCGTCACCACCGCGCAGGGCAGCGACCTGCGCCTGCACGAAAGCGGCAGCGTGGAACTGCAGCCGGGGCACGCGCTGACCGAAGCCGAGACCTCGGTGTTCGTCGATCCCGGCAAGCGCTACCAGACCATGCTCGGCATCGGCGGCGCGATCACCGACGCCAGCGCCGAGGTGTTCGCGAAACTGCCGAAGAAGAAACAGGCCGAACTGCTGGCCGCCTACTACGACCCACAGCGCGGCATTGGCTACACGATGGCGCGCACCACGATCCACAGTTCCGACTTCAGTTCCGGCAGCTATACCTACATCGCCGAAGGCGACAAGGATCTGAAGACGTTTTCCATCGACCACGACCGCGCCGCGCGCATCCCGCTGATCAAGCGCGCCATCGCCGCGGCCGGCGGCAAGCTGCCGCTGCTGGCCAGCCCATGGAGCGCGCCGGCGTTCATGAAGAGCAACCACGACATGCTGCACGGAGGCTCGCTGCTGCCGGAATACGCCGGCGCGTGGGCCGGCTACATCGCCAGGTTCGTGCAGGCCTACGAGCGCGAAGGCATCCCGGTCTGGGGCATCAGCGTGCAGAACGAGCCGATGGCGAAGCAGACCTGGGAATCGATGCTGTACACCGCCGAGGAGGAACGCGACTTCCTCAAGAACCACCTCGGCCCAACGATGCACGCGGCCGGCTTCGCCGACAAGAAGATCGTGGTCTGGGACCACAACCGCGACATGATGGCCTACCGCGCGCAGGTCATCTTCGGCGACCCGGAAGCGGCGAAATACGCGTGGGGCATGGGTTTCCACTGGTACGAGACCTGGGCCGGCTTCGAGCCGATGTACCGCAACGTCGCCGCGGTGGCGCAGGCGTACCCGGACAAGCCGCTGCTGCTGACCGAGGCCACGGTGGAGAAGTTCGACCCGACCAGACTGCAGTACTGGCCCAACGCCGAGCGCTACGGCGCGTCGATGATCAACGACCTGGGCAACGGCGCGGTCGGCTGGATCGACTGGAACATCCTGCTCAACGAAACCGGCGGCCCCAACCACGTCGGCAACTTCTGCTTCGCCCCGGTGCACGCCGACACCCGCACCGGCGAACTGGTCTACACGCCGAGCTACTACTACATCGGCCATTTCTCCAAGTTCATCCGCCCCGGCGCGCAGCGGGTGGGCGCGGCGACCAGCCGCAGCACCCTGCTCGCCACCGCCTTCGTCAACGTCGACGGCCGCCTGGCGACGGTGGTGATGAACCCGACCGACAACTCCATCGACTACAACTTCTACGTCGGCGACCGCTCGGCCGTGGTCAGCATCCCCGCGCACGCGATCCAGACGCTGCTGCATTGAGCACGGGAGCGACGATGAAGCTATGCATGGCGCTGTGCCTGGCCGCGCTCGCGGCGACGCCCGCACACGCGGCGGACGCCGGCAAGCCGTTCGCATGGCCGGACGGAAAGAAGGCCGCGGTCAGCCTGGCCTACGACGACGCGCTGGACTCGCAACTGGACAACGCGATCCCGGCGCTGGACCGCTACGGCTTCAAGGCCAGCTTCTACCTCCCGTTGGCGAACGCGCCGGTATGGAAGCGGCTGGACGAATGGCGCAGGGCCGCGCAGGAAGGCCACGAACTCGGCAACCACACCTTGTTCCACCAGTGCGCCGGCTCGCAACCGGGGCGCGACTGGGTCGAACCACAGCGCGACCTCGACACCACCACCGCCGCGCAGATGAAGGACCAGGTGCTGCTGGCCAACGCGATGCTGCGCTCGATCGACGGCAAGGATCGGCGCACCTTCACCGCGCCGTGCGGCGACCTGCTCGCGCACGGCGAGAACTACATCGACCTGGTCGCGCCGGACTTCGTCGCGATCAAGCTCGTCGGCGGCGCGGTGACGCCGGACATGCGCACGCTGGACCCGGCGGCGGTGCCGGTGGACGCGCCGGTCGGCGTCAGCGGCGCCGAACTGATCGCGAAGGTCGAGGAAGCCGCGCGCAGGGGCACGATGGCCAACTTCACCTTCCACGGCATCGGCGGCGACTACCTGACCGTCTCCGCCGAAGCGCACGAGGAACTGCTGCGTTACCTGGCCGCGCACCGCGACGTGTACTGGGTGGATACCTTCGTCAACCTGATGGATTACGTGCGCGGGCAGCAAGCCGTATCCGAGTAATGCGCCCTTGCGCGAATGGCGGTACGCTCGCCGCACGGCACGACCTCGAATACTCTGGAGTTGCCCCGTGAAGCTCCTCATCCTTCTGCTGTTCGCTGGCTCCGCCTGCGCCGGACAGCCAGGCGACTTGCGCGCGCAACTGGAAGCGGCCAACGCCGCGCTTTCCCGTGCCCACCTGGACGGGGATGCGGGCGCCATCGCGCAACGCTACACCGACGACGCGGTATTGATGCCGGAGCACGACGGAGCACGACGTGGCCAGGCGGCCGTCGCCGATTACTACCGGCAATGGTTCGCCGGCGTCACCACCACCGCATTCCGCAGGGACATCCACGAGGTACTGGACTACGGCGACACCGCCATCGAGACGGGCACCTTTGCGCAGACGTTCCACACGGAAGACGCAGTGCCTTTCGACTATGCCGGCAAGTACATGACGGTGTGGGCGACCGATGACGATGCGCCGCGCGTCTTGTCGGAGCTATGGGGCGCCAACGCCCCGTTCGACGATGCCGCATTCCCGCGGATCGCCGATGCGATGGATACCGCGGAAGGAGAATCCAGCAACGACGCGACGGTGGCGTCGGAACTCGCTACGCGCAACGCGACCATCCGCCGACTTGTGATGGAACGCAAAGGCAGCGAGCACGCCCGGCTATTCCTGCCCGATGCGATCTACATGACCTACTACACGCCGATGCTCGTCGGTATCGACGCCATCCACGGATATTTCGTCGAACACGAAAAACCCGGCAGCCTGTCCATCGAGGCGCTGGAACTGCGCAGCGACCGTATCCGCCCCATCGACGACGGCAGGCTGCAGCTCGAGCAGGGGTTCTACAGGGTCGCCTGGCGCGACGGCGACGCTAGCGGCACGGTGACCGGCAAGAGCCTCAATCTGTGGAAGAAGGACGCAAATGGTACGTGGATGCTGTTCCGGCAGGCGGTGAACCACGACTGACGCATCGGCCCCATCCCGGCAACGTGGCTCAAGCGCGGTCGATGCGCGCGGCGTAGCAGCCGTACTTGGCGTAATGCGCATGCAGGTAGGCGGCCCCGGGATTCCCGAAAAGATGCTCGATCAACGGAGCGATGCCGTCGCCGGTGGCGAGGTCGGCATCGATCAGCATGTGCTCTTCGTCGAAGGCGCGCAGGGCGACGATGCGGCGATGCAGGACGTCGGGAACTTCGTCGTGGAATTCGCAGGCGCGCTCGGCGTGTTCGCGGACGTAGACGGCGTAGCGGGAATGGTACGGCGTGTCGGCGGGCTGATGGACGTAGTTCACCAGCAGCACGGTCTCGCCGGGCGCGGCGTCGCGCAGTTCGATGCGCTCGGGATAGCCGCCGGCGGCATCCACGACGTAGCGAATGGCGCCGTGGGCCTTCAACTCGTCGTCGTCCAGGCCGAACAGGTGACGGAAGGGTTCCGGCGACAGGCCGGCGATGCGGAAGGACATGGCACGCTCCGATGGCTGGGTGGAGCGCATGGTGGCGCGAAGAACCCGGCGCAGATATCCGGATCTTGCAGCCGCAGAGCGAACCCCGGATCGACAATAACCGAAACGCGGGCGCCCTGCGCTTCCATCTATATTCCAAGTCGGGGCGCTGGCGTTCGAGCAGGAGTTGAAGTCGCGACTATAGCGTTCTCCGAAGACCGCCACGCTGATCTGCGAACGGCAATGCCGACGGACCGGATGCTGATTTGATTGCCCATGCCTCCGCATCCGGAGTGCGCTTCTCTTATCCGCTTCGCGTGCTATCCGCCTTTCTGTTCCAACGCATTTGCCAGAAGGAATGCATACAACTGCAGGCGCAAACGCATCGTTGCCGCCAGCCAGGAGATCAGCCACACGATTGCGAGGAGCATGGCCAGAAACGCTTGCCATGGAGGAATATCGGTAAGGTCATGGACATGGTTCAAAGTGATGACCAGAGAGATCAACAACGGAACGATACCCAACCTGTCGGCACTTCCCGCCAGCAAACCGATCTTTACTCCCATCCGCTGCTGCGCCGCTTCCACGAAGCGAAGCTGCTCCTGGATAAGCGGCTTGGGAAAACCCACGAGCCAGCGCGTCAATGCGTGGAATTGACCGGCGTCATGATCCAATTGCTCAGCCAACTTTGGGCGCCATCGCCACATCTCGCTCACGAGCACCCATACCGTACGAAAAAAGTAGGGCGCGAAGAACACGATCTCGACGATCAACCCCGCTCTCGCCATCCAGACCATCCACATCTGCGGTTCGAAGAAATGGACGAACAGCGATGGAAGCAGCCCCACCACAAGGCCAGTGGTGCCGATCACGTTCAGCCACACTAAGACTCGCGGCGTATTGAAAACTGCACTTGGTCCATCCGGAATTCCGGCGATGCGCCTTTCCAGCTCGACGAAAGTCAGCACAGGCTCGTTCATGGCTCAGTCCAGCATCATCCTGCATGTTGCGCCGATGCAATTACCGCTGGCCATGTCGAGAATCGGGGAATGGCCGGGATCACCGGCAGGATACGGAACGCCCCGCTCCAGCAGGAAGATCACGCTGTCGGCGCCATACAAGCTAGATGGGAACGTCACGTCGCCGACGATCACGTAGGTCGGGATCATGCTCCAGCGCTCATAGAACTCTCGTGGCGGCTGACGTCCGTGGGTTTCCGCGTAGCGCAGCTTCCAGCGCGCGATATCGCTGTTGTTGGCAAGACGGAGTTCGCCGTCGCGCAACAACACGACCAGGCCCGCGCGACCCGCCGGCGGAGGTGGGGCAGCCTGCGGCACCGGATACAGGCGCGGTAGCGGCGGCAGCGCTTCGGACGATATCGTCTCGACAGACAGGGACGGCGCCTTTTGCATGAGTACGGGTGGCTTGACAGTGCGTGGACGCGTTGGCGTTGGCGTTTCCGTTACCGACGCGGCCTGCGGGATGGGAATCGCGTCGACGATCCGCTGGGCAAAACGGGCAATGTCCTGGTAATACCAAGCCGCTGCCAGCACCAGCGCGAGCGCGACGAATATCCACAGGCTACGGTCGCCTGAAGCCTGCCGCCCGCTTTCCACGGTACCACGCCGTTCCATGCCGTCCCCCGGTAAAGACTCGCCCTGACGTCACTTAATGTACCGCCCATACTCTCAGCATGCAGCTGAGCCGGTACACCTGCTGAGCAACCCGCAGACGCAGGAAGCCGAGCAAGATCGTCGTAATGCTGGCGCGAGAATGCCTCGAGGCTGTCTGCCTGCGTGGCCGCCTCGTCATTCGCGGGAAGTCCCCGCGGCATCTGCAGAAGACCTTCATGGCTGTGGGCCATGGGAAGGAATATCGTCGCGTGGTGCTACGGACGAATCTTCAACCCACTTGCCACGCACGCAACACGACGCGGTGCCGTGATGGCGCCTCGGCCGGGGCAAATTGACTCAGATGCAATGCGGGACGGGAGACCCTACCCTGTCGGAGGAAATTCCCCGCACAGCGACCGATTCGGGCGGCTGTGACGTACGCGGATTGCTGCGCTACAACACGGAGTCGCACCATGGGCAGGAGAATGACGGTGAAGAAGCACGTACCATCCAACAAGTGGATGCGCCAATAGTTGGGCATGCCGCCATCATGGCCGGCGGCAGAGGAGCACGGCATTGGCAATAACCGAAACTCGAGCGTCCTACGATTTTCCGTCCCAGAATGCCATATCGCCGTATTCCCAATCCCAGGGTACGCCGGTTTCGCCCAGAACGAAGCGGACGATCGCCGGGAAAGCGCGCTCGGCGCGGACGTCGTTGGCGAGGATGACGACGCAGCGGCGGCCGCGTTCGACGCACACCCAGGTGTTGCCGGTCGAATCGTCGTGGCCGCCCTTGAAGAAACCCGGACCCTGCGGGCCTTCGAAGACGACCACCCCGAGGCCGGCGGCAAGGTCGGAGCGCTGGCGCTCGGGCGGGAGTTGGAGTTGCGGCCACAGCGTGGGGAATTGCTGGCTGGAGCTGATGCGCAATTGCGGGCGAACGATCTCGGCGCGCGACGCGGGCGAGAGCCCTTCGCCGCGCACGAAGGCGGCGGCGAATTTCGCGAAGTCGGCGATGGTGGTGTCCATGGAGCCGGCGGCGCGGACCCGGGAGCGGTCGTCGTGCGGCTCGACCTTGCCCTCGACCGTCCAGCCGTCTGCGGTGTTGCCGGCGAAATCGTCACGCCAGATCAACGAGGTACGGTTCATGCCCAGGCGGCGGAAGTTGGCGTCCGTCAGCTCGCCGACGCCGAGGCCAAGGCCCTTCTCGATGCCGAACTGCAGCAGGATCAGGCCGTCGCCGGAATAGGCGTAGCGCGTGCCGGGGTCGAAGTGGATGCGGGCTTTACCGTCGTCGTCCAGGAAGAAGAAGTTCGCGAAGCCGGTGCTGTGGTCGAGCGCCATGCGCGGGGTGATCGCTCGCCAGCGCGGATCGCCGGCGAGCGGGCCGTAATCGGCATATTTGCGCACGACGTCGGGGTCGGCGCCGTATTCCGGCAACGGCTTCGGCAACAGGTCCGCGATGGGACGGTCGAGGCCGAGGCGGCCTTGCTCGACGAGTTGCATGACGTTGTAGGCGAACACCGCCTTGGTCAGCGAGGCGCCGTACATCACCGTGTCGGTGGTCAGCGGATCGCCCTTGGCGTTGCGCACGCCGTAGGCGCCGACGTGCGCCACTCGACCGTCTTCGATGACGGCGATGGCAAGGCCGTTCGCACCGGTTTCCTCCATCGCGCGGGCGGCGAAGGCGTCGATGCCTGCAGGGGACGGCCGCGACGGCGCCGTGGCGCAGGCGGCGATCATCGATGCCGAGAGGAGAACGACCGGACCCAGGAGTCGATTGGCGATCGTGCGCGGGCGACCCCGCGGCTTCGCCGAGACTGTTCGCGAATTCGTGGAAAGCATTCCTGTCGCCTCCGCGGGGGGACGTATCCCGTTCCCCGGAAAGCTATGGCAACCCGACGGTGGCCGGTACCTGCCGGAAGTCACGTCCTGACGCCATGGATTCGTGCGACCCCGACAAAGCCGGGAGCGAAGCTTCGGCCGTCGAACGCGCCAAGGTCTTCACCCGCACTTGGAATAACCGCAATTCAGGCAGGTCGCACACCCATCCATCAGTACCAGCGCCTTGGTGTTGCATTTGCCACACATGCTGGCGCTGGGCGGGAAGCTGGCGCCGTCGCCGGTGACGGCGATGCTTTCGGCGTCGCTGGTGACCGGGCCGGTAACGACCACCGGCTCCGCACTCACGTCAGAGTTTTTTTTTGAACGCTCTTCGTACTGCGCGCGCTTCTCGGCCAGGATCGCGCGCTGGTGGGCGCTCATTTCCGGATCGTGGATCAGGCCGATCGACTTGAGGTGCTCCTCGACGATGGCGCCCAGTTCGGCGACCAGCGATGGCATGTACACACCGCCGGCCTTGAAGTAGCCGCCGCGCGGGTCGAACACCGCCTTCATCTCCTCGACCAGGAAGGTCACGTCGCCGCCCTTGCGGAACACCGCGCTCATGATCCGGGTCAGGGCGACGATCCACTGGAAGTGGTCCATCGACTTGGAGTTGATGAAGACCTCGAACGGGCGGCGCAATTCGTGCTCGGTGCCGGCGTTGAGCACGATGTCGTTGATGGTCACGTACATGGCGTGCTCGACCAGCGGCGACTTGATCTTGTAGGTGCTGCCGATCAGCACGTCCGGGCGCTCGATGCGCTCGTGCATCTGGATGATGTCGGCGCTGGGCAGTTCCTTCTCGGCCTCGGCGCGGCTGATCGAGGCGCCCTGCACGGCCTTTTCCTTGTCTTCCGGGGCGACGACGGCGTATCCCTTGATTTTCTTTTCGATCTTGACGGCCATTGCTGCTGGTCCTGTTGCGTTGTCGCTTGTCCGATGTTCCGGCGAGGGGCCTGCCCTCGCCGCTATCCTTCCCATTCGCCGGGTGGACGCTCTCCCGCAAGCGGGGGAGTGGCCGTCACTTCTTCGCGGCGGCCTTTTTCGTCGCCTTCTTCGCCGTCTTCCTTGCCGGGGCCTTCTTCGCCGCGGCTTTCGCGGCGGCCTTCTTCGCCGGCGCCTTCCTGGCGACGGTCTTCTTGCCGGTCTTCTTCGCCTTCAGCGCGGCGGCTTCGGCCTTGGCGCTGGCGCTAGCCGCGGCCAGTTTCTTCTTGGTCGCCGCGACCTTCTTGCCGACCACCTTCTTCGCCGCGGCGGCTTTCTTGGCGACGGTCTTGCGCGCCTTGGCGATGCCGGTCTTGGCCTTCGCCACCGTGGCGCGGACGCTCTTCCTGGCCTTGGCGACGGTGGGGCTGGAAGCCACCGACTCGCCGATTTCGACCGCCTTTTCCCTGGCGTCGGCGGCGGCTTCGGCCAGGGTCGCCTTCACGCTCTTGTCTTTGCTCATGCTCGTTCTCCGGTCGGACCTGCAGGGGATGTTGCGGAACGATGCTATACCCGTCCGGCGGGACCGTGGAAGCGGCTCGCCGCGCCCGCGGCCGTCGCCCCGTGCACCCTGCCCGGTGCGACGCGGCGGGCGGGGGAACAGGCATCAGAACTTACCGTAGTAGCCTTCCTTCAAGGCGTCGAACAGGTTGGCGGCGGTGTGCATTTCGCCGTCGTATTCGATTTGCTCGTTGCCCTTGACCTCGACCACGCTGCCGTCCTCCAGTTCGAAGCGGTAGGTGGTGTTCTCCAGGTCCGCCTCCTTGACCAGCACGCCCTGGAAGGCGGCCGGGTTGAAGCGGAACGTGGTGCAGCCCTTCAGGCCCTGCTGGTGGGCGTAGCGGTAGATGTCCTTGAACCGCTCGTAGGGGTAGTCGGTGGGGACGTTGGCGGTCTTGGAGATGGAGCTGTCCACCCACTTCTGCGCGGCGGCCTGCACGTCGACGTGTTCCTTCGGGCTGATGTCGTCGGCGGCGATGAAATAGTCCGGCAGCCGGGCGTCGGCGTCCTCGGCGAACGGCATCGCCTTCGGGTTGACCAGTTCGCGGTAGGCGAGCAGTTCGTACGAGAACACGTCGACCTTCTCCTTGGTCTTCTTGCCCTCGCGGATGACGTTGCGGCTGTAGTGGTGGGCGAACGAGGGCTCGATGCCGTTGCTGGCGTTGTTGGCCAGCGACAGGCTGATGGTGCCGGTCGGGGCGATCGAGCTGTGGTGGGTGAAGCGGCTGCCGGTCTCGGCCAGTTCCTCGACCAGTTCCGGCGCGACCGTGGCCACGCGCTGCATGTAGCGCGAATAGCGCGCGTGCAGCACCTTGCCTTCGATCTGCTGGCCGACGCGCCAGCCGTCCTTCGCCATCTCCGGGCGCTTGCGCAGCATCTCGGCGGTGACTTCGAACTGCTCGTCCATGATCGGCGCCGGGCCCTTCTCCTTCGCCAGCTGCAGGCCGGTTTCCCAGCCGGCCACGGCCATGTCGCGGGCGATGCGCTCGGTGAATTCGCAGGATCCGGCGCTGCCGTACTTCATCCGCAGCATCGTCAGCGCGCTGCCCAAGCCGAGGAAGCCCATGCCGTGGCGGCGCTTGCGCACGATCTCGTCGCGCTGCCGCTGCAGCGGCAGGCCGTTGACCTCGACCACGTTGTCGAGCATGCGGGTGAACACGCGCACGACTTCCTTGTATTCCTCCCAGTCGAAGCCGGCCTCGGCGGTGAACGGCTTGCGCACGAAGCCGGTCAGGTTGACCGAGCCCAGCAGACAGGCGCCGTACGGCGGCAGCGGTTGTTCGCCGCAGGGATTGGTCGCGCGGATGTTCTCGCACCACCAGTTGTTGTTCATCTCGTTGACGCGGTCGATCAGGATGAAGCCCGGCTCGGCGTAGTCGTAGGTGGAGACCATGATCATGTCCCACAGGTGCCGGGCCTTGATGTGGCCGTAGACCCGGCAGGCGACCAGGCCGTCGTCGCGGACGACGTAGTTGTTGTGCGTGGGCCACTCGCGCCAGACGATGGCGTCGGCGTCGCCCAGGTCCACACCGTCGCGTTCCTTGGCGTTCAGCGGGAACACCAGCGGCCAGTCGGCGTCGTTCTCGACCGCCTGCATGAAGCCGTCGGTGATCAGCAGCGACAGGTTGAACTGGCGCAGGCGGCCGTCCTCGCGCTTGGCGCGGATGAAGTCCTTCACGTCCGGATGGCTGACGTCGAAGGTGCCCATCTGCGCGCCGCGGCGGCCGCCGGCGCTGGACACGGTGAAGCACATCTTGTCGTAGATATCCATGAACGACATCGGGCCGGAGGTGTACGCGCCGGCGCCGGCGACGAACGCGCCCTTCGGCCGCAGCGTGCTGAACTCGTAGCCGATGCCGCAGCCGGCCTTGAGGGTGAGGCCGGCCTCGTGGACCTTGTCGAGGATGCCGTCCATCGAGTCCTCGATGGTGCCGGACACGGTGCAGTTGATCGTGCTGGTGGCCGGCTTGTGCTGCTGCGCGCCGGCGTTGGAGGTGATGCGGCCGGCCGGGATCGCGCCGCGGCGCAGCGCCCACAGGAAACGCTCGTACCAGTAGGCGCGCTTTTCGTCGGTGGGTTCGGCGTCGGCCAGGGCGCGGGCCACGCGCTGGTAGGTGCCGTCGATGTCGGCGTCCAGCGGCTCGCCCTGCTTGGTCTTCAGCCGGTACTTCTTGTCCCAAATGTCCTGCGAGGCCGGCTGCATCGGGATGACCCGCGCCGCTTCTTCCTTCTTCACTGCTTCAAGCCGCACCGTGCTCATGTCTTCCCGTTCTCCCTCGCCCGCATGAAGCGGTCTTATCCGAACCTGGGCCGCAGCGACCGGCGCGCGCGGATGTTCCACGCCGGCGACTCGCCCGAGGATGGATCCGATCGTGACCGTTGTCGCGTAAAACCCCGGTATTTTCCCAGTTCAGTTATCTGAACCCGTCTGCCTCTTGCTGCGCCAAAAACCCTACCGCTATGGGTTTGTTCCACGATCTACCCCAAGATGTAGTGGCGACGCGAAGCCCGAAAACTACGCCCGGGTAGCCGGGCTGTCAACCGATCCGGGCGAAAATGGCCGCGTTGCCGGCACCGGGCAATGCCGGCGTCAGCTGGCTGAACTTCATCGCGGGTTTAACGGTCGATACGCAGACTCGTTCAGCTTGCCGCCCAGACCCGATCGCACTACTTGCCTTCGGGTCCGGCGCCCCGATTTCCGCCCGCAACGACTCTCTTGATCCCGCTGATGACGATGAAGCGCTCGACCCGGACCCTGCTCGCCCTGACCGCCGCCGCCGCGTTCGGCGGATTCGCCGCCACCGCGCTGCGCGAGACCTTCGACCAGCCGGTGCAGGCCGCGCCCGCTCCCACCCTCCCGTCGGCGTTACCGGTCGCCGCCGCCCTGCCCGCCGCGGTCGACGGCCAGGCGCTGCCTTCGCTGGCGCCGATGCTGAAGCGGGTGATGCCGGCGGTGGTCAGCGTCTACAGCCAGCAGACCGTGCGCATGGCCAGCCCGCTGGGGCCGTTCGCCGACGACCCGGTGTTCCGCCGCCTGTTCGGCATCCCCGACATGCCGCGCGAGCGGGTCGAGCGCGCGCTGGGCTCCGGCGTGATCATCGACGCGCAGAAGGGCTACGTGCTGACCAACCACCACGTGGTCGAGAACGCCGACGGCGTGTCGGTGACGCTGGGCGACGGGCGCACGGTGGAGGCCGAGTTCATCGGTTCGGATCCCGACACCGACGTGGCGCTGATCCGCATTCCCGCCGGCAACCTGACCGCGATCCCGATGGCGAACAGCGATGGCTTGCAGGTCGGCGATTTCGTGGTCGCGGTCGGCAATCCCTACGGGCTTGGGCAGACCGTCACTTCCGGCATCGTCTCGGCGGTCGGCCGCAGCGGCATCCCGGTGGCCGGCTACCAGAACTTCATCCAGACCGACGCCAGCATCAATCCCGGCAACTCCGGCGGCGCGCTGGTCAACCTGCGCGGCGAACTGGTCGGCATCAACACCGCCAGTTTCAACCCGCGCGGCAGCATGGCCGGCAACATCGGCCTGGGCTTCGCCATCCCGATCAACATGGCCCGCGACGTCGAGCAGCAGTTGCTGACCACCGGCGAGGTGCGCCGCGGCCAGTTGGGCGTGGAGACGCAGAACGTCGACGCGCGCCTGGCCAAGGGTCTGGGCCTGGAGACGCCGCGCGGCGCGCTGGTGACGCGGGTGTGGGCGGACTCGGCGGCGGCCGCGGCGGGACTGCAGGCCGGCGACGTGGTGCTGGCGGCCAACGGCCAGCGCATCGACAACGCCGCGGCGCTGCACAACTTCGAGGGCCTGCAGCCGGTCGGCAGCCGGGTGACGCTGGACGTGCGCCGCGACGGCAAGCCGCTGCAACTGTCGACGACGCTGAAGGAAGCGCTGCGCAAGCTGGACGGCGCCAGCCTGGATCCGCGCCTGCAGGGCGCCAGCTTCCGCGAACTGGACGAAAGCGCGCTGCAGCAGTTGCGCGGCAACCGCATCGCCGGCGCGGTGCAGGTGGACAAGGTCGCCAACGGCAGCCGCGCCGCGCAGAACGGCCTGCGCCCGGGCGACCTGGTCATCGCCGCCAGCAGCGGCGATTTCGGCGACCTGGCCGGGTTCCGCGCCAGCTTCGCCAAGAAGCCGCAGCAACTGGTGCTGCGGGTGCTGCGCGGCGGGCGGATCGGCGACATGGAGATGCGGTAAGCGCGACTCACGGTAAGCGCGCTGCAGTCGCTGGCCATCCCGGCGCATCCCGGGATGACCGGCAAAAAATTGCCTGGAGCAATTTTTGACAGCGCCTGCCGCTGGCCCGAAGGGTTTCCGCCATGGATGGCGGAAACAAAAAACGCAAGACTCCTCCCTGCGTCCCATAACTCCGCTTTACGCGCCAACCTGCTAGATTGCCTGCGTCCATCCAACCCCAAGGAGCAGACGATGAGCACCCATCCCGCTACCGATACGGTCAAGACCAATCTGGGCGAGGCCGGTTCGCACCTCAAGTCCGCCGCCAGCGCCGCAGGCGAGGCGATCAAGGGCGCCGCCGGCGCCGCCGGCGACGAACTGAAGCTGGGCCGCGCCAACGTTAAGGCGGAACTGGCCGACAGCGCGCTGGCCGGCATCGCCGCCGCCGAATCCGGCGGTGCGGCAGCGAAAGAGCAGATGGACGCGCTGATGGACAAGGGCCGCGACCTGATCGACAGCGCCGCCGACTTGATCCGCGAGCGTCCGCTGGCCAGCTTCGGCGTGGCGTTCGCCGCCGGCTGGATCATCGCCAAGCTGGCGCGCAGCGGCGGCAGCGACAAGTAAGCCTCGCCCGTGGATTCGCCCGAATCCGCCACGCCCGGCGAAGGCGGCGAGCGCCGTTCGCCTTCGCTGGAAGACAGCCTGCGCCAGTTCGGCCAGGCCGGCCGCGCCGGCGCGGCCAGCGCGATGGACGCCGGCCGCGCCCTGCGCGGGCTGGTCGCCGCCGATCTGGCCCTGGCCCGCGCCGCGCTGGTGCGCACGCTGGTCTGGCTGGCGGTCGCCGCGATCTTCGGCGCATCGTCGTGGCTGCTGCTGATGGCGACGCTGATCGCGGCCCTGCAGCGTTTCGGCATTTCCTGGCTGGCCTCGCTGGGCATCGCCGCGGGGCTGAGCCTGGCGGTGACCGCCCTGGGCGCGTGGCAGACGACGCGCTACTTCGCCCATACCCGGCTGGACGCGACCCGGCGGCAACTGGCGAAGCTGGGCATCGGGGGCGACGACGACGGGGAGGACGAGGAATGAAGTTCGCCACCCTGCAGCGGCGCGTGCAACGCAGCGAGCGCCTGCTCGAAGGCCGCCAGCAACAGACGCTGCAGCACTGGAACGAACTCCGGAGCGCTTGGCGCGAAGGCTGGACGCCGTGGCGGATCGTCTCCGCCGGGCTGGTCGCCGGCTTCGCGAGCGGCCGCGCCGAACCGCTGGCCGCGCTGGACGGCCCGCGCATGCTGCGAATGATCGGCACGGTGTCGGGATGGTTCGCCGGCGCCCAGGCGGCGGTCGCCGGGTTCGCCGCCGAGGCGGCGGATGCGGCCGCGGCCGGCGACGCCTTCCCGGAAGAACCGCTGGTCGACGAGGATTTCGACGCCGACGTCGCACCGGTCGCGCCGCGGCCGGCCGAGGCGGCGACCGAGTTGTCCGAGCATTGAACGGGCGTTCCCGTAAAATCCCGGGGTGAGTTTCCCCGTCCGCGCCATCACCCTCGACCTCGACGACACGCTGTGGCCGTTCCCGCCGATCGGCGCGCGGATCGAGCGCGCGCTCGACGACTGGATGCGCGAACACAGCCCGGCGACCGCGGCGATGTTCCCGCTGCCGGCGATGCGCGAACTGCGCGAACGCGTGTTCGCCGACAACCCGCACCTGCTGCACGACCTCGGCGCGCTGCGGCGGATGACCCTGGAAATCGCGCTGCGCGAAAGCGGCGGCGCGCTGCACCGGCTGGACGAGGCCTATGAAATCTTCTATGCCGAACGCAACAAGGTCGACTTCTATCCCGACACGCTGGACGCGCTGGAACGCCTCGCGCGCCGCGTGCCGCTGGCGTCGCTGAGCAACGGCAACGCCGACCTGCGGCGGATCGGACTGGCCGACCGTTTCGCCGCCTGCCTGCATTCGCGCGAACACGGCGCGGCCAAGCCCGAGGCTTCGTTCTTCCACGCCGCCTGCGCCGCACTGGACCTGCAACCGCACGAGGTGCTGCACGTCGGCGATCACGTCGAGCTGGACGCGCTGGGCGCCGCGCGCGCCGGGCTGCGCAGTTGCTGGCTGAACCGGCCCAACGATGCGGGCGAGGTCGCGCGATGGCCGGACGGCGCGCCGCGACCGGACCTGGAGTTTTCCACGCTGGCGGAACTGGCCGACTGGCTGGAAGCGTCGTAAACGCCTGACACGGAGCCGAACTGGTTTCTCCCTCTCCCCTCGTGGGAGAGGGAAACGCTTGCGCAGCAAGCGAGGGAGAGGGGTCGGCTTTTGTCCTTGGCCTTCCCGCGAACAGCCGATCCCTCTCCCTCAGCGCTTCGCGCCTTTCCCTCTCCCGCAAAGGGAGAGGGAAAAAGCTGCGGCTTCATGCCTTACTCTTTTCCATGCAGACAAGGATTCCACAGCCCATGACCACACTGCCCGCCGCCTACGCCGAAGACGCCGCGAACGCCCTGCCGCTGCACGTGCTGGACGCGGGCAAACTCGCCGCGTGGCGCGAAGCGCAACCGGCGGCGACGCGGGCATGGATCGATGCGCAGAAATTCACTGCCGCGCCCGGCTCGCTGCTGCTGCTGCCCGGCGACAGCGGCGTCGCCGGCGCGGCGATCGGCGTCGGCGACGCGCTGGATCCATATTCGTATGCACACGCGCCGTTCGGCCTGCCGGCCGGCGACTGGAAGCCAGCCAACGAACTCGACGATGCGGCGCGCGCCGCGCTGCAACTGGGCTGGGGCCTGGGCGCGTACCGTTTCACCCGCTACAAGAAACCCTCGCGCGAACCGGCGCGCCTGCTGCTGCGGCAAGCCGACGCCGAGGCGCTGGACGTGCTCGCCGCCTGCGTGCGCGTGCGCGACTGGGTCAACACCCCGACCGAGCACATGGGGCCGGAGCAACTGGAGGCGATCGCGCGCGAACTGGCGCAGGCGCATGGCGCGAGGCTGGAGGTGATCGCCGGCGACGACCTGCTGGCGAGGAATTTCCCGGCGATCCACGCGGTCGGCCGCGCCTCGCACCGCGCGCCGCGGCTGATCCATCTGGCGTGGGGCGAAGAAAAACACCCGCACGTCGCCCTCGTCGGCAAGGGCGTGTGCTTCGACACCGGCGGTCTGGACATCAAGCCGGCCACCGGCATGCGCAACATGAAGAAGGACATGGGCGGCGCGGCGCACGCGCTGGCGCTGGCCGGACTGGTCATGGCGCGCAAGTTGCCGCTGCGGCTGACCGTGCTGGCGCCGGCGGTCGAGAACAGCATCGGCCCGGACGCGCTGCGCCCCGGCGAAATAATTACTACCCGCAGTGGCGCCAGCATCGAGATCGACAACACCGACGCCGAGGGCCGCCTGATCCTGGGCGATGCGCTTGCATTCGCCGGCGAACACAAGCCCGACTTCATCCTCGACTTCGCCACCCTGACCGGCGCCGCGCGCGTGGCGCTGGGTCCGGACCTGCCGGCGCTGTTCGCCAACGACGACGCGCTGGCGAACGAATGGCTGGCCGCGGCGGACGCGACCCGCGACCCGCTGTGGCGGATGCCGCTGTGGGGTCCGTACCTGCGCTACCTGACCAGCCACGTCGCCGACCTGGCCAACGCCGGCTCGTCGATGGCCGGCAGCGTGACCGCCGCGCTGTACCTCGAACGTTTCGTTGCGCCCGGTCTGAAATGGGCGCACCTGGACACCTACGCCTGGAACGACAGCGACCGCCCCGGCCGCCCGACCGGCGGCGAGGCGCTGGGCCTGCGTTCGGCGTATGCGCTGCTGAAGGCGCGCAGCGCGCGGACATGACCGCCAACGTACTGACCCTGCCCGGCTGGCAGAACTCCGGCCCGGGCCACTGGATGACGCTGTGGGAAGCGCGGCATCCCGACTGGCGGCGGGTCGAACAGGCCGACTGGGAACGACCGCGCCGCAGCGACTGGATCGCCGCTTTGGATGCGCAGGCGCTGCGCACGCCCGGTCCGCTGGTGCTGGTCGCGCACAGCCTGGGCTGCCTGACCGTGGCGCACTGGGCCGCGACCTCGACCGATGCCGCGCGGATCCAGCATGCGCTGCTGGTCGCGCCGCCCGACCTCGAACGCGACGGCTCGCCGGCGGCACTGTCCGACTTCGCCCCGACGCCGCTGACACAGCTGCCGTTCGCCAGCACCTTGATCGCCAGCCGCAATGACCCGTATTGCCGGATCGAGCGCGCGCACGAATTCGCCACGGCATGGGGCAGCGAATTCGTCGACATCGGCGATCGCGGACACATCAACGTCGATGCGGGGTTCGGACCGTGGCCGGACGGCGAGGCGCGGCTGCGACAGTTGCTGTAGGAACGCACTACGGGATGCGGTCGCGAAACCGCTCCACGCGGAGAATCCCGCAACACGAAAATTCGCAGTCGCACCACGAGACGCGCTCCTGCAAAATCCGGATGATCGAAGGCGAACCGACCTCATCGATCCGATCTACCCCGCGAAGGAGCCCCATGCCGATGCCCGCCCCGTCACGCCATCCGGACCTGGAACTGCGGCTGCCGCGCCTGGACGAGGAAGCCGAATTCCTGCGCGCGCACCGGGCGACGACGCCGGGCTATCCGACCTTTCTGCACTACCACGACGAGGGCATGCCGTTCGCCGCCTACCTGCAACGCCTGCGCGAACAGCGGCTCGGCATCGGCCTGCCGACGCCGCGGCACGTGCCGTCGACCTTCCTGTTCGCGTTCGACGGCGCGCGCATCGTCGGCCGAGTATCGATCCGGCACCGGTTGAACGATGCGCTGGAACGCATCGGCGGACATGTCGGCTACGCGGTGGTCCCGGAATTCCGCGGACGCGGCTACGCCACCGCGATACTGGCGAAGGCCGTGGCGATCGCGCGCGACGAATTCGGCATCGCCCGCATACTGGTTACCTGCGAAGAGGGCAACCTCGCCTCGATCAAGGTCATCGAGCGCAACGGCGGCGTGCTCGACGACAGCGTGCCCGACGGCGTCAGCAACGAGGCTTCGCCGCCGCATCGGCGCTACTGGATCGGCTAGCTCAGGCGATCCAGCCGCGCGCCGCGGCCCTGCGCGCAAACAGCCACAGCAGCAGGCAGATCGCGATCAGCAGCAACGGAAAC
Source organism: Pseudoxanthomonas sp. (assembly GCA_047601245.1). Lineage (GTDB taxonomy): Bacteria > Pseudomonadota > Gammaproteobacteria > Xanthomonadales > Xanthomonadaceae > Pseudoxanthomonas_A. The sequence continues at coordinate 404,413 of JASGJU010000001.1, forward strand.
GCCGTGCCGGCGGCGCCGGTCAGCGACCACAGCGGCGTGGTCGCGTAAAGGGCGAGCATGTCGGCGAGTACACCCAGCAACGACAGCAACAGCAGCGTCACCGCCCAGCGCTTCCTCAGCACCAGTCCCAGCGAGCCGAGCGCACCCGCGAACACCGCGATCGCATAGAAGACATTGACCCAGCCCGGTGTCGCCGCGATCACCTGTTGCTGCTCCAACGGCAGCGCGGCCAATGCCTCCGGCGTCATCGTTACCTGCCGGCAGAACATCAGCACTCCGAGCAGGTTCCACAGCAGGGCGAGCACGGCGACGATCCAGAACCACAGCGGGCGTTGCGAGGCGTTCATGGCGGATCCCCCGGAGGTTGGCGGTGACGGCAAGCCTACGCCCGCGGCCCGGCCCACGCACGCGGCGACGCAGCGGCTACAGCCAGCCTTTCTGCCGGGCCAGCCGGTACGCCTCGATGCGGTTGCCCGCGCCGAGCTTTCCAATTGCTTCGGACAGGTAGTTGCGCACCGTGCCCTGCGACAGATTCAGGCGCTCGGCGATGTCCCCGGCGGTCGCGCCTTCGCCGGCCAGGCGCAGCACCTGGCGTTCGCGGTCGTTGAGCGGGTCGGCTTCGCCCCAGGCTTCCATCGCCAGTTGCGGGTCGATGGCGCGGCCGCCACGCGCGACCTGGCGCAGGGCCTCGGCCAGCTTTTCCGCCGGCGCGTCCTTGAGCAGGTAACCGGCGACGCCGGCTTCCAGCGCCCGGCGCAGGAAACCGGCGCGGGCGAAGGTGGTGACGATCACCACCTTCGTCGGCAGTTCGTGGCGCTGGATGCGCTGCGCCAGTTCCAGCCCGGTCAGGCCCGGCATTTCGATGTCGGTGACCAGCACGTCGGGCTTCAGGCGCTGCACGTCGCGCCACGCGCTTTCGCCGTCGGCGGCGGCGCCGAGCACTTCGATGTCGCTTTCCAGGCCCAGCAGCGCGGCCAGCGCGCCGCGCACCATCGCCTGGTCTTCGGCCAGCAGGATGTGGATCATGGGGTGGATGTTACCCGGTAGGCGCGCCGCAAGGGCGCGTCCGCTACGGGGATTCGGCGGACGTTGCGACGTGCGCCTGCCGCAGCGGTGCGCGCGCCAGCAGTCGCGTGCCCTGTCCCTTCGGCGATTCGATGCTGAGGGTGCCGCCCAGTTCGGCGATGCGCTCGCGCATGCCGGACAGGCCGTTGCCGTCGCCGGCGATGCCGCCGCGGCCGTCGTCCTCGATCCGCAGTTCCACCGCATCGCCGCGGCGCGAGAACACGACCCGCGCCTGCGTCGCGCGCGCGTGGCGGGCGATGTTGGTCACCGCTTCGCGCAGCACCAGCGCCAGCGCGCGTTCGGCGTCGGCCGGCAGCGGCGGCGGCGCCTCGTATTCGAGCTGTACCTGCGACGATTCCAGCAGCAGCTTCGCCGACGCCAGTTCTGCCGCCAGGTCGGCGGCGCGGATGCCGGTGACCGCGCTGCGAACTTCGGCCAGCGCCTCGCGGGCGACGCGCTCGGCTTCCTCCATTTCGCGGCGCGACGCGGCCGGGTCGCGCTCGGACAGCTTGCGCGCCAGTTCCAGCTTCAGCGTGATCAGCGACAGGGTGTGGCCGAGCAGGTCGTGCAGGTCGCGGCCGATGCGCTCGCGCTCGGCGGTGGCGGCGAGCCGGCGCACTTCGTCGTGCGACAGGCGCAACGCCGCGTCGCGGCGTTCGTTGCTGCGATCCACGTACACCAGCAGGCCGATCACCAGCGTGGTGGGCGGCATCCACGCCAACGCGGTCCATGGGTAACCGATCAACCTGGCGCAGACGATGAGCAACGTGTTCAGCAGCACGACCTGCGCCAGGTAGAACCATATCGAGCGCTCGACGCCAGCGCCGAGCATCACGCAGCCGAACACGAAATAACTCAGGCCGGACGGGTACCACGGCAGCAGCGCCATGCACAATGCGATCATGCCCAGCGAACACGCTCCGTTCCATCGGCGCGGCATGCGGTGCGCGCCCAGGTACAGGACCACGAACAATGGATAGCTGATCGCCGTCAGCAAGATCCAGCGCAGGTCGTAACCCTGCGGCGTGAACGTCGGCACGATGAACACCCACACCGTCCACAGCAGGTGGATCGCGTCCATCCACGGCGGCTTGCCATCGCGAATGCGCTGGGCCGTCAGCGAATCCGGCGCAGGCTGCAGCCAGGAAAGAACGATGCGGGGATTCACGCGCGGCTCCAAGGTTCCGACCCTTGCGATCATGCCATCTCAACCATGCCGGCGCAGGCGGCGCGCAGCCAGCAGCAGGAAGACCGCGGTGAAGGCCGCCAGCACCAGCACGTGCACCGCCACGTCGCCCTGGCGCGTTCCCGCCGCGGTCTGCATCAGCGCGTTCAGGTGCCAACTGGGCCATACCGGGGCGATCTGCCCCAGCGCCTTCGGCAGCATCGACAGCGGCAGCCACAGGCCGGACAGGAACGCCATCGGCAGGTAGACCAGGTTGATCAGGCCCGGCGCGCCTTGGCCCTTGATCAGGGTGCCCAGCAGCATGCCCAGCGCGCAGAACGGCAGCACGCCGAATACGCCGGTGGCCAGCATCGCCCCCGCCTGCGCAGCGGTCAGCGGCACGTGCGCGACGAACGCGCCCAGCGCCAGCAGCAGCGACATCACGATGGCCGCCATCAGCATCGCCATCGCCATCTTGCCGAGCAGGTAGGCCAGCGGCGGCATCGGCAGCGCGCGCTTCAGCGTCAGCAGGCCGTTGTCGCGGTCGGACGCCAGCGACACGCCGAAGCCGAACAGCCCCGGCGCCATCACCCCGAACGTGGCGTAGGAAGCCAGCAGGTAACGCTGCGCGTCGGCGTTGCCGTGGTTCAGCACGATGCCGAACATCACGTAGAACACGGTGGAGAACGCCAGCATCGGCAGCATGAAGCCGGGATTGCGCAGGTAACGCAGGATTTCCGCGCGCGCTTCCTCGGCGTAGGCGCGCAGGAGGCGGGAAGTCGGCATGGAAGCAGTGGTGTTCATCGAAGAATCTCCTGTGCGGGATTAGTGGCCGTCACGCGGCAACGTCGACGTCGCGGGTCAGTTCCTCGAACGCCTCGGCCAGGCCGGCGGCGCGCACTTCCAGCATCGACAGCGCCGGATCGGCGTCGAGCAGGCGGCGCACCACCGCTTCGGCGCGCTCGCTGGACAGCCACAGGCGTTCGCCGTCGGTCCGCGCCTCGACCACCTCCGGCCATTCGCGCGCGGCCTCGGCGGCCACCGTGGTGCGGCAGCGCACGCGGCGCAGCGCCACCCGCGCGCGCAGTTCGTCGACGCTGCCGTCGCTGACGACGCGGCCGCGCGCCATCACGCAGACGCGGTCGGCCAGGGCCTCGGCCTCCTCCAGGTAGTGCGTGGTCAGCAGTACGGCGTTGCCTTCGGCGACCAGGTGGCGGATCGCCGCCCACAGCTTCTGCCGCGACTGGATGTCCATGCCGACCGTCGGCTCGTCGAGGAACAGCAGCCGCGGCCGCCCGCACAGCGCCAGCGCGAACTGCACGCGCCGCTGCTGGCCGCCGGACAGCTTGCCGCAGGGCCGGTCGAGCAGGTCGGCGACGCCGGCCAGCTCCGCGCTTTCGCGCAGCGCGCGCGGCGACGGGTAGTAGCTGGACGCCTGCCGGATCAGTTCGCCCACGCGCAGGGTCGGCGGCAGCGCCGCATCCTGCAGCATGACCCCGATGTTGCGGCGCGCGGCCAGCCGCTGCGGGTCCTGGCCGAACAGTTCGACCGTGCCTTCGTCGGCGCGGATCAGGCCCAGCAGCAACCCGATCGCGGTGGTCTTGCCGGCTCCGTTCGGCCCCAGCAGCGCCAGCAGTTCGCCGCCGCGCAGTTCCAGGTCGATACCGTCCAGCGCGCACAACGCGCCGTAACGCTTCTTCACGGACTGTAATCGTGCATACGCTTGTTCGTTCGCCTGCATTGCCGTGGCCTCCTTTTGCCGGATACTCGCAGGCTAGGCGCAGGCCGCGGCCGCGGGCAGAGGCGGGCGTCATGCCAAGCGCATGACAAACCTCACCTGACGGCGACGCCGGCGCGGTCCAGACTGCGCCGCAATCGGCAACGGCCGCGGCCGGGCGGCGAAGCGGGCCCGCCACGCAGGAAACCGCTTTGCATCTTCCACCCGCCGCGTCCACACTCCCCACCTTCGCCATCACCGGACATCGCATCGCCCCATGAATGCCTCCGCCGACCTGCTGAAGGAACTGCGCATCGACCGCAAGGCTCCGCCACCCGCGCCGCCGTCGCGTCGCGGCCTGTGGATCGCGCTGGCGGTCGTCGTGATGGTGGTGCTCGCGGCGCTGGCGTGGTTCGCGTTCGCGCGCGGCAAGCCGGTCCAGGTGCGCACCGCGACGGTCGCAGCGATTTCCAGCGGCAACGCCTCGTCCTCGGTGCTGGACGCCACCGGCTACGTGGTCGCGCGACGCATGGCGACGGTGTCGGCCAAGATCACCGGCAAGGTCCGCGAAGTGCTGATCGAGGAAGGCCAGCGCGTCGAGGCAGGCCAGGTGCTGGCCACGCTGGACCCGATCGACGCCGACGCCCAGCGCCGGCTGTCGGCCTCGCAACTGTCCGCCGCGCGCAGCGAAGTCGCCAGCGTGCAGGCGCAACTGAAGCAGGCCGAGGCCGACGCCGCGCGACTGCAGACGCTGGTCGGCCAGCAACTGGTGTCGCGCTCGCAGTACGACCAGGCGGTGGCCCAGCGCGACGCCCTGCGCGCGCAGTTGCAGACCACGCAGCGCAACGTGCAGGTGGCGAACGACGGCTTGTCGATCTCCGACCTGGGCGTGGACAACACCATCGTGCGCGCGCCGTTCTCCGGCGTGGTCATCGCCAAGGCGGCGCAGCCGGGCGAGATCGTCTCGCCGCTGTCGGCCGGCGGCGGCTTCACCCGCACCGGCATCGGCACCATCGTCGACATGGATTCGCTGGAAGTCGAAGTCGACGTCGGCGAGGCCTATATCGGCCGGGTGCAGCCGAAGATGCCGGTCGAGGCGGTGCTCAACGCCTACCCAGACTGGAAGATCCCCGCCGAGGTCATCGCGATCATCCCCACCGCCGACCGCGGCAAGGCCACGGTCAAGGTGCGCATCGCGCTGAAGCAGAAGGATCCGCGCATCGTCCCGGACATGGGCGTGCGGGTCAGCTTCCTGGAAGCGCCGCAGCAGGATTCGAAGCAGCCCGAAGGCGTGCGCGCGCCGGGCGCGGCGGTGGTCGAGCGCGACGGCGCGCAGGTCGCCTTCGTCGTCGACGGAGACCATCGCGTCGCGCTGCGCAGGCTGAAGACCGGCATCGCGCTGGGCGACGACCGCCAGGTGCTGTCCGGCCTGTCCGCCGGCGACGAGGTGGTGCTGGACCCACCGGCGGACCTGCGCGACGGCGCGAAAGTGGAACCGGCGCAGGAATGAAACAAGCGGGCGTGAGGATCCGCCCGCCGCAACGAACCACCCGGCATGGATGTCGAAAACGGCCCCCGCCGCGCGTCGCAACCGTAGGAACGGCGCAAGCCGCGGCCGCGTCCGGTCACGCAAGAGCGTCGCGGCCCGCGCCGTTCCTACGGCCCACCATCGCAGTCACGAGGTAACGCTATGTCATCGCTGGTTTCGATCCGCAACCTGCACAAGACCTACCAGCGCGGCCCCGAAAAGGTCGACGTGCTGCACGGCCTGGACCTGGAGATTCCCGCCGGCGACTTCGTCGCGCTGATGGGCTCCTCCGGTTCCGGCAAGACCACCCTGCTGAACCTGATCGGCGGGCTGGATACGCCCTCGTCCGGCGAAATCGAGATCGAAGGCGAACGCATCGACCGGATGAGCGCCGGGCAGTTGTCGAACTGGCGCAGCCGCCACGTCGGCTTCGTGTTCCAGTTCTACAACCTGATGCCGATGCTGACCGCGCAGAAGAACGTGGAACTGCCGCTGCTGCTGACTTCGCTGGGAGCGGCCGACCGCAGGCGCCGCGCCGAAATCGCGCTGACGCTGGTCGGGCTGGCCGACCGCAGGTCGCACAAGCCCAACGAGCTGTCCGGCGGCCAGCAGCAGCGCGTGGCGATCGCCCGCGCCATCGTCTCCGACCCGACCTTCCTGATCTGCGACGAACCCACCGGCGACCTGGACCGCCAGTCCGCCGAGGACGTGCTGAACCTGCTGCAGATGCTCAACCGCGAGCACGGCAAGACGATAGTGATGGTCACCCACGATCCGCGCGCGGCCGAATACGCCACCCATACCGTGCACCTGGACAAGGGCGAACTGGTGGACGCGCCCGCGCTGGCGCACTGACGCGAGGAGACGGCGATGAAAAAACGACAGGACGGGCGTTTTTCGCGGCGAAGCCGCCCGCAGGGCGGCGCACACGGAGGTGCGCCATGAAATATCTCTCGCTGGTGTGGGCGCAACTGTTCCGCAGCAAGACCCGCACGCTGCTGACCCTGTTGTCCGTGATCACGGCGTTCATGCTGTTCGGCATGCTGGATTCGGTGCGCGTGGCGTTCAATTCCGGCGGCAGCGTCGAGGGCGCGAACCGGCTGGTCGTGGCCTCGCGCCTGTCGATCACCCAGTCGCTGCCGATCAGCCTGGAACGGCAGATCCAGGGCGTGTCCGGAGTAAAGGGCGTCACCTACGGCATGTGGTTCGGCGGCATCTACCAGGACCAGAAGAATTTCTTCCCCAATTTCTCGGTGGCGCCGAACTACTTCGACGTCTACACCGAACTGCAGGTGCCGAAGGACCAGTTGCGCAAGTGGCAGGAAACCCGCACCGGCGCCATCGTCGGCGAAGGCTTGGCCCGCGAGTTCGGCTGGAAGATCGGCGACACCATTCCCCTGCAGGCGACCATCTTCCCGCGCAGCGGCAGCAACGACTGGCCGTTGCAGGTGGCCGGCATCTTCCGTTCGAAGAACCGCGAGATGGCCGGCAACGAGGAACGCCAGTTGATGATGAACTGGAAGTACTTCGACGAGGCCAACGACTACATCAAGAACCAGGTGAGCTGGTTCACGGTCACGCTGGACAACCCCGACCACGCCTCGCGCGTGGCCCAGGCCATCGACGCGCTGTCGGCCAACTCCGACCACGAGACCAAGTCGCAGACCGAATCGGCGTTCCAGCAGGCCTTCGTCAAGCAGTTCGCCGACATCGGCATGATCGTGACCTCGATCATGGGCGCAGTGTTCTTCACCCTGCTGCTGCTGACCGGCAACACGATGGCGCAGGCGGTGCGCGAGCGCATCCCGGAACTGGCCACGCTGAAGACGCTGGGCTTCAAGGACGGCACGGTGCTGGCGCTGGTGCTGGTGGAATCGGTGCTGCTGGTCGGCCTGGGCGGATTGCTGGGACTGGGGCTGGCGCGGCTGATCCTGCCGGGCATCGCCTCGAAGGCGCAGGGCCTGCTGCCGGCGGCGATCCCGCTGCAGACGTGGGGGGTCGGACTGGCGTTGATCGTGCTGATCGGGCTGGTGGTCGGCGTGCTGCCGGCGCTGCGCGCCAAGCGGCTGAAGATCGTCGATGCGCTGGCTGGACGTTGAGGAACGCTCCCATGAAAAACATCTTCCGCGTTGTCGTTTCGGTCGTTTTCTGGGTGATCGTCCGCGCCTTGGCGGCTGCCCCCTTCTTTTTCGAACAATTTGCTTTGCGAAAGGTCACGCACGGACTTGTCTATCCGCTCCTGTTCGCCGTGATCGTCGGCGGCCTGATGCTGATTGCGCCGAAAGCGATGGAATCCTTCCGGCTTTGGCGCCAGGGCTCGGGATTCCTGCCTACACAGGCGCGCCGCTTCATGCAGACATGGAGCCTGTTCTCGATCGTCGCGGCCTTCATCTTCATAGCGATGGACGAGAGTCGCTTTGCGTTGATTTCCCTCATCGTGGTCGTCGTCGCCTTCGTCGCCTGGCTGTTCGCGACGCGGGCGGGATCGTACTCGCGCTCGCTCACGTCCATCGGCATCGCCAGCCTGCCGCAACGCTGGGGCGCGGCCAGCGTGATCGTGGTCGGCATCGCCGGCGTGGTCGGCGTGCTGGTGGCGATGCTGGCGATGGGCAGGGGCTTCGAAGCCACCATGAACGGCACCGGCGACGACACCAGCGCGATCGTCTTGCGCGGCGGTTCGCAGGCGGAAACCAATTCGGTGATCCTGCGCGACCTGGTGCCGCTGGTCTCCAGCCTGCCCGGCATCGCCCGCAACGGCGAAGGCAAGCCATTGGTATCTGCGGAGCTTTCGCAGGTGGTCAATCTGCTGTCGAAATCCGACGGCACCGACGTCAACGCGCAGTTCCGCGGCGTCACCGAGCTGGCTTGGGACGTGCACGACAAGATGAAGATCGTCGAAGGCCGCCGCTTCAAGCCGGGCCTGCGCGAGATCGTGGCGGGCAAGGGCGCGCAGAACCAGTTCCGCGGGCTGGAAGTCGGCAAGGTCCTGCGACTGGGCAACCAGGACTGGACCGTCGTCGGCGTCTTCGCCTCGGGCGACGCGCACGATTCGGAGATGTGGACCGACGCCGAAACCCTGGGCTCCACCTACAACCGCCGCGCCTACCAGTCGATCACGGTGAAGAACGAGGGCAAGGCCGGCTTCCAGCAGTTCAAGGCGGCGATGGCCGCCGACCCGCGCCTGAAACTGGACGTGGACACCACCCGCGCCTATTACAGCAAACAGGGCGGCGGGTTGAACACGCTGCTGTCTATCCTGGGCACCGTCATCGGCGCGATCATGGCCATCGGCGCGGTGTTCGGCGCGCTCAACACCATGTATGCGGCGGTGGCCACGCGCGCGCGCGAAATCGCCACCCTGCGCGCCATCGGCTTCCGCAGCCTGCCGGTGGTGACCGCGGTGATGCTGGAAACCATGCTGCTGGCGCTGCTGGGCGGCGTGCTGGGCGGCTTCGTCGCCTGGCTGCTGTTCAACGGCAACAGCGTCAGCACGCTGGGCAACAACTTCAGCCAGGTGGTGTTCCAGTTCAAGGTCTCGCCGGAACTGCTGTGGAGCGGGCTGAAGTGGGCGCTGGGCATCGGCCTGGTCGGCGGCCTGTTTCCGGCGCTGCGCGCGGCGCGGTTGCCGGTGACGGAGGCGCTGCGTTCGGCCTGACACCGCCGGGCGGAACCTTGCTTAACCGTCATCAATTTGTCATCCGGTTGCGGTAGAGGCGCCGCCGCGTCTTCGTTATGGTGCGCTGCCATATCGCTTCCCCGCGTACCGCCCATGTTCCGCCTGCTGCTGATGGCCTCGGCGTGCACCCTGCTGTGGCTCGCCGGCCATGCCTGGTCCAATTCCGGAAACTCGACTTCGCTGAGCGAACGCATCGTCGCGCCCGGCGGCGTTTCGCCGCTGGTTCCGCGCGCGCGCATCGACGCGGCGCTGTCTCGGCTGCCGTCGCGCGACGGTTTCGTGGCGGCCCGCGACGGCGTGCCGATCTTCTGGCGCGCGATCGATCCGGGCGACTACCGCCTGCGGTACGCGTACCGGCCGGCCGATCCGGCGACCGACGCACGCGCCGATTTCACCCTCGACTTCGACTCGCCGGAAGCGCCGGCGCCGGCGCCGCGCGGCACCGTGGTGCTGTTGCACGGCTGGATGATGAACGGCGATTCGCTGCTGCCGTGGGCGTTGCAGTTCGCGCAGGCCGGCTACCGCAGCGTCAGCGTGGACCTGCGCAACCACGGCCATTCCGGCAACGGGCTTTCCGGCTACGGCCTGCGCGAGGCCGACGACGTCGCCGCGGTCATCGAGGCGCTGCAACGCAGCGGCGAAGTGCGCGGTCCGGTGTACCTGTTCGGCGTGTCCTACGGCGCCGCCACCGCCCTGTTCGCCGCCCGCGAGATGGGCGATCGCGTCGCCGGCGTGGTGGCGATGGAATCCTTCGCCAACGCCGGGCGCGGCATCCGCGACATGATCCCGCACATGCTGTCGAAGAAGCCGCACGGCCTGAAGGCCGAAGCGGAGATGCGGCTGGCGCGCTGGCGCTACGGCGACCAGGACATGGACGCGGTGATCGCCGACGCCGACCATCGCCTGGGCTTGAACCTGGACCGCGTGGACGTGGCTGCGGCGCTGGCGAAGACGCCCGCCTGCGTGCTGCTGCTGCACGGCGACGCCGACCAGCACCTGCCGGTCGACCACGGCCGCCGGCTGGCGAAGGCTTCGCCGCGCGCGCGCTACCTCGAAATGCCCGGCGAGGACCACATCACCCTGCCGATGCGCATCGACGAACTCGGCGCGACCGTCGACGACTGGTTCGCCGCATTGCCGGCCCGCAGCGGCGGGCCCTGCCCGCAACCCGTCGCGCCGCTGCTGGCCGGCCGCTGAGCCGCTACTTCAAGGTCGCGTCGAAGAAGGCGAAGACGTCGGCGTATTCCAGCGCCTCGGCATTGGCGTTGGTGGCGAAATGGCCGAACTGCTCGTCGGTGCGGAACCAGACCGTCGCATCCGGCGAAGCCGCCTTCACCCGCGCGCCGAACTTGCCGCTGTTCCAGGGCGCTACGCGCTGGTCGACCGCGCCGGTGACCAGCAGCAGCGGCGGATACTTCGCGCCGTCGCGCACGTGCTGGTAGGGGTCCATCGCCAACAACTGCTTCATGCCGGCCTCGGTGCGCGGGTCGCCCATCTCGGCGATCTGGTTCGCGCCGTTCTTCGCCGCCAGCAGGCGCATCGGATTGAAGATGCCCGACTGCACCGCCATCGCGCCCCAGGCTTCCGGCGCGGTGGTGTAGGCGCCGCCGGCGAGGATGCCGCCCATGCTGCCGCCGAAGCCGGCGGTGCGCGCCGGCGCGCTGTAGCCGCGCCTGGCCAGTTCCTGCGCACAGGCGATGAAGTCCTCGATGCCGCGCTGCTTGTTCGGGCCGCTGCCGCCGATCCGCCAGGCGTCGCCGTTCTCACCGCCGCCGCGCACGTGGCAGACCGCCGCGACGTTGCCGGCCTGCGGCCATTCCAGCAGCAGCGGCCAGAAGAACGCCTGCTGGCTGACGCCGTAGCCGCCGTAACCCTCGACGATGGCGTGCGCATGCCCGTCCAGCGCCAGGTCGCGGCGGCGGATCACGCTCATCGGCACCCGGGTGCCGTCGGCGCTTACGGCCTCGATCTCCTCGGCGACCAGATCCGGGTAGGCCGGCGCATCCCGCGTGCCCAATCCGGTATCGGCCAACGCGCGCCCGTCGTAGCGGTAGACCTTGCGCGGCGTGGTCCAGCCCTCCAGCGACAACAGCGCGCCGTCCTGCTGCGGGTTCGTGCGCATCAGGAGGATCGAACCGGCCGCCGGCATCTGCACCGCCTGCAGGGAATCGTCCGCGTACGACAGGCGTTCGACGCGGTCCAGGCCGGCATGCATCGACTTCAGGTACAGCCCGTCGCGGGCCGCGCCTACGTCGGTCAGCACCGCGTCCTTGCGTTCGGCGACCACCACCCGGGCGGTCGCCGCGACCGCCTTCGGATCGCGCAGGTCCAGCGCCAGCAGCCGCCGGTTCGGCGCGTTGCCGGCCGAAAGCAGGTACAGCGTGTCGCCGTGCAGTTCGGTGCCCTGCACGTTGTCGGCATCGTCCACCGGGCAGCGCCACGCGGCGCGGTCGGCCAGCACGTCGGCCAGCGGCGCGACGCAGGCGCGGCCGCTGGCGCGCGCGCCGACGATGCCCAGCACCGCCCACGGGCTGCCGGGATCGACGCCGATCCTCGGGAAATCGTTCGATGCGATCTTCGGCGCATCGTCGGCGCCGGCGCGCACGATCAGCCGGTCGGCGGACTGCGGCTGGCCCAGCCTGTGCAGGTACGCACCCATGCCCTGCAGCGGATCGGCGTCGCCGGGCGCGATGTCGCGCATGCGGGTGTAGAAGAAGCCGCTGCCGTCGGCCAGCCAGTTCGCCCGGAATTCGCTCCAGACCGGCTTGGGCGTGTCCGCCAGGCGTTCGCCGCTGGCCACGTCGAATATCGCGATCTCGCCGATCTCGTTGCCGCCATGCCCGAGGTTGACCGCGACCTTGCCGCCGTCCGGCGACACGCTGTAACCGCTGATGCTGGCGCCCCCGGGCGCGGCGTTCGGATCCAGCAGCACCCGTTCGCGGCCGTCGGCCTCGCGCACCATCAGCACGCCTTCCTTGCCGGCCGGCGCGCGCAGGAAGAACAGGCGCTCCCCTGCCAGGCGGTGGCCGCTGTGCTCGGTGCCGGCGCCCGCGGCCGCGGCCAGGCGCTGGCGCCAGCCTTCCAGCGTCGGCAGCGCGTCCAGTTCCGCCCGCGAAGCCGCACCCTGCGCCTTCAGCCAGCCGTCGAACTCGGCATTGCCTTCGCCTTCCATCCAGCGGTACGGATCGGGCAACGTCAGCCCGAAATCGCGATCGACCACATCGACCTTGCGCGCGGCGGGCGGCTCGGCGGCGAACGCCGCCGGCGCAAGGGCCAGGACGAGAGCGAGAGCGAGAAACCGGTAGGGTGCACGGCGAATGGCCATTGGCGTCTCCTGATAGGAAGATCCCCTGTCAGGAACACAACGCAGGCCCACGCCGCGGGCGGACAAGGCCGGCTAGAGCGTGTTATGCACTTTTGAGTGCGTTATCCGCGCTTTTGTGCCGTTGCGAGGCAAGGCGCGGGCCGCCGGCAAGGCTGGCCGCCTTGGCAAGGCCCGCAACGCCGCATCGCGGCGGCACAAAAGTGCGGGAATGTGCTCAAAAGTGCATAACACGCTCTAGGTGTTCGAGGCTTCCGGGACGACGCCCGCGGCGTTGCGCGAACGCCACAGGCCGTCGCAGGCGAAGATCAGCAGCCCCAGCCAGATCGCGGCGAAGCCGACGGCGCGCTCGCGTCCGAACGGCTCGTGCAGGATCAATACGCCGATCAGCAATTGCAGGGTCGGCGCGATGTACTGCATCAGCCCGACCACGCTCAGCGGAATGCGGCGCACGCCGTAGGCGAAACCGATCAGCGGCAACGCGGTGATCGCGCCGCCGACCACCAGCAGCAGGTCGATGCCGAGGCCCCAGCCGTGCATGAAACCGCCGCCGTGGCCAGCTTCGGCCCAGGCTAGGAACGCCAGCGCCGGCGCCAGCAGGTACAGGCTCTCCATCGCCAGCCCGCCGACCGCATCCACCGCGACCAGCTTGCGCACCAGTCCGTACAGGGCGAACGAGAACGCCAGCCCCAGCGCGATCCACGGCGGCGCGCCGGACTGCCAGGTCAGCCACGCCACGCCCAGCGCCGCGCAGCCGACCGCCAGCCATTGCAGGCCGTTGAGGCGCTCGCGCAGCACCAGCACGCCCAGCAGCACGTTGAGCAGCGGATTGATGAAGTAGCCCAGGCTGGTCTCGACCACGTGGCCGGCGTTGACCGCCCAGATGTACAGGCCCCAGTTGAACGCGATCAGCAGGCTGCTGAGCAGCAGGTTGCGCAACGCGTGCGGCCGGGCGCGAATTTCGCCGAACCACCGCGTGCCGTTCTTCAACGCCAGCCAGCCCAGCACCAGCAGCGCGCTCCAGATCAGGCGATGGGCGACGATCTGCAGCGAAGGCACCGCCTTCAGCATGTGCCAGTACAGCGGCACCACGCCCCAGAGCACGAACGATGCGGCGATCGCCGCCATTCCCTTGCGGTCCAGCGGCGCGCTCATGCCCGCTTCCCCATCCTGGCGAAGGTGATGACGACCACGCCGGCCACGATCAGCGCCATCGCGGCTAGGTCGTGCGCGCCGAAACGCTCGTGCGCCAGCCACGCGCCCAGCAGCACCGCGATCACCGGATTGACGTAGGCGTAGCTGCCGACCAGGGCCGGGCGCGCGTGGTGCAGCAGCCAGACGTAGGCGCTGAAGCCGATCAGCGAACCGAACACGACCAGGTAGGCGAACGCGGCCCACGCGCCGGGACCGGGCATCGCCGCGAAGCGTTCGCCGCTGGCCAGCGCGACCAGCAGCATCGCCGCGCCGCCGCACAGCATCTGCGCGGCGGCGGTCATGAACGGCGACGGCAGGTCGCGGCCGCGGCTCCATACCGAGCCGAACGACCAGGCGATCGACGCCGCCAGCAGGGCCAGCAGGCCGCCGAACGAACCGGAGCGCATGCCGCCGGCGTTGAGCCACAGCACGCCGGCGAAGCCGATCGCCAGCCCCAGCCATTCCAGGCGCGCCGGATGCTGGCCGCGCAGCGCGGCGAAGATGCCCATCCACAACGGCACCGACGCGACCACCACCGCGGTGATGCCGGAAGAAACGGTCTGTTCCGCGAAATTGACCAATCCATTGCCCAGCGCCAGCAGCAGCAAGCCCATCACCGCCGCGTTGATCCACTGCGCGCGCGTCGGCGCGGCGACCCCGCGCAGGCGCAGGAAACCGAACATCAGCGCACCGGCGACGACGAAGCGGATGCCGCCGAGCAGGAACGGCGGAAACCCGCCTTCCAGCGCGAAGCGGATGCCGAGATAGGTGGAGCCCCAGATCACGTAGACCAGGGCCAGGGCGAAAGCGAGGGAACCGCCGCGCGCGGGCGCGGCAACGGAGGCGTTCATGGGGGGGTGCGACGGAAAGGGAGCGATGCAATTGTATTCCGATGCCGCAGCGACGCCAGCAAAAAATCCCGCGGAAGCGGGATTGCCCGCGCCTACGCCGATCGTTCGCTTTGCAACAGTTCGCGCTTCAGCGGCAGGCCCCAGCGATAGCCGCCCAGCGAGCCGTCGCCGCGGATCACGCGATGGCACGGCACCACCACCGCGACGCGGTTGTGCGCGCAGGCCTGCGCGACCGCGCGGGCCGCCTTCGGCTCGCCCAGCGATCCGGCGACTTCGGCGTAGCTGCGGGTCTGGCCGCGCGGGATTTTCATCAGCGCATCCCACACCCGCCGCTGGAACGCGGTGCCGATCAGGTCCAGCGGCACCGCGGCGTCGCGCCCGCCCAGGCGCGCGGCCACCGCCTCCAGGCGCGGGGCGAGGAATTCGTCGCGGCCGCTGTCGATGCGCTCGATCCGCGCGCGCGGGAACTCCGCATGCAGACGCCGCGACAGCGCGTTCTCGTCGTCGCCGAGTTCGACCGCGCAGATGCCGCGTTCGGTCGCGGCGACCAGCGCCTCGCCCAGCCCGGTGCGCAGCGTGGTCCAGCGGATGCCGATGCCTTCGCCGCCGGCGCGGTAGCGCGCCGGGGTCATGCCCAGCCGCGCCGCGCCCTGTTCGTAGACCCGCGACGGCGAACCGTAGCCGGCGTCGTACAGCGCCGCGCTGACGTCGTCGCCCGCGCGCAGGCCGGATTTCAGCGCATCGAGCTTCTTCTGCGCCAGGTATTCGGCCGGGCTGAGGCCGTAGCGCGCGGCGAAGCGGCGTTGCAGGTGCGATGCGCTCAGCCCGACCGCGGCGGCCAGTTCGGCCAGGGTCGGCTCGCCGCCGTCCAGCAGCCGGCGGGCACGTTCCAGTTTGTCGTCGCTGTCCATGCCCGGCAGCGTAGCGGCCGCGGCATGCGCTTGCTATCCGATTCTTGCGCCGGAACCGGCGGGCCGGGCCACCGGTTCTCTCCGCGCGGCAGCCGGGCCGCGCCCGCCGCCGCCCCTTCCGGCCCGCTCCCTATTTCTTCATTTCTTCGCCGCCTGCGCCGCGCGCAGCACGCGCAGGAAGTTGCCGCCCCAGATGCCGGCGATCTGTTCCTGCGTGTAGCCGCGCTTGACCAGTTCCGCTGTGACGTTGGGCGCGTCCTTTTCGCCGTCGAAGCCGTCCACGCCCGACCCGTGGTTGAAATCGGTGCCGATGCCGACGTGCTCCACGCCGATCCGCTTGGCGATGTAGTCGATGTGATCGACGAAATCCGACAGCGTCGCCCGCGCGATCTTCGGCTGCAGGTCATTCAGGAAGGCGTCGCGCTTGTCTTCCGGCAACGCCGTGTAGCCTTCGGTAGCCGAGCCGAATTCCGCCGACAGGCCATGCGCGACACGCACCTCGCGCACCTTCGCCCGTTCCTCTTCGCTCAGCTTGTGCAGGTATGTGCTGAATGGCGTCGCCTGGACCACGCCGCCGTTGGCCTTGATCGCGTCGAGTTCGGCATCGCTCAGGTTGCGGGTGTTGTCGAGCAGCGTGCGCGCGTCCGAATGCGTCGCCGCCACTGGCGCGCGGGTCAGTTCCAGCGTCTGCAGCAGCGCGGCGGTGGACAGTTGCGATACATCGATCAGCACTCCGAGATCGTTGAAGCGCTGCACGGCCTGCTTGCCCAGTTCGGACAGTCCTTTGTGGCGCTCGACCTCGTCCGGGTCGGAAGGGCGCGACGAATCGGAGAACGCATTGTGCCCGGCATGATTCAGCGCTGCGACGCGCACGCCGGCTTCGTAGTACTTGTCGAAGGCGGACAGGTCGGCGCCGAGGATGCGCGCGTTCTGGAAGCCGATCAGCACCGCGATCCTGCCGTCCTTGTGGATGCGCTCCACATCGTCGGCGCTCAACGCCTGCTCGGCCCTGCCATCGCTGCCGGCGATGAACTTGCGGATCGCGGCGAGCTTGTCGTCGGCCTCCTTCCTCACCGCCGCGTCGCCTTCGGGCGTCTCCGGGCCGGGGCCGACCGCGACCGCCAGCACCACCGCGTCCACGCCGCCTTCGGCCAGTTGCTCCAGGCTGACGCGCGAACCACCGTCCGGCGCGTAGTAGCGCTTCGGCGTCTCCGGCAGCAGCACGTCGGCATGGCTGTCCAGCACCAGCACGGCGTCGTGGACGGCGCGCGCATCGGCGGCGGCTTCGGCGGATGGCTGAGCCTCGCCGCCCGCCGCGATGGCGGCGGCGCTTTCCCCGCCCCGGCCCTTGAAAATGAAATAGCCAGCGACCCCCAGCACCACGACCACCACGGCGGCGATGATGGGCCATTTGCGGCGTTTGCGCCTGGCGGTCGCGGTCTTGCCTGCGGAATCGGCTTCGCTATCGGTTTCGCTCACGACGGTTTCCCTACGAGGACATCCGGCGACAATCCGGACTTTCGTGGACGAATCTATTGCGGCGAATCAACCGTGCATAACAACGAATCGCAATGATCTGCAAACGGATTGGTTATCTGCCCGCCGCCACGCTCAGTCCCAGCCGGGCATCTGCGAACCGTCCAGCCCGCCGACTTCGAACACCGCCTTGCGCGCGCCGACGTCGCGGGTCGGGAATTCGATTTCGATCGCCTTCGCCTTGCGCACCAGCTTCCACAGCGCCTTGTGGTCGTCGATGAACATGGCGATGGCTTCGTCGGTGTCCGGCCGGTTGGCCGACAGCTTCCTCGGCGCGCCGCCGTCGACCGACACCGAAACGCTGCAACTGCGGTAGCAGGCCTTAGCGAAATCGCCGACCTGCAGCACCAGGTAGGCGCTGCGCTTCCATTGCGGGTGGTCGCGGAACACCAGTTGCACCGTGCGCGGGCCGCTGCCGTCCACGTCCACCGTGTCCTTGCTGTAGATCATCGCGGAACGCTGCACGCCCTTGCCGGCCTGCACCTGCGCGTAGTTCCACAACGACGACAGGCGGTCCTGCTCGCGCTTGGCCTCGGCCCTGGCCTTGGTCTCGTCGAAGCTCTGCTGCACCTGCTCGGCGGCCTGCGTGTCCGGGTACTGCGCCAGCAGCGCGGCGCCGTGGATGCGCGCCATCTCCCACTTCTGCGCGGCGCGCGCGTCTTCGTACTGCTTCGCCAGTTCCGCGGCGGCCTGCTCCTTCTGCGCGGCGGCGGCTTCGGCGGCGGCGCGTTTCTGCTCTTCGCTCGGACCGCAGGCGGTGAGCAGTGGAATCAGTACAGCAAGAGCCAGCAAACGTTTCATGATTTTCGACCTCGGGGGCTTTTCCTTCTCCCTCCGGGAGAAGGTGGCGCGAAGCGCCGGATGAGGGTACGGCGAAGTCTGTGATGATCAACGATTGGAGAGGTTCAACAAGCGGGATCGCGCGTGTTGTGATTTTGTCGCGACTTCCGGCACAACTGCTTCGCCGTACCCTCACCCCAACCCCTCTCCCGGGGGGAGAGGGGCTTTGGCGCGGCGGCTTATTTGTTTGCTTCGGCCTTCGCCAGCAACGCTTCGACCGAGGCGGTGGTGATCGGATGGTAGCCGGGCCTCGCCTTGGCGAACACTTCCTTCGCGAACGCCAGCCCTTCCGGCGTCTTCGCCAGTTCGGCGTAGATCGGCATGATCAGCTTGCGGCGGCCGACGCGCTGGATGAACCCGCCCGCGTCCGGCAGCGCCTCGGCGTAGCCGCTGCGGATCGCCAGCGGATACCAGCGCATCGCGATTTCGCCGTTCGCCGTGCCGGTGAAATGGTAGGCGTCGTCGAGTTGCTTCAGTTGTTCGGGCTTGAGCGTGTCGCCCAGCCCTTCGATGAAGCGCACCCACTGCTGGGTGACCCAGTCGGCGGTCACCTGCGCGTTCGGCAACTGGCCGCTGCCCAGCCAGGCGATGCGCGCGGTGTCGACGCTGGCGAAGCCGCGCGATTGCGCCTTGACCGCGAACGCCGGGATGCCCGGCTGGTTGATCCACGCATCCAGTTCGGCGTCGCTGACCGCGTTCGGGTTCTTCGGCAGCAGGTTCTTCTTCAGGTACGCGACGAACTGGTCGGTGTTGGCGCTCTGGAAGGCGTGGTCGTCGAACCAGCCGCGCAGGAACGGGTCGAAGATCGCGCGGCCGAAGCGCTGCTCCAGGAACTGCAGGAACCACGCGCCCTTGACGTAGGCCACCTCGCTGAGCGATTCGTCCGGGTCGTTCTCGGCCAGCGGCGGCAGCGCCAGCTTCTGTGCGTCGGCGCTCATGCCCTTCAGGTCCTCGGCCAGGCCGGCCTGGTCGATCTGGCGCTCCATGTCTGCCAGTTCCTCACCGTACATCGCCTCGGTGATGCGGCCCTGCACGTAGGTGGTAAAGCCTTCGTTCAACCAGATGTCCTTCCACGACGCATTGGTGACCAGGTTGCCCGACCAGCTATGCGCCAGTTCGTGCGCGACCAGCGACACCAGCGACTTGTCGCCGACGATCACGGTCGGCGTGGCGAAGGTCAGCGTGGGGTTCTCCATGCCGCCGAACGGGAACGACGGCGGCAGCACCAGGATGTCGTAGCGGCCCCAGCGGTACGGGCCGTACAGGCCCTCGGTCACCGCGATCATCTTCTCGGTGTCCTCGAACTCCTTGGCCGCCTTGTCGGCCATCGCCGGCTCGGCCCAGACGCCGCTGCGCGCGGAGATCGGCCGGAACACCAGGTCGCCGGCGGCGATCGCCAGCAGGTACGACGGGATCGGGTGTTCCATGCGGAATTCGTAGTCGCCGTCGCGCGCCGCGTCGGTCGGGCTGTTGGCGCTCATCAGCACCATCACGTCGGGGCGGCTGGTCACGTGCGCGGCGTAGGTGAAGCGCACGCTCGGCGTATCCTGCAACGGCACCCACGAACGCGCGTGGATGGCCTGCGACTGGCTGAACATGAAGGGCAGCTTCTTGCCTTCGGTCATCGCCGGCTCCAGCCATTGCAGGCCCGAGGCCTCCGGCGAGGTGCGGTAGGCGATGCGCACCTGCGCGTTGCGCGCCGGCGCGGCGATGCTGAGCTTGCTGCCGAACACCGGCGCTTCCGGCGCCAGCGTGTACTGCAACGGCGTCCAGTTGCCCTTGCCGTCGTCTCCCTCGACCTTGTCGATGGACAGGCCGCGGGTGTCGAGCACCAGTTCGTCGGCCTGCTTGTCCTTCCAGTCCAGCTTGTAGGTGGCGGTGCCGGCGATCCGCTTCTGGTCGAAGTCGATGGCCAGGTCCAGCGCCAGGTCGGCGATGACGACCTTGTCCGGCTGGGCGTAGGAACTTTCATCGTGGCTGCGCGAGGGCTTCACGGCGGCGGGCTTGGCGGGCACGGGAGCGGCGGTCTCGGGTTCGGGGGACTTGGAGCAGCCGGCCGCCAGCACGGCGGCGGCGGACAGGCACAACAGCACGGCACGCATCAGGGCTTTCCTGCGTCGGGAGAAACGCCAAGTTTACCCCTCGCCGGCGGAGCGATGCGCGGACCGGCCTTTTACGCGGCATGAACACGGCCGACGACAAACTCGCCGCCGATCCGGGATTCGAGGAACGTCACGATGACGAACCGCCGTTGGTCCACTGGCCTTTTTCTCGCCATCGCCCTGGCCCTGGGGGCATGCTCGAAACCGCCGCCGGGACAAGACGGGGCGAAGACGGCGGAAACCGCAGAAACCGGCGGCAAGGTGGAAGTCCCCGACGCCGAAGCGGAGGCCAAGCGCTACTACGAGCAACTGGTGGCGCAGTACGGCCAGGACTATGCCGCCTGCGGCCCGAGCGAGCGCACCCTGCCGCAAGAATGCGCCGCCGCCAAGGACATCCCCGGCGCCGGCCCCGCCACGAGCGGCAACGTGCTGCTGATGCTCGATGCTTCCGGCTCGATGGCCGCACGCATCGGTGGCCAGACCAAGATGCAGGCCGCGCAGGACGCCCTGAGCCGCTTCGCCGCCACGCTGCCGGCCGCCGCCAACGTGGCGCTGCGGGTCTACGGCCACACCGGCAACAACAAGGAAAGCGGCAAGGTCGAGTCCTGCGCCGGCAGCGCGCTGCTGTATCCGTTCCAGCAGGCCGACACCGGCAAGTTCGAGGCCGCCATCCGCAGCTTCCAGCCGACCGGCTGGACGCCGATCGCCGCCTCGCTGGACGCGGCCGCGCAGGACTTCGCCGGCGCACCCGCGCGCGGCGGCGCCAACGTGGTGTACGTGGTTTCCGACGGCATCGAAACCTGCGGCGGCGACCCGGTGGCATCGGCACGCAAGTTGCACGAATCGGACATCGACGTGGTGGTCAACGTGGTCGGCTTCGACGTCAACGCGCAGGCCACGCGGCAACTGCAAGCGGTGGCCACGGCCGGCGGCGGCGAATACCTGGCGGCGAACTCGGGCGCGGACCTGAATCGCATTTTCAGCGAGCGCTCGACCGAGGCCAACAAGCGATTCTCCTGCGCGTCCACCGAGCAGAACAGGGCATTCAGCGAAACTTCGACCGCACAGAACAGCCGCTTCTCCTGCCTTTCGACCAACGCGAACCATGAATTCAGCGACATCTCGACCCAGGCCAACCACGATTTCAGCGACATCTCGACCCGCGAGAATTCACAGTTCAGCGCGCTCGGCAACAAGCTCCGCCAGGATCGTTCGCTCAGCCAGGACCAACGCGAGGCGATGCTCGACCAGGCACGGTCCCGGCGCGACGCTGCGCTGGAGCAGGCGCGGGCCAACCGCGACCATGCATTGAGCCAGGCCACTGCCAAGCGCGACGGCATCCTATCGTCCTCCACCGCGGAACGGGAACGCGTCCTCGAAGCCGCGACCGCAACGCGCGACGAAGCGCTCGAGGCTGAAACGCAGGCGCGCGACGAGAGGCTGCGGCAGGCTGAAACGGAACGCGACGCCGGCACCAGCCGGCCCTGATGCGGTCCCCGCCTTCCTTCAGACCTTGTAACCGTCGTGGATCGCGACGATGCCGCCGGAAAGGTTGCGGTAACGGGCGCGGGCGAAGCCGGCCTCGGCCATCATCGCCTTCAGCTCTTCCTGCGGCGGATGCTTACGGATGCTTTCGGCCAGGTACTGGTAGCTGTCGGCGTCGCCCGCGAACAGCTTGCCGAGCTTCGGCAGCACCTTGAACGAATGGAAGTCGTAGACCGGCTTGAACCAGTCCGCCGTCACCTCGGAGAACTCCAGCACCCGCGCCTGCCCGCCGGGCTTGAGCACGCGGTGCATCTCGCGCAGCGCGGCGTCCTTGTCGGTGACGTTGCGCAGGCCGAAAGCGATCGTGACCAGGTCGAAACTGGCGTCCGGGAACGGCAGCGCCTCGGCGTTGCATTGCACGTAGTCCAGCCCCGCGACCAGGCCACGGTCGGTCAGGCGGTCGCGGCCGACCGACAGCATGCCGGCGTTGATGTCGCCCAAAACTATCTCGCCTGTATCGCCCACCCGCGGCTTCAGCAGCGCGGCGATGTCGCCGGTGCCGCCGGCCAGGTCCAGCACGCGGTCGCCGCGGCGCACCTGCGCGGTGGCGACGAAGTAGCGCTTCCACACCCGATGGATGCCCAGCGACATCAGGTCGTTCATCAGGTCGTACTTGCCGGCGACCGAGGTGAACACTTCCCCGACCAGCTTCTGCTTGTCGCGGGCGGCGACGTCGCGGAAGCCGAAGTGGGTGGTGCCCCGCTCGTAGGGGGAAGGCTTTTCGGAAGCTTGGCTCATGCTTGGATTATCGCACCATTCCCCGCGCATTCCGCCGTCACGCCGCCATGCGACAATATTCCATGGCCGAACGGGACCGCTACGCACCGCGCGAATGGCTGCCGCACGAGCGGCCAACCCTGCCCGGTTCGGCGTCCACCCCGCTGCACGCGCCGCTGCGGCGGGTGCAGTACGGCGTCATCGGCGTCATCGTCGCCCTGACCGGCGGACTCAGCAACGCGTTGGTCACCGCCAACCTGCCGTACCTGCAGGGCGCGCTGGGCGCGTATGCGTGGGAAATGGCGTGGCTGCCGGCCGCGTTCGTGATGACCAACGCTTCCGCCAACCTGCTGCTGGTCAAGTTCCGCCAGCAGTTCGGCCTGCGCCTGTTCACCGAGATCTTCCTGGGCCTGTACGTGCTGGCCACCGCCGCGCACCTGTTCGTCAACGACCTGCATTCGGCCATCGCGGTCCGCGCCGCGCACGGGCTGGTCGGCGCGGCGCTCAGTTCGCTGGGCATCTACTACATGATCCAGGCCTTCCCGGCCGTGCACCGGCTCAAGGCCCTGGTCATCGGCCTGGGGCTGAGCCAGTTGGCGCTGCCGCTGGCGCGCGTGTTCTCGAACCGCCTGCTGGAATTCGGCGAGTGGCGCGGCCTGTACCTGTTCGAACTGGGCCTGGGCGTGGTCTCGCTGGCCTGCGTGCTGATGCTCAAGCTGCCGCCCAGCGACCGCATCCGCGTGTTCGAGAAGCTCGATTTCCTCACCTTCATGCTGTTCGCCAGCGGCGCGGCCGGGCTGGCGGCGGTGCTGTCGCTGGGCCGCTACCTGTGGTGGACCGACACGCCGTGGCTGGGCGTGACCCTGGCTTGCTCCATCGCGCTGCTGGCCGCGGCCACGCTGGTCGAACACCGCCGCCAGCGGCCGATGATCAACACCCGCTGGCTGGCCAACGGCGACATGCTGCGGCTGGCCGCCAGCATCGTGCTGATCCGCATCGCGCTGTCGGAACAGGGCGTGGGCGCGGTCGGATTCCTGCAGCAACTGGGCATGAGCAACGAACAGACGCACACGCTGTTCCTGGTGGTGCTGCTGGGCACGGTGCTCGGGATCGTCGCCAGCGCGGTGCTGCTCACCCGCGAGAACCTGCCTTACCACCTGGTCGCCTCGCTGGCAATGGTCGCCGTCGGCGCGTTCATGGACGCTGGCGCCACCAGCCTGACCCGGCCGGAGGAAATGTATTTCAGCCAGTTCCTGATCGGCTTCGGCAGCATCCTGTTCCTCGCCCCGGCGCTGCTGATGGGCTTCGGCAAGGTGGTCACCGAGCCGCGCAACCTGATCAGCTTCATCGTGCTGTTCGGCATGTCGCAGAACATGGGCGGGCTGTTCGGCAGCGCCTTCCTCGGCACCTTGCAGATCTGGCGAGAGAAGTTCCATTCCAGCCAACTGGTCGAACACCTGGTCCTGACCGATCCGCAGGTCGCCGCGCGCGTGCAGGCCTACGCCGCCGCCTACGCGCACAGCGTGGCCGACCCGGCGCAGCGGCAGGCGCTGGCGCTGAAGCAGTTGGCCGCCGTGGCCACCCGCGAAGCCAACGTGCTGGCCTACAACGACGTGTTCCTGGTCATCGGCTGGCTGGCCCTCGCCACGCTGGCCTGGATGCTGTTCCACCTGCTCCGTATCCGCTGGAAGCGACGCCTGCCCGACGCGCCCGCCGCCAGCACTGCCACCGCCAATGCCGCCGCGAGCACCGCATGAGCACGCCCGATCCCGCCGCAACACCCGCCCCGCCAGCCGCCGCACCCGCAACGCCGGCCGACGCCGCACGCCTGAAGTCGCGCCGCCGCCGCCGCATCTCCGGCATGGCCGGCTTCCTGCTGCTGGTGCTGCTGGGCATCGGCCTGGTGCTGTACGCATGGCGGTTGCCGCCGTTCTCCAGCGCGATCGAAAACACCGAGAACGCGATGGTGCGCGGCCAGGTCACGATCATCGCGCCGCAGGTCAGCGGCTACGTGGTCGACGTGCCGGTGCAGGATTTCCAGCCGGTGAAGCCCGGCGACCTGCTGGCGAAGATCGACGACCGCATCTACCGGCAGCAACTCGACCAGGCGCAGGCGCAACTGCAGGCCGCGCGGGCCAACCTGGACAACTGGGAGCAGCAGTTGCGCAGCGCACAGGCCGGCATCGCCCAGAGCAGGGCCGGCGTCGCCAGCAACGCCGCGCAGTACGCGCGCACCCGCGCCGCGCTGGCCCGCGCCGAACGACTGGCGAAGGACCGGTTGCTGTCGGAGCAGGACCGCGACACCGCCTTCGCCGCCAACGCCCAGGCGCAGGCCAGCGTGGCCCAGTCGCAGGCGGCGCTGCAGGCGTCCGAACAGAGCGCGCGCAGCGTCGAGGTCAACCGCGCTTCGCTGGAAGCGGCGGTGGCCGGCGCCGAAGCGGCGGTCAAGCTGGCGCAGATCAACCTGGACAACACCCGCATCGTCGCCCCGCGTGGCGGCCGGCTGGGCCAGATCGGCGTGCGCGTGGGCGCCTACGTCACCAACGGCACGCAACTGATGGCGGTGGTGCCGGACACGCTGTGGGTGGTGGCGAACCTGAAGGAGACGCAGATGGCCAACGTGCGCATCGGCCAGCCGGCCAGCTTCACCGTCGATGCGCTGGGCGGCGCGAAACTGCATGGTCGCGTGCAGGAAATCTCGCCGGCCACCGGCAGCGAGTTCAGCGTGCTGCCGGCCGACAACGCCACCGGCAACTTCGTCAAGATCGCCCAACGCATCCCGGTGAAGATATCGGTCGATCCCGGCCAGGAACCGGCCGCACGGCTGAGCCCGGGCATGTCGGTGGTGGTGGCGATCGACACTTCGGTCCGGCAGGGCAGCTCGCCGCGCTGACTTGGCCAATGGTAGAGCCCCGATCGCTACAGGCGCGGCGTCGCCGTTGGCGGTGCGGCGGGCACGCCGTCGGCGGCGCCCGCAAGCCGCATTCCCTGCGCCGCCCCTGCCGTCATGCGTCGGCGGCGGGTCGCGGATACGCCGCGACCGCGACCACCAGCGACACCGTGCATACCATGGTCATGTACCAGCCGAAGGAAACGTCGTTGCCGGTGTGCTTGTGCAGCCAGGTCGCGATCAGCGGCGCGGTCGACCCGATCAGCGTGGTGCCGACGTTGAAGTTCAGCGCCGCCGCGGTCCCGCGCACTTCCGGCTTGAAGGTCAGCACGTAGGCGTGGGTCAGCGGCGCGCCAACGAAATTGTTGATGAAGGTGAAGCCGACCACCGCGATCGTCGCCGCCACGACCGAACCGCCGCCCAGCGCGAGGAAGGTCGGCACGGTGAACAGCACGAAGGCCGCATAGCCGATCAGCAGCACCCGCCGGCCACCATGGCGGTCGGCGATCAGCCCGCCCCATATCGCCGCCGGCGGACCGATCAGGTAGGTCAGGATCGAGGCGAACAGCGCCTTGCCGGGACCGAAACCGGAATTGATCAGCGCCGCGACGAAGTAGGTCTGGATGCAGAACGTGCCGACGCGCTGGCCCGCGCCCAGCGCGATCACCTGGCACATCTGCGCCATTGTTCGCGCACCGCGTCGGTGAACGGGCGCGGCGGCGGCGCATCGGCCTGCACGTGTTCCAGCGCCTGCTGGATGCGCGGCAACTCCGGCACGCTGCGGCGGATGTACAAGGTGATCAGGCCTAGCGGCGCGGCGAGCAGGAAAGGGATGCGCCAGCCCCAGTGCGCAAACGTGTGCTCGGGCAGGGTCATGATCAGCGCCAGGGAAACAACCGACGCCAGCAGCGGGCCCAGCGAGGTCGAACCCACGCTCCAGCCGGCGAGGTAATGCCGACGCGGACGCGGCCCGTGCTCGAGGATGAAGTTGGCCGCGACGGTGTACTCGCCGCTGGCGCCGACGCCCTGCACCAGCCGGCATAGCATCAGCAGCAGTGGCGCGGCGACGCCGATGACCGTGTAACCGGGGATGACGCCGATCAGCACCGTGCCGACGGTCATCAGCGCGATGGTCAGCACCAGCGTGAAGCGGTGCCCGCGCACGTCACTCAGCCGTCCCATCACCACGCCTCCGATCGGCCTGATCGCATAGGAGGCGATCAGGCCGATGTAGGTCGCGATCAATGCCGAATAGGGATCGTTGTCGTCGGCGAAGAACGCCCGCGACATGAACACCGCGAGGATGCCGTACAGGGCATGGTCGTACCATTCGACCACGTTGCCGAGCACGGCGGTGAACAGCACCCGCCGCCAGATCGGCGAACCTTCGTCGGCATCGTACGGCGGCGGCATGCCGGTCGCCTGCTCGGATCGCGCAGGGATGGGCATGGATCAGTAACCCTCGACCATGCCGCAGCGGCGCGGGTCGGCGCACGACGCCAGCGTGCCGCTGGCGGCATCGAGGGTGATCGCCTCGAAATTGCCGGTCAGCGTGGAACGCGGATGCAGCAACCGGTGCCACAGCCTGCGTTTCTTCGCCCAATCGGTGAACTGCCGCTGCATCGGTTCGGAGAAACCGCATTCCAGCGTGTTGCCGCGTTCCCAGCCGTTCTGCGGGTTGTGCGGGCGGGTGCCGAAGCGCGGCTGGTGCACCGACGCCTCGATGTCCATGCCGAAGTCCATCAGGTTAACCAAGTTCTGCAGCACGCACGAGACCAGCGACACCGACGGCGATCCGGAGACGATCGCCGGCTCGCCGTCGCGCAGCACGATGTTCGGCGCCAGGTAGACGGTCGCGCGCGCGCCGGGCTGCGGCAGGATGCGCTGGAAGAACGAGCCGCCGCCGGACAACTGGAAGCCTTCGGCGAACAGGCCGTTGGCCCAGCCCGAGGCCATGTGCGAATGGGTGCAACTGGCGATGTTGCGGTCCTTGTCGACCACCGCCAGGTGGATCGTGCCGGGCGTCGGCATCGCCACGCCGGTGGCGCGCGGCTCGCGCACGCGCATCAGTTCGAAGCGCCGCGCCGCGTAGTCCTTGGAAAGCAGGATGCCGGTTTCCACCGGCGCGGTGTCCAGGTCGCCCTGGCGCGGCGGCGCATAGTAGACCTCGTCGTGCACGCGCATCAGCCACTGCAGCGTCTCGAACGACTCCGCCGCCGGCCCCAGCCCGGCCAGGTCGACGTGTTCCAGCAGGTTCAGCGCCTCGACCAGCATCATGCCGCCGTCGTCCGGCGCCGGCGAACCGATGAAGCTGTGCCGCTCGCGATAGGTTCCCTGCACCGGGCGCTGGAACAGCGGCTGCGCGGACCGGAAATCCTCCGGCGTGATCACGCCGCCGTCGCGACCGCACTCGGCGCTGAAGGCGCGCGCGTAATCGCCCTGGTAGTAGTCCACCCCTTCGTCGCGCAGGCGCTCCAGGGTGCGCGCGACCCGCGCCTGCACCACGGCCTCTCCCTGGGTCAGCAGGTGCCCCTGCGGCCAGAACACCTCGCGCCCCTGCGCATGCACGCCGATGCCTTCCTGGCGGCCGTACATCACGCCGTACAGGTAGGGATCCATCGGGAAGCCCTCGCGCGCGATCTCGATCGCATCTCGCATCAGGCGCGCGCGTTCGCAAACACCCCAGCGCTGGCGCGCGGCCTCGAACGCCGGCCACCAGCCCGGCACCGGCACGCCGCGACCACTGTAGAGGTCGGCGCCGCTGAAACCCGGCAATTCGGCCAACGGCGCGCTGACGTTGCCGTTGAGATAGGTCGCCTCGCCGCTGGCGGCATCGCGGTAGAGCAGGCTCAGCCCGCCGTTCAGCGAGGTCATGTGCGGCTCGGTCACCAGTTGCACCATCGCCGCCGCCAGGATCGCGTCGCAGGCGTTGCCGCCGTCCTTCAGCACGTCGATCGCGGCGCGGGTGGCCAGGGGATCGGAACTGACCACGATCGCGTTGCCGGCCTCGACGCGCTGCTTGTGCCCGAACCGGGCCTGCATCTTGAGGGCGTGGCGTTGCTGTGCGTTCATCGGAAACTCCCGGAAATGTCCATCGTCACAGGCCCAGGGCCACGCCGGCGCGGCGCGGATCGGCGCAGGCCGACAGGCGGCCGCTGGCCGGATCCTGCACCACCGCCTCGAAACCGCCGGTCAGCGACGCCCACGGCTGCACCAGTTTGTGCCACAAGCGGCGCTCGCCGGCCCAGGCGACGAACTGCTTCTGGATGTCCTCGGAGAAACCGCATTCGAGGATGTTGCCGCGTTCCCAGCCGTTCTGCGGGTTGTGCGGGCGCGCCCCGAAGCGCGGCTGATGCACGCTCTGGCGCACGTCCATGCCGAAGTCCATCAGGTTGACCAGGTTCTGCAGCACGCACGAAACCAGCGACACCGACGGCGATCCCGAGGCGATCACCGGAGTCTCCCCGCGCATGATGATGTTGGGCGCCAGGTAGACGGTCGCGCGCGAACCGGGTTGCGGCAGGATCCGCTGGAAGAACGAGCCGCCGCCGGACAACTGGAAGCCTTCGGCGAACAGGCCGTTCTCCCAGCCGCCGGCCATGTGCGAATGCGTGCAACTGGCGACGTTTCGGTCCTTGTCGATCGCCGAAATGTGGATCGTGCCGGGGGTCGGCACGACCCGCCCGGTCGCGCGCGGCTCGCGCACCGACATCAGTTCGAAGCGCTCCGCCGCATAACGCTTGGACAACAGCGTGGCGACGTCCTCCGGCGCGGTGTCCAGGTCGCCCTGGCGCGGCGGTGCGTAGTAGACCTCGTTGTGCACCCGGATCAGCCATTGCAGGGTCTCGAACGACTCCGACGCCGGCCCCAGCCGCGCCAGGTCGACGTGTTCCAGCAGGTTCAGCGCCTCGACCAGCATCATGCCGCCGTCGTCCGGCGCCGGCGAACCGAGGATCGTCCACGTGTCGCGGTAGCTGCCCTGCACCGGGCGCTGGAACATCGGCCGGTACGCGCGGAAATCCTCCGGCGTGATCACGCCGCCGCCGCGCTGGCACTCGGCGCTGAAGGCGCGGGCGAAATCGCCTAGGTAATAGTCCATGCCCTCGTCGCGCAGGCGTTCCAGGGTGCGCGCGACCCGCGCCTGCTTCAGCGTCTGGCCCGGCATCAGCAGGTAGCCGTCGGGCCAGAACGCCTCGCGTCCCTGCGGATGGATGCCGATGTTCTCCGCGCTGCCGCTATAGCCGTCGAACAGGCGCGGGTCGACCGGGAAACCCTCGCGCGCAAGCTCGATCGCATCGCGCATCAGGCGCGCGCGGCCGGTCCTGCCCCAGCGCTGGCGCGCGGCCTCGAACGCCGGCCACCAGCCCGGCAACGGCACGCCGCGGCCACTGTAGAGGTCGGCGCCGCTGTAGCCCGGCAACGGCGCCAGCGGCGCATTGATGTTGCCGTTGAGATAGGTCGCTTCGCCGCTGGCGGCGTCGCGGTACATCATGCTCAGCCCGCCGGTGATCGAGGTCATGTGCGGCTCGACCACCAGTTGCGTCATCGCCGCGGCCAGCACCGCGTCGCAGGCGTTGCCGCCTTCGCGCAGCACCTCCAGCCCGGCGCGCGTGGCCAGCGGCTGTGAGGTCACGATCATCGCGCCGTCGGCTTCCGCCAGTTGCTTGGGACCGGGATGGGCGTCCAGCCCGGCGAGACCCGCATGCCGCGCCGTGCCGGCGACGGCGGCGGACGGCAAGCCCGCCGAGGCGGCGAGGCCGAGGCCGGCGACGGCGGTTCCGGCCAGGAAATTGCGGCGGCCGGCATCCGCCGGCGGATGGATTCGGTCTTTCACTCTTGCCCCCGTATCTGCGTTGCTGGAGAAATGGACGCGGCCGCGCATCCAGCGGATGCACGGCCGCGGAGCCGGCCGATCATTCGAACGCGAAACTCATCCGCGCATACACGAAGCGGCCGATAACGTCGTAGGTGCTGTAGTCCACCGCGAACGAATCCATTTCCTTGTCAAACACGTTGTTGACGCCGACGGTGAACGTGGCGTCCCACGGACGGTATTTCCACGATCCCGACAGGTCCACGTAGTGGTAGGGCGACACCTTGTACTTGCAGATGACGTTGCCGCTGGCGGTGGACACCACGTCCTGGCTACCGTCGCAGTACGCGCCGCTGGCGGTATCCAGATTGTCGACGTACACGTGCGAGACGAAGCGATGGGTCAGCGAAGCGCTGAAATCGCCCAGCGACCAGTTCAGCGCGGTGCGCGTGCGCACCCTGGCGAAATTGCCCAGGCCGCCGGAGTCCGAACCCTTCCACTTGCCGGCATAGCCGACCCGCGTGTCCGGCTGCGCCGACACCGCGGTGTAGTCATAGGCGTCCAGATAGGTGCCGTCGAAGCTCACCTGGAACTTGCCGAACCGCGTCTCGCCCAGGTTCAGGTACACGCCCAGGTCCGCGCCCCGGGTATCGATCCTGCCCACGTTGGCCAGGGTGTTGTTGATGTTGGTGATGTTGCCCTGCTCGGCGCGGGTCACCAGTGAGCAGTACGACGACAGGCCACCGCGATAGCACAGGTCCAGGATCACCTGTGCGCCGGGCGCGACGATCGCGTCCTCGATCTTGTAGTGCCAGAAGTCCAGCGACACCGTCAACGGCGAATAGAACGAAGGGTTGTAGACGAAGCCGATGTTGCTGGCGCGCCCGGTTTCCGGCTGCAGGTTCGGGTTGCTGCCGTTGGTCGCCGGCGGCTGCCTCTCGCCGATGAAGCCGGCGGGCACGCCGGCGCAGGCGCCGACGCCGGCCGCCGCGCCCGAGCAGGGATCGTTGACCGTCGGCGTGTCGCCGGTCTGGCCGCCGTAGAGATCGTCGATGGTCGGCGCACGGAAGATGTCGGCATAGCTCGCGCGCACCAGCAGGTCGGCATACGGCCGCCATTCCAGGCCCAGCTTGCCGTTGGTGGTGTCACCGAAGCTGGAATAATCCGAATAGCGCACGCCGGCGCTCAGGCTCAGCGCCTGCGCGAACGGCTTGTCCGACAGCAGCGGCACGTTGAACTCGGCGTAGACTTCGTTGACGTCGTAGCTGCCCCGCGAAGGCGCTTCCGGCGTGGCGTCGACCATCTTGTTGGCAAGCAGGTAGTCGGGCTGGAAGTCCGACTTCTGTCGCCGGTACTCGTAGCCGAACGCCGCGCCGACCGCGCCGGCGGGCAGGTCGAACAGGTCGCCGGTGATGTTGGCCAGGAAATCGCTCTGCTCGCCATCGTACAGGTTGATCAGGGTCGGCGAGAAGTCCTGCAGTTGTTCCCGCGTCAGCGGCCCGAACACGTTGAGCGGCGTGCAGCCGGAAATCACCGCGCCGGGAGCGCCGCAACGGGCCACGCCGTCATCGTCGATGAACGAGGGACCGATCGCATTCTGCAGCGCGGGCAGGTAGATGCTGCCGCTCTTGGTGATGCGCTGCTGCTGCTTGGCGTAGGTGAAGCTGGTGTCCCAGTCGAAACGGCCCAAGCGGCCGCGCAGGCCGGTGGTCGCCTGGAAATCGTCGCGGTCGTAGGCGCGCGCGCGCGGCCCCAGGTCCAGCAGGCGGACGCTGAAATTGCTGATGTCGGTGCCGAACGGGTTGTAGATGCTGTCGGCCGAGGCGACCACGCCGTAGTTGCCCGCCAGCAAGGGGTCCGACGCCAGGGTCGAGTCGGAACGGGTATGGGTGTAGAAACCGTCGGCGAAGAACGTGACCGACGGCGAAATGTCGTAACTGCCGTGGAGGAACACGCTGTAGCGGTCCTGTGGCGTGCCGAGCTGGGTTTCCCCCGAATACTCGTAGGTGTCGTTGTTCTCGCCCGATGCGATGTAACAGCGGAAGTCGGCCGCCGACGTGCCGGCGGCCCCGTCGATCCGGGTCAGGTACACCGTGCTGGCGGTATTGCCCGCGTTGGCGCAGTCCAGCGCGGGGTTCAGCGCGGCCGCGGTCGCGCGGCTCACCGCGAAACGACCGTTGGGAATGGTCGAGGACCCGGCGAAGACCGGCTTGCCGTAGCTGAGCGACTGGCTGGTGCGCGACCAGCCGCGATCGGTGCGCCACATGGCTTTCTGCTTGCCGTAATTCAGGCCGCCGACGAACGAGCCCTTGTCGAAGCTCTTGCCGAAGGTCGCCTGGTAGCTCTGGGTTTCCGTGTCGCCCTTGTCGCTGGCGCCGTAGTAGGCGTTGAATTCGACCCCGGTGAAATCCTGCCGGGTGATGATGTTGACCACGCCGGCGATCGCGTCGGAGCCGTACACCGCCGACGCGCCGTCCTTCAGCACTTCGATCCGCTGGATCATGTTCGCCGGCAGCGCGTTGATGTCGCCGGCGTAGTAGCGCACGCCGTTGAGCAGGACCAGGGTTCTCTCGGCGCCCAGTCCGCGCAGCGAAAGCGTGGATGCACCGGTGCCGCCATAGGAATTGTCGGCCGGGGTCATGCCGGCGCCGGCGATGTTCGGCAGTTGCTGCAGCAGGTCGCCGACCGTCATGTAGCCGGATGACTCGATCGCCTGCCGGTCCATGGTGAAGACGGGGTTGGCCGTTTCCGCGTCGACCCGGCGGATGCGCGAGCCGGTGACCGCCACCGTCTCCAGTTGGGTGGGCTGGTCGGCGCTGGTTTCGGCGCTTTGCTGTTGGGCCTCGGCCGCCGCGGGCATGCCGGCGATCGCCAGCATGCATGCCGCCGCCAGCAACCCGGGCCTGAGTGTCGTCGCTTTCATGGGTAGGCTTACCTCTCTCCTGGTAAAGGGTTCGAACGCCAGTGGCGGCAGGCTTTCGGGCCCGGCTCTACTGGCATGGCGCCGGTACGGAGGAACTCCCTGTCGAGAAGCGGTCCGGGCATGATCCCGGTGACGGCCGCCGCATATACCAATGCTCGATTCTGGTAGACCGGCAAGCCCCAGAAGCGTGAGGCAAGAGTTACACTGGTCTACACCAATATGCAAGTATTGAGGCAACCAACCCATCGACCAGTGCCGATTCCCGGCATTTTCACAGGGAGCGCGCCCCACGCCGTCCTGTCGGGACGGCCCATGCTGCAGTGCGATTTGCGCAAATCTCCCGGCGCGATGACGGCCGCCGCGGCAGGCCGCTCAGGCGGTCATTTCGGCCTTGGACGTCTTGAACATCACCAGCTTGGGATGGTTGACCGAGCGCATGTACTCGATCGGCCGGCCCTTTTCGTTGTAGACCTCCAACCGCAGCAGCAGGCAGGCCGAACCGGGCGGCAGGTCCAGCATGCGGGTTTCCATCTCGCTGCCGGTGGCCACCGATATCTGCCGCTCGCCGGTCACCGTGCCGATCTCGTAACGTTCGCGCAGCAGCGCGTACAGCGACTGGCCCGCCATCAGGTCCTCCGCCGCCAGCCCCGGCACTAGGTCCAGCGGAATGTGGCTGGTCTCGATGCAGCACGGCGTGTCGTTGACGGTCCACAGGCGGCGGAACATCACGATTTCACTGCCCTCCTCGACCTTCAGGTGCTCGGCGACCTGGGGACTGGCGTGGGTCTGTTCGAAATGCAGCAGCTTGTTGCCGGCGGTGCTGCCGCCGCTCTGGATGATCCGTGTGATGCCCAGCGAATTGCGGGCGTCGATCGGGCGCGTCACCCGCGGCAAGGGGATGCGGGTGCCGCTGGTGCTGTTGCGCTCCAGCAGGCCCTGCCCGACCAGGGCGTCG
Source organism: Pseudoxanthomonas sp. (assembly GCA_047601245.1). Classification (GTDB taxonomy): domain Bacteria; phylum Pseudomonadota; class Gammaproteobacteria; order Xanthomonadales; family Xanthomonadaceae; genus Pseudoxanthomonas_A. Next base: position 438,163 of record JASGJU010000001.1, read on the forward strand.
ATCGCCTTGCGCACCGTCATGCGGTTCTTGCCCAACTGCTCCGCCAGGGCGCGCTCGGAAGGAATCCGGTCGCCCGGCCCGTAATCGGGGCCGCCGATCAGGTCGAGGATGAAGCCCTGTATCGCCTTGTAGACGGGAAGGGACTCGTCCAGGGGGGCAGGACGAAGCAGTTCTGTGGACGGGCTGGTCATGGGCTGGGTGGAAGATGAGACTGACAACCATCGCAGATTTGGAGGAGATAGGCCAGAAAGCAACCGGCATGTTTCCCCTGTTGTGATTGGTTGAGGTCATTGGTACACTCTCGATTCATTATTGGTATATACCAAGAGGCTCCAATGGCATCGGAAATCAATCGCAGCGCAATCCTGGACGGATTGGCCCTGACCGTCTCGACCCTGCCGGAGGCGCTGGCGCTCGGCCGCCGGCTGGCACCCGGCATTGATCGCGTCTATTTCGTCGCGCACGGCTCGGCCCATCGCGCGATGCAGGGCATGCAGTACTGGATAGAGCAATCCAGCGCGTCGCTCGAAGTCCGCCGCTATTTCCCTTCCGAACTGATCGCGCAGGATCCGCCGCGGCTGGACGAACGCACGCTGGTGTTCCTGGCCTCCAAGTCCGGAACCACGCCCGAAACCGTGGCCGCCGCCGAATACCTGCGCGGCAAGCCGTGCAAGACCATCAGTTTCACCCTCAAGGGCGAAAGCCCGCTGGCCGGGTTGGCCCAGCACGGGTTCCTGGCCGGCGAGGCGGGGGAATCCTTCGTCGCCCTGTTCATGCTGATGCAGTCCGTGGTCGGCGGTCTCCTCGCCGAGCGCGATGGCTGGCCGCACGCCGACGAACTGCTTGCCTCGCTGGCGGCGCTGCCGGGGGTAATCGCCGATGCCGCCGTCGGCAACGACGCCCGCGCGCTGGAAGACGCCCGCACCTACCAGCACGACCGCAACCTGTACCTGGTCGCGTCCGGCCCCGGCTACACCTCCGCCTACGTGTTCGGCGTGTGCATCCTGATGGAGATGCTGTGGCTGCACAGCTATCCGATCGAGGCGGCCGAATTCTTCCACGGCCCGTTCGAGATCGTCGACGAGAACACGCCGTTGATCCTGATCCTGGGCGAGGACCGAGCCGGCCGCTGATGGAGCGGGTCCAGCGCTTCTGCGAGAAGTACACGAAGCGCCTGATGATCTACGATTCGCGCGACTTCGAGATGAAGGGCATCGCGCCGTCGATCCGCCCGATCGTGGCCCCCTACGTGATACAGGCTGCGGTCAAGCGCCTGTCCGAGCACCTGTCCGACCTGCACGGGCAGCCGCTCAGCACCCGGCGCTACATGTGGAAGACCGAATACTGACCGACTGGCGACCATGAACGCGCATCGCATCCTTGGCCTCGGCGACAACACCGTCGACACCTACGTTTCCAGCAACGTCCAGTATCCGGGCGGGAACGCGGTCAACGTTGCGGCGCTCAGCCGCCGGCTCGGCGCGGACAGCGCCTACCTGGGCTGCGTCGGCGACGATGCCGGCGGCGACCTGCTGCAGCGGGCGTTGCGGGCCGAAGGCGTGGACGTGTCGCACCTGCGGGTCCGCCATGGCGGCAATGCGCGCGCCTTCGTCTCCCATGAGGACGGCGACCGCCGCTTCCTCGGCTCGGACCCGGGCGTGCGCGCCCAGTACTGCCTGACCGACGCCGATTACGACTACATCGCCGGTTTCGACCTGGTCCACACCAGCGTGTACAGCGACCTGGCGCGGGAACTTCCGCGGCTGGTGGACAGCGCGCGCCGGCTGTCGTTCGATTTCTCCAACCGCTGGGACGAAACCTTGCTGCGGGCCACGCTCGCGCACGTCGACTTGGCATTCCTTTCGGCCGCCGACCTCGACGACGACGCCTGCCTGCGCCTGCTGCGGCAGTGCATTTCCATGGGCGCCGGCCAGGCGGTGGCCACCCGCGGCAGCCGCGGCGCGATGGGCACGGACGGCGTGCATTTCCACAGCGAGCCCGTGCGGCCGTGCGAAGTGGTCGACACGCTTGGCGCCGGCGATGGATTCATTTCGGCTTTCCTGATGGCGCACCTGGACGGCAAGCCGCTGCCGGCCGGCCTGCGCGCCGGCGCGGAATTCGCCGCCGGCGTCTGCGGCTGGCACGGCGGCTTCGGCCATGGAGAGCCATGGAACGGCGAAGCCGCGCAGTTCCCCGGACCGGCGCGATGAACCTGCCGCAACGCATTTCCTCTTTCCCGGTGCACGCGATGCACCCCTCCCACTCATCCCATTGAAAGGGCATTCCATGAATTGGCGTATTGGCGTGGATTCCGGCGGCACGTTCACCGACGTGTGCCTGTTCGACGAAAGCACCGGGCGTACCGAAACATGGAAAGTCTCCTCGACTCCCGACGATCCCTCGCGCGGGATCGCCCAGGGCGTGGCCGAGGCGCTTGAACGCGTGGGCGCCACCCCCGCCTCGGTCAGCTACTTTGGCCATGGCACCACGGTCGGCACCAATGCGCTGATCCAGTTGCGCGGGTCCCGACCGGGCTGATCGCGACCGACGGCTTCCGCGATCTGCTCGAGATCGGCCGGCAGAAGCGCCCCGACCTGTACGACCTGCAGGCCGACAAGTCGCCGGTGCTGGTCGCGCGCGACCTGCGCCTGGAAGTGCCCGAACGCATCCGCCACGACGGCAGCGTCGAAACCGCGCTGGACGAGCAGGCCGTGCGCGAAGCCGCGCGCGCGCTGCGCGATGCCGGCGTGCAGTCGGTGGCGATCTGCTTCCTGTACAGCTTCATCCGTCCCGAGCATGAGCAGGCCGCGCAGCGGATCGTCGCCGAGGAATTCCCGCAGGCATTCATTTCCACCTCTTCCGACGTGGCCCCGGAATTCCGCGAGTACGAACGCATGTCCACCGCCGTGGTCAACGCCTACCTCGGCCCGGTGATGCAGCGCTACATCGACCGCCTGGCCCGGCGCCTGGCCGAACTGGGACTGACCACCACGCCGCACCTGACCCAGTCCAACGGCGGCGTGATCGGCTTCGAGCAGGCCGCGCGGCTGCCGGTGCGCACGGTCCTGTCCGGGCCGAGCACCGGCGTGGTCGCGGCACAGGCGATCGGCGAACAGACCGGCATCGGCAACCTGATCACCTTCGACGTCGGCGGCACCAGCAGCGACGTGGCCCTGCTGCAGAACGGTCAGTGCCGGCTGGCCAGCGAAGCCACCGTGCACGGCTACCCGATCAAGGCGCCGATGCTGGACATCCATACCGTCGGCGCCGGCGGCGGTTCGATCGCCTACGTCGACAACGGCGGCCTGCTGAAGGTGGGGCCGCGCAGCGCCGGCGCCGATCCCGGCCCGGTCTGCTACGGGCGCGGCAACGACGAACCCACGGTCACCGACGCCAATGTGGTGCTGCAGACCCTCAACCCGACCCACCTGCTCGCCGGCCGCATGCCGATCGACCGGCAACTAGCGGTGGATGCGGTGGAGCGGCTGGCGCGCAAACTGGGCATGGGCACGATGGAAACCGCGCAGGGCATCCTCTCGGTGGTCATCGCCAACATGGCGCGCGCGATCCGGGTGATCAGCGTGCAGCGCGGGCACGATCCGCGCGACTACGCCCTGGTCGCGTTCGGCGGCGCCGGACCGCTGCATGCGGCGCGGCTGGCCAGGGAACTGGAAATGAGCCGGGTGGTGGTGCCGCGCACGCCGGGCATCCTCTGCGCCACCGGCCTGCTGCTGACCGACCTGCGCGCGGACTTCGCCAGCACCCAATTGCGCATCCTCGATTCCGCAGCGCTGCCCGTCCTCGACGCGGCGTTCGCGGCGCTGGAAGCGCAGGCCAGCGACTGGTTCGCGCAGGAGCGCATCGACGCCGGCAACCGTGGCGCGGCGCGATCGGTCGATGTGCGCTACCTCGGCCAGAACTACGAGATCACGGTGCCGGTGCCGGAAGGCCCGGTCACGGCGGCCAGCCTGGAGAAGATCGCCGCGCAGTTCGCCGCCGAACACGAACGCCTGTACGGCTTCTCGGCGAAGGAAGATCCGATCCAACTGGTCACCTGCCGCATCGGCGCCACCGGCAAGGTGCGCAAGGCGGTCTTCGAACCGGCGGCCGACGCCGGCACGGACGCCTCGGCCGCGCGCATCGGCCAGCGCCAGGCGTGGATGCCCGAGCGTGGCGATTTCGTCGACTGCCCGGTCTACGACCGCGCACTGCTCAAGGCCAGCAACCTGATCGAGGGACCGGCCATCATCGAACAGATGGACACCACCACGATCGTCCTGCCGGGCATGACCGCCAGGGTCGAGCCCTACCTCAACCTGATCCTGGAGTTCACCGCATGATCGCAGCCATCGCAACCGAACGCGTCCCAGTCGATCCGATCACCGTCGAGGTGATCGGCAGCGCGCTGGCGTCGATCGTCGACGAAATGGGCGAAGCGCTGGTGCGCGCCAGCCATTCGACCAACATCAAGGAACGCCGCGACTGCTCGACCGCGCTGTTCGACACCGCCGGACAGGCCCTGTGCCAGGCCGAGCACATCCCGATGCACCTGGGCAGCTTCCTCGGCATCATCCCGCACATCCTGCTGCGCTACGCGCCCGCGGACATCCGCCCCGGCGACGTGTTCATCGGCAACGACGCCTACGAGGGCGGTGCCACCCACCTGCCGGACATCGTCATCGCCGAGCCGGTGTTCTTCGACGGCGCGCTGATCGCCTGGGCGGTCAACACCGCCCACCATGCCGACTTCGAGGATCGCGGCCACGCCCACATCTACCAGGAAGGCCTGCGCATCCCGCCGATCCGCCTGTACCGCGCCGGCGTGCTGCAGGAAGACCTGCAGGCGCTGTTCCTGCTCAACTGCCAGGTGCCGCGCGAACGCATTTCCGACCTGCGCGCGCAGATGGCCGCCAACCGCCTCGCCGCCGAACGCCTGGGCAAGCTGTGCGCCAAGTACGGACGCGACGTGGTGCTGTCGGCCGGACAGGAATTGATGGACTACGCCGAGCGCAAGATGCGCGCCGGCATCGCCGTGATCCCCGACGGTCGCTATTCGTTCAAGGACCGCTTCGACAATCCCGCGATCGAAGGCGAGATGGTCTTCGAGTGCCACATCGACGTCGGCGGCGACGAGATGCACCTGCAATTCGACGGCCCCGACCAGGTCCGCGCCGGGCTGAACATGGTCTACACGGCGCTGCTGTCGACCGTCTACTACGCGGTCAAGACCGTGGTCGACCCGACGATCCTGCCCAACGGCGGCCTCGCCCGGCCGCTGCACGTGAGCGCCCGCGAAGGCAGCATCCTCAACTGCCGGCACCCGGCCGCGGTCAACGGCCGCATCGCCGCCTGCCAGCGCGTGGTCGACTTGGTGCACGGCGCACTGGCGCAGGTCGTGCCCGAACGCGTCACCGCCGCCGGCAATGGCGCGGTCGCTTCGGCCACCTTCGTCGGCGCGCGCGCCAACGGCGAGTTGTGGGTCTACCTGGAAACGATCGGCGGCGGTTCCGGCGCGCGCGCGACCAAGGACGGCCTGGACGGCGTCCACGTGCATATGACCAATACCTCCAACCTACCGGCCGAAGCGCTGGAGCTGGAATACCCGCTGACCCTGCTGCGCTACGAGATGGCCGACGGTTCCGGCGGCCCCGGGCGATTCCGCGGCGGCATGGGACTGCGGCGCGTCTATCGCGCCGAGGGCGAATGCCGGGTCAAGGTCGATGGTTCGCGCATGCGCAGCCGCCCGTGGGGACTGGCCGGCGGCTTCGATGGCGGCAGCGGCGCCTATGAATTCAGCGAAGGCGTCGAACACGAACACGGCATCGCCGTGCTGCATCCGGGCGACCGGGTCACGGTGCTGACGCCGGGCGCCGGCGGCTACGGCCCTCCCGCGCAACGCAGCCCCGACGCCGTGCGCCGCGACCTGGCCGAGCACCGCATCGATCCGGAGACCGCCGCGCGCATTTACGGCAGCCACTACACCGCCAACTAGCGGACCAGTGCGGAGCATGTACATGTCCACATACTCATATGCTCCTTGGTGCTCGTAGTCGGCGGACCGTCTGGCATATGGACTGCACGGCGTGCGTCCAGGGTCACCCCGCTGGCTTGGTCCTGCTTGCCTTGGATTACTCGCAACACCGAGCGCATTTCATTGCCCAGACCCCCGAAATCGCCTCGTCGAAATGACGGCAATTATTCCCAATAAACCCTCTTCGCCCGCTTCAACGCGCACAGCATCTCGTAGGGGCTGAGCTTGCAGGCGGCGGCCAGTGCGGACACCGTCGGCGCGTCGCCCCACAACTGCACCGTGCTGCCGATTCCGGATCGCGGATGGTCGGTCAGGTCCACGGTCAGCATGTCCATCGACACGCGGCCGATCAGCCGGCCGGGCTGGCCGTCGATCGAAACCGGCGCGCCGTTGGGCGCCATCTGCGGATAGCCGTCAGCGTAGCCGAAGGCGACCACGCCCACGCGGGTGGGCCGTTCGGCGACGAAGCGCGCGCCGTAGCCGACCGGTTCACCGGCCGCCAGGTCGCGCACGGCGATGATCTTCGACTCCACGCGCATCACCGGCCTCAACGCGCCTTCGATTGCGGTTCCGCAAGACGAAACCGCGCCCGGCAACGGCGCGGCGGCGGGCAGCGGGTTGGCGCCGTACAGCATCAATCCCGGCCGCGCCCAGTCGCCGCGCACCTGCGGCCAGGCCAGCAACGCCGGCGAGTTGCTCAGGCTGGTTTCCTCGTCGAAGCCGGCGATGGCGTCGGCGAAGATGCGCGCCTGCTCGCCGGTGCGCGCGCTGTCCGGTTCGTCGGCGCGCGCGAAATGGGTCATCAGGGTCAGCGATTCGACCTGCGCCAGCGCCTTCAGCCTCGCGTGCGCCTCGCGGAACTGCGTCGGCGACAGGCCCAGCCGGTGCATGCCGCTGTCCAGCTTCAACCACAGCCGCAGCGGCCGGGGCGAGGCGAAGCGTTCGATCGCTTCGACCTGCCACGGCATGGCGACGACGCTCCACAGGTCGTGTTGCGCGATCAACGGCAGCTCGCTTTCCTCGAAGAAACCTTCCAGCAGCAGGACAGGTTTGTCGCGGATGCCAGATTCGCGCAGTTCCAGCGCCTCCTCGATGCAGGCCACGGCGAAACCGTCGGCCTCGCCTTTCAGCGCCTTCGCGCAGCGCACCGCGCCGTGGCCGTAGGCGTCGGCCTTGACCACCGCCAGTGCGCGGCCGCCGCCGAGCCGCTTCGCCAGCCGGTAGTTGTGGCGCAGGGCGTCCAAGTCGATGCGGGCGATCGCCGGGCGCATCAGCGCGCTCCGTAACGCGCGATCGACAGGCCTTCGGTGTCGATCCGCGGCGTCCTGCCCTGCATCAGGTCGGCCAGGTAGCTGGCCGAGCCGCACGACATGGTCCAGCCCAGCGTGCCGTGGCCGGTGTTGAGCCACAGGTTGCGGAACCTGGTCGCGCCGACCACCGGCGTGCCGTCCGGCGTGGCCGGGCGCAGGCCGGTCCAGAACTCGGCCTGCGGCAGGTCGCCGCCGCGCGGGAACAGGTCGTTCGTGACCATTTCCAGGGTTTCGCGCCGGTTCTGCCGCAGCGACAGGTCGTAGCCGGACACCTCGGCCATGCCGCCGACGCGGATGCGCCGGTCGAAGCGGGTGATCGCGACCTTGTAGCTTTCGTCCAGCACGGTGGAGACCGGCGACGCGGCCTCGTCGACGACGGGAATGGTCAGCGAGTAGCCCTTCAGCGGATACACCGGCAGGTACAGGCCCAACGGCGCGACCAGCTTCGGCGAATAGCTGCCCAGCGCGACCACGTAGGCGTCGGCGCGCTCGACCTTGCCGCCGATGCGCACGCCGTCGATGCGGTCGCCGGAGAATTCCAGCCGCTCGACGGTTTCGCCGTGGCGGAACTCGACGCCCTGTCGCACCGCCAGTTCGGCCAGCCGGCGGGTGAACAGGCGACAGTCGCCGGTCTCGTCGCCGGGCGTGCGCAAGGCGCCGACGAGCTTCGCCGGCGCATCCGCCAGCGCAGGCTCGATGCGGGCGATGCCTTGCGCATCGAGCAGTTCGAACGGCACGCCGGCCTCGGCCAGCACTCGCGTGTCCTTGCCGGCCGCATCCAGTTGCTTCTGCTGGCGGAACAACTGCAGCGTACCCAGTTTGCGGCCTTCGTACTCGATGCCGGTTTCCGCGCGCAGTTCGGCGAAGCAGCGGCCGCTGTACTGCGACATCCGCACCATGCGCGACTTGTTGGTCGCATAACGCTTCGCGTCGCAGTTGACGTACATCGCCCACAGGAAACGCCACTGCAACGGATCCAGCGACGGCTGGATGCGCAACGGCGAATGCCCCTGGAACAGCCACTTGAACGCTTTCCACGGGATCCCCGGCGCGGCCCACGGCGAGGTGTAGCCGAACGACAACTGCCCGGCATTGCCGTAGCTGGTTTCGGAAGCCGGCAACGGCTGCCGATCCACCACCGTCACCTCGAATCCGGCGCGCGCCAGATACCACGCGGTGGTGACGCCGACCACGCCGTCGCCCAGCACCAGAACCTTTCCTGCCGCCGTCTGCATTCGAACCGTCTCCACCGGAAGATCGCCTGCAAGGCCAACGCCTTGCCGGCCCATCCGCCCAATATAGCGCCTGTCCTTCGGGAAATTTTCCTGAAATCACGGGAATTCGCAGGATAAAATCACGGCAACCCCGCTTCCTTCCCGCCGCCATGGCCATCCGCAGCCGCGAACTGGACAAGACCGACCGCAAGATCCTGCGCCTCCTGCAGGAGGAAGGCCGCATCTCCTTCACCGAACTGGGCGAGCGCGTCGGCCTGTCGACCACGCCCTGCACCGAGCGCGTGCGCCGGCTGGAGCGCGAAGGCGTCATCACCGGCTACCACGCGCGGCTGGACCCGCAGCAGTTGAAGGCGGGGCTGCTGGTGTTCGTCGAGATTTCGCTGGCGTACAAGAGCGGCGACATCTTCGAGGAATTCCGCCGCGCCGCGCTGAAGCTGCCCAACGTGCTGGAATGCCACCTGGTCAGCGGCGACTTCGACTACCTGCTGAAGGCGCGGATCAGCGAGATGGCCAGCTACCGCAAGCTGCTGGGCAGCACCCTGCTGGCGCTGCCGCACGTGCGCGAATCCAAGAGCTACATCGTGATGGAAGAGGCGAAGGAGACGCTGTCGCTGCCGGTTCCCGATTAAGCCGCGACGCGGCAGACTGTGGCGACACCCCGCACAAGAGATCCGCCATGCCCCTCGCCACCCCCGACTACCGCGCCCTGCTCGCCACCGCCGTCGCCGAAGCGCGCCAGGGCCTGGCCGAAGGCGGCATCCCGATCGGCGCGGCGCTGTACCGCGACGACGGCGCGCTGCTGGGCTGCGGCCACAACCGCCGCGTGCAGGAAGGCGATCCTTCCGTGCACGGCGAAACCGACGCCTTCCGCAAGGCCGGCCGCCAGCGCCGCTACAAGGACACGATCATGGTCACCACGCTGGCGCCGTGCTGGTACTGCAGCGGGCTGGTCCGCCAATTCGGCATCGGTACCGTGGTGGTCGGCGAATCGGTCAACTTCGCCGGCGGCGTCGACTGGCTGCGCGAGAACGGCGTGAACGTGATCGACCTGCACGACGACGTGTGCATCTCGATGCTGGGCGACTGGATCGCCGCCAATCCCGAGGTCTGGAACGAGGACATCGGCGAGGACTGAACCGCGCATGGCCATGAAAACCGAAACCGTCGGATTCCGCGGCATTCCCTGCGTCCGCCTGCGCAACGAAGGCGCGACCGCGCTGGTCGCCCTGCACGGCGCGCAGGTGCTGTCGTGGATTCCCGCCGACGGCCGCGAACGGCTGTTCTTGGGCGAACGCGCGAAGTTCGCGGAAGGATCGGCGATCCGCGGCGGCGTGCCGGTGATCTTCCCGCAGTTCGGCGAGCGCGGCGCGCTGGTCAAGCACGGCTTCGCGCGCACGCTGGCCTGGCGTTGCGTCGATGCGCAGGGCGAAGCGGCGTTCGAACTCCGCAACGACGCGTACACCGCGCAATGGCCGCACGCCTTCACCGCCGCGTTGCATACCTACCTGCACGTGGACGACCTGGCCGGGGCCGCGCTGGAAGGACTGCAGGGCTGCGACTACGAGGACAGCGCGGCCGGCGGCGTGCTGCGCCGCGAGGACGGCTGGGAAGTGCGTTTCGAGAGCGAGGTCGACCGCATCTACAACGACGTGGTCGCGCCGTTGCTGCTGCGCGACGGCATGCGCGAACTGGCGATCGAGCAGGACGGCTTCCCCGACGTCGTGGTTTGGAATCCCGGCGAGCATCTTGCCGCGCGCATCGGCGACCTGGCGCCGGGAGAATACCGGCAGTTCGTCTGCGTCGAGGCCGGCGCGGTGTTGCAGCCGGAAGTGCTGGCGCCGGGGGAAAGCTGGGAAGGCACGCAGACGCTGGGTTGATCTTTTTGCCCGTCATTCCCGCGAAGGCGGGAATCCAGCAACTTTCGTGCGGATCGCGACGAACATTCCGAAGATCAAAGTCACTGGATTCCCGCCTTCGCGGGAATGACGGGCAAAAGCGTTACAGGATGTAACGGCTCAGGTCTGGATCCTGCACCAGTTCGCCCAGGTGCGCGTCGACGTAGGCGCGGTCGATGGCGACCTTCTGCCCGTCGCGGTCGGGCGCCTCGAAGCTGAGCGTGTCCAGCAGGCGTTCCAGCACCGTGTGCAGGCGGCGCGCGCCGATGTTTTCCTGCCTTTCGTTGACCTGCGCGGCGATCTCGGCCAGGCGATCCACCGCGTCGCCGACGAACGTCAGCTCGACGCCCTCGGTCTTCAGCAGTTCGACGTACTGCCGGGTCAGCGCCGCCTTCGGCTCGGTCAGGATGCGGACGAAATCGGCCTTGCTGAGCGCGCCCAGCTCCACCCGGATCGGGAAGCGGCCCTGCAGTTCGGGGATCAGGTCGCTGGGCTTGGACAGGTGGAACGCGCCGGAGGCGATGAACAGGATGTGGTCGGTCTTGACCGTGCCGTACTTGGTGCTGACGTTGCTGCCCTCGACCAGCGGCAGCAGGTCGCGCTGCACGCCTTCGCGGGAAACTTCGCCGCCGCCGACGTGATCGCCGCGCTTGGCGACCTTGTCGATCTCGTCGATGAAGACGATGCCGTTCTGCTCGCAGGCCTCGATCGCGGCGGCGCGGATGTCGTCCTCGTTGACCAGCTTGGCCGCCTCTTCCTCGACCAGTTGCGGACGCGCGGCCTTGATCGTCGTGGTGCGCTTGTGGGTCTTGCCGCCGCCCAGGCTGGAGAACATCTGCCGCAACTGCTGGCCCATCTCCTCCATGCCCGGCGGGGTCATGATGTCGACGGATGCGGCGTTCACCGACAGTTCCAGTTCGATCTCGCGGTCGTCCAGTTCGCCCTTGCGCAGCATGCGCCGGAACTTGGCGCGGGTGTCGCTGTCGCCGCTGCCCGGCTCCGCGCCGATGTCGACCACCGCGGTCGGCGCGCCGAAGCCGAAGCCGCCCGACGGCGCTTCGCGCCGCGGCAGCAGCGCATCGAGGATGCGTTCCTCGGCGCGTTCCTCGGCCTGGGTGCGCACGCGCTGCTTGGCCTGCTCGCGGAACATCTTGACCGCGGTGTCGGCCAGGTCGCGGACGATCTGCTCGACGTCCTTGCCGACGTAGCCGACCTCGGTGAAGCGGGTGGCCTCGACCTTGACGAACGGCGCGTTGGCCAGCGTCGCCAGCCGCCGCGCGATCTCGGTCTTGCCGACGCCGGTGGGGCCGATCATCAGGATGTTCTTCGGCATCACCTCGTTACGCAGCTCCTCCGGCAACTGCATGCGCCGCCAGCGGTTGCGCAGGGCGATGGCGACCGCGCGCTTGGCGGCGTTCTGACCGACGATGTGGCGGTCCAGTTCCTGCACGATCTCGCGCGGGGTCATGGTGGAATTGCTTTCGGTCATGGATGGCATTTCTGTAAGAGCGGCATGAGCCGCGATGTGCGTCGGCAGGGAAGGCGGTCGCGGCTCGCGCCGCGACTACAGTTCCTCGACGACGACGTTGCGGTTGGTGTAGATGCAGATGTCGCCGGCGATGCCGATGGCCTCGGTGGCGATGGCCTTCGCGTCCAGTTGCGTGTGCGCCACGAGCGCGCGCGCCGCGGCCAGCGCGTAGCTGCCGCCGGAACCGATCGCGATGATGCCGTCCTCCGGCTCGATCACGTCGCCGGTGCCGCTGATGACCAGCGAGGTGTCCTTGTCGGCCACCGCCAGCAGCGCCTCGAGCTTGCCGTAGCGGCGTTCGGTGCGCCATTCCTTGGCCAGTTCGACCGCGGCGCGCAGCAATTGCCCGTGCTGCTTCAGCTTGGCCTCGAACAGGTCGAACAGGGTGAAGGCGTCGGCCGCGGCGCCGGCGAAGCCGGCCAGCACCTGTCCGTTGTCGCCGAGGCGGCGCACCTTGCGCGCGTTGCCCTTCATCACCGTGTGGCCCAGCGTGACCTGGCCGTCGCCGGCGATGGCGACGCGACCGTCGCGGCGCACGGACACGATCGTGGTGGCGTGGAAGGTGTTGGGATTCTGGCTGGGGTCCATGCGGCCTCCGGGGTGTCCTGCGGATGTGGGGGCGCGTGGCGCGGGTTCAAGCCACGGCAGCGGAGAGTCGCCCGCCACGCGGGCCGAAAGCCGGCGGCCGCGCCGCCTGCGAAGCGTGAAGAAAAGCCGCTTCCGCCCGCCGGCGGATCGCCGAAAGGCGCGACTTCCTCACTTTCTCCTGCGCGCCCGCGGATGCGCCGCGTCGTAGACCTTGGCCAGGTGCTGGAAATCCAGGTGCGTGTAGATCTGGGTGGTGGCGATGTCGGCGTGGCCCAGCAGTTCCTGCACCCCGCGCAGGTCGCCGGACGACTCCAGGATGTGGCTGGCGAAGCTGTGCCGCAGCATGTGCGGATGCACGTGCTTGAACAGGCCCTGCCGCTGCGCCAGTTGCTTGATCCGTATCTGGATGGCGCGCGCCGTGATCGGCGCGCCGCTGCGGCCGGGAAAGACCGGATCGGCGTCCTTCGCCCCGGTTTCCCCGCGCCACGCCTGCAGCGCCGCGCGCGCATGCGAACCGACCGGCACGATGCGCTGCTTGTTGCCCTTGCCGGTCACGCCGACCAGTCCGCCCGGCAGGTCCAGGTCGCGCCAGCGCAGCGCGCACAGTTCGCTCAGGCGCAGGCCCGAGGAATAGAACAGCTCCAGCAGGGCGCGGTCGCGCAGGCCCAGCGGCGCGTCGGTCGGCACTTCGACCAGTCGCACCGCCTCGTCAGCGTCCAGCACCTGCGGCAGCTTGCGCGGCGCCTTCGGCGCGCGGACGCCGGCGGCCGGGTTGGCGGCGATGCGGCCGTGCTTGAGCAGCCACAGGAAGAAACTGCGGCACGCGGACAGCCGGCGCTGCAGGCTGGTCGGCGACAGGCCGCGGCGATGTTCGGCGGCGATGAAGTCGCGCAACTGCGCGGCGTCGACCCGCGACGGATCGGCGATGCCCTGCCCGGCCGCCCATTCCTGCAAGGCTTCAAGGTCGCGACGGTAGGCGTCGAGCGTGTGCGCCGACAGGCGGCGTTCGACCTGCAGGTGGGAAAGGAAAGCTTCGACGCCCGCGTCAGCCATCGAACCGTTGCAGCGCCGCCGCCAGCGCCTCGCCCATCATGCGCAGGAACAGCGTGCCCATACCCGGGTAGAAGCGGTTGCCGTCGTGGCTGCCGACGCCGACCAGGCCCGTGCCCGGCAGCGGCAGCAGCGCCGAGGAATTGACCTCGTCGGCGCGCACGCCGTACAGCAGGGCGTTCTTCTCCGGCTGCAACCGCCCGCACAGCGGTTCGCCGTCGGCCAGGCAATCCTTGAACGGCGCCAACCGCGGGCTGACCGCTTCGATCACCTGCAGCCATTCGGCCGATTCCAGCCCGGCCACCGGCCGGAACACGACGACCCGCACCAGGTCGCCACTGAAATCCTCCTCCAGCGAGGCGGCCATCGCCCGCAGCGTGTCGGCGGCGTTGTCCTGCTTCATCAGCGCCAGCGTCAACTGATGGGTGCGCACCGCCAGCCGTTCGTTGACCTGCGCGTTGGAGAACAGGTCGGTGAGGCGCCGGTTCAGTTCGCGGTTCTTGTCGCGCAGCACCTCCAGTTGGTAGCTGGCCAGCGACGCGGTCGGGCCCTCGTCGCGCGGCACCGACAGGCTCAGCGCCAGGTCCGGGAACTGGCGCAGGAAGTCCGGATGCCGGCGCAGCCATGCCGCCACTTCGTGCGCGCCGAGCTTCTCTTCTTTGTCGATCATTGGATCCATTCCCCTTCGAATGCGAATGCGGCCGGCCCGGACATCGTCACCGGCGCGGCATCGTCGGGCCAGACGATGCGCAGCTCGCCGCCGGGCAAGGATACGACGGCGTCGCGGTCGATGCGCCCGCGCCGCATCAGCACCGCCGCCGCGGCGCAGGCGCCGCTGCCGCAGGCCAGGGTTTCGCCGCTGCCGCGCTCGTACACGCGCAGGCGGATGCGGTCGGGCGCGACCACTTCGGCGAAACCGACGTTGACCGATTGCGGGAAAACGGGATTGCGCTGCACCAGCGGGCCGATGCGCTCCACCGGCGCGACGTCCACCGCGCCCACTTCGACCACCGCGTGCGGATTGCCCATCGACACCGCGCCGAAGCGCAGGTTCTCGCCCTGCAGCGACAGCGGGTATTCGTCGCGGGCGTGGGCGAAACCGGCCAGCGGGATGCGCCGCGGCTCGAAATCCGGCACGCCCATCCCGATCGCGAAATCGCCGTTGGGCAGGCGCCGCACCGGGTGCGTCGCCAGCGGACTGTCGATGCGGAAATCGCCGGAAGCGGGCGCGGCCCCGTCGCGCACCAGCCACGCGGCGATGCAGCGCGCGCCGTTGCCGCATTGCTGCGAGTTGGAGCCGTCGGCGTTCCAGATGCGGTACGACGCGACCGAGCCGTCGGCGCGCGGCGCTTCGACGGTCAGGATCTGGTCGCAGCCGATGCCGAAATGGCGGTCGGCCAGCTTCGCCGCCAGCGCGGCGTCCGGCGGCGGCGCGCCGTCGCGCAGGTCGAGCACGACGAAGTCGTTGCCTGCGCCGTGCATCTTGCTGAAACGCAAGGCGGACACACGCGAACCGTCAATTGCCCGCGGCGGGCGCGCCGGCGTCCGACGACGCGGGCGTTTCGGCGTCCTGCCCTTCGTTCGGCTCGGCGGGCGGCGCGGTTTCCGGCGTATCGGCGGGCGTTTCCACGGGCGGCGGGTCCTTGGGCAGGAACAGCGGCCCCTTGGCTCCGCAGGCCGACAACACGGCCAGCGCGACGCCGGCGACGATCATGCGCAGTGGTGTCTTCATGGCCGGGAGTATAGCCAGCGCGGCGTGAATGCGGGCGTGCCCGCTACGGCGTCACGCCCAACTGGTCCAGCACGAACGCGTAGTACTCAGCGGCCTCGCGGTAGCGGCGGAAGCGCCCCGACTTGCCGCCGTGGCCGGCGTCCATGTTGGTGCGGAACACGACCGGGCGCTTGCCGGTGTCCAGGTCGCGCAGCCTGGCCACGTACTTGGCCGGCTCCCAGTACTGCACCTGCGAATCCCACAGGCCGGTGCCGACGAACATCGCCGGGTAATCCTTCGCCGCCAGGTTGTCGTAGGGCGAATACGACAGCATGTAGTCGTAGTATTTCTTCCGTTCCGGGTTGCCCCACTCGTCGTACTCGTTGGTGGTCAGCGGGATCGACGGGTCGAGCATGGTCGTCACCACGTCGACGAACGGTACCTGCGAAACGATGACGCGGTACTTCTCCGGCGCGATGTTCGCCACCGCGCCCATCAGCAGGCCGCCGGCACTGCCGCCCATCGCGGCGACGCGGTCCTTCGCCGCGTAGCCCTGCGCGACCAGCGCATCGGTGACGTCGACGAAGTCGGTGAAGCTGTTCTTCTTCTTCAGCAGCTTGCCGTCCTCGTACCACTGCCGGCCCAGTTCCTGGCCGCCGCGGATGTGGGCGATGGCGTAGACCATGCCGCGGTCGAGCAGGCTGACCGTGGTCGCGCTGAAGTACGGGTCCATCGACATGCCGTAGCTGCCGTAGCCGTACTGCAGCAGGGCGGCGCTGCCGTCCTTGCGCAAGCCCTTCCGGTAGACCAGCGACACCGGCACCTTCGCGCCGTCGCGCGCGTCGACCCACAGCCGCTCGGTGACGTACTGCGAGGGGTCGTAGCCGGGCACCGGCTGCTGCTTCAGCAGGCGGCGTTCGCCGGTGACCACGTTCAGTTCGTAGGTGGTCGCCGGCGTGGTCAGCGAGGTATATGAATAGCGCAGCCACGGCGTGTCGGCTTCCGGCGTGGCGTCCGATTCCATCGCATACGCCGGCTCGTCCGCCTGGACGTATTGCGATTCCCTCGCAAAACCCCGCACATCCGCGTGCGGACTTTCCAATGCCGTTCCATCTTTCCTCAGCAAGCGGATGCGGGTCAGACCATCGGAGCGCTCATCGATCGCGGCGAAGCCGTCGAACAGTTCGATGCCCTCGATGAACACCTTGTCGTCGTGCGCGACCCAATCGGTCCATTGCCTGCGCGAAGTCGCGTCGGACGGCGCGACGACGATCTTGAAGTTCTTCGCGCCGTCGGCATTGGCGCGGATCACCCACTGTCCGTCGAAATGGTCGGCGTCGTATTCCAGGTCGCGTTCGCGCGGGGCCAGCACGACGAACTTCGACGGATCGGCGGCCGGGGCGTAGCGGCACTCGCTGGACACCGTGCTGTCCAGGCCGATGACGATGTAGCGGTCGTCGCGGGTGCGGCCGATACCCATGTAGAAGCTGTCGTCCTTTTCCTCGTAGACCAGCGCATCGTCCTCGACCGGCGTGCCCAGCACGTGCTTCTTCACCCGCACGCTGAGCAGGGTTTCCGGGTCCTTCTCGATGTAGAACAGTGTCTTGTCGTCGTCCGCCCAGACCAGGTTCGGCTCCACGTTCGGGATCGCATCGGGCAGGGTCCGCCCGGTTTCCAGGTCCTTGAACCGCACCGTGTACTGTCGGCGGCCGTTGCTGTCGTCGGCGTAGGCCAGCAGGCGGTTGTCCTGGCTGACCTGGTAGTCGCCCACGCTGTAGTAGTCGTGGCCTTCGGCCAGCGCGTTGATGTCCAGCAGGACCCGTTCGTCGGCGAAATCGGCCGCGGCGTTGGCGTGCTGGATGGCCAGCGCATCGACGCCCGCGCCGTCGCGGCGGCGCGCGTGGACGGGATAGTCCTTGCCGGCTTCGTAGCGCGCGTAATACCACCAGCCGCGATCGCGGTACGGCACGCTGGCGTCGTCCTGCTTGATGCGGCCGACGATTTCCCCGTACAGCTTTTCCTGCAGGGGCTTGGTCGGCGCGAGGACGGCGTCGGCATAGGCGTTCTCGGCGTTCAGGTACGCCAGCATTTCCGGATTCTTGCGATCGTCGTCGCGCAGCCAGTAGTAGTCGTCGTTGCGCCGCGCGCCGAACGGGGCCTCGACCACGTGCGGCTTTTTCGCCGCGTCGGGCGGAACCGGTGTGGCGGCGAGGGTGGAAGTCGGAGATACGGTCATCAGCAGGGTCGCGAACAGGAGGGGAACGGTTTTCATGCGGGGCCTCGGCGCTATGCCCTCCCCTTCGCGCCGCAGGCGCGAGGAGGAGGGCGATTGACGGGAATCACTTGGCCAACTGCTGCCACAGGAAGGTATAGGCCAATGCGTTCATATGCGCGGTCTGCGCGTTGTTGGCTGCGCCGCCGTGGCCGCCTTCGACGTTCTCGTAGTAGCGCACGTCCTTCCCCGCCGCATCCATCTTCGCCATCATCTTGCGCGCGTGGCCGGGATGCACGCGGTCGTCGCGGGTCGAGGTCATGAAGATCGTCGGCGGATAGGTCTTGTCCGCGTCGAACAGGTGGTACGGCGAGAAGCTGCGGATGAATTCCCAGTCGTCGGTGTCGGGATTGCCGTATTCGGCCATCCACGACGCCCCGGCCAGCAGGTGGTTGTAGCGCTTCATGTCCAGCAGCGGCACTTGGCAGACCACCGCGCCGAACAGTTGCGGGTACTGGGTGAGCATGTTGCCCATCAGCAGGCCGCCGTTGCTGCCGCCCTGGATGCCCAGGTGCGCGGGCGAGGTGATTTTCTTCGCGACCAGGTCCTCGGCGACCGCGGCGAAGTCCTCGTAGGCCTTGTGCCGATTGGCCTTCAGCGCGGCCTGGTGCCAGCGCGGGCCGTATTCGCCGCCGCCGCGGATGTTGGCCACCGCGTAGACGCCGCCCTTCTCCAGCCAGCCCTTGCCGACGCCGCCGGAATAGCCGGGGGTCAGCGAAATCTCGAAGCCGCCGTAGCCGTACAGCAGGGTCGGCGCCTGGCCGTCGTACTTCAGGTCCTTCGGACGGACGAGGAAGTACGGCACCCGGGTGCCGTCCTTCGAGGTGGCGAAGTGCTGCTCGACCACGTCGCGCGAGGCGTCGAAGAACGCCGGGTTGGACTTCAGCGCCTGCGGCGGCCTGCCGACTTCGGCCAGCGACAGCGTGGTCGGGGTCAGGTAGTCGGTGACGGTCATCCACACCGCGTCGGAATCGTCGCTGTCCACCGCGCTGACGCCGACCGTGCCCAACGCCGGCGCGCCGACGAAATCCTCGCGCCGCCAGCCGGCGTCGGTCGGGGTCAGCACGCCGAGCCGGTTCTTGACGTCGTCCAGCACGTTGAGGATCAGGTGGCTCTTCGTCCAGGCGTAGCTGGCCAGCGACGTGGTCGCGGTCGGCTCGAACAGCACGTCGAACGCGCGCTTGCCGGCGACGAAATCGTCGAACTTCGCGGCCAGCAGCGAACCGGCCTGGTAGTCCTTGCCGCCGACCGACCACGGTTCGCGCAGTTCCAGCAGCAGCCATTCGCGCTGCACCGACTTCTGCGCCGAATTGGGCGCGTCGATCTTCGCGAGCTTTCCGTCATTGCCGCGCAGATACAGCTCGTCGTTGTAGAAGGCCAGCGTGCGGGTGA
This sequence comes from Pseudoxanthomonas sp., assembly GCA_047601245.1. Classification (GTDB taxonomy): domain Bacteria; phylum Pseudomonadota; class Gammaproteobacteria; order Xanthomonadales; family Xanthomonadaceae; genus Pseudoxanthomonas_A. The sequence continues at coordinate 457,175 of JASGJU010000001.1, forward strand.
CGAAATCGCGCTGGAATCCCGGCGCATGGTCGCGCATCGCGGCGATGTACATGTCGTCCGGCTTGCCTTCGTAGACCGGCTTCGCGCTTTCCAGCGGCGTGCCGCGCTTCCATTCCTTGACGATGCGCGGATAGCCGGAACTGGTCTGCGAGCCCTCGCCGAAATTGGTGTAGACGTAGACCGTGTCCTCGTCGATCCAGCCCAGCCCGCCCTTGGCCTCGGGGCGGAAGAAGCCGTCCTTCACCCATTCCTTCTTCGACAGGTCGAATTCGCGGGTCACGTCGGCGTCGGCGCCGCCGCGCGACAGCGCGACCAGGCAGCGTCGATAGGCCGGCTTCAGGCAGTCGGCGCCGTGCCAGACCCAGTTCTCGCCTTCGGCCGCGTTCAGCGCGTCGATGTCGAGGACGGTTTCCCACTGCGGTTGCGGCTTGCGGTATTCGTCCAGGGTGGTGCGCCGCCAGACCCCGCGCTCGTGGTCCTTGTCCTTCCAGAAGTTGTAGTAGTAGCCGCCGATCTTCTCGACGAAGGGGATCTTGGCGTCGGAATCGAGGATCGCGCGGATGTCCCTTTCCAGTTGCCTGAACTGCGGCGTCGACGCGATCTCGGCCTCGGTCTTCGCGTTCTGCGCGCGGACCCACTGCAACGGCTTCTCGCCGTCGACGTTTTCCAGCCAGGCGTAAGGGTCGTCGGTCACGGCGGTCTCCTGGGCAAGAACGCCGGCGGATGCGGCAGCCAGGCCAGCCAGCAGGCAGGCGGGGGCGAATCGGGACATCGGTACTGCACTCCACAAGGCGCGAAACGGCCTTGAACGCTAGCACAGGCGACGCCGCGCCCCACCCTGCCGAAGGTCAGGCCGCGCGGGCCAGGCCCTTGCCGATCAATGGCTTGCGTCGCCGCGCCTGTCGGGCCGGGCGACGGCGACGAACCGCCCCCGCCTGCCGGCGCGCGGGCAGGCGGAAACGATGCAGCGCCCACCACGCGCTCAACGGCATGCCGACCAGCCACAGTGGGTTCAGGCCCAGCCAGTCGCTGCGCAGCGGCAGCAGCAGGCTCAAGGCGAGCCCGGCGAACACGGCGCAGCGCAAGCCGCGATCCAGTCGCGGATCGCAGGCGGCGGTGCGGCAGGTGGATGCGGATCGGACCATCGCGGCGGCTCCTCGGTTGACGACGGAGCCAGCGTGCCGCGGTGCGTTCTCACGGGCTGCGACTTGGGACCGCCGCCGTCAGCGCTCGTAGTTGGACAGCGCCAGCGCCAGCAGCGACCGCGCCTGTTCGCGCAGCGACGCCGGCTCGACGATCTCCGCGTCGGCGCCGTAATGCAGCACGTCCATCAGCAATTCGCGCGAGGCGCTGTACGGCACCTTCAGCTCGTAGCGCCCGTCGGCCAGGAAGCGCCCCTGCTGCTTCGAATGCCACTGCTCGTCCGCGACCCAGCGCGCCGCCCTGGCGCTGAACACGATCGTCGCCCAGCCTTTCGGCTCGCCGGAGAAGATGCCGTAGCTCGAGGCCAGGTGCTGCTTCAGTTCGTCCTCGCCGATGTCGCGCGCGGCCTCGTTGAGCACGCGCGCGTTGCCGATGCGGTCCACCGCGAAGCTGCGCAGCGCCTGGCGGTCGTGGTCCCACGCGTCCAGGTACCAGTTGTCGCGATAGTGGGTGATGCGCTGCGGCGACACCGTGCGCCGGGTGCGTTCGTCGGTGGAGCGCGCGCGGTATTCGAACGCCAGTTGCCTGCGCTCCAGCACTGCCGCGGCGACGTGGCGGAACACGGTTTCGTCCAGGCGACGGCCGCGATGCGGCACCACCCGCACCCGCTCCACCGGCCACCGGTCGACGCCGGCGTGGTCGGCCAGCAGGGTCTCGATGCGCTTCTGCAGCGGCGCCAGCGCGGCGGACAGCACCCCGCCGGTAGTGCGCGAAAGCAGTTGCTGCGCGGCCAGCAGCGAATACAGTTCCTCCGAACTCAGCCACAACCCCGGCAACTCGAAGCGATCGCTCTCGCCCGGCGCGTAGCGGAAACCAGCCTCGCCGTCGCCTTCGATCGGCGCCATCAGCGCATCGCGCAGGTAGGCCAGGTCGCGATAGGCGGTGGCGCGCGAGCAGCCCAGTTCCTCCTGCAGGCGCTTGACCGTGACCGGGTAGCGCGCGGCCTTGAGGATGCGGTGCAAAGCGGTGATGCGTTCGATCTTGTCCATGGGCGGGATTATCCGCCGGCTGATGGGCGGCGGCCATGCGTCATTGTGAGTTTTCGCGCGGAAATTTGCATGCAATGTTTAATTCCGCGTGAATGCGGCGGCGCGGGAACGCCGGCGAATTGCAATGTCGTTCATGCGTCGAATCGAGAATGGGCCACGGCGTCGGACACGGCGCCTTTTTTGTTGTTCTTCGCCCATAGGCGAGCCTACCCGCCCCGCCTATGGGCGAAGAGTTTTCGTTCCCTCCCCGACATCAAGGATCTGCTTCCATGTACCGCATGCTCTCCATCGCGCTCGCCGCAGCGTTGTCCCTCCCTACCCTCGCCCATGCCGCCGACGATACCGACGGCTGGAGCGGCCAGGGCGAGCTGGGTTACGCCGCCTCGACCGGCAACACCGACACCCGCAACCTGGTCGCCAAGGCGGCGCTCCAGAAGAAGATCGACCTGTGGACCTACGGCTTCGGCGCCGCCGGCCAGTGGGCCAAAGAAGACGGCGAGGAGACCGCCAAGCGCTACGAGTTCTTCGGCAACGCCGCCCGCGACCTCAACAGCCTAGTCTACCTGAAGGGCGCCGGCCGCTCCGAGCGCGACCATTTCAGCGCCTACAAGTACCAGACCACGGCCGCCGCCGCGGTCGGCTTCCACGCGATCAACACCGATCGCACCAAGCTGGACCTCGAAATCGGCCCCGGCTACCGCTGGGCGAAGCTGTACGACACCCTCGAGGAGCAGAACGGTGCGGTCGCCCGCGGCTGGGCCGACTTCAGCACCAAGCTGACCGACACCACCTCGCTGTTCGACACGCTGCTGGTCGAATCCGGCAGCGACAACACCTACCTGCAGAACGACCTCGGCCTGCAGGTACAGATGTCCAGCGCGCTGGCGCTGAAGCTGGCCTACCAGGTGCGCCGCAACAGCGACGTGGATTCGGTCGACACCAAGAAGACCGACACCCTGACCACGGTCAACCTGGTCTACGGGTTCTGAGCGTCCGCTCGGATCGATGCCAGCAACGCCGCCCCCGGGCGGCGTTGTTCGTTTCAGGCGCCGGCCAGCAATTCGCCTGCACCGCGTTCGAGCAGTTCACGGGCGACGCGTTCGCCCAGTGCTTCGGGGTCGCCGTCGGCGAACGCCTCGCTGCGCACGGTGCGTCCGTCGCCGGCCGAACCGACCAGTCCGCGCAGGCGCAGCCCCGCGCCTTCGGCCTGCGCCAACGCTGCGACCGGCACGTGGCAACTGCCGTGCAGGGCGCGGTTCATCGCCCGCTCGGCCTCGACGCAGCGCCGCGTCGGCGCGTGGTCGAGCGCGGCGAGCAGCGCGCGGACCTGCCCGTCGTCGGCGCGGCATTCCGCCGCGATCGCGCCCTGCGCCGGGGCCGGCAACCAGTCCGGCGCGTCCAGCCGCGAACGGATGCGATCCTCGAAACCGAGCCGCTGCAGGCCGGCGCAGGCCAGCACGATGGCGTCGTAGTCGCCGGCGTCCAGCTTCGCCAGCCGCGTGTTGACGTTGCCGCGCAGGTCCAGCAGTTGCAGGTCCGGGCGGCGGGCGCGCAACTGCGCCTGCCGGCGCAGCGACGAGGTGCCGACCTTCGCGCCCCGCGGCAGCTCGTCCAGCGTCGCATGGCGGTTGCTGACGAAGGCGTCGGCATGGTCGGCGCGCTGCAGGATCGCCGGCAACGCGAACGGCGCATCCAGCTCCATCGGCACGTCCTTCAGCGAATGCACCGCGCAATCGGCTTCGCCGCGCAGCATCGCCAGTTCCAGCTCCTTGAGGAACAGGCCCTTGCCGCCGATCGCCGCCAGCGAGCGGTCCAGCACCTCGTCGCCGCGCGTGCTCATCGGCGCCAGGACGACTTCCAGGCCGGGATGCGCCTTGCGCAGCAGCTCGGCGGCGTGTTCGCTCTGCCACAGGGCGAGCGGGCTTTTGCGGGTGGCGATGCGGAGGGTTTGCATGCGCCTATTATGAAGGCGGTTGCTGGTTCCTGGTTCTTGGGGAGCGGGGATCGCCCTGCTCCAACAACCAGCCTTAAAGGCTGCGCACCGTATCCTTCAGCCCCGCCACGCAGCGGCGGCTGACTTCCAGCGGCGCGGCGCCGTGGCGCAGGATCGCGTGCACGCGGCCGTCGCCATTGCGGCGCAGTTCCATCAATTCGTGGCGCGCGACCAGGCAGTTGCGGTGGATGCGCACGAAGCGCTCGCCGAATTCGTCTTCCAGCGACTTCAGCGATTCCTCGATCAGGTCCTCGCCGCGCGCGTGGTGGACCACCACGTATTTCTCCTCGGCCTGCAGGTAATGCACCTCCTCGACCGGGATCAGGCGCAGGCTGCCGCGCAGGCGCGCGCACAGGTGGCTGCGCGGGCGCTTGCCCGCCGGCTGCGCCGTGTTGCCGCCGCGCCCGGCCAGGAAGATGCGCGCGCGCTCCAACGCCGAGGCCAGCCGCTCGGGGCGCACCGGCTTCATCAGGTAATCGATCGCCTCGGCCTCGAACGCCGACAGTGCGTGCGCATCGTAGGCGGTGCAGAACACCACCGCCGGCCGCGGCTCGAACGCGGCCAGGTGCCGCGCCGCCTCCAGGCCGTCGACGCCGGGCATGGCGATGTCCAGCAGCACCATGTCGGGCTTGAACTCGGCGCAGGCCTGCAACGCGGCCAGGCCGTCGCCGGCTTCGGCCACGACCTCGACGCCGGCATGCTCGGCCAGCAGCGTGCGCAGGCGCTCGCGCGCCAGCGGCTCATCGTCGGCGATGACCACCTTCACGGCGTCGGCTACCTCCCGTTGCCCCGCCCCCGATGGCGGCAAGGCGCGTGGCGGACATGGTAGCCACGTGCGGGCGCGCAAGTCGAATGCGCCGCCGCCGCGGCGCGAACCGCGTCACGCCGCGAAGCGGGCGCCCATCCAGTCGCCCAGGTCGCGGATTTCCTCGGCGCAGACCTGGTGCGCCATCGGATAGCTGTGCCAGTCGATCCCGTAGCCGGCCCGTTGCAGGGCCTCGCTGCTGTTTTTCGCGTACAGCAGCGGGATCACCGGATCGCCCAGCCCGTGCGCCATGAAGATCGGCTGCCGCTTCGACGCGGCGGTGGCGAAGCCGTCCAGCGCGTCCGCGCCCGGCAGGTAGGTGGACAGCGCGATCAATCCGGCCAGCGGCGCTTCGCGGCGCGCGCCCAGCGACAAGGCGATCGCTCCGCCCTGCGAGAAGCCGGCCAGCAGCAGGCGCTCGGCCGGTACGCCGCGTTCGCGTTCGCGCGCGACCAGCGCCTCGACCTGGGCGACGGATTCGGCGATGCCGCCGGCGTCGGCGCGGTTGGCGAAATCCAGGCTGGTGATGTCGTACCACGCGCGCATGCGCATGCCGCCGTTGATCGTCACCGGCCGCACCGGCGCGTGCGGGAACACGAAGCGGATCGCCGGCCATTCGCGACGCACCAGTTCCGGCACGATCGGCGCGAAGTCGTGGCCGTCCGCGCCCAGCCCGTGCAGCCACAGCACCGTCCATCGCGGCGACGGGCCGGTTTCCTGTTCCACCGTTTCCAGCAGCGCGGCGCTCATCAGACTTCCACCATTTCGAAGTCGGACTTGGTCGCGCCGCAATCCGGGCAGGTCCAACTGTCCGGCACGTCTTCCCAGCGCGTGCCGGGGGCGATGCCCTCGTCCGGCAGGCCCTCGGCCTCGTCGTAGATGAAACCGCAGACCACGCACATCCAGCAGCGGAAGGCAGTGTCGTTCGAGTCGCTCATCGGGGGATAATGCAGGGGAAATGAAGTCTCATTGTCCCATGAATCCCGTCCCGCGCGGCCTGTATGCGATCACGCCCGACGAGGCCGACACCGCGCGCCTGCTGGCGCGCGTCGCGCCGCTGCTGGGCGAAGGCGTCGCCCTGCTGCAATACCGCAACAAGACCGCCGACGCCGCGTTGCGCCGCGAGCAGGCCGCCGCATTGCAGGCGCTGTGCGCACGAGCCGGCGTGCCGCTGATCGTCAACGACGACGCGGCATTGGCGCGCGAGATCGGCGCAGCCGGCGCGCACCTGGGCGAGGACGACGGCGACATCGCCGCGGCGCGCGCATTGCTGGGCGCGGACGCGATCGTCGGCGCTTCGTGCTACGACGACCTCGAACGCGCGCGGCGGGCGGTCGACGCCGGCGCCAGCTACGTCGCCTTCGGCGCGTTCTTCCCGACCGCGACCAAGGCCACGACGCGACGCGCGACGATCCGGTTGCTCCACGACGCCAAGGCGCTGGGCGTGCCACTGGTCGCCATCGGCGGGATCGCCCCGGACAACGCGCGTCCCATCGTCGACGCCGGCGCGGATCTGGTCGCGGTGGTCGGCGGGGTGTTCGACGCCGCCGACCCCGTGCTTGCGGTCCGCGCCTACCAGGCCTGTTTCCCGTAGCGGCCGGACCGCCGCAATCCACCCGAAAACATCGCGGGCCAACCCGCCCCGCAAAACCGGATACGACATGAACCACGACAACTCCCACGCCCTTTTCTCCCGCGCCCGCGAACTGCTCCCCGGCGGCGTCAACTCGCCGGTGCGCGCGTTCCAGTCGGTCGGCGGCGAGCCGTTCTTCGTGCAGCGCGCCGACGGGCCGTACCTGTACGACGTGGACGGCAACCGCTACATCGACTACGTGGGAAGCTGGGGGCCGATGATCGTCGGCCACAACCACCCGGCGGTGCGCGAAGCGGTGGAGAAGGCCGTGCGCGACGGCCTCTCGTTCGGCGCACCGTGCCCGGCCGAGGTGGCGATGGCCGAGGAAATCACCCGGCTGGTGCCCTCGTGCGAGATGGTGCGCATGGTCAACTCCGGCACCGAGGCCACGCTGTCGGCGATCCGGCTGGCGCGCGGCGCGACCGGGCGCTCGCGCATCGTCAAGTTCGAGGGCTGCTACCACGGCCACGGCGATTCCTTCCTGGTCAAGGCCGGCAGCGGCATGCTGACCCTCGGCGTGCCGACCTCGCCCGGCGTACCGGCGGGCCTGAGCGAACTGACCGCGACGCTGAGCTACAACGATTTCGAAGGCGCGACCGAACTGTTCGACGAAATCGGCGGGGAAATCGCCGCGGTCATCATCGAGCCGGTGGTCGGCAATGCCAACTGCATCCCGCCGCGCGCCGGCTACCTGCAACACCTGCGCGAACTGTGCACAAAGCACGGCGCCCTCCTGATCTTCGACGAGGTGATGACCGGCTTCCGCGTCGCCCTGGGCGGCGCGCAGGCGCATTACGGCATCGCGCCGGACCTGACCACCTTCGGCAAGATCATCGGCGGCGGCATGCCAGTCGGCGCCTATGGCGGCCGGCGCGAGTTGATGCAACAGATTGCGCCCAGTGGTCCGATCTACCAAGCCGGCACGCTCAGCGGCAATCCGGTAGCGATGGCGGCGGGCTTGGCGATGCTGAAGCTGATCCAGCAACCGGGCTTCCACGAGCGGCTGGCCGCGACCACGGCGACCCTGTGCGAAGGACTGGAAGCCGCGGCAAAACACGCCGGCGTCGCCGTCACCACCAACCGGGTCGGTGCGATGTTCGGCTTGTTCTTCACCGCCGAGAAGGTCGAAACCTACGCGCAGGCCACCGCCTGCGACACCGCCGCGTTCAACCGTTTCTTCCACGCGATGCTGGATCGCGGCGTGTTCCTCGCGCCGTCGGCCTACGAGGCCGGTTTCGTCTCCAGCGCGCACGACGAAGCGGTCATCGAAGCGACGCTGGAGGCGGCGCGTGAAGCGTTCGCCGCCGCTCGGCCGTAAGCCGAAGGCGCAACCCCGGCCCGCGGCCTCCCGCTCAGTCCGCCCAATTGCCCGGTGCGGTCGAGGCCGGCAGCACCTGCGCCGACAGCGTGCGGTCCTGGCCCAGCAGGTCCAGCGCGTCGGCGAGGATCGCCGCCGATTCGCGCAGCAGCGGATCCGGGCGCTTGTCGGCCAGCTTCTCGCGCGCGGCGTCCTTGACGATGTCGCGCTCGGCCGCGCCCAGCCCGTCGTCGGACAGGTCGTCGGACAGCGGGTCCAGTTCCAGGCCCAGCGCCTTGCGCTGTTCCTGGCGCTGCTTGCGCTTGGCCTCGTTGCGGTCGCGCTCGGCGCGGCGCTCGGCCTCGTTCAGCGACACGTACTTCTTCGCCGCCTCGGCGCGGAACTGGGCCACGTCCTCGGACCACCACTGCCATTCCTTGTCGGTCGCGGTACGCGCGGCGTGCAGCGTCTCCAGCCGCGGCAGCAGCGGCGCGAAGTTGCCGTACTGCTGGTGCGGCACGGCGGCGATGCGGGTCCACGGCAACGCGTTGTCGTAGGTGCTTTCGCCGTACTCGGTGGCGTCCACGCTGACCGGGAAGGCGATGTCCGGGACCACGCCCTTGTGCTGGGTGCTGCTGCCGGAAACGCGGAAGAACTGGGCGATGGTCAGCTTGACCTGGCCGAAGCGCGGCGCTTCGTTGGCCGGCCAGCGGTCCAGGTCGATCATGTTCTGCACGGTGCCCTTGCCGAAGGTGGTTTCGCCGATGACCAGGCCGCGGCCGTAGTCCTGGATCGCGCCGGCGAAGATTTCCGAGGCCGAGGCCGAGGCGCGGTTGATCAGCACCGCCAGCGGGCCGTCCCAGGCCACGCCGGGCTTGCGGTCGGCGTTGACGCTGACGCGGCCGCCGGATTCGCGCACCTGCACCACCGGGCCCTTGTCGATGAACAGCCCGGTCAGGTCGACCGCCTCGTCGAGCGAGCCGCCGCCGTTGTTGCGCAGGTCCAGCACCACGCCGTCGATGTTCTGGGTCTTGAACTGCGCCAGCAATTTGGCCACGTCGCGGGTCGCCGAGGTGTAGTCGTCCGGGTTGCGGCGGCGGCCTTCGAAATCCTGGTAGAACGCCGGCAGCTTGATCACGCCGATGCGCCGCGCCGCCTCGCCGTTAGCAGCGGGGGTGGTGATGATCTCGGACTTGGCCGCCTGTTCCTCCAGCCGCACCTTCTGCCGGGTCAGGGTCACCCGCGCGTGCGCCCCATCGACGCCGTTGGCGACCGGGATGTATTCCAGCCGCACCTGCGAACCCTTCTTGCCGCGGATCAGCTTGACCACGTCGTCGATGCGCCAGCCGACCACGTCGGTCAGCGGCCCCGACTTGTCCTGGCCCACGGCGACGATGCGGTCGCCCGGCTGCAGGGTGCCGTCGATCGCCGCCGGGCCGCCGGGGATGACCTCGCGGATGGCGATGAATTCGTCCTGCCGCTGCAGTTGCGCGCCGATGCCTTCCAGCGACAGCGACATCTGCTGGTTGAAGTTCTCCGCGCTCTGCGGGGTGAAGTAGTCGGTGTGCGGATCGACCGCGGCGGTGTAGGCGTTGAGGAAGGACTGGAAGACGTCCTCGCCCTTCAGTTCGTCGATGCTGGTCTGCAGGCGCGCGTAGCGCTTGTCCAGGGTCTTGCGGATGTCCTCCGGCTTCTGCCCGGCCAGCTTCAGCCGCAGCCAGTCGTTCATCACCGTCTTCTTCCACAGCCCATCCAGTTCGGCCGCGGAAGCCGCCCACGGCGCGTCCTTGCGGTCGTACTGCCAGCGCTGGTCGCCGCTGAAATCGAAGCCCTGCTTCAGCAGCCCGCGTGCGTAGGCGACCCGCTCGGCGACGCGCTGGCGGTACACGGCGAAGACGTCGTAGGCCGGCTGCAGCTCGCCGCTGCGGATCGATTCGCCCATCTCGTCGCGGAACGGGGCGAAGCGCTCCACGTCGGCGGCGGTGAAATACATCTTCGAGCCGTCCAGCGCCTCCAGGTAGCGCTTGAACACGTCCTGCGACAGCGACGCGTCCAGCGGGCGCGGACGATAGGCGTAGCGGCTGTCCGACAGCAGGCCGTAGACCAGCTTCGAGGTGGTCTGCTGGTCGGCGTTGGGCGCGGCGGGCAGCGTCAGCGGGAGGGACTGGCGCGAGCCGATCAGGCCCTTGTCGGCGACCGGCGTATCGTCGCCCCGCGCCAGCAACGCCAGCGGGGCGCACAGGGCCAGGGTCAGCAGGGTGGCGGCGGTTTTTGGTTTCATCGTGGACGGCTCGTGCCGGTGGGGCGGCGGTTGCAGCGGATGCTGCGGTGGGGAATGGACAACGCGACAGTGCCGGAAGTTGCCGGCGCTGTCACCTCGATACTGGCCGGCAGTGTGCCCCGCCCCGCGACGGCGCGGTGCGACGGAACCTGAACAAGGGACTTCCGGTGCGGTTCAGGCCATGTCCCGGGCTTTCGGGGCGGCTGCGGCCGGGGACATGCCCCAAGCGCGCTCAACCGGCGGCGACGCCGGCCTCGATGGCCTGGCGGTCGGCGTGGTAGCTGGAACGCACCAGCGGACCGCTGGCGACGTGGCTGAAGCCCAGCGCCATGCCGTAGACCTCCAGCGCCTTGAATTCGTCCGGGGTCCAGTAGCGCAGCACCGGGTGATGGTGCGCGCTCGGCTGCAGGTACTGGCCGATGGTGACCATGTCCACGTCGTGCGCGCGCAGGTCGCGCAGGGTGGCCTGCACCTGCTCCATCGTCTCGCCCAGGCCCAGCATGATCCCGGACTTGGTGGAAACCTGCGGGTGCTGTTGCTTGAAACGCTGCAGCAGGGTCAGCGACCACTGGTAGTCGGCGCCGGGACGGACGTTGGCGTACAGGTCCGGCACCGTCTCGATGTTGTGGTTGAACACGTCCGGCGGATTCTGCGCGAGGATGTCCAGGGCGCGGTCCATGCGGCCCTTGCCGCGGAAGTCGGGCGTCAGGATCTCGATGCGCGTGCGCGGCGACTTCGTGCGGATCGCGGCGATGCAGTCGACGAAGTGCTGGGCGCCGCCGTCGCGCAGGTCGTCGCGGTCGACGCTGGTGACGACCACGTACTTCAGGCCCATGTCGGCGACGGTGGCGGCCAGGTGCGCCGGCTCTTCCGGATCCGGCGGCTTGGGCCGGCCGTGGGCGACGTCGCAGAACGAGCAGCGGCGGGTGCAGACCTCGCCCAGGATCATGAAGGTCGCGGTGCCGTGGCCGAAGCATTCGTGGATGTTCGGGCAACTGGCCTCTTCGCAGACCGTCACCAGCCGGTTCTCGCGCAACTTGGCCTTCAGCCTGGCGACCGAACCGTCGGAGGGGATGCGCACGCGGATCCAGGACGGCTTGCGCAGCACCGGCGCATCGACGAACTGGACCGGCGAGCGGGAAATCTTGTCGGCATTGACCTGACGCGCGCCGGCTTCGAGCGCCGAAGCGGGGTTGTGCACGACTTGCAGGGGAATGCTGCGGGCGGTGGATTCGGCCATGCGGCCATTCTAGCGGGTTTCCCCCACCCCCTTCTCGGCCGTCAAACTCGCCGGACCTACCGGCCACGGCAATCTTTACTGGAGAAAAGCCGCCTTGGTCAGGGGGCGCGGCGAAGCCGCGGGGGGTGAGGACGGCTTGCTTGCGCGGCACTGCCGCGCAGCCGTCCGAACGCTCGGCGTGTTTCGCTGGGCCGGGCAAGCGGCGCAGCGCGGGGGCCGAAGTTCGCGCAGCAAACTTCGGGTTTTTATTGCCTGCGCAAAAACGCAGGCAATAAAAAAGCCCGAAGCGGCTGGGCCGGTTTCGGGCTTTGCTCCCTCCCCCACGTCGGGATGCGGGCGCATCGTGCGGTGGGCAAAACGATCTTGCACGCTGCACCGCAAAACAGTACCGCCGGGTTCAATGGGGTAAGCGTTTACAAGACGATGCCGTATTGTCGAAAGGGGGCGCGTTTTCCAAGGATTTCCGGCAAATCCAACCGATTCGGCAAGCGATCCGGAGCTACGACCGGAAGCCGGGGAATGACAATCCTGAACAGGCGGACCGCGATGCCGGCTGCGCGAAACGCCGTTGTCCGGGCCCGGTCCGACCCCGCACCGGGCCGGATGGCATGGCGGCCGCCGGCTTTGCGGGCGATACTGCGCGGGCTCCAGGAATCGCGGAACCGGCAGGGCGCGGCGCAATACCGTCGCGGCAAGACCCGATCTTCGACATGTATTCCGATTCGGGTTGCGGCGTCCGACGCTTTCGCTGGAATGCGTCTGCTGGACACGTCCACCACCTTGGGAGGGGTCATGCTGGAACACAACGGTCTGCTGTTGGCGGTGCTGTGCGCCGTCGTCGCGATTCTCTACGGCATTTTTTCCGCGCGCTGGATATTGAAGCAGCCGGCGGGCAACGAACGCATGCAACAAATCGCCGCGGCGGTGCAGGAAGGCGCGCGCGCCTACCTCAACCGCCAGTACACGACGATCGCGGTCGCCGGCGTGGTGTTGTTCGTGTTGATCGGTTTCTTCCTCAACTGGCCGACCGCGATCGGCTTCCTGATTGGTGCGGTGCTGTCCGGCGCGGCCGGCTACATCGGCATGAACGTGTCGGTGCGCGCCAACGTGCGCACCGCCGAGGCCGCGCGCGGCGGCATCGGCAAGGCGATGGACGTGGCGTTCCGCGGCGGCGCGATCACCGGCATGCTGGTGGTCGGGCTGGGCCTGCTGGGCGTGGCCGGTTATTACGCGCTGCTGGGCCATTTCGGCGTGACCGGCGAAAAGGCCTTGCACGCGCTGGTGGGACTGGCGTTCGGCAGTTCGCTGATCTCGATCTTCGCGCGCCTGGGCGGCGGCATCTTCACCAAGGGCGCGGACGTGGGCGCGGACCTGGTCGGCAAGGTCGAGGCCGGCATTCCCGAGGACGACCCGCGCAACCCGGCGGTGATCGCCGACAACGTCGGCGACAACGTCGGCGACTGCGCCGGCATGGCCGCCGACCTGTTCGAGACCTACGCGGTCACGGTGATCGCGACGATGCTGCTGGGCGGGCTGATGGCGGCCGAGGCCGGCCACAACGCGGTGCTGTATCCGCTGGTGCTGGGCGGGGTATCGATCATCGCCTCGATCATCGGCGCGTTCTTCGTGAAGGTGAAGCAGGGCGGCTCGATCATGGGCGCGCTGTACAAGGGCGTGATCGTGTCCGCGGTGCTGGCGGCGATCGCGTTCTACCCGATCACCAAGGCGCTGATGGGCGACGGTGCGATCAGCGCGATGAACCTGTACGGGTGTTCGCTGATCGGCCTGGCGCTGACCGGCGCCATCGTCTGGATCACCGAGTACTACACCGGCACCCAGTACAAGCCGGTGCAGCACGTCGCCCAGGCTTCGACCACCGGCCACGGCACCAACATCATCGCCGGCCTCGGCGTGTCGATGAAGTCGACCGCGCTGCCGGTGATCGCGGTGTGCGTGGCGATCTGGGCTTCCTTCGCGCTGGGCGGGCTGTACGGGATAGCAATAGCCGCCACCGCGATGCTGTCGATGGCCGGCATGATCGTCGCGCTGGACGCCTACGGGCCGATCACCGACAACGCCGGCGGCATCGCCGAGATGGCGGAACTGCCTTCGGAGATCCGCGACATCACCGATCCGCTGGACGCCGTCGGCAACACCACCAAGGCGGTGACCAAGGGCTATGCGATCGGCTCGGCCGCGCTGGCGGCGCTGGTGCTGTTCGCCGACTACACCCACAACCTGCAGGCGGCGAACCCGGGCAAGACCTTCGCCTTCGACCTGTCCGACCATACCGTCATCATCGGCCTGCTGATCGGCGGCCTGATCCCGTACCTGTTCGGCGCGATGGCGATGGAAGCGGTCGGCCGCGCGGCCGGCGCGGTGGTCGAGGAGGTGCGCCGCCAGTTCCGCGAGATCCCCGGCATCCTCGCCGGCACCGGCAAGCCGCAGTACGACAAGGCGGTGGACATGCTGACCAAGTCGGCGATCAAGGAAATGATCGTGCCCTCGCTGCTGCCGGTGGTGGTCCCGATCGTGATCGGCCTGTTGCTGGGACCGAAGGCGCTGGGCGGCCTGCTGATCGGCACGATTGTTACTGGCCTGTTCGTGGCCATTTCGATGACCACCGGCGGCGGCGCGTGGGACAACGCCAAGAAGTACATCGAGGACGGCCACTTCGGCGGCAAGGGTTCCGAGGCGCACAAGGCCGCGGTCACCGGCGACACCGTCGGCGATCCGTACAAGGACACGGCGGGCCCGGCGGTGAATCCGCTGATCAAGATCATCAACATCGTCGCCCTGCTGATCGTGCCGCTGCTGTCCACCGGCGACGCCGCCACGGCGGCGGCAACGGCGACCGCGGATACGGCGCAGGTGGCGATGGCCGACGCCGCCATGGCGGACGGCCGCCTGGCCAAGGTCCATTTCGACATCGGCTCCGCGGCCCTGCCGGCCGACGCTGCGGCCGCGCTGGCCGGCGTCGCCGCCACCCTGGCGAACGACGCCGCTGCGACCGCCCGCGTTTCCGGCTTCCACGACGAAAGCGGCGATCCGGCGGCCAACGCCGAACTGGCCAAGCAGCGCGCCGAGGCCGTGCGGCAATGGCTGCTCGACCAGGGCATCGCGGCCGAGCGCGTGACTCTGGAGAAACCGGTCGTCACCACCGGCGACGGCGACGCCGCCGAGGCGCGCCGGGTCGAGGTGGCGGTGCAGTGACACGCATCCGCCAGCGGTAGAACGCGAAGGGCGGCCATTGGCCGCCCTTCTCGTTTTCCCCGCATCCCCCGGCCGGATCAGAACCGGTAGCTGACCCCCAGGGTGAACGCGCGGCCATAGCGGTAGTAGCCCTGCGACAGCAGCGGATTGCGGTTGATGCTGTAGGTCTGCGCGTCGTCGAGCAGGTTCTGCCCTTCCAGCGACAGGCTGAGGCGGTCGTTGACCTTGTAGGAAACGTGCGCGGTCAGCCAGGTGATCGGGTCGGCGTATTCGTTGTAGCCCTCGCCCAGCACGTTGATCGCGGTGACGAAGCCGTCGGTATGGTCGGCGGTGGCGCCCAGCGACCAGCGGCCCTTCTCGTACATCAGGCCCAGCGAATACACCGACGGCGCGATGCCTTCCAGCGGACGCTTCAGCCCGTCCACCCAGCTTTCGGACCAGTTGCGGGTGTACTGGGCGCGGAAGCCGAGGCCGTTGTCCCAGAAATGCTGCACGCCGGCCTCGATGCCGTGCACCTTGGCGTGGTCGCCGTTGATCGGGCGCATCACGTTGAACAGGGTCGGCCCGTCGCTGACCACGTTGCCGTCGGCGTCCAAGATGCCGCCCACGCCGATGTCCTGGCCCGGCTCCCAACTGGTGGTGATCTGGTTAGCGATCTTCTTGTAGAAGACGGCCAGGTTGGCGATCGAATTCTCCGAGAAATACCACTCCAGCGAGGCGTCGCCCTGCTTGGCGCGGTAGGGCTTCAGGTCGACGTTGCCGCCGTAGATCTGGGTGAACTCGCCCCACGAAACGCTTTCGGTGGTGTTGGTCGGGGCCAGTTGGTCGACCGGCGGGCGGGCCATGGTCTTGCCCGCGCCCAGGCGCAGTTGCAGGTCGTCGGTGAAGTGCCAGACGAAGTTGGCGGTCGGCAGCACGTAGGTGTATTCGCCGTTCTGGCGGATCTCGGTCGGGTCGCTGTATTTCGCGGTGTAATTGAACGCGCCGTTCTCGGTGATGCTCAGGATCTTCGCGTCCCACGCCTGCGAGGTGGTGCGGGTCCGGACCACGCGCACGCCGACGTTGCCGTCCCAGCGTTCGCCGGCGAACACGGCCTCGATGTAGGCGGCCTGCGTCTTCTCGCCGACGCGGTAGCTCTGCAGCGGGTTCCACTCCGGCGCGGCGGCGGCGTATTCGTACAAGTCCCCGTCCGGGCGCTCGTGGCCGTCGTAGGCCGCCAGCGCGGCCAGGTAGGCGGGCACGTCGAAGGCCAGGAAGCTGCGCGGAAAGCTGGAGCCCACGCCGCGCATGAAGTTCGGCAGGGTGAACGCATGCGAGATGACGTCCCCGTCCAGCGCGCCGACGTTGATCGCGTAGTCGCCGGAATAGTAGTCCGCGCCGCCGTTGAGGGTATTGCTGACCAGGTCGCGCGATTTCCTGCGATCGGTGAAATCGACGCCGAACTTCAGGCGATCCAGCGGCCCGGCGCCGACGAACAGGTCGCCGCGCAGCGAACCGCCGTTGATGCGGTCGTCGATGTTGTCGCCGGCCAGTTCCATGTAATGCGTGTTGAAGTCGCTGGCGCCGAACTCGCCGTTGGCCAGCCCGCTGGCCAGTTCGCGGCCGTCGTCGAGCACGGTGGTGACGCTGGGCACCTCCGCGCCGGTCAGTTCGATCCGGGTGGTGTTGGGCTGGTTCATGCGCAGCACCACGTAGGTGTCCAGGCCGCCGGAATGGCGGCTCGACGTCGAGCGGTAGGCGTCGCCGGTCACGGTGAAGTCCGGGGTCACCTTCCATTCGGCGTTGACCCCGTACAGGTCGGTGTCGACCACGCGGTGCTCGGTCCGGTTGAGCAGTTCCGGGTTCATCCGCAGCTCGGGATCGGGATTGTCCATCGTGAAGCCGGTGACGATGCCGTCGCGGATGGTCATGTCCGACCAGCGGCCCGGCGCGAACAGCGGGTAGTACGACTGCTGGTAGCCGACCTGCGGCGAGTCCAGCCGGGTCTTCAGCCCGTCGACGGTCAGGCGGAAGTCGTCGCTGGGCCGCCATTCGATCTTGGCCGACAACGCGCGGCGCTTCTTTTCCTCCAGGATCGAACCCACGCGGAACTGGCCCGGCGCGATCAGCCCGTATTCGTCGGGATCCAGTTCGCCGTTGCCGTTGGGGTCGATGTTGCCGCCCCAGGCGTTGCCCCATAGCCAGCTCTCGTCGTTCGGATCCGGATTGCGGGTCCAGCCGCCGTCGTTGCCGGCGACGTCGGTGCGGTCCTTGCGCTTGGCGTAGACCGCGCCCAGCAGCACGCCGAGGGTGTCGTCGGCGAAGGTGTTGCTGTACGCGGCCGAGAATTTCTGCCCGTTGAGCTCGGACATCTGGTTGCGGTCGCCTTCCAGGCGCACCACGCCGTACTGCCCTTTCTGGTCGAACGGGCTGGCCGAGCGCAGGTTGACCAAGCCGCCGATCGCGCCCTCGGTAAGCGATGCCTGCGCGCCCTTGACCACGTCGGCGCCATTGATGACGTCCGCCGGCAACACGTCGAAGGCGAAGTCGCGACCGGCGCCGTCGGTGGCCAGGATGCGGTTGTTGAAGGTGGTCAGCGTGTACTCCGGGCCCAATCCGCGCACGCTGACCTTCTGCCCTTCGCCGCCGGCGGTGCGCGAGATCGCCACGCCGGTGATGTGGCTCAGCGAGTCGGCGACGTTGTCGTCGGGGAACTTGCCCAGTTCCAGCGCGCTGATCGAATCCTGCACCGTCGCCGATTCGCGCTTCAGTTCCACCGCGCGCGCCAAGCTGCCGCGAACGCCGACCACGACCAGCCGGTCGAGGGTGTCGACCCCGTCGCTTCCGGCCGCCTGCTGCGCCGCCGCCTGCGGATCGCCGCTGTTCGGCGGCGGCTCCTGGGCCAGGCCCGGACCGGATACCAGCAGGGCCAGGGCGATACTGCGGCAAAGCGTGCTGCGGACAGGCGTGCTTTCAACGAACGTGCTTCGATGCAGGCAAGCGGTCTTCACGGGGCTCTCTCCTCGGGAATGCAATTGGCGGCTGCTCAAACAACGAAACCGAGCCTATCTCATATTTCGTTTGTCATCAATATCGAAATATAACGAAACCATCGGGACGAAAACTGCAGGAATGACGCATACTTGGCGGGCCCACGGAGGGACCCCATGACCGTCAGCCGCGACACCAGCCAACGCCGCCTGCAGATCAGCGAACTCGTGCGCCAGCACGGCAGCGTGCAGGTGACCACGCTGGCGCGGCGTTTCGGCGTCAGCATGCAGACGGTGCGCAAGTGACCTGCGCTACCTGGCCGAGCGCGGCATCATGACCCGCGCCTACGGCGGCGCCATCGACAGCAGCGTGGTCGGCGGCGTGCTCGGCGAATCGCCGTACGAGGCCAGGCGCACCGCCCACCTGGACGAGAAGCGCCGCATCGGCCAGCGCGCCGCGGCGATGGTCAAGGCCGGCGACACCGTCGCGATCGATTCGGGCACCACCGCGATCCAGTTGGCCGAGGCGCTGCCGAACATCGAAGTGACCGTGGTCAGCAACGACTTCGGCGTGCTCAACGCGCTGACCCCGAAGAGCAACATCGACATCGTCATGCTCGGCGGCGAGTTGCGGCGCAAGAACATGGCCTTCTACGGCGGCCTGACCGTCGAGGCGCTGGACGCGCTGCACGTGGACAAGCTGTTCCTGGGCGTGGACGGTTTCGACCTGGAGCGCGGCATCACCACCCACTACGAGCCCGAGGCCATGCTGAACCGCAAGATGGTCGAAGCCGCGCGCCAGGTGATCGCGATCACCGACAGCTCCAAGTTCGGCAAGGTCTGCCTGCACCGCATCATCCCGGTCGCCGATCTCGACGCGCTGATCACCGACGGCGGCGCGCCCGAGGAAATCCGCCAGGCCAGCCAGCAGCTCGGTTTCGAATTGCTGCTGGCGTAGGAATCGCCGCTCCCGCCTTCGCGGGAACGGCCGACAGAAGCACGCCCTAGTCCTTGCGTTCGCCGGCGCCGAACACGCGCAGCGCATTGCCGTAATAGACCTTGTCGATCACTTCGCGCGGCAGCGCCAGGCCCGGCACGTCGGCATGCAGGTCGGCGACGCGCTGGGTTTCGGCGGTCGCCAGATAGCGCCAGTCCGCGAGCCAGACCGCGTGCGCTTCGCGCCTGAATTCCTCCGGCGGCGAATCCGGCGCCTGGGTCAGGTCGGTGCCGTACAGCAGGCGATCCTGGTAGCGGACGAAGAAGTCGCGGACCTTGCCGCGATCGCGCACCGACTGGTACTGGATCTGGCCCATGCGCGCGGCCAGGTCGACGGTCGCGTTGGGGAAGCGGTCGAGGAAGGCCGCCAGGCGGTCGACGCTCCATTCCAGGCTGGCCGCGTGCGCGCCGACGAAGCCCAGCCGCGGATGCGCCGCGACGAAGCGGTCGCGCGCCGCCATCAGCTCCTCGTAGCGCGGCTGCTCGGGATGCAGCCAGGCGTGGTACTGCGGATGCTCGCGGAAGTACTCGCGGTCGTTGTCGGTGCTCATCTGCTCCAGCGGCAGCCAGCAGTTGTACGGTTCGCCCTGGTGGTCGATCAGCGGCACGCCGAGCGCCTGCACGCGTTCGGCGACCGGCGCCAGCCCCGGGTCGTCGAGCATGACCAGCTTGCCGTCGGCGCCCCTCTCGACCATGCCGACGTTCTTCCAGATCTTCACCGCACGCGCGCCCTGCGCGACCGCGCCGGCCAGGTCGTCGCCGACCGCCTGCGCCCAGCCCGGCGACCCGAAACCCTGCATCGAGAAGGTGGCCGCCCAGTGGAACCGCGCCGGATCGGTCCGCGCCAGCGCCAGGGCGATCTCGCGCTGCCTGCCGATCGGCGGGAAGTCGGGATAGTCGACGTTGATCGACAGCAATTCGAAGTTGTCGCTGCGCGCCTGCTGCAGGAATGCGTCCGAGTCGGCGTTCGCATGCACGTGCGCGTCGAACTTGCGCACGCGGGCGAAGTCGTCCATCGAATACGTGGCGGGAACCGCCGCCGCGGCCATCCCGACGCCGCAGAAACCCGCCAGCACCCACGCCCAAAGCCGCGCATATCCCGCCATGCCTCACCTGCTTGTAATAAAACGAAACTTATATACCATATATCGCAACATCCGTGCTCGCGCATAACGAACGACTCCCACCCGATGCGCCCGCCGACCCATACTCATTGACCCCAGGGATGCCGCCATGCCCCGACTCGGACGCCGCACCGTTCTGAAACTCGCCGCTTCCACGGCCGCATGGGCGGCGTTGCCGCGAGGGGCGCAGGCGGCGGATGCGAAGGGCGCGTCCGCGATCGCGGACGACGGGCGGCTGGCGATCGCCTTCGACGACGGCCTGCGCAGCCGCATCCTCGCCTACGGCGAACCGATCACCGGCTTCGACGCCAGCGAAACGCTGCTGCTGGACGACGGCGAAACCGTCGCGTTCCGGTTCGCCGGCCAGCGCATCGACCCGGTCCGCGACCCGCGCCACGGCGCCGGCCGCCGGCACACGCTGCGCGGGCGCTCGGACGACAGCATCGAGAAGACCGTGGTCGCCACCTTCTTCGAACGCTATCCGGGCATGGCCGTGCTGCAGGTCGCCTGGCGCAACGGCGGCGGCGCGCCGCTGGCGGTACGCGGCTGGCGCAACGCCGCGCACGAACTGGCCGACGCGCCGGGCGGTTTCTGGAGCTTCTCCGGCGCCACCCACGAGGACCGCCGCGACTGGGTACAGCCGGTCGGCGAGGGCTTCGAGCAGCGCAACACCTTGTCGATGGCCGCTTCCGACTACGGCGGCGGCACGCCGGTGGCGAACCTGTGGCGGCGCGACGTCGGCCTGGCGGTCGGCCACCTCGAGGACAAGCCGCGCCTGCTCGACCTGCCCGTGCGCAAGACCGCCGGCGGCGCCGGCATCGCGGTCGAATCGCCGCACGCGGCCGTGCTGCGGCCGGGCGACACCCTGACCACCGACCGCACCTTCCTGTGCGTGCACCGCGGCGACCATTACGCGCCGCTGCAGCAGTACCGCCGCTTCCTGCACGACCAGGGCGTCGCCGCGCCGCAGGCGCCGGCTTCGGCATCCGCGCCGGTCTGGTGCGCATGGGGCTACGAGCGCGAGTTCACCGTCGCGCAGGTGCTCGGCACCCTGCCCAAGGTGCGCGAACTGGGTTTCGGGTGGGCGGTGCTGGACGACGGCTGGCAGACCAACGAAGGCGACTGGCGACTGGACCCGCGCAAGTTCCCGAACGGCGACGCCGACATGCGCGCCTTCGTGCAGGCGATCAAGGCGCAGGGCCTGCGCCCGCGCCTGTGGATCGCGCCGCTGGCCGCCGATCCCGGCAGCGACGTGCTGCACGACCACGCCGACATGCTGCTGCTGGACGCGGACGGTTCCTTCCAGAAGGTCAGTTGGTGGAACGCGCTGACCCAGTGCCCCGCCTATCAGCCGACCGTCGACTACTACGTCGCGCTGACGAAGAAGATCATCGGCGACTGGGGTTTCGAGGGCCTCAAGCTGGACGGCCAGCACCTCAACGCGGTCGCGCCCTGCCACAACCCGGCGCACCATCACGCGCGCCCGGAGGAATCGTGCGAGAAGCTGGCCGACTTCTGGAACGCGATCCACCGCGCCGCACACGAGGCCAATCCCGACGCGGTAGTCGAACTGTGCCCCTGCGGCACCGCCTTCGCCTTCCACAACCTGCCGGCGACCGACCAGTACCCGGCCTCTGACCCGACCTCGTCGTGGCAGGTGCGCAGCAAGGGCAAGACCTTCAAGGCGCTGGCCGGACGCGGCAGCAGCTACGCCGGCGACCACGTGGAACTGAGCGACGGCGGCGACGATTTCGCTTCCAGCGTCGGCGTCGGCGCGGTGATCTCGACCAAGTTCACCTGGCCCAGGGACACCGAGCACCCGGTCGAAAGCCTGCCGCCGGGCGGCTACGTGCTGACCCCGGCGAAAGAAGCGCTGTGGCGCAAATGGATCGAGCTGTACAAGCGGCACATGCTGCCGGAGGGCGACTACCTGGGCGAGCTGTACGACATCGGCTTCGACAGGCCCGAAGCGCACGCCATCGCCAGGGACGGCGCGCTGTACTACGCCTTCTACGCGGAAAGCTGGGACGGCCCGCTGCAGTTGCGCGGGCTCGGCAAGGGCCGCTACCGCGTCCGCGACCTGTTCAACAACGTCGAACTGGGCGTCGTGGACGCACGCGCCAACACGCTGGACGCCGCCTTCGAGCGTTTCCTGCTGCTGCAGGCCGCGCCCGCCGGAGAATCCGCGTGAAGCGCGCATGGGTGGCCTACGCGCTGGCGACGGTGGCGCTGTGGGGCGTCTGGGGCGCGCTGGCCGGCCTGTCGGCGCAACACGGCTTCCCGGAAACGCTGGTCTACTGCGTATGGGCGCTGACGATGATCCCGCCGGCGCTGTTCGTGCTGTGGCGCGACGGCTGGAAGCTGGACCGCACGCCGCGCGCGATCGCATACGGCCTGACCATCGGCCTGCTCGGCGCCGGCGGGCAAATGCTGCTGTTCCGCGCGCTGACCCTGGGGCCGGCCTACTTCATCTTCCCGATCATCTCGCTGTCGCCCGTGGTCACCATCGCGCTGTCGTTCGTGCTGCTGCGCGAGCGCACCGGCAAGTTGGGCGCGCTGGGCATCGTGCTGGCGCTGGTGGCGCTGCCGCTGCTGGACCTGTCCTTCGGCGGCGGCGCGCAGGGGCTGGGCTGGTTCGCGCTGGCGCTGCTGATCATGGCCGCGTGGGGCGTGCAGGCGTATTTCATGAAGCTGGCGAACCACAGCGTCAGCGCCGGGAGCATCTTCTTCTACATGATGCTCGGCGCGCTGCTGTTGGCGCCGGTGGCGTGGGCGATGACCGACTGGAGCCAGCCGGTCAACACCGGCCTGGACGGCCCGTGGATGACCGCCGGCATCCAGATCCTCAACGCCGTCGGCGCGCTGACGCTGGTGTACGCGTTCCGCCACGGCAAGGCGATCGTGGTCGCCCCGCTCACCAACGCCGGCGCGCCGCTGGTCACCGCGGCGCTGGCGCTGGCCTTCGCCGGCGTGGTGCCCGGCCCGCTGAAGCTGGCCGGGCTGGCGCTGGCGCTGGTCGCCTCGCTGCTGCTGGTGCTGGAACCCGAACGCGAATCGCCGCCCACCCCCTGACGGAAGACCCCACGATGCATCCTCTGCTCGACCTCATCGCACGGCACAAGCAAGGCGACGCCTGCGGCATCGCCTCGATCTGTTCCGCGCACCCGCTGGTGCTGGAAGCGTCGCTGCGCCACGCGCTGCGCCACGACGCGCCGATGACGCTGTTCGAGGCGACCTGCAACCAGGTCAACCAGGACGGCGGCTACACCGGGATGGCGCCGGCGGATTTCGTCGCCTTCGTCCACGGCATCGCCGCCAGGGTCGGCATCGATCCGGCGCGGATCGTGCTGGGCGGCGACCACTTGGGTCCGAACCCGTGGGTCGCGCTGGACGCCGAAGCGGCGATGGCGAAGGCCGAGACGATGGTCGCCGCCTACGTCGCCGCCGGTTTCCGCAAGATCCACCTCGACTGCTCGATGTCCTGCGCCGACGATCCGACGCCGCTGCCCGAAGCCGAGATCGTCAGGCGCGCGGTGCGCCTGTGCCGGGTGGCCGAGGCCGCGCACGCGCAGGCCGGCGGCGAAGCGCCGGTGTACGTGATCGGCACCGAAGTGCCGGTGCCCGGCGGCGCGGCCGAGGCGATCGAGGGACTGGCCGTGACCACGCCGCAGGCGGCGCTGGCCACCATCGACGCGCACCGGGAAGCGTTCGCCGCCGCCGGCCTGCAATCGGCATGGCGACGCGTGATCGCGTCGGTGGTGCAGCCGGGCGTCGAGTTCGACCACCACGACGTCGTCGACTACCAGCCGCGGAAGGCGCGCGAGCTGAGCGCCGCGATAGCCGCCGTGCCGGGCATGGTGTTCGAGGCGCATTCGACCGACTACCAGACCGCCGCCGCGCTGCGCGCGCTGGTGCGCGACCACTTCGCCATCCTCAAGGTCGGTCCCGGCCTGACCTTCGCCCTGCGCGAGGCGCTGTGGGCGCTGGATGCGATCGAGCGCGAATGGATCGACGCCGGCGTGCGCGCCGGCCTGCGCGAGGTCGCGCTGCGGCGCATGCGCGAACAGCCGCAGCACTGGCGGCGCTACTATCACGACGAGGGCGAAGCGTTGGCGCTGGACCTGCAATACAGCCTCAGCGACCGCATCCGCTACTACTGGCCGGACCCGGAGATCGAACGCGCGCGCCAGCGCCTGTTCGCCAACCTGCGCGACCGGCCGCCGCCGCTGGCGCTGCTCAGCCAGCACCTTCCTCTCGCTTTGCACGCGCTGCGCGGCGAACATGCCGCCTGCGATCCGGATTCCCTGACGATGGCGCACATCGCCGCCACGCTCGACGACTACCACCATGCCTGCCATCCCGATGACGACCGCCGCTGAACACCTGGGCATTGCCGAGACCGAACTGCTCGACGCCGGCGCGATCTGCACCGCGCGCGAGATCGAGCAGCAGCCGCGCATGCTGGAGCGCACCCACGCACTGTTGTCCGCGCTGGCCGACGAGGTCGCCGCCTTCGTCGCGCCGGTCGCGCAGAATCCGGATGCGCGCGTGATCCTGACCGGCGCCGGCACCTCCGCCTACATCGGCCAGTGCCTGGCGCCGCTGCTCGACCGCCGCCTGCCCGCGCGCGTGGACGCGATCCCGACCACCGACATCGTCAGCTGCCCGGCGCTGTACCTGGAACCGGAACGGCCGCTGCTGCTGGTGTCGTTCGGCCGCTCCGGCAACAGCCCGGAAAGCCTGGCCGCGGTCGCGCTGGCCGAATCGACGGTCGCCGAGGTCCGCCACCTGTTCGTCACCTGCAACGCGCTAGGCGAACTGGCGCGCGCGCCGGCGCGGACCGCGATGACCCTGCTGTTGCCGGAGGAGACCCACGACCTCAGCTTCGCGATGACCTCCAGCTTCAGTTGCATGATGTACGCGACGCTGGCCGCGCTGTGCGGGCCGCGCACGCTCGACCGCAGGATCGGCGCGATCGCCCGCGCCACCGCCGGCGTCATCGACGGCGCGCGCGCGCGCCTGCGCGAACTGGCCGCGCAGGGCCACGACCGCGTCGTCTACCTCGGCAGTGGCCCGTTCCAGGGACTGGCGCGCGAGGCCGCGCTGAAGCTGGGCGAACTGAGCAACGGCGCCGTCGCCACCTGCTTCGAATCGCCGCTGGGCTTCCGCCACGGTCCCAAGACCTTCGTCACCGATCGCACGCTGGTGGTGGCGTTCGTCTCCAACGACCCGCTGACCCGGCGCTACGACCGCGACCTGGTCGACGAGCTGCGCCGCGACGGCTGCGCGGCGCGGATCCTCGAGGTGACCGCGCAGCCACGGCCGCAGGGCGATGCGGACACGCTCGCCATCGCGGACATGGCCGACGCCGCCGACGTCGACCTGCTGTGGCCGTACGTGGCCGTCGCGCAGCTCTACGCCTTCCACGCGTCGCTGGCGCTGGGACTGTCGCCGGACAATCCGAACCCGCAAGGCACGGTGAACCGCGTGGTGCAGGGCGTGCGCCTGTACCTGGAAAGCGACGGCCTGCACGCCGACAGCACGCGCGCCACGGAAGGGTCGCCGGCCGCATGAACGCGGCGCTGCGCTTCCTCGGCGTCGACGGCGGCGGCACCAAGACCCGTTTCGTCCTGATCGACGGCGAGGGCCGGGTGCTGGCGCAGGCGCAACGCGGCACCACCTACCATCCGCAGGTCGGCCTGGACGGCGTGCGCGCGATCCTGGCCGACGGCGTCGACGACGTGCTGCGGCAGGCGGGACTGCGCAGCGCCGACGTCGACCACGCCTTCTTCGGGATTCCCGCCTATGGCGAGGACAGCGGCGTCGCGCCGCTGCTGCAGGCCATTCCCGGCGAGGTGCTGGGCCATGCGCGCTACGGCGCGGACAACGACATGGTCTGCGGCTGGGCCGGCTCGCTGGCCTGCGCCGACGGCATCAACGTCATCGCCGGCACCGGCTCGATGGGTTACGGCCGCCGCCGCGGCCTGGACGCGCGCGCCGGCGGCTGGGGCGAGCTGTTCTCGGACGAAGGCTCGGCGCATTGGATCGCGGTGCAGGGGCTGAACGCCTATTCGCGGATGAGCGACGGCCGCCTGCCGAAAGGGCCGCTGCACGCGCTGTTCAACCGGCACCTGGGAATCGAACGCGACCTCGACATCTGCGCGAAGCTCTATGGCGAACACGCCTACTCGCGCGGCGAAGTCGCCGGGCTTTCCCGGATCGTCGCCGAAGCGGCGCGCGACGGCGATGCGCAGGCGCAACGCATCTTCGCGCAAGCCGGGCGGGAACTGGCCGAGATCGCCGACGCGTTGCGCGTCGCCCTGCGCTTCGCGCCCGACGAAATAGTGCCGCTGTCGTATTCGGGCGGCGCCTTCAACGTCGGCGAACTGCTGGCGACGCCGTTCGCGCAGGCGCTGCACGCCGCCTGCCCGGCGTTCGAACTGCGTGTACCGGCGTTCGAACCGCACTACGGCGCCGCGCTGTACGCCGCGCGGCTGGCGGGACACGTCATCGCGACCGGCTGACGGACAGACATCCCGGATGCGGGAAATGCGACACTGCCGGCGCCCGGCATTCCCCGACCCGACATGATCCGTTCCGCCTTCCGCCTGCTCGCCGCCCTGCTGCTGCCCGTGTCGTCCGCGCTCGCGGCCGCCGACGCGCCGACCGCGCCCGATCCGCGCGCATTGAAGCCCGGCGAATACCTGTGGCATCCGGAAATCGCGCCGCAGGGGCCCATCGTGGTCGTGGTCAGCCTCGACGAGCAGCGCGCCTACGTGTACCGCAACGGCATGGCGATCGGCGTTTCGACGATTTCCTCCGGCAAGGCCGGCAAGGAAACCCCGACCGGCGTGTTCACGATCCTGCAGAAGGACAAGGACCACCGCTCCAACCTCTACAACAACGCGCCGATGCCGTACATGCAGCGGCTGACCTGGGGCGGCGTGGCCCTGCACGGCGGCGCGCTGCCCGGCTATCCGGCCAGCCACGGCTGCGTGCGCCTGCCGCAGGCCTTCGCCGAGAAACTGTTCGCCGAAACCCGCACCGGCGACACCGTGGTGGTCGCCGACGCCCGGGCCTCGGCCGCCAGCCTGGCGCATCCGGCGCTGCTGGCGCCGGTGGACCAAGCCGGCGCGGCGGTCGCCACCCAGAACGTGCAGGCCGGCTACTACTGGGACGCCGCCGCCGCCAGCGCCCCCGGCCCGGTCAGCGTGCTGGTCAGCGTCGCCGACCGTCGCGTGTTCGTGCTGCGCAACGGCGTCGCCGTCGGCGAGGCCGGCTTGCGCGTGGCGGACGGCTTCGCCCTGCACGGCTCGGTGCTGATGGTGAAGGGCGGCCCGTCCGAGGACACGGCGGGCCAGCCGTGGACGGCCTGGCCGGTCGTCGGCGTCGATTCCGGCGCGCTGGCGATGCTGCAACTGGAATTGCAGTCGAACCCGCTGCAGGTCGATCCCGATTTCACCGAACGCGTGCGCGCGATCCTGCAGCCGGGCGCGACGCTGCTGCTGACCGACCTGCCGGCGATGCGCCCGGCTCCGGCGCAAGCGGTGGAGCCGGTGCTGCAATCGGAAGACTGATCGCCCGTCGATCCGGCCGGACCAATGATCCCCTGAATTCCCGTTCACGGCCGACGATTGAATTCGCCCGCGCCGGCGCCCATCCTGCCCGCATGCCTTCCCTGCCCCTTCCCCTGCGCCGCCTGCTGCCGGCGA
Organism: Pseudoxanthomonas sp.; assembly: GCA_047601245.1. GTDB lineage: Bacteria > Pseudomonadota > Gammaproteobacteria > Xanthomonadales > Xanthomonadaceae > Pseudoxanthomonas_A. Next base: position 484,630 of record JASGJU010000001.1, read on the forward strand.
CGCTGCTGGCGCTGCTGGCCCCCGCACACGCCGCGCCGCCCGGCGATCCGCTGCTGGACGAGCTTTCCCGCGCCGCGCCCGGCCTCGACCGCGAGGTGCTGACCCTGGCCACCCGCGCGATGTCCTGCGCGCTGCGCCAACCCGATCCGCTGCACCGCCCGGCCACCCTGAGCGTGATCGACTACTCGCTGCCCTCGACCCGGCCGCGGCTGTGGGTCTTCGACCTGACGCAGCGCCGGCTGCTGTTCCGGGAACTGGTCGCGCACGGCCGCGGCACCGGCGAGAACCTCGCCAGCCGCTTCTCCAACCGTTCGGGCAGCAACATGTCCAGCCTCGGCGGCTTCGTGACCCAGGAAACCTACGTCGGCCACAACGGCTATTCGCTGCGCCTGCGCGGGCTGGAACCGGGCTACAACGACCGGGCGCGCGACCGCGCCATCGTCATCCACGGCGCACCCTACGTCAGCGACGACCTGATCCGCGGCCAGGGCCGGCTGGGCCGCAGCCTGGGCTGCCCGGCGGTCCGCCCGGCCATCGCCCGATCGCTGATCGACAGCATCCGCGACGGCTCGTTCGTGTTCGCCTACTACCCCGATGCCGACTGGCTGCAACACTCGCGACTGCTGCAACGCGGCTGCGGCGAAGCCGGACTGGCCGCGGCGGACTGAGATCCCTCCTCTGCTGCAGCGCAGCAGGCCAGCGGGTAGAATGGCGGTCTTTCCCCACACTACGCAGCTGGAGCCGTTCATGGGCCTGGGCCACGTCCCCACCGGCAAGAATCCGCCGGACGAGATCAACGTCATCATCGAAATCCCCAAGGATTCCGAGCCGGTGAAGTACGAAGTCGACAAGGAAAGCGGCGCGATCTTCGTCGACCGCATCCTGTCCACGCCGATGCGCTACCCGTGCAACTACGGCTACGTGCCCGGCACCCTGGGCGACGACGGCGATCCCATCGACGTGCTGGTGGTGCTGCCGCTGCCACTGATCCCGGGTTCGGTGATCCGCTGCCGCCCGGTCGGCGTGCTGAAGATGACCGACGAGGCCGGCGGCGACGAGAAGCTGCTCGCCGTGCCCGCCAGCAAGATCTTCAACGGTTACTCGCATATCGAGGACATCGGCCAGGTTTCGCCGCACTGGCTGGAGCGCATCGGCCACTTCTTCGAGCACTACAAGGACCTGGAGAAGGGCAAGTGGGTCAAGCTCGACGGCTGGGAAGGCGCCGACGCGGCGAAGAAGATCATCGACGCCAGCATGAAGGCCTACGCCGCCAAGGATTGATTGATCCCGGCGACCGGATCCCCCGTGCGACGCCGCCTCCGGGCGGCGTTCGCCTTTTCAGGCCTGCGGCCTGCGCGCCGCGGTCAGCGCGATGACCCGCGACACCACGATGGCGATGTACATCACCCCGCTGAACATCGCCAGCATCGACAACGCGCGCGCACCGGGCAGTACCGGCGCGATGTCGCTCAGGCCCACTCCCGACAGCAGGCTGAAACTGAGGAACAACAGTTCCAGCCAACTGCGCGCATGCGTCGGATCGACCGCGCCGCTGAAGCTGCCCGGCGACCAGAACTGGCAGGCGGAAAACGCGTAGGCGAAGGCCCACGCCAGCAAGGTGAAGGCCGCCCCGGCGGCGATTAGTTCGTCGAAGGTGATGACGTGGTCTTCCAGCATGTAGAACATCAGCCCGGCGGCGGCGTAGAAATACAGCGCCGATTCCAGCGCCTGCGCGAACGGCAGGAGCCCGGGCAGGTGCAGGAAACTGGCCGACAGCGACAGCGCCACCGCCGGCGCCGCCAGCAGCCACGCGAACCGGCTGGCGCTGCGGCGGTAGACGACCCACAGCACCAGCGACAGCACGACGATGCCGAACGCGCCGAACAAGGCGCGGCCCAGCGGCGTGTCCTCCATCAACGGATACAGCATCACGCCGATCAGCTGCACCGTCAGCAGCAGGCCGGCCGGATGCCGGCGCAGTCGCAGCAGCCAGATGAAAGCCCGCGTCGCCATTCAGCCGCAGCGCCGCACCGCCGCGGTGCGCACATCGTCGCTCACGGCGCGGTAGCTCCCGCCGCGTTCGATCCGGCCCGGTACGGGTAGCGGGCGAAGATCTCCGCCATCGCGGCGTCGATGCGCGCGTCGCGCTGTTCCGGCTTCAGTTTCGACACCCGGCCGACGGCGACGCCTTCCCACGCCAGCCGGTTCCGCGCCGCATCGACCAGGTCGACGTTGATCGTGCCTTCGGTGTAGCGGTACACCTGCACCTCGTCGCGCCAGTACGGCACCGCGTAATAGCCGCGGGCGCGATAGCTGTAGTAGTAGGCGTAGTCGACGGTCGGCATGCTGCTGACGTCGGTGCGCTGCTGCAGATAGGCGTTCAGGTTGACCCACAGGTCCGGCTTGTCCTCGCTGTAGACGTAGCCGCGCGCTTCCATCTGCGCGCGCGCGGCCGCCTTGATGCGCGCGCTGGCGGCCGAAGCGTAGCCTTCCGGCTCGATCGCCAATGGCGAGAAGAAGGCGAAGGTGCGGTAGCGCGCGAAATCCGCTTCCGGATCGACCTCGCTGCTGACCCGCGGGCCGCTGGCGCAGGCGGCGAGCAGCAGCAGGCAAGCGACGGCGAAACCGTGGACGGCCCGGGCAGGCACTCGGTTCATGGCATCAACTCCCACGCAAAGGAACGTGCGCGAACGCTAGCACGGCGGCGGCCCGTGCGGGAATCGATGGCACGCCCTAGCCCTGCCGGTACACCTCGGCGCCCTGTTCGAGGAACTCCTTCGACTTCTCCGCCATGCCCGCTTCCAGCGCGCCGCGCTCGTCGACGCCGTGCTCGGCGGCGTAGTCGCGCACGTCCTGGGTGATCTTCATGCTGCAGAAATGCGGGCCGCACATGCTGCAGAAGTGCGCCAGCTTGTGCGCGTCCTTGGGCAGGGTCTCGTCGTGGAATTCCTTAGCCTTCTCGGGGTCGAGGCCGAGGTGGAACTGGTCCTCCCAGCGGAACTCGAAGCGCGCCTTGCTCAAGGCGTTGTCGCGCACCTGCGCCCCCGGATGGCCCTTGGCCAGGTCAGCGGCGTGGGCGGCGATCTTGTAAGCCATGATGCCGTCGCGCACGTCCTGGCGGTTGGGCAGACCCAGGTGCTCCTTGGGCGTGACGTAGCAGAGCATCGCGGTGCCGTACCAGCCGATCATCGCCGCGCCGATCGCGCTGGTGATGTGGTCGTAGCCGGGCGCGATGTCGGTGGTCAGCGGGCCGAGGGTGTAGAACGGCGCCTCGCCGCACTCGCGCAACTGCTTGTCCATGTTCTCCTTGATCAGCTGCATCGGCACGTGGCCGGGGCCTTCGATCATGGTCTGCACATCGTGCTTCCAGGCGATCTTCGTCAGCTCGCCCAATGTTTCCAGTTCACCGAACTGCGCGGCGTCGTTGGCGTCGGCGATGCAGCCCGGGCGCAGGCCGTCGCCCAGCGAGAAGGCCACGTCGTAGGCCTTCATGATCTCGCAGATGTCCTCGAAGTGGGTGTAGAGGAAATTCTCCCTGTGGTGCGCCAGGCACCATTTGGCCAGGATCGAGCCGCCGCGCGAGACGATGCCGGTGACGCGCTTCGCGGTCAGCGGCACGTAGCGCAGCAGCACGCCGGCGTGGATGGTGAAGTAGTCCACGCCCTGCTCGGCCTGCTCGATCAGGGTGTCGCGGAAGATCTCCCAGGTCAGTTCCTCGGCGCGGCCGTCGACCTTTTCCAGCGCCTGGTAAATAGGAACAGTGCCGATCGGCACCGGCGAGTTGCGCACGATCCACTCGCGGGTCTCGTGGATGTGCTTGCCGGTGGACAGGTCCATCACCGTGTCGCCGCCCCAGCGGATCGCCCACACCAGCTTCTCGACTTCCTCGGCGATGCCCGAGGACACCGCGCTGTTGCCGATATTGGCGTTGATCTTGGTCAGGAAGTTGCGGCCGATGATCATCGGCTCGCTTTCCGGGTGGTTGATGTTGTTCGGCAGGATCGCGCGGCCGCGGGCGATCTCATCGCGGACGAATTCGGGCGTGATGACCTTCTGGATGCTGGCGCCGAAACTTTCGCCGGGATGCTGCTTCAGCAACCCCGCATCGCGCACCGCCTCCAGGCGCTGGTTCTCGCGGATGGCGACGAATTCCATTTCCGGGGTGACGATGCCCTTCCTCGCGTAGTGCATCTGCGAGACATTCATGCCGGCCTTCGCGCGGCGCGGCAACGTGCGGCCGGGGAAACGCACCGCATCGAGCCGGGGATTGGTTTCGCGCGAGCGGCCGAATTCGGAACTCAACTGCGCCAGCACCTCGGTGTCGCCGCGTTCGGCGATCCACGGCGCGCGCAGCGCCGGCAGGCCGCGCGACAGGTCGATGTCGGCGGCCGGGTCGGTATACGGGCCGGAGCAGTCGTACACGGTCACCGGCGGATTGTCCTCGCCACCGAACAGGGTCGGCGTCTTCGTCAGCGCGATTTCGCGCATCGGCACGCGCAGGTCCGATCGCGAGCCTTCGACGAAGACCTTGCGCGAACCCGGGATCGGCCGGGTGACGGATTCGGAGAGCTGTTCGGTCTGCTGGATCAGCGAGGCGGGCACGGCGTTCATCGGCATCGTCCTTTTGAATCCCCGCACGGCGCGTGCGGGCTGCGAGGTATTCGCGTAACGGAACGAAGCGAAAGCGCCACGGCACGCCGGTGCCGCCGCGAAGCTTCCCTACGCCGGTCTCAACCGGATCAGGTTCGAAGGGACTGTCTCAACCGGGCCGCGGCCCGGTACCCCCGCTTCGGTCGCCATTAAACCACACTGCGGGCGGATGGCACGCTGGGATCAGGCCGGTTCCACGCGACGCGCCCCCGGCCTTCGGCCGGACACGACCAGCCCCGCCCCGAGCGCCACGCACAGCCAGCCCAGCAGGTCGCCGATGCGGGTGTACAGCGTCGGCACGCGCTGGCCGAGCGGCAATTCCGCCAGCAGCGTGTTTCCGGGCATCGGCGCGCTGGCGGTTTCAGCCAACATGCGCCCGTGCGCGTCGCTGACTGTCAGCAGGCCCTCGCGCGCGGCGCGCACCACGCCATAGCCGTTCTCGACGCCACGCACCGCAGTCATGCGCGAGGCCATCCAGCCGTCCACGTAGGCGAAGTCCCACGCCGGCACCAGCATCACATCCGCGTCGCGGCGGCCGTACTCGCGGCCCAGCGCGGCGAAGTGCATGTCCTTGCACACCGCCAGCCCGATGTTGCGGCCATCGATGCGGTGCAGATTCCAGCCGTTACCGGACGCATACGCCTCGGCGCGTTCCGGCGGCGCCATGTAGTGCTTCTCGTAGTTCTCGACGCGCTGGCCGGCAGGGTCGAACAGCCACGCATGATTGCGCGGGTGTTGGCCGTCGTCGATGCCGATGCCGACTTCCAGCCATACGCGATGCCGCGCCGCCAGCTCGCCGAAATGCGCCTGCCATTGCGCAGCGACTTCCGGCTTCAGCACCGCGATCTTTTCCGGCAGCACCACGATGTGTGCGCCAGCCCCGGCCAGTTGCGCGACCAACGCGTCGTAGCGGTCGCGGATGCTATTGGCATAAGCCGGTGCTGCCTTCACGCCAATCGCATCGTCAATGGAAGCCAAGCCGACGCGCACGGATTCGCCCGGCGACGGCTGGCGCAAGCGCCATTCGCCAAAACCCAGCGCGCTCAGCAGCAATGCCAGCACGACGGTGACAACGGCGACGCGACTGCCGCGCGCATTCCGCCACCACGCCAGCACGGCGATGGCGGACGCCGGCAGGCACAGCAGGAACAGCAGGCCGGCCACGCCGAACAGCGAGGTCGTCTGCACCAGCGGCAACACGTCGGCCTGCGAATACGCGAGGCTGCCCCAGTTGCCATCGGGCAGCAGCGCCGCCATCAGCGTGTCCACTGCCGTCCACAGCACCGGATAGACGAACACCGCCCAGGCCGTGCGGCTGGCCAGCACGATACGCCGCGTCGTCATCGTCACGAACCACCACAGCAGGCTCATCCCCAGCCACATGACGACGACCGCCGGCAGCGGCATCACCAGGCGGAAATACGGCAGATAGGCCGACGTTCCCGCGCCGATGGCCAGCGCGACCCACAGCCGCGCGCGCCAGCCCGCGTTCGAGAACGCGAGCCACAGCAGCGGCAGCGGCGCCAGCCAGACCGCCCACCACACTGGCTCCAGCGCGACGGACAGGTGCAGCAGCGCGCCCGCGGCGAACGCCAGCGACAGGTTGCGGATCAGGGGCATGGCGCTTCGCCGAGCGTCTGGAACTGTGGATTGTACGCCGACGGAACGCCGCGCGGTTGACGCCGGTTTCCAGCCCAGCGCACCTGCTGCGTGTGGCGAGTTCCTCACTTCACCTTGGCGTAGGCGCCCTTCATGGCGATCCCGGTCACGATGTTGCCGGCGTGGCAGCGGTAGGTGGTGGCGCTGCGGGACTCGTTCTTCTTGTAGTAGCTGACGAGGTCGACCACCGCGTTGGCGCCCCGGGCCTTGGCCGATTCCTGGAACGCCTTCAGCACCGACAGCATCACCCAACGGCAGGCTTCCTCGTCGGACTTGCCGACGCCGTTGGTCTTCTTGTTCGATACGTCTTCGCTCATGCGCGAAAGCACCGCCGGGGTCTTCTGGCCGGCCAGGTAGAAACGCACGCTGCCGTCGATGCCGGCCTCCTTCGCTTGCGGCGAGTCCAGCAGTTCCTGCAGCGGCAGGTCGACCACGCGGTCGGCGGCGGAAGCCTGCGGCGCGGCGACCAGCAGGGTCAACAGGCCGGCAACAATCGCTCTCTTCATTTCTCGCTCCTTCTTGTTGTTCACGATGGGTGGATCGTCATTCCGGCCAACGGCGGAACACCAGCGAAGTATTGATCCCGCCGAAGGCGAAGTTGTTGCTCATGGCGTACTCGGTCTGCAATTCGCGGCCGTCGCCGGCGATGTAGTCCAGTTCCGCGCAGCGCGGATCGCGCTCGACGAGGTTCAGGTTGGGCGAGAACCAGCCTTCGCGCATCATCATGACCGTCGCCCAGGCCTCGAACGAGCCGCAGGCCCCGAGCATGTGGCCGACATAGCCCTTCAGCGTGCTGACCGGCACCCGGCCGCCGAACACCTGCGCGGTGGCCTGCGATTCGGCGATGTCGCCGTGCTCGGTCGCGGTGCCGTGGGCGTTGACGTAGCCGACCCGCGCGGCGTCGAGTTCGGCGTCCTCCAGCGCCAGCCACATCGCCTGCGCCATCGTCGCCGGGCTGGGCTGGGTGACGTGCTGGCCGTCGCTGTTGCTGGCGTAGCCGACGACCTCGGCGAGGATGTTCGCGCCACGCGCGCGAGCGTGCCCCAGCTCTTCCAGCACCAGCGTGCATGCGCCCTCGCCGAGGACGAGGCCGTCGCGGACGGCGTCGAACGGGCGCGGCGTCCGTTCCGGTTCGTCGTTGCGCACGCTGGTCGCGAACAGGGTGTCGAACACCGCCGCGGCGGTGGCGTCGAGCTGCTCCGATCCGCCGGCCAGCATCGCCACCTGTTTGCCGCTGCGCACCAGCTCGTAGGCCGAACCAACGCCCTGGCTGCCGGACGTGCAGGCGCTGGAGGTGGTGACCACGCGCCCGCACAGGCCGAAGAACACGCCGATGTTGACCGGCGCGGTGTGGCTCATCATCTTCAGGTACGTCGTGGCGTTGATGCCCTCGGTGGTGTGCTCGTTGAGCATGCGGCCGAAATCGCCGATGGCCTCGTGGCTGCCGGCCGACGAACCATACGACACGCCGACCTTGCCGCTCTTCAGCAGCGGATCGCCGAGCAGGCCGGCCTGTTGCAGCGCCATCTCGCTGGCACGCACCGACATCAACGCGACCCGGCCCATGCTGCGGGTGGTCTTGCGGTTGTAGTGCGCCGGCAGTTCGAACGGCAGCGCCGGCGCGGCCAGCCGCGTGTTCAAACCCTGGTACTTGTCCCAGTCCTCCATGCGCCGCACCGCGTTGCGGCATTCGCGCAGGCGCGCGCCGATGCTGTCCCAGTCGTGGCCCAGCGGGCTGATCCCGCCGGCGCCGGTCACGACGACGCGCCTGCTGCCGTCGCGGCGTTGCTCCATGTCGCTCAAACCAAACCTCCATTCACCGAGATCACCTGCCGGGTCACGTAGGCGGCCTGTTCCGACAGCAGGAACGAGGCCGCCGCCGCCACCTCCTCCGGCTTGCCGAGGCGGCCCGCCGGAACCAGCTTCAAGGCGTGCTCGACCACTTCCTCGCTCAGCATCTCGGTCTCGATCAGCCCCGGCGCGATGCAGTTGACGGTGATCCTGCGGCTGGCCAGTTCCAGTGCCAGCGCCTTGGTCGCACCGATGATGCCGGCCTTGGCTGCGCTGTAGTTGGTCTGGCCGCGGTTGCCGACCAGCCCCGATACCGAGGCGACGGTGACGATGCGCCCGGGCGCACGCCGCCGCACCATCGGCATCACCAGCGGGTTGAGCACGTTGTAGAACGCATCCAGGTTGGTGTGCACCACGGCGTCCCAGTCCTCGCCGCTCAGCGCCGGGAACGCGCCGTCGCGGGCGATGCCGGCGTTGCAGACCACGCCGTAGTACGCGCCGTGCGCCTCGACGTCGGCGTTCAGGGCCCGCGCGCAGGCGGCGCGGTCGGCCACGTCGAAGGACAGCACGCGCGCCTGCCGGCCGAGTTCGCGAACCTGCGCCGCGACGGTTTCCGCCTCGTCCACGCGGCTGCGGCAATGCACGACCACGTCATAGCCGTCCTGCGCCGCGCGCAGGGCGATGGCGCGGCCGATGCCGCGGCTGGCGCCGGTGACCAGGACCGACAATGCTTCGCTCATGTTTCCCCGCCGTTGGTGTTTTCCAGATAGGCCAGCGCGTCGGCCGGTTGGTATACCGAGACGTTGGCGCTGGCCAGCACCCGTTCGCCCAGGAGGATGCGGCAGGCGAACATGCCCAGTCCATTGTCGCCGAACAGCTCGCATTGCGCCTCCACGCGCAGCACGCCGCCGACCGGGAAATGGCCGGTTTCGGCGCTGTAGCGGCGGCTGCCGAGCAGGAAGCCGATCTTCGGATCCTCGCCGCGCGAACGCGACTGGCAGCCGGCCCAGGCGGCGATGGCCTGGGCCATGTATTCGATGCCGACCCAGGCCGGCACGCCGCCGGCCTCGTGGAACGGCCCGTCGGCCGGCACCGTCACCTCGACCGCCACGCGCGCATCGTCCCAGTCGAGCAGGCGGTCGACCAGCCGCATCGCGCCGCGGTGCGGAACGACCTGTTCGATGCCGTAGAGCGTCCTGTCCATGTTCATTCCGATGAAAGCAGCAGGGCCGCGTTGCTGCCGCCGAACGCGAACGACTGGCTCAGCGCATGCTTCAATGGCGCGTCGGCGCGTTCGCCGGGCGCGACGAAGCGCAAGGGCGGCAATTCGGCGTCGGCCTGCCCGTCCCACCAGTGCGGCGGCAACCGTTGCGCGGGATTGTCGTGCATCGACAGCCAGCACAGCCCGGCCTCGATCGCGCCGGCCGCGCCCAGCGCATGCCCGGTCAGCGGCTTGGTCGAACTGGCGGGAACGTCGCCGCCCAGCGCTTCGGACACCGCGCGGCTTTCCATCGCGTCGTTGTGCGGCGTGGCGGTGCCATGCAGGTTGACGTAGCCGATCTGCCGCGGCGACAACTGCGCGCGCCGCAGCGCCTCGCGGATTGCCGCGACCGCGCCGGCGCCAGTGGGCTCCGGCGCGGACATGTGGTGCGCGTCGGAGCTTTCGCCCCAGCCGGACAGGCGCACCGGCCCGGGCCGGCGGGTCATCAGGAACAGGGCCGCGCCTTCGCCGATGTTGATGCCTTCGCGGTTGCGCGAGAACGGATTGCAGCGCGCCGCCGACACGGCGTCCAGCGCGCTGAAGCCGCCGATGGTGAACGCGCACAGCGAATCCGCGCCGCCGGCGATCACCGCGTCGGCGATGCCGGCGCGCAGCAGGCGTGCGGCCGCGGCCAGCGCCTTGGCGCCGGACGAACAGGCGGTGGAAATCGTCCACGCCGGCCCGCACGCGCCGGTTTCCAGCGCGAGGAAGCGCGACGGCGCGCCCATCTCCTGCTGCGCGTAATCGAAATCGTCCGGGAGGGCGCCGGTTTCCCGACTGGCGAAGAACGCACGCTCGGCCTCGCCGATGCCCGAAGTGCTGGTGCCCAGCACGATGGCGACGCGGTGCGCGCCGAATTCCTCGATCGCCGCCCGCACCGGCGCGGCGATCTGCGCGTGCGCCAGCCGCAGCAGCGCGTTGTTGCGGCTGCGCATTGCCGGCGCGCAATCGGACATGTCGGGCAAGGCCGCGCCGACCAGGCCCAGCGCCAGCTTGCGCCCCGGCGTCAACGCATCGGTGAACGCCAGTCCGTGCGGCGCGTCGGCGGCGAACAGGCCCTCGCGCACCGCGGCGACGCCGTCGCCGAGCGGACAGACGATGCCCAGTTCGTTCAGGGACACCGGCGCGGGGTTCATGGCGAGGCGTCCTCCATCGGCATGGAGCGCACGTCCAGTTCGTAGCCTTCGGCAAGGTTCCGCAGGCGCACGTTGCCGAAACCGCCCGCATCCTGCGCCAGCAGCCACGGCCTGCCCTGCACATCGAGCAGTCGCCGCTCGCCGTCGATCTCGTCGACGCGCCAACCGGCAGGCAGCGCCGCGCGGATCGCGTCCAGCGGCCATAGCGCGAATTGCAGGTCGTCGAGCACGCGCTCTCCGCGCACCGCCGGCGGCAGCCACGGCGCGCGCTGCTGTTGCAGGTGCGCGCCGTCCCAGCTCAGCTTGACCCCGGACTGGCCCATCGCCTGCACCAGCAGGCGCACTTCCGCGCCATCGGCTTCCAGCAGCGCGTCGAGTTCGCGCTGCTGCCCGCCGCGCCGGAACGTCAGTTTCTGCTGCAACGCCAGTTCCTGTCCCAGCGATGCCGGCGCCAGCCGCAACGCCGGCAGTTCGGCCAGCGGCGCAGGCGCGCGCGTGGCGCAGGCGGCCAGCAACAGGCACAGGGCGATGCTGGCGATCAGGCGCGGCACAATTCCTCCAGCGCGCGCATGCGTCGGCCCGTTGGATCGTTGACGTAGGGATTGTTCGCATCCCAGGCGTAGCCGGCCAGGATGGCGCAGATCATCCGCCGCACGTCCGGCTGCTGGTTGGGATGGTAGATGATGTCCTGGAAGCCGCCGGCGTACCACGATTCGACGAAACGGCGGAAGGTCTTCACGCCATAGCGCAGCGGCGCGGCGAAGTCGGCCTCCCAGTCCACGTTCTCGCCGGCGTACTTGCGGCGCAGGCAGTCGCTGGCCAGTTGCGCCGACTTGAACGCGATGGTGACGCCGGAGGAAAACACCGGATCGAGGAATTCGCCGGCGTTGCCCAGCAGCGCGTAGCCGGGGCCGTGCAGCGACGACACGTTGGCCGAATAGCCGGTGATCCGCCGCACCGGCAGCACCGCCCACTCGGCGTTTTCCAGCAACGCGGACAGGTTCGGCGCCTCGCCGACGATGGCCTGGAGGCGCTCGAGGTCCGTGCCTTGGTAACGGTCGAGGAATGCGGGTTCGGCGACCACGCCCAGCGAGCAGCAGCCGTTGGAGAACGGAATCGTCCAGTACCACACGTCGACGTGGCGCGGATGCGTGGTGATCAGGATCTTGCTGCGGTCGAAACCGGCATCCTCGGCGATGCGGTCGCGCACGTGGGTGAAGATGGCGCCGCGCACCGGGAAGTTCGACGGCGACTCCAGTTGCAACAGCCGCGGCAGCAGCCGGGCGAAGCCGCTGGCGTCGAGGATGAAATCGGCGACGATTTCGTATTCCTCGCCCTCCGGCGCGCGCGCGACCACGCGCGGCGCCGGTCCCGGTTCCACCGACAGCACCTCGTGGCGGTAGCGCACTTCCGCGCCCATGCGCTCGGCGCCCTTCGCCAGCACGTGGTCGAAGTCGGCGCGCTGCACCTGCCAGGTCGTGCCCCAGCCCGGCGAGAACTTGTCGCGGAAATCGAACTGCGTCCGCTTGTCGCCGGACGCGAAGGCGGCGCCGTTCTTGTACTGGAATCCGGATTCGACCACGTCCTGCAGCAGGCCCGCGGCCTCGATGTATTCCATGCTCTGCGGCAGCAGGCTTTCGCCGATGGAAAAGCGCGGGAACTGCTCGCGCTCCAGCATCAGCACCTTGCGCCCCTGTCGCCGCAGCATCGCCGCGGCGACCGAACCGGCGGGGCCGGCGCCGACGACCAGGATTTCCGTGCGCTGTGTTTTTCTCATTCCTGCGGTATCTCCAGTGGTTGTACGCCGCGGCGGCGCGCGACGAAGAAGCGGAACGGGCAGCCGGTCTCGTCGCGTTCGACGTCGAAGCCGTGCTCGGCCAGCAGCGCGGCAAAATCCAGTTTGTGCCAGGATTGGGCGAACGGCTCGTAGACGCGCGTCGCCAGCAGGCGGAAATACGCGCCGCGCCAGCCATGCGATTTCCACATCCGCCAAACGCCATTTCGCCATTGCAACGGCGACGGCTCCAGCACCGCCAGCGTCGCGCCGGGTACGGTGATGCGGCGCAACTCGGCGCACAGCTTGCGGATATGGGCCGGCGGCACCTCATGCAGCACGAAGCAGATGCCGACCGCATCGAAATGCGCGTCCGGCAAGCCGCTGTCCTCGCCGACGCCCTGCACCCAGCGCACGCCCGGCTCGCGTTGTGCGGCCAGGTTCAGCAGGTACGGCGACGGTTCCAGGCCCCAGACTTCGCCGACACCGGCCTCGCGCAGGGCGCTGGCGACGTAACCCGCACCGCTTCCCAGGTCGAGCGCGCGGCGCGCGCCCCGCAACGCCTCGGCGATGCGCTTCCGCCCATGACGCAGGCTGCCGAGCATGGCGCGATCGAAGCCGCGCACATAGCCGCGGGTGATGTGGCGCGAGTAGTTGCCATTGGGCAGGTTGTGGAATTCCAGCAGCAGGTAGCGCGGCAGTTTTTCCATGCCGGGCAGTTCCTCCGGCAGGCGCACCGGCTCGCGCTGACGTCCGCTCAGCTTGCGCCACAGGCGGGGCCATTCGCGCAATCGCCACCAGGCCACGCGGTCGGGCCAGGCGTCGGGCAATGGCACCTGCGACCAGTCGGTCATCGCACGCCCTCCGGCGGCGGCCGGAACAGCGGCGACAGCAGCCACACCGCACCGATGCCGAGCAGCAGGGTCAAGCCGAATGCGCGCAACGCCGGCGTCGCCGACAGTCCCAGCAGCCCGAACGACAACCAAGTGCTGGCCGCGCCGACGCAGACCGCCATCCATGCGCGCGCATCGCCGCCGCCGGCGTCGTCGCCGTGCTCCAGCAGGAAGATGCCGTAGTCGATGCCCACGCCCAGCAGCAGCAACAGCGCCAGCACGTTGAACAGTTGCAGCGGCAGCCCGATCCAGCCGAGCACGGCCATGGCCAGTGCGCCGGCGATCACGGTCGGCAGCAGGATGCGCCAGGCGTTGCGGCGGTAGCGCGCATACAGCGCGACGAACACCAGCGCCACGCCGGCCAGCAGCAGGCCCCCATCATCCGCCGGTAGTGGCGCAGCAGGCGCGAGAAATCCGCCGTGCGATCGACCCAGCGCACGCCGGGCAAACCCTCCGCCTGCGCACGCAGGATGTCGGTGGCCTGCTTCGACAGGCCGGCGATCATCACCACCGAGGCGACGCCGTCGTCGAGTTCGCCCAGCCACAGCGCCCGCACCGGCAGCGACGCCGGCGAAGCCAGGAAAGCGTCCATCCGCAACGGCTGCGCGGCGAACGCCGGGCGCTGCAGGCGTTCGCCGGTCGCCTCGCCGACTTTCGCCAGCACCTCGCTTTCGCTGCGCGCGGCCAGCGCCGCGTTCTCGTCCTGCCGCCGCTGCGACGGCAACCAGTCGCTGAGCGCGCGCCAGCCGCCGATGTCGCCCTTCTCCTGCAAGACCCGCAGACGCGCGGCCAGCGCCTCCTCGCGCTGTAATACCTGTTCGGCATTTCCGCCGCGGACGAGGAAGAACTGCGCCGGGCTGGGCAGGCCGAGGATGCGTCCGGCCTCGACCTGCTGCTCGATCAGCGCGCGCGGCGAGGATTGCAGGCTGCGCAGATCATCATCGGCGTGCAGTCGCCACAGGCCGCCGGCGACCAGCAGCGCCATCGCCATGCCGGCGATGCGCCAGCGCCGTCCGCCATCCACGCGCGGCCAGCGCCGCAGGGTGCCGCCGAGCCAGCGGGAGAACGCGGTTTCGCGCACCGCGCCGCCGTCCAGCCACGGGAACCAGCAGACCACGGTGACGAACGCGGCCGCCAGGCCGACCACCGAGAACAGTGCCATCTGCCGCAGGCCGGGGAACGGCGCCAGGCCCAGCGCCAGGTAGGCCAATGCGCTGGTCGCCAGAGCGATGCACAAGCCCGGCAACAGGTGCCGCAGCAAGGCCCAGCGCGACTCGGTTTCCCCGCCCTGGCGCGAAGCGAACCAGTGGATGCCGTAGTCCTCGGCCACGCCGACCAGGCTGGCGCCGAACACCAGGGTCAACAGGTGCACCTTGCCGAAGACCATCGCGGTGACCGACAGCGCGGCGGCGACGCCGATCAGCAGCGACGCGGCGACCAGCCCGATCGGCCGCAGCGAACGGAACGCCAGCCATACCAGCAGCAATACCGCCGCCAGCGAACCCCAGCCGATGGTGTTGATCTCGCGGTTGGCCTGCGCGGCGGCGGCCTCGGCATGCAACGGCACGCCGGCGCGCACCTCGCGCAACGCCGATCCCGGCTCCAGGCCGGGAGCGCCCGCTTCCGCGCGCGCGGCGCGCGACGCCGCATCGAGCGCGTCCTGGATGCGGCGCTCGCCGTCGAGGCTGAAGGCCGAGGCGGTGGTGTCGAACTGCAACACCGCCCAGTAGCGGTCCTCGGCCTGCAACAGCCCATCCTCGCCGATGCCGAGGCCCGACGCCGTCGCGCGCTGCTGCCACCATTGCGGCCACAGCGACAAGGGATCGGCCTGCCATTCGGTCAGGCGCGGCGCGCCCATCGGCGAATACAGCGCGGCCAGCGCCTGTTGCGCCAGCGCGTCGGATGCGCCGTTCGCCAGCATCGTCCTCTGCGCATCGGTCAGCAGACGATCGCGCCAGGGCGCATAGAAATCCCGCGCTTGCGCGAACCAGTCCTCCGCCTCGCCGGCGTCCCGGAACGGCGCCGGTTCCCCGTCGCGCTCGCGGATGCGTCGCAGATGGTCCAGGTAGGCCGCCTTCGCCTGCTTCGCCTGCTCCGGCGTCGCCGCACCCAGCAGCACCACGATCTGCCGCGAACCGGCGTCGGCGATGCGGCGGGTCACCTCGCCCAGCGCGCGCTCGCCGGCATCCTGCGGCAACAGCGCCAGCACGTCGCTGTCGATCCGCGACTGTTGCCAGAAGCGCCACTGGTGCCAGCCGACGGCCAGCACCGCCAGCAGCCACGCCAGCGCCAGCCAGCGCCATGCGCGCCGCAGCCGTGCATCGGCGGAGGCCTGCGGCTCAGTCAAAACGCCTGGCCTCGTCGGCGTCCAGTCGCGCCGGGGTTTCGGACAAATCAACGAATTTCAGCGTGGTGCGGTCGCCGCCGGCCTCGAGGATGTCCACCTCGCGCACGTAGCGGTCGCCGCGCAATTCGATCCGCGAGAACGCCTTCGCCAGCGCCGCCGCCTTCGGCTTCAGCGTCAACGACCAGGCATCGCCGGGCAGCGCCTGCGCGTCGATGTCGAAGCGTGCGGCCAGCGCCGACACGTCGCCGCCCATCAGCGCGAACATCATCGCGTTGACCTGGCGTAGCGCCGGCTGCTGCTTCACGTCGGCCTGCACGCGGCTGTTGCCGGCCTCGTCGCGGCTGAGGATGCGTTCGCGGGTGATCACCATTTCCGACGGGAACGGCTTGGTCGTGGTCCAGACCACGCCCTTGTCGCGCGACAGCAGGAAGCGGCCCTGCGAGCGCAACGGGTTCCTGAACCCGGCGACCTGCTTCTCCTGCTCGAAGCCGCCACGCAGCACCTGCACCTGCGCGACCCGCTGGCGCACCAGTTCGAGATTGTCGGCGGCGCAAGCCGGAAAGGCGGCGAGCGCCGCGCATGCGAAGAAGAATGCGCCCAGCAGCGCAACGACCGGCCTTTTCATTCGGGCTTCACTCCCAGCTTCTCCCACAGCACCGCCGGAGACACGTACTGCATCGCGCCCGACGCCGGCTCCACCGCCACCTGCACGGTGTAGCCCTTGGTCAGCCGCACGCCGTTGGCGGCGTCGCGGATCAGGTAGTCGATCTTCAGGCGGTTTTCCCATTCGACGATCTCCGCGCGCACCTTCAGCGGCTGCGCGTAGCGCAGCGGGCGGACGTACTTGATCCGCGCGTCGACCACCGGCCACAGCCAGCCGGAAGCCTGCATCTGCGGATAGTCGTAGTCGTGCCTGCGCAACAGCGCGCAGCGCGCGATCTCCAGGTACTTGAAGTAGTTCCCGTGCCAGACCACCTGCATCGGATCGCAATCGTGGAAGGACGGGCTGAGGTCGATCTCGATGGACAGGTCAGTCGGCATACAGGTTCCAGCGCTCGTCGCGGATGGCGTCCAGCAGCGACAGCAGTTCGCCGTCGAGCGCGCGGTCCTCCTCGACCAGGGCGATGCGTTGGCGCAGGTCCTCGAACATGCGCGCCGGGTCGCCGGCCAGCACGGCCCGCGGATCGATGCGCCGGCGCAATTCGACGCCCTGGCGCGCGGCGATCAGCATCGCCGCGACGACCTGCTCGGTCAGCTCCAGCACGCGCAGGCAATCGCGCGCGGCGATCGTGCCCATGCTGACCTTGTCCTGGTTGTGGCATTCGGTCGAACGCGAGAACACCGAGGCCGGCAGGGTCGACTTCAGCGCTTCGGCGGTCCAGGCCGATGCGCTGATCTGCAAGGCCTTCAGGCCGTGGTTGATCGCCGCGCGCGGACCAGCGGACGCCGACAGGTTCGCCGGCAGGCCGTGGCTGTAGCGCGCATCGACCAGCAGCGCGAGCTGGCGGTCGAGCAGGTCGGCCACGTTCGCCACCGCGTTCTTCAGCGTGTCCATCGCCAGCGCGACGTGGCCGCCGTAGAAGTGGCCGCCATGCAGGATCTGGCCGCGCTCCGGGTCGATCAGCGGGTTGTCGTTGGCGCTGTTGAGTTCGGTTTCGATCAACTGGCGCAGGAACGGCAGCGCGTCCTCCAGCACGCCGATCACGTGCGGGGCGCAACGCAACGAGTAGCGGTCCTGCAGGCGTTGTTCGTTGCGCGGCGGGCGGTCGCTGTGCAGGTCGGCGCGCAGGCGTGCGGCGACCTGCGCCTGGCCCGGATGCGGCTTGGCCGCGAACAGCACCTCGTCGAAGTGGTGCGCATTGCCGGCGCTGGCCAGCACGTTGTACGCGGTCAGCCGCGTGGCCAGCCGCGACAGGTATTCCGCGCGCCGCCATGCCAGGCACGCGAGACCGGTCATCACCGCGGTGCCGTTCATGATCGCTAGGCCTTCCTTCGGCCGCAGCGTCAACGGCTGCATGCCGATGGCGGCCAGCGCCGCGGCGGCCGGCTTGCGCACGCCCTCGTGCAGCACCTCGCGCTCGCCGCACAGCGCCGCGGCGACGTAGGACAGCGGCGTCAGGTCGCCGCTGGCGCCGACCGAACCTTCGGCCGGGATCAGCGGCAACACGTCGTGGCGAAGGAAGCCCTCGATGCCTTCAAGCAAGGCGACGCTGACGCCGCTCATCCCGTGCGACAGCGACGCCAGGCGCGCGGCCAGCACCGCGCGGGTTTCCCCGGCGTCGAGGAAGCGGCCCAGGCCGCAGCCGTGGTAGGCGAACAGGTGGTGCGGCAGTTCGCGCACCAGCTCGGCCGGAATGGCGGTGGTGCAGGAATCGCCGTAGCCGGTGGTGACCCCGTAGATCACCCCGTCCTCCTCCAGCACGCGGTCGAGGAAGGCCGCGCCCTTGCCGATGCGTTCGCGGAAGGCCGCGTCCGCGGACAGTTCCGCTTTGGCATCGCGGCGCGACAGCGCGACCACGTCCTCGATGCGCAATGCGTTCCCGCCGAAAACCACGGTGGGCGGCTCAATGGACTTGGCGGACATCGGGCACCTGATTCCAGAAGGGGAAGAAATTGAACCAGTCAAACGGCGCGGCGCGCAGCTGCGTTTCCAGCCATTGCGCGAAACGCGCGGCATGGTCGGCCAGCGCGGCCTCGCGCGCGCCGCGCGGCAATGCCACGCGTTCGGCGAAGGTTTCGAAACGCACCACGTAACCATCGCCTTCGTGCAGGCAAGCCATCGTGAACAACGGGCAATGCAGCGCCGCCGCCAGGACGTAGGCGCCCACCGGGAACGGCGCCGGACGGCCGAGGAAATCGGCGAAGACATGGCGTCCGCCGCCGATCGGCACGCGATCGCCGGCGATGGCGACGAATTCGCCGCGCTCGACCCGCTCCCCGATCTGCGCCGCCACCGCCGGCCCCAGGTCGTCGACCTGCAGCAAACGCACCTTGTCGCTGCCCAGCCGCGCCAGCATCCGGTTGAATCTCTCGGCGTGGCGCGTATGCACCAGCGCGGTCATGCGGAACCCGGGCGAGGCGTCGGCCAGCGCCTGGCACAGTTCCAGGCAGCCGACGTGTGCGGTGACGATCACCCCGCCGCGCCCGGCCTCGAGCATGCGCAGCATCACGTCGCGCTCCTTGCGCACCTGCCGCAGCGGATACTCGCCGCCCAGCGCCAGGATCTTGTCGAGCAGGGTGTCGGCGAACACGCGGAAATGGTGCAGGCTCTCGCGCCAGCCCGGTTCGCGCGCGAACACGCCCGCGTGCGCATGCAGCCGGCGCAGGTATTCCAACGACGCATGGCGTGCGCGCGCGTTGCCCAGCCAGTGGAGCAGCACCACCGGCCACGCGCACAGCCGGAACACGCCGCGGCCGAAATGCCGCCGCACCGCGCACAGCAGGCGGATGCCGGCGACCGAAGTGGTCTCGCCGATCTCGGCCCAGTGCCGCGCGGTTCGTCGTTCGCTCATGCATGCGTCCTGCGCAGGCGTCGCGCCAACAGTCCCGGCGCGCGCCACAGCATGCCGAAGAACAGCTTGGCGTGCATGCGGCTGATGTGCAGGTTGTCGCGCCATGTATCGAAGTGCGAGACGCCGTCCTGCGGATAGGTCACCCGGGTCTCGCGTTCGACGATGCGCACGCCGCGCCAGTGCAGGCGCACCAGGACCTCGGTATCGAAATCCATGCGGCTGCCCGGCGTTTCCGAATCGATCAGCCGCAGCAGCGGCGCCAGCGGGTAGACGCGGAAACCGCACATCGTGTCGCGGATGTCGAGCGACAGCGTGTTGATCCACACCCAGACATGGGTCAGGTAACGGCCGTACAGGCGCGCCTTCGGCACGCTGTCGTCGTAGCGCGGCACGCCGCAGACGACCGCGTCGGGATGGGCGCGCGCATCGTCGAGGAAGGCGGGAATGTCGCCGGCGTCGTGCTGGCCGTCGGCGTCGATCTGCAAGGCGTGGGTCGCGCCCGATCGCGCCGCCTCGCGCAGGCCGGCCATCACCGCGCCGCCCTTGCCCAGGTTCCGCGGCAGCCGCAGCAGGCGCACGCCGGGCTGCAGCGCCAGTTCGTCGAGCACGCGCGCGCAGTCCGCGTGCGAGCCGTCGTCGACCAGCAGGCAGCGCTGCCCGGTCGCCAGCACGCGCCGGACCACGTCGCCGATGGCGCGTTCGTGATCGTAGACCGGGATCAGCACCACCGGATCGAATGCCGCGTCGGCGTTCATGCCGATCCCTCGCCTGCGTCCGCACTGCCCCGCGCGGGAATTCCGCCTGCGAACACCACGCGGCCGCCGGCATGCACGCCCGCCTCCGACGCGTACCTGAAAACCAGCGTGGCGCGCGCGTCGTTCCATTCCAGATACAGGCGAAGACGCTGCCCGGGCCGCGCCACCTGCTGGAATTTCAGTGCTTCCATGCGCAGGAAATCCGGGAGAATCGGGAATACTTCCCGGGCGAAGCGAATCGCCCAGTCGGTCTGCGCCACGCCGGGCAGGATCGCCGCCTGCGGGAAGTGGCCGTCGAAGACCAGCAGTTGCGGGTCGAGTTCGATTTCCAGTTCGGCGCGATCCGCCTCGCGTTTCAACCATTGCGGCCGCGGCCGCACGGGACGGAACAGCGCCGCGAGCGCGGCTTGCGTGGTCTTGCCCTGCGCATTGGCCGGCAACGCATCGACGAAACGCCAGCGGCGCGGACGCGCCACCGCGTCGAAACCGTCGGCCAGGTGCGCGTCGAGTTGCCGGGCGAATCCGCGGCGGCCCAGCGCCTGCAGTCGCGACCCGCCTTCGCCGGTGGTCGCGACGACCGCGGCCAGCACGCTGCGCGCCCCGTCCAACGCCAGCACGCGCGCCTCGCGCACGCCAGGATGCGCGGCCAGCGCGCGCTCCAGCGCGTCGAGCGACACCCGGCGCTCCTCGATCTTGACGATGCGGTCGGCGCGGCCGAGCAGTCGGAAGCCGCCGCGCCCGTCGCCTTCGGCGCGATCCTCGCTGCGCCACCAGCCCGCATCCGGCGGCAGGTGCGGCGACGAAATTTCCAGCGTTTCGCCGTCGATGCGCCAGCGCACGCCCGGCAGCGCAGCCCATGCGGGCGCGTCGCCGTCCCAGCGCCGCCACGCGATGCCGCCGGTTTCGCTGCTGCCGAAGATTTCGGTCGGCGCCACACCCAGCGCATCGCGCGCCGCGACGGCCGCTTCCCGCGGCAGCGCGCCGCCGGACGAGAACACCGCGCGCAGCTTTTCGCGCAGCGGC
Source organism: Pseudoxanthomonas sp. (assembly GCA_047601245.1). Classification (GTDB taxonomy): domain Bacteria; phylum Pseudomonadota; class Gammaproteobacteria; order Xanthomonadales; family Xanthomonadaceae; genus Pseudoxanthomonas_A. Next base: position 505,431 of record JASGJU010000001.1, read on the forward strand.
GACCAGTCGAGGTTTTCCGGCAGGCGTTTCAGGTGCGCGGGGCTGGATACCAACACTACCGGCGACGGCGACGCCTGCGCCGCCGCGACGATCTCCTCATGGAAGAAATTGCGCGACGCGATTGCGCGCCCCGCCGCCAGCGGCCACAGCACGCGATGCAGCAGGCCGTAGATGTGCTGGTGCGATACCGTGCCCAGCACCGTCGCGTCGCCGAGCAGCTCGCCAAAGACGGCTTCCTGCGCCTCGACCTCGGCCTGCAACTGGCGCAGCGTCTTGGCGATCGCCTCCGGCGCGCCGGTGCTGCCGCTGGTGAACACCGCGACCTGCACGGCATCCGGATCCAGCGCCTGCAGCAGCGGCGCGGCATCCGCCGTCCCCGCGCGCAACGGTCCGCGGCCGACAGGAACCTGCGCGCCGACGAAACCACCGACCCGCGGCGCGACCGCGTCCAGCGTCACCGGCAAGACATCGCCGAGCAGGAACACGCGCTTGCCGGCGTGCCAGGCGCCGAACAGGATCGCGGCGAACTCGGCGACGTCCTCCTCGTACAGCGCGAAGGCGTCGCCCCGCGCCGGCTCGAACGCCGCACGCCATTCGCGAACGCGATGGCGGAACGCCTCGTGCATGACGCTGCCGCCATCGCGCAACGCGACGACGCGGCCCGCCCGCGGCGCGGCCGCGAATTCCCGCAGCGGAATCCACTCAGCCATGCGCGCCACTCCCGGCCGCCGCATCGCGCATCGCCCGCTGCCGCACCCACCATTCGCCGGCGAACAACAGGCCCATCAGCACGTAAGCGATCAGTCCGTTGTACAACGCCCACCACCGCTCCCCGGCCCACAATGCGGTGGCCAGCGCCAGCGCGCCGTTGACCACGAAGAAACCGCACCACACCCAGGTCACCTTGCGCGTGTAGGCGACGCCGGCGGGCGGCAAGTCGGGATGCCGCAGCCGGGCGATGCGTTCGATCGCGCTCGGCGGCCAGCGCAGGCTGGCGGCGAACGCCAGCAGCAGCGCGGCGTTGACCAGCACCGGGTACAGCTTCAGCGGCGCCAGCGCATTGCCCAGGAACCCGAGCAGCGCCAGCACGCCGACGCCGCCGGCCACCGCCCACCAGAACGGCTGCCGCGCCGTCGCCGCGCGCAGCACCGACGCGGCCAGCAGCAGCAGCGCCAGCCAGCGCGGCTCGAAGCGCCCCAGCGCGGCGTAGACCAGCAGCGGATACGCGGCGGAAACGGCCACGAACAGGATGGCCCAGGTCCGCTTCATCGAACGCACTGCGAAGGAATCGGAACGAATCAGGCGGTCTGCGCGGCGGTCAGCCCGTGCAGCACGTCGACCACGTCCTGCACCGTGCGCACCGACTTGAACGCATCCGGCTGCAGGCCGCGGCCCAGCAGCGGCTTCAACTGCACGATCAGGTCGACCGCATCGATGCTGTCAATGTCCAGGTCGTCGTACAGCCGGGCCGCGGGCACGATCCGCGCCCGGTCGATCTCGAAACTCTCGTGCAGGATCGTCGCGATCCGTTCGAACAACTCGTCTTTCGTCATTTCCTATTACCCATGCTGCACGGACGCAACGCCGGCGTTCGCGGCCACGTATTCCACCAGGGCGTCGACGCTGGCGAAATGCCGGCGCGCATCGTCCGAATCGGCGGCGAAACTCACGCCGTAACGCTTCTGCAGCGCCAGCCCCAGCTCCAGCGCGTCGATCGAATCCAGTCCCAGGCCCTCGACGAACAGCGGCGCGGCGCTGTCGATGTCGTCGGGGACGATGTCCTCCAGCGACAGCGAGGAGATGATCAATTCCTTGATTTCACGCTCAAGTGCCTGCACGCAATGCCTCGTTCACGAAAAATGGTCCGCCAGGTGCTCCGTCAGCCGTCGCGCGGCCAGGTTTTCCCGGCCCGGTCCGCCCCCCGCCCCGGCCAGGAACGACCGCACCGGCAGTTGCCCTCGCCGACCTCGATCTTCACGTGGAAGCGCCGGGACGGCACACGATACCATTTTTCACCTTTCGTTAAGGTTGGTGGTGTGCACGAAATGCGCACCGGGGTGACATCCAGCCCGCCCCGCACCGCGATATTGGCCGCGCCGCGCTGCAGCCGCAGCGGCTGTCCGGGCACCGTGCGCGTGCCTTCGGGGAAGATCACCAAGTTGCCGCCGGCGCGCACCGCGGCGATGCAGTCCTCGACCAGGCCCACGCCGTCGTCGTTGGCGATGTAGCCGCAGGCGCGCACCGGCCCGCGCATGAACGGATTGCGCGCCACCGCCGACTTGACCACACAGTCGGCGTTGGGCAGCAGCGACACCAGGAACACCACGTCGATCAGCGTGGGATGGTTGGCCAGCACCAGCAGGCCGTCGCGTTCCAGGCGCTCGCGGCCGTGGATCTCCCAGGTCAGCACGCCGAGCCGGCGCATCAGTTCGACGTGCGCGGCGAAGCTGCGCTGCACCCAGCGCCGGGCGATGCGCCGGCGGCGCAGCGGATCGCGCACGCACAGCTGCAGCAGCGGGAAAACGGTCACCCGCAGCAGCAGGCCGCCGACGCCGAATGCGGCGAAGCTGAGCCCGGTGCCGACCACGCGCCAAGCGTGGTCGAGGCGTTGCGCCCATCCGTCAGCCATGTCGACGCCAGTTCCACTGCGTCCGGCCGTCGCGCAGCGACAGCGCCGCCTCCCCCGACAGCAGGAAGCGGTGCACGTCCAGGACATGCGGCAGCGGCGCGTCCATGGCGGACGAGGATGCCGCGGTTTCGTTCCAGTCCAGTTGCAGCCGCGCGCCGTCGCGATCGGGCGAGCCGATCCGCCAGCACCATGCGTAGTACGCCTGCGCCTCGTCGGCGAAGCGGCCGTATTCGTCGGGCAGCGGCGCTTCGTAGCAGACCAGCCGCACTTCCGGTGCGCCGTCGGCCAGCAGGCCGGCCGCCTCGACGCAAGCCGCCTCGACGGTGCCGCGCCCGCCGGCGAGGGCCGAATAATTGCCGCGGCCGCCGCTGACGATCGAATGCGACGCGGCGATGGCGTTGTGCACCGACAGGCCGAACGCGGTCGGCGACAGCGCTTCGCCGGCGGCCAGGGTTTTCAGCAGCGCCACCGACCTGGCCACGTCGCCGTGCCGCGACGCGAACAGCATCGGCACCGCATCGTCGCGCTGCGCGTCGCACCAGTACGCAGCCTGGATCGCCATGCGTCCCAGCCGCTCGATGCGGCGGCGCTGCATCGGCGGCACTTCGGCCAGGGCCGGCGTCGTATCGCCGTCCGGCAGCCACGGCCGCAACGCCCAGGCCTCCCAGGCCTCGCGCCGCTCCAGGCCGGGCGCCCAGGCCGCCCAATCCAATACCGAAAAACCGATCACGCTTTCTCCCGCGCCGGCCTGCAGGCCGGCGATCGCCGTGCATTGTGCCGTCTACGGGAAAGCGGCGGAAAGATGACGACCTGCGTCCGCCCAAAGTCATGGCCTGCGGATCCGCGGCCGAGGACGGATCAGTCCCCCAGCAGCTCGCGGTCGCGCACCGCGCCCTTGTCGGCGCTGGTGGCGAGCAGGGCGTAGGCCTTCAGCGCCGGGCTGACCTTGCGTTCGCGCGGCTGCGCGGGCTTCCAGCCCTTCGCGTCCTGGGCGGTGCGGCGCGCGGCGAGTTCGTCGTCGCCCACCCGCAGGCCGATTTCGCGATTCGGGATGTCGATGCGGATGCGGTCGCCGTCGCGGATCAGGCCGATGGCGCCGCCGGCCGCCGCTTCCGGCGAGACGTGGCCGATGCACAAGCCCGAGGTGCCGCCGGAAAAACGCCCGTCGGTGATCAGCGCGCACTTTTTCCCGAGGCCCTTCGATTTCAGGTACGAGGTCGGGTACAGCATCTCCTGCATGCCGGGGCCGCCCTTCGGGCCCTCGTAGCGGATCACCACCACGTCGCCGGGCTTCACCTCGTCGCCGAGGATGCCCTTCACCGCTGCGTCCTGGCTTTCGTAGACGCGGGCGTTGCCTTCGAACACCAGGATCGATTCGTCCACGCCGGCGGTCTTCACCACGCAACCGTCCGCGGCGATGTTGCCGTGGAGCACGGCGAGGCCGCCTTCCTGCGAATAGGCGTGGCCGACGTCGCGGATGCAGCCGCCGGCGCGGTCGAGGTCGAGCGACGGCCAGCGCGTGGCCTGGCTGAAGGCGACCTGGGTGGGAATGCCGGCCGGGCCGGCCTTGTAGAACTCGGCGACGCCGGCGTCGACGTTCGTCGCCACGTCCCATCTGGAGATGGCCTCGCCCAGCGTCTTCGCGTGCACCGTGGCCACGTCGGCATGCAGCAGCCCGCCGCGCGCCAGTTCGCCGAGGATCGCCATGATCCCGCCAGCGCGGTGCACATCCTCGATGTGGTACTTCTGCGAGTTCGGCGCGACCTTGCACAGTTGCGGCACGCGCCGGGACAGCGCGTCGATGTCGCGCATCGTGAACGGCACCTCCGCTTCCTGCGCCGCGGCCAGCAGGTGCAGGATGGTGTTGGTCGAGCCGCCCATCGCGATGTCCAGCATCATCGCGTTCTGGAACGCCTCGAACGTGGCGATGCCGCGCGGCAGGGCGGTCGCGTCCTCCGCGCCGTACCAGCGGTGGCACAGTTCGACCACGGCGCGCCCGGCGCGTAGGAACAGTTGCTCGCGGTCGGCATGGGTCGCCAGCGTGGTGCCGTTCCCCGGCAACGACAGCCCCAGCGCCTCGGTCAGGCAGTTCATCGAGTTGGCGGTGAACATGCCGCTGCATGAGCCGCAGGTCGGGCAGGCGCTGCGCTCGACCGCGGCGACGGTCTCGTCGCTATTGCTCGGGTCGGCGGCCATCACCATCGCGTCGATCAGGTCGAGCTTGTGCTCGGCGACGTTGCCGTCGGCAAGACGGGTCTTGCCCGCTTCCATCGGCCCGCCGGAGACAAACACCGTCGGAATGTTCAGCCGCAGCGCGGCCATCAGCATGCCGGGCGTGATCTTGTCGCAGTTGGAAATGCACACCAGCGCGTCGGCGCAATGGGCATTGACCATGTATTCGACCGAGTCGGCGATCAGCTCGCGGCTGGGCAGCGAATACAGCATGCCGTCGTGGCCCATCGCGATGCCGTCGTCCACGGCGATCGTGTCGAATTCGCGGGCGACGCCGCCGACGCGCTCGATCTCGCGCGCGACCAGTTGGCCCAGGTCCTTCAGGTGCACGTGGCCGGGCACGAACTGGGTGAACGAGTTGGCGACGGCGACAATGGGTTTTCCGAAGTCGCCGTCCTTGAGGCCGGTGGCGCGCCACAGCGCGCGGGCGCCGGCCATGTTGCGGCCGTGGGTGGAAGTCTTGGAACGGTATTCGGGCATGCGGGAACGCGCTGGCGCGGGGCTGGCGCTCGTATTCGGAAAGGGCAGGATTTTGCGGGCTTTTTGCGGTTTCATTGGAAACCATTTCGACGGCAACCGAACGCCGCGAAATCCGCTTGACAAGCCCGACGGCGCGGGTTTAGTTTGCCCGGATGCTGCAACGCCACAGACCGCTGCCGAACGCAACGACCGCCACTTCGGCGGCGCTCGTACTCGTCCTTATTACCTTGCCCACAGGTGCGGGACGGACCGGCGCGTAAGCACGACAGCACGCCAGATACACGAACCCCGCACCGCAAGGCGCGGGGTTTTTTATTGAAAAACCTTTCCCATTACTCACCCACCGGAACCATCGCACCATGACCGAGCAGAACCTTCCCCAGATCAAGATCGCCGTGATCGGCTACGGCAGCCAGGGTCGCGCGCACGCGCTCAACCTGCGCGAATCCGGCTTCGACGTGGTCGTCGGCCTGCGCCCGGGCGGCCCGACCGAGGCCAAGGCCCAGGCCGATGGCTTCCTGGTCAAGACGCCGGCCGAAGCGGTCAAGGACGCCGACCTGGTCGCGGTGCTGACCCCGGACATGGTGCAGAAGAAGCTGTACGCGGAAGTGCTGGCGCCGAACATGAAACAGGGCGCCTGCCTGCTGTTCGCGCACGGCCTGAACGTGCATTTCGGCATGATCGAACCGCGCGCCGACCTGGACGTGGTGCTGGTCGCGCCGAAGGGCCCGGGCGCGCTGGTGCGCCGCGAATACGAGATCGGCCGCGGCGTGCCGTGTATCTACGCGGTCTATCAGGACAAGAGCGGCAAGGCCAAGGAACTGGCGCTGGCCTACGCCGCCGGCCTGGGCGGCGCGCGCGCCAACCTGATCGAGACCACCTTCAAGGAAGAGACCGAGACCGACCTGTTCGGCGAGCAGGCGGTGCTGTGCGGCGGCGCGTCCTCGCTGGTGCAGGCCGGCTTCGAGACCCTGGTGGAAGCCGGCTACCAGCCGGAGATCGCCTACTACGAGGTGCTGCACGAACTGAAGCTGATCGTCGACCTGTTCTACGAAGGCGGCATCAGCCGCATGCTGGAGTTCATCTCCGAGACCGCGCAGTACGGCGATTTCGTCAGCGGCCCGCGCGTGATCGACGCCGGCGTCAAGGCGCGCATGAAGGACGTGCTGACCGACATCCAGAACGGCACCTTCACCAAGAACTGGGTCGCCGAATACGAAGCCGGCCTGCCGAACTACAGGAAGTGGCAGCAGGCCGACAAGGACCATCCGATCGAGAAGGTCGGCCAGCAACTCCGCGCCAAGATGGTGTGGCTGCAAGGCGGCAACTGAGCGGTTCCCTCTTTTCCTGCACACAGGTCACAAGCATGAACGCCAAGACCGCCAGCACTCCGCGCAACGGCGCGCGCTGGATCGCCCACGCCCTCGAGACCGAGGGCGTGGACACCCTGTTCGGCTATCCCGGCGGCACCATCATGCCGTTCTACGACGCGCTGGTGGACAGCACGCTCAAGCACGTGCTGGTGCGCCACGAGCAAGGAGCGGCCTTCGCCGCCAACGGCTACGCGCGCGCCAGCGGCAAGGTCGGCGTCTGCGTCGCCACCTCCGGCCCCGGCGCGTCCAACCTGGTCACCGGCATCGCCGACGCGATGCTGGATTCGGTGCCGATGGTGTGCCTGACGGGGCAGTTGCCGACCACGCTGATGGGCACCGATGCGTTCCAGGAACTGGACGTGTTCGGGCTGATGATGCCGCTGGTCAAGCACAGCTTCCTGGTGCGCAAGGTCGAGGAGCCTGCCGCAGGTCTTCCGCGAGGCCTTCCGCATCGCCCGCGAGGGCCGCCCCGGCCCGGTGCTGATCGACCTGCCGAAGGACGTGCAGGTCAACGACGCCTCGCACCTGCCCGACCACGTCCCCGCCGAGATCGAGCCGGTGCCCGCGCCGGAAGACGCGAAGCTGGCCGAGGCGATGGCGGCGATCGCCGGCGCGGAAAAGCCGGTGATCTACGGCGGCGGCGGCATCTCCCTGGCCGGCGCGGTCGACGCGTTCCGCGAGTTCGTCGAGGCGACGAAGATCCCGACCGTGCTGACCCTGCGTGGGCTGGGCGCGCTGCCCGCCACCCACCCGCAGTTCCTCGGCATGCTGGGCATGCACGGCAGCCGCGCGGCGAACATGGCGGTGCAGGAATGCGACCTGCTGGTGGTGGTCGGCGCGCGCTTCGACGACCGCGCCACCGGCAAACTGGCCGAGTTCGCGCCGTTCGCTCGCGTCGTCCACCTGGACGCCGACGCCTACGAGATCGGCAAGCTGCGCAGCGCCGACATCGCCGTGCCCGGCAACGTGGCCACCGGCCTGAAGGCGCTGGCCGCCGCGCGCGCGACCTGCGACGAATGGCGCCAGCGCAACCAGCAGCGCAAGGAGAAGTTCGCCGCCCGCTACGACGCCCCCGGCAGCGACATCTACGCCCCGGCGCTGCTCAAGCGCCTGAGCGAAGTCGCCCCGGCCGACGCGATCGTCACCGCCGACGTCGGCCAGCACCAGATGTGGGTGGCGCAGCACTGCCGCTTCAGCGACCCGCGCAACCACCTGACCAGCGGCGCGCTGGGCGCGATGGGCTTCGGCCTGCCGGCGGCGATGGGCGCGCAGTTCGCCTGCCCGGACCGCACCGTGATCCTGGTCAACGGCGACGGCGGCTTCATGATGAACGTGCAGGAACTGGCGACGATCGCCCGCACCCGCATGCCGGTGAAGATCGTGCTGCTGGACAACAGCGCGCTGGGCATGGTGCGGCAGTGGCAGGAACTGTTCTTCGCCGAGCGCTATTCGGAAATCGACCTGTCCGACAACCCGGACTTCGCCGCGCTGGCGCAGGTGTTCGGCATCCCGTCCAGGCGCATCGAGCGCCGCAGCGAGGTCGAGGACGCGCTGGCCGAACTGCTGGCCCAGCCCGGCCCGGCGCTGCTGCACGTCAAGATCGACGTCAAGGCCAACGTGTGGCCGCTGGTGCCGCCGAACCACGCCAACAGCTCGATGCTGGAATCCAATCCCGCCAAGGCCGAAGCCCCGGCTCCGGAGAAGAAGAATGCAATACCGGCTTGACCTGGTGCTGAAACCCGCCGAAGGCGCGCTGGTGCGCGTGATCGGCATGATCGAACGCCGCGGCTTCGCCCCGCGCGCGGTCAACGGCCGGCCCGACGCCGGCGGCGGGCCGTGGCGGCTGCAGATGGTCGTGGACGGCCAGCGCCCGGCGGAAACCCTGCGCCGGCAGTTGCAGAAGGTGTACGACTGCGAGGCGGTGGAAATCACGGCGCTGGAGGAAGCGGCGTGAACGCGCATCCGCAGGACGCGTGGATGGCGGCCGACCTGGCCGAAGCCGTGCGGAGGCGTCTTCTTCGACCTCGGCCGCTCGCGTGCCGCCATGCCTGATTCCCGCGCCGCCGCCAGCGTGGAGACCGACGTCGGCGACGTAAGCGTCACCGTCGCCGACGTGCTGGCCGCGCAGGCGCGGCTGCGCCGCTACCTGCCGGTGACGCCGATGCACCATGCCGAGCGTTTCGGCACGATGCTGAAGCTGGAGAACCTGCAGCGCACCGGCTCGTACAAGGTGCGCGGCGCGCTGAACGCGATGCTGGCCGGGCGCGAGCGCGGCGACCGCCGGCCGGTGATCTGCGCCAGCGCCGGCAACCACGCGCAGGGCGTGGCCTGGGCCGCCCACCACTTGGGCGCGCAGGCGATCACGGTGATGCCCAACGGCGCGCCGCAGACCAAGATCGCCGGCGTGCGGCACTGGGGCGCGACCGTGCGCCAGCACGGCGACAGCTACGACGAGGCGTTCGCGTTCGCGCAGGAACTGGCGCAGCAGAACGGTTACCGCTTCCTGCCCGCGTTCGACGACCCCGACGTGATCGCCGGCCAGGGCACCATCGGCCTGGAGATCGCGCCGCACGCGCCGGACGTGGTGATCGTGCCGATCGGCGGCGGCGGGCTGGCGTCCGGCGTGGCGCTGGCGCTGAAATCCCAGGGCGTACGCGTGGTCGGCGCGCAGGTCGAGGGCGTCGACGCGATGGCGCGCGCGATCAAGGGCGACGCCCGGCCGATCCCGCCGGCGGCGACCCTGGCCGACGGCGTCAAGGTCAAGATCCCCGGCTTCCTGACCCGCCGGCTGTGCGCCAGCCTGCTGGACGACGTGGTGATCGTGCGCGAGGCGGAACTGCGCGAGACCCTGGTGCGGCTGGCGCTGGAGGAGCACCTGATCGCCGAGGGCGCCGGCGCGCTGGCGCTGGCCGCCGGCCGCCGCGTCGCCGGCCGGCGCAAGTGCGCGGTGGTCTCCGGCGGCAACATCGACGCCGGGGCGCTGGCGCAACTGCTTTCCGAAGTGCGCCCGCGCCCGCCGCGCAAGCCGCGACGGCGCACGCCGGCAGCCGAACCGCCGCCGCAACCGGCGGCGCGGACTTCCCGCAATGCAGCAAATCCTTCGCGAAATTCCGCGGCCCCCATGCCACCCAAGCCCGCCCCGATGCGCGAGAATGGCCGCAACGAGCGCAACACCGCAGTAACCGAGGAATCCGTCTGGTGAACACGTCCAATCCTTCCAACAACGTCCGCATCTTCGACACCACGCTGCGCGACGGCGAGCAGTCGCCCGGCTGCAGCATGACCCCGCAGCAGAAAGCGGTAATGGCGCGCGCGCTGGCCGAGCTGGGCGCGGACATCATCGAAACCGGTTTCCCGGCCAGCTCGCAGTCCGACCGCGAGGCGATGGCGCTGATCGGCCGCGACCTGCGCGAACCGACCCTGGCGGTGCTGTCGCGCTGCCTGGAGGCCGACATCGACACTTCGCTGCGCGCGCTGGAGAGCGCGGCCAGGCCGCGCCTGCACCTGTTCCTGTCCACCAGCCCGCTGCACCGCGAGCACAAGCTGCGGATGAACAAGGAGCAGGTGCTGGAATCGGTGCGCAAGCACGTGTCCTACGCCAGGCGTCACGTCGACGACGTCGAGTTCTCCGCCGAAGACGCGACCCGCACCGAGATCGAGTTCCTGGCCGAGGTGGTCGAGGCCGCCATCGCCAGCGGCGCGACCACCATCAACCTGCCGGACACGGTCGGCTTCACCACCCCGGAGGAAATCCGCGAGATGTTCCGCAAGCTGATCGCGGAAACGCCGGGCGCGGACAAGGTGACGTTCTCCGCGCACTGCCACAACGACCTGGGCCTGGCGGTGGCCAACTCGCTGGCGGCGATCGAAGGCGGCGCGCGCCAGGTGGAGTGCACCGTCAACGGCATCGGCGAGCGCGCCGGCAACTGCGCGCTGGAGGAGATCGCGATGGCGCTGAAGGTGCGCAACGCGTTCTATCCCTACCAGACCGGCATCGACACCCGCCGCATCGTGCCGACCTCGCAACTGCTGTCGCGGCTGGTCGGCATGCCGGTGCAGCGCAACAAGGCGGTGGTCGGCAGCAACGCCTTCGCCCACGAATCCGGCATCCACCAGCACGGCATGCTGCGCCACCGCGGCACCTACGAGATCATGCGCCCGCAGGACGTGGGCTGGCCCGACACGCAGATGGTGCTGGGCCGCCACAGCGGCCGCGCCGCGGTCGAGGCGCGCCTGCGCGCGCTGGGCTACTGGCTGGAGGAGGACGAACTGGCCGGCGTGTTCGACCAGTTCAAGGCGCTGTGCGAGAAGCAGCGCGTGGTCACCGACGGCGATCTGCAACGGCTGATGCACGACGATACCGCCGGCGGCCAGGGCTATCGCCTCGCCTCGATGAAGATCGCCGACGGCCAGCAGGGCGACGGCGGCCAGCGCGCCAGCGCCACGGTCGAACTGTCCGACCCCGACGGCGAGCGCTTCAGCGAGACCGCTAGCGGCGACGGCCCGGTCGATGCGCTGTTCTCGGCGCTGGCCGCCGCCACCGGCGTGCAGTTGACCCTGGACAGCTACCAGGTGCACAGCGTCGGCATGGGCTCGGACGCGCGCGGCGAGGCCAGCCTGTCGATGCGCCACGGCGACCGCGAATACGAAGGCACCGGCACCAGCAAGGATGTGATCGAAGCCAGCGCGCTGGCGTGGCTGGACGTGGCCAACCGCATCCTGCGCGAACGCGACGTCGCGCGCGCCGGCAGCGAAACCGCCGCCGCGTAGTCAGCCATCCGTCGCCGGGACCGGCCCGCGCCGGGACCGGCGATCGGGAATCCCAGGAAGCCCCGATGCCCATCCCCGAAAGCAACCCGGCCGCCGCGTTGGCCTTCGACGCGGCCGTCAGCCGCGCCCGCGCGCGCCGCCTGTCCGACACGCCGTATCCGAGCGACGCCGAGGCTCGCCGCGACGACATCGCCGTCGAATCGGGCATCCTCGAACGCCGGCCGCAACGGGCCCAGGCCGGCGCCGAAGCCGCCTGACGCGCTACCGCGCAAGCGGGATCCGGATACGCGAACGGCCAGTGGAGCAATCCACTGGCCGTTCGCTTGCCGGGTCGCGGCCGCTTACAGCGCCTTCACCACCGCCTCGCCCATTTCGCGGGTGCCGACCTTGCGCGCGCCTTCGGACCAGATGTCGGCGGTGCGCAGGCCGGCGTCTAGCACCTTGCCGACCGCGCGTTCGATGGCCTCGGCGGATTCGACGTGGTCGAAGCTGTAGCGCAGCAGCATCGCCGCCGACAGGATCGTCGCCAGCGGATTGGCGACGCCCTGCCCGGCGATGTCCGGCGCCGAGCCGTGGCTGGGTTCGTACATGCCCTTGTTGTCGGCGTCCAGCGACGCCGACGGCAGCATGCCGATCGAACCGGTCAGCATCGAGGCCTGGTCGGAGAGGATGTCGCCGAACATGTTGTCGGTGACGATCACGTCGAACTGCTTCGGCGCGCGCACCAGCTGCATCGCCGCGTTGTCCACGTACATGTGGCTCAGCGCCACGTCCGGGTAGTCCTTCGCGACTTCCTCGACCACCGCGCGCCACAACTGGCTGGACGCCAGCACGTTGGCCTTGTCCACCGAGCACAGCTTGCCGCTGCGCCGGCGCGCGGCGTCGAAGCCGACCCGGGCGATGCGGCGGATTTCGCTCTCGCTGTACGGCAGCGTGTCGTAGGCCTGGCGCTCGCCGTTGTCCAGCGTGCGGTTGCCGCGCGGCTGGCCGAAGTAGATGCCGCCGGTCAGTTCGCGCACGATCAGGACATCCAGCCCGGCCACGACCTCGGGCTTGAGCGTCGAGGCGGCGGCCAGTTGCGGATACAACAATGCCGGGCGCAGGTTGGCGAACAGGCCGAGCTGCGAACGGATCTTCAGCAGGCCGCGCTCCGGGCGCAGCGCCGGGTCGATCGTGTCCCACTTCGGCCCGCCGACCGCGCCCAGCAGCACCGCGTCGGCCTTGCGCGCGCGTTCCAGCGTCTCGTCGGCCAGCGGCGCGCCGTACTTGTCGTAGGCCGCGCCGCCGAGTTCGTCGAACGAGAATTCGAGATCGAGTTCGTATCTGGCGTCGACCGTCTCCAGCACCTTGACCGCCTCGGCGATGATTTCCGGACCGATGCCGTCGCCAGGGAGAACCAGAACCTGCTTGCCCATCGATGTTTTCCTTGTCGTCGTTGTCTTCAGCCGCGATCGGCCCACAGCACGATCACGTCGGTGCTGAAGGAGCCGTCGTCGGCAATCTCGAAATACCCGCGCACGTCGCCGCTCGCGCCTTGCTGCAAGGCGCGGATCGCCTGCACGAACACCTGCGGCGTGCGCATGCGCTCGATCCACGAGGCGAAATCGAGCCGCAGGCGCTGGCGCCTGCTCGCGGTCGCGGCCAGGCCCGCCTCGCCGGCCAGCCTTGCCCACTCGGCCGGCGAATAGTCGCGCACGTGGCTGCCGTCGCGCAGCACTTCCACCGCCTGCAGGTGGGTATCGAGCAGCGCCAGGCCGGGCGCGGCCACGTCGATGAAACAGGCCGCGCCGCTCGGCTTCAGCACCCGGCGCACTTCGCGCAGGGCCCGACCGACGTCGCGCCAGTGGTGCGCCGAGTAGCGGCTGAACACGAAATCGAATTCGCCGTCGGCGAACGGCAGCGATTCAGCCACGCCCTGCCGCGTGCGCACGTTGCCCAGTCCGCGCTCGGCGGCGCTGCGCGCGACCACGTCGAGCATCTGCGCGGACAGGTCATAGGCCACGACTTCGGTCACCATCGGCGCAACGTTGAAGCTCACGTGCCCCGCGCCGCAGCCGAGGTCGAGCACCCGCGCGTCGGCGACCTTCGCCACCGCTTCGCGCAGTTCGGCGAATTCCTCGCCCTGCGCGTGCACGGCGCTGCGCAGGTAGGCGTCGGCGCGTTCGCCGAACTGGCGATCGACCAGCGCCTCGTGGCGTCCGGCGCTCACGCCTGCGTCACCGCGCCCCGAACAGCCACGGCTGCGCGGCGCGGTGACGCGCCTCGAAGGCGCGGATCGCGTCGCCGTCCTGCAGGGTCAGGCCGATGTCGTCCAGCCCGTTGAACAGGCAGTGCTTGCGGAAAGCGTCGATCTCGAACGAATACGCCACGCCGTCCGGACGGGTCACGGTCTGCGCGGCCAGATCCACGGTCAGCGCATAGCCTTCGGTCGCCTCGCATTGCGCGAACAGCGCGTCGACTTCCGCGTCCTTCAGCACGATCGGCAGCAGGCCGTTCTTGAAGCTGTTGTTGAAGAAGATGTCGGCGAAGCTCGGCGCGATCACCGCGCGGAAGCCGTACTCGTCCAGCGCCCATGGCGCGTGCTCGCGGCTGGAGCCGCAGCCGAAATTCTCGCGCGCCAGCAGCACGCTCGCGCCGGCGTAGCGCGGGAAGTTCAGCACGAAGTCCGGATTGATCGGCCGCTTGCCGTTGTCCTGCCCCGGCTCGCCGACGTCGAGGTAGCGCCACTCGTCGAACAGGTTGGGGCCGAAGCCGGTGCGCTTGATCGACTTCAGGAACTGCTTGGGAATGATCTGGTCGGTGTCGACGTTGGCGCGATCCAGCGGGCAGACCAGTCCGGTGTGGGTGGTGAAGGCTTTCATCTCGGCGGTCTCCTCAGGCCCGGCTTTGTTCAAGCACGGCCAGTTCGCGCACGTCGACGAAGTGGCCGGCCACCGCGGCGGCGGCGGCCATCGCCGGGCTGACCAAGTGGGTGCGGCCGCCGGCGCCTTGGCGGCCTTCGAAGTTGCGGTTGGAAGTGGAAGCGCAATGCTCGCCGCTGCCCAGCTTGTCCGGGTTCATCGCCAGGCACATCGAACAGCCCGGCTCGCGCCATTCGAAGCCAGCTTCCACGAAAATCTTGTCCAGCCCTTCCTTCTCGGCCTGCGCCTTCACCAGGCCGGAGCCGGGCACGACCAGCGCCTGCTTGACGGTCGCCGCGACCTTGCGGCCCTTCGCGACTTCCGCCGCCGCGCGCAGGTCCTCGATGCGCGAGTTGGTGCACGAACCGATGAACACGCGGTCGAGCCTGATCGTGGTGATCGGCTGGTTCGCCTGCAGACCCATGTACTTCAGCGCGCGCTGGATCGAATCCTTCTTCACCGGATCGGCTTCGCGTTCCGGATCCGGCACGCTCTGGTCGACCGCCAGCACCATTTCCGGCGAGGTGCCCCAGCTCACCTGCGGCTTGATGTCCTCGGCGCGCAGTTCGACCACGGTGTCGAAATGCGCGTCGGGGTCGGACACCAGCGTCTCCCACAACGCCACCGCCGCATCCCAGTCCGCGCCCTTGGGCGCGAACGGACGGCCGCGCACGTAGTCGATGGTCTTCCCGTCGACCGCGACCATGCCCACCCGCGCACCGGCCTCGATCGCCATGTTGCAGATCGTCATGCGGCCTTCGATCGACAGGCCGCGGATCGCGCTGCCGGCGAATTCCAGCGCGTGGCCGTTGCCGCCGGCGGTGCCGATCCGGCCGATCACCGCCAGCACGATGTCCTTGGCGGTGACGCCGAAGGGCAGTTCGCCTTCGACCCGCACCTGCATGTTCTTCATCTTCTTGGCGACTAGGCATTGCGTCGCCAGCACGTGCTCGACTTCCGAGGTGCCGATGCCGTGCGCCAATGCGCCGAACGCGCCGTGCGTGGAGGTGTGCGAATCGCCGCAGACCACGGTCATGCCCGGCAGGGTCGCGCCCTGCTCCGGGCCGACCACGTGGACGATGCCCTGGCGGGCGTCGTTCATCTTGAACTCGAGGATGCCGAAGTCCTCGCAGTTCTCGTCCAGCGTCTGCACCTGCAGCCGCGACACCGGGTCGGCGATGGCCATCAGCCCGCCCAAGCGCTCGGCGCGGGTGGTCGGCACGTTGTGGTCGGGCGTGGCGATGTTGGCGTCGATGCGCCACGGCTGGCGACCGGCCAGGCGCAGGCCCTCGAAGGCCTGCGGCGAGGTCACCTCGTGGAGGATGTGGCGGTCGATGTAGATCAGCGAGGAGCCGTCGTCGCGCCGGGCGACTTCATGCATTTCCCACAGCTTGTCGTAGAGGGTCTTGCCGGACATGGGCGTGTCTCGTGTGCGTTCTGGCGAGCGGCGGGCCGTGCCGCCTGGCTGGAACGGCCATGCTAGGCGCTTGCATTGCATAAAACAAATTCATATTTTTCATTCAATCCCATAACCGATGCGACTTAATTGGACATCGCCAATCTCGCCGCTTTCCTGGCCATCGCCGACGCCGGCAGCTTCTCCGGCGCGGCCGAACGGCTGCACCTGACCCAGCCGGCGGTCAGCAAGCGCATCGGCCTGCTGGAGGCCGAACTGGGCGTGCGGCTGTTCGACCGGCTGGCCCGACAGGTGGTGCTGACCGAGGCCGGGCAGGCGCTGCGGCCGCGCGCGCGGCGCATCCTCGACGAGCTGCAGGACGCGCGCCGGCTGCTGGACACGCTCGGCGACGAAGTCGCCGGCACGCTGAGCCTGGCGACCAGCCACCACGTCGGCCTGCACCGATTGCCGCCGCTGCTGCGCCGGTTCGCCGCACGCCACCCGGACGCGGCGCTGGACATCCGCTTCCTCGATTCGGAACAGGCCTATGCGCAGGTGCTGCAGGGCGAAGTGGAACTGGCGGTGACCACGCTGGGCCCGGACACCGCTGCACCGCTGCGCGCGACCCCGGTCTGGGACGACCCGCTGCAATTCGTCGTCGCTCCCGACCATCCGCTGGCCGCGCTCGCCGCGCCGGACCTGCCGGCCATCGCCGCGCATCCGGCCGTGTTGCCGGAACGCGACACCTTCACCCATCGCATCGTCGCCGAACTGTTCGCCGCGCACGGCCTGCCGCTGCGGCTGCGCATGACCTCCAACCACCTGGAAACGACCAAGATGCTGGCGTCGGTCGGGCTGGCGTGGAGCGTGCTGCCGCAGACGCTGATCGACGAACAGGTCGTCGCCCTGCCGCTGCCGGGCGTGGACCTGCGCCGCCGGCTCGGCCACGTCACCCACGGCGGCCGCACCCGCTCGCGCGCGGCGCGGGCGTTCATCGCCCTGCTGGAGGAACACGCCGACCTGCCGGCCGCGGAGCGCCTGCCCGGCGGTTGATGCGGCGGGGCCGGACGTCAATCCGCGACCAGCCGGTCGCGCCCCTCGCGCTTGGCCTGGTACAGCCGGCGGTCGGCCAGCGCCATCAGTTCGCGGCGGTTGTGCGCGCCGTCGCCCAGGCAGGCCATGCCCACGCTGGCAGTGCAGCGCACCGACTCGCCGCCCGCGGGCACTTCGATCCGCCCAATCTGCGCGCGGATGCGCTCGAACGCCGCCCGCGCCTGCGCCGGCTCCAGCCCGTGCGCGACCAGCAGGAATTCCTCGCCGCCCAGGCGCGCGGCGAACACGTCGTCGCCGCAGCCCTGCGCCAGCGCCTGGCCGATCCGGCGCAGCGCCTCGTCGCCGGCCTCGTGGCCGTGGCCGTCGTTGATGCGCTTGAAGTGGTCGATGTCCAGCAGCGCCAGCGCCAGCGGCGTGCCGGCGACGCGCGCGCGTCCCAGTTGCCGGTTCAGGAAACGCCCGGCCTCGCGCCGGTTCGGCAGGCCGGTCAGGTCGTCGTGGCTGGCCTGGTAGGCCAGTTGCCGCAGCAGTTGCTCGCGTTCCCGCGAGGCCTGTTCCAGCGCCTGGTTGTTGGCGCTCAGTTCCTGCGTGCGCCGCTCGACCAGCCATTCCAGTTGCCGCTTCTTGCGCCGCGCCTGATGTGCGCCAAGCCGGTACAGCAGCGCGGCGACGGCCAATACCGCGAGCGCCGACAGCGCCAGGAACCACGGTTGCCGCCACCACGGCGCGGCGTGCACGAACGCCAGTTCCATGCTCGCCGGCGCGCCGGCCTCGCGCCAGTCGGCCGGGGTCCACTTGGCCTGCACCTGGAAGCGGAAACGGCCCGGCGGCAGGTTGGTGTAAACCGCCTCGACGGCGGTGTCGGTTTCGTTCCAGCCGCGCTCGAAGCCTTCCATCCGGTAGCGATAGCGCAGCTTGCCGGGCTCGCGCAGGCTCAGGCCGGCGTAGCGGATCTGCAGGCGTCGCGACGACGCGGGCAGTTCGTAGACCGAACGCAGCGGCATCGCCACGCCGTCCATGCGCACCGATTCCAACGCCAGCGGCACCGCGTCGGCGCGCTGGCGCTCGGCGACGGCCGGGTCGATCACCGCCACGCCGTTGGCGGTCGGGAACCACAGCCGTCCGTCGCGCATGCGCCAGCCCGCCGGCGTGCTGTTGCCGTTGGCCTGGCTGCCGGGCATGCCGTCGCTGTAGTCGAACGTCTCCACCGACAGGCGCGCGCGGCGACCGGCATCGATCTCGTCGAACTCATTGCGCGCCACCCGGAAGACGCCGTGGTTGCTCGACAGCCACAGGTGGCCGTGGCCGTCGTCGAGGATGCGGAACAGGGTGTCGCGCGGCATGCCGGCGGCGCGGTCGTAGCGGTGGAAGCGGCCCGCGCGCCAGCGCAGCAGGCCGCGGTCGCTGGCCACCCATAGGGAACCGTCGCCGTCGGCCAGGAAATCGAACACGCCGGTCGCCGGAAAGCCGTCGCCGTCGGCCAGGGCGCGCAGCTCGCCGTCGGGCGCAAGCGCGGCCATGCCATCCGGAGTGCCGATCCACAGCACCCCGTCCGGCGCACGACACAGGGCGCGGACGAAGACGCTGGGCAGGCCGTCTTCGCGCCCGTAGACGCGCTGCAATCGGCCGTCGCGGAAGCGGGCCAGGCCGTTGCCGGTGCCGACCCACAGGTCGCCGTTGGCCTCCTGCAGCAGCGAACGCACGTGTTCCGATGGCAGGCCCTGTTGCAGCCCGATGCGTTGCGACAACGCGCCATCGCGCGACAGGCGCAGCACGCCGCGGTCGTAGGTACCGACCCACACGCCGCCATCGCCGGCCGCGGCCAGCGACAGCACCGACGGATCGGGCCCGCCGTCGCGCAGCAGCGGCACCCGCGTCAGGCGTCCGTCGCGCCATACGTCCAGCCCGGCCGCATGGCCTACCCAGACCGCGCCGTCGCCGCCCTGGACGATCACGCGCACGTAGTCGTCGCCCAGGCCGTTGGCCCGGGTCAGGCCGAACACCGCACCGTCGGAAATACGGAACAGGCCGTTGGTGGTGCCGACCCAGATCAGCCCTTCGCGATCCTCGAACAGCGTCGAGCCGCGCCCGACCAGGCCGTTGCGCGTCGTCAGCACCTGCGATTTCCCGTCGCGGTAGCGGATCAATCCATCGGCGGTGGTCAGCATCCACAGGTTGCCGTCGCGGTCTTCCAGCACCGACTCGACCCGCTCCCGCCGCACCGGCGTCGCCCGCCCGCCGCGCACGCGCCAGACGCCGCCGTCGCCGGCCACCCAGTAGCCGCCGTCGCGCGCCGCGAGCAAGCCGCGGACCGCGTGCGCCGGCAGGCCCAGGCGCACGCCGTAGTCCTCCATCCGGCCCCGGTGCAGGCGATACAGGCCGCGGTCGTTGCCGATCAGCAGGTCGCCGTCGGCCTGCGACAGCAGGCTATAGACCGGGCCGCTACCCAGCAGCGGATCGGCGCCGACGTCTTCGACGCGCCCGTCCGCGCCCTGCCGCAGCAGCGAAGTCTCGGTTCCGATCCACAAGGTTCCCGCCGCGTCGCGAAGCAGCGCGATCACCGCGCGGACCCGTCCCGCTTCGCCCTCCAGGCGCTCCCAGCGGCCCTGCCGGAAGCGCAGCACGCCGGTGGCCGTGCCCAGCAGCATCGCGCCATCGCTTTCGCGCAGGATCGCGCGCACCCCGGCGACGTCCATGTCCGGCACGCTGACCGAATCGTAGACCTCGAAGCCACGGCCGTCGAAGCGCGCCGCGCCTTCCCAGGTTCCCAACCACAGGAAACCCTCGCCGTCCTGGGCGATGCGATGGATCAGGTCGTGCGGCAGCCCGGCCTTCATCGTCCAGTGGGTGACGGTGTACTCGTCGACGTTGCGCGCAGGGTCCAGCGCCCGCGCCGGCGGCGCGGGCAACAGCAGACACGACAGGCACAACAGCGGAAGCGCGAAGCGCGGGAACGGTCGCAAGCGTTGGTTTCGGCGGAAACGAAGCCGCGATTATCGGCGCAAAACCGCTTGCCTGCGCACCGCCCCGCGACCCGCGGCTTCTCACATTTCCCGCACTGCCGAGCGAATGTGAGAGGCCCTCAGCGCCCCTCGTCCGGCCTCACCCGGAACCACGCCGCGTACAGCGCCGGCAGGAACAGCAGAGTCAGCAGCGTGGCCACGAACAGGCCGCCCATGATCGCCACCGCCATGCTGCCGTAGAAGGCGCTGCGCGACAGCGGGATCATCGCCAGGATCGCCGCCAGCGCGGTCAGCACGATCGGACGGAAGCGGCGCACGGTGGCGTCGATGATCGCGTGCCAGCGGTCGTGGCCGGCGTCGATGTCCTGCTGGATCTGGTCGACCAGGATGACCGAGTTGCGCATGATCATGCCGGCCAGCGCGATCGTGCCCAGCATCGCGACGAAGCCGAAGGGCACGCGGAACAGCAGCAGCGCCAGGGTCACGCCGATCAGGCCCAGCGGCGCGGTCAGCAGTACCAGCGCGCTGCGCGAGAAGCTGCGCAGTTGCAGCATCAGCAGCGTGACCACCGCCAGCAAGAACAGCGGCACGCCGGCGGCGATCGAATCCTGCCCGCGCGCCGAATCCTCGACCGTGCCGCCGGTCTCCAGCAGGTAGCCGGACGGCAGCGCGGCGCGGATGCCGTCCAGCGTCGGCAGGATCTGCGCGGTCACCGTCGGCGGGGTCAGGCCGTCGCGGATGTCGGCGCGCACGGTCACCGTCGGCAGGCGGTCGCGGTGCCAGATCACGCCGTCCTCGAACGCGTATTCCAGCCGCGCCACCTGCGACAGCGGCACGCTGCCGTTGGCGGTCGGCACCGCCAGGCTGCCAAGCATGTCGAGGCGGGTGCGCTCGTTCTCCGGTCCGCGCAGCAGCATCTCGATCAGTTCGTTGTCCTCGCGGTAGGTGCTCACGCGCAGGCCGGACAGCGAACTGGTCAGGAAGTTGGCGATGTCGCTGCTGCTGACGCCCAGCGCGCGGGCGCGCTCCTGGTCGATGTCCAGCCGCACCACCTTGCTCGGCTCGCTCCAGTCCAGGTTGACGTTGACGACGTGCGGGTTGGCGCGGATCTTCTCCGCGACCTGGCGGGCGATGGCCTGCACCCGGTCGATGTGTTCGCCGGAAACGCGGAACTGCACCGGGTAGCCGACCGGCGGGCCGTTCTCCAGCCGGGTCACGCGCAGTTGCAGTTCCGGGAACTTCGGCGCGACCTCGTCGATCAGCCAGTCGCGCAACCGCTCGCGCGCGTGGATGTCCTTGGCCAGCACCACGAACTGGCTGAAGTTGGTCTGCGGCAACTGCTGGTCCAGCGGCAGGTAGAAGCGCGGCGAGCCGGTGCCGATGTAGGCGACGTAGTTGTCGATGCCTTCGCGGCCCTTGAGCATCTCCTCCAGCCTGCGCGCCTGCGCGTCGGTCGCGCGCAGCGACGCGCCTTCGGCCAGTTCCATGTCGACCATCAGTTCCGGACGGGTCGAGTCCGGGAAGAACTGCTGCGGCACGAAGCGGAACAGGAAGACCGACGCGACGAAGGCGGCGACGGTGACGCCGATCACCCACCAGCGATGGCGCAGGCAGGCGTCGAGCAGGCCGCGGAAACGCCGGTAGAAAGGCTTCTGGTACGGGTCGTGCGCATGCGCATCGTGCGCGGCCGGCGCGATCCAGCCGGCGAGGGCGGGGAAACGCCCGGCCACGCGTTCGCGCAGGGCGCGCAGGCGCACGGCCAGCGGACCGGGTTTGGGCGGCAGGTGCAGGTCGGGCAGCATCTTGTCGCCCAGGTACGGGATGAACAGCACCGCGGCGATCCACGACACGCACAGGGCGATCGTCACCACCTGGAACAGCGAACGGGTGTATTCGCCGGTGCTCGACGCGGCGGTGGCGATCGGCAGGAAGCCCGCCGCCGTCACCAGCGTGCCGGTCAGCATCGGGAACGCGGTCGATTCCCAGGCGAAGCTGGCCGCGCGCAGGCGGTCGAAGCCCTGCTCCATCTTGATCGCCATCATCTCCACCGCGATGATCGCGTCGTCGACCAGCAGGCCCAGCGCCAGCACCAGCGCGCCCAGCGAGATCTTGTGCAGGCCGATGCCGAAGTAGTGCATCGTCGCGAAGGTCATCGCCAGCACCAGCGGGATGCTGACCGCGACCACCAGGCCGGTGCGCAGGCCCAGCGAGAAGAAGCTGACCAGCAGCACGATGACCACCGCCTCGGTCAGGGTCTTGACGAATTCACCGACCGATTCGCGCACCGCGTGCGGCTGGTCGGACACCTTGCGCAACTGCATGCCGGCCGGCAGCGTCTGCTGCAGGCGCCGGAACTCGCTCTCCAGCGTGTCGCCGAGGCGGATGATGTCGCCGCCGTCCTGCATCGCGACGGCTATCCCGATAGCGTCCTCGCCCATGAAACGCATCTTCGGCTGCGCCGGATCGGAGAAGCCGCGCTTGATCGTGGCGATGTCGCCCAGCTTGAAGGTGCGATCGCCGGCGCGCACCGGGAAGTCGCGGATCTCGTCCACCGAGCGGAACTGCCCGCTCACGCGCAACTGCACGCGCTCGTCCGGCGTCTCGAAGAAGCCGGTCGACGCCAGCGCGTTCTGCTGCTGCAGGGCCTGCTGCACGCTGGACAGCGGCACGCCCAGCGTGGCCAGCTTGGTGTTGGACAGTTCGATCCAGACCTTCTCGTCCTGCAGGCCGACCAGTTCGACCTTGCCGACGTCGTCCACGCGCTGCAACTGCAACTGGATGCGGTCGGCGTAGTCCTTCATCACCGCGTAGTCGAAGCCCGGCGCGGTCAGCGCGTAGAGGTTGCCGAAGGTGTCGCCGAACTCGTCGTTGAAGTACGGCCCGTACACGCCGTCCGGCAGCGTGGCGCGGATGTCGCCCACGCGCTTGCGGATCTGGTACCACAGTTCCGGCACGTCCTTCGACTTCATCGAGTCGCGCGCCATGAAGATCACCTGCGACTCGCCGGGGCGCGAATACGAGCGGATGAACTCGTATTCGCCGGTGGTCATCAGCGCCTTCTCGACGCGCTCGGTGACCTGCCGGGACACCTCCTGCGCGGTCGCGCCCGGCCACACCGTGCGCACCACCATCGCCTTGAAGGTGAACGGCGGGTCCTCGGACTGGCCGAGGTGGCGGTACGACCACGCGCCGACCAGGGCCAGCACGATCATCGCGTACAGCACCAGGCTGCGGTGGGTCAGCGCCCATTCGGAGAGATTGAAGCGGCGCACCGGCTTACTCCGGCTTCGCGGCAGACGCCGGCGTCGGCAGCACCGGTTTGTTGTCCCGATCCACCGCGACCACCGCCTGGCCTTCGCGCAGCAGGTGGCCGCCGGCGGCGACGATCCAGTCGGAAGCGCCTATGCCTTGCAGCACCGGCACGTCGGTTTCGCCGAAGGGGCCCAGACGCACCGGCCTGGCGCGCAGCGTGCCGGTCTTCGCATCGACCGTCCATACCGTGGTCGCGCCGCCATCGCCGCGCTGCACCGCCGCCAGCGGCACGCTGAGGGTGGCCGCCGCATCGGCTCGCTGCAGGTAGACGCGCGCGCTCTGGCCCAGTTCGACCGCCTGCGCGGCGTCGCCGTCCAGCGCGACCCGGGCTAGGTAGGTGCGGGTCTGCGCGTCGGCGGCCGGGGCGATTTCGCGGATGCTTCCGGGCAGGCGCGCGTCCGGCGCATTCCACAGTTCGACCTGCGCCGGCTGGCCGACGCGGAATTCGCGGATGCGGTCCTCGGGCAGGGCGATGACGACTTCGCGGCCGCTGTCGGCGGCGAGGACGAACACGGTCTGTCCGGCGGCGACCACCTGCCCGGCCTCGGCCTGGCGGCTGGCGATCACGCCGTCGCGCGGCGCGCGCAGTTGCGTGTAGCCGGCCTGGTTGCTGGCCACGTCGTACTGCGCCTTGGCCGCCGTGTACGCGGCCTGCTGCGCGTCGAAGGCGGACTGGCTGATCAGCTTCTGCGCCAGCAGGGCGCGATAGCGGGCCAGGTCGCCCTGGATCCGGACCAGGTCGGCCTTGGCCGCCTGCGCCTGCAGGCGGTAGTCGCCCGGGTCCAGTTCGGCCAGCGCCTGGCCGCGCTGCACGCGCGCGCCGGCGTCGACGTTGCGGCGGACCAGGTTGCCGCCGATGCGGAACGACAGCGGGCTTTCCTCGCGCGCATGCACTTCGCCGGCGAAAGCCGCGACCGCGCCGCCGTCGCTGCCGGGATGCACCACCAGCACCGGGCGCGGAGCCTCGGCCGGTTCCGAACCGCCGCCGCAGGCGGACAGTCCCGCCACGGCCAGCGCCATCCACATCCATCCGATCCATTTGCCGCTGCCGTGCATGGTCGACTCCGTCGCCATATAAATGAACTTCTTGGTAGAGTATATTTATCGAACCGATTGGTCTAGTATTGAGTTCATGAGTCTGCATTCCACGCCTTCCGCCGCCGCCGAGGCGGCGCCCAAGACCCCGGGCCCCGGCCGGCCCAAGGATCTGGGCAAGCGCGCCGCGATCCTGGAAGCGGCCAAGCAATTGTTCGTACGCGAAGGCTACGGCGTCAGCATGGACCAGATCGCCGCCGCCGCCGGCGTGTCCAAGCTGACCGTATACAGCCATTTCGGCGACAAGGAAGCCCTGTTCACCGAGGCCATCCGCGCAAAGTGTGACGAACTGCTGCCCAAGGGCCTGTTCCGGCCGGACCCGCAGGCCCCGCTGCGCGAACAGTTGCTGGCGATCGCGCAGGCGTTCTTCGCCCTGGTCGGCAGCGAGGAGGCGCTGTCGATGCAGCGCATGCTGCTGTCGCCCACCCAGACCGACGCGCGCATCCGCGAGATGTTCTGGAACGCCGGCGCCCGGCCCACGGTGGACGCGTTCTCCGCGCTGCTGCGCGCGCGCGCGGACGCCGGCGAACTGGCCATCGACGACATCGACCGCGCCGCGCACCAGTTCCTGTGCCTGGCCAAGGGCGAACTGCACCACCGCCTGCTGTGCGGACTGGGCGGCAAGCCCAGCCACGCCGAGGTCGATGCGCACCTGCGCGCCACCGTGGACTTCTTCCTGCGCGCCTGCGCGCCGCGCTGAACCATGCCGCCGCCGACGCCAATGGTTGCGGTGACTAATGGCACTGCGGGAAAACCGCCCGCCGCGGCCATGCTAGGAACCTGCGCAGGCCGGTAGAATGGCCGCCCGCTCCCCCTTCCCTCCCGCCGTCATGACGATCGATTTCTCCCAAGCCCGCGAAGCCATGGTCGAACAGCAGGTCCGCCCCTGGGACGTGTTGGATACCCGCGTGCTGGAAACCCTGGCCACCCTGCCGCGCGAGATCTTCGTGCCGCCGGCGTACCGCGCGCTGGCCTATGCCGACATCGAACTGCCGCTCGGCCACGGCCAGCGCATGATGAAGCCGGTGGTCGAGGGCCGCACCCTGCAGGCGCTGGCGCTGGACCCGGAAGACGAAGTGCTGGAAATCGGCGCCGGCAGCGGCTTCCTGGCCGCCTGCCTAGGCGCGCTGGCCCGCGACGTGGTCAGCCTGGAGATCGTGCCGGAACTGGCCGCGACCGCACGCGCCAACCTCGATGCCGCCGGCCTCGGCGCCAACGTCCGCATCGAAACTGCCGACGCTTTCGCCTGGGACACCGAACGCCGCTTCGACGCGATCTGCGTCACCAGCGCCTGCGCGGCCTTGCCGGCGCAGTTCGCCAAATGGCTGCGCCCGGGCGGCCGCCTGTTCGCCATCCGCGGCGAATCGCCGGTGATGGAAGCGGTGCTGGCCCATCCCGATGTCAACGGACTGCGCATCGAATCGTTGTTCGAAACCGATCTGCCCTACCTGACCGGCGCCGCTCCCGCGCCGAAATTCGTGTTCTGAAAGCACAAGACTGAAGGAAACCGCATGAGCCGCCGCCCCCTCGTCCTCGCGCTCGCCCTGCCGCTGTCGCTGCTGGCCGCCAACGCCGGCGCCACCGACCTGATGCAGACCTACGAACTGGCCCGCTCCGGCGACACCACGCTGTCGATCAGCGAGTCCAACGCCCTGATCGACAAGGAGGGCAAGGTGCAGGCGCGCGCCGCGCTGCTGCCGCAGATCAGCGGCACCGCCAGCTACGGCCTCGACCATTCCAGCCGCCCGGGCAGTTCGGTCGGCGACGTCAAGGGCCGCACCTACTCCGCCAGGATCAGCCAGACCCTGTTCGACTGGAGCAGCATCTCCAACCTGCGCGCCAACCAGGCCATCGCCAAGGCCGCCGACTACGACCTGGCCGCCGCCAACCACGACCTGATCGTGCGCACCTCGACCGCCTACTTCAACGTGCTGGTCGCGATCGAATCGCTGGCCGCCGCCGAGACCAACGAAGCCGCGGCGAAGAAGCAGTACGACTACGCGCAGAAGCGCCTGGACGTGGGCCTGGCGCCGATCACCGACGTGCACGAAGCGCGCGCCTCGTACGACAGCGCCCGCGCCGACACCATCCTGGCCCGCAACTCGCTGGACGACACCTATCGCGCGCTGGCCGAAATCACCGGCCAGCCGGTCGCCAACCTGCAGGCGCTGCCCGACGACTTCCGTCCGGAACTGCCGACCGAGCAAACCGCGCAAGCCTGGGTCGACCGCGCGCTGGAGCAGAACCCGGACCTGAAGTCGGCCGAACTGAACCTGCGCTCGGCCGAATTCGGCGTCTCCAGCGCCCGCGCCGGACATTACCCCAGCCTCGGCTTCAGCGGCAGCTACAGCAACGCCACCGACTGGGACTCCGTCCACGGCATCGGCACGCCGGGCATTTCCAGCGACAGCGAAGGCTATAGCTGGGGCCTCACCCTGACCGTGCCGATCTTCGCCGGCGGCGCCACCCAGTCCGGCGTGCGCCAGGCCCTCTCCCGCCGCGACATCGCCCAGGACAGCCTGGAAGCGACCAAGCGCGCGCTGGTGCGCAACACCAGCAGCGCCTACCAGGCGCTGGTGGCCGGCGTCAGCGAAGTCGAGGCGCGCCGGCTGGCGGTGGTCTCGGCGCAGAGCGCGTACGACGCCTCGCAGGTCGGCCTGGAAGTCGGCACCCGCACCGTGCTGGACGTGCTGCAGAACCAGCGCGCGCTGTTCCAGGCGCAGGTGGAATACGCCTCTTCCAAGTACCAGTACCTGCTGAACCGCCTGCTGCTGGAACAGGCTGCCGGCACCCTGGACGTGCAGGACGTGCAGGAGGTCAACCGCCTGCTGACCGTCAGCGCCGACGCCAAGCTGTCGGGCGCAACGACGCAGTAAGCGCCGCTGCAGCTTCAGGACGGAAACGGAACGGCGGGCTCATGGCCCGCCGTTTCCTTTTGCCGTCATGGTTCGACATGCGTCGGCTCAAGGCGGGCGACGGCGCGGACACCGGCTCAGCCCGCCATGCCGCCATGCCGCAGCAGCGCGTCGATCTTCGGCGCGCGCCCGCGGAAGGCGCGGAAGTTGTCGGCGGCGCGGCGGCTGCCGCCGCGCGCCAGCACTTCGCGGCGGAAGCGCGCACCGGTCTCGGCGATCCGCTCCGGCGCCTCCTCGAACGCCGCGTAGGCGTCGGCGCTCAACACCTCCGCCCATTTGTAGCTGTAGTAGCCGGCCGCATAGCCGCCGGCGAAGATGTGGCCGAACTGGTGCGGGAAGCGCGCCCACGCCGGCGGCACGTTCACCGCGACCTCGGCGCGCACCTGTTGCAGCAGCGCCATCACGTCGTCCTTCGCCGGGTCGAAGCGGGTGTGCAGCAGCATGTCGAACAGGCCGAACTCCAGTTGCCGCACGGTCTGCATGCCGTTCAGGAAGTTCTTCGCCGCCACCATCCGGTCGAACAGCTCGCGCGGCAGGGGTTGGCCGGTGTCGACGTGCGCGGTCATCGCCTGCACGCGTTGCCATTCCCAGCAGAAGTTCTCCATGAACTGGCTGGGCAGTTCCACCGCGTCCCATTCGACGCCATTGATGCCGGCGACCGACAGCTCGCCGACCTCGGTCAGCAACTGGTGCAGGCCGTGGCCCATCTCGTGGAACAGGGTGATGACGTCCTGGTGGCGGAAGGTGGCCGGCTTGCCGTCGCCGCCCTTGCCGAAGTTGCAGACCAGATACACCAGAGGCGTCTGCACGCCGTCGCGCTTGTCGCGGCGGTTGCGGCAGTCGTTCATCCACGCGCCGCCGCGCTTGCCTTCGCGCGCGTACAGGTCCAGATAGAACTGGCCGACCAGCGCGCCATCCTTGTCGACGATGCGGAAGAAGCGCACGTCCTCGTGCCAGACCGGCGCGCTGTCGGCTTCGACCTTGACCCCGTACAGGGTTTCGATCACGTCGAACAATCCGGCCAGCACCTCCGGCTCGGTGAAGTACGGCTTCACTTCCTGCTCGGAGAAGTCGTAGCGCGCCTGCTTGAGTTTCTCGCTGGCGTACGACACGTCCCAGGCTTCCAGCACGTCCAGGCCGAGCTTATCGCGCGCGAAGGCTTCCAGTTCGGCGCGGTCGCGTTGCGCGTAGGGTTTCGCGCGCGCGCCGAGGTCGCGCAGGAACGCCACCGCCTCGTCCGCGTCCTTCGCCATCTTGGTCTCCAGCGAATAGGCGGCGTAGTCGGCGAAGCCCAGCAGCGCGGCCAGTTCCGCACGCAGCGCCAATATCCTGCGGATGACCTCGCTGTTGTCCAGCGCCGGATCGTCGCCCTGGTCCGAAGCGCGTACCGCGTAGGCATGATAGACCTGCTCGCGCAGCGCGCGGTCGTCGGCGTGCGCCAGCAGCGGCAGGTAGCTGGGCGCCTGCAGGGTGAATTTCCAGCCAGGCTTGCCGTCTTTTTCGGCGGCGGCGCGCGCGGCGGCGATGGCTTCCGCGGGCAAGCCCGCCAGCCGCTTCTCGTCCTCGACGATCAGCGACCACGCATCGGTGGCGTCCAGCAGGTTTTCGGAGAACTTCGACGACAGCGCCGCCAGTTCTTCCTGCACCTGCGCGAAGCGGGCCTTTTTGTCGTCCGGCAGTTCCGCGCCGCCCAGGCGGAAATTGCGCAACTCGTTCTCCACCGCCTTGCGTCGCGCATCGCCGAAACCGGCGAACTCCGGCAACCCGGACAGCCTTCGGTATTGGTCGAACAAGGCCAGGTTCTGGCTCAGCGCCGTGCCGAAGCGCGTCACTTTCGGCAGGTTCTCGTTGTAGGCGGCGCGCAGTTCCGGCGTATTGACCACCGCCTGCAGGTGGCTGACCTCGCCCCACGCGCGCCACAGCCGCTCGGTGGCGTCGTCGACCGGGACGACGAAATCCTCCCACGTGACCGGCGCGACGGTTTCGGCGGCCTTCACCGCCGCTTCGGCCTCGGCGATCAACCGGTCGATGGCCGGACCGACGTGTTCGGGCCGGATCTCGTCGAAGCGCGGCAGGCCGGAGAAGTCGAGAAGGGGATTGGTCATGGAGGCTCGTCGTTGGACTGTCGAAGTCAGGATGATGGCTGGGGGCGGGAAATCCAAGGGGTGGCCGCCCCTGAATTTCTGCTCGTCATTCCCGCGAAGGCGGGAATCCATGTACGCATGGTTTCAGATCACAACAGGCCGCTTTCGTGGAATGCATCGGCATGGATTCCCGCCTTCGCGGGAATGACGAGCTACCGCATCAATCCGCCCGCGCGACGTACGCCAGTTCCGGCAAACCGCCGCCGCTGACCGCCGCCGCGATCGCCGCATCCGTGTCGACCATGTTGATCCGCCGTTCCAGGTACCAGTCGCGGTTGTAGTAGCTGTGCGCATAGCGCTCGCCGCTGTCGCACAGGATCGTCACGATGGAGCCGTCGCGGCCCGCCTCGCGCATCCGCTGCGCGGCCGCCAGCACGCCGACGAAGTTGGTGCCGGTGGAACCGCCGACGCGGCGGCCCAGCGTCGCGCTGACCCAGCGCATCGCCGCTAGCGAAAGATCGTCCGGCACCTTGGCCATCGCGTCGATGCAACCGGCGACGAAGCTGGCTTCCACCCGCGGGCGGCCGATGCCTTCGACCCGCGAACCGTTGGGCAACGCCAGCGAAGCGTCGCCGTGTCCGTCCAGCGCGTCGCGGTAGTAGTCGAAGAACACCGAGATTTCCGGGTCCGCGCACAGGATGCGGGTGTCGTGCCGGCGATAGCGCACGAAGCGGCCCAGCGTGGCGGCGGTGCCGCCGGTGCCGGGACTGCACACGATCCATTCCGGGATCGGATGCCGCTCGCATTCCATCTGCTTGAAGATGGACTCGGCGATGTTGTTGTTGGCGCGCCAGTCGGTAGCGCGTTCGGCGTAGGTGAACTGGTCCATGAAATGGCCGCCGGTCCGGCGCGCCAGCCGCAGCGATTCGGCGTTGAGGTCGCAGGCGCTCTCGATCAGGTGGCAGCGCCCGCCCTGGAACTCGATCGCAGCGATCTTCTCCGGCGAGGTGGCGCGCGGCATCACCGCGACGAACGGCAGGCCGAGCAGGCGGGCGAAATACGCCTCGGACACCGCGGTCGAACCGCTCGACGCCTCGATCACCGGCGCGCCCTCGCGCAGCCAGCCGTTGGCCAGCGCGTACAGGAACAGCGAGCGCGCCAGCCGGTGCTTCAGGCTGCCGGTCGGATGGCTGGATTCGTCCTTCAGGTAGACGTCGATGCCGGGATAGCCGGGCAAGGCCAGCGGGATCAGGTGGGTGTCGGCGGAACGGTTGAAGTCCGCCTCGATCCGGGCGATGGCCTGCGCGGTCCATTCGCGCTGGCCGCGTGCGCTGGCTGCAGTCATGGGAAGGTTCGCGGGGTGCCCGGGCGCCATTTTATTGCTTCGGTCCGGGTCTTGCAGGAACGGACGCACCCGCGACCGTCCTGTCCGGCACTGCCGGGACGGATTGGTCGCGACGCCAGCGCGTGATCGCAGGCCTGCGAATCCCCTCGGACCACGCAACCCCTGCCGAAAGTCACGGTGACTTTCGGATGCGGCGGTTTTTCATCCTGCCGCATGGCATTGGCCGGCGCCGGGACCCCGTAACTATTTTTCAACAACCGCCGCCAGAGAGCGCCGGAATTCCTTCCGCCGGAGCAAGGGCCTGAGCACCCGACCCGGATTCTTCACTTCTGAAAGAGATCATCGATGAAAAGCCACAAGGGTTCGAAAAAATTGCGCCGCACCGCACTCGGCGTGGCGTTGGGCATGTGTTTCGCCGGCGCCGCAATGGCGCAGCAGATGGGCGGTCTGCGCATCACCATCAACGATACGGCAGGCCAGCCCGTGGCCGGCGCCACGGTGAAAGCCAGCTCGCCGGACAGTCTGGTGAGCAAGACCGGCGTCACCGGCGCGGATGGCCAAGTCCGCCTGATCGGCCTGGATCCGGCGACGAACTACACCATCGAGGTGGCTGCCCAGGGTTACAACGATTTCAGCGCCGGCAACGTGGCCGTGGTCAGCGGCCAGAACCTCAGCCTGGGCTACGTCCTGGGCGGCGGCGAAGGCGCGACCAACCTCGACACCATCGTGGTGACCGGCGCCGGCCTGGCCGCCATCGACACCACGTCGGCCACCGTCAGCACCATCCTGAACCTTGACCTGACCGAATCCCTGCCAACCGCCCGCAGCTACCAGAGCTACCTGCAACTGGTGCCGGGCGTGAAGCCTTCCGCCAGCGGCAATCCGTCGTCCAAGTCGGGTGTGAACTATTCCGACAACGGCGGCGACTTCGGCGACTCGACCGACAACCTGTATTACGTCGATGGCGTCGACGTCACCGACCCGCTCACCGGCACCTTCGGCTCCAACCTGAACTCCGAGATCATCCAGGAAATGCAGGTGCTGACCGGCGGCATCCCCGCCGAATTCGCCGGTGGCCAAGGCCTGATCTCCGGGGTGATCACGAAGTCGGGCAGCAACGAATGGCACGGCTCGGTCAACTACTACGCCCAGAACGATAGCCTGGTGCAGAAGAACAAGCACCTGGACGACACCAGCTTCTCCACCTACGACACCGCCGTGACCCTGGGCGGTCCGATCGTCAAGGACAAGCTGTGGTTCTTCGCTTCGTACCAGAAGGTCAACCGCGAAGAGGACGTGACCGATCCGGTGACCCAGCAGGCCATGCGCTCGGTCACCCGCGAAAGCGAACGCAGTTTCGGCAAGCTGACTTGGCAGGCCACCGACAACGACCGACTGGTCGCGACCTTCTTCAACGATCCGCAGGACCAGGACGGCTCGCTGGATCCCACTGTAGTGAATACCCGCAGCACCATCCGCAAGCAGGGCGGCGACAACTACAAGCTGGAATACTCGCACGACTGGGACAATCTCAGCTTGGGCGCCTATGCCTACAAGCACGAGGCGGAACTGTCCAGTTTTGCCAGCACCAGCGATCCGTTCAATGACGTTGCCCATCACAGCGACCGGACCACCGCGACCAATGCCGATCTCGGCCTGGGCGGAACGGGCCAGAACGTCATCACTGCCCGCGATTCGAAGGAATTCGGCCTGAAGCTGGATTACCTGCTGAGCACCAGTTGGGGCGACCACACCTTCAAGACCGGTTTCCTGCGTCGTGAAGGCTCGTACATGGAACAGACCGTCTACATGGACACCGGCACGGCCGGTGCGCGCTATTCCTCGATCTCTGCCGATGACGCGGGCACGACGCTCGCACAGTACTTCAGCAACTCGTACGGCTGGGCGGGCGCGCGCGCCATTTCCTCCAGCGATATGGCACGTCTGCGGGCTGCCACCGGCATGACCAACGAGCAACTGCTCGCCACCACGTTCAACGACACCACCGGCAACCCCGACGGCCAGGTCAACGTCTACCGCATCTTCCAATCCGCGAACGATGGCCTGGGGTATACGGTCAAGTCCAAGAAGACCTCGTTCTACCTGCAGGATAGCTGGACCCTGGACCAGTTCTCGGCCAACATCGGCGTTCGCGCCGAGCGCGATGAACTGGTCAATTCCCTCGGCGCCAGCATCCACAAGTTCGACTGGAATTTCGCCCCGCGCCTGTCGGTGGCGTATGACGTCAACGGCGATGGCCGCAGCAAGGTCTGGGCCTATTACGGCCGCTACTACGATGCGCTGCGCGCGGACATGGCCGACTTCGCCGGCGCGGTGACCGGCCCGACCTACGACGAGCAGATCAACATCAATGGCGAATGGGTGACCTTCCGCCAGCGCGGTCCGGGCGATGCGGCTGTCGCGCCGAACATCAAGACCCCGTACACCGACGAATTCCTGGTCGGCTACGCCACCAACCTGGGCCAGGACTACAGCCTGTCGATGACCCTGACCAAGCGCGTGACCAAGGACATCATGGAGGACTACGACCTGTCGCTGTACTCCAACCCCGAGGGCAACGGTGACGACAGCCAGGCGCCTCCGGGTTCCTACTTCTACCTGCCACTGTCCTATTTCGGCTACAAGGAAGACCCGGGCACCAACTACGTGCTGGGCACGCTGAAGGGCGGCAAACGCGAGTACCAAGGCCTGGAAGTGACCCTGCAGAAGGTCAAGAGCAACAACTGGCAGGGCCTAGCGTCGTTCACCCTGAACGATGCTCACGGCAATTCCAACTCGGACGGCAATGCGGACTTCCAGGGCGACTGGCTCGCGCTCGATCCACGCGCGCCGAACCAGTGGGGGCCGCAACCGGGCAACATCGAGAAGCAGTTCAAGGCGCTGGGCACCTATTTCTGGGACTCCGGCCTGGAACTGAGCGGCGTGTTCAACTGGAACAGTGGCTTGCGCTACAGCCGTACCTATCTGGCTTATGGCCGCCACCTGCCGGTGATGGACGATCCGTACGAGTACGAGGACGTGACCGACACCTGGATCAGCAAGGGCGCCGTGGGCAGCCAGGTCGCGCCGTCGTACTACACGTTCGACGTTCGCGCCAAGTACACCAAGGCGCTGCCGTTCGGCAAGCTGGAGTTCTTCCTCGACATCTTCAACGTGTTCGACAACCAGGCGACCACACTGCAGCAGGATCTGGTGGATGGCGACGGCGTGTACGGCTTCGGCCAGGCCATCGAATGGGTCGAACCGCGCCGCGCTTACCTGGGCGTGCGTTACTCGTTCTGATCCGGCTGCCTCCAGTTTGATAGAAGACCCGAACCGGCCCCTCGCGGGGCCGGTTTTTTTTGAAGTGCCTTCCAGCCGTTCGGGGCCAAAAACACATCTCCACGGCAACGTCCAGGATCCCTGCACGCTTGCCGTCGATCAGGCGGATCGGGGCAACGTTTCTGGCCGTGCCTGAATTCTATACCGATCGGTTTACTTTCTAGCGGGCGCTCCCTACACTCCACGGTGCAGTTTCCCGAACCGAGGCCGCCACGCGCCGTACTCCTGCCGGCCCGCGCCGCCGGCCCCGCCTCAGGTGGTTCGTCCGTTCCGCCCTCCTCCTTGGAATCCTCGTCATGAGCGCCTGCCTGCTGTCCTTCGCGAAGACGGATCGCCCCGTCACCCGCTATCCCGACTCGCCGCAGTCCGCGGAAGGCAAGTTCCGCAACCCGGTGCCGCGCCCGGCGATCGGCCCGATCGACGCCGCCCGCCTGCTGTGGGATTTCCTGTTCCGCAAGCCCGGGACCACCGTGCCGGCCGGTGCGTTGCCGGTGCAGCCGCTGACCCGGGCGGAACTGCTCGACGGCCCGGACCGCAGCCTGTTCCGGCTGGGCCACTCCACGGTGCTGCTGAAATTGCGCGGCGGATTCTGGATCACCGATCCGGTGTTCTCCGAGCGGGCGTTTCCGGTCCAGTGGATGGGCCCCAAGCGCTTCCATGCGCCGCCCATCGCGCTGGAAGACCTGCCGCCGCTCAAGGGCGTGATCCTGTCGCACGACCACTACGACCACCTCGACCGCGATGCGGTGACGAAACTCGCCGACAAGGCCGAAGTCTTCCTGACCCCGCTCGGCGTGGGCGATCGCCTGATCGCCTGGGGCGTGCCGAAGGAGAAGGTCCGCCAGTTCGACTGGTGGCAGGAGACCGAGATCGACGGCCTGCGCCTGGTCAACACGCCGTCGCAGCACTTCTCCGGGCGCGGACTGTTCGACGGCGACAAGACCCTGTGGTCGTCATGGACGCTGATCGACCCGCCCGCCGCCGAGAACGATCCGGGCTTGCGGCTGTTCTTCAGCGGCGACAGCGGCTACTTCGACGGCTTCAAGGAAATCGGCCGCCGTTTCGGACCCTTCGACGTGGCCCTGCTGGAGAACGGCGCCTACGACGAACGCTGGCGGTACGTGCACATGCATCCGGAAGAAACCGTGCAGGCCCACATCGACTTGCGCGGCCGCTGGCTGCTGCCGATCCACAACGGCACCTTCGACCTGGCGATGCACGCCTGGGAGGAACCGTTCGAACGCATATCCGCCCTCGCCGCGGAACGCGGACTCCACGTGCTGACGCCGCACATCGGCGAGCGCGTGGATCTGACCGCGCCGACGCCTACCACCGAATGGTGGCGAGACGAAACGCAGCCCGAGGAGGCGCCGAGTCGCCCCGGATTCATGGAAGGCTCAAATTCCTGAGACGTGGTGGTCTGGTCCTTGGAACTCGACGTACACAAAGGCACTGCAGATGGAACCTAATGAGTTCTAACTCCTTCAGGTTTTCCGCTAAGAACGACGTCCAAGGACCGACTGAGGAGCCGCTGTACGGGAGTTCTCCGACACGGCCCGCACAACCTTGATGAATTGCTGCTGCAGTGGGTAGGTCATGGTCCCTTCCATCTGGAGAATTCCCATCGTGCGTGCTCCTGACTGATTGGCAACTCGAGCCACGACGATTCCAGGATGCGCTATGTGGCGCAATGATGAGGTCGGTACGAGTGCAATACCCAGGCCTTCTATCGCGAAGGCGATAGCCGTTGCGATATAGGTCACTTCAAAGGCCGGGAAGACTTCTTCCCCTTCATCCGCGAAAGCCTGGTTGATGGCCAATCGCAGACTCGTGCCCAATTTGGTCAATATGAGCGGCTCGCCCTTGAGCTCGCTAATTTTAATCTCGCTCCGGCTTGCAAGTGAATGAGTTCTGAGCATCACCGCGACAAGTTCGTCGGAGAACAACTCCTCGAAGTCCATACCGCGTTCGAGCATTCGTGCGCTGGTAAGGCATACATCGCATTTTCCCGCCTTGATCGCAGCGACCAAGTCCTGGTCCACCGCTTCGAGTATCTCAAGGTGAACATCAGGGAAGTCCTGACGAAAAATGGCGATCACGCGGGGAAGCAGCTCGGCTGCAATTGACGGAAGCGTGCCGATTTTGAGTTGCCCGGCCCGGCCTGCCGCCAGTTGCGCACTTTTGGCCCGTACCCCATCTGCGGTGGCTGCCAACCGCTCGAATTCCGTCAGAAGTTCCGCTCCGGCAGGAGTAAGTCTGACGACCCGTGTGGTTCTGTCGAACAGCGGGACGCCGATAGCATCTTCTAAACTTTTGATTTGTATTGATATTGTGGATTGAGAAGTAGAGATCCGATCAGCCGCCGCACGAAAACTGT
The DNA here is from genome assembly GCA_047601245.1 of Pseudoxanthomonas sp. Lineage (GTDB taxonomy): Bacteria > Pseudomonadota > Gammaproteobacteria > Xanthomonadales > Xanthomonadaceae > Pseudoxanthomonas_A. The sequence goes on from JASGJU010000001.1 coordinate 541,697, forward strand.
TGTGCCTGGCTACGGCCAAGAACATGCGCACTTGCCGCAATGTTGGTTCGGGCATCGACGTTGGCTCAAATATTGATTTGATTTTTTAAATATTCATTGGATTTATTTCACTTGTCAAATAATAACTTCGACCAAACAATCGGCTATCGGGAGGGAAACGATCAAGGTCGAAAGTCGGGTGGGTATTCCTGCGTGATCCGCAAATGGCGGTGATCGCGCTGCAGAAAATGAGATCGGCGTTCTCGATACGGCTTCAAACGAGAAAGCGGTCGGCTTGCAGAGGGACCCAAGGCTAGACGTCATAAAGCACCCGCTGAGCCTTTCGTACGAAGCGTCGTTCTCTTCCTGATTACTTCGTAGCCAGCCAGAGGAATGTTCGTCATGCCCCAGCAACGCCGCCGTCCTGACTGTAGCGTTCCATCCCGTAGCACTCTTTTCCTGTCGTGCTGTTTGGCGTTGGGGGCGAGCGTCATGCCGCCCGTATCGGCCCAAACCGCCCCTGTCGACGCAACGCGTTCGGATGGGAAACCCAAGGACGCGGTGACGCTGGATCAGGTTGTGGTCACGGCGTCTAAGCGTGTCGGGCAACTGAAAGACATTGCCGGTGGCATCTCGGCGGTAACCCAGGAAGAACTGGAGGCCACCGGTGCGCAAAGCAATGCGGACTATCTGGGTCGCCAGCCGGGCGTGGTGTTCAATGCCGGCATGCCGGGGCAGTCCACCGCCGTGATTCGCGGCGTCGGGACGACCGCCGGCATCGACCAGGGGCAAGGACCACCGGCTACTACATCGACGATGTGCCGCTATCCGAGCCGAGCTATGCGGTGGGGATTCCCGATATCGACACCTTCGACCTGCAGCGCGTGGAGGTGTTGCGCGGTCCGCAAGGGACGCTGTTCGGCGCTTCGTCGCTGGGCGGAGCGATCAACTACATCACCAACCGGGCCGATCCCAGCGGTTTCGACGCGACGATCGAAGCAGGCGTCAACAGCACCTACAACGCGGACGGCGATCTTGGTTACACCGCCAAGGCGATGATCAACCTCCCTTTCTCCGATACGGTCGCGCTGCGCGTGGTTGGGCTTACCCGCACCGATGCCGGCTATCTCGACAATAAGGGAACCGGCGACAAGGGCAGCACGGACGTCACCGTGAATGGCGGGCGTGCCTCGCTGGTATGGAAACCCTCGGATGCCACCACGTTATCGCTGATGGGCATGTACCAGATCCACAAGGGCGACGACCAGAATTACGCCCATAGCGCGCAGGGGAAATACGCGCGCAATACGCTGTTCCTGACCAAGGCCGACTACGACATCAGCTTGTTCACTGCGAGGCTGGAGCATGCCTTCGACGGCGCCGACCTGACCGCGATCTTGTCCAGCGACAAGAAAACCCACGAAATGCACAGCGACATTTCCCGAACCAGCGCATTGCGCACCTTGCTGCCGGCAGGCACACCCATCGATTCGATAGAGTACTTTGACATCGATATGCGCACCGCGGAAGTGCGTCTTGCATCCCCCTCGGGCGGCCGCTGGGAATGGCTGGTGGGCGGCATGTACACCACGGCCGATCGCAACACGCGCACGGTCACCTATGCGGAAGGCGCCTACGAGATCCTCAGCGCGCTCCGACCCGCGGCGGACTACGACGGTACCGACAATGTGAACCGCGCCTACGGCATAGCGGACGGCAAGGAGTCGGCCTTCTTCGGCGAGGTCGGGCTGAACTTCTCCGACGCCTGGAACCTGACCGTGGGTGGACGCCTGTTCAAGAGCAATTACGAGATCAAGATCGATCGCTACGGCTACAGCTACTATCCAAGCCAGCACCCCGATCCGTACAAGATCGACGAGGACGGATTCGTGCCGAAGGTGTCGCTCCGGTACCGACCCACCAGCGACACCACGTGGTACACCGTTGCCTCGAAGGGATTCCGCCTCGGCAATCCGAATACGATCTATCCCTGCGCCTGCGACTTCGTGACGCCTGAGGGCTGGAAGTCGGACAAATTGTGGAACTATGAACTCGGGCTTCGCACGAACTTCCTCGACAGGCGCCTGTTGCTGGATGCGGCGCTCTTCTACATCGACTGGGAAGATATCCAGGTACGCCTGTTGCGTCCCGACAACACGACGTACGGAACGAATGCAGGCAAGGCCCGTATCTACGGCCTCGAAAGCAGCGTTTCGTTCGATTTCACGCCAGACGTGAATTGGCGAACGAACCTGACCCTGCTGGATGCGAAACTCGATGAGGATGTCCTCACGGCTTCACCGGTTCTGCGCAAGGGACAGCGGTTGCCCGGCGCCTCGGACGTGCAGTTGTCGAACACGCTCACCTGGCACTTCGACACGGCATGGCAGCCCAGCTTGGTATTCCAGCATCGCTATCTCTCCGATGCGCCGCAGATCCTCAGCGATCCGGTCGCCACCGTTGCGGGCTTCAACCAGTTCGATCTCCGGCTGAACCTGCGCCACGGCAACGTCGGCTACTCGATCTGGGGAACGAACCTGACCAACAAGTATGTCCCGCTGTTCGGTTATGGTACGAGCACTCTGGCCGTCATCGGCCGCTCGGAATACCTGTTGCGGCCGCGCACGCTGGGGATCACTGTCAGTTGGAAGTACTAGCGGCTTCCAACGCTTTGTCCGGGCACGCCGCATGCCGGCGTCCGCAGCGGGCGTGTGCGCCAGCGACGACGATCGGAGAACGAATCGGATGAACTTGATTTTCGGGAGCCGCAGGACAGGGAACCCGGGAGGCGGGTCGCTTCGTTCCGGCGTGTTTCGTGCGGCGCTTGCGGTGTGTGGCGTGGCGGCCATCGCATTGCCGCTGCAGGCGGCGGAGCACGTGCCCACTGCCGCGGAGGTCGTCGACCTGAAAGAGGTCGGCGACCCCCGGATCAGCCCGGATGGCCAGTGGGTGGCGTATACCGTGGAAACGCCGCAACCGGGCGGGGTACCAAACCATCGGCGGATATGGCGCGTGGATGCCGGAGGCAAGGGCGCGGCCGTCGAACTGCCGGCGCCGGATGGCGCGAGCGACCGCATGCCGCGCTGGTCGCCCGACGGCGACGAACTGGCGTTCCTGTCCACGCGTGAATTTCCGGGGATGCAGGACCACCCGTCGTCACTGGCCCGCACGCAAGTATGGAAGATCGCGCGCGACGGCGGTGCGCTGCAACCAGTGACCGCCTCGCAGGGCGAAGTCACGAGCTTCTCATGGTCCGCCGACGGCAAGCAGCTAGCGTATCTGGCCATCGACCCGCAGTCGCCGGAGCAGAAGGCGCGTATCGCACGCAAGGACGACGCGATCGAGGTGGGACACGACGCGCAATACACGCGCCTGTGGGTGCAGGCCGCTTCCGGCGGGAGTGCGCGTGCGCTGACGAAACCCGGCTTGCAGGTACAGGATCACGAATGGGCGCCGGACGGTCGTTCGTTCGCGCTACGCGTTTCCGACGAAGTCGGCCTGGGCCATCAGTGGTACCGCTCGCGCGTGGTGCTGGTTTCCGCCGACGATGGCCGCCTGCTTGGCACGATCACCGAGCGCGCATCCGCGACGGCGCTGCAATGGTCCCCCGATGGAAGTCGACTGCTGTACGGCCAGTTGGGCCCATACGGGCATACGGGCACGCAGGTCGTCTACACGCTCGGGAACCAATCGCGGGTCGTGCTGGGACAGGAATGGCCCGGTTCGCTGCGAGGCCTGCAGTGGCGGGACGATGCCACGCTGGTGGGGACAGGGCTGCTCGGCGTACGGCCGCGCCTGCTCGAGGTCGATCCGGCGAATGGCAAGGTCCACGAAATCATCGAACTGCACGGTCCGTCCCGCGGATTCAGTCTTGCAAGCGACGGACGCATCGCTTTCGTCAACGGCCGTACGGATTCGCCGCCCGAACTCGCAATCCTGTCCGGCGGCAACGTGCAATGGCTGACGGACACCAACCCCCAGGTGCGGGATTGGCCGCTGGGGCAGGTGCGCGATCTGGTCTGGCGCAGTTCGCTGGATGGCAGGGAGATCCATGGCGTGCTCGTGCTGCCGCGGCAGTGGCGGCCTGGCACGCGCCTGCCGACGCTGATCCAGGCGCACGGCGGTCCTGCCGATGCGTGGTCGTCAGGCTGGCTGGCTTCCTGGCACGACTGGGCGCAGTCGCTGGCGATGCACGGCTATGCGGTCCTGCTTCCCAATCCGCGCGGTTCCACCGGCCAGGGCAACGCGTTCGCCGAACTGGTGCGCGACGATTGGGGGCCGGGTCCGTTGCAGGACGTCCTCGATGGATTGGACCTGCTCGAAGCCGAAGGCATCGCCGATCCCGCCCGCGTCGCCATCGGAGGCTGGAGCTATGGCGGTTACCTGTCGGCTTGGGCGGTGGGCCACAGCGATCGCTTCCGTACCGCGATCGTCGGTGCGGCGGTCATCGATCTCGGCGTGATGGCCATGACCACCGACATTCCCTACGAATACCTGCCCGGCTACTTCGGCAGCGTGCTCGATCGCCGCGAGGCCTACGACCGCGATTCGCCGATCCGCTATGCGAGGAACGTCAAGGCGCCGGTGCTGGTGCTTCACGGGGAGGACGACAAGCGTGTTCCTATTTCGCAGGGCGAGCAGTTCTACTGGGCGTTGAAGTTCAACCAGACGCCCGTCGAAATGGTCCGGTATCCGCGCGGACCGCACTGGTTCGAAGCCCGCGAGCAGGAGCGCGACGTGCTCGAACGCGTGTTGGCCTGGCTCGATACCCACCTGTGAGCGGTCGAGACGAAGACCGGCGTCCGCCGTCCCATCTCCCGGGAGTTCCGCATGGGCCACGCCTATGACGATTCGTATGCCGCGCGCGAGCAGAACGACCTCGTCGCGCTGATCGAAGGCTACCCCCTGGCATGGCTGGTGTCCGGGACGGGCGCCGCGCTCACGCACACCCCGCTGCCGTTGCGCTGTGGTTACGACGCGGATGGACACTTGAGCCATCTGCTCGGGCATCTGGCCCTGCGCAATCCCCACGTCGCCCGGTTGCGCTCGGATGCGGAGGCCATGGCGCTTTTCATGGGGCCGCAGGCTTATGTTTCGCCGAGCTGGCTGGATGACCGAACGCAGGCACCGACCTGGAATTACTGTGCTGCCGGTTTCCGGTTGCACGTGGAGTTGTGTGAAGACCCCGAGTCGATCCGCAACGAACTCACAATGCTGGTCGAACAGATGGAAGCCGGCCGGCCGAAAGCCTGGCGGCTCGAAGAAATGGGCGAGCGTTACCAGCGTCTGGCCGCCAACGTGGTCGCGCTGCGTGCCCGGATCCTTTCCGTGCATGCGACCTTCAAGCTGGGGCAGGACGAGCGCCCCGGCGACTATGCGCAGATCGTCCAGGGACTGGACGGGGCGGGAAAAGAATCGCTGCTTGAATGGGTGCGCCGTTTCGAAACGCCGCACGACGGGGCGTAGCCGCGGCCAAGCCCGCATCCGGACAACCGCCGCCACGGTACACCCGGCCGGATGGGGCGGTGGCAGTCACACCGGATTGCCCCCGGTCTTCCGATGATGCGGTGCGTTCCGGACCATCGTGCGGAATCAACTCAGGGCTTTCTTCACGGATTCGGTGAACTGGACCACTTCGGCGCGCCGGTCGTGATCTCCCGGCCCGCGGTACCTGGGCTCCGGGAACGCACCCAGGGTGACGATGGCAAGCCGCTCCTTGCGATTGATGTAGATGCGCTGCCCGGCGAAACCCGCGGCGACCATGGCGCCGTCCTCGGCAATCCACCAACTGTATCCGTAGCCGGACAGCGAACCCGAGACGATGTCCGGAGACTCGGATCTGTGCTTGTCGTCGAAGACGAAGGACATGGCTGCTGCCTCGTCGTTCCAGCCCTGCGGCAACAGCGAAGCCGCATCGACCCGGCCTTCATCCAGAACGAATCTGGCAAAGCGCCCGAAGTCGCGCAGGGCGATGCCGGCACGGCTTCCGCCGATCTCGAGCCCGTCCGGAGACTCCAGGGTGTAGAAGGCGTCGAACTCCATCCCGCACGGACCCCAGATCCGGCTCGACATGTACTGCGCAAGCGGCATGCCCACCGCCGAGCGCAAGGCCGCGCCGAGCAGGAAAGTGTCGCCGGTGTTGTAATGCCAGTGCTTGCCCGGCGCATGGATGCGCGGCAACTCCCGCAACAGTGCGAGCACACCACCCGGCACGCCATCGGCCAGGGATTTGCTGTAGCGGTTCACGTGCGACTGCTTGTCGGCGTAGTCTTCGTTCCACTCGATGCCGGAAGACATCGTGAGAAGGTTGCGGATGGACACGTCCTGGTAGGCCGACCCGGCCAGGGCCGGCACGTAGTTCGTGACCTTGTCGTCCAGGGATGCGATGGCGCCGTCGTTGACGGCCACGCCGACCAGCGTCGCGGTGATGGACTTCACGGTCGACATCGTGCTCCAGCGATCGTGCGGCTGCAGTCCGAGGCCGTATCGCTCGACGACGACGGCGCCGTCCTTGATCACGAGTAGGCCGCTGATGGCGTTCCGGTCCATGAACCCGGGAATGCCGTACCGGGAACCGCCCGCCTCGTATTCGATCTCCAGCCGATTGCCGTAGACCAGCGGTGCGGGAACGCTGGCCTTGTCGATGACCCGTGAGTTGAACAGCTTGTCCACGATCCGGTAGCCATAGGCCTGGACGTTGGGCGGCCAGAGCAGGAAATCCTCGGCCTTCGGAAGGTGCTCTGCCGGCCTGCATCGATCGTCGATCGCATCGACGGGAGGAAGCCATCCGGCAGGCGCCTCGATCTCGATTTCGAGCATGGCCGACCCGAATGACTTGCCGTGTGCATCCAGCGACAGCGATCGAGTGATGCCGCCGCCGAGCGCATTGTCCATCACGAAGTTGAGCGCGGAGATCTCGGGCATCTCGTAGCGCACGACTTCTCCGGCAACGATGCTCTCGAAGTGTTTCTTGACCGCCTCGGCGGTGAGTACACGGCACAGGTGCGGGTAATGCGCAACGTCGAATGGAATCACGGAGATGTTCGACCGGTTGCCCTTGTCTCCGCTACGGGAATGGGCGATCGCCCTGAGCTTGATCTTCATTGTTTCAATGTTTTCACTGTCATCGAGATGCGCTGCCTCGGAATCAGGACGGACTGCACGGCAATCACTTCGCGCGTGGATACGGTCACGCCACCGCCGCCAGCCGGACCGTTGGTGTACAGGGATTCGACCTCGCGCCCGATCGTCTCCGCCATTTCCCGCGAGGACGTTCGTGCAGCCACGCGAAGGCGCGCCTCGTACGGTTGCGTCGACCGGTGGCCGATTCCCTCGTGGAGGGAATCCACGCCGATCAGGTCGAGCTTCAATTCGCTTTGCGCAACCGAGCCCTGCTGCAATCGCGCCTTGATGACCTCGCCCGCCAGCCGCGCCCTGGCCACCGCGCCGGCCCCCGCATACGAAATCTGCCCTTCGCCGACGAATCCCTCGCTGTAGGCCACGGAAACCTTCAGCGTGGAAGGACGCTCCCAGCCGGTGGCGCCGGTGAGCCGGACCCGATCCGGTCCGATTTCCTCGATCCGGACTTTCGAGAAATCCGCGACCACGTCGGGCTGCAGGTACTGCCGGGGATCATGGATCTCGTAGATGAGCTGCTCCTTGCAGGTCGCCGCCGAGATGACCCCGCCGGTATCGCTCAATTTGGAGATGCACAGAACCCCGGACGAATCGACCTCGCCGATGGGAAAACCCAGGTTCTCCAGGCCCGGGACGTCCTTGACCCCGGGGTCGGCGTAATAGCCGCCGGTGACTTGCCCCGCGCATTCGAGCATGTGGCCGACCAGCGTGCCGGCGCCGAGCTTGTCCCAATCGGTCATGGACCATCCGAATTCGTGCACCAGCGGCCCGAGGAACAACGCGGGATCCGACACGCGACCGCAGATGACGAGGTTCGCTCCGGCCCGGAGCGCATCGCGTATGCCTTCGGCGCCCAGGTAGGCGTTGGCTGAAACGATATCCGTGGCGACGTCCCTGACCGACATGCCGGACTCGATGAATCGCAGGTCGGAATCGAGCACCGCTTCCAGTACGTCGTCCCCTTCCACGACGGCGACGTCAAGACCGGACACGCCAAGCTCGTCGGCAATCCTGAGCGCTGCCTTGCCGGCAGCGAGCGGGTTTGCCGCTCCCATGTTGGTGACGATGCGGAAGCCGTTCTTTTGCTGTATCGGCAGGATCGCCCGCATCCGCGCCTCGAACATCGGATCGAAGCCTTTGTCCGGGTCCTTCCTTTTTTCCTGCTGGGCATGCGCGATGGTTCGCTCCGCCAGGCATTCGAGCACGAGGTAGTCCAGATTCCCGCGCTTGGCCAGGTCGACCGCCGGCTCGATCCGGTCGCGGGCAAAACCAGCCCCGGCGCCCAGCCTAAGAGTGTGCTTCATGGCTTCGGTTTCCATCCTGTCTGTTGTTTCCAATCCCGGAGGAGTCGCTGGGAATGGCCGCAATCAATTGCATCGTGTATTCGGCTGTGGGCGCCATGAGCACCTGCCTGGCAGTCCCTTCTTCGACGACCTGGCCGGACTGCATGACCATGATCCGGTCGCAAAGCCGGGCCGCTACCCGCAGATCGTGGGTAATGAACAGCATCGCCAACTTGAACTGGTCCTGGATCTCCTCGAGCAGGTCCATGATCTGTTTCTGCACTGACACGTCCAGCGCCGACACCGCCTCGTCGGCAATCAGCAGCCTGGGCTCGCAGGCAAGCGCGCGGGCGATACAGATCCTCTGCCTCTGGCCGCCGGAGAACTCGTGCGGATAACGGCCGAGAACGGATCGGGAAAGCCGCACACGATCCATCAGCATGCAGGCCTTCTCGACGGCGGCTTCGCGCGTCCACCCCAGGTTCATCGGCCCCTCGATCATCGAATCCAGGATGCTGCGCCTCGGGTTCAGCGAGCGATACGGATCCTGGAAAACCATCTGCACCTGCTGGCGGAAAGCGAGTTCCTCGCTGCGTCGGCGCGACTGTGCGATGGATTTTCCGCCAATCAGAATCTCGCCGCTGTCGAACGAATTGAGGCCGGCGATGCATCGGGCAAGGGACGACTTTCCGGAGCCGGATTCGCCCACAACACCGACGGTTTCGCCGGGCCGGATCGCCAGGTTGACGTTGTCGGCAACGATGGTCTCTTTCGTCTTTCCGAAGAAGCCGCTCTTGTGGCGGTAAGCGTTGAACAGACGGGAAACCTCCAATACGGGCGCTTGGCCTTGGCTACCCTGAGCCCGCGCCGGCTCGAGCGGCGGAACGGCATCGATCAGCATGCGCGTGTAGTCCGTCCCGGGGTGGTTCAGCACGACGTCGCGAGGGCCTTCCTCGATCGCATCACCCAAGCGCATGACCACGACCTTGTCCGCTATCTGCCTGGCGACGCCGATGTCGTGCGTTATGAACAGGATGGCGGTCCCGTGCAGCCTCCTGAGTTCGAGAACGAGCGTGAGGATCTCCGCCTGGGTGGTGACGTCCAGCGCCGTCGTCGGCTCGTCGCAAATGAGCAGATCCGGCTCCAGGCACAGCGCCAGTGCGATCATCACTCTTTGTCGCTGGCCGCCCGAGAGTTGATGCGGATAAGACCGGTACACCCGTTCCGGTTCGGAGAAGTGAACCTGCCGGAGCATTTCCATCGCCTTGGACTTGCGTGCCCGGACGTTCTTCTCGCCATGGATCAACAACAGCTCTTCTATCTGCTCGCCGCAGCGGACGACCGGATTCAGGGCCGTCATCGGCTCCTGGAACACCATCGACATGCGGTTCCCGCGGAGTTTGCGCAATTCTCTGGCGGGCATCGTTGCGACATCCTCGCCAAGCACCTTGATGGTCCCGGAAGATATCGACAGCGTTTTCGGCAGAAGCCCCATGATCGCGTGCGCAATGACCGACTTCCCGGACCCGGACTCGCCAAGCAGGCAGACGATCTCGCCCTTGCCGATGGCGAGCGTCATCCCGTTCACGGCATGGGACCTGTCTCCTCCGTCGGGAAGCTCGACGGACAGGTTTTCGATTTCGAGGACGGGGCGCTTCATCGCGACTTCTTCGACGGCGCGTACTTGGGATCGAGGACGTCGCGGAAACCGTCGCCGAGCATGTTCACCGCGACGATGGTCAACGCCAGGAAGAACCCCGGAATGAGCACCAGGTGGGGTGCGATGTTGAAATTGACGCGGCCGTCCGCCATGACGTTGCCCCAGGTGGGCACGTCGCTGGAGAAGCCCACGCCGAGGAACGAGAGCACGGCCTCGACAAGAATCGCCGAGCCGAAGATGAACGTCCCTTGGATCGCCAACGGCGCCATTGCGGCAGGCAGGATGTGCCTGAACATGATTTTCCATGCAGGAGTGCACATCATCCGCGCCACTTCGACGAACGCGATCGTCTTGACGGACAGGACGGTTGCCCGCACCACCCGCGCAACCCGCGGCAGATCCGGCAATGCGATGGCGATGACCAGGGTGGCGAGCGATACGCCCCACAGCGATACCAGCGCGATGGCGAGCAGGATGGACGGCACCGCCATGAGCCCATCCATGATGCGCATAAGCGGCCCGTCCAGCGCCTTCACGTAACCGGCGAACAGCCCGATCAGGCAGCCCGCCACGACGCTGGCGATGGCAACGCAGGTGCCGACGACGAGCGAAACGCGAGCGCCGTAGACGACGCGGCTGTATACGTCGCGACCCATGCCGTCGGTGCCGAACACGAACAACCGATCGATGCTGTGCCCGGAAAGGTCCGTGAACACGGCGCGCTCGCCGATCGGGACGCTGACATGGTCGGGATCGATCGCCGCGGGATCGATGGTGTTCAAGTACGGAGCGAAGACGGCCATCAGTGCGACGACGCCCAGCAATGCCGCGCCTGTCCGGATGCCCGCATGTTTCGCCAGCGCGCGCAACGTCGCCCGCCAGGGCACTTCGGCGGCCATGCTGGGCAGGTTCGAACTGGCGGCTTCCGGGGTTGACATGGATTCGTCCCAATCAGGGTGGCGACAATGTTTTCGGGTTCGGGTGCGGCCACTGGCCGCGGCGGTGGGAAACGGCTCGTCGGGCCTCAATAGCGAATACGCGGGTCCAAGGCCATGTAGAGCATGTCCACCACGAGGTTGATCGCCACGTACAGCACCGAGAAGAACATCACCAGCCCCTGGACCACCGGGAAGTCCCGTGCCAATACCGCGTCCACGGTGAGCTTGCCGAGCCCGGGGATCGCGTAGACCGTTTCGGTGACAACCACGCCGCCGATCAGGACCGCGAATGACAGGCCGATGATGGTGACGATGGGTACCGCCGCATTGCGGACCGCATGCCGCCAGAGAACGCGCCGCGGGCTGGCGCCCTTGGCATATGCGGTCTTGATGTAGTCTTCGTTCAAGGCGTCGATGACGGATGCCCGCGTAATGCGCGTCAGCAGCGCGACCTGGCCAAAAGCCAGCCCGACCGCGGGCAGGATGTAATGAAGGAACTTCGTTCCCGCAGACGCGCTGTCGAGTCCAAGCCCCTGGACGGGGAGCAGCTCGAAGTGGAGTGCGAACAGCCAGATCAGCGCATAGCCAAGCACGAACACGGGAATCGAGAAGGCAAGAACGGCGAATGCGTTCACGACCCTGTCGGCCACGCTGCCTTGCCTCGACGCGGCAAGCGCGCCCAGGCAGATCGCGGCAGGCACCGCGATCGATAGGGTCAGCAGCGCCAGGTTCAAGGTCGGCAGGATGCGCTGGCCGATGAGCGTCGTGACCGGGATGTGGTAGTACAACGAGACGCCAAGGTCGAACCGGAACATCGATCGGCCCCAGATCAGGAACTGCTCGAAGAGGGTCTTGTCCAGGCCCAACTCGACGCGCATGCGTTGCAGTTCTTCCGGTGTGGCGCCATCGCCGGCGATGGCCAGGGCCGGGTCGCCGGGAGCAAGCCGAAGCACGATGAAGATGAGGACTGCGACTGCAATGACCACCGGGATGGTGGACATGAGCCGACGGATCAAATAATTGTTCATGCTGCTCTGGCCGCCGCGGGCGATGGAATCATTTGCCGGTCAGGGATACGTTCCAGTACACCGTTGCCGCGACGCGAGGCAACAATCCTTCCAGCGAGTCCCGGCGCGCCACCGAGTAGCTGCTCGCTTGTCCCAGCGGAACGATCGCGGCCTCCGCCAGGATCCGGTCCTGGATCCTGGCGGCAATGGCTTTCTGCTCGGCCAGTCCCGGTGCGTCGGTGAACTGGGTCATCAGGGATTCCACTTCCGCATCCTCGAACCAGCCCGGCCATCCCGCCTTGCCGCTTGCCGTCAAAGGTGCGGAGGAGATTGGGACGGTGAGGTCCAGCGGAGACCAGCCTGCGACGAATATGCTCCATCCCCCTTTGTCCGGTGGCAGCATGCTGGTGCGCTTCTGCAGCCAGCTTGCCCAATCCAGCGGCATGAGCTTCGTCTTGAAGCCGGCCAGCCGCAGCAGTGCCGATATCATGGGCGCGGTCTTGTTCTGCACCCTGACTTCAGGTGTATCGAGTATGACGACGGGCGTGCCGTCGTATCCGGCTTCCTGCAGCAGCTTCCTGGCCGCGGTGAAATTCGACTTGCCCGTGTAACGGAACGGGGCGGACGAGTACGTTGTCCCGCATGGGTATACCGATGTGCAGTTCTCGTAAGCGCCAGGCACGTTCACTTGTACCTTGAGGATGGCGTCCTGGCTCATCGCCAGCATTGCCGCGCGCCGGATCCTCGGATCATCGAAGGGCGGGGCCATCACGTTGAAGCGCATGACGTACGAAAGACTCAGCGGGCGTTTTATGACGTCCAGCCTTGAATCCTTGCGCAAGTCGGCCACCTGTTCGAATGGCGCCGTGTCGAGGTAGTCGACCTCCTTCTTCCGCAGCGCGTTCACCGCGGTTTGCGGATCGCGCAGGAACACCCATTCGACGCTGTCGACTTTGACGACCTTGCCGCCAGCGGTTCCTGAAGCCGGTTCGTTGCGGGGTTTGTAGCTGGCGTTCTTGACGTAAACGGCCCGTTCGCCAGGCTTGAACTGGGCCTGGACGAATTCGAACGGACCCGAGCCGACGATCGTGGTCACCGGCCCTGCGCCTGCGGCATCCACGACCGACTTCTGCATGATGAAAGGCACGATCGACGATGGCTTGCCAAGCGCCTCCAGCATTAGGCCGAACGGCGAGGACAGCTTGATCTGGAAGGTCTGGTCGTTGACGGCGACCATGCCTGCCGTGCGCGCCTTCATCTTTCCACCCAGGATGTCCTTGGATTGCCAGCGCCGGAGCGAAGCGATGACGTCGGAGGAAGTCACGGGACTGCCGTCATGGAACTTCAGGCCGTCGCGCAGCGTGAACGTCCAGATCGTCTTCGTCGCGTCGACCGAATATTTCTCCACCATCTGCGGCCGGATATCGCCCGCTGCATCCGTGCCAAACAGGGTGTCATAGACCATGAAGCCATGGTCACGGGTGATATGTGCGGTGGTGGAAAGGGGGTCTAGGATCTGGAGGGGAGCACTCGGCACGACCCGCAGATTGTCTGCCTGAGCCGTGACGGCGATGGAGACTGCCACCAAGCCGGCCACACAGATTTTCAACGGAAAGATTGCCATGGTTTCTTCCGGAAAGCGGGGCTCGCCAGTTGCAGGTACGGTCCAAGTGGACGGGCCAGTGACCACTTTCTCCACTTAATTAATGGCCAATTGTTCGATACAAACTCTGATCCCACAAGTGAAATAAAGGCAATTAGTATTTAAAAAATCAAATCAATTAATTGATTTGCACAAACACCTGAGACGCCGCTCTCCGAAAAAACGTGATCGACAACTTATGCGTGTAAACCCCCCATCACGCCGTTCGGCGGGACCCGGTTGAGGGCCGTCCAGTCATCAAGCGAATCCGCATACTGTCCTCATGATTTTTCACCAGCCACGCCCATGGCGGTCGCCTGGCCAAGAACGGTTGCCACACGAACCGGAAGACGGGCGACTACCACTGCCATCGAACACCCACTGCACCCAAGGCATCAACCTGATCTTCGATCGCACCGGCGCAGCTCGCGCCATTCTCAGGCAGCACCCACTCGGGGGGTTGCACCGATCAACCGCGCATTCCGCAACTGCACCGAAGCGCGTGCTGCAGAAGCAGCGCCCGTTCGCCGTGGGGAGCCCGGCTACGGGCCACACCTTGATAGAAACAACGACGGAATTGGGTGCGAGCCATACCGGGGACGATAACTGCCAAGCGATCCGATACCGCAAACAATTCCCCGGGAAGTTGGCGAATTCGGGCTGCGCTGCCGTTTGCAGCAGATTGGATGGCCCACCAGCAATCGCACTAGCCAAGTAAATTATTGAATTAGAAAGACTTTAGTGAAGTCCGGAGATGACCTTACTCACAGTCTTACTCGCTTTTTTAAGACCGCATCTTCTGCCGCATCAGCCCGCGCGTCGCGCACGAAGCACCATGGGCAGCTAACCGCTCAAGCACGTTCGGCCGCCCGAGGCTTTCTTCAGTCTCCCACCACCCCGCACCACGTGCCAATGCCCATATCGCTGCCAGGACTGGCTCACACACCTCGTGCCCGTTAACCTGGTGACAGGCAAGAGGAACGATATGGCACGGGGCACAGACTGGTCGCATGAAGAAGTGGAGGCCTGCGTCGCCGACTACTTGCACATGCTGACGCTCGAGCTGAACGGCCAGCGCTACAGCAAGACCGCCCACGCGCGCGCGCTGGCCGAGCGGCTTGACGGGCGTAACCGACCCGCCATCGAGTTCAAGCACTGCAACATCAGCGCCGTCCTGCTCGCGCTCGGCTACCCGTACATCGATGGCTACAAGCCGCGTGGCAACTACCAGGCCCTGCTGTTCGACGTGGTGGGAGGTCAGGCGCAGTCGAACGATGCCCTGCAGGCCGCCGCCCAATCCGCCGTGCTGCGGCCGGCCGTCATGATCGCCCCAGACGATACGGATGCCGTGTGGGTTCCGGCACCGGCAACGGCGCGGGTACGAGAGACACCACCCAGCTACCTGCCTCTGTTTTCACCGGCCCAACGCGACTACCTCGCGCAAGAAGCGCGGAACCGTTCGCTCGGTCGCGCTGGCGAGTTGTTCGTGATGGAACTGGAAACCCGGCGCCTTCATACAGCCGGCCAGAAACGGCTAGCCAATCGAGTTGAACACGTGGCCGCTTCTCAGGGCGACGGCCTGGGCTACGACGTGCTCTCCTACGAGACCGATGGCCGTGAGCGACTCATCGAGGTCAAGACCACCGCGTTCGGCATCCTGACTCCATTCCACGTCAGCCGCAATGAACTGGCGCGCTCGGAAGCTGATGCCAGCCAGTACCACCTCTATCGTCTCTTCGACTTCCGCGCACGGCCCCGTCTTTTCGAACTGCCCGGCGCTATCGCATCACATTGTCGTCTCGATGCGGTTACGTACCTAGCACATATCTAGGAGCGAGTCAGCCATGGGTGACTGCTATCGGCCAGAAGCGGTCGTTGGCCGTACGATACATCGACTGACCTATTCGGCTACTCAGCCGGCCGCACTAACGATGCCTGGCTGGGCGTACCCATTACCTTCTGGACAAGCTCGTAACCAGAAACCTCTTCATATCGGGAGGGGATTCTTGCCTTGAGCCCATGGAGGCGACGATTCGCAGTCAAGGCAAGCTGGTTATAGGTGGTAGCCGTCACGCGGCCGCGCAGCGCGCTATTGAACTCCCGGCTATTCACGGTCGAGATATTGGGTGCCACCGAATGACCGACCACGAAGGCATGGAAGAACGGAGCCCCCTCAATGCCGCCACTGGAGACAAGCTCATCGACATACTCTGCTGCCTGATTCATTTCAGCGCGGCCGATTTCAGAGCGCCCCTTCTTCAACTCAATGAGCAGCACATCGCGCATCATTACTAGGTGATCCCGTGCGCTGTCGAAGCTCTCTGTCCCGACAATCGAGATGGTGGCATCTGAGAGGACGACGATGTCAGGGCGCTTCGCAGCATTGGCGAAGGCTTGATCCCCCTTCCTGGCCTTGAACAGACCGGTAGCGACCGTGCGAAGCGTGTTATTGGACGCATATTCCGAACTATCAAACTCGGGTCCGAACAGCCAACGCGCCTGCGTCACCAGCGGATGGAGCGTATGCAACTCGTCCGCTTCCTGATCGCCACTGAGCTTCTCCATAGCCGCGATGATCGACAGACGATTGTCGATCTCATCTAGCACAGTGAGCGCGTCCTCCACCGTCCATTGCCCAAGCAATCGATCCAGCCCGTCAATATCATGCTCATCAAGCTGCATCAGCTTGTCGAGGAAACTTGCACCGCTGCGTGCCTTCTGAATCTTGATCACCGCCTTAACTACCTTGTTGAGGGTCTCCGGCGGAATGCCTGGCTGGTCGTGCACCACGGTCTTGGTGAACTGGGCCACCTCAAGCATGGAACGCCGTGGCAGCGTCCGCAGATCTTCTCGGTTCTTGTAGAGCGCGTCTTCGGAGTTCTCCTCAATCAGGTTGGCAGACAGCTTCTCAACCATTTCCTGGGCATATTCATTGACCGCCTCAAAGAGGCGCTCCGTGCGCTCCGTGGTCTTGAACTTCGACCAGTCCGATTCGACTTCGGATAGCCACTCTGTTCCGCACTCAATCACAATGGCATAGCGTTTTGCGAAGCGCACCCGTCCATCCAGAATGGCCATTGGCCCAACCGTCCAACTCGGCAGACCCACCAAGCGACTACTCACCCAGAACGCAACGCCTTGATAGCGCGTGGATTTGGCCGTGCGCGTCGTGTCCACCACATAGGCTGTGACATTGAATCCCGGCTCGACCTGAATCTTGCGCTCTTCCAGAAGGCCTTCATGCTCGGACAGAGGAACGGACTGGCCATTCACCGAAACGATGAACTGCGGGTCGTGGAGGAAGCGACCTGACAGGACCGTCCTGATTCGATCTGGATCGGGGCGGTGACGTTCTACCTCCACCAACAACCGGGTGCCATGGCCCAACCGCGTGCCTGTTTGATGGCTATGAATGTAGAACGGCGACGGCTGATTTCTGGTCCCGATCACGAACGTCGAGAGGACGCCATTCGTCCAGGTTTCGACGGTGTAGTGATCGGAGAAGCACAACAGGCCATGGCGACCAATGCCATTGCGTCCGAAGGCCTTTCGCACCCAATCAGCGCGATCAGTCGGAAACTGAACGTTCTCACCTTGGGTCTTTTGCCGGTTGTATCCCAAGGTCATCCAGCGCTTACGAAACTGATCCTCGGTCATCCCATGGCCGTCATCCTCGACCGACAGCAACCCGCCAGTTTCCGCCGGGATGATCACAGCGACCTTGGCAGCACCTGCATCCCAGGTGTTGGCCACGAGCTCAGTAAGCGCAATGTCTGGATCGTAGCCAATGCGACCCAGAGAACGCAGCACGTAGTCTTCCTCAAAGAGAGCTTCGTTGGCTGCTTTGCCCTTCTTGGCCATGGCGATGTCCGTTGAATGCCTGATTGCGAACGTACGCATGACTATGCCGCCTTCTGCCAAATTTGGCAAAAGGCTAAGGCTCGCCAATCTCATCTGCCGCGACGCTAGTGGTTGAGTGTTACTTGGGCAGCGGGTTCTATCTATGCCCTACGGGACGATTGGACTCGCAGTCAATACTTGTGCTCCAGACAATCAGTTGCCCACTTCTGGTCGCTATCGGCCAATAGTGGATCAACGTTGATCGCGAGTCTGAGAAGCGAGCTACAAGCAGGCAGGCATTATGACCTGACCTTGGGCGGTGCGAGCTGCCCAACTGACAGGTGATAGGCGGCAAGACGTTCTCCATCGGTCGCGTGCCCGGACTGCCTCACCCCAACTGCACCACGAGTTGGGGTGCCGACAGCACTACCGGCCCATTTGGATTACCGACCTAGAAGCAGGCAAACTTCCTCGCTATGCAGATAGGCCTCGAACACGACCCCGACGTTGAGCGGACGCTCGCTTGGATGTACCACGTGGCGGGCCCTGATCTCGTCCGAAGGATTGAAGCGGCTAAGGGTCATTTTTCCAACGCTTGTTTGCCGCCGGCAGGGTCGATGCTTTGGCCCGACCCCATGGATCTTCTACCGCCGTGGGACTTACCTGCAGGCATGCTCCTCCAAGCCCATGCACTGACCCGCGACCGGCGCTTCTTCGATGCGCGCCTCGCTTCGCGGACAATCCCGTTCTTGAAACTCATCGGGAGCGCGCTTCCCCACTTGCACAGGGTCGAAGGTGCCGAGGATCGTGCAAGGGAGTTCTTGAATCCTCGAAATGACCATCCCGAAGGTAGCCTGCTGGAACTAACTACGGCCGCGCGTTATCTGCTGGAAGGCTACCACCTGAGGTTCATCCCTGAGTCGGACCGAAGGACCCCAGATATTGAACTGCTGTCCGATCACGGCAGTGTTAAAGTCGAATGCAAACGTCTACGCCCCGGACAATTCGAGCTCTCAGAAACGATGAAAGTTCGGGGCATGTTTGCACCGGCATGCAACCTAGTTGCAGCCACAAATTCCTTCGTGCACTTGGATGTCACGTTCCTCGTGCCACTGGATTCTGTTAGTGACAGCTACCTCATGGAGCACGCAGAGCGTGCTCTTGACGATAATCCCATTGACTATGCGTGGAAAGATTCATTTGCACGCGGAAGAATCGTGTTGGGCGATCATCAGGCGCTACGTGAGGACACGGCCGATTCTTCGCTACTGGTCGGTCCCAAGCTCTTCCGTCTGTTCACTCATACAGTCGTTTCATCGCAACGAGTTCTGATGGGCGTTCGAGGAACTCCCCATGATTTGGACCCACGCTACTTGGACACTTTCGAAGCAGTAGCGCTCTGCAGTTGGGACACGGAAAGCCCCGAATCAGTCGCCGCCCGAGCCCGCCACGTTCGATCCAAGCTTGCGGAGATCGACCAGCAACTTCAGGGCAGTGCACTCGGTGCAGCACACATCGTGGCTGATGCGGAAAGAGACGCGAACGCCGCCGACTTGCGCAGGAAGCGGATCCAAGAACAAATCACTAGTTTCCGTTTTGACTCCAACATTGGAGCCATCACCACGCACTATCTACTGACGCACACCACAGAAACCAAGGCGTGGGCCATCGATGAGACCGCCGACTATGCTTCTAGAATGCCTGAGCCTTTACTGGGCGACCCTAGGCTCTTCATGAAAGGCGAGGAGTTGGGCACCGAACCTGCTTGGCGATATCCCGCTCCGGACTGAGGACAATTGACCGGTGTCCGCTTTGGGTCGATAGCCGACCAAGGCTTAGCTCACACCCACCCACGCGCCGCCATGCTCACGTGCCGCCGGCCGCCGATGATCAAGTGATCAAGCACCCGGACATCCAAGAGTGCCAAGGCCTGCTTGAGCTGCCTCGTCAAAGCGCGATCGGCGACGCTGGGCTCCGGCTCGCCCGAAGGATGGTTGTGGAACAGGATGAGGGCGGCGGCATTGTGTCCCATGGACCGGCGAACCACTTCGCGGGGATGGACCTCGCAGGTGTCGATGGTGCCCTCGAACAGGTGCTCGATGGCCAGGATGCCGTGGCGGGTATCGAGGAAGACGACGCCGAACACCTCGCGGTCCAGGTGGGCCACGCGCGCCTTGAGGACGTCGGCTGCCTAGATGGGGTCGGTGATCCGGCCCTGCCGTTGGAGACGGCGTTCCAGGATCTCGGCGGCCGCCAACAGGATGCCTTCCTCGTCCGTCTTCTGCTGACGGCGAGGCCGAGTACCGGGTGCCTTGTCATTCATCGCAGGTCTCTGCCGGCGCGGCGCATGCACGTGAGTGCCGCCAGACGCATTGGGAGAAGCGAACGATGCCGATTGGGCGCCGCTCCGGCAGGGACATTCGCACTTTCTTCGGCTGCAGGGGAGCCGGAACGGTCCCTGGAACGGGGATGCTCGGGTTGCATGATGGTCTCCATGATCTCGATCGCAGGAGGCGGCTATCGCCACAGTGACACTCAGCTGCTACTGGACTGACAATCTCAGTAGCAGCTTCGCCCACGCGCCTTCCTGCGTGTACCCAGGCTGTCATTGGAACGAATGCCATCAAGGCTGCGAATCAGCCCGTTCCGGTCTTCCCGGCGATGCCGTGATGCCGGCTGGAAGTCAGCCTTTCGAACCAGAGGCGCCATCAGCCCCCGTCAACACCCTGTGCCAGCGACTTCCCGGCTCTCCCAGGCAAATAAAACCGCCTAGACCAATTGAAAAACACCGCGCAAAAGGGCTGCTTTTGCCCTTGGCCCCGGCCCTTTTGCGCCGTCAACTGTGGACGAACCCGAAGGCTCCTTGCCTTGCTCCATCGTGGAGCGAAAAGGCGTTGCGGTCGTGACCCGCCCTTGCACGTCCCTACCCTGAGTCGGTACGGCGCCGCCCATCGAGGCCGCGTCCAAGGCAATCCCCTCGTAGTCGCCTTCGCCACGATTACCCGCCCAAATGGCGGGCCGCTCCTGAAGCGGATCGTGGCCGAAGCAGATCGTCGGACCCGCACGCGATGCCGGTCCTGCAGTCCCCGTCATCACCGGGCATGCGTCGAACGCAGCGCGCGAGGGCTGGCCCAATCGGGCACCCGCGCGAAGTTGGCTCGGACACCGGCACCGCCCTGGACTTTCGGTCAGGGGCAGATTCCCTGCGGTGGATGACGGCTACGAATCGAGAACTGATCCCTACGCACGCGAGGCCTGACCTCGACGTGGATGGCGTCCGGCCCTGGAGGCCGGTCGTCGTCGCAACCCCGCACCGCGCAGAAACACGCAGGCGGACGGATCACCCGTTCCATTTTTAAGACGACCGAGCTACCGACGCCCATCCGTGGATGAGCCGGCGGCGAACCCTGGGAATCACGATGCAGTGCGGTGGTGGCTACGCGCGGCATTGGCAACAAAAAGGCCTCCACCACTCCCCCCTTCCACCGCGACGCCGCCGCACGGGTGGCACGTCGCAATCGGAGACCCCGCAATGAACACCCTATGGAAGAAAGGCCAGCTTCATCACCCGCCGCCGTCCCGCGCGGCGCACCAGCCCCGTCGCAGCCCTGGGCAGGCGGCTTTGTCTCCTGTCGAAGCGCTTGCGCGACACCCGATCGGGCGGGCGCCCCCGTTGCGGGTGCTCGAAGTGCTGCTGCGCCTCTACAACAGCCAGCACACGGCCCTGGAGAAGACCGTTTCGCACAAGACCCGCCACGACCGGGCGCAGTTCCTGCGCCGGTTCTTCCGCGAGCTACATGAGAAGGCCGGCTTCAAGACCCTGCCGGACCCGCGCAATCTCGGGCAGAAGCATATCCAGGCGATGGTGAGGGTATGGCAGGCCGAGCACCTGGCCCCGGCCACCATCCAGACCTATTTCAGCTTCCTGCGCGGCTTCTCGGGCTGGATCGGCAAACCGGGGATGGTGCGCGATCCAGCCCACTACGGCATGCAACTGGAGGAGTACCGGCGCAGCGAAGCGGCGCAACGAGACCGCAGCTGGTCGGCGCAGTCGGTGGACATCGATGCGGTGATCGCGCGCATCTGCGACCACGATCGATACGTCGGCGCATCGCTGCGGCTGATCCGGGCATTCGGCCTGCGTCGCAAGGAAGCGGTGATGCTGCGGCCGCACCGGGAAGTGATCGAATTCGAGGCTACCGGCCTGCCGTTGGAGCACCGGGAAGCCCAGCTCTACCTGCGGATCAAGGCAGGGGCCAAGGGCGGACGCGAGCGGTTCATTCCGCTCGATACGCCGGAGCGGATGGCGGCGCTGGCGCATGCCCAGCAGATCGCCGGCGACCAGGACGCGCACATGGGCAACCCGGCCCGCGATCTCAAGTACAACCTGCACCGCTTCAGCCACGTACTGGAGCAGTTCGGGATCACCTCCAAGGCGCTGGGTATCACCGCGCACGGATTGCGCCACGAGGCGCTGATCGACCACTACCGGCAGCTCGCGGGCCAGGAGCCACCGGTATGCGGCGGCGCAACCACGTCCGGAGAACTCGACCGGCCTGCCCGGGAAGCCGTGGCACGCCTGGCCGGCCATTCGCGTACAAGGGTTACCGATGCCTACCTGGGACGGCCGGCGCGACCCGCTCACGGCGGGTCACAAGCATCTCCCCCGACAGCGCCTTGAGCGATGCCCCGCAATCACCGCAAATTCTGCGGTGATTGCGCCATCCAATCGCCGTACGCGCCATTAGAAACCACGCGGCCAACGACGTCCTGGACAGGCTCGATTCAAGGCACCGGGTCCAGAAATCCCAGGGCATCGAACATCCTTCCGAAGTACCCCAAAATGTGACCGCC
Organism: Pseudoxanthomonas sp.; assembly: GCA_047601245.1. Taxonomy (GTDB): domain Bacteria; phylum Pseudomonadota; class Gammaproteobacteria; order Xanthomonadales; family Xanthomonadaceae; genus Pseudoxanthomonas_A. The sequence goes on from JASGJU010000001.1 coordinate 564,037, forward strand.
TCCCCTCCAGCGGTTAACATCCCGCTACCGGGACGCCGCCTATCCGCCCAGTTCATCGCCCCGGCAGAAGGCTTCCCCCCACCGTGTCCCCCAACGCCGCTGCCCTGATCGAGCTGCTCATCCGCGAGCGCGAGGCACTGCTGCGCTTCCTGGGCCGCTATCTGGATCGGGCCAGTACCGAGGACACCTACCAGTCCATGTATTTCAAGGCCGCGGACGTGCCCGGGCACCCGCCCATCGAGGACAAGCGCGCCTACCTGTACCGCATGGCCTACCACCACGCGCTCAACCAGATCCGTGGCCAGTCGCGCGGCCAGAAGCTGCTCGACGAGGCGCAGCGCATCCTGGCCGATACCGAGATGCCCGACGTGGCCGAGGTGGTGGTCGCCCAGGTCGAATTGGAACGTGTCGCCCGCGCGATCCGCGCGCTGCCCGAGCCCACCCGGAAGATGTTCATCCTCAATCGCTATGAAGGCTTCACCCAGCAGCAGATCGCGCAACGGTTCGAGGTGTCCCAGACCACGGTCGAGAAACACATCCGCCGCGCGCTGGCCAGGATCCGGGTCGATGCGCTGGGTTCCGGTGAATAGGCCGGCGGGGTTGGGAACCTGCGCCCGGGCGGTGTCTTCATCCATAGGACAACCCACCCTTACGGCAGGCCGGACCCGATGACCGAAAAACGCCCGTTCTCGCGCCGCCATGCGCGCAAGGCCCAGCAATGGATCGTGCGCCTGGCCTCCGGCGACATCACCCAGCCGCAGATGGATCGCTTCCACGCCTGGCTGGGCCGGGACGCGCGCCATCGCGCCGCGTTCCAGCACCAGCGCGCGGCCTGGCAGGCGCTGGATCGGATCCGCGACGAAGTGCTGGCGGCGCAGTCCACACCACGCCGCGTGCCCTCGCCATCGCGGCCGTGGTATTTCCGGCCAGCGCCGATCGCGGCTGCGGCGGCGCTGGTGCTGGCGGTGTCGGCGTGGCAGCTGCCGGAAGCCTGGCTGGCCATGCAAGCCGACCATCGCACCGGCATCCATACCCAATCGCTGACCTTGCAGGACGGTACCCGGGTGGTGCTGGATGCCGATTCGGCCATCGCCGTGGACTTCGGCGACGACGCCCGCCGCATCCGCCTGCTGCGGGGCCAAGCCTGGTTCGACGTGGCGCACCGGCCACATCCCTTCATCGTCGAGGCGCAGGGCGGAACGGTCCGCGACATCGGCACCGCCTTCGAAGTAGGACTGGACGCCGATCGGGCGCACGCCGCCGTCGGCCAGGGGCTGGTCGAGGTCGCCAGCCATCCGGACCGGCGGGATGCCGTGCGCGTGACCGAAGGGCAGCGGGTCAGCTACCGCAAGGGCGGCCCCGTCTCCGCCCCTACCCCAGTCGATCCTACCGGCGTGGGCGCATGGCGCCAGGGCGAGATCCTGCTCGACTCGGTGCCGGTGGCAACGGCCATCGAGCGGATCGCCCGCTACCGCAGCGCGCCGGTCTGGGCCATCGGCGATCTGGACCGGCTAGTGCCGGTCACCGCCGTCTTCCATACCGACTCGCCGGATGCCGCGCTACAGGCACTGGCCACCCGCAACGGCCTGCGTATCCGTCGACTGCCCGGCGGCGCGCTGCTGGTGAGCCCTGCGGCACGGTGACGCCGCCTTCCGTGTCGCCGTGAAGGGCGCCAGCGTGCCGGCCGACACGAGAATTCGCCAAGAGGGTTAGGAAGCCTCTGCGCTGCGGTGTCTTTATCAGTAGCAGCCAGAGACAGCCCGCGCTTCTCAAGCCAAACACCTCATCCGTCGGTTGGTGCCGCCGGTTGTTTCCACATGCCTTGCTTGAGAGGTCCGTATTCATGTCATCCGTTCCACTCCGCGGGCGGTGCGCGCTCGCGCCCGCCGTACTGGCCGCCGGTATCGCCACCGCCCTGCTGTCCCTTACCTCTCCGCCTGCGCATGCCCAAGGGGCCTCGGTGCAATCCGGCTTGCAGCGCTATGACATCCCCGCGCAGCCGCTGAAATCGGCCGTTCTGCGCTACAGCCGCGTCTCCGGCCTGCAAGTACTGCTCGACGGCGCCGACGGCGACGCGGTGCGCTCGAGCGAGGTCCAGGGTGAGTACGCGGCTGACGAGGCGCTGCGCCGCCTGCTGGCCGGAACCGGGCTGGTGCCACGCCCGGCGGGCGAAGGCATCGTCTCGCTGGAGCAGGGAGCGCCAGTCGCACAAGCGCCGCAGCGCGCAGCGCACAGCACTGACGCGACCACCTTCGACACCATCGAGGTCCGTGCCGAGCGTCCCAACTACACGGTGAAAAGCACCAGCAGCGCGACCAAGCTGGACCTGGACATCAAGGACACGCCGCAGACGGTCAACGTCATCACCCGCCAGCGCATGGACGACCAGAACCTGGTGCAGATTGCCGACGTGATGAACCAGGCGCCCGCGGTCAGCACCGTGCAGCAGGGCGTGCCGGGCATGGGCCAGATCGACTACTGGTCGCGCGGCTTCCGCGTCACCAACGTCATGCTGGACGGCGTGACCACGCAGGCGGCGGGCAACGGCAATTTCGTGCTGTGGAGCGTGCTGGATACCGCGGTGTTCGAGCAGGTAGACTTCGTGCAGGGCTCCACCGGCCTGGGCAGCGGCATGGGCGACCCCAGCGCCAGCGTCAATTTCGTGCGCAAGCGCCCCACTTCGACCTTCAAGGGCGAAGCTGCACTCAGCTACGGCAGTTGGGACCGCGCCCGGGCCACCGTCGATGTGGGCGGGCCGCTCAACGCGTCGGGTACGCTGCGCGGCCGCTTCGTCGCCGCGCACCAGACCGGTGGCACCTGGCAAGACCGCGTCGACACCCGCAACAGCACCGCCTACGGCATCGTCGAATTCGACCCCATCGACAGCCTCACCCTGACCGCCGGACTGACCTGGAACAAGAGCCGGGTGGACGATGCAGCCACCTTCGGCATCAACCCGTACCAGTTGTCCCGGTTCCCGCGCAGCTACAACCCGGCCACGCAGTGGAGCTTTGCCGAAGTCGAACTGCTCAATCCGTTCGCCAAAGTGGAATGGCACTTCGCTGACGACTGGAAGCTCAACGCCAGCTATATGTTCAGTGACGTCGAGCAGGAGCGATTGGTGGGTGTCGTGGGTCAGTACGTCTACGACAAGGCAAACGATAAAGCCAGCTACAGTTGGGGACGGTTGCGCAACAACGGGCAAATCCACAATGCCGATCTCTCAGTCAGCGGAAAGTTCGAGTTTCTCGGCCACGAGCATGACATGGTGGTGGGATTCAATGGCTACCGAGGGTACGTGGACACCTACACCTACACGACCAGTTCGATTCCTTACCCCGATTTCTACGAAGGACTCGGCTGGGTCAGGATCAGCAGTTTGAGTGGCAACGGCGACGTGCCGTATCCCTCGTATGGAACCGAGTGGTTGATCGAGCCGGGCCAGTGGGACATTTATCCGGGTGGTGTTCCGAACTTCAATACCTACAACCCGCTCTTTTTGCAGGACATGGTGTGGGGCGGTGTCCGTCTTGGCGACGTCCTGCCGTGGCCCTACCGGATCAACGAAGAACAATACGCCCCCTATGTCGCGCTGCGCCTGCGCCCTGCCGATCGCCTGCAAGTCATCCTTGGCGCTCGCCAGGATCATTGGCGGCGCTGGCCGACAAAGGTGACGGCCATTGATTATGAGGCATCGGCCCTGGCCGGGCACTGGATCGTCACCCACGAGAGCAGCCCCCAGTTTAGTCTGCTGGACTACAACATCCAGGCCAAGGGCAAGATCACGCCCTATGCCGGCGTGGTCTTCGATGTCACCCCCGACATCACCGCCTATGCCAGCTATACCGGCATCAGCAAGGCCAACTTCAGTGATGGCGGCGGCCTGATCGGTGAAGAAAATGGCAGATGGCCGCGCGACCGCCATGGCAACAGCTTGCCGCCGATCACCGGCAACAGTCTGGAAGTCGGCACCAAGGCCGCGCTCTTCGACGACAAGCTCAACGTGCAGCTCACTGCTTTCCGAATGGAGCAGAAGAACCTGCCCGTGGATGATCCGGATGCGTTGGACGAAAACGGCAACCGGATCAGGTTCTTCGATCCCCTTGCTTCCGCCTATGTCTATCCGCAGAAGGCCGATGTCGATGGACTCATCTCCAAGGGCTACGAGTTCAACATCGCCGGGCAGGTGTCCGAGCGCGTGAACCTGATGCTCGGCTACAGTCGCCTGGATCTGGATTGGGGTGGGGGCACGAAAGGCAACTACGGCACCAACGTTTGTCTGAACAATTCGACCGGTGGAAGCATCTACCAAGGTGCCACAGTTTCCACTGTTCGCCGGATGCAATGCCCCAAGCACAGCGTCAAGTTCTTCGGCACATGGCAAGCGACCGACAAGTTCATGATCGGCGGTGGCATAAACTGGAAGAGCCGTACCGGGCAAACCTGCTGGAGTTCGATCGGAACGACGATCCATTGCTCTGATGACGGTGTCCGTTACAACGCCGTATTCGAGCAACCGTCCTTCGCCGTGGTCGACCTGACCGCGCGCTATCAGGTGTCTAAGAGCCTCGGCATCGGCGCCTATATCGGCAACGTCTTCGACAAAACCTACGTGACTTCGCAAGACCGCTATAGCGGCTACTACGGTGCGCCGAGAAACGTGATGGTTTCCGCCTCCTACAAATTCTGAAGCGTTTCGCCTCACTCATCGCCAACAGGAGAATGCCTATCGACCGGCCATTTCATTGATCCATCAACCCCGTCCCGATGACCGGGACAAAACCAACCTCAATAACTGGATGATAGAGATGAACAAGATCCACAACCTGACCGTGCTGGCTATGGCCATGGCCATAGCCGGCAGCGCTTCCGCCGCCACCGTCAACGAGTTTCGGTTCCAGAATCCAGACAGCCCGATCACGGCGACGCAGTTCAAGTTCAAGTTCGACGACAGCTGGTACTCGAATGATCTGCTCACCACCGAGTCGCATACCAACAGCAATCCGCCGCCGGTGGACTTGGGGCCGGGCAAGGAAGTCAACCTCGTGACGCTGGCTCCCAGTACGGGCGTGCCGTACCACTACCACGATGGCGACCAAAATGACACCTACTACGCTGTCTATCGCCAGCCGAATTCTGCGGTGATCGGTTATCTGGACTCGGCTGATGGCTCGACCGGTGGCAATTACTTTGTCAAGAACATCGTTGGCAACGTCACGCCACTGTCAGCCCTGCCCACCAGCGGCACCTACACCTACACCGGCTCGACCCTCTGGCATCACGTGGACAGTGAAGGCACCTTCACCTACAACATCAACTTCGCAACCAAGCAGGGTTGGGGACGGGTTGAAGGGCTGAAGATGCATTGGGATCTTCTGGGACAAACCCAGAATCTTTCGATCGAAGGCAACCTCGCTACCGCAACCATCGCCTTGCAGTCGGACGGCACGGTCGGCGTGAAGAACGGCAGCGTGACCAACTTCACGACGAACAACGTCTGGGGAAATCTGCAACTGCTCGGCGTCAGCCCGAAATACGACCTCGCCATCTTCGGCCCCAACGCCGAGGAAGTGGCCGGCCGCGTGACCATCAACAACCAGTACGGCAGCTTCGGCATCGCCGGTGCGCGCTGATCCGGTGAATGCTTGATTTCCTGGTTTCCTTGCAATCAACCTCGCTCTCCCAGCCGCCGCCACGGAGGGCATCGTCTCCTGTCCCGGTAGGCGCATGCCCATGACTTTTCCCTTGCCTGCGCCCCGGGCGCTGGCGTCCGTCGTATTCGTTCTGGCGATGCTGTTTCCGCCGCTGATGGCGAACGCGCAAACGCCAGAACGCCCACGCGACGACGGCCTGCTCAGCCTTCCCCAACTCGACACCCAGCGCCCGCAGATCGGCCCGCCGGCCGCTGCCGATGCGGCCACCGTGCCCGAACAGGCGCCGGAACTGGACGACGACGACCTAAAGCGCAACCCGCAGATCGCCAGCCTGGTGCTCGGCCAGAGCATGCAACGCCGCAACTGGAAGACCGTGCGCCGCGTGCTGGCCTATTACACCGATATCCCCGGGCACGACCCGCTGCTGGCGCTGTACGCGCAAGGCGCGCTCGACCGGCAGGACGGCCGGCACGCCCGGGCGATCGCCGCCTATCGGCAGATGGTGGAAACCGACGCCAGCCTCGACTACGTGCGCCTGGACCTGGCCGCGATGCTGTACGAGGACAAGCAGTACGCCGAATCGCGCCGCCTGCTCGACATCCTGCGCAACGACCGCGACCTGGTGCCGGGCGCCCAGGAGGCGGTAGCCCGCTATCTGGCGATGATCGGCGCACAGGACCGCTGGCACGGCGCGCTGCGCTTCGGCTACAAGTACAACGACAACGTCAACCAGGCCTCGTCGGATCCGTACCTGACGCTGTGGGGGCTGGTGTTCCGGAAGCGCCCGGAAGACCTGCCGCATCCCTCCAGCGCGGCCAGCTATTCCTTCAACCTCAACCGCGATTTCGATCTTGCCGGCAACCACTTCCTGAGCGTGGACGGCACGCTGGAAGGCGACCACTACTGGAACGACACCCGCTGGCGCGAGACCAACACGACCCTTCGCGCCGGCTACAAGTACCGCAACATCAAGAGCTGGTTCTCGGTGCTGCCCAGCTACAGCGCCCAATGGCTGGGCGGCGAGCACTACCGCGACACCCTCGGTGCGAGCCTGGAGTACGGCCGCTGGCTGACATCGAAATGGCAGGTTCATCGGCAACTATTCCTGGTTCGACAAGAAATACCAAAGGCCGGCATTGGCCTTCTACAACGGCGACCTGCATGCGCTGTCGCTGACGGCGGTGTACTTCCGCTCGCCGCGCACGGTGCTCTACGGCGGCCTCAGCTATCAGCGCGACCTGCTGGAAAGCGCGGACGAATCCTCCACCCGCCTGGGCGGCAGCCTGGGCCTGATCAAGCTGTGGAGCAACGGCCTGAACCTGCGTGGCAACGCCCGCTACAGTCGCCGCCACTTCGACGACTACAGCCTGTGGGATCGCACCCGCCGTCGCAGCGACGACGAGTACCAGTTCGACATGAGCCTGAGCCACGACAAGCTGCAACTGCGCGGCCTGTCGCCGCGGCTCGGCTACCAGTACATCCGCATCGACAGCAGCATTCCCTCGCTGTATGCCCGCACCGGAAACCAGTGGACGCTGACGCTGGAAAAGAACTTCTGAAGCAGAAGCCGGTGATCTCCGCGTCCCCCACAGATGCACCCGTCGTCAATAAATTTCCAGCACATGATCGAGCAGCATGGCGAGGGCGAGGCCGCGCAGCGGATTATGCGCCTGCTGTTCGCCACCGCGCGCGGACGCGCCTACATCCGGGCCAATGCGGATCGAAGCTGGCTGCTGTTCTCCAAAGTCACCGCGCCGATGCGCAAGGTCGAGGACCGTCAGGTGGACGGCCACGGTGAGCTGGTCCACGCGCGTATCTACTGGCCGCAGACAGGCAGCGACGAACGCCTGCCGATCCTGGTCTACGCCCACGGCGGCGCTACCTGTTCGGTAGCGTCGCCGCGCTGAACCGCGCGGTGCGGCTGATGGTCAACGAGGCCCGGGCCATTGTGGTGTCGCTGGACTACCGGCGAGCGCCGGAACAGCCCTACCCGTCGGCGAGCGATGACGGCGATGACGTGTTCCTGTGGGCGCGCGCCAACGCCACCGCGCTGGGTGGCGACCCGGCGTGGGTGGCGATGGGCGGCGACAGCGCCGGCGACCATGTCGCCATCAACGTGGCACAGCGGCAACTGCTGAAAGGACAGCCGCCGCCGGCGATGCTGCTGTACTACCCAGCGGTCGGCCTTGCCCTACATTTGAACCGCTGCTGGCTGCTTTCGGCCCCTCCTTTCGCGGTAGGATCTACGGTAAGGATTTCAAGGAGGAGGATTATGGAATATTCGATCGATCAGTTTTGGCACCCGCGATTCGCATCTGTTCGCGCGCAGACTCCATCCGCCACTCTGCTTGGCTGGGAAGCCGCGCCGGGTCGATCGCCAGCGTTTGTCGAGGCCGCACTTTCACTGCGCCCAGAATTCAATGACCTCTCGCAAAGCGTTTGGCTGATTGCCGCCCCTGGTGCTGTCGGCAAGTCGACACTGGCTAAAGAGATCTGTGCGGCGACGAATGCTGTCTATCTGGACCTGGCGGCAGCATCCACAGTCGCCGGCAACTACCTCGTTGGCGGCCTCGTCAAGACCGGACTGTGGAGCGCTTGGCAGGCTGGTGAATCTACGCTTCTGGTCGATGCTTTGGACGAGGCGCGACTGCGCGTGACTCAAAGCTCGTTCGAGGACTTTCTTTCCGATGTTGCGAATGTTGCAGGAACCCGAGGCGTCCCCATCGTGTTGCTTGGACGTGTCGGTATCGTCGAGGAAGCCTGGTCGATCCTCAATGACAAGTCGGGTCTCAATCCACCGATTTTCGATATCGAACTGTTCCAGCCCACGCGTGCAAAGACATTTGTTCAGGCTGCAATCGAGCGACTCGCCAAGGCCGTCGATTCGACGACAGGCAAGCGGACCTACCCGCACCTTGAAGGGGCGCTCGCTGCCCACCAGTCGGTATACGAGAAGGCAGCGACATCCTTGGTCGATCACCTGACCGCCGAGACTAGCGCAGATGGTCGGCAGTTCGCGGGGTACGCGCCAGTCCTTGAAGCTGTGGCGACAGTGATTGCTTCGGAGTCCAACCCGGCAAAGATCGGCGACGCTATCGAGTCGATCTTTAGGGGACAGGTTCTTGGCAGAGTCACAACTGAAGTCATGGTCCGTGAAGCAGGCAAGCTCTCCAACCAGCTTGCGGCGACGGTGTCCGGTGTCAATTCGGCCGGCCTATACGAGGCCAAGGAACAGCTCTCCAGGCTTGCGTCTTTGGTTCTGGGTGCCGGGAGTCCAATGCTGCCTAGTGGCCTTCCACAGCATGCGGTTGCAGCGTATGAAGAAGCGGTGCAGAGCTTGCTTCCGCAACATCCATTCCTAGACAGCAGGACGCAAAAGCCGGCAGGCGCAGTGTTCGGTGCCTGTATCTTGGCAGCCGCGCTGACAGGAGGCGACGCAAACCTTGCCCGTGCTGCGCAGCGGTTCGCAAGCGGAGGACCGAACACTCCGAATCCATTCTTGCTGACGTTCTACAAGGAGGCCCTTGCCGGCTCGAATGCAATTCCAGCGGAGCACGTTGGCTTGCTGTACGCATCACTCGAAGCGACAGCGGGGGCTAGCGAGACCGTGCGCCTCAATGCGGAAGGAGATGGCTCACTTGAAGTTGAGATGTCGCTGCTGCGGCATGATGACAAGGAAGAGACCTATGAGTTTTCGACCATTCCCGGCAGCGAGCTTCGATTCGGTCGTCGAGTCGGAGGTATCACAGTCGACGCGGACGGCGTTGACGTTGAGCTTGGAGACGGCGGCCAACTGGAGCTTATAGCCCCCATCGTTGTGAAGGCACGCAATCTGGTGCTTAACTGCGGCGAACTCGTAGTCAAGCCAGACCACTCTAAGTTGGACGATCAAGTGGTGTACCTCGAGGCTGCACAGGCGATGGCTGATGCGGGCCTTCGACCTCCGACGGTCAGGCAGGGGGTGAAGCTACAAGTCGCTTGGCCCGAGTCAAAGGTCTACCCATGGAATCCGTTCGCATCCATGGGCGGGGAAGACTTGGATCCACGGATGGCCGATGCTCAGCGTGCGCTTCGCCGTCTGTGCATCTCGTTTCGCTCCCATAGCAAAGGCCGATTGGCCCGTTACAAAGGGAAGGTCGAGCACTTCCGCATGACCAAGGGGACGCTGGGCGTCGCGCTGCGTCAGCGTCTAGTGGCAGACAATGTCTTGTCCTTAGAGGGGGCGATGTACTTTCTAGAACCCAACATTCTGGGAGATAGGGTTGGCGTCAGCTTCCAGGATCTAAAGCTGAAGCACTACTCACCGCAGTCTCGTGCTTACTTGCAAAGTGTGCTGGACGGGCTTGGGCAATAGCTATTGCCAGTCACGGAGGAGGTTCGATTCTGCCTCGATACCCAGTCAGCACGTGCTGTGGCAGTGTTCTCGTAGCCACGGTGGGCTGTCGGATTACATACATGTGGCCGGACTGGGTCGGATGCGGACTTCGATGACCCAATCACATATCGAAACTCTATTCATGGAATGCATCCCGCCTATGCCGGCCAAGCTGATCGATGCGCTCAGGTAATGCTTTTTCACCCTGGGGTCGCAGCGTTGTCGGCAGCCATGCGCAGGCTATCCAAATAGTCCGCCCACACCTGCATCATCTTCCGACGCTCGGACAGGTGCGCCGTGCGGTTGTAGGCCCGGCCCAACGGGTCGCGCACTGCGTGCGCCAGCTGATGCTCGATGTAGTCGGGGCGGAAGCCCAGCACCTCGTCCAGGATCGTGCGTGCCATCGCGCGGAAGCCGTGGCCTGTCATGGTGTCGCCGTCGAAGCCCAGGCTGCGTAGGGCGACGTTGACCGTGTTCTCGCTCATCGGCCGGCGCGGGCCGCGCACGCTGGGGAACACGTACTCGCCGCGGCCGGTGAGCGGTTGCAGGTCGCGCAGGATGGCAATGGCCTGGGTCGACAGCGGGACGAGGTGCGGCGTGCCGGTCTTGCTGGCGGCGAACCGCCAGTCGCCCGCGTCCAGGTCGATGTCGGCCCAGCGTGCGCGGCGCAGTTCGCCGGGGCGCACGAACACCAGCGGCGCCAACCGGAGCGCACCGGTCACTACCGGCGATCCTCGATAGCCGTGCAGCGCGCGCAGCAGTTCGCCGACTTTGGCCGGCTCGGTCAGGCTGGCGAAGTGTCGGGTCTGCGGTTGCGCCAGCGCGCCGACCAGGTCGTTGGCCGGGTTGCGCGCGGCGCGGCCAGTCGCGATGGCGTAGCGAAACACGAGGCTGGCCAGGCTGCGTGCACGGTGCGCCGTCTCCAGCACACCGCGCCGCTCGATCTTGCGCAGGGCGGCCAGCAGCGTCGGGACGTTGATCTCGGCGATCGGCAGGTTGCCGATGGCGGTCAGGTCCTTCTCGATCATCCGGCGCTCGCGCTTGACCGAGCCGGGGCTCAGGCCTTCCTTCGTCCGCTTGGCCAGCAACTCAGCAGCCACTGCGGCGAAGGTGGTCGCGGCACGCTCCTGCTTCGCGGCGCGTTCGGTGCGGGCCACCTGGGCCGGATTGGCGCCGCCTTTCACCAGCGCGCGCAGGCGGTCGCGCTCGGCACGCGCCTCGGCCAGCGTCATCAACGGGTACTCGCCCAGTGCCGCCATGCTGGCCTTGCCGGCATGACGGTAGCGATAGCGCCACAGCTTTGAGCCGCTCGGGCGGACCTCGATGCACAGCCCGTTCGTGTCGGCCACGCGGTAGACCACGGCCTTCGGCTTCAGGTGGCGCAGCTTGGTGTCGGTCAACATGGGATGTGAGTAACGCGATTGTGAGTAAGGGCCTGCTGGGCGCCGGCCCTTACTCACAACGTTACTCACACCTTGCCGGGATTCAACGAGACACCCTGGGACGCTAGGAACGAAAAACCCCTGGATTCCAGGAGTTTTTGGCACTACATGGGATTTCTTGAAACTTCGGGGTGGTGGGCCCACCAGGATTCGAACCTGGAACCAAGGGATTATGAGTCCCCTGCTCTAACCGTTGAGCTATAGGCCCATTCGACGGCCCTGGAATTCTAACGTGTCGCCAAACAAAAACCCGCCGTTGCGGCGGGTTTTCGTGGTTGCGGGCGATGCGCGTCAGTCGATGTCCAGGAAGCTGCGCAACTGTTCGCTGCGGCTGGGATGGCGCAGCTTGCGCAGGGCCTTGGCCTCTATCTGGCGGATGCGCTCGCGGGTGACGTCGAACTGCTTGCCGACTTCCTCGAGGGTGTGGTCGGTGTTCATGTCGATGCCGAAGCGCATGCGCAGCACCTTGGCCTCGCGCGGGGTCAGGCCGGCGAGGACGTCGCGCACCGTTTCCATCAGGTTGATGTTGGTAGTGTTGTCGATCGGGGACTCGACGTTGGTGTCTTCGATGAAATCGCCCAGGTGGCTGTCCTCGTCGTCGCCGATCGGGGTTTCCATGCTGATCGGTTCCTTGGCGATCTTCATGACCTTGCGGATCTTGTCCTCGGGCATGTCCATCTCTTTCGCCAGTTCCTCCGGCGTGGCCTCGCGGCCGTACTGCTGCAGCATCTGCCGGCTGATGCGGTTGAGCTTGTTGATCGTCTCGATCATGTGCACCGGGATGCGGATGGTGCGCGCCTGGTCGGCGATCGAGCGGGTGATCGCCTGGCGGATCCACCAGGTCGCATAGGTCGAGAACTTGTAGCCGCGGCGGTATTCGAACTTGTCCACCGCCTTCATCAGGCCGATGTTGCCTTCCTGGATCAGGTCCAGGAACTGCAGGCCGCGGTTGGTGTACTTCTTGGCGATGGAGATCACCAGGCGCAGGTTGGCCTCGACCATTTCCTTCTTGGCCTTGCGCGCCTTGGCTTCGCCGTAGGCCATCGCGCGGCTGATGTCCTTGATGTCGGCCAGGCTCAGGTGCATCGCTTTTTCTATCGCGACGGTGGCTTCCTGCTCGGCGATGATCTGTTCCTTGACCTCGCGCAGGCCCGAGGACCACTTCTGCTTGCGCTTGAGCACCTCGTCGACCCAGCCCAGGTTGACCTGGTTGCCTTCCCAGGCGCGGATGAAGTCCTTGCGCGGCATCTTGGCGACGTTGGTGGCCAAGTGCAGCACCTTGCGCTCGTGTTCCTTGATCTCGTTGAGCACGTCGCGGACCTTCCTGACCAGCGCGTCGGTCAGCGCCAGCGGCAGCTTGAGGGTGACGAAGATCTCCGCCATCTCCTCGCGCAGCTTGACCACCGACTTGTGGCCCGGGCCGTTCTTGGCGTACGACTTCCGGAACTTGGCGTGGACGTCGGCCAGCGCCTGCATGCGGCGCGCGACCTCTTCGGGATCCGGGCCGGTCGGGCCGGTGTCCTCGGCGTCGCCGACGTCGTCGTCGGCTTCGTCCTCGTCGGCATCGGCGTCGGCGGAGTCGGCTTCCTCGACCGGCAGTTCCTCGGCCGGCTCCTCGACGTCGTTGAAGCCGACGACGATCTCGGCCAGGCGCTTCTTGCCGGCCTTGTGCTGTTCGTAGTCCTCCAGCAGCAGTTCGACCGACCACGGGAAGTTGCCCAGCGAGGCCTGCACCTGGGCCAGGCCCTCTTCGATGCGCTTGGCGATGGCGATTTCGCCCTCGCGGGTCAGCAGTTCCACCGTGCCCATCTCGCGCATGTACATGCGCACCGGGTCGGTGGTGCGGCCGCCCTCGGTGTCCAGCGAGGTCAGCGCGGCGGCGGCTTCCTCGGCCGCGGTCTCGTCGACTTCGCGGTTGCCGGCGGCTTCGCCGGCCAGCAGCAGGGTTTCGACGTCGGGCGCGACTTCGTGCACGTCGATGCCCATGCCGTTGATCATGCCGATGATGTCTTCGATCTGCTCCGGATCGACCAGGTCGTCGGGCAGGTGGTCGTTGACTTCGGCGTAGGTCAGGTAGCCTTGCTCGAGGCCCTTGCTGATCAACAGCTTGATGTCGGATTGTTGGGCAGGACGTTCGTTGGCCATGAGTGCTTGCGCCACCGGCAGAGAGGACTGAAGGGAACCTAGCATTATACCGCGCCGCCCGGCGAATAGTTCACCTGGGACTCAAACGCGCCGCCGCGCGCCCGGAAACCGGACGTGGCGGTGCTTTTCCGAACATCCCCGGCCGGTACTCAGGGACGCAGCAGGAAGGTCACCGGGCCGTCATTGACCAGGCTGACGACCATATGGGCGCCGAAACGGCCCGTTTCCACCCCCGGGGCGTGCTTTTCCCGACAAATGGCAACCAGACGGTTGAAACCGCGTTCAGCCTCGGCTGGCGGGGCGGCGGTGGTGAAGCTGGGGCGCATGCCGGAGCGGGTGTCGGCCGCGAGGGTGAACTGGCTGATCAGCAGCAGCCCGCCGCCGGTGTCGGCCAGCGAGCGGTTCATGCGGCCGGCGGCGTCGGAGAACACCCGGTAGCCGAGCAGGCGCTCGGCCATGCGCCGGAACTGGGCCTCGCCGTCGCCCGGCTCGACCGCGACCAGGGCCAGCAGGCCGGGACCGATGGCGCCGATGGTTTCGTCATCGACAGTGACGCTGGCCTGGGTGACGCGCTGGATGAGGGAAAGCATTGGGGTGGCTGGCGATCGGTTCCTGATGGTCGGCGCAGCTTACCCGGCTTCTTCCGGCGACCAACAACCGGAAACCAGCCACTAAACTTGACCGATGAAACCCGACCTTCCGGCCGCCCTGCTCTATCGCGCCGTCGCCCTGGTCACCTCGCTGCCGTGGCCGTGGCTGCGCCGGTTCGCGGACATGGTGGCGTGGCTGTGGGTGCGCATCGATGCGCGCGAAAGCCGGGTGGCGCGCCGCAACCTGGAACTGGCCTATCCGGAACTGCTGCCGGAACAGCGCGCCGAACTGCATCCGCGCATCCTGCGCGCCACCGCGCGGCAGGCGCTGGAAACCCTGCGCTTCTGGACGCACGCGCCGGCCGGCAACCTGCGCTGCATCCGCCGGCATTCCGGCGGCGAACGCTACGACGCCGCGCTGGCCGCCGGACGCGGCGTCATTGTCATTGCCCCGCATTTCGGCAACTGGGAACTGCTGAACCAGTGGCTGGCCTCGCGCGGGCCGTACGCCTTCGTCTACGCGCCGCCGGAGTCGGCCATCGGCAACGCCTTCCTGCTGCGCGCGCGCGGCGGCGCCGGCAACGTCACCCAGGTGCGCGCCGAGGGCGCGGCGGTGCGGCAGTTGTGGAAGATATTGAAGGGCGGCGGTTCGGTCGCGATCCTGCCCGACCAGCAGCCCAAGCAGGGCGAAGGCGAATTCGCGCCGTTCTTCGGCGTCGAGGCGCTGACCATGACCCTGGTCTCGCGCCTGGCCGAACGCACCGGCGCGCCGCTGCTGTGCGCCTGGTGCGAGCGCATCGGGCCGGACCTGGAATTCGCGCTGCACATCGAGGCGGCGGACCCGCGCATCGCCGACGCCGACCTGCGCGCCGCCGCCACCGCGCTCAACGCCACGGTCGAACGCGTCGCCCGCCGCGACCCGGCGCAATACCAGTGGACCTACAAACGCTATACGCTGCGCCCACCGGGGAGCGGCGAGGGGAATCCTTACCGATGACGGCCGGCACGACTTCAAGGGGGAAGCGCATGCGTGGATGGATGGGGTGGATTCTGCTGGCGATGGCGTTGCCGGCGATGGCGGCGGACGACGACCGCGAAATCAACGCGGTCAGCCGCGCCTGGGACCGCTATGCGGAACTGAGCAGCCGCAACGACCCGGGCAGCGTGGACCTGCTGGCCGATTCCAGCCTCGCGCATTTCGGGTTCCTCCGCGACGGCGCGCTGTATGCCTCGGTGGAACAACTGCGCCGGCTGCCGATCGCCGACCGCGTGGTGGTCTACGCGCTGCGCGCCACGCAAGCGCCCGATGCGCTGAAGGCCCTGGACGACAAGGCCGCCGCCCGGCTGTGCTACGAGCGCGGCTGGTACGGCGTCGGCGCGCCCGGCGAGGACGAAAGCCTGCCCGCGCTGAGCCACGTCACCCTGCTCGGCGATGACCGCGCCGTCGGCGAGATGGCGCCGCCGACCGGACAACAGTTCCAGTTCGGCGCCGAGTTCCTCCGCACCGGCGACGGCTGGAAGGTGGCGCCGGAAACCCTGATCGCGGACGCATCGATGTCGATCCAGCAGCAGATACGCAACGCTTCGCTCAGCGAGAACGCGATGCTGGGCTACCTGCTGCAACGTTTCCTCGGCCAGGACGTGCCGACGCCGAGCCTGGTCGCACTGGAACAACCCTTCATCGACGACCCGGCCGCACGCGCGCGCCTCAACGAGGACTGGCCCGCCTACGAGGCCACCTACAAGACCCGCGTGCAGGCGCTGGGGGTGAAGGCGGACGCCGGCGACACCTTCGCGCAGATGGCGCTGGGCACCCTGCTGGTCAGCGGCAACCTGCCGCAGGCCGCGCCGAAGGACGAGCCGCGCGGCTGGAAGCTGCTGGAACAGGCCAGCGACGGCGGCAACAGCGACGCCGCCTGGTACGTGTTCCAGCACCTGATGTCCGATCCGAAGCAGTACACCGACGCGCAATTGGCGCACGCCGCCACGCACCTGCAGCGCGCGGCGGCGGCGGCCAACCCGCTGGCGATGGCGGCACTGGGCAATTTCTATTTCGAAGGCGTCGGCGGCCTGCCGCAGGACTGCCGCCAGGCCGCGGACTGGCAGGCGCGCGCCGAGGAAGCCGGTGCGCAGCACGCACGCAACGAACAGGTCTGGACCTGGGCCACCTGCCCCATCGCCGCACAGCGCGATCCGGCCCGGGCGCTGCAACTGGCCGGCTACATGGTCAGGCAGCAGGACACGCTGAGCTACAGCGAACTCGATACCGTGGCCGCCGCCTACGCCGCCAACCGCCAGTTCGGCCAGGCCGTCGAATTCCAGCAGAAGTCGCTGGACAAGCTGGCCGGCGCCGACATGGACGCCAAGGTCCGCAGCCGCACGCACAAGCGGCTGCAGACGCGGCTGCGCGACTACCAGAACGGCCGCGACTACGTGCAGGATTACAACACGTTCAAGGAAATGATGGCGGGCAGCTACTGATGCCGGACGACGCAATGCCCGCGCCCAGCGCGACGACCGACGACGGCTGGCAGCCGCTGCCGCCGCGCGGGGCCTGGTTCGCCGCATTGGGCGGGGCGATCGGCGGGTTCTTCCCGTTCGCCGCCACCGGTTTCCTGTCGCTGGCGACGCATTTCGGCCAGCCGTGGCTGCTGATCCCGGCCGCCGGCGCGGTCGGCGCGCTGTTCGGCGGCTGGCTGGGCTGGAAGCGCCATCGCCGCACCGCATGGAAGCTCGACGAAACCGGCTTCGCGGTGCGTCGCGGTCGCCTGTGGCAGACCGAAACCCGGGTGCCGACCTCGCGCGTGCAGCACCTGGACCTGAAGCGCGGTCCGCTGCAGCGCATGTCGTCGCTGGCGACGCTGGTGGTGCATACCGCCGGCACCCGGATGGCGGCGGTGTCGGTGTCCGGCCTGGACGACGCCGACGCCGAATACCTGCGCGACCTGCTGGCGCGGCAGATCGACCAGGACGGCGACGCGTTGTGAACATCGGGGCGGGCGAAGAACGCCGGCTGCATCCGTGGTCGTGGCTGTTCGTGCTGGTGCAGCACCTCAAGCAATTCATCCTGCCGCTGCTGGTGCTGCTGGTGTTCGGCGGACGCGGCGGCGACCGCGACGAGTTGTGGCTCACCCTGGCCCCGCTGATCGCGGTGGCGGTGCTGGCCGCGGTGTCGCTGCTGGAGTACTTCACCTATCGCTACCGCATTGGCGCGGACAAGCTGACCGTGCGCAGTGGCTGGCTGCACCGCAGCGTGCGCGAGATCCCGTTCGCGCGCATCCACAACGTCGCCGTGCACCAGTCGCTGCTGCACCGGCTGTTCGGCGTGGCCGAGGTGCGGCTGGAATCGGCCGGCGGGCACAAGCCCGAAGCGCAGATGCGCGTGCTGCGGCTGGACCAGGCCCTGGCGTTGGAGGCGCAGGTGCGCCAGCGCCGCCGCGCCGCCGCGGCGAGCGCCGATGCGACGCCGGACCAGGCAGCGCCGCAACCCGATGTGCTGCTGGCGCTGCCGCCGGCGGAAATCGTGCGCCTGGGGCTGGTGTCCAACCGCGGCCTGATCGTGTTCGCCGCCGGGTTCGGCGGCGCGTGGCAGTTGTTCCCCGAGCGCCTGGTCGCCAACTTCCTCGAGAGCTTCGGCCGCCGCCTGTTCGGTTACGCCGACCATCTGCACCTGGGCTGGATGCAGATCGCCATTGCGGCGCTGGCATTGGTCGCGCTGGGACTGGCCTTGCTGCGGTTGCTGTCGGTGGCGCTGGCCTTCGTCCAGTACCACGGCTTCACCCTCAGCGAGACGCAGCGGCGCCTGACCGTCGAACGCGGCCTGCTGACCCGGCTGCGCACCAGCGTCGCGCGCCGCCGCATCCAGGCGTGGACGCTGCACGAAGGCGTGCTGCACCGCCTGTTCAAGCGCCGCAGCCTGAACGTCGACACGGCGGCTTCCCGCCAGCAAGGACAGGAACAGAACCGCGCCTTGAAGGAACTGGCCCCGATCGCGACCGCCGACGCCTGCGATGCGCTGGTGCGGCACGTGCTGCCGCAGGCGCAATGGCCGCCGCCGCAATGGAAACCGCTGCGCGGCAGCGCATGGCGCCTGCTGTGGCCCGGCGCGCTGTTCTTCGCGGCGCTGGCGCTGGCGGCGACCGGCTTCTGGCGCAGCGCATGGGGCCTGCTGCCGCTGCTGTGGCTGCCGTGGGGCGCGTTTTCGGCCTGGCGGCAGGCGCGGCGGCTGGGCTACGCGGCCGACGACACCCTGGTGGCGGTGCGCGGCGGCTGGTGGTCGCGCTGGTGGCGTTTCGCCGAAATCGACAAGTTGCAGGCCCTGCGGTTGAGCCGTTCGCCCATCGACCGCCGCTGCGGGACCGCCACGCTGTGGCTGGACACGGCCGGCGCCGGCGGTCTGGAGACGCCGCTGCGGATTCGCTTCCTGCCGGAAGGAGAAGCGCGGGCGCTGCTCGCCGACCTCGGCGCGAAACTGGCGCGGCGCAAGCTGCGCTGGTAACCGTGCCGCAACGCATGGCGGGGAGCATGACGCGTTCCGCCGCCGCAAGGTCCCGCCGGATGCCCTCACCGCTGCCGCTCTCGGGCGTCGTCATCGCCAAGAACGAAGCCGACCGCATCGGCCGTTGCCTGGCGTCGATGCGCGGCGTCTGCGCCGAGATGCTGGTGCTGGATTCCGGCTCCGGCGACGACACCGTCGCGGTCGCGCGCGCGGCCGGCGCGCGGGTCGAACACCAGGACTGGCTCGGCTACGCCACGCAGAAGAACGCGGCGATCGCGCGCGCGACCCAGCCGTGGCTGCTGCTGCTCGACGCCGACGAATGGCTCGCCGACGGCGCGGAAGCGGCGTTGCGCGAACTGTTCGCCGGCGGCCGGATCGAGCAGGCCGACGCGTGGCGGCTGCCGCGGACCAACTGGTTCCTCGGCACCCGGCTGCGCCGGATCGAACGTTTCGAGCGGCTGGTGCGGCCGGACCACCGTTTCCTGCCGATGAGGATCCACGAGCGGCCGGACCTGGCCGGCAAGCGCGTGCGCGACTGCGACGCGGCGATCGGCCACAGCACCGCGCGTTCGCTGCCGCAGCACCGCGACAAGCTGAAGCGCTACGCGCGGCTCTGGGCCGAACAGAAGTTCGAGGAAGGCAGGCGCTGCTCGGCGCTGGCGCCGTGGACGCATGCGGCCGCCTACTGGCTGAAGGCCTACCTGCTGGACGGCGCCTGGCGCGAGGGCCGCGGCGGCTGGCGGTTCCATGCCTGCCATGCGCGCGCGGTGGTCGACAAATACCGCGGGCTGCACGCACTGGGCAGGTCCGCGCGCCGATGAAGCCGCCGCGGCTTCAGGCCGCCCGTTCGATCCCGTAGGGCGTGCGCACGACGCGCCGGTCGCGGGTTTCGGCGCGGATCGCCAGGTTGGCCTCGATCGATTCGCGGGTGCGGTAGCCGCGCGCGTGGTCCAGGTGCAGGCAGATCGCGCGATGGCGGATGCGCTTGCCGCGGACGCCGGCATTGGCCAGGCGCTCGCCAAATTCGCGATCCTGGCCGCCGTAGCCCATGCGCTCGTCGAAACCGTTGGCGCGCAGGACGTCGTCCTTCCAGCCGGACGAATTGTGCCCGTTCCAACTGGCGCGGGTCGGCACCACGGCGTCCAGCAGCGCGGCCGCGCCGCCCCTGGCCACCAGCTTGACGTCGCGCGCGGCCGATTTCAGCCCGCGCGCGCGCAGCCAGTCCAGCCGGAAGCAGCGGTTGCCGGCGATGTCGTCGGCGCCGATCGCCCGGCTGATGTCCATCGGCAGCTTGAAGTAGCCGCCGGACAGGAAGCGGCCGCGCTCGCGCAGGCGCAGGTGGACGGAAACGAAGTCGCGGCGCGGGATGCAGTCGCCGTCGGTGAAGATCAGGTAATCCGCGCGGCTGAACTGGATCGCCTTGTTGAGGATCTGACACTTGCGGAAGCCCTCGTCGGGCTGCCAGACGTGGCGCAGGGCGAACGGCAGGCACGGGCGCAGGGCGTCGATCCGCGCGCGGGTCTCCTCGCCCGAGCCGTCGTCGGCCACCACCACCTCGAAATCGGCGCGGTCCTGCGCGGCGAAGCCCAGCAGCGTCTTCTCCAGCCAGTCCGGCTGGTTGTAGGTGCTGAAGACGACGCTGGCGGCCGGCGCGGACATGCACCGGCATGCTCGCGGCCACGGATGACGGCCGCGGGTCCGCCATGTGACCGGCGTGTTGCGTCAGGCGCGGCCCCAGTAGCCGATGCGCCGGCGGATCTTCAGCTTGCGCCAGAAATTCCACGGCTTCGGCTTGCGGTTGCGCGCGCCGGCGGCGATGAAGGCGTCGATGGCCTCGAGGATGCGTTCGCTCGAACGGCCGTCGCGATACGGATGGATGGCATCGGCGTATTCGCGGATCGCCGCCATCAGTTCCAGCGGCCGCGCCAGCGCGCGGCGGATCGCCGGCTCGAACTGCGCCAGGTCGTCGATGTCGATCAGTTGCGGGCCGGGACGACGGTTCTTGAACGTCACCACCGGCTTGTGCGTCAACAGGAATTCGTTGAGCGCCGACGAGGTGTCCGAACACATCAGGTCGGCTTCGCCGAACAATTCGAGGATGTTGTCGTTCTCGGCGAAGCGCAGGTGCGGGCCTTGCAGCGCCTTGAACTTGGCCACGGTTTCCGGGTTCATCTTCGGGTGGAAACTGACGACCCAATTCCATTCGCCGGTTTGCGAGAGCCGTTTCACTTCCTCGTACAGGGTTTCCGCCGCACTCCACGAGGGCGAGAAGGTGCTGTGGTACAGGATGGTCGGCCGCGCATCGATCGACAGCGCGCCGACCGGCCCCGGCTCGCCGCCGAATTCCTGCATGAACGGGTCGATCTTCGGCCAGCCGGTTTCGACCACGCCGAAATGACCGGCCCTGTCGGCGATGGCCCGGAACTGCGCGGTGTCGCGCGGGCCGGTGGTGCAGTACAGGTCGAAGAAGCCGCGGATGTAGATGTGCCGCGGCTTGCCGGCGTCGAAGCCGTGGAAGGTCTCGACCTTCACCCCAGGAAAGAAGTGCGGCACCGCGTTGCTGCCGGTGATGACCGCGATCGGGTTCCACTCGCGCACCTGCTGCGTGGTGGTCAGCAGCTTCTCGCCTACGACGAGGTCTTCCGCGCCGGGGCCGTCGAAGAACCACGCGGCCTGGTCGCCGCGGGCGCGGATCGCCGCCTGCAAGGGACGCAGGATCGCCAGCGCGTAGCGTTCGGAACCGTACAGCAGGTAGTGTTTCGGCATCGGTCTTCCGTTCCATGACGCCGGCATTGCCCGCGGGGCGTCCGGCGCGAGATTATTGCACCAACCCGACGGCCCCGTATCCCCGGACATCCGCTTGAGCGAACCCACCGCCCGCATTCCCGCGAACGATGCGAAGCTGCCGATTTCGGCCTGCGTGATCGCCTTCAACGAGGCCGACCGCATCGGCGACTGCCTGCGCTCGCTGGCGTTCTGCGACGACGTGGTTGTGGTCGATTCGCATTCCACCGACGCCACCGTCGACATCGCCGCGGCGCTGGGCGCGCAGGTGCTGGCGCGCGACTTCGACGGCTTCCGCAGCCAGAAGGATTTCGCGGCGGGACAGGCGCGCCACGACTGGGTGCTGTGCCTGGACGCGGACGAGCGGGTGACGCCCGAGTTGCAGGCGTCGATCCGCGCCGCGCATGCGTCCGGATTCACCGCCGCCGGCTACCGCTTCGCGCGGCTGTCCGAATACTTCGGCCGATTCCTGCGCCACGGCAACCCCTACCCGGACCATGTGCTGCGGCTGTTCGACCGCCGCCGCGGCGGCTGGCGCGGCGACCGCGAGATCCATGAGGCGGTCGGCGTCGACGGCCCCGTCGCCACCCTGCGCGGCGACCTGCTGCATTTCCCGTTCCGCTCGCTGGCGCAGATGCTGGACAAGAAGCAGAAGTACGCGCGGATGATGGCCGAATACGAACACGCCCGCGGCAAGCGCGCCTCGCTGGCGAAACTGGTGCTGTCGCCGGCGTGGCGGTTCTGGCGCGGCTACGTCTTCCGGCTGGGCTTCCTGGACGGCTGGCCCGGCCTGATCGAGGCCTACGTCAGCGCCAACTACGTGCGCCAGAAGACGATGATGCTGTGGCTGCTCGAACACGGCCAGCCGGTCGCGGACCCGCCGCGCGGCTCCAGCTGAGCCGCATTCGGCGCGAGGCGATGCCGCGGGTCCGGTCAGGATCCGGCAACGAGACCGACCGGCACTTCTTCCGGTTCCGATGCGTCCTGCGACGACAACGCCGGATACTCGGCCATCCGCCGCACGGCGGCGACCAATTGCCGGCGGAACGCGGCGTCGTTGCCGACGTAGAAATCGCGGGCGGCGGCCGAACGCGCGTAGATCTGCGACGGGTCCAGCGCCAGCGCGGCTTCGACCGCGGCTTCGAGGGCGTCCATCTCGACCAGGTAGCAGGTCGCCAGTTGCTGCCGCCGGGTCCGGGCGAAGGGAATCAGCACGCCGCGCTCGGCCGTGACCAGTTCGTTCATCGGCTCGGCATCGGTGGCCAGCACGATCGCGCCAACGCTGAGCGCTTCCATCAGGTAGTGGCCGAAGCCTTCGGTTTCCGAGGGGCACAGGTGGAACAGGTTCTCGTTCTGCAGGCGCTGCAGTTCGGCGTCGTCGATGTAATCGATCCGGTGGACGATGTTGTCCGCCTGCGGGCGGAAGTCGGCCATCTTCGGGTGCTGGACCACGGTCAGCAGCGGCCATTCCGGGTGCCGCGCCCAGGCCTCGAGCACCAGCCGCGTGCGCTTGGCGCTGCTGCGCCCGGCCAGATGGAAGAAGGTGCGGCGCCGCGCGACCTGCGGAAGCAGGCGGTCGACGCTGGTGAACCCGACGGATTCCACCTCGCAGCCTTCGCGCCGGAAGATGTCGACCGCATGGCGGGTCTTCGCCATCACCCGGTCGATCCGGCGCAGGCTGCGCTGATCGGACTTCAGGCACCACTCCGGATTGGGAATGAATACGTTGCGACTCGCCCCGCCCAGCAGTTCGGGGCGGATGTGCTCCAGCATCACGTTCACGTCGTGGCGCGGCCGATGCAGCATCCGCCGCACCGCGAACTTCGCGCGCCGCAACGGCGGCCCGAACCATTTGCGCAGTTTTCCGCGGCCGCGGCCGGGCTGGAATTCCACCCGCATGCCGGCTTCGGTCAGTATCTGCTCGATCAGGCGAAGGTCGCGACTCAGACCGACGCCGTTGTCCCAGGCGATCAGGTTTATGCGGGGCACAGGGGAAAGCATCGGATTGCGCCGACTGGGTGGGGGAGTACCGCCAACTTTATGGGGAGTCACATCACAGTCACATGAACGGCAACCCGTCGGTTCGACAGCCATTCACCGACAGTTGCGTTACGGACCGGAAACCGGGACCGGGTTGGCAGTTCAGGCCCGTCTGAGACGGCCCCGCAGCGTCGCGCCCTCCATTTCCAGCCGCGCGAAGGCCAGCAGCGAACCGACCAGCATCGCGTAGCAGGCGGCGGCCAACTGGTGCGCATAGACCGACTGGGTCAGGCCGCCGACGAAGAACGCCAGCACGGTCACCGCGCCGGCCATTGCCGCGCTGCGGCCACGGTTCGTGCCGGGATGCGCGCGCAAACTGCGCAGGCACCACCACAGCGGCAGCCCGTACAGGGCGATGATGCACAGCAAACCGGGGAAGCCCAACGTCGCCGCCCACTCCGGCAGGTCGCTATGCGCATGCTCCAGCGTGCACAGCTTGTCGTTGCGCCTGGCCGCAGCGCCAATGCAATCGGGAGAAGTCCGGATCACTTCGCCGAAACGACCGACGCCGACGCCGGTCCACGGGTGTTGTGCGACGGTCCGCGCAGCCA
The DNA here is from genome assembly GCA_047601245.1 of Pseudoxanthomonas sp. Classification (GTDB taxonomy): domain Bacteria; phylum Pseudomonadota; class Gammaproteobacteria; order Xanthomonadales; family Xanthomonadaceae; genus Pseudoxanthomonas_A. The sequence goes on from JASGJU010000001.1 coordinate 588,116, forward strand.
GCGCGAGCAGTTCCAGGCGCGCACCGACGGAGGTGTTCGAATCATCGCGTTCGTAGCGCGCCAGATCCTGCTGCAACTGCCCGACGCGGACGTCGATCCTGGGCGCCAACGCGCACAGCAGCGCGGCGGTCGCCAGCACCAGCAGAACGAAACCGCGCCACGACATCTTCCGCCAGGCCAGCCAGAACCCCACCGACAAGGCGACGGCGCCGGCCAGCCACACGCCGCGGCTGCCGCTGAGGCCGACCGCCACGATACCCATGCCCGCACCCGCCAACGCCCAGATCAGCCGGCGCGGCGGCCGCAGGAAGATCGCCAGGATCGTCAGCGCCAGTGCCACGAGGGCGAACACGATCGCATTGGTCCAGCCGTACGCGCGCGCCTCGCCGCCCAGGGTCTGCGCCACGGCGACGGCCAGCGCGCCCGCCAACCCGACCAGCGCCCCGGCCCACAATGCCTTGCGCGGCGGCCGGTAGGCCAGCACGCCGACGTAGCAGATCGGCAGCAGCAGCACGCGGGTGCGGTTGCCGGTATCGCTCAGCGGCAGGTCGAACAACGCCTGCGACAGCGCCACCAGCCACAACGTCAGCAACGCCAGCAGCAGCAATGGCTGCGCCTCGCGGCGGTGACGCCGCCACGCTGTCCACATCAGGTCCGGCGCCAACAGCACGGCCAGAAAGGCCAGCAACACCGCCGGCCGCAACGCCCACGGCGTCGAGATCACCGCCGCCGGCAACGCGAACATCGATGCCGCGAACAGTCCCCGCGCCAGCCGCTGCCGCAGCGATTCGTCCGCCGCATCGTTTGCCGCAGCCCGCATCGACGGGCCGCCAGCCGGTTCCGTCGCAGTCATCCCCTCAGCCATGCCCCGGTGGCGGACCGCATGGCGAAGGCATGCCTTTCCTGCCCGACTGTACTCATTCGAAATCCGACTCCTGTCGTCTGAAGCATCCTATGTATTTCGGAGCGCGTTATCCGTGCGTCGAGTCCGGGTTCCGGCGACGCAACCGCGCGTAGAAGAAACCGTCCATGCCGCCTTCGCCCGGCAACCGCTGGCGACCGGCGCCGCTGGCATGACCGAAGGTCCCGGCCAGCGGTTCGGCGTCGGCGTCGGCCGTACGGGCGAGGAAGGCTCCGACCTGGCGTTCGTTCTCGTCCTTCAGGATTGAACAGGTCGCGTAGACCAGCGCGCCGCCGGGCCGCAGCGTTTTCCACAAGGCGTCGAGCAGGCGCGCCTGCAGGGCGAGCAGCGCGGCGATGTCGTCGGGACGCCGATGCAGCAGCACGTCCGGCTGGCGGCGGACGATGCCGGTGGCGCTGCACGGCGCGTCGAGCAGGATCGCGTCGAACGGATCGCCGTCCCACCACGCGCCAAGGTCGGCGGCGTCGGCCGCGGTCAGTCGCGCTTCGACCCCGACCCGGGCGAGGTTCTCGCCGATCCGGGCGAGCCGGCGCGGGTCGATGTCGAGCGCGAGCACGCGCAGGCCCGGATCGCGTTCCAGCAGGTGCGCGGTCTTGCCGCCGGGCGCGGCGCAGGCGTCCAGCACGCACGCGCCCGGCGGCGGCGAAAGCGCGTCCGCGACCTGCTGCGCGCTGCCGTCCTGGACGGAAACCTCGCCGTCGGCGAAGCCGGGCAGGTCGGCGACCGCGAGCGGCTCGTCGACCCGGATCGCGTCGGCCAGCGCGTCGTCGAGGGCGAAGGCGATGCCCGCTTCGCGCAGCTTCGCCGCATAGGCGTCGCGCGAAAGCCTGCGCCGGTTCACCCGCAGCCACAGCGGCGCCGGCTGCGCGCTGGCGGCGAAAATGGCTTCGGCGTGCTCAGGCCAGTCGGTTTCGATCCGCTGGCGCAGCCATGCCGGCCAGGCGGCGGACGCGGGCGCGGCGGCGATGCCCTCGCGCTGGGCGCGGCGCAGCAGCGCGTTGACCATGCCGGCCTGGTGCGGCCGGCCGAGTACGCGCGCGGCCTCGACCGTCGCCGACAAGGCGGCGTGCGCGGGCAGCTTCAGTTCGTCGAGCTGGGCGAAGCCGGCCAGCAGCAGCGCGCGCAATTCGCCGTCCTTCGCGCCGGGCGGTTTCTGCATCCATGCGCGCAACGCCGCATCGTAGCGCGCGCGCTGGCGCAGCGCGGCGAAGCAGATCGCTTCGAGCAGGGCGCGGTCGCGCGGGTCGGCGATCTTCGGCAGTGCGGCGGCCAGCTCGGCTTTCAGCGAACGGCCTTCCAGAACGGCGCTGACGGTTTTCGCGGCGAATACGCGGATGGAGACGCCCGCCAGGCTGTTCATGCCAGCAAATCGCGCCGCGCGTTGATGTAATCGGCGGCGGAAATCGCCTTGCCGCCCTCGCGCTGCACGCGCAGCAGCCGCAGCGCGCCCTCGCCGCAGGCGATGTCGATGCCGTGCCTGCCGGCGGCGATCACGCGTCCGCTGCCGTCGCCGGACGCGGCCGGCAGCGCGACCGCCTCGTGGATGCGCAGGCGTTCGCCGGCAACCTGCGCCTCGGCGACCGGCCACGGATTGAAGGCGCGGACCTTGCGCGCCAGCGCTTCGGCCGGCAGCGACCAGTCGAGCTTCGCCTCGGCCTTGTCCAGTTTGTGCGCGTAGGTGACGCCGGTTTCCGCCTGCGGCTGCGCCGGCGGCAGGGTGCCGTCGCGCAGTCGCCGCAAGCCCTCGGCGAGCGTCTGCGCGCCGAGTTCGGCCAGCCGGTCGTGCAGTTGGCCGCCGGTTTCCGCGTCGCCGATTGCAATAGCCTTCGACAGCAGCACCGGGCCGGTGTCCAGGCCGGCTTCCATCCGCATCAGGCAGACGCCGGTTTCGGCGTCGCCAGCCTCGATCGCGCGCTGGATCGGCGCCGCGCCGCGCCAGCGCGGCAGCAAGCTGGCATGCACGTTCCAGCAGCCGTGGCGCGGGATCCCCAGCACCTTGCGCGGCAGGATCAGGCCGTAGGCAACCACGACCATCAGGTCCGGCGCCTGCGCGCGCAATTGCACCTGCGCGTCGTCGCCCTTCAGCGTTTCCGGCTGGAACATCGGGATGCCCAGTTCCAGCGCGGCCTGCTTGACCGGCGAGGCGGCCAGCCCGCGGCCGCGACCGGCCGGGCGGTCGGGCTGGGTGTAGACGGCCACGACCTCGCCGCCCGCGGCGGCGGCGCGCAGCGAGGGAACGGCGAAGTCGGGGGTGCCGGCGAAGACGATTCTCATGACGGGGTCTGGTTGTGGGGTGCCGGTTCCTGGTGGGAAGCCGTTCCGACGACTGGAAACCAGGAACCCGCAACCCGCGCTACGCGCCCTGCTTGCGCAGCTTTTCCAGCTTCTTGATCGCGCGGTCGCGCTTCAGCGGCGACAGGTAGTCGATGAACAGCTTGCCGTCCAGGTGGTCGACCTCGTGCTGCACGCAGGTCGCCAGCAGGCCGTCGGTGCGCAGTTCGAACGGCTTGCCGTGGCGATCCAGCGCCTCGACCACGATGCCGTCGGCGCGGGTCACGTCGGCGTAGATGCCGGGGATCGACAGGCAGCCCTCCTGGTAGGCGCGCAATTCGGCCGAGCGTTCGCGGATCACCGGGTTGACGAACACCAGCGGCTGATCGCGGCCCTCGCTGACGTCGATCACCATGAAGCGCTGGTGGGTGTCGACCTGGGTCGCCGCCAAGCCGATTCCCGGCGCTTCGTACATGGTCCGGAACATGTCGTCGAGCAGGCGCTGGAACGCCGGATCGGCCAGTTGCGCGGGTTCCACGGGCGCGGCCTGGGTGCGCAGCCGGTGGTCGGGGTATTCGAGGATCTGGAGCAGGGACATGGGGGGCTTCTACAGGGGTGTTCCGCGGGCGGGTCGCCGGGGGAATCCGGCAAGCGCTCACGGATTCTAACGCCAACGCTTGCCCCACGCCCCCGAATCTGCACTATAGTTCGCGACCACCTGTGGGGAATCAGGTACATACCGCCATGTTCAAACAAATTCGCACGGTCATCGCCGTCGCGGCGCTGACCGTAGCCACGATGGCCGCCGCCGCCGAGATGGCGGAAAACCATCCCGACGCCTACGTGGTCCGCAAGGGCGACACGCTCTGGGACATCTCGGCCAAGTTCCTGAAGAAGCCATGGCTGTGGCCGGAAATCTGGCAGGCCAACCCGCAGATCAAGAACCCGCACCTGATCTACCCCGGCGACGTCATCAGCCTGGCCTACCTGGACCGGGTCGCGGTGCAGCCGGGTCCGCGCGAGGAAGCGCCGGTCACCGGCGTGCCGCTGTCGGAGATCGAGCCGTTCCTGAAGAACCTGCGCGTGGTCGACAGCTTCAAGGAACTGCCCTACGTCGCCGGCCTGGAAGACAACCGCCTGCGCGCCTCCAACGGCCAGACCTTCTACGTGCTGGGCCTGGACGCGCAGCCGGGCCAGCGCTACGCCGTGGTCCGCCCCACCGCGATCTACGCCGAACCCAAGCCGAGCACCGACCTCGACTTCCGCGGCGACCACATCCGCGGCGAAGGCAAGCTGTGGAAGGACTACAGCGTGCCGAACCCGAACAGCGAACTGCTGGGCTACGAGCTGGCCCAGGTCGCCGTCGCCACCGCAGTGCGCGGCCTCACCCCGGGCGTCGAGACCAGCACCCTGACCGTCGGCGACAATGGCTTCGAGGTGCGCGCCGGCGACCGTGTGCTCCCGCTGGAAGCACAACCCTACGACCTGCAGTTCTTCCCGCACCCGCCGGCCGCCCAGGCGGCCGAGGGCAAGCTGCGCGTGCTGGCGGTGGCCGACGCCCTGTCCGCCGGCGGCCCGCGCGACGTGATCGCCATCTCCGGCGGCAGCCGCGAAGGCATCGACAACGGCACCGTGTTCTCGGTCTGGCGCCAGGGCAGCCACGTCAAGAACAACGTTCGCCACCGCGAGTCCTCGCGCATGGACGACGCCTACAAGAACGGCGCCGGTCGCGTGTCCCTGCCGGACGAGTACGCCGCCCACGCGATGGTGTTCCGTACCTTCGACAAGGTCAGCTACGCGCTGATCATGGAAGGCACCAAGCCGGCCCACGTCGGTTACGAACTGAAGCATCCCGACGCGGCGTATTGAGCAGGCGCGGGCCTACCCCGCCCCGGCGACGGCGTCGGAATTTCCCTACGATGCACCGCGACGGCGCCCGATGGCGCCGTCGTCGTTTCCGGGCCAGGCTGGCCCGATGGACGACCTCGACGACGGCACCCTCGCCCTGCTGAAACTGGCGCTGGCCGGCGGCGCGATGGCGACCCGGCGCGACCTGCTGGACGCGCACGGAGGCGACGCCGTCGCCGCGGCCGCCGCCGCATCGCGCCGCAGCGGCGGACTGGACGAGAACCAGCGCGCCCGCCTAGCCACGCCGCCGCCGGAAGCCTGGCAGGCGTCGCTGGACTGGCTGCGGCAACCACGCCGCCACCTGATCGGCTGGAACAGCCCCGACTACCCGGCGCTGCTGCGGCGCATCGCCAGCCCGCCGCTGGCGCTGTTCGTCGAGGGCGACCCAACCCTGCTGTGGCGCCCGGCCGTGGCCGTGGTCGGCAGCCGCTCGCCGACCGCCGGCGGACGCGACAACGCCCGCGATTTCTCCCGCGCGCTGGCGGCGGCCGGCGTCGCCGTGATCAGCGGCATGGCCGCCGGCATCGACACCGCCGCGCACGCGGCCGCGCTGGCGATCAAAGGCGGCGTCACCGTCGCCGTTCTCGGCACCGGCCCGGACCTGGCCTATCCGCCGGGCAATGCCGAGCTGCGCGCGCGCATCGCCGAGCGCGGCGCGGTCGTCAGCGAATACGCCCCCGGCACGCAGGCCCGACCCGGCCACTTCCCCAGCCGCAACCGCATCCTCGCCGGGCTGGCGCTGGGCATCCTGGTGGTGGAGGCGGCAGAACGCTCCGGCGCGCTGATCACCGCCCGCCAGGCCGCCGATGGCGGCCGCGAGGTCTTCGCCGTGCCCGGCTCGATCCACAATCCGCTGGCGCGCGGCTGCCACCGCCTGATCCGCGACGGCGCGGCGCTGGTCGAAACCGCCGGCGAGGTCCTCGCCGGGGTTGCGCCGCTGGCCGATGAACTGGCTGCCGCCCTGCGCGGACGCCTGTCCGACGCCCCCGCGAACCCGCTTTGGGAGCGCGCCGGCGGGCCCTCGGCAGCCTCCGGCGACCCGGACCCCGACTACCACAAGTTGTGGCAAGCCCTCGGCCACGACCCAACCGGTATGGATGCCTTGCTCGAACGCACCGGATTGACGACGGCCGAACTGTCGTCCATGCTGCTGGTCATGGAACTGGATGGGCGGGTTGCGGTCGAACACGGACGCTACTCGCGGAAGCCGTAGATTCCCCACCTCCACAGTGCCTTGACCGGCACAGGCCGAGGGCCAAGTGAAAGAAAGCATCCTGGACGTCCTGCTGTTCCTGTTCGAGCACTACTTCACCGAAGACGCCGACCCGGTCCGCGACCGCGACTCGCTCCAGAACGGCCTGCTCCAGGCCGGTTTCAGCCCCGCCGAGATCAACCGCGCCTTCGACTGGCTGGACGCGCTGGCCGAACAGCGCCCCAACGCCTCCGAACCGCGCGCAGACGGCCCCACCCGCGTCTACCACGGCGTCGAGCTGGAGAAGCTGGACGTCGAGTGCCGCGGCTTCCTGCTCTACCTGGAACAGCACGGCGTGATCGACGCCGACCAGCGCGAACTGGTGCTGGACCGGGCGATGGCGCTGGACCAGGACGAACTGGACCTGGACGACCTGAAATGGGTCGTGCTGATGGTGCTGTTCAACCAGCCCGGCAGCGAAGCGGCCTATGCGTGGATGGAAACGCAGATGTTCGACGACGAGCCGGAGCCGGTGCACTGAATCCGCGCAGGCGAACGCGGATTCGCCGGGGAAAACGCGCAACGACAAGCAAAGGCGGGCCACGGCCCGCCTTTTCCGTGCGCACGGTCGCATTTGCGCGGCATTGAATGCGGCGCCGAATCTGCGAAGATTCGACGGCAGGTTCGCGCAACCGATGGGGATCAGATGAGCGACTGGTACTACGCCGACGACAGCCGTCAGCGTCGCGGGCCCTTGCCCGCCGACGCCCTGGCCGAACTGTTCCGCAGCCAGCGCATCGCCGCCGACACGCTGGTGTGGCGCGCCGGCATGGCGCAGTGGCAGCCGCTGTCCGCAGTCGCCGGCGAACTCGGCCTGTCCATCGCCGCGCCGCCGCCGTTGCCGCCGTCGATGCCAGCACGTCCCGCGACGCCGGTTTCGGCGCCGCCGAAGCGTGGCCTTTCCGGCTGCCTGATCGCGCTGATCGTCGTCGCGGTATGCGCCGTGCCGATGGTGGCCATCCTCGCCGCGATCGCCCTGCCCGCCTACCAGGACTACGTGATCAAGGCCCAGGTCGCCGAAGGCCTCGGCCTCGCCTCCGGCGCGAAAACCGCCGTCGCCGAATTCCGCTCCGGCAACGGCGAATGCCCGCGCGGCAACGCCGATGCCGGCCTCGCCGCGCCGACGGGCATCGCGGGCGCCTATACCGCCACGGTCGAAGTGGGCCAACTGGAAAACGGCGATTGCGCCGTGCAGGTGACCTACGGCGGCAAGAGCCATGCGAACCTCCAGGGCAGGACCGTGCTGCTGGAATACGATCTGGCGGAGGCCGCCTGGCGCAACGGCGGCGGCTCGGTGCCGGACAAGTACCTGCCGGCCTCGCTGCGCCAATGATCCATCCGGGCCGCCGACCGCGGGCTCGGCAGGCCGGGTTCCGAATCGCATCCAGAAAGGGGAAACGCAAATGACGCAGTGGTATTACGCCGACCGCAGCCGCCAACGCCAGGGGCCGATCGAAGCGGCCGAACTGGCCGCGCTGTTCCGCAGCGGCCAGGTCGCGCCGGACACGCTGGTCTGGCGCGAAGGACTGACGCAATGGCAGGCGCTGGGCGATTTCGCCGGCGAACTGGGCCTGCTGGACGATGCACCGGCACCGGCCGCGTCGCCGCCGGCCGATGCCGCGCCGGAAAACGCGACCGTCGGCGAAGGCCGCGCCGTGTTCGAGGCGCGCGAACCCGCCTACGCCCCGCCCGCCCGCGACTACGTGCAGCCGGACTCGCCGTATGCCGCGCCGAGCGCCAGCGTCGCCGCCCACGCCAACCCGGTGCACGGCGGCGAGGTGGTCTACGCCGGGTTCTGGAAGCGTTATGCCGCCGCCAGCATCGACAACCTGCTACTGACTATAGTACTCGTCGTGTTCCTGGCGGTAGCTGGCATCGGCTTGGGTGCGTTGGATTCGGGCTGGGTCGGGAGTACGGGGGGAGGAGCTTTCATTTTCAGCTTCTATGCGGTGTTGATTGCGGTGGCGATCTCCATTCAAGCGGTCTACTTTACTTGGATGCACGCTTCCGCTAGCCAAGCAACGTTGGGCAAGCAGGCAGTAGGGATCAAAGTCACCGACATCGAAGGCAACCCCGTCTCCACCAGTAAGTCGTTCGGCCGCTGGGCTGGGTTCTTCTTCTTCAACCTGTTAAGTTGCGGCATCGTCAACCTAGTTTCCGCCTTCATGGCCGGCCTCAGCGAACGCAAGCAGGCCCTGCACGACATGGCCGCCGGCACTCTAGTGGTGGACAAGTGGGCGTTCACCGACCATCCTGAATGGCAGCGGCGCGAGTTGGGCACGATCACCATCGTGGTGATTGTGCTCAGCATTCTGCTGACAGTCGGCTATTTGGCACTGAGCGTCGTAGTCGGCGCAATGGGGGCGATGGGGCGGCACTGACCTCCCCGGATCGGGGCCGCTTGACAGCCCGGCCCCGGCCGTGATTCCACTATAAATAGCGCCAAGCTGAACGCCCGGGTCCCAAACCCGGGCGTTGGCTTCTTTCGCGGCCCGTTTTGCCCGACCATCGCCGGCCCGCCGGCCACAAGCCCCTTCCCCGCCCATGCCCAAGCACCTGCTCATCGTCGAATCGCCCGCCAAGGCCAAGACGATCAACAAATACCTCGGCAAGGACTTCCAGGTCCTGGCCAGCTACGGGCACGTGCGCGACCTGGTGCCGAAGGAAGGCGCGGTCGATCCGGACAACGGCTTCGCCATGCGCTACGAGCTGATCGACAAGAACGAGAAGCACGTCGAGGCCATCGCCAAGGCCGCCAAGGCCAGCGACGACATCTGGCTGGCGACCGACCCGGACCGCGAGGGCGAGGCGATCAGCTGGCACATCGCCGAGATCCTGAAGGAACGCGGCCTGGCCGAGAAACCGCTGCACCGGGTGGTCTTCACCGAAATCACCCCGCGCGCGATCAAGGAGGCGATGACCCAGCCGCGCCGCATCGCCGACGACCTGGTCGATGCGCAGCAGGCGCGCCGCGCGCTCGACTACCTGGTCGGCTTCAACCTGTCGCCGGTGCTGTGGCGCAAGGTCCAGCGCGGCCTGTCCGCCGGCCGCGTGCAGTCGCCGGCGCTGCGCATGATCGTGGAGCGCGAAGAGGAGATCGAGGCGTTCAAGGCGCGCGAGTACTGGACCATCGAGGCCGAATGCGCGCATCCCTCGCAGACCTTCGGCGCCAAGCTGACCAAGCTGGACGGGCAGAAGTTCGAGCAGTTCACCATCACCGACGGCGACACCGCCGAGGCCGCGCGCGCGCGCATCGTGCAGGCCGCGGCCGGTTCGCTGCACGTCACCGACGTCGCCAGCAAGGAACGCAAGCGCCGCCCGGCGCCGCCGTTCACCACCTCGACCCTGCAGCAGGAAGCCTCGCGCAAGCTCGGCTTCACCACCCGCAAGACCATGCAGGTGGCGCAGAAGCTGTACGAAGGCGTCGCCATCGGCGACGAGGGCACGGTCGGCCTGATCACCTACATGCGTACCGACTCGGTGAACCTGTCGGTCGACGCGCTGGGCGAGATCCGCGACGTGATCGCGCGCGACTACGGCACCGGCTCGCTGCCGGACAAGCCCAACTTCTACCAGACCAAGTCCAAGAACGCGCAGGAAGCGCACGAAGCCGTGCGCCCGACCTCCGCGCTGCGCACGCCGGCGCAGGTGTCGCGCTACCTGTCCGACGACGAGCGCAAGCTGTACGAGCTGGTGTGGAAGCGCACCGTCGCCTGCCAGATGATCCCGGCCACGCTGAACACCGTCAGCGTCGACCTGGCCGCCGGCAGCGAGCACAGCTTCCGCGCCTCCGGCACCACGGTCGTTGTCCCGGGCTTCCTGGCCGTCTATGAAGAAGGCAAGGACAGCAAGAACGCCGAGGACGACGACGAGGGCCGCAAGCTGCCGGCGATGAAGCCCGGCGACCGCGTGCCGCTGGAACGCATCCACGCCGACCAGCACTTCACCCAGCCGCCGCCGCGCTTCACCGAAGCGGCGCTGGTCAAGGCGCTGGAGGAATACGGCATCGGCCGCCCCTCCACCTACGCCTCGATCATCCAGACCCTGCAGTTCCGCAAGTACGTGGAAATGGAGGGCCGCGCGTTCAAGCCGACCGACGTCGGCCGCGCGGTGTCCAAGTTCCTCAGCAGCCACTTCACCCGCTACGTCGACTACGACTTCACCGCGAAGATGGAGGACGAACTGGACGCGGTCTCGCGCGGCGAGGAGGAATGGGTGCCTCTGATGGAGAAGTTCTGGGGCCCGTTCAAGGAACTGGTCGCCGACAAGGCCGAGAACGTCGACCGCAGCGAAGCCACCGGCGCGCGCGAACTCGGCGCCGACCCGAAATCCGGCAAGCCGGTCAGCGTGCGCCTGGGCCGCTACGGGCCGTATGCGCAGATCGGCGACAAGGACGTGGACGAGAAGCTGGAATTCGCCAGCCTGCGCCCCGGCCAGTCGATGCACACCATCACCCTGGAAGAGGCGCTGGAGCTGTTCAAGCTGCCGCGCAAGCTGGGCCAGAGCAACGGCGAGGAAGTCAGCGTCGGCATCGGCCGTTTCGGCCCGTTCGCCAAGCGCGGCAGCACCTACGCTTCGCTGAAGAAAGAAGACGACCCATACACGATCGATCTGGCGCGCGCGGTGTTCCTGATCGAGGAAAAGGAAGAGATCGCGCGCAACCGCATCATCAAGGAGTGGGAAGGCAGCGACATCCAGGTGCTGAACGGCCGCTTCGGCCCGTACATCTCCGACGGCAAGCTCAACGGCAAGATCCCCAAGGACCGCGAGCCGGCGTCGCTGACCCTGGCCGAAGTGCAGCAATTGCTGGAGGAAACCGGCAAGCCGGCGCGGCGCCCGTTTGGAAAGAGCGCGGCCGGCGCCAAGAAGGCCGTGGCCAAGAAAGCGACCGCAAAGAAGGAAGCCGCGCCGAAGAAGGCCGCCACGAAGAAAGCTCCGGCCAAAAAGGTCGCGAAGAAAGCCGCTGCAAAGAAAACCGCCGCGCCCACCGTCGAACCGGCCAAGTCGTTGCTGACCTCGAACAAGCCCGCCGAATTGGGCAAGAAACGGGTGGTCAAGAAGCCGGCGTGACCCGAGTCGTCCCGATCCGCGTTCGCAGGTCGGGAAAAATCGACGGCGCGTATCCTGCAGGAGCGGCGCGGGCCGCGAGGGCTTTCATGGGAAAGCCCTCGCGGCCCGCGCCGCTCCTGCATGCGATTTATCTACGGACGGGATCGAACAAGGCGGTCTCAAGCCCGCGGCTCGCGCAGGAACTTCGCCATCGTCGGCGGGTTGCCGGGCGCGCCGACCGCCGGATCGAACTGCGCGGCGACGTCGACGAAGCCGCGCATCACCGCGATCTCGCGCGGGCTGCGGTTCAAACTGTCGCGCAGGTCCGGGTCGGCGCCGGCGCGCAGCAGGCGCTGGACCACGCGCAGCAGGCCGTGCAGCGCCGCCAGGTGCAATGGGCCGAAGCCGCGCGGGTCCTGCACGTCCAGCGAGACCTCCTCTTCCAGCAGCCGCTCCAGCGCGGCCAGCACCACGTCCTCGTCGCAGGCGGTGCCCGGCTCGGCGCGCGCGCCCAGCAGCAGCAGCAACGGCGTCACCAGGCCGGCGGCGGCGACTTCCGGTTCCGCGCCGGCCAGCAGCAGGATGTCGATCAGGGCGACCAGCCGTGGGCGGTCGCGGGCGACGAAACCGAACAAGCCGGCGCAATGCAGCGGCGTCAGCCCCTGGCCGTCGCTGGCGTGCACGTCCGCGCCGGCGTTCAGCAGCCGCGCGACGATGTCGGGCAGGCCCAGCGCCGCGGCCAGCATCAGCACGGTGACGCCACCGGGCAGGCGGTGCTCGATCTGCGCGCCGGCCTGCAGCAGCGCATCGACGATCTCGGCCTGACGCATGCTGACCGCCGCCGAGAGCGGGGTCGCGCCGGTGGCGGCGGCGCGTTGCGGGTCGGCCCCGCGCGCCAGCAACAGGTCGACCGCAGCGCGATGGCCGCCGCCGGCCGCGCGCAGCAGCGCGGTGCAGCCCTGCGCGTCGGTCGAATCGACCGCGAAGCCGAGGTCCAGCAGCTTGCGCACCGCGTCGATGTCGCCGGCCATCGCCGCGGCCGGCAGGTCGGCGGCGCGCAGCGCGCGCCTGGGCAGTAGCCAGCCGCGCCAATCCAGCCAGTCGGCCAGGTCGCGGCGGCCACTGGACAGGGCCACGCCCAGCGGGGTCTGGCCGTCGGCGGCGCGCGCCTCGGGCGATGCGCCCTTGGCGATGAGCCGCTTGACCGCCTCGTCGCGGCCCAACGCGGCGGCCAGGTGCAGCGCCGACATGCCGTGGCGGTCGCGCGCTTCGCGATCCGCGCCGAGGTCGAGCAGGCGGTCGAGCAGGCGCAGGGCGTCCAGCCGCACCGCCAGCGAAAGCGGCGGGTCGCCCTGCGGCGACGCGGCGAAGAAATCGGCGCCGCGTTCCAGCAGTTCCAGCGCGCAGGCTTCGACTTCGTCGGTCGCCCCGCCGTCATGTGCGCAGGCGGCGAGGAAACGCGCCAGGCCGCCGGCGCCGGAAGGCGACAAGCCGTGGCGAAGCAGCGCGCGGATCGACGGCGCCGCGGATCCGCCCTCATCGAGCAGCGCGAACAGCGGCAGGTTGCCGTCGGCGTCGGCCGCTTCGCCGTCGGCGCCGTGCTGCAGCAGCCATTCCAGCGTCGCCGGCGCGAACCGCAGCGCCGGATCGTGCAGCAGGCCGCCGAGTTCGCGCGGCGAACACAGCTTCAGCAACGCGTCGTGTCCGTCGCGGCGGCCCTCGTGCAGGGCTTCGCGCAACAGTTCCAGCGGCGCACGGTCGGGCAGCAGGCCGGGGCCGTCGCGTTCGCCGCGCTCATCGCCGGCGGCGACCGCGGCGGGCAGCGCGTATTCCGGATCCAGTGCCGTGACGATGCTCCAGCGCCCGGCCTCGGCGGCCAGGTCGACCGCGCGCTTGCCCTCGGCATCGGCGCGGTCGGGGTCGACGCCCCATTCCAGCAGCCGGCGGATCAATGCGGGCGAGACGACCTCGGCGGCGCAGGCCTGCATCAACGCGTTGCGGCCGCGGATGTCGACGGCGTTCGCGTCCGCGCCGGCGGCGGACAGTTTTTCCAACACGGCGACGCCGCCGCCTCGGGCCGCATCCAGCCACGGCGTGCAGCCGTCGATGTCGGCCGCGTTCGCGTCCGCGCCGGCGTCCAGCAGCAGTTCGGCGATGCCGGCGTGGCCGGCCAGCGCGGCTTCGTGCAGCGCGGTGCGGTCGCGCGCGTCGCGGGTGGTCGCCTTCGCCTTGTGCTTGAGCAGCAACTGCACGCCGGCCGGGTCGTCCTCCTCGGTCGCGGCCGCCGCCAGCAGCGCCGGCTGGCCGCCGTCGGGCTCGGGCCTGGCGCCGCGTTCCAGCAGGAACTTCGCCAGCCGCCAGTTGCCGGCGACGCAGGCCACGCCCAGCGGGGTCAGGCCCTCGTGGTTGCGCGCGTCGATCTCGGCGGCGGCGTCGCGCAGCAGCGCGGCCACGCCGGGATCGGAACTGCGCGCGGCGTGGTGCAGCGGGGTGTTGCCGTCGCGGTCCACCGCGCGCGGGTCGGCGCCGTTGGCCAGCAGCGTGGTCACCGCGTCGGGACGCCCATGCCAACTGTCGCGGGTCGCGGCCAGCAATGGGGTGACGCCGGCGCGGGCTTCGTTGATGTCCACGCCGCGCGCGATCAGCGCGCGCAGCAGGCGCAGGTCCGGCAGCACCGCGGCCAGCGCGACCAATCCGCGCTGGTCGCGACCGTCGGCCGGCGGAACCGCGCGCGGATCGGCGCCGGCGTCGAGCAGTTCCAGCGCGCGTTCGACCCGACCGCCGCGCGCGGCTTCGTACAGTTGCGCGTCGAGGTCGCCGTCGACGACGGGGGAAGCCGCTTCGGCCGGCGTCGCGTCGGCTTGCGCCGTAGGCTTCGCCTTCGGCTTGCGCTTCATCTCGACCACCGGCAGCGCGCCGGGCGCCGCCGATCGCTGCATGCCCCGGTGCAGCCACGGCAACAGCAATGCGTAGCCCAGCGCCAGCGGCCACTTCGCCGCCGCCGGCAGCAGGCCCGGCCCGGCCAGCAGCAGGCCGCCGCCGATCGCCGCCGCCGCCATCGCGGCCACGCCCAGCCCGCGCCAGTCCAGCGCCTCTTGCACGGACAGCATGCGCAGATGCGACGGCCATGCGCCGGATTCGCGTTCCACGCTGCGCCACAGCGGCCAACTTCGCCACAGGGCGATCAACAGCAGGCCGGCGACCGCGCTCGTCGCCAGCGCCGCGCCCAGGCCGCCGCCGTGCAGCAGCGCCGACAACGGCCACACCAGCAGCAGCGCCGACGCGGCGAAACCCGCGCCCCAGACCAGCAGCAGTGGAGCCAGTTCGCCGCTCCAGGCAGCCGCATCGCCGCGCGGCGGCAAAGCGCGCGTGCCCGCTCGCCACGACCAGCCCAGCGCCAGCAGCGGCTGGGCGAGGAAGGCGCATGCCGCGGCAACACTGCCGCCGAAGCCCGTCAGCAGCGCCAACGCCACGCCCACCGCCAGCGCGGCGGCGGCGAAACGCTTTTCGAGCGATCCGGCCTCAGGCATCGGCGCCCTCGCCCGGCAGCGGCTGCGGCGGGAACATGTCTTTGGGAAGCCGGTCTTTGGGAAACTGGATATGGAAGCCGCGCGCGGCCAGGTTCTGCCGCACCACCGCCGCGTCCTCGCGGGCCAGCTTGCGGTCCGGGGTCAGCGCGACTTCCAGCACGAACGACAATTCGCCCATCTGCGTGCGCAACGGCTCCGGCAACCGCGCGAAATCGTCGCGCATGGCCAGGTAGACGAAGGTGTCGGCCTTGCGCAGGCTCTTGTAGACGTAGGCTTGCATGTCCGTCCGTTGGCAACAGGAACGGAATTGTGCGGGAAAAACCGATGCCGGGGAACCGCTCCGCACGGGCGTTCAGCGTTGTCACGACGCCTTCGCACCGGCCGCCGCCGCCCGGTGGACGCAAGCGTGCGGCTTACAATCCGCGCATGCCATCGCCGCCCCGCCTGCCGTCCGCCACGCCGGCGCAATCCGGACTCGTCACAGCGATGGCATGGATCTCGATGGCGATGGGCGGACTGGGCGTGGCGTCGGGACTGGTGCAGGCGCCGCTGCTGCCGCTGTTGCGACCGGAAGCGATGCTGCAGCCGTTGCAGCAGGCCGGCTTCGAATTGCCGCCGGCGCTGCACTGGATGTTCGGCCACCTGCAGATGCTCAACCTGCTGTCGCTGCTGTCGTCGGCGCTGTTCGCGTGGGTGTCGTGGGGCCTGCTGAAGCGGCGCGAATGGGCGCGGCTGGGATTCATCGCCTTCCTGGGGCTGGGCGCGGTGGGCGGCTGCGCCGGGGCGGTGCTGTTCGGGCGCGTCGTCGAATGGGTCAACCGGCAGGGCGGCGCGGACGGCGGCGGCATCGACCCGATGCTGGCTTCCATGCAGCACGCGATGCAGGCGTCGCTGGTCGTTTCCGCCTTCCTGGTCGTCGTGCTGCATGGCTGGATCGCCTGGAAGCTATGCACGCGCGAGGTGCGCGCCGAATTCCGCAGCGCGGGATGAGTGCAGGCGGGATGCGGCACCGCTTCCTGCGATGGCGGGCCGCAGGCGCGACTCCCTTTTTTCCTTAGAATGCGCGGATGAATCCATTCATCGACGTGCACGATTACCTGCGCGATTTGCAGGACCGCATTTGCACCGCCATCGAGGCCGTCGACGGCCAAGCCCGTTTCCGCGAAGACCCCTGGACCCGCGCCCCCGACGGCGACGGCGGCAACGGGCACGCAGGCGGCGGCGGGCGCACCCGCGTGCTGCGCGACGGCGCGGTGTTCGAGCAAGCCGGCATCGGCTTCTCCGACGTGTCCGGCAGCCGCCTGCCACCGTCGGCCAGCGCGGCGCGGCCGGAACTGGCCGGCGTAGCCTGGCGCGCAGTCGGGGTGTCGCTGGTGTTCCACCCGCGCAATCCGTACCTGCCGACCACCCATGCCAACGTGCGCCACTTCCGCGCCGAGCGCGACGGCGAAACCGTCGCCTGGTGGTTCGGCGGCGGCTTCGACCTGACCCCGTTCTACCCGTTCGACGAAGACGTACTGCACTGGCACCGCACCGCGCGCGCACTGTGCGAGCCGTTCGGCGGGCAGCAACGCTACGACGCGCACAAGCAGTGGTGCGACGACTACTTCTTCCTCAGGCACCGCGGCGAGGAGCGCGGCGTCGGCGGGCTGTTCTTCGACGACCTGCACGGCGACTTCGAGCGCGAGTTCGGCTACCTGCGCGCGGTCGGCGACGGCTTCCTGGACGCATACCTGCCCATCGTCGAACGCCGCAAGGACACGCCCTGGGGCGAACGCGAGCGCGAGTTCCAGCTATACCGCCGCGGCCGCTACGTCGAGTTCAACCTGGTCTACGACCGCGGCACGCTGTTCGGCCTGCAAAGCGGCGGCCGCGCCGAAAGCATCCTGATGAGCCTGCCGCCGCGGGTGCGCTGGGAATACGGCTACGCCCCGGACGCCGGCAGCGACGAAGCGCGCCTGGCCGATTACCTGCGCCCGCGCGACTGGCTGGCCGAACTGGCCTGAGCGGCCCCAGGAGCGTGGGCGGCAGAAACTGTCCGGGCTGCGAAGCCGTCTGTGCGGATCATTTTCCCGCCGGTTTTTGGCCCGTAGCGCCGCTACGCGCCGGCGAATCGGCGGAAAACTGCTCTCGCGCAGCCGACTTCTCGCCTCGAACATTTCTGCCGCCCACGCTCCTAACCGGCCTTGCCGTCGCGGGTCTCGATGGTGATGTGGCCGTTGGTTTCCAGGATCGCCAGGCGGATGTCCGCCTCCTTATCGCAACCGGCCTCGCGCATCGCCTTGCGGAAATCGGTTTCGCTGACCAGTTCCCTGCGCAGCACGTCGCGGAAGACGCGGCCGTCGCGCCCCAACAGCGTCGCCCTGCCCTCGACCAGCACGCGCACGCGCGGGTAGCGGGCCGACATCCAGGCCACCGCGTAGTTGATCGCGATCAGGGTGGCGGCCATGACGAAGGCGCCGGTCAGCGAGTTGTCGCCGCCGTTGATGCCGTTCTGCACGGCGTTGCCGATCAGGATCAGCAGGATCAGGTCGAACGGGGTGAACTGGCCGACCGCGCGTTTGCCGGAGATCCGGATCAGCGCCATGACCAGCAGGTAGATGACGACGCCGCGCAGCACGAAATGCCACCACGGCGCGGACAACTGGAACAGATCGCTCATCGCGGGACCCTCCTCGCACCGTTCGGAAAATTTCGTTCGACAGGTTGCGCCGACTCTCGCCGCCGCGTGCGGCCGTGGGCCATCCTGGACGAATCGCTTCCCCATAGGATCACCCAATAAAAAGCCCCGCGGACCGGGGGAAGGTCGCGGGGCCGGGGAACGTGGCCTGGGGAGGGGCCTCGTTCCAGAGATCGCTCCAGGGGATGGGAGTGATCGCGACAGACGTTGCATCTGTCGGGTGCTATCTAACCACCGCGAACATGGATGATTCGTGAAAAACGACGTTAAATACTCGTGATATTTACACCGCATTCAGTTACTAAACCAACTAGTTCTGTTTTATCCATTCGCCCCATTTTCCGGTTCGCCCGACAAATCCCGGCGAATCGGAAACATCACGGTCAATGGGCCTCGTCCCAGTTGCCGCCGACCCCGCAGTCGACCACCAGCGGGACGGTCAGTTCCGCCGCCGTCGCCATTCGCGCGGTCACCTCGGCCTTGAGCGTATCGACGAAGCCGACATCGGCCTCGAACACCAGTTCGTCGTGCACCTGTAGGATCATCAGCGCCGGGCTTTTGCCGGATTCGTCGCGATAGCCGGCCAGCCAGCCGTCCACCGCCACCATCGCGCGCTTGATGATGTCGGCGGCGGTGCCCTGCATCGGCGCGTTGATCGCGGCGCGCTCGGCGCCGGCGCGCTGGCCCTGGGTGCCCCTGTTGATGTAGTCCAGGTACAGGCGGCGGCCGAACACGGTCTCCACGTAGCCGCGCTCGCGCGCCTGCCGGCGGGTGTCGTCCATGAACTCGTGCACGCCGGGATAGCGGCTAAAGTACAGCGCGATGTAGTCCTGCGCCTCGCCGCGGCCGATGCCCAGTTGCCGCGCCAGCCCGAACGCGCTCATGCCGTACATCAGGCCGAAGTTGATCGCCTTGGCCGCGCGGCGCTCGTTCGGGGTGACGTCTTCCATCTTCCGGCCGAACACCTCGGCCGCGGTCGCCTTGTGGATGTCCGCGCCGGAGGCGAACGCGCGCAGCAGGCCCTCGTCCTGCGACAGGTGGGCCATGATCCGCAGCTCGATCTGCGAATAGTCGAAGGCGGCGATCTTCCTGCCCTCCGGCGCGACGAAGGCCTTGCGGATGCGGCGGCCGTCGTCGGTGCGGATGGGGATGTTCTGCAGGTTCGGATCGGTCGAGGACAGCCGCCCGGTCGCCGCGCCGGCCTGGTGGTAGCTGGTATGCACGCGGCCGGTGCGCGGGTTGATCATTTCCGGCAGCTTGTCGGTGTAGGTGCTGCGCAGCTTGGCCAGGCCGCGATATTCCAGGATCACGCGCGGCAGTTCGTGCTGGTCGGCGATCGCCTCCAATGCTTCCTCGTTGGTCGAAGGCTGGCCGGTCGGCGTCTTCAGCACGGCGGGCAGCTTCAGTTCGTCGAACAGCAGCGCCTGCAACTGTTTCGGCGAATCGAGGTTGAAGCTGCGCCCGGCCA
This sequence comes from Pseudoxanthomonas sp., assembly GCA_047601245.1. Lineage (GTDB taxonomy): Bacteria > Pseudomonadota > Gammaproteobacteria > Xanthomonadales > Xanthomonadaceae > Pseudoxanthomonas_A. The sequence continues at coordinate 607,196 of JASGJU010000001.1, forward strand.
GTTCGGTCGCCTTCTGCTGCGCGGCGAGCATGCGCTTGGACAGATCGGCGGACTGCCGGCGCAGCTCGCCGGCGTCGACCAGCACGCCGTTTTCCTCGACCCGCGCCAGCACCGGCACCAGCGGCATCTCGATCTCGCGGTAGACCCGCAGCAGGCCGGGCTCGGCTTCCAGCCTCGGCGACAGCACCCGATGCAGGCGCAGGGTGATGTCGGCGTCCTCGCCGGAATAGCGCGTCGCGTCGTCGATGGCGACCTGCGAGAACGGGATCTGCTTGCTGCCCTTGCCGGCCACGTCCTCGTACTTGATCGTCTGGTAGCCCAGGTAACGCTGCGCCAGCGAATCCATGTCGTGGCGATTGCTGCCGGAGTTCAGCACGAAGCTTTCCAGCAGGGTGTCGTCGGCGTAGCCCTGCACGTCGACGCCGTAACGGCGCAGCACGTGCAGGTCGTACTTGCCGTGCTGGCCGAGCTTCTTGCGGGCGGCGTCCTCCAGCAGCGGCTTCAATGCGGCCAGGACTTCGTCGCGGCCGAGTTGTTGCGGCGCGCCCGGATAATCGTGCGCCAGCGGCACATAGGCCGCCCTGCCCGGCTCGACCGCGAAACTCAGGCCGACCAGGTTGGCCTGCATCGCGTCCAGGCTGTCGGTCTCGGTGTCGAAGGCGAATTCGTCGGCTTGCCGCAGCTTGTCGATCCATGCGCCAAGTTGCTCGTGCGTGAGCACGGTTTCGTACTCGCCGGCGACGGACAGCGCCGCATCGACCGGCTCGGCGGGTTTGTCCGCCGGCGCGGAAACCCGGCCCGCGCCGCGCGCCTTGCCGGGCTCGGTATGCGAGTCCCTCGCAAAGGCCCGCACATCCATGTGCGGACTCTCCAATGCGCCATTACCGCTGTCCAATTCCTTCAACGCCTGGTTGAAGCCGTAACGCTTGTACAGTTCGCGCAGTTCGCCGACGTGGCGATCGCGCAGCACCAGCGTTTCCGGGCCGCCTTCCAGTTCCACGTCGGTCTTGATCGTCACCAGCGCGCGGTTCAGCGGCAGCCGCGGCAGCGCGGCGCGCAGGTTATCGCCGATCTTGCCCTTGATCGCATCGGCGTTGGCGATCACGTCGTCCAGCGAACCGTATTCGCCCAGCCATTTGGCCGCGGTCTTCGGCCCGCATTTCTCGACGCCGGGCACGTTGTCGACGCTGTCGCCCATCAGCGCGAGCAGGTCGACGATCTGGCCCGGGTTGACGCCGAATTTCGCGAACACCGATTCGTCCGAATCCATCCGGCTGCCGGTCATGGTGTTGACCAGTTGCACGCGCGGACGCACCAGTTGCGCGAAATCCTTGTCGCCGGTGGAGATGGTCACGTCGATGCCCCGGGCCGCGCCCTGCAGCGCCAGCGTGCCGATCACGTCGTCGGCCTCGACACCGGGCACGCGCAGGATCGGGAAGCCCAAGGCAGTCACGATGCTCAGCATCGGCTCGACCTGCGCGCGCAGCTCGTCGGGCATCGGCGCGCGCTGCGCCTTGTATTCCGGATACATCTCGTCGCGGAAGGTCGGTCCCGAGGCGTCGACGACGAAGGCGGCGTATTCGGGTTTTTCCTTCAGCGTGGCGCGCAGCATGTTGACCACGCCGAACAGCGCGCCGGTCGGCTCGCCAGCCGCGTTGGTGAGCGGCGGCAGCGCATGGAAGGCGCGGAACAGGTAGCTGGAACCGTCGATCAGTACGAGTCTTGGCATGCGTGGATTCTAGAGCGTGTCATGTGCTTTCACGTGCATTATCCGCGTGTTTGCGCCGTTGCGAGGCAAGGCGCAGGCCGCAGGCAAGGCTGACGGCCTTGGCAAGGCCTGCAACGCCGCATCGCAGCGGCGCAAGCGCGCGGGAATGTGCGTGAAGGCACATGGCACGCTCGATGCCCTGCGCCCGGTTGACCCGGATCAACGCGCCCGCGCGCCGCGGGGTGCATAATCGGCGCATCGCCGCAGACACGGGAATCCAGTCATGAATATGAAACCGCTCCTCCCCGCCCTGCTGCTGGCGCTGGCCGCCTGCGCGACGAACCCGAGCGCCGACGGTGCGCCGCCGGTGGACGTGACCGGCGCGGACGTGGCCAGCCACACCGCCGACAACGGCGACGTGATCGAGGAATACCGGGTTGGCACGCAGCTGCGCATGGTCAAGATCACGCCGCTGCGCGGCCCAGCCTATTACCTGTACGACCGCAACGGCGACGGCACGATGGACGACAACGACAAGCGCGCGCCGATGACCTACTGGAAGCTGTTCGGCTGGTAAGCGCCTCGTGCAGGCGCGGCGTGGCTGCGCGCGCCTCGTCCCGCCAGAGGATCGGGTCGGCATCGCCCTTCAGGGGTCGAACAACGCAGCGACCGTCTCGCGTATCCAGCGATGGCCGGCGTGGCCATGGCTGCGCTCGTGCCACGCCATGCCCATCGAGAAACCGTCCACGGACAGCGGGCATTCGACCCGCCTGAGCCGGTCGCCGTGGTCGCGTACCAGCCGTTCCGGGACCAGGGCCACGTAGTCCGACCGGGACACGATCTCGGGCACGAACAGGAACGATGCCGCCGAAAGCACCACGTTGCGGCGGTATCCGAGGGCGGCCAAGGCGTCGTCCGCCTGGGTGGCGAAGCCGCCGCCCTGCGGAGACACGATCACGTGTTCCAGCCGGGCGTACTGCTCGATGGTGGGTTTGCGCCGCAATCGTGGATGACCCTTGCGGCCGATGAGCACGTAGCGCTCATCGAACAAACACCTGATACGCAACCCGGATGGCGCGCTCTGCGGGGTCATGAACGCCAGGTCGACCTCACCCCGCAACATCTGCGCTTCCAGTTGCGACACATCCAGATTGCGCAGCGCCAAGCGTATCCCGGGCGCCTTCTCCCCGAGTTCCACGAGCAGCGGGGCGACGACCGCGACCTGCGTGTAGTCCGTGCAGGCGACGGCAACCGTCAGGCTGGCCTTGGCGGGGTCGAAGTTCCGGTGCGCACCGAGCGTGGCGCGGACCTGGTCGAGGGCCTGGCGCAATGGGCCGAGCAGTTCCGCGGCCTTGACGGTCGGCGTCATTCCACGCTGCGCCGGTATCAGCAGCGGATCGTCGAACAAGGTCCGCAACCGGCTCAGTTGCGCGCTGACCGCCGGCTGGCTCAGGTGCAGTCGCGCAGCCGCCCGGGTCACGTTCTGCTCCGCCAGCAGGGCTTCCAGCGTAACCAGCAGATTGAGGTCCAGACGTCTGGTATCCATATTTTGGATAGTAAGACAAGCATCATCGAATTTCACATATACCCGTGGACGATCGAGACTTCCGGCCCATCGGCAAATTCAGGCGGAAACCGGAGCAATGCAGAAACAGGTTCTGATCGTCCATGCACAACCCGAGCCCACGTCGCTGACCCGGCAACTGGTCGATGTGTCCATAGAAACCCTGCAGCGGCAGGGACACGAGGTGCTGCTGTCGGACCTGTATGGCATGGGCTGGAAGGCGGTGTTCGACGAGCGCGATTTCCCCGACCGCACCGACTCCGGCCGGCTGTCCTTCATCACCGAATCCGGACATGCCTACGCGAGCGGCGCACAGGCGCCGGACGTCGCCTCGGAACAGCAGAAGCTATTGGCGGCGGACGCGGTAATCCTGCAGTTCCCGCTCTGGTGGTTCGGGATGCCGGCCATCCTGAAGGGCTGGATCGACCGCGTTTTCGCCTATGGCCTGGCGTACGGCTACAAGGGCGCGGGCAATCGTTATCGCTACGGCGATGGCGGCCTGAAGGGTAAGCGCGCGTTGCTGTCGGTGGCGGTTGGCGGACCGGCGGCGGATTATTCGCCGCGGGGAATCAACGGGCCGCTGGATCAACTGCTCTTCCCGATCACGCACGGCATGCTGTTCTTCGCCGGCATGGACGTACTGCCCATGCATGCGGTCTACGGAACGGGAAGGATCGATGCGGAGGCCGTGGCGGCGGCGAAGGCGGCTTGGCGAGGGCGGCTGGAACGCCTGTTCGATGACGCGCCCATTCCCTTCCGGCCGCAGAACGGCGGAGATTATCCCGACGGCCACGTGCTGGCGGACCACGTCGCCGCCGGCCGCAGCGGGTTGATCGCACATCTTGTCGAGCCCGCGGATGCGCCTGCGAACCCCGGCATTCCGCATGGCTGAAGAATTGCGGGATGGAGTCCGCTTCGTTCATCCCGTCGGTCCCGCTTGGCTGAGCCCTCCCGCTTCTGCAAAGCGGATCAACGCTCGACGATCGCCACCACGCCCATGCCGCCGGCGGTGCAGATCGACACCAGCGCGCGGCCGCCGCCGCGTTCCTTCAGTTGTTTGGCGACCGTCGCGACGATGCGCGCGCCGGTGGCGGCGAACGGGTGACCGGTGGCCAGCGAGGAGCCGACCGGGTTGATCTTTTCCGGATCGATCCGGCCCAGCGGCGCATCCAGGCCCAAGCGGTTGCGGCAGTAGTCCTCGCTCTCCCACGCGCGCAGCGTGCACAGCACCTGCGCGGCGAAGGCTTCGTGGATCTCGTAGATGTCGAAGTCCTGCAGGCCCAGGCCGTTGCGCCTGAGCATTTCCGGCACGGCGACGGTCGGCGCCATCAGCAGGCCTTCGCCGTGGACGAAGTCGACCGCCGCCGACTGCACGTCCTTCAGGTACGCCAGCGGCTCGTGGCCGTGCGCCTGCGCCCATTCGTCGCTGGACAGCAGCACGGCGGCGGCGCCGTCGGTCAGCGGCGTCGAATTCGCGGCGGTCAGGGTGCCGCGGCCGGAGGTCTTGTCGAACGCGGGCTTGAGCGTGGCCAGCTTCTCCAGCGAGGTGTCCGGGCGCAGGATGTTGTCGCGCTCGACGCCGCGGAACGGCGCGATCAGGTCGCCGAAGAAGCCGCGTTCGTAGGCGGCGGCCAGCTTCCTGTGCGAGGACACCGCCCATTCGTCCTGCGAGTCGCGGCCGACGTTCCACTCCTTGGCCATGTCCTCGCAGTGCTCGCCCATGCTCTTGCCGGTGCGCGGCTCGGCCACGCCGGGGAATTCGGGCTTGAATTCGGCGAAGTGGAAACCCTTGACCAGCGCCTTGATCTTGTCGCCGGTGGTCTTGGCGCGGTTGGCCGCCAGCAGGCGCGCGCGCAGCTTCTTGCCGTAGACGATCGGCACTTCACTGGTGGTGTCCGAGCCGCCGCCGATGCCCGATTCGATCTGTCCCAGCGCGATCTTGTTGCCGATGTGGGCGATCGTGTCCAGCGAAGTGCCGCAGGCGCGCTGCATCGTGATGCCCGGCGTCAGCGGCGACAGGCCCGAGGACAGCGCGGCCTCGCGGCCCAGGTTCCAGTCCGACGAGTGCTTGATCACCGCGCCCATCGCCACTTCGCCCAGTTGCTGGCCGTGCAGGCCGAAGCGCTCGACCAGGGCGCCGAGGGTCCGCACCGACATGCCCAGGTTGCCGACGTCCGCGTAGGCGGTGTTCTGGCGGCAAAAAGGGATGCGTACGCCGCCGAGGATGGCGACGGGACGGGCTGCGGACATGGGTCTACCTCGCGCTGCGGAAGTTCGGGACGTGCCGGCGAAACGACCGCATCGGGCCACGCAGGCATAATGCGCAAGTCTACTGCCCGTACCTGAACGGGCCAACCGATACCGTCGCGCAATGAGCCAACCGCAACCGGAAATTCACGTGATGGGCGTCATGGCCCTGGAACTGGCCGGCGGCGACGCGCCGGGCAGGGATGCGCTGGGCCAGGCCGAAGCCGGCGCGCTGGCCGCGAAACTGGCCCGCGACCTGGCCGAACTGGCGCCGGAAGCGCGCACGCTGGAACTGGTCTTCGCCGCGGCGCATTTCGATCCGGCCGAGATCCTGCGCCCGGGCTGGCCGCTGCACCGGCGCCTGGACGAACTGGCGCAGCGCGCGCCCGGCCGCGACGAGCATGTTCCGCGCTTGATCGCGTTCGGCGCCGATGCGCAAGGCGAAGTGCCGCTCCCGTTCCGTGCCGCCGACGATCTGCGCGGCGGTGCGCTGCGGGTGCTGCCATTCCAGTTGCGCGGCGACGCCGCCACGCTCGCGCGGGTGGCGGCGCGGCTGGAGGAAGTCCTGCTGGAGCGCGGCATGGCCCAGGCCGACACCGCCTTGCTGGCGCAAGACGGATTCGCCGCGCGGATCGAGCATGCGCGCTATCTGACCGTGCACGACCTGGCCGCGATGATGGCGCTGCAATACCGGAACCAGGGCCTGGAGCCGCTGTGGCCGCTGGTCGAGGCGGCGCTGCTGCGCCCGCAGGCGGAGGAATGGCTCGACGCGCCGCCGGAACCGCTGCTGCGCTATGCCGGCGGCGAAGCGCGCATCGCCCTGCTGACTCCCGCGGCATGGAAGCGGCGCTACGCGCCGCAATCGGCGGAGGACGACCCGCGCTTGCTGCGCGGCTACGAATACTTCCTCGCACGGCAGCGGCAACTGGCCGCCGTGCTGGAAGCGCACGGCATCGAGGTGACGTTCGCGCACTGCGCGGACGATGCGGATCCGCGCGCGGCGCTGGCTTCCTGACCGAGGGACGGCTCGACGTCCACCGCCTGATGCGGGCGATGGAACGCGCCGACGCCGCTTCCCGCTTACGTCCCTATTGCGCGACCTGGATGACGCCGCAGGCCACGCGCGCGCCGGCGTTGCCGGCCGGCTGGCTGGCGTAGTCGTCGGGCGCGGCATGCACGATGAAGGCCTTGCCGGCGATGTCGTTCGCCGCGCCGCCGCCCAGGGTCACGCCCATCAGATGCACGTTGACCTGGGCCACGCCGTCGTCGCCGGCGACGATGTTGTCGATGTCGCCGGCATGGTGCGGGGTACTGCCGGCGCGGCCGTGCGCGGAGCCGGTCGGATTGAAGTGGCCGCCGGCGCTGCTGGCGTCGACCGCGCTGCAGTCGCCGGTTTCGTGCACGTGGAAGCCGTGGATGCTGCCCGGCGCCAGCCCGCCGATGGTGCCCATGATATGCACGCCATCGCCCATCGGCATCAGCGTCAGCTTGCCGCTGACCAGGCTGGCCGAGGCCGAGGCGAGGTTGACCGTGGCCTCGCTGGCGGTGCTGACGGCGGCCGGCGCGGCAGCGGCCGGCGCCGCCCGATCGTCGCGCGGCGCGGACGTGGAACAGGCCGCCAGCAGCACAGCGGTTGCGATGGCGGCGCCCGGTCCGATATGGACGCGCGGAATGCGGATACGCATGGTCGTTCTCCGGTGTGGATGCCCGGGAACCATATCGCCGCGCACCTTCGGGGGCAATGAAGACGGACCCCGATCCACTTCACGGACCGACGCCGTTCAGCGCCGCTTGCGCCCCGGGCCCAACTTGCGGGTCACGGTGTTGCGGCCGACGCCGAGTTTCTCCGCCGCTTCGGCGCGATGGCCGTGGGTGAACTTCAGCGCGGTTTCCAGTAGCACGCGGTCGAAGCGCTCGCGCGCTTCGGCGTGCAGGCCCTCGGCGCCGGCGGCCAAGCGTTCGCCGGCCCAGGTCGCGAGCGCGGCGTCCCAGTCGCCGCCGGCGGACGCCGCCGCACCGCGGCCGCCGAGCACGCCGTCCAGGTCGGCGACGGTGATGGTTTCGCCCGGGGCCAGCGCGGCCAGCCGCCAGCAGACGTTCTCCAGTTCGCGCACATTGCCAGGCCAGTCGTGCGCGCGCAGGGCGTCCAGCGAGGCGGCGGAAAACCGCTTGGCCGGCGCGCCGAGCTTGCGCGAGGCGTTGGCCAGGAAATTCTCCGCCAGCAGCGGCACGTCGGCGCGGCGTTCGCGCAGCGGCGGCAGTTGCAGGCGCACCACGTCGAGGCGGTGCAGCAGGTCGGCGCGGAACTTGCCTTCCGCCGCCAGCGCTTCCAGGTTCTGGTGGGTGGCGGCGATCACGCGCACGTCGACGCGGATCAGTTCGCGGCCGCCGACGCGGAAGAATTCGCCTTCGGCCAGCACCCGCAGCAGGCGCGTCTGCAGCGGCAGCGGCATGTCGCCGATCTCGTCGAGGAACAGGGTGCCGCCGTCGGCCTGCTCGAAGCGGCCGACGTGGCGTTTCTGCGCGCCGGTGAAGGCGCCGGCCTCGTGGCCGAACAGTTCGCTTTCCAGCAGTTCGGCGGGGATCGCGGCGGTGTTCAGCGCGACGAAGGGCCGGTGCGCGCGCGGCGACTCGCGGTGCAGCGCGCGCGCGACCAGTTCCTTGCCGGTGCCGGTCTCGCCGGTGACCAGCACCGACAGCGGCGCCTGCGCCAGCCGGCCGATGCCGCGGAACAGCGCGCGCATCGCCGGGGTGGTGCCGATCAGGGTCGGGCCGTCGGCCGCGTTCGCGCGCCCGTCTTCCTCGACCGCCGGCGCCACGGCGCGCTCGGATTCGCCGGGCAGCGTGCGCGCGGCCAGCGCGACCGCGTCGTCCAGGTCGAACGGCTTGGACAGGAATTCGTGCGCACCGCCGCGGAACGCGCCGGCGGTGCTGGCCACGTCGGTATAGGCCGACATCACGATCACCGGCAGTTGCGGATGCGCGGCCTTGAGCTTGTCCAGCAGCACCAGCCCGTCGTCGCCGGGCATGCGCACGTCGGTGAAAAGCAGGTCGGGCGCGCCGCGCGCGTCCAGCGCGGTCAGCGCGCTGGCGGCGCTGTCGAAGCCGTCGACCGCATAGCCGGCGTCGCGCAGCGCGGTGGCCAGCACGAAACGCACCGAGCGGTCGTCGTCCACCACCCAGATGCGTTGCCCTTCCCCTGCGTTCTCATGGATGCGTTCAATGGACATGGGGCGTGGCTCCGTTCGGATCGGCAGCGGAGCGCGATTCGGGGTCGCGGCCGTATTCGCCGATCGGCAACAGCAGGGTGAAAACGGTATGGCCGGGGCGCGAGCGGTAGTTCAGCGAGCCGCCGTGTTCGCGCGCGACTTGCTGCGCCAGCGCCAGGCCCAGGCCGCTGCCGTCGGCGCGGCCGCTGACCAGCGGCAGGAACAGGTGCTCGGCTAGGTCGTCGGGCACGCCACGGCCGTCGTCGGCGATCTCCACGCGTAGGCCCATCGCGTGCGGATGGTCGTGGATGCGCAGGCCGTGCTCGACCCGCGTGCGCAGGGTCACCGTGGCCGCGCCGGCCTGGATCGCGTTGCGGACCAGGTTCCATACCGCCTGCACCAGGCGGTCGGCGTCGCCGACTAGTTCGGGGATGCTGGGGTCGTAGTCGCGCTGCAGGCGCACCGACCAGCCGCCTTCGGTTTCGGCCAGGCGCAGCACCCGCTCCAGCACGGCGTGGATGTTCAGCGCCGCGTGCGGGCGTTCCGGGGTCGGCGACAGCAGGCGGTCGAGCAGGCCGTTGAGGCGCTCGATCTCCGATTCGATCAGGCCAATCAGTTCGCGCTCGCCGGCGTCGCCGCCGCGCGCGACCGCGCGCCGCGACAGCAACTGCGCCGCGCCCTTCAGTCCGGCCAGCGGATTGCGCAGTTCGTGGGCCAGGCCCTTCAGCGCCGCCGCCAGCGCGATCGGCAGGGTCTGGGTGGCATCCGGCGGCGGGAATTCGTCCACCGGATGCGCCTCCAGCAGCCAGCCGCCGCCGTCCAGCCGCGACAACCAGCCCTCGGCGAACAGCGGCGGCTCGCCGGGCAGGCCCAGCGCCATGCGCCGCAAGCGCAGCACGTCGCGCTCCGGCGGGGTCCGGGATGGAACGTTTTCGAACAGCCGCACCATGGCATCGCCATCCACTTCCAGCGCCGCTAGGGGTTGCCCCAGCAGGCGTCGCGCGCTGACGCCCAACCAGCGGGCGAAAGCGGGATTGACCCCGAGGACCAGGCCCTCGGCATCGACCCAGGCCAGCGGCGTGTTCAGCGCGCCCAGGCCCGGTTCGAACGGCTTCTCGGAAAAGTCAGGGGACGACATTGCACCAGTTTAGTGCAAGGCCGTCCCCGGAACCCACGATACCGGCCTCAGGCCTCGTAGGCCGATTCGCCGTGCGAGGTGATGTCCAGACCCTCGCGCTCGGCTTCCTCGGTCACGCGCAGGCCGAACACCAGCTTGGCGACGAGCAGCGAGATCACCGTCGCCACCGCGCACCAGACGATGGTGAAGCCGACGCTGACGGCCTGCACCCACACCTGGTGGCCGATGCTGAAGTCGGCGTCGCCGGTGCCGCCCAGCGACGGCGCGGTGAACACGCCGGTCAGGATCGCGCCGACGATGCCGCCGATGCCGTGCACGCCGAACACGTCGGCGGTGTCGTCCACCTTCAGCAGCTTCTTCAGGCCGGTCACGCCCCACACGCAGATGACGCCGGCGGCCAGGCCGACCACGATCGCGCCCAGCGGACCGACCGTGCCGCAGGCCGGGGTGATGCCGACCAGGCCGGCGACCGCGCCGGACGCCGCGCCCAGCGCCGAGGGCTTGCCCTTGGTCACGGCTTCGACCAGGGTCCAGCCGACCACCGCCGCCGACGTGGCCAGGATGGTGTTGATGAAGGCCAGCGCGGCGGTGTCGTTGGCCGCCGCCGCCGAACCGGCATTGAAGCCGAACCAGCCGACCCACAGCAGCGAGGCGCCGATGAAGGTGAACGGCACGTTGTGCGGCTTCAGCGCGGTCTGGCCGAAACCCAGGCGCTTGCCGAGGAAATACGCGCCGACCAGGCCGGCCACGCCGGCGTTGATGTGGACCACGGTGCCGCCGGCGAAGTCGATCGCGCCCAGTTCGGCCAGGTAGCCGCCGCCCCAGACGATGTGCGCCATCGGGATGTAGCTGAGGGTGAACCACAGCACCGAGAACAGCAGCACCGCCTTGAACTTGATGCGTTCGGCGAAGGCGCCGACGATCAGGGCCGTGGTGATCGCGGCGAAGGTGGACTGGAACGCGACGAACAGCAGTTCGGGAATGCTGCCGCTGACGCTGGCCGTGGTGATGCCCTTGAGGAAGGCCTTCTCGCCGAACGAGCCGAAGAAGGCGTTGCCCTCGCTGAACACCGCGCTGTAGCCGTAGAAGGACCACAGCACGATCACCAGCGAGGCGACCACCAGCACCTGGCTCAGCACCGAGAGCACGTTCTTGCTGCGCACCAGGCCGCCGTAGAACAGGGCCAGGCCGGGCACGATCATCAGCAGCACCAGCATGGTGGAAGTCAGCATCCACGCGGTATCGCCGGAATCGACGGTGGCCGGCTCTTCCGCCGGGGCCTCGGCGGCTGCCGCGGTTTCGGCGGCGGCGGTCGCTTCGGCGACGGCTTCGGCCGGCGCGGCGGCGGCCTCGGCGACCGGGGCCGCGGGCGTTTCGGCGTCCTGCGCGGCCAGGGCGACGCCGCTCAGGCTCAGGCCGCACATCGCGGCCAGGGCAAGCATGTGGAATCGGGTTTTCCACCCGGAGAAAAGACGAGTCTTCATGTTGGGGGCTCCGAGTTGGGGTTAGAGCGCGTCCGCGCCGACTTCGCCGGTGCGGATGCGGACGACCTGGTCGATGGCGGTGACGAAGATCTTGCCGTCGCCGATCTTGCCGGTGCCGGCGGCCTGCTGGATCGCCTCGACCACGGCGTCCAGCCGCTCGTCGACGACAACGGTCTCGACCTTGATCTTGGGCAGGAAATCGACGACGTACTCGGCGCCGCGGTACAACTCGGTATGGCCCTTCTGCCGGCCGAAGCCTTTCACTTCGGTGACGGTGATGCCGGACACGCCCGCCTGCGACAAGGCTTCTCGCACCTCGTCGAGCTTGAACGGCCGGATGATGGCGGTGATCAGTTTCATGCGCGCATTCCCCGTGGGTGGATGGAACCGGCCCGGACCGCGGCCGGCGTAACGGCCTGCAACCGACACAAACCGCAGCCAACGTGGGGGAGGGAGGCGGCTTGCGTCTTCCAGCAAAGTCTCTTCGCCATGCGGGAGAAGAAACGGGCGGCGGCGACGCGGACGGGAGGGAGGGAAATCCGCGCCGCCGCCGCTGCAAAAAACGAACTCAGTTCGCGTAGTACAACTGGTATTCCAACGGGTGGGTGGCCGCGCGGAACTTGGTCACCTCCTGCATCTTCAGGTCGATGTAGCCGTCGATGAAGTCGTCGCTCATCACCCCGCCGGCCTTGAGGAACTCGCGGTCGGCGTCCAGCGCGGCCAGCGCCTGGTCCAGGCTGGAGCAGACCTGCGGGATCAGCTTCTCCTCTTCCGGCGGCAGGTCGTACAGATCCTTGTCGCTCGGCGCGCCCGGGTCGATCTGGTTCTTGATGCCGTCCAGGCCGGCCATCATCAGCGCGGTGAAGGTCAGGTAGCCGGACTGCAGCGGATCGGGGAAACGCACCTCGATGCGGCGCGCCTTCGGGTTGGACACCCACGGAATGCGGCACGAGGCCGAGCGGTTGCGCGCCGAATAGGCCAGCATCACCGGCGCCTCGAAGCCCGGCACCAGGCGCTTGTAGCTGTTGGTGCCCGAGTTGGCGAAGGCGTTGATCGCGCGGGCGTGCTTGAAGATGCCGCCGATGTACCACAGCGCCAGCTGCGACAGGCCGCCGTAGCCGTCGCCGCTGAACAGGTTCTTGCCTTCCTTCGCCAGCGACTGGTGCACGTGCATGCCGCTGCCGTTGTCGCCGACGATCGGCTTGGGCATGAAGGTCGCGGTCTTGCCGTTGCGGAAGGCGACGTTCTTGATGATGTACTTCATCGTCAGCAGTTCGTCGGCCTTCCTGACCAGCGAGTTGAACTTGGTGCCGATCTCGCACTGGCCAGCGGTGGCGACCTCGTGGTGGTGCACCTCGGTCTCGATGCCGACCTGCTCCAGGGTCTTGACCATCTCGGCGCGGATGTCGTGCAGCGAATCGGTCGGCGGCACCGGGAAATAGCCGCCCTTCACGCCCGGGCGGTAGCCGCTGTTGCCGCCTTCGAGCTTGGCGCCGGTGTTCCAGGCGGCCTCTTCCGATCCGATCTTGAAGAAGGTGTGGCCCATGTCGTTGGCGAACTGGATCGAGTCGAAGATGAAGAATTCCGGCTCCGGACCGAAGAACGCCTGCTCGGCGATGCCGCTGGACTTCAGGTAGGCCTCGGCGCGCTTGGCGATGCCGCGCGGGTCGCGGCCGTAGCTCTGCATCGTCGCCGGCTCCAGGATGTCGCAGGTCAGGACCACGGTCGGATCGGCGTAGAACGGATCCAGATAGGCGGTATCGGCGTCGGGCAGCAGCACCATGTCCGACTCGTTGATGCCCTTCCAGCCGGCGATCGAGGAGCCGTCGAACATCTTGCCTTCCTCGAACAGGCCCGGCTCGACGATGCTGGCCGGGAAGGTGACGTGCTGCTCCACGCCGCGCATGTCGACGAAGCGCAGGTCGACGAATTCGACCTTGCCGTCCTTGATCAGTTTTTCGACTTTGTCCACGGACATTCTGGAAAACCTCGGGTTGGATGAAATATGTGCCAAAACCAGTGCAAGGGTCGTGCCAACCTGCATATCCCCGCAAGCGTTTGATTTTAAATATGAATTTATCCGGACTCATTCTCGAAAAGAACCATATTTGTGCAAAATTTCCGACATTTGCACCAATATAGGGATTTAGCATAGAAGACGTCGTTCGCTCTTCGGACGCGCGGCGGCCCGCGTGTCGCTGCCGCCGCGTCGGATTGCCCGCGGCACGGTCGTTGGCGGGGCGTTCCCACAAAACCGCATGACACGCCCTATCCTTGCCGTCCCGTCCGCTCCCGCCCCTGTCCGGCCCACATGACCGACCTGCTCGCCGCGCTGCTGCTCGGCATCATCGAAGGCATCACCGAATTCCTGCCCATCTCCAGCACCGGCCACCTGCTGATCGCCGAACACTGGCTGGGCCGCCGCAGCGACCTGTTTATCATCGGCATCCAGGCCGGCGCGATCCTCGCGGTGGTGCTGATCTACCGGCAGCGGCTGTGGGAACTGCTGATGGGGTTCATCCGGAAGGCCGAGGACGCCCCGGCGGCCGCGCAAATCCGCAACGGCCGCGACTACGCGATCAAGCTGGCCGTCGCCTTTGCCGTCACCGCCGTGCTCGGCGTGACGGTGAAGAAACTCGGCTTCGAACTGCCGGACAAGCTCGCCCCGGTGGCATGGGCGCTGGTGCTGGGCGGCGTATGGATGATCGCCGCCGAACATTTCGCGGCGAAGCAGGCGCAGGCGCTGGGGGAGCGCAGCGGCATCACGTGGACGGTGGCGATCCTGGTCGGCGTCGCCCAGGTCGTCGCCGGCGTGTTCCCGGGCACTTCGCGCTCGGGCGCGACGATCTTCGTCGCGCTGCTGGCGGGAACCACCAACCGCGCCGCGGCGACCGAATTCGCCTTCCTGGTCGGCATCCCGACCATGTTCGCAGCGACCGGGTACGAGCTGATCGACGTGCTGAGGTCGGGCGAAGCCGCGCACGAGAACTGGGCCGCCTTCGCGGTCGCCTTCGCCGCCAGCGCGGTCACCGCCTTCATCTCGGTCAAATGGCTGCTGCGCTACATCCAGAGCCACCGCTTCACCGCGTTCGCCGTCTACCGCTTCGTGTTGGGCGCGGCCTTGCTGCTGCTCGCGCCCGCCGGCGGCTGACGGCCGCATGGCGGGAACGGGCCCGCCCGCCTGCACGGCAAATGCAGGGCGGATGGGCAATACTCGGCCCACTGGAAATGTCCACGGGAGGACCGCCATGAAACGACTGCTGATTGCCGCCTTGCCCCTGCTGATCGCCGCCTGCGCGAAACCGCCGCAGGAATCCGCCACTGGCCCCGCACCAGCCACGCCCGCAGCGGCCGAAGCGCCGGCCGCCTTCGACGCACAGGCACTGCCCGCTTACCGCTGGCGGCTGGCCGAGGCCACCGACACGCAGGGGCAACGCATCGACGCCCTATTCGCGCGCGCCGACCGGCCGCTGACCCTGGATTTCGGGGACGGGCGCATTGCGGTGGACAACGCCTGCAACCGCCTGTCGGGCGGCTTCACCGCCGAAGGCGACCGACTGACTGTCGGCCAGTTGGCGTCGACGATGATGGCCTGCCCCGATCCGGCGGTGGCGGCGCTGGATTCGGCGATCGGCGACCGCCTTGCCGGCGTGCAAACCGCCAGCCTGCAGCGCGCACCGGAAAAGCTGACGCTGAAGAACGCGGCCGGCGACACCCTGGTCTTCGACGGCGCGCCCACGCCGGAAACCCTGTACGGCAGCCCCGGCGAACGCGTCTTCCTGGAAGTCGCCGCGCAGACCAAACCCTGCAGCCATCCGCTGATCCCGGGCATGCAGTGCCTGCAAGTGCGCGAAGTGTCCTACGACGACAAGGGCATGCGCACCGCCGAACCGGGCGAATTCCAGAACTTCTACGACGAGATCGAGGGCTACACGCACGAACCGGGCGTGCGCAACGTGCTGCGGGTGAAGCGCTTCAAGCGCGATCCCGCGCCGGCCGACGCCTCCAGCAGCGTCTACGTGCTGGACATGGTGGTCGAATCGGAAGCGGCGAAGCCTTAAACCCGCCGCCGCTTCATTCGTCGAACAGCGCCGAGATCGCCGCGATCCCGGCGCTGGCGCGTTCCTTGCGGCGTTCGGCGTCGGCCTGCGGGTCGGCGCCGTCGCGCAGCAGTTCGGCTTGCGGCAGTTCGTCGAGGAAGCGGCTGGGCTGCAGCCGCACCAGTTCGCGGAAGCGGCGCGTGGCCTTGCTGTAGCTCAGGTACAGGCCCTGCTTGGCGCGGGTGATGCCGACGTACATCAGCCGCCGCTCCTCGGCCAGCGAGCCTTCCTCCATCGCGACTTCGTGCGGCAGCGTGCCGTCCTCGCAGCCGACGATGAACACGTAGCGGAATTCCAGGCCCTTCGCCGCGTGCAGCGACATCAGCCGCACCTGGTTGCCGCCGTCGTCCTTGTCGTTGCGCGAGAGCAGCGCCAGTTGCGCGGCCAGGTCGCCAGCGCTGCCGCGTCCCCCTTCGAACCATTCGGCCAGTTCCTCCAGGTTCTGCCTGCGGCGCTGGAACGTCGCCTCGTCCTTGCACTGCGCGCGCAGGTCGGCCAGCAGGCCGGATTTCTCGGCCAGCCGACGCAGCAAGTCGGCGGCGGTCAACCGGGCCGCGTGCTCGCGCAGGTCGTGCACGACGTCGTTGAATTCGTTCAGGCCGTTGGCCGCGCGCGCCGGCAACGCCTTCAGCGCGCCCTGCGCCTGCGCCGCGCGCGACATCGGCAGGTGCGCGTGCTGAGCCATTTCCGCCAGCTTCGCCAGCGAGGTCGCGCCGACCTCGCGCTTGGGCGACTGCACCGCGCGCAGGAAGGCCGCGTCGTCGTCGGGGTTGGCGACCAGCCGCAGCCACGCCAGCGCGTCCTTCACTTCCTGGCGCTCCAGGAAGGCGGTGCCGCCGGTCAGGTGGTAGGGGATGCGCAGCAGTTGCAGCGCCTTCTCCAGCGCGCGCGACTGGTGGTTGCCGCGGAACAGGATGCAGAAATCGCTCCACGGCGCATCGCGCGCGGTGTGCAAGAAGCTGATCTCGGCGGCGACGCGCTCGGCCTCGTGCTCGTTGTCGCGACATTCCCAGACCCGGATCTTCTCGCCGTCGGGCTGGTCGCTCCATAGCTTCTTCAGGTGCTCGTGCGGGTTGTGGGCGATCAGCGCGTTGGCCGCGCGCAGCACGCGGTTGGAGCAGCGGTAGTTCTGCTCCAGCTTGATGACCTGCAGCGCCGGGTAGTCCTTCGCCATCTGCGCGAGGTTCTCCGGGTTGGCGCCGCGCCAGGCGTAGATGCTCTGGTCGTCGTCGCCCACGCAGGTGAAGTTGCCGCGCGGTCCGGCCAGCGCCTTCAGCATCCGGTACTGGGCGTCGTTGGTGTCCTGGCATTCGTCCACCAGCAGGTAGCCGATGCGCTCGCGCCAGCCCAGCGCGATTTCCGCGTCGTTCTCGAGGATCTGCACCGGCAGCCGGATCAGGTCGTCGAAGTCCACCGCGTTGAACGCGGCCAGCCGCGCCTGGTAGCGCGCGTACAGCTTCGCCGCCTCGGTCTCGCGCGCGCCGCGCGCCGCCGCCAGCGCCTGCTCCGGCGACAGGCCGGCGTTCTTGGCGCGCGAGACGAGCGACTTCGCGCCCTCGATCGCGTCCGGCTTCGCGCCCGGCATCAGGTCCTTGATCTGCGCATGCGAATCGTCGGCGTCGAAGATCGAGAAGCCGCGCTTCAGGCCGGCGGCGGCGTGCTCGATCTGCAGGAACTTCAGGCCCAGCGCATGGAAGGTGCACAGGGTCAGCCCCTCGCCGGCGTCGCCCTTCAGGCGCCTGGCCAGGCGCTCGCGCATCTCGCGCGCGGCCTTGTTGGTGAAGGTGATCGCGGCGATGCGCCGCGCCGGATAGCGGCCGGACTGCACCAGTTGCGCGATCTTCTCGACGATCACCCGGGTCTTGCCGCTGCCGGCGCCGGCCAGCACCAGCAGCGGGCCTTCGGTATGCGCGACCGCAGCGCGTTGTGGGGGGTTGAGACCGTGCATCGGGCGAATTTCCGTCGGCCGCGTATTGTAGCCGCGATGCCCGCTTAGAATCCGCGCATGGCCAAGCTCTACTTCTACTATTCGGCGATGAACGCCGGCAAGACCACCACGCTGTTGCAGTCGGCGCACAACTACCGCGAGCGCGGGATGCGGGTGGCGATCCTGACGCCGAAGCTGGACCACCGCGCCGGCAGCGGCACGGTGGCGTCGCGGATCGGCCTGCGCGCCGACGCCGCGGCGTTCGACCGGGACGCCGACCTGCAACGCCGGATCGAGGCCGACATCGCCGCGCGCGGCAGGCTGGACTGCGTGCTGGTGGACGAGGCGCAGTTCCTGACCCGGGCGCAGGTGTGGCAATTGAGCGAGGTCGTCGACCGGCTGCGCATCCCGGTGTTGTGCTACGGCCTGCGCACCGACTTCCGCGGCGAACTGTTCGAGGGCAGCCAGTACCTGCTGGCCTGGGCCGACGAGCTGCAGGAGATCAAGACGATCTGCCACAGCGGCAAGAAGGCGACGATGACGGTGCGCGTGGACGGGGCCGGCCGCGCCGTGCACGACGGGCCGCAGGTGGAGATCGGCGGCAACGAGCGTTACGTGTCGGTCAGCCGCGCCGAGTTCAAGAAGGTGATGCGCGGCGAAGGCGTCATCGAGCCGCTGCAGGCGCCGTTGCCGCTGTAGCGGCGCATCCGGCGCGGATGCCTTCGATCTCGCGGGTGACCACGCCGCCATCGGGGCGCTCGCGGCGCAGTTCCGCGAGCAGCGCGTCGAGATCGCGGCGCGCCTGCGTCGCACGGCCGGCGCGGCAATCCATTTCGGCCAGGTAGGCGCGCGCCTGCCAGCGCAGTTTCGGCAGTTCGCTGCCCTGTCCCTGCAACCCGGCCAGCGGCGCCAGCAGTTCGCGCGCCTGCGCGTCGCGGCCGATGCGTGCGTAATGGCGCGCCAGCGACAATTGCGCCAGCAGCGCGGACGGATGCAAGGGACCGGCGCCGATCCGGGTCAGCTTCAGCGCACGGTCGAAATCCGCCGCGGCCTCGTCCATCTTGCCCTGCGCGGCAAGCACTTCGCCGATCATGCGGTCGACGTTGCCGACCAGGTTGTCGCTAGCGCCGAACTGCTGCACGCGCAATTGCCGCGACTCCTGCAGCGCGCTCAGCGCCTCGTCGTCGCGGCCGGCGTCGTGCAGCACCATGCCGTAGTTGAACAGGCCGTCCGCCAGCAGGCTTGCGCCGCCGCTGCCGCCGCGCCAGATCGAGACCGCGCGGGCGAGGTCGTCCGCCGCTTCCTGGTCGCGGCCGAGTTGCCAGGCGATGATGCCCAGGGTGTTCCACGAGCGCCCGGTCTCGCGATGTTGCGGGCCCAGCGCCTTGATCGTGAGTTCGTGCAGCGCGCGCATCTCGCGCTCGGCTTCGCGGTAGTGCTCCTGGTCGACCTTCACCGCCACCCATTGCCGACGCAGGGCGACCGTATTCGGATGGTCCCGTCCGTAGACTTCGTCGGCGATCGCCAGCGCGCGCTCGTAGTCGGCCAACGCCGCGTCGCTGTCGCCGTCGGCGCGCAGCAGCATGGCGCGGCCGCGCAGGACGTCCACCGCCAGCGGATGCGATGCGCCGACGTGGTTCTGCAGTTCCGACAAGGCCTGGTCGAAACCGCGCCGGGCATCGTCCAGACGCCCGGCCGCGGCGTCGCCCTGGGCCAGATCGTAGAGGCTCTCGGCCACGCCGACTTCGTCGCCGGCGGCGCGGCGCAGCCCCAGCGCGCGCTCGAACAGCAGGCGCGCGTCCTGGCCGTGGCCGGCGGCGCGCTGGCAGCGTCCGAGCTGCGAATCGAACGCGGCCTGCTGCTGCCCGCGCAGGCCGATCGCCTGCGCCTGCAACGGCGCCATCCGCTGCACGCACTCGTCCGCGCGGTCAAGCAGCGCCAACACGCGGCCATGCTGGATCGCTGCGGCGACCCGCATCGCCGCCGGCGCGTCGGCGTTGCCGTCGAGCAACGCCTGCTGCCGCTGCAGCAGTTCCAACGCCTGCGGGTAGTCGCCGATGCCGATGCGCAGGCGCGCCATCGTGTCGAGCAGTTCGATCCGCGCCAGCGGCTGGCCGGCCAGTTCGCGTTCGCCGCGCGATTCGCCGGCGCGCAGCATCCGGCGCGCATCGAACGATGCGCCCTGCTGCGCGTTGCCGGCGCCGTCGAACAGGCCGATGACGAAGTCCTGCATCGCCTGCGCGCGCTGCGCCTCGCGCCGCGCCTGTTCGGTCTGGCGCAGGCTGACCGCCAGCGCGACCAGCAGCACCGCCGCAACCGCGCCGCCGATGGCCAGCGACCAGCGCTCGCGCTGCACGAACTTGCGCAGGCGGTAGCCCAGGCTCAGCGGCCGCGCCCGCACCGGGCGGCCTTCCAGGTGGCGGCGCAGGTCCGAAGCCAGCGCCTCGGCCGAGGCGTAACGGCGTTCCGGCGGCTTGGCCAAGGCCTTCAGCACGATGTTGTCGAGGTCGCCGCGCAGGCGCCGCGACAGCCGGCGCGCCTCCGCCGGCGCCCGCTCCGCGCCGGTGCGGCGCACCGTCAGCGAGGGTTTCTGCGGATCGACAGCGAGGATCGCCTGCTCCCATTCGGCGTCGCTGAGCCGGCGCAGGCGGTACGGCTTGGCGTCGGTCAGCAGTTCGTACAGCACCACGCCGAGGGTGTAGACATCGGTCATGGTGGTGACCGCGCCGCCGCGGATCTGCTCCGGCGCGGCGTAGTGCAGGGTGAAGGCGCGCAGTTCGGTATGGCCCTGGGTGCGGTTGGGATCCGGCGGCTCCAGCAGCTTGGCGATGCCGAAGTCGAGCAGGCG
Source organism: Pseudoxanthomonas sp. (assembly GCA_047601245.1). GTDB lineage: Bacteria > Pseudomonadota > Gammaproteobacteria > Xanthomonadales > Xanthomonadaceae > Pseudoxanthomonas_A. Next base: position 627,421 of record JASGJU010000001.1, read on the forward strand.
CACCTCGCCGGCGGTGGTGACCAGGATGTTGGACGGCTTGAGGTCGCGGTGCACGACCAGGTTGGCGTGGGCGTAGCTGACCGCGTCGCAGACCTGCAGGAACAGCTTCAGCCGCGCCTCCACCGGCAGGCCGTTGCTGCGGCAGTAGTCGGTGATCGGAATGCCGAGCACGTGCTCCAGCGCCAGGTACGGCTGGCCGCTGGCGGCGATGCCGGCGTCGAGCAGGCGCGCGATGTGCGGGTGCTCGAGCCGGGCCAGGATTTCGCGTTCGCGATCGAAGCGCTGGCGCAGGTCGGGATCGGCCAGGCCCGGGCGCAGCAGCTTCAGCGCGACCCGGCGCTGGTACAGGCCGTCGGCGCGCGAGGCCAGCCAGACCGTGCCCATGCCGCCTTCGCCCAGCGGGCTTTCCAGCCGGTACGGACCCATCATCGCGCCGGCGCGCAACTGGCCGTCGCCCGGATCGGGGACCAGCAGCGGCGCGGCGATGAAGTCGGCGGTCTGGTCCTCCAGCGCCAGCAGCCTTTCCAGGTCGGCGGCCAGCGTCGGGTCTTCGTCGCGCAGGATCCGCAACTGCGCTTCGCGCGCGTCCGCCGCCAGCTCGAGCAGCACGTCGAGCAGCGGGGACAGGCGTTGCCAGCGCTCGGCGTCCATTGCGGCGGTCAGGAGTCAGGGATCAGGCGCCGACGCCGGCGCTCATTCGTCCTGCATCGCCGCCATCAGGAACAGGCGCGCCTTCTGCCAGTCGCGGCGGATGCTGCGTTCGGAGCGCTGCATCAGTTCGGCGATCTCCAGTTCCGACAGGCCGGCGAAATAACGCAGTTCCACCAGCTTGGCCAGGCGCTCGTCGGCCACGGCCAGCTTGTCCAGGGCGTCGTTGAGGGTCAGCGTGCCCTCGTCCAGCGGCAGGCTGCCCTCGACGTCCTCGGGGATGTCCGCGACCCGCTTGAGGTCGCCGCCGCGCTTGCGCGCCAGCCGGTTGCGCGCGTAATCGACCACCACGCTGCGCATCGACGAGGCGGCGTAGGCGAAGAAATGCGCACGGTCGTCGAACTGCACGTTGCCGCGCGTACCCAGCAGCTTCAGGTAGGACTCGTGCACCAGCACGGTGGCGTCCAGGGTGTAGCCCTGCTGGCCGGACAACTGGCGCCGGGCCATGCCGTGCAGTTCCTGGTACAGGGTGGTCAGGACGCGATCCAGCGCGGCGCGGTCGCCGCCGCGCGCCGAGTCCAGCCATTGGGTGATGTCCGCCGCTTCCGACACGCGCTTCCCCACGCCGACACAGAGGCTGCCGAATATAGCCGCAAAAACCGCACCCGGCGTGAAAATCAGCGCTGGCAGCGCCCGCACCAGACGCTGGCGCGCTGGCCGATGCTGGCCTGCCGCAGCGGCCGCCCGCAGGACGGACAGGGCTCGCCGCCGCGGCCGTAGACCGACAGTTCCTGCTCGAAATAGCCGGGCAGGCCGTCGGGGGAAATGAAATCGCGCAGGGTCGTACCGCCGCGGGCGATGGCGTATTGCAGGATGCCTTTCACCGCGTCGGCCAGCAGCGCGTAGCGCTCGCGCGAGACTTTGCCGGCCGCGCGCAGCGGCGAGATGCCGGCGCGGAACAGGCTTTCGGCGGCGTAGATGTTGCCGACGCCGACGACGATGCGCTGGTCCATCAGGAAGGATTTGACCGGCGCGCTGCGGCCGCGCGCGCGCTCGAACAGCCAGTCGCCGTCGAAGTCGTCCGACAGCGGCTCCGGGCCGAGCTCGCGCAGCAGTTCGTGGGTTTCGCCGGGCGCCTGCCACAGCAGGCAGCCGAAGCGGCGCGGATCGTTGAAGCGCAGCACGCGGCCGCCGGCGATGGCGATGTCCACATGGTCGTGCGTTTCGACCGGCGTCCTCTCCGGCAGCACGCGCAGGCTGCCGCTCATGCCCAGGTGCAGCAGCGCACTGCCGGCGGACGTGTCCACCAGCAGGTACTTGGCGCGGCGGCGCACCGCGACTATGCGCTGGCCCGGCAGCCGCTCGACCACCTCGTACGGAATCGGCCAGCGCAGATCGGGCCGGCGCAGCACGACGTTGCGGATGCGCCTGCCTTCCAGATGCGGGGCCAGGCCGCGGCGGGTGGTTTCAACTTCGGGGAGTTCGGGCATGGAAAAGCCGAGATTCAGGATTCGGAAGAAAGCGTACCGCTGTTGCTTTGCTGTTGCTTTCAGGCCCCGCTCTGCAGCCGCGGGGCGAATCCTTGGCGCAAAGCAAGAGGGACACGAGGGAAAGTAGCCCCGCTATACGATCGACCCGATCCGCGGCGAGCACGGCGATCCGGCGACCTCGAAGCCGATGGGAGACGCCTGGTGGACTGTGCACGGGGAACCGCTGGCGCCGATCCCGCCGCCAGTGGTCGGCCGGGGCTAACGCTGTGCGCCGACGGCGGCGCGGTCGAGCGGCGCGAAGAGGTTTGGACAGTCGCGGCGCGAAGGCAGCGACTGGCTGCTGCTGGATGGCCTGTACCGCACAAGCCTCGCGACGCATGGCGTGAGATCACAACTACCGGCACGACATCAGCAAGCGTGGGTTCTAAAGCAACTTACCCCGCAAATAACCTGTCAATAAGACCCTCCAAGACAGCCCCCTTTCTAGATAGAGACATAGTCTTCGTCGAAGCCTATCCTTTGCAATAAATCCGAGCACGCATCCCTCAACTGGCCGTACTGATCGGCCGTCCCGATCAATACCCCTCGCTCTACCAATAACGACTGAGCAAACTCTCTCGTCTCCGGGTGAGCCAGAAGTAAATCGCGCTCAAAATCTGGCAGATCAATGGTCATTCCTGCTCCACTTAACTCCTGTAAAAACAGGGATCAGAGGACAATTTCCAGCGCATCTACCGAAGAATTAGTGCTCTGACCCCTGTTTTTCACTGTTTTTCGTCAGCATATAAACGCTACCGCATTTCTGAAAAAAGAACTCCCTCCAGCTTCAGCGTCGGGGAATGATCGAAGTGCGATTGCCTCTAGGCATTGGAAATGGTTCTCTAACCCCTGATTCATGCCGGGCCGATCCAGATCACTGATACGCCAACTCACGAATGACCTTTCTACAGGGCTCATCCAAATCAACATGAAAAGATTTTAGCCCCCCCTCTGGCAAGAGGGTCTTCAAATCATCTTTATACCTAACCGAAAACCCCTTGGAATCAGATGACGATTGCTCTTCAACAATATCGTAGAGGTTGTGATCCCACCCTCTCGTCTTATCAACATAACTTTCGATCACCATAAAACATTTCCCGTCAACTTCAGTGGACGATGTTACCTGCTGATTAACTGACTCACTTTCTTGCTGACCCCCATCAACGACTACGCTACAACTCGCAAATAAGAAGCAAAAGAAGATTGAAAAAAATAGCCTATTTTTTAATTTTAACATCACTGACCTTCCGGAATTGGAATAAATTCATAACCTTCGTGACTTCGAATCATGCCAGGCACCCCCATTTCTAACTGGAATAGATAGTCGTATCCATTCGCATTAGGCATATAGCCCTCCGCACGAGTATTGGGATGAGTATGGAAGAACCCTAAAACCCTGCAAGCACACTCGAACTCTGACGGCTTGTTCAATACATCCCTGCTCATCTGATCTCGAGTCCCCGGTGCCGAGCGTATCAACTCAGGTTTCTCGCTTCCAAAATGCCGAATTACCCATCCACCTTGTTCGTGCTTTATAGAGCCAGGAACTCCCTTTGGCACAGCAGGAGCATTAGGGTTTGAGTCCACCCAAGCGTCTTCCATCTGATCACGCACTTGTTTATCTCTTGTCCATAACGGATCTGACAACTGTGGACTACGGCCATAACGGGCTGCGACCGACGATTGTTGCGCTGTACTACTGCGCGCCGAAGATGTTCCCGTACCACCACTTACATCACACTGAAGCCCCGCCGAGCAAGTATGATCCTTGTTATCCGTAACGACATATCGCCCATCAGGATCAACAAACCGATACGGGTTGCCGTTCGCATATCTGTAAGAATTGAACTGTGCCACGGAATTACTCAGCGCTGTCACCGGATCGCGTGAGTAAAATATTTGCAGCGCCGGATCATAGTAGCGCTGCTGCATGTACGTCAGGCCCGTGGCCGCATCCTCCACGTGCCCCGTGAACCCCGGCCCGTCCGTCGCCACATGATTCAGCAGTACCCCGTACGGCTCGTATTCGCTGGTCTGCACCAGATTCCCGGATGCGTCCGTAAGCGCTATCGGCGTCCCCAGTGCATCCGTGTGCACGTACTCCACCGTCTGCGCCTGCGCCGCCGCACACCCCGCGAACAACAGCCAGCCGGCCAGCCGCCATAGCCTGCGTATGCGATCCGTCCTCATTGCACCGGCCCCTTCCAGTCCGAACACCCCGCCGCGTTGCAGGCGCGCACCCAAAACTTCCGCGTCCCAATCCCCGACTCCGAATAGCTCAATGTCGCACCGCTGTAGACCACCCCCTGCGAAACCCCATTGCGATCCATCTGCACTTCGTAATAGCTCGCGTTGCCTACCGCACTCCAATACGCCGTCCACTCGTGGAAGGCCGGCTTCACGTCGTTGTCCACTTCATGGCTCAGCATCAAGCTCGCCGGCATCGCCGGAATCGACATTACCTGGACCGTCTGGATACTCGAGTACGAGGCGCAGCCCCCGGCATTGCAGGCCCGGACCCGATAGCCATAGCTGCCCTCGGCCTTGCCGCTGATCGCCTTGCTGGTCGCGCTGCTGGCCTGGATCTGGGTCCAGGCGCCGTTGCCGACCTGCTCTTCCAACTGATAGCTGGTCGCCGCCGATACGCTCGTCCAACTCACCGTGTAGCTGCCCGTCGTATTGGTCGCCGGCGCCGTCAGCGTCGGCGTTCCCGCCGGCGGCAGCGTCACCGCTACGCTGGCCGTGGGCGAGTAGGCGCTGCATCCGCCGGCATTGCAGGCGCGCAGTCGATAGCCGTAGGTCCCGCTCGCCTTGCCGCTGATCGCCTTGCTGGTCGCGCTGCTGGCCTGGATCTGCGTCCAACTGCCGCCGCCGGCCTGCTCTTCCAGTTCGTACGTCGTCGCGGTCGCCACCGCCGACCAACTGACCGTATAGCTGCCGGTGCTGTTCGTCGCCGGCACCGTAGGCGCGGCCGGCACGGCCGGCGTGTACACCGCTTGCACGGTCTTGGTCGCCGACACCGGGCCGCAGCCGGCCGGGTTGCACGCTTTCACCCGGTAGCCGTAGCTGCCGACCGCCTTGCCGCTGTAGGCCTTGCTGGTCGCCGCGCCAGCATAGGCCTGCGTCCAGGCGCCGCCGTTGGCGCTCTCCTCCAACGTGTAGCTCTCCGCACCGGCCACCGTGGTCCAGCTGACCGTGTAGTTGCCCGATGCCGCAGTCGCTGGCGCCGTCAGGCTCGGCGCGGCGGTGGGCGCCAGTTGTACGGAGACAAGCAATGTCGTGCTCCAGCTACCGCACACGCTGTTCAGGCAACTGCGGATCCGATAGCCATAGACGCCTGCACCCTTGCCGGTCACGACCTGGCTGGTGCCCGTACCGTCGTATATCTGGCTCCAACTGCCGCCGTTGGTATTTTCCTGCAACTGGTAGCTGGTCGCCGTGGCGACCACGTTCCAACTGACGGTGTAGCTGCCGCTGGTGTTGTAGCCGGGACCGCTGAGCGTAGGTACCGCAGGCAGGGAAACATTGATCGCCCGGGCCACCAGGCTGCCGCCCAGATAGATGTAATCGGTGTTTTTGGCGGTGCGCTGGTTCTCCTGGCTGCGCAGCACGCCATCCCGGCCGTACAGCGAATAGATGTCTCCACTGGCTGCATGCGAGTAAACGCGGCGGCCATGCGCATCGTAACGGTAGCTCTCCAGGCCGGTCGCCTGACGCAGCCGGTTGCCATAGTCGAACGCGTACGCCTGGCCGCTCTTGTTGGCCAGATTGCCCTGTGCGTCGTACTCCAATCCCACTACGGTCGGACCGGCGCAACTGCTGGTCCTGACATTGCTCAGCCGCCCGCTGGCGTCATAGCAGTAATAGTGGTTGCGGGCCTTGCTGCCCCCGCCGACGTTCACCTGGGTCAGGTTGTCCAGCACGTCGTAGGCGTAGCTGGCCGTGCCGAACATGTTGCTGGTGGTCTGGATCAGGCGATCCAATCCGTCGTAGTTCATCCCGCGGGTCTGGCGGCCGTTCACCCCATCGACGATCTGGCTGACGTTGCCGTTACCGTCGAACGTGTAGACCAGATCCAGCCGCTTGTTGGCGGTAGCGCAGGCGCCAGTGGCCATGCAATCCGTGCTTTGGCTCGGTAGCTGCCGCGCGTTCTGCGCCATCGTGTGGACGATGCCGTTACCGTAAGTGAACTGCTTGATTGCCCCGTTCGGGTAGTAGCTCACTCCTGTGGCGTAGGCACCCGCCTTGGTCGGCTGCCCCAGCGCATTAGGGGCATAGGCCACGCTCAGGCCGGAAGGATAGGTATGCGATGCCAGTGCGCCGTTGGCATCGTAGCCGTAGCCGATGGACTGGGCGGTCCGTCCCGGTTGAACCATGCCTTCCCCGGTCGGAAGGCGACGGCGATTGTAGGTGTAGCTGTTGACGACTTCATCGCCACCGGAAAAGTTGTAAGTGGTGACCTGCAACGGCAGGCCGTCGGGGGTATAGGTCCAGACTTGGTCGCCCTTGCCGTCCGGGAAGACCAGGGTGCCCAGCCGGTTGCGGGCGTCGTAGGTCCGGTCCACCCGCCGGGCCGCCACCGCCGTGCTGGTGCCGTTGGCCTCGCAGGCGGGGGTGCCGGTCAGGCCCGCTGCACTCCATTTCAGGTTGCCCGCCGCGTCGTAGCCATACAGCGTGGCCCCAGTCTCCGGTTCCACCGCCCGGCACAGTTCCTGGTTGGCGTTGTAGGCGTAGTCCCGGTTCACCGAGACCGTGCCGCCGGTGGCGCTGGCACTGTTGCTGCGCCGGATCCGGGTCGGCTTGCCGAAGGCGTCGCGGGTGATGTGGGTGTAGGCCCCTTCCGGATGGCCGATGGTCACCGGCCAGTCGTAGGTCGGCTGGTCGTAGGCCAGGTAGCTGGTGGTGGTGGCGTTGCCTCTCGGCGGGGTCACCCGGGTCTGGAAGCCGGGCAGGTACTCGGTCAGGATGGTCAGGACGCCCAGTTCGCTGTCTTGTGAGACCGAGGTCACTCGGCCCAGCGGGTCGTAGTCGGTCCAGATGCCGGTGGTCAGGGCATCGGTGGTGCCGGGGTAGGAAGCGAAGGTGACCCGGCCTTCGTGGTCGTAGGCGAAGCGCTGGAAGCGCTTGGTGCCCGCCTCGTTGGCGGTGTCGTACTCGCGGGTGACCAGCGGACGCCACAGGGCGTCGAAGTAGGTGATCTTGCGGGCATTGCCGGTGCTGACGGTCTGCCGCCAGTGGCCGGCGGCGATGCCGACTTCGGCGGTGGCGACGGGCTCGAACACCTGGGTGGTGGCGTTCCAAGTCGTGGTGTTGCAGGTGTTGGCGGCGGCTTCGGAGGGATAGGTGATCTGGCTGATCCGGCCCATCGCGTCGTAGGCGTAGCAGGTTCGGCTGCCGTTCTCGTCGGTGACCGAGGTGATCCAGCCGTTGTCGTTGATCACCGCCGACTGGGTGGTGCCGTCGGCGTAGGCGATCGACTGCGGGATGCCGCGCTTCCAGTTGCTGTAGGTGGTGACGCGGTTGTTGCCGTCCTTGACAGTCTTGAGCGTGCCCAGTTGTCCGGCCGTGGTGACGTCGTGGGTCCGGGTCCATTGCAGTTTGCCGAAGGCCTTGTAGGTCAAGGGCTGGGCGTAGCTGCTGTAGGTTGTTTCCTCGACCGTGGTCCCGTCCACCACGCGCTTGGCTACCTGGCCCAGTACCCACTTGGTCGTGTTGTCGTGGTAGGTGATGACCTCGGTCTGAGTGTAGGTCTGGGCGGTGGATGACAGCGGCAGGCCCGCCAGCAGACACAGGGACAGGCGGCGCAACGACACGAGCAGGCGGGGCGTCATGGGCTGCTGCTCCGGATCACCTTGGTCGGGCGGGCGTAGGTGTCGAAGCAATACGGCATGCCGCTGCAGTCCGAGGCCACTTCCCAGGTGAACGTGCGGCCTTGCTGGGTGGTCACCACCTTGCGCTGCGGTTGCTTCTTGCCGGCGATCACCGCATCGCCACGACCACGGGGGCTACTGCCGCTATAGGCGTAGTACGGCGCGGCATACATGTCCGCATAAGTCGTCTCGACCGTGCGCAGGGCAGACGTGCCGTTCCAGCCGGACTCGACCTTGAGCAAGAGCCCTTCGTTGACCGCGAACTGGTTGCCGAAGGTGTAGCGGGTGGCATCGCCGTCCGGAGCGGTGACGATGACCGTCCGCGAGGTCGGGGACGCGGTCGTGCATGCGTAATTTATCCCGACAACGGCCCAGCATCCGTTCGGTGCCCCATAGGCATGGGTCCAGGACAAGCCAGCCGCCGGCAGGCCCGGCCCGGTGATCTTCTTGCTGGTGACCGCAAGGTTGAAATACACCCGGGGCTCCCGGGTATACAGGGGAGTACCGTTGTCGTCCGACACGCACTCCCAAGGTGCCCACGAACGCCCCAGTTTGACCGGCGCCATCGTGAACACGGCCGTGGCCCCGGTCGGCGCCGTGATCGTGCCCGTCGCCGCCGTGCCCGTATAGGTCTGGTCGGCGTAGCATGCATCGCCACCGGGAGTCATGCTGTGATTGAACAGGTCGGTGAGATTGGAAATCCATTTGCTCCCGTCCGGCTGCGTCACCGTGTAGGCGCTGGACGTGCCGCTGTAGGTCCAGGTGCGGGTACCGTCGCTGACGCTGGCCACCTGCCGCGAACTGGCATCCGGATAGGTGAGCGTGATCTGGCGTCCATCGCTGGCCGTGATCTGCAACAACTGCCAGGGGTTGGTCGCGCTCCAGGTATAGGTCACGGTGTTGCCGAACCGGTCCGTAACCTTGGTGGGGTAGAGGATCACCTCGTTTCTGGAAAGGCTGAACCTCGTTGCCGCCATCGGCTCAACTACCGATCTCGCTGCCGCGGCGTTGTATGCATTTGCCGTCGTCAGCAATGTCACCATCCCGGCCGGTTTGGAGATCAGCGCCTCCGTCCTCTCAACCATCTGGTTCAGGGTATAGACCGTGCCATCCGGGGTGACAACCTCGAAGCCCTCGCCCTGGCCCGTACTGGTGGCCGCCAGCGCCACGCAGCGCACCGCTGCACCGTCCTTGGTCGTGACCGAATAGGCATTGCCGTCCGATGGGACGTGCCCGCCAACCAGCAATTCCTGCTCGCCCCCGCCCGGCAGATGCAAGAAGTTGCCGTGCCAGTATTCGTCCGCCTCGAAGACGGAAATCTGGAAGTGGATGAAAGGCGGCGCGGAAAACTGCGAACAGCGCTTGTAGATATCACCTCCGCTCCCGTCCACGGTCCAGCCTACGGGGTTGCCGTAATGGTTGTAATTGGAGAACACGCCATGTACGTACGGAATGTCCAGGTTCCAGACCCCGAAGTGTCCGCTCGCGTACTTGTTCCCCGGGGTGAACCGGCGTGCGATGCGCACCGGCAGCGCGTTGTTGCCGGGCAGGTCCACGTCAGTCTGCACGATCTCCAGACCGCCGCTGCCGATGTCGATCTTGTCGCCGAAGCCCTCGCTGCCAAAGACAGTGATCTCGCCCCGGTGTTGGATGAGCTTGTCGTATTCCTCCGGAATCGTAGCCGCCCCTGCGGATGGGGCCAGGCAACAAAGCATCATGGCTAACGCACACTTGCTGCGAAGCATTCCGGTTTCTCCTTTCCCGTTCCCCGCAGGCGTGGGAATCCGCCTGCATCCTGGTCGATCGAGGCGGAAGACACCGCGGATAGCCCGAACAACGGCATCCAGTCCCCGATGGTCATCTGCCTACTGCCGTCTGCTAGCCCAAGTATCTGGTCAGCCGCAGCCTGCCTGTCAAGCGATAAGGATGTTCCGGGGAGAAGTTCCGGATTCGCCACGGGTCCGGTAGTGATGCCTCAGCGCCGCCAAGCAGCCGAAAAGGGGGGAGCGAGTTCATGGCGACACATCGACGCCATACCGCGTTGATGTTGCTTTCGCATACGTCGAAGTTCCCAGGCATGGCGTACCGGAGGCACGGCGCTGATCCATGACACTCAATCCAACACCGCGCGATAACGCCCGCCCTCGCATTCCACCCGCAACTCCCCGCCATACGCCTTCGACAGGTTTTCCGGCGTCAGCACCGCTTTCGGCGCACCGTCGGCCAGCACCCCGCCGCCATGCAGCAGCACCACGCGACGGAACTCCGGCAGGATCTCCTCCAGATGGTGCGTGACCAGCACCAAGGTGATGCCCTGCCCCGCCAGTTCGCGCAGCAGCGACAGAAAATCGCGCTGCGCGACCAGATCCAGCCCGGTGGTCGGCTCGTCCAGCAGCAGGGCCTGCGGCGCGTGCACCAGCGCCCGCGCGATCAGCACGCGGCGCATTTCGCCGGTCGAAAGCTCGGCGACCAGGCGGTCGCGCAGCGCGGCGGCGCCGACCCGCTGCAGCGCCTGCGCCGCCTGCGCGCGCATGCGCGCGTCCACTTGGCAGTGCGGCGGGATCACGAAACTGGAGAAGAAGCCGCTGATCACCGCATCCTCGGCGCGCAGCGCGTGCATTTCCTGCAGGTCGCGACCGAGGTCGCCGGTGACCAGGCCCAGCCGGGTGCGCAGTTCGGCCACGTTCCAGCGGCGCAGGCCGAACACCTTGGCCGGCGCCTCGCCTTCGCGCGCCAGCGGGTACAGCTCGCGGCTGATCAGCTTGATGAAGGTCGACTTGCCGCAACCGTTGGCGCCGAGGATGACGGTGTGCTGGCCCAGCGGGATGCGCAATGAGAGTTCGCGCAACACGCGCGCGCCGCCGCGGACCACGGTGGCGCGGTCCAGTTCGATCAGCATGGGAGCGGAAACGGCGGCGGTCGCGTCGGGGGGCGTCATTGCAGGGGGATTGCAGGGATCGGGATCGTGGGGGAAGGCCGCGCCGGCAATCTGAACGCCATACGCCGCTGACGGGTGAAATCCGCCCCGCCAGCCCGCATGATATCGCTCCCGGCGCCGCATCCGTCGCCGCCACATTCCGGAGCCTGACGCAATGCCCCAATCCCTCGTCGATTTCATGACCGGCGGCCTGTTCGGACTCGGCTGGTGGGGCATGCTGGCAGTGCTGCTGGTATTCACCCAGTTGACGATCTTCTCGGTGACCCTGTACCTGCACCGCAGCCAGGCCCATCGCGGCGTCGATTTCCACCCGGCACTGAACCACTTCTTCCGCTTCTGGACGTGGCTGACCACGTCGATGATCACCCGCGAATGGGTCGCGATCCACCGCAAGCACCACGCCAAGGTCGAAACCGAGGAAGACCCGCACAGCCCGCAGACCCGCGGCATCCGTACCGTGTTCTGGCGCGGCGTGGAGCTGTACCGCGAAGCGCGCGGCCTGCGCGCCGACATCGAGCAGTACGGCAAGGGCGCGCCGGACGACTGGGTCGAGCGCCGCCTGTACACGCCGCACGCGAACCTGGGGCCGGTGGCGCTGCTGTTCGCCAATTTCCTGATGTTCGGTCTGCCCGGCGTGGCGCTGTGGGCGATCCAGATGGCGTGGATCCCGTTCTGGGCCGCCGGCGTGGTCAACGGCCTGGGCCACTGGTGGGGCTACCGCAACTTCGAGAGCGCGGACACCTCGACCAACCTGACCCCGTGGGGCGTGTGGATCGGCGGCGAGGAACTGCACAACAACCACCACGCCTTCCCCAGTTCGGCGCGCTTCTCGATGCGGCGTTGGGAATTCGACATCGGCTGGGCCGCGATCAAGGGCCTGGAGAAGCTGCGCCTGGCGAAGGTGCTACGGGTCGCGCCGCGCGTGGACGTGCGCCCGAACATTTCCGTGCCCGACACCGACACCCTGAAGGCGCTGCTGTCGCACCGTTTCCTGGCGATGACCGAATACCAGCGCAAGGTGTTCATGCCGGCGCTACGCGAGGAAGCCGCGCACGCTGGGCAGAAGCTGCGCGCGCTGCTGCCGCGGCGGCTGCGCAAGGGCCTGGTCGACGACGGCCGCTGGCTGAAGCCGGAAGCGCGCGAGCAGTTGCACGCCTGGGTTTCCGGCCGTCCGCGCATCCGCGCGCTGGTCGAGTACCGCGCACGCCTGGCCGCGCTGCTGGAGGCGCGCAGCCACGACGCCGCCGAACGCCTGCGCCACCTGCAGGCCTGGTGCCACGAGGCCGAGGCCAGCGGCATCCGCGCCCTGCAGGAATACGCGCAGCGGCTGAAGGGCTACGCGCTGGCGCACTGAGCGCCGGTGCGCCGCCTCAGCGATAGAAGCCGGAAGCGTCGAGGAAGGCCCTGGCCGCCGCCGCGTCGGTGTAGTTCAGTTCGATGATCGCGCGCAGCGCCTCGCGCTTGTCGGCGGTGCGCTCGTAGTACGCCTTGCAGATCGCGTAGCCGACGAAGTAGCCCAGGTCGCCGACCCCGAACGCGCTTTCGTCGGCGCCGTTGTACAGCCAGCCGGCGTAGCTGTCCTTGTCCATGTCCAGGGCGAACCGCGCCTTGATCTGTTCCAGGTGCGCCGGGCCGTAGTCCACGTAGGCCAGCGGCGGCAGCTTGCCGGCGACCTGTTCGGCGACGAAGTCGGCCGCGCCCTCGTACAGCGACTGCGCCAGCAGGGTCGGCCCCGGGCCTTTCTGCTGGGTATGGACGTATTCGTGGACGTTCAGCAGCACCAGCCCGTCGGCCGGGCGCGTGCCGAAGTAGGTGCGCAGCCAGCGCTGCGTGCGTTCGGGCAGTTCGGAGACGTCCACGTCCGGGTCGCCCAGCGCCAGTTCGCTGCCGATCAGCACCTTGTCGCCCTGGGTGGTGCCGCCCGAGGTCATGCAGCCGACCACGAAATAGATCGTCGCCGGGCGCATCGCCGGATACAGCGCGCGGAACTTCTCCAACATCGGGGCCAGCGCCAGCGTCCGCGTCGTCGCCGATTGCGAGCGCGGCCGCACGCTGTCCCAGAAGCGGGGATAGCGTTGCGTCAGATCGGCGTACTTCTCCGCGGTGCAGCCCTTGGCTTCCAGGAACGCCTGCAGCCCCGGACTGCCCGGCGCGAGGTAGAGGCGCTGCAGCAACTGCGCCCGCTGCGTCGGATCCTCGACGCCGCGGATCCGGTCGTACGCGGCCCAGAAGCGGTCGATGTCGTCGCTGACGATGTCCGGATTCGCGATCGAAGCGGGCGACGCCGCGGCGGAGAAAGCCTGGACCGCCAGGCACGACAGGATCAGGGCAGCGCAACCGATGCGAAGCGAAGCGCGGGGAGACAGAGGCATGGGATCGGGATCCAGGCGGCGGAGGGACGATCCGTTCTGATGCATGGGCGTGCCAAAGGGTTTACTCGGGCGTCGATGAGCCGGCCGATCCCTTGGGATCGCCGGTTCCGCCCGGGGCGGGTGCAGGCCCTACAATCGCCCGATGCGCACGCCCCTTCCGCTCGCCGTCCCGCTCGCCGCCTGGCTGGCGTTGGCGGCGTTGCCGGCCGCGGGCCAGCAGGCGAAATCGCCGCTGCGATGGCAGAACTTCTCGCAAACGCCGCAGGCGCAACCGCAATCGCCGTCGCTGCCGCAGCCGGAACCGCCGCGCGCACCGGTCGAAGTCACGTCCGACTACCTGCAACGGATGGACGCCGACCACGACGGCCGGGTGTCGCTGGCGGAGTACCTGGACTGGATGAGCTATTCCTTCGACGCCCGCGACCTGGACCACGACGGCGTGCTTTCCGCCGACGAACTGCCCGGCGGCAAGGGCGCGCCGATCACCCGCGAACAGCATCGCCAGCGCTTGGCCGAACGTTTCCGCAAGCAGGACGCGAACCGCGACGGCTTCCTCGACGCGAAGGAACTGTCCGCGCCGCCGCAGTGAGGCGGCTCCCTGCGCCGCTTCCGCCTGGGTGGCGGCAACCGGCCTTGCGCCAACGAGAACGCCGGCCTTGCGGCCGGCGCTCTCGTTGTTGCGACAGGCAGGATGCGCTTACTGCGTGATGTCGACGTCCTTGGTCTCGCGCAGGAACAGCGAGCCGACCACGAAGGTGAACAGCGCGATGACGATCGGGTACCACAGGCCGTAGTAGATGTTGCCGGTGGCCGCGACCAGGGCGAAAGCGATGGTCGGCAGGAAGCCGCCGAACCAACCGTTGCCGATGTGGTACGGCAGCGACATCGAGGTGTAGCGGATGCGGGTCGGGAACAGTTCGACCAGCCAGGCCGCGATCGGCGCGTAGACCATGGTCACGTAGATCACCAGCACCCACAGGATCAGCAGCACCATCGGCTTGTTGATCCGGGCCGGGTCGGCCTTCTCCGGATAGCCGGCTTCGGTCAGCGCCGCTTTCAGCGTCTTGCCGAAGTCGCCGGACTTGGCGGTGAAGTCTTCCTTGGCCAAGCCCGCGCCCTCGAACGAGTCGACCTCGGCGCCGCCGACCGTGACCTTGGCCACCGAGCCCGCCGCGGTCTTCTCCACGCTGTACGGCACGCCGGCCTTGGCCAGCGCCGCGGTGGCGATGTCGCAGGAGTTGGTGAACACCTTCTTGCCGACCGGGTCGAACTGGAACGAGCAGGTGGCCGGATCGGCGTGCACGACCGCCGGCGCGTTCTGGCTGGCTTCCTGGATCGCCGGGTTGGCGTAGTGGGTCAGCGCCTTGAACAGCGGGAAGTAGGTCAGCGCGGCGATCAGGCAGCCGGCCATGATGATCTTCTTGCGGCCGATGCGGTCGCTCAGCCAGCCGAAGAAGATGAAGAACGGCGTGCCCAGCGCCAGCGCGCCGGCGATCAGCAGCCAGGTGGTGGTGGAATCGACCTTCAGCGTCTGCGACAGGAAGTACATCGCGTAGAACTGGCCGGCGTACCACACCACCGCCTGGCCGGCGGTGGCGCCCAGCAGGGCCAGCAGCACGATCTTGCCGTTCTTGCTGAAGAAGCTTTCGGTGATCGGCGCCTTCGAGGTCTTGCCCTCGGCCTTCATCTGCTGGAACAGCGGCGACTCGGCCAGTTGCAGGCGGATCCACACCGACACGCCCAGCAGCACGATCGACAGCAGGAACGGGATGCGCCAGCCCCAGGCCTCGAAGCTTTCCTTGCCCAGCAGCGTCTGCGCGCCCAGGATCACCAGCAGCGACAGGAACAGGCCGATCGTCGCGGTGGTCTGGATGAAGCTGGTGTACAGGCCGCGCTTGCCGTTGGGCGCGTGCTCGGCGACGTAGGTCGCCGCGCCGCCGTACTCGCCGCCCAGCGCCAGGCCCTGCAGCAACCGCAACGCGATCAGGATCACCGGCGCGGCGAAGCCGATGCTGGCGTAACTGGGCAGTACGCCGACCAGGAAGGTCGACAGGCCCATGATCAGGATCGTGACCAGGAAGGTGTACTTGCGCCCGATCAGGTCGCCGATGCGGCCGAACACGATGGCGCCGAACGGGCGCACCGCGAAGCCGGCGGCGAAGGCCAGCAGGGCGAAGATCAGCGCGCTGGTCTCGTTGAGGCCGCCGAAGAACTGCTTGGCGATGACCGCCGCGAGCGAACCGTACAGGTAGAAGTCGTACCACTCGAACACGGTGCCCAGGGACGACGCGAAGATGACCTTCTTGTGCCCCTGGGTAAGGGCGCCCGTGCTGGACGGGCCTGCGGTGACTGTGGACATGGTTTCGGTGCTCCCCTCTTAGAAGCTGTACTTGACGGTGGTCTGGAAGCGCTTCAGGTCGCCTTCGCGGTTGTCTTCCAGTTCGCGCTTGCCGTAGCCGATCTCCGCGCCCACGTCCAGCTTCGGCAGCGGCGAGTAGATGACGTTGGCGTGGAACGATTCGGCGCGCTCGGTCGCGGCGTAGCTGCCCGCGCCCCAGCCGGGCAGGCCGCGGTCGTTGTCGTAGGTGGCGACCGAATACATCAGGTTGGTGCGCAGCTTCGGGCTGAACACGTGGCGCCAGGCGACGAAGCCGCCGGCGGCGTCGACCGCATGCAGGTTGCCGTTGATGTCCACCGCGGTGTCCGGGCCCAGGCCGAAGGCCATGTAGCGGCCCAGGCCGCTGCCGTAGTTGGCCATCCAGCGGATGTCGTCGCTCGCGCCCAGGTTGAACTTGCCCGACAGGCTGATCGCCGCGCCGGTCTCGTTCTCCTCGCCCAGCTTGAACTGGCGCAGCAGGCCGGCCACCGAGAAGTGGCCCCAGTCGCCCTTGGTCACCCAGCGCGCGGTCAGGTCCGGCAGGGTGTTGGCGCCGGTGCCGTTGGTGCGCGCGGCGGTGGCGATGTCGCTGACCGTGGTCTGCGGGTTTTCCGCCGACACCGAGAAGTTGCCCTTGGTGTAGCGGATCTGCGCCTGGCGCACGAAGGTGGTGCCTTCGGTCACGCCGACGAAGTCCACGGCGTCGGGCAGCGCGGCGGTGTCCTGGAAGTTGGACCAGGTCTGGCCGGCCAGCCAGTTGTTCCAGCTCACGTAGGCCTGGCGCAGGGTGACGGCGTAGGTATTGGTGGCGACTTCATTGCCGGCCAGCGCATTGCTGCCGCCGCCGAAGAAGTCCATTTCCACGTAGCCCTTGAGCTTGTCGCCGTTGTCGGTCACGTGGTCGGCGCTGAGCCAGAAGCGCGAGAACTGCGCGTGGAAGTCGGTGTACGGGTCGGAATCGGGCTCGGCGCCGTTGGCCGTCACCGGGATGGTGCTGGGCACATAGAACAGGCGGCCCGACGAGCCGTCCGCGATCGCGCCGTCGCTGGTGTCGGTGATCATCGCGTCGAACTTGATGAAGCCGCCGTAGGAGAACGTGCTGTTCGGGTTGCCGGCGGGCAGGATCGTGGTGTTCTGGATCGGCTGCTTGCCGGCCGGCGTCGCCGCCACCTTCACCTGGTCGAGCTGGGTCTTGGTGTCGGCCACCTGCGCCTGGGTGTCGGCGATCTGCGTCTGCTGTTGCTGCTGCGCGCCGAGCAGCGCCTGTACCTGCGCCTCCAGCTGCGCGATGCGCGCCTCCAGTTCCTTCTCCTTCTTGGTCTGCCCCAGCGCCAGTCCCGGCGCCAGCAGTGCGACGAACAGCGCGGCCGCCAGTGGTCGACGCGCCATCGTTACGATGGACTTGCTCATCATCCCCTCCAGGTCATCTTCGAGTTGTGCAGGTTTCGCCGGCCACGACATGCACGGCTGCCGGCAGACTGCGCGCACGCGGCCGGCGCGCCTATTCGCCATTGGTCGCAACCGGCGCAAGTTGCGACGAAGGTCTAATCCGCATGTTGCGATGCGGCACGACCGGATGCGTCAAACTTCGTCCCGGCAGACACTTTTCCAGTCACCGGCTTCGCATAGGGAGGACGCCATGACCGACAGCAAACCCGACATCTATCCGGTCAAGCCGGAATTCGCCGCCAAGGCGCGCATCGACCGCGCCGCGTACCAGCGTGACTACGCCGCTTCGGTCGCCGATCCCGATGCGTTCTGGGGCAAGGCGGCCGAGCGCCTGGACTGGTACCGCAAGCCGACCAGGATCCGCAACGTCAGCTACAAGCTGGAAGACTTCCGCATCAAGTGGTTCGAGGACGGCGAGCTCAACGCCAGCGTCAACTGCCTGGACCGGCAACTGGACAAGCGCGGCGACAAGGTCGCCCTGCTGTTCGAGCCGGACGGCCCGGACACGCCGAGCTACGGCGTCACCTACCGTGAACTGCACGAGCGCGTGTGCAAGCTGGGCAACGCCCTGCGCAGCCTCGGCGTGAACAAGGGCGACCGCGTCACCATCTACCTGCCGATGATCCCCGACGCGGCGGTGGCGATGCTGGCCTGCGCGCGCATCGGCGCGGTGCACTCGGTGGTGTTCGGCGGCTTCGCGCCCAATTCCATCGCCGACCGCGTGTCCGACTGCGGCAGCAAGGTGGTCATCACCGCCGACGAAGGCCTACGCGGTGGCAAGAAGGTGCCGCTGAAGGCGAACGTCGACGCCGCGCTCAAGCTGCCGGGCACGAATTCGGTCGAAACCGTGCTGGTGGTGCGCCACACCGGCGGCGCGGTCGACATGCAGGCCCCGCGCGACCGCTGGTTCCACGACGTCGTCGATCCGCAGCCGGCGCAGTGCGAGCCGGAGCGCATGAACGCCGAGGACCCGCTGTTCATCCTCTACACCAGCGGCAGCACCGGCAAGCCCAAGGGCGTGCTGCACACCACCGGCGGCTACCTGCTGTTCGCCACGTACACGCACGAAGCGGTGTTCGACCTGCGCGAGGACGACATCTACTGGTGCACCGCAGATGTCGGTTGGGTCACCGGCCACAGCTACATCGTCTACGGCCCGCTGGCCAACGGCGCGACCTCGCTGATGTTCGAGGGCGTGCCGAACTACCCGACCGTCTCGCGCTTCTGGGAAACCATCGACAAGCACAAGGTCACGATCTTCTACACCGCGCCGACCGCGATCCGCGCGCTGATGCGCGACGGCGAGGCGCCGGTGAAGAAGACCTCGCGCGCCTCGCTGCGCCTGCTGGGCAGCGTCGGCGAGCCGATCAACCCCGAGGCCTGGCGCTGGTACTACGAGACCGTCGGCGATTCGCGCTGCCCGGTGGTCGACACCTGGTGGCAGACCGAGACCGGCGGCATCATGATCTCGCCGCTGCCCGGCGCCATCGACCAGAAGCCCGGTTCGGCCACGCTGCCGTTCTTCGGCGTGCAGCCGGCCCTGGTCGACGCCGAAGGCAAGCGCCTGGAAGGCGCGACCGAAGGCAACCTGGTGTTGCTGGATTCGTGGCCGGGGCAGATGCGCACCGTCTACGGTGACCACCAGCGCTTCATCGACACCTACTTCCGCACCTATCCGGGCACCTACTTCACCGGCGACGGCTGCCGCCGCGACGAGGACGGCTACTACTGGATCACCGGCCGCGTCGACGACGTCATCAACGTCTCCGGCCACCGCATCGGCACCGCCGAGGTGGAGAGCGCACTGGTCAGCCACCCCAAGGTGGCCGAGGCGGCGGTGGTCGGTTTCCCGCACGACATCAAGGGCCAGGGCATCTACGCCTACGTCACCTTGGTCGCCGGCGAGGCGCAGAGCGACGAACTGCTGAAGGAACTGGTCGCGCACGTGCGCAAGGAAATCGGTCCGATCGCGACGCCCGACCATCTGCAATGGGCGCCGGGCCTGCCGAAGACTCGCAGCGGCAAGATCATGCGCCGCATCCTGCGCAAGATCGCCGAGAATGCGCCGGAGCAGTTGGGTGACACCTCGACGCTGGCCGACCCTAGCGTGGTCGATTCGCTGGTGGCGGAGCGGAAGGTCAAGTGATGTCGGCGTTCGGGATTCGCGAAAAGCCGTTGTGTCGCGGTTGCCGGCCCGGCGGCCATGCGCCGTGATCCCGTGATCCCGTGAGCACGCTCCATGCGCTTTCCCGAGTCCCGCACCCCGCTCCCGCCATGACCACCCTGCTGATCGCCGACGACCACCCGCTGTTCCGCGAAGCCCTGCGCGGCGCGGTGCGGCGGGTGCTGCCGGGGGTGCAGTTGCACGAGGCCGACAGCGTCGAGGCGCTGTACGCGCTGGTCGACGCGCACCCGGACGCCGACCTGCTGTTGATGGACCTGAACATGCCCGGCGCGCAGGGCTTCAATGCGCTGGTGCACCTGCGCGCGGTGCATCCGCAGTTGCCGGTGGTGATGGTGTCCGCGCGCGAGGAAGCCTCGGTGATGCGCCGCGCGCTGGACCACGGCGCGCTGGGCTTCATTCCCAAGTCGGCCGATTCGGACACGATAGGCGCCGCCATCGGCCAGGTGCTCGACGGCGAACGCTGGGCGCCGCCCGAAGCGCTGGCCGCGCCAGGCGCCGGGGCCGACGAGCGCGAGGTCGCGCAGCGCCTGCGCGAACTGACCCCGCAGCAGTTCCGCGTGCTGCAGATGCTCGGCGCGGGCCGGCTCAACAAGCAGATCGGCTACGACCTCGGCGTGTCCGAGGCGACGATCAAGGCCCACGTCACCGCGATCCTGCGCAAGCTCGGCGTCGGCAACCGCACCCAGGCGGTGCTGATGGCCGGACGCCTGTCGGTGGATCCGGACGGGCTGGCGCCGCCGCCGGAAGACCTGGAATAGCCGCCGGATTCCTGTACGGCACGCATCGTCGCGGCCTTGCGTGTAGCCGCGCGCGCCGCCGTTCCGGTATCGTGTCGGCGATGAACGCCCCTTCCGTGTCCGCCGCTTCCGGCGGCGGTCTGGCGCGCGCCGGGCGCTACCTGTACCGCGTGCCGCTGCTGCTGCTGCACATCGTCGTCCTGCTGCCGCTGACCCTGCTGTGCATGGTCCCGCTGTGGGCCGGCCTGCCCTGCGGCGGCGAACGGCTGGAACACCGCGCGGTCCGCGCCTGGTCGGCCGGACTGATGCGGATCTTCGGCTTCCGCCTGCGCCGCGTCGGCGCGCCGCTGCCGGGCGCGGTCATGTTCGTCGCCAACCACGTCAGCTGGATCGACATCGAGATGATGCACAGCCAGCGGATGATGGGCTTCGTCGCCAAGCGCGAGATCCGCGGCTGGCCGGTGGTCGGCTGGCTGGCGGCGCGCGGCGAGACCATCTTCCACCAGCGCGGCAACGCCGAATCGCTGGACGGGGTGATGCAGGCGATGCTCGAACGCCTGCGCGAGGGTCGCCCGGTCGGCGTGTTCCCGGAAGGCCGTACCCGCGACGGCCACGGTCTGGGCCCGTTCCACGCGCGCATCTTCCAGCCGGCGGTCGAAGCCGGCGTGCCGGTGCAGCCGGTGGCGCTGCGCTACGGACCGCACGGTGCGGCGCAACCGGTGGTCGCGTTCCAGGGCGGCGAAAGCTTCCTCGCCAACTTCGTGCGCCTGCTCGGCGAGCCGTCGCGCAGCGCCGCCGTGTGTTTCCTCGCTCCGATCGCGCCAGGCGAATTCGAAGGCCGCAAGCAGATCGCCGAGACCGCGCGCGCGCACATCGCCGCGGCGATGGCCGAGGCTTGAACCAGGCCGCGTTTGTCTGATAGTTAAGGCAAGCGCGAGTAAAAGCTTTTGTCTGGAAGTTTCTCGCAAGCGAATGTGGGTTCCGGCTTGTCGGAGGGCGCCGGCTCCAATTCCAGCAACCAACGACCCGCAACCATTGCCCTCCATGAACGCCATCGACTACACCCCGCCCAAATGGCTGCGCAACCCGCACCTGCAATCGGTGCTGAGTTCCAGCGAACTGCGCAAGCGCCGCGGCTTGCGCCGCCTGCGGGCGCTCGGCGCGACCAGCGACGAATACCTCTTCGACGGCGGCGACGGCGTGCGCCTGCAGGGCTGGCACACGCATATCCCCGGCGCCGAGGCGCGCGGCCTGGCGCTGCTGCTGCACGGCTGGGAAGGCAGCGCCGAATCCAGCTACATGCGCGCCGCCGCGGCCTCGCTGCTCGAGGCCGGATACGAGGTGGTGCGGCTGAACTTCCGCGACCACGGCGACACCCACCACCTCAACGAGGACATCTTCCACTCCTGCCGCCTGCCGGAAGTGGTGCACGCGGCCTGCGACGTGGCCCGCCGTTTCGCGCGACGGCCGCTGGTCGCGGCCGGCTATTCGCTGGGCGGCAACTTCGCCCTGCGGCTGGCGCTGCGCGCGCCCGAGGCGGGACTGCCGCTGTCGCGGGTGGCCGCGGTGTGCCCGGTGCTGGACCCGAAGGCGACGCTGGAGTGCATGGAGAACGGCCTGCCGCTGTACCACTGGTATTTCCAGCGCAGATGGCGGCGCTCGCTGCAGATCAAGCGCGAACTGTTCCCGCAGCGCCATACCTACGACGACGCCGTGCTGAAGCTGGGCGTGCGCGAACTGACCCGCTGGATGGTCGAGCACGAGACCGAATTCGGCACGCTGGAGAACTACCTGGACGGCTATTCGATCGCCGGCGATCGCCTCGCCGGACTGCAGATACCGGCGCACGTGCTGATGGCGCAGGACGATCCGGTGATCCCGTTCAACGCCTTCCACGACTGGCACCTGCCGGAGACCGTCACGCTGGAAGTCGCCGGCTGGGGCGGGCATTGCGGCTTCATCGAGAACGCCGCCTGCGATGGCTTCAGCGAACGCTGGGTGGCGAAGCGGCTGGCGCTGCAGGAACGCGGCTGAAAACGGCCGGGATCCGTCCGCGAAGATAGAATCGCGCCACATCCACACCGGAGCCGCCCCATGCACCTGCGCAGCGACAGTTTCGCCAACGGCCAGCCGATCCCGGCCGAATTCGCGATGGGCCTGCCCGACGGCTTCGCGCCGAACCGCAATCCGCACCTGGCCTGGGACGATGCGCCGGCGGGCACGCAATCCTTCGCGCTGCTGTGCATCGACCCGGATGCGCCGACCGTTGCCGAAACCGTCGGCCGCGACGACCTGGAAATCCCGGTCGAGCAACCGCGCGGCAACTTCATCCACTGGGTCGTGGCCGACATTCCCGCCGGCGTGCGCGAAATCGCCGCCGGCGGTTGCAGCGACGGCGTCGCCCCGAAAGGCAAGCAGGATCCGCCGGGGCCGGCGGGCTCGCGGCAGGGCCTGAACGACTACACCGGCTGGTTCGCCGGCGACGCCGACATGGGCGGCGACTATTTCGGCTACGACGGCCCGTATCCGCCGTTCAACGACCTGCGCCGGCACCGTTACTTCTTCCGCCTCTACGCGCTGGACGTGGCGAAGCTGGAACTGCCGGCGCGCTTCACCGCCGCCGACGTGCTGCGCACGGCGCAGGGCCACGTACTGGGCGAAGCCGCGATCCACGGCACGTACAGCCTGCATCCCGGCGTGGGCTGACGCGGAGCGACCGGTCCCCGGGGCGGATCCTCAATCCGCGCCGTGCGCCAGCAGGCGCGCGACCCGTTCGCGCAGTTCGGCCACTTCCGACTCCAGCGCGGCGACGCGCGCCTCCAATTCCGACGATGGCGAAGGCGAGGTCCCCGGCCCCCGCGCGGCGATGGCGGCCACGTCCACCGGGCCGCACAACAGGTGCACGTAGCGGTCCTCGCGCTGGCCGGGGCCGCGCGGAATCTGCACCACCAGCGCCGGCTGGCGCTGGATCAGGCGATCCAGGTGGTGGCGCAGGTCTTCGATGTCGTTGAACCGGCACAAGCGCTCGCTGCGCGCCAGCAGCTCGAACGCGGTCTGCGCGCCGCGCAGCAGCAGCAGGCCCAGCAGCGCCGCCTGCTGCTGCGGCAGGCTGAAGAACGCGCCGGCGCGGTGCTCGTAGCGTTCGGCGCGCGAGGAGAACACCTGCCGGGCCAGCCCCTTCGCTTCCAGCCGCCGCAACGCGTGGTTAACCGCGCCCGGATCCAGCGACATCACCGGATCGCGCGCGGTCTTCTGGTTGGCGGCGGACTGCGCGGCGTTGACGGTCAGCGGATAGGTCTCCGGCGTGGTCGCTTCCTTCTCGATCAGGCAGCCCAGCAGCCGCGCCTCGGCGGCGTCGAGCAAGGGCTCGGAGGGGGAAGTCGCATCGTCCTGCATGCCGGTTCGCTCTCGTTTACGGGGCGGCAAGGATAACGGCGGTAGCGCGTGTCATGCACTTTCGTGCACATTCCCGCGCCGCCACGATACGGGCCCTGCCCCAAAAGCACATGACACACTCTAGAATTCCCCGACGCTTCCCACCGGAATCCTCCATGCGCGCTTCCCCGACCGCCGCCGCGCTGGCGGCCTTGCTGCTCGCCCTGGCCGCGTGCAAACCCGTTTCGTTCACCGCGCCGGCCGCCGCGCCGGCAACGCCGGCTGGCGACGCCGTCAAGCCGTCCGCGGCCGCGACTGCCGCCGACGACAACCTCAATGCAGTGGCCTGGGTGCAGACCTCGGTCGAATACAAGGCGCTGGCCGAACAGACCTACCGCGCCGCCGCCGACCGGCTCGACGCCGCGCTGAAACAGAAGAACTGGGACGCGCTGGCGCCGGAGGAACGCGGTAACGCCGCCGCCGGGCTGAAGCCGGCGGTGGTGCTGGACGTGGACGAAACCGTGCTGGACAACTCGCCGTTCCAGGCCCGGCTGGTGCGCAACGGCGGCGAGTACGACGAACTGGCCTGGGACCAGTGGGTCGCCGAGAAGAAGGCTCGGCCGGTGCCCGGCGTGGTCGATTTCGCCAGGGCCGCGAGCGCGAAGGGCGTGACCCTGCTGTACGTCTCCAACCGCGCCGTGCACCTGAAGGACGCGACCGTGGCCAACCTGAAGGCGGCCGGCCTGCCGGTGCCGGACGACAGCGTGTTCCTGGGCTTGGGCACGGTGGTCGAAGGCTGCGAGCAGAACGGCAGCGAGAAGAACTGCCGCCGCCGGCTGGCCGGACGCAAGTACCGCGTGCTGATGCAGTTCGGCGACCAGATCGGCGACTTCGTGCAGGTGACCGCCAACACCCGCGAAGGCCGCGACGCGCTGTACGCCGAGTACGCCGACTGGTTCGGCGAGCGCTGGTTCATGCTGCCCAACCCGACCTACGGCTCCTGGGAGCCGGCGCTGTTCGGCAACGACTGGCAGCAGCCGCGCGAGGCCCGCCGGAAAGCCAAGATCGACGCGCTGGACGTGGCGCCGTGAGCGGTGCGCCGCTGCAGCGCGCCCCGCTGAAGCTCGGTCCGCGCGAACGGCTGATCTTCGCGCTGGACGCACCGGACCGCGCCGAAGCGCTGGAGTGGATCGACCGCCTCGGCGATTCGGTCGCCTTCTACAAGATCGGCATGGAACTGTTGGCGTCGGGCGACTACTTCACCGTGCTGGACGCGCTGGCCGAACGCGGCAAGAAGGTCTTCGTCGACCTCAAGTTCTTCGATATCCCCGCCACCGTCGCCGGCGCGATCCGCGGCCTGTCGCGATGGCCGGTGACCCTGTGCACGATCCACGGCTGGCACCCGGCGATGATGGAAGCGGCGGCGCAGGCGCGCGGCGGCGACCTGCGGCTGCTGGCGGTGACCGTGCTGACCTCGATGGACGCCGGCGACCTGCGCGCGATGGGCATCGACGGCGATCCGGCCGAGGTGGCCGTGCAGCGCGCCCGCGCCGCGCAGGCCGCCGGCATCGACGGCGTGATCGCCTCAGGCCAGGAAGCCGCGTCGATCCGCGCCGCGACCGGGGCTGGTTTCGCCATCGTCTGCCCCGGCATCCGCCCCGGTCCCGCCGGCGACGACCAGAAGCGCACGGTCGGCGTGGCCGAAGCCTTCGCCAACGGCGCCGATGCGATCGTGGTCGGCCGCCCGATCCGCCTGGCCGCCGACCCGCGCGCCGCCGCCGAGGCGGTGCAGGCCGAAATAGCCAACGCCATTCCACATTAAATCAATTACTTGAACAATATCAGTTCAAGCATTGCATCAACTCTGGATAGCGGTTAGTCTGTTCAGGTCCGGCCACGGCCGGAAATGCGCCACAACACTGTCCTCCGGCTACGGCCGGCAAATCTTTCGGGGCTGGCCTGCGGGTCGGCCTTTTTTTTGGGTTCTTCGCCCACCTTCCCCGGAGGGGCACACATCCCCCAGATCGTGCCCCGGTTCCTTGTGCCCGAGGCGTCGCCACGGCCAAGATGCGGGCATGGGGAAAACGTCGACGCCTCCCGCCCGTTCCGCCATGCTGCGCGCCCTGCCCTGGCTGCTGGCCGCACTGCTGCTGGCCGCGTGCAAACCGCAGCCGGCCGCCGAAACGCCGCCGGCCGCGCTGCCCGGCGCGGCCAGCGAACCGGCCGCCGCGGTGCGCGCACTGGCCGCGCGGCTGCACAACGATGACCTGGCCGGCTTCGCCCGCGCCGCGGTCCCGCCCGCCGAGTACGCGCGGCTGGAAACGACGTGGCGCGACGGCGACAGCCGCTGGCCGCTGACCTTGTTGCCGCTGGACGAGCAGTTGCTGCCGCTGCTGCAGACCCTGTCGGCCGAAGGCGCGGAAACCCGGCTCAAACGGGACTTCGACCGACAACTGGCCCACCAGGACCGCGACCTGCGCGACGCCGCGCGCAACCTGGGCCTGTTCGGGGTCCGCTACGTGCAGGAAAACGACGGCTACGGCGACGCCGAGCGCAAGCACTACGCCGCGGTCATCCAGGCGCTGAGCGCCTGGGGCCAGCGCGCGCCGCTGGGCGATCCCGCGCGCGCGCATGCCGCGATCGACCGCCTGTGCGCGGCCGCGCGCCGGACCGGGATCGCCGACGACGCCACGCTGGGCCGGTTGGGCATGGAGCAGAGTCTGCAGCGGCTGGCGCCGTTCTTCGCCGAACTGAAGGCAGTGCTGGCCGACGGCTACGGCCTGTCGCTGGGCGATGCACTGGCGCAGTTGCAGAGCGGCCTGCTCGAGCAGCACGGCGACCACGCCAGGGTGCAGGTGCGCTATCCGCTGGCCGGAACGCAGATCGAGGCCACGACCAACCTGGAACGGCGCGATGGACGCTGGTACCTGTCCAGCCAGTTGCGCCAGGCTGAAACGGCGTCGGCGCAGTGAGCGATGAGGGAAGGAAGGCCGTCCGTTGCGCGGGCGGTCGGCCGGCGGCCGCGACGCCCCTGGGAAGTCACTTTCCCGCCACTCGGCCATAATGCCCGGATGACCGAACAGAATCCGCTGCCGTTCCCCGACGCCGCACCGCCGCCCGCCCCCGCCACGCCCGGCCGCGCGCCGCGGCCGGCGCCCGCGGCGCGGCGTCCGCTGTGGGCGCGGCTGCTGGGCCGGCTGGCCGATCCGTGGCTGGGCCTCCGCATCGAGCCGGAAACCCCGGCCGACCTGGTCGACGGCCGCCCGGTCTGCTACGTGCTGGAAAACTACGGCCTGTCCAACGCGCTGATCCTGGAGCGCGCCTGCCGCGAGGCCGGCCTGCCGTCGCCGCTGGCGCCGCTGCCCGGCGACATGGCCGGGCGCAAGCGCGCCTACGTGGCGCTGTCGCGGCGCAACGTCGGCCCGCTGCTGCCGGACGCCAGCGCCCCGCCGAGGAGCCATTCCGGCTCCCTGGCCAAAGTGCTGCAGGCGCACCGCGCCGACCCGGCGCTGGACGTGCAACTGGTGCCGGTCAGCATTTTCGTCGGCCGCGCGCCGGACCGGCAGAGCGGCTGGTTCAGCGTGCTGTTCTCGGAGAACTGGGTCATCGTCGGCCGCTTCCGCCGGCTGCTGGCGATCCTGCTCAACGGCCGCAACACCATCGTCCGCTTCGCCGCGCCGGTGTCACTGCGCGAGAGCGTCGACGAAGGCCTGGACCCCGAACGCACCGTGCGCAAGCTGGCGCGCGTGCTGCGCACGCACTTCCGCCGCATCCGCGAGGCGGTGATCGGCCCCGACCTGTCGACCCGCCGCCTGCTGGTGGACCAGGTGCTGGCCGCCGAGCCGGTCAAGCAGGCCATCGCCGACCAGGCCGCGCGCGACAAGAGCAAGCCGGAGGAAGCCTGGAAGAAGGCCCACGCCTACGCCTGGGAAATCGCCGCCGACTATTCCAGCCCGCTGGTGCGCTCGGCCAGCTTCCTGCTCAGCCACGTCTGGAACCGCATCTACGCCGGCGTGCTGGTCCACCACCTGGAGAAGTTCAAGGAAGCCGCGCCCGGCCATGAAGTGATCTACGTGCCCAGCCACCGCAGCCACATGGACTACCTGTTGCTGTCGTACCTGCTGTACGAACGCGGCATCGTGCCGCCGCACATCTTCGCCGGGGTCAACCTGAACCTGCCGGTGGTGGGCACCCTGCTGCGCAAGGGCGGCGCGTTCTTCGCCCGCCGCACCTTCAAGGGCAATGCGCTGTATTCGGCAGTGTTCCGCGAATACATGGCGCAACTGGTGTCCGGCGGCTACTCGATCGAGTACTTCATCGAAGGCGGCCGCTCGCGCACCGGCCGCCTGCTGCCGCCCAAGGGCGGATCGATCGCGATGACCGTGCGCGCCTGGCTGCGCCAGCCGAAGAAGCCGGTGCTGTTCCAGCCGGTCTACATCGGCTACGAGAAGCTGATGGAGGGCAACAGCTACCTCGACGAACTGTCCGGCCGGCCGAAGGAGAAGGAATCGATCTGGGGTCTGCTGTGGGGCATCCCCAAGGTGCTGAAGCAGAACTTCGGCCAGGTCGTGGTCAACTTCGGCGAGACCATCCTGCTCAACGACATGCTGGCCGAACACGCGCCCGAATGGAACGGGGAAGCGCTGGGCGACGAGGAGAAGCCGGCCTGGCTGTCGGACACGGTCGACGCGCTGGCGCTGCGCATCAACACCAACATCAACCGCGCCGCCGACGTCAACCCGATCAACCTGCTGGCGCTGGCGTTGCTGTCCACGCCCAAGCACGCGATGGGCGAAGCCGACCTGATCGCGCAGATCGAGCTGAGCAAGCATCTGCTGGCCGACCTGCCGTATTCGGACCGGGTCACCGTCACTCCGCATTCGCCGGAGCGGATCATCGCCCACGGCCTGGACATCGGCGTGCTGCAGCGCATCGCCCACCCGCTGGGCGACGTGATCGACGTCGCCAGCGAAGACACCGCGGTGCTGCTGAGCTACTTCCGCAACAACGTGCTGCACCTGTTCACCGCCTCGGGCTGGATCGCCTGCTGCTTCCAGAACAACCGGCGCATGGCGCGCAACCGGCTGGTGTCGCTGGGCAAGTCGCTGTATCCGTTCCTGCAGGCGGAGCTGTTCCTGCCGTGGAGCGAGGACGAGTTCGGCGGTCGCATCGACCGCACCCTGGACGTGTTCGTGCGCGAGGGCCTGCTGGAGAAGGTCAGCGACGACGACGGCGGCATCTACGCGCGCAACGTCGGCCAGACCGACGAGGTGTTCCGGCTGCGCGCGATCGGCCATTCGCTGCAGCAGGCGTTCGAGCGCTACTACATCGCCATCAGCGTGCTGGCCAAGAACGGTCCCGGCGCGCTGGGCGCGGCCGAACTGGAAAGCCTGTGCCAGCAGGCGGCGCAACGGCTGAGCCTGCTGTACGCGCCGGCGGCGCCGGAGTTCTTCGACCGCACCCTGTTCCGCGGCTTCATCCAGAAGCTGCGCGAACTGAAGCTGGTGTGGCCGGACGAGAACAGCAAGCTGCTGTTCGACGAGCGCCTGGACGCATGGGCGCGCGACGCCAAGGCCATCCTAGGCCGCGAGCTTCGCCACACCATCGAACGGGTCAGCCCGGAAGCGGCGAAGCCGCAGGCGGAAACGGCGGCGGCGGATTGACCCCCGCCGGGGCCGTCCGCAGCGCGGATGCGCATGTCCGAGGGAGCACGCCCGATCCGCGGGTCGCTCCCGACCGGTACAGGGCGGGAAACCCGGCCCGCTAGGCCGGCTCGTCGGGAATCAGCGCGCTTTCCAGCCGGGCGATGCAGTCCTTCAGCCACAGCTTGCGCTTCTTCAGCCGCTTGACCGCCACCTCGTCGGCGTGGACGTCGGCGGCGAGGCGTTCGATCTCGGCGTCCAGCCGCCGGTGCTCGAGCTTCAGCTCGGCCACGTGCTGGGCGATGTCGGCGGGGTTGGACGGTTCCACGCAGCCAGCATACACAAGCCGCGCGCCGCCGCGTCACCGCACCGGCACGTCGAACAGCAGGTTCGGCGCCGGGTCCAGCTTCAGCGTGTAGTGCCACCACTCCATCGGGTAGTTCTCGAAGCCGTGCCTGGCCATCGCCTGCAGCAGCAATTGGCGGTTGGCGCGCTGCGCCGGGGTGATCTTCGGCGAATCGGTGTTGGCGATCGGGTCGAACATGTCGAAGTCGGTGCCCATGTCCAGCGGCGTGCAGGTCGCGCCGTCGCACTTGCTCAGGGTCAGGTCGACGGTCGCGCCCTTGCTGTGCCCGGACACCGGGGCGATGTAGTCGCCCAGCAGCACGTCCTTGCCCAGGTTGGGATAGTGCGCGGCCTTGGTGCGGGTGTCGGCCAGGTCCTTCGACCATTCGACGAAGTGGTCGACCGCGCGCTGCGGCCGGTAGCAGTCGAAGACGTGCAACGTGTAGCCCTGCGCGCGCAGGTCGCGCTGCACCGCGGCCAGCGCCTCGGCGGCCGGCGCCAGCAGGTAGCACTTCGGCGCTTCGTAGCCGTGCACGCGGCTGCCGACGAAGTTGTCGGCGCCGTAGTAGCGGATGTCCAGTTCCACGTCCGGCGCGACGCCGGCGACGTCCACCAACCCGGCCTGGGCGAAGGTCACCGCCTTCGACGCCATCGGTTGCGGCGGCGGCAACGTGGTCAGTGCGTGCAGGATGCGCCGGTCCTCGTCGTCCATCACGGTCGTGTCGATGCCGCGGAAGTGGTGGTGGAACGCGCGCAGCGTCGCCGCGCGGTCGTCCAGCGCGTAGCCCATCAGGCGCAGCGCCTGCCACGGATCGAAACCGGCCGGGGCCGGGGCCGCGTCGGCGGCCGGCCAGCGGCCGAAGCCGACCTCGGCCAGTCGCCGCCACGGGAACAGCGGGCCCGGGTCGATCTTGCGCGTCGGCGCGATGTCCTCGTGGCCGACCACCTGGGTCGGCGGAATGCGTAGGCGCGTGGTCAGGTCGCGCAGCAGTTCGATCAGGCTGTCGATCTGCGCGTCGGCGAACGGCGTGCGGCCGTCGTTGTCCAGCTCGATGCCGATCGACGCCGAATTGACGTCGGTGATCGTTCCCCAGCTTCCCGCGCCGGCGTGCCAGGCGCGGCGCTCGTCGCTGACCAGTTGGTAGCGCTTGCCGTCCTTGCCGATCAGGTAGTGCGCGCTGACCGGTCCGCCGCCGTTGCGCGTGGTCAGCGTGCGCAGGCTCTGTTCGACCGATTCCTGCTCGGTGTAGTGGATCACGATCAGCACCGGGCGGCGCAGGTCCTGGTTCGGCGACTCATGCCATTCGGCCAGCGCATTGCGCGCGGGTTGCTGGTGCGCGCAGGCCGACAGCAACGCGGCGAGCAGCAGGCACAGGCAGGCGATCGGAAGGTGGCGGGGTTTCTCGTTCGTGGTCACGGGTTGTCCTTTGAAGCAAGCGCGCTGTTGCCGTTGTTGCTCGTCATTCCCGCCTTCGCGGGAATGACGAGCGAAAGCAAATGCCGATTGTCGAATACTCCCATCACCGCGGCGGCGGGCAATCGCCCCGGCGGACGAAATCCAGGTCCTGGTAGTCGTAGCTGAAGTCGGCGTCCGGATCGACCAGCGACAGCTTCAACGACGCCGGCGAGAAGTCCGCCCAGGCCTCGGCATCCACGCCGTCGTCGTCCCAGTCGATCAGCCAGCGCTTGCCGACGCGCATCAAGGCGCCGGCCAGCAGCGGCGATTTCTCCGCGCGGAATTCGACCCGCCCGCCGGCCGCGCAGACCGTGGCCCTGCCGAACCACGGATCCTCGTACACGCCGAGCAGGCCGGCGAATTCCGCCGGCTTCGCGGCGGTGCGCCGGGACGTATCCGGCGCTCGCGAAGGCGCGGCGGGGCCGTCGCCCTCGCTGTCCAGCAGGTCGCCGTAATGCGCGACCGTCGCGTTCTCCTGCGGCGCGGTGTAGTGCTTGGTCAGCACCTCGCCCAGCACGGTGCGCATGGCCTCGCCCTCGCCGTTGGTCAGGATCACGATGCCGACGCGCTTGTCCGGCAACAGGATCACCGACGAATACATGCCCGACAGCGTGCCGGTGTGCGCGACCTTCCACGCGCCATCGACGTCGGACAGCCGCCAGCCGTAGCCGTAGGCGGAGAAGTGGCTGTGGTCCCAGTCGCGCATGCGCTGCGATACCGGCATCGGCATCTGCGCCGTCCACACCGCGCGGCGCTGCGCGGCGCTCAGCCACGTCGATTGCGGGTCCAGCCACATGCCGATCCATTTCAGCATGTCGCCGAGGCTGCAACGGATGCCGCCGGCCGCCAGCATGGTTTCGTTTGGCACCGTCCCGCCTTCGCGCAGCGACCGGTTGCCGGCCGGCGTGCGCAGGTGCGGCGCGGCGACGTTGCCGACCTGCACGCGGTCCCATGCGCCGGCCTGGCAGCGCGACAGCCCCAGCGGCGCGAACAACTGCTCGCGCAGCAACTGGTCGTAGGGCTTGCCGCCGGCCGCGGCGGCGACTTCGCCGGCGACCACGTACAGGCTGTTGTCGTAGGCGTAGCGGCTGCGGAAGCTGTAGTGCGGCTTCAGGTACCGCAGGCCGTGGATGATGTCGGCGCGGGTGTAGTCGTTCGGCTCGGGCCAGAACATCAGGTCGCCGGCGCCGGCGCCGAGGCCGCTATTGTGGATCAGCAGGTCGCGCACCTGCATGTTTTGCGTGACCCAATCGTCGTACATGCGGAACTGCGGCAGGTACTTCGTCACCGGGTCGTCCCACTTCAGCTTGCCCTGGTCGACCAGCCGCGCGAGCACGCCGGCGGTCATCGCCTTGCTGTTCGAGGCGATCTTGAACAGCGTGTCGGCATCGACCTTCCTGCCGCTGCCCGCCTCGAGTTCCCCCAGCGTGCGCATGTGCGCGACCTTGCCGTCCTCGATCACGCCGACGGCGAGGCCCGGCAGCCGGTAACGTTCGAAGGCCTGTTCGACCGCGGCGTCGAACCATGTCTTCTCCGGCGCGGCGGCCTGCGCCAGCGGCGTCAATAGCAGCAGGGACAGCAACAGTCGCTTCATCGCGGTTTCCTCGGGGAAACGCCGCCGCCGGTAACCCGGCGGCGGCATCGCCCGCATCATTCCCCGATCCGCGTCATTCGAACCGATACTCGAAGCTCAGGTTGAACGAACGGCCGCGCGGGTCGGCCACGCGCGCTTCCCAACCGGCGCCGTCGCCGTCGTCGAGGTAGCGCACCGTGAACGGCGGATCGGTGTTGAGCAGGTTGCGGATGCCGAACACCACCTTCGCGTTCTCCATCCCGGTCCAGGTCAGGCTGTAGTTGTAGGTGATGTACTCGTCCACCTTCGGATCCCAGTTCTCCGGGGTGTAGCCGTTGACGATGCCGCCGGGCTTCCAGTCCTTGTAGCCTGAGCGGTACACCTGGGTCAGGGTATGCGCCCAGTCGCCCTTGGCCCAGCCGAAGTTCAGGGTGTGCTTCCAGCGCAGCGGCAGGTTGAAGTAACGCTCGTACTCGCCGACCAGGTTGTCGCTGTACGGATAGGAGTCGAAGCTCTTGGTCTTGAACAGGTCCAGGTAGTTGCCGTTGAGGTTGATGCGCCAGTGGCCGCCGGCCAGTTCGCCCATCAGGTTGGCGTCGACCTCGATGCCGCGGGTCAGGGTGCCGCCGGTGTTGATGTAGCGCTGGTCGATCGCAACGATGTTCCCGCTGGAGTCGCGGATGAAGTTCGACGCGTATAGGTCGTAGTTGGCGGTCATCGTGCTCAGGCCGAAGCCGCTGCGGATCGTGTTGATGCGCTCGATTTCCCACCAGTCCATGCTGATGTTGAAGTTATCGGTCGGCTGCAGCACGAAGCCGATGCTGCGCTGCTTGGCTTCTTCCGGCTTCAGGTTCGGATTGCCGCCGGTGATGATGTCCGGTCGGATCTGCACGTTGCAGCCGGCCACGTCCGGGTTGTATTGGCCGTTCGGACAGGTCGCCGGATCGGCCAGGTCCAGGCCGGTGTATTGCGTCTCGGTGACGCCACGGTACAGCTTGGCGAAATCGGGGCCCTTGAAGCCGGTGCTGTACGAGCCGCGCACCGCCAACCAGTCGGCCGGCTGCCACTTAAACGAGTACTTCGGGTTAGTGGTGCCGCCGAAGCCGTCGTAATCATCGTGGCGCACGGCCAGGTCGAAGCTCAGCGAATCCAGCACCGGCACGTAGAACTCGGCGAATGCCGCCTTCACGTCGCGCGTTTTCTTCGACATGTAGTTGGACGCATCGCCCGGCGCGCCGTACACGTAGGCGTTGCCCGCGCTCCATTCGGACGGACCGCTGAATTCGTATTCCTCGCGGCGAACGTCCACGCCGACCGCGACCTGCACGTCCTCGCTGCTCCACAGCTTGAAGCCGAGGCTGCCGTTGAAGCTGGCGTCGAACGTGGTGCTGGTGGACGTGCCTTCGTACAGTTGCAGGCCGCTGGCGTCGGCCGCCGCCAGCGCGGCCTGAGCTTCCTGCGACTGGCTCTGGCCCGGCATCAGGAACGGATTGAGCAGTCCGCTTTTCAATGCTGCCTTCAACTGCGGCGTGTAGTAGTAGCCGCCGGCCAGCACCGATTCGGCCTTGCTTTGCGCACGCGAAAGGCCGGTGGTGTAGTCCCAGCTGCCGAGGCTGCCGTTTAGGCCGAACAGCAAGCGGTAGGCCTTGGTCGTGGTTTCGATCTGGCGCGGGCCGCAGATTTCGCAGCGCCAGCGGTAGGTGATCGGATTGCCGTAGACCAGGTTGGCCTGGTCGCCGAAGTAATCGTGCAGCGCGTTGTAGATCGCGTCGTAGGTTTCCCGCGTGAGGTCGTTCAGTTCATAGGCGTCCAACTGGGTTGCGCTGGCGTTGATGCTGGAGGAAATCTGCTGCGCCTCGAAACGGCGCCGCGACTTCACGTGCGAGCCCATGAACTCGGCGAAGAACTCGTGCTTTTCGCCCAGCTTGAAGGTGGCGCGGCCCAGGCCCTGCACGCTCTCCACCGGCTGCTGGATGGTGCGCGCACGGCCGTAGTCCCAGGCGCAACCGTAACTCGCGCCGGGGCTGGCCCAGATCTTGTCGTCGTAGGGACCCATCATGTCGCCGCCGTTCTCGCAGCCGGCGCCGCCGGGCAGGTCGAGCGGGCTGATCGTGGTCTTGGTGAGACCAGTCTCCGGGTCGGTGAGGCCGCCGCCGATCAGGCTGCCGGTGCCGCTGACGACGTTACCGAACGGCGTGCCGCGCGTGTCCGGCGACAGGCCACGATCCGCCTGGAAGCTGTTGGAGAAATCGCGATCGCTGCCCAGCAGGATTTCGTTCTTCTTGAAGTTGACCGTACCCCACACGTTCCAGCGGTCGGTATCGAGGTCGCCGATGCCGCCCAGCAGGCTGTAGCCGTAGATGTTGCCCCCGCCCTCCTGGGTGACGTCGGCGTTGGCGTTGACGGTGACGCCCTGGTAGTCGGTGCGGGTGATGAAGTTGATCACGCCGCCGATGGCGTCGGTGCCGTAGATCGCCGAGGCGCCGTCGCGCAGCACCTCGACCCGGTCGATCGCGGCGAACGGGATCGAGTTCAGGTCGACCGCCTGGCCGGCCAGGCCGTGCGTGGCGACGCGACGGCCGTTGAGCAGCACCAGGGTCGCGTCAGCGCCCTGACCGCGCAGGTTGGCGCCGGACACGCCGTTGTTGCCGCGCGTTCCCGGCGGCGCGATGCCGCTGTTGGCGGCCAGGCTGTCGGGGCCGTTGCTGGCGATGTTGAGGAACTGCAGCAACTGCTCGGCGGAGCTGATGCCCTGCGCCTGTATTTCCGCCTTCTGGATGACCGTGATCGGCATCGCCGCTTCGACGTCGGTACGCTTGATGCGCGAACCGGTGACCTGGACCTTGTCCAGGTTCTGCACCGACGAATTCCCACCCGACGCGGCGGTTTCCTGCGTGGTGGACTGCGCGTCGAGCGCCGCGGCTTCCGCAGCGGCGGAATCGTGCGCGAAGCCCATGCCGGGCAGCGCCAGGCCCAGCACGATGGCGGCGGCCAAGCGGCCGTGGCGCGGTGTTTTTTGGCGGATGTACATGATTGGTTTTTCCCCAGTTCTCGTTGCTTCGTATTGGTTCGGAAGACCCCCGCTTCCATCGCTGGGGCTCCTCCGGAATAAAGACGCCGGCACAGCTTCCCCGCCGGCGTCCCGCACTCTACCTCATCGGCCTTCCCGTGCCTTCAGAAATCGATGTCCAGATTGATATAGAGCGCACGGCCGGTCAGGCCGTAGACGCCCTGGTAATACGGGAACGCGGTATAGGTGTCGTCCTTGGGCCCGTAATTGTCGAACACGTTGACCACGTCCAGACCCAGGCGCATGTTGTCGGTGATCTTCTTCGACACGTTTGCGTTCCACTGCACGTACGGACGCAGCAGCTTGGTGGCGTAGTAGTTCATGCGCGCGCTGTTGCGGTAGCCGTACAGGTTGACGTTCCAGTCGTCCTTTTCCCAGCCCAGCGTCCAGTTGGTGCGGGTACGGAAGGACACGCGGGATGTCCAGTGCATCGCATCTTGCCACTCGTCGCCGTCGGTAACTCGCTCGTCATAGCCCAGCACGCGGGTGAAGCCGGCGTTGAGGTTGAAATCGCCCAGCGCACCCCAGTTCCAGGCGTACCTGACGCTGGCGTCGAAACCCTTGGTGCGCACGCCGGACAGGTTGATCGCAATCGATTTCAAGTCGGTGATGTGGCCTTCCGCATCGCGCCCCACCAGGTCGGCGTACATCGCGCACGCACCGGAACCGGAATCGACCGGGGTGCCGTTGGGTTCCGAACCCATTAGGCAGTT
Organism: Pseudoxanthomonas sp.; assembly: GCA_047601245.1. Taxonomy (GTDB): domain Bacteria; phylum Pseudomonadota; class Gammaproteobacteria; order Xanthomonadales; family Xanthomonadaceae; genus Pseudoxanthomonas_A. Next base: position 663,700 of record JASGJU010000001.1, read on the forward strand.
CGTGTTCCCGGTCAGGATTTCGGCAAAGCTCAGGTACATGCTCTTGCCGTCGAGTTGGATTTGCCAATAGTCGGCGCTGACCGAAAGCTTGTCGAAGACGTCCCAGACGAATCCGACGCCGTCGGATTTGGCGGTCTCTTCGTGCAGGTAGTTGTTCAGGCCGCCGGAAAGCGTCCACAGCCCATCAACGTAGTCGCCGTTGTAGCAGGCGTCGTAGCCAGTCGTGGTCGCCAGGTCCAGCCCGTCCATTCGACACAGGTATTCATTGGTGAAATTGCCGTAGGACGACACCGGCCCGCCGTATACCCACATCAGGTTGGGCGCCAGGAAGCTGGTCTGGTGGTTGGCGCGAACCAGCAAATTGCGCAACGGCCGCCACTCCAGCGCGGCGGCCCAGGTGGACGCGCCGGCGATGTCCGAGATGTCGTCGTACTTGTCGTAGCGCCCCGCCAGGCTGGCGGTCAGGCTCTGCAGCAGCGGCACGCGCAATTCCAGGCCGGCGGCATAGCGGTCGCGCGAACCGCCGCCCCAGGTGGCGTTGTAGTTGAAGGTATGGTCCTCGCCCTCGTAGGAATTGCGCGAACGCACGTCGGGCGCCAGCACGTATTTGGAATGCGTGGCTTCGGCCACGAACGCCATTTCCACCTCGCCAGCCGGCAGCTTGAACAGCGGGCCGCTGAACACGAACTGCGCCGACGCGGCCGAGGATTCATTGCGGTTGACGATGAGGTCGGTCATCGCCATGTAGTCTTCGGCCGAAGTCGGGCCGAACATGTGCTGGAACTGCTCCGGCCCCAGGTTGTACAGCGGCCCGTCATTGGCGGTGCCGATCGCCTCTCCGAACAACCAGGTATGCACCTTGTTGGTCAGCGGCCCGCGCCACCAGCTCTTCATGTCGCTCTTGGACAGCGTGAGGCTGGTGTCCCAGTCGAAGCGATCGAACACGGTGCCGCGCACGCCGAGGTTGGCAGTGAGGCCGGTCTCCTGGTAAACGCGATGCGGCATGCCGCCGATCTGGTTGGCGTCCAGCACACGCTGGTATTCGAACCAGCCGAGATTGACGTCGGTCGCGTTGCCCTGGTTGAACACGTACAGGTTGGAGCGGTTGGTCATCTGATCGCGCGAACGGGTCAGCAGCAACTGGCCATAGCCTTCCAGGTTGTCGGTGAACCGGTAGCTGCCGGTCACGTAGGCCGAGGTCTTGTTGTACTTGTTGGATATCGTGGCCCAATCGTAATAGTTCATCGCGCCGCAACTGCTCGGCGTGTCGCCGTCGGCCGCAAACGGGTAGTACGGCACGTAAACCGGGGCGGCATTGGCGCAGGTGTATTGCAACGCGCCGCCGGCATCCGGCGAATCCGCGCTGGCGGTCGCCAGCGTGCCATCCGGATTCATCCAGGTGTTGTAGTGCATGTAGCCGCCAGGCGTGTCATACAGATAGAAAGCTAGGCCACGGGTCGGCGTATAGGTCAGGTGGTTGGGGTCGGTGCTCTGCTGCGGGGCTTTCATCGGGTCGCCGACGCCCTTGTCATAGCGTTGCCATGCGTAGATCGGCTCGCGGTTCAATTGCTCGAACGCGTAAGTGATGCTGCCGCGGTCCCAGGCCTTGCCGCCACTGAACTGCAGATTGAAGGTGTCGCCACCGCCGGCCGTGGTGCTGCCGGCGCGCAGGCGCACATGGTTTCCTTCCCAGTTTTCCTTGGTGATGATGTTGACCACGCCGGCCACGGCATCGGAACCATAGACGGCCGATGCGCTGCTGCTGAGCACTTCGATGCGCGCCACGGCCGCGGCCGGGATGCTGCCGACGCTGATGCCGGTGTCTCCTGGCGACGACGCGGCGGCGTAGTCCGCCATGCGCTTGCCGTTGAGCAGGATCAACTGGTACCCCACGCCCAAGCCGCGCAGATTGAGGTACGAGGCATCCGGCTGTTGGTTGCCGAAGTTCCATTCGCCGCCGACCACCGCGCCGGTGTACTGGGTTAGCGTACCCAGCGCCTCGGCCACCGTGGTGAAGCCTTCCTTCTTGATGTCCTCGGCGGTGATGACGACCACTGGCGAAGGGCCTTCGACCTCGGCGCGCTTGATGCGCGAGCCGGTGACCTGCACCTTGTCGAGGGTCTGCGCCGGCTTGCTGTCGTTGGCCGGCTTTGCATCGGTTTCGGCGGCCTGCTCCGCATCCTGCGTACTGGTGGATTGCGCATGGGCGGAAAACGCGGCGGCCGGCATGGCCAGGCCGATGACGATGGCCGCGAACAGGCGGCGGCGCTGCGGTTGTTGCTGGCGGACTGACATGGCGGCCTCTCTGACTTTCCGGTTCTTGCCGGGCGGTTGGATGGGTGAGGTGTTGCGGCGATACAGATCGGTCCCTGGAACGACTACTCCGGTTGCTCGGCTGGCTGCGCGGGCACTTGCCGCATCACCAATGGCTGGGTCAATGCGTAGAGGATGCGTAAATCCTCGGCTTCCAGTTCTGCACCTTGACTTTCGATGCCGCGGAAGTGGTGGCGGAACGAACGCAGCGCGCCTTCGCGGTCGTGCAGCGGATAGCCCACCGCCGCCATCGCCAGCCAGCCGTCGAAACCCGGCGGCGGATCGCCGGCGTTTTCGTCGGGCCAGATGCCGAAGCCGGCATCGTGCAGGCGTTTCCACGGGAACAGCGGGCCCGGATCGATCTTGCGCCCCGGCGCAAAATCTTCGTGGCCGATGACCTGGGTCGGCGGAATTTTCAGGCGCATGGTCAGATCGCGCAGCAGCACGATCAACTGTTCGATCTGCGCCTCGTCGAAAGGATCGTGGCCGCTGTTGTCCAGCTCGATGCCGATCGAAGCGGAATTGACGTCGGTGATGCGGCCCCAACTGCCGGGGCCGGCATGCCAGGCGCGTTTGTCGTCCGCGACCAACTGGTAGATGCGCCCGTCGCGGCCGATCAGGTAATGCACGCCGACGGGACCCTTGCTATTGGCGGTCTTCAGCGTGTGCAGGCTCTTTTCCGCCGACTCCTCGGTGGTGTAGTGCAGCACCACCAGCATCGGCTGGCGCTCGTTGAAGTTGCGCGAGCGCTCCCACTTGGCCAGCGGGTTGTGGTGCGCGCAGGCGCCCAGCAGCATAGCCAGCAATGACATCGATAACGCTCGGAAGATCATACGCAACTTCACTGTCATGCCCTTCGTTTTCGATCCGGCTTGCCGGTTTTCACGGTGAAGCCGCCGCCGGCGATCCGGCGGCGGCTTCGGTACGACAGGAACTCAGAAGTTCCAGGTCACGACCAAGTTCATGTAGCGCGGGGATTGCCAGTTCTTGCCTTGGCCGAAATACGGCATCTGCACGCCCGGCAGGCTCTCGTAGCGGGAGTGAACGTTGATGACCGTCTGCCGGTCGAGGAGGTTATAGACGGCAAAACGCGCCTTCAGGTCGATGCCTTCCACCGGCAGTGTCCAGGTCACGCTGGCGCCCAGGTCGTAAACCCAAGGCATGCGGCCGAATGCGCCACGTGGCGAATAGACCAGTTCGCGGGTCGTGTAGTCGGAACAGCCAGAAACGCAGAGCCAGCCCGAACCACCACCGCTGTACTCGCTGGGACCGCCCGCACTACGGTTGTCGTTGGGCCAACGGACGCCATAAGCAGTGATGGGCCCGCCGGAAATGGCGGACAACGTGGCGCCGAAGCTCCACATGTCACTGAGCGTATAGCTGCCACGCAGCTTGATCTGATGGCGATGGTCGTTGAACAGCACGCCGTAACGTTCGTTGACGGCTGGATGGTCGTAGTACTGGACGATATTGGTGTCGGCATAGCCGGTATCCGAATTCACCGGACCTTCGACATTGCCCTCGCTCTTGGACCATATATAGCTGGCATTGAACGCCCATTTGCCGTCCCAGGCGCGGTCAAGCTGCAGTTCGACCGCCTTGTAGGTGCGGCGGGGCTTCTTGTAGCCCATGACGATGTTGCTGCCGGAGGTGATGTAGCCATCCTTGGAGCTGTCGAAGGTGACCCAGCTCTCGGTGTCCGGACACCACAGGGTGTTCTTCTCGCCGGGATTGAGGATCGGCCAGTCGCCGGAATACCAGTCGCAGCCTTCCACGTGCCGGATGCTCACGTCCTCTACCGCGCGGGTCACCTTGCGGAAGGTGGCGTTGGCGCCATACGACCATGCCTGGTTGATCGCCTGCTGGAAGCCCAAGATGTACTCGTCCTGAAAGACCTGCTTCAGGTCGCGTGCGACCGCGGTGCGGACATCATCGGGTGCGGGGGCATTCATGCTGGTATCGACATCGCCGATCTGCGCGCCCAGCACCGGCAGAAGATACTTGTTGCCCGTAGTCGGATCGGTCTGTTCGCTCCAGCCATCGACCAGGTAATAGGTGTGTTCGTCGGTGGTGCCACCACCGAAATAGTCGGTGATCTTGTTGGTCAGCGGAATGTAATAGCGGCCGGCGTTGCCGAACAGCTTGGTGGTGCCATCGCCCTTCATGTCCCAACTGAAGCCGACGCGCGGCGAGATCATGTCGCTGAAATCCGCCTTGGCGAAGGTGGCGCCGGAGGCCAGCGTGTTCTCGAACTTGTCCGCGCGCACGCCGAGGTTCAGCAACAGGTTCGGCGTGACGCTCCAGTTGTCTTCCACGTAGAACGCCTGCGCCTTGGTCGAAACCGGGGCGCCGGTGATGTAGTGGCGCGCATCGACATAGGCCGTGCCATTGGGAAGAAACACGCCATTGAGCTCTTCACCAGGTCCATCCAGATTATTGACGGCCTGCAGGGTGTAACTCGATCCGTCGCCCGGGTACACCTTCGAGCTGTTGGAATCCATGTCCTCTTGGTCCAGGCCGAAACGCAGCAGGTGGTCGCCCAAGGTCCATTCGAAATCCAGTCGCTTCGCTTCGCGCTTGTCGTAACGGCTGTTGATGCTGCCATTGGTCGGATGGCAACCTTCCCTCGTGGTTTCCGGCCCGAAGACGGCGGTATAGGTGCCGCCACGACTGACGATGCTGCAATAATCGTCCCACGGCGGGCTGCTGCTGGTGCTGCTGCGCTTGTTCACGCCATACATGGCTTTCGCAGTGAAGTTATCGCCGAAGTGGCCCGTGTAGGTCGCGGACCAGTTGTCGCCGCCCGAGCCGCCCGTGCTTTGGCCGGTGCTTTCGCTGAACGTGGCCGTATCCCAGTCGTAGTCGTAGCTGTTGGTGACCGATTCGGCCTTGTCAGAGAAGGCCAGCAATTCCAGCTTGTGGTTGTCGGTGATGTTCCAGTCCAGCTTGGCGCCCCAGAAGTCGTTGTCGCTCTTGGTCTTCCAGGCCTCTGTGTCGTCGATGTCCTGCGAATCGGCATCGCGCCTTTCGTACATCGCGAAAAAGAACAACCTGTCCTTCACGATCGGGCCGGACGCCCAGGCATTGGTCTTGAAGAACGGGCTCTTGTCGCGGCTGGTGCGATTCCGCTCGACGAGGTTGCCATCGCTGTAGAAGCGGTCCTTCTCCGTCGCCGCCCAGTCCGACGGCTCCAGCGTGACCTCGACGCCACCGTGGAATTCGTTGCCGCCGGAGCGCGTCACCGCATTGATGACGCCGCCGGTGCTGCGCCCGAATTCGGCCGAATAGCCGCCGGTCTTGATCTGGACTTCTTGGTAGAAACCAAACGGCACCGACGAGAAGCCCTGGCGCAGATACGGATCGGTCACGTTCAACCCGTTGATGTAGGTGACGTTCTCGGCCACCGACGAACCGCCGAAAGTCAGGCCGCCGAAGGATGCGCCCGAAGCGACCACGCCCGGCGCCATCAGCGCAACCGCACCCAAGCTCTGGTCGACCGGCAAACGCGACCATTCCTCGCGGGTCAGGTTGGTCGCGCTTTCGGTACTGCGCACGTCCACGCGGTTGACCACGCGCGAACCCACGACGGAAATGGCATCCAGATTCACGGCTCCGCTGCCATCGAGGTTGACCGTGGTGGTGCCGCCCAGCGAGATATTGACCGATATTGGCGCACCGCCGCCCGCAGTCAGGCTGTAATCTCCCGGCGGCAACTGCGCCATGCGATAGGTGCCGTCTTTGCCGACGGTGACCGTGCGGGTAAGGCCGGTGGCGGTATTGGTGACGGTGATCGTTTCACCGGCGGTAGCGCGGCCGGCGACCGCGCCGGTCACGCTTTGCGCCAGCGCCAACTGCGACATTGAACCCAGGCACGTACCCAGCGCGAGACACAAAGCCGCCTTTCGAATCGTCTTGCCCTTCATTTCCGCTCTCTCCTGCGCAAGTGAAATGGTTGACCTGATTGGTTGCCCCGGTGACCGCCGCGCTCGGATGGCGACTGGCGTTCAAGCGTGACGCTGATCCGGAATTAACGCCTGTGTAACATGGGCTGAATCGTGGGTCAATAATTTATTCCATTTATTTGTGGTATAAGAAATTAATATTCTCAACGCGCCACCCGCCAACCATTGCCGTGATGCCCGGCTTGCTGAGAGGCTGTGACTCCATGCGAATCGCCCTGGCCCTGACCCTCCTGTCGCTGCTGGTGCCGTCGCCGGCCTCGGCGCGCGAAACGCCGCCAGCGCGCGATACCGGGGTGCTGGGCATCCGCAGCGAACAACTGGACCCCGGCTACTGGCTGGCGCGGCTGCCGCAACCGGACCGCGTGGTCCTGTCCCGCGAGGCCATCGCCGCGCAGAACGCGAAGCTGTACGCGGCCGACCCGACCATGCACGACCTGTCGAAGCTGCCGGAATTGCTGTCCGGCGTGCAGGTGCGCGAATGGATCGAGGCGCTGCGGCCGTCGTTCGACAAGCCGCTGTTCGACGAACGCGGCCAACCACTCGACCCCGCGTCGCTGTCGGCCGGCGTCGAAACCGGCCTGAACCTGGTCGCCGTCGGCAAGACCGTGGTCCCGCGCTTCGCGCTGGCGGTGCGCCGCGCCGACCTGCGCGCGGCGCCCGACCGCCGGCGCGTGTTCCGCGATCCGGAAGACCACGACATCGACCGCTGGCAGGAATCGGCGCTGTTCCCCGGCACGCCGGTGGCCATCGTGCACGAAAGCGGCGACGGCCAATGGGCGTTCGTGGTCGCACCCAACTACGCCGCGTGGGTGGAGAAGCAATACCTTGCCGAAGGCACGCGCGATGCGGTGCTGGGCTACGGCCGCGAACGGCCGCACATCGTCGTCACCGGCGCCAACGTGCGGACGACTTTCACGCCGGAGGAGCCGCGCGCTTCCTCGCTGCAACTGGACATGGGCCTGAAGCTGCCGCTGCTGGACCGTCCGCCGCGCGAAGCGGTCAACGGCCAGGATGCATACGCCTCCTATGTGGTCGAGCTGCCGGTGCGCGACGCCGACGGCAAGCTGCAGTTCGCGCCGGCGCTGGTGCCGCGCAGCGCCGACGTTTCCGGCGACTACCTGCCGCTGACCCAGGCCAACCTGCTGCGGCAGGGCTTCAAGTTCCTCGGCGAACGCTACGGCTGGGGCCATTCCTACGGCACCCGCGACTGCAGCGGCTTCGTTTCGGAAATCTACCGCAGCTTCGGCGTGCAACTGCCGCGCAACACCAGCGCGCAGGCGGTCAGTCCGGCGCTGAACCGCATCGCCGTGGGCAAGGACGACGACCGCGCCAAGCGCCTGGCGCTGATGCAGGCGACCCAGCCCGGCGACCTGATCTACATCCCCGGCCACGTGATGATGGTGATCGGCCACGAAGACGGCCGCACCTGGATCATCCACGACACCACCGGCGCGACGTGGCTGGACGCGGACGGCCAGCGCCTGCACGCCGATCTCAACGGCGTGTCGGTCACGCCGTTCGAGACGATGCTGGCCGGCGGAGAGGCGACCTACGCCGACCGCATCACCAACATCCAGCGCATTCGCCCGTGACCCGCTCCCGGCTTCCCGTTTCCCCTTCCGGTCCCCGATGAAAATCACCGACATCCGCCTGGGCATGTTGCGCGTGCCGCTGAAGACGCCGTTCAAGACCGCGCTGCGCAGCGTCGACACCATCGAGGACATCGTGGTGGTCATGCACACCGACGACGGCCGCGTCGGCTACGGCGAAGCGCCGGCGACCGCCGTCATCACCGGCGACACCCACGGTTCGATCATCGAGGCGATCGACAAGATCATCCGCCCGCGCCTGATCGGCGAGGACATCGCCAACCTCAACCGCGTCACCGGCCTGATCCAGTCCTCGATGGAGCGCAACACCAGCGCCAAGGCCGCGGTGGAGATCGCCGTCTACGACCTGTGGGCGCAACTGTACGACGCGCCGCTGTACAAGCTGCTGGGCGGCGGCGACCCGGTCGTCACCACCGACATCACCATCAGCGTGGACTACATCGACAAGATGGTGGCCGATTCGATTTCCGCGGTGGAGCGCGGCTTCGAGTCGCTGAAGATCAAGGTCGGCAAGGACATCGGCCTAGACGTCGAGCGGGTCAAGGCGATCCACGCCGCGGTCGAGGGCCGCGCGCTGCTGCGCATCGACGCCAACCAGGGCTGGACCGCGAAGCAGGCGGTGATCGCGATGCACCAGCTCGAAGACGCAGGCGTGGAGATGGAACTGCTGGAACAGCCGGTCAAGGCGCGCGACATCGACGGCCTGAAATACGTCACCGACCGCGTGCACACGCCAGTGATGGCCGACGAAAGCGTGTTCGGCCCGGCCGAGGTCGTCGACCTGATCAAGCTGCGCGCGGCCGACATCATCAACATCAAGCTGATGAAGACCGGCGGCCTGTCCAACGCGATCCGCATCGCCGACATTGCCGCGCTGTACGGCGTGGACTGCATGATCGGCTGCATGCTGGAAAGCAGCATCAGCGTCGCCGCGGCGGCGCACCTGGGCGTGGCCAAGGCCGGCGCAATCACGATGGCCGACCTGGACGGACCCTCGCTGGGCCAGTACAACCCGGTCGAGGGCGGCGTGGTCTTCGACGAATCCGAAATCAGCATCACCGACGCGCCGGGCCTGGGCATCCGCGAGATCCGGGGACTGGAGATGTTGTCCCGATGAACGCTATTGTTCGCCGTTCCCGCAAAAACGGGAACGGCGAACAGAAACAAGAACCGCACCGACCCCGACACTTCACACTATCGATCGACAGAAATGGCGCGCGGAGACCAAGACAAAACCATGCCCCCGCTGCTGCGCATCCGCTCCGAACGCGACCAGATGTCGGCGATCGAACGCCGCATCGCCGACTTCATCCTCGACAACGCCGTGCTGCTGCGCGACTACTCCTCGCAGCAACTGGCCAGCGCGCTGGGCGTCAGCCAGTCCAGCGTGGTCAAGTTCAGCCAGAAATTCGGCTTCAAGGGCTACCCCGACCTGAAGTACTCCATCGGCGAAGCGGTCGCGCGCGGCAACGGCCAGCCGCTGGCGGCGACGCCGCCGGACGCGCCCACCGACGCCTACACCCGGCTGTACGAGGACCTGCGCCGCAGCAAGGCCGCCGCCGAAGAGGAAACCGCGCTGCTGAACCCGCGCGAACGCATCGAACCAATCGTCGAGATGATCGATCGCGCCGGCAAGGTCTTCGTCTGCGGCCTGGGCGACGACGGCATCTTCGCCCGCGAATTCGCCATGCGCCTGTCGCTGCTCGGCGTGCTGACCGTGCACCACGCCGACGCGATCCTGATGATGGCCAACATTTCCGCCGTGCGCGACGGCGACGTGCTATTGGTGTTTTCCGAATTCGGCCAATTGCCGCAACTGTCGCAGATCAGCCGCCAGTTCCAGCACGGCGGCGGCAAGGTGGTGTCGATCACCCGCCACACCGCCAATCCGCTGCGCGCGCATGCCGACGCCACGCTGGCGCTGTCCGCGCACGATCCCGCGCCGCACGTGGCGCAATTGCTGTACCGCTCTTCGCTGCAATACCTGCTGGACTTCCTGTTCGTGCTGCTGTGCCACGCCAACCCTGAACGGCAGAGCCAGTTGAACATCAACCTGGAACGCATCCAGCACCTGCTGGAATCGTGAGGAACGCCATGAAACCGAGCCTGGCCGGCCTGCTGCTCCTGTTCGCCATACTGCTGCCCGCGCCGCATGCGCAAGCCGACGCACCGTTGCCGTGGGACGACGCCAAGCAACTGGTGCTGGTCGTCGTGCCCGGCTGGGACGCCAACACCGGCACGCTGCGCAAGTTCGAACGCACGCGCCACGGCTGGAAGGCGGTCGATGCCGCCGCCGACATCGCCATCGGCCACAGCGGCGCGGCCTGGGGTCTGGGCCTGCACGGGCAACAGACCGATGGCCCGCAGAAGGTCGAAGGCGATGGCCGCTCGCCGGCCGGCGTGTTCGCGCTGGGCGACGCTTTCGGCTACGCGCGGGGCGTACGGACGAAGCTGCCGTACCTGGCGTTGACCGCGTCGCAATACTGCGTCGACGTCAACGCCTCGCCGCTGTACAACCGCATCGTCGATGCGGTCGAGGTCGGCGAGGAGGCGGTGAAGGACTCGACCGAACCGATGCGCCGCGACCTGCACGCCGACGGCGACCAGCGCTACCGCGAGGGCTTCGTCATCCGCCACAACCCGGACAACGTCCCCGGCAAGGGCAGTTGCATCTTCGCGCACCTGTGGAAGGCGCCGGGCGAGTCGACCACCGGCTGCACCGCGATGACGCCGGCGACGATGGACCGGCTGCTGGGGTGGCTGGCGCCGAAGAAGCATCCGGTGTTCGTGCTGCTGCCGCAGGCGGAGTACGAGCGGTTGAAGGGCGAATGGCGGCTGCCTTGACGCCTTTGCGGCGGCAACAGCCGTCGCGACCGGCCACCTGAAGAATCCCGACGCCTCCGTCTCCGGTAACATCCGGCGACCCATCAACCCAGCGAGAGAGACCACAGCGCATGTCGACCACCACCCGCGTCCTGCTTGCCCTGCTCCTGGGCGCCGCCATCGGCCTGGCCCTGTCGTACTGGAATGCGGACACCGCCGCGACGGTCGCCTCCATCGTGCAGCCGATCGGCGCGCTGTGGTTGAACGCGCTGCAGATGACCGTGGTGCCGCTGGTCGCGGCGCTGGTGGTGATGGGCGTCAACGCCGCCAGCGACGCCGTCGCTTCCGGACGCATCGCCCGCGACGCGCTGGTGGTGTTCGCAGTGCTGCTGACCCTGGCGGCCACCTTCGCCGCGTTCGCCGCGCCGGCGCTGCTGTCGTTGCTGCCGCGCGACGAGGCCTCGATCTCCGCGTTCCGCTCGGCGCTGTCGCCGGTGGCGGCCCAGCCCGGCGCGGCCGGACTGGCCGCAGCCATCATCGCGATCATCCCGTCCAACGCGATCTCCGCCGCCGCCAGCGGCACCATGCTGCCGCTGGTCGCGTTCGCGATGTTCTTCGGCTTCGCCCTGACCCGGATCGACGGCGAGCACCGCGCGCGCATGCTCGACTTCATCAAGACCATCGCCGACACCATGATCGTGATCGTGCGCTGGGTGCTGTGGGTGGCGCCGCTGGGCGTGTTCGCGCTGGCCCTGGTGGTGTGCGCGCAGGTCGGCTGGAAGGTGCTGGGCGCGCTGGCCAGCTACATCCTGCTGCTGTGCGCCATGTACATCGCGGTGACGCTGCTGCTGTACGTGGTGGCGCGCGTGTTCGGCGGCGAACCGTTCCGCCGCTTCGCCGGCGCGATCCTGCCGGCGCAGGTGGTCGCGGTCAGCACGCAGTCGTCGCTGGCCTCGCTGCCGGCGATGATCGACAGCGCGCGCGTGCGCCTGGGCTATCCCCTGCAGGTGACGTCGCTGGTGGTGCCGATGGCGGTGTCGCTGTTCCGCATCACCAGCCCGGTGCAGTACATGGGCGTGGCCTTCTTCATCGCCTGGCTGTACGGCATCGACATCAGCGCCGCGCACGTGGCCGCCGGCATCGCCATGTCGGTGATCATCAGCATGGGTTCGGTCGGCCTGCCCGGCCAGGCGATCTTCATGACCACCAACCTGCCGGTGACCCAGGCGATGGCGCTGCCGCTGGAACCGCTGGGCGTGCTGCTGGCGGTGGACACCATCCCGGACGTGTTCGCCACGCTGGGCAACGTCAGCGGCGACCTGACCGCGACCAGCGTGGTGGCCAGGCGCAATCCGGACGGGGACTGAAGCGCCGGCGAAAACGCGAACGGCCCGGTTGCCCGGGCCGTCGTTTTTCGTTGCGCATCGATGCGCGCGTCAGGCGGCGAACAGCGCCTTCATCTTCTTCAGCGCGTTGGCCTCGATCTGGCGGATGCGCTCGGCGGAAACGCCGTATTCGTCGGCCAGTTCCTGCAGCGTGATCTTGCTGTCGGCGTCCAGCCAGCGACGCTTGACGATGTCGCGCGAACGCTGGTCCAGCTTCGCCAGTCCTTCGCGCAGCAGGTCGAGCTGGTCAGCCTCGCTGTCGGCGCGTTCGTAGGCCTGCGACGGGTCCTCGCCTTCGGCCGCCAGGTAGTTGACCGGCGACGGCGGCGCACGGTCGTCGTCCTCGCCTTCGGGCGCGTCGAAGCCGATGTCGCGGCCGGACAGGCGCGACTCCATCTCCAGCACCTCGCGCTCGGAGACGTTGAGGTCCTTCGCCACCGCGCTGACTTCCTCGGCGTTCATCCAGCCCAGCCGGGTCTTGGCCTTGCGCAGGTTGAAGAACAGCTTGCGCTGCGCCTTGGTCGTGGCGACCTTGACGATGCGCCAGTTCTTCAGGATGAACTCGTGCATCTCGGCGCGGATCCAGTGCACGGCGAAGCTGACCAGGCGCACGCCCATGTCCGGGTCGAAGCGCTTGACCGCCTTCATCAGGCCGATGTTGCCTTCCTGGATCAGGTCGCCCAGTTGCAGGCCGTAGCCGCTGTAGCCGCGGGCGACGTGGACGACGAAGCGCAGGTGCGAATGGACCAGCTCGCGCGCCGCGTCCAGATCCTCCTGGTCGCGGTAGCGGCGGGCCAGCGCCTGTTCCTCGTCGACGCTCAGCACCGGAATCTGGTGCACGGCGCCGATGTAGGCCTCGAGCGAGCCCAGCGCGCTGGGGATGGGCAGATTGTGGGCCACCAGGGCGGTGGCGGCGGATGTCTGGCTCATGGTCGGAATATTAGCAGTGTGCTGGTTCGACTGCTAACGCGGGTGGAAGTTCCCGGCTTTCGATGCCGGAATGGCGGCCCCTGTCGGCGGCCGGGCGACCCTGCCGCCGCGACCCAGAATATCCATTAATTATTTAAATAACAATAATTTACGGAATTCCGGGACGCGCACCATGCTTTCCCGTTTCCTCCGGTCGGCCGATACGGATGGCCTGGCCGGCGAATTCACGTGCGCACGAAGATTTCCACGCGCCGGTTCAGTTGCCGCCCGGCCGGGTTGTCCCGGCCGTTGATCTGGTTCGGCGCCACCGGTTGCGTTTCGCCGTAGCCCCGGGCGTCGGCGTCGGCCGCCGCGCCGCGCTGGCGCAAGGCGGCGACCACCGATTCGGCGCGGCGCTCGGACAGGCCCTGGTTGTATTCGTCGCTGCCCTTGGCGTCGGTATGGCCGCGGATTTCCATGCCGCGCGCATCGACCTTCCGCAACGCCGCCGCCAGCGCGTCGAGGACCTTCGCCGCGTCCGCGCGGATGTCGGATTTGTCGAAATCGAACAGCACCCGGTCCTCGAGCGTGATCAGGAAACCGCACGGCGCGCCCGGCGGCGCGAATTTCTTCAACGGCGGGAACCGGCCGGCGGGCGCGACCCGCGGGATCGGCGCCATCGCCGCCTCGCGCGGCGGCGTGCCGACGCGGCCGTGGCCGTCGCCGTCGTTGACGACCAGCCCGTGCGGACCGTTCCAGGTGCCGCTGCCGTCGGCATTGATGGTGACGATGCCTTCCGGCCCGTTCCACGTGCCCGAGCCATCGCCGTTGTTGGCGATCTGGCCCTTGTCGCTGTTCCAGGTGCCGGCGCCCTTGCCGTCCAGGCTGATGATGCCGTACCTGCCGTTGTAGGCGCCCGAGCCGTCGGCCTCGACCGAAACGATCGCGTCGTCGGCGCCGCCCGTGCCGCTGCCGTTGATGGTGCCGCTGCCGTCGGCGTTCACGGTGATGACGCCGCCTTCGAAATTGGCGATGCCGCTGCCGTTGGCGTCGATGGCGAAGATGCCCTCGTCGCCGTTGCGCAGCAGGTTGCCGTGTTCGTCGACGCTGGTGATGCCCGCGTCGTTGACCAGCGCGCCGTCGCCGTTGCAACTGGCCGGCTTGATGCTGATCCCGGCGATCGGATCGATGACGTCCTGCATCGCGCTCTCCAGCGCACGCTGCGCCGGGCCGACGCCGACGATGTCCGGCACGACGATCTGCGGGATCGCCGGAAAATCGAACTCGCCGGCGGTTTTCGGCGATGCGCCGGCCGTGCGGGCCGGCTCCGCGGCATCGGCCGCACGATCCGCCGCCGCGTCGCCTTGCGCCGGCGCGGGCGCGCGACCGCACGCGCAGACCAGCAACGCCAATCCCATCGCCGTTCCCGCGCGGATCGCCGACATGCTTCGCCTCCCAATGGACAGGTCCGCCGTTATAGCAATGGCCCATTAAATTCATTTGAAGGCCCGCCGCGCCCTTACAATGCGCGCATGTCCCTCCTGCAACTCCAGCGCGTCGATTACGGCGTCGGCGGACCGCTGCTGCTCGACCATGTCGATCTTTCGGTCGAAGCCGGCGAACGCGTCTGCATCGTCGGCCGCAACGGCGCCGGCAAGTCGACCCTGATGAAGCTCATCGCCGGCGAGTTGTCGCCGGACGACGGCGAAGTGCGCTTGCAGGGCGGCGTGGTCGTCGCGCGAATGGCGCAGGAAGTGCCGCAGGACGCGCACGGCACGGTGTTCGACGTGGTCGCGCAGGGGCTGGGCGACCTGGGCGCGCTGCTGGCGCGCTACCACCACGCGCTCGACGCCGGCGACATGCAGGCGCTGGGCGAAGCGCAGCAGCGGATCGAGGCGCTCGGCGGCTGGGACATGGACAAGCGTGTCAGCCAGGTCATCGACCAGTTGGAATTGCCCGGCGGCGCCGATTTCGCCGCGCTGTCCGGCGGCATGAAGCGGCGCGTGCTGCTGGGCCAGGCGCTGGCGCGCAAGCCGGACGTGCTGCTGCTGGACGAGCCGACCAACCACCTCGACATCGAGGCGATCGCGTGGCTGGAGGGCTTCCTGAAGTCCTTTGCCGGCAGCCTGGTCTTCGTCACCCACGACCGCGGCTTCCTGCGCGCGCTGGCGACGCGGATCGTCGAGATCGACCGCGGCCAACTCACCAGTTGGCCCGGCGACTACGACAACTACCTGCGCCGGCGCGAGGAGCGCCTGCACGCCGAGGCGATGGAGAACGCGCGCTTCGACAAGCTGCTGGCGCAGGAGGAAGCGTGGATCCGCCAGGGCATCAAGGCGCGCCGCACCCGCAACGAGGGCCGCGTGCGCGCGCTGAAGGCGCTGCGACGCGAGCGCGCGCAGCGACGCGAGCTTTCCGGCAACGTGAGGATGCAGACCGCGCAGGCGAACGAATCCGGGCGCAAGGTGATCGAGGCGCTGCACGTTTCGCAGGAGTACGACGGGCGCGTGCTGCTGGACGACGTCTCGACCACGATCATGCGCGGCGACCGCGTCGGCATCATCGGCCGCAACGGCGCCGGCAAATCGACGCTGCTGAAGATCCTGCTGGGCGAGCTGCGGCCGCAGCGCGGCGAGGTGCGGCTCGGCACCGGCCTGCAGGTCGCCTACTTCGACCAGCACCGCAGCCGGCTGGACGAAACTCGCAATGCGCTGGAGAACGTCGCCGAAGGCCGCGACTACGTCGAGATCAACGGCGCGCGCAAGCACGCCATCGGCTACCTGCAGGATTTCCTGTTCACGCCCGAACGCGCACGCGCGCCGATCACGCGCCTGTCCGGCGGTGAACGCAACCGCCTGCTGCTGGCGAAGCTGTTCGCGCAGCCGTCGAACCTGCTGGTGATGGACGAACCGACCAACGACCTGGACGTGGAAACACTGGAACTGCTGGAGGAACTGCTGGCCGACTACCCGGGCACGCTGCTGCTGGTCAGCCACGACCGCGACTTCCTCGACAACGTGGTCACCGGCACGCTGGCGCTCGAAGGCGACGGCAGGCTGGGCGAGTACGTCGGCGGATATTCGGACTGGCTGCGGCAGCGGCCGCAGAAGCCGATCCCGCTCGATCCTTCTTCCGTAAAAGAGGAAGAAAAAGCCGCGGTTCCGCCGTCCTCGGCAAAAGCCGCCACGGGGGATTCGCCTTCGGCGAGGAAGAAACTCAGCTACAAGGACGCGCGCGAACTCGAACAACTGCCGGCGAGGATAGAATCGCTGGAAGCCGACATCGCCGCGCGCGGCGAGGCGATGAACGACCCGGCGTTCTTCCAGCAGGCGCCGGCGAAGATCGCCGAAGCCAACCAGCAACTGGCCGGGCTGCAACTGCAGCTCGACGCCGCCTACGCGCGCTGGGCCGAGCTGGACGGCTGACCGCACCCGTACATTCCCGAGGAGCTCCCCCATGACCACCGTTCCCACGCTGACCTTCAACGACGGCAAGGCCATCCCGCAGTTCGGCCTCGGCGTATGGCAAACGCCCGCCGATGAAACCGCGCAGGTGGTCCGGACCGCATTCGGACTCGGCTACCGCCACATCGACACCGCGGCGATCTACCGCAACGAGGCCGGCGTCGGCGCGGCCATCGCCGAATCCGGGATTCCGCGCGACGAACTGTTCGTCACAACCAAGCTGTGGAACGCCGACCAGGGCCACGACAACGCCCTGCGCGCGCTCGACGCCAGCCTGTCGAAATTGAAGCTGGACCATGTCGACCTGTACCTGATCCACTGGCCGTGCCCCGGCAACGGCAAGACCGTCGAGACCTGGAAGGCGCTGATCCGCGCGCGCGAGGACGGCAAGGCCCGGTCGATCGGCGTGTCGAACTTCCGCATCGAGGACCTGGAACGCATCGCCGGCGAGACCGGCGTGGTCCCGGCCGCGAACCAGATCGAACTGCATCCGTGGCTGCAGCAGGCCGCGCTGCGCGAGTACCACGCGCGGCACGGCATCGTCACCGAATCGTGGAGCCCGCTGGCGCAGGGCGGCGAACTGCTCGGCGACCCGGCGCTGCAGTCCATCGCCGCCAAGCACGGCAAGAGCGCGGCGCAGGTGGCGCTGCGCTGGCACGTGCAACTGGGGCTGGTGGTGTTCCCCAAGTCGGTGACGCCGGCGCGGATCGCGGAGAACATCGCCATCTTCGATTTCGCGCTGGACGAGGCCGACATGGCCGCGATCGCAAGGCTGGAGCGCGGGCGCCGGCTCGGACCGGATCCGGGCGAACTGAACCAGTGAACCGGCTTGCGGATCAGCCGGTGTTCTGCACGCCCTGCGACACGCCGTTGACGCTGGCGACCAGCGCGCGCAGCAGTGCCTCGTCCTCGCGGCCGGACGCGCGCCAGCGCGCCAGCAGGTCGGCCTGCATCACGCTGATCGGGTCGACGTAGGGATTGCGCAGGCGGATCGACAGCGCCAACCGCGGATCGTGCTGCAGCAGGCGCTCGTCGCCGATCAGCTTCAGCACCCAGTCGCGGGTCAGCGCGTGTTCGTCGCGGATGCGCGGGAAGAATTCCCCGTGCAGCGGCCCAGCCATGCGCGAGAACATCGCGGCGATGCCGATGTCGCCCTTCGCCAGCACCATCGAGATGTCGTCGAGGAAGGTGCGGAAGAACGGCCAGTCGCGCGCCATCTCGCGCAGGGCCGCCTCGCCGCCCGCGTCCGCGACCGCCTGCAGTCCGCTGCCGACGCCGTACCAGCCGGGAACGCCCGCGCGCGCCTGGCTCCAGGCGAACACCCACGGAATCGCGCGCAGGTTCGACAGCGCCGCGTCCTGCCCGAGCCGCCGCGACGGCCGCGAACCCAGGGTCATGCGCTCGATCACGTCGATCGGCGTGGCGCTGCGGAAGTAGTCCATGAAGCGCGGCGCGCCGACGAAGGCGCGGTAGGCGCGGCTGCTTTCGGCGGCGACCCGGTCCATCGCCTCGCGCCAGCGCGGCTCGCGCGGCTCCGGCGGGCGCGGGCGCAGGCTCGACAGCAGCACCGCGCCGGCGGCCTGCTCCAGTGAGCGCAGCGCCAGCGCGCGGATGCCGTACTTGCGATGGATCACCTCGCCCTGCTCGGTGACGCGCAGACGGCCGTCCACGCTGCCGCGCGGCGAGGCCTCGAGCGCGCGCGTGGTCTTGCCGCCGCCACGGCTGATCGAGCCGCCGCGGCCGTGGAAGAAGGTCAGCCGGATGCCGAGCTCGCCGGCGGTTTCCAGCAGTTCGACCTGTCCGCGCTGCAGGCCCCAGCGCGAGGCGGCGATGCCGCCGTCCTTGCCGCTGTCCGAATAGCCCAGCATCACCATCTGCACGTTGCCGCGCGCGGCCAGGTGGGCGCGGTAGACCGGGTCGGCGGCCAGGTCGCGCAGCACTTCCGGACCGTGGCCGAGGTCGTCGATGGTCTCGAACAGCGGGGCGATGTCCAGCGGCACGTTGCCGTCGGCGTCGACCAGCCCGCCGCGCCGCGCCAGCGCCAGCACGGTCAGCACGTCGGCGCGGTTGTGCGCCATGCTGATGATGTACGCGCCCAGCGCGTCGCCGCCGTGCGCGCGGCGCGCCTCCGCCAGCGCGGCGAACACCGCATCCAGCCGCGGATTGCCTTCGTCGTCGCTGGCCGGAAGGATCTTCGCGCCGCTGGCGTAATCGGCCAGCAGCGCGGCGCGCTCGATCGCATCCCGCTCCTCCCATTGCGCATCGCCCAGCGCGGCGGCGACCGCGCGCGCGTGCACGCTGGACTCCTGGCGCACGTCCAGCCGCGCCAGGTGGAAACCGAAGGTGCGCACGCGCCACAGCAGCCGGCGCACCGCGAAGCCGCCGGCGTGCGCGCCGCGGTTGGCCTCCAGGCTGTGCAGGACCAGTTCGATGTCGGCGACCAGTTCGTCCGGCGACGCGTAGCCGTGCTCCGCGCCTTCCAGGGCGCCGCGCAGGCGCGCGCGCATCAGGTCGTTGAGCAGCCGGTACGGCATGTCGGCGTGGCGCGGGCGCGAGAGCGTTTGCGACTGCGGCACCCGCTTGCGGTATTCGTCGATGCGCTGACGCACCTGCGGCGTCACCCCGACCAGGGTGTCGGACTGGCTCAGCAGCATGGCCAGGCTATCGAGTTCCTTCAGGTACTTGCCCAGTATGTCCCGACGCTGCGCCTGCAGCGTTTCGCGGATCGTGTTCGCGTCGACGTTGGGGTTGCCGTCCATGTCGCCGCCGACCCAGGTGCCGAAGCGCAGCAGCCGCGGCAGTTCCAGGCTCGCGCCGAAGGTTTCGCGCAGCGCGGTCTCCAGCGTCTCGTAGAACACCGGCATCACCCGATACAGCACCTCGGTCAGGTAGAAGCCGACGTGCTCGCGCTCGTCCTCCACGCCCGGCCGCACCGGCGAGGAATCGGCGGTCTGCCAGGCCGAGGTCAGCGCCATGCGGAAGCGCGCGGCGTCGGCCTCCTGCTCGTGCGGGGTCAGGTGGTCGTCGAGGCCGTCGATCAGGCTCGCCGCCATCAGTTGTTCCTTGACCAGCAGCACGCGCCGCATCGCCTCGGTCGGGTGCGCGGTGAACACCGGCTCGATGTCGATGCGCGGCAGCCATGCGCGCAGTTCGTCCAGGGTGGCGCCCTGCGCCTTCAGCTTCAGCAGCGTGTCGTGCAGGCCTTCCGGCTGCGGCGCGCCGCCGCGGCGCTGGTAGTCGCGGCGGCGGCGGATGCGGTGGACGCGCTCGGCCAGGTTGACCACCTGGAAGTAGGTGCCGAAGGCGCGGATCAACTGCTCGGCATGCGCCGGCGGCAGGCCTTCCAGCAGCGCGGCCAGCGAATCCATCGTGCCGCCGTTGCCCAGCCGCGCCTGTTCGCGCCGGGCGATCGCGGTGGTGCGCACGCGCTCGACCTCGGCCAGGAACTCCGGCGACACCTGTTCGGCCAGCATGTCCCCGACCAGGGCGCCCAGCTTGCCGACGTCCTCGCGCAGCGGGACGTCGGCGGCGGCGAATTCGAGCGTGCGTTCGGCGGGCTTGTAATCGGCGTTCATCGTTCGGCGCGGGAGAGGGGGGGATTCGGTGCTTCGGTCGCGTGCCGCGTAGCGGCCGCCACAGGCAAGACCAGTTGCAAGCCATTGATCGTGCAATGGCAAACCACTGCAAGCCTACCCAAAACCATTCGCCGCGTGCATTCATCGTTTCATGCGGAACCAGCGCCGCGGCGACGGACGGTTTTTCGATCGCATCCGGCGCGACGCAATAATCCAGCGAACTGGCAAGCCATTCCCGCTGGCGATCCTGCGGGCGGAAGCGGCATCGGCTCCGATTGCCCGCGCCGGA
Organism: Pseudoxanthomonas sp.; assembly: GCA_047601245.1. Lineage (GTDB taxonomy): Bacteria > Pseudomonadota > Gammaproteobacteria > Xanthomonadales > Xanthomonadaceae > Pseudoxanthomonas_A. The sequence continues at coordinate 684,030 of JASGJU010000001.1, forward strand.
GGCCTCGGTTAACTTGGCCGCCCCACCCAGGAGCGGCCCCACATGGCTCGATGGAAGAACGGCGTGCCGAGCCACGATGCGCTACGCGACGCGAAGCGCGAGGCCGTCCTCCGGGAAGCATCAGCCTCGTTCAACAAGCGCGGCTACCACGGCACCTCGCTCGACGACATCGCCCGCAAGCTGGGCGTCACCAAGCCGGCGCTCTACTACTACTTCCCCAACAAGCAGGCCATGCTCAAGGCCTGCTTCGACCAGGCGATGGAAGTCGCGTTCGACAACATCGAACGCGCGAAGCGGGAAGGCGGCAACGGCCGCGAAAAGCTCGGGATCGCGCTTTCCTACCTGCTGGAATACTTCATCGGCGAGCACAACATCGCCGTCACCGTGCTGGAAGAGGACTCGCTGCCGCCGGCCGGCCTCCGCCAGGTCAAGGCCGAGCGCAGGCGCTTCGAGCATGCATTGCGCGGCCTCGTGAACGAGGGCATCAGGGACGGCAGCATCGTCCGCTGCGATCCGAAGCTGGCGGTGCTGGCGATGCTCGGCGCGCTGAGCTGGGTGCCGCGCTGGTACAGGCCGGACGGCGACTGGTCGAGGGAACAGGTGAACAGCCTGATGTCCAACCTGCTCGAACGCATGATCAGCAGCACGCCGGCGGAGCGATTGCCGGCCCCGCGCCGCGCCCGCAGGACCGCCGCGCCGCGTTGAGCGGAACGCGCGCTCCGTCGCGCAGCGGACCGCCACCCGTCCATCGATGCCGCTCGCGCATGCCCGGGCCGGCGCAGGGACGGCAATTGAACAATCGGTAGAATTATCGTTCAATTGGTAAAACAGCGATGGTTCGATGCGCCGCCGGCGTTCGGTCCGGCCCAGGGGAGAAAACATGCCGACACGACGCATCCCGCACGGCACGTGCACGGTGCTGGAATTTTCGTCACCGCCGGTCAACGCCCTCGGCGGCGCCCTGGCCGCGGAACTGGCCCGCGACATCGCCGCGATCGCCGCCGAGCCCGGGGTCCGCGCCATCGTGCTGGCCGGCGACGGCCGCTGCTTCTGCGCCGGCGCGGACATCGGCGAACTGGGCCGCGCATCCGCGCAGGCAAGCGCGATCCGCGCGTTGATGCAGGCGCTGGACGCATCGCCCGTGCCGGTCGTCGCCGCCATCCACGGCCTGGCCTATGGCGGCGGGCTGGAACTGGCGCTGGCCTGCCACGCACGGGTGGCCGCGAAGGACGCGCGTTTCGCCTTCCCGGAAGTGACGCTGGGACTGCTGCCCGGCGCGGGCGGCACCCAGCGCGCGCCGCGCCTCGTCGGCGCGGAAGCCGCGCTGGCGCTGATGACCGGCGGCAAGCCGATCCCGGCCGTGCAGGCGCTCGCGATCGGCCTGATCGACGCCATCGCGGAAGGCGATCCGCTGGAGGCGGCGTTGCGCCACGCGGCCGCGCTGGAGGGCGATGCCGTGCGCGTACGCGACAGCAAGACGCCGGAAGCCGGCGCGCGGGCGGCGATCGCATCGGCGCGCGCGGCCGCAGCGGCGCGCCGCGACGCCTGCGCCACGGCGGCGGGCCGCATCGTCGATTGCGTCGAAGCCGCCCTCGCCCTGCCCTTCGACGAGGGGCAGGCGCTGGAACACCGCCTGTTCGACGAGTTGCTCGCGTCGCCCGAGTCGCGCGGCCTGCGCCACGTCTTCCTCGGCGAACGCGCGGTGGCGCGGTTGCCGCCGCCGCTCGCCGGGACCGAAGTCCTCCCGATCGCGCGCGTCGCCGTGATCGGCGCCGGCACGATGGGCTTCGGCATCGCCACCGCCCTGCTCGCCGCCGGCCTGCCGGTGGCGTTGGCCGATCCCGATCGCGCCGCGCTGGACAGGGCGACGTCGCGCATCGCCGATGCCTTCCGTCGCGACGTCGACAAGGGCCGCATCTCCTCCGAAACCGCCGACGCGCGAATGGCCGCGTTGACCGCGACGACGGCCCTCGAACCGACGGTCGCCGACGCGGACCTGGTGATCGAGGCGGTCTTCGAGGACATCGACGTGAAGCGCAAGGTCTTCGTCGCGCTGGACGCCGCCGCGAAACCCGATGCGATCCTCGCCAGCAACACCTCCACGCTCGACGTCGACGCCATCGCCGGCGTCGTGCGCGATCCGGGCCGGGTGCTGGGCATGCATTTCTTCAGCCCGGCCCACGTCATGCGCCTGGTCGAGATCGTGCGCGGCGTGCGCACGCGGCCGCAGGCGCTGAACACGGCGATGGCGTTCGCGCGCCGGATCGGCAAGGTCGGCGTGGTCGCCGGCGTCTGCGACGGCTTCATCGGCAACCGCATGTTCGAGGAATACCTGCGCCAGGCCTACTTCCTGCTGGAGGAAGGCGCGCTGCCGCAGCAGATCGACCGCGCGATGGAGGGGTTCGGCTTCGCGATGGGGCCGTTTCGGGTGATGGACCTGGCCGGCCAGGACATCGGCTGGAGCATCCGCAAGCGCCGCGCCATCGAGCAGCCCGACCGCCCGTATTCGCGCATCCCCGACAAGGTCTGCGAACTGGGGCGCTACGGCCAGAAGACCGGCGCCGGGATCTACCGCTATCCGGACGGGCGCACGCCGGTGGCCGATCCGGAGATCGACGCGCTGGTGGTCGCGCATTCCGCGGAACTCGGCCTTGCGCGCCGCGAGGTCGGCGACGACGAGATCGTGGACCGCTGCGTGCTCGCGCTGGTCAACGAAGGCGCGCGCATCCTCGAGGAAGGCATCGCCTTCCGCCCGGTGGACATCGACGTGGTGTGGACCGCCGGCTACGGCTTCCCCGCCGCGCGCGGCGGGCCGATGTTTCATGCCGACCGCCTCGGGCTGGAAAGCGTGCTCGCCTCCATCGAACACTTCGCCGGCGGCCACGAAGGCTGGGCCTGGCGGCCCGCAGAACTGATGATGCAACTGGCGCGCGTCCAGCGGACGTTCGGAGACCTCAATGACTGACACGACTTCCCATCGCCTCGCCGATCTGTTCGACCTCGCCGGCCAGGTCGCGCTGGTCACCGGCGGCTCCCGCGGCCTGGGCCTGAAGATCGCGGAGGCGCTGGGCGAATACGGCGCACGCGTCGTGCTGGCGGCGCGCAAGCGCGCCGAACTGGACGAGGCCGTTGCGCATCTTTCCGCGCTCGGCATCGCCGCCGACGCCGTCGTTGCGGACCTCGGCACGCCGGAAGCCGCCGACGCGCTGGCCGCGCAGGTCGTCGAGCGGCACGGGCGGCTCGACATCCTCGTCAACAACGCCGGCACCAGTTGGGGCGCGCCGATGGAGGACTATCCGCTGGAGGGCTGGAACAAGGTCATCGACCTCAATCTCACCGGGCTGTTCCTGCTGACGCAGGCGGCGGGGCGGCGCGCCTTCCTGCCGCAGGGGCGCGGCAAGGTGCTCAACATCGCCTCGGTCGCGGGCCTGCAGGGCAACTATCCCGGCACGATCGGCACCATCGCCTACAACGCCGCCAAGGGCGCGGTGGTCAACTTCACCCGCGCGCTCGCCGCCGAGTGGGGGCCGCGCAACATCAACGTCAACGCGATCGCGCCGGGCTACTTCCCCACCAAGCTGGCCAACGCGATGATCGACCAGCACGGCGACTATATGATCGCGCACACGCCGCTGGGCCGGCTCGGCGGCGAGGACGACCTCAAGGGCGCCGCCCTGCTGCTGGTCTCCGAGGCCGGACGCCACATCACCGGGCAGATCCTGACGGTGGATGGCGGCGCGGCGGTGATCTGACATGGCCGTGCCGCTGCTCGACCGCCGCGACCTGGATTTCCTGCTGTTCGACTGGCTGAGCATCGACACGCTGTTCGCGCGCCCGCGCTACGCCGACCACAACCGCGACACCGTGGCCGCCGTGCTCGACCTCGGCGAGCGGCTTGCCGCCGACGCCTTCCTGCCGGCGTTCAAGCCCAGCGACCGGCACGAACCGACGCTGACGTCCGACGGCGTGAAGGTCGCGCCGGAAGTGGCGGCGGCGGTGCGCGCCTACATCGAAGCCGGCCTGCTGGCCGGGCCGTTCGAGCAGGCGGTGGGCGGCCTGCAGTTGCCGCAGTTGCTGCACTACGCCTCGATCGGCCAGTTCATGGCGGCCAGCCTGGCCGTGTCCGCCTACCCGATGCTGACCATCGCCAACGCGCGGCTGTTGGCGGCGTTCGGCAGCGCGGCGCAAGTCGAGGCCTTCGCGCTGCCGCAGATCCGCGGCGAGGCGCTGGGCACGATGTGCCTGTCCGAGCCGCAGGCCGGTTCCTCGCTGGCCGACATCCGCACCCTCGCGCTGGCGGACGGCGAGGACGCGCTGGGCGCGCGCCATCGCCTGCATGGCAACAAGATGTGGATTTCCGCCGGCGACCACGACATCGCTGACGACATCGTCCACCTCGTGCTCGCCAAGACGCCCGGCGCCGACGGCAAGCCGCTGCCGGGCGTCAAGGGCATCTCGCTGTTCGTGGTGCCCAAGCGCCTGCCGGACGGCCAGCCGAACGACATCGCCGTGGCCGGACTGAACCACAAGATGGGCTATCGCGGCACGTCCAACTGCCTGCTCAACTTCGGCGAAGGCAGGCACAAACCCGACGGCGCGAGTGGCGCGGTGGGCTGGCGCATCGGCGGCGTCGGCGACGGACTGGCGCAGATGTTCCACATGATGAACGAGGCGCGCACCGGCGTCGGCCTCGGCGCGGCGGCGGCGGGCTGCCGCGGCCATCTGCTCTCGGTCGAGTACGCGCGCAATCGCGTGCAGGGGCGCATCGCCCGGGCCGACGGCGGCACGCAGCCGGCCGCGATCATCGAGCACGCCGACGTCAAGCGCATGCTGCTGGCGCAGAAGGCCTACGCGGAAGGCGCGCTGGCGCTGGTGCTGTACGCGGCGCGCCTGCTCGACGAGCAACTCAGCGGCGGGGACGCCGAGGCCGCGCGCGCCGGCCGCCTGCTCGACCTGCTCACGCCGGTGGTCAAGACCTGGCCGTCGGAGTACGGGCTGGCCGCGAACGACCTTGCCATCCAGATCCACGGCGGCTACGGCTACACCCGCGACTACGACGTCGAGCAGCTCTACCGCGACAACCGCCTCAACCCGATCCACGAAGGCACCACCGGCATCCAGGCGCTGGACCTGCTGGGACGCAAGGTGCTGCGCGACCGCGGCGCGGTCCTCGGCGAGCTGCGCGCGCAGGTCGACGCCACGCTCGCCGACTGCATCGCGCAACCGTCGCTGACGCGATACGCGCGGCAGGTCGATGCGGCGTGGCAACGGCTGGTGGAGGCGGCCGACGCGCTCGCGGCGCCCGACGTGCTCGACGAGGCGACGCCGTTCCTGTGGGCCTTCGGCCATGCCGTGGTCGGCTGGCTGTGGCTGGACATGGCGCGCCTGTGCCCCGGCGATGCGCCGTTCCAGCGCGGCAAGCGCGCCGCCGCGCGCTGGTTCATGGAACACGAACTGCCCAAGGTCGGCCTCTGGCTGGATCAAATCGCCGCGCGCAGCGACCTGTTGGCATCGACATCGCCCGACTGTTTCCACCCCTGAGGATCAATCCCATGACCGACGTCTTCCTCGTTTCCGGCGTGCGCACCGCCATCGGCACCTTCGGCGGCTCGCTCAAGGACACCCCGCCTTCCGAACTCGGCGTCGCCACCGCGAAGGAGGCCATCGCCCGCGCCGGCATCCCCCTGGACGCCATCGGCCACGCCGTCTACGGCCAAGTGCTGCCCAGCGAGCCGCGCGACGCCTACTTGGCGCGCGTCGTCGCCATCGAATCCGGCCTACCGGTGGAAACGCCGGCGCTGACCGTCAATCGCCTGTGCGGCTCCGGCCTGCAAGCGATCGTCTCGGCGGCGCAGGCGCTGCTGCTGGGCGACTGCGAAGTGGCGCTGGCCGGCGGCGCGGAATCGATGAGCCGCACGCCGTTCTACCTGCCCACGCATCGCTGGGGCCGCAAGCTCGGCGACGCGACGCTGGTGGACGGGCTCAACGAAGGCCTGAAGGATCCGTTCGCCAGGGTGCTGATGGGCATCACCGCGGAAAACGTCGCCGAGCGCCACGGCATCGACCGCGAACGCCAGGACGCCTTCGCGCTGGAAAGCCATCGCCGCGCCGCCGCTGCGATCGCCGACGGGCGCTTCGACGGCCAGATCGTGCCGGTGAAGGTGGGCCGGCGCGACAAGGAAACCGAGTTCAAGGTCGACGAGCACATCCGCGCCAACGTCACCCTGGACGACCTGGCCGCGCTGCGTCCGGCGTTCAAGCCCGACGGTTCGGTGACCGCCGGCAACGCCTCCGGGATCAACGACGGCGCGGCCTCGGTGGTGCTCGCCACCGGCAAGGCGGTCGCGCGCCACGGCCTGCGCCCGCTCGCCCGCCTCGTCGCCTACGCGCATGCCGGCGTCGAGCCGCTGTACATGGGCATGGGCCCGGTGCCGGCCACGCGCGCGGCGCTGACGCGGGTGGGGCTGTCGGTCGGCGACCTCGACGCGATCGAATCCAACGAGGCCTTCGCCGCGCAGTGCTGCGCGGTGTCCGATGCGTTGGGCTTCGATCCGGCGAAGGTGAACCCCAACGGCAGCGGCATCGCCCTGGGCCATCCGGTCGGCGCCACCGGCGCGATCATCGCCGTCAAGCTGGTTCACGAACTTCACCGCAGCGGCGGCCGCTACGGGCTGGCGACGATGTGCATCGGCGGCGGCCAGGGCATCGCCGCCATCTTCGAACGCTGCTGAGCCGCGCCGCCGCAGGAGGCCCGCCATGTCGAACGCCATGCTTCCCCCGGACGCATCTTCCCCGGAATCCAGCGACCGCCGCCGCGTAATGCAGTCGCTGGGGCTGGCCGCGCTGTCCACGGCCCTGCCCGCCTTCGCCCGGCCCGAAGCGGCGCGCGCGCGCAAGTTGGCCCTGCCGCCCGATTTCCTGTGGGGCACCGCGATCTCCGGCCACCAGAGCGAGGGCAACAACACCAACAGCGATGCGTGGGTGCGCGAGAACGTGCGGCCGACGCTGTTCGCGGAGCCTTCCGGTGACGCCTGCGACAGCTACCACCGCTACGCCGAGGACATCGCGCTGGCGGCGCAGCTCGGCTTCAACTGCTACCGGCTGGGCATCGAGTGGTCGCGCATCCAGCCCGCGCCCGGATTCTTCTCCAACGCCGAACTCGACCACTATGCGCGGGTGCTGGATGCCTGCCATGCGCATGGCCTGAAGCCGGTGGTGACGCTCAACCACTTCACCGTGCCGATCTGGTTCGCCGCGCGCGGCGGCTTCGAGGCGGCGGACGCATCCGACCTGTTCGCCGACTACTGCACGCATGTCGCCCGTCGCCTCGGCGACCGCATGCATCTGGCGACCACCTTCAACGAGGCCAACATCACCCTGCTGGTGCGAATGCTCTACGGCAGCGCCGTTTCACCGGCGGTGCGCGCCGCCGCCGAGGCCGCCGCCAGGGCCACCGGCTCGTCGCACTTCTCCAGCCTCGCCTTCTCCGACCCGGAGATCAGCACGCCGCTGCTGCAGGAAGCGCACCGCAAGGGCCATGCCGCGATCAAGGCCGAGCGCCCCGACCTGCCGGTCGGCATCACCCTGACCACGCAGGACATCCAGTCGGTCGGCGACCCATCGCTGGTCGAAGCGTTCCGCCGGCGGCTGTACGGCGACTGGGTGGAAGTGGCGCGCACGCATGCGGATTTCTTCGGCGTGCAGACCTATACCCGCTTCCGGGTCGACGCCAACGGCGTCGTACCGCCGCCCGCCGGCGCCGAGATGACCGACGCCGGCTACGAGTTCTACCCGCAGGCGCTGGCCAACACCATCCGCTGGGCGCACGCGGCGATCGGCAAGCCCATCTACGTCACCGAGAACGGCATCGCCACCGACGACGACGCGCGCCGCATCGCCTTCATCGACCAGGCGCTGGACGGCCTGCGCGATTGCCTGGCCGAAGGCATCCCGGTGCACAGCTACCTGTACTGGTCGCTGCTCGACAACTTCGAGTGGACGTCCGGCTACGGCAAGCGCTTCGGCCTGGTGGCCGTGGACCGGCAGACGTTCAAGCGCACGCCGAAGCCGAGCGCGTTCCATCTCGGGGCGATCGCGCGGGCCAACAGGATCTGAAGCCTTGTTCCCTCGGGAGAAGGGCCTTCAAAGCGCCGCGTAGACCAACGGCCTGAGCGCATCGCGCGCGGGCACGGCGCTGACCGGCATCAACTGGGTCATCACCGTGACCGACAGGCCCAGTCCCGGCGTGGCCCAGAAGCCCGTTCCGGCCGCGCCGCCCCAGGCGTATTCGCCGGCCGAGCCCGGCCCGCTGCGGTCGTCGAGCCGGGCGATGCCGCCCAGCGCCTGGCCAACGCTGCCGGGCGCATAGTTGCCGAAGCGCTGCAAGGCCGGCAGCAGCGACGCCTGCGGCCCGTAGGGCGTCACCAGCAATCGCGCCGACGCCTCGCCCATCACCCGCACGTCGCCGCGCGCACCGCCGTTCGCCAGCATGTCGGCGAAGCGGCCGTAGTCCTCGAGGGTCGAGACCAGGCCGGCGCTGCCGGCATCGGCGTAGGGCCGCCTCAGCGGCGAGCGTTCGCTGCCGTCGGCGACCCGCACGATGCCGCCGTCGCGCGCGGTGTAGAGGCCGGCCAGGCGATCGGCATGTTCCTCCGGCACGAAGAAGCCGGTCGCGGCCATGCCCAGCGGATCGAAGATGCGGCGCTTCAGGAACGCGCCCAGGCGTTCGCCGGCGATCCGCTCGATCACCAGGCCGGCGATGTCCAGGCCGTAGCCGTAGAGCCAGTTCGAACCGGGCTGGAACTCCAGCGGCAGGGCCGACAGGCGCTTGGCGAAACCTTCCAATCCGCCGATCGCGGGGTCGTACATCCACGCGGCGGCGGTCAGGCCCGCCTCACGATACAGCGGCGCGACCCGGGCGTCGCCCCAACTGTTGGCCAGGCCGGAGCTGTGGGTGAGCAGGTGCGCCACCGTCATCGGCCGCGCCGGCTGCAGCGCATCGAGCGAACCGGCCGCCACCTTGAGGCCGGCGAACTCGGGCACGTATTTCGCCACCGGGTCTTCCAGCGCCAGCTTGCCGTCCTCGACCAGCAGGACCGCGCCGGCCGCGACCACCGGCTTGGTCATCGAATAGATGCGGTAGAGGCTGTCCGGCCCGATCGTTTCCACGCCCGGAATCTGCGCCTGGGCCAGCACCGCGCCGTGTCGCGCGATGCGGATCGAGGCGAACGGCAGCTTGCCTTCCTCGACGAAGCCGCGCAGGCGCGCGAGGACGGGATCGAACCTGTCGGCCGCGAACAGCGGCGGCGCCAGCCCGCCCAGGGCGAGCGCGGCGCCGGACATCAGGAAACGGCGTCGATTGAACATGGAAGTCCCTCCCGCCGCGGGGTCGCTCAGGCCGACACCGCGCTGTCCGCATGCGCCTGCGCGCTGGCGACCTCGCGCTCGGCCTGGGTGAAGCCGTAGTCCGGCGCGATCTGCCCGGCCGGATCGGACACCTTCCCCCATTCGGCGATCAGGCGCTCGCCGGCGTCCTCGCCCGCGCCGATGTAGCGCCCTTCGGTGAGGGTGACGTAGGCGCGCGCGAAATGGCCGCCGCCGGCGCAGACGATGGCGCGGGTCGGCGCATCCTCCACCACCAGCGGCAGCAGCCCCGGGCTGACCAGCGCCGGGTCCAGCGCGCGCAGGCTGTGCTCAGGCAGGACGCCGGCGGTCATCCCGGTGGACGCGGTGGGCGCCAGGCAGTTGACCCGGATGCCGTACTTGTCGCCTTCGAGGGCCAGCGTCTGCATCAGCCCGGCCAGCGCCATCTTGGCCGCGCCGTAGTTGGCCTGGCCGAAGTTGCCGTACAGGCCCGAGGACGAGGTGGTCATCACGATGCGGCCGTACCGTTGCGCGCGCATCGTCTCCCACACCGCCTTGGTGCAGATGACCGCGCCCATCAGGTGAACCTCGACCACGCCCCTGAAGTCGTCCAGTTCCATCTTGGCGAAACTCTTGTCGCGCAGGATGCCGGCGTTGTTGACCAGGATGTCCACCCGCCCCCAGGCCTCGACCGCGTGCGCCGCCATCGCCGCGGCGGCGGACTCGTCGGCGACCGAACCGGCGACCGCGAGGGCTTCGCCCCCGGCCGCGCGGATCTCCGCGGCCACGGACCCGGTGGCTTCCGGCGACAGGTCGTTGACGACGATCCGGGCGCCCTTGCGCGCCAGGTAGAGGGCGTGCTGGCGGCCCAGGCCGCCTCCCGCCCCGGTGATGATCGCCACGCGGCCATTCAGCGGCATTGCCATTGTTCGACTCTCCGTCCTTTCGTTGATCGTGGCGGGGAGCCGGCCGCGTTCAGCGCGCCTTGCCTCCCCGCGTCTTGCATATCTGCCTGAAACCGGCGGCCATGAAGGTGGCCATGCGCGCCTTCACCGCGTCGTAGTCGTCCGACTGGCACAGGCCGCCCGACAGCCGGTCGATGCGGCCGGTGCGCGCCAGCGTCAGCATCAGCGCGCCGGTGACGAAGTGGTAGCCCCAGAAGATGTCCTCCTCGGCGCATTCCGGCATCGCCTTCTTGAGCAGGCCGATCAGGCGCAGCACCACCGGGTCGAAATGCTTGTCCATCAGCTCGCCGCCGTGCGGCGTGTTGGACATCAGCGCGCCGAGCGCGCCGTAGTTCTTCCAGTTCTCGCCGCCGTGGATGTAGAGGTCCAGGTCGGTGTCGAGGAACGCGTGCAGCGCACCCTCCACGGTCGGCTTGCCGCCGCAGGCGGCCTCGTACGCGTCGAGCGCCTGCATGCGCGCGCTGCTGGTCACCCCGGCGCGGCGCGCGATCACCGCGTCGAACAGTGTCTTCTTGTCGGTGAAGTAGTAGTTGAGCAGGGTGTGGTGGACGCCGACGCGCCGGGCCACGTCCTTGAGCGTCACGCCGTACAGGCCGTTCTGGGAGAACATTTCTTCGGCCGCGTCGAGGATCTGCTCGGTCATTTCCGCGCGCTGCTCCGCCTTGGTCGGACGCTTGGGCCTGGGCCGGGTGCCGGCCGGCTGGGGTTTTTTCCCGCGTCCAGGCCGGGAAACTGCGGTTTTCGACACGCGTGCGCCTCCAAGGCATCGCCCGACGCGTGCGGCTCGGCGGCATTGCGTTCATTGCCCCTCGCCAGCGGCGCCGTATTCGGTTCTCAGGCGCATTTTGTCAATTTTCCCGGTCGCTGCCAAAGGCATGTGGTCCACGCGCACCACCGCGTCGGGCAGCCACCACGACGCGACCCGGCCGCGCAGCGCATCGAGCAGCGCCGCGTCGGCGAGCGTGCAGCCGTCGCGCAGCTCCACCAGCAGGATCGGGCGCTCGCCCCATTTGGGGTGCGCGCGCCCGATCACCGCCGCCAGCGAGACCTCGGGCCGCTCGCCGACGATGCTTTCGATCTCCCCCGGGTTGATCCACTCCCCGCCCGACTTGATCAGGTCCTTGGCGCGGCCGGTGATGATCAGGTTGCCGTCCGCGTCGATGCGCGCCAGGTCGCCGGTCGCGAACCAGCCGTCGCCGTCGACCGCCGGCTCGGTCTGGCCGAAGTAGCGCTGGACCACGCTGGCCCCGCGCACGTGCAGATGGCCTTCCACCCCGCGCTGCTCGGGCAGCGCACGGCCCTCGGCGTCGGTCAGCAGCAGGTCCACGCCGATGGAAGGACGTCCGGAGTGGTGCGCCACGCGTTGTGGATCGTCCGGCGGCGCCACCGTGCCGGTCGGCGACAGTTCGGTCATGCCCCAACTGGTCTGCACGGTGACGCGCAGCCGCTGCTCGATGCGCGCCATCAGCGCCGGCGCAAGCGGCGCGCCGCCGACGATCACGCGCTTGAGCGTGGGCAGTTGCCCGCCGCTCGCTTCCAGATGCTCGACCAGCGCCAGCCAGACCGTGGCGACGCCCAGCGCCACCGTGACCGACTCGGCATTGATCAACGCGGCCAGGCTGGCGCCGTCCAGGTGCCGGCCCGGCAGCACCAGCCGCGCACCGACCGCCGGCGTGGCGAACGGCACGCCCCAGCCGTTGGCATGGAACATCGGCACCGCCAGCAGCACGCTGTCGCGGGTGGACAGCGCCATCGTGTCGGCCTGCAGCGCACGCAGCGTGTGCAGGAAGATGCCGCGATGGGTGTAGGTCACGCCCTTCGGCGCGCCGGTGGTGCCCGAGGTGAAGCACAGGCCGCAGGGCGCGTGTTCGTCGAACCCGCCCCACGCCGCCTCGCCTTCGGCCCGCTCGATCAGCGGCTCGAACGGCTCGACGCCCGGCGCACCGCCGCCTTCGGCCGCCGCGCCGTCGATCGACAGCACGTGCTCCACCGCATCCACCCGCGCGGCGATGCGGCGGGCCAGCGGCGCGAGGTCGGCCGAAGCGACCAGCACGCGCGCGCCGGACTGCTCCAGCATGTCCGCCAGATGCGCATCGCTCAGGCGCGGATTGAGCGTGTGGCAGACCGCACCCATGCCCATGACCGCGAACCACACTTCCACGTGCGCCTGGGTGTTCCAGGCCAGGGTCGCCACCAGATCGCCCGCGCCGACGCCCAGCCCGGCCAGCGCCGCCGACGCCCTGCGGCTGCGCCGCGCCAGCGCGGCATAGCCGATCCGCTCCACGCGGCCGTCGCCGCACGCGGTGACCACCTCCACCTCGGGATGCCACTTGGCGCCATGCCCCAGGAACTTGTCGAGGGTCAACGCGTACGGCTGCATCTCGCCGTGGATCACCGACATCCAGCCGCTCCCTCGGGCAGCGGCGGCGCGACGATGCCGACGTTCCAGTGCCAGGGCAACCCGCCCTGCGCGCGGCGGCGGCACACCACCGTTTCGACCAGCTCGTACATGCCGGGCTTCAGGTGCTCGCCCGGCGCGGGGCCGTCGTCGAAGGACATGTAGGCGCGCGCGTCGCCGTAGGCGCGCCATTCGGGCTGGCCGGCCGCGGCGGGGACGCCATTGCGCGCGAACGCGGCCCAGTAGCCGGTCATCGCGTCGGACAGGGCGGCCTCTTCGGCCGTGTCCGGGATCTTCGGCCATTGCGGCGGCGTCCGCGCGGCCGTGCCGAACACGTAGGGAATCTCGCTGGCATGGAACGCATGCAGTCCCGCCGCGTCCTCCGCCGGATAGCCGTGGTTGAAGTAGTAGAGGAAGGATGGCTGGCCGAGTTCGGTCTGCTTGCGCACCAGCCGTTCCGCCGTCCAGCCGTACATCGCGTCGCGGGTGGTGGCCAGCATGGCCGCGTCCAGGTCCGCGGACGGATAGCGTTCCAGCATCGCTCCAGCCAGTTCGCCGTAGCGGTTGCGGATCTCCGCTTCGTAGGTTGCGGCATCGGCCGGCTTGGGCGGCAGCAGGAAACGCAGCGAACGGATCTCGCCGTCGTTGAACCCGGCCAGAATCGGCACGGGCGCCTGCTCGCCGCGGTCGAACGTGTCCACCAGTTGCCGCGGCAGCACCTTGCCGTCGACGTTGCCCAGCGGCAGGAAGCCGGACACGGCGGCCTTGACCGTAAGCTCCTGCGCGTCCATCGCACGCAACCGCGCCAGGCCGCGCACCTCGATCTTGCGGCTCAGTTCCAGGCCCGACGCCTCCGCCGGGGGCGTGCCGTGCACCGTCTCGCGCAGCGCCGGCGTCGAAATCATGTAGGCGCTCTCGGAAATCGCCTTGTGGAACAGCCCGCGCGCGGCCGGCGCGGCCATCAGGTACATGACGCTGAGCGCGCCGGCCGATTCCCCGGCGATGGTGACGTTGCCCGGATCGCCGCCGAACGCCGCGATGTTGCGCTGGATCCAGCGCAGCGCCTCGATCTGGTCGAGCAGGCCGTAGTTGCCGGACACGCGGTCCGGCGACTCTTCGCTGAGCTGCGGATGCGCCAGGTAACCGAGCACGCCGAGGCGGTAATTGATGCCAACCACGACCAGGCCCTGCGCGGCCAGGCGCGCGCCGTCGTACATCGGCTCGCTGCTGGCGCCGCCGCTCAGCGCCCCGCCGTGGATCCACACGAACACCGGCGCGCCCTTGGCCTCGGCCGGCGTCCACACGCTCAGCGACAGGCAGTCCTCGCTCATCGGCAGCGGTTCGGCGGGCGCGTAGATGCTGCCCGGCCGCGACGGCGGCTGGGGGCAGGCTGGACCGAAACGGGTGGCGTCGCGCACGCCTTTCCAGGACGCCGCGGCCGCCGGCGGCCGCCAGCGCATCTTGCCGACCGGCGGCTGCGCGTAGGGAATGCCGCGGAACACCTCGACGCCGTCCGCCAGCGCTTCGCCCTTCAGCGCGCCGGCGGGCGCTTCGACGAGCGGCGGCTCCTGCGCCGCCGCGGCCTGCGCGCTGCACAGGATCGCGGACACGGCCAGCGTGCGGATGAAGGTTCGGATCATGGGCTTGCCTCCTGCGGTACCTGACGACGGATGCTGCGCGCCAGCAGCAGGAACAGGACCACCGCCAGCGCGTAGAACGGGACGAGCGTGTAGAACGCCATCCGCAGCGAGTCGTGCGGATGGGTGGCGCGGAAGAAATCGCTGGCCGCGCCCAGCCAGGTCGGCCCCAGACCGAGGCCGATCAGGTTCATCACCAGCAGCAGCAACGCGCCGGACAGCACGCGCTGGTCCGGCCGCACTTCCTCCTGCACCAGCGTCACCGCCGGCGACAGGTAGAAATAGTTCAGGCCGGTCGGCAGGATCAGGAACAGCAGCGCCAGCCGCCAGTCGTCGGCCCAGACGAAAGCGACGAAGAACGGCAGCGCCAGCGCCAGGCCGAAAGCCGGCAGGTAGGCGTACGCGGTCTTGTGCCGTCGCGCCAGCCGGTCGATCAGCCGTCCGGACAGGATCATGCCCGCCGTGGTGCCGACGCCGATCAGCAGCGCGTACCACAGGGCGACCTGCTCGAGGGTCATGCCCTTTTCGCGCATCAGCAGCAGCACGGTGAAGTTCAGGACCGCGTAGGTGACGAACTGGGTCGCGCCGCAGGCCAGCGCCATGCCGCGCAGCACGGGATTGGCGAAGAACGCCTTGCAGGTGGCGCCGAAACCGGGCTTGGCGTCGCCGGCGGCATCGGCCCCGGCGCGGCTTTCGGGCTGCGCGTCCAGCCTGCCCTTTTCCGGCTCGCGCACGAACAGCCAGACGACCAGCGCGGTGGCCATGCCGACCGCGCCGACCCAGACGAACGCCATCCGCCACGAATACGCCGCCGCGACCGACGCGCCGAAGGCCACGCCCAGCGCCGCGCCGATCGGCGGGCCGAGGTTGAACAGGCCCAGCGCCGTGCCGCGCGTGCCGGACGGGAAGTAGTCGGAAATGATCGCGTAGGACGGCGGCACGCCGCCGGCCTCGCCGATGCCGACCGTCATCCGCGCCAGCACCAGTTGCGGATAGGTGGACGCCATGCCGCAGGCGGCGGTGGCCGCGCTCCACAGGGCGCAGGCGAAAGCCAGCACCCTCACCCGGTTGGTCCGGTCCGCCAGCCAACCGACCGGGATCGCCAGGATGCAGTAGAACATCGCGAAGTACAGCCCGCCGATCCGACCGAGCTGTCCGTCGCTCACGCCCAGGTCGTCCTGGATCGGCTTGGCCAGGATCGACAGCAACTGCCGGTCCAGGAAGTTCAGCACGTAGACGAAGCACAGCAGCGCCAGCACGCACCAGGCCGCCGCTCCCGGGCGCGCGATGCGCGCGCCCGGGGCCGCCGACGGCGTTTCCGCCGTGCCGGCCATCAGAACGTGTATCCGACGCGCACGCCCACCGTGCGCGGCCGCACCACGCCGTAGCGGCCGTCGATGAAGGCCTCCGGATGGACGTAGTTGATCGAACGGTCGTCGAACATGTTCTCCACGTACAGGCCGACGGTGAAGCGATCGAAGCTCGCGGCCAGCGCGCCGTTCACGATCGTATAGGAGTCGGTCCAGTCGTAGGTGGGGCTGACCACGCCGGGCTGGCCGGGCACGTTCGGGAACGAGCTGGGGAAGGATCCCACGTGCACCACCGCCAGCGACGCGTTGCCCTGCGCGTTGCGGGGCAGGTCGAAGCTGTAGTTGACCGTCGCCGATCCGCTGAACTTCGGACCCGACAAGCGCGCGCCCTTGACCGCGCCCGAGATGGCGGCCTCCTCGTCCGTCAGCCTGTCCACCTTGCTCTGGTTGAACGCGCCGTTCACGGCGATCGTCCAGCCCAGCGCCGGCATCGCCATCAACTCGAATTCGAGGCCGCGGCTGTAGGCGCCGCCGATGTTGGTGGCGAACTGCACCGAGTCGGACACCCGGTTGGCCTGCACCTGGATGTCCTTCCAGTCGATGTAGTACAGCGCGAGATTGGTCGTCATCCGGCCATCCAGCCAACGCCCCTTCATGCCCAGCTCGTAGTTGGTCAGCTTGTCCGAGTCGGCGCCTTCGGGAATGACGACGTCGTCCGGGTCGATCGTGCTGACCGAACCGGCGCGGGCGTTCACCACCGGGGCGCGGAAGCCGGTGGCGATCGCCGCGTAGGTGGTGATCGACGGCACCGGCCGCCACGAAGCGCTGACGCGGTACGACGGACCGGTTTCCTTGGCCTTCTCGCCCGTGGCCGCCGCGACCGGCGTGATCGTCACCGGCAGGCCGCAGACGTTGTAGAAGCTGCAGTAGTAGGCCAGGGTCAGGTAGTCGCTGCTGTAGCCGCCATCGCGGGTGAAGCCCTGGGCCTGGATGCTGCCGTAGCGCAGCCCGGCGGTCGCCCAGACGTCGTCCGAGAAGTGGTAGGTCAACTGGCCGAACAGCGCCTGTTCCTTGGTCACGTCATAGGTGTGGTAGCGCAGGTAGTACTCGTCGGGCAGGCCAGTGATGCCGCTCTGCGCAAGGTATTCCTCGTTCGAGCGGTAGCCGAAGTACACGTCGCGCTCGCGCTTGTAGTAGAAGCCGCCCAGCACCCAGTCCAGCGGACCGCTGGTGTCGGACACCAGGCGCATCTCCTGCACGAAGGTGTTGTTCTCCCCCGGCGCGTCCAGCGCGAAGGCGAAGGCCTGGTTGTAGGTGCCGGCGAGATCGACGTTGAACAGCGCCTTGTAGTCGGACCATGTCGAGGAACTGGTCAGCTTGGCGCCGTCGAACTGGTAGCCCAGCGTGAGGTTGTAGTTGGTCATCGTGCCGGAGAACTTGTCCGGCCGGTCCGAATAGCGCTTGTCCATGCCGCGATCGGGGTTGATCAGCGACGAATCCTCCGGCGTGCTCTCCTCGCGCGAGACCCGCACCTGCGCCGACAGCCGGTCGGTCGGCTCCCACAGCAGGGTGGCGCGGCCGCCCCAGCTTTTCAGCGCGTTGGAGTTCTTTTTCCCGGTGCCGAGGTTGTCGACGTAACCGTCCTCGTTGCGCGAGAAGCCGACCACGCGCAGCGCCATCGTGTCCTTGGCCAGCGGAATGTTCAGCATGGCGTTGTAGCGCTGGCGCAGCGAATCCGATCCGGTCATGCCCACGTCGGCCAGGACCGAACCCTCGAACACGTTGGGGTCCGGCGCGTGGGTCAGGATGCGCAGCGCCCCGGCCAGCGAGCCGGACCCGAACAGCGTGCCCTGCGGCCCGCGCAGGAACTCCACCCGCTCCACGTCGTACAGGCTGGGGTCGAGGATGGTCGAATTGCCGTTGGCCGAGATCGGCAATTCGTCGATGTAGATCGCCACCGTGCTCTGCAGGCCGGCCCCGTAGCCGTTGGTGGCGATGCCGCGCGCGGTGAAATTGTTGAAGTTGGCGCTGGCCCGGTTGAGCACCACGCCCGGCGTCTCGTAGGCCAGGCCCTCGTAGCCGACGATGCCCTTGGCGTCGAGTTCCTCCTGCGACATCACCGACACGCTCAAGGGCACGTCCTTCAGCGGCTCGCTGCGGCGCGTGGCCGTGACGATGACCGTATCCAGTTCCTTGGCCTTGGTCTTGGCGGCGTCTTCCGCCGTGCTCGGCGGGGTTTCGGTTTCAAGCGCTTTGGTCGTGGCCTGCGCCAGGACCGACACGGGTGCGGCAAGCAGCGCGGCCACGGACGCGGACGCGAACAGACGACTTCTCATTACAGATCCCTCCCACAGGACACTGACTCGGCAAGAAGCTTTCGTGGCGATACTGCGCGTCCCGCGGACGTCTTGTCAATACTCACTCACTAGATCGTGAATGTGTTTGTTCCCTTATATTTTCCAATCGAATCAATCAATTATGAAAGTCTGGGATGTTGCGCCGCCGCAAAATCCTCGCCCGTTTGCGACGTGCGGACGCCACCGCGACAGAACGCGGGCAAGGCGCCTTTTCTCGACGCCATTCCGTCAACACGCGTCCGCAAGCCGGCGCGCACGGCGGTGCGGCGAACGAATCGCACAGACGGAAACGATATAATCCGCCCTTCGCCGAGGGGCGCTGCGACCGTATGTGGATCCCTCCACGAAAGCCCGTACATCCGTGCGCGGGTTTTCGAATTACGGCCAGGCTCGGCGACACGACCTCGCGACAACGGCGCCCGTATTGCCCGAGCCCTCGGCTCGCCATTACGGAGACATGCCAATGAACGCGCAACTGAAGAACCTCTCGCAGGGTGGCGACTACAAGGTCGCCGACCTTTCGCTGGCCGACTGGGGCCGCAAGGAACTGGACATCGCCGAGCACGAGATGCCGGGCCTGATGTCGATCCGCCGCAAGTACGCGCCGCAGGCCCCGCTCAAGGGCGTGCGCGTGACCGGCTCGCTGCACATGACCATCCAGACCGCGGTGCTGATCGAGACGCTGAAGGACATCGGCGCCGACGTGCGCTGGGCCTCGTGCAACATCTTCTCGACCCAGGACCACGCCGCCGCCGCGATCGCCGCGACCGGCACGCCGGTGTTCGCCTGGAAGGGCGAAACGCTGGAGGAATACTGGGACTGCACGCTGGACGCGCTGAGCTTCCCCGACGGCAACGGCGGCTTCCTCGGGCCGCAACTGGTCGTCGACGACGGCGGCGATGTGACCCTGCTGATCCACAAGGGCTACGAACTGGAGCAGGGCGACGAGAGCTGGGTCAACAGCCCCTCCGGCAGCCACGAGGAGCAGGTCATCAAGAACCTGCTCAAGCGCGTCGCGCAGGAGCGCCCCGGCTACTGGCGCAAGGTCGTCGCCGACTGGAAGGGCGTGTCCGAGGAGACCACCACCGGCGTGCATCGCCTGTACCAGCTCGCCGAACAGGGCAAGCTGCTGGTGCCTGCGATCAACGTCAACGACTCGGTCACCAAGAGCAAGTTCGACAACCTCTACGGCTGCCGCGAATCGCTGGCCGACGGCCTCAAGCGCGCGATGGACGTGATGCTGGCCGGCAAGGTCGCGGTGGTCTGCGGCTACGGCGACGTCGGCAAGGGCTCGGCGCACTCGCTGCGCGCCTACGGCGCGCGCGTGATCGTCACCGAGATCGACCCGATCTGCGCGCTGCAGGCGGCGATGGAAGGCTACGAAGTGAAGACCGTCGAGGACACCCTCGGCATCGCCGACATCTACGTCACCACCACCGGCAACAAGGACATCATCACCGTGCAGTACATGCAGGCGATGAAGGACCAGGCCATCGTCTGCAACATCGGACACTTCGACAACGAGATCCAGGTCGACGCGCTGAAGGCGCTGGACGGGGTGAAGCAGATAAACATCAAGCCGCAGGTGGACCGCTTCGACCTGCCGAACGGCCGTTCGATCTTCCTGCTGGCCGAAGGCCGCCTGGTCAACCTGGGCTGCGCCACCGGCCATCCCAGCTTCGTCATGTCCAATTCGTTCTCCAACCAGACCCTGGCGCAGATCGACCTGTGGGCGAACAAGGACTTCTACGATCCGAAGGTCTACATCCTGCCGAAGAAGCTGGACGAGGAAGTCGCGCGCCTGCACCTGGAGAAGATCGGCGTGAAGCTGACCCGGCTCACCAAGGAACAGGCCGACTACCTCGGCGTGCCGGTGGAAGGGCCGTTCAAGCCGGAGCACTACCGCTACTGAGCGGACCGACGGCAGAAAGGGCGCCGCAAGGCGCCCTTTCTTCATGCCGCATGCGCGCCGCCGGCGCAGGTCGAACCGTCAATACGCGGCGTCGAAGGCGAAGATCGGCTTGCGCGACTTCCATTGGTCGTTGGTGAAGTCGGGGAACTCCAGCGTCTTGAAGCCTTCGGCGATGGACTGCTCCGACAGCGGGGTGATCGCGCTCCAGGCGATCGCATCGAAGATGTCGATCGGCATCGGCGCTTCGGCCTTCAGTGCCTCGACGAAGGCATGGACGACGAAGAAGTCCATGCCGCCGTGGCCGGCGTCGGCGGCATCGGCGGCGTACTTCTTCCATAGCGGGTGGTCGTATTCGTCCTGGTAGGCCTCGAAGGCTTCCCACTTGTGCGGCGGGCTGCGGCCCTCGATGTGGATCGACTGGTTGACGTCCATCCACAGGCCGTGGGTGCCCTGCACGCGGAAACCCAGCGAATACGGGCGCGGCAGCGAGGTGTCGTGCTGCAGCAGGATGGTTTCGCCGTTCTCGCAGGCCAGCGTGGTGGTCACCACGTCGCCCAGCTTGAACCGCACCTTGGTGCTGGGATGGGTGTCGCCGCCGCTCTTGGCGACGGTGTATTCGTGCAGGCCGCGCGCCTTGGTGGCGAAGCTGTTGAGGTGGGTGAAACGGTTGCCGCGGTTGATGCCGGCGTACATCGCGCACGGGCCGATGCCGTGGCTGGGGTACAGCTCGCCGTTGCGCCTGATCGAGTGCTCGGTGCGCCAGCGCGCCTCCGACCAGCCCTTGGGGCCGAACTCGACGCCGCTGTCGTAGGGTTCGGCGGGATCGCCGGAATTGAACTTCACCCCGCGCAGGTCGTGCTGGTAGCCGGCCTGCAGGTGGATCAGTTCGCCGAACAGGCCGGCGCGCACCATCTGCAGCGCGGCCATCACGTCGCGGCGATAGCAGACGTTCTCCAGCAGCATGTAGGGCGTGCCGGTGCGCAATTGCGCGTTCAGCACGTCCCAGTGGTCCTGCAGGGTGATGCCGGCGACCACTTCGCAGCCGACCGCCACCCCGGCCTGCATCGCCTCGATCGCCATCGGCGCATGCCATTCCCACGGCGTGCAAATGACGACGCCGTCCAGCCCGCGTTGCTGCAGCAGGCGACGCCAGGCCTGCGCGTCGCCGTCCTGGCCGTAGATTTTCGGCGCGGGCTTGCCGGCCTTGGCCACCTGCGCCAGCGCATCGCCCAGCATGATCGGTTCGACGTCGCACAGCGCGACCACGTCCACGTCGTCGCGGCGCAGCAATTCCTGCAGGTGCACCTGCCCGCGCAGGCCGGTGCCGATCAGGCCCAGCCGCAGCTTGCGGCGGGCCGCCCAGGCCGGGGTGGAGGGCAGCAGGCTGGTCGCGCCGAGCGCGGCGCCGGCGATGAGGAAGTCGCGACGTTTCATCCGGGTGTCCATGTTTCGCGGGATTCGCGCCAGTTTAAGGGGAGATCGTCGGTCCCGGACGCGGCTGGGCCGCCATCACAGCCCCAGCAAAGGGTAATCATCATCTATCGCGATGAAGAGATATAATAAAAAAGATTCCTGTACAGGATTTGCCGATGGCCAGGCTCAGCTTCGAGTTCTACCCGCCCAAGACCGACGAGCAGCGCGCACAACTGGACCGCACCGCGGACAAGCTGAAGCAGTACGCGCCGGAGTACGTCTCCTGCACCTTCGGTGCGGGCGGTTCGACGCTGAGCTACACCTCGGAAACCGTGCGCCACCTGAAGCAGGGCCACGGCCTCGACGCCGCGCCGCACCTGTCCTGCGTCGGCGGCACCCGCGAGCAGATCCGCGAACTGCTGAAGCTGTACCGCGCGATCGGCTGCCGGCGCATCGTCGCGCTGCGCGGCGACCTGCCCTCCGGCATGGGCCACCCGGGCGACCTGCGCTACGCCGCGGAACTGGTCGAATTCATCCGCGCCGAACACGGCGCGCATTTCCACGTCGAGGTCGCCGCCTATCCGGAAACCCACCCGCAGGCCGACGACGCGCTGGCCGACCTGAAGCACTTCAAGGCCAAGGTCGACGCCGGCGCGGACGGCGCGATCACCCAGTATTTCTACAACGCCGACGCCTACTTCCACTTCGTCGACGCGGTGCGCAAGCTCGGCGTCGACGTGCCGATCGTGCCAGGGGTGATGCCGATCTCCAACTTCAGCCAGTTGCGCCGCTTCAGCGAGCAATGCGGCGCGGAAATCCCGCGCTGGATCGAGAAGCGCATGCGCGCCCACGGCGACGACGCGGAAAGCATCCGCGAATTCGGCGCCGACCTGGTCGCGAAGCTGTGCCGGCGCCTGATCGACGGCGACGCGCCGGCGCTGCACTTCTACACCTTGAATCTGGCCAAGCCGACACAGGCGGTGCTGGCGCGGCTGGGCTGAGAACCTGTTCACGATCTTGCTGCGCTTGCCAGCTGGCGCGCGTGCGGTGCTCGAAATGCTCATGTACCCAACGTACATTGCGCTTTCTGCGCTCCGCCACGCGCCATCCGGCTGCGCTCGCGACAGATCGTGAACAGGTTCTGAGCCGGCGCGGTTACACTCGCGCAACCCCCGACCACCCGCCACCGCCCGATGCGCATTGTGCGAATGCTGCCGCTGCTGGTCCTCGCGGCATTGTCGGCCGGGCTGGTCCATGCGCCCGCTCGCGCGCAAACGGTCGTCCACCGCTGCACCGCGATGGACGGCGGCACCATCCTGACCGACCGGCGCTGCGAGGGCAACTCGGCGCGATGGATCGCCTGCCGGACGCGCGCGCGCCGGTCGCCGGCTCCTCGCTCAACCGCGCCGGCTGCTCGCGTACGCTGCGCGACCTGGTCCAGCAGGTCGGCGCGGCGATCAATGCGCAGGACGTCAACCGGCTGGCCGGCGTCTACCAGTGGGCCGGCGTTTCCAACAGCGCCGCCAACCGCGTCCTCGACCGGCTGGAAGCCATCGTGCAGCGGCCGCTGGTCGACATCGCGCCGGTGCGCCCGCCGCCGGCGCCGGTGGTGGATGCGGAAGGCAACACGGTCGACGCGAACGCCGACGGCTTCTACCCGCAGACCGCCCGCCCCACGCGGCCGACCGGATTGCGCATCGAACAGACCCTGCGCAACAGCGCCACGCCCGCCAGCACCGTGTTCGGCCTGCGGCGCGACTACGGTTGCTTCTGGATCACGTTGTAGGAGACGAAGACGAGAACCGCAGCGTCGCCACCGCGCCGCTGTGGCCGTCGGCACGCGGATGCACGCTGGCCTCCCATCCGTACAGCGCGCACAGGCGGCTGACGATCGACAGGCCGATGCCGCCGCCCTGCGACCTGCCGGCATGGGTGCCGCGGTAGCCGCGCTCGAACAGGCGCGCGGCGTCCTCCTCGCTCAGGCCCGGGCCGGTGTCGATCACTTCCACCGCGTCGGACAGCAGCCGTACCGCCACCTCGCCCTGCGGGGTGTACTTGACCGCATTGCCGATCAGGTTGCCCAGCGCGACCGACAGCACCGACTCCGGCGCGTCCACGGTCAGTGCGCTCTCGCCTTCCATGCGCAGTTCCAGCGGCTTGCCTGACAGTTGCGCGCGGTGCGCGTCCAGCAACTGCTCGACGACCTTGGCCACCAGCGAATTGCCGTGGCCGCGCTCGTTGCGCGACAGCAGCAGCAGCGAGCCGATCAGGTCGGTGCACTGCTGCTCGGCGCGCTGGATGCGCAGCAGCCGCTGGCGCAGCTTCTCGTCCAGGTCCGGGTTGCCCAGCAGCAGTTCGGTGGCGCCGCGGATCACCGCCAGCGGCGTGCGCAGTTCGTGGCTGACGTCGGCGTTGAACTCGCGATCGCGCTGCACCACCTCGGTCAGACGCGCGGAATAGTCGTCCAGCGCCTTGGCCAGTTCGCCGACCTCGTCCTCGGGGAAATGCGGCGCCAGCGGCTTCGGGTTCTCGCTGCCGCGGTAGGCGCGCAGGCGCGCGGCCAGTTCCGAGACGGGGCTCATCACCCGCGAGGCCGACCACCAGCCGATGAACAGCGACAAGCCGCCGAACAGCACCACTGCGACGTACAGCCATTGTTTCAACTGCACGGTGCCGCGCACGGTCTGGCTGGTGTCGTAGGCTAGGAAGAACCATGCCTCCGGCGTCTTGCGCACCGCCAGCTTGAAGGTATAAGGCACGCCGTCGGCATCGATGTCGGTGAAGGGATGAATGCCATCGGGCAGCCGCGCCCATTCCGGGCGCTCCTGGCGCACGCGCTCGAAGCGGTCCGGCGTGTAGAAATAACCCTTGATCTGCTGCACCGGCACATCTGGCGGCCGCGTCGGGTCGGCATAGAACCGCCGCGCGTACTCGTCGATGTTCTGATTCATCACGTCTTCGACCAACTGGTTCTCGACGCGCTGCCGCGCGAAGTCGGTCAGATAGGCGAACAGCGCGGTCAGCCCGGTGCCGAGCAGGAAGAACGACAGAATGATGCGCGTGCGCAGCCGCCGCCGGAACGCCCGGCGCCGGCCCTTCACGCCGGCCGTCTTTGCCGGATCGTTCGCCGGGTCAACTGCTGCCATCGGGCGCGGCGATGCGGTAACCGATGCCGTGGCGGGTCTGGATCAGCGGAACGTCGAAGGGCTTGTCCACCACCGCGCGCAGGCCGTGGATGTGCACGCGCAGCGAATCCGAATCCGGCAGTTCCTCGCCCCAGACGCGGGTTTCCAGCTCCTGCCGCGTGACCACCGCCGGCGAGGCCTCCATCAGCGCCTGCAGGATCTTCAACGCGGTCGGGTTGAGCTGCAGCAGCTTGCCCTGGCGGCGCACTTCCAGCGTGTCCAGGTTGTATTCCAGGTCGCCGACCTGCAGTTCGCGGGTCTGCACGCCCTTGCCGCGCCGCGCCAGCGCGTTGAGGCGCACTTCGACCTCCTGCAGCGCGAACGGCTTGACCAGGTAGTCGTCGGCGCCGGAATCGAAGCCGGCCAGCTTGCTTTCCAGCGCGTCGCGCGCGGTCAGCATCAGCACCGGGGTCTGCTTGCGCGCCTCGTTGCGCAGCTTGCGGCAGACCTCCAGCCCGTCCATGCCCGGCAGGTTGAGGTCCAGCACGATGGCGTCGAACTCGTGCACCACCGCCAGATGCAGGCCGGTGACGCCGTCGGCGGCGAAATCGACGGTGTGGCCGCGGTCTTCCAGATAGTCGCCCAGGTTGGCGGCGATGTCGCTGTTGTCTTCGATGACGAGGATGCGCATGCGGGGTTTCCTGTTCGCGTGAAGCCATGTCGGACCGCCCTGCGGCCCGTCGGGTTCCCGGCCGGGACGGGGAAATTAACAAATTCCGCCATCGCTGGCGGAAACCGGCCGGTCGGGGAGATCGCCGGCCGCCGTTTTTCGGCACCGCGCGGCGGGCGCGCGGGCTCAAAAATGCCCGGGCCGGCGTCCCCGGCCCGGGCCAAATGAACAACCCCGATTTACCGTAATCCTGTCGTTTCCCAAGTGACCACGCACGAGGAGCGTGCAGAGTTGCGGCGGATGGAAGGCTAGCCGGAGCCCGATTAAACCGGGGTTAAAAATTTCGTTAGCCCCGCATGATGAATACGGGAGCCCGAATCAACTTATTGATAGTCAAGGGGAAATCCCGACATGCCCGGCGACGAACCGGATGACGTCGGCGGCGATGTCGCGGCCGCAGACCGCCTCGATGCCTTCCAGGCCGGGGGTCGAGTTGACCTCCAGCACCAGCGGCCCGCGAGCCGAGCGGATCAGGTCCACGCCGGCCACGCCCAGTCCCAGCCCCTGCGCGGCGCGGACCGCGACCGTTCTCTCCTCGTCGCTGGTCGCCACCGCTTCGGCGCTGCCGCCGCGGTGCAGGTTGGAGCGGAAATCGCCCTCCGGCGCCTGCCGCCGCATGCTCGCGACCACGCGGTCGCCGACGACGAAACAGCGCAGGTCGGCGCCCTCGGCCTCGGCGATGAACTCCTGCACCACGAAGTTGGCGTACAGGCCGCGCAGCGCCTCGACCACGCCGCGAGAGGCCGACAGCTTCTCGGTCAGCATCACCCCGGCGCCTTGGGTGCCTTCGTTCAACTTGATCACGTGCGGCGGCGGGCCGAGCATCGACAGCAGGTCGACGGTGTCGTCGGGATTGTCGCCGAACACCGTCGCCGGCAGGCCGATCCCCTGCCGGGCCAGCAACTGGTGCGCGCGCAGCTTGTCGCGCGCGCGCAGGATCGCGTCGGACGGATTCGGCGTGTAGCTGCCCATCAGCTCGAACTGGCGCAGCACCGCGGTGCCGTAGCGGGTCACCGACGCGCCGATGCGCGGGATCACCGCGTCGTAGCCGGTCAGCGGTTTGCCCATGTAGTGCATCGCGAAACCGTCGCTGGCGATGCGCATGTAGCAGCGCAGTGGATCGAGCACGCGCGCGCTGTGCCCCTGTGTGCGCGCGGCCTCGACCAGACGCCGGGTCGAGTACAGCTTGCCGTTGCGGGAAAGGATGGCGAGTTTCATGCGGGTCGGGCTCCGGGCCGGCAAGCATGACATGGCGGAAGACCGCTTCGACGGCCGTCCGTGCGCGGGTTAACGCCCGTTTTCCATTTCGTGAACGGCGGCGTTCGCCCGCGGGGATAGGCTCGCGCGCATCGGAACGAACGATGGAGCACGCCCATGAGCCAGGTTTTCTACGCGCAGGACGAAGCCGGCAACCAGTGCCGGATCCTGCAGGCGCTGGAATCGTCCGACGCGCAGGCCGGCGCGGCGACGGTCGTCTACCGGCTGGAGGACGGCACCCCGGTGCGCCGGGTGGACAGCGACACCTTCCAGATCGTCGGCACCGGCGCCTACGTCACCATCGTGCGTGCGTGACGCCGCGCGCGGCGCGGCTCAGCCGTTGCCGTGCAACTCCAGCCAGACCAGGGCCAGCGCCAGCACCACCAGCAGCAGCGAGACGATCGCCAGTCCCGGCTGGTGCTTTGCGGAAGACGCGACGTCGTCCTTTGCCGCCGCCGGGCCGGCGACCGGCGTACCACCCTGCCCGCGCTGCAACTGGTCCATGCGGGCGTCGCCCAGCAGGATCCGCAGCAGCAGGCCGTCGAGCAACTGCAGGTTCGGCGAACGGTCGGCGATCTCGCGCGATCGCGCTTCGAACGCGCCCAGGGTCGCGACGATCAGCACTCCCGCCTCCATCCGCGGCAGCCGGCGCTGCAATGCCTGCAGCTCGTGGTGGAAATGCGGCGGCAGGCGTTCGCGGCAGGCGACCACCGCAGTCCTGTCGCCCAGGCGCAGCAGCAGGTCGAGGCCGTCGGCGTCGCGGCCGTCGTCCGCCAGGTAGGTCACCGCATAGCCCTGGCGGCGGTAATAGTCGGCCATGGCCAGTTCCAGCGGACGCCGCCCGGCGCGGACGCGCAGGCGTTCCTGCCGGAATTCCCGGTCCGCCGCGTTGCGGCGGCTGTTGTCGGTGACCCCTGTCATGGCATTCCATACGGCGAAGTGTGCTGACAGGGGATGGAGCAATATCCGTGCCAAGGGCGTAATGCCGATTTCGGCCGCTTTCAGACGACGCTATGGGTCAGTTTTCGACCCGATTGGACCGTATCGCAGGGTCATGCGGCGACATCCAGGCGTTTCCCCCGGGGCATGGTCGCCGCGAGGCGGGGCGCAGGAATGCGCCGCCGGACCCTAGAATGGCCGTTTCCATACCGTTGGAAACCCGCATGCCCGCCCATTCCATTGCGCCGATGACGCCCTACCTGGCCACGGCCGGGATCGCCTGGCTCTATTACCGCCGCATCCGCCGCCACTTCGGCCGGCAGGAGTGGCGGCCGATCCGCACCGCCGTGCGCATCGCGCTGCTTTCGCTGGTCGCGGCGATGCTGGCGCTGGCGGCGATCTTCCTGCCGCACGTCGCCTGGGGCATGGCCGGCGGCGGCGTGGCGGGCGCCGCGCTCGGCCTGCTGTCGCTGCGCCACACCCACGCCGAATGGGCCGACGGACGCGGCTGGTACACGCCGAACCCGTGGATCGGCGGTGCGCTCAGCGTACTGCTGGTGGGACGACTGGCCTGGCGCTGGAGCCAGGGCGCGTTCTCGTCCGGCGCCGGGCAGACCCTGCAACAGGCCAGCCCGCTGACCCTGGCGATCGCCGCGGCGCTGGTCGCGTACTCGCTGGTCAACGGGGTCGGCCTGCTGTTGCGGATGCGCCGGCTGGCCGCCGCGACCGGCGCGAAGCGCGGATGAACCTGTCCCTGCACTACGGCCTGCTCGGCGCACTGGAAGCCGCGGCCATCGCCTTCGTCGTCGGCCTGCTGGCCTATGCGCTGTGGCGCTGGCTGTCGCGCCGCTTCGGCTTTTCCGACGGACACGCCATCGGCTGGGCCTGCGCCAGCGCCACCGTCGCCGCCGCCGGCCTCGACGCATGGAACCTGTTCTATCTCGGCATCGTCAAGCTGGAATCGCCGTTGTACGCGCGGCTGGCGCTGCAGGGCATCCACGACCCCGAATCGTTGGGCGTGCGCGTGGTGCTGGAAGCCATCGGCGCATGGACCGGCGTGGTCGCCGCATGGCTGGGATTGCGCAAGCGTTCAGCGGGCATGCAACCCGTCGCCGGCGGCGATGCGGACGCGAACGACGGTTGATTTAACCGGCAAGTCACGCCTCTAACCCGCGTCTCACGCCGCCGTCACCCGCGCTTGATCTTCGGCTAGCCGCACGCGCCGCGGGGATGGTTAAGCACGCGTCGACGTTCAGGTCGCGCGGCAAAAACGATTCAGACCGGGGCTGGCAGGGTGGCCGCGTGCGAGGTTGGCGCACGCAGCATTCCACCCAGCCGCATACGCATGACACCTGAAGGGAGCTAACCGAAATCATGACCGTACAGAACCGCAAGCATTGCCATCCGCTCGCCCTGCTGATCGCGCTGGCCGCCGCCGCGACCGCGCCGATGGCCTTCGCCCAGGACGCGACCACCGCGCCGCCGCAGGATCCGGCGCAGACGCAACCGACGCCGCCCCCGACCAGCGCCGATCCGGCCGCAACCGACCCCAGCAGCTCGACCCAGACGCCCGAGGCCGCCAGCAGCGCGCCGAAGCAGGGCTGGGAAGACGTGGACACCGACAAGGACGGCGCCATCAGCAAGCAGGAAGCCGCCGTCAATCCGGGCCTGTCGCAGGTCTTCGACCAGGCCGACGCCAACGGCGACGGCAAGCTGACCACCGACGAATACAAGGATTTCGTCAGCAAGAACTACGGCGACCAGCCGCAGACCACGCCGTAACCGCGGCGATCTCTCCGGACGAGGAAGACGGGCGCCAGGAGCGTGGGCGGCAGAAATGTTCGAGGCGAGAAGTCGGCTGCGCGAGAGCCGTTTTCCGCCGATTCGCCGGCACGTAGCGGCGCTACGGGCCAAGAATCGGCGGGAAAATGATCCGCGCAGACGGCTTCGCAGCCCGGACGGTTTCTGCCGCCCACGCTCCCGGCCGCAGGGACGCGGCGGCGCGCGATGTGCGGCACAATCCCCCGCATGCCGCATCGCCCCGTCCATCGCCGCCTGCTGCTTCTGGCGTTGTTGCCGCTGACGACGTGCCTGCCGTCGCAGGCGCAGGAAACGGCGGCGGCGACCGCGACGGAAACCGCGGCCTATGCGCCGCGCACCGGCGACGACTGGATCGACCGCGCGCTGGCCGACATCGGCGACTACGCCGCGCGCTATCCCGACGGCTTCGTCGACGAGGTTTCGCGCTACCTCGACGTGCCGCGCGACTACGCCGAGGCGATGCTGGCGCAGCCAGGCTGGCGCGCCGGCGACATCCATTTCGCCTGCAACCTCGCCAAGGTCGCCGGCAGAGCCTGCCGCGAGGTCGTGCGCGCCTGGTCGCGCGACCACGAGAACGGCTGGCGCGGCGTGGCGAAGGACTTCGAAGTGCCGCCCGGCGCGGCCGGATACCGGCAGATCCGCGAGACGATCCGCGCCAGCTACGCGCACTGGGCGCGGCCGCTGCCGCAGTGACGCCGCGCGCCTTTGCTACACTGTGCGCGCTTCGAGGTGACCCGACGGCGGCGACGTTCCGCCCATGGGTTGAAACGGGAAGCCGGTGGGTTCCATGTTCCGCGCGGACATGACGACGATTCCGGCGCTGCCCCCGCAACGGTAAGCGAGTCAAGCCATCGCATCCGCCACTGTGCCGCAGGCATGGGAAGGCGCGACGGCCGAACCGGCACGGTTCGCTCGCAAGCCCGGAGACCGGCCCGAGGCGCAACGATTGCGATGCGGCGGGCATCGCGGCGGCGATCCGCATCCGCGGCCGTCTTCGCGCGCCATTCCCCGGGCGTTTCCCTCCGTTCGCGACCACCCCACCCTCGTCCTGCGTGCGGGTCGCGCGCAACGGAGAACCTTCGCCATGCAATACCGCATTCCCGCTTGGTCCGCGCTGGCATTGGCCGTCGCGATGTCGCTGTCCGCCGTCGCGCAGGCCGATGCGCCCGCCACCGATCTCGACCAGATCGTCGTCACCGGTACCCGCACTGCGGTTGCGGTCGAGGACAGCCTGGCGCCGGCGCAGGTCATCGACCGCGAACAGATCGACCGCAGCCAGGCCGCCTCGCTGATGGACCTGCTGCGCGGGCGCGCCGGCGTCGACATCGCCAACCAGGGCGGCCCCGGCAAGCTCAGCTCGCTGTTCCTGCGTGGTACCAACGCCGGCCACGTGCTGGTGCTGGTCGACGGCGTGCGCATCGGCGCGGCCACCAACGGCGCGGCGGCGATCCAGGACCTGCCGCTGGAGCAGATCGAGCGCATCGAGATCGTGCGCGGCCCGCGTTCCAGCCTGTACGGCTCGGAAGCGGTCGGCGGCGTGATCCAGGTCTTCACCCGGCGCGGCGGCGAAGGACTGAGCCGCAACCTCAGCCTCGGCGTCGGCAGCCACGGCCTGCGCCAGGCCGGCGGCGGCTTCGGCGTGCACGGCGAACGCGGCTGGTTCGCGGTGCAGGGTGCACACCAGCGTACCGACGGCATCAATGCCTGTCAGGGCACCGCCGGCAATGCCGAGTATCCGTACGGCGCGGGCTGCTACGCCGACGAACCGGACAAGGACGGCTACCGCAACACCTCGGTCAGCCTGCGCGGCGGCTACGCGCTGACCGACGCGTTGCAGGTCGAGGCGCAGGCGCTGGACGCCGACGCGTACAACGAATACGACGGCAGCGTGTTCGGCGGCAACCAGGCCTGGAACAAGCAGCAGGTGTTCGGCGGCAAGCTGGCGTGGAAGCCGTCCGAGCGCATCGCGCTGACCGCGCAGGTCGGCCGCGCCAACGACAAGTCCGACAATTACTTTGCCGATGCGGCGACCGATACGCGCATCGCCACCGGCAGGTTCGACACGCGTCGCGACAGCGCCGGCGTGCAGGGCGATTTCGGCTTCGGCCAGGCGCAGTTGTTCACCGTCGGCGGCGACTGGCAGAACGACGAAGTCACCAGCACCACCGCCTACGACGTGGATTCGCGCCGCAACACCGGCGTGTTCGCCGAATACCAGGGTCGCTTCGGCGCGCATTCGCTGCAGGCCAGCGTGCGCAACGACGACAACGCGCAGTTCGGCGACCACGCCACCGGCAGCCTTGGCTACGGGCTGGCGTTGGGCCACGGCTTCAAGCTGACCGCCACCGCCGGCACCGGCTTCAAGGCCCCGACCTTCAACGACCTGTACTACCCCGGCTACAGCAACCCGGACCTGAAGCCGGAGAAGTCGAAGAGCGCCGACCTGGGCCTGGCCCAGTACGGCGACGGCTGGAACTGGCGTCTGGACGTCTACGAAACCCGCATCCGGGACCTGATCGGCTACGACAGCGGCTACAACCTGGTCAACGTGGACAGGGCGCGCATCCGCGGCGCGGAACTGGCCGGGCAGGTGTCGCTGGCCGGCTGGGACATCGCCGCGCAGGCCAGCTTCACCGATCCGCGCAACGACACCCGCGACAGCTATCTGCACGACAACCGCCTGGCCCGGCGCGCGCGCGACAGCGGCCGCATCGACGTGGATCGCGCCTTCGGCGCGCTGCGCGCCGGCGTCACCGTGGCCGGCCATGGCGCGCGCTACGACGACGCGGCCAACACCCAGCGGCTGGCCGGCTACGGCACGCTGGACCTGCGCCTGGAGTACGCGATCAGCGACGAATGGACGCTGCAGGCGCGTGCGGCCAACGTGCTCGACCGCGAATACGAAACCGTGGCCTGGTACAACCAGCCAGGTCGCGAGTACGGGCTGACCTTGCGCTACAACGCCAGGTGATGCGATGCGGAATACCGCCTTCTCCCTGCAACCGGGGAGAAGGCGTCGCTTCATGAAGGTTCACGCGCCGAACAAACCCGCCTGCTCCACCGATTCGTCGCGTTCGCGGAAACCGCCGAGGCCCACGCCCACCAGCCGGTAGCGCGTCGAATCCGGCAGATCCACGCGACCGCGCAGCGCCAGCGCGATCTCGGTGAACTCCGCCAGCGACGCCGGCGGCGTGTCTGGCGTGTGGCTACGGGTGAGGATGCGGAACTGCGCGGTCTTCAGCTTCAGCACCACCGTATGCGGGATACGGTCGGTCTTCTTCGCGGCGTTCCAGGCTTTTTCCGCAAGTTGGCGGATCGCGTCGTCGAATTCGCCCAGCCTCAGGTCGCGCTCGAAGGTGTCCTCGGCGGACACCTGCTGCACCGGCTGGTCAGGCTGCACCGGCCGGTCGTCGATGCCGCGCGCACGGCGGTACAGCGCCGCTCCGAAGCTGCCGAAACGCGCCTGCAGCGCTTCCAGCGGATGCGCGCGCAGGTCGCCGACGGTGGCGACGCCGATCTTTTCCAGCTTGCCCTGCATTACCTTGCCGACGCCGGGAATCCGGCCCACCGGCAACGGGGTCAGGAAGGCCTCGACCTGCGAGGGCTTGACCACGAACAGGCCGTCGGGCTTGTTCCAGTCCGAAGCGATCTTGGCGATGAACTTGTTCGGCGCGACCCCGGCCGAGGCGGTCAGCCGTGTCTCCTCGCGGATGCGTTCGCGGATCGCCTGCGCGGTAGCGGTGGCGCTGGGCGAAGCGATCTTCGGCGCGCTGACGTCCAGGTAGGCTTCGTCCAGCGACAGCGGCTCGACCAAGTCGGTATGCGCCAGGAAGATCTCGCGCACCTGCCGCGAAACCGCCTTGTAGCGCGGGAAATCCGGTGGAACGAACACCGCGTCCGGGCACAGCCGCTCGGCGCGCGCCGCCGGCATGGCCGAGCGCACGCCGAACTTGCGTGCCTCGTAGGACGCCGCGCACACCACCGAACGCGCGCCGCGCCAGGCGACCACCACCGGCCTGCCGCGCAGCGC
The DNA here is from genome assembly GCA_047601245.1 of Pseudoxanthomonas sp. GTDB lineage: Bacteria > Pseudomonadota > Gammaproteobacteria > Xanthomonadales > Xanthomonadaceae > Pseudoxanthomonas_A. Next base: position 717,287 of record JASGJU010000001.1, read on the forward strand.
CGGATCGTCGCGCTGCTCGACCGACGCGTAGAACGCGTCCATGTCGATGTGGATGATCTTGCGGACGGCCTCGGACACGGGGCCATCCTAGAGCGTGCCGTACACTTTTACGCGCATTCCCGCACAGGGCGGACCGGGAACCGCGCTGTCGGACCGGCGTCAGAGCGCTCCGCTCACCGGTCCGCCGGCCTTCTTCTTTTTCTCGCGCAGCCAGCGGTTGACCCCCAGCGCCGCCAGCGTGCCGATCGCGCCGGACAGCAGGTAGGCGCCGATGTACGGCAGGCCGAACTTCGAGGCCAGGGTCAGCGCCACCAGCGGCGCGAACGCGGCGCCGATCAGCCACGCCACGTCGGTGGTCAGCGCCGCGCCGAAATAGCGGTAGCGGTTGCCGAAGTTGGCGTTCACCGCGCCGGCCGCCTGCCCGTAGGACAGGCCCAGCAGGATGAAGCCCAGCAGGATGAACACGTCCTGCCCGCGCTGGCCCGCGCCCAGCAGTTGCGGGGCGAAACCGCTGTACATGGCGATGGCCACCGCCAGCCCGCCCAGGGTCTTGGTCCGTCCCAGGTTGTCCGCGATCACGCCGGAGGCGACCACGCCGGCGGCGGCGAGGAAGCCGCCGAACACCTGCATCAGCAGGAACTCGCCCACCGATTGGTCGGTGTAGATGGTGATCCACGACAGCGGGAAGATGGTGACGATGTGGAACAGCGCGTAGCTGGCCAGCGCGGTGAACGCGCCGATCAGCACGTAGCGGCCCTTGGCCTGGAACAGTTCCGACAGCGGGGCCGGCTCCAGGTCGGCGCGGTGCAGTTCCTGCTCGTATTCGTGCGTGACCACCAGCCGCAGGCGCGCGAACAGCGCGACCACGTTGATCGCGAACGCGGCGAAGAACGGGTAGCGCCAGCCCCAGCCGAGGAAATCGTCCGGCTTCAGGCTGTCCACCAGCAGCGCGAACAGCGCCGCGGCGATGATGAAGCCGATCGGCGCGCCCAGTTGCCCCAGCATCGCGTACCAGCCGCGCTTCTTCTTCGGTGCGTTCAGCGCCAGCAGCGACGGCAGCCCGTCCCAGGAACCACCCAGGGCGATGCCCTGGCCGATGCGGAACAGCGCCAGCAGCCAGATCGCCGATGCGCCGATGCTGGCGTAGCCGGGCAGGAAGGCGATGCCGGCGGTGCAGGTGCCCAGCAGGAACAGCGACGCGGTCAGCTTGGTGCCGCGGTTCCAGCGGCGCTGGATCGCCATGAACAGGATCGTGCCCAGCGGGCGGGCGAGGAAGGCCAGCGCGAACAGCGCGAACGAATACAGCGTGCCGTGCAGCCGGTCGACGAACGGGAAGAACACCTGCGGGAACACCAGCACCGAAGCGATGCCGTAGACGAAGAAGTCGAAGTATTCGGAAGTGCGCCCGATCACCACGCCGACGGCGATCTCGCCGGGCGCGACCTCGTGGCCGGAAGTGCCGCCATGGACGGAGGTGACGGAGCCGTTGTTCGGGTTCAGCGTGGTCTGCATCGGAATGTCCGCGTGGGGTGAGACGGCCCGGGCGCGGCCAATGATGCCGCCGATCCGGCCCGGACCGGAATAGGGAAACGCTAACCCAGAGCCGGCGTGCGCCGCAAATCCGGCCAACACCGCACGACCGCGGCGCGGACGGTGCCGGGCGCGCTGACGCAGCGCAGCAAAAAACGGTTCCGGACGCTATAATTCCGCTGCTTCGCTTTCCGTTTCCATCGGTCGTTCCATGACTATCGTCCAGACCTTGTGCCGCCGTCTGCTCCCGGCCAGCGCCCTCCTGCCGCTGGCCGGCTGCAAGACCATCCTGCTGAACGCGCCCGGCGACGTCGCCCGGCAACAAGGCGACCTGATCGTCGTCTCGACCCTGCTGATGCTGCTGATCATCGTGCCGGTGATCGCGCTGACCCTGTTCTTCGCCTGGCGCTACCGCGCCGGCAACGCCAAGGCCACCTACAAGCCGGACTGGGACCATTCCACCCAGCTTGAACTGGTGATCTGGGCGGCGCCGCTGGTCATCATCATCGCCCTGGGCGCGATCACCTGGATCACCACCCATACTCTGGACCCGTACCGTCCGCTGGACCGCATCGCCGCGGACAAGCCGGTGTCGGAAGGAACGCAGCCGCTGGTGGTCGGCGTGGCCGCGCTGAACAAGCAGTGGCTGTTCATCTACCCGGAACAGGGCATCGCCACGATCAACGAACTGGCCCTGCCGGTCGACCGCCCGGTGCGCTTCGAACTGACCGCGACCACGGTGATGCATTCGTTCTACGTGCCGGCGCTGGCCGGCATGATCTACGCGATGCCGGGCATGGAAACCAAGCTGCACGCGGTCATCAACCAGCCGGGCGAATGGGAAGGCTTCGCCTCCAACTACAGCGGCCCGACGTTCAACGCGATGCGTTTCAGGTTCCACGGCCTGGCGCAAGCCGATTTCGACGCCTGGGTGGCGAAGGCCCGCGCGCAGGGCGGCGCGCTGGACCGCGCGCGCTTCCTGCAACTGGACGCACCGGCGAGCGACCCCGCGCACCCGTACCAGGACCAGATCGTGAGGCCGGAGCCGGTGCAGTACTTCGCCAGCGTGGACGACACCCTGTTCCACGCCATCGTCAACCGCTGCGTGGCCGAGGGCACGGTATGCATGGACGCGCTGCACCACGCGCGCGGCGGCCACGGCGAGGGCGCGCATGCCGGCCACGGCGAAGCCGAAGCGCACCCGGCCGGCCACGACATGGAAGCGATGCCGGCGCAAGACGCGCCGGCCGAAGAACAGCCCGACGGACAGCACTCCGTCGAACCGCACGCCGAACACGCCGCCGCGCACGCGCATTGAGCGCCGTGCGGCCAATGAATTTCAAGAAGCCTTTGGTGTCGTGATGCAAACCCACAACCTCCACCCCCTGCTGGGACGGCTCGAACTGGATTCGCTGCTGTTCCTGCACGAACCCATCGTCATGGTGACCTTCATCGGCGTGGTGCTCGGCGGCATCGCCGTGCTCGGCGCGCTGACCTACTTCAAGCTGTGGGGCTACCTGTGGCGCGAGTGGTTCACCAGCATCGACCACAAGAAGATCGGCATCATGTACATCGTGCTGGCGCTGGTGATGCTGCTGCGCGGCTTCGCCGACGCGCTGATGATGCGCCTGCAGCAGGCGCTGTCGCACGGCGCCAACGAGGGCTACCTGAACCCACACCACTACGACCAGATCTTCACCGCGCACGGGGTGATCATGATCTTCTTCGTGGCGATGCCGTTCGTGACCGGGTTCATGAACTACGTGGTGCCGCTGCAGATCGGCGCACGCGACGTGGCGTTCCCGTTCCTCAACAACTTCAGCTTCTGGATGACCGTGGCCGGCGCGGTGCTGACCATGTTCTCGCTGTTCATCGGCGAATACGCCAAGACCGGCTGGCTGGCCTACCCGCCGCTGTCGGGCATCGAGTTCAGTCCCGACGTCGGCGTGGACTACTACATCTGGTCGCTGCAGATCGCCGGCGTCGGCACCACGCTGTCGGGCATCAACCTGATCGCGACCATCGTCAAGATGCGCGCGCCGGGCATGACCCTGATGCGCATGCCGGTGTTCACCTGGACCTCGCTGTGCAGCAACGTGCTGATCGTGGCCTCGTTCCCGATCCTGACCGCGGCGCTGGCGCTGCTGACCCTGGACCGCTACGTGGGCACCCACTTCTTCACGAACGAACTCGGCGGCAACCCGATGATGTACGTGAACCTGATCTGGATCTGGGGCCATCCGGAGGTCTACATCCTGATCCTGCCGGCGTTCGGCATTTTCTCCGAGGTGGTGTCGACCTTCAGCGGCAAGCGCCTGTTCGGCTACGCCTCGATGGTCTACGCCACGGTGGTCATCACCATCCTGTCCTACCTGGTGTGGCTGCACCACTTCTTCACCATGGGCAGCGGCGCCAGCGTCAACTCGTTCTTCGGCATCGCCACGATGATCATCTCGATCCCGACCGGGGCCAAGGTGTTCAACTGGCTGTTCACCATGTACCGCGGCCGCATCCGCTTCGAGCCGCCGATGTACTGGGCGGTGGGCTTCATGGTCACCTTCGTCATCGGCGGCATGACCGGCGTGATGCTGGCGGTGCCGGCGGCCGACTTTGTGCTGCACAACTCGTTGTTCCTGATCGCGCATTTCCACAACGTCATCATCGGCGGCGTGCTGTTCGGACTGATGGCCGGCGTCGGCTTCTGGTTCCCGAAGGCGTTCGGCTTCAAGCTGGACCCGTTCTGGGGCAAGGCCTCGTTCTGGTTCTGGCAGATCGGCTTCTTCTTCGCGTTCATGCCGCTGTACGTGCTGGGCCTGATGGGCGTGACCCGGCGCATGAGCCACTTCGAGGACACCACGCTGCAGCCGTGGTTCGTCGTCGCCGCGTTCGGCGCGGGGCTGATTGCGCTGGGCATCGGCTGCTTCCTGGTGCAGATCGCGGTCAGCATCAAGAACCGCGACAAGCTGCGTGACGTCAGCGGCGATCCGTGGGACGGGCGCACGCTGGAATGGAGCACCTCTTCGCCGCCGCCGGACTACAACTTCGCCTTCACCCCGGTGGTGCGCGACAACGACGCCTGGTGGGACATGAAGCAGCACGGCTTCCAGCGTCCGATCGGCGGCTTCAAGCCCATCCACATGCCGAAGAACACCGCCGCCGGGATCATCCTGGCCGGCCTGAGCACGGTGTTCGGCTTCGCCATCATCTGGCACGTCTGGTGGCTGGCGGCGCTGTCGTTCGCCGCGGTCGTGATCGGCGCGATCGTCCACACCTTCAACTACAACCGCGACTACCACATCCCGGCGGAACAGGTGTCCGCCACGGAAGCCGCGCGCACCCAGGTGCTTTCCGCCCATGTCTGAGATCACCGCAACCACCGAAGCCGGAACCGCGCCGGTGTTCCTCGACACCCGCGGCGAGCACCATCCGGAGAACGGCACCCTGCTGGGTTTCTGGCTGTACCTGATGAGCGACTGCCTGATCTTCGCGTCGCTGTTCGCCACCTACGGCGTGCTGGGCCGCAGCTACGCCGGCGGCCCGACCGGCGCGGAACTGTTCGACCTGCCGCTGGTCGCGGTCAACACCTCGGCGCTGCTGCTGTCGTCGATCACCTACGGCTTCGCGATGATCGCGATGCAGGCCGGCAGGAAGAACGCGGTGCTGCTGTGGCTGGCGGTCACCGGCCTGTTCGGTGCCTGCTTCCTCGGCATCGAACTGTACGAATTCCGCCACCTGATCCACGAAGGCGCCGGCCCGCAGACTAGCGCGTTCCTGTCGGCGTTCTTCGCCCTGGTCGGCACCCACGGCCTGCACGTGACCTTCGGCATCGTCTGGCTGGTCACGCTGATGCTGCAGGTCGGCAGGCTCGGCCTGACCGCGGCCAACCAGCGCCGGCTGTTCTGCCTGTCAATGTTCTGGCACTTCCTCGACGTGGTCTGGATCGGCGTCTTCACCTTCGTCTACCTGATGGGAGTCCTGCCGTGAGCGAACACCACCACGACGCACATGTCGCCAGCGGGCATGCCGACCACGGCCACGGCGAAGGCCACGCCCCGGTCACGCTGAAGGGCTACGCCACCGGCTTCGTCCTGTCGGTGATCCTGACCGCGATCCCCTTCTGGCTGGTGATGGGCAACGTCTTCGCCAGCAGCACGACCACCGCGATCGTCATCATGGCCTTCGCGATGGTGCAGATCGTCGTGCACATGGTCTATTTCCTGCACCTCAACGCGAAGTCGGAAGGCGGCTGGAACATGCTGGCGCTGATCTTCACCCTGGTGCTGCTGGTCATCACCATTTCCGGTTCGCTGTGGGTGATGCACCACCTGAACAAGAACATGATGCCGGGCATGACCGAGCAGGACGCGCGCAACCTGCCGTGACGCGGGCTGCCGTGTGACAATGCAAGCTGCGGGCGGGATGATCTCCCGCCCGTTTTGTTTTGTTCTTCGTCCCCGGATGGGGCAAGGGCCCGCACAAGAACGAAGAGCATCCTTTGTTCGTCATTCCTGCGAAGAGCCCAAAGCAACAACGACGAGCGGGATTCCGCGACCGGAAACATGACCGACGACACCGCACCACCGCACAGCCGCCTTGCGAAAGCCATCGTGCTGACGTCGCTGGCGCTGGCCTGCATCGGCTTCTGCGCGCTGGGCGTGTGGCAGGTCAAGCGGCTGGCATGGAAGCTGGACCTGATCGAACGGGTCGAAAGCCGCATCCACGCCGCCGCGGTCCCCGCGCCGACGCCCGCGGACTGGAACCAGGTTTCGGCGGCCCGCGACGAATACCGCAGGGTCTGCGTCGGCGGCCACTTCCTCGAAGGCCGCGACACCCGCGTCGACGCCCTGACCGAACGCGGCGCCGGCGACTGGATCCTTTCCCCGCTGCAAGCGCAGGGCGGCTACGTGGTGATGGTCAACCGCGGCTTCGTCCCCAAGGGCAGCGAATACGCGGCCTCCCCGTACAACCGGCCAGACAACAGCCGCATCGTCTGCGGCCTGCTGCGCATCAGCGAACCCAAGGGCCGCATCCTGCGGCCGAATCAACCCGAAACCGACCGCTGGTTCTCGCGCGACGTCGCCGCGATCGCCGCCAGGCGCGGACTGACGAACGTCGCGCCCTACTTCATCGACGCCGACCTCGATCCCGCCGCAGCGCAATGGCCGCGCGGCGGCATGACCGTGGTGAGCTTCCGCAACAACCACCTGCAATACGCGCTGACCTGGTTCGCGCTGGCGCTGCTGGCGGCGTTCGCAACATGGCGTTTCGCGCGCGAGGACCGCAAGCCATGACTTCCGCCCGGCGCGCCGATCGCGGCCTCCGGCACGATGGTGCGAGAATCGCGGCATGAAACCCCTGCTTTCGATCGAAGCCGCCGCCGCCCGCCTGCGCGAAGGCGCGGTCCTCGCCTACCCTACCGAAGGCGTCTGGGGCCTGGGCTGCGATCCGGACGACGAAGCCGCGGTGCGGCGGCTGCTGGCGGTCAAGCAGCGCGAAGTCGAGAAGGGCCTGATCCTGATCGCCGCGCGTTTCGAACAACTGCGGCGCTACCTCGACCCGCACGCGTTGCCGGCCGCGCGCATCGACGAAATCCTCGCCACCTGGCCCGGTCCGCACACCTGGGTGATGCCGGTCGCGGCCGCCGCGCCGCGCTGGATCACCGGCCGCCACGACGGCATCGCCGTGCGGGTCAGCGCGCATCCGCCGGTGGTCGCATTGTGCGAGGCCTTCGGCGGCGCGCTGGTTTCCACCAGCGCCAACCTCGCCGGCCGACCGGCGCCGCAACGGCGCGACGAACTCGACCCAGCGCTGCTGGCGCGCATCGACGGCGTCGTCGAGGGCGAGACCGGCGACCTGCAACGCCCCTCCACCATCCGCGACGCCCGCAGCGGCGAGACGCTGCGGGGCTGAATGGCGCACCGCTTTCCCGCCCCCGTTCTTGCGCGCAAGATGCGCACATGCCCGCGCCTTTCCGCCCCGCCCTGCTGCTGCTCGTCCTGTTCGCCCTGCCCGCCGGCCCGCTCGCGCACGCGGACGAAGTGACCGTATACCGCTGCACCGGCCGCGATGGCCGCCTGACCCTGCGCGATACGCCGTGCCTGCCCGGCGAGACCCAGCAGGTGCGCAGCATGCAGCGCCCGCAGGATCCGCCGCCGGCATCGACGCCTCCACCGCAGCCCATCCCGCCAGCGCCGCCGCAGACGGTGCGCGAGGTGGTGATCGTGCGCACGCCGGCGCAGCCGATGTACGAATGCATCAACGCCGAGACCGGCGAGCGCTACGACAGCGACAGCGGCGAGGGCAACCCACGGCTGGTGCCGCTGTGGTCGCTGGGCTATCCGGCGCAGGCGCGGGTGCCGGTGGTCGAACCCGGGCGCGGCCGCATCCGCGTCGAGAACGGCCACGTCAGCGGCAGCTACCAGAGCGGAAGCGCCGGCTACACCACGGTGCCGACCTGGGCCGGCATGGGCGGCGGCACCTGGGTGCGCGACACCTGCCACATGCTGCCGCAACAAGAGGTCTGCGCACGCCTTTCCGACCGCAAGTACGAGATACTGCGCCGCTACAACAGCGCGCTGCAAAGCGAACGGCATGCGCTGGACCTCGAACAGCGCGGCATCGAAGCGCGCATGGCCAACGATTGCGGAAACTGATCCATGCGACACCTGCCATCCGGACGCCCGCTGCCGGCCATCCGCTGCCTGTCCTTCGTTCTCCTGCTGCTCTCGGCGCACGCCGCCCGCGCCGACGAAGTCGCCATCTACCGCTGCACCGACGCCAGCGGCGCGCTGACCGTGCAGAACATGCCGTGCCCGAAAGGCACGACGCAGCAGAAGAAGGTGATGCAGGGCCTGCCCGCCGCATCGGCAACGCCTGCGCCTGCGCCCACGTTGCCGACGCCGACGCCCGCGCAAACATCGACCGCGCCGGACCCGGTCGCCAGCCAGCCCGACGAATACCGCATCCTCGATTCGGCCAACCCGGAGAAAGCCGACGCCACGCCGCCGCCGGCGGATACGGCCAGCGATCGCCTGCCGCCGCCGGTGCTGTTCGAATGCACCACCTGGAACCGCGACCGCTACATCAGCGAGAACCCGGAACCGGCGCCGCGCTGCGTCCCGCTGCGCGCCGTCGGCCTGGACGGCAACCCGGCCGCCGGCGCCGGCGAAGTCTGCGAAATGAAGTACGACGTCTGCGCGCGCGTGCCCGACGGCGCGCTGTGCGACGCATGGAAGAAACGCTTGGGCGAAACCGAGGTGGCTTGGCGCTTCGGCCGGCCCGAGAACATGGAAAAGAACAAGGCCGAATACGAGCGCGTGCAGCGGATCGTCAACGAAAGCAACTGTTCGCCTTGACGCCATTGCAGGCCGGCGCACCAACGACGCATCCGCATCCGCGCACGGCATGGCGGGCATATCTGCCGGTGGCCTGCGTCGTCGTGCTGCTGCTCCTGTGGCAATCGCCGCTGGCAGCCGGCTGGCGGCCGGCCGTCGGCTTTGGCATCGATTGGCGGAACCTGCTGATCGCCTGGTTGCCCGAGGGCATCGCCCTGGGCCTGCTGTGTTTTTGCGCCGAACACATCGTCGGCGCTCGGCGCCAGGCAACGGCTGGCCGCGCAAGCGTCGCGGCGGTGTTGCGCTATCTGGTGCTGTTCGCGCCGGCATGGCTGCTTGGCGTGTTGCTGCCGGGCGTCACGGTGCTGTGCGGTTTCGCCGCCAGCGTGCAACCGTTGAAGGAGGTCTTCGCGCTGGGCGGGCCCGCCGGCGGGATACTGGCTGGCGGCGTGACCCTGGCTTACGCGCTGCTGGCCATCGCGCTGGTGTTGGCGGAGCTGGCCGGCGCCGTCCTCTGGATCGCCACGATGCAGCCGCGGATGGCCTGCGGCGGGCGGGACGGCATGGCCGCGGCACGCCATCCCGCCGCGCGTTTCGGCATTGCGGCGCTGGCCGGCGCCGCGTTCTGGAGCACGCGCCTGCTCGCCGCGCAGGTCATCGACGACGCCACCGGGCGCGGCCTCGCCGGCGTGGTGGCGGCCCTGCTGATCGCCGGTTGGTGCGCGTTCCTCTTCCAGCGACACCCGCTGCCGCGCTGATCCGGTTTGCCGGGAGCGTCATTCGTCACTGTCCGCCTGCGCCTCATCCCGGCCCGGTTGCAATCGTCGCCGGAGCCGCAAGCATGGAAATACGGGGAGTCCCGGGTTTCGGCGTCACCCCCGATTCGTCAACGGATTTGGTCGATAAGGAAAACACACGCGATGAAGCCACGCCTTTTCGCAATTCCCGCACTGCTCGCCTACGCCGCTGCCGCATCGGTCCCTGCACGGGCGCAATGTGTCGAATGCGCGCAGCAGATGTTCCAGGCCACGCTGACCGCTAACGCCTGGTACAACATCAACCAGGATCAGATCGACCAGACCCGCAGCATGGATGCGCGCAACGGCACCTGCTACGACGCCAACCGCAATTTCAACGGCTGCAACGGCAGGGCAACCAATGCCAACCAGCGCTACGGCGGCAGGATCCCCGACTGGACAGCCGACGAGGCCAAAAAAGTGGTCATGGAAGTGATCAAGACCGAATACGCCCGTCGCCTGCGCGCCCATGGCAATGGCAACGCCGGCCAATGGCTGAATACGGCGGCCAGCGACATCGCCCGGCAGATGGCGCCGCTGGAAGCCGAATACTTCCGCCGCCACGACGCCGACGACCGCAACAGCGCCGACCGCTGGTATCTGGCCCAGGTGCGCCGGATCGCCGAGCGCTACGCCAGCGGCCACCGCGGGCCGGGCATCGGCGAGGCGATGATCGGCAGCGTGCCGGCCGCCACCCGTCAGCGCGCCGAAGATGCCACCTTCGCCGTGCTGGACCCGGAAATCGCCCGCATCGAAAGAGCGCAAGGCCAAGCCAGCGCGGTCGCGTGGGCGCGCGACCTGGGCCTGGCCGTCGGCGCGGGGGTCAAGAACCTGGCGCCCGAATACGCACTGCGCGCCAAGGCCGAGGGCCGCGCCAAGGCCGACCAATGGTACGTCGAACAGGCCCGGACCTTGGCGCGGTTGCAGGTCGCCGGCAGTCGTTGAACGGCATCGACATGACGCCGCACCGCGTCTTCATCAGCCTGCTTGCCGGCCTGTTCGCGCTGGCGCTGGCCGCCTGCACCGGCGGCGCGCGCGCCGGGACCGACCCGGCCAAGGCTTTCCCCGATCCGCGCGCCGCCGAACTGGCCCGCGCCATCGCCGACGACGACGGCGAGCGCCTGCGGCAACTGACGCAGGCCGGCGCCGACCTGTCGGTACGCGGGCAAGCGGATTTCACCCTGCTGCAATGGGCGATGCTGCACGACCGCCCGCGCATGCTGGCGCTGCTGCTGGACCTGGGCGCGGACCCGGCGCAGATCGGCTATGGCCGGCAAACCGCCCTGCACACGGCGGCGATGGCGAAGCGGAAACCCTTCCTGCAAATCCTGCTGGACCATGGCGCCAACCCGGACCTGGTCGACGGCCGCACCGGCGCGTCCACGCTGTCCGAAGCGGTGGAGAGCCGCAACCCCGACGCGGTGCGCCTGCTGCTGGCGCGCCGCGCCAATCCCAACCTGGCCAATCGGCAGGGCGAGACGCCGCTGCATACGGCCGCCTTGGTCAACGACTATCCCGGCATGCTTGTGCTGCTTGACGCAGGCGCGGACCCAAGGCGGCGCGACAAGCTGGGCAAGACGTTTCTGGCATATTTCAACGTCCAGCCGAAGGAAAGCCTGTTGTCCGGCGAAGTCAAGCGCGCACGCCAGTCCGTGCGCGACTGGCTGAACCGGAACGGCTACCAGGATTTGACGCCATGAAACCGGCTCCGCTGGTGTTGCTTGCAACGCTGTCCGCCGCCGCACTGGCGGCCTGCGCCAGTGCGCGGCAAGCGCCGGCAGCGCCGCCGCCGCCCGCGCCCGACCCGCAGACACTGATCGCGCAATGGCAGGAGCAGAACACGTTGTGCCGCGGCCTGCACGGCGACGACCCACGCATGCAACCGGCTTGCGACGAGCGCCAACGCATCGGCCATGCGCTGTACCAACGGGGCTGGTGCTACGGCGAAGAGGGCGAGATGGGCTACCAGATGCAATGGCGCCGTTGCCATGCGGATTCCGCGCCTTACGAGGAACATTGACCCGCCCGTTGTTTCATCGATCCGTACTGCTTGCGGTCGCGTCAAAACCCGTAGCGCAGGAAGCCGCCGTCGACCGCGATGCACTCGCCGGTGACGTAGCTGGCCGCCGGCAGGCACAGGAAGGCGACCGCGGCGGCCACTTCCTCCGGTTCGCCGATCCGGCGCATCGGCGTGCGTTCGATCACTTCCTCGTAGTAGTCCGGGTCCGACAGCGGGCCGGAAGTGCGCCGGGTGCGGATGTACCACGGCGCGACCGCGTTGACGCGGATGCCGTCCTCAGCCCATTCGCAGGCCAGGTTGCGGGTCATCTGATGCATCGCCGCCTTGGTCATGCCGTAGACCACGCCGCTGCGCACATGAATGAGGCCGGATACGCTGCCGACGTTCACGATCGCCGAACTGGCGTGGCGCGACAGCAGCGGGTGCGCGTAACGCGACAGCTCGAACGCGGAGAACAGGTTGGTCTCGAAGACCCCGCGCCACTCGTCCTCGGTGTAGTCGATCGCCGCGCGGGTGAGGTTGCCGCCGGCGTTGTTGACCAGCAGGTTGAGGCCGTCGCCGTGGTCTTCCACCCAATCAAGGATGGCGCGGCGATCCTCATCGTCGGATACGTCGGCGGACAGGCCGGCGACCAGCCGTTCCGGGAAATCGTCGGAAAGCTCGTCGCGCGCCGCGGCCAGCGCATCGGCGTCGCGCGCCACCAGCAGCATGTCGGCGCCCAGGCCCAGCAGTTCGCGCGCGATCGCCAGGCCGATCCCGGCGCTGGCGCCGGTGACCAGCGCGATCTGCCCGTCCAGCCGCCAGCGATCCGAAACCATGCGCATCCTCCGTCCGTCGGCGTAGCATACCGCCGTGCCGCCACGAGGTCGTCCCATGCCGAAGAATCCGCTCCGCTCCGTCGCGACCGTCGCGTTGCTGGCCGCGACCGCCGCCTGCCAGCCGCCGCAACCGCCGCCCACCGAACAGCCGCCGGTGCCCAAGGCCGAAGCGCACACCGAACTGCGCGACGCGATCAAGGCGCCGCAGGACAAGGCGCGCGCGGTCGAGGATACGTTGCAGCAAGCGGCGGATCAGCAGCGCGGGCAGATCGACGCGGCGGAGCAGTAAAGAAGTTCGGAACGCGAACTCCGACATGAAGCCTCCCCCTCACCCGCAAGCGGGGAAGAGGGAACAGCGGGCTTTCGGACTCCTTACAACCCGCAGAAGCAGTACGCCAGCGCCTTCACCGGCGCGCGGTCGCGGTCCTTCGCCGCGTTCTCGACGAAACGCAGTTGCGCGTCGGCCTCCGGCAGCATCCGCGCCAGCAGGGCGCGGGCGAAGTCGGAATCCTTCAGCCACAGCGCGCCGACGCGGCTGGCGGCGAAGCCGCTCATGAACTGCTCCAGCGGCGTGGTCCTGCGTTCGACGTAGCGCACGCGGTACTTGTCCTTCCCGCCCAGCTTGGCGCGTGCGGCGGCGTCGGCGAGCGCCGTATCCAGGCCGCCCAGTTCGTCGACCAGGCCGCGCTCCTTCGCCTGCGCGCCGCTCCATACGCGGCCGCGGCCGATTTCGTCGATCTCCTCGACGCTCTTCTTGCGCGCGTCGGCGACCTTGCCGGTGAAGTCGGCGTAGCCCTTGTCGATCACCGACTGGATCAGCTTGCCCACGTCCGCGTCCAGCGGCTTGCTGATGTCGAACGCGCCGGCGAAGCGGGTGGTGCCGACGCCGTCGGTGTGCACGCCGATCTTGTCGAGCGTGCGGGTGATGTTGGGCACCAGGCCGAAGATGCCGATCGAGCCGCTGATGGTCGAAGGATCGGCGTAGATGCGATCGGCGTTCATGCTGATCCAGTAGCCGCCGGACGCGGCCATGTCGCCCATCGACACCACCACCGGCTTGCCGGCTTCCTTCAGCTTGACTACCTCGCGGCGGATCTGCTCGGAGGCGAACACCTCGCCGCCGGGCGAATTGACGCGCAGCACCACCGCCTTCACGTCCTTGTCGTCGCGCGCCTCGCGCAGCAGCTGCGAAGTCGAGTCGCCGCCGACCTTGCCGGCCGGCTGTTCGCCGCCGCTGATCTCGCCGGCCGCGACCACGACCGCCACCTGCGGACGCTTGTCGATCGGGCTCTGCTTCGCATCCAGCTGCTGCAGGTAGCCGCTCAGGTCGACGCTGCGGAAACCGTAGTCCGAATCCTCGTCGGCGACGCCGCGCTCGGCCAGCAGGTCCTCGACCTCCTCGCGCGTCTTCAGGCCGTCGACCAGCTTCTGCTGCAGCGCGAACCGGGCCAGGTCGCCGCCGGCCGCGGCCACGCCCTCGGGCAGGGTGTCGATGCCGGCGGCCAGTTGTTCCGGCGCCAGCTTGCGCGCGGTGGCGATGTCGGCCAGGTAGCGCTGCCAGATGTCGCCCATCCAGAACAGGTCGGCTTCCTTGGATTCCTTCGACGCCGCGTCGAGGATGTACGGCTCGGCCGCGGACTTGTATTCGCCGACGCGGAACAGGTGCACGTCCACGCCCAGCTTTTCCTGCAGGCCCTTGCGGAAGTACTGGCGATAGCGGCCCAGGCCTTCCAGCACCAGCGAGCCCATCGGGTCCAGGTAGACCTCGTTGGCCTGCGCGGCCAGCAGGTATTGCGCCTGGGTCATGCCCTGGCTGAAGGCGACGACCTGCTTGCCGCCGGCGCGCAGCTCGGCCAGGGTCGCGGCGACCTCGCGCAGCGAGGCGTAGCCGGACGGTTGCAGGCCGTCCACGTCCAGCAGCACGCGCTCGATGCGCTTGTCGTCCTTCGCCGCCTGCAGCGCGCGCTGCAGGTCGCGCAACTGCACTTCCACGGCGCCCTTGTCGCCCAGCGCCTTGGCCAGCGCGCGCGTGGCCGGATCGGTGCTGTACTGCTCGACCAGGCGGCCTTCCGGCGCGATCACCAGGGTGGTGCGTTCCTGCAAAGGCTTGATCCCGCCGCTGCCGGCGGCGAACAGCAGCACGATCACGAACAGCAGCAGCAGGCCGAAGAACAGCAGGTTCAGGATCAGCCGGCGGGTGAAATTCATCACGTCCCACAGGCCGACGAAGAACGTGGCGACGGGATTGCGGCGGGAAGGCAGGGCGGGGGGAACGGGCTGGTTCATCGGGAACTCCGGAAAGTCATGGCCAGCTTAGCGGTTGCGCACGAACGATTCATGCGCCTGAAGTCATTGGCCGGCGGGTGCGCTGGCTTCCCGCGCCGCCGGCAGCGGCCGCCGGCTGCTGACCCGGAAGCGCCAGCCCAGCAGCGCCGCCGCCACGGTCAGGCCCAGGATCAGACCCGTCCACATGCCCTGCGGCCCACGGCCCAGCCCCAGCCCGAGGCCCGCGCCCAGCGGCATGCCCACGCCCCAGTACGCGAACATGGCGATGAACATCGGCACGCGGGTGTCCTTGAGCCCGCGCAGCGCGCCGGCGGAAAGCACCTGGATGCCGTCGGGAATCTGGAAGGTGGCCGCATACAGCAGCAGGGTCGAGGCCAGCGCGGCCACCGCCAAGTCGTCGGTGTACAGCCGCACGATCGCGTCGTGGCCCAGCAGCAGCGTCGCGATCGACAGCATCTGCGTCACCAGCACGATGGCGTAGCCGGCCGCGGCGGCGCGGCGCATGCCGCCCGCATCGCCGCCGCCCACCGCATGGCCGACGCGCACGGTGGTGGCTTCGGCGACGCCCATCGGCACCATGAAGCACAACTGGGCGACGTTGATCGCGATCTGGTGCGCGCTGGCCTCGACCGCGCCGATGCGCCCGATCAGCAGCGCGGTGACGATGAACAGGCCGCCTTCCATCAGCACGGTGATGCCGATCGGCAGGCCGGTGCGCAGCAGATCCCAGATCGCATCCCGGCGCGGCGGTTCGAAATGCCCGAACAGCCGCAGATGGGCGAAACGCCGGGTCCTGTACAGATAGCCGGCGAAGCACAGCGCCTGGGTCCACATCGTGACCGCCGAGGCGATGCCCAGGCCGCGCGCACCCATTTCCGCGAAGCCGAACCGGCCGTTGCACAGCGCATAGCCCAGCGGCCCCAGCACCAGCAGCCCGCCGAAGCCCAGCAGCATCGTCGGCAGCGTCCAGTGCATGCCCTCGCTGAGGTAGCGCATGCAGAAGTACAGCGTCAGCGCCGGCACGCCCCAGCGGATCGCATGCAGGAACGCGGTCGCGCCGGGCACGATGTCCGCGGCGATGCCGAAGGCCGGCAGCAACGCCGGCACGAAGCTGAGGAAGGCGAACATCGCCGCGCTCAGGCCCAGCGCCAGCCACAGCGCCTGGCGGAACAGCGGGCCGATCTCGCCTTCGCGGCCGGCGCCGTGCAGTTGCGACACCGACGCGGTCAGCGAGATCAGCGTGCCGATCGGCACCAGCATCGGCAGCCACAGCAACGCGGTGCCGATGCTGACCGCGGCGAAGGTGCCGGTGCCGTGATGGCCGGCGATGGCGTTGTCGACGAAACCGATCAGGCCGGCCGAAACGTGGCCCAGCACCAGCGGCAGGGCGAGCAGGGCGGTGGCGCGCACTTCGCTGCCGAAGCGCGCGGGACGGTGGGCGGGAGAAGACATGCGCGGGACGAACGCGACTGCGGGCGGCGCGAATGCGCCGATGCCGGGACGCGGAAACCTGCTTATTTTACCTGTTCTAGCGCTGCGCCCGCTGCTGCACCCAGGCCCCGCGGCCCTGCGGCGGCGACGCCAGCAGTTCGCGGCGCAGCGCGTCGCGCTCCTGCGGCGGCGTGCGTTGGGCCAGCGCCGCCAGTTCCGCGCGCTGGTCCGCGTCCAGCGATTTCAGCGCGGCCGGCAGGGCCGCCGCCTGTTCCGGAGGAACGAAGGCCAGCAACGGATGCAGGTCCGCGTATTGCGCGCCCAGCGTCGGTCCCAGCCGCCAGCCGCGCTGCTGCATCGCATCCAGCGCGTCGAAACGCGCGCGCAGCACCTGTTGTCGTGGCGGCGGCAACGCGGCGAACTGCGCCGCCGCCGCACGGATGCGGTCGCGCTCGCCGTCGTCGAGCCGGTCCCACGCCGCACGGCGGGCGGCGCGATCCGCCGGGTCGGGAACGGCGGTTCCTTTCAGCGGCGCGATGGCGGGTTCTTCCGGCGGCGCGGCGGTTTCGTCGCGCGATGCGGGCGCAGCCTCCGCCGGCTCCGTGGCCTCCTGTTGCAAGCTGGCGGCGAACCACGCGTGGAAATCCGCTGCCGCCACGATCGCCGCATCCGCTTCACCGTCGTCCGCCGGCGCAGCAGGTGCCGGATCGAAGCGCGCTGCCGGTTCCTCGGCCGGCGGCAATTCCTCGGTCGCCACCGGCGGCGCATCCGCCAGCGCGAACACGCCCGTCGGCAAGGGGCCGGTTTCCTCGGCCACCGGCGCCGGCCAGGCCGTAATCGATCCCGCGTGCGGCCACCAGCGCCACCACGCCAGCGCCGCCGCGGCGCACAGCGCCAGCAGCAATAGCAGCCACCGCCAGGCACGGCCGCGTCGGCGCGGCGTCGGCGCGGCTGGCCGATCCGCCGCGGACGCAGGCGCAGCCCGTGGCACGACCGATGCGGCGTCGCGCAACCGCGCCAGCCGTTCCGGCGACAGTTCGCGCAACTGCCCCTGGATGGCGTCGGCCAGCGCACGCCAGCCGGCGGCGTCCGGCTGGCCTTCGGCGTCGCGCGGGCAGGCCGCCGCCAGCGCCTCGCGATAGGTGGCCGCGTCGATGCCCTGCACCGCCGCCGCGTCCGCTTCGTCCAGCCCGGCCGCCAGCCGCAGCAGCAGCGACGCGCGGCTGGCCGGATCGATCGCGGCCAGCGCCTGCACCGACGGCGGCCAATACGCGTCGGTGGCGTCCCGGCGCAGCGGCGGCGACGCCGCCAAAAGGGACCAGAACCGCCGCGGCCATTCGGCCATCGGCAGCACCGCGGCATGGTTGCGGAAGGCGCGCAGGGCGACGGCCAACGCGGCGTCGCCGGCCACGGCGTCGCCGCATTGCAACTCGGCGAACGCGGCCCCGCGGCGTTCGACGCCGCGCAGGAAGGCGGCCAGCGCCGGGGCGGCGGCAGGGGTTTCAGTCACGGGGAAAAAACACGGATCCGGGCGGGCGCATGCGCGGCGATGATACCCGGCAGGATGTGGATGCCACGTCCAGTCGCGATCCGACCGGCCGCCAGTCCCGGGGCGCATCGCGCGCCGGCAGGCGCATTCCCGCGCCCCGCCCCGCGGCAGCGCGAAACCGCGACGAGGCGCCCCCAAGAATCGCCGGGAGCGATTTTTGACATCGCATCAGCGATGGCCCTCCAGCAGATGGCCGCCGAGGATAGCGGTCACAAAACCGCATGGCCCGCCTTAGCTGATCCCATGCTGCGGCGCAAGCGTTGTGCACAGCGCCCACAAAACTGTCACGTTGCGCCGGCATCTGCGGCCGAAAGGCCATGTTTCAGCTTAGTTTCACACTCAACTGTTTGATTTTAAAGGAAATTCATGGGGTGGCGTTTTTTTAGCCAACTCCACGATCAGGCTTGATATTCCGGCTCCCCGTGCATGGAGCGAAGCGGTCATGCACAGTCTTATCCACAGCGGATGTGGATAAGCGCGAATCCCCAGACGGCACGGGCACTTGCGCGGGTTTTCGCCGCCAGCGCCGCAGCTATGCCGCGCAAACGGGGCCGGCGAACCAAGGCGTGCCATCCATCGCCCTGGCTACACTTCCGCGGTGTCCGACCCCACCCGCCTCCGCGTCGCCCTGCCGCTGCCGCTGCCGCAGGTGTTCGACTACCTACCGCCGGACGGGCATGCCGCCGACGCCGCCGACATCGGCCGCCGCGTGCGGGTGCCGTTCGGCCCGCGCGAATTGGTCGGCGTGGTCGTCGACGTCGTCACCGATGCCGAAGCGCCCGCCGCCGGGCTGCGCCGCGCCTTCGCCCTGCTCGACCCCGCACCGCTGCTGCACGGCGAACTGCTCGATTCGCTGCATTGGCTGGCCCGCTACACCCACGCCCCGCTCGGCGAAACCCTGGCCACCGCCCTGCCCGCCGCCCTGCGCCGCGGCGAACCGCTGCCCGACACCCATGCCTGGGCCTGGCAGCTGACCGAAGCCGGCGCGACCGCAATCGACGGCCTGCGCAAGGGCACGCGCCCGCGCCGTCTGGCCGAGCTGCTGCGCGGCGGCGCGCGCGACGAGGATGCGCTCGACCACCTGCTGGACGACTGGAAAACCGCCGCGCGCGCGCTGGCCAAGCGCAACCTCGTCGAACGCATCGCGATTCCCGCATCGCAGATCGCCCCCACGCCGCAACCCGGACCGGCGCTGGGCGAAGAACAGCAGACCGCCGTCGCCGCCCTGCGGGCCGCCGACGGCTTCGCCGCGCTACTGCTGGACGGCGTCACCGGCAGCGGCAAGACCGAGGTCTACCTGCATGCGATCGCCGACGCGCTGGCGCGCGGCCGGCAGGCACTGGTGCTGGTGCCGGAAATCGGCCTGACCCCGCAGACGCTGGCGCGTTTCCGCAGCCGCCTGGGCGTGCCGGTGCATGCGCTGCACTCGGGGCTGTCCGACGGCGAACGCGCGCGGACCTGGGCGGCGGCGCAGCGCGGCGAGGCGCGCGTGATCGTCGGCACGCGCTCGGCCGTGTTCACGCCGCTGCCGGACGCCGGCCTGATCGTGGTCGACGAGGAACACGACGCCAGCTACAAGCAGCAGGACGGCATCCGCTACCACGCACGCGATTTCGCCCTGGTCCGCGGCAAGGCGCTGGGCGTGCCGGTGCTGCTGGGCAGCGCCACGCCTTCGCTGGAATCGCTGCACAACGCGCGCAGCGGCCGCTACACGCACCTGCGCCTGCATCGGCGCGCCGGCGAAGCGAAGCCGCCGACGGTGCGCGTCGTCGACGTGCGCAAACGCCCGCTACAGGCCGGCCTTTCGCCGGAAACGCTGGCGGCGATCGGCGACGCGCTGGATGCCGGCGGGCAGGTGCTCGTGTTCAAGAACCGTCGCGGCTACGCGCCGGTGCTGCTGTGCCACGACTGCGGCTGGAGCGCGCGCTGCAAGCGTTGCGACGCCCCGATGACCGTGCACGCCGGCGGCCACCGCCTGCAATGCCACCACTGCGGCCATCGCCAGCCCGCGCCTCCCGCCTGTCCCGATTGCGGCGGACTGGCATTGCAGCCGCAGGGCATCGGCACCGAGCGGCTGGAGGAAACGCTGGCGGAGAAATTTTCAGGCTTCCCGGTTCTGCGCATCGACCGCGGCACCACGCAGCGGCGCGGCGCGATGGAAAAACACCTGGACACGCTGGGCGACGCGCCGGGCATCCTGGTCGGCACCCAGATCCTCGCCAAGGGCCACGACCTGCCGCACCTGACCCTGGTGGTCGTGGTCGGTGTGGACGAGGGCTTGTTCTCCGCCGACTTTCGCGCCGGCGAGAAGCTCGCGCAGCAATTGATCCAGGTGGCAGGCCGCGCCGGACGGGCGGCCAAACCGGGCGAAGTCCGCCTGCAGACGCACCATCCGGAGCATCCGCTGCTCAACACGCTGATCGCCGGCGGCTACCACGCCTTCGCCGACGCGGAGCTGGCGCAGCGCGAAGCGGCCGGTTTCCCGCCGTTCGCGCACCTGGCGTTGCTGCGCGCCGAAGCGCAGCATGTCGAAACAGTGCAGGCGTTTCTGCATGCGGTGAAGCAGTTTTTTCCCCCCTTGCCCGATGGAAGAAGGACTGACGGCATCGAACTGCACGGCCCGATGCCCGCACCCATGCCGCGCCGCGCCGGCTTTCAGCGCATGCAGTTGTTGCTGTCCTCGCCGAACCGCCGCGCGCTGCACGCCATACTCGACGCCGCCGTGCCGCAACTTTACGGAATACCCGAAGCACGCAAGGTGCGCTGGTCGCTGGACGTCGATCCGGTCGATCTTTACTGAGAATCCGGACGCCTTACCGCCCGCCGTCGGCGACATGCCGCTGGCTGATGGCGCGCGCCTGCGCAACATACCAGGCGTCGGCCCGGGCGCGACCCTGGTTGCTTGCGCGCTGCAGATACTCTGGGCCAAGCCTGCCCATTTCTCCGCCGATGCTCCTGGCCGTGCTGTTCAACCATTGTTGCGCGCTGTTCTTTCCGTAGGCGCTGACGCGCCGGTTGAATTCCGGATTCAGGATCGAAAAGGACGCGCTTTCGACCCGCTGCTGGATATAGCCCGGGATGGCATTGCCGGGAATCGTCGAGTCCGGTTCCGATCCCGACCTGCTTCCGCGCAGGATATGGTCCATCTGGCGCTGATGCTCCACGTTCCGCCGCGTCATGATCATCGTCGATGAATCAACCGTCGATGGCGGCGGAATGTAGAAGTCCTGCGCAGCGGCAGGCGCAACCATCGAAGCAGCAAGCATGACGGTTGCCGCCATCGGAGAGCGCTTCATGGTTTCTTCCTCCTTGCTCCTGTGGGAAATTCATCGGACGTTGCGCGTGCGTGCGCCATCAAAAGCCGCCACCACCAGCAACATCACCAGCAGCGCCACGCTGTATTCGCAGCCGCCGGAGCCGTGTTCGCCGACGAACCAGCCACGATGTCGATGGATGATGACGATGCCGCCTGCCGCTATCACCGCCAGCCCGGACGTGGCCCAGCGGGTCTTGCGGTTGAACACCATCAACGTGCCGCAGACCAGTTCGCAGGCGGTGATCGCCCACACCCAGAGCAGGCCGTGCGGAAAGCCGTGCGCCTCCATAAAGCCGGCGAACCGCGGGATCGTGCCGTTGCAGATGCGCACGATGGCATGCGCCAGAAAGAATCCCGCGGCCATCACGCGCAGGACGCGCAGGGAGACCTCCGGGCTTACCCACGGATAGTTGGACAGGGATGGACGCATGCGTTCTCGACCCGGGTTTGGTGGATATGCGGCCCGCATCGCGGGCCCCGAGCGGGAAATTGGAATGCGCGCAACGCGGCGGCAAGCGACATGGGGCAAGACGCATGCCCGCGAGTGCCAACGGCACGGCCACCCGCCGCTCATGGCGGCCCTCCATCGGGACGAACAGCACACCTCGGGTGACGAACGGCACGCGCATCGACCGCCTCCGGGAAAGCGCACCGATACCCGCGCCAAACGCGCACGACAAGCCTTAAACTCATCGCCCCGCGAAGGCTGCCGACGTGCCCACCCACTCCACCCGCACCACTTCGAAACTGTTCTGGGCGGTCCTGCTGTGGTGGGCGGTCTATTCGGCCATCTCCGCGACGCAGTTCGTCGCGATGGGCGACACCACCGGGAACCCGATCGGCTGGGCGGAAGCGCTTCGCTACGGCTTCGGCGGCAACATGCCGTGGGTGCCGTTCACCCTCGGACTGCTGTGGCTGGCGCGCCGGTATCCGATCGAGCGCGAACACGCGCTGCGCGCCATCGGCATCCATGCGCTGGGCGTGGCCGCGATCATCGTCGTCAAGGCGGCCTACATCTGCGCCACCAACCGCTACTTCGTCTGGTACGACGCGCTGCCGGGGTTCGGCGAAGTCGTGGTCACCAGCATCCGCAACAACGTCATGACCGCATGGACGGTGGTCGGCGTCTGCCACGCCCTCGTGTTCTACCAGCGCGCCCGGGAACGCGAGCGGGACCTGGCGGACATGGAGAAAACCCTGGTCGCGGCCAAACTCGATGCGCTGCGCGCGCAGATCAATCCGCACTTCCTGTTCAATGCGCTGAACTCGGTCGCGGAGATGGTCCACGTGGACAAGGACCTGGCCGACGCCATGCTGGTGTCCCTGTCCGCCCTGCTGCGCGACGGGCTGGCCAGGGAGGAACGGCAGGTACGGCCGCTGCGCGAGGAGATCGCACTGGTCGAGCACTACCTGCTGATCGAGAAGATCCGGCTGGCCGAGCGACTGTCGGTCGCGTGGGACGTGGACCGCACCAGCCTGGACGCGCCGGTGCCGGTGCTGATCCTGCAGCCGCTGGTCGAGAACGCCATCGTCCACGCCATCGCTCCGAGCAAGGCCGCCGGGTCGGTGACGATCCGCGCGCACAACGCGAACGGCATGCTGCGGTTGTGCGTCGAGAACAGCATCGACGAAGACACGGAGGCCGCGGCCGGCAATGGCGTCGGATTGCGCAGCGTCTCCGATCGGCTCGAATTGCTGTACGGCGAGCAGGCAAGACTCGTTCGCCACGAAGCGGACCCGGGCCGCTACGTGGTCGAGCTGCATATCCCGCAGCCGCGCGGCGGGGAATCCACCGAGGCATTCACGGAGATGCGCGCGTGACCATTTCCGTCGCCATCGTCGACGACGAACCGCTGGCGCGCAGCCGCCTGCGCCGCTTGCTGGAAAAGGTCGCCGGCCCAGAAATCTCGGTGGTCGCCGACTGCATCGACGCGGACGAACTGGCCGAGGTCGCAAGCCGGCGCCCGATCGACGCGATCTTCCTCGACATCCAGATGCCCGGCGCCAGCGGCTTCGACGCGCTGGCGAACTGGAAGGGGCCGCCGCCGCTAGTCGTGTTCGTCACCGCGTTCCAGGAACACGGCGTACGCGCCTTCGATGCGCGGGCCGTCGACTACCTGCTGAAGCCGGTTTCCGCCGACCGGCTGGCACAGAGCATCGCGCAACTGAAGGAAAGGCTGGCGCTGAAGAATCTGAAAACCGCCGCGCCCGCGGAAAACGCGCGGCGGATACCATTGCAGATCGGCCAGCGCATCCAGTTGGTGCCGGAAGACCGCATCAACGTGGTCGAGGCGCAGGGCAACTACCTGGACATCGACACCGAGCAAGGCCTGTATACCTTGCGGCGGACACTGAGCTCGTTCGAGGCGGAACTCGATCCGGCCCTGTTCGTCCGCGTGCACCGCTCGGTGCTGGTCCGCGCGGACGCGATCCGCGAAGTGATGTCGGTGGGCTCGGGACGATTCCGGATCGACCTGTACACAGGCAGGCGCATCGTCAGCGGCCGCAACTACCGGGCGCAGGTCCAGGCGTTGTTGAACCGCCGTCCGTCTTGACGCGGCCTCGGAAAACTCGCTTTTCCTATCGTCATTCCCGCGCAGGCGGGAATGACGGGCAAAAAAATTGCCCGGCATGCACCGGGCAGTCCTCGCTCGATCAGGCGTCATCGACCGCCCGGAGGTTCGACCGGAGAGAGTGCGGTCGGGACGCGTCCACTTTGCGCCGGATCTGCATCCTGCGTTGTGCAGATCCGACGATTCCGCTATGCACGCGCCATCGATCGGCATCGGGAACGGTGGCGCATCGCTTGTTCCTCCCAGTAATTCACGACACGTCGATTCGTGACGGGTGAATTCGTCGATCGTGCACAGCGTCGATGTAAACGAAACGTTAGTTTCCGGTGCACGACGACCTACGGCTGCGCGCGCATCGCGAATGAGGCTTCGATGCGCCGGCAACCGTTGTCGTTCGACTCCCGATCCATTCACCGAGAGCAACGATGACCACCCAGAAAACCCCGAACCGTCTTTCCCGAAGCCTGCGCCGCAGCGCCCTGAGCCTGGCGCTCGGCTTGTGCGTCGCCGGCGGCGCGCAGGCGCAGACCAATACGGCAGGCGCCATTGCCGGTCGCGCCAGCGCGGGCGATTCCATCACCATCACCATCACCATCACCAACCCGGCGACCGGGACGGGGTCGGAAGCCCATCACCAACCTGCTGGCAGCCGACCGCGCTCAATCCGGCGCGCTAGGCCCGCTTCACGGTCGAATACGATTTCTGATCGTATCCGGAAACATGGACTGTAGCCGGCAAGTCACAGGCAACGAAGCGGCAATCGCAACCGGCTCCGAAAGGAGCCGGTTAGCTTTTCCTGGGCCGCACGCATCATCCTTGACCATGTTAGACCCGACAATCCGACACGAAACAACAACGGCCCAGTTTCCCGGGCCGTTGCGAATCCGCCTATGTGTATTAGCTCAAATAAAGCGGATTGATCAGGACGGTGGATGCCAAGGCGGCGGGTAATTATCAGAGGGCGGCGGCTTTACCGTTGGGCATGGACCCAAATCGTAGTAAACGAAATTATCTGTACGCACTCCCCAGTCGGTTCCACTGTGTGCTCGACCGCATAGATACGAATCCTGACCAACAAGATTACCTTCCTCATCGTAGTAATCTATTGAGTAGGCGTTCTTGGGTACAGCTAGCAAACTGCCGCTAATAATCGTTAGCAAAACGACACCCACAGTGCCAACTCTTTTGAGCGATATTTCCATAAATACCTCCTGCATTCGCCATATATCTGGCAACTTACCTGATACATCGATCGAAGAATCAGAGTCAAGTTCAAAACGAGGTCAGAGTCTTTATCCACCGCGGACGTGCCGTTCACCACCGTTCGCCTGCGTTTCATCCCGGTCCGGTTGTGGCGATCGCTGCAATGGCCAGCATGGCTGCCGGTTCCACCGCACCGATGCACGAGAGAATCCGCGCCGATCCCCCCACCGCGATACGCCGGACTACCGCGAACCCTGCCTGTCGGATGGATTCGTCGCGCCTTCGTCGCATGGCGCCATCCCGGCGCTGGAATGCGGACATGGCGACCACGTGCGGCTGCGATCGTCGCCGGAAACGACGCTGCATCTGATCCGCGGCGTCGAATCGGCGGCCACCGTGGAGATCCCCGAAGGCTGGTGGACGGTGCTGGCGCCGACGTCGGGACGACCGATGCTGATGTCCGACGGCATCGAGTGGGAGATAGGACCCGGCCGGTGCCTGACCTGGGACCGGCGGCTGACACTGGTCGCGGCGGCGGACGACGCATGGCTTTGCCTGTGCGGCCCGGAAAGCGCATGGCTGCGGGCCTGCCCGGGGTCGGCCCTCGTACGCGACCTGTTTCCCGTCGAGGACGCCTGCCCGCCGAACCTGGCCGAACGCATGACGCGCTTGTTCGACGGGGCCCGCGCCGCGCAGGCGTCCGCATCCGGGTTGTCGTGGCGGGTCCGCGATATCGTCTGCGACCTGCACCGGGCCCAGCTTGCCCTGCGCAACCTGCTGCCCCGCTGCCCGGGCCGCACGCGCAACCGCAAGCGATGGACGATGACGCGACTGCTACGCATCCGCCATGCGATCGTGTCCGACCAGAGCGTCCGCGCCAACCTGCATTCGCTTTCCAGCCGGGTCAACTGCTCGTGCAGGCACCTGTCGCGCATCCACCGCGGCGTCTTCGACGAAACCCCGATCGAATTCGCCCTGCGCATGCGCCTGCAACGCGCGCTGAAACTGGTGACGGAAAGCGACCTGGCCTTCTGCGACGTCGCCGAGGCAACCGGATTCGACAGCCCCAGTTCGTTCACCCGCGCGTTCCGGCGTTGCCATGGGATGACACCGACGCAGGCGTGCGCCGGCGGACGACCCGTGCAGGCGGCCGATCTGCCATCCAGATCGGCGTTTTAAGCAGCCGCCTCGCCCTCCGGAAATGGGAGATAAAAGGGAGATCCGCTTTTCGCCCGACCCAGTCGCCGGGCGACACAAACGCCTACCTGCTTTGAGCATCCGTGATCAGCCGTTTGGTTGTTGGAAAGCGTCTCGGTCCCCGAAAGGCATCCCCGCTTTTTCAAGTCACCGGCGCGCCCGTGGCCTTCTGTTTCTCGATTTCGCGCAGCATGACCTGGCGGATTTCCGCGACGATGGAATCGAAGGAATCCTCGCCGTAGCCGACGTGGTGGCTGGCCACATTGCCCTGCGGATCGATGATCCACAGGTTCGGGTAGGCCTTGATGCCGTAATTGGCCGCGGCGTTGGCTTTGCTGGTGTCGCGCACCAGCAGCAGGCTGAAGTCCTTCATCTGCCGCAGTATCCCGCGGTAGTTCTGCAAGTCTTCGTCCTCGTTGACCGCGATGATCTGCAGGAAATCGTTGCCGACGTGCTTCTGCAGCGCGTCGAGCATCGGCAATTCGCGCCGGCAGGGACCGCACCACGAAGCCCAGAAGCTCACCACCACGATCTTGCCACGGTACCGGGCCAGATCGACGGCATCGCCGCCGCGGTCCTTGCCCAGCGCGATGGGCGCGGCATCGCCAACGGCCGGCTCCGCCGCATGCGCGGCAAAGGCAAGCAGGCAAGCCAGGACCGGCAAAAGCCATTTCTTGATGCGCATATCCTTCCCCAAGGTTTGATCCAGCTTATATGAAAGCTGCACAAGCATACGATGGTACCCGCCGGCCTGATGTCGCTGCTCGGGCCCAAGGACCGGACAGCTGATCTGTCCGAGGAATTGCGGGTGCCCCAATGTGTCCTCGTTTTTGTAGAGCGGCGGGTCAAGGACCCATCCTACGGCTCCTTGGCCCTGTGATTGCTTTACTTGCTGTAGTTAATCCACTGAACTCGTACCTGTCGCAATGGCACCATAGAATTAATCCTCACCTCCGTGAATTCTTTCCCTGTAGGAATCTCCTCACTTCCTTCAAGGCTAATACTCATAGAGTTTTTATCCCATGATGTATGTCCCTTGAACGTTAGTTCCACATCTCCATTGCACTTCGGACACTGTAATTCAGCCGCTACAGAACCCTCTGGAATATTCTTCTGCACCCATTCTCTCGCAATTGAGATATTTGTCATTGCCTCACGAGGCATCATCTCTGTTACATCAACATGCAACCGAGCCCCGGAGTTGATTGCAGATATTTCAGTCCCAGAAAAAGTTTTAGCCGAAGCAGGCGTAAAATCCACTGGATTCGGAGTCAACCAAACAGCATTTGCAAACAGAAATATTCTAATCATCTCCCACATGAAGTTGCTCCTACTTACCGGAGTCGCTCTGATAGATATCAACCGCCGTATCAAGCACTTCTCTAGCCCATGTCTGACAATTCCTAAATCCCAAAATGTAAGGCGCCGTTAAGGGTGGATATGCAGCAACGTTGTATTTGGGTACGCCGACTTTTTTTCACCGCTTTTTTCACGGCATCATCGAACTTTGGATCTTTAGAGATAGTAGTGCATTTCCCATTGTCTTTTTTTTCGTTGCTATCAATTCTTCCCTGACTGGCAACCATGTTTGACCCCGCCTGAAAGCTGTAGACCTCACCTCCAACGACAAGATAATCGTGACGAAGTGGGTTATTTCCTAACGGACTCATTGCCGGCTTATCTGGGCTCCCCAATTCTCTTGAGCACATTAGCGTGTCAAGCCCGAGTGGGTCGGTAAAGATAATTGGATTTCCACGAGCATAAGCATACGTGTTGGTGCCACCCCCCAATCCAATCGGATCGCTCTGCGTATACGCCCCCAACCGACGGTCGTAGTACCGGCTCACGTTGTACCAGAGCCCCGTCTCGGAGTCGTAGTACTGCCCCGGGAACCCCACGTTCAACCCGCCGATGCTGTCCGTGGTCACCGCCCGGTCCCAAGCGTAGTTGCTCGCCCGCCAGACCACCGCTTTGCTGGTGTTGGTGACAATCTCTGGCCGGCCCAGATGATCGTTGTGCACGTAGTACAGCGTCGCGCCCTTGACCAAGCCGACCAGTTCCCCGTTGAACCACAGGTAGTTAGTCCACTGCCCGTCGCTCTCCCGGCGTTCGCCCAACAGGGCGCTGCCCGGGCCATAGACGAAGCACGTGCTGCCTGCCGTGGCCGTCTGCTTCCATACCCGCTCGTTGAAGGCGTTGTAGCCGTAGCTGTGGGTTCCTGCCGGCAGGCTGACCGTGGCGTAGTTCGGTTCGGTGTAGCTGGTGGCCGTGTTGCGGCTGATGCCGGTGGTGCGGTTGAACCCGTCGTAGCTGTAGGTCGCCGTCGAACTGCCGGTGCTGTGCAGGGCCCGGTTGCCGCGGCCGTCGTAGGTGTAGCCGTGGCTGGCCATCGC
Organism: Pseudoxanthomonas sp.; assembly: GCA_047601245.1. Taxonomy (GTDB): domain Bacteria; phylum Pseudomonadota; class Gammaproteobacteria; order Xanthomonadales; family Xanthomonadaceae; genus Pseudoxanthomonas_A. The sequence goes on from JASGJU010000001.1 coordinate 745,734, forward strand.
CGTGGCGCGGTTGGCGCTGGCGTCCACCGTCAGCGCTTCGTCGTTGGTCCAGGTGTGCCGGGTCTTGTTGCCGTTGGCGTCCCACTGGAAGTTCTGGTTGCCGGAAATGGAGGTCACCCTGGTCAGGCGGCTCACGCTATCGTAGGCATAGCTCTGGGTCAGGTTGGCGTTGACGCCGTTGGTGATCTGGGTAATGCGGTCGGTACTGTCGTAGGCGTAGTTCAGCTTCTGCAGATAGGTGCTGCCGTTGCGGGCGTAGATGGCGGTCGAGCGGCCGTCCAGGTCGTAGCCGTAGCTGCGGGCCAAGCCGTTGCCATAGGTCCAGTATTCTGCTGGGCCAAACGGCTGGTAGGTCGTGCCCGTCACCACGTTGCTGACCGTCCCGCCGATGTTCACCGTCATCCTGCCGTTGGCATAGCCGATCGCCATTGAATGCATGCGTCCTCGTTTTCGCAGCCGCTGTCTGCCCAGTGGGTGCGTTTGTGAAGCGGCGGGTCGAAGACCCGCCCTACGGTTCCTAAAGAAGAAGCCCCGCCTGAACGGGGCTTCTGATGGTCTGGGGCAAATAAAGTTCATGGGCAAATAGCATGCGAAGTTGATTTGCCCGTAGCAGCTAGACCGCTCTTGACGCGATCAAGGACGATCACGCGTTTCGATGGAGCAAGTTTGGCGATCGAGGCGCATAACTTAACTCTTTGCGACTTGTAGAGCGTCGCGGCGATCTCGCTAACTTCTTCGCTGGCAGAATTTTCAGACGCCAAAAGAAAAACAATGACCGCATCACGCTGAGCATCCGTCATTGCCGATCCGCTTTCATCCACCACGGCATGGACTGATGGAGTAATAACATCTTCTATAAATTGCTCGTCAGCGTCCCCGGCCTTGTGTGTGGTACGTGAATGAACTTCAACAAATCGAGCGCCAATAATTATCAGGTCCGCCTTGTGGTCTCGATTGCTGGCGGTACAAGGTGCCGCCAGCAAGATGAGCGCCATCGACCAAAGAGATTTCATGACTACGCTCCTCATGGCCCGTAATCCACTTCCAGTTCAATCTCGCCGCCATTTCTTAGCAGGCCATCCATCAGTGAGTCATAAACTTGACTGTGGTAACCGCAAATGACACCCACGCAGCCTTCTGTCCCAGGCACATTGCCATCAGGGTGGATTCGCAATTCCGTTCTCCCGCCCTTGTTGTCCAAATCCAAACTCCAGCCCTTGCCATCCGGGCATGTCATTGCTTTGTTGCCAGAACGATTCCGAAGGTTCCTTCCACCGTATTTTCCTTCAGGCAGCTTGCCTTTCCCCCAAGGCCCTGACACCGCTGGCACATTGATTTCGGGAACCCATTGAGGCAACCCAGAGCCTTGAAGCGCGGAATCGAATGCCGGCGGCGCATACCTGTTGTAACCAACAAGCCGCGTTCCATTAAAGACGTAGCGATCTGCTAGGCCAAGCGGATCAATCAGCGTTATCGGGTTTCCACGAACATAGGCATAAACAGTTCGCCCTGACGCGGCCCGTCGTAACCGGCGATGACTTCTCTTGATGCGACAACGGGTTAGCGGCGCTGCGAGCATTGAGGCGGGTTCCAGGCCAGGCGATTTTCCCTTGATGCGCTTTTTCGCCCGCCAGCGCTCCGCCGTCAAGCGCTTTTTCCTTAGCCGCGGGTTTCCGCTCTTTGCCCCGGAACCGCCGCACCACGATCCGCGTTCGGCTTGAACCGCGCAGCGGTTAAGCCGACGCGCCGGCGTGCGTGTAGGCGCGGACGTGGGCGCGAAGCGCGCACGCGGCCGTGTGGGCGTGCGCAGCACGCGCACGAAGCGCGTGGCCGGGGTGTGGCCGAAGCGGCGAGCCAGGTCCACGCGCAACCGGCGAGCCTGGCCGGAGCAGCGCGACGCGCAGCGGCGCGCACCCGTACGACGTGGGCGGGTGTGCGCAGCACACGCGCCCACACCCACCGTTGGTCGATCTGGCTCTTCCGGGGGCGCAAGACATGAACGCTTGTTACGCGAAGCGACGGGCTGGCGCGGCGCTTGCCTGCGCGCACGTCACGGCCCATCGCAGCCTCGCAAGCGCCGTGACAGACCGGCGGTTTGCGTAACGCAGCGTTATGTTCAGGCGGCCGCAGGCCGACTGACCCCCGGTTCACCCTCGGCCGCAGCGCGCAGGGTACGCTGCTGGCCGTGGCCTACACCTGGCACGCGACCGGCCCGGACGGCGCCCGCGTGCGCATCATCTCCGCCCGGCCCGCCACCGGCCGCGAACGCCAGCAGTACGAACACCTACCGCGCTGAGGCGCATCGACCCATGAACGCCAATACCCGACACGACGACGAGATGCCTGCCGAGATCGACTTCTCCAAGGCTCAGCGCGGCAAGTTCTTCCGCCAAGGCGCCCGCCTGCGCCTGCCGCTGTACCTGGACGATCCGCTGCAGGAGCGCCTGGCTGCGCTGGCCGACGCCAAGGGCGTCGAGCTGTCCGCCCTGGTCAACGAGCTGCTGCGCAAGGACATCGAACTGATCGACGTGGCGCGATGAGCGCCGGCTACGCCATCGACCCGATCCGCGGGCCGGCCGACGCGGCGAGGCGGCAGGCGGAAGCGGTGTGGGAACAGGCCGGCCATGCGCCGTTGCCGCCGATCCCCGCGCCGGTGGTCGGTTGGCGGCTGACGTTGAGCCTCGATGGCCGCAGCGTCGAACAACGCGAACACCGCGCGTTCGACGATGCGCAGCGCGAGGGTGCGGCGTGGCTGCAACAACATGGCAGCGACGGCATCAGCCAATGGATGGCCAGCGCCGCGCAAGCTTCGCGACGCATGGGGTGGGATCACGACTACCGCCACGCCATCAGCATGCGCGGGTTCTGACGGCAACAACAACGGCAACAGCAGCGGCTAAAGAAGAAGCCCCGCCTGGGGAAGGCGGGGCTTTTCATTGCCTTGCGAGCTCAGTCGCGATTAACAGCCCTGCTTGCCTTGTCAGATTCCGATTTCTCGTCTGAGCGCGACTCAGCCATCAATCCAATCACGACGAGAACCGCGATGCCGACAACAACAGCAAATAAAGGGAGAGTGCCAAGAAGGTTCTCCGGCGACAGTATTGCCAAATTATGGGCCTTCGCATGCTTCAGCAATGCTGCCAAGTAGATACACCCCATAACCAGTGCGGACGACAAGATGATTGCTAAAACGCGCATACGTCACAGCCCTCGACCACATTTCAACGTGCATGTGCCGAAGTCGTAGATAGTCAGCGCAGCGTCCGCTGCATTGACGCCAGGCGTCACCTTCGCAGCTAGCTTTGCCCCAACTTTCTCTGCCGTCTTGGACATGCACGCTTGGGTTACGTCACCAATGACCTTCTTCGCTCCCTTATCGGCCGCACCCAAAGCAACGCCCTGAACACGATTTTGAATAAACGTACTTGGCGTAACCCCAACTGTCGCGTCGGCACCACATTCAAGCGTGCACATTGGCATCTGCACGAACACCTTCTCGATACTGTTCGCCCAGGTACTGAGCGTGTCCCACATCATTGCGTTACTTAGTGATCTATCGTTGGGATTCCCAGCCAATTGATTGTCCATCCAGGTATTGGTTCTTTCCTGCAACCCCCACGGATCGATCCGCATAATCGGATTCCCGCCAACATAGGCATACGTATTGACGCCCCCTGCCAACCCAATCGGATCACTCTGGATATACCGTCCCGTGTTGCTATCGTAATAGCGGTTCACGTTGTACCACAGCTCCGATTCCTGGTCGTAGTACTGCCCCGGGAACCCGATGTTCAGCCCCCCGATGCCATCCTGCTGCACCGACCGGTTGAACGGGTAGTTGTTCGTCCGCCATACCGTGGCCTTGCTGGTGTTGGTCACCACTTCCGGGCGCCCCAGATGGTCGGTGTGCACGTAGTACAACTGATTGCTGCGCACCAATCCCACCAACTCCCCGTTGAACCACAGGTAGTTGGTCCATTGCCCGTCGCCCTCCCGGCGCTCGCCCAGCAACACGCTGCCCGGACCGTAGACGTAGCGGTAGCTGCCGTGCCCGGCCGACTTCCACACCCGCTCGTTGAAGGCGTTGTAAGCGTAGGTGCTGGTCGTCCCGCCACGCAGTACCGACGCCATCCGGTTCAAGCCGTCGTAGGTGTAGCTGTTGCCGCCAGCGATGGTCGTGTTGCCGTTGGCGTTATAGCCGAAGCTGATGCTCTGCCCACCACTGATGCCGCTCAGGCGGTTGCTGCCGGCCTCCACCGCATAGCTGTCGGTACGGCTGGACTGGCCACTCAACACGGCCTGGGTACGGTTGCCGTTGGCATCCAGCGTGTAGGTCCAGATGTCGTTGTACCCACTGCTGAATCGACTGAGCCGCGACAGCGCATCGTAGGCGTAATCCTGTGTCGCGCCGCTGACCACCCCATTGGTGATCTTGATGATCCGATCCGTGCTGTCGTAGGCATAGTTCAGCTTCTGCAGATAGGTGCTGCCGTTCTGGGCCGTGGCCGAGGTGAGCCGGCCGTCCAGGTCGTAGCCGTAGCCGCGGGCCAAACCGTTGCCGTAGGTCCACGATGTTGCTGGACCAAACGGCTTGTACGCCGTGCCCATCACCACGTTGCTGACCGTCCCGCCGATGTTCACCGTCATCGTCGTCATCTTGCCGTAGGCGTAGCCGTAGCCGACCGCCATGCCATTGGGATAGGTGATGGCATTCAGGCGGCCGACCGTGTCGTAGTAGTAGTAAGTACGATCTTCAACCAGGACCCCGCCGATCATGGTCTTGTCGCTGCGGATGGAGAGGCGACCGTCCTGGGTGTAGGCGACCGTTCGCGAACCGCCGTTCCCGTCCTGTGCAGTACACAACCGCCCCTTTCCGTTGGTGCAGGTGTCGTAACCATAGGTCAACGTCTTGCCGCCGGCCGTGATTCCAGTCAGTCGACCCAACGTGTCGTAGGCATAAGTGGTGACGCTGCCGTCGTTGCGGGTCATCTGGGTCAACTGGCCGTAGGCGTTGTAGGCATAGGTGGTCGTGCCGGTGTCCGGGCTGACCTGCTTCCACAACTGGCCGAAACCGTCGTAGACGTAGCTGGTGGCCTTGCCGCGCGGATCGGTGACCTTGGTCAATTGGTCGGCGGCGTCGTATTCGAACTTGGTCGTCTTGCCCGTGGGATCCTTGGACTGGACTACTCGGTCCAAGGCGTCGTAGGTCAGCGTGGTGGTCTGGTTCAACACGTCCTTGAGGGTCGTGGCGTTGCCGTTCAGGTCGTAGGTGTAGGTGAGGTTCTGGCCATTGCTGCCGCGGCTGGCGCGCGGACGGCTCAGTTCGTCGTAATCGGTGTAGGCGCGACGATAGGGGGTGTATTCCCAATGCGCCGGAATGGGCTGCCCACATGGCTCCTGGGGATCCGGGCAATTGATCGCCTGCGGCTGGACATCCGGACCGGACGCCTGTATGCCCACTTGCGCGACCACAGCTTGCTGGACGGTATTGAGCTGGCTTGCGGGAATGTATTCGCCTCTTTGAACCAGGGTCTGGGTGATGTTGCCGGCTGCATCCAGCGTATGGACGATGCCTTGCTTCACGTTACTGCTTGATCCAGTGGGCGCTTCCGGCTCCTCGATCCCGGTCAGCCAGTCGCGGTTGGCGCTGCCGTATTGGTACGTCTTGACCTGCCCGTCAGGTGTAGTGACGGTCTTGATCCGACCATCAGTGTCGTAGACGTAGGTGGTATCCGCCGCCGTGCTGCCGTCCGGATAAGTGCGCACCCGAGTCAGGCGGCCGCGGGCGTCGTAGGTGTAATCGACGATCTCGCCGTTGGCGCCGGTCATCCGCCCCGGCTGGCCCAAGCCGTTGAAGTTGCTGTAGGTGGTCGCGTGATTCAGGCTGTTCTTCACCGACACCAAGTTGCCCTGGTTGTCGTAACTAGTGGTGACCGCATCGCCGGCGCCCGACAGTGGCCCGTCCACAGTGACCGTGGCCAGCATGCCGTTGGCGTGCTTGGTGTAGGCATAGGTGGTGGTCCTGACTTGGTTGAGGCTGGTGGCCGGGGACGGCGCCAGCAGGTTCTTGACCGCAATGCTGGCGATCCGGTTGTCTGCGGTATAGGTGTAATCGGTCTGGGAGACGCCAACCACGACGACGCGGGTCTGGCGGTTGCGGGTCGGGTCCCAGGTGTATTCGGTGGTCCGCTTGGCCACGCCGTTGGCGTCCACGCCCTCCTTCTTCCTGAGAAGTTGCCCTTTCGCGTTGTACTCGAAATCGGTCTCGTTGTGGTTGTTATCCGATTGCATGACCGGATAGCCGTTGCCGTCGTATTCGGTCAGGGCCTGGGTGTCGAGACAATGCGCGCTGGCGGCGCCGACGACGGCCGTGGATTTGCCGTCCTGGTAGGTGTAGGTAGTTTTCTTGCCCAGCGGGTTGGTTTCCACCACCGTCAGCAGGCCGTTGCTCCCCGCCGTGTAGGCCAGGGTGTACTTGCTCAGGCCATTGTGCTCGCTGCTGGTGGCGCGCTTGCTGCTGTCGTAGGTGAAGGTGGAATAGCGGGCGCCGTTGATCGACTTGCCGGTCAGGGCGGTGGCATCGGTGGACAGTTCGTAGTGATAGGTGATGGTCGTGGCCGGCGTGGCCGGCTGCGAACTGGCGGACAGGCGGTGCAGGCCGGTACCGAACTTATTGGCGTCGTAGGCGAAACCGTACTGGTTGCCCGCCGGATCGCGCACCGCGGTCAACTGGCCGTTGCTCCAGGTGAACTGGACGTAGCGGCCGGAGGTGTGGGTGACGCGGGTGGGATAGGTACCGTCGTAGGTCCAGGTCCAGCCGATGCCTTGTTCGTTCAGGACCTTGGAAACGTGTCCGCTGGGAAGGTAGGTTTCGACCGCGCGATCTTCGGTGTAATGAATAAGCTTGCCATCCGACTGGATCACGATCCTGGCGATTGGCTCGGCCTTCTCCTCATAGAAGACGCCATCGGAAGTATTCTTCACGAACTTGATGGTCCGGCCGTCCGGCCGCACGGCATTGATCACGGTGTTGCCGCCTATGCCGCAGTTCGCCAGCCCACCCGGCTTCGGGTAACAACTGCTGACCGGCGTGATGTTGCCGAACGCTAGTTGATAATCGAAATTGCTCACCCAGTGCTTGCCGAACAGACCCGCGCCCTCCCAGTAATGGTTATAGGTGCGCGACAGGAACAGCGCCATCTCACCGGAAGTGACGAAATCCGTCTCTGGTTCGATCTTGTTGCCGGTGGACGGAAGGATGGGGTTTCCGATGCCGCCGCAATCCTTGTCCGCAGCGGCATTCACGCCAGCGGTTGCTCCCCCGGGATTACGGATTACCGGACGGCCGCCACTTCCAGACGGGGGGATCGACGGACTCCTTGGGTAGTTGTCGAAATTGGGAAACGACGGACCGGGGCCGGACCATCCTCCACCTCCCCCGGTGACCGTCGTGGGATCGTTGGGCGAACACCCGCCGCCCGATGGGCCTTCGGTCCAGTGGTGACCTTCGGGGCAATTGCCACCAGGCGCAGCGTTCACCATGGCGCGTACTCGAGACGGTATCAGCACGCAGACGGAACTCAACATAATGACGGAGAAAAGCCGAACTAGTCGCGCTTCGTACATGAAGAAGCTCATTTACATCCCCCAATTATTGTGGCTTTTCTTTCGTGAACTCTGGAATCGGGTACTCAAACACGAAGGAGAGCGGCCATCCCCGGCGATGATCCCACCCAAGAACAAATCCCGATCGGTACAGGAATTGTGGCCAGACTTACATAGAAAAGAGCATCGGAAAATACCGCAAAACTTTGTAGGGAAATTCCTACATGAAGTAGGGCAACTGGATTTGTGATGCGCCCCTGGTTTCAGTTTAAGATCGCGCGCAACAGCCACATCCACGCCGGCAAGGTGGCCAGCGACAGCAGGATGCCGTAGCCGACCAGCGCCGCGGCCAGGCGTGGAGCCAGGTTGTGCGACATCGCCAGCGCGGCGGCGGTGATCATGGTCGGCATCGCCGTTTCCAGGACGTTGGCCTGCAACATCACGCCGTGCATGCCGAACGCCAGCGACAGGGCCAGCGCGAGCGCCGGCATCACCGCCAGTTTCAGCAGCAGGCCGAGCGCCAGCGGCTTCGCCTCGTCCAGCGGCAGACGCAACTGGATCGACAGGCCCACCGCCAGCATCACCAGCGGCAGCAGCGCGTCGGACAGGCGTTGCAGCATCGACGCGATCCACACTGGCGGCTGTTCCGGCATCAGGGTCAGGCCGAACAGCAGCGCCCACAGCGGCGGGAACCTGAGCATGCGCAGCACGACCTGCTTCATCGTCGGCGGCGCGTCGCCGCCGTACTTCGCCACCACGTACAGGCCGTAGGTGGACAGCAGCACGAAGGTGCCCAACTGGTCGTACACCACCGCGTAAGGCAGCGCGTGCTCGCCCAGCAGCGCGCGCACCATCGGGAAGCCGATGAAGCTAGTGTTGCCCAGCGCCACGCACATCAGCAGCACGGCGTGTTCGTCGCGGCGGAAGCCGAACAACCGCGTGCACGCCGCCACCAATCCAATCGTCGCCGCGGCCAGTAGCCACGGCGTGGCGACCACCGCGGCCAGCGAAACGTCCAGACGCAGGCGCGGCACGTAGATCAACACTGCCGCCGGCAGGCACACGTACAGCACGACCAGGTTGAGGACTTCGGCCGAGGTCGGCGGCAGCGCGCGCAGGCGCGCGAACAGCATGCCGATGCCGAGCATGGCCAGGATCAGGGCGAAAGCGTCGAAGGCCATCGTGGGTTTTCGCGGGGGACAAAGCGGCGGATTCTACCCGGCCCGGCCCACGGGGAACGGGCGGTTACAATCGCGACCATCGATTCCGCCGCATCGCGCCAGCCGCTTGGGCCAGCCATGACCAGCACCGCCGAACTGACTTCGCCGTCTTCCGCCAACGATCTGCAAGGGGCCGCGCTGGATCGCGACGGCATCGTGGACAAGGACTATGGGCTGGAGCACAAGTACACCCGCACCGACGGCCGCATCTACCTGAGCGGCGTGCAGGCGCTGGTGCGGCTGCCGCTGATGCAGCGGCTGCGCGACCAGGCCGCCGGGCTGGACACCGCCGGCTTCGTCAGCGGCTACCGCGGTTCGCCGCTGGGCGGCTTCGACCTGGAACTTTGGCGCGCGCGGAAGCACCTGGAAGCGGCCAACGTGCGCTTCCAGCCTGGCCTCAACGAGGACCTGGGCGCGACGATGGTCTGGGGCACACAGCAGACCAACCTGTTCCCGGGCGCGAAGGTCGATGGCGTGTTCGGCATGTGGTACGGCAAGGGGCCGGGCGTGGACCGCAGCGGCGACGTGTTCAAGCACGCCAACGCCGCCGGCGTCTGGAAGCACGGCGGCGTGCTGGCGCTGGCCGCCGACGACCACGCCTGCCGCAGTTCGACCCTGCCGCACGGATCGGAGGACGAATTCGTCAGCGCGATGATGCCGGTGCTGAACCCGGCCGGCGTGCAGGACATCCTGGACCTGGGGCTGGTCGGCTGGGCGATGAGCCGCTACACCGGGCGCTGGATCGGCTTCAAGACGATCGCCGAAACCGTCGAGTCTTCCGCGTCGGTCGACGTGGTTTCGCCGATCACGCGGCGGATCGTGATCCCCGAGGACTTCGAGATGCCCGCCGGCGGCCTCGGCATCCGCTGGCCGGATCCGCCACTGGAGCAGGAATACCGCCTGCACCGCTACGCCATGCAGGCGGTGCGGGCGTTCGCGCGCGCCAACAAGATCGACCGCGTCGTGATGGATTCGCCGCGCGCGCGGCTGGGCATCATCACCACCGGCAAGTCGTATCTGGACGTGCTGCAGGCGCTCGAATACCTCGGCCTCGACGAAGGGACCTGCGCCGACATCGGCATCCGCATCTACAAGCTCGGCATGACCTGGCCGCTGGAATACCACGGCCTGGGTGCCTTCGGGCGCGGGCTGGAAGACATCATCGTCGTCGAAGAGAAGAAATCCTTCATCGAGCGCCAGATCAAGAGCCACTTCTACAACTGGCCGGACAGTTGGGGCGCACGGCCGAGCATCGTCGGCAAGTACGACGAAACCGGCGAATGGATCCTGCCGAGCACCGGCGAACTCACGCCGGCGACGATCGCCGCGGTGATCGGTCGGCGCATCCAGCGTTTCTTCAACACCGAATCCATCGAACAGCGCCTGCGCTGGATGGAAGCAAAGGAAGCGGAGATGGCCCTGCCGCGCGCGAACTTCCCGCGCGTGCCGCATTACTGCTCCGGCTGCCCGCACAACACCTCGACCAACGTGCCGGAAGGCTCGCGTGCGATGGGCGGCATCGGCTGCCATTACATGGTTACGTGGATGGACCGCCGCACCGACACCTTCACCCACATGGGCGGCGAAGGCGTGACCTGGGCCGGGCAGGCGCCGTTCACCGAGACGCCGCACGTGTTTCAGAACCTCGGCGACGGCACCTATTTCCACAGCGGCTCGCTGGCGATCCGGCAGTCGGTCGCCGCCGGCGTCAACATCACCTACAAGATCCTGTACAACGACGCGGTGGCGATGACCGGCGGCCAGCCGGTGGACGGCCCGCTGTCGGTGCCGGACATCGCCCGGCAGATGCGCAGCGAGGGCATCGACAGGATCGTCGTGGTCAGCGACGAGATCGGCAAGTGGAGCGATCCCTCCATCTTCCCCGATGGCGTGGAATTCTTCGACCGCCGGCAACTGGACGAGGTGCAGAAGCAATTACGCGAGACGAAGGGCGTCAGCATCCTGATCTACGATCAGGTCTGCGCCACCGAGAAGCGCCGCCGCCGCAAGCGCGGCAAGCTGCCGGATCCGCTGAAACGCGTGCTCGTCAACTCGCTGGTCTGCGAAGGCTGCGGCGACTGTGGGGTCAAGTCGTTCTGCGTGTCGGTGCTGCCGAAGGAAACCGAATTCGGCCGCAAGCGCCGGATCGACCAGAGCAACTGCAACAAGGACTTCAGTTGCGTCGAGGGCTTCTGCCCCAGCTTCGTCACCGTCGAAGGCGGCGCGCTGCGCAAGGGTGCGAAGTCGAAGGCGAGCGCGCTGCCCGACGACCTGCCCGCGCCGAAGTTCCAGAGCGACCTGTCGCAACCCTGGAACATCCTGATCACCGGCGTCGGCGGCACCGGCGTGGTCACCATCGGCGCGCTGCTGGGCATGGCCGGGCACCTGGAAGGCAAGGGCGCGACCGTGCTCGACCAGACCGGATTGGCACAGAAGGGCGGCGCGGTGACCACGCACGTGCGCCTGGCGAAAAGGCCGGAGGACATCCATGCGGTGCGCATCGCCGCCGGCGAGGCCGACCTGGTGCTGGGCTGCGACATGGTCGTGGTCAACGACTACTGGGCGCTGTCGAAGGTGCGCGGCGAACGCAGCAACGTGGTGCTGAACACCTACGAGGCGATGCCCGGCACCTTCACCACCCACCCGGACATGCAGTTCCCGGCCGCGGACATCGTCACCGGCGTGAAGCTCGCGCTGGGCGGCCGCGACCCGGTGCTGCTGGACGCCACCCAACTGGCGACCGCGCTGCTGGGCGACGCCATCGCGACCAACCTGTTCATGCTCGGCCATGCCTGGCAGCACGGCTGGGTGCCGGTGTCGTTCGACGCGCTGATGCGCGCGATCGAACTCAACGGCGCGGCGGTGGACATGAACAAGACCGCCTTCGCCTGGGGCCGGCGGATGGCGGTCGATCCGCAGGCGGTGATGGACGCCGCCGGCGTGGTCCGCAATGCGCCGACCGGAAGCGAGCGCACGCCGCAGCACCTGCAGGCGCTGCCGCCGAAGCAATGGGAAGGCAGCGAGTGGGGCGCGAATGCCGCGCCGCGCGACCCGGTCGACGAACCGGAACTGCGTGGCCTGCCCGACGCCGGCGGCGACGTCGCCTTCGGACCGCTGGACGACGCGCGCCTGTCGCGCTCGCTGGACGAACTGATCGCGCGCCGGATCGCCTTCCTGACCGACTACCAGAATGCGGCCTACGCGAAACGCTACGCCGACCTGGTCGCGCGCGTGCGCGCCGCCGAGCAGGCGCGCGCACCCGGTTCGACCGCGCTGACCGAAGCGGTGGCGCGCAACTTCTTCAAGCTGATGGCGTACAAGGACGAATACGAAGTGGCGCGGCTGTTCGCCCGCAGCGATTTCCGCCGGCAGGTCACGCAGCAGTTCGAAGGCGACTACAAGCTGCGCTTCCACCTGGCCCCGCCGCTGCTGGCGAAGAAGGACGCGCACGGCCGCCTGCTCAAGCGCGAGTACGGCCCGTGGATGCTGACCGCGTTCGGATTGCTGGCGCGGCTGAAGTTCCTGCGCGGCGGCGTGTTCGATCCCTTCGGCCATACCGAAGAACGCAGGCACGAACGACAGCTGATCGCCGACTACGAAAAGACCCTCGGCGAATTGCTGGCCCGGCTCGACGCCGGCAACCTACCGCTGGCCGTCGAAATCGCCGGCGTGCCGGACCACATCCGCGGCTACGGCCACGTCAAGGCCGCGCACCTGGAGAAGGCCAAAGCGCGCGAAGCGGAACTGCTGGCGAAATGGAACGATCCGCTGCGGGTGGTGCAGGCGGGCTGAGCCGCGGATCCGTCGCCGCGGCACGCACCGCTCCGGCTCCTGCCGGAACGTCGTGGACCCGGAATGCTGCGTTGCCGGCAAGCCGCGATCCATCACCGCCGTTTACCGCGGCCGGGGTTAGACTGTGCGTCTCAACCGCGAGGAGACCACGTCATGTCCTACACCCTGCCCGCCCTGCCCTACGCCTACGACGCGCTCGAACCGCACATCGACGCGCAGACGATGGAAATCCACCACACCAAGCACCACCAGACCTACATCAACAACCTGATCGCCGCGGTCAAGGACACGCCGTTCGACGGCAAGCCGGCCGAGGAACTGATCGCCGACCTGAATGCGCTGCCGGAAAACCTCCGCGGCCCGGTGCGCAACAACGCCGGCGGCCACGCCAACCACAGCCTGTTCTGGACGGTGATGGCGCCGGCCGGCAACGGCGGCGGCGGTGCGCCGTCGGGCGAGCTGGCCGCGGCCATCGACCGCAATCTGGGCGGCTTCGACGCGTTCAAGGAAGCCTTCACCAAGGCCGCGCTGACCCGCTTCGGCAGCGGCTGGGCGTGGCTGTCCAGCGACAAGTCGGGCAAGCTGCTGGTCGAAAGCAGCGCCAACCAGGACAGCCCGCTGATGCAGGGCGTCGGCTCGGGCAACACGCCGATCCTGGGGCTGGACGTGTGGGAACACGCCTATTACCTGAAGTACCAGAACCGCCGCCCGGAATACATCGCCGCGTTCTACAACGTGGTCAATTGGACCGAGGTGGCGAAGCGCTACGCCGCGGCGAAGGCCTGATCCCATGAACTCGCAGCCCAGCGACGACCACAACCGCGCCGTCCCGCTGCGGCGCTGGCTGGGCTACGCCTTCCTGGCCGGCGGCATTGCGCTGGCGGTCGCGCAGATGGTCGCGTTCGCCCGCGGCAGCGCGGTGACCTGGAACGCGCTGATCGGCGGCAGCGTCGCCGCGCTGGCGACCGCGCTGGGCACGGTGCCGGTGCTGTTCTCGCAGCGGCTTTCCGACCGCGTGCAGGACACCCTGCTCGGCTTCGGCGCCGGGGTGATGCTGGCGGCGTCGTGCTTCTCGCTGGTCATTCCCGGACTGGACGCGGTCAAGGCCGCCGGCCTGTTCGGCGGCGGCAACTGGGCCGCCGGCGGGGTGATCGGCGCGGCGCTGCTGCTGGGCGCGGGCACGCTGATGCTGATCGACCGGGTGCTGCCGCACGAGCACTTCATCAAGGGCCGCGAGGGGCAGGACGCCGGCAAGTTGCGCCGCACTTGGCTGTTCGTGTTCGCCATCATCCTGCACAACCTGCCGGAAGGGCTGGCGATCGGCGTCGGCTACGCCGGCAACGACCCGGTGCGCGCGTGGGCGCTGGCCACCGGCATCTCGATCCAGGACATCCCCGAAGGCCTGGTGATCGCGGTCGCGCTGCTGGCCGCCAACTACAACCGCTGGCTGGCGGTCGGCATCGGCATGGCCTCGGGCCTGGTGGAGCCGGTCGGCGCGGTGCTCGGCGCCGGCGTCGCCAGCCACTCGGCGACGATGCTGCCGTGGGGCCTGGGCTTCGCCGCCGGCGCGATGCTGTTCGTCATCAGCCACGAGATCATCCCCGAATCGCACCGCAAGGGCCACGAGAAGTTCGCCACTACCGGCCTGCTGATCGGCTTCGTGATGATGATGCTGCTCGACACCGCGCTGGGTTGAGAGTCTGCGGCCGCGAGACGCGGCGAAGTTCCATTCCTCTCCGGCCGGACCCGCTTCATCGCGGCTTTCCCGGCCATGCGGCATCGCGAAGCGAGCATGGCGCCGGATCGGCCGGGTGTGGTTTACTCTGGGTCGACGGCGCGTTCACGGATGTTCGGCCACTCCTTCCACCGAAACTCTTGGAGCGTCCCGATGATCCGACCGCTGTGGCCTGCCGTTGCCGTCGTTTCCGCCCTTGTCCTGGCCGCGTGCGACACGCCGGCGCCGGACGAACAGGAACAGGCGCTGGCGCAGTCCGAACAGCGCGCCGCCGAGGCCGCGCAACCGGCCGCCGCCGAAGCCGCGCCGGCCGATGCCGCCAGTTGCGATCCGCTGCAGGCGCAATGGACGGTCGGCAAGCCGGTCGCGGACGCCGACGCGGAGCAGGCGCGCAAGGACGCCGGCGCGACCCGCGTGCGCATCCTCAAGCCCGGCCAGCCGATCACGCTGGAATTCGACGCCGCGCGGTTGGACATCGAGGTGGACGAAAACGGCGTCGGCGTATCGGTGCGCTGCGGCTGAAGCCCGCCGCCCCGCACGCGGGGATTTTCTCTCCTTCGGTACAGCGAAAAGCGGTTGCTTTTGCAACCTTCGCCGCAGTGCGGCCGTCGTCTTGCGGCTATGCAGCATCTGTGGTCTATTCGTGTTCTCCCGTCCATTTCCGCGCCGCGAAAACCAAAGCGGGCGCGGCATTGCCGTCCCCGCGAATCGAGATCCTTCCCTCATGGCCAGCCATCGCCCGCTCTCCAGCCAGCCGGGGCTCTACGACCCGAACGACGAACGCGACGCCTGCGGTTTCGGCATGATCGCGCAGCTGGACGACCAGCCGTCGCGCGCGCTGGTCGATACCGCGATCGCCGCGCTCTCGCGCATGACCCACCGCGGCGGCGTCGCCGCCGACGGCCTGACCGGCGACGGTTGCGGGCTGCTTATCCGCAAGCCCGATGCGTTCCTGCGCGCGCTGGCGCGCGAAGCCGGCATCGCCGTCGGCGAGCGCTACGCCGCCGGCCTGGTGTTCCTGCCGCGCGACGAGGCGCAGGCCGCGCAGTGCCGCGCCGTCCTGGAAACCGAACTGCAGCGCGCCGGCGCCATCGCGCGCGGCTGGCGCGCGCCGCCGCTGGACGAATCCGTGTGCGGGCAACTGGCCAAGGACACCCTGCCGCGCATCGAGCAGGTGTTCGTCGACGCCGGCGCCGGCCAGGACGACGGCGCTTTCGCGCTGGCGCTGTTCCTGGCCCGCCGCCGCGCCGAGCAGCAAGTGCGCGCTCGCTTCAATGGGAACGACGCCGACTTCTACGTGGTCACGCTGTCGGCGCACGCCATCGGCTACAAGGGCATGGTGCTGCCGGACAAGCTGGGCGCGTTCTATCTGGACCTGCAGCGCGGCGACCTGGCCAGCAGCGCGATCGTCTTCCACCAGCGTTTCTCCACCAACACGCTGCCGCGCTGGCCGCTGGCGCATCCGTTCCGGCTGCTGGCGCACAACGGCGAGATCAACACCATCGAAGGCAACCGCCGCTGGGCGCAGGCGCGCAGCAAGGTGTGGAAGACGCCGCGCTTCGACCTGACCGAGTTCGATCCGATCATCCCGATGCACGGTTCGGACTCGCAATCGCTCGACGCGATGCTGGAGCTGCTGACCGCCGGCGGCATGGACCTGATCCAGGCGCTGCGCATCCTGGTGCCGCCGGCGACGCAGTCGCTGGAATTCAAGGACGCCGACCTGGCCGCGTTCTACGAGTTCTACGGCCTCAACACCGAACCGTGGGACGGCCCGGCCGGGATCGTGTCGATGGACGCGCGCTACACCACGTGCATGCTCGACCGCAACGGCCTGCGCCCGTCGCGCTGGCTGCTGACCTCCGACCGCCACTTCATCGTCGCCAGCGAGGCCGGCGTGTGGGAGGTGCCGGCCGAGCGCGTCGCGCGCAAGGGCAAACTGGGGCCCGGCGAGATGATGGCGATCGACCTCAAGCGCGGCGACCTGCTGGATTCGGAAGCCATCGACCGCATCAACCGCGGCCGCGCGCCGTACAAGCAATGGCTGCACAAGGGTGTGACCTACCTGCAGACCGAATTGATCGACCCGTCGCTGGTCGAGGAACCGTTCGACGAGAAGACCCTGCGCAGCTACCACAAGCTGTTCCAGCTCAGCATCGAGGAAGTCGAGCAGGTGCTGCGGCCGCTGGCCGAGATCGAGCAGGAAGCCACCGGCTCGATGGGCGACGACACCCCGATGGCGGTGCTGAGCCGGCAGACGCGGCCGCTGTACGACTACTTCCGCCAAGCCTTCGCCCAGGTCACCAATCCGCCGATCGACCCGCTGCGCGAAGACTGCGTGATGTCGCTGACCACGCAACTGGGCAAGGAGACCAACGTCTTCCACGCCGGTCCGGAGACGGTCAACCACGTCATCCTCAATTCGCCGGTGCTGAGCCAGCGCAAGCTGCGGCAGTTGCTGAAGATGCCGCAGTACGAGCAGCGCAACCGCCTGATCGACCTGTCGTATTCGGCCGACGAAGGGCTGAAGGCCGGCATCGAGCGCATCTGCGGCGAAGCCGAGCATGCCGCGCGCGAGGGCGTGGTGATGCTGCTGCTGTCCGACCGCTACCCGCAGCGTGGGCGGCCGATGGTCCACGCCCTGCTCGCCACCGGCGCGGTCCACCACCACCTGTGCAGGGTCGGGCTGCGCTGCGACGTCAACCTGATCATCGAGACCGGCACCGCGCGCGACCCGCACCACATGGCCTGCCTGCTGGGCTACGGCGCGACCGCGGTGTATCCGTACCTGGCCTACCAGACCCTGTTCGACCTGGGCCGGCGCGGCATCCTGGCGCTGAAGAAGGGCGAGCAGAGCCAGATCGGCCGCAGCTACCGCAAGGGCGTCTACAAGGGCCTGTCGAAGATCATCTCGAAGATGGGCATCGCCACCGTCGCCAGCTACCGCGGCGCGCAGCTGTTCGAGATCGTCGGCCTGGACCGCGATGTGGTGGAACTGTGCTTCGCCGGCACCCCGTCGCGGATCGGCGGCGCGGGCCTGGAACGGCTGGACGCCGAGGCGCGGCAACTGGAACGGCGCGCGTGGAACGACCTGCAGAAGCCGGAAATCGGCGGCCTGCTGAAGTACGTCCACGGCGGCGAGTACCACATGTACAACCCGGACGTGGTGACGACGCTGCAACGCGCCACCCGCACCGGCGAATGGAGCGACTGGCAGAAGTACGCCGACACGGTGAATTCGCGCCCGCCGTCGGCGCTGCGCGACCTGCTGCGGCTGAAGCAGGCCGATGCGCCGACGCCGCTGGACCAGGTGGCCGACGCCGCGGACCTGCTGCGCCGCTTCGACACCGCCGCGATCTCGCTGGGCGCGCTGTCGCCGGAAGCGCACGAGGCGCTGGCCATCGCCATGAACCGCCTCGGCGGCCGCAGCAATTCCGGCGAGGGCGGCGAGGACCCGGCGCGCTACGGCACCGAGAAGCGCAGCAAGATCAAGCAAGTCGCCAGCGGCCGCTTCGGCGTGACCCCCGAATACCTGGTCAACGCCGAGGTGCTGCAGATCAAGGTCGCGCAGGGCGCCAAGCCCGGCGAGGGCGGACAGCTGCCCGGCCACAAGGTCAACGAACTGATCGCGCGGCTGCGCTACGCGCGGCCCGGCATCGGCCTGATCTCACCGCCGCCGCACCACGACATCTATTCGATCGAGGACCTGGCGCAACTGATCTTCGACCTCAAGCAGGTCAACCCGCAGGCGCTGGTGTCAGTGAAGCTGGTTTCGCACGCCGGCGTCGGCACGATCGCCGCCGGCGTGGTCAAGGCCGGCGCGGACCTGATCACCATTTCCGGCCACGACGGCGGCACCGGCGCATCGCCGGTCTCGTCGATCCGCTACGCCGGCGGGCCGTGGGAACTGGGCGTGGCCGAGGCGCACCACGCGCTGGTCGCCAACCAGTTGCGCGAACGCGCCATCCTGCAGACCGACGGCGGCCTCAAGACCGGCCTGGACGTGGTCAAGGCGGCGCTGCTGGGCGCGGACAGCTTCGGCTTCGGCACCGGCCCGATGATCGTGCTGGGCTGCAAGTACCTGCGCATCTGCCACCTCAACAACTGCGCCACCGGCGTGGCCACGCAGGACGAGCGCCTGCGCGCCGACCATTTCCACGGCCTGCCGGAGCGGGTGGAGAACTTCTTCCGCCTGCTGTCCGAGGAAGTGCGGCAGTGGCTGTCGTACCTGGGCGCGAAGTCGCTGGACGAGATCGTCGGCCGCACCGACCTGCTGGAACAGATCGACGCGGCCCCGCGCGAAGGCGTCAGGATCGACCTGTCGCGGCTGCTGGCCGGCGCGCCGGCCGACGGCTCCGCCTGCGCGGCGCAGCGGCTGTACGAATCGCCGGACTCGCTGGCCACGCAACTGGACGGCCTGCTGGCCGAACCGATCCGCAGCAAGTCCGGCGGCGACCACCGCTTCCTGATCCACAACACCGACCGTAGCATCGGCGCGCGCCTGTCCGGTGCGATCGCCCGCGCGCACGGCAACGCCGGCATGAACGACGCGCCGCTGAACCTGCACTTCCGCGGCACCGCCGGGCAGAGTTTCGGCGCGTTCAACGCCGGCGGTTTGCAGATGGAACTGGAAGGCGAGGCCAACGACTACATCGGCAAGGGCATGGCCGGCGGCCGCCTGGTGGTGCGCCCGCCGCGCGGCGCGCGCTTCGAGGCGCGCAACACGCCGATCGTCGGCAATACCTGCCTGTACGGCGCGACGGGCGGCGAACTGTACGCCGCCGGCCGCGCCGGCGAACGCTTCGCGGTGCGCAACTCCGGCGCGCTGGCGGTGATCGAGGGCGCCGGCGACCACTGCTGCGAGTACATGACCGACGGCATCGTCATGGTGCTGGGCCGCGTGGGCCTGAACTTCGGCGCCGGCTTCACCGGCGGCCTGGCCTACGTGCTGGACATGGACCGCGATTTCGTCGACCGCTACAACCACGAGCTGATCGACATCCACCGGATCAGCCCGGAAGGCTTCGAGAACTACCGCCAGCACATCCACCGCCTGATCCAGCGCCACCGCGAACTGACCGGCAGCATCTGGGCGCAGCAGATCCTCGACGAGTTCCGCGACTACATCGGCAAGTTCTGGCTGGTGAAGCCGAAGGCCGCGAGCATCGAGTCGCTGGCCGAGGCGCTGAGGAGAGCCGCATGAGTAGGAAACAAGCCTTCCAGTTCCTCGACCTCCCGCGCAGGATGCCGCAACGCATCCCGCTGGAACTGCGCACCTCCGGCGACTGGGGCGAGCTGTACGGCAAGTTCGGCCTGGGCGAGGCGCAATACCAGGCCGGGCGCTGCCTCGACTGCGGCAACCCGTATTGCTCGTGGAAGTGCCCCGTGCACAACGCCATCCCGCAATGGCTGCAACTGGTGCAGGAGAACCGCATCGCCGAAGCCGCCGCGCTGTGCCACTCGACCAACCCGCTGCCGGAAGTCTGCGGCCGCGTCTGCCCGCAGGACCGCCTGTGCGAAGGCAGTTGCACGCTGGAGGAGTTCGGCGCGGTCACCATCGGCGCGGTCGAGAAGTTCATCGTCGACACCGCGCTGGACAACGGCTGGCGGCCGGACCTGAGCGCGGTCGAGAAGACCGGCAAGCGCGTCGCCGTGGTCGGCGCCGGCCCGGCCGGCCTGGGCTGCGCCGACCGCCTGGCGCGCGCCGGCATCGACGCGGTGGTCTACGACCGCTACGAGCAGATCGGCGGCCTGCTGCAGTTCGGCATCCCCAGCTTCAAGCTGGACAAGTCCATCATCGCCCGCCGCCGCGAGGTGCTCGAAGGCATGGGCGTCGAATTCCGCCTCGGCGTCGAGGTCGGCAAGGACGTGGCGCTGTCCGACCTGCTGGCCGAATACGACGCGGTGTTCCTCGGCACCGGCGCCTACCGCTACACCGACGGCGGCCTGCCGGGGCAGGATTCGCCGAACGTGCTGCCGGCGCTGCCGTTCCTGGTGCAGAACGGCCGCATCGTCGGCGGCAACGATCCGTGGGGCCGGCCCATCGCCGGCTGGGAGGACCGGCTGGCCCTGCCCGACCTGCATGGCAAGCGCGTGGTCGTGCTCGGCGGCGGCGACACCGGCATGGACTGCGTGCGCAGCGCCATCCGCCTGGGCGCGGCCAAGGTCACCTGCGCCTACCGCCGCGACGAGGCCAACATGCCCGGCAGCGCGCGTGAAGTCGCCAACGCGCGCGAGGAAGGCGTGCGCTTCCTGTTCAACCGCCAGCCGTTGGCGATCCAGAGCGACGACGCCGGCAACGTCATCGGCGTGGATGTCGTCGAAACGAAGCTGGGCGAACCGGACGCCCGCGGCCGCCAGTCCGCGGTGCCGATCGAAGGCAGCGAATCGCTGCTGGAGGCCGACGTGGTCATCATCGCCTTCGGCTTCTCGCCGAACGTGCCGGACTGGCTGGGCGAACTGGGCGTGGAAGGCACGCCGAACGGGCGCATCGTCACCGGCGGCGGCAACGGGCCTGATGAAGGCCGCCTGCCGTACCAGACCACCCACCCGAAGCTGTTCGCCGGCGGCGACTGCGTGCGCGGCGCCGACCTGGTGGTCACCGCGGTGGCCGAAGGCCGCGACGCGGCGGCCAGCATCGCGGAGATGCTGCTGGGCTGATGCTTCCGCAGGCCGGGCGTGCCTCCCGGTCTGCCAGTGCGTAGCAGGCATGCTCGGACGTTCGCAATGAATGCCCGGTCATCCGGACTTCCCTCCGGTTCATGCAATCGCCTCCGGAAAGGCGGACCATCCCTGCCGTAACGCCGCAACGAGGTTGCTCCCATGTCCGGCAGGCTCCCCTTTTCCCTGATCGCGCTGCTTGCGCTGGCCGGTTGCGCGGCCAGCGATGCCGCGCCGCCGCGCAAGGCCGTCGATCCCGACGTCAGGACCGAAAGCATCGTCCTGGGCATGGGCTGCTTCTGGGGTGCGGAGAAGCGCATGTCGGCGCTGCCCGGCGTGGTCGACGTCGAGGACGGCTACGCCGGCGGCGATGCGCCGAAGGTGCGCTACGAGGACCTGCACGACCAGGAACTGCGCCTGCGCGCCGGCAAGAGCGACGCGAGGAACCATGCCGAAGTGGTCAAGGTCCGCTACGACCCGACCAAGACCACGCTGGAAAAAGTGTTGGCCGGCTTCTGGGAAAACCACGATCCCACCCAGGGCGACCGCCAGGGCAACGACGTCGGCAGCAACTACCGCAGCGCGATCTACTACGCCGATGACGCCCAGCGCCAGGTCGCGCTGAAGACCCGCGACGCCTACCAGCAGGCGCTGGCGAAGGCCGGGCGCGGCAGGATCACCACCGAAATCGCGCCGCTGCGCAACTGGAACCGCGCCGAGGAATACCACCAGGACTACCTGGCGAAGAATCCCGACGGCTACTGCGGCCTGGGCGGCACCGGCGTGAAATATCCGCTGGCCGGCGCGGCGGCGACGCAGACGGCCGATGCCGACGCCAGTTCGATGGACCCGGCCGCGCAGGTCGTGCCGCCGCTGGATCCGGCCAAGCTCGCCTTCGCGCGGCAACTGATCGTGTTCGAAGCGCCCGATTGCCCCTACTGCGCGAAATTCCATGCCGAGGTGCAGTCGCACTGGAACAGCCCTGCACCCATCGTCAGCACGCTGAGCACGCAGCCGCCGGCCGGCTGGACGCTGGTGAAGGCGCTGTTCGCCACGCCGACCATCGTGCTGTTCGAGCAGGGCAAGGAAGTCTCGCGCTACACCGGCTACAACGGCGACAGGCAGCGCTTCTGGCAATGGCTGGGACAACAGTTGCTGACGCCGGAACAGCGGCGCATCGCCTTCGAGCAAGACACCGAGACGCCGTTCACCGGCTCCAATCTCGACGAACAGCGCACCGGCACCTACGTCGACCCGGTCAGCGGCGCGCCGCTGTTCCGTTCCGACAGCAAGTTCCACAGCGGCACCGGCTGGCCCAGCTTCTTCGACCCGATTCCCGGCGCGATCGAACTGCGCGAAGACCGCAGCCACGGCATGGCGCGCACCGAGGTGGTCAGCGCCAGTTCCGGCATCCACCTGGGCCACGTCTTCGACGACGGCCCGCCGCCGACCGGCAAGCGCTATTGCATCAACGGCGACGTGCTGCGGTTCGTGCCGGACAAGCCGGGCGAGGATTGGCGGGTAGCGGTGAAGTCGCCGAAGTAAGAAGGCTCGTCATTCCCGCGGTTTTCAACAGCCGAATGGCGGGTCAAGCAGGAACGACGAGCAAACGCATCGGAGCGCAACGTACACTGTCGGCAACGCAACCCCTGCCGACCCTTCATGCGCCTGGGCCTCGCCGCCAACAAGCTGCACCACGCCAACCACGACGCTGCGCTGTTCCGCTGGCTGCGCGCCTGCGAGCCGGGCATCCGCGAACTGGGGCTGGAACTGCATGCGGTCGGCCGCACCTTCGACGCCATCGCGGCCGCCGGCATGCTGCGCGGCCTCGGCGGGCTGAAGCGCTATCCGAACGGCCGCGACGGCGGCCTGATGAAACTGGTCGCGGAGGTCGTCGGCATCGAGGACGCCGAACGCACGCTGGACGGCGCGATCTACCTGATCGATCCGGTCGACCCCTCGTCGATCTTCCCCGAGGCGGTCGCGCTGAAGCGCCAGTGCGTGATCCACGGCAAGCCGTTCATTTCCACCGTGGCCTCGGCGCGCGACTGGATCGAGACCGAGCGCATCCACGCCGACCTGGCGCCGGACCCCGGCGCCGACGTCTTCCATGCGCTGGAATCGCAGACGCTGGCGCTGATCGCGCACGACGCGCGCAAGGCGGCGATGCTGGAATTCGCCGCGGAGAATTTCGACCTGCTTTCGCGCTACGCGCAGCGGGTCGGCACCGGCACCACCGGCCAGCGGCTCAACGAACTGGCGTGGAGCCGCGGCTGGCCGCAGGAGCGGCCGTGGGTGCTTCGCTGCAACAGCGGCCCGCTCGGCGGCGACGCGCAGATCGCCGACCTGGTGCTGGAACGGCGCTGCCAGCGCGCGATCTTCTTCGAGGACCCGCACGTCGCCCGCCAGCACGAGGCCGACATCCAGTTGCTGGAACGCGCGGTGACCACGGTCACCGACGAGGCGGTGTGCATCACTTCGCCGACGGTGGCGAATCGCTGGGTCGAAGCGGTGCGCAAGCGCGCCGCCTTGCCCGTAGGAACGGCATAATCCGCGATGCCTTGAACAGACATGATGTCTGTTGAAAACCGTTGCGTCGCGTTCGCCGCGATCCTCGCAAAAAGGCGTCGCGACTCGCGCCGATCCTACGGTTGCGCCGGCGCCGGACGCGCGAAACGCCAGCCGATCAGCCAGCCGACGAGCAGCCAGAAAGCGGCCAGCAGCCACGGCGCGCCCGGCAAGTGCAACGGCGCGTGGTCGCTGATGAACAGGCCGAAGGTGCCGGCGAACATCAGCGGCGCGAAGATGCCGGCTAACGACACCAGCGACATCAGCGCGCCCTGCACGCGGCCCTGCGCGTCGGCGCTGACCTGCTTGGTGATGATCGACTGCACCGCCGGCGAAGCCAGCCCCCACAGCGCGCTGACCGGCAGCCCGAGCAGGAACATCCAGCCCGCGCCGGCGAAACCGTAGATCACGAAGCCGGCCACGCCGCAGGCCAGCCCGAACAGCAGCGTGCGCCGCTCGCCCAGCCACGGCACCACGCGCCCGACCAGTCCGGCCTGCACGATCGCGCTGCAGATGCCCACGCCCGCCAGCACCCAGCTCACCTGCCGTTCGTCCCACTTGTATTGGTATTCGGCGAACAGCACGAACACGCTGGGATACACGTAATGCGCCAGGTTGGCGATCAGCACCACCGCGGCCAGGCCCAGCACCTGCGGGAACTTCTTCAGCATCAGCAGCGACCCGACCGGGTTGGCGTGCGACCAGTCGAAGCGCGGCGTGCGCTTCTCCTTCGGCAGCGATTCCGGCAGCACGAACCAGCCGTACAGGAAATTCAGCAGCGACAGGCCCGCGGCGAACCAGAACGGCGCACGCAATTCCCACTTGCCCAGCAGGCCGCCGATGACCGGGCCGATGATGAAGCCGATGCCGAAGGCCGCGCCGATGATGCCGAACGCCTGCGCGCGCTTCTCCGGCGCGGTCACGTCGGCGATATAGGCATTCGCGGTGGTGAAGCTGGCCGAGAACACGCCGGAGAACACCCGCGCGAGCAGCAGCCACGGCAGCGATTGCGCCAGCGCCAGCAGGATGAAGTCCATGCCCAGACCGAAGCACGACATCAGGATCACCGGCCGCCGGCCGAACCGGTCCGACAGCGCGCCCTGGATCGGCGTGAAGAAGAACTGGATCGCGGCGAACAGCGTGCCGAACACGCCGACCCACCACGCCGCCCGCGCGAAGTCGCCGCCGGTGAACTCGCGCACCAGCCCCGGCAGCACCGGGATGATCACGCCGAACGACAGGATGTCGATCAGCACGGTGACGAAGATGAAGGCCAGCGCGGCCTTGCGCGCGGCGGGGGCGACGCCCGTGGAGGAAGTCATGCGGACGTCAGCGCGCGCGGTGGCCGGTTTCGATGAAGCGCAGGAACTCGCCGCGGGTGCGCGCGTCCTCGCGGAAGATGCCCAGCATCTTCGAGGTGACCATGCTGACCCCGCGCTTGTGGATGCCACGGGTGGTCATGCATTCGTGCGCGCCTTCGACCACCACCGCGACGCCGCGCGGCTGCAGCACGTCCTGGATGCACTGGGCGATCTGCGCGGTCATCTTCTCCTGCACCTGGAACCGGCGCGCGTAGGTTTCCACCACCCGCGCCAGCTTGCTGATGCCGACCACCTTGCCGTCCGGCAGGTAGCCGACGTGGGCGCGGCCGATGATCGGCGCCATGTGGTGCTCGCAATGGCTTTCGTATTCGATGTCGCGCAGCACGATCATCTCGTCGTAGCCGGCCACTTCCTCGAAGGTGCGTTCGAGGAACTCGCGCGGATCCTCGCCGTAGCCGCTGAACCAGTCGCCGTAGGCATCGACCACGCGCCGCGGCGTGTCCAGCAGGCCCTCGCGCGCGGGATCCTCGCCGGCCCAGCGCAACAGCGTGCGCACGGCTTCCTCGGCCTGCTGGCGGCTGACGTCGTCGTTCTTCTCGGCCATGCCGGGAGATTCCTTGCGGCGGGGCACGCATGGTAACCGAGATTGGTTTTGCCTTCCCCCATGCGCCGAAGCGCCCGCCTTGCAGACGCTTCGGCCGCAGGCGGAAACAGGCCCTTCAACGCAAGCGCGCGGCCAATCCGGTATCGCGGCGGCTGCGCCGGCCGATCGCCTCGCGCAGGCACTGTTCGCTTCCCCACAGCAGCACCTCGCGACGGGCGCGGGTCAGCGCGGTGTAGACCAGTTCGCGGTTGAGCACGCGCGCATCGGCGTCCGGCAGGACCAGGGCGACGCGGTCGAATTCGGAGCCCTGCGCCTTGTGCACGGTGCCGGCGAACGCGGTCTCGTGCGCCGGCAGTTGCGCCGGCCGCCACGGCGCGTCGTGGCGCTCGAACCAGACCGCGATCCCGCCGCGTTCGTCTTCCCAGGCGATGCCGGTGTCGCCGTTGAACAGGTTCAGGCGGTAGTCGTTGGCCGTCACCATCACCAGCCGCCCGTGGAACCACGGCGATGCGGCGTTGCCGCCGAGCCGATGCGCGAACCACGCATTCCACGCCGCCGCCCCGAACGGGCCGTTGCGCAGCGCGGTCAGCACGCGCGTGCGCGCGGCCAGCCGCAATGCGGCCTGCGGATCGGGGGCGGCGAGCATGGCGCGGTAATCGGGCAAGGCGAAATCCGCCAGTGCGGCTTCGAGCCGCGACGCGTCGCCTTCGCGCCAGCGCACGCCTTCCCCGTCTTCACGCAGCGTCGCCAGCACAGCCTCGGCGTCGCCCGCGCCGGCCGCCTGCGCCAGGCGCGACAGCCGCGCCGAATCCGCCTGCCGGTAGCCACGTTGCAGGTGCACGCGATGGCCCGGCAACGGCGACGCTTCCGCCGCCGCCGGCACTTCCGCCTGCAATGCGGTCGAGGCCGCGGCGGCCAGCGCCGGCGGCAACGACACGCCATCGCCGGCGGCGTCGCACAAGGCGCCGAGCACGTCGCCGGCCTCGACCGCGGGCAACTGGTCGGGATCCCCGATCAGTACCAGCGCCGCATCGTCGCGCACCGCGGCGACCAGCTTCGCCATCAGCGGCAGGTCGATCATCGAGGCCTCGTCGACCACGACCACGTCGAACGGCAGCGGGTTGTCGGGACCGTGGACGAAATCGACCTTGCCGCCGCGCCAGCCGAGCAGGCGATGCAGGGTCCTGGCCTGGTGCGGGATGCGCTCCGCCAGCGCTGGATCGAGGCGGCCGGCTTCGACGTCGCGCTGGACCGAGGCGGCGATGGCCTCGCCCAGGCGCGCGGCGGCGCGGCCGGTCGACGCGGCCAGCGCGATGCGCGGCGCGATATCGGCGGACAACAGCAGGGCCAGCACCCGCGCGACCGTGGTGGTCTTGCCGGTGCCGGGACCGCCGGTGACCAGCAGCAGGCGTCGCCGCAGCGCCAGCCAAGCGGCCAGCGCCTGGCGGTCGAGTTCCGGCGCGGGCAGGTCGAACAGCCGGCGCAATGCGTCGATCCGGTGCGCATCGGCATCGACCGGTGCGTCGGCGTCGCGCGCCGCGCGTTGCGCGATGCGTCGCGCCAATTCGGATTCGTAGCGCGCATAGCGGCGCAGGGAAACGCGACCGTGCTCCAGGACCAGCGGCGCCGGGGTCGACGTATCGGCGGCGACCAGTTCGCTGGCGCGCAGCGCGGTTTCCCAGGCGACCGCATCCGGCAACGCGGCCTCGGCCTGCAATTCCTCCAGCAGTTCCTGCGCGCGCACCAGCGCGAAGCCGCTGTGGCCCAGTGCGATCGCGCGCATCGCCAGCGCGCCGGCCAGTTGCGTTTCGTCGTTGCCGCCCAGGCGTGCGAGCAGTTCGGCGAAGGCGAGGTCGATGTCGCGCAAGGCCTGCTGGCGATGCAGCGAATGGAGGATGGCGTTCGCGTTCATGCTTCGCCCCCATCGAACAAGGCGTCGAGGGCGTCGATCAATGGCTGCGACGGGCGATCGCGGTGGATGCCGGTCTCGCCGTCGCCGGACCGCAGGCCGCGCAGGAACAGGTAGACCGCGCCGCCGAGGTGCTTCTCCGGGTCGTAGGCGTCGCCCAGGCGCAGTTTCAGCCAGCGCTGCAGGGCGACCAGGTAGATCAGGTATTGCAGGTCGTAGTCGTTCTGCGTCACCGCTTCGCGCAACGCGTGAACGTCGTAACGGCCGCGCAGGTCGTTGGTCTTGTAGTCGAGCACGCGGAACGCGCCGGCGTCGTCGCGGTAGACCAGGTCGATGTAGCCGTGCATCAGGCCTTCGATCTCGCCGGCGTGCGCGGACGGATGCGGGCGCGGGTAGCCGTGGCGCTCCAGCAGCGCGTACAGGGCCGGCAGGCGCGTGCGGCCCAGTCGGAAGTGGAATTCCATTTCCGCCACGCGCCGCGAGGCGTCGAGCCCGGCCAGCGTGGCGATGCCCGGCAATGGCGCGTTCAGGGCGGCGGCGACCAGCGCGCCGGTCTGGACGATGCCGGCGTCGCTCGGGTTCAGGCCGAATTTCTCCAGTGCGGCGACGACATGATGGCGTTGCGACGCCGGTACGGCAGCCGCATCGCGCCATGCGGCGAAATCGGCCGCTTCCAGGACCGCGTGCACGACGTTGCCGAAGTCCGCGCCGCGCAGGGTCGAGGCGTCGTTCTCGTCGTCGGCCCCACGCGCCGGCAGGCAGCCTCGGCGTGGCGCGCGCGCAGGCCGGAAAAACTGTACTGCCCGCCGCCGGCGCGCAGGCTCCGGTGCGCCTCGCGCGCGGCCGGCGGCGTTTCCGCCTCCACCGGCGCGCGCAACGTCGATGCCGGCAACGTCGTCGGCAGGTCGCGCACCGCCAGGCCGTCGCCGCTGGCCGCCGCCGAGCCGTCCAGCAGCGCGCGCGCTTCATCGCGCGCCTGCGCGGTCGAGGTCTTCTTGCTGCCGATATCACGATCGCCCAGCAACAACCATTTCAATGGCGAAGCGACGAAGTCCTGCGTGCGCGTGCAGCCGCCGGTCAAATGCACCGCGTACTTCGCACGGGTCAGGCCGACGTAGAACAGGCGCATATCCTCGGCCAGCGCGTCGCGCGCTTCGGCGTCGAGCATCCGTTCATGTCGCTCCGGCGAACGCAACGCCACGCCATCGGTTTCAGCGTGGAAATAGATCGCGGCACGGCCTTCTTCGTCGCGCGCCAGTGTCTTCTTCAGCGCACCACGACTGCCGCCACCGCTGGCGAACGCAGAGAACGGCAGGAACACCACCGGGAATTCCAGGCCCTTGCTTCGGTGCAGCGTCATCACCTGCACCGCCTGCGCGTCCGATTCCATGCGCAACGCCAGTTCGTCGCGGTTTTCCGGATCCTGCCATTGCCGCGCGAACCAGCGCAGCAAACCGTTGACGCCGTGCCGCGCCGGCGATTCGGCCTGCAGCAGTTCGGCCAGGTGCAGGGCGTCGGTCAGCAGGCGCGCACCGCCGGCCTCGCGCAGCAGGCGCAACGCGTTGCCGGTCAGCAGCGGCAACAGCGCCGGCAGCGGGCCGCGCTGCCGCCAGGCTTGCCCGCCCTGCTCGATGCGCGCCTGCTCGCGCTGCATCGCCGCGGCGTCGCCGTCCAACGCGGCGATGTCGGACGCCGATGCGCCCAACAGGCGCGTGGCCAGCGCCGCGCGCACGCGCGACGGGTCGGCGGGCGCGGCCAAGGCATGCAGCAGGCGCAGCAGTTCGCCGGCCGCTTCGCCGGCGAACACGCTGCGGCTGCTCTGCACGGCGGCGGCGACGCCCGCATCGGCCAGGGCTTCGCGAACCTGTTCTGCCTGCCGGTTGGTGCGCACCAGCACGGCGATGTCGTCGGGGCGCAGCCGCTGCTCCCGCTCGCCGTCGAACATCGTACCGGCCTCGAGCAAGCGCATGATCTCGTTCACCGTCGCCTGCACCGACAGCGCCTGCGATTGCGCGTTGGCGTTCGGCTTGTCCGGCGGCAGCCAGTGCAGGGTCACGCCCGGCTGCACCACGTCGCCAATCTTCAGCGTCGCATCGCGATTGCGCGGCGTGGCCTCGACGTGGATGAAATCGATGCCGTCCTCGACGAAGGGCCGCGCGCTGGTCGTGAACAGGTTTTCGACGCCGGCCAGCAAGGCCAGGCGCGAACGGTAGTTCACGCCCAGCGTGGCCTCGCCGCCGTAACGGCGCGCATAGTCGCGCGCTTCGAGATAGGTCGGCAGGTCGCCGCCGCGGAAACGGTAGATGGCCTGCTTGGGATCGCCGATCAGGAACAGCCCCGGCGCAATGGCGTTGTCGTCTTCGGCAGCGGCCTCGAACACGTTGCGAAAGATGTCCCACTGGCGCGGGTCGGTGTCCTGGAACTCGTCGACCAGCATCAGCGGCCAGCGCCGCTTCAGCGCGGCGGCGAAGCGCGGTTGCGCGCTGGCCTGCCAGACCCGTTCGATCAACTGGTCCTGGGTGCGCTGGCGACGCTGTTCGAGCAACTGCTCGAAACGCGCGGCAGCGTCCGCGCGCAGCCGGTGCAGCCATGCGGCGGCGTCGGATTCCCCAGCCTGCGGCAGCAGGCGGCGCGCCGGGTCGCAAAGATCGCGCAGGTCGCGCGCCAGTTTTTCGGGCGTCGCCCAAAGACCGGAAAGGAAACCGAACTCCGCCTCGTCGCCGATGCTGGCGACGCGCCACAGGTCATCGGCGACTTCGTTCCACAGGTCGTCGGCATCGTCCACGATCCCGTCGTCGCCCAGCGCGCCGGCGAGGAAGCCGAACTCGCGCAGCGCGCGCTGGCAGAAGCCGTGGATGGTCGAGATCGCCGCCTCGTCCAGTTGCAGCAGCGCGGCCTGCAAGCGCAGGCGCAGCGTGGCGTCGCCGATGCCCCTGGCCCGCGCCAGGTCGACCAGCGCGCGCGTCTGTTCCGCCTCCGCGCCTTCGCAACTTTCGCCGGCCAGCACGCGCTCGGCGATGCGCAGGCGTCGGCGCACGCGCTCGCGCAACTCGGCGGTCGCGGCGCGGGTGAAGGTGACCGCCAGCAGCTTCGGCAAAGGTGCGCCGGCCTCCAGCAGCAGGCGCAGCAGCCACGCGGTCAGGGTGAAGGTCTTGCCGGTGCCGGCGCTGGCTTCGACCAGGTAGACGCCGGACAGCGGCAGGTCGAAGGCGACATCGCGCGGCGGCGTGGCGGCGTTCATGCGTCGCCCCGCGACGGACCGTGGAAGACGCGCCTGGCGAAATCGCGGAACTCGTCGGGATGGCCACCGAGCATGCCCTGCGGACGGAACGCCTGTGCGATCCATGCATCCCGCGCCTCGCCGAAGTCGCCGTCGAAGACGTCCGCCGCCGCCTTGAACGCGACGGCCTCGTCCTTCTTCTCCAGCGTCTCGACGAATTTCCACGCCGCGTCCGGCGCGAACGGCAGCGGCCGCGCCTGCCCTTCGCGCCACAGCGCCAGCAGATCCGCCAGCCACGCCTTCGCCGCGTCGGCGGGCAGGTGCGGCAATTCGACATGCGCCGATATCGATTCCTGCGTCTTCGTATCTTTCTCGACACCATAGAGACGCGTGGTAGCGGATTCGCCGCGGATCGCGGCGAACGCCAAGTGCTCGATCAGCGCATCGAGGCGGTACTTGCCCTTCAGCCCGCCCGCCAGCCGCAGCGCGCGGCGGTCGCCGTGCACGCCGGGCAGGCGCACCGCCATCTCCATCCCGGCCAGCGACAGCCGCGCTTCCAGCGTTTCCGCCTCGCCCGCCTCGCGCAGCCACTGCGACGAATCGCCGACCGCGAGTGCGGCCACGTCCCGCGCCTCGCAGGCCGCGCCGTGCGCGCCCAGGCCGGGCGGCAGCAGGCCGCGCGCGCGCAGTTCGGCCTCGTCGCGTTCGCCGTCCAGCAGCAGGGCGATGCGCTGGTGGCGCAGCAGGCGGTCATCGCCGAGCGGCTCGGCGTCGCGGTCCCCGCCTTCGTCGCGCGGCAGTTGCAGGCCCAGACGACCCTGCAGGAAAGCTTTCGCCGGATTGCGGAAGAAGAATCGCAGTTCGCGCAGATCGAGTGCGGCGTCCGCCTCCGCCGGCGGCAACGGTTGTGCGAAGAACGGCGGCGGCGACACGAAGCCCGACGCACCTTCGACCTGCCGCCATTCGCTGCGATACGAGAAGCGCCGCGCATCGCCCGCGCCGAACGCCTGCGCCGAGAACGGCTGCAACGGATGTTCGATGCGCAAGCGCCGGTAGGCGTCTGCAGCAGCCTTCGCTTCCTCGCTTTCGTCGCCGGGCGGCAGGTAGCGCTGCGCCACGTCCAGCAGTTCCGACACCAGCGCCGACGGCTCGCGCACGCTGCCGTCGCGCGCGTCGCGGCCGCCGTAGCTGAGGTAGAACACGTCGGACGCGGCGACCAGCAGTTGCAGGAACAGGAAGCGGTCGTCCTCGCGCACCGAGCGGTCGCCGAGCCTGCGCCTGCCGCCCTGGATGTCGTCGACGATGCGGTTGACGTCGCCGCCGGACTCGCGGCGCGGGAAGGCGTCGGCGTCCATGCCCAGCAGGCAGATAACGCGGAACGGCACCGTGCGCAACGGCACCATGCCGGCGAAGGTCACGCCGCCGCCGAGGAAGGGCTGGTGCGGCGAAGGCAGCGCCAGCGCATCGCGCAGCGCGGCGGCGACGACTTCGCACGGCAGCAGGCCGTCCGCCGTCAGGCCGGCGGAAGCTTCGCGCGCAAACGCATCCAGCGCCTCGGCGACGATGCGCCGCGCGCCGCGCTCCTCTTCGTCCAGCGCCCGCTTCGGCAGGAAGCCGAGGAACGCCTGCGACAGGCCCTGCCGCCACTCCGCCGCCGCATGCGGCGCGCGCAGCCAGTCGTCGAGTTCGCGCAGGCGATGCAGCAGGCCGATCAGCCGGTCCAGCCGTTCGCCGTCGCCGCCTTCGAGTTGCGCATACGGGGCGACGCCGCCGACCAAGGCGTCCTCGTCGCCGGTCGCGTACCCCAGCAGCAGGCGGTCGACGCCGAAGGCGAAACTGTGCTCGCGCCAGCGGCCGAAGCCGAGGCGTTCGCGCATCGCCTCGTCGTCGCCCCAGCGCACGCCAGCGTCGGCGAACCAGCGCTGCAGCCGATCCAGGTCGCCTTCCTGCAACTGCAGCGCCGCCATCACCGCCGGCACCGCGATCAGGTCGCAGACCTCCGACACGGTGCGGCGCGACTGCGGCAGTTCCAGCAACGACAGGAACAGGCCGACCAGCGGATGCGCCTGCGCCTGCGGCCGGTCGGACAGGGTGAACGGGATGTAACGCCTGTCGTCGCGGTCGAAGCCGCCGAACACCGCGCGCGCCAGCGGCAGGTAGTCGCCGATGTCCGGCGCCAGCACGGCGATTTCCTGCGGTTGCAATGGCGGGTCGAAGGATGGGTCGTCCAGCAGGCCGCGCAGGCGGTCGTGCAGCACTTCGACCTCGCGCAGCTTCGAATGGCAGGCATGGACCTGGATCGACAGGTCGTTCCTGTCGATGTCGGCCAAAACCTGCGGCGCGCGGCGCTCCAGCACGTCGCGCTGGAGCGCGTGCAGCAGGGTGTCGCGTGGCGGCTCGACGAAGCCTTCGTCCTCGCTGTGCGGCTGCGCCAGTTCGTACGAATACAACTGCGCGACGAAATCGCGCCCGGCCGCGCCCCAGGCCCGCAGCAGCGGATTGTCGTGCTGCGCGTCGGCCAACGCCTGCGGCAATGCATCCGGCCCGTCCCGATGCAGGATCGTGCGCAACGGCTCGACGTCGCCCCAGTACTCGGCGCTGGGCGACGGCAGGTAGAAATCCAGTTCGCAATGGCGCGCGGCCGCCGCCAGCATCCGCAGCACGTCGGGCGAGACGTGGATGGTGCCGAACGCGGCCAGCCGCGGCGGGAGGCCCGGCGGCGACGCGGCGGCGTCGGAGAAGCGGCGCAGCCAGTCGCCGACCAGCCGCGAACGCGACGGCGCGCCATCGCGCTGCAGGCGTCGCCACAGTCCCGCCTGCCAGTCGTCCGGCTGCGCGCCGGCTTCCCACGCCTCCAGCAGCGTGCGCCGGTAGGCCTGGTACTTGTCGAACGCCGACGCCAGCGATTCGGCCAGACGCCAGCGCGCCAACGCCGGCTGCCCGCGCGCGCGGCGCAGGTGTTCGGCCACGGCTGCGGGCAAATCCCCATCGCCCAGCAGCGCATACAAACGCCAGCGCAACGTGGCGGCTTCCCACGGCGAATGCTCGGGCAAGCCGGGTTGCGCCGCACGCAGCATGCGCCACACCCATTCCGACGGCGTCAGGAATTCCAGGTTGGCGGCGACGCCGAGCCGCCCGGCCAGTTCGGCCTGCAACCAGCGCCGCAACGTCGGCTGCGGGATCAGGATCGTTTCCGGCGCCAGCGAACCGGGATCCGCCGGCCGCGCCACCCGCGCGGACAGCCGACCGGCCAGCCATTCGAGCCGGTTCGACGAAATCAGATGAAAGCCCGCAGATGCCTCCCGCATCCGATCATGATGCCCAATGAACGTCGCAATTGCCGAGAATTCGCCGAGGCTCCACGCTTCGCCGGAAATAAGGTCCCGTCCCTATCCGGTCACATGCGACATTAGCGGGTGCAGGCTTCGTTCAGCCCGCAACCGCGATCCTTGCCCGTTGTTTTTCCCCAAGCCCCTGCACCCCACCCGATGACGTCCGCCGACGCCCCCGCCATTCGTCTTGCCGGCCTGCGCCTGGATCGCGGGTCGCGCACGATCCTGCGCGGCATCGATCTGGTGGTGCCGAAGGGCGGGATCACCGCGGTGCTGGGGCCTTCGGGCTGCGGCAAGTCGACGCTGCTGGCGGCGCTGACCGGGGAACTGGCGCCGGCCGCCGGCGCGGTGGAACTGTTCGGCCGACCGCTGCCGCGCGGCAGCCGCGCGCTGCTGGAGATGCGCAAGGGCATCGGCGTGCTGTTGCAGGGCAACGGCCTGCTGACCGACCTGACCGCGGCCGAGAACGTGGCGCTGCCGTTGCGCGCGCACACCAGGCTGCCGGAGCCGCTGTTGCGGCGGCTGGTCGACTTCAAGTTGAACGCGGTCGGCCTGCGCGCCGCCGCCGACCTGTACCCGCGCGAGCTGTCCGGCGGCATGGCGCGGCGGGTGGCGCTGGCGCGGGCGCTGGCGCTGGATCCGCCGCTGATGCTGTACGACGAGCCGTTGACCGGGCTGGACCCGATCGCCAGCGGGGTCATCATGAGCCTGATCAAGCGCCTCAACGACACCCTGGGCCTGACCAGCGTGGTGGTCAGCCACCACGTGCACGAGACCCTGCCGATCGCCGACCAGGTGGTGGTGGCCGCCAACGGCGGGCTGGTGTTCTCCGGCACGCCGGCGCAACTGGAAACCAGCGACGACCCGCTGGTGCGGCAGTTCCTGCGCGGCGAGCCGGACGGTCCGATCGCGTTCGACGCGGCGCGGCGCGCGGAGGCGGCCTGACATGGGCGCGTCCGCC
Organism: Pseudoxanthomonas sp.; assembly: GCA_047601245.1. GTDB lineage: Bacteria > Pseudomonadota > Gammaproteobacteria > Xanthomonadales > Xanthomonadaceae > Pseudoxanthomonas_A. The sequence continues at coordinate 780,662 of JASGJU010000001.1, forward strand.
TTCGCCGGTTCCGTGCGTTCGCTGGGCGCGGCCGGACTGTTCGCGCTGTCGATGCTGCGCGCGTCCAGGCCCACCGCCGACTTCCTCGCCGAACTGCTGCGCGAGATCTACAAGGTCGGCGCGCGCTCGCTGCCGATCATCGTGGTCGGCGGCGCCTTCGTCGGCCTGGTGCTGACGCTGCAGGGCTACCGCACGCTGACCACGTTCGGCGCGGCCGACGCGCTGTCGACGCTGCTGGGCCTGTCGCTGTACCGCGAACTGGGTCCGGCGCTGACCGCGCTGCTGTTCATCGGCCGCGCCGGTTCGTCGATCGCGGCGGAACTGGGCCTGATGCGCGCCACCGACCAGATCAAGGCGCTGGAACTGATGGCGATCGACCCGCTGGCCAAGGCGGTCGCGCCGCGCTTCTGGGCGGCGGTGCTGACGGTGCCGCTGCTGACCGGCTTCTTCTGCTCGCTGGCGGTCGCCGCCGGCTGGTTCGAGGCGGTCAAGGTGCTGGGCCAGGACAACGGCACGTTCTGGTCGGCGCTGCGCAACAGCGTGGACTTCTGGGACGATTTCGGCGTGGCGATGCTGAAGTCGGCGGTTTTCGGCGGCACCGCCGCGCTGGTGGCCGCCTACGTCGGCTACCACGCCGAGCCGACCATCGAGGGCACCTCGGTCGCCACCACCCGTGCGGTGGTGAACGCGTCGCTGCTGGTGCTGATGTTCAACTTCATCCTGTCTGCCTTCCTTTTTTAGCGCCTGCGCGGGCACCCGCGCCTGCGCGCGGTTTGCCCGAAGAATCCGGAGAACTCCCATGTCCATCCGCGGACCCCGTCTAGAATTCGCCGTCGGCGCCTTCCTGCTGCTGGGCCTGGCCTCGCTGCTGGTGCTGGCGCTGGCTTCGACCAACCGCAACTTCGGTTTCGGCAACCACGACTACGAACTGAAGGCGCGCTTCACCAACCTCGGCCAGTTGCGGGTCAACGCGCCGGTGAAGATCGGCGGGGTGACGGTCGGCCAGGTCCGCGCGATCGACCTGGATCCGCAGAAGTTCGATTCGGTCCTGACCCTGCGCATCGACGGCCGCTACAAGGACCTGCCGGCCGATACCGCCGCCGGCATTTTCACCAGCGGCCTGCTGGGCGAAAATTACGTGGGCCTGTCGCCGGGCGGCGATCCCGACGCGCTCAAGCCCGGCGACGAGATCGCCTTCACCCAGCCGGCCGTGGACCTGCTGCAACTGGTCGGCAAGTACATGTTCAGCGGCGGCGGCAACAATGCAGCCGGTAATCCGCCGCCACCGTCCCCGCCGGAGGAAGGAACCACGCCATGAAATCGATCCTGTTCGCCACCGCTACCGCCATCACCGCCGCGCTGGCCACGATTCCCGCCGCCGCCGGCGCGCAGACCGCCGCGCACGCGGCCGCCGCGCCGCAGGGCTCGGCCAGCAAGCTGGTGCTGGACAGCAGCACCCGCATCCTGACCACGCTGGACAAGCGCCGCGCCGAATTCCGCGGCAATCCGGCCGCGCTTAAAACCTACGTGAGCAGCGAATTCGACCGCCTGTTCGACCGCGACTACGCCGCGCGCCTGGTGCTGGGTCTGCACGGCCGCGGCGCCAGCGACGCCGACGTCAAGCTGTTCGCCGATGCGTTGACCGACAACCTGCTGGCGCGCTACGGCACCGCGCTGCTGGACTTCGACGGCCAGTTGAAGGTGCGGATCAAGTCCGAGACGCCGCTGCCCGGCGGGCGCGGGGTCAAGGTGTCCAGCGAGTTCCTGCGCAGCAACGGCCAGCCGGTGCCGGTGGACTACCTGATGCGCGACAACGGCGGGCAGTGGAAGCTGTTCGACGTGATGATCGAAGGCATCAGCTACGTGCAGACCTTCAAGAACCAGTTCGACGCGCCGTTGCGCAGCAAGACCATCGCGCAGGTCGCCGCCGACCTGCGCGCCGGCCGCTTGCAGGCCGGCGACAATGCCAATGCCGACTGAGGCCGGCCTGCGCCGCGACGGCGACGCGCTGGTGTTCGCCGGCGCGCTGGATCGCGCCGCCGCGACCGCGCTGTGGCCGCAGGCGAGCGCTGCGCTGGACGGCGTGAAACGCATCGTTCTGGTTTCCGTCACGACGGTCGACAGCGCCGGGCTGGCGATGCTGGCTGAACTGGCCGCGCGGCTGCGCGCAGCGGGCGTCGCGCCGGCATTCGAAGGCGAGCCGCCCGGCTTGTCCGACCTGCGCGCGGCCTATCGCCTGTCGCCGGAACTGGCCTGAGCGCAGCGGCGAACGTACCCTAGAGCGTGCACGGACCGTCGAGCGCGTTCCCGCGAACCCGCCCGACGTCCATGACGCGCCGGGCGGATGCATGCGCCGTGACGCCGCGCCGCAGCCGCAACACAGGAAACCCCCACCGATGAAACCGTATCGCCTCGTCCTTGTCGCCCTTTTCGCCGCGCTGGCATCGGCCTGCGCCAGCGCGCCGAAGCCGGCCGCGCCGGCATCGGCGGCGGAAGCGACCATCGTCGCGCCTGCGGCCCCGGCCGACGAGGCCGTCGCGCCGGTACAGCAGGACGCGCCCGCCGCCGATGCCGCTTCCGCCGTCGCCGGCGAAGGCGATGCGCCCGAAGCCGCGGCCCCCACCGACGCCGAGGACGACTTTGCCGCCATCTACGGCGGCGCGGACGATGCGGCCTCCGGTCCTGCCCGCCCGCCCGCCAGTTCCGACCCGTGGGAGAAGTACAACCGCAAGGTGCATGGCTTCAACAACGCCTTCGACAAGGCCATCGCCCGGCCGGTCGCGCGCGGCTACGCCAAGGTGGTGCCCAAGCCGGTCCGCACCGGCGTCGGCAACTTCTTCGACAACCTCGGCTCGCCGATGGACATGGTCAACCTGTTCCTGCAGGGCCGGCCGAAGGAAGCCTGGGACACGTTGGGCCGGTTCCTGATGAACACCACGCTGGGCATCGGCGGCCTGTTCGACCCGGCGACCAAGGCGAAGATCGCCCGCCACGACGCCGATTTCGGCCAGACCCTGGCGGTGTGGGGCTGGCGGCGTTCGCGTTATTTCGAATTGCCGTTCTTCGGCCCGCGCACCGTGCGCGACACCTTCGGCCTGGCCGGCGACGTGCCGCTGGCGCCGACCCATTACGTCGACGACGACACCATCCGCTACAGCCTGCAGGCGCTGCAACTGGTCAACATGCGCGCGCAACTGCTGTCGCTGGACGACATCCGCGCGGGCGCCGCCGACGACTATGCGCTGGTCCGCGACGCCTGGCTGCAACGCCGCAACTACCTGATCCACAGCCGCCTGCGCAACAAGCAGCAGGATGCGTCGCTACCCGAGTACCTGGAAGAACCGCTGTACGACGGCCGCGGCGACGTGCCGGCCAACGCGATGCCGATCCCCCTTCCCTGACCGGCGGCGCAGGTCGCCTCGGCGGCCGTGCGCCGCCGAGGCGTTATGGGTTTTCTTCCTGTGGGTCCGCCTCCTCGTCGGCCCCGTCCGCCGCCGTCTCCCCACCCAGCAGCGCCTGCGAAGCGTCCTCGGACAGCGATTCCACGCCGCGCAGCCGGCGTTCGATGGTGCGGGTCTTGCGGCTGGCCTCGCCGAGGCTCTTGCCGACGGTGTTGATCTGCTTCTCGGCCTTCTCGAGGATGCCGGCGAACTTGCCGAACTCGCTCTTGACCGCGCCGAGCAGGCTCCACACTTCGCTGGAACGGCGCTCGATGGCCAGGGTGCGGAAACCCATCTGCAGGCTGTTGAGCAGGGCGGTGAAGGTGGTTGGCCCGGCGATCACCACGCGGTGGTCGCGCTGCAGCGCATCGGTCAGTCCGGGACGGCGGATCGCCTCCGCGTACAGGCCCTCGGTCGGCAGGAACATCACCGCGAAGTCGGTGCTGTGCGGCGGCACGACGTATTTCTCGGCGATGGACCTGGCCTGCACGCGCAGGGCCTTCTCGAGCTGGTTGCCGGCGGCGCGCACGCCGTCGGCGTCGCCCTGCTCCTGCGCATCTAGCAAGCGCTCGTAGTCCTCGCGCGGGAACTTGGAGTCGATCGGCAGCCATACCGGCGCATCGTCCGACTGGCGACCCGGCAGGCGCACGGCGAAATCGACCATCTCGTCGCCGTCCGGGCGCAGCTTGACGCCGCGTGCGTACTGCTCGGCGGTGAGGGTCTGTTCGAGGATGTTCTCGAGCTGCACCTCGCCCCAGCCGCCGCGGTTCTTGACGTTGACCAGCACGCGCTTGAGGTCGCCGACGCCGGTCGCCAGCTGCTGCATCTCGCCGAGGCCGCGCTGCACCTGCTCCAGCCGTTCGGACACCAGCTTGAAGCTCGAATCCAGCCGCGTGTTGAGCGTGCTCTGCAGCTTCTCGTCGACGGTGGCGCGCATCTGCTCCAGCTTGGCCGCGTTGTCGGTCTGCAGCGCGCGCAGTTGCTGCTCCAGGGTGGCGCGCATCTCGCCGATGCGTTGCTCGTTGCGTTCGGTCAGTTCGCGCAGGCGCGCGGCCAGGTTGTCCTCGAACTGCTGCTGGCGGGTGGCCAGTTCCAGCCGCGACTTGTGCGCGTCGTCGTTGAGGGCCACGCGCAGTTCGTCCATGCGCGCGTCGGTGCGGTCGCGGAAATCGCTCAGGCTGCGGCCGAAGCCGTCGATGCGGCCCGCCTGCTGCCGCGACAGGCCGTCGAGCTGTTCGCGCAGTTCGCCGCGGCCCTCGCGCTGCTCCTCGCGCAGCGCGCGTTCGATCCGCGCCTCCGGGCGGCGCAGCAGCAGCACCGCCAGCAGCACGACGACGACGGCCGACAGGACGATCAGGATGACGAACAGGGTCTGGGAATCCATGCCGACAGTGTAGCCGGCGGCGTCTCAACGGCTGAGCCTGCGTCCCTATTGTCTCCGCCGCCCCGCTGCTCCGCCTCCGGTCGTGCAAGAATCCGCGTTTCCCGGCCTCGAGGAATCCGCATGACCTGGCTCCGCCGCAAGTCCATCGACACCATCACCCAGCACGAGGAAGGCCGCCGGCTGGTGCCCACGCTGGGCTGGCCGCACCTGGTGGCACTGGGCATCGGCGCGATCGTCGGCACCGGCATCTACACCCTGATCGGGGTCGGCGCGGACAAGGCCGGGCCGGCGGTGCTGCTGTCGTTCGTGATCGCCGGGGTGGTCTGCGCCTGCGCGGCGCTGGCCTACGCCGAACTGTCGACGATGATGCCCGCCGCCGGCAGCGCCTACACCTACAGCTACGCGGTGCTGGGCGAGGCGCTGGCGTGGATCGTCGGCTGGAGCCTGATCCTGGAATATTCGCTGGTGGTCAGCACGGTGGCGGTGGGCTGGTCGGGCTATTTCGCCGGTTTCCTCGAATGGCTGCAGGCGCAGACCGGATGGAACGTCGCCCTGCCGGCCGCGCTCGCCGCCGGTCCGCATGCCGGCGGCATCGTCAACCTGCCGGCGATCGGCATCACCTTCATCGTCGCCGGCGCGCTGATCGTCGGCACGCGCGAAAGCGCCACGGTCAACGCGGCGCTGGTGGCGTTCAAGCTGGTGGCGCTGGCGGTGTTCGTCGCGATCGCGTTGCCGGCGTTCGACGCCGGCAACCTGCAGCCGTTCATGCCCTACGGCTTCCCGAAGTCGATGGGGCCGGACGGCGTCGAGCGCGGGGTGATGGCGGCGGCGGCGATCATCTTCTTCGCCTTTTACGGCTTCGACGCGATCTCCACCGCGGCGGAGGAAACCAAGAATCCCGGCCGCGACCTGAGCATCGGCATCGTCGGCTCGATGGTCGCCTGCACGCTGATCTACGTGCTGGTGGCGCTGGCGGCGGTCGGGGCGATGAGCTTCACCGTGTTCGGAAAGAGCGCCGAACCACTGGCGCTGATCATGCGCGAACTCGGCCACGGCACCGCCGCGCTGGCGATCGGCATCGTCGCCATCATCGCCCTGCCGACCGTGCTGCTGGCGTTCTTCTACGGGCAGAGCCGCATCTTCTTCGTGATGTCGCGCGACGGCCTGCTGCCGCGCGGCCTGTCGAAGGTCGGCAAGCGCGGCACGCCGGTGGCGATCACCGTGTTCACCGCGATCGTCGTCGCCGCGCTGGCCGGGGTGGCGCGGCTGGACGAGATCGCCGCGCTGGCCAACGCCGGCACGCTGATCGCCTTCGTCGCGGTCGCGACGTGCCTGCTGGTGCTGCGCCGGCGCGAACCGGAGCGCCCGCGCGTGTTCCGCACGCCGCTGGCGTGGGTGGTGGGCCCGGTCGCGATCCTCGGCTGCGCCTACCTGTTCTGGAGCCTGCCGCTGAAGACGCAGTTGTGGTGCCTGCTGTGGAATGCGCTCGGCCTGGCCGTCTACCTGCTGTACGCGCGGCACAACAGCCAGTTGACGAAAAAATAAGACGCGCGGGCGCAGCATGCCCGCATGGACATCCGCCTCAAGCGCGCCTACGAGCCGCCGTCTCGCGGCGATGGCGCGCGCATCCTCGTCGACCGGCTGTGGCCGCGCGGCGTCAAGAAGGAAGCGCTCGAACTCGCCGCATGGGACAAGGACGTCGCCCCGAGCGCGGCGCTGCGGCAATGGTTCGGCCACCGCGCCGAACGCTTCGAGGAGTTCGCCGCGCGCTATCGCGACGAACTGGACGCCAACCCGGCGGCGGCGGCCCTGCGCGAACGCGCCGGGCACGGCCGCATCACGCTGGTCTATGGTGCACGCGATCCGGCGCTCAACCAGGCCGTGGTGTTGCGCGACTGGCTGCTGGCGCGCTGACCCGGAGCGGATTCAGCGCGCGGTGAACCCGCCGTCGACCAGGTGGTAGCTGCCGGTGATGAAGCTGGCGTCGTCGCACAGCAGGAAGCAGGTCAGCGCCGCCACTTCCTCCGGCGTACCGAGCCGACCGACCGGGTGCAGCGCGGTCAGGCCGTCGTAGGCGGCGCGGTCCATGCCCTTCAGCAGCGGCGTCTCGATGAAGGCCGGGCCGACCGCGTTGACGCGCACGCCCTTGTCCGCGTATTCCAGCGCCGCCGCCTTGGTCATGCCCAGCAGCGCGTGCTTGGCGGCGACGTAGGCGATCGAACCGCTCCAGCCGACGCTGCCCAGGATCGAGGCCATGTTGACGATGGCGCCGCCGCCGGAAGCCAGCATCGCCGGGATCTGGTACTTCATCCCGTGGAACACGCCGTGCAGGTTGACGTCGATGACGTGGCGCCAGTCCTCCAGCGGATAGTCCGCGGTCGGGTAGCTGGGCCCGCCGATGCCGGCGTTGTTGACCGCCATGTGCAGGCCGCCGAAGGCCTCGACCGCCCGTTCGACCATGCGCTGCACCGCCTGCGCGTTGGCCACGTCCAGCTCGAACGCGACCGCGTCCTTCAGGCTGCCGGCGACCGCGCTGGCGCCGTCGCCGTTGAAGTCGGCGACCACGACCTTGGCCCCGCCGGCCGACAGCCGCCGCGCCACCGCCTCGCCGATGCCGGATGCGGCCCCGGTGACGATGGCGACCTTGCCGCTGAAATCCTGGGACATGACCTGTACCTCCGCAATGCTGGAACACGGAGATTCTGCGCCGCAGGCCGCGCGGCGCATTGATCTGGATCAGTCGCGCACGGTGTCACCGATCCGTCATCGCCGGATGAAAAGATTTTGACGAGTCGATGACGCCCGCAAGCACCGGTCGCCCGTCCCGGGCAATCGGCACCGGTCCGGCGGCAATCCCCTTCCCACGTTTCCCCATCACGGTGCATTCCCGATGAAAGAATCGCTGCTCGCCATCGCCTTGGCCATGGCGCTGGCTCCCGTTGCCCGCGCCGCGGACGACGATAACGGCAAGGACGCCGCCGTCACCCTCGACGCCGTATCGGTGATCGGCAGCGGCCAGTCCCGCCAAGTGCTGCGCATCGGCCCGCAGGATAGCGAGGCCCTGCCGCCGGGCACCAGCGTCCAGAAAGCCCTGAACTTCCTGCCGGGCGTGAGCGCGCAGTCGATCGACGCGCTGGGCGTCAACGAACAATCGCTGTCGCTGCAGGTGCGCGGCTTCAGCACCACGCACCTGGGCTATACGCTCGACGGCATGCCGCTCGGCGATGGCGCCTACAACAACTACAACGGCCTGACCATCAGCCGCGCGCTGATCGCCGAGAACCTCGGCCATGCCGAACTGGCCACCGGCATCGCCTCCCTGGGCATCGCCTCGACCAGCAACCTCGGCGGCGCAGTCACCTACGCGAGCAGCAACCCGCGCAAGGAATCGGGATTCCAACTCAGCCAGACCGTCGGCAGCGAGAGCAGCCGGCGCACCTTCGTGCGCTTCGATACCGGCGAACACGCCGGCTTCTCGGCCTACCTGTCCGGGCATTACAGCGAACAGGACCTGTTCGTGGACCAGGACGCCTGGAACAAATCCACCGGCAAGCAGTTCAACGGCAAGCTGCAGTACAAGTTCGACCGCGGCACGATCACGGCCTTCGCGGACCTTTCGCGCACCAACCAGGCGGACGACACCTACCTGTCGAAGGACATGCGCAACCGGCTCGGCTGGGATTGGGGCGGCTACGCGCCGGACTGGGAGGCCTATCTCGGCGTCGGCCGTTGTTCCGTGGCGGGAACCGGCACCTGCGTCGCCGCGCCGTCGCCGCAGAAGAACTCCGACGTCACCTTCACCAACGGCCAGATCCTGCGCAACGACGACCTGTACTACATTGCCGGCGATTTCTTCCTCACCGACGCCCTCGAAGCGCGCGTGCAGGCGTACCAGCACACGGACAAGGGCGCGGGCAACAACTGGATTTTCGGCAAATCCACCCAGGGCACGGCGGATACTTCCGACGATTTGCCGGTGCAGATCCGCGACACGCGCTACACCATCGACCGCCATGGCGTGCTCGCGAGCCTGGGCTGGGACATCGGCGTCCACCACCTCGCGGCCGGCGCCTGGTTCGAGGACAACACCAGCAGCGCCGCGCGCTACCTCTGGACCAATGTCACCGGGCCATTCAGCCTGGCCCGCTTCCTGAAGGGCCAACCGGATACCGCGCAGTGGGTCCAGGAAACTAAATGGAAGACGCACCAGTTCTACGTCCAGGACACGGTGTCGCTGCTCGACGGCAGGCTGAACTTCGACTTCGGCTTCAAGAGCACCGACGCAACGTCCGACGCCGAGGCCCAGCCGGGCATCGCCAAGGCGTCGCCGCCGGCGTCCAGCCAGTTCGCGTCCGGCACGCTGAAGGCCAAGGACAATTTCCTGCCGCAGGCGGGTGTGCGCTGGGAGTTCGCGCCCCGGCATGAACTGTTCGCGAGCTACGCCGAGAACATGGCGATGTACCAGGGCGGCTTCAAGCTCGGACCACAGTCGGTGTCGCAGGCCGTTTGGGACGTGCAGGGAAGCACGTTGAAGCCCGAGACCTCGAAGAGCTTCGACGGCGGCTACCGTTACTCGGGCGATTCGCTACAGCTTTCGCTGGCCGCCTACGCTGTGGATTTCGACGACCGCCTGCTGCAGTACAACCCCTGCCCGACGAACCAGCAGCAGAACCCGGGCTGCGGCAATTCCTTCCACAACGCCGGCAGCGTCTCCAGCAAGGGCGCGGAACTGGCGCTGGTGTGGAGGCCGCTGCCGTGGCTGAGTTGGTACAACTCGGCTTCGTACAACCAGACCACCTACGACGACGACCTCAACTGGTGCACGACCACCTGCGCGCTGAAGGCCACGGCCGGCAAGCAGCAGGTGGACACGCCGAAGCAAATGTACGCCAGCGCGCTGACCCTGCAGCAGGGCGGCTTCTCGGCCTCGCTGCAGGGCAAGTACACCGGCCGGCGCTACTACACCTACACCAATGACCAGGGCTTCGGCGGCTACACCACCTTCGATCTCGGCCTGAGCTACGACTTCGGCTGGCTGAAGGGCGCGAAGCTGGCGCTGAACGTCACCAACCTGACCGACAAGCGTTACGCGGCGAACTTCGACAACAGCGTGTTCGCGCCGGACGATTCGGCCGGCACCATCCTGGTGTTCCACTCGTCGGCGCCGCGGCAGGCGTTCGTGACGCTGGATCTGCGCTTCTGAAACCATGACCCTCGCAGCGCCGTGCGCGCTGCGAGAGGGGACTACGAATGACCGCCAGCATCGCGCTATCGGCCGCACTTGCCTTGGCCAGCTTCACCACGCCGCACCTGGCCGAAGGCGAGCCGCCGCGCACGCTCGCGATCGACGGTCGGCAGTATGTCGACCATGGCCTCGTCGCCGCCGGCAGCCTGCCGGCGGGCACGCTGGATTTCCTTGGCGACACGCTGGGCTCGTTCTCCTCGCTCGCGATCGATCGCACAAGCTGGAAGCGCACCCGCGACGGCGGCTACGAGGGCATCCTGTGGACGCTGCCGGACCGCGGCCGCAACGACCCGGAAGCGGGCCTGTTCTACGACTACGCCGGCCGCCTGCTGCGCTACCGGTTGCGACTGGCGCCGGCCGCCGCGCACGGCCATGCCGGCAAGCTGGAAATCGAACCCGACGGCGGCATCGTGTTGCGCGACCAGGACGGCGCGCCGTTCACCGGCGCCGATCCCGGCAGCGGTACGACCAAGAGACACGGCGTGCTGCTGCCCTCTCCCGCCTCCGGCATCGGCGCGGGAAAGATTTCGCTGGACGCCGAATCATTGCAGTTCGCTGCCGATGGCCGCTTCTACGTCGGCGACGAATATGCGGCCAACGTCTATTACTTCGACGCCGACGGCCGCCTGCTGGGCGTGCTGCAGCCGCCGGCCGCGATCCGCCCGCTGCGCGACGGCAAGCCGGATTTCGGTTCGCTGGAAGCGCCGGACAGCGGTCGCCGCAACAACCAGGGCGTCGAGGGCATGGCGCTCTCGCCGGACGGAACGCGCCTGTTCGTCGCGCTGCAAAGCGCACTGGTGCAGGACAGCGCGACGGGCGACGCCGCCGGCCGCGCCAATACGCGCGTGCTGATCTACGACGTGTCCGCCGACCCGCTGCCGGCCGCGCCGGTCGGCCATTACGTCGTGCAGTTGCCCACCTATACCGCCAAGGGCGACGGCAAGCCGGCCGACAAGACCGCCGCACAGAGCGAACTGCGCGCGTTGGACGACCATCGTTTCCTGCTGCTGGCGCGCGACGGCAACAGTGCACTCGGCGGCGGCGGCCGCGCGCCGGTCTACAAGAGCGTGCTGCTGATGGATACCGACGGCGCGACCAATCTCGCCGGCAGCAGATGGGAAACCGGCGCCGACTCGATCCTCGCGGACCCGGACTCGACCGGACTGGCCGAGGGCGTCGCGCCCGCACGCTGGAGCGAACTGCTGAACCTGCTCGATCCGCCGCAACTGGCCCGCGCCGGGCTGGCGCTTGCGCCCGACCCGAAGCGCGGCCTGGCGCCGTTGTCGGAGAAGTGGGAGGCGATGGACCTGCTGCCGGCGCTGGATCCCGCACATCCGGACGATTGGCTGCTGGTGATCGGCAACGACAACGACTTCGTCGCCCACCATTGCGTCATGAACGGCGAGAACTGCGATTCGCCGCACGACGACGACAATCGCCTGCTGGTCTACCGCCTGACCTTGCCGGACGTGCAGCCGTCGCGTTGACGCCCGCGACGTGAACATCCCCTGCCGGGACGCTCCTGCGAAACGATCAATCCAGCACGCGACAGAACACCGCCTTGAGGTAGCGCGATTCCGGCACGTTGGCCAGGAACGGATGATCGGCGCCGGCGCCGGCGACCTTGAGCACCTGCACGGTGCGGCCGGCGTAGAACGCGGCGCGGCGCAGCATGTCGAGGAACTGCTCCTCCGACACCAGCCCGGTGCACGAGAACGTCGCGAACAGCGCGCCGGGCTTGCACACGCCCAACGCCAGCTTGTTCATGTCCAGGTACTTCTTCAGCGCGTTGATGACCTGCTCGCGGTCGCGGGTCATCTTGGCCGGATCCAGGATCACCACGTCGTACTGCTCGCCGCGCGCGGCGGCGTCGCGCAGCCACGGGAAGATGTCGGCCTGCACGAACTTGAGCCCGCCGTTGCCGAGCTTGACGTCGTTCAACTTCGCGTTGCCGCGGGCGATGTCGATCACCGCTTCGTCGATGTCGACGCCGGTCACCTCGGCCGCGCCGCGCACCTTGGCGTAGACGCCGAAGCCGCCGGTGTTGCAGCACAGGTCGAGCACACTCTTGCCGGCGCACTGGTGCGACAGCCACTCGCGGTTCTCGCGCTGGTCGGCGAAGAAGCCGGTCTTGTGCGCGCCGGCCGGATCGGCGCGGAACCTGACGCCGTATTCGGTGATGACCGCCGGCGCGGCGGGCTCGCTGCCGCGGAAATCGAACGATTCCTGCTTCTGCACGTGCTCGTCGGCGAAGCTGTGGAAGCGGCAGCCGGGGAAGTGTTCGCGCAGCGCCTCGTAGATCCATTCGCGGTGGCGGAACATGCCGGCGCTGAAGAACTCGACCACCAGCAGGTCGCCGTAGCGGTCCACGACCAGGCCGCTGAGGCCGTCGCCCTCGCTGTGGACGACGCGCCAGGCGTCGGCGACCGCGTCCAGCTTGAGGATGTCGCGGCGCAGCGCCACCGCCTCGCCGATCTTGCGCACGAACCAGTCGCGATCCACCGCCACGTCCGGGTCGGTTTCCAGGATGCGCACGGCGATGCGCGAGTGGCCGTTGTAGAAGCCGCGGCCGATCCATTCGTTGTCCACGCCGAATACGTCGACGATACTGCCCGGCTTCGGCCGGGTGGGCGGCTTGTCCACCAGCTTCTGGAAAATCCACGGATGGCTGGATCGCCAGGCGTTCTTCAGGCGGACGGCGGGGAGGTGTTCGTTCATCCGCACATTTTCACACGCTTTGGCCGCCCCTCCGGGCCTTGCAAACGCCCGGATCGACGCCATTGCAGGAAGATGGATCCCCATCATCCCGACGACCCGCGTTTCGATCCCGAAGCACAAGGCCGCTTCGACCGCCGCCGCATCCTGCGCGCGTTCAACCTGAGCCTGGCCTTCGTGCTGGTGCTGGCGCTGGTGTATTCGGCGCAGGGCACGTTCGACGTCGCTCGCTTCGCGGTGGCGCCGCATTCCGCCGCCGGGCTGCTCGGCATCCTGTTCGCGCCGCTGCTGCACGGCTCGGTCGAGCACATCGCCGCCAACGCGGTCTCGCTGCTGATCCTCGGCACCCTGGCCGGCAGCGTGTACCCGAAGGCGACGCTACGCGCGCTGCCGCTGCTGTGGCTTGGATCGGGACTGGGCGCATGGCTGCTGGGCGACACCGGCACGCGCCACCTGGGCGCCAGCGGGCTGACCCACGGGCTGATGTTCCTGATCTTCATGCTCGGCGTGCTGCGCCGCGACCGCGCCGCGATTGCCACCGGCATGATCGCGTTCTTCTTCTACGGCGGCATGCTGCTGACCGTGCTCCCGCGTGAGCCGGGCGTGTCGTGGCAGGCGCACCTGGGCGGCGCATTGGCCGGCGTGGTCGCGGCGTTGCTGTTCCGTCGCCTCGATCCGGCATTGCCGCGCAAGCGCTACAGTTGGGAAATCGAGGAAGAAGAAGCAGCCGCGCGCACCGACGACGAACTGGAACCGCCACCGCCGCACGAAGTGCCGGTGCTGTGGCGGCGCGACGACGGCAATGATCGCGGCGCGATCCTGCGCTTCCCGCGCCGCGACGACGGAGCCGACCGATGAGGAACCTGCCGCTTTCCCGCGTCTACCAGCAACTCGAACCCGGCCCGGTCACGCTGGTTTCCACCGCGCATCGCGGCAAGGCCAACGTGATGACGATGAGCTGGCAGACCATGCTCGACTTCGAGCCGCCGCTGCTGGCCTGCGTAGTCAGCGCCGGCGACCACAGCTTCAAGGCGCTGAGGAAGACCGGCGAATGCGTGATCGCGGTACCGCCGGCGCAGATGGCGAAGCAGGTGGTCGCGATCGGCAACTGCCACGGCGACGCCGTCGACAAGTTCGCGGAATTCGCGCTCGCCACCCGGCCCGCGCGCGTCGTCGGCGCGCCGCTGATCGAAGGCTGCATCGCCAACCTCGAATGCCGCGTCGTCGACACGCGCATGGTCAACCGCTACAACCTGTTCGTGCTGGAAGTGGTCAAGGCTTGGCACGAACCTGCACTGCGCGACGCGCCGATGCTGCACCATCGCGGCTACGGCCGGTTCTCGGTCGACGGCCGCACGATCCGGCTGCCTTCGCGGATGGCCTGAGCCGCCGCCCGTCCCGGCGCGGCTTCGCTGCGGGACTACGAGGCCAGCGGCAAAGCGCCGCCCTGCTTCACCGTGCGCAGCACGAAGCTGGAATTGACGTCGGCCACGCCGGACGCCAGCAGCTTGTCCAGCAGGAAGCGCGAGAAGTGCTCCAGGTCGCGCACCATCACCTGCAGCAGATAGTCCATGTCGCCGGTCAGCGCATGGCAGGCGATCACCTCGTCCCAGTCGTTGACCGCGGCGACGAAGGCCTCGACGCCGGCCGGTGCATGTCGCTCCAGTTGCACGCGGACGAAGGCCTGCAGGCCCAGCCCGACCGCGCGCGGATCCAGTTGCGCGGCGTAGCCGGCGATCACGCCGGCCGCTTCCAGCCGCTGGATCCGGCGCAGGCAGGCCGACGGCGACAGCTTCACCTGCGCGGCGATTTCGGCGTTCGGCGCACGGCCCTGTTTCTGCAGCAGGGCGAGCAGGCGCAAGTCGGTGCGGTCGAGTTCGATGGCGGACGGCATTTGTTGCTCTGCAATATCCAGATTCGCAACGATATTGCGCCATGTGCCGGTTTTCCTGCAACTTCGCAAGCCCGTTGCGCGGTTTCGGCGCTAGCATCGGATCCGCACCCATTGGCCCGGAACCCTCGTGATGAACCAGCCCCGCCGCGTCGAAAACCTGCAAACCGACAAGGGCAACGTGCCGGTCTACGCGACCGGCGTGGTCGAGCAGCCTTGGGACGACTATTCCGCCGACGACCATCGCACCTGGGGCGCGCTGTACGCGCGCCAGCGCGAACTGCTGGTCGGCCGCGCCTGCGACGAATTCCTGCAGGCGCAGGACGCGATGGGCATGGACGCGGCGCGGATCCCGCGCTTCGAGCAGTTGAACGAGGTGCTGGGCGCGGCCACCGGCTGGACGCTGATCGGCGTCGAGGGACTGCTGCCGGAACTGGATTTCTTCGAGCACCTCGCCAACCGCCGCTTCCCGGTGACGTGGTGGATCCGGAAGCCGGAGCAGATCGACTACATCGAGGAACCGGACCTGTTCCACGACCTGTTCGGCCACGTGCCGCTGCTGATGAACCCGCTGTTCGCCGACTACATGCAGGCCTACGGCGCCGGCGGCGTGAAGGCGCACGGCATCGGCGGTGAGGCGCTGCAACTGCTGACGCGGCTGTACTGGTACACGGTGGAGTTCGGGCTGATCGACACGCCCGACGGCCTGCGCATCTACGGCGCCGGCATCGTCTCGTCGAAGGGCGAATCGCTGCACTCGTTGGAAAGCGCCGCGCCCAACCGCATCGGCTTCGACCTGGAACGTATCATGCGCACGCGCTACCGCATCGACACGTTCCAGAAGACCTATTTCATCATCGACGGCTTCCGCCAGTTGATGGAAGCCACCCGGCCGGACTTCGCCCCGATCTACGCGCGCCTGGCTGCGCAGGAATCCATCGCCGCCGGCGACGTGCTGGACGGCGACCGCGTGCTGACGCGCGGCAGCGGCGAAGGCTGGGCCGCGGACGGGGACGTGTGAGCACGCCCTAGCCAAACCCGAGAGACAGGCGCGAGAATGGAAACGTGGTCCCGCCCGGCCGTCGCAGCCGGCTCTCACCCTTCAGCATCGAGACGCACCATGCTTCGTCCTGTCGCCTTGCCGCTCCTGATCCTGCTGTTGGCGCCGGGGCTGCCGGCCGCCGCCCAGCAGCCCGCTGCCGCAACCGCGGCCGGCGCCAAGCCCGCGGCGCAACCCACGCCGGAACAGAAGGCGCAACTGGCGCGCCAGGAAGCGCAGTTCCAGCAAGCGGCCAACCGGGTCGTCGCCCTGGTCGACGCCGGCAAGGGCGGCGACGTGTGGGATTCGGCCTCGCCGGTCGCCAAGGCCGCCACGCCGCGCCAGACGTTCCTGGAACAGATCGCCAAGGACCGCGGCGCGCTGGGCGGCGTGATCGAACGCAAGCAGGTGGGCATCCACGGCAGCCGCTTCGCCCAGGGGGCCAAGGTTCCGGCGGGCGACTACGTGACCGTCACCTACGCCACCCGCTTCTCCAAGGCCGCGCAGCCGATCCGCGAACTGGTCTCGCTGCACCTGGACGAAGACAAGGTGTGGCGGGTGGCCGGCTACACGGTGCACTGACCAGCCAAGCCCTACGGCCCGGCGAATCGCGCCTGCGCGCATGCGCCGCCGTTGCCTTGCCGGCAGCCGCCTAAGACGCCTTCAGCCTGCGCACGCGGAAGGCCGCCACGATCTGGAAGATGCCGTAGACCAGTGCGAAGGCGCCGATCCACAACGTGGTGACCACGATGCCGGACAGCGGGTTGAGCACGAACAACACGCCCAGCACGATGGCCAGCGCACCGCTCAGCACGATCAGCCATTCGCCGCGGATCTCCTTGCGCACCCGGATCGCGAACACGATCCGGTAGATGCCGCCGACGATCAGCCACGCGGCCAGGAACAGCAGCAGCACGCCGGCGGTGGCGAGCGGATTGAAGACCGTCAGCAGGCCGAAGGCGATCGAGGCGACGGCATAGAAGGCCAGCCAGCCCTTCGAAACGACGGTTGCCCTGTCGAACAGCGCGAACAGGCTGACCACGCCCTCGGCCAGGGCAAGCACGCCGATGGCCCAGGCCAGCCCGGCCGACGCCGCGACCGGCCGCGTCAGCGCGACCAGACCGAACAGGACGGCGAACAGGCCGTACACCAGCAGGATCCACCAACCGCGGCCGAGCAGGGCGAGGGGACTGGAAATCGGGGGCTGCGTACTCATGGGCGAAGACCTCCGTCTGTCGTGTCGGGACGGACCCGGGCGACGCCGCGGGCCTGCCGGCCATTCTGGCAGGAAATCCCGCGCCCGGACGCGGCGGGAAAGAACTAGCGGCTTGGCGCTCATGCCCCAGGGCGATCACGGCGCCCGCGCGCAGACCCAGGCATCGACCCGCGCCACGCCGGCCCCGAGCAGCGCGCGCGCCGCCGCGTGCAGGGTCGCGCCGGTGGTCATCACGTCGTCGACCAGCGCCACGTGCCGCGGCAATGGCCGCCCGGCGGCCACAGCGAAGGCATCGCGCAGGTTGCGCCGCCGCGCGGCGGCGTCCAGTTCCGATTGCGGCGCGGTCGCTCGGCGGCGCGACAGCAGGTCGGCCTGCAGCGGGATGCCGAGCGCACGCGACAGCGGCTTCGCCAGTTCCAGCGCCTGGTCGTAGCCGCGCCGGCGCAGGCGACGGCGATGCAGTGGGACCGGCGCCAGCGCATCGGGGCGCGGCAACGCGGCGCAGGCCTCGGCCATCAATCCGGCCAGCAGGCGACCGGCGGCCAGGTCGCGATGAAACTTGAAGCGCGGCGCCAGCCGGTCCAGCGGGAAGCCGTAGACGAAGACGGCATGGGTTTCGGTCAGCGGCGGCGGCTGGCGCAGGCATTGGCCGCAGATCCCGGCAGTCGTCAGCGGCAGCGCGCAATGCAGGCAGGCGCTGCGGTTCCACGGCAATGCGGCGGCGCAGGCGCGGCACAGGTCGCGGCCGTCCGCACCGGCTTCGGCGCACAGCAGGCAGCGCGGCGGCAACAGCCAGCGACCGGCGCGGCCCAGCCATCCGTCAACTTCCAAAATGCCTGTTTGGTTGACAGCTCTGGGCATGCCTACCAGACTGCCGGGCCTTGCGCCCCACGCCTGTCAGGGAAATCCGAAATGTCCGTAGCCATCCGCCACGACTGGAGCCGCCGGGAACTGCTGGACCTGTTCGACCTGCCGTTCCCCGAACTGCTGCACCGCGCCGGCGACGTGCACCGCCGACATTTCGACCCGGCCGAGGTGCAGGTCTCGACCCTGCTGTCGGTCAAGACCGGCGGCTGCCCGGAGGACTGCGCCTACTGCCCGCAGGCGCAGCGCTACGCCACCGGCGTCGCCGCGCAGAAACTGATGGGCCTGGATGCGGTGCTGGAGAAGGCCAGGCAGGCCAAGGCCGCCGGCGCCTCGCGCTTCTGCATGGGCGCGGCCTGGCGCAGCCCGAAGGACCGCGACATCCCCAAGGTCGCCGAGATGATCCGTGCGGTGAAGGCGCTCGGGCTGGAAACCTGCGCCACCCTGGGCATGCTGTCCGGCGGACAGGCGCGCGCGCTGAAGGCCGCCGGCCTGGACTACTACAACCACAACCTGGACACCGCGCCGGAGTTCTACGACCGGATCATCCACACCCGCGAATACCAGGACCGCCTGGACACGCTGGAACAGGTGCGCGAGGCCGGCATGAAAACCTGCTGCGGCGGCATCGTCGGCATGGGCGAATCGCGCGAGCAGCGCGCCGGCCTGCTGCAGGCGCTGGCCAACCTGCCGGCGCACCCCGATTCGGTGCCGATCAACCGGCTGGTCCAGGTCGCCGGCACGCCCCTGCACGGCGCGGCCGAGCTGGATCCGTTCGAATTCGTGCGCACCATCGCAGTCGCGCGCATCGTCATGCCGCAGTCTATGGTGCGGCTGTCGGCCGGCCGCGAAAGCATGAGCGACGAACTGCAGGCGCTGTGCTTCGCCGCCGGCGCCAATTCGATCTTCTACGGGGAAAAACTGTTGACCACCGGCAACCCGGACACGGAGCGGGGCCTGGCCCTGTTCGCACGGCTGGGCCTGCGGCCGATGCGGGTCGAGGCGCAATCGGGTACCGTTCACGCCGACATCGTCGAAGCGGCGGCGTGCGAACGGGCGGCGTGACGATTGCGAAGAAGTCGCGCCTTCGGCGCTGCAAAGGGGGAATTCGCACGCCTGCGGCGTGCCGTCGGCAAAGCGGGCCACCGCGCTTGCGCTGACCCCCTGCAGGCAACGCAGGCAGCGGCCTCCCGCCCAAGTCATCGCGCTTCCCCGGCAACCGACGCTACCCAACCCGAAACCCGCCATGTCCCGCCCCGATCTCCACGACCGCATCCACCAGCAACGCCGACAGCGCATCGCGCAGAACCGCATCCGCATCCGCCGCAGCGTCTCCCGCCGCGACGGCGCGCGAGTCGAGATCGGCGGGCGCTGGCTGATCGAATTCTGCGGCAACGACTACCTGGGCCTGTCGCAGCAGTTCAACGTGGTCGGCGCGTTGCAGAACCTCGCCGCCCGCGACGGCGTCGGCGCGGGTGCCTCGCATCTGGTCTGCGGCCACCACGACGCGCACGACGCGCTGGAACGCGAGATCGCCGACTGGCTGGGCTATCCGCGCGCCCTGCTGTTCGGCAGCGGCTACCTGGCCAACCTCGCCGTGCAGCAGGCGCTGCTGGGCGAAGAGGACGACGTCTGCGTGCAGGACCGGCTCAACCACGCCAGCTTGATCGACGCCTCGCGCCTGGCCGGCTGCCGCCTGCGCCGCTACCCGCACGTCGACCCCGAAGGCGCGGTGCGGCAACTGAAACTGGCCGCCAACGGCGCGGCGATGCTGGCCACCGACGGCGTCTTCAGCATGGACGGCGACGTCGCCCCGCTGCGCGCGCTGCACCTGGCCGCGCGCCTGCAGCAGGCGCTGCTGTACGTGGACGACGCCCACGGCGTCGGCGTGCGCGGCCCGGACGGGCGCGGCAGCGTCGCCGAGGCGCGGCTGGGGGTGAAGGAAGTGCCGCTGCAACTGGTCACGCTGGGCAAGGCGCTGGGCGGCTACGGCGCGGTCGTGGTCGGCGACGAAGACCTGGTCCGGCACCTGGCCGAATCCGCGCGCCCCTACATCTACACCACCGCGCTGCCGCCGGCGCTGGCCGCCGCCGCGACCGCCGCGGCCCGGCTCGCGCGCCGGGAACACTGGCGTCGCGAGAAACTTCGGGAACTGGTCGAGCGCTTCCGCACCCGCGCGCAAGGGCTCGGACTGGAACTGCTGCCGTCCGATTCGCCGATCCAGCCGCTGCTGTGCGGCGACGAGGCTAACGCCCTGGCGCTGTCGTCGGCGCTGGAGACCGCCGGCTACCTGGTCTCGGCGATCCGCCCGCCGACCGTGCCCGACGGCAAGGCGCGGCTGCGGGTCACGCTGTCGGCGCTGCACGCCGTCGCCGAAGTCGATGCGCTGACAGACGCGCTGGCGCGCGCGCGCGATCTGGCGCCGCGCGCCCACAGCGCCGCCTAGAATTTCCGCATGGCCCTGCATATCGAAACCGCCGGCAAGGGCGCGCCGCTGGTGCTGCTGCACGGCTGGGCGCTGCACGGCGGCGTGTTCGCGCCGCTGGTCGAACGCCTGTCCGACCGCATCGAATTCCACTTGGTCGACCTGCCCGGCCACGGCCACAGCCGCGACGCGGACCCGCCGCTGGCGCTGGACGCCTGCATCGAAGAAATCGCCGCGCGCACGCCGCCGGCGCCGTGGCTGGGCTGGTCGCTGGGCGGCCTGTTCGCGCTGAAGGCGGCAGTGACCCAATTGCCCCAGGTGCGCGGACTGGTGATGCTGGCGGCGACGCCGCGCTTCGTCAAAGGCCGCGACTGGCCGGACGCGGTGGATCGCGAAGTGTTCGAGCAGTTCGGCGTCGAACTGCAGCAGGACTACCGCTGGATGCTGGACCGCTTCCTCGCCCTCGACACGATGGGTTCGGAACACGCGCGCGCCGAACTGCGCAACCTGCGCGAGATCCTCTACGCCCGCGGCGAACCCTCGCCCGGCGGCCTGCAACAAGGCCTGCGCCTGCTGGAGCGCAGCGACCTGCGCCACCTGCTGCCGTCGCTGGCGCGGCCCAGCCTGTGGATCTCCGGCCGCCGCGACCGCCTGGTCCCGGCCGCGGCGATGCGCGCGGCCGCCGAACGCGCGCCGGGTGCGGAATTCCTCGACGTCGCCGGCGGCGGCCATGCGCCCTTCATCGGCCAGGCCGACCTGGTGGCGGATAGAATCGCCGCCTTCGTCTCGAGCCTGTAGGCGCGGACCCGCGCCCACGCACAAGCAACCGCATGGAATCCCTGTTCGACCGCCGCCACATCCGCCACGCCTTCTCCCGGTCCGCGCAGAGCTACGACGCGGCGGCGGCATTGCAGCGCGAGGTCGAGAAGCGCCTGCTCGAATCGCTGGAGTACCTCGGCGACCACGCGCCGCAGGTCGTGCTGGACGTCGGCAGCGGACCGGCGCACGCCGCCGCCGCGATGCATAAGCGCTGGCCGCGCGCGCAGGTGGTCGCGATCGACCTGGCGCTGCCGATGCTCAAGCTGGCGAAGAAACCGGGTGGCTGGTGGAAACCGGCCTTCAACCGCGACTTCGCGCGCGTCAACGCCGACGCCGCCGCGCTGCCGTTCGCCGACGCCAGCGTGGACGTGCTGTTCAGCAACCTGTGCCTGCAATGGGTCGAGGACCTGCCGGCCGCGTTCGCCGGCTTCCGCCGCGTGCTGAAGCCCGGCGGCATGCTGCTGTGCTCGACCTTCGGCCCGGACACGCTGCACGAACTGCGCGAGGCCTTCGCCGCCGCCGACGAACGCCCGCATGTCAGCCCGTTCGCGTCGATCGCGCAGTTCGGCGACGCGCTGATGCGCGCCGGCTTCCGCGACCCGGTGCTGGACCGCGACGGCTTCGGGCTGACCTATCCCGACCTGCCCGCGCTGATGCGCGAACTGCGCGCGCTGGGCGCAACCAACGCACTGCGCTCGCGCCGGCACACGCTGACCGGCCGCGCGCGCTTCGCCGCCGCCGCCAACGCCTACGAGAAGCTGCGCGGCGCCGACGGCAAGCTGCCCGGCACCTGGGAAGTGATCTACGCCCACGCCTGGGCGCCGGACGCGGGCGCGCCGATCCGCGACGGCGGGAACGAAATCGCAACGGTGCCGCTGTCGTCGATACCGATCCGAAGAAGGCAGTGACGCGCCGGACCCGGTCGTTCGCCATTGCGACCCGCCACGGCGGGTCGCGCCGGCCGCTTGTTCATGCGCCGTCGCCGCACACCTGCGCGATCCAGTCCTGCAGGTTGTAGTAGTTGCTCACCCGCGCGATGCGCTCGCCGCGGATATCGAAGAACGCGCCGCCGGGCAGCACGTATTTCTGCCCTTTCGCCGGCGGCAGGCCGGCGTCGGTGCGCAGGTATTCGCCGTGGACCACGTATTCGGCGGCGGCGCGGATGCCGTCCAGCGAGGCCAGCACGACGATGTCGTGCAATTGCTCGCGGTAGCTGGCGTTCATCCGCGCCAGGAACGCGGCGAAGGCGTCGCGCCCGGTTTCGCGCGGGCCCTGGTTGAGGTCGTGGGCCACGTCGTCGCTCAGCAGCGCCAGCATCGCGTCCCAGTCGCCGCGGTTGAAGGCGGCGTAATAGGCCAGCACCAGCTCGGTGGCGCGGTCCTGCTTGCGGGTTCCGTCGATCTTCATGTGCCTGGGGGAAGGGTGGGGCAGGCCGGCATCATAGCGCCGGCGCGTCGCAATCGATGCCGCTACGCCGCCTCCAGCAGCAGGTCGCGGTGGAAGAAGTAGACCTCCTGCAGCAGGAAGCGCCACTGCGTGGCGAAGCTGCGGAAGCGGCTGGTCGGGGTCGGCGAACCCAGCGCCTCGATCCCCAGTTCGCGCGCCAGCCGCAGCGCCCGCGCCATGTGCAGCGGATCGCTGACGATGATCGCGCGGCGCAGGCCGTTGACCCGCATCAACTCGCGCGCCTGCTCCAGGTTCTGCCGGGTGGTGCGCGACTGCGACTCGATCAGGATCGCCTCCTCCGGCACCGCCTGCTTCAGCGCGTAGCGCCGCGCCACCTGCGACTCGGAAAAGCGCGCGCCGACGCCGCCGTAGCCGCCGGTGAAGATCAGCCTGCCGGCCATGCCGCGCCGGTACAGGTCGATGCCGTGGCGGATGCGTTCCTCGAACACCGGCGAAGGCCGCGCATCGTAGGCCGCTGCGCCCAGCACGATGATCGCGTCGGCCGGCGCGGCCTGGTCGCGATGGCCAATATGCACGATGTACGCGGCGACGCCGAGCAGCCACAGCAGCACGCACAGCAATAGCCGCCAGGTCCAGCCCCACAAGCCGCGCCGGCGCGCGCTCACGCCACGGCCCACGGCAACGCGTCCAAGTCGACGTTGCCGCCGGACAGGATCAGGCCGACGCGCTTGCCGGCGAAGCTGTCGCGGCGCTTCAGCAACGCGGCCAATGCGATCGCCGACGAAGGCTCGACGGTCTGCTTCAGCACCCGCCACAGCAGCCGCATCGCCGCCAGCGTGTCGGCGTCGGAGACGACGATCGGCTGCGCGCGGTGCGCGCGCAGCAACGCGAAGTTCGGTTCGCCCAGCACGCCGCGCAGGCCGTCGCAGATCGTATCCGGCGCGGCTTCCGGCGTCACCCGCACGCCGCTCGCCAGCGAGCGCGCGGCATCGTCGGCGGTTTCCGGTTCGGCGACGAGGATTTCGCAATCGGGCGCGAGCGCATGCGCGGCGATCGCGCAGCCGGCGGACAGCCCGCCGCCGCTGATCGGGACGATCAGCGCATCGAGCGCGCCGGCCTGGTCCAGCAATTCCAGCGCCGCGGTGCCCTGCCCGGCGATGACCTGCACGTCGGCGTAGGGATGCACCAGCACCGCGCCGGTTTCGGCCTGCAATTGCGCGCACATCGCCTCACGCGCGGCGATGCCCGGCGCGCAGCGATGCAATCTGGCGCCGTAACGTTCGATGTTCGCGGTCTTGGCCGCGTTGGTATTGTCGGGCACCACCACATGGCAGGCGATGTTGCGGGTCTTCGCCGCCAGCGCCAGCGCCGCGCCGTGGTTGCCGGACGAATGCGTGATCACCCCGCGCGCGGCCGCGGTCTCGTCCAACGACCACACCGCGTTGCAGGCGCCGCGGAACTTGAACGCGCCGGTGCGCTGCAGATGTTCCGCCTTGAAGTACAGGCGCGCGCCGCACGCTTCGTCCAGCGCCCGCGAGCGCAGTACCGGCGTGACGGCGGCATGCGGCGCGATGCGCGCGGCCGCGGCGAGCACATCCGTGAAAGCAGGCAAGGAGACGGGGGCGTCGATGGAATCCGGCATCCACAAAGGTTAGCGCATGGCGTGGAAACGTTTGCACCCGGCCGCCGCGGAATGCTGCATCCGCCCCGTGCGCCGCGGGATTAAGCGCTGATTCAAAGCGACGGCCCGAATCTGCATGACATCATGCAACATCGCAATGACAGGGGACCTGCCATGAAAGCCCGCCTTTGCATCGCCGCCGCCGCGCTTGCCGCTTTCGCGCTGAGCGGCTGCGTTACCTACGACACCGCAGGCGCGGCCGCGCCGGGCGGCTACTACTCGGGCCGGCCCTCGACCGACTACTACTATTACGGCGACTATGGCTACGGGTATCCGGCGTACGGCTATGGCGTCTACGGTTCCTATGGCTACTACGGCTATCCGTCCTACTACTACGGATACCCGTATGGACGCGGCCATTACCGCCCGCCGCCGCGCCCGCCGCATGGCAACGGCCACGACCATCCGCCGCCTCCCGGCAACAACAACGGCAACCATCGTCCTCCGCCGTGGCGCGCACCGGCGCCGGGACGGGAATCCAGCGACGGCCGGCCCACGGTCCGCCCGGTCGTGCTGCCGCAGCAGGTGCGCCCACGACAGGCGCTGCCGGACGCGAACAATGCGCCAAACCGACCGCCGCAGCGTTTCCAGCCGCAACAGGTGCAGCGCCCCGCACCGGCAGCCAGACCCATGCGTCCGGCGGGATCCGAGTCGCGCCGCATTGAGCGTCGTCCAACCGTGCGCGACGCCCGCAAAGATTGACCGGGTGCCCATTTTTGGTGTTGTGCGGGTGACGGAGTGCGGCTATCCTGCGCCCGCAGTGACCGTTTACGTCGGTTTCTGACGTAATCTGCCAATGACCGTCCATGTCGACGTCCGGTGGGAAATCTGGATCCCCCCTGTTCCGGCCCCGCCGGGCGTCGGCGCCCGGTCACCGAATCGCGAAACCCGGCCCCAAGCCGGGTTTTCTTTGCACAAATAAAGGGAGGGGCCGGCAGTCCCCCGACTACCGGCCCCTCAGGCATCCCCGCCGCGCGCACATGCTGGCCCCTGTTCCAAGTCCAGCCCTGGCGCCCTGGTCGCCTGCCGCTGCGGGTGCAGGGATATGGATGCACGAAGCGTGCCAATTCCGTGTCAGGGCCTCGCGCCGGTTTGGCGCGTGCCCGCCACAGTGAGAAACTGATCCGATGAACAGCTCCTTCCATCGCCACGACGTCATCGTCATCGGCGGCGGCCATGCCGGCACCGAAGCGGCGCTGGCGGCGGCCCGCGCCGGCGCGCGCACGCTGCTGCTGACGCACAACATCGAAACCGTCGGCGCGATGAGCTGCAACCCGGCGATCGGCGGTATCGGCAAGGGCCACCTGGTCAAGGAGATCGACGCCCTGGGCGGGGCGATGGCGCATGCGGCCGACCTGGCCGGCATCCAGTGGCGCACGCTCAATGCATCGAAGGGACCGGCGGTGCGCGCCACCCGCTGCCAGGCCGACCGTTCGCTGTACCGCAGCGCGATCCGACGCCTCGTCGAGAGCCAGCCGAACCTGACCGTCTTCCAGGCGGCGGTCGACGACCTGCTGATCCAAAACAGCGCGTCCGAAGGCGATAGCGTGCATGGAGCCATCACCCAGACCGGCCTGCGATTCGAAGCGCCGGCCGTGGTGCTGACCGCCGGCACCTTCCTCGCCGGCAAGATCCACGTCGGTGAAACCCAGTACGCGGCCGGGCGCATGGGCGATCCGCCTTCGACCGCGCTCGCGGCGAAGCTGCGCGAGCGTCCGTTCGGGATCGACCGGCTGAAGACCGGCACGCCGCCGCGCATCGATGGCCGCACGCTGGACTATTCGCTGATGGAGGAACAACCCGGCGACGATCCGCTGCCGGTGATGTCCTTCGTCGGCGACGTGCGCGAACACCCGCGCCAGGCATCGTGCTGGATCACCCATACCTGCGAACGCACCCACGAGATCATCCGCGCCGCGCTGCACCGATCGCCGCTGTATTCGGGGCAGATCGAGGGCATCGGCCCGCGCTACTGCCCGAGCATCGAGGACAAGGTCGTGCGCTTCGCCGAGAAGGCCAGCCACCAGATCTTCGTCGAGCCGGAAGGCCTCGACGTGGCCGAAATCTATCCCAACGGCATTTCCACCTCGCTGCCCTTCGACGTGCAGCTCGAACTGGTGCGCAGCATCCGCGGCTTCGAGCACGCGCACATCACCCGGCCCGGCTACGCCATCGAATACGATTTCTTCGACCCGCGCGGACTGAAGGCGTCGCTGGAAACCAAGCTGGTGTCCGGCCTGTTCTTCGCCGGCCAGATCAACGGCACCACCGGCTACGAAGAAGCCGCCGCGCAGGGCCTGATCGCCGGACTCAACGCGGCGCGATTCGCGCAGGGAAAGGACGCATGGTCGCTGCGCCGCGACGAGGCCTACATCGGCGTGCTGATCGACGACCTGATCACCCACGGCACCAACGAGCCGTACCGCATGTTCACTTCGCGCGCCGAATACCGGCTGCAGTTGCGCGAGGACAACGCCGACCTGCGCCTGACCGGCAAGGGCCGCGAACTCGGCCTGGTCGACGACGCGCGCTGGGCGCGGTTCGCCGCCAAGCGCGACGCCATCGCGCGCGAGACCGAACGCCTGCGCGGCCTATGGGCGACGCCGGGCAACGCCCTGGGCCGTGCGGTCGAGGCCACGCTCGGCGTCGTCGTCAGCCGCGAAACCAACGCGCTCGACCTGATCAAACGCCCGGAACTCGACTACGCGAAGGTCGCATCGGTGCCCGGCATCAGCCCTGCGGTCGCGGATGCCCGCGTCGCCGAACAGGTGGAAATCGGCGTCAAATACGCCGGCTACCTGGAACGCCAGCGCGACGAGATCGCCCGCCAGCAGCGCAACGAAGGCGCCGCGATTCCCGACGGCTTCGACTACGCCACGGTGCGCGGGCTCTCGGCCGAGGTGCAGCAGAAGCTGCAGCGCGTGCGCCCGCAGACCATCGGCCAAGCCCAGCGCATCCCCGGCATGACCCCGGCCGCGATCTCCCTGCTACTGGTGCACCTGGAACGCGCAAGGCGCGCTTCAGCCGGAACAACTCAACGCGGCGGGGCCTCGGCCACCGCCTGAACCTCGCGCAGCACGCGCAACAGGTTGCCGCCCCAGATGTCGTCGATCTGCTGTTCGGTATAACCGGCCTGCAGCAGGCGCTCGGTGATTTTCGGCAGCGCGCTGACATCCTCCATGCCGTCGACGCCGCCGCCGCCGTCCCAGTCCGCGCCGATGCCGACGTGTTTCGGTCCCGCCACTTCCAGGATGTGCAGCAGGTGGCGCATGAAATCGTCGAAGGTACCGTGCGGCACCGGATATTTGGCGTCGATCAGCGCCTGCTCGCGCAACCGGGCCTGGATCTGCTCCTCGCTCAGTTCGGTTTCCGGC
This sequence comes from Pseudoxanthomonas sp., assembly GCA_047601245.1. Classification (GTDB taxonomy): domain Bacteria; phylum Pseudomonadota; class Gammaproteobacteria; order Xanthomonadales; family Xanthomonadaceae; genus Pseudoxanthomonas_A. The sequence goes on from JASGJU010000001.1 coordinate 808,162, forward strand.
CCATACTTCTCGTCCAGTTGCGCGATCGCGGCTTCGCGCTCGGGAACCTTCGGTATCGGAACCAGGTAACCGCCGTAGGCGTTGACGTGGATCAGCCCGCCCTTGGCCGCGAGCTTGCGCAGGCGCGCGTCGTCGACGTTGCGTGGATGGTCGAACAGCGCCTTGGACGCGCTATGCGACAGCACGATCGGCGCCTTCGAGGTTTGCAGCAACTGGTCGAGCACGTCGTCGCTGGAATGCGAGGCGTCCAGCAGGATGCCCAACTCGTTCGCGCGCGTCACCAGTTGCCGGCCCAGCGGGCTGAGCCCGTGCCACTCCGGCCCCTTCGGGTCGGTCGACGAATCGCCGAGGTCGTTGTTGAGGAAGTGCGCGACGCCGACCATGCGCAGGCCCAGCTTGTAGTAGGCGTCCAGCAGGCTGGGATCGCTGGCCAGCGGCGAAGCGTTCTCCATGCTGATGAACACCACCTTCTTGCCGGCCTTCTCGATGCGCACGGCATCGTCGGCGGTGGACGCCAGTTCGAACTGGTCCGGATGCGCGGCGACCATCTCGTGGATCTGCACCAAGCGGTGCAGACCATAATCGCGCGCCTCGCGGTTGCCGGCGACGTCGCGCGGCCCCTGGTCGGTGAAGATGGCCCAGAAGCCGCCGTCCAGCCCGCCTTCCTGCATGCGCGGCAGGTCGACCTGCGAGAAACCGCCGTCGCCCTTATGGTTATCGAGGATGCTCCAGCCCGGCCGGCCGAAATTCGCCGGCGTGTCCAGGTGGGTGTCGAGGACGATCGCGCGGCGATGGATCTGCATCGCCCGTTCGGATACTTCGGCCGGCGCCTGTTGCGCGGCCGCACCGGCGGCGCAGAACATCGCAACGACGAACAACGTGGAAGCGGAAAGATTTGCGGTACCCACCGGCGGCATGCCCCTCGAGAAAATCCCGGGCATTGTTTCGCGAAAGCGCAAAAGAAGAAACCCCCAGCCGCAAGGCTGGGGGTTCCGGGTAAAGACCCTGGCGATGACCTACTCTCGCATGGCTTGAGCCACACTACCATCGGCGCAGCTGCGTTTCACTTCCGAGTTCGGGATGGGATCGGGTGGGACCACAGCGCTGATTTCACCAGGGAGACGGTTGGAGCAGCGCAACATCCCTGTATCGGGCATGCGCCTGTCTCGCATAGTTACTTGGGACGTAATCAA
>JASGJU010000002.1:0-2549391 GCA_047601245.1 Pseudoxanthomonas sp.
GCGACGTGGACAAGCCGTTCCTGATGCCGGTGGAAGACGTGTTCAGCATCTCGGGCCGCGGCACCGTGGTGACCGGCCGCATCGAGCGCGGCATCATCAAGGTGGGCGACGAAATCGAGATCGTCGGCATCCGTCCGACCCAGAAGACCACGGTCACCGGCGTGGAAATGTTCCGCAAGCTGCTGGACCAGGGCCAGGCGGGCGACAACGCCGGCCTGCTGCTGCGCGGCACCAAGCGCGACGAAGTGGAGCGCGGCCAGGTGCTGTGCAAGCCGGGTAGCATCACCCCGCACACGGAGTTCGAGGCGGAGGTGTACGTGCTGTCGAAGGACGAGGGCGGCCGCCACACGCCGTTCTTCAAGGGTTACCGTCCGCAGTTCTACTTCCGCACGACGGACATCACCGGTGCGGTGACGTTGCCGGAGGGCGTGGAGATGGTGATGCCGGGCGACAACATCAAGATGGTGGTGAGCCTGATCAACCCGGTGGCGATGGACGAGGGCCTGCGCTTCGCGATTCGCGAGGGTGGCCGTACGGTCGGCGCCGGCGTGGTCGCCAAAATCATCAAGTAATGCTGTAAAGGGTGAAGTCGCGCCCTGTCGGGCGCCCGCCGCAATAGCGGCGACTTCCACCGACTGGCGGCTCTGGGCAGCTGCCGCTACCGCGAAAAGAGGGGCAGGGAAGTCCCTCGTGTTCGCCAGACCAGGAAGGGTCGTGCGATCGGGTGGACGGCTTGCGCCGTTCCGCTCATTCGGCATCGTCGAGGTGTTGACGAGCCTGTTCGCGCGTTCTATACTTTTCTGTCTGGGCGGGCCGGATTACCGGCCTGCCTAGTTTTTCAGGAAGACCCCCGGCCCCGGCCGGGCCACCGGGGCAAGGCATCCCAGAGGCCGCGCCCGTCGCTCTTTTCAACGATAGGAATTCCGTCATGGCGGACCAAAAGATCCGGATCCGGCTCAAGGCTTTCGATCATCGCCTGATCGACCGCTCGGCCAGCGAGATCGTCGAAACGGCCAAGCGGACCGGCGCGCAGGTGCGCGGCCCGATCCCGCTGCCGACCAAGATCGAGCGCTACACCATCCTGGTGTCGCCGCACGCCGACAAGGACGCGCGCGACCAGTACGAAACCCGCACGCACAAGCGCGTGCTCGACATCGTCGACCCCAACGACAAGACCGTGGACGCGCTGATGAAGCTCGAACTCGCGGCCGGCGTCGACGTCCAGATCAAGCTGACCTGAGGCCTGCGACCATGACTGCGAAGAAATATTCGTTGGGCATCGTCGGCCGCAAGGCCGGCATGACCCGGGTGTTCACCGACGACGGCCAGTCCGTCCCGGTCACCCTGATCGAAGCCACCCCGAACCGCATCACCCAGGTGAAGACCCCGGAAACCGACGGCTATTCCGCCGTGCAGGTCGCCGTGGGCGCCCGCCGCGCCTCGCTGGTCACCAAGCCGGAAGCCGGCCACCTGGCCAAGGCCAAGGTCGAAGCCGGCCGCGGCCTGTGGGAGCTGCGCGTCGAAGCCGACAAGCTGGGCGACTTTCAGGTCGGCGGCGAGATCAAGGCCGACATCTTCGAGGTCGGCCAGAAGGTCGACGTCCAGGGCTTGACCAAGGGCAAGGGCTTCCAGGGCACCATCAAGCGCCACAACTTCCGCATGGGCGACGCCACCCACGGCAACTCGCTGAGCCACCGCGCTCCGGGTTCGATCGGCCAGCGGCAGACGCCGGGCCGCGTGTTCCCGGGCAAGAAGATGGCCGGCCACATGGGCGCCGTGCAGCAGAGCACGCAGAACCTCGAAGTGGTTCGCGTCGATGCCGAGCGCGGCCTGATCGCCGTTCGCGGTGCTGTTCCGGGCGCGCCCGGCGGCGACGTGATCGTGCGTCCGGCGAGCAAGGCGTAAGGAGAAACATCATGGAACTCGCCATCAACGGTAGCGCCAGCAAGTTGTCGGTCTCCGACGAAGTGTTCGGCCGCGAATTCAGCGAAGACCTGGTCCACCAGGTTGTCGTCGCCTATCGCAACGCCGGTCGCGCCGGCACCAAGGCGCAGCTCACCCGCGCCGAAGTGAACGGCACCACCAAGAAGTCGAAGAAGCAGAAGGGCGGTGGCGCGCGTCATGGCGCGTTGACGGCCCCGATCTTCGTCGGCGGCGGTCGCGCCTTCGCGGCCAAGCCGCGCAGCTTCGAGCAGAAGGTCAACCGCAAGCAGTACCGCGCTGCGATCGCCGCGATCCTGTCGGAACTGAACCGCCAGGGCCGCCTGACCGTCGTCGAAGGCTTCGACGTCGATGCGCCGAAGAGCAAGGGCCTGCTGGCCAAGCTGAAGGGCCTGGAAGTCGGTCGGCGTCCGCTGATCGTCACCGAGGAAGCTTCGGAAAACCTGTACCTGTCCGCCCGCAACCTTCCCTACGTGGAAGTGCGCGACGTGCAGGGGCTTGACCCGGTGTCGCTGGTCGGCGCGGATTCCGTCGTCGTCACCGCCGATGCGGTCAAGAAGATCGAGGAGTGGCTGGCATGAGCGCCAACGAGAAAATCTTCAGCGTGCTGCGCGCCCCGCGTGTCTCCGAAAAGACCGCGCGCCTGCAGGAAGTCACCAACCAGTACGTCTTCGAAGTGAACAAGACCGCGACCAAGGCCGACGTCAAGGCCGCCGTCGAGCAACTGTTCTCCGTCAAGGTCGAGGCGGTCAACGTGGTCAACGTGAAGGGCAAGAACAAGTCCTTCCGCGGCCGCAGCGGCAGCCGCGGCAACTGGCGCAAGGCGTACGTGCGTCTGGCCGACGGCCAGGCCATCGACGTGTCGGCCACGGCCTGAGGTAAGCACACATGTCTCTGATGAAATTCAAGCCCACCTCCGCCGGCCGCCGTTCCGCGGTCCGCGTGGTGACGCCGGACCTGCACAAGGGCGCGCCGCACGCGCCGCTGCTCGAGAAGCAGGGCAAGACCGGCGGCCGCAACCACCACGGCCGCATCACCACCCGCCACATCGGCGGCGGGCACAAGCAGCACTACCGCATCATCGACTTCAAGCGCGACAAGGAAGGCATCCCGGCGCGCGTGGAGCGGATCGAGTACGACCCTAACCGCACCGCGCACATCGCGCTGCTGTGCTACGTCGACGGCGAGCGCCGCTACATCATCGCGCCGAAGGGCCTGAAGGCCGGCGACCAGGTGATCGCGGGTTCGGACGCGCCGATCAAGACCGGCAATACCCTGCCGCTGCGCAACATCCCGGTTGGCACCACCGTGCACGGCATTGAGCTGAAGCCCGGCAAGGGCGCGCAGCTCGCCCGCGCCGCCGGCGCCGCCGTGCAACTGGTCGCCCGCGAAGGCGTCTACGCCACGCTGCGCCTTCGCTCCGGCGAAATGCGCAAGGTGCCGGTCGAGTGCCGCGCCACCGTCGGCGAAGTCGGCAACGACGAGCACAGCCTCGAGAAGCTGGGCAAGGCCGGCGCCAAGCGCTGGCGCGGCGTGCGCCCGACCGTCCGCGGCGCGGCCATGAACCCAGTCGACCACCCGCACGGCGGCGGCGAGGCCAAGGCCGGCCAGGGCAACCCGCATCCGGTCACCCCGTGGGGCGTGCCGACCAAGGGTTACAAGACGCGCAAGAACAAGCGCACTCAGCAATTCATCGTCCGCGATCGTAGGGGCTAATCGACCATGGCACGTTCACTCAAGAAGGGCCCGTTCGTCGATCACCACCTCGTCAAGAAGGTGGAGGCCGCCGGCGGCAGCAAGCGTCCGATCAAGACCTGGTCGCGCCGCTCGATGATCCTGCCGGAGATGGTGGGTTTCACCATCGCCGTGCACAACGGCAAGAACCACGTTCCGGTGCTGGTCAACGAGAACATGGTCGGCCACAAGCTCGGCGAATTCGCCGTCACCCGCACCTTCAAGGGGCACGGTGGCGACAAGAAAGCCGCCGGCAAGAAATAAGGAGAGATGACAATGGAAGCGAAAGCCATCCTGCGCAGCGCGCGCATCTCCCCGCAGAAGGCCCGCCTGGTCGCCGACCAGGTGCGCGGCCTGCAGGCCGAGCGCGCGGTCAACCTGCTGAAGTTCTCGGACAAGAAGGCCGCCCACCTGGTCAAGAAGGTGGTGGAGTCGGCGATCGCCAACGCCGAGAACAACCAGGGCGCCGACGTCGACGAGCTGAAGGTCAAGACCATCATGGTCGACGAAGGCCCGACGCTGAAGCGTTTCATGGCCCGCGCCAAGGGCCGCGGCACCCGTATCCTCAAGCGCACCAGCCACATCACCGTGGTCGTGGGCGAAGGCAAGTAAGGCGGAAGGAAGAAAACGATGGGTCATAAAGTTCATCCGACCGGAATCCGCCTGGGCATCGCCAAGGACTGGAATTCCAAGTGGTTCGCGGGCAAGAAGGAATACGCCGGCTATCTGGCCGCCGACCTCAAGGTCCGCGACATGCTGCGCAAGAAGCTGGCCCAGGCCGGCATCAGCAAGATCCTGATCGAGCGTCCGGCCAAGACCGCGCGCGTGACGATCCACACCGCCCGCCCGGGCGTGGTGATCGGCAAGCGCGGCGAGGACATCGAGAAGCTGCGCAAGGAAGTCAGCGACCTGATGGGCGTCCCGGCGCACATCAACGTCACCGAAGTGCGCAAGCCGGAACTGGACGCGCAGCTGGTGGCCGAGTCGATCGCCCAGCAGCTCGAGCGCCGCATCATGTTCCGCCGCGCGATGAAGCGCGCCGTGGGCAATGCGATCCGCCTCGGCGCCCTGGGCATCAAGGTGAATGTCGCCGGCCGCCTGAACGGTGCGGAAATCGCCCGTTCGGAGTGGTACCGCGAAGGTCGCGTGCCGCTGCACACCCTGCGCGCCGACATCGACTACGGCTTCGCCGAGGCGAAGACCACCTACGGCATCATCGGCATCAAGGTGTGGGTCTACAAGGGCGAAGTGTTCGACTTCAGCCAGGTGGGTCAGGAAAAGCAGGACGACAACGCCCCGCGCTCCGAGCGCAGCGAACGTCCGGCGCGTCCGTCCCGCGAGCGTGAGGCGAGGTAACCAGTCATGTTGCAACCGAAAAGAACCAAGTACCGCAAGATGCACAAGGGCCGCAACGAGGGCCTGAGCTGGAGCGGCAACGCCGTCAGCTTCGGCGAGTACGGCCTCAAGGCGACCGCGCACGGCCAGTTGACCGCGCGCCAGATCGAGGCCGCGCGCCGCGCCATCAGCCGCTACGTCAAGCGCGGCGGCAAGATGTGGATCCGCGTGTTCCCCGACAAGCCGATCACCAAGAAGCCGATCGAAGTCCGCATGGGCTCGGGCAAGGGCAACGTCGAATACTGGGTCGCGCAGATCCAGCCGGGCCGCATGATCTATGAAATCGAGGGCATCGACGAAGCTCAGGCGCGCGAAGCGTTCCGCCTGGCCGCCGCCAAGCTCTCGGTCACCACCACTTTCGTGACCCGGACGGTGCGCTAATGGCCAATATCGACGATCTCCGCGCCAAGTCGGCCGACGAGCTGAACGCCCACCTGGGCGACCTGCGCAAGGAGCAGTTCGCCCTGCGCATGCAGAAGGCCACCGGCCAGCTGCCGAAAACCCATGAAACCCGGCGGGTCCGCCGCGAGATCGCTCGCGTCAAGACCCTGCTCGGCCAGAAGTAAGGACCGCCCCAGATGAGCGATAACAAAGACAAAGCGCAACGCACCATCGAAGGCCGTGTCGTCAGCAACAAGGCCGACAAGACCGTGACCGTGCTGGTGGAACGCCAGGTCAAGCACGCCCTGTACGGCAAGTACATCAAGCGTTCGACCAAGCTGCACGCCCACGACGCCGACAACAGCGCGAAGGAAGGCGACGTCGTCCGCGTCGTCGAGGTCGCGCCGATCTCCAAGACCAAGAACTGGCGCGTGGTGGAAATCGTCACCCGCGCGGCCGAATAAGAGGGCTTAGACATGATCCAGGTGCAAAGCTACCTCGAAGCCGCCGACAACTCCGGCGCCAAGGAAATGATGTGCATCAAGGTGCTGGGCGGCTCCAAGCGCCGTTACGCCGGCATCGGCGACATCATCAAGGTCACGGTGAAGGACGCGATCCCGCGCGGCAAGGTCAAGAAGGGCGAGGTCTACGACGCCGTGGTCGTGCGCACCCGCAAGGGCGTGCGTCGCCCGGACGGCTCGCTGATCCGCTTCGACACCAACGCCGCGGTCATCCTGAACAACAAGCAGGAGCCGATCGGCACCCGCATCTTCGGGCCGGTCACCCGCGAACTGCGCTCCGAGAAGTTCATGAAGATCGTCTCGCTCGCCCCCGAAGTGCTGTAAGGGCAGAGGACACTGAAATGGCAAACCGTATCAAGAAGGGCGACCAGGTGGTCGTCATCACAGGCAAGGACAAGGGCAAGCAGGGCGACGTGGTCCGCGTGGACGGCGACCGCGTGGTCGTTTCCAACGTCAACCTGGTCAAGCGCCATACCAAGCCGAACCCGCAGGCGGGCATCGCCGGCGGCGTGGTCGAGCGCGAAGCCTCGATCCATATCTCCAACGTGGCCTTGTTCAACCCGGCGACGGGCAAGGGCGAGCGCGTTGGCTTCAAGGTGCTGGAGGATGGACGCAAACTGCGTGTGTTCCGCTCCAGCGGTGAGGCGCTCGACGTCTGAGGAATGAAGTGATGACCACTCGTCTGGAAAAAATCTACAAGGAACAGGTGGTGCCGGCTCTGATCGAGAAGTTCGGCTACGCCAATCCGATGCAAGTGCCGAAGATCACCAAGATCACCATCAACATGGGTGTGGGCGAAGCGGCCGCCAACAAGAAGATCCTGGAAAACGCCGTGGCCGACCTGGCCACGATCAGCGGCCAGAAGCCGATCACGACCAAGTCGCGGGTTTCCGTGGCTTCGTTCAAGATCCGCGACGGCTGGCCGATCGGCTGCAAGGTCACCCTGCGCCGCGCCCGCGCCTACGAATTCCTGGACCGCCTGATCACGATCGCGCTGCCGCGCGTGCGCGACTTCCGCGGCGTGTCTGGCCGTTCGTTCGACGGCCGCGGCAACTACAACATGGGCGTGAAGGAGCAGATCATCTTCCCGGAAATCGACTTCGACAAGGTCGACGCGGTCCGCGGCATGGACATCGCCATCACCACCACCGCCAAGACCGACGCCGAAGCCAAGGCGCTGCTCGAAGCGTTCAAGTTCCCGTTCCGTAACTAAGGTCGCAGGAAACCGACATGGCCAAGACCTCGATGGTTAACCGCGATATCAAGCGGGCCAAACTCGCCAAGCAGCACGCCGCCAAGCGCGACGCGCTGAAGAAGATCCTCTCCAGCCAGGACGCCAGCTACGAAGAGAAGCTGGCCGCCTCGACCAAGCTGCAGAAGCTGCCGCGCGACTCCTCGCCGAGCCGCCAGCGCACCCGCTGCGAGCTGTCCGGCCGTCCGCGCGCCGTGTACCGCAAGTTCGGCCTGGGCCGCAACAAGCTGCGTGAGGCGACCATGCGCGGCGACGTGCCGGGCCTGCGCAAGGCGAGCTGGTAAGTCCCGCGAGCAAGACCCAGCGGAACCGGGTACAATGCCCGGCTCCGCGCGGCCCCTTCGCCGGGGCCGGCAGTTCCAGGCAACACCCACAACCGAACAGATTTTCGCGAAAGCGGATATCGGTGCTACTCATAAGGTGAATCCATGAGCATGACTGATCCCATCGCCGACCTGCTGGTGCGCATCAAGAATGCCGCCGCCGTCGGCAAGCCCACGGTGAAGCTGCCCTCGTCGAAGACGAAGGTCGCCATCGCCAAGGTCCTGAAGGACGAGGGTTACATCGCCGACCTGCGCGTCGTGCAGGGCCAGAACAACAAATCCGAACTCGAGATCGTCCTCAAGTACTTCGAGGGCAAGCCGGTCATCGAGAAGCTGCAGCGCGTCTCGCGCTCGGGCCTGCGCCAGTACCGCGGCAAGGACGACCTGCCGAAGGTGCTGGGCGGCCTCGGCATCGCCATTATCTCGACCTCCAAGGGCATCCTGACCGACGCGCAGGCGCGTCAGCAGGGCGTCGGCGGCGAAGTGCTGTGCATCGTGGCCTGAGGAGGATATCGACATGTCTCGCGTAGCCAAGCAGCCGATCGCCCTGCCGAAGGGCGTGGAAATCAACATCGCCGCCGACCAGCTGAGCGTCAAGGGGCCGAAGGGCACCCTGTCGCTGGCCAAGCCGGCGGGCGTCGAAGTCAAGATCGACAACGGCACCGTCAACCTGTCGCCGCTCACCCCGGCCGACGACGCCATCACCGGCACCGTCCGCGCGATCCTGGCCAACACGGTCAAGGGCGTGTCCGAAGGTTTCGAGCGCAAGCTCGAACTGGTCGGCGTGGGTTACCGCGCCGCCATGCAGGGCAAGGACCTGAGCCTGTCGCTGGGCTTCTCGCACCCGATCGTGTTCAAGGCGCCGGAAGGGATCACCCTGGCCGCCCCGACGCAGACCGAGATCCTGGTGCAGGGCGCCGACAAGCAGCGCGTCGGCGAAGTCGCCGCCAAGATCCGCGGCTTCCGTCCGCCGGAGCCGTACAAGGGCAAGGGCGTGAAGTACTCCGACGAAACCATCATCCGCAAGGAAGCCAAGAAGGCGTAATGCGGGTTCCCCGCGAAAAGCCCGGCCATCCATGGCCGGGGATTCAAAGGGAAAAGCCCGCGCCAATCCGCTTCTAAAGGTATCTAATCATGAGCATCAAGAACCAAGCCCGCCTGCGCCGCGCCAAGTCCACCCGCGCGCACATCCGCGAACTGGGCGTGCCGCGCCTGAGCGTGCTGCGCACCGGCCAGCACCTGTACGCGCAGGTCTTCACCGCCGACGGCTCCAAGGTGCTGGCTTCGGCCAACACCCTGCAGGCCGACGTCAAGGAAGGCCTGAAGAACGGCAAGAACAGCGAAGCCGCCGCCAAGGTCGGCAAGCTGATCGCCGAGCGCGCCAAGGCCGCGGGCGTCGAGAAGGTCGCCTTCGACCGCTCGGGCTACCGCTACCACGGTCGCGTCAAGGCGCTGGCCGACGCCGCCCGCGAAGGCGGCCTGCAGTTCTGAGTAACGCGATGGCGCGGCGATTTCCGCGCCATCGGCCTGCCGGCAAGGCCGAATGCCGGACGCCCGCAACTTCTGTTTGCGCCAGCGGTCCACCGCAGCAGCCCACAACCACAAGCGGCAGAAGCCGTAATCAATCCACTCACAAAGGTATCCGGAAATGGCAGAAGAACGTCAACCGCGCGGACGCGATCGCGATCGCGCGCCCCGCGAAGAGAAGATCGACGACGGCATGATCGAGAAGCTGGTCGCGGTGAACCGCGTCAGCAAGACGGTCAAGGGCGGTCGCCAGTTCACCTTCACCGCGCTGACCGTGGTCGGCGACGGCAACGGCCGCATCGGCTTCGGCTACGGCAAGGCCCGCGAAGTGCCGGTCGCCATCCAGAAGTCAATGGAATACGCGCGCAAGGGCATGATCAACGTCGACCTGAACAACGGCACCCTGTGGCACTCGGTCAAGTCCGGCCACGGCGCGGCGCGCGTGTTCATGCAGCCGGCCTCGGAAGGTACCGGCGTTATCGCCGGCGGCGCGATGCGCGCCGTGCTGGAAGCGGTCGGCGTGAAGAACGTGCTGGCCAAGGCCACCGGTTCGCGCAACCCGATCAACCTGGTCCGCGCCACCCTGCGGGGCCTCGAGGAAATGCAGTCGCCGGCCCGCATCGCGGCCAAGCGCGGCAAGAAGGTGGAGGAACTGATCAATGTCTGAGCAGTCCAAGACGGTCAAGGTGCGCCTGGTGCGCGGCCTGCGCGGTTCCCAGTCGATCCACCGCCTGTCGGTGAAGGCGCTGGGCCTGAACAAGCTCAACGACGTGCGTGAACTCAAGGACAGCCCGCAGGTGCGCGGCCTGATCAACAAGGTCCACTACCTCGTCAAGGTCGAGGAGTAATCCATCATGACTGATTTGCGTCTCAACACTCTGTCGCCCGCCCCGGGCGCTCGCACCGAGCGCGTCCGCGTCGGCCGCGGCATCGGTTCCGGCCTGGGCAAGACCGCCGGCCGCGGCCACAAGGGCTCGTTCGCGCGCGCCGGCAAGGGCAAGATCAAGGCCAAGTTCGAAGGCGGCCAGATGCCGCTGATCAAGCGCCTGCCGAAGGTCGGCTTCCGCTCCAAGCTGAAGGACGACACCGCCGAAGTGCTGTCGTACCAGCTGGACAAGCTGCCGGCCGGCGAGGTCACCTTCGCCGCGCTGCGCGAGGCCAAGCTGGTGCCGGCCAAGGCCAAGCGCGCCAAGATCGTCAAGAAGGGCGAACTGTCCAAGGCGTTCGTGCTGAAGGGCGTGCTGGCCACCGCAGGCGCCAAGGCGGCCATCGAGGCTGCCGGCGGCAGCATCCAGGAGTAATCGCGCATGGCGCAAGGCAACGCGGGCGGCATCGCGGGCGGTCTGGGCAAGTTCACCGAACTGCGCCAGCGCCTGCTGTTCGTGCTCGGCGCGCTGATCGTCTACCGCATCGGCTGCTACGTGCCGGTGCCGGGCGTCAACCCCGAGGCCATGCTGGCGCTGATGCAGCAGCAGGGCGGCGGCATCGTGGACATGTTCAACATGTTCTCGGGCGGCGCCCTGCACCGCTTCAGCATCTTCGCGCTGAACGTGATGCCGTACATCTCGGCGTCGATCGTGATGCAGCTGGGCGTGCACATCTTTCCCAGCCTCAAGGCGATGCAGAAGGAAGGCGAGTCCGGCCGCCGCAAGATCACCCAGTACTCGCGCATCGGCGCGGTGCTGCTGGCGGTGGTGCAGGGCGGTAGCATCGCGTTGGCGCTGCAGAACCAGGTCGCGCCGGGCGGCGCACCGGTGGTCTACGCGCCGGGCATGGGCTTCGTGCTGACCGCGGTGGTCGCGCTGACCGCCGGCACCATCTTCCTGATGTGGGTGGGCGAGCAGGTGACCGAGCGCGGCATCGGCAACGGCGTGTCGCTGATCATCTTCTCCGGCATCGTCGCCGGCCTGCCGGGCGCGGTGATCCAGACCTTCGGTGCGGTGCAGGAAGGCACCATGAGCCTGATCGCGCTGGTGATCGTGGCGCTGCTGGTGCTGGGCTTCACCTGGTTCGTGGTGTTCGTCGAGCGCGGCCAGCGCCGGATCACGGTCAACTACGCGCGCCGCCAGGGCGGCCGCAGCGCGTACATGAACCAGACCTCGTTCCTGCCGCTGAAGCTGAACATGTCCGGCGTGATCCCGCCGATCTTCGCCTCCAGCATCCTCGCGTTCCCGACGACGCTGGCGATGTGGTCCGGGCAGTCGACCTCGACCACCTGGCTGCAGCGCATCGCCAATGCGCTGGCGCCGGGCGAGCCGCTGCACATGATCGTGTTCGCGGCGCTGATCATCGGCTTCGCGTTCTTCTACACGGCGCTGGTGTTCAACTCGCAGGAAACCGCCGAGAACCTGAAGAAGTCCGGCGCGCTGATCCCCGGCATCCGCCCGGGCAAGGCCACCGCCGACTACGTCGACGGCGTGCTGACCCGCCTGACCGGCGCCGGCGCGCTGTACCTGGTGGCGGTGTGCTTGCTGCCGGAAGTGATGCGCACCCAGTTGGGCACCAGCTTCTACTTCGGCGGCACCTCGCTGCTGATCGTGGTGGTGGTGGTGATGGACTTCATCGCGCAGATCCAGGCGCACCTGATGTCGCACCAGTACGAAAGCCTGCTGAAGAAGGCCAACCTGAAGGGCGGCGCGCGGACTCGCTAGCGCGGCACTGCCGCGCTGTTCGCGCGACGCGCCCGGCCATGGATGGACGGGCAGGGCGTTCCGAGGCCGACATGGCAGCGCCATGGACGGCAACGGCAAGCCCAGGCGCAGCAAGGGCCGGCTTGGTGGAAAATCAGCCAAGCCTGAAGTACAATGCCCGGCTCCCGACCGCCAGGTCGGGTTGCCGACATAATTCCACGCCTTCCCGCGCGCAGCCGCGACGGGAAGGCCCAGATGGGCGGCCTGCACTTCGGTTCCCGTGCAGGTGCGAACCCTCGCCAGTCCCCGCGCCAGAGTAGCGCGGGGCGGGAGGCGCGGCGGCGCGAGCCGCGGCGCTTTCCGGCAGGTTCCGGCGCCGGAGCATGGGCACACTCCCCATGCCGGGCGGATTTCCCTCGGGAGGTTCGCCGCAACACCCGGGAATCCGGAAAACCTTTCATCCCGTTGTCTTCCGCCAGCCGCACGATCCGCGGTTGCCCGGAGCCAGCAAACATCGTTCGGAGAACCGCGTCATGGCGCGTATTGCAGGTGTCAACCTGCCTGCCCAGAAGCACGTCTGGGTGGGGTTGCAAAGCATCTACGGCATCGGCCGTACCCGTTCCAAGCAGGTCTGCGAAGCCGCGGGCGTGCCGGTCACCACCAAGATCCGCGACCTGTCGGAGCCGGAAGTCGAGCGCCTGCGCGCCGAGATCGGCAAGTACATCGTCGAAGGCGACCTGCGCCGCGAAGTCGGCATGGCGATCAAGCGCCTGATGGACCTGGGCTGCTACCGCGGCCTGCGCCACCGTCGCGGCCTGCCGTTGCGCGGCCAGCGTACCCGCACCAACGCCCGCACCCGCAAGGGTCCGCGCAAAGCCATCAAGAAGTAAGGGGCGAACCACATGGCCAAGCCGTCCGCCGCCAAGGCACCGAAGAAGAAGATCAAGCGCGTCGTCACCGACGGCGTCGCCCACGTCCACGCTTCGTTCAACAACACCATCGTCACCATCACCGACCGCCAGGGCAACGCGCTGTCGTGGGCCACGTCCGGCGGCGCCGGCTTCCGCGGCTCGCGCAAGTCGACCCCGTTCGCCGCGCAGGTGGCCGCCGAGAAGGCCGGCCGCGCCGCGCTGGACTACGGCGTCAAGTCGCTGGAAGTGCGCATCAAGGGCCCGGGTCCGGGCCGTGAGTCGGCCGTGCGTTCGTTGAACAACGTCGGCTACAAGATCACCAACATCATCGACGTGACGCCGATCCCGCACAACGGGTGCCGTCCGCCGAAGAAGCGTCGCGTCTAAAGGAGCGATAAGACAATGGCTCGTTATATCGGTCCTACCTGCAAGTTGGCGCGCCGCGAAGGCGCCGACCTGTCCCTGAAGTCGCCGGCCCGCGCCCTCGACAGCAAGTGCAAGCTGGAGCAGAAGCCCGGCCAGCACGGCGCTGCACGCAAGGGCAAGCTGTCCGACTACGCCACCCAGCTGCGCGAGAAGCAGAAGGTCAAGCGCATCTACGGCCTGCTGGAACGCCAGTTCCGCAACTACTACAAGAAGGCCAGCACCAAGAAGGGCAACACCGGCGAAAACCTGCTGCAGCTGCTGGAAACCCGCCTGGACAACGTCGTCTACCGCATGGGCTTCGCCGTCACCCGCCCGTCGGCCCGCCAACTGGTCTCGCACCGCGGCGTGCTGGTCAACGGCAAGCCGGTCAACCTGCCGTCGTACCAGGTCAAGGCCGGCGACGCGATCGCGTTGTCCGAGCGCGCGCAGAAGCAACTGCGCGTGCAGGAATCGCTGACCGTTGCCGAGCAGCTCGACCTGAGCCCGTCGTGGGTGGAAGTGGATTCGAAGAAGTTCAGCGGCGTGTTCAAGGCCGTGCCGGAACGTTCGGATCTGCCCGCCGACATCAACGAGGCGCTGATCGTCGAGTTGTACTCCAAGTAATCCCATTCATCCGGGTCGCCGTTTCCCCCAACGGCGGCTTGGCACCGGAGAACTGCTACATGACGGGAATTTCTCAGCAGGTGCTGCGTCCGCGCGGCCCGCAAATCGAACGCATCACCGACAACCGCGCCAAGGTCGTGATCGAGCCGCTGGAGCGCGGCTATGGCCACACCCTCGGCAACGCGCTGCGCCGCGTACTGCTGTCGTCGATCCCCGGCTTCGCGATCACCGAGGTCGAGATCGACGGCGTGCTGCACGAATACAGCACCATCGAAGGCCTGCAGGAAGACGTGCTGGAAGTGCTGCTCAACCTGAAGGACGTCGCGATCCGGATCCACACCGGCGACAGCGCCACCCTGGTCCTGACCAAGCAGGGTCCGGGCGTGGTCACCGCAGGCGACATCAAGACCGACCACAACGTCGAGATCCTCAACCCGGACCACGTCATCGCCCACCTGACCAAGGACACGGCGCTGAACGTCCGCCTGAAGATCGAGCGCGGCTTCGGCTACCAGCCGGCCGCCGCCCGCCGCCGTCCCGACGAGGACACCCGCGCGATCGGCCGCCTGATGCTGGACGCCTCGTTCTCGCCGGTGCGCAAGGTCGCCTACGCGGTCGAGGCCGCGCGCGTCGAGCAGCGCACCGACCTGGACAAGCTGATCATCGACATCGAGACCAACGGCACCATCGACGCCGAGGAAGCCGTGCGCACCGCCGCCGACATCCTCAGCGACCAGCTCTCGGTGTTCGGCGACTTCACCCACCGCGACCGCGGCGCGCCGAAGCAGCAGGCGGCCGGCGTGGATCCGGTGCTGTTGCGCCCGATCGACGACCTGGAGCTGACCGTGCGTTCGGCCAACTGCCTCAAGGCCGAGAGCATCTACTACATCGGCGACCTGATCCAGAAGACCGAGGTCGAGCTGCTCAAGACCCCGAACCTGGGCAAGAAGTCGCTGACCGAGATCAAGGAAGTGCTGGCCCAGCGCGGCCTTTCGCTCGGCATGAAGCTGGAGAACTGGCCGCCGGCCGGCGTTTCCGGCCACGGCATGCTCGGCTGACAAGCGTAGGGCGGGTCAAGGCCCGCCCTACGCGAAGATTTTTTCACCGACGAACACAAGTTCGCGGCAAGTTCGCAAACGGATGGCGAACACGACCAGCGCAGTCGAAGCTTCAACGTCAGCGGATGACGACAACGAAATCCAAAGTCCCAACATTCGTCACAAGGAATCATTCCCATGCGCCACCAGAAATCCGGCCGCAAGTTCAGCCGCACCAGCGCCCACCGCGACGCGATGTTCCAGAACATGGCCGCTTCGCTGATCAAGCACGGCCTGATCAAGACCACCCTGCCCAAGGCCAAGGAACTGCGCCGCGTCGTCGAGCCGCTGGTCACCCTGTCCAAGGTCGACGGCGTCGCCAACCGCCGCCTGGCCTTCGCCCGCCTGCGCGACAAGGAAGCGGTCGGCACCCTGTTCACCACGCTGGGCCCGCGCTACCAGGCGCGCCCGGGCGGCTACACCCGCATCCTCAAGTGCGGCTTCCGCGCCGGCGACAACGCGCCGCTGGCCTACGTGGAACTGGTCGATCGCCCGGCCGAGTGATCCATCCCGGCGAGCACGATGCGAAACCCCGGCTTATCCGGGGTTTCTGCTTTGTGGCGTCGGGCAATTTCCGGTTCATCGTCCGATGGCGGCAGGGCCGGTCCGGGCAGGACACGCCGTGAACCCATCCCTGGGGGCTCGTTCGCCGCATCCATGCGGCTCACGGTCCTGCCCGGACCGGCCCTGCCGCCACCAAACAATGAACCAATTTTTCGCGGCGCTTGCGATAATCGCGGTGTTCCCGATCAGGCCGTCATGATGAACCCGTTCCGTTGGTCGTTCCGCGCCCAGTTCCTGCTGGGTTTCGCCGTTTGCGCGGCGCTGCTGGGTTACGCGCTGTACACGCAGTATTTCCAGGGACTGATGCCGTGCCCGCTGTGCAGCTTCCAGCGCGGCGCCTTCGTGCTGCTGGGTCTGGCTTTCCTGGTCGGCGGCCTGCATGCGCCGCGCGGGCGCGCCGGCCGCGGCGTCTACGCCGTGCTGGCGCTGGTCGCCGCGGGCATCGGCGTGGCCATCGCCGGCCGCCACGTATGGCTGCAGCACCTGCCGCCGGACCAGGTGCCGAGCTGCGGGCCGGATCTCAACTTCATGCTGCAGGCGTTCCCGCTGGGCGACGTGCTGCGGCGCGTGTTCACCGGCTCGGGCGAATGCGCGCAGGTGGACTGGACCTTCCTCGGCCTGTCGATGCCGGAATGGAGCCTGGCCTGGTTCGTCGCGCTGGCGCTGTGGGCGCTGTACGCGGCGACGCGGCGTGGGTTGCAGCGGTAACGGAATTTCCGCGCGCAGCGTCGATCTGGCAACATGGCGGGCCGCGAAACCATGCCCGCCCGCACATGAGCAGCGCCGACCGCAACCTGCAAGCCGTCAATCCCGCCGCCGACTGGAGGCCGGATTCGTGGCGCTCGCGCCCCGCGCTGCAGATGCCGACCTACCCGGACCCGGCCGCGCTGGAATCGGCGCTGGCCGAGTTGCGCCGCCTGCCGCCGCTGGTGACCTCGTGGGAGATCTTCGCGCTGAAGCGGCAACTGGCCGAGGCCCAGGAAGGCCGGCGCTTCCTGCTGCAGGGCGGCGACTGCGCCGAGAGCTTCAGCGATTGCGAATCCGGCACGATCACCAACCGCCTGAAGGTGCTGCTGCAGATGAGCCTGGTGCTGGTGCACGGGCTGCGCCTGCCGGTGGTGCGCGTGGGCCGTTTCGCCGGCCAGTACGCCAAACCGCGTTCGGCCGACACCGAGACCCGCGACGGCGTGACCCTGCCCAGCTACCGCGGCGACGTGGTCAATCGCCCCGAATTCACCGCGCAGGCGCGCATTCCCGACCCGCGCCTGATGATCCGCGCGCACGCGCGCTCAGCGATGACGATGAACTTCGTCCGCGCGCTGGTCGACGGCGGTTTCGCCGACCTGCACCACCCGGAATACTGGAACCTGAGCTGGATGAAGCTGTCGTCGCGCTCGGCGGACTACCAGCGCATGGTCGAGTCGATCGGCGACGCGGTGCGCTTCATGGAGACGCTGTCCGGTTCCGAGGTGCACAACCTCAACCGCATCGACTTCTACACCTCGCACGAGGCGCTGCTGCTGCACTACGAGGAGGCGCTGACCCGCGAAGTGCCGCGGCAGTGGGGCCATTTCAACCTGGGCACGCACTACCCGTGGATCGGCATGCGCACCGCGGCGCTGGACGGCGCGCACGTCGAATACCTGCGCGGCGTGCGCAACCCGATCGCGATCAAGGTCGGCCCGTCGGTGCAGCCGGACCAGTTGCTGCGCCTGGTCGACGCGCTGAACCCGGACGATGAGCCGGGCCGGCTGAGCTTCATCCACCGCATGGGCGCGGCGCAGATCGCCGAGAAGCTGCCGCCGCTGCTGGAGGCGGTGAAGCGCGACGGCCGCCGCGTGCTGTGGGTCTGCGACCCCATGCACGGCAATACCGAAAGCACCGCCAACGGCTACAAGACGCGGCGCTTCGGCAACATCCTCGGCGAGGTGGAGCAGAGCTTCGACCTGCACGCGGCGGCGGGCACGCGCCTGGGCGGCGTGCACCTGGAACTGACCGGCGAGGACGTGACCGAGTGCACCGGCGGCGCGCGCGAGCTGACCGACACCGACCTGGAGCGCGCTTACCGCTCTACCGTCGATCCGCGCCTGAACTACGAGCAGTCGCTGGAAATCGCGATGGCGATCGTGCGCAAGCAGGGCGGCGTGCGCTGAATTTTTTGCCCGTCGTTCTCTCCTGTGCGGGGTTTTCAACGGACGAATGTCCGGTCATGGCGGACAAAAACAGCCATGCTCGCTGCGCTCGCTTCCCCTCATCCGCCCTTCGGGCACCTTCTCCGCGCAAACGGGGAGAAGGAAGCATGCCGCATCACTTCGCCAGCGTCGGCTTGTATTCCGGCGGCATTCGCGCGCGGGTCAGTTGCTCGTAGGCGTAGCCCAGTTCGATCAGGCGCGGTTCGCTCCACGCGGCGCCGATGAAGATGATCCCCAGCGGCAGGCCGTTGCTGCTGCCCATCGGTACGGTCAGGCTGGGATAGCCGGCGACCGCGGCGGCGCCGTAGCTGCCGCCGGAGAAGGCGTCGCCGTTGACCGGATCGGTCGGCCAGGCCGGGCCGGTCGCCGGCGCGATCAGCGCGTCCAGCTTCTGTTCCCTCAGCGCCGCGTCGATGCCCTGCGGTCCGGCCAGGCGGCGCGCGCGGCCGCGTGCGGCGATGTATTCGGCCGAGTTCAGGTCGCCCTTGGCCTCGGCCTGCTCGAACAGTTCCTGGCCGAAATGCGGCATCTCGGCGGCGGCGTTGCGCTGGTTGTAGCCGATCACCTGCGACAGCGATCGCAGCGGCGTGTTGTCGTGCGCGGCAAAATAGCGGCGCAGGCCGGCCTTGAATTCGTACAGCAGCACCTGCAGTTCGTCGTCGTCCCATTGGCCCTCGGTGGGGATCTCGGCGTCGACCACGGTCGCGCCGGCGTCGCGCATGACCTTGATCGCGCCTTCCATCGCCGCGGCCGCGTCCGGGTGGATCGCGGACTTGCTGCGCAGCACGCCGATGCGCGCGCCGCGCAGGGCGTCGGGCTTCAGCCGGGCGTGGTAGTCCAGCGCCACGTTCCAGGCGGCGTTGGCGGTGGCCGGGTCGGCGCCGTCGCGGCCGGCCAGCACGCCCAGCAGCAGCGCGGCGTCGGCGACGCTGCGCGCCATCGGCCCGGCGGTGTCCTGGCTGTGCGAGATCGGGATGATGCCGTCGCGGCTGACCAGGCCGACGGTCGGTTTCAGGCCGACGATGCCGTTGACCGAGGCGGGGCAGATGATGCTGCCGTCGGTCTCGGTGCCCACGGCCACCGCGGCCAGGTTGGCCGATACCGCGACCGCGCTGCCGGAACTGGAGCCGCAGGGGTTGCGGTCCAGCACGTACGGGTTCTTCGTCTGCCCGCCGCGCGCGCTCCAGCCGGAGACGGAATGGGTGGAACGGAAATTCGCCCATTCGCTGAGGTTGGTCTTGCCCAAGATGACCGCGCCGGCTTCGCGCAGGCGGCGGACCAGGAAGGCGTCGCGTTGCGGGTGGAAGTCCTTCAGCGCCAGCGAGCCGGCCGAATTGGCCATCGGCACGGTGTCGATGTTGTCCTTCAGCAATACCGGAATGCCGTGCAGCGGGCCGCGCAGGGCGTTGTCCTTGCGTTCGCGGTCGCGCAGCGCGGCTTCCTTCAGCGCGTCGGGGTTGAGCTCGATCACCGCGTTCAATTGCGGCCCGGCCTTGTCGATCGCGGCGATGCGGTCCAGGTAGGCCTGGGTCAGCGTGCGGCTGTCCAGTTCGCCGCGCTGCATGCGCGCCTGCAGGTCGTCGATGTCGAGTTCGGCGAAGGTGAATTCCGCGGGCGCGGCGGCGGACGTGGGCGCGGGCGTGATCGGCTCCGGACGCGGCGGTGGCGGGGCCTCCGGCCGGCACGCGGCCAGCGCCAGCAGCAGCGTTGCCGAAGTCAGGAGCGATCCGCGCATCGATTTTCTTTTCCGGTAGGCGACGCCGGCAGGCTACCCAGCCGATGCGTCGCGCGCAATGCCAGCGCGCCGGCCGGGCAAGGAGCCGGGCCGGCGGATAGGGTCAGCCCACGCGCGAGGCGCGCTTGCGGTCGTTCTCGGACAGGAACTTCTTGCGCAGGCGGATGGCCTTGGGCGTGACCTCGACCAGTTCGTCGTCGTCGATGAAGTCCAGCGCCTGTTCCAGCGACATGCGGATCGGCGGGGTGAGCTGGATGCCGTCGTCCTTGCCGGAGGCGCGCATGTTGGTCAATTGCTTGGCGCGCAGGGCATTGACGGTCAGGTCGTTGTCCTTGCTGTGGATGCCGACCAACTGGCCCTCGTAGACCTCGTCGCCGTCGCCGACCAGCAGGCGGCCGCGTTCCTGCAGCATGTTCAATGCGTAGGCCGGGGTCGGGCCGGCGCCGTTGGAGATCATCACGCCGTTGGGACGCTTGGCGATCTGGCCTTCCTCCTTCGGACCGTAGTGGTCGAACACGTGGAACAGCAGGCCCGAGCCCTGGGTCAGGGTCTTGAACTGGTTCTGGAAGCCGATCAGGCCGCGCGCCGGGATCAGGTATTCCAGGCGCACGCGGCCCTTGCCGTCGGGCTCCATGTTCTTCAGCTGGCCCTTGCGGACGCCCAGGCGCTCCATCACCGGGCCCTGGTGCTCTTCCTCGACGTCGACCACCAGTTGCTCGAACGGTTCCATCAACTGGCCGTCGATCTCCTTGATGATGACTTCCGGGCGCGAGACCGCCAGTTCGTAGCCTTCGCGGCGCATGTTCTCGATCAGCACCGACAGGTGCAGTTCGCCGCGGCCGGAGACTAGGAACTTGTCCGAATCCGAGCCGTCCTCCACCCGCAGCGCGACGTTGTGGACCTTCTCGCGGTCCAGCCGTTCGCGGATCTGGCGGCTGGTCAGGAACTTGCCGCCGGAGTGGTCCTTCTGCCCGGCGAACGGCGAGTTGTTGACCTGGAAGGTCATGCTGATGGTCGGTTCGTCCACGGTCAACGCCGGCAACGCCTCGGGCGCGTCGGGCGAAGTCACGGTGTCGGAAATGGTCAGCTCGGGAATGCCCGAGATGGCGACGATGTCGCCGGCCATCGCCTCGTCCTGCTCGATGCGCTCCAGGCCCAGGAAGCCCAGCACCTGGCCGACGCGACCGGAGCGGGCCTTGCCCTCGCGGTCGATCACCGTCACCGGCATGTTCTTCTTCAGCTTGCCGCGCTGGATGCGGCCGATGCCGATGACGCCGACGAAACTGCTGTAGTCGAGCTGGCTGATGCGCATCTGGAACGGGCCGTCCAGGTTCACCGGCGGCTTCGGCGCGTGCTGCATGATCGCCTCGTACAGCGGGGTCATGTCGCCGTCGCGCGCTTCCGGGTCGAGGCTGGCGTAGCCGTTCAGCGCCGAGGCGTAGACGATCGGGAAATCCATCTGCTCGGACGTCGCGCCGAGGCGGTCGAACAGGTCCCACACCTGTTCCACCACCCACTCCGGGCGCGCGCCGGGGCGGTCGATCTTGTTGACGACCACAATGGGCTTGAAGCCCATCGCGAACGCCTTCTGGGTGACGAAGCGGGTCTGCGGCATCGGCCCGTCCATCGCGTCGACCAGCAGCAACACCGTGTCCACCATCGACAGCACGCGCTCGACCTCGCCGCCGAAATCGGCGTGGCCGGGGGTGTCGACGATGTTGATGCGGTTGCCGTTCCAGTTGATCGCGGTGTTCTTGGCCAGGATGGTGATGCCGCGTTCCTTTTCCTGGTCGTTGCTGTCCATCACCCGCTCGGCGATGACGGCGCGTTCGCTGAAGGTGCCCGATTGCTTGAGCAACTGGTCGACGAGGGTGGTCTTGCCGTGGTCGACGTGGGCGACGATGGCGATGTTGCGGAGGTTTTCGATGGACATGGGAAAGCGGGCCGCGGCGTCGGCGACCGAAACATGGGAGAGGGGACGGCCGTCGATTATACGCTGCCGGCGGCCCGGCGGCGATGACCCGGGACAATGCGCCGCCGGCGCGGGGGGACGCATGCTGGGACCATCCCACCGAAAGAGAGACCGTTGCATGATCAAGGAAACCAGCGGCGACATCCTGCTGAGTCGCGCCCACGCCATCGCCCACGGCATCGCCCCGCGCGACAACTTCCATTCCGGCCTGGCGCTGGCGCTGCGCGAGCACTCGCCGGCGATGTACAAGGACTTCCGCCATTACTGCCAGACCGGGCGCCCCGAGACGGGCGGGCTGTGGACGTGGATGGGCGCCGACGGCCGCTACATCGTCAGCCTGTTCACCCAGGAGGAAGGCGAGGGCCGCCATGGCGGCAACCCCGGCCGCGCCACCCTGCAGCACGTGCGCCATGCGCTGAAGGCGCTGCGCAAGGAAATCGAGGCCGAGGGCTTCCGCAGCGTCGCCCTGCCCAGGCTGGCGACCGGCGTCGGCGGCCTGGAATGGGAGCAGGTCCGCCCGCTGGTCGAGGAGGCGCTGGGCGACCTGGACATCCCGGTGTTCGTCTACACCACCTACCACCGTGGCCAGGCGGCCGACGAAGGCTGAGGCGGGTCGGCCCGCCGCGCCGCGGGCAATCCGGCGCGGCGGCAGCCCGTTCCGGCGGTCCATGCTAGGGTGGCGCCCCGTTTCCACCCTGTCAGGATGCTTCCGATGTCCGTTACCGCCACCTTCAACACCGCCCGCGGGCCGATCAAGGTCGAACTGCTGGCCGACAAGGCCCCGCTGACCGTGGCCAACTTCGTCAACCTGGCCAAGCGCGGCTTCTACAACGGCCTCAACTTCCATCGCGTGATCCCCGACTTCATGATCCAGGGCGGTTGCCCGGAGGGCTCCGGCCGCGGCGGTCCCGGCTACCGCTTCGAGGACGAAACCAATAACGGCGTGGCCCACGAGCGCGGCGTGCTGTCGATGGCCAACGCCGGCCCCAACACCAACGGCAGCCAGTTCTTCATCACCCACGTCGCCACCCCGTGGCTGGACGGCCGCCACACCGTGTTCGGCAAGGTGCTGGAAGGGCTGGACGTGGTCGACGCCGTCCAGCAGGGCGACAGGATCGACTCGGTCGTCATCGAAGGCGACGCCGACGCCGTGCTGGCCGCCAAGGCCGATCGCGTGGCGGAGTGGAACAGGTTCCTCAGCGCATGACGTGAAATCTCCTCTTCCGCTTGCGGGGGGAGGAGATGCTCCGACTATAGGCGTATCCGGGCCGCTGTGGCGCGCGTGCTAAAATTCCGCGCCGTTTTTTCCCGGGCCGGGGTGTCCATCGTCCCCGGCCCCGGCGCCATCCCCACTGGAGAATCCCGATGTCCAAAGCCCCCGTTCGTGTTGCCGTGACCGGCGCCGCCGGCCAGATCGGCTACGCCCTGCTGTTCCGCATCGCCTCCGGCGAAATGCTCGGCAAGGACCAGCCGGTCATCCTGCAACTGCTGGATCTGCCGCTGGAGAAGCCGCAGGCGGCGCTGAAGGGCGTGATCATGGAACTGGAGGACTGCGCGTTCCCGCTGCTGCACGGCGTGTTCGGCACCGGCGATCCGGAAGTCGCGTTCAAGGACGCCGACGTCGCCCTGCTGGTCGGCGCGATGCCGCGCGGCCCGGGCATGGAGCGCAAGGACCTGCTGCTGAAGAACGCCGAGATCTTCACCGTACAGGGCAAAGCGCTGAACAAGGTCGCCAGCCGCGACGTCAAGGTGCTGGTGGTCGGCAACCCGGCCAACACCAACGCCTACATCGCGATGAAGTCGGCCCCGGACCTGCCGGCGAAGAACTTCACCGCGATGCTGCGCCTGGACCACAACCGCGCGCTGTCGCAGTTGTCGGCCAAGGCCGGCGTCGCGGTCGGCGACATCGAGAACCTGGCGGTGTGGGGCAACCACAGCCCGACGATGTACCCGGATTACCGCTACGCCACCGTCAATGGCGCTTCGCTGAAGGACAAAATCGACGACGCGGCGTGGAACAAGGACGAGTTCATCCCCAAGGTCGGCAAGCGCGGCGCGGCGATCATCGAAGCGCGCGGCCTGTCGTCGGCGGCTTCCGCCGCGAACGCCGCCATCGACCACATCCGCGACTGGGTGCTGGGCAGCAACGGCAAGTGGGTGACGATGGGCATTCCGTCCGACGGTTCCTACGGGATCCCGGAAGGGCTGATCTTCGGCTTCCCGGTCACCACCGAGAACGGCGAGTACAAGATCGTGCAGGGCCTGGACCTGAGCGACGAACTGAGCAAGGCCGAGATCGCCGACACGCTGAAGGAGCTGGAAGAAGAGCGCGGCGGCGTCGCCCATCTGCTCTGATTCCCGCGGGAATGTATTGCACGCAACGCCGGGGAAACCCGGCGTTGTCGTTTCCGGATCGTGATGCGGACGGCAATGACTTCCGGCGGTCATGCCGCCGCCGGGGCCGTGCTAGGGTTCGGCTTCCAACCGCAACGGGGAAGCTCCATGAAATCGATCCGGATTGCCGTGTTCGCCGCCGGTCTGTCGGTCACGGCATGGGCTGCGTCCGTCCATGCCGCCGACGGCGGCTACAAGAAGCCGCCCGAGCCGCTGCTGGGCACGCTCAACGCGCCGCTGACGCCGGGCCTGCGTCCCGATCCCACCGGCAGGACGCTGCTGTTGATGCAGCGCACGGCCTATCCGCCGGTTTCGCGCGTCGCCGAGCCCTACCTCAAGCTGGCCGGCGTGCGCGTGGAGCCGGCCAACCACAACCGCCACGACCGTTCCAGCGGCTACGGCATCCGCACCTGCCTGGACGGCTTGGGCCTGCTGGACATCGCCAGCGGCAAGGAAACCAAGGTGGAACTGCCTGCGGACGCCTGTCCCTCCGCGCCGCTGTGGTCGCCGGACGGTCGCCGCTTCGCCTTCAACAACACCGTCGCCGACCACGTGGAACTGTGGGTGGGCGAGGTGGCGGGCAGCGCCGCGCAGCGCATCGATGGCGTGCGGTTGAACCCGGTGCTGGGCGGCGAAATCCAGTGGCTGGGCAACGACAGGCTGCTGGTCAAGGCGGTGCCCGCGAACCTCGGGCCCGCGCCGCGCAAGGCCGCCGTGCCGCCGGGTCCGGAAACGCAGGAATCCCTCGGCGGCAAGGGCGAGAGCAGCACCTACGAGGCGCGTGACACCCTGCAAAGCCCGGAAGACGAGGCGCTGTTCGATTACTACGCCACTTCGCAACTGGCCACGGTCGATGCCGCCAGCGGCAGGGTCGCGCCGGTCGGCAAGCCGGCGGTCTACACCACGGTCGACGGCGCGCCCGACGGCCGCCACGTGCTGCTGGAAACCTTGAAGAAGCCGTATTCCTACGTCACCACCTACGGCCGCTTCGCGCACGACGTGTCGGTGCTGGACCTGGACGACGGCAGCGTGAAGACGTTGGCCAGCCTGCCGGTCGCCGATCGCGTGCCGGTGCACGGCGTGCCGACCGGGCCGCGGGAATTTTCGTGGCGCGCGAACCAGCCGGCCACGCTGACCTGGGCCGAAGCGCTGGACGACGGCGGTTGGCAGGAAGGCGTCGCACAGCGCGACAAGCTGTTGACACTGGCCGCGCCGTTCACCGCCAAGCCGGTCGAATTCGCCAAGGTCAAGCTGCGCTTCGCCGGCCTGTCGTGGTTCGCCGACGGTTCGCGCGCCTTGCTGGACGAATACGACGACAACCGCCAATGGCGCACCACTTCGCTGATCGACGTGGACCGGCCGGGCAGCGCGGGCCGCGTACTGTGGGACCGTTCGCTGAACGAGCAGTACGCCAACCCCGGCGAGCCCGAATTCGTCACCCTGCCCAGTGGCGCATCGGTGCTGCACGAGGAAGACGGCAAGCTGTTCCTCAGCGGGCAGGGCGCTACCCCGACGGGCGACCGGCCGTTCCTGGACCGCTACGACCTGGCGACCGGCAAGACCGAACGCCTGTTCCGCAGCGGCACGGACGACCTGGAACAATTTGTCGGCTTCGCCGGCAACGACGTCGACAAGCTGCTGACCTGGCACCAGTCGCCGAGCGACCCGCCGAACCTGTTCCTGCGCACGCTGGGCGACGCGCGCGCGGACACGCCCGCGGGCGAAGCCGCGTTCGCGACCACGGCCGCGCCGGTGACGCATTTCCCCGATCCGACGCCGCTGGTGCGGCAGATCAAGAAGCAATTGGTGACGTACAAGCGCAAGGATGGCGTGGAGTTGTCGTTCACCCTGTACACGCCGCCAGGCTACAAGCCGGGCACGCGGGTGCCGGCGGTGCTGTACGCCTATCCGCTGGACTACGCCGACGCCTCGCAGGCCGGGCAGATCACTGGCGCGGAAGACCGCGAGTTCACTCGCCTGAGCTACTGGGAACTGCTGGCCCTGGCCGGCTACGCGATCATCGACAACGCTGCGTTCCCGATCGTCGGCGATCCGAAGACCGCCTACGACACCTACGTGCAGCAACTGGTGGACGACGCGCAGGCCGCGATCGACGCGGCGGTGGCCACCGGCGTGGTCGATCGCGACCGTATCGGCGTGACCGGCCACAGCCACGGCGCGCTGATGACCGCCAACCTGCTGGCGCGCAGTGACCTGTTCCGCGCCGGCGTGGCCACCAGCGGTTCGTACAACAAGACGCTGACCCCGTTCGGCTTCCAGAGCGAGCGCCGTTCGCTATGGGCCGCGCCGCAGGTCTACGCCGACGTGTCGGCGTTCTTCCATGCCGACAAGATCAACGAGCCGCTGCTGATCGTGCACGGCAAGGACGACGCCAATCCCGGCACCGAGCCGGTGCAGGCGCCGAAGCTGTTCCAGGCCATCCGCGGCAACGGCGGCACCGCGCGGCTGGTGCTGCTGCCGTTCGAGCCGCACTGGTACACCGCGCGCGAATCAAACGAACACGTGGTGGCCGAGATGCTGGAGTGGTTCGACCGCTACGTGAAGAACGCCCCGGCGCCTTCGGGCGAGGCGGGCAAGGAAAAGAAATCGTGAGCGCCGCGCCGCGAACCTCGCCAGCGGTGCTGTCCGCGACAGGGCATTGGGCAGCAAGGGCAAGTGGCTAATGCTCGTATTCACGGCGCCGGGGAAACCCGGCGCCATCGTTTTTCAAGGGCCGAATATCACCTTGCTATCGTAAATTCCGGATCGTTGTCTGGCGAAAGTTGCCGATATATGCTGCCAGCATGATGGGCGGCACAGGCGCGTAACCGATCGCTGGTTGCCGCGGACAAAACGAGGAGGGAGACATGATCCGTCCATTGTTTCTTGCAGCGGCTTTGTCGGTTGCTGCCGTTATGGCCAATGCGCAGGAGACCCCGCAGGAAAAGCCGGATCCGGCCGATCTGGCGCAGTCCAAGGAGATCGCGTGCAGCGCATTGATGTTCCGGGTGCTACCGGGCGATTTCAATTTCTGCCTGGGCCAGAAATATTGGGAAAAGGGCAACTACAAGGCGGCGATGGAATTGATGCAACTGGCTGCTGGCTGGGGCAACAAGGCGGCGCAGGGTGTGCTCGGCATCGCCTATTTCAACGGCGATGGCGCCCCCCGGGACCGTGCCCTGGGCCTGGCTTGGCTGGCGCTGGCCGCAGAGCGGCAGGAGCCGCAGCGGGCCGGAATGTACCTGGGCGCCCTGGCGGATGCGGACGAGGCCGAAAAAGCGCAGGCCGCGCGCTTGTACCGGCAAATGCGCGGCGAGTATGCCGACGAAGTCGCCGCGGCGCGGGCAGACAAACGCTATCTGCGCGAGATCAGGGCCTTGGCTAACAACCCGGTATACGGTAGCGGCCGTTGCATCGACGGGACCGGTACGGGCCCGATCGAAGAAGCTGCCGTACTCAACCCGGGCGCCGATACCCGAGGTCGTGGCCCGGCCGGCGCCGGTTGCTCACTGGCCCAGGAGCAGGCCGTTATCCGTGGTCTGCAAGCGTACTCGGACGTTTACTTCGAGGGCTGGAAGGGTCATGTCACTGTTGAGCCCATCGAGATCATCAAGGGTGCCAAGTGAGTGGCATACCTGTGCTTGCACGGGACTGGATCGTTCGTTGGTTTCAGGCAGCCGGTTCGGATCATGCAGGTCGAGATCAGCCCTTCGCCGCCCAGGTATCGCGCAGGGTCACGCTGCGGTTGAATACCGGCTTGCGGGGGGCGTGGTCGTGGCGGTCGGCGACGAAATAGCCGATGCGCTCGAACTGGAAGCCGGTTTCTGGCGCGGCTGATGCGGCGGCAGGCTCGACGTAGCCGGTGACGACTTTGCGTGATTCCGGATTCAGGTAGTCCTTGTAGCTTTTCCCGCCTTCGTCGTTGTCCGGATCGGGCACGGTGAACAGACGGTCGTACAGGCGGATCTCCGCCGCGACAGCGTGTTTCGCGCTAACCCAGTGGATCGTGCCTTTGACCTTGCGGTTGGCGCCTTCCATGCCGGGGCGCGATTGCAGGTCCAGCGTGCAGCGCAGTTCGACCACGTTGCCGGCGGCGTCCTTCACCGCCTCGTCGCAACGGATGATGCCGGCCCCGCGCAGGCGCACGTCGCCGCCGACGGTCAGGCGCTTGAAGCCTGGCGGCGGCGTTTCGGCGAAGTCCTCGCGTTCGATCCACAACTCGCGCGCGAACGGCGCTTCGCGGGTGCCCGCACCTTCGTCCTTCGGATGGTTGGAGAAGGTCAGCTTCTCCTCGAAGTCTTCCGCCACGTTGGTCAGCACCAGCTTCAGAGGGTCGATCACCGCCATGCGCCGCTGCGCGTGCGCGTCCAGGTCGTCGCGCAGCGCGCCTTCCAAGATCGAGATGTCCAGCAGCGAGTTCTGCTTGCTGACGCCGACGCGGTCCACCATCAGCCGCAGCGCGCCCGGGGTATAGCCGCGGCGGCGGATGCCCTGCAGGGTCGGCATGCGCGGGTCGTCCCAGCCGTCGACCAGTCCTTCCTCGACCAGTTGCAGCAGCTTGCGCTTGCTCATCACCAGCCAGTTGAAGTTGAGCCGCGAGAATTCGATCTGGCGCGGCTTGCCGGCCTCGAACGGATAGCCCTTGTCGGCCAGCGGCGCCAGCAGTTCCGGTGAGTGCGCCAGATCGACCTTGTCCACGCACCAGTCGTACAGCGGGCGGTGGTCCTCGAATTCCAGCGTGCACAGCGAATGGGTCACACCCTCGATGGCGTCGCTGAGTGCATGTGCGAAATCGTACATCGGGTAGATCGGCCACTTGTCGCCGGTGTTCTGGTGCTCGACGTGCTTGATCCGGTACAGCGCCGGGTCGCGCAGGTTGATGTTGCCGCTGGCCATGTCGATCTTCGCGCGCAGGGTGCGCGCGCCGTCGGCGAACTCGCCGGCGCGCATGCGTCGGAACAGGTCGAGGTTTTCCTCGACGCTGCGCCCGCGGTACGGCGAGTCGCGGCCCGGTTCGGTCAGGCTGCCGCGGTATTCGCGCACCTGTTCCGCGCTCAGGTCGCAGACGAAGGCGTCGCCCCGTTCGATCAGCTTTTCGGCGGCCAGGTACAGCACGTCGAAATAGTCCGACGCATGCCGCAACGAATGCCAGTCGAAGCCGAGCCAGCGCACGTCGTCCTGGATCGCGCGCACGTACTCGGGGTCTTCCTTGGCCGGGTTGGTGTCGTCCAGGCGCAGGTTGCAACTGCCGCCGAACTCGGCGGCGATGCCGAAATCCAGGCAGATCGCCTTGGCGTGGCCGATGTGCAGATAGCCGTTGGGCTCCGGCGGGAAGCGCGTGCGGATGGTCGCGTGCCTGCCGCTGGCCAGGTCGTCGCGGACGATCTGGCGGATGAAGTCCTTCTTCTCCGGTGCTGGTGCATCGGCAGCCTTGCTGGCGGCAGTGGTGGCGGGGGCGCTGTTCATGGTTCTGAAAATGCGGGCAATTTCGCATTTTAACCGAGCCTCCGCTGCGTGGGCGGAAGTCGTCACGTATGCTCGGTCGGCGCGTGCGAAATGGCGCATCGTGCGTGGTTGACGGCAGTCCTCGGGACCTCCGGTTCCTGGAGATTCATCGCGATGGAGCGGGCAATGCGGCGTCTTCGGTTTCCAGTCGGGCGGAGGGCGTGGCGAATCGCGCTGGCATGGACGTGCCTGGGCCTGCTGTCGTCGCTGCCGACGCTGGCGCGCACGGCCGCGGCGGTGACCGCCGGCGAATTGCCGTTGCGCATCGTCATGATCGACGCCGGCGGCGGCGCCCATGCCAGCCGCGACGGCCACGGCGTGGTGCTGCCGCCGGATGGCGGCCGCGTGCGTTTCCGCATCGAGTTCGACCTGCCGCCGACGGCCGCGGATTCGCCGCCGTGGGTGCTGCGCTTCAATCGCGTCGAACTGAAGGAACTGTCGTTGCAGGCGCCGGACTGGCGGCCGCCGGCCCGGGACTTCTTCCATCCGGATCCCGGCGACGGCTGGTTGCCGGCGTCCTTCGCCCAACCGCTGCCCGGGGATTGGCGCGGCCCGGTCGCGATCGAGGTCGTCGCCGCCACCGACCTGGTGCGTACGTTGCGGCCGCAACTGCTGCGCGAGCCGCTGGCGGTGGAGCGCGATCGGGTCGAACTGGTGATCGCCATGGCGCTGTACGGCGGCCTGCTGGCGTTGGCGCTGACGACGCTGGCGCTGCTGCTGGGGGCCCGGCAAAAGGTATTCCTGGGCCTGCTGGGCCTGATCGCCGCGGTGCTGCTGCTGGCGCTCGTGGTCCGGGGGCACGCGTATGCGGTTCCCGGCCTGCGCTGGCTGGCCGCGCTGGGCGGGCAGGGGACGAATCTGGCGACCTTGCTGATGTGCGCTTCCGGCGTCGCGGTCGCGCGCGCGCATGCGGGCGACCGCCGGATCGCACCGTGGTTCCAATGGTCGTCGCTGGCGACGATCGCGGCGATGCTGCTGCTGGCGGCCGCCTGCCTGACCGGCATCGGCCCGGGACCGGGCGCGATGCACTGGCTGGTTACCGCCGGTTGGATCGTGGCGTTGGCGGTGGAAGCCCTTTCCTTCGCCGGCGTCGGCATCCGCAACGGCTGGCGGGCATGGCCGTTACCGGCCGTGCTGTTGCCGCTGGCGCTGCTGGGCGTGCTGTTCGAACTGAGCGTGCGCGGCCGGGCGGCGGAATTCTGGGGCAGCCATGCCTACCTGATCGGCCTGGCCCTGGCGGTGGCGGCGCTGATGGCGGCGCTGACCGCGCGCGTCGCCGGTTTTCGCATCCGCCACCAGCGCGAACGCCTGGCGCGCCATGCCGCCGAACTGAAGCTGATGCGACAGTCGGCGCTCGCCGGACTGGCGCAGGAACTGCGCCAGCAACTGCCCGACGTGCCGTTGAAGGAACTGGAGACGAACGCGGTGCGGATCGCGCTGAGGCGGGTGCTGGCGCCGCTGCGGTTGCGCTCGGCCGGGGTCGTGCTCTACCGCGCGGGCCGGGCGGTGGTCCACATCGTCGAACCGGAAGCGCAGGCTGCGCGCATCGCCGCACGCATCGAAGCCAATGCCGACCTGCTGCGTGAACTGGCGCGCCGGCCGGCGCCGACGCCGGCGCTGACCCTTGCCCAGGCCGTGCCGCCGCGGCGCGGCAACGAACGCCCTTCCGCGGTCTGGGCCGGCCTGCCGCTGGACACCGGCAACGCCGGCAGCGGCGTGGCGCTACTGGAACGCGCCGGCCGCGATCCGTTCACCGACGACGAACTGGCGCTGGCGGCCAGCTTCGCCGAACTGGCGCTGCAGCAGATCGGCGAAGCTCGGGCTACCCATCGCCTGCGCCGCAGCGCCGAACTGGATGCGCTGACCGGTGTGCTGAACCGCAGCGCGATCGACAGCCTGCTGGCGCAGAGTTTCGAGGAGTCGTTCCTGCGGCGGCAGCCGCTGGCGGTGCTGTTCGCCGACCTGGACCATTTCAAGTCGATCAACGATACCTGGGGCCACGCCTGCGGCGACCATTGCCTGCGCCAGGTCGCCGAGATCCTGCGCGGCACGTTGCGCTCGGGCGACCGCATCGGCCGCTACGGCGGCGAGGAGTTCCTGGTGTTGCTGCCGGGCTGCAACGCCCAGCAGGCGGCGGCGCTGGGCGAACGCCTGCGCCGCGCGGTCGAACAGGCGCAGATGCAATGGCAGGGCCAGCGGATCGAACTCACGATCAGCATCGGCGTCAGCGCGCGCTGGACCTACGAGGACAAGCCCGATGCGGTCGGCCGTGCCGACCAGGCGCTGTACGCGGCCAAACGCGAGGGCCGGAACCGGGTCAGCCAATCGCCGTGAACGGGCGCGATGGGGGTATGCTGGACGCATGACTGGCCTGTTCGACAAACTCGGCATCGGCGCGTTCGGGCAGCGCCTGCCGCGCGAGGGCGATGCCCTACCCGGACGCGACGCGGAAATGTCGCTGCGCAATGCGCATTTCGTCAACGGACATCCATTGCGCGGCGACTTCGCCGGCATGGAGGTGCTCGACGTCGGCATGGGCTGCTTCTGGGGCGCCGAGCGCAAGTTTTGGCAATGGCCCGGCGTGTTCGTCACCGCGGTCGGCTACCAGGGCGGGATCACGCCGAACCCGACGTACGAGGAAGTCTGTTCCGGCCTGACCGGGCACGTCGAAGTCGTGCGCGTGGCGTTCGATCCGGCGCGTGTATCGCTGGAACAGGTGCTGCGCACGTTCTGGGAAAACCACGACCCGACCCAGGGCATGCGCCAGGGCAACGACGTCGGCACGCAATACCGCTCGGCGTTGTATTGCCACACGCAGGCGCAATACGAAGCCGCCATCGCCAGCCGCGACGCCTACCAGCGGCGATTGCACGCCGCCGGCTTGGGCGCGATCACCACCGACATCGTTTTCCCGGCGCCGCCGTTCTACTACGCCGAGGACTTCCACCAGCAGTACCTGGCGAAGAATCCGCACGGCTATTGCGGCCTCGGCGGCACCGGGGTCGCTTGTCCGATCGGTCTCGAAGCCTGAAGCGCGCGCGACGAACGCCGCGTTTGGTTCAGCGAAGGAAGGAGCCGCTGGCCTCGGGCTGGTATTCGATGGCGGTGACGCGCAGGCGTAGGCGGCGGCCGCCCGGCGCTTCCCAGTCAATCGTCTGGCCCACCGACAGGCCGAGCAGGGCGCTGCCGACGGGGGCCAGCACCGAGACGCGGCCTTTCTCGACGTCGGCTTCGTTCGGGTAGACCAGGGTCAGGCGGTGGCGTTCGCCGCCGATCTCGTCGATGCAATCGACGGTGGAGTTCATCGTGACCACGGTGTCCGGGATCTTTTCCGGCGGCATCACCTCGGCGCGATTGAGTTCGTCCATCAGCGCCAGCGCCGCCGGATGGCGGCGCAGCGCGGGACTGTCCAGCAGGGCTTCCAGGCGGTCGAAATCCCGCCGCGAAACGATCAGCGAAGGCGGCAGGCCACTGGTGTGCGAAGCATTCATCGGGAACCTCTCGGATTTTGCTGTGTGCAACAAGGAAATGGGCGCCGCGTCGCCGCGCCGCCCATCGGTTGCAGTAAAGCTAGCCGCTATCCGCGATGCGTTCAAGTCCGCTTCTGCCGGGGTTTGGAGCGGTGGCCGGTCCCTACAACGGCGATCTTTCGATGGCGCAGACGTAGATCAGTTCGCACGCACCCGCGCCACTGTCTTCGCGGCTCAGCGAACTGCGCCAGCGCCAGCCGTCGGCCGCGCGCGCTTCGACCAGCCAGCCGTCGATGCGTACGCGTTCGTCCTTGCGCACGCCAGCCAGCGCGCGCGCCACGGCCGTGTCGGCGGGGATGATGTGTGCGTTGGTCGCGCTGCGGGTGATTTCCGCCACCGGGATCGGCGGTTCGCCGGGCGTGCGCCAGTAGAAGAAGCGGCCGCCCTGGCTGATCGACATGCCCGAGAGAACCGCATCGTCGGCCATGCGTCCCCAGCCCAGCGCCAGATCGGTCGGCGACAGATCCGATTCACGGCCGAGACGATAGTCCTCGCGCGACAGCACGCGCGCGTCCACGCTGAAGCCGGCCAATGGTTGCAGGGCAATGCCGTTCAGGTCGAACGGATGCAGCGAAGACGGTGCTTCGGTCTGCAGCGGCGTGTCACCGGTCGCCACGCGTGGCGGCAGCGGGCAGCCATCGTTTGCGGTTGCCGCGGCGGGCATGCGCGCGTCGCGCGTGGTCCACCACCATGCGGCGGCGGCGGCCAGCGCCATCGCCAGCATGGCGTGGATCAGGTTCGGCTTCACGGAGACAACTTTTCTGCGATGCCGGCGCGCAAGGCCTGCAGGTCCTTCGCGAAGGTGTCGATGCCGGAAGCCAGCTTCTCCTTCGCCATCGGGTCGGCTTCCAGCGCGGCGGCGAAGCCGGTGGCGGTGACCGGCGCGTGGTCGCTTGGCGCGACCGCGCCCGGCGACAGCTTGCGCGGGAGTTCGCCGAAGTCGGCGTCCAGCTTTTCCAGCAGATCCGGCGAGATGGTCAGGCGGTCGCAGCCGGCCAGCGCCTCGATCTGCGCGGTCGAACGGAACGAGGCGCCCATCACCACGGTGGCGTGTCCGCGGCGCTTGAATTCGGCGTAGACGCCGCGCACGAACTCCACGCCCGGATCCTCGTCGATGCTGGCCGGCGCCTGTCCGCGCGCGACGTACCAGTCGAGGATGCGGCCGACAAACGGCGAGATCAGGAACGCGCCGGCCTCGGCGCAGGCCAGCGCCTGCACCGGGTTGAAGATCAGCGTCAGGTTGCAGTCGATGCCTTCGGCCTGCAACCGGCGCGCGGCCTCGACGCCTTGCCACGTCGCCGCGACCTTGATCAGCACCTTGTCCCTGGCGACGCCGCGCTCGGCGTACATCGCGATGAACTTGCGCGCCTTGGCCACCGTGGCGGCGGTGTCGAAGGCGAGGTCGGCGTCGACTTCGGTCGATACGCGGCCGGGGATCAGCGCGCCGAGCATCGCGCCGACGCCGACGGTCAGGCGGTCGGCGACTTCGTCGACGACGGCTGACCGGTCTCCGTCCTGCGCGCGCGCCCAGGCCAGCTCGCCTTCGATCAGCTCGGCGTAGACCGGCAGGTCCAGCGCCTTCTTCACCAGCGTCGGGTTGGTGGTGCAATCGACCGGCCGCAGCCGCTTGATCGCGTCGTAATCGCCGGTGTCGGCGACGACGACCGACAGTTCGCGCAACTGCGCCAGTTTGGAACGGGAAGCGGTGTCGTTCATCGGTGTCTCCGGTCGGCGGTGGACAAAGAAAAGGGCCTTACGGCCCCGTTCTTCTTGCGCAATCCCTGGTTTCGATGGTGGCCGGGGAGGGAATCGAACCCCCGACACAGGGATTTTCAATCCCTTGCTCTACCAACTGAGCTACCCGGCCGGAATCGAACCGGGGACTGCGTCGCGGCCTGGCCGCGAAAGAGGCGGAATGATACGGGATACCGCCGGCGCACGGCAAGCCGGATGTCCGCTGAACGCGCGGCCGCCGCCGGGTTCCGGGCCGCCATGGGCGGGCGCATCATCCGACCCATGTCCAATCCCGTTCGGGTGACGCCATGAAACGTCTTGTTTTCCGCATCCTGCTATCGGCCTGCATGGTCGCCGCAGTCGTGGCCTGCGCCAGCCTGCCCAGGCAGACCAACGCCGAACGCCTGGCCCTGTACCGCGCGCATGCCGGCGAGCCGGTCAAGGACTTCCAGTATTTCGGCAGCCTCAACGGCTGGAACCCGCTAGGCGACCAGGCGTTGGCGGTGTGGACGCGGCCCAGCCAGGCCTGGCTGCTGGAACTGACGGGCCCGTGCCGTGACCTGGACAGCGCTCCGGCGATCGGCATCAGCAACCTGATGGGCCGGGTGTCGCGCTTCGACAGTATCGAGGTGCTTGGCGGCGGGCCTGGCGCGTTCCGCGTGCCGTGCCGCATCGACACCATCCGCCCGCTCGACGTGAAGGCGCTGAAGCAGGCCGAGAAGGATCTGCGCGAAGCGAAGCTGGTCGAGCGCGAATCCGGCGATCAGCCTTCCGGCATGTAGCCTTCGGGCTTCTCCGCGCCGCCGCCGAACAGGAACTTCACCATTTCGGCTTCGAGGAAGGCGCGGTGCTTGGAGTCGCGCGGCGACAGGCGGTTCTCGTTGATCAGCATGGTCTGGTGCGCCAGCCATGCCGCCCACGCCGACTTGCCGACGTGGGCGTAGATGCGCTTGCCGAGTTCGCCGGGCCAGGGCGCGAAGTCGAGGCCCTCGGCTTCGCGCTTCTCGTATTCGCAGTAGACCATCCTCGCCATCGGTTCACGCTTCCAGCAGTTTGCGGATCGGCGCGGGCAGCCCGAGCGAGGCCAGCTCGCCGCGCGAAACCCAGCGCATGCCGTCATTGTCGCGCACCGCGGCGCGCGGCGCGACCTTGCGCAGGCGCAGCGGCTGCAGGTGCAGGCGGAAGTGGGTGAAGGCGTGGACGACGATGGGAAGCTCCTCGGCGGCGTCGTAGTCGCCGCGCATCTCCTTCGCGAACCACTCGCGCATCGCCGCGTCGCTGTCGGCCTGCGGCAGCGTCCACAGCGAGGCCCAGATGCCGCTGGGCGGACGCCGTTGCAGCAGCAGTTCGCCGGCGGCGTTTTCCAGCCACAGCGCGACCGCTTCGCGTTCCGGAATCTCTTTGCTGGGTTTCGGCGTCGGCAAGGCGTCGATCAGGCCTTCGCGCAGCGCGACGCAATCCGCATTCAACGGGCATAGCGCGCAGGCGGGTTTTGCGCGCGTGCACAGCGTCGCGCCGAAATCCATCTGCGCCTGGGTGTAGTCGGGCATGCGCGAACCGGGCAGGTGCGATTCTGCCAGCGACCACAACCGCTTCTCGATCGCCGGCAGTCCCGGATGGCCGGCGATGCCGTGGTAGCGGGTCAGTACGCGCTTGACGTTGCCGTCGAGGATCGGGAAGCGTTCGCCCCAGGCCTGCGCGAGGATCGCGCCGGCGGTGCTGCGGCCGATGCCGGGCAGGGCGAGCAGGGCATCGAAATCGCGCGGCAGGTCGCCGTCGTGGCGCTCGACGCAATGCTTCGCGGCCTGGTGCAGGTTGCGGGCGCGGGCGTAGTAGCCGAGCCCGGCCCAGTGCGCCATCACCTCGTCGGTCGAGGCGCGCGCCAGCGCCGCCACGTCCGGGAAGCTTGCGACGAAGCGCAGGAAGTACGGGATCACCGTCGCGACCTGGGTCTGCTGCAGCATGATTTCCGACAGCCACACGCGGTAGGGCGTACGCGGATGCTGCCACGGCAGGTCGTGGCGGCCATGGCGGTCGAACCAGGCCAGCAGGCGGTCGGCGAAGTCGTCGGTGGCGGGGCGCTGGCTCATGCTGGCGTCGATCGAAAAGCATGCTGCGGTAGAAGCGGCGTGAGCCGCGATGAAGCTTTCATGGGAAAGCCTGTCGCGGCTCATGCCGCCCCTACGGGGACTCGGCGTGGCCGAGGGATTCTGGCAACAACGCGTCGACGAATGCCTCGGCGTCGAACACGCGCAGGTCTTCCGGGCGTTCGCCGATGCCGGCGAAGCGGATCGGGATGCCGAACTCGCGCGCCAGCGCGAACACCACGCCGCCCTTGGCGGTGCCGTCGAGCTTGGTCACGACCAGGCCGGTCACCTGCACCGCCGCGTTGAACTGCTTCAACTGCGACAGCGCGTTCTGCCCGGTAGTGCCGTCGATGACCATCAGCACCTCGTGCGGCGCGGCCGGATCGATCTTGCCGAGCACGCGGCGGATCTTGCCCAGTTCGTTCATCAGCCCAGCCTGCGTATGCAGGCGTCCGGCGGTGTCGGCGATCAGCACTTCGGCGCCGCGGGCCTTCGCCGCCTGCAGCGCGTCGAACGCCACCGAGGCCGGATCGGCGTCCTGGCCCTGCGCGACCACGGTCACGCTGTTGCGTTCGCCCCAGGCCTGCAACTGCGCCACGGCCGCCGCGCGGAAAGTGTCGCCGGCGGCCAGCATCAGGCTGCGGCCTTCGTCCTTGAAGCGCTTGGCCAGCTTGCCGATCGTCGTGGTCTTGCCGACGCCGTTGACGCCGACGGTCAGCACGACGAAGGGCCTTGCGCTTTCGTCGATGAGCAGTGGCTTGGCGATAGGCTGCAGCAGCGCAATCAGGTCGGTGCGCAACGCGGCGAGCAATGCTTTCGCGTCGGCGAATTCGCGTGCCTTCATGCGTTTGCGCAAATTGCCGATGATCTCGGTGCTGGCGGTCACGCCGACATCGGCGGTGATCAGCGCGGTCTCTATTTCGTCCAGCAGGTCGTCGTCCAGCACCGGATTGCGACCGATCAGTTCGGCCACGTCGGTATTGAGCAGTTTGCCGATGCGTTGCATCCAGCCCAGCTTGCCGGCAGCGGCTGGGGGAGCGGGCTCGGCCATGGCCTCGGGCGGAATTCCGGGTCCGGTGTACTCGGGACTGGTCGGCGCCGCATCGTGGACGGGCGTATCGGGCCCGTTCTTGTCGGGCTTGTTGCGGCGGAACCAACTGACCATGACGGGAAAATCGCGGAGAATGGACAAATGTTAGCACCCGCTTCCACGGCTACCCGATGAGCCGCGCGCCCGGTTCGGTCCGCATCGTCGGCGGCCGTTGGCGCGGCACCCGGCTCGCCGTGCCGGACAGCCCCGGCCTGCGCCCCAGCGGTGACCGCGTGCGCGAAACTCTGTTCAACTGGTTGATGCCGAAGCTGCCCGGCGCGCGCGTGCTGGACCTGTTCGCCGGCACCGGCGCGCTGGGGCTGGAGGCGCTGTCGCGCGGCGCGGCGCAGGCGACCCTGGTCGAACGCGATCCGGCGCTGGCGGCCAACCTGCGCGCGGCCGTCGACCGGCTCGGCGCGCAGGGCCGGGCCACGGTGGTCCAGGCCGATGCGCTGGACTGGCTGCCGGCGCAGGCGGACGCGGCCTTCGACATCGCCTTCGTCGACCCCCCGTTCGCGCTGGACCTGTGGCGGCCGGCGCTGGAAAGGCTGCTGCCGAAACTGGCGGCGGACGCCTGGCTCTACGTCGAATCGGCGGCTGGCGTGGTTCCCGAATTGCCGCACGCCTGGGCCCTGCACCGCGAGGGCCGCACCCGCGAAGCGCGATACGCACTGTATCGTGCCGCCGCGGTGCACGGCTGATACACTGCGCGATGCCGTATCGCCCGGCGTTGGCAGGCCCGACATGACCCAAGCGCGCAACCGGATCGCCGTCTATCCCGGCACCTTCGACCCGATCACCAACGGCCATATCGATCTGGTCGATCGCGCCGCGCCGCTGTTCGAGAAGATCGTCGTCGGCGTGGCGCAAAGCCCGGTGAAGGGGCCGACCCTGCCGCTGGACCTGCGGGTGTCGCTGGCGCGCGAGGCGCTGTCCCATCACCGCAACGTCGAGGTGCGCGGTTTCGACACCCTGCTGGCGCATTTCGTCCGTTCCACCGGCGGCGGCGTGCTGCTGCGCGGGCTGCGCGCGGTGTCCGACTTCGAATACGAATTCCAGATGGCCAGCATGAACCGCCATCTGATCCCGGAAGTGGAAACCCTGTTCCTGACGCCGGCCGAGCAATACGGTTTCATCTCGTCGTCGCTGGTGCGCGAGATTGCGCGGCTGGGCGGCGACGTGTCCGGCTTCGTGCCCGCCGCCGTGGCCACGGCGCTGCGCGAGCAATGGCAGCAGGGCGACGCCGCCTGACCCGCGGTTCACGCACCGCGGCCGCTTTTCGACAACCCACACAGATACCAAAACGGAGGGGAAAGACCATGAAATTCGCCAACCGACTATTGCTCGCCGCCTGCCTGGCGCTGCCGTTCGCCGCGTGCAAGAAGCACGATGCTGCACCCGTCGCCGAGGACAAGCCGCTGGCTGTGCCGAGCACCGACGACGACGCGGCGTGGAAGCCGTACCTGCAGGACGTGGTGGCCCGCAACATGGGCAACATCACCAACAACCCGTACCTGTACTACCTGCCGTCGCAGTCCGACCCCGAGTTCCAGGCCAAGTACGAGCGCCAACTGGAACAGGCGAAGAACGCGCTGGCCCGCGGCATCGTCAGCGGCAACCTGATCGGCTTCGGCTCGCCGGAGTCGGCGAAGATGGCCGACATCGCCATCGCCTCGTTCGAAGGTGTGCCGGAAGGCACGATGAAGGGCGTGCGCGTGCTGTTCATCGGCGAGCCGGCCGACGGCGAACGGGTCAAGCAGGCGGTGGCCGCGTCCGGCGTGGACTACGTGTTCATCGAGGCGAAGTGACGACCCCGCGCGCAGCCGCCTGCGCGGCCGCGCCTTCGCGGAAGCGCCGTCCCGGCGCAGGCCGGGACGGCGAACTGAAGAAATGTCGCTGAAGATCAACGAACTCTGCGTCAACTGCGACGTCTGCGAACCGGCCTGCCCCAACCAGGCCATTTCGATGGGCGAGACGGTCTACGTCATCGATCCGATGCGTTGCACCGAATGCGTCGGCCATTTCGACGAGCCGCAGTGCGTGGAAGTCTGTCCGGTCGAGTGCATCGATCCGGATCCGGACCTTCCGGAAAGCCGCGACGACCTGCTGGCCAAGCTGCGTCGCCTGCAGCGCGAGCACCCGGAACTCTACCGATACCCCTCCGACCAAGACCTGGAGCCGATACGCCGATGAAATTTCGCGCACGTGGCCTGTTGCTGATCGCCTTCCTGCTGCTCCCGTCCGCCTGGGCGGCCGACGCCACGCGCGCCGCGCAGCATCCACCCGGCGTGGCGGTCGCTTCCGGGCACAGGCTGGCGACCGAGGCCGGCCTGCAGATACTGGCCGAGGGCGGCAACGCCTTCGACGCGGCGGTGGCGGTGTCCTCGACGCTGGGCGTGGTCGAGCCGATCAGTTCCGGCCTGGGTGGCGGCGGCCTGTTCCTGCTGCACGACGCCGCGAGCGGCAAGGACATCTTCCTCGACGCGCGCGAATACGCGCCGGAATCGGCCACGCCGGACAAATACCTGGACAAGGCCGGCGGCCTGGACCCGGACAAGGCGCAGAACGGACCGTGGTCGGCCGGCATCCCCGGCCTGCCGGCGCTGCTGGTGGAAGTGGCGGCCAGGCACGGCCGCCTGCCGCTGAAGCAGTCGCTGCAGCCGGCCATCCGCATCGCCCGCGACGGTTTCCCGGTCTACCGGCGCATGGCCGGCGGCTACAAGTCGCGCGCCGACGTGATGCGGCGCTATCCCGGCACCCGCGAGGTCTACGAACGCGACGGCAAGCCCATCGCCGAAGGCGACCTGTTCAAGCAGCCGGAACTGGCGCATACGCTGGAACTGCTGGCGGACAAGGGCTTCGACGGCTTCTACCGCGGCGAGACCGCGAAGAAGCTGATCGCCGGCGTCAACCAGGCCGGCGGCAAGTGGACGGCGAAGGAACTGGCCGCCTACACGGTGAAGGAACGCACGCCGATCACCTTCAAGTACAACGACTGGCGGATCACCACCGCGCCGCCGGTGTCGTCCGGCGGCATCGCGCTGGCGGAGATGCTGCAGATCCTCGACGCCTACGACTTGCAGAAGCTGGACGAAGCGCATCGCGCGCACCTGATCGTCGAATCGATGCGCCGCGCGTTCCGCGACCGCACCTTCTTCCTCGGCGACCCGGACTTCACCGCGATCCCGCAGGACGTGCTGACCAGCCGCGACTACGCGCAGGGCCTGCGCGCGACCATCCACCCGGACAAGGCCACGCCCAGCGACCTGCTTTCCGGGCAGGAAACGCCGCTGGAGGACGATGAGACCACGCATTTCTCGATCATCGACGGCGAAGGCAACCGCGTCGGCGGCACCCAGACGGTCAACCTGCTGTACGGCAGCGGCCTGATCCCGAAGGGTACCGGCGTGCTGCTCAACGACGAGATGGACGATTTCGCGCTGAAGCCGGGCACCCCGAACGCCTTCGGCGTGATGGGCTACGAGGCCAACGCGCCGAAGCCGGGCAAGCGCATGCTCAGTTCGATGACGCCGACCTTCATGGAGTCGGCGGACAAGGTGGCGGTGCTGGGCACGCCGGGCGGCACCCGCATCATCACGATGGTGCTGCTGGGCGTGCTGGGCTACGACGCGGGCCTGGACGCGCAGCAGGTCGCGGCGCTGCCGCGCTTCCACCACCAGTGGATGCCGGACGAGATCGAGGCCGAGCCGGGCGCGTTCTCGCCGGAAGCGGTGAAGCAGCTCGAGGCGATGGGCCACAAGATCGTCGGCGCCGGCGGCGGCACGCTGGGTTCCAGCCACCCGTGGGGAAATTTCCAGACGGTGGAATGGGACAAGACGGCCAACACGCTGTCGGCCGGCAGCGATCCGCGCAACGAGGTGGGAAGCGGGGAAGTGAAGCTGCTCGAACCGGCCGGATGAATCGTTCTTGTCGGAAGCGGCCGCGGCACGCCGCAGCCGCTTCCGCGGGTTGGTCGCCGTCGCGCAAGCCGGTTTAGACTGGCCGCGGATGTTGCGCGGAAATCCGGATGAGTGCGATAGAAGTGGTGTTGGCGATGTTGCTGGCGGTGATCGCCAGCGGCTACCTGGTGCGGGTGTTGCCGTTCGCCGTGCCGTTGCCGCTGGTGCAGATACTGCTGGGCGCGTCCATCGCCGCCTTCTCCGGCGACGCGGTGGTGCTGGACCCGCAGGTGTTCTTCCTGCTGATGCTGCCGCCGCTGCTGTTCCTGGACGGCTGGCGGATCCCGAAGGAAGGGCTGTTCCGCGACCGCGCGGTGATCCTGGAGCTGGCGCTGGGACTGGTGGTGTTCACCGTGGTCGGCGCGGGTTTCTTCATCCACTGGATGATTCCGTCGATGCCGCTGCCGGTGGCGTTCGCGCTGGCGGCGATCATCTCGCCGACCGATCCCGTCGCGGTGTCGTCGATCGCGTCGAAGGCGCCGATCCCGAAGCGGATGATGCACATCCTGGAAGGCGAGTCGCTGCTCAACGACGCCTCCGGCCTGGTCTGCTTCCGCTTCGCGGTGGCGGCGGTGGTGAGCGGCGGGTTCTCGCTGACTTCGGCGACGCTCAGTTTCCTGTGGGTGGCGCTGGCCGGCGTCGCGGTCGGCGTCGCCCTGAACTGGGGCGTCAACCTCGCGCAGCGCTGGCTGTCGCGGCAGTTCGGCGAGGAAAGCGGCACGTCGATCCTGGTCAACCTGCTGACTCCGTTCGGGGCCTACCTGCTCGCCGAGCACATCCACGCGTCGGGCATCCTGGCGGCGGTCGCCGCCGGCATCTCGATGAGCTACGTCGAACTCAGCGGCCGCGCGCTGGCGACCACGCGGGTGCAGCGCCGGGCGGTGTGGGACACGGTGCAGTTCGCGCTCAACGGCATCATGTTCGTGCTGCTGGGCGAGCAGTTGCCGGGCATCCTGCGCAGCGCGGTGGCGACGGTGCAGCAGAGCGGGCACGTCAATCCGTGGTGGCTGCTGGTCTATGCGTTGGCGATCAGCCTGGGGCTGGTCGTGCTGCGTTTTGTCTGGGTGTGGGTGTCGCTGCGCTGGGGCCTGCTGATCGGCCGGCACAGCGAACTTCCGCCTACGAAGGTCGGCTGGCGGCTGATCGCCGCGACTTCGCTGGCCGGCGTGCGCGGCGCGATCACCCTGGCCGGCGTGATGACCCTGCCGCTGACGCTGGAGAACGGCGCGGCGTTCCCGACCCGCGACCTGGCGATCTTTCTGGCGATGACGGTGATCCTGGTGTCGCTGGTAGGGGCGTCGCTGGTCCTGCCGCGGCTACTGCACGGGCTGGAGGTTCCACCGGAACCGGAGCACCAGCGCGAGGAGGATATGGCGCGGCAGGCCGCCGCGGCCGCGGCGATCGCCGCGATCCAGGCCGAACAGAACCAC
This sequence comes from Pseudoxanthomonas sp., assembly GCA_047601245.1. Taxonomy (GTDB): domain Bacteria; phylum Pseudomonadota; class Gammaproteobacteria; order Xanthomonadales; family Xanthomonadaceae; genus Pseudoxanthomonas_A. The sequence goes on from JASGJU010000002.1 coordinate 42,934, forward strand.
CTGTCGCGCGCCAACGCGGCCGATGCCGACATCCACGTCGCCGCGGCGACCCGCGCGATGCAGGTGTACCAGCGGCGGCTGGACAACGCCGCCGACGAGGTGGACGCGCAGGAACTGCGCAAGGCCGACGCCGCCGAACGCACCCTGCGCTTGGCCGGGCTGCGCGCCGAGCGCGAGCGCATCTTCGAACTGGCGCGGCACCGGCGCATTTCCGACGAGACCACGCGCCGCCTGGTGCGCGAACTGGACCTGATGGAAGAACGGCTGGCGCCGCCGCCTTGAGCGGCCGCTACTCGACCCGCGTGCCGAAGATGCGATCGCCGGCGTCGCCCAGGCCGGGCAGGATGTAGCCCTTCTCGTTGAGGCGCTGGTCGATGGCGGCGGTGTAGACCTCGACGTCGGGATGCGCCGCTTCCAGCGCCCGCAGCCCTTCCGGCGCGGCGACCAGGAAGATGCCCTTGATCCGCCGCGCGCCGGCGCGCTTGAGCATGTCGATGGTCGCGATCAGGGTGCCGCCGGTGGCCAGCATCGGGTCGAGGATCAGCGCGTCGCGTTCGTCCAGTCGCCCGACCAGCCGTTCGAAGTAGGGCGCCGGCTGCAGGGTTTCCTCGTCGCGCTGCAGGCCGACCACGCTGACCTTGGCCGCCGGGATCAGCGCCAGCACGCCGGGCAGCATGCCCAGCCCCGCGCGCAGGATCGGCACCAGGGTGATCTTGGCGCCGGCGATCCGCTGCACCGGCACCGGCCCGGCCCAGCCGGGCGCGGTCGCGGCCTCGGTTTCCAGGTCGGCGGTGGCCTCGTAGGCCAGTAGCGTGCCCAGTTCGGTGACCAGTTCGCGGAAGCCCTTGGTGCTGAGCGAAGCGTCGCGCAGCAGGCCGATCTTGTGCTGCACCAGCGGGTGGCGGACTTCGACGATTTTCATGCGCGGCTCCGGGATGCGATGCCGGAAGTCTGCAACAAACCCGCCCGCCTTGGTAATCCAACGGGATCGCCGCCTCCCGAAAAAAATCGATGGGAACGATTTTTGACATCGCGCCAGCGATGGCTCGAAGGGCGTCCGCCAGGGACGGTGGACACAAAAAAAGAAGCCGGCGCATGGCCGGCTTCTTCGTCAGGCGGCCTGTGCTTCCTGCTTGCGCGGCCCCTCGCGCAGCGCCTTGCCGACCAGCGATACCAGCAGGTCCAGTTCCGCCTCGTCGATCGCGAAGTGCGGGGTGAAGCGCAACGAATTGGCGCCGCCGTGGATCACGTTGAGGCCGTGCCGGCGCAGCCATTCCTCGGTCGAACCGGCGCCGTAGCACTTGAACTGCGGCGACAGCTCGCACGAGAACAGCAGGCCGGTGCCCTGCACCCGGGTGATCAGGCCGCCGAGTTCGGATTTCAGCTTCTCCAGCTTGGCCACGGCCTGTTCGCCGCGCTTGCGGATGTTCTCGCGCAGCGCCGGCGTCAGCAGGCGCAGGGTGGCCACCGCCACGTCCAGCGCGCGCGGGTTGGTGGTCATGGTGTTGCCGTACACGCCCTTGCGGTACAGGTCGGCGGCCCTTTCGCCCACCGCCAGCACCGACAGCGGGAACTGCGCCGCGTTCAGCGCCTTCGAATAGGTTTCCATGTCCGGCGGATCGAGTTTCTCGAAGCCGGGGTAGTCGACGAACGACAGCACGCCGTGCGCGCGCAGGCCGGCCTGGATCGAATCGACCAGCAGCAGGCCGCCGTGGTCGCGGGTCAGTTCGCGCGCGGCGGCGTAGAAGTCGGCCGGCACGCTGCGGCCGGGATCGCCTTCGCCCATCACCGGCTCCAGGAAGATCGCCTCGACGAACCAGCCGTTGCGTTCGGCGTCGGCGAAGGCGTTCCGCAGGGCCTGCACGTCGTAGGGTTCGATGGCGATCACCGAATCCTCGTTGCGGTAGCTGGCCAGGTGCTGCTGGTAGGTGTTGCGCGTGGAGTCCGAATACAGGCCCGGACGCTCGGTGCGGCCGTGGAAGCTGCCCTTGACCACGACCCGCTTGATCGCCTTGCCGGCGTGCTTCGCGCCCGGGTCGGTCATCAGCTTGGCGTTGATGTCGACGATGCGCGCGGCCAGGCCGACGGCCTCGGAACCGGAGTTCAGGCACATGAACTTCGCAAACGGGCAACCGCCGCGCGCGTGGCCGATCTCGTTGTGCAGGGCACGCTCGAAGCGCAGTTGCGACAGCGACGGGGTCATGATGTTGGCCATCGCCTGCGGCCTGGCCAGCGCCGCCAGCACGGCCGGCGGGTTGTGGCCGAAGCCGACCATGCCGTAGCCGCCGGCGTCGTACAGCACCGCGCCCTTCAGGCTGACGATCCACGGCCCCTGCGCGGCCAGCGCGACATAGGGCTGCACGGTGTCGTCGCTGTAGAAGTTGACGTAGCCGGCCTGCACCGCGCGCAGTTGCGTTTCCTCGTCCAGGTCGAGGAGGCCGGCGAATTCGTCCTTCAGCCGCGCGTATTCGGCCGCGGCGGCGTCGATCGCGGCCGCCAGCTCGGGATGCGATTCGGCGAAGCGCAGCACGGTGGCGTCGTCCAGGCCGGTGGTCAGGCGCTGGCCGGCGTGGGCGCGCAGCGGGGCGAGTTTGTCGAGCAGGGACATGTGAGTCTCTCCGGAGAGGATTCCAAAAAAGGCTGTCCGGACCTTCCGCGCCGAAAGGGAGCGGGAAGGCCGGGCAGCGATGGGAACCTTCATTATCTGGAGTTTCCCGTCTTTTCACAGGTATGATCCGACCAAACAACGGTGCTATCCGGTCGAATCAACGGATATTCTGGTCGAAATGAAACTTTCCGCCGCCGACGAACGGCTTTTGTCGATACTGCGCGAGAACGCCCGCGCCTCCACCGCCGAGATCGCGCGGCGGCTGGACCTGTCGCGGACCACGGTGCAGAACCGGATCGAGCGGCTGGAGCGCCAGGGCGTGATCGGCGGCTACACGGTGCGGGTGCACGACGATTACGAGCGCAGCCGGATCCGCGCCCACATCCTGATCACAGTGCTGCCCAAGCAGATGGCGGCGGTATCCAAGGCGTTGAAGGCGATGCCGGAGGTGCGGGTGCTGCATTCGGTCAGCGGGCCGTTCGACCTGATCGCGCTGGCGGTGGTGGGCTCGGTCGAGGAGATGGACGTGCTGACCGACCGCATCGGCGCGATCGACGGCGTTGAGCGGACCACCTCGTCGATCATCCTGTCGACCAAGTTCGAGCGCTGAGGCGGCATGGCGGCCGCGCCGGTACAATGCGCGCCCCCCGAAGCTCCTTTCGATGAAGAAATCCGATTTCCACTACGAACTGCCGCCCGAACTGATCGCGCAGGCGCCGTTGCCGGAGCGCTCGGCCAGCCGCTTGCTGGTGGTGCCGCCTGATGGCGGCGCAAAAGCGGGCGATGCGCCGTTCATGGACGCCCACGTCCGCGACCTGCCGAAACTGCTGCGCAAGGGCGACCTGCTGTTGTTCAACGACACCCGGGTGATCCCGGCGCGTCTGTTCGGGCAGAAGGACAGCGGCGGGCGCGTGGAAATCCTGATCGAGCGGTTGTTGCCGGACAACCGCGCGCGGGCGCAGGTCGGGGCGAGCAAGTCGCCGAAGCCGGGCGGCCGCATCGCGCTGGACGGCGGCGGCGAGGCCGAGGTGCTGGAACGCGACGGCGAGTTCTACCTGCTGCGCTTCGACGTGCCAGATGCGCTGGAAAGCTGGCTGCAGCAGGTCGGCCGCCTGCCGCTGCCGCCGTACATCCGCCGCGAGCCCGGCGCGGACGACGACGAGCGCTACCAGACCGTGTTCGCCAGGGAACTGGGCGCGGTCGCCGCGCCGACCGCCGGCCTGCATTTCGACGATGCGCTGCTGGACCAACTGCGCGGCGTCGGCGTCGAGTTCGGCCACGTGACCCTGCACGTCGGCGCGGGCACCTTCCAGCCGGTGCGCGTGGAGAACATCCACGAGCACCGGATGCACAGCGAGTGGCTGAACGTCGGCGCGGAACTGGTGGCGCAGGTGCGCAGGACGCGCGCGAACGGCGGCCGCGTGATCGCGGTCGGCACCACGGTGCTGCGTGCATTGGAGTCGGCGACACGCTCCGATGAAGCAGGGGACGGCGACTTGAAGCCGTTCGCCGGCGAGACGCAGATCTTCATCTTCCCCGGCTACCGCGTCCGCAGCGTCGACGCGCTGCTGACCAATTTCCACCTGCCGGAAAGCACGCTGCTGATGCTGGTGTCGGCGTTCGCCGGCCGGGAGCGCATCTTGGCGGCCTATGCGCATGCGGTGCGCGAGCGCTATCGGTTCTTCTCCTATGGCGATGCGATGTTGTTGTTTCCGGAGCAGAGAAAGTGATTTCCTCGCAATATTTCCATCGTCATTCCCGCGAAGGCGGGAATCCAGAGACTTTCGGCCAGATCGCGGTGACCTGTCCGGAAAGCAAAGACACTGGATTCCCGCCTTCGCGGGAATGACGGCTTGAAGGATTCTTGATGAGCCGGATGAACTTCCAACTGCTGCGAACCGACGGCGTCGCCCGTCGCGGCCGGCTGGCGTTCCCGCGCGGCACGGTGGAAACGCCGGCGTTCATGCCGGTCGGCACCTACGGCTCGGTCAAGGGCATCCTGCCCGAACACATCGCCGAGCTCGGCGCGCAGATCATCCTCGGCAACACCTTCCACCTGTACCTGCGGCCCGGCCTGCAGGTGATCGAGGAACATGGCGGCCTGCACGGCTTCGCCCGTTGGGACAAGCCGATCCTGACCGACTCCGGCGGCTTCCAGGTGTTCTCGCTGGCGCACCGGCGCAGGCTGACCGAGCAGGGCGTGACCTTCGCCTCGCCGGTCGACGGTGCGAAGGTGTTCCTGGGCCCGGAGGAGTCGATGCGGATCCAGAAGACCCTGGATTCGGACATCGTGATGATCTTCGACGAGTGCCCGCCGTTCGAGAAGAACGGTCAGCCCGTGCATCCGCAGGCCGTGCGCAAGTCGATGGAACTGTCGCTGCGCTGGGCGCAGCGCTCGCGCGACGAGCACGACGCGCTCGGCAACGACGCGGCGCTGTTCGGCATCGTCCAGGGCGGCGTCTACAACGACCTGCGCACGGCGTCCGCCGAGAGCCTGCTGCGGATCGGCTTCGACGGCTACGCGATCGGCGGCCTGGCGGTCGGCGAACCGGAGGAGGAGCGCAACCGTGTGCTGGAGCACATGCACCCGCTGCTGCCGGCCGAGCGCCCACGCTACCTGATGGGGGTGGGCCGGCCGGAGGACCTGGTCGAGGCGGTCGCCCGCGGCGTGGACATGTTCGATTGCGTGATGCCGACCCGCAACGCGCGCAACGGGCACTACTTCACCGGCTTCGGCACGGTGCGCATCCGCAACGCGAAGTACGAACACGACCTGCGCCCGATCGAGCCGGGCTGCGGCTGCTACGCCTGCCGCAATGGCTTCACCCGCAGCTACCTGCGCCACCTGGACCGCTGCAACGAGATGCTGGCGCCGATGCTCGGCACCCTGCACAACCTGTGGTACTACCAGACCCTGATGGCCGGGATGCGCGCCGCGATCGAGGCGGGAACCTTCGAGGCCTTCCGCCGGTCGTTTTACGCGGCCCGGAATCCCGCCTGATCCCTGTAGGAGCGGCGTGAGCCGCGAACGGGCTTTCCCATGACAGCCTCATCGCGGCTCATGCCGTTCCTACAGGATGCGGGGAAATCCGTCGATTTCCGGGGCTCCGGGGCCTTGATCGGACGCCGGCCCGCCCGCATGGCATAATTCCCGGCTGTTTTTGGCCCATACGGACCCGACGATGAACCTGCTCGATTTCCTGATCCCCGCCGCCCACGCCCAGGCCGCCGGCGCCCAGCCGCAAGGCGGCGGCCTCGGCATGCTGCTGATGCCGATCATCCTGATCGCCGTCATGTACTTCCTGATGATCCGCCCGCAGATGAAGCGGCAGAAGGAGCACCGCGCCATGCTCGACAAGTTGTCGAAGGGCGACGAGGTGATCACCAGCGGCGGCATCGCCGGCACCATTGCCGAGATCGGCGAGAACTTCATCACCGTCGAGATCGCCGACAACGTGCGCGTGCGCGTGCAGAAGGGCGCCATCGGCAACGTGCTGCCGAAGGGCACGCTGAAGTCGGCCTGATCCGCTTTCCTCCCATCGACTGATGCGCCGGCCGCAAGGCCGGTGCGAGTTCATCGCAATGCTCGAATTCCCGCGCTGGAAATACTTCGTCATCCTGCTGGTCGTGGCGGTGAGCGTGCTGTACGCGCTGCCGAACCTGTATCCGCAGGATCCCTCCGTGCAGATCACCCCCAACCGCGGCTTCGCCCTGGACGACGCGCTGGACCGGCGCGTCGACGAGGCGCTGAAGTCGGCCGGCATCGCCGCCAAGCAGGTCGAGAAGCAGGGTGACAACCTGCTGGTGCGGCTGCCGTCGCTGGAGGCGCAGACCAAGGCCAACGACGTGCTGCGCCCGGCGCTGGGCGAGGACTACGTGGTCGCGCCGAACCTGGCCTCCACCGTGCCCGCGTGGCTGGGCAAGCTGGGCGCGCGGCCGATGGTCAAGGGCCTGGACTTGCAGGGCGGCATCCACTTCCTGCTGCAGGTCGACCAGAAGGCGGCGCTGGACAAGCGCGTCGAGAGCTACGTCGAGGACACCCGCGTGACCCTGCGCGACGCACGCATCCGCTACCAGTCGGTCGAACGCCGCGCCGACAACAGCATCGTGGTCACCCTGGCCGACGCCGCCGACGCGGACAAGGCCCGCACCGAGCTGGGCAAGGTGCTGCAGGCCGGCGGTTCGGCCAGCGGCGCGCTGGTCGGCACGCAGCCGCTGACCTATTCGGTGAACGGCAACCGCATCACGATAGGCTTGCCGGAAAGCGAACTGCAGCGCATCGCCGGCGACGCCATCGAACAGAACATCACCACCCTGCGCAACCGTGTCAACTCGCTGGGCGTGGCCGAACCGATCATCCAGCGCCAGGGCAACGACCGCGTGGTCGTGCAGTTGCCCGGCGTGCAGGACACCGCCGAGGCCAAGCGCATGATCGGCGCGACCGCGACCCTGGAATATCGCGCGGTGGTCGACGGCAACGCCGCTGAGGCGCTGGCCACCGGCGTCATCCCGCCGGAAGCCAAGGTCTACTACCGCCGCGACAGCGGCCAGCCGGTGCTTCTGAACAAGCGCGTCATCGCCACCGGCGATCAGATGGTGACCGCGCAGAGCAGCGTCGACGAAAACGGCCAGCCGGCGGTCAACGTGACCCTGAACAACATCGGCGGCCAGCGCATGTTCGACTTCTCCAGCGCCAACGTCGGCAAGCCGATGGCGGTGGTCTATACCGAGCGCATCCCGGAAGTGAAGACCGTCGACGGCAAGGAAGTGCGCAGCTTCAAGGTCAAGGAGGAAGTGATCTCGGTGGCCACGGTGCAGAGCGCGCTGGGCAAGAACTTCCGCACCACCGGCTTGGAGAAGACCGAGGCCGAGAACCTGGCCAAGCTGCTGCGCTCCGGCTCGCTGGCTGCGCCGATGGACTTCGTCGAGCAGCGCGTGGTCGGCCCCAGCCTGGGCGCCGAGAACGTCAAGCGCGGCGTCGAGGCGGTGGTCTATTCGTTCCTTTTCACCCTGGTGTTCTTCGCGGTGTACTACCGCGTGTTCGGCCTGATCACCGCGGTGGCGCTGCTGCTGAACCTGGTGATCGTGGTCGCGGTGATGTCGCTGTTCGGCGCGACCATGACCCTGCCGGGCTTCGCCGGTCTGGCGCTGTCGGTCGGCCTGTCGGTGGACGCCAACGTGCTGATCAACGAGCGCATCCGCGAGGAATTGCGCCACGGCGTGCCGGGCAAGGCGGCGATCGCCGCCGGCTACGAGAAGGCCAGCGGCACGATCCTGGACGCCAACCTCACCGGCCTGATCGTCGGCGTCGCCCTGTACGCGTTCGGCACCGGGCCGCTGAAGGGCTTCGCGCTGACCATGATCATCGGCATCTTCGCCTCGATGTTCACCGCGATCACCGTTTCCCGCGCCATCGCGACCCTGCTGTACGCGCACCGCAAGAAACTGCAGTCCGTGGCCATCTGAACGCCATGCGAGTCCCTCGCAAGGGCCCGCGCCTCCATGCGCGGGCTTTCCAGGAAAAGAAGCACACATGAAGATATTCCCGCTGCACATCCTGCCCAACGACACCACCATCCCGTTCATGCGCTGGCGCAAGCTGGCGCTGGCGGCGACGCTGGCGCTGTTCGTCGCGTCCATCGCCATCGTCGCGCTGAAGGGCTTCAACTACGCGCTGGACTTCACCGGCGGCACCCTGATCGAACTGCGCTTCCAGAAGGACGCCGACGTCGAGAACGTGCGCCGCAAGATCGCCGACGCCGGCTACGCCACCGTCCAGGTGCAGAACTACGGCAGCGCCCGCGACGTGCTGGTGCGGGTGCAGCCGCAGGACATCGGCAACGCCGAAAGCGTCGCCGCCAACGACAAGGTCGCGCAGGACGTGCTCGCGGCCGTGGCCGACCCCGGCAACCCGGCCGCGCTGGCCAACGAGCCGACCTACGTGGGCCCGCAGGTCGGCAAGGACCTGGCGCTCAACGGCGTGTACGCGACCATCGTGATCCTGATCGGCTTCATCGCCTACATCGCGTTCCGCTTCGAGCTGAAGTTTGCCATCGCCGCCAGTCTGACCGCGCTGTTCGACCTGCTGCTGACCGTGGCCTACATGAGCGCGATCGGCCATGAGTTCGACCTGACCGTGCTGGCCGGCCTGCTGTCGGTGATGGGCTTCGCGGTCAACGACATCATCGTGGTCTTCGACCGCGTGCGCGAGAACTTCCGCAGCCTGCGGGTGGAGCCGCTGGAAGTGCTGAACCGCTCGATCAACCAGACCCTGAGCCGCACCATCATCACCGCGGTGATGTTCCTGCTCTCGGCGCTGGCGCTGTACCTGTTCGGCGGCAGCTCGATGAAGGGCCTGGCGCTGACCCACATCGTCGGCGCGGTGATCGTGGTGATCTCCTCGACCTTCGTCGCCTGTCCGCTGCTGACCTTCGGTCCGCTGACCGTGAGCAAGCAGGACCTGCTGCCGAAGGCGAAGGACCTCGAAGCGCTGAACCGCCGCCCGTAACCCGGCGGTCGCATCGATGTGAATGGAAAAGGCCCGCGATTGCGGGCCTTTTCCGTGAATTCATTTCGAAATCGCCAGCACCAGCACGCCGCCGGCAACCAGCGCGATGCCGAACCATTGATGCAGCGAAGGCCGCTCGCCGAGGAATGCGAACGCAAACACGGCGACCAGCACGATGCTGAGCTTGTCGATGGGCGCGACCTGCGAGGCCTGGCCCAGTTGCAGTGCGCGGAAGTAGCACAGCCACGATGCGCCAGTGGCCAGTGCGGACAGCAGCAGGAACAGCCATGTCCTCGTCGGCAACGCGAGGGGATTGCTCCATTTACCGGTCAGCCACACGAAAGGCGCGAGCACCAGCAGGATGAAGGCGGTGCGGATCAGCGTGGCGAAGTCCGAATCGACGCCGCGAATGCCGATCTTGGCGAAGATCGCCGTGCCTGCGGCGAAGCAGGCCGAAAGCAGCGCCCACAGCAGCCAGCCGGACGAGGCGGTCATGGCGTCACTCTTTCTTCGGGTCGAAGGCAGCGGCATAGCCGGAATTGACGATGACCTTCTGCACCGCATCGCAGACCTTCAGGTTGCCGGCGACCAGTTGCCGGGTCTCCGGGCCGGTGCCGTCCATGCGCGCAGTGCCGGCGCCGCGGAAGTCGCAGACCTTGCCGCCGGCCTCGCGCACCAGCAGCACGCCGGCGGCGATGTCCCAGGCCTTCACGCCGGCCTCGAAATAGGCGTCGGCACGGCCGCAGGCGACGTAGGCCAGGTCCAGCGCGGCCGAGCCGCTGCGGCGGATGTCCTCGGCCTGCGCCAGCAGCGCGTCGATGCACTTGAGGTGGGCGCCCACGCGGGCGCGCTCGCGCGGCGGGAAGCCGGTGTGGATCATCGCGCCGCCCAGGTCCTTGCGCTCGGACACGCGGATCTTGCGCTCGTTGAGCTGGGCGCCGGCGCCGCGGCTGGCGGTGAACAGTTCGTTGCGCAGCGGATCGAAGATCACCGCGTCGGTCGGTTCGCCGTCGGCCACCAGGGCGATGCTCACGCAGTAGTGCGGGAAACCGTGCAGGTAGTTGCTGGTGCCATCCAGCGGGTCGATGACCCAGAAGCGGCGCTTGTCGCGGCCCTCGGCCTTGCCGCCTTCCTCGCCGACCACGCCGTAGTCGGGGTAGGCGCGCTTGAGTTCCTTGATGATCGCCTTCTCGGCGTCGGCGTCGACTTCGCTGGCGTAGTCCATCCGGTCCTTCTGCACCACGTTCAGCGCGTCGAGCTTGTTGATCGAACGCAGCAGCACATTGCCCCCGGCGCGGGCGGCCTTGACCATGACGGTGACGACGGGATTGAGCATGGCTGGGAACCTCTGGCAGGCGGCGCGGACCGGAACGTGCGTGGTGGAAAAGAACGGCTCGGCGCGGCGGCCGGCGCGCGCAGTTTACCATCCACCCCCATGGAAACCCCCGAAAACCCCGGATGCGACATCCGTTTCGTGCTGGTCGGCACCCAGCATCCCGGCAACATCGGCGCGGCGGCGCGCGCGCTGAAGACCATGGGCCTGTCGCGGCTGGCGCTGGTCGCGCCGGAGCAGTTCCCGTCCGAGGAAGCCCGCCGCCGCGCCGCCGGCGCCGAGGATGTGCTGGCCGGCGCGCAGGTCTTCGCGACCCTGGCCGAGGCGGTCGCCGACTGCCGCTTCGTGCTGGGTTGCACCGCCCGCAGCCGTCGCGTGCAGTTGGAGGAACTCGCGCCGCGCGAGGCCGGGGAACGCCTGCTGGGGCTCGCCGCGGACGGCCCGGTGGCGCTGGTGTTCGGCCGCGAACGCACCGGCCTGTTCAACGAGGAACTGCAGTTGTGCCATGCCGCGGTGCACATCCCGGCCAATCCGGAATACAGCTCGCTCAACCTGGCCGCGGCGGTGCAGGTGCTGGCCTACGAGGTGCGGATGGCGTGGCTGGCGGCGCGGGCAAGGCCGGCGCCGGCGCAGTTGCAGGGGCGCGAGCGGCCGGCGACGCACGCGCAACTGGAAGGCCTGTTCGCCCAGCTCGACGAAACGCTGAATGAGATCGATTTCCACAAGGGCCGCAGCCCGGATTCGGCGATGCGCAAACTGCGCCGGCTGTTCCTGCGCGGCGACCTCAGCGAGCAGGAAGTGCGGCTGTTGCGCGGGGTGTTGTCCGACGCGCAGCGCATGGCCCGACTGGCCGGGAGCGGCCGGCCGTAATCCGGCTTACTACCCGCCGGCCGTGCTTTGGGATACGCTGGCGCGTCGTTTATTCCCGGTGTAAAGCACGTTGCGTATCGCGTGGACAGGCTTGGTTCTGGCGTTGCTGGGCATGCGGTCGGTCGCCGCCGCGGATGCGCCGTCGCCGGTACCGGAAAACGATGACCGCCACGTGCTGGTGCTGGGGCGGATCAGCGACGATCCGAAGTCGCACTACGAGCAGTTGAAGCCGCTGCTGGACTACGTGGTCCCGCGCCTGCGCGACGTCGGCATCACCGGCGGGCGCATCCTGATGGCGCGCGACGTCCAGCAGATGACCAGCTACCTGCGCCGCAGCCGGGTCGACTGGGTCACCGAAACCTCCGGCAACGCGATGCTGCTGCGGCAGCGCGCCGGCGCAGAGCCGCTGCTGCTGACCGAACGCAACGGCGTCAGCCGCTACCACTCGGTGTTCTTCGTGCGCCGCGACAGCGCGGTGCAGTCGCTGGCCGGCCTGAAGGGCCACAGCATCGCCTTCCAGAGCACCGCCTCGACCAGCGCCTACCTGGCGCCGGCGGCGTCGCTGCTGGACGCCGGCCTGCCGCTGGAGATCCTGCTGTCGCCGCAGGACCGGCCATTGCCGGACGAGGTGGGTTACGTGTTCGCGCGTTCCGAGCAGAACATCGGCACCTGGGTGCACAAGCGGATGGTCGACGCCGGCGTGGTCAGCAACGTGGACTGGGACGACGAGCGGCGGATCCCGGAAGGCTTCCGCCGCGATTTCAGGATCATCCACCAGACGCCGGATTTCCCGCGCGCCCTGGAAGTGGTGCGCGGCGACTTGGACCCGAAGGTGCGCGCGCGGCTGCGCGAGGTGCTGCTGCAGGCGGCCGCCGATCCGGCGGCGGGCCCGGCGTTGCGGCGGTTCTTCGGCACCACCCGTTTCCTGCCGCTCGACGCGGACGCGGAGCGCGCGCTGGCGCGATTGGGCGCCGACGCCCGGCGCGTGCGGGAACAACTGGAATGAAGCGGCGTTTCGGCCTGCAGGCGCGCTTTCTGCTGGCGATGACGATCGCGCTGGCGGTAGTGTTCCTGCTGCTGGCGCTGCTGCTGCAGCGGCAATCGGCGATGCAGCACGAAGTCGGCGAACGCGGCCGCGGAACCGTGCACGACATGGCGCGGGCCGCGCTGGTCTGGCGCGGCGAGGCGGTGGCGCAGCAGCTTGCGGATGCGGCGACCAATCCGCTGTACTTCTCCGACCTGGATGCGATCGGCGCGCTGGTGCGCGCCGCCGCGCACCAGCCGGACGTCGCCTACGTGCTGGTCTACGACGCCGAAGGCCGGATCGTCCACGACGGTTCCTGGGATATCGCCGCCTATGGCCAGCCGATGACCGACCCGCTGGCGGCCAAGGCGGTCGCTGGCGAGGACGCGCAGGTGCAATGGTCGCCGCAGGTGATGGACGTGTCGCACGGCATCTTCCTGGGCGGCGAGCGCCTGGGCGGCGTACGCATCGGCTATTCGGTGGCCGGTGTTCGGGCCGAAGAGGATCGCGCGGCGGCGGCGCTGGAAAGCAGCCTGGGACAGGCGGGACGCCGCCATCTGGGCTGGATCGCGCTGCTGCTGGCGGCGCTGGCCGTGGTCTGCGTTGCGTCGGCGTGGTTGGTGCAGCGCACCCTGGTGCGGCCGATCCGCGAACTGGTCGGGGCCGCGCGCGCGATCGGCGTGGGCGATTACGACGTGCGCCAACTGCCCCGCGACCGCGGCGACGAAGTCGGCGAATTGATGCATGCGTTCGCCGACATGCGCGAGAGCATCGTCCGCCACGACCGCGACGTGCGGCGCATGGCCTATACCGATTCCCTGACCGGGCTGACCAACCGGCTGGCGTTCCGCGAAAGCCTGGACCATCGCCTGCTGTCGCTGCGCGGCGGAGACCGGCAGATGGCGCTGCTGTTCGCCGACATCGACGATTTCAAACGGGTCAACGACAGCATGGGCCACGAGGCCGGCGACGAGGTGCTGGTGCAGTTCGCCAACCGCATCCGCGACGTGGTCGGCCCGATCGGAGGCGACGAGGCGCTGGTGGCGCGTTTCGGCGGCGACGAGTTCGTGGTGCTGATCCAGGGCGACGACGTGCGCGCCACGGCGGCGACGCTGGGCGAGCGGCTGGTCGCGGAACTGGGGCTGCCGCTGGTCGCGCAGGGGCGCGAGGTGTTCCTGGGCGTTTCGATCGGCATCACCCTGTTCCCCGACGACGCGACCGGCGCCACCGCGCTGCTGAAGAACGGCGACGTGGCGATGTACCAGGCCAAGATCGCCGGCAAGAACTGCTACCGTTTCTACAGCCGGGCGATGAACCAGGCGGTGGAGCGACGCCTGCACATGGAGCAGGAATTGCGCGGGGCCTGGGACCGCGGCGAGTTGAGCCTGGTCTACCAGCCGATCTACCGGTTGCGCGACCGGCGCCTGGTCGGCGCCGAGGCGCTCCTGCGCTGGCAGCACCCGACCCTGGGCACGGTGGCGCCTTCGGTGTTCATCGACGTCGCCGAGCGCAGCGGCCTGATCGAACCGCTGGGCCGGTGGGCGCTGCAGGAAGCCTGCGCGACCGCGGCGGGCTGGGCGAAGACCGGCGAGGACCGGTTGGAGCCGCTGTTCGTCTCGGTCAACGTGTCGCCGCGGCAGTTGCGCAGCGGCGGGCTGCCGGACCAGGTCGCCGAAACCCTGCGGCGAAACGGCCTGTCGGCGTCGTGCCTGCACCTGGAACTGACCGAGACCGCGGTGATCGGCGACGAGGCCCACGCCAGCGCGCTGCTGGCGCGGTTGCACCGCATGGGCGTCAAGGTGTGGCTGGACGATTTCGGCACCGGCTTCTCCGGGCTCAGCCACCTGCGCCGGGTGCCGGTGGACGGGGTCAAGATCGACCGCAGCTTCATCGCCGACATGCTGCGCGACCCGGACGACCTGGCGCTGACCACCGCGATCGTGGCGATGGCGCATTCGCTGGGCATCACCGTGGTCGCCGAAGGCGTGGAGAAGGAAGGCCAGCTGAAACTGCTGCTCGAACGCGGATGCGACCTGGCGCAGGGCTATTGGCTGAGCTATCCGCTGGATGCGCGGGAATTCGAACGGCTGGCCGAGGAATCCGGCGCCGCGCAGGCGGCGCGCACGCCCTGACGCCGTTGCCGGCCGGGAACGGCGGTCCCGGCCCGAGGCAACCGGATCAGAACCACTTCCGCAGCAGCGCCATCGCCAGTTCGAGCAGGCTGCCCGAGGCCGCGCCGAACACCACGATGGCGACCGCGCCGGCGAGCCATGCGATCAGCATCAGCGCGCCGTCGCCCTCCAACAGGGCGATGGCGTAGACCAGCAGCAGCACGCCGAACAGGTAGTTGGTGAACGGGATCGGCAGCGACAGCAGCACGCCCAGCAGGATCAGCAGCAGGCCGGTGACGGCGCCGGCTATGCGGCGTTCCAGCACCCAGGCCAGCCGCGGGCGCACCACCCATTCCAGCCGCCGCAGCACGCCCGAGAACTTGTCGCGGAAACGCGCGATGGTGCCGCGGTGCGGGCCGCGTCGGGCCAGGAACCGCGGCAGCCACGGCCGCCGCAGGCCGACCAGCAACTGCAGCCCGACCAGCGCCGTCAGCGGCCCGCTGAGGCCGCCGGCGAGACCGGGGATCGGCAGGAACGCCGGCAGCACGCAGATCAGCAGGAACAGGCCGAAGCCGCTCTGGCGCAGGTTGCCGAGCAGGTCGGCCAGCGGCAGGCGTTCGCCGGGATCGCCGGCGGCCAGTTCGTCCAGCATCGCGCGGGTGCCGTTCGCGGGTGGCGGGCGCGGCGGACGTGACGGATCGGGCGCTGGCGGACCGGATTCAGGCGGCGTCGGCGACATCGTCTTCGGGCAGCTTCTGCAACAGCAGCTTGTCGATGCGCGCGCCGTCCAGGTCGACCACCTCGATGCGCCAGCCGGCCCAGTCGAAGGCCTCGCCGGTGTGCGGGATGCGGCCGAAATACTCGATCACCATGCCGGCGGCGGTGTTGTAGTCGTCCTCGTCGCCGGGCAGGGCGACGCCGCCGAGCAGTTCGCGCAGGTCGTCGTTGGGCAGCGATCCGTCGACCAGCAGCGAGCCGTCGTCGCGGGCCACCACCAGCGCGTCCTCGTCGGTGTTTTCCGCCGCCTGCAGGCGGCCGACCACCGCGCCCATCAGGTCGCTCAGGGTGACCAGGCCCTGGATCTCGCCGTATTCGTCGACCACCAGCGCCAGCGACTGCTGTTCCTCGCGGAGGATTTCCAGCAGCTTCATCGCATGGGTGGACTCGGAAACGAACAGCGGTTCGCGCAGTTCGCCGAACAGGTCCGGCTCGGCCTCGCCCAGGTTGTCCAGCAGGGTCTTCACTTCCAGCACGCCGGCCACGTCGCTGTCGTCGTGGCGGTAGACCGGGAAGCGCGAATAGCGCTCCCCGCGCATCGTCTTCAGGTTTTCCGCGAACGGCGCGGCCATGTCCAGCCACACGATCCGGGTGCGCGGGGTCATCAGGCTGTCGGCGGTGCGGTCGCCCAGGCGCAGCACCCGGTTGACCATGTTGCGCTCGTCGTCGTCGATCACGCCCTGCTCGTGGCTTTCGCTGACCAGCAGGCGGATCTCCTCCTCGGTGACCTGGGCGTCGTTGTTCTTCTCGATGCGCAGCAGCCTGAGCACGCCGCGCACGCTGTTGGTTAGCAGCCAGACGAAAGGGTAGGCGAGCTTCGACAGCCAGTGCATCGGGATCGCGACCAGCGAGGCCAGTTTCTCCGGCGCCAGCAGGGCCAGGCGCTTGGGCAGCAGTTCGCCCAGCACGATGCTCAGGTAGGTGATCAGGCTGATCGCGGCGATCATGCCGATGGCGTCGGCATAGGCGCCCAGGTCCGGGAACGTGCGGCCCAGCCAGCCGCCGATGCGGGTTTCCAGCACCGGGAAGGTCTTGCCCAGCCAGTCGCCGATGGACGCGCCCAGCGCCTGGCCGCCGAACATGCCGGTGAGGATGCCGACCAGGGTGATGCCGACCTGCACCGCGGACAGGAAGTGCTCGGGGTTCTCGGCCAGCTCCAGCGCCTTGCGCGCGCCCTTGCTTTCGCCGGCGCGCTGCTTCAGGCGCGGCTTGCGCGAGGTGACCACCGACATTTCGGACAATGCGAAGAAGGCGTTGACCGCGACCAGGGCGAGGACGATGAACAGCTCAAGCACGCCGCGCCTCCCGGCCCGGCAGGGCGGCAAGAGGAGGGAGTGGGCGGCGCGGGCGGCCGGCCGGGGCGGGAGAGGGGTCGTCGTCCATAGCTTACGCCGGGGGGCGCGGCGCGCAGTCTAGCAAACCGCACCGCGCGCGGCCCGGCGCGGCGGGCGGGCCCGCCCCGGCGGGTTCCGGGGCCGAACCGGCAACCGTTCCGTTACAGACTGTCATGGAGCGGTCATAATTCCGCCCCGATGCCGTCCTCCCCGCGACGGCGGAACGCCCGCATGTTCTCCCTGCAGACCATTTTCGGCTCCGGCCAGCAGTTCTACACCCTGCTCGACGAGGCCGCCGACGCCGCCTTCGAGAGCGCCAAGGCGCTGCACGCGATGATGCGGGCGTCCGACCGCCAGCCGGCGCTGGACAGCTTCAAGCTGGCGCGCCTGCGCGAGCGCGCCGCCTCGGACAAGATCGGCCAGGCGCTGGTGGACAGCTTCATCACCCCGTTCGAGCGCGAGGACATCGAGGCGCTGGGCTCGGCGCTGTACAAGATCCCCAAGCAGATCGAGAAGTTCGCCGACCGCTACTCGCTGGCCACCCAGCACCTGGCCCACATCGACTTCGCCCCGCGCGCGGCGATGCTGGAGCAGGCCGCCGCCGTGGTGAAGGAAATGGTCCACGAACTGCCGAAGATGAACCTGGACCGGATGACCGCGCTCAACGAGAAGCTGCGCAGCATCGAGAACGAGGCCGACCGGCTGATGCTGGAATTGTACCGCGACATCTATTCCGGGCGGCTGGACAACCTGCAGATGTTCCTGTTGAAGGAGTTCTTCGAGATCCTGGAAAAGGCCATCGACCGCTGCCGCGAGGCGGGCGTGGTGATCTATCAGATCGTCTTGAAGAATTCGTGATGGGCGCGATTTCGTGTGCCTGCCGTTTTCGGCTTCGGATACATGGGCATTGGCTGCGCCAATGCCCTCGGGTCTGCTTCCACGGCCCGGCCCTCGCGCGCAGCGCTCGGGCGTTCGGCGGCGCGCGCGGCATTGCCGCGCAAGCGCGCCGCCTCACCCCCCGTCTCGCCGCTGCGCGGCGAGCCTGCCCCCTTAACTTAAGGGAGCAATGATGCTTACGTTGATCATCGTGGTGATCGTGGCCGCGCTCGTTTTCGAGTTCATCAACGGCTTCCACGACACCGCCAACTCCATCGCCGCCTCGGTCGCGACCAAGGTGCTGACGCCGGGAAGGGCGGTGATCCTGGCCGCGTGCATGAACCTGATCGGGGCGCTGACCGGCACTGCGGTCGCCGCGACGATAGCGACCGGAGTGGTCAACACCGGCGTGGTCGAGGCGACCTCGCAACTGGTGCTGTGCGCGCTGCTGGGCGCGATCGCCTGGAACCTGATCACCTGGTGGCGCGGGCTGCCATCGTCGTCGTCGCACGCGCTGATCGGCGGCCTGTGCGGTGCGGCGCTGGCGGCGTCGCAGAACGACTGGTCCTCGCTGCTGTGGTCACAGAACGTCGGCGACTGGGCGCACAACAAGGGCCTGCTGTGGAAGGTGTTCCTGCCGATGGTGACCTCGCCGCTGGCGGGCTTCCTGCTGGGCTTGGCGATGATGGTGTTCCTGTGGGCGATCATCTCCGGCCTGGAGCGCGCCGGCGGCGCGCTCAGGCGCCTGCAGCGCCCGCGCGTGATCAACGCAGTGTTCGGCAAGGCGCAGATCCTTTCGGCGGCGTACATGGGCTATGCGCACGGCCACAACGATGCGCAGAAGACCATGGGCGTGATCGCGCTGGCGCTGTACGGCGCGGAGGCCGGCGGCGCGCTGCGCGACCTGCCGCCGTGGCTGGCCTTCCTGCATCCGGCCGCGGGCAGCGACGGTTCGGCGGTGGCGACGTGGATCGTGGTCACCTGCGCGCTGGTGATGGCCGCCGGCACCGCGTCCGGTGGCTGGCGCATCATCAAGACGCTGGGCCACAAGATGGTCAAGCTGCATCCGATCGACGGCTTCGCGGTCGACACCAGTTCGGCGACCATCCTGACCGTCGCCGCGCATTTCGGCATGCCGGTGTCGACCACCCACAGCATCTCCACAGCGATCATGGGCGTGGGTTTCGCCAAGAACCCGCGCGCGCTGAAGATCGGCACCATCGAGCGCATCGTCTGGGCGTGGATCCTGACCATCCCGGCCGCGGCGACGGTCGCCTGGGTGTTCTACAAGGCGTTCGTGCTGGCCGGGTGGGCGTGAGCGGACCGGGGTTCCCGATCGGGGGCGCCGAAAAGGGTTAGGCTTCGCAGGAACCGAGAACCACGAACCACATTGGCCGACGTCTCGTCCCGTGAACGCATCCTCGCCGCCGTGCGCGCGATCCCGCGCGGACAGGTGGCCGGCTATGGCGAGGTCGCGCGCCGCGCCGGCCTGCCCGGGCGGGCGCGGCTGGCGGCGCGGGTGCTGGCCGAAAACGACGATCCGAACCTGCCGTGGCACCGCGTGCTGCGCTCGGACGGATGCATCGCCTTTCCCGAAGGCTCGCGCGGCTGGCGCGAGCAGTCGCAGCGGCTGCGCGCCGAGGGCGTGGTCGTGGTCAAGGGTCGGGTGCGCGGATTGAAGGCGGCCGCGACGCTGGACGAGCAGATCTGGGGTTGATTTGCGGTCCGGGCTGGGCCGATGGCGAACGGATCAGCCCGCCGCCAGCGCGCGGTAGCGCGCATCCAGTTCCGCCGCCGCTGCTTCCAGCTCCGCCAGCGCGCCGTGGTTGACTACGATGTCGTCGGCGATCGCCAGCCGCTGTTCGTGGCTGGCCTGCGCGTCGATCATGCGCTGCGCCAGTGCCGCATCGACGCCGTCGCGCCGCACCAGCCGCTGCAGGCGCATTGCCACCGGCGTGTCGACGACCAGGATCCGGTCCAGCCACGGATAGCCGTCGCGGCCGCCGGCTTCGGCCAGCAGCGGGATCGCGGCGATGGCGTAGGCGCCGGCGGCGGCCGCGCAGATGTCGTGCAGGCGCCGGCGGATGGGCGGATGCAGGATTTCCTCCAGCGCGCGCTTTTCGCCGGCGTCGTCGAAGATGCGCCGGCGCAGCGCGGCGCGGTCCAGGCGGCCGTCGGCGCCGATCATCGCCGCGCCGAACCGCGCGGCCACCGCGGCCAGCGCCGGCTGCCCCGGCTCGACCACTTCGCGCGCGATCGCGTCGGCGTCGGCCACCGTCACCCCGTGCGCGGCGAAGGCGTGGGCCAGCGCGCTCTTGCCGGAAGCCACCCCGCCGGTGAGGCCGACGACGTAGTTGCTCATAGCACGCCGAGTTCCCGGCCGATGCGGACGAACGCGTCGATGGCGCGGTCCAGGTGTTCGCGCGTGTGCGCGGCGCTCATCTGCGTGCGGATGCGCGCCTGGCCCTGCGGCACCACCGGGAAGAAGAAGCCGATCGCGTAGATGCCTTCCTCCAGCAGGCGCTCGGCGAAGCGCTGCGCCAGCGGCGCGTCGTACAGCATCACCGGGCAGATCGGATGCGCGCCGGGCTTCAGGTCGAAGCCGGCGGCGGTCATCCTCTCGCGGAAATAAGCGGTGTTCCGCGCCAGGCGCTCGCGCAGTTCGCCGGCCGAGGACAGCATCTCGAACGCCTTGATCCCGGCCGCGACCACGTGCGGCGGCAGCGAGTTGGAGAACAGGTAGGGGCGCGAACGCTGGCGCAGCAGTTCGACGACCTCCCGCGGCCCGGTGGTGAAGCCGCCCAGCGCGCCGCCCATCGCCTTGCCGAGGGTGCCGGTGAAGATGTCGATCCTGTCGATCACCCCCTTCACTTCGGCCGAACCGCGCCCGTTCGCGCCGAGGAAGCCGGTGGCGTGGCATTCGTCGATGTGCACCAGCGCGCCGTACTTCTCCGCCAGCGCGACGATTTCGTCCAGCGGCGCGATGAAGCCGTCCATCGAGAACACGCCGTCGGTGGTGACGAACTTGGTCCTGCAGCCGGCGGCGTCGGCGGCCTGCAGTTGCGCCTCCAGGTCGGCCATGTCGCAGTTGGCGTAGCGGAAGCGCCTGGCCTTGCACAGGCGCACGCCGTCGATGATCGAGGCGTGGTTGAGCGCGTCGGAGACGATGGCGTCGTTCTCGCCCAGCAGCGGCTCGAACAGGCCGCCGTTGGCGTCGAAGCAGGCGGCGTAGAGGATCGTGTCCTCGGTGCCGAAGAACTCGGCGATCTTCGCCTCCAGTCGCTTGTGCAGGTCCTGCGTGCCGCAGATGAAGCGCACGCTGGCCATGCCGAAACCGTGCGTGTCCAGCGCCTGCTTGGCCGCGGCGATGACGTCCGGGTGGTCGGCCAGGCCGAGGTAGTTGTTGGCGCAGAAGTTCAGCACGCTGCGGCCGTCGGCCAGGGTGATCTCGGCCGATTGCGGGCCGGCGATGATGCGTTCTGACTTGAACAGGCCCTGGGCGCGGATCGATTCCAGTTCGGCGGCGTAATGCGCGGTGAGTCGGGACATGGCGGCGGAATTCCGGGAAAGAATCATTTTAGAGCGTGTCATGCACTTATACGCACATTCCCGCGCGCTTGCGCCGTTGCGATGCGGCGTTGCAGGCCTTGCCAAGGCCGCCAGCCTTGCCTGCGGCCTGCGCCTTGCCTCGCAACGGCGCAAACGCGCGGATAATGCACGTATAAGCACATGACACGCTCCAGCGGCTGCGGGACTGATATCCGGAAGTCATCAGCCACGCCGGCGGATTCATTTCCGGCCGTGCCGACGGGGCGGGGAGCATTCGCCTGTGGCCGGTCGGCGAGCCTTAACCATTTGCCTACAAGTCCCGCGGGCGGAAATGCTAATGGTGAAGCCACGCGCATGAGGGATCATGCCTGCCTGCCGGTCGCCTTCCCGAACCGTTAGTGGAGAACCCCCATGAAGACCCCACGCATTCCCCGTCGCCTTCTACCGTTGCTGGCCGGCCTCGGCCTGGTCCTGACCTTCGCCGCGATGGCCAAGGACGTGCAATTGCTCAACGTGTCCTACGATCCCACGCGCGAGTTGTACCGCGACTTCAACGCGGCCTTCGCGAAACACTGGCTGCAGGCAAAGGGCCAGAAGGTCGTCGTCGAGACCTCGCACGGCGGCTCCGGCAAGCAGGCGCGCGCGGTGATCGACGGGCTGCAGGCCGACGTCGTCACCCTCGCGCTGGCCTACGACATCGACTCCATCGCCGACAAGGCCAGGCTGCTGCCGGCCGACTGGCAGCAGCGCCTGCCGGACAACAGCACGCCGTATACCTCGACGATCGTGTTCCTGGTCCGCAAGGGCAACCCGAAGAACATCCGCGACTGGAACGACCTGATCCACCGCGGCGTTTCGGTCATCACCCCCAATCCGAAGACCTCCGGCGGCGCGCGCTGGAACTACCTGGCGGCGTGGGCCTACGGCCTGAAGATATTCAAGGGCGACGAGGACAAGGCGCGCATGTACGTCGATGCGCTGTTCAAGCACGTGCCGGTGCTCGACACCGGCGCGCGCGGCTCCACCACCACCTTCGTCCAGCGCGGCATCGGCGACGTGCTGCTGGCGTGGGAGAACGAGGCCTTCCTGGCGATCGAGGAACTGGGCCCGGACAAGTTCGACATCGTGGTGCCGTCGCTGTCGATCCTGGCCGAACCGCCGGTGGCGCTGGTGGACAAGAACGTCGACAAGCACGGCACCCGCGAGGTCGCGCAGGCTTACCTGCAATACCTGTATTCGCCGGAAGGCCAGCGCATCGCCGCGAAGCACTACTACCGCCCGCGCCATCCCGAGCTTGCCGACCCGAAGGACGTCGCGCGCTTCCCCAAGCTTGAACTGGTGACCGTCGACGGCGTGTTCGGCTCGTGGGCGCAGGCGCAGCAAAAGCACTTCGCCGAAGGCGGCGTGTTCGACCAGATCCAGGCGAACAGGAAGTGAGCGTAGCGGCGGCGGGCTTGCCATTGCCGCTGCGCCGGCGCCGGGTCATTCCCGGCTTCGGTCTGAGCCTGGGCTACACGCTGTTCTGGCTCGGTCTGGTGGTGCTGCTGCCGCTGGCCGGCATATTCCTGAAGACCGCCGGGCTGGGCTGGCACGAGATCTGGCGGATCTGGACCGACCCGCGCGTGCTGTCGGCGCTGAAGCTGAGTTTCGGCGTCGCGCTGGCGGCGGCGGCGTTCAACGCGGCGATGGGGACGCTGGCGGCCTGGGTGTTCGTGCGCTACCGCTTCCCGGGACGGCGGGTGTTCGACGCGATGATCGACCTGCCGTTCGCGTTGCCGACCGCGGTGGCCGGCATCGCGCTGACCGCGCTGTACGGCCCCAACGGCTGGATCGGCCGCTGGCTGGAGGCGGCCGGGATCAAGGTCGCGTACACGCCGCTGGGCATCTTCGTGGCGCTGGTGTTCATCGGCCTGCCGTTCGTGGTGCGGGTGGTGCAGCCGGTGCTGGCCGACCTGGAGGCCGAATACGAGGAAGCCGCGGCCACCCTCGGCGCCAACCGTTGGCAGACGGTCTGGCGCGTGCTGCTGCCGGCGTTGCGCCCGGCGATGCTGGCCGGGTTCGCGCTGGCGTTCGCGCGCGGGGTCGGCGAATACGGCTCGGTGATCTTCATCGCCGGCAACCTGCCGGGCGTGTCGGAGATCGCGCCGCTGCTGATCGTCATCAAGCTGGAGGAATTCGACTACGCCGGCGCCACCGCCATCGCCGCGGCGATGCTGCTGCTGTCGTTCGCGCTGCTGCTGGCGATCAACACGCTGCAGTCGCTGCTGCCGCACGAGCGCCGCACGAGGACGCGATGAGCGCCGCCGCCGGCCCGCGCCGACCCGCCACCACCGAGCCGCGCTGGATGCAGGTGCTGCTGATCGTGGGCGCGCTCGGCTTCCTGCTGTCGTTCCTGCTGCTGCCGTTGTTGCTGGTGTTTTTCGAAGCCCTTCGCGCCGGCGTTCCGGCGTTCGTGGCGGCGGTGACCGAAAGCGACGCATGGGCGGCGATCCGCCTGACCTTGCTGTTGACCGCGATCGTGGTTCCGCTGAACCTGGTGTTCGGCGTCGCCGCGGCGTGGGCGGTCGGCAAGCACGATTTCCGCGGCAAGCAATGGCTGGTCAGCCTGATCGACCTGCCGTTCGCGGTGTCGCCGGTGGTCGCCGGCCTGGTGTTCGTGCTGCTGTTCGGCGCGCAGGGCTGGCTGTGGTGGCTGATCGACGAGGGCTGGCGCGCCAGCCTGCCGCTGGTCGGCGAGGTCCACGTGCAGTTGCCGCGGATCGTGTTCGCGCTGCCGGGCGTGGTGCTGGCGACGGTGTTCGTCACCTTCCCGTTCATCGCCCGCGAACTGATGCCGCTGATGCAGCAGCAAGGCAGCGACGAGGAACAGGCCGCGCTGAGCCTGGGCGCCAACGGCTGGCAGACCTTCTGGCGGGTCACCCTGCCCAACATCCGCTGGGCGCTGCTGTACGGCGTGCTGCTGTGCAGCGCGCGCTCGATGGGCGAATTCGGCGCGGTGTCGGTGGTGTCCGGGCACATCCGCGGGCGCACCAACACCTTGCCGCTGCACGTGGAAATCCTCTACAACGAATATGCCTACGGCGCGGCGTTCGCCTGCGCCTCGCTGCTGGCGCTGACCGCGCTGGCGACGCTGGTGCTGAAGACCTGGCTGGAATGGCGGCACGGCGAGGCGCTGGCCGCCTCGCACCGCCACTGAAGAACGACGCGATGAGCATCACGATAGGAATCGAAAACCTAGGCAAGCGTTTCGGCGAGTTCGTCGCGCTGGACGGCATCGACCTGGAAATCCGCCGCGGCGAACTGCTGGCGTTGCTGGGCCCGTCCGGTTCCGGCAAGACCACGCTGCTGCGGATCATCGCCGGGCTGGAGCACGCCGACGCCGGCCGGGTGCTATTCGACGGCCAGGACGCGACGAAGTTGAGCGTGCAGGCGCGGCGCGCCGGCTTCGTATTCCAGCACTACGCGCTGTTCCGGCACCTGGACGTGCGCGAGAACATCGCCTTCGGCCTGCGCGTGCGCCGCGGCCGCGAACGCTGGCCCGACAAGCGCATCCGCCAGCGCGTGCGCGAACTGCTGCAACTGGTGCAACTGGAAGGACTGGAAGAGCGCTATCCGGCGCAACTGTCCGGCGGCCAGCGACAGCGCGTGGCGCTGGCGCGCGCGCTGGCGATCGAACCGCGCGTGCTGCTGCTGGACGAGCCTTTCGGCGCGCTCGACGCGCGCGTGCGCCGCGACCTGCGCCGCTGGCTGCGCGAACTGCACGAGCACACCGGCCTGACCACGGTGTTCGTCACCCACGACCAGGAAGAGGCGCTGGAACTGGCTGACCGCGTCGCCATCCTCAACCGCGGCCGCATAGAACAGCTCGGCAGCCCGGCCGACGCCTACGAGCGTCCGCGCACGCCGTTCGTGTACGGCTTCGTCGGCGAGGCCAACCGCCTGTCCGGACAGGCGCACGCGGGCACGGCGCAGGTCGCCGGCGTCGAATTCGCCGCCGAGGTCGCCGACGGCCCGGTCGAACTGTACGTGCGCCCCGAGGGCAGCTGCAGGTTTCGTCGTCGGGCCCGGGTTGGCAGGCCGTCGTGCTGTCGAGCCTGCGCAGCGGCCCGCGCCTGCGCCTGCGCGCGAAGCTGGCGCACGGCGGCGGCGAGGAAGTCGAGATCGACCTGCCGCCGCCGGCCGGGGACGCGGCCGGCATTCCCGCGGCGGGAGCGACGGTCGTGCTGTCGCCGCGCCGGTTCGGAGTATTCCCGGCATAGCCGGGCGGAGCGTGGTTTCGGGGCGAATCTGGTGCGTTTCCGTCCCCGTTGTGGTGCGTCGGCAGGCGCTCCGGGACCGCGCGTGCAGCCATCGGTCGCGCCGGCCGCAAAACCTGCACGATCAGGCTTGACGGCGCGCTTTGACGCGCCGCACTATCGGGTCGGGTTAAAAAATCGTGAGTCCGTGGTTACGATCACGCTACGCCGCCGGCGCGCGATTGCCCCCACTTCCCAGAATGCCCCCCACAGGAGAACCCGGATGAAGCCCTTCAAACTCGGTTTTGCAGTTGCACTCGTCCTCGCGGCCATGCCGCTGGCCGCCTCCGCGCAGGATGCGGCCGAAGAAGAAGCCTCTTCGCCCTGGAGCCTGAGCTATGGCGCGACCACCGACTACGTCTGGCGCGGCATCAGCCAGTCCGACGAGAATCCGGCGTTCCAGGCCGGCCTGACCTACACCTCGCCGGTCGGCGTCTACGCCGGCTTCTGGGGTTCGACCGTCGATTTCGGCGACGGCGGCACGGAGAACGACTGGTTCCTCGGCTACAACACCGACATCGGCGAGAGCTTCAACCTCGACGTGATGTACAACTATTACAGCTATCCGGGCAAGAAGAACACCGGCGACTTCGGCGAGCTGATCGTCAAGGGCACGGTCTTCGACCACTACAGCGCGACGGTGGCGTATTCGGACAGCTTCGCCAACACCAAGGGCAGCTCGGTGTACTACGCGCTGGGGGGCGAGTGGGAACTGCCGGCCGATTTCGGCATCGGCGTCGGCGTCGGCCGCAGCACCTTCGACAGCAAGGTCGGCATCGAGGACTACACCGACTGGTCGGTCAGCCTGAGCAAGTCCTTCGGCCCGGCCACGCTGGCGCTGGGCTATACCGACACCAACGTGAAGGGCGACCCGCTGGCCGACGACCGCTTCTTCGCCAGCATCACGGTGGAAGTCCCGTAAGCGCGGGCGCCGGGTCCGCGCGGCAACGGAAAAGGGCGCCTGACGGCGCCCTTTTTCGCTCCTCCGGTTCGTCGCCGTGCGGGGCTCAGTGCCAGCTCAGCACCACCTTGCCGGCCTTGCCGCTTTCCATCAGGTCGAAGCCCTTCTGGAATTCGTCGGCCGGCAACTGGTGCGTCAGCACCTTGCCCAGCGGGAAGCCGCCGAGCACCAGTTGCGTCATCTTGTACCAGGTCTCGTACATCTTGCGGCCGTAGATGCCCTGCACGGTCAGGCCCTTGAAGATGATCCGGTCCCAGTCGATGCCGGCGCCCTTCGGCAGGATGCCCAGCAGCGCGATCCTGCCGCCGTGGTACATGCAGTCGAGCATGCCGTTGAACGCCTGCGGGTTGCCGCTCATCTCCAGGCCCACGTCGAAGCCTTCCATGTGCAGGTCGGCCATCACTTCCTTCAACGAAGTGTTCGCCACGTTGACCACGCGGGTGGCGCCCATGTCGGCGGCCAGCTTCAGGCGGAAGTCGTTGACGTCGGTGACCACCACGTTGCGCGCGCCGATGTGTTTGCAGATGCCGGCGGCGATCACGCCGATCGGGCCGGCGCCGGTGATCAGCACGTCCTCGCCGACCACGTCGAATTCCAGCGCGCAGTGCGCGGCGTTGCCGTAGGGATCGAAGAACGCGGCCAGTTCCGAGGGCACCGGGTCGGGGATCGGCCACAGGTTGCTGGCCGGCATCACGATGTATTCGGCGAAGGCGCCGTTGCGGTTCACGCCGATGCCGACCGTGTGCGGGCACAGGTGGGTGCGGCCGCCGCGGCAGTTGCGGCAGTGGCCGCAGGTGATGTGGCCCTCAGCGGAAACGCGCTGGCCGACGGTGTAGCCGGACACGCCGGGGCCGAGTTCGGCGATGCGGCCGACGAATTCGTGGCCGATGGTCAGGCCCTGCGGGATGGTGCGCTGCGCCCATTCGTCCCACAGGTAGATGTGCAGGTCGGTGCCGCAGATCGCGGTCTTCTCGACCTTGATCAGCACTTCGTTGGGGCCGGGAACCGGCACCGGCACCTGTTCCATCCAGATGCCCTTGCCGGCTTCGCGCTTCACCAGCGCCTTCATTGTCTGCGTCATGGGAACGACTGCGCCATGCGGAAAAGAGGGCGCGGATTATACGCCGCCGGCCCTGCCGGCCAGTTCCCGGGTCGCGCGGGGACGGGCCATGTATCGGGCCATGTATCATGCCGCACCCGTTTTCGCCGTCCGCGGCCGCAGACGGTCACCCCACAAACAAAGATCCAACGCATGCGCATCCTGCTCGCCCGCCACGGCGAAACCCCGTGGAACGCCGAAGGCCGTTACCAGGGCCAGATCGACATCCCGCTTTCGCCGATCGGCGAGGCCCAGGCCCGGGCGCTGGGTGAGCGCCTGAGGGACCTGCGGATCGACCGCGCTGTCGCCTCGCCGTTGTCGCGCGCGCGCCGCACCGCCGAGCTGGCGCTGGGCGAAGCGCGCGCGCCGATGCTGGCCACCGACGCCGACCTGCAGGAGATCGCCCACGGCGAATGGGAGGGCCTGCTGGCCAGCGAGATCGACGAAAAGGATCCGGCCCGCCTGCGCGCGTGGCGCGAGGAACCGGAAACCGTGCTGATGCCCGGCGGCGAATCGCTGCGCCAGGTGCTGGACCGTTCCTGGCGCGGCCTGTCGCGCGCCGTCGAGGACCTGGGCGACGGCGACACCCTGCTGCTGGTCGCCCACGACGCGGTCAACCGCGTGCTGCTGTGCCGCATCCTGGGCCTGCCGATTGCGCGCCTGTGGTCGTTCCGGCAGGCGCCGACCACGATCAACCTGCTGGAAGGCCCGTCGATCGAACAACTGGAAGTGGTGCGCCTGAACGACGCCGCGCACCACACGCCGTTCTTCGGCGAGGCCAAGCACCGCGCGCTGTAAGACGGAGCGATGGCGCGCGATCTTCCCGGCTGGCTCGACTACATCGAGCGCCAGCACCCGAAGTCGATCGACATGGGCCTGGACCGCGCGCGCGAAGTCGCCACGCGGTTGCGACTGGAAAAGCCGGCGAAGCAGGTCATTACCGTCGCCGGCACCAACGGCAAGGGCTCCACGGTCGCCTTCGTCGAATCCATCGCCCGCGCCGCCGGTTGGAAGGTCGCCGCGTACACCTCGCCGCACCTGCTGCGCTACAACGAGCGCGTGCGGATCGACGGCGCGGAAGCCGGCGACGCGGCGCTGGTCGAGGCCTTCGAGGCGGTCGAGCGCGCGCGCGGCGACGTCGCGCTGACCTATTTCGAGTACGGCACGCTTGCCGCGCTGTGGCTGTTCCAGCGCGCGGACCTGGACCTCGCCGTGCTCGAAGTCGGCCTCGGCGGCCGCTTCGACGCAGTGAACATCGTCGACGCCGACGTCGCCGTCATCACCACCGTCGACATCGACCACGTCGAATGGCTCGGCCCCGACCGCGAAAGCATCGGCGCGGAGAAGGCCGGCATCGCCCGTGCATGGAAGCCGCTGGTGCTGGGCGAAATCGATTCGCCTTCCAGCGTGCTGCGCCACGCCTACGCCATCGGCGCGAACGCGTTGCGCCTGGGCAGCGACTTCTTCGCCGAACCGATCGACGCCGCGCGCTGGCGCTGGCGCGACGCCGGCAGCGAACTGGAATTGTCGAATCCGCCGCTGCCCGCGCCGGCGCAGATCGACAACGCCGCCACCGCCGTCGCCGCGTTGCGCGCGTTGCCCGATGCGCCGCCGGACGCCGCGTTCGCGCCGGGCATCGCCGATACGCGCTTGCCGGGGCGGCTGCAACGCTTCGAGCGCAACGGCGTTGCGATCCACGTCGACGTCGGCCACAACCCGCAGGCCGCGCGCGAACTGGCGGCGTGGCTCGACGCGCAACCGCGCCGGGGCCGCGACTTCGCCGTCTACGCCGCCCTGTCCGACAAGGACGCGGCGCAGGTCGCCGCCGCCTTCGCCGTGCGGCCGCTGCACTGGCGGTTGGCCGGGCTGGAAGCCGCCGGTCCGCGCGGACAGGACGTCGATGCGCTGGCGGCGAAACTGACCGGCACCGCGGCGGCCGATGGCGAACGCCACGCCGACGTGGCGCAGGCGCTGGCGGCGGCGCTGGCGCAGGCCGAAGCGGGCGACCGCATCCTCGTGTTCGGTTCGTTCCATACCGCGGCGGCGGCGCTGGAATGGCTGCATTCAGGCCGGTGACGGCGAAGCCGCGCATCGCGCGCCTATAATCGATCCGGCATTCCCGCCGCACCCTCGAAGCCGCCGCATGGATTCTCCGTTGAAACAGCGCCTGATCGGCGCCGTCGTGCTGATCGCACTGGCCGTGATCTTCCTGCCGATGCTGATCAAGGGCCCCGCGCCCGACAGCGGCGTCTCGGACGTGTCGATGAAGGTGCCGGAGGAACCGGCGGGCGACTTCGTCGAAATCCCGCTCAACGCGCCCGGCGCCACGCCCGAGGGCGGCGCGGTCGGGATGCCGGCCGGCGCGCCGGCGCCGGTCAAGCCGGAAACGCCGGCCGCGGCGGGATCCGCCGCCGGTTCCGCGGCGATGCTGCCGCCCAGCACCGCCGCCGGCGACTATGCGGTCAGCTTCGGCGCCTACGCCAGCCAGGCCGACGCCGACGCGGTGATCGCGCGACTGAAACAGGCGCAACTGCCGGGCTTCCGCGTGGCCGACACCATCAACGGCCGGACGGCTTGGCGCGTGCGCATCGGCCCCTACGCCGATCGCGCCCAGGCCGAGATCGTGCGGCTGGAAGCGGTGAAGGTGCGCAACGACGTCAACGCCCAGGTCATCGCGCTGGACGCCGACGCGCCGACGCCCGCGGCTTCGACCCCGCAACCGGCCGCCGTCGCCGCACAGCCGGTGCGGACCGATGCCTTGCCGCCGGAACCGGCCGGGCCGACGCCGGCCAAGCCCGAGCCGGCGAACGTTTCGCAACAGCCGCAGGCCGCTCGACCGGAACCCGCCAAGCCGACGGCCGCCGCCGTCGCGCCCAAGCCAGCGGAAACGCCGAAGCCCGAGCCCGCCAAGCCCGTCGCGCCGGCCGCCGCCTCGACCGGCTTCGCCGTGCAACTGGGTGCGTTCTCCAATGCCGCCGACGCCAATGCACTGCGCGATCGCGCGCGCGCGGCCGGCTTCAGCGCCATCGTCGACCAGGTGAATACCGACAAGGGCACGCTCAGCCGCGTGCGCGTCGGCCCGGTCGCCACCCGCCCGCAGGCCGAGCAGTTGCGGTCGCAGGTCGCGGCGAAGCTGGGCCTGACGGGGCAGGTGCGGCCGCATCCGTGAGGATCGGATTCCGGAAGCGCATGCGCTTTTCCCGCTGCCGTTGCGCTGACCATTCCCGATGCCGCTGCTCGATCTCGTCCTGATCGCCATCATCGGCGTTTCCGCGCTGTTCGGCCTGCTGCGCGGTTTCGTCGGCGCGGTCGTCTCGATCCTGGCGTGGGTGCTGGCCGGCTGGGCGGCGTTCCGCTACGGGGCGACGCTGGCGCTGTGGCTCTCGGACGACGGCCAGCCGACCCTGGCCGAACTGTTCGGCGGCTATGCGCTGGGCTTCGTCGCGGTGATGGCCTTCGTCGGCCTGGTCGGCTGGTTCGTCGGCAAGCTGGTCAAGGGCGTGGGCCTGTCCGGGCTGGACCGCCTGCTGGGCCTGGCGCTGGGCGTGGCGCGCGGCGGGATCGTCGCCTGCGCGCTGGTGCTGCTGCTGGGCTTCACCGACCTGCCGCGCGAGCCGGAATGGCGGCAATCGCAGGTGTTGCCGGCGCTGCTGCCGGGCGCGGAATGGATGCGCGGCTGGCTGCCGTCGTGGGCGGCTGAACGGCTGGTTTTTGGCAACGACGCGCCGAGCGGCGATAATGGCGGCGATCCCGACCTGTCGTTGCCCGTGCCGCTGGACGAAGGCGTCCCGCAACCCGCTGCCGAGACAGCGCCCGCCCCGGAGCCGCCGGCTCCCGGGCAGCCCGCCCGCGATTGAGCGGACGAACCGTTCCCACCGGAGAGACTTCCCATCATGTGCGGCATTGTCGGAATCGTCGGCGCGCAGAACGTGGCCGGCCAGTTGTACGACGGGCTGACCGTGCTCCAGCACCGTGGCCAGGATGCCGCCGGCATCGCCACCGCCGACGGCGCGCGCCTGCGCCTGCACAAGGGCAACGGACTGGTGCGCGACGTGTTCAACGCGCAGTCGATGAGCGTACTGGAAGGCCGCGTCGGCATCGCCCATTGCCGCTACCCGACCGCTGGTTCCGAGGGCATGGACGAGGCGCAGCCGTTCTACGTCAACTCGCCCTACGGCATCGCCCTGGCGCACAACGGCAACCTGATCAACACCGAATCGCTGCGGCAGGAAGTGTTCGCCACCGACCGCCGCAACATCAACACCGAATCCGACAGCGAAGTGCTGCTGAACGTGTTCGCGCACGAACTGGACAAGCAGCGCACGCTCAGCCCCGAAACCGCCATCCGCGCAGTCGCCGGCGTGCATCGCCGTTGCCGCGGCGGCTACGCGGTGGTCAGCGTGGTGCTGGGCCTGGGCCTGGTGGCGTTCCGCGATCCGCACGGCATCCGCCCGCTGGTGCTGGGCAAGCGCGCGCACAACGAATCCACCGAGTACATGGTCGCCTCCGAGTCGGCGGCGCTGGACATCCTCGGCTTCCAGCGCGTGCGCGACGTGCAGCCGGGCGAGGCCCTGGTCGTCACTGCGCGCGGCGAACTGTTCAGCGAGATCTGCGCCGAGCCGCAGCAGCATGCGCCGTGCATCTTCGAATACGTCTATTTCGCCCGCCCCGATTCGATGATCGACAACGTCTCGGTGCACAAGGCGCGCATGCGCATGGGCATCAAGCTGGGCGAGAAGATCCTGCGCCTGCGCCCGGACCACGACATCGACACCATCATCCCGATCCCGGACACCTCGCGCGACGCGGCGCTGGAAATCTCCAACGTGCTGGGCGTGAAGTACCGCGAAGGCTTCATCAAGAACCGCTACGTCGGCCGCACCTTCATCATGCCGGGGCAGGGAGAACGGGTGAAGTCGGTGCGCCGCAAGCTGAACCCCATCCACCTGGAGTTCCGCAATCGCGTGGTGCTGCTGGTGGACGACAGCATCGTGCGCGGCACCACCTCGCAGCAGATCGTGCAGATGGCCCGCGACGCCGGCGCGCGCAAGGTCTACCTGGCGTCCGCCGCGCCGCCGGTGCGCCATCCCAACATCTATGGCATCGACATGCCGGCCGCCGACGAACTGGTCGCCAACGGCCGCAGCATCGAGGACATCGAGAAGTTCCTCGGCTGCGACTGGCTGGTCTACCAGGACCTGGAAGACCTCGAGGCCGCCGTGCGCGAAGGCAACCGCGAACTGACCGCATTCGATTCCTCGTGCTTCGACGGCAAGTACGTGACCGGCATCGAGAACGGCTATTTCGAGCGCATCCAGCAACTGCGCAGCGACGAGGCCAAGCACAAGCGGCGCGTGGGTTGATTGCTCGTCATTCCCGCGAAGGCGGGAATGACGATGGGAAAAATCTCGCATGGATTCCCTTTTCACCGCCGCCGCCGAATGCCTGGCCGCCGACGATCCCGACGAGAAGGTCGCGCTGACCCGGCGGCATGCCGCCGCCTTCGCGCGCGGCGAACTCGCCATTCCCGACGATGCGCCCGCGCCGCAGCCGATCCGCATGCCCGGCCGCCCGCCGAAGCCGAGGCTGGTGCACCCGCGCGACCTGCCGCGTCGCGGCTTCGGCACGGTCGAGGGCCGCGCCGCCTTCATCCATGCCGTCTGCCACATCGAACTCAACGCCATCGACCTGGGCTGGGATGCGGTCTACCGCTTCCGCGGCCTGCCGCGCGGGTTCTATGAGGACTGGGTTTCGGTCGCCAGCGACGAATCGCGCCACTTCACGATGTTGCGCGCGCGACTGCGCGAACTGGGCCACGACTACGGCGACTTCGACGCCCACAACGGCCTGTGGGAGATGTGCGAGAAGACCGCGCACGACGGCCTGGCGCGCATGGCGCTGGTGCCGCGCGTGCTGGAGGCGCGCGGGCTGGACGTGACCCCGGGCATGATTAAAAAGCTGCGCGAACTCGGCGACGACGCCACCGCCGACATTCTGGTCGTCATCCTGCGCGAGGAAATCCCGCACGTCGCCGCCGGCACCCGCTGGTATCGCTGGCATTGCGAACGGCAGGGTGTCGAACCGCGCTCGCGCTTCCGCGAACTGCTGCGCGAATACGCCGGCGGCTACCTGCACGGTCCGTTCAACCTGGAAGCGCGCCTGCTGGCCGGTTTCGACGAGGACGAATTGGCGGCGCTGGAATCGCCATGACGATGGTTGGTTCCTTCTCCTGACGGGAGAAGGGCTTTACAACCGTTCCAGCCTCATCCCGTCGGCATTCACCCGCAATACCGATCCCTGCTCGTACCAGTCGCCCAGCACGACGCGCCTGCAGGCATGGCCGTCGACTTCGAGGTCGTGGATCGCCGGCCGGTGGGTGTGGCCGTGGATCAGCGTATCGATGCCATAGCGGACGAAGGTGGCCTCGACCGTCGCCGGCGTCACGTCGGTGACCGTCTCGAATCGCGTCTTGTCGCCGCCCAGCATCTCCTGCTGGCGCGCCATGCTCACCTCGCGCGCCTTCGCCGCGAAAGCCTGCCGCGCCGCCAGCGGCTGCGACAGGAACTGCGCCTGCCACGCCGGGTCGCGGGTTTGCGCGCGGAACTGCTGGTAGGCCACGTCGTCGCTGCACAGCAGGTCGCCGTGCATCAGCAGCGTCGGCTTGCCGTACAGCACGACCACGGCCGGGTCGGGCAGGATCCGGAAGCCCGCGCGCAGCGCGTAATCCGTGCCGACCAGGAAATCGCGGTTGCCGCGGATGAAGAACAGAGGCACGCCGGCATTGGCGACCTCGCGCAGGTGCGCGGCCACCTCGGCGCCCACTTCGGAAGTATCGTCGTCGCCGACCCAGGCCTCGAACAGGTCGCCGAGGATGTACAGCGCATCGGCGGACCGCGCCTCCTCGCGCAGGAATTCGCCGAACAATCCGATGATCGCCGGCCGGCTGGCGTCGAGGTGCAGGTCGGAGACGAAAAGCGTGGTCATGGCGGGATTGTATGGCCCCTTTCCCGGTTGCGGGGAAAGGCCGGGATAGGGGCATATGGCGCGATGGATCTTCCCCATCCAGTCCCGCCCGCAAAGCGGGGAAGGGGGCGGAGCGGGTAAAATCGCGCGATTCCGTCATTCGAGCCCCACATGACCTGCCGCACCCGCTTCGCCCCCAGTCCCACCGGCTACCTGCACATCGGCGGCGCGCGCACCGCGCTGTATTGCTGGCTGGAGGCGCGCCATCGCGGCGGCCGGTTCATCCTGCGCATCGAGGACACCGACCGCGAGCGCAGCACTCAGGCGGCGATCGACGCGATCCTCGAAGCGATGGACTGGCTGGGCCTGGACTACGACGAAGGCCCGATCTACCAGACCGACCGCGTGGCGCGTTACAAGGAGGTCGCCGAACGGCTGGTCGCCGAAGGCAAGGCCTACTACGCCTACGAGACCAGGGAAGAACTCGACGCGATGCGCGAATCGGCGATGGCCAGGCACGAGAAGCCACGCTACAACGGCGCCGCGCGCGACGCCGGACTGCCGTATCGCGACGACCCCAACCGCGTCATCCGTTTCAAGAATCCGCTTGATGGCGTGGTCGCCTTCGACGACCTGATCAAGGGCCGCATCGAGATCGCCAACGCCGAACTGGACGACATGGTGATCTTCCGCCCGGACGGCTATCCCACCTACAACTTCGCCGTGGTCGTGGACGACTGGGACATGGGCATCACCGAGGTGATCCGCGGCGACGACCACATCAACAACACCCCGCGCCAGATCAACCTGTACGAGGCGCTGGGCGCGCCGGTGCCGAAGTTCGCGCACATGCCGATGATCCTGGACGAGCAGGGCGCCAAGCTGTCCAAGCGCACCGGCGCGGCCGACGTGATGCAGTACAAGGAAGCCGGTTACCTGCCGCACGCACTGGTCAACTACTTGGCGCGGCTGGGCTGGTCGCACGGCGACCAGGAACTGTTCACGAGGCAGGAACTGATCGACCTGTTCGACGTCAAGGACGTGAACTCGAAGGCCGCGCGGCTGGACATGGCCAAGCTGGGCTGGGTCAACCAGCATTACCTGAAGACCGACGATCCGCACGGTATCGCGCCGCAACTGGAATGGCAGTTGCGCAAGCTGGGCGTGGCCGTCGAAAACGGTCCGGCGCCGGCCGACGTGGTGGTCGCCCTGCGCGAGCGCGTCCAGACCCTGAAGGAAATGGCCGAGAAGGCCCTGGTCTGGTACCGGCCGCTGCAGGACTACGACGAGGCCGCGGTCGCCAAGCACTTGAAACCGGAAGCCGCCGCGCCGCTGTCCAGGGCGGGGGAACTGCTGGCCGGGCTGCCGCAATGGACCGCCGAAGCGGTTTCCACCGCGCTGCACGATGCGGCGGCGCAACTCGGGATCGGCATGGGCAAGGTGGCGCAGCCGCTGCGGGTGGCGATCACCGGCGCCCAGGTCAGCCCGGACATTTCGCACACGGTCTACCTGGCCGGGCGCGACGAGGCGCTGAAGCGTATCGCGGCGGCGGTTGAAATCGCGCGGAAAGACGCATAAATAGTCGCATGGCCCGCAAACACGCCCACGCCGGACACTGCACCGACCCGTCGCACCACGTCGACGACGCACGCGGTTTCGTGCGCGCGGTGCAGGCCGCCTGCGCCGAGCGCGGCCTGCGACTGACCCCTATCCGCGCGCGCGTGCTGGAACTGATCGCGCAGGCCGGCAAGCCGGTCAAGGCCTACGAGCTGCTGGAAATGGTGCGTGAACGGAATTCCGAAAGAGGCGGCGGCGTCGGCGCCGACGCGCCGCCGACGGTGTATCGCGCACTGGACTTCCTGATGGCCAACGGCTTCGTGCACAAGCTGGAATCGGTCAACGCCTTCGTCGCCTGCCACCACCCCAACAGCGCCGCGCATTCGGTGCCGTTCCTGATCTGCGACCGTTGCCACAGCGCCGTGGAACTGGAAGACGTCGAAGTCGTCGCGCAACTGGAGGACCGCGCCAGGTCGCTGGGCTTCAGGCCGCAGGCGCAGACGCTGGAAGTGCATGGACTCTGCGCGCGCTGTGCGGCGTGAAGCCCGATCGAGTCCCGTCGCAGGAGCGACACAAGTCGCGAAGCTTCTCGCTCGAATATTTTCGGCGCAGGCGTTCGCGCCGGGGATGCCCTAGTGCGTCGCCTTGTCGCGCTTCCAGCCGCGATGCCGGATGTCCAGGTACAGGCTGTACAGCGCGGTGAACGCCGGGAACAGGTTCTGCAGCACGCCGACCGAGTCCTGTTTCGCCGAGAACAGGAAGTAGCTCAGCGTCATCAGGCTGCCGATCACGCTCATGTACCAGAACAGCCGCGGGATCACCGGTTTGCCGGCGCGCCTGCTGGCGACGAACTGCACCAGCCAGCGGCCGCCGAACATGAAGGCGCCGACGTAGCCGATCAGCTTCCAGCCGGTGACGTGCAGGCCGGTCCAGAACAGCCATTCGATCGGCTGGTTGAGGTCGATCGTCACCGGATCTCCTCCACCGCGGTGCGCTTGCTGCGCGCGATCAGCCAGGCCACGCCGCGCAGGTCGCGGATGCCGACCAGGGCGCGGCCCAGGTTGTTGTACTTCGACACGCCGCTGCCGCGCGGGCGGTGGTTGACCGGCACGCTGGCGGTCTTCCAGCCGGCGCGCTGCATCAGCGCCGGCAGGTAGCGGTGCATGTGGTCGAAGTAGGGCAGGTCGAGGAACGCGGCGCGTTCGAACAGCTTGATGCCGCAGCCGGTATCCGGCGTGTCGTCGCGCAGCAGGCGCGAGCGGATCGCGTTGGCCCACTTCGACGCCCAGCGCTTGCTGCCGCTGTCGCGGCGGTCGACGCGCCAGCCGGCGAACAGCCGGGTGCCGGCGGCAGCGGCGTCGCGTGCGGCCAGCAGCTTGGGGATGTCGGCCGGGTCGTTCTGGCCGTCGCCGTCCAGCGTGGCGATCCATTCGCCGCGCGCGGCCTTGACGCCGGTGCGGATCGCGGTGCTCTGGCCGCTCTGGCTGGCGTGGCGCAGCACGCGAAGTTCCGGCACGCCGGCCTTCAGTCGCCGCAGCGCCTGCAGGCTGTCGTCCTTCGAGTCGTCGTCCACGTAGACGATCTCGAAAGCGATGCGCCCGCGCAGCGCGGCGAGGATTTCGTCGACCAGCGGCGCGATGTTGTCGCGCTCGTTGAAGACCGGGACGACGACCGAAAGCGGCAGGGCGGCGGATTCGAGCGTGGAAGCCTCATTCGTCATCGTCGTCAACCTCGTAGGCCGCCTGTCCTTCCAGCTTCGGCGTGGCGCAGCCGGGCTTCCACGCCGTGCCCGGCACCAGCAGCCAGGCACGGCGGTTGGAGCGGCCGATCGCGACCACCTGCTGCGGATCGGCGCAGGGGGTCAGCGCCTCGTCCAGCACGAAAACCCAGCGCTTCTCCGGATTCTCCGCCAACCACGCCTCCGCCTCGACCCATTGCTGCTGCCACGGCTTCTTGAAGCCGAAATCGCGCGCCGGCCGGTCGGCCTGCAGCAGGTTCTGTTCGCGCCAGCCGATCAGGGCCAGCTCGGCGTCGGGGCCGATGCGCTGGCCGACGCGCTGCATCAGCGCCTGCGCGGAACTGCCCGCGGTCAGCGCCGGCGTCAGGCCGATGCCGAAGACGATCCACAGCGCGGCGGTCGCGACGACCAGCGCCGGCCACACTTTGCGGCTGCGCCAACCGTACAGCGCCGCGGCCAGCCACGCCACGCCCAGCGCCAGCAGCCACGTCAGCATGGTCCTGACCGTGGCCGCATCCATGCCGCGCATCGTCGCCTGTTTGTCCGCCCAGTGGCCGTGGCCGGCCAGCGCCGAAACCGAGCCCAGCAGGAAGACCGCCGCCAGCACAGACAGGTAGCCCAGCAGCAGCCGGCGCACGCCGCCGCGTTTCAGCAGGCCCGGCAGCAGCGGCGCGGCGGCCAGCACGAAGGCCGGCAGGGCCGGCAGGATGTAGACCTCGCGCTTGCCGGGGCTGGCGCTGAAGAACAGCAGCACCAGCAGGCCCCAGCCCAGCAGCAGCACGTAGCGCGCATCCAGGCGCTTCAACCGTCGCCACCACGCCGGCGCCAGCCACGGCAGCAGCCACGACAGCGGCAGCCACAGCGTCAGGACCACCTGGCCGAAGTACCACCACGGTTTCACGTGGTGCCAGGCGTTGGCGTAGCGCGTGGCGGTCTGGCGGAACAGGATTTCGTTGGCGTAGCGCCGCAACGCCGGATCGCTGCCGAGGTAGGCGGCATGGACCATCGGGAACAGCCACACGCCCGCGCCGAGGACGAAGAACCCCAGTCCCAGCGCGCTGCGTCCCAGGTTCGCCGCGCTCCATTGAAGGCGCGGCCCATGCGCCAGCCGCAAGGCCAGCCACGGCAGCAACACCAGCATCGGCAGGAAGCCGACGCCCTTGGTCACCGTCCCCAGTCCGGCGGCGAAGCAGCCCAGCCAGCACGCGCGCCAGTCGGGACCGCGCAGCAGGTGCCGCAGCAGGCCCCACAGCGACAGCGTCATCATCCCGACCACGGTCATGTCGATCTGCGCGCGCTTGGCCATCAGCCCGAACTGCAGGCACACGAACACGCCCAGCGCGGCGTAGCGGCCCACTTGCCGGTTCCATAGCCGCTTGCCCAGGTCGTACACTAGCCACAGGGTCAGCAGCGCCGACAGCAGCGACGGCAGCAGGAAGGCGATGCGCCAGTCGCGCACGACCTCGTAGGACAGGCCTTGCAGCCACATGAAGGTCGGCGGCTTCTCCGCGTACAACTCGCTGCCGCGCTGCGGGAACAGCCATTGCCCGGATTCGACCATGTGCCTGGCGGCCAGAGCGAAACGCGGCTCGTCCGGCGGCGTCGGTTCGCGCAGGCCGATGCCCGCGGCGATGCTCAGGATCGCCAGCGCGAGCAGAATCCAGAAGGTTCGGGTGGAAAGCCTTTCGGGTGCTGCGCTGGCGGGGCTTGGCATGAAGGGGAGGGGCGGTGGGAACGTTATATTCTGTCCCCGTTTTCGTTAGAGATGCGTCGGAACCGCTCGTTTTCCTCAAGGGAATGACCCGCCTGCTTCCTAATGCCGGCATTACATGCCGGCGTAGTTGGGCCCACCGCCGCCTTGCGGCGCGACCCAGACGATGTTCTGGGTCGGGCCCTTGATGTCGCAGGTCTTGCAGTGCACGCAGTTCTGCGCGTTGATCTGCAGGCGCGGATGGCCTTCCTCGACGCCGACGAATTCGTAGACGCCGGCCGGGCAGTAGCGCGCCTCGGGGCCGGCGTATTCCTTGAGGTTGACGTCCACCGGCACCGACGCATCCTTCAGCGTCAGGTGACTGGGCTGGTCCTCGTCGTGGTTGGTGCTGGACAGGAACACCGAGCTCAGCCGGTCGAAGGTCAGCACGCCGTCGGGCTTGGGGTAGGCGATCTTCGGCTGCTGCGCGGCCGGTTCCAGGCAGGCGTAGTCGGGCTTGGCGCGATGGATCGTCCACGGCGGATTGCGGATGCCCAGCTTCGGCAGCAGCCACTGCTCGATGCCGGTCATCAGCGTCGCGAACGTGCGGCCCTTCTTGAACCACTGCTTGAAGTTCTTCGACTGCTGAAGTTCGGCGAACAGCCACGACTCCTCGAACGCGGCCGGGTACGCCGCCAGTTCGTCGTGCGCGCGGCCTTCGCCCAGCGCCGCGAACGCGGCCTCCGCCGCCAGCATGCCGGTCTTGATCGCGGCGTGGCTGCCCTTGATGCGGCTGGCGTTGAGGTAGCCGGCCTCGCAGCCGACCAGCGCGCCGCCGGGGAACACGGTCTTCGGCAGCGACAGCAGGCCGCCGGCGGTGATCGCGCGCGCGCCGTAGCCGATGCGCTTGCCGCCTTCCAGGTGCTTGCGGATGGCGGGGTGGGTCTTGAAGCGCTGGAATTCCTCGAACGGCGACAGCCACGGGTTCTTGTAGTCCAGCCCGACCACGAAGCCGACCGAAATCTTCCCGTCCTCGGCGTGGTACAGGAACGAGCCGCCGTAGGTGTCCGACGACAGCGGCCAGCCGGCGGTGTGGACCACGAGGCCCGGCTGGTGCTTGGCCGGATCGGCCTGCCACAGTTCCTTGATGCCGATGCCGTAGCTCTGCGGATCCTTGCCGGCGTCGAGCCTGAACCTGTCGATCAACTGCCGGCCGAGCTGGCCGCGCGAACCTTCGGCGAAGATCGTGTACTTCGCCAGCAGTTCCATGCCCAACTGGAACTGGTCGGTCGGTTCGCCGTCCTTGCCGATGCCCATGTTGCCGGTGGCGACGCCCTTCACCGCGCCGTCCTCGCGGTATAGCACCTCGGCGGCGGCGAAACCGGGGAAGATCTCCACGCCCAGCGTTTCTGCCTGCTGCGCCAGCCAGCGCGTCACCGCGCCGAGACTGACAATGTAGTTGCCGTGGTTGTGGAAGCATTCCGGCAGCAGCCAGCCCGGCGTCGCCTTCGCGCCGGTTTCGTCCAGGAACAGGAATTCGTCCTTCGTCACCGCCTGCTTCAGCGGCGCGCCCAGTTCGGCCCAGTCCGGGAACAGTTCGGTCAGCGCCCTCGGGTCCATGATCGCGCCGGACAGGATGTGCGCCCCCGGCTCGGAACCCTTTTCCAGCACGCAGACCGAAACCTCGCGGCCGGCTTCCGCCGCCAGTTGCTTCAACCGGATCGCCGTGGCCAGTCCGCCGGGACCGGCGCCGACCACGACCACGTCGTATTCCATCGATTCGCGCGGACCATAGGTGGACAGCAGTTCTTCCGGGGTCATGGCTTGGCTCGTGGCTGGGCAAGACCGGCATGATACCAACGCCGGCCGGGACGATCCCGGCAAACGGGCGCGAATGACGGCAGGTTCGCCGCAGTTGCCGCCTGTCTCGTTGTTGTATTGATTGATTGGATCAAGATTGATCAATGGTTCCGGGAGTGCCAGATTGTGCGGTGTCGATACGCGGGAAGCCGTACCTTCCCGCCCTTGCCGCCAACGCACGTGACGCCGCCGCCAGCCCAGATTCCCGGACGCCAGCCATGAACAGCCCCGCCTCCCGCAACGATTTCCGCAAGCCGCTTCCCGGCACCGCGCTCGACTGGTTTGACGCGCGCGCCGCGGTCGAGGCCATCGCTCCCGGCAGCTACGACAAGCTGCCGTACACCGCCCGCGTGCACGCCGAGAACATCGTGCGCAAGGCCGAGCCGGCGAAGATCGCCGACTACCTGGGCCAGTTGATCGGGCGCAAGCGCGAACTCGACTTCCCGTGGTTCCCGGCGCGCGTGGTCT
Organism: Pseudoxanthomonas sp.; assembly: GCA_047601245.1. Lineage (GTDB taxonomy): Bacteria > Pseudomonadota > Gammaproteobacteria > Xanthomonadales > Xanthomonadaceae > Pseudoxanthomonas_A. Next base: position 84,555 of record JASGJU010000002.1, read on the forward strand.
GCCACGACATCCTCGGCCAGACCGCGTTGGTGGATCTGGCCGGCCTGCGCGACGCCATCGCCGACCAGGGCGGCGACCCGGCCGCGGTCAACCCGGTGGTGCCGGTGCAGTTGATCGTCGACCACTCGCTGGCGGTGGAAGCGCCGGGCTTCGACAAGGATGCGTTCGCCAAGAACCGCGCCATCGAGGACCGCCGCAACGAGGATCGCTTCCACTTCATCGACTGGACCAAGTCCGCGTTCGACAACGTCGACGTGATCCCCGCCGGCAACGGCATCATGCACCAGATCAACCTGGAGAAGATGTCGCCGGTGGTCTACGTCAAGGACGGCGTCGCCTTCCCCGACACCTGCGTTGGCACCGACTCGCACACGCCGCACGTCGACGCGCTGGGCGTGATCGCGGTCGGCGTCGGCGGGCTGGAAGCGGAGAACGTGATGCTCGGCCGCGCCTCGTGGATGCGCCTGCCGGACATCGTCGGCGTCGAACTCACCGGCAGGCCGCAGCCGGGCATCACCGCGACCGACGTGGTGCTGGCGCTGACCGAATTCCTGCGCAAGGAAAAGGTGGTTGGCGCCTACCTGGAATTCCGCGGCGAGGGCGCGGCGGCGCTGACCGTCGGCGACCGCGCGACGATTTCCAACATGGCCCCGGAGTACGGCGCGACTGCGGCGATGTTCTTCATCGACGACAACACCCTGGATTACCTGCGCCTGACCGGCCGCGAGGAATCCCAAGTGCAACTGGTCGAGACCTATGCAAAAGCCGCCGGCCTGTGGGCCGACGCGCTGAAGACCGCCGAATACGAACGCACTCTGCATTTCGACCTGTCCAGCGTGGTGCGCAACATGGCCGGTCCGTCCAATCCGCACCGCCGCCTGCCGGTCAGCGCCTTGCAGGAGCGCGGCATCGCCGACGAGGCCAAGCTTGCCGCAGCCGAAGCCGAAGAAGCGCAGGGTCTGCTGCCGGACGGCGCGGTCATCATCGCCGCGATCACCTCGTGCACCAACACCAGCAACCCGCGCAACGTCATCGCCGCCGGCCTGCTGGCGCGCAACGCCAACGCGCGCGGCCTGCTGCGCAAGCCGTGGGTGAAATCCTCGCTGGCGCCGGGTTCCAAGGCGGTGCAGTTGTACCTGGAGGAAGCCGGGCTGCTGCCGGAACTGGAGAAGCTGGGCTTCGGCATCGTCGCCTTCGCCTGCACCACCTGCAACGGCATGAGCGGCGCGCTGGATCCGAAGATCCAGCAGGAGATCATCGACCGCGACCTGTATTCGGTGGCGGTGCTGTCGGGCAACCGCAACTTCGACGGCCGCATCCATCCCTACGCCAAGCAGGCGTTCCTGGCCTCGCCGCCGCTGGTGATCGCCTACGCGATCGCCGGTACCGTGCGCTTCGACATCGAGAAGGACGTGCTGGGCGTGGACGCGCAGGGCAACGAGGTGCGGCTGAAGGACATCTGGCCCGGCGACGCCGAGATCGATGCGGTGGTGAAGGCCTCGGTCAAGCCGGAACAGTTCCGCAAGGTCTACGGGCCGATGTTCAGCGTGCGCGTCGAGCACGGCGAAAAGGCCAGCCCGCTGTACGCATGGCGTCCGCAGAGCACCTACATCCGCCGCCCGCCGTACTGGGAAGGCGCGCTGGCCGGCGAGCGCACCCTGCGCGGCCTGCGCCCGCTGGCGGTGCTGCCGGACAACATCACTACCGACCACCTGTCGCCGTCGAACGCGATCCTGCCGTCCAGCGCCGCCGGCGAATACCTGGCGAAGATGGGCCTGCCGGAAGAGGACTTCAATTCCTACGCGACCCACCGCGGCGACCATCTCACCGCGCAGCGCGCGACCTTCGCCAATCCGCAGCTCGTCAACGAAATGGCGGTGGTCGATGGCGAGGTGAAGAAAGGTTCGCTGGCGCGGATCGAGCCGGAAGGCAAGGTCGTGCGCATGTGGGAAGCGATCGAGACCTACATGCAGCGCAAGCAGCCGCTGATCATCATCGCCGGCGCCGACTACGGTCAGGGTTCCTCGCGCGACTGGGCGGCCAAGGGCGTGCGCCTGGCGGGCGTGGAGGCGATCGTCGCCGAGGGCTTCGAGCGCATCCACCGCACCAACCTGATCGGCATGGGCGTGCTGCCGCTGGAGTTCAAGCCGGGCACTAACCGCAAGACGCTGGGCATCGACGGCAGCGAAACCTTTGACGTGATCGGCCGGCGCCGGCCGCGCGCGGACCTGATCCTGGTGATCCATCGCAGGGACGGCGAGATGCTGGAAGTGCCGGTGACCTGCCGCCTGGATTCGGACGAGGAAGTCAGCATCTACGAAGCCGGCGGCGTGCTGCAGCGTTTTGCGCAGGATTTCCTCGAAGCGGCCGAAGTGAAAAAAGCGGGGGCGGCGTGACATGAGTTCGATTCCGCAGATCAGGATACCCGCCACCTACATGCGCGGCGGCACGTCCAAGGGCGTGTTCTTCCGTCTGGAAGACCTGCCGGAGGCCGCGCGCGTGCCCGGCCCGGCGCGCGACAGGCTGTTCCAGCGCGTGATCGGTTCGCCCGACCCGTATGGCAAGCAGACCGACGGCATGGGCGGGGCGACGTCGAGCACCAGCAAGGGCGTGATCGTCTCGCCGAGCAGCCAGCCCGGGCACGACATCGACTACCTCTACGGCCAGGTCAGCATCGACGAGGATTTCGTCGACTGGTCCGGCAACTGCGGCAACCTGACCACCGCCGCCGGCGCGTTCGGCCTGCATGCCGGCTACGTGGACAAGTCGCGCGTGCCGGACAACGGCGTGGCGGTGGTGCGCATCTGGCAGGCCAACATCGGCAAAACCATCCTCGCGCACGTGCCGGTGGCGAACGGGCAGGTGCAGGAAACCGGCGATTTCGAACTGGACGGGGTGACCTTCCCGTCCGCGGAAATCGTGCTGGAGTTCCTAGATCCGTCCGATGACGAAGGCGAGGGCGGCTCGATGTTCCCGACCGGCCGCCTGGTCGACGAACTCGACGTGCCCGGCGTCGGCAAGTTGCAGGCGACGATGATCACCGCCGGCATCCCGACCGTGTTCGTCAACGCCGCCGACATCGGCTTCGACGGCACCGAACTGCAGCCGGCGATCAATTCCGACCCGGCGATCCTCGCGAAGATGGAGGCCATCCGCGTCGCCGGCGCGCTGCGCATGGGCCTGATCGAGACCCCGGAGGAAGCCGCCACCCGCCAGCACACGCCGAAGGTGGCCTTCGTCGCGCCGCCGAAGGATTACCTGACCTCGGCCGGCAAGACGGTCAAGGCCGGCGATATCGACCTGCTGGCGCGTGCGCTGTCGATGGGCAAGCTGCACCACGCGATGATGGGCACCGCCTCGGTCGCGATCGCCACGGCCGCCGCGGTGCCGGGCACCCTGGTCAACATCGCTGCCGGCGGCGGTGCGCGCGAGGCGGTGCGCTTCGGCCATCCGTCCGGCACGCTGCGGGTCGGCGCGTCGGTGGAACGGCGCGACGGCCAGTGGACGGTCGCCAAGGCGGTGATGAGCCGCAGCGCGCGGATACTGATGGAGGGCTTCGTCCGGATTCCGGGCGATTCCTTCTGATGTGGCGACGGTCGTCCCGCCGCCGGCATTGCCGGCCGGATTTGCCTTAGAATGGCCGCACCACAGCGCGAACCCAGGTGGCCCGCGGAAACGCCGGCCGAGCGTGCGACATGAGCACTACCACCGCCCATCGCTGATTCCCGCCCGAGGCCACCCGAGAAGGCGCCCTCGCGGCGCCTTTTGTATTTCCGACGACCCATGCGGTCGCACGCAATCGAAACACGAACGCCCATGATCGCCATCACCCTCCCCGACGGCAGCCGCCGCGAATTCGAAAACCCCGTTTCCGTCATGCAAGTCGCGCAGTCGATCGGCGCGGGCCTGGCCAAGGCCACCGTCGCCGGTGCGGTCGACGGCAAGCTGGTCGACGCCAGCGACGTCATCGACCGCGACGCATCGCTGCGCATCATCACCCCGAAGGATCCCGAAGGCGTCGAGATCATCCGCCACTCCTGCGCGCACCTGGTCGGCCACGCGGTCAAGCAGCTTTATCCGGACGCGAAGATGGTGATCGGCCCGGTGATCGACGAGGGCTTCTACTACGACATCTACAGCGAACGCCCGTTCACGCCGGAGGACCTGGCCGCGATTCAAGTGCGGATGAAGCAACTGATCGACCAGGACTACGACGTGGTCAAGAAGATGACCCCGCGCGCCGAGGTGATCGAAACCTTCAGGAAACGCGGCGAGGACTACAAGCTGCGCCTGGTCGAGGACATGCCCGACGAAAAGGCGATGGGCCTGTACCACCACCAGGAATACGTCGACATGTGCCGCGGCCCGCACGTGCCGAACACGCGCTTCCTGAAGGCGTTCAAGCTGACCCGCATCTCCGGCGCGTACTGGCGCGGCGACTCGAAGAACGAGCAGTTGCAGCGCATCTACGGCACCGCCTGGGCGGACAAGAAGCAACTCGACGCCTACATCCAGCGCATCGAGGAGGCCGAGAAGCGTGACCACCGCCGCATCGGCAAGCAGCAGGACCTGTTCCACCTGCAGGAGGAAGCGCCCGGCCTGGTGTTCTGGCACCCCAAGGGCTGGTCGATCTGGCAGGTGGTCGAGCAGTACATGCGCAAGGTCTACCGCGACACCGGCTACGGCGAGGTGCGCTGCCCGCAGATCCTCGACGTGTCGCTGTGGCAGAAGTCCGGCCACTGGGACAACTACAAGGACAACATGTTCTTCACCGAGTCCGAGAAGCGGACCTACGCGGTGAAGCCGATGAACTGCCCCGGCCATGTGCAGGTGTTCAACCAGGGCCTGCACAGCTATCGCGACCTGCCGATCCGCTACGGCGAGTTCGGCTCCTGCCACCGCAACGAGCCTTCCGGCGCGCTGCACGGCATCCTGCGCGTGCGCGGCTTCACCCAGGACGACGGCCACGTCTTCTGCACCGAGGCGCAGATCGAATCCGAGGTGCGCGCCTTCCACGAACAGGCGCTGAAGGTCTACGCCGACTTCGGCTTCGAGGACATCCAGATCAAGATCGCGCTGCGGCCCGATTCGCGACTGGGCGACGACGCAACCTGGGACAAGGCCGAGGACGCCCTGCGTTCGGCCCTGCGCGCCTCGGGCGTGGAATGGCAGGAACTGCCAGGCGAGGGCGCGTTCTACGGCCCCAAGATCGAGTACCACCTCAAGGACGCCATCGGCCGCACCTGGCAGCTCGGCACGATGCAGGTCGATTTCATGATGCCCGGCCGCCTCGGCGCGGAATACGTGGACGAAAACAGCCAGCGCCGGCATCCGGTGATGCTGCACCGGGCCATCGTCGGCTCGATGGAGCGCTTCATCGGCATCCTGATCGAGCACCACGCCGGCGCCTTCCCGGTCTGGCTGGCCCCGGTGCAGGCGGTGGTGGCCAATATCACCGACGCCCAGGCCGATTGGGTCCAGGAGGTCCGGAAAACCCTTGCCGCACAAGGGTTTAGGGTGTCCGCGGATTTGCGCAACGAAAAGATCGGCTATAAAATCCGCGAGCACACGCTGCAACGGGTGCCGTACCTGCTGGTGGTCGGAGACCGCGAGAAGGAGAACGGCGCCGTTGCCGTACGCGCGCGTTCCGGGGAAGATTTGGGCACAATGTCGCTGTCCGCCTTCGCCGATCGCCTGCGCGCCGAACAGGCGGCGTGATTCAAGCCCGGCCGGGCCCCGCGATCCGGCCGGAACCGTTCCCTTTGGAGACCGTCACATCAGTACCCCCGACAACAAGCAGAACCGCAGGAATCAGGAAATCCGCGTGCCGCGCGTGCGCGTGATCGGCAGCGACGGCGAGATGATCGGCGTGCTTTCGCGCGACGAGGCCTTGGCCATGGCGCAGGAAGAGGAACTCGACCTGGTCGAGATCCAGCCCAACGCCGATCCGCCGGTCTGCAAGATCATGGACTTCGGCAAGTTCAAGTTCGAGATGCAGAAGAAGGCCAACGAGGCCAAGAAGAAGCAGAAGCAGGTCGAGATCAAGGAACTGAAGTTCCGCCCGGTCACCGACGAGGGCGACTACCAGATCAAGATGCGCAACATCCGCCGCTTCCTGGAAGAGGGCGACAAGGTCAAGGTCAACATCCGCTTCCGCGGCCGCGAGATGAGCCACCAGGAACTGGGCCGCGAAATGGCCGCGCGCATCGAGGCCGAACTGGGCGACGACATCGTGGTCGAATCGCGCCCGCGCCTGGAAGGCCGGCAGATGGTGATGATGATCGCGCCGAAGAAGAAATGATCTTTCGCGCCGCAGGCGCGGAAGACCGACCATTCCCCTCGACCCGCGACAGCAGGGAGAGGGGAACGGGTGAAAAGGGAGGCGCCGTAAGGCGCCTTCGCCATTTCGGCGCACCGCAAACCTCCTGATTTGCAAGGAAAACCGCAGGCAGGCATAATGTGCGGCCCGGTTCGCCGGGCGTCGTTTCCGGAAACGGCAGCGATGACAAGGAACTCGTCTTGATTTCTCGTGAAATCAACGACTTAACCGCCGGTTCGGGTAGGACGGAAAGCGTGGCCCAGCCACCACCCAGCCAGTCAGAAAACAATCCAAGCAGGGATTCCCATGCCCAAGATCAAGACCCACCGGGCCGCGGCCAAGCGTTTCCGCAAGACCGCCTCCGGCAAGTACAAGGCCGGCTCGGCCAACCGCAGCCACATCCTCACCAAGAAAGCGACCAAGACCAAGCGCGAAGCCCGCGCCGGCCAGATCGTCCGCAAGGAAGATTCGGGCCGCCTGGATCGCATGCTGCCCTATCTCTGAGGAGGACTGAACCATGGCACGAGTCAAGCGTGGCGTCACCGCACGTCGCCGTCACAAGAAGATCATCGGCCGCGCGAAGGGCTACTACAACGCCCGTCGCAAGGTCTTCCGCGTCGCCAAGCAGGCGGTCATCAAGGCGGGCCAGTACGCCTACATCGGCCGCAAGCAGAAGAAGCGCAACTTCCGTTCGCTGTGGATCGTCCGCATCAACGCGGCGGCCCGCATCAACGGCCTGAGCTACAGCCGCTTCATGAACGGCCTGCTCAAGGCCGGCATCACCCTGGACCGTAAGGTGCTGGCGGACATCGCCGTGCACGACGCGGCCGGTTTTGCCGCGCTGGCCGAAAAGGCGAAGGGCGCGCTCGCGGCGTAAGTTGCTCGCACGGTTTGCAGGTTTCCACGCGAAGCCTGCGGTCGCTGCACAACGGCAGTACACGCATGGGGAAGGGCGCAAGTCCTTCCCCATTTTCTTGTGTCACCGGAAATGGAAACACCTCGGATGAGTGACATCGAATCCCTCGCGCAGCAGGCGCTGGCCGACATCGCGGCCGCGACCACCCCCGATGCGCTGGAAGCCCTGCGCGTGGCCCTGCTCGGCAAGAACGGCAGCGTCACCGCGCAACTGAAGTCGCTGGGCGCGCTGCCCGGCGACCAGCGCAAGGCGGCGGGCGAAGCGATCAACCGCGCCCGCGACGCCATCGGCGAGGCGCTTTCCGCGCGCAAGGCCGTGCTGGAGGACGCCGCGCTGGACGCGCGCCTGGCCGGCGAAACCGTCGACGTCACGCTGCCGGGCCGCAACCGCGAACGCGGCGGTATCCATCCGATCAGCCGCACGCTGGAGCGCATCGCCGACATCTTCGGTCGCCTGGGCTACGAGCTGGCCGACGGCCCCGAGATCGAGGACGACTGGCACAACTTCGAGGCGCTGAACTTCCCGCCGTACCATCCGGCGCGGGCGATGCACGACACCTTCTACTTCGGCGACGGCCGCCTGCTGCGCACGCACACCAGCGGGGTGCAGGTGCGCTACATGGCCGACCACAAACCACCGCTGCGCATGATCGCCGCCGGCAAGGTCTACCGCAGCGACAGTGACCAGACCCATTCGCCGATGTTCCACCAGGTCGAGGGCTTGCTGGTGGACGAGCATTCGACCTTCGCCGACCTCAAGGGAACCATTGCCGAATTCCTGCGCAGTTTCTTCGAGCGCGACTTCGAGATGCTGTTCAAGCCGACCTATTTCCCGTTCGTCGAACCGGGCGCCGACGTGGTGATCCGCTGGGACACCGAGGACGGCGGTTCGCGTTGGCTGGAAGTGCTTGGCTGCGGCATGGTCCATCCCAACGTGCTGCGCGCCGTCGGCGTCGACCCGGAGCGCTACACCGGCTTCGCCTTCGGGATGGGCGTCGAACGGCTGGCGATGTTGCGCTACGGCGTCAACGATCTGCGTGCGTTCTTCGACAACGACATCCGGTTCCTGAGGCAGTTCGCATGAAGTTCTCCGAAAGCTGGTTGCGCCAGCACGTTGGCGTCGATGCCGACAGCGACGCGCTGGAACGTCGCCTGACCATGATCGGCCTGGAAGTCGAGGGTAGCGAGCGCATCGGTGCGTCGCTCGACGGCGTGGTCGTCGCGCGCATCGTCTCGGCGGAGAAGCATCCAGAAGCCGACCGTCTGCAGGTGTGCGAGGTCGATGCCGGCAACGGCGAATTGCTGCAGATCGTCTGCGGCGCGCCGAACGCGCGCGCCGGCCTAGTCGCGCCGCTGGCGAAGGTGGGTGCGAAGTTCGGCGACTTCAGCATCATGGCGGCGAAACTTCGCGGGGTCGAGTCCAGCGGCATGCTGTGCTCGGCGAAGGAACTGGGCATCGACGCCGATGCTTCGGGCCTGTTCGAACTGCCGGATGACGCGCCGGTGGGTACGCCGATCGCCGAGTACCTCGGCCTGCCCGACAACGTCATCGAACTCGGCCTAACCCCGAACCGCGCCGACTGCTTTTGCGTGCGCGGCATCGCCTACGACGTCGCTGCCGCCTGCGGCGGCACGGTATCGGCGTTCGACGCTACGGTTGTTCCCGCGCAAACCGATGCGGCGCTGGAAATCGGGCTCGACGCCGGCGCCGATGCGCCGCTGTACTGCGGCCGCGTGATCGAAGGGGTCGACGCCGGCGCGAAGACCCCGGTGTGGATGGCGCAGCGCCTGCAGCGCAGCGGCGTGCGTCCGGTATCGCTGCTGGTGGACATCACCCAGTACGTCATGCTGGAGCTGGGCCAGCCGATGCACGCCTACGATCGCGACCTGCTGCAAGGCCCGATCGGCGTGCGCAAGGCGCGCGACGGCGAAACCTTGAAACTGCTGAACGGCGACGAGGCGAAGCTCGACCCGCAGTTCCTGGTCATCGTCGACGCCAGTGGCGCCGATAAAAGCCGTGCGATCGGCCTGACCGGGATCATGGGCGGCGACGACACCAAGGTCGGCGCGGGCACGAAGAACGTGTTCCTCGAAGCCGCGCATTTCGCGCCGAGCGCGATCATCGGCCGTGGCCGCAGGCTGGGCCTGCATACCGACGCCTCGCATCGTTTCGAGCGCGGCGTGGACCCGCAACTGCCGAAGATCGCCATCGAATACGCGACCCGGCTGGTACTGGAACTGGCCGGCGGTACGCCCGGCCCAGTGACGGTCGCCGAATTGCCGGAATGCCTGCCGAAGCCGCAAGCCATCGCGCTGCGCCGCGCGCGGATCGCCCGCGTGCTGGGCGTCGACATCGCCGCCGTCGATGTCGAACGCATCCTGCGCGCGCTGGGCATGAGCGTGGAAGCGACCGGGGAGGGCTGGAACGTCACCGCGCCCAGCCGCCGCTTCGACATCGCCATCGAGGAGGACCTGATCGAGGAACTGGCGCGCATCCACGGCTACGAGCGCATCCCGACCACGCTGCCGGGCGCGGCCGCGCGCATCGCCGCGCCCAGCGAAACCGCGCTCGACGCCGCCAGCATTCGTCGCCAACTGGTCGCGCGCGAGATGCTGGAAACGATCAACTTCGCCTTCGTCGATGTGCAATGGCTGCGTTCGTGGGGCCTGGAAGCAAGCGCGGTGCCGCTGGCCAATCCGTTGAGCGCGGAACTGGCGGTGATGCGCACCTCGCTGCTGCCGGGACTGGTCGCGGCGCTGCAACGCAATCTCGCCCGCCAGGCCGGGCGCGTGCGGCTGTTCGAGATCGGCAACGTGTTCAAGAGCGAGGAGCCGGGAAGCGAGCCTGTCGAGACGTTGCGCATCGCCGCCGCGGTCTGCGGCGATGCGCGCGCCGAGCAATGGGGCGAGCGGCCGCCGCGCAATGTCGATTTCCACGACCTGAAGGGCGATCTGGAATCGCTCGCCGCCGCTTCCGGCGCTGCGCTGGAATTCCGGCCGTCGACGGCCGCCTTCGGCCATCCGGGACGTTCCGCCGACGTGTATCGGGACAACAGTCGGATCGGCTGGATCGGCCAGTTGCATCCGCGCCTGTCGCGTGCGCTGGACCTGGATGCGGACGTGCTGGCGTTCGAACTGGATCTGCAACCGCTGGCCGTGCGCGCGCTGCCGCGCGCGGTCGCGCCGTCGCGGTTCCCGTCGGTGCGCCGCGACCTGGCCTTCACCGTCGCCGAGGATGTGAACTGGGCCGCAATTTCGGCGACGATCGCGACCGCCGCGGGCCCGCTGCTGCGCGATCTGCTGCCGTTCGACCGCTACGTCGGGCCGGGCGTCGAATCGGGGTGCAAAAGTCTGGCTGCCGGCTTGATTTTGCAGGACAACTCACGCACTCTCACGGATCAGGACGTGGAAGCGGTAGTGGCTCGCGTGGTGGCCGCGATCGACAGCGCGCATGGCGCGAGGATCCGCGGATGAAAAGGCGCGAACGGAAGCAGGGTACCGGGGGGTATCGATGGCACTGACCAAAGCGGAAATGGCCGAACGTCTGTTCGACGAGGTCGGCCTGAACAAACGCGAGGCGAAGGAATTCGTCGACGCGTACTTCGATGTGCTGCGCGAAGCGCTGGAGCAGGGCCGCCAGGTCAAGCTGTCCGGCTTCGGCAACTTCGACCTGCGCCGCAAGAACCAGCGTCCGGGCCGCAATCCCAAGACCGGCGAGGAAATCCCGATCTCTGCGCGCACCGTGGTCACCTTCCGCCCCGGCCAGAAGCTGAAGGAACGCGTCGAGGCTTTCGCCGGAGGCGCGGCCCATGCTTGATCCCGGCAGCAACAGGGAACTGCCGCCGATCCCGGCCAAGCGCTACTTCACCATCGGCGAAGTCAGCGAACTGTGCGACGTCAAGCCGCACGTGCTGCGCTACTGGGAGACCGAGTTCCCCAGCCTGGAGCCGGTCAAGCGCCGCGGCAACCGCCGCTACTACCAGCGCCACGACGTGCTGATGGTGCGCCAGATCCGCGGCCTGCTGTACGAACAGGGCTACACCATCGGCGGTGCGCGCCTGCGCCTGGAAGGCGAGGGCGCGAAGCAGGAGTCGGCGCTGAGCAACCAGATCGTCAAGCAGGTGCGGATGGAACTCGAGGAAATCCTGCACCTGCTGCGGCGCTGACCGCGACGTCGCCGGGTGGCGGCGGGGCAAACCCGCTATAATCCACCTCCCGCCACGGCGGGGCTGCTTTCACCGCATCGGGGTATAGCGCAGCCTGGTAGCGCACTTGTCTGGGGGACAAGTGGTCGTCGGTTCAAATCCGGCTACCCCGACCATTTCCGGGAACGGCAGCGTCCGAGGAAGTCCAAGAAACCCCCTGGTTTTCAGGGGTTTTTTATTGTCCGTTGTCCGGTGCGATCCGCTGGAATCGCATTATGCGGGCGCTGGGGCGGCGCCTCGACGTATCGGCGGCCCGCGACGGGCAAGCGCAACACGCCATCCCTTCCGTTGATCGGGCTGGTTGAGGCGCGCGACAAGCGCCATGCCGCCTGGAAGTTGCGTCGCTGTGGGCCAGCAGCGCATGGCGGGGAAGGCTCCTGTACTTGTTCTGCCGCATGAACTGCCCGACACGGTAAGGCGGGCAAATGACGGGCGGATCCGAAGAGTGTTGGACCCACGCCCCGCACCGCGGTCCTATTCCCGATCCCGGTTCCATCCCTGTTCCTGCATCGATTCCAGCCAGGGGTCGATAGGACAAGGGGAGTGATGCTGCAGTGCAACTTTTAATTTGTATTATTATTTGTTTTTATGCGTTGGGAGGGGGATTTACCAACGTCACCCGAATGGTTGGTCGGGGTCTTGGCCTATCGAGGCTGCACGTAAAAACCGGTCCCTTTGCTTGTTGTCGCGTCCTGTCGTGCGTTCCCATTCGTCTTTGAGGAGAGACACGTGAAGACTGTTCGCCGGACTACGCTGTTCTGTGGAATCGTGTTGGCCTTGCAACTGCCCTGCGCGGCATATGGCCAGGAGCGGCCGGACAATGCCGAAGCGCCGGCATCCCCGCAGGCGCAGGAGGCATCGAGCGACAGGGACGCGGTCGATACGCTCGACGCCGTGGTGGTGACCGGCGTGCGCGGCGCGATGGCGCGCGCGGTGGAACTGAAGCGCGAATCGGCGACGGTGCAGGATTCGATCAGCGCGCTGGAACTGGGCAAGTTCCCCGACGACAACGTCGCCGATTCGCTGAGCCACATCACCGGCGTGGCGATCTCGCGCACCGCCGGCGGCGAAGGGCAGAAGGTCAGCGTGCGCGGATTGGGCCCGGAGTACACGCTGACTACGTTCAACGGCCGTATCCTGGCCACCGACGGCGCCGGCCGCGACTTCGCCTACGACGTACTGCCGGCCGACGTGATCAGCGGGGCGGATGTGATCAAGGGCGCACAGGCGTCGCTGTCGGAAGGCGCGATCGGCGGTTTGATCAATCTTCGTTCCGCCAGCCCGTTCGACCAGAAAAGCCAACAGGGCATCGTCCGGGTGGAGGGCGACCGCAACCAGATGTCCGAGCTCAACGGGCAGAAGCTGTCGGCCGCGTACAGCAACACCTTCGCCGACGACACCCTCGGCGTACTTTTCGGCCTGGTCTACAGCAAGCGCAAGGACCGCACCGACATCGCCGGCAACGACGGCGGCTGGACCCGCAATCCGGATCCGAACGACGAGAGCTGGCTGTGGGGCAACGCCTGGGGCGGCAACATCGATCCCAACGGCAACGGCGAGCTGGACGAGGACGAGTACGGACTCATCGGCCCCGGCCAGTTCCGGGTCGGCTCGATTCTGGAAGAGAAGAAACGCCGCGCCTTTTCGGGCAAGGTCGAGTGGCGGCCCAGCGACCGTTTCAAGTTGACGGTGGATGGCCTGAAGACGCGACTGGACTCGCCGCAGGTCGGCTACCAGCAGTCGTACTACCCGTTGTTCGCGCCCGGGCGCTGGTCCGACATCGCCGTGCAGAACGGCATCGTCACCGGCTTCACGATGGACAACCCGGACCCGGAGATGCGGCTCAACCCGGAACTGCTCAACGTGACCGAGCATCGCGTGGTCGACACCGACCTCTACGGCGCCAACGCCGAATGGAAGGCCAGCGACGACCTCACGCTGACCGGCGACGTCTATCGATCCACCTCCAAGCGCTATTCCGGCGGGCAGGATACCTATGTCGTATTGCGCATGAACCAGCCCAACGTGACCCGCATCGAGCTGGGCGGCGCGGCCGTGCCGAACGTCACGACCCTTTTCGATGACGGCCGCGAATGGGCGGGCGGCCTGGAGGACGGGCAGTTCGGCGCCTCCGATTTCAACACGCATTACATGGAACTGCGCGGCGACAACATCGTCGACAAGATCACCGGCGGCGCCGTGGCCGGCAAATGGTTCGTCGGACGGTCCGGGCTGGACAACCTGCATTTCGGCATCACCGCCACCGACCGCAAGAAGTCGCGCGACCTGATCAACAACACGCTCAGCGGCGGCGCCAATTACTACTCCGGCGAAAACGCGATCAATGTCGGAGACCTGGGCGGGGACGTCATCTCGCACTCGTTCGCCCTGCCCAATTTCATGAGCGGCGTGGGCGCGAACTTCCCGCGCACCTTCCTGGCCTTCGACGTGCCGGCCTACCTGCGGGCGCTGGAAGCCTACAACGGCACCCCGCGGCCGGACGGCGGCGTCTACGACTACGCCAACGCGGCGCCGGCTTGGAATCCGCTGGAAAGCTACCGCGTCAGCGAAGACACCCGCACCGCCTACGTGCAGGCCGATTTCTCCGGAGAGCGCTGGAGCGGCGACATCGGCGTTCGCCTGGTGAAGACGAAGACGACGGCGCAGGCGTGGGAAGCCAGAATCCTCAACATCACCCAGTTCGGCGCATTCAACTACATCGCCAACTACGCCGAACCGACCCCGATACGCCAGGATGGCGACTACACCTACGTGCTGCCGTCCGGCAACTTCACGTGGCGCTTCACCGACGACCTGCAACTGCGCCTGGGCGCGGCCAAGACCATGGCGCGCCCGCCGGTCAACAAGCTGGCGCCGAGCAGCAGCACCGCCAGCGTGACGTGGGGCGAGTTCACCCAGGTCTATGGCGGCAACGTCGACCTGAAGCCGTACAGCGCCAAGCAGGCCGACGCCTCGCTGGAGTGGTATTTCAGCGAGAACTCGATCTTCAACGTCGCCGTGTTCTACAAGCGGATCGAGAACCAGATCACCACCAGTTGGGAGCCGGGCCAGGATATCGGCGTCGGTCCGATCCTCGACACCGACGGCAACCCGGTCACCACCGGTCCGACGCTGTTCAACGTCACGCGTCCCATCAACGGCGACTACGCCAAGGTGCATGGCATCGAGGCCGGCCTGCAGCACTTCTGGGAGAACGGCCTAGGTTTCCGTGCGCAGTACACGCGCAACTGGTCGAAGAGTTTCGTCGACGGCGAGGAGCGTCCGCTGGAAGGCATCGCGCCGTCGGTCTATTCGCTCGGCGTTATGTACGAGAAGGGACCGTGGTCGGTCGGCGCCACCGCCGATCGTACCGATGGTTTCGTCACCGCCGTCAACGTGCTGGGCGTGGGCTACAACGAGCAGTCGGATGCGTTCACCTGGTTGACCGCGCACGTTTCCTACAAGGTCAACGACCGCCTCAGCCTGTCGCTGGAAGGGCAGAACCTGCTGGACAAGGCGCAGACCTACAGCATCAACGGCAATCCGCTGCTGTCGCAGGGCTACTACCGTTACGGGCGCACGCTCAACCTGGGCTTGAGCTTCCGGTTCTAGGGGGAACCGGTTGCCCATGTTGCGCTTCCGCCAGAACATGACAAATTGGACCTGCGTGCTCGATTCCATCCGCGACCTGCCGACGTGACCGAACTTCCCGGCAAGAATCCGTCCGACGCGCGCGCCCGTGCGGAATTCCCGCGTGCGCGGCCCGATATCGGCGACGCGGGCATCGATGCCGTGATGCTGCGCAACCGGCACGGATTGTGCGCGGAAGTGACCAATCTGGGCGCAGCCCTGTCCGCAATGTGGGCGCCGGATCGCAACGGCAGGCGGGCCGACGTGGTGTTGGGGTATGCCGGCATCGGCGCCCGCGTTGCCCGCAGGGACTACTTCGGCGTCAGTGTCGGCCGTGTCGCCGGCCGCATTTCGCGGGCGCGTTTCGCGCTGGACGCGAGCGAGGTCGTGCTGGACGCCAACGAATCCGGCGCCTGCCTGCACGGCGGCCCGCATGGATTCGACACGAGGGTCTGGCGATGGCTCGCGGTGGACGCGCAGCGGGCACGGCTGCAACTGATCAGCGACGATGGGGATCAGGGCTTTCCGGGCAGGCTGTCGGTCGAGGTGGAGTACCGGCTGGACGATGCCGACGAACTATGGGTGGAATATTCCGCGGTATGCGACCGGCCCACGGTGGTGAACCTGACCCATCATCCGTTCTGGAATCTTGCCGGCGAAGGCGCCGGCGCCGTGGATGGCCACGAGCTGACCCTGTTCGCTTCCAGGTTCGCGGTGCTCGACGAGGCGCTGCTTCCCACCGGGGAGATCCGCAGGGTGGATGCAAGCGCTTTCGATTTCCGCACTCCCAGACGGATTGCGGACGGACTGCGCGATTCGGCCGATCCGCAGCTGCGGGCAGCAGGCGGCTACGATCATTACTGGATCCTGGACGAGGATACGGCCGCTGGTGTGCGTCTCGCCGCGAGACTGAGCGAACCCGGCTCGGGGCGCGTGCTCGAAGTGTTCACGGACCAGCCCGGATTGCAGTTCTATTCCGGCAATTTCCTTGATGGCAGCGTGACCGGGAAGTCGGCGAAGCGTTATCGCGCGCGCGCAGGCCTCTGCCTCGAGCCACAGGCTTTCCCGGATGCGGCGAACCGCCCGGAGTTCCCGTCGATCCGCGTCGAGGCCGGCCAGATCTACCGGAACCGCATCGGGTATCGTTTCTCCGGCGCGGCGGCAGGTTCGGAGCCCGGTCGCGGACCGCATCCGGAGCAAGGCGACAGAGGAAGCATGCAATGACAGCAGGCGCGAATCCGGCTGCACGACTTGATGGGAAGGTGGCGATCGTCACCGGCGCGGCCAATGGCATCGGTCGGGCGATCGCGGAACTGTTCCGGGCGCACGGGGCGACGGTCGCCGGCTACGATCTCGGCGCCCCGCCGGCGGGAACGGCCGCCTGCGATTTCTTCGGGCAAGGCGACGTTGCCGACGCGGACGCCGTGGCCGGTTTCGTTGAGCGGGTGCATAAAGCATTCGGCAGGATCGACGTGCTGGTCAGCAACGCGGGCGTGGACGTTTTCTCGCCGCCGCTGGAAACCTCGCCCGAAACCTGGCGGCGGAACCTCGACGTCAACCTCGGCGGGCACTGGAATTTCGCGCGCGCGGTGCTGCCGCACATGCTGGACCGGGGCGCGGGTTCCGTCGTCAACATCGCTTCGGTCCATGGCCACCGCATCATCGAGGGCGCGTTCCCGTACAACGTCGCCAAGCATGCCCTGATCGGGATGACCAAGGCGCTTGGGATCGAGTATGCGTCCCGCGGCGTCCGCTTCAATTCCATCTCGCCCGGATTGATCCTGGTGGACCGCATCGAACGCTGGTTCGACGCGCAGCCGGATCCGGCGCAAGCCCGGCGGGCGCAGGAAGAACTGTTGCCGCCCAAGCGGATCGGGCTACCGTCGGAAGTCGCGGAAACCGCGCTTTTCCTGGCCAGCGACGAAGCCCGCTTCATCAACGCGACCGACGTGCTGATCGACGGCGGCCGAACCCAGGTTTACTACTGAAGCGCCATGCAGCCGGACACTTCCTTGCCCCTGATCGCGATCCTGCGCGGGATCACTCCCGCGGACCTGCGCGCGCATGTGCGCGCGCTGATTGCGGCGGGCATCACGCAGATCGAAATTCCGACCAATTCCCCGGACTGGTCCGCCAGCGTCCGCCTGGCGCTGGAGGAAGCCGGGGCCGCGGCCGAAGTGGGCGCAGGCACGGTGCTGCAGGTCGCGGACGTCGATCGTCTGGCGGCGACCGGCGCGCGCCTGATGGTGACGCCCAACACCGACGCGGCGGTGATCGCGCACGGCCGGAAACTCGGCCTGGACATCGCCGCGGGCTTTTCCACCGCAAGCGAGGCCTTCGCCGCGATCGCGGCCGGCGCACAGCGGCTGAAGCTGTTCCCCGCTTCGCACTTCGGGCCCGATTACGTGCGTGCGCTGAAAGCGGTGCTGCCGCCGCAAGTGCCGGTCTACGCGGTGGGCGGCATCCGCGCCGACAACCTCGCCGCGTTCCTGCGGGCCGGCTGCGCGGGCGCGGGACTGGGCGGGGAGCTGTACCGTCCGGGCCAGGACGCCGCGACCACGGCGCGCAAGGCGGCCGAATTCATCCACGCATTCCGGAGTGCCGCACCTTGAAGATCACCCGCCTGACGACCTACCGCGTGGCCCCGCGCTGGATGTTCCTGAAGATCGAGACCGACGAGGGCGTGGCCGGCTGGGGCGAGCCCGTGGTCGAAGGCCGCGCGTGCACGGTGGAGGCGGCGGTCCACGAGATCGGCGAACACCTGGTCGGCAAGGATCCGGCGCGCATCAACGACCATTGGCAGGCGCTGTACCGCGGCGGCTTCTACCGCGGCGGCCCGGTGTTCATGAGCGCGCTGGCCGGAATCGACCAGGCGCTGTGGGACATCAAGGGCAAGGCATTGGGCGTGCCCGTGTACCAGTTGCTCGGCGGGCTGGTGCGCGACCGCATGAAGACCTATTGCTGGGTCGGCGGCGATCGCCCCGCCGACATCATCGCGCAGATCCGCGCACGCATGGCGTTGGGCCACGACACGTTCAAGCTCAACGTCTGCGGGGAGATGCCCCTGCTTGCGCCCGGCCGGACCGTCGACGCGGCCGTGGCCAAGGTCGCGGAGATCCGCGAAGCCTTCGGCCAGCGCATCGAGTTCGGCCTGGACTTCCACGGGCGCGTGGGCTGGCCCGTGGCCAAAACCCTGATCAGGGAACTGGAGCCGTACCGGCCGCTGTTCATCGAAGAACCGGTGCTGGCCGAACAGGCCGAATACTATCCGCGGCTGGCGGCGCAGACGGCCATTCCGTTGGCCGCGGGCGAGCGCATGTACTCGCGCTTCGAGTTCAAGCGCGTGTTCGAGGCGGGCGGCATCGCGATCGTGCAGCCGGACCTGTCCCATGCCGGCGGCATCACCGAATGCATGAAGATCGGCGCGATGGCCGAAGCCTACGACGTCGCGCTCGCCCCGCACTGTCCGCTGGGCCCGGTCGCGCTGGCGGCCTGCCTGCACGTCGACTTCGCCAGTTGGAACGCGGTGCTGCAGGAACAGAGCATCGGCATCCATTACAACTCGGACGGCGAATTGCTGGACTACGTGAAGAACAAGGACGCCTTCGCGCTGCACGAGGGCTCGGCGGCGCCGTTCACCCTGCCGGGACTGGGAGTGGAGATCGACGAAGACGCGGTGGTCGAGCGAGCCGCCGCCGCGCACGACTGGCGCAATCCGCTGTGGCGCCACCAGGACGGAAGCGTGGCCGAATGGTGAGCCGAGCCGATGCGTCGAACGCCCCGCCAGCCGCGCTCGCGTTCGATGTCCGCTGCGCGCTGGGCGAGAGCATCGTGTGGTGCTCGCACGAACGCGCGCTGTGGTGGACCGACATCGAATCGCGACGCATCTGGCGGCACCGCACGGGCGACGCCTCCGGCCAGTGGTGGAGCACGCCGGGACGGGTGGGTTCGCTGGCGCTGTGCGAATCGGGCCGCCTGCTGCTCGGCATGGAGGACGGGCTGTTCCTGGCCGATCCGGAACGCCATGCCGCAGGCGCCGCGCTGCCGTGCGAACGGATCTGCCGCGTGCCCGTAGAGGCGGCGATGCGCATCAACGACGGCCGCGCCGACCGCAGCGGCAACTTCGTGTTCGGGACGTTGAACGAAGACCCCGCGCGGGCGCGTACCGGGCGCTTCTACCAGTACTCGGCGCGCCACGGGCTGCGCCGGCTCGAACTGGACGCCGTGGCGATCGCCAACGGCATCTGTTTCGAGGCCGACGGCGCGGGCATGTACTACTGCGACTCGCTGCAGCGGCGGATCATGCGCGTTCGCTACGCCGCCGCCACGGCTAGCGTCTCGTCGCCCCGCGTGTTCGCCGATGTCGAAGAACCGGGCGAACCCGATGGCGCCGTCGTGGATGCGGCCGGCAACGTATGGAGCGCGCAGTGGGGCGCGGCGCGGCTCGCCTGCCATTCGCCGTCGGGCAAGGTCGAACGGGTGCTGCCGCTGCCGGTGTCGCAGCCGACCTGCCCGACGTTCGCGGGCGACGGCCTCGATGTCATGTTCATCGCCACGGCCAGGACCGGCCTCGACGAGTCCCAACTGCTTGCGCAGCCCTCCGCCGGCGGCGTGTTCGCCGCGCGGGTGGAAGGTGCGCGCGGACTGGTCGAACCCAGGTTCGCGGACGCATGATCGCCGTCGACTGGGGAACCTCCAGCTTGCGCGCGTTCCGCCTGGACGCGGCGGGCGTCGTGCTGGAATCGCGGCGATCCGACCAGGGCGCGATGAAGTCGCAGGGCTGCTTCGGCGCGGTGCTGGCCGGCATCGTCGAGGGCTGGGACGACGGGCTCGTGATCATGTCCGGCATGGTGGGCAGCCGCCAGGGATGGAAGGAAGTCGGCTACGTGGAATGCCCTGTGGATGCAGCGCGGATTGCCGCCCATCTGCAGCCGATGCCGGCGGGGACTTTGCCGGGTCGGGAAATATGGCTGGTGCCGGGGCTCAGCGCCTTCGACCGGGATCGCGTGCCCGACGTGATGCGCGGCGAGGAAACCCAGGTCTGCGGGCTGCTGGCGCAACTGGGTGAAGGCGCGCATTACGTGTGCTTGCCGGGCACGCACAGCAAGCACGTGCGCCTGGTCGACGGGCGCATCGACGGTTTCAGCACGCTGATGACCGGCGAGCTGTTCGACCTGCTCCGGAACCACAGCCTGCTCGGCAGGCTGATGGAAGACGGTCCGCTCGACGCCCATGCCTTCGCCGAAGGC
The DNA here is from genome assembly GCA_047601245.1 of Pseudoxanthomonas sp. Classification (GTDB taxonomy): domain Bacteria; phylum Pseudomonadota; class Gammaproteobacteria; order Xanthomonadales; family Xanthomonadaceae; genus Pseudoxanthomonas_A. The sequence continues at coordinate 104,873 of JASGJU010000002.1, forward strand.
GTGGCGATGGCGGCGCGTCCGGCCGGGCTGTTGCAGCAACTGTTCACCGTGCGCAGCCGGGCGTTGTTCGATCAGTTCGGGCCGCGGCAGGTTCCGGGTTATCTCTCCGGCCTGCTCATCGGCCACGAGTTGCGCGCCGTGCCCGACGACGTCCGCCACGTGCACGTCGTATCGGCCGACGGCCTCGCCGCACCCTATCTCGAAGCGCTCCGCCTGCGCGGATTGACCGCGACGCACCACCACGAGGACGCAGCCGCGAAGGGCATGCACCTGCTGGCCGGGCTGCGCGGACTCGCGCCCGTGCGTTCCCGCGGCGCCGGCCCATGACGATCCCGGTCGGTACTTCATCCCTCGTCGGCGCGCGCCGACGCACCTGAGGAGAACTCGAGGCATGCACCTGTCCGGACTTGATGTGACCATCGTGCTGGCGTACCTGGCCGGCGTGTTCGCGCTGGCCCAGTGGGTGTCGCGGGAGAAAGCGGGACACCAAAAGGACGCGAAGGACTATTTCCTGGCCGGAAAGTCGCTGCCCTGGTGGGCGGTGGGCGCCTCGCTGATCGCGGCCAACATATCGGCCGAGCAGATCATCGGCATGTCCGGATCGGGCTACGCCATCGGCCTTGCCATCGCGTCGTACGAGTGGATGGCCGCGGCCACCTTGCTGATCGTCGGGAAATGGTTCCTGCCGGTATTCCTCCGCAACGGCATCTACACGATGCCGCAGTTCCTCGAACAACGGTACGGCACGCGCATACGCACGCTGATGGCCGTGTTCTGGCTGGGGCTGTACGTATTTGTCAACGTCACCTCGATCCTGTGGCTGGGGGCCATCGCGGTGAGCCAGATGACCGGGATGGACCAGATGCTGGCGGTGGCGCTCATCGGCGTGTTCGCGCTGGTGTACCAGCTTTACGGCGGACTGAAAGCGGTGGCGCTGACCGACATCGTGCAGGTGTCGCTGCTGGTGCTGGGCGGCCTGCTGGTCGCCGGCCTCACCCTCGACCATCTGGGCGAGGGTGAGGGAATCGCGGCCGGCTTCGAGCGGCTGTGGCGATCGCATCCGGACCACTTCGAGATGATCCTCGGCAGGGACAACCCGTTCTACAAGGGCAGCTACCGGGCATCAGCGTGCTCGTCGGCGGCCTGTGGATCATGAACATTAGCTACTGGGGTTTCAATCAGTACATCATCCAGCGCGCGCTCGCGGCGAAGGACATCCGCGAGGCGCAGAAAGGCGTGATGTTCGCCGCGTTCCTCAAGCTGCTGATGCCGGTGATCGTGGTGCTGCCCGGCATCGCCGCGGTGATGATCGCCCCGAACCTGGACAAGCCCGACCAGGCCTATCCCGCGATGATGCGCCTGCTGCCGACCGGGATTCTGGGCCTGGTGTTCGCCGCGCTGGTGGCGGCCATCGTGGCGTCGCTGGCTTCGAAGATCAATTCGGTGGCGACCATCTTCACGTTGGACTTCTATGCCAAGGGCAAGCGCCCGCGCGACGAGGCCGCGTTGGTCCGCACGGGCCGCGCGGCCGCCGTCGCGACGGTGGTGCTGGGCGTTCTCGCGGCCAGGCCGTTGCTGGGCAGTTTCGACCAGGCCTTCCAGTACATCCAGGAATACACCGGATTCTTCACTCCGGGCATCGTGGTGATCTTCGTGCTGGGCCTGTTCTGGAAGCGGGCCAACGAAGCCGGCGCGCTGGCCGCGGCGATCGGGTCGTTCGCATTGTCCATCGCGCTGAAGCTGGCGTGGCCCTCGCTGCCCTTCATCGACCGGGTGGGGCTGGTGTTCCTGCTGGCGCTGGCGCTGGCGGTGTCCGTTTCGCTGATCACGGCGCCCGCGCCGGAGAAAGACATCATCCAGACCCGCGACGTGGACTACCGCACCAGCGCCGAGTTCAACGTCGGCGCCGTCGCGGTGATCGCCGTTCTGGCCGCGCTTTACACATTGTTCTGGTGACGGGAAAGGGAAAATGAAGACTCTGCTTGCAACCGTTCTGGCGCTCGCTCCGCTGGCCTGCGCAGCCGCTTCCGCGCCGCGCGACGACTTGCAGCCTTCGGGCCGCTTTAGCGTGTACGGCCATGGCGCGGCGGCCACGCCGCCGATGGGCTGGAATCCGTGGAACGCGTTCCGCACCGAGGTGACCCAGGAGAAAATCCTGTCCGTCGCCGAAACGATCAAGCGGCAAGGGCTGCAGGCGGCGGGCTATCGCTACATCAACATCGACGACGGCTGGTGGCTGAACCGCCGCATCGACGGCGGCATCGAGATCAGGCAGCCTCGATGTTCCCCATGGCGAAGACCGAGGCGGGCCCGCCCAGCTTCAGGCGCTGGACCGACCGCTTGCACGCGATGGGCTTCAAGGCCGGCATCTACACCGACGTGGGCTACAACGCCTGCTCGCAGGCGCACGATCCGGGAAGCCCGAACCTGCCGACGGGCGCCCTGGCCGAAAGGGAGATCGGCCTTGCCGGTTTCGAATACGGCGATCTCAAGACCGTGTTCCAGGAGTGGGGCTTCGATTACGTGAAGGTCGACGCCTGCGGCCTGGCCGATTTCGGGCGCGACCGGGCTTCGGTCGCCGCGGGCCAATACCGCGAATCCCGGCCGCTGATCGTGCGCGGCGACGCCGTGCGGACCGACGCGGAAAAGGTGGAGACGATGTACGCCCGTGTCGGCCGGTTGCTCTCGGAGTTGAACCCGGACGACGACTTCGTGTTTTCCATCTGTCCCTGGGGCGAGGCCGGCGTACGCGACTGGGGCGGTCGCCACGGCAACCTGTGGCGGACCAGCGAGGACATCGAACCGACTTGGGAAAGCATGATCCGCAACTTCGATTCCGTATCGCGCCGCGAGCTTTATGCGGGGCCGGGCCGCTGGAACGATCCTGACATGCTGGCCGTCGGCCTGGGCGAATTCGACGCCGACCATCTCGTCGAGGCGCGCACCCACTTCTCGCTGTGGGCGATGGTGGCCGCGCCGCTGCTGATGGGATTCGACCTGAACCACGCGCCGGCGTCGCTGATCGAGTTGCTCTCGAACCAGGAAGTCATCGCGGTGGACCAGGACGCCGCGGGCAACCAGGGCCACCTGGTGGCGGACGACGGCCGGGTGCAGGTATTGGTCAAGCCGCTGGCGACGCGCGGCGAACGCGCGGTGCTGCTGCTGAATCGTGGCGACGAGCCGGTCGAGGCCGTCGTCGGCGCCAAGCAGATGAAACTCAGCGCGGACGTGCCGATCCATGCGCGCGACCTGTGGCAGGCCCGCGACGTGCCGCTGGACGCGGGCTCGCTCAAGTTCGCGCTGGAGCCGCACGGCTCGGTGATGCTGAAGGTCGCCGGCACGCCCGCATCGGGCACGGCCACCAGCCTGGGCGACATGACGGGTCGCATCCACGTCGCGGTGGATGGCCTCCCTATCTACAGTGCCAAGCCGGCGGAGGTGTCGGGCACGCCGCGCGCCGACGCGACGCCGTATGGCAAGCGCCTGCAGATCGCAGGCACGTCCTACGAATACGGGATCGGCGCGCACGCCAATTCGAGGCTGGAAGTGCTGACCGGCCGGCAGTTCGCCCGCTTTTCCGTCATGGCCGGCGTGGACGACAGTGCGGACGCGCCGGCCGACAAGGTGACGTTCAAGGTGTATGGCGACGGCAAGCCGCTGTACGAAAGCGCGCCGCTGAGCCGCGGCGACCGGCCGGTCCGCATCGACGTGCCGGTGACGGACGTCGATGTGCTCGAACTGGTGGCGGTGGCCGCCGATCGGGAGAAAGCGCGGCTGCCCCCGGTCGTGGCATGGGCCGACGCGGAACTGCGATGAGGTGACTCGAGTCGTGTCGCCGCTCCCTCGCGCGGCGAGGGGAGCGGACATCCGGGGCCCCGCGATCGCGCGGCTATACTGGGAACATGGGAATCCGGCATAGCCCGCCGCGGGGCAGGACATGAAGCTCACCTCCAGTCGCACCCTGCATGGGCAGATCGTGCACGAGCTGGGCCGGCAGATCGTGGCCGGCCAGTACAAGCCGGGCGAAGTGTTGCCGCGCGAGGAACTGATCGCCAAGCAGTTGAACGTCAGCCGTACCGCGCTGCGGGAATCGCTGCGCGTGCTGGGTTCGAAGGGCTTGATCGAAACCCGGCAGAAGACCGGAACCCGGGTTCGCGACCCGGAGCACTGGAATCTGCTTGATCCCGATGTGCTCTCATGGCACGGCGCGGCGTTGCCGGACCTGGAGTTCGTCGACCAACTCGCGGAAATGCGCGAGCTGATCGAGCCGGCCGCCGCTGCGCTTGCCGCGCGACGGCGCAGCGCCGATCAACTCGACCGCATCCGCGAAGCCTACGAGGCCATGGCCGCCGCGGACGACATGGAAGCCTGGGCCGCCGCCGACCTGCAGTTCCATCACGCCGTGCTGGACGCCACGGCCAATGCCTTGCTGCGCCCCTTGTTCAGCGTGATCGAAACGGCGCTGGGCAGCTACCTGCTGCTTTCCGCGCGCAAGGCCGACGCGGACTTCAAGTATTCGTTGCCTCGCCACCGGCGGGTGTACGAGGCGATCGCGACCCAGCAGCCCGAACTGGCCCGCCAGTCGATGCTGGAGATGATCGCCGACTCCCGTCGTAACCTGCGCAACGAGGGCGATTCCCCGGGCGGGTGACTTCCCTCCGCGTCTTGCTCCGCAATGGCGAAAACGCGGGGATAATGTACGCGGAATTACACCGCACGCCTTAGGGGCATCCCGATGCGCTTTCGCCAGATCGAAGTCTTCCACGCTGTCTACACCACCGGCTCGATCAGCGCCGCTGCACGGGCCCTGTACGTGTCCCAGCCTTCGGTCAGCAAGGTCTTGCACCATACCCAGCAGCAATTGGGCATGGAACTGTTCCGGCTGGTGCGCGGGCGCCTGGTCGCCACCGACGAGGCGCATGCCTTGTTCGTGGAGGTGTCCGAGGTCTTCGATCGCCTGAATTCGTTGCGCAAGGCGGTCGGCAAGCTGCGCAACCAGGCCGGCAGCCACATCCGCCTGGCGGTGGTGCCGTCGCTGGGGCTGCACTTGGTGCCGTCGGCGATCGCCCGCTTCCGCGCCCGCCATCCCGACGTCACTTTCGAAGTCCACACGCTGCACTACGATGGCCTGTTCGAAGCCCTGTACGAACGCACGGCGGATTTCGCCCTGGCCTACGACGCGCCGTCGCATCCGCGCCTGAAGCGCCGCGATCTCGATAACGCCCAACTGATGCTGCTGTTCCGTCGGCAGGAACTGCCCGATCCCCCCGAGGCCATCCGTCTGCGCGACCTGCACGGAAAAGACATGGTGGGGCTGAGCGCGGGCGGCCCGCTGGGCGACATCTTCAACCGGGAACTGCAACGCCAGGGCGTGGTCGTCAACGAAGTGGTGTCCAACCAGACCTTCTACATCGCGGCGGCGTTGACGCGCTGCGGCGCCGGGTCGTCGGTGGTCGATGAATTCACCGCCCGCGCCAACACGGACGCGGAAACCACGTTCCGGCCGTTTTCGCCGCCCTTGCGCTTCAAGGTGCAGTGCGTCCATCTTGAGGATCGTCCGCCGTCCGCCGTGGCCGAACGTTTCCTCAAGCTGTTGACGGCGCTGGTCAAGGAAATGCGGAACTGACGCCCTGCCGGCGTCGGCGCGCCCGTCACTTCAGCAGGTTGACGAACCCGGTGATCACCATCGCGTTGGTGAAGTCGATGAAGAACGCGCCGACCAGCGGCACCACCAGGTAGGCGCGCGGCGCGGCGCCGTAGCGTTCGACCAGGGTGCGCATCACCGCCATCGCATTGGCGGTGGTGCCGAGGATGAAGCCGATGAAACCGCCGCCCATCACCGCGGCGTCGTAGTCGCGGCCCATCAGGCCGAACACCAGCCAGCAGGACAGCGCGGCGACGGCGATCTGCACCGCCAGCAGCACCAGCAATGGCAGCGCCAGGCCGGACAGTTCCCATAGCCGCAGGTTCATCAGCGCCACCGCCAGGAACAGCGACAGCGCGACGTTGCCCAGCACCTCCAGCAGGTGCAGCGGCAGGCGCAGCCAGCCGGTGGCGTCGTCGAGGTTGCGCATGATCGCGCCGACCAGCATCGCGCCGATGTAGGCGGGCAGGGTGATGCCGAGCCGCTCGAAGCCGCCGCTGATCCAGCCGCCGATCCACATCGCCACCAGGATCAGCCCCAGCGCCGTGAGCAGGACGCGCACCTGGGCGTCGTCATCGCCGCCGGGCAATACGCCGATGTCGCCGGAAAGATCGGCATCGGGATTCTGCGGTATCGCGATGTCCTTGCCCCGGCCCCGCAGCCCGCGCCGGGAAATGATCCAGGTGGCCGCCGGGCCGCCGACCAGCCCGCCGCAGACGATGCCGGCCATCGCCGCCGCCATCGCCACGCTGTGCGCGCCTTGCACGCCGGCCTGCTCGAACAGCGGCGCGAACGCCAGGCCGGTGGCCGGGCCGCCGGTCAGCGTGGTCGATCCGGCCAGCACGCCGAACAGCGGATGCAGACCGAATCCCGTCGCGATCGCGATGCCGACCAGGTTCTGCGCGATCGCGAACAGCGTCGCCAGCAACAGCATCAGCGCCACCTGGCGGCCGCTGACGCGCAGCAGCGACAGGCTGGCGTTGAAGCCGATGGTGGTGAAGAAGCCGATCATCAGCGGCGATTGCAGGCTGGTGTCGAAGCGGAACAGTTCCGCGCCGCGCGCGTGCCCGGCCAGCGCGCACAGCGCCACCAGCAGGCCGCCGACCACCGGGGCCGGGATGTTGTAGCGCGCCAGCAACGGTATGCGGCGGCAGGCGAGGTGGCCGACGAACAGGCTGACCGCGCCCATCGCCAGCGTCTGCACCGCGTCCAGTTGCAGGGTCACGCCGCGTCCCCCCAGAAGCCGGCAGGCGGCGGCGACAGCATGCCGTCGTGGATCCGCACGCCGTTCGGGTAGTCGTCGCGCAGCCACCACGGGCCGTCCAGGTCGACGAAGTCGGCGTGCCGGGCCACGTGCAGCGCCGGCGCGATGCCGAGCGACGAGGCGATCATGCAGCCGACCATCACTCCGAGCCTGCGTTCGCGCGCGGCCTGCAGCAGCCGCAGCGCTTCGCTCAGGCCGCCGGTCTTGTCGAGCTTGATGTTGACCACCTGGTAGCGGCTGGCGACCGCGTCGAGGTCGGCGCTGGTATGGCAGGACTCGTCGGCGCAGACGGGGCATTCGCCGCCGAAGCCGGCCAGATCGGCGTCGGCGTCGGCCGGCAACGGCTGCTCGACCAGCGCGATGCGGGTCTCGCGCAGCACCGGCTGGATCGCGCGCAACAGGTCGAGGTTCCAGCTTTCGTTCGGATCGACGATCAGGCGCGCGTCCGGCGCGGCGGCGCGCACCGCGCGGATGCGGGTTTCGGCGTCGTCGGCGTTGACCTTGATCTTGATCAGCGGCGCGTTCGCGACCGCGCGCGCGGCCGTGCCCATGCGCTCGGGCGCATCCAGGCTGATCGTGACCGCGCTGACCATCGGCGCCAGCGCGGCCTCGCCGAGCCTGGCGTGCACCGGGACGCCGGACAGGCGCGCTTCCAGATCCCACAAGGCGCAGTCCAGCGCATTGCGCGCCGCGCCGGCGGGCAGCAGCTCGTCCAGCGATGTATGCGGCTGGCCGTCGGCGAATGCCTGCTGCACGCCCTGCAACTGTTCCAGCACCGAATCGATGGTTTCGCCGTAGCGCGCGTAAGGCACCGCTTCGCCGCGACCGCGCACGCCGTTCTGGCGAATCTCGACTTGCACCACCTCGGCGGCGGTCTTGACCCCGCGGGAGATGCGGAACGGCCGCTCCAGCGGCCAGCTCACCGCCTGCAGGCTCAGTTGCCGAAGCATTGCTGCAGCCTGTCGACGATGCGGGCCACGCCGTCGCGCACCGGATCTTGGCAGGGCAGGCCGAGCTGGTCCTCGATCTGCCTGCATGCGCGCTCGGCTTCGTCCGCGCTCATCGTGGCGGTATTCGCCGCCACGCCGACGGCGACGACGTCCGGGCTGGTCAGGCGCGCGTCTTCCAGGTTCTTCTGCAGGCAGCGCGCCAGGTCGGGCAGCGGGTAATGCGGCAGGCCGCGCATGTGCGCGCGTCCCGGCTCGTGGCACAGCACCAGCGCGTCGGGACTGGCGCCGTGCAGCAGGCCCAGCGAGACGCCGGCGAACGAGGCATGGAACAGCGAGCCCTGGCCTTCGATCAGATCCCAGCCGTCGTCGTCGCGGCCCGGGGTCAGCCATTCGACGCCGCCGGAAATGAAGTCGGCGACCACCGCGTCCAGCGGGATGCCGCGCCCGGCGATGAAGATGCCGGTCTGGCCGGTGGCGCGGAAGTTGGCCGGCACGCCGCGCGCGCGCAGTTCCTTCTCGATCGCCAGCGTGGCGTACATCTTGCCGACCGAGCAGTCGGTGCCGACGGTGAGCAGGCGCTTGCCCGGACGCGGCAGGCCCTTGCCGACCGGCGTGGCCGGGGGTTCGCGGGCGTCGAACAGCGTGCGGCCGTATTCCCGCGCGGCGGCGACGATCTGCGGATGCGAGGTCAGCCGCTCGTGCAGGCCGGAAGCCACGTTCATGCCGGCCCGCAGCGCCTGCACCACGTGGGCGACGGTTTCCTCGCCCATCACCCCGCCGGCGTTGGCCACGCCGACGATCATCGTATTGGCGCCGGCCGCGACCGCCTGTTCGAAGTCCATGTCCGCAATGCCGATGGTGGTGCGGCATTCGCTGCCGCGGAACTGGCCCACGCACCATTCCGGCCGCCAGTACGCCAGCCCGCGCGCGGTCTTGGCCGCCAGGTCGTCCGGCGCGTTGCCGAGGTAGAGCAGATAGGGCGGTCCCCAGTTCTGCGGGGCGGCGGTGGAGGGGATTCCTTGCGATGTGGCCATGAATCGTTGCTTTCCGTAGTGGGGGGCTGGCGGCGAACCAGGGGACGTCAGAAATCGTAGGTGACGCTCAACCGTACGTAGCGGGGCTGTTGCGCCACCATCGTCTGGCCGTAGCGCGGATTGGCCACGTTCGGCGCGGATTCGCCACGCACGTAGACGTTGGTGGCGCTCTTGCCGTCGAACAGGTTGAACACGTTCGCGCTGAACGCAAGTTTGCCATCACCGAAGCCGGGCTTCCATGTCACGCCGAGGTCGAACTGGCGCAGCCAGGGCAGGCGACCGTGCGAACCCGGCGGCGAGGGCTGTCCGTCGCAGTAGTGGTAGATGCCGCCATAGCCGGCCGGGTCGGTGCGGTTCTCGCCGTAGTAGCCGAGGCAGACCTTGGGCGCGCCCGAAATCAGCGCCAGCGAACCGGATACCTGCCACTCCGGCGCGATCTGGTAGTAGCCGAACGCCTTGAGCTGGTGCTTGTGGTCGTTGTTGGTCACGCCGTTGGTGTTCTCCATGATCTCGGCATAGTCCCAGTCCTGCGTGGTCGAACTGAAGGTCTGGCGGATGTCGGAGCGCAACTGGCCCTCGCTATTGCCGTAGCTGCGCGAGAACACGTAGGACGCCATGCCGTACCAGTGCCCGTCGAACGGGTGCTCCAGGGTGAATTCGGCGCCGTAGTACTTGCGCTTGAGCTGGCCGAAGTCCATTTCCTCGCTGGTCATCGGCACGTCGACGTAGTTGCCGTCGATGTCGCGCAGCACGAAGGTGTTGGTCTTGCCGGGGTTGAACAGGTAGCAGCTGTTGCTCGAATCGATCTCGTAGCCCATCGACTCGGCCTTGCCGATCACCCGGTCCACATCGCAGTAGTCGTCGATCGCGCTGCGCAGCACGCGGCGGGTGAGCTTGACCCCGTATACCCAGGCGTTGTCGAGCATGCTGCGGGTGAAACCGAGAATGTATTCGTCCTGGTATTCGGGATCGATGCCCTTGGCGGTGACGGTCTTCGGATCGGGCAACTGGCCGTAGTAGTTGTTCGGCGACACCGTGCCCAGCGCCTCCAGGTCGGTGGGCAGGCCGTTGCCGTCGATGCCGGCGTAGGTGTAGTACTCGAAGATCTGGGTGACCGCGCCGGCCGAGTTGATCGACGGGTTCAGCGGAAGGCCGAGGTAGTAGCGGCCGGCGTTGCCGTAGACCTTGAAGCTCGAATCGCCGTTCACGTCCCAACTGAAGCCCAGGCGCGGCGCAAGCTGCGGACTGGTCTGGCGGATGTAGGCCTGTCCGGCGCTGTTGTAGTTGGTGAACTGGTCGTTGCGCAGGCCGAGCGAGAGCAGCAGCCGTTCGCTGACCTGCCACTTGTCCTCGATGTATTGCGCGCGCTGGGTCGAGCGCACGGTGTTCAGGCTGCTGTAGATCCCCTTCGACACGTAATAGCCGTCGGCGCCGTTGGCGTGGCCGGCGGTCGGGTCCACGCCGTCGGTGACCGGCGTGAAGGGATCGGACAGGCCGTATTCCCAGGAGTAGCCCGGCCCGGAGTCGGAGTCGCCGATCTTGATCGCCTTGGCGTTCTGGTTGTCGATGCCGACGGTGATCTGGTGGTTGCCCAGCGTGTAGCCCAGGTCCACGCGGAAGTTGTTGGTGCGGTTGCCCTGGTCGGGATCCGACACCGAGCCCACCGTCTGCCGGCCCGCGCCGGTGTAGCCGCTGGCCGCGAGCAGGTCGGGATTCGCGTCCTCCAGTCCCCAGATGTAGGGCAGTGGGTTGTCGGCGCCGTAGGCCTTGGCGTAGTTGCGCGTGTGCATGCGTCCGTACAGCACGCTCAGGCTGAGGTTGTCGCCGAAGTAGCCGGTGTATTTCGCGCTGAACAGCTTGCCGCCCTGTTCGGTGTCGTCGGCGTTGGTCAGGTAGTCGTCGCGCCGCATCGTGGAATAGTCGTAGTCGTACGCGGTGCCGGAGGTCTTGTACTTGCTCGATACGCCGGTCAGTTCCAGCAGGTGCGAATCGGTGATGCGCCAGTCGATCTTGCCGTACATGCGCGGGCTTTTCTCGGTATAGCGCAGGTACGGGTAATCGGTGGTCGCGTAGGCCACGTCGCCGACCTGCACGCCCTCGGCCTGCTCCTGCTCGGCGGCGAAGAACACGAACAGCGTGTCCTTGATCACCGGGCCGCCGAAGTACGCCGAAGCGGTGCGCGACCACGACGAATTCCTGCTGTCCGGGCGGAACAGGTTGCCGGCCACCGGCGCGGCCGGCAGGCCGTTGGTGTAGAGCACGTCGTCGGCGTCGGACTTCAGCGAGCCCGGTTCCCAGATCACCTGCCCGCCGAAATGCCAATCGTTGCTGCCGCGCCGGCCCACGGCGTTGATCACGCCGCCGTCGGAGCGGCCGTATTGCGCGCTGTAGCCGCCGGTGTAGATTTCCTGCTGTTCGATCGCGCCATAGGGAAGGGTCAGGCCTCCGAGTCCCTTGAGCGGATCGGTGGTGTTGAAACCGTTGATGTAATAGGCGTTCTCCGCGGCCGACGAACCGCCGAAGCTGACCAGCGAATTGCCGGTGGCGCTGCGGAAACCGCCGCTGTTGCCGATGACGCCCGGCGCCAGCAGCGCGATGGCCTCCGAACTGCGGCCCAGCGGCAGGTTGCGCAATTGCTCGCGGGTGATCACGGTGCGCGAATCGACGCTGGTGATGTCGATCGGCACGACGCGGGCCCCTGACACCTGCACGCTTTCCAGCGTCTGCACGCCGCCTTCGCCGCCGAAGGACACCTCGATGCTGCTGCCCACCCGCAACTGCACGCCTTCGCGCGACTCGACCTGCTGGCCGTCCTTCAGCAGCGTCACCCGGTACGTGCCCAGCGGCAATTGCGGCGACTGGTAGCGGCCGTTCGCGTCGACGCCGACTTCGCGGCGCAGGCCGCTGTCGCTCTCGAACACGATGCTGCCGTGCTCCACGCCGGCGGTCTGGCCGTAGATGCTGCCGGTGGTGGATTGCGCCCATGCGCCAAGCGGCAGGGCCGCCAGCAGCGCGCTCGCAAGCGCGGTGGATCTCAGGGACGGTCGGCGGACATGGCGCATCATGGGTTCTCTCCTCGGCGGTACAGGGTGGCTAAAGAAGGGACGGCGCAGGGGGAAATGCCGGTGGGCTCGCCGGGCGGCGCGATGGCGGCGCCCGCAGGCACGTCATGGGCATCGGCATCCGCTTGGTGGGTCGCATGAGTGGCTCCGGAAAGTTCTTGAGGTCGCATGCGGATGCAGCGATTGCACATGGCGTGTTGCAAATACACACCGGCCTTGGAGATGCGTCCAATGAAAAGCGTCGGGTAGGGCATAACCTCGGGTTGGGGCGGGTTTATGCTTGTCGCCTCGTTCCGTGATTGGAGGAAAGCGATGCGACAGTGGCGATTGGCGCTGCTCTGCGTGTTGTCCATCCCTGCCGTCTCCGCGCCGTGCCGCGCGCAACAGGCCGCGCCGGCGACCGTCGACATGGATGCGGTCGTGGTCAGCGGCGTGCAGCCGGGGCCGGGGATGTGGAAAGTGTCGAAGGGCGACCACGCGCTGTGGATCCTGGGCACGGTCGCGCCGCTGCCGGGCGGTATCGAATGGCAGGCCGACGAGGTCCGCGGCGTGCTGGAACGCGCCGACCAGGTGCTGGGCCAGCCCGGCCTGGACGTCGATGCCGACGTCGGCGTTTTCCGCGGCTTGTTGCTGCTGCCGTCGGCGATGAAGGCGACGAAGAATCCCGATGGCAGGACCCTGCGAGAAATCCTTCCGCCAGAAACCTGGGCGCGCTGGGATGCGCAAAAGCAGCGCTACATCGGCCGCGACGGCGGCATCGAGAAGAAGCGCCCGTTCATCGCCGCACAGGAGTTGTACGCGCACGCGATCAAGCACGCCGGACTGGGCGGCAAGGTCGTCACGCCGGTGATTGACGAGGTGCTGAAACGGCGCAGGATGAAATACACGCCGACCACGCTCAAGATCACGGTCGAGGATCCGAAGGCGGCGATCGCCGATTTCCGCAAGGAACAGCTCGGCGCGCAGGAGCTGGCCTGCATGAATGACATGCTGGCCACGGTCGAACACGACCTGCCGCGCATGGTCGAAAGGGCCAACGCCTGGGCGGTGGGCGACCTGCGGGCGTTGCGCGCGCTGCCGCTGACCGAGCGCGAATCGTGCTGGTCGGCATGGACCGACACCGAGGCGCTGCGCAAGCGCGGCCTGACCGACATCAAGGATCGCGTCCGCGCGCGCTGGCTGGAAGTCGCCGGCGCGGCGCTGGAGAAGAACGCGACCACCTTCGCGCTGCTGCCGGTCGAGAGCCTGCTGCGCGAGGACGGCGTGCTGTCCGTGTTCGCGGCGGAAGGCTACGCGGTCGAAGCGCCGGAGTAGGTTTGCCTACCGCGAGGCAATGCGGGATTGCGGGGTGGCCGTCAGGTCCGGCCAGCGCTCCAGCACCGAGGCGCGGATGCCGGCGGCGTCGAGGCCGGCTTCGGCCAGCAGGTCTTCGCGGCTGGCGTGGTGCTGGAACGCGTCGGGCAGGCCCAGGTGCAATACCGGCAATACGAGGCCGTCGTCGTTGAGCAGTTCGGCCACGCCGGAACCGGCGCCGCCGGCGACCACGTTGTCCTCGATGGTGACGAAGCCTTCGTGGTTCTTCGCCAGGTCCAGCACCAGCGCGCGGTCCAGCGGCTTGACGAAGCGCATGTTGACCACGGTCAGGCCCAGTTCGCGGCCGGCCTGTTCGGCGGCGGCGACGGTCGAGCCGAAGGCGAGCAGGGCGATGCGCGAACCATGCTGGCGGATTTCCGCCTTGCCGATCGGCAAGGCATCCAGCGACGCCTCGATCGCCGCGCCGGGACCGGCGCCGCGCGGGTAGCGTACCGCGGCCGGGCCTTCGTGGCGGAAGCCGGTCGAAAGCATCTTCCGGCATTCGTTCTCGTCGGCCGGCGCCATGACCACCATGTTCGGCACGCAGCGCAGATAGCTCAGGTCGAGGTTGCCGGCGTGGGTCGCGCCATCCGGGCCGACCACGCCGCCGCGGTCGATCGCGAACAGCACGTCCAGCTTCTGGATCGCCACGTCGTGCACCAACTGGTCGTAGGCGCGCTGCAGGAAGGTCGAGTAGATCGCGACCACGGGCTTGGCGCCTTCGCAGGCCATGCCGGCGGCCAGGGTCACCGCGTGCTGCTCGGCGATGGCCACGTCGAAATAGCGCTGCGGGTATTCGCGGCTGAAACGCACCAGCCCCGAGCCTTCGCGCATCGCCGGGGTGATGCCCAGCAGCTTCGGCTCGGCGGCGGCCATGTCGCACAGCCAGTCGCCGAACACGTCCGTGTAGGTCGTCGACTTCTTCGCGCCGGGCTTGCCGACCACGCCTTTCTCGGGATCGAACGGGCCAACCGCGTGGTAGCCGATCTGGTCGTCCTCGGCCAGTTCGTAGCCCTTGCCCTTGGTGGTGATGACGTGCAGGAGCTGCGGGCCTTTCAGCCCCTTCAGCGTCTTCAGCGCGCCGATCAGGGCGGGGATGTCGTGGCCGTCGATCGGGCCGGTGTAGTGGAAGCCCATTTCCTCGAACAGCGTGGACGGCACGAACATGCCCTTCCAGTGCTCTTCCCAGCGGCGCATGAAGCGAGCCGGCGGCCGGCGCTTGTCGCCGAGCAGCTTCTTGCCGCCTTCGCGGATCGCGTTGAGCGTGCGGCTGCCGGTCATGCGCCCGAGCATCTTGGTCAGGCCGCCGACCGCCTCGGAAATCGACATGCGGTTGTCGTTGAGGATCACCAGCAGGTTCGGCTCCTCGTCCATGCCGCCGGCGTGGTTCAGTGCCTCGTAGGCCATGCCGGCGGTCATCGCGCCGTCGCCGATCACCGCAACGACCTTTCTTGGATCCGCCTTGCGCTCGTTGCCGGCCTGCGCGGCTTCCGCCAGTTTGTTCGCGATCGCCATGCCCAGCGCGGCGGAAATCGACGTGGACGAATGGCCGACGCCGAAGGTGTCGTACTCGCTTTCCTCGCGCTTCGGGAACGGCGCCACCCCGTCCTTCTGCTTGACCGTGTGGATGCGGTCGCGGCGGCCGGTGAGGATCTTGTGCGGATAGGTCTGGTGGCCGACGTCCCAGACGATGCGATCCTCGGGTGTGTCGTACAGCCAGTGCAGGGCGACGGTCAGTTCGATCACGCCCAGCCCGGCGCCGAAATGGCCGCCGCTCTTGCCGACCGATTCGATCAGGTAGGCGCGCAGTTCCTCGGCGATGGCGGGCAGTTCGGCCTCGTCGAAACCGCGCAGGTCGGCGGGCGAGTCGATGCGGGAAAGGCGCGGATAGCGGTCGGAATCGATCATCTTGGCGGCGGCTGGCCCGTTTTCCGGGCTCGATTGGACATTTTCCTCCCGTGCGCGGGAAGGGGCAAGTTTGGGGCGGAAGGGAGGTCGGCCGCTTCGCAGCCCGCAAAGGGAAAAGTCGCGCGCCCGCAGCGCGCTGCCAGTGTAAGCATGCTCTTACCGACCCTTTAGGGGCAGCGCAGCCGCCGACTTCCAGCCCGCGCAGCGGGCGGCTTGTGCTCGTACATCACGCCGAAAGCTTCGACCGCTTCGGCAGGTGCGCCTTCAGGAACGCCATCTGGTCGGCCAGGATGTTGCGGTTGGACAGGATCAGGTGCTCGATCCAACTGGGCCGGTACGGCACCGCCAGCAGCGGCATGTTGGCCTGCTGCGGGGTGCGGTTGCTCTTGCGCGAATTGCAGTGGAAGCACGCGGTGACCACGTTTTCCCAGGTGTCCTTGCCGCCCTTGGACAGCGGCAGCACGTGGTCGCGGGTCAGGTGCGGGCGGCTGAATTCGTTGCCGCAGTACAGGCACAGGTGTGCGTCGCGGGCGAACAGCGCGGTATTGGTCAGGGTCGGCGTCGGCGACAGCGCCTGCGCGCGCGCATGGCCGCGCGAGGCGACGATGGGGTGCAGTTCGATGACGCTCTGCTCGCCGCTGAAGCGGTTGGTGCCGCCATGCACGCGCAGGCAGGGCTCGCCCAGGGTCCACGCCACTGCGCCGCGCGCATACAGGCAGGTCGCGTCCTGCCAGTTGATCCAGTCGAGCACGCGGCCATTGGCGTCGAGCGACAGCAGCCGCACCGCGGCGCGGCAGCGCGAGGAATGCAAGGGCGAGACAAGGGACGGGAACCCGTCCGGGAAGGGGGAATCCCCGGCGCCGACATCGTGAAGCTGGGCTGTGTCCGCCTCCATCGGGGAAACAGGTTATACCCAAATGCTTACGTTTTGTGAATCCTCGAGGATCCAGCGGACGAGAAATGCCGTCGCGGCGACCCGACAGGCGATCCATGCCTTGCCGGGCGCGGATCGCCTGCCTTCTCAGTCCCCGAACCGCTCCGCCGCCATCGCCATGAGCGGCTCTGCGCCGGCCTCGATCGCGGCCTTGTGCGCCAGCGTGCGCGGCAGCACGCGGGCGTAGTAGAAGCGCGCGGTTTCCAGCTTGGCCCGCTTGAACGCTTCGGTCTGCGACGAGGCCCGGGCCGCGGCGACGGCGCGCGCCCACCAGTAGGCCAGCACCACGTAGCCGCAATAGAACAGGTAGTCGGTGCTGGCCGCGCCGAGCTCTTCCGGGTTCTTCGCCGCGCGTTGCAGGATGTCGGAGGTCAGCTTGCCCCATTCTTCCGCCTTGGCGCGCAGCGGAATGATGAATTCCCCGGTCAGTTCGGCGTCGCCTTCGTGTTGCTTGGCGAAATCCTCGATCAGGCCGAGGAACAGCTTCAATCCCGCGCCCTGGGTCGCCGCGGTCTTGCGTCCGATCAGGTCCTGCGACTGGATGCCGGTGGTGCCTTCGTACAGCGTGGTGATGCGCACGTCGCGCGCGATCTGCTCCATGCCGTGTTCGACGATGAAACCATGGCCGCCGAAGCACTGCTGCGCTTCGTAGGCGTTCTGCACGCCCCATTCGGTCAGGCAGGCCTTGACGATGGGGGTCAGGAAGCCGACCAGGGTTTCGGCCTTCTCGCGCTCGGCCGGGTCGGCGGCGTGGTGGGCCGCGTCCAGTTGAGTGTAGGCGTGCAGGGTCATCAGCCGGCCGCCTTCGACCAGCGACTTGATGTTCAGCAGCATCCGGCGCACGTCCGGCTGGGCGATGATCGGGTCGGCCGGCTTGTCCGGCAGCAGCGGGCCCTTGGGCGCGCGCGACTGCAGGCGCTCGCGGGCGTAGGCCAGCGCACCCTGCCAGGCGAGTTCCGATTGCGCCAGGCCCTGCAGGCCGACGCCCAGGCGGGCCGAGTTCATCATCACGAACATCGCCTGCAGGCCCTTGTGCGGCTGGCCGACCAGCCAGCCCTGCGCGCCGTCGAAGTTCATCACGCAGGTGGACGAACCGTGGATGCCCATCTTGTGCTCCAGCGCGCCGCAGCGCAGCGCGTTGCGCTCGCCGACCGCGCCGTCCTTGCCGACCTTGAACTTCGGCGTGACGAACAGCGAGATGCCCTTCGGTCCCGGCGGCGCGTCGGGCAGCTTGGCCAGCACTAGGTGGACGATGTTCGGGGCGAAGTCGTGCTCGCCGGCGGTGATGAAGATCTTGGTGCCGGTGATGGCGTAGCTGCCGTCGGCGTTGGGTTCGGCGCGGGTCTTCAGCAGGCCCAGGTCGGTGCCGGCGTGCGGCTCGGTCAGGCACATGGTGCCGGTCCAGCGGCCGTCGACCAGCGGCTTGAGGAAGACTTCCTTCTGCCAGTCCTCGCCGTACAGCTTCAGCGCCTCGACCGCGCCGTGCGACAGCATCGGGAACAGGCTCCAGGCCAGGTTCGACGAATTGACCATCTCGGTCACGGCCACGCCCAGGGTCTCGGGCATGCCCTGGCCGCCGAACTCCGGCGCGTTGGTCAGGCCGGTCCAGCCGCCCTCGGCGAACTGGGCGAAGGCTTCCTTGAAGCCGGGCGCGGTGGCGACCTCGCCGGTTTCCTTGTCCAGCTTGCAGCCGGCCTGGTCGCCGACGGAGTTCAACGGGGCCAGCACGGTTTCGGCGAAGCGCGCGGCCTCGTCCAGCACCGCGTCCACGATCTCGCGGTTGGCGTCGGCGAAACCGAGTTCGGCGAACAGTCGTTCCGCGCCCAGCACATCGTGCAGGGCGAAGCGCAGGTCGGTCAGCGGGGCTTTGTAGGCGGTCATCGGCGGCGTATCCGTCAGGGCATAGGAAAACGGAAGGCGGTCGGAACCGCCTGCATTCCATTTAGCATACTACGGCGTATGGTTCATGGAATGTTGCGCCGCAGAATATGCTGCGCGACTTCCGGCTCAGCGCAGCACGCCGTCCAGGCCCGGGGCCGGGCTCAGGGAATTGCGCGAATCGATCTCGAACTCGCGCGGCTTCTTCGTCTCCGGGGTTGCGGTCACCTTGCCCTTCAACTCGTAGGCCAGCGAGCGCCGGCTGGCCAGCGCGTCGGCGGCGGCGATGCGCGCGCCGGAAGCCGGGACGAACGCCACCTCGACCACGTCGGCCGATTCCGGGCCGATCGAGATCGCCGGCGTGGCGCGCAGGGTGCCGGCTGCTTCGCCGCCGGCGGTGACGGCCAGTTCCACGCTGTCGAAACGCATCGGCATGCCGCTGTAGTTCTGCAGGCGCAGGTCGATCTTCCAGCCGCCGTCGGCGTCGACGGTGAGTTGCTGGATGCTCGCCGCCGGCGGCGAGACGCGCTTGGTCGGGCTGCCGCTGCAGGCGGCGAGCAGGGCCAGCGATGCGATCAGGGCGACGGGGAATGCAAGGCGCCGTGGTTGGGACATGCCGCGATCCTGTATCACTCGGGACCGTGATGATACGGCGGGCGATGATGCGGCGGAACGGCTCAGTACCGGGCCATCACTTCCACGCGGCCGTCCTGCACGCTCTGGACGATGGTGGGAATGCCGCTGAACAGGTTGCGCGCGTCGGCCATGATGCCGGCGATTTCCAGCGCCTTGCAGCGTTCGGGGAACCACAGCGACGGCTTGCCGTCGTCGATCAGGTTCCAGCCGCCGCAGGCTTCGACGATCTGCAATACGGACACGGACATGGACTCCACGGAATGCCTCGGTGCGAAGGAGTGCCCCGGCCAGCGTGGCGGGTCCATCCGCCGAATCCTTGTCGCTGGTCAGTCCGTGCCTTGCGGCTGCGGGGCAAGGGAAGATTCCCACCGGCGGTGGGGCGGCGGTATCGGGAAACCCCGCGATGGCGTGTAGGAAAAATCCTACCCCCCTGTCCGAAGCCGGCTCGGGGCCGGGATAGGCGCGGCGGTGATCGCGTTCCATGTCCGCCTGTCGATCCGGCCCGCATCCGCTGGGGCAAGCCTGCCCGCCCAGGTTTGCAGGGAAGGGGCCGCCGCGACGGCGGGCGTCCGGTCGCGGACCCACCGCTCCTGCCATTCGGGGGCCGAATCTATAGAATCGCGGGTTCCGCCCGCCGGCCGGGCGTGTTCCTTCACCAAGACCACAGAGACAATGTCCTCTTCTGACCACGTCGATCGCTGGATCGTCCTCAAGTTCGGCGGCACTTCGGTGTCGCGTCGTCATCGCTGGGACACGATCGGGCGGTTGGCGAAGGAGCGCCTGCAGGAAGACGGCGGCGCGCGGGTGCTGGTGGTGGTGTCGGCGCTGTCCGGCGTCACCAACGAACTGACCGCCATCGCAGAGGGCGCCGACGACGGCGCGCAGCGGGTCGAGGCGCTGGTGCAGCGGCATCGCGATTTCGCCGCGGAACTCGGACTGGACCCCGACGCCGTCCTCGGCGAGCGCCTCGACGCGCTGCGCGGCCTGCAGTCCGACCCGCGCGCGGCCGCGTGCGCGCTCGACTGGCAGGCCGAGGTGCTGGCGCAGGGCGAACTGCTTTCGTCCACGATCGGCGCCGCGTACCTGAAGGCCGGCGGCCTGGACATCGGCTGGACCGACGCGTGCGACTGGCTGCATGCATTGCCGCCGTCGGCCAACCAGAGCGAATGGTCGAAGCGGCTGTCGGTCAACTGCGTCACCGCGCCGACGCCGGAATGGCGGGCGAAGTTCGCCGCGCAGCCGGCGCGCGTGCTGATTTCGCAGGGCTTCATCGCCCGCCACGAGGACGGCGGCGCCGCGATCCTCGGCCGCGGCGGTTCGGACACGTCCGCCGCCTACTTCGGCGCGCTGCTCGGCGCGGAGCGCGTGGAAATCTGGACCGACGTGCCGGGCATGTTCAGCGCCAACCCGAAGGAGGTCCCGGACGCGCGCCTGCTGACCCGCCTCGACTATTACGAAGCGCAGGAAATCGCCACCACCGGCGCCAAGGTGCTGCACCCGCGCTCGATCAAGCCGTGCCGCGACGCCGACGTGCCGATGGTCATCCTCGACACCGAACGCCCGCAACTGCCGGGCACCCGCATCGACGGCAACGCCGCGCCGGTGCCGGGGGTCAAGGCGATCAGCCGCCGCAACGGCATCGTGCTGGTGTCGATGGAAGGCATCGCGATGTGGCAGCAGGTCGGCTTCCTCGCCGACGTGTTCGCGGTGTTCAAGCGGCACGGCCTGTCGGTGGACCTGATCGGTTCGGCCGAAACCAACGTGACCGTGTCGCTGGATCCGTCCGAGAACCTGGTCAACACCGACGCGCTGGCCGCGCTGTCGGAAGACCTGGCGAAGCTGTGCCGGGTCAAGATCATCGTGCCGTGCGCGGCGATCACCCTGGTCGGCCGCGGCATGCGTTCGCTGCTGCACAAGCTGTCCGACGTGTGGGCCACGTTCGGGCGCGAACGCGTGCACATGATCTCGCAGTCGTCGAACGACCTGAACCTGACCTTCGTCATCGACGAGGCCGACGCCGACGGCCTGCTCGCCGAACTGCACGCCGAACTGATCGACAGCGGCGCGATGCCGATCGACGAGGCCGGCGTGTTCGGCCCCAGTTGGCGCGAACTCAACGGCAACGTGCGCAAGCGGCCGGCGCCGTGGTGGCGCGACGCGGGCAAACGCGCGCAATTGCTCGACATCGCGGCGAAGGCGACGCCGACCTACGTCTACAACCTGGCGGTCGTGCGCGAACGCGCGCGGCAGTTGAAGTCGATAGACGCCGTCGACCACCGCTACTACGCGATCAAGGCCAATTCGCATCCGGCCATCCTGCGCGCGCTGGCCGACGAAGGCTTCGGGCTGGAATGCGTTTCGCTGGGCGAAATCCGCCACGTGCTGGCCAGCGTGCCGGGCTTCGATCCGAAACGGGTGCTGTTCACGCCCAGCTTCGCCCCGGCGCAGGAATACGCGCCGGCGTTCGAACTCGGCGTCAACGTCACCATCGACAGCGTCGAAATCCTGCGGCAATGGCCGGAGACGTTCCGCGGCCGCAAAACGTGGCTGCGCATCGACCTGGGCCACGGCGGCGGCCACCACGCCAAGGTGAACACCGGCGGCAAGCACTCCAAGTTCGGCCTGTCGGTGCAGCGCGTCGAGGAATTCATCGACGCCGCGCGCGCGCTGGACCTGACCGTGACCGGCCTGCACGCGCACATGGGCAGCGGCATCGACAACCGCGAGCACTGGCGAATGATGTTCGACGAACTGGCCGGCTTCGCCCGGCGCATCGGCAGCGTCGAGACCATCGACATCGGCGGCGGCCTGCCGATTCCGTACCACCCAGACGACGAGCCGTTCGACTTGGCGGCCTATGCCGCGGGCCTGGCCGAGATGAAGCGGGTGCACCCGGCATTCCGCATCGCGATCGAACCGGGCCGTTTCCTGGTGGCCGAATCCGGCGTGCTGCTGGCGAAGGCGACGCAGGTGATCGAGAAGGACGGCGTGCGTCGCGTCGGCCTGGACGCCGGCATGAACACGCTGATCCGGCCGGCGCTGTACGACGCCTGGCACGACGTCGCCAACCTGAGCCGGCTCGACAACGCGGCGGAGGGTGCCGCTCCCATGGAGAATTTCGATGTGGTCGGCCCCATCTGCGAATCGTCCGACGTGTTCGGCAAGCGTCGCCTGCTGCCGGCGGCGACCGCGCCCGGCGACACGATGCTGCTGGCCGACGCCGGCGCCTATGGCTACACGATGGCAAGCCGCTACAACCAGCGCGAGCTGCCGGGAGAGGAAATCCTCGATGTCTGACGTTTCCAGGCCGAATGCCGCATTCAACCGGGACGCGGTGAAAGCGTTCCGCTTCGTGCGCTGTTCCTTCGATGCGCAAAGCGGCGTCGCGCGGCTGGTCTATGCCTTCGACGACGGCCCGGAGATGACCGAGACGGTCGCGTATCCGGGCGCGCCCTTCGCGCTGGACGCAGCGAAGGCGAAGGCGGTCGAGGCGGCGCTGCGGCTGCTGCACCTGATCGCCGGCGTCAGCTACTACAAGGCGGCGACGCCGGCGGAAATCCGCATCGAATCGTACGGCGTCGACGCGGATACCGCGGAGTTCCTCGAAACCGTGTACGAAAACGGGCTGGGCGAATTCGCCTACCGCAACGGCCTGAGCCTGCGCGGCAGGATCAAGTTCCCCGTGGGAGCGGCGTCGGCGGCGACCGACACCGCCCCAACGCTCGGACTGCGCGAGCATGCCCTTGTCGCCATCGGCGGCGGCAAGGACTCGCTGGTCAGCATCGAGGCGCTGCGCGCCGCCGGCGTCGGGCAGACGGTGACCTGGATCGGCGGTTCGCAACTGATCGCCGCCTGCGCCGCGCGCACCGGCCTGCCGACGCTGAACATCGGCCGCGCGCTGGCGCCGGAACTGTTCGAACTGAACCGGCAGGGCGCGTACAACGGCCACATCCCGGTCACCGCGGTCAATTCGGCGATCATGGTGCTGGCCGCGCTGCTGCACGACGCCGACCAGGTCGTCTTCTCCAACGAGCGCTCGGCCAGCTACGGTTCGCTGATTCCCGGCACCGGCGAGGTGAACCACCAGTGGTCGAAGGGCTGGGCGTTCGAGTCCGCCCTCGGCGATTACGTGCAAAGGCGCATCGCCGCGGATTTGCGCTACTACTCGCTGCTGCGGCCGTTCTCGGAGCTGGCGGTGGCGCGGCAGTTCGCGAAGAACACGCATTACGACGCGCACTTTTCCAGTTGCAACCGCAATTTCCACATCCTCGGCGAGCGCCCGGCCAACCGCTGGTGCGGCATGTGCCCGAAGTGCCATTTCGTGTTCCTGGCGCTGGCGCCGTTCATGCCCAAGCCGCGGTTGGTCGGCATCTTCGGCCGCAACCTGCTCGACGATCCGGAGCAGGCCGCCGGCTACGACGCGCTGCTCGAATACCGGGACCACAAGCCGTTCGAGTGCGTCGGCGAGGGCAGGGAGTCGCGCGCGGCGATGGCCGCGCTGGGCGATCGCCCGGAATGGAAGGAGGATGCGCTGGTGATGCGCTTCAACCGCGAGATCCGTCCGCAGCTTGCCGCCGACGATCTCGGGATCGAGCCCTTGCTCGCCATCGACGACGAGCATCGCATTCCTCCGGCGCTGTGGCGGAAGCTGCGTGAAGCTTTCGCAGCTTGAATCGCTGAACGTCGCCCTGTGGGGCTGGGGACGCGAAGGCCGCGCGGCGTATCGCGCGCTGCGCGATCGGGAAGCGGCAGGCGGCAAGCGCAAGCGGCTCACGCTTTTCTGCGCGCCGGACGAGGCCGGGGACGCGAACGCGCTCGGCGACGTCGACCTGCAGGTGGAAACCGATGCCAGCGCCGGCCGGCTGTCCGCGTTCGACGTCGTCATCAAGTCGCCGGGCATCAGCCCGTACCGGCCGGAGGCGATGATCGCCGCCGCCAACGGCACGCGTTTCGTCGGCGGCACCGCGCTGTGGTTCGCCGAGCACGCGGACGCGGACGGTTGCGTCGCCAACGCGGTCTGCGTGACCGGCACCAAGGGCAAGAGCACCACCACCGCGCTGCTGGCGCACCTGCTGCGCGCCGGCAGGCATCGCACCGCGTTGGCCGGCAACATCGGCCTGCCGCTGCTCGAAGTTCTCGATACGCAACCCGCGCCGGAGTTCTGGGCCATCGAACTGTCCAGCTACCAGACCCGCGACGTCGCCCACAGCGGGGCGCGGCCGCAGGTCGCGGCGGTGCTCAATCTCTTTCCCGAGCATCTGGACTGGCACGGCGGCCATGCGCGCTACGTCGAAGACAAGCTGGCGCTGGTGACCGAGGGCCATCCGCGCATCGCCGTGCTCAACGCCGCCGATCCGGTGCTGTCCGCGCTCGAGCTGCCGCACAGCGAGGTGCGCTGGTTCAACCGCGAAGACGGCTGGCACCTGCGCGGCGACGATCTGTATCGCGGCGATATCTTCGTGCTGGACACGCGGCCGGCGCCGCTGCCGGGCCGCCACAACCGCGGCAACCTGTGCGCGGCGCTGACGATGGTCGAAGCGCTCGGTGTCGACGCCTTGCCGCTGGCGAAGGCCGCGCTCGGCTTCAGGCCCTTGCCGCACCGGCTGCAGACGCTGGGCGAGCGCGACGGGATCGTCTGGGTCAACGATTCGATCAGCACCACCCCGCACGCGACGCTGGCAGCGCTGGACTGCTTCCGCGACCGGCCGGTGGCGGTGCTGGTCGGCGGCCACGACCGCGGCCTGCCGTGGGACGAGTTTGCCGCGGAGGTCGCGAAGCACCCGCCATGCGCGATCGTCACGATGGGTGCCAATGGCCCGCGCATCCACGATCTGCTGGCGCCGCTGGCGGAGCAGGGACGCTTCGGGTTGGCTGCGGCTTCCGATTTGGCCGAAGCGGTATCGAAGGCGCGCGAACTGCTGGAGGGCAGCGGCGTGATCCTGCTGTCGCCCGGCGCGCCCAGCTTCGGCGCGTACCGGGACTACGTGGCCCGCGGCCGCCATTTCGCCGAACTGGGCGGCTTCGACCCGGAGGCGATCAGCAGCATTCCCGGGCTGGGCGTGGCCTGAGCTGGCCGCCGGGTGCATTGCCGGTTGCCGGGCCAGGGCGGCCCAGCCGGGACACACCGTGAACCCCTCCCTGGGGCTCGTTCGCCGCATCCATGCGGCTCACGGTCCCGGGGCCGGTCCGCCCCCGCCCGGCAACCGGCAATGCATCGCTTTCCGTGCCCGCGCGTGGCCTTCACGCCCCGTCAACCGGGGGGCAGGTAGCTTCACAAACCTGAAGCGAACTACCGGAGGCGGCATGCGGCATGCACAGGAATCCTCGGGTCTGGTGCTGGTGGTCGAAGACAACCGCAACATTTCCGAGATGATCGGCGAATACTTGGAAGGCAAGGGTTTCGAGGTCGATTACGCCAGCGACGGCGTCGATGGCTACCGGCTGGCCACCGAGAACAGCTACGACGTGCTGGTGCTGGACCTGATGTTGCCGCGCCTGGACGGCATGGAAGTGTGCAAGCGCCTGCGCAACGAAGCGCGCAAGTCCACGCCGGTGCTGATGCTGACCGCGCGCGACACCCTGGACGACAAGCTGAGCGGACTGGGCGCGGGCGCCGACGACTACCTGACCAAGCCGTTCGCGATCCAGGAACTGGAAGCGCGGCTGCGCGCGTTGATCCGCCGCGAACGCCGCCAGGTCGGCTCGGAGGTGCTGAAGGTCGCCGATCTGGCGCTGGACCCGGTCAGCATGCGCGCCACCCGCGGCGGCCAGGAACTGATGCTGTCGCCGATCGGCCTGCGCCTGCTGACCATCCTGATGCGCGAATCGCCGCGGGTGGTGTCGCGGCAGGAGATAGAGCGCGAGATCTGGGGCAATGGATTGCCCGATTCGGACACCCTGCGCAGCCACCTGTACAACCTGCGCAAGGTCGTGGACAAGCCATTCGAAAAGCCGCTGCTGCACACGGTGCAGAGCGCGGGCTACCGCATCGCCGACATCGGCTGAATATAGATGCCGCGCGCGGCCGGCGATACGATGGTGCGGGCCGATACGGGGAAAGGCATGCCACAGGGGCTGTCCAGAAAGATACGCATCGCCTTCATCCTGCAAGTGGTGATGGTCAGCCTGGCCATCGTCGGCGGCGTCTACCTGATCTCGGCGGTGGTCAAGCAGAGCCTGGTCAGCGCGGTGCTGCGGCAGGAAGCCGACCACTTCTGGGACCTGTACGGTGCGTCGGAAGCGCAGCCACCGCCCAACACCTACACCCTGCGCGGCTACCTGGTGCTGACCGGGCGCTCCAACCTGCTGCTGCCGGAGAACCTGCGCGCGCTGAAACCGGGCTTCCACGAACTCAAGCGCGACAACATGCTGGTGCTGGTGGACGAGAAGCGGCCGGGACGGCTGTACCTGGTGTTCCTGCGCTCGCAGGCCGAGCGGCTGGCGTTCTGGTTCGGCACGCTGCCGATCATGCTGACGCTGGTGGCGATCTACTTCGTCTCGTGGCTGACCTATCGTGCGTCGAAGCGGCTGGTGTCGCCGGTCAGTTGGCTGGCGCGGCAGGTGGCGCGCTGGGATCCGCAGCGGCCCGACGTCAGCGCGCTGGCGCCGGACAAGCTGCCGGGCGACGTGCAGGGGGAAGTGCGGCAACTGGCGGCGGCGCTGCACGGGCTGGAGCAGCGCGTGGCCGCGCACGTGGCACGCGAACGCAACTTCACCCGCGACGCCAGCCACGAGCTACGCACGCCGCTGACCGTGATCCGGGTGGCCAGCGACATGGCCATGGCCGAGGAGATGTCGCCGCGGGTGACGCGTTCGCTGCAGCGCATCCAGCGCGCTGGCCGCGACATGGAGGCGGTGATCGACGCCTTCCTGATCCTGGCCCGCGAGGCGCAGGTGGCGCCGCAGAGCGAGGACTTCGACGTGGCCGACGTGGTGCTGGACGAGGCCGACAACGCGCGCGCGCTGCTGCACGGCAAGCCGGTCGACCTGGAAGTGGCGCTGCACGCGCGCCCGCGCATACACGCGCCGCCGCGGGTGCTGCACGTGGTGGTCAGCAACCTGCTGCGCAACGCCTGCAGCTACACCGACCGCGGCCGCATCGACGTGGTCGTCGAGACCGACCGCGTGCTGGTGCGCGACACCGGCATAGGCATGGACGCCGAGGCGCTGCGGCGCGCGTTCGAGCCGTTCTACCGCGCCGACGAATCGCGGCCGCACGGCACCGGCCTGGGCCTGTCGATCGTCCGGCGGCTGTGCGACCGTTTCGGCTGGAAGGTGGAACTGGACAGCCAGCCGGGGCAGGGGACGACGGCGACGATACGGTTCGGCTGACAGGGGCCGGGCGAACCCAATATTCCTTTCATTCGGCGCCAGTTCGCCATCCGGGCGCGTTGCGACGCGTTCGGCATCCCCGCCGCGCTGGATTCGGCGCGGCGCGGCGGGAACCCTTGCCCCTAGAATGTTGTCAACCGCGGCTGTCGCCGTGCGTTAACCCCGGCAGCCCCCCGCTACCCAACCCCAAGTCATCCGCATGAGCCGAACCTCCCGCAGTCCGTCGCGCGCCCGCAGCTCGCTGGTTTCCCGTCTCGCCATCGCCGTCGTGGCCGTCGCCGTGCTCGGCGGCGGACTGTGGTACTGGCGCGCCCACAAGGCCGCCGGCGAGGAGGGCGCTTTCCGCACCGCCACGGTCGAGCAGGGCGACATCCGCGTGGCGATCTCGTCTACCGGCACGCTCAGCGCCATCTCCACGGTCACCGTCGGCAGCCAGATCTCCGGCCAGGTCACCGAGGTGCTGGTCGACTACAACAGCCCGGTGAAGAAGGGCGACGTGCTGGCGCGGATCGACCCCAGCACCTACCAGGCGCAGTTCGAACAGGGCAGCGCGCAGATCGCCAGCGCGCAGGCGTCGTTGCGACAGGCCCGGGCCACGCTGAAGAACGCCGAACTCGACTACCAGCGCAAGGCCGAACTCGGCCAGCAGAAGCTGGTCGCGCAGAGCGACGTGGACCTGGCCCGCGCCGCGCTGGACCAGGCGCGCGCGCAGGTCAATTCGGCGCAGGCGTCGATCAACCAGCAGACCGCGTCGCTGAAGAACACCCAGGTCAACATCGACCGCACCGTGATCACCTCGCCGGTGGACGGCGTGGTGCTGACCCGCAGCATCGAGCCGGGCCAGACCGTGGCGGCCAACTTCTCCGCGCCGGAACTGTTCACCATCGCCGAAGACCTGTCGAAGATGAAGATCGAACTGGCGGTGGACGAGTCCGACATCGGCCAGGTCAAGACCGGGCAGTCGGTCAGCTTCACCGCCGACGCCTTCCCCGACCGCAAGTTCAAGGGAGTGGTCGAACAGGTGCGCCTGGCGGCCACGACGACCAACAACGTCGTCACCTACCCGGTGGTGGTGACCGTGGACAACGCCGACGGCATCCTGCTGCCGGGGCTGACCGTCAACGCCGAAATCGAGGTCAGCCAGCGCGAAGGCGTGCTGAAGGTGTCCAACGCCGCGCTGCGCTACAAGCCCAGCGACAATTCTGCGCCGGGGATGCCGACGGCGGGAGCAGGGCAGCAGCGCCCGGCGGAAGGCCAGGGTGGGCAGCGCGGCGGCGGCGTCACCGACGATCTGGCCCGCGCCGTGGCCGAGATGAAGGTCAATCCGCAGCAGCAGGCCGCGTTCGACGCCGCGGTGGCGGCGGTGCGCGAGCGCCAGCAGGCGCGGCAGCCGCAGCAGTCCGGCGGCGGCGGCTTCGGTCCGCCGGGCATGATGGTGATGAGTGGCGCCAACGCGGCCAACATCCAGGCGCAGGTGCGCCAGCGCATGGCCGAGCGGTTCAAGGAGGATTTCGCCGGGTTCCGCGAGACCCTGGACGACGCGCAGAAGAAGCAATGGGACGCGGCGCTGGCGGCGCTGGTCAACGCCAAGCGCACCACCCTGTACAAGCTGGCGGACGGCAAGACGCAGCCGGTGATGGTGCGGATCGGCGCCAGCGACGGCACCGACACCGAGATCTCCGGCGGCGGCCTGAAGGCCGGCGACCTGGTCGTCACCGGCGAGCGCGCCAAGGCCAAATGATGGGCGCGCAGCTTTCGCCATCGGCGGACAAGCCGCCGGTCATCGACATCCGTGCGCTGGGCAAGGTCTATTCGCCCGGCAGCGAGGCCGAGGTGGTCGCGTTGAAGGGCGTGGACCTGCGCGTGCGGCACGGCGACTTCATCGCGATCATGGGTCCGTCCGGTTCCGGCAAGTCGACGCTGATGAACATGATCGGCTGCCTCGACAAGCCCAGTTCGGGCAGCTACTTCTGCGACGGCGAGGACGTCTCGCGGATGGATGCCGAGCAACTGGCGCAATTGCGGCTGGACAAGATCGGCTTCGTGTTCCAGGGCTTCAACCTGCTGCCGCGCATGAGCGCGCTGGAGAACGTGGCGATGCCGCTGGGCTACGCCAACGTCCCGGTGCAGGAACGCAACGAGCGCGCGCAGAAGGCGCTGGCCGCCGTCGGCCTGGCCGAGCGCGCCGGCCACCGCCCCAGCGAACTGTCCGGCGGCCAGCAGCAGCGCGTGGCGATCGCCCGTGCGCTGATCAACGAACCGCCGGTGATCCTGGCCGACGAACCGACCGGCGCGCTGGACACGAAGACCGGCGAGGAAATCCTGGCCCTGTTCAAGCGCCTGCGCGACGAAGGCCACACCGTGGTGCTGATCACCCACGACCCGGACGTGGCCGCGCATGCGGATCGCGTGCTGGTGATGCGGGACGGCGAGTTGCACGAACAGGAGCAGGCCGCATGAACTTCGTCGACATCCTCCGCACCGCCATCTTCGCCCTGCGCGGCAACTGGATGCGCAGCGCGTTGACCTCGCTCGGCGTCATCATCGGCATCGCCGCGGTGATCGTGATGGTCTCGGTCGGGCAGGGCACCCAGCGCGAGATCGACAAGATGGTGTCCGGGCTGGGTTCGCAGCGGCTGGACATCGGCCCCGGTTCGCGGCGCGGCCCCACCGGCGGCGCACGGCAGAGCGCCAGCAGCTTCTTCACCCTCAACGAGGGCGACGTGCAGGCGATCCGCGACCAGATCCCGGAAGTGCAGTACGTCGCCGGCCTGCTGCGCGGCAGCACCCAGGTGGTGTACGCCGAGAACAACGCCTCGACCAGTTGGCAGGGCGTGCAGCCGGAGTTCTTCGACATCAACGGCTGGACCGTGGCCAACGGTCAGGGACTGGACACGCAGGATTATTCTGGCGCGGGCAAGTCGGTGGTGATCGGCGAAACCGTGCGCCGCACGCTGTTCGGCGACGACAGCGGCGTGGGCCAGACCATTCGCCTGGGGCGGGTGCCGTTCACCGTGGTCGGCACGCTGGCGCCGAAGGGGCAGGGCGGTTTCGGCCAGGACCAGGACGACGTGGTGATGGTGCCGCTGGAAACCGCGCGCCGCCGCCTGATGGGCGCGATGGGCCTGCCGGCTGGCGCATTGATGCAGATCGCGCTGACCGTGACCGACGCCAAGGATCTGGACTACGTGCAGGGCGAAGTGGAAAGCCTGTTGCGCCAGCGCCACAAGATCGGCCCCGGCGACGAGGACGACTTCACTGTGCGCAACATCAGCGAGATCGTGGCGACCCGCAACGCGACCACCAGCCTAATGAGCAAGATGCTCGGCGCGGTGGCGGCCATCTGCCTGATCGTCGGCGGCATCGGCATCATGAACATCATGCTGGTGTCGGTGACCGAGCGCATCCGCGAGATCGGCCTGCGCATGGCCGTCGGCGCCGGCCCGAGCGACGTGCGCCGGCAGTTCCTAGCCGAGGCGATGCTGCTTTCGCTCGGCGGCGGCGTGATCGGCATCGTCATCGGCGCGGTCGGCACGCTGATCGTCGGCAAGGTCAGCCAGTTGCCAGTGGCGCTGAACGGGCAAGTGGTGATGCTGGCGGCGGCGTTCTCGATCGCGACCGGCCTGTTCTTCGGCTACTACCCGGCGCGCAAGGCCAGCCAACTCGACCCGATCGAGGCGCTGCGGCAGCAATAGCCGTTTGTGATCGCACGTATCCGGGGTCAACCTTCGGATTCGCCCGGATGCGTGGCGAACCGGATCAGTCGTGCAGGTAGGGCGCGACGATGCCGCGCCATAGTTCGTAGCCGGCGCGATTCATGTGCAAGCGATCGGGGCCGAACAATTCCGCGCGCGGTTGCCCGTCGGCGTCCAGCATCGGCGTAGCCACGTCGATGAAGTCAACGTCCGGCAGCCGCGCCGCTTCCGCTCGCACCAGGGCGTTGGCCTCGCGTTGCGCCGACAATTGTTCGATCCGCGAAGGGCTGGGCTTGATCGCCAGGTAGGCGATCCGCGCATGCGGCAGGTCGCGGCGCACGCGCTGGACGAAGGCGACGAAGTCGTCGCGGACCTGTCGAGGGCTGCGGCCGCTGTTGATGTCGTTGTCGCCGGCGTAGAGCACGATCAGCCGCGGCGCGTATGGAACGACGATGCGATCGGCGTACCAGGTGCTGTCGCGGACTTCCGAGCCGCCGAAGCCGCGGTTGATCGTCGCCACGCCGGGGAAATCCTGCGCCAGCGTGGTCCAGAAACGGATCGACGAACTGCCGACGAACAGTACCGCGCCCTTCGGCGGCGGGTTCGCGGCGTCTTCGGCAGCGAAGCGATCCATGTCCCGCGCCCATTCGGCATTGGAAACGTCGCCGGGAATCTGCGGCGTCGCCGCGACGGATGCCGTCGGCGGGGCGCTGGCGCAG
The DNA here is from genome assembly GCA_047601245.1 of Pseudoxanthomonas sp. Taxonomy (GTDB): domain Bacteria; phylum Pseudomonadota; class Gammaproteobacteria; order Xanthomonadales; family Xanthomonadaceae; genus Pseudoxanthomonas_A. Next base: position 136,281 of record JASGJU010000002.1, read on the forward strand.
CCGGCGCACAGGGCGGCTGCGAGCAGGGCGGTCAAGGCGAGGCGTGTCGTCGCGAACATGCGCTGTCTCCGGTCGTGAAAACCGGATTATCGTTTTTCCGACAGGTCGCTGCCGCATCTTGTGGCAAAATCGCGTTCCCATGACCGATCCCGGCCTGCCGATGTCCGCTCGTCCCGCAATGACTTCCCGCCTGTGCGCCCGTCGCCAGGGCTGAGAGGGCATTCCGCCATGGCCGACGAATTCGGGCACCTGCCGCGCGGTCCCTCGCGCATCCTCAAGGCCGCGATCTGGTCGTTGCAGGGTCTGCGCGCGGCGTGGCTGCATGAATCCTCGTTCAGGCTGGAGGTCTGCCTGTTCGTGGTGCTGGCGCCGCTGGGCGGGTGGCTGGGCGAAAACGGCGTCGAGCGCGCGCTGCTGATCGGCTCGATGCTGCTGGTGTTGAGCGTGGAGCTGCTGAATTCGGCGATCGAGGCGGTGATCGAACGCTACGGACCCGAGCACCACGAACTGGCCGGGCGCGCCAAGGACATGGGTTCGGCGGCGGTATTCGTGCTGATGCTGAACGTGCTGCTGTGCTGGGGCCTGATCCTGGGCCCGAGATTCCTCTGATCCGCAACAAAACCCTTTGCCCGCGCATGATGCGCTTCAGGACCGACGACGCATGAACCTCGATTTCCTCGCCGACCCGAACGTCTGGCTGACCCTGGTCACCCTGAGCGCGCTGGAGATCGTGCTGGGCATCGACAACCTGGTGTTCATCTCGATCGCGGTCGGCAAACTGCCCGAGCACCGTCGCCCGGTGGCGCGCAAGTTCGGCATCGCCGTCGCCTGCCTGACCCGCATCGCCCTGTTGGTGTCGCTGGCGTTCCTGGCGCGGATGCAGAACGACCTGTTCGCCGTGGCCGGCATGGGCTTTTCGATCCGCGACCTGGTGCTGATCCTCGGCGGCTTGTTCCTGCTGGTCAAGGGCATCATGGAAATCCGCGAACTGATCACCGGCGGCGACGACGAGGACCCCAATACCACCAGGGCCTCGGCGGTGTTCGGCATGGTGATCCTGCAGATCGCGGTGATCGACATCGTGTTCTCGCTGGACTCGGTGATCACCGCGGTCGGCATCGCCGAGCACATCCCGGTGATGGTCGCGGCCATCCTGCTGGCGGTGGCCATCATGCTGCTGGCGGCCAATCCGCTGGGCCGCTTCATCGACGCCAATCCGACGATCAAGATGCTGGCGCTGGCCTTCATCGTGCTGATCGGCGTGGTGCTGATCCTCGACGGCCTCGAGGTGCACGTGCCCAAGCCCTACGTCTACTTCGCGATGGGTTTCTCGGTGATGGTCGAGTGGCTGAACCTGCTGATGCGCCGCCGCGGCGCCGCGCACAACCATCCGATCGTGCCGTAACGCATTCTTCACGCCGCCGCGCCGCCCATTGCGCGGCGGCGGCGGCAGTGCTGCAATGCGCGCATCCCATCCGTAAGGAGTCGGCCATGCGTGTGTTCCTGCGTTCCCTGATCGTGGCGTCCCTGCTCGTGCTGCTGTCCGGCTGCGGCTACAACGCCATCCAGCAGAAGGACGAGGCGGTGAAGGCCGGCTGGTCCGAAGTGCTGAACCAGTACAAGCGCCGCGCCGATCTGATTCCCAACCTGGTGGCCACGGTGAAGGGCTATGCCGCGCACGAGCAGCAGGTGCTGACCGCGGTGACCGAGGCGCGCGCCAAGGTCAGCCAGATCAACGTCAACGCCGAAGACGCCGCCTCGCTGGCCCAGTACCAGGCGGCGCAGGGCGAACTGAGCCAGGCGCTGGGGCGCCTGCTGATGGTCACCGAGAACTACCCGCAACTGAAGGCCGACCAGCAGTTCCTCACGCTGCAGGCGCAACTGGAAGGCACCGAGAACCGGATCACCGTGGCCCGCCAGCGCTACATCGCCACGGTCCAGGACTACAACACCTACGTGCGCTCGTTCCCGCAACTGATCACCGCGAAGATCTTCGGCTACAAGGAAAAGCCGAACTTCACCGTGGAGAACGAGGCGCAGATCTCCAGCGCCCCGGCGGTGGATTTCGGCACGCCGGCGCCGCAGCCGCAGCCCGCGCCGTCGAACTGACCGCGGGCCGATGATCCCGTTCTGTCGGTGCGTCCTGCGGCGCGCGTTGCTGCTCGCCTTCCTGCTGCTGCCCGCGGTCGCATGGGCGCAGCAGCTGGCGGCGATCCCGCCATTGACCTCGCCGGTGGTCGACACCACCGGCACGCTGGATACGGCGCAAAAGCAGCAACTGGAGCAGCAGGCGCTGGACCTGCAGCGGCGCAAGGGCAGCCAGTTGCAGGTGCTGATGGTGCCGAGCACGCAGCCGGAGGACATCTTCAGTTACAGCCAGCGCGTGTTCGACCAGTGGAAGCTGGGCCGGCAGAAGGTCGACGACGCGGTGCTGGTGGTTGTCGCCAAGGACGATCGCCGCGTGCGCATCCATACCGGCTACGGCCTGGAAGGCGCGGTGCCCGACGCCATCGCCAGCCGTATCATCCAGGAATACATGGCGCCGAAGTTCCGCGAGGGCGACTACGGCGGCGGCCTGATCGACGGCACCGCGGCGCTGGCGAAGATCGTCGACGGCGAGCCTCTGCCGGATCCGGTCAGCGACAACCGCGGCGACGCGCCCGACGGCGACCGCTGGCTGTTCGCGCTGTTCGCCGCGTTCATTGTCGCCAACGTCGTCCGCGGCGTCTTCGGGCGCGCGCCGAAGCCGTTGCGCAGCCTGTTCACCAGCGGTGCGGCCGGCGGCGTGGCCTGGTTGCTGTCGGCCATGTGGCCGGTCGCCGGTCTCGCCGGCCTGTTCGGGCTGCTGTTCGGGCTGTTTTCGGTGTCGCCGGGCCGCTACGCCCGGCACGGTGGCTGGGGCGGCTGGAGCGGCGGCGGCGGTTGGGGGGGCGGTGGTTTCGGCGGCGGTGGCGGCGGCTGGTCGGGCGGCGGCGGCATGTCCGGCGGCGGCGGCGCTTCGGGGTCATGGTGACGGGAGCCGGGTGAGATGAGACTGCTGCGCCATCTGTTCGCACGTCCCGCGCATGCGCTGTTCCCCGAGGACAGCCTGCACCGCATCGCCGACGCGATCGCCGCGGGCGAGCGCACCCATACCGGCGAGGTCATGTTCGCGGTCGAATCGGAACTACCGCTGGGTCCGTTGCTGCGCAACGTGCAGGCGCGCGAGCGCGCCCACGACGCCTTCGCCCGGCTGCGCGCCTGGGACACCGCGGCCAACAATGGCGTGCTGATCTACCTGCTGCTGGCTGACCATCGCATCGAGATCGTCGCCGACCGCGGGCTGGCCGGGAAAGTCGCGGACGAACAATGGCGCAGCGTCTGCCGGGCGATGGAAGAACGCCTGCGCGCCGGCCAGGCCGAGGCGGCGGTGATCGGCGGCATCGAAGCGGTTTCGGGCCTGCTGGCTGCGCATTTCCCGCAGGACGGCAGCATGCCGGACGAGGATGAATTGCCGAACCGCCCGCAGATCCTGTAGGAGCGGGCCGCATCAGGCAAAATAGTGGTCGTTCGAATCGCCAGTCCCGCCGCGCATGCCCTATCTCCATCAGCTCGACCCCATCGCCTTCTCCCTCGGTCCGCTGAAGGTGCACTGGTACGGCATCGCCTATGCGGTCGCCTTCGTCCTGGCCTGGTGGCTGGGCCGGATCCGTATTCGCCAGGGGCGATTGCCCGGGGTGAACTTGGAAGCGCTGTCCGACCTGGCCTTCTACGGCATGTTGGGCGTGGTCCTGGGCGGGCGGCTGGGCTACATCCTGTTCTACGACCTGCCGGCCTACCTGGCCGCGCCGCTGAACGTGTTCAAGGTCTGGGAAGGCGGCATGAGCTTCCACGGCGGCCTGATCGGCGTCCTGATCGCCGCGTGGTGGTGGTCGCGCAAGCATTGCCTGCATTTCTTCGACACGATGGATTTCGTCGCCCCGCTGGTGCCGTCCGGGCTGTTCGTCGGCCGCCTGGCCAACTTCGTCAACGGTGAACTATGGGGCAAGTACACCGGCACCAAGTGGGGCGTGATCTTCCCGTCCACCGATCCCAACGTGGCCGCGCTGAAGCTGGACGCCGTGCAACTGCAGGCGCAGTACGCCGCCGGCACGCTGGACCGCTTCGCCCGGCACCCGTCGCAGTTGTACGAGGCGGCGCTGGAAGGGCTGTTGATGTTCGCGCTGCTGTGGTGGTTCTCGCGCAAGCCGCGTCCGCGCTACGCGGTGTCGGGATTGTTCGCGCTGCTGTACGGCGTGTTCCGTTTCCTGGTGGAATTCGTCCGCGTGCCCGACCAGCAACTGGATTATCTTGCGCTGGGCTGGGTCACGATGGGGCAGTTGCTGAGCCTGCCGCTGATCGCGCTGGGCCTGTTCCTGCTGTGGCTGTCGCGGCGTTCGCCAACGCTGCAACCTGTCGGAGAGAAGGCGTGAGGCCATTTGCTGGAGGCGAAGAATGAAACAGTACCTCGACCTGCTGGGCCATGTGCTGGAACACGGCGCGGAGAAGTCCGACCGCACCGGCACCGGCACGCGCAGCGTATTCGGCTGGCAGATGCGCTTCGACCTCAACGAGGGCTTCCCGCTGGTCACCACCAAAAAGCTGCACCTGCGCTCGATCGTCCACGAGCTGCTGTGGTTCCTCAGGGGCGAGACCAACATCGCCTACCTGAAGGAGAACAAGGTCAGCATCTGGGACGAATGGGCCGATGCGGACGGCGAACTTGGCCCGGTCTACGGCAAGCAATGGCGCGCATGGGAAGGCGCCGACGGCGCGCGCATCGACCAGATGAAATGGCTGGTCGAGGAAATCGGGCGCAACCCCGATTCGCGCCGCCTCGTGGTCAGCGCCTGGAACGTCGCCGACCTGCCGAAGATGGCGCTGATGCCGTGCCACAACCTGTTCCAGTTCTACGTGGTCGACGGCAAGTTGAGTTGCCAGTTGTACCAGCGTAGCGGCGACATCTTCCTGGGCGTGCCGTTCAACATCGCCAGCTATGCGCTGCTGACGCACATGGTGGCGCAGGCGACCGGGCTGGGCGTCGGCGACTTCGTGCACACGCTGGGCGACGCGCACCTGTATTCGAACCACTTCGGGCAGGCGCGCGAGCAGTTGTCGCGCAGCCCGCGGCCGCTGCCGACGCTGCGACTGAATCCGGACGTGGACGACCTGTTCGCCTTCAAGTTCGAGGACATCGAAATCCACGGCTACGATCCGCACCCGGCGATCAAGGCGCCGGTGGCGGTCTGACGCGATACTGGTTTCGTCGATGCGAGTCTCGCTGGTCGCCGCGCTGGACCGCAACCGCGCCATCGGCCGCGGCAACGCGATGCCGTGGCATCTGCCCGACGACTTCCGGCATTTCAAGGCGATCACGCTGGGCAAGCCGATCCTGATGGGTCGCAAGACCGCCGAATCGCTGGGGCGCGCGCTGCCGGGACGTTCGAACCTGGTGATGACGCGCGGTGGCCGCGCACCCTTCGAGGGCATGCGCGTGGCGGCTTCCGTCGACGAGGCGAGGCGGATCGCTGAAGCGGAAGGCGCGGAGGAACTGTGCGTGATCGGCGGCGCGGAAATCTACGCCCTGTTGCTGCCGCAGGCCGACGCCCTGCGCCTGACCCACGTCGATACCGCAGTCGCGGACGCGGACGCGTTCTTCCCGGCGTTCGATCCGCTGTGCTGGAACGCCGTGTCGCGCGAGGCGCATGCGGCCGATGCGAAGCATGCGTTCGCCTTCGAATTCGTGGACTACGAACGCATCCGGACCTAGTCCCTGGGCAGTTCGCCCTTCGCCGGCGGCGGCACGTCGCGGCCCGGCACCTGCACGACGCGCAGTTCGTCGCTGTCCAGTTGCAGCGCGGTCAGCCTGCCGCCCCAGACCGCACCGGTGTCGATGGCGTGCACGCCGTGGCCGATCATCAGTCCCAGCGTGGACCAGTGGCCGCAGACGATCTTCAGGTCGCGGCGGGCATGGCCGGGGACTTCGTACCACGGGTACAGGCCGCCGGGCTGCGAGCCGGGCGCGCCCTTTTCCTCGATGGCGATGCGTCCGCGCGGCGTGCAATAGCGCATCCGCGTCAGCACGTTGATGATCGCGCGCCAGCGGTCGTAGCCGCGCAGTTGCGGGCCCCAGTTCGGCTTGTCGCCGTACATGTTGCGCAGCAGCTTGTCGCCGCCGTCACCGCGAAGCTGCTTCTCCACTTCGGCGGCGCAGCGTTCGGCCGTCTCCACCGTCCATTGCGGATGCAGGCCGGCGTGGACCATCATCCAGCCCAGTCCGCGGTCGACGTGCGCCAGCTTCTGCGCGCGCAGCCAGCCGAGCAGTTCGTCGCGGTCCTCGGCCAGCACCACCCGCTGCAGGTCGGGGTTGACCTTGCGCTGTTCTGCCGGCGTGCGCGCGCCGACCGCCAGCAGCGACAGGTCGTGGTTGCCGAGCACGACGATGCTGCGCTCGCGCAGCGAGTGCACCAGCCGCAGCGTCTCCAGCGATTGCCCGCCGCGGTTGACCAGGTCGCCGCAGAACCAGAGCGTGTCCTGCGCCGGGTCGAAGCGGATGCGTTCCAGCAGCCGCTGGGTCGCGTCGTAGCAGCCCTGCAGGTCGCCGATCGCCCAGGTAGTCATGTCGTCCGGATGCTCATGCGCGCCGTCAATGCAAGGTCCGCGGCACGGACAGGGCGAAGGGCGCGATCGGCGCGTCGAAGCGGGTGCCGTCGTCGGCCAGCATCGCGTAGCTGCCGCGCATCACGCCCTGCGCGGTTTCTAGCACCGTGCCGGAGGTGTATTCAAAATCGTCGCCGGGGCGCAGCCACGGCTGTTCGCCGACCACGCCTTCGCCGCGCACTTCCTCGACCTTGCCGTTGGCGTCGGTGATGACCCAGTGCCGCCCCAGCAGCCGCGCCGGCACCTGGCCGCTGTTGCGGATGCGGATGGTGTAGGCGAACACATAACGGTCGTCGTCGGGCGCCGACTGGTCCGGCAGGAAACGGGTGGAGACGTCGATGTCGATGGCGTAATCGGGGGCGTCCATGCGGGAATTTTATGCAAAAACCGCGGCGGGTGTTCCCGACCTGTGCGGAGCGCGCCCGATGACCGGTGGACGGCAACCGGCAACCGTCTATCCGGCAAGGTTCGCCAGCGCGACGAACCCGGCCACCTCGATCTGTTCCGCGCGCGCATCCGGGCGCAGCCCGGCGGCCTCGATCTGTTCCGCAGCGCACACGCCCGACAACGCGTTGCGCAGGGTCTTGCGGCGCTGGCCGAAGGCGGCGCGGACGATTTCCGCGAAACGCGCCGGATCCTTCACGCCGATTTCCTCCGCCGGCTTCGGCACCAGCCGCACCACCGCCGAATCGACCTTCGGCGGCGGCCGGAACGCGCCCGGCGGCACCGTGAACAGCGGCGTCACCTTGCAGTACGCCTGCAGCATCACGCTCAGCCGGCCGTAGACCTTGCTGCCGGGCCCGGCGGCCATGCGGTCCACGACTTCCTTCTGCAGCATGAAGTGCATGTCGACGATGGCGTTCGCGTGTTCCAGCGCATGGAACAGGATCGGCGAGGACAGGTTGTAGGGCAGGTTGCCGACCAGCCGCAGCTTGCGGCCGTCGCTGGCGAGTTTGCCGAAGTCGACTTGCAGCACGTCGCGATGGATGACTTCCAGGGTGCCGTGCGCGCGAGCGGCTTCGGTCAGCGGGAAGATCAGGTCGCGGTCGAATTCGATCACGGTGAGTTCGCCGTGGCGGTCCAGCAGCGGGAAGGTGATCGCGCCCTGGCCGGGGCCGATCTCGACCAGCCGGTCGCCCGGTTGCGGGTCCACCGCCAGCACGATCCTGTCGATGAAGCCGCGCTCGTGCAGGAAGTGCTGGCCCAGGGATTTCTTCGCGCCGCCGAAGGTCTTCGCAGGCGGATGCCGGTGGGTGTCCGATCCGTTCACAGCAGCTTCGTCCCCAGCGGCACGTCGCGGTCGGGCACGCACAGGGCGACGTTTCCGTCCGCGTCGTGGAAGCCGGTGATCAGGCATTCGGACATCAGCGGCCCGATCTGTTTCTTCGGGAAATTGACCACGGCGACGACCAGCCTGCCGACCAGCGCTGCCGGCGCGTAGTGCGCGGTGATCTGCGCGCTGGACTTGCGCACGCCGATGGCGTCGCCGAAATCGACCTGCAGGACGTAGGCGGGCTTGCGCGCCTGCGGGAAGGGTTCGGCCGACAGCACGCGGCCGACGCGCAGTTCCACCTTGGCGAAGTCGTTCCAGGTGATCGGTTCCATGTGGGCATTATGCGGGATTTCCAAGATTTGGCTGTTGTTGTTTCTGTTGCTTTTGCCCTTGCTTGTCATTCCCACGAAGGCGGGAGAACGAGCGAAGGCAGTGAAGCGTTCCGCGCTGGCGCGCGGGTTGCTTTTCTTTGCTTGTGCAAAGAGGCGCTTTTCAACAGACGAATGTCTGGTCAAAGCAACCAAAAGAAACGCTTTTCAACAGCCGAACGGCTGGTCAAGCACCCCCTGCCTTCGTGCCCTCCGCGCTGCGCGGGGAGGGTCCGCTCCGCCAGCGGGATTTTTCGACGCGACATCCTGTCGCGGCGAAAAACGGCGCATATCCCTGTGCGCCGCCCTGCGGGTGTTTCCCGCCGGCTCCACCGCTACGGAAGGGGCCCGAAGTCAAGAGCAACGGCAAAACGGCGTGGCGGGGATATCGCCAACCGCGGACTATGAACTACGGACTTTTTTGGCCTTCGCGATCCGCGAGCAGGTCTTCACTGCCGCGAACAGACTGGATGGATCGGCGATGCCCTTGCCGGCGAGATCCAGCGCAGTGCCGTGGTCGACCGCGACGCGCGGGTAGGGCAGGCCCAGGGTCAGGTTCACCGCGCGTTCGAAACCGCTGTATTTCAGCACCGGCAGGCCCTGGTCGTGGTACATCGCCAAGACTGCGTCGAAGCCTTCCAGCTTCCGCGGCAGGAAAGCGGTGTCCGCCGGCAGCGGGCCGACGAGGCGCATGCCTTCGCCGCGCAGCAACGCGAGCACGGGCTCGATGACGTCGATTTCCTCGCGGCCCATGTGCCCGGACTCACCGGCGTGCGGGTTCAGGCCGAGCACGGCGATGGTCGGCGCGGCGATGCCGAAGTCGTCGCGCATCGCCGCATGGACGATGTGCAGCGCGCGTTCGAGCGCCGCGGGGGTGATCGCGGCGGGCACTTCGCGCAGCGGCAGGTGGGTCGTCGCCAGGGCGACACGGACGATGTCGTTGGCCAGCATCATCACCACATCGCGGCCGGCGCGTTCGGCCAGGCGTTCGGTGGTGCCGGTATAGGCGATTCCGCCGGCGTTGATGCTGGCCTTGTGCGTGGGGCCGGTGACCAGGCCGTCGAATCCGCCGCGCAGGCAGGCATCGCTGGCGGCGTCCAGCGCGGCGATCACCGCCGCGGCGTTGCGCGGGTCGGCATGGCCGAATGTGGTGGCGACGGCGTTCGGGATCGCATGCAGCGGCAGGTCGCCGGCTGCGCGCGCGGTGGCGTCCTCGTCCAGCAGGCGCAGCGGCAGTCGCAGGGCTTCGGCCGCGGCTTGCAACGTGCGCGCATCGCCGAAGGCGACCAGCCGGCAATCCTCGCGCGGCCACTGCGCCGCCAGCCGCACGCACAATTCGGGGCCGACGCCGGCCGGCTCGCCCGGTACCAGCGCCAGCCGCGGAAGCATGGTCAGCTGCCGGGAGTCGTTGCGGCCGGCGGCGCGGCGGTTGCGTCGCGCACGTTGACGTAGGCTTCGCCGCGCATTTCCTGCAGGAACCGGTTGTACTCGTCTTCCAGCTTGCGGCGGCCGATGGTTTCGCGGATCTGGGCGCGACGGTTCTGGTCGGTCACGTCGGTCTGGCGGGAACTTTCGCGCTTGACGATGTGCCAGCCGGCTTCGGTGCGGAACGGCTGCGAGACCTGGCCGTCCTGCAACGCCGCGACCTGCTGGCCGAAGTCCGGGCCGAAGGCGTCGATCGGGAACCAGCCCAGTTCGCCGCCACTGTTGCGGGTGTTGGGGTCTTCCGAGGATTCCTTCGCCGTTTCGTTGAAGTCGGCGCCGCCGGCGATGCGCGCACGCAGGGTGTCGATCTTCGCCTTGGCGGCGTTGGCGTCCTGGAGTTCGGTGACGCGGACCAGGATGTGGCGGGCTTCGTACTCGGTGACCTGCTGGGTCGCCGCCTGGGCGCCGTCGCGGGTCTCGACCAGTTTCAGCAACTGGAAGCCGCTGGGACCGCGGACCGGGCCGATCACCTGGCCGGCCGCGGCGCCCTTGAGGGTGCTGACGAAGGCGGTGGGGATCTCGTCCTGGCTGCGCCAGCCCAGATCGCCGCCTTCCAGCGCGTTGGGGCTGTCGGAATAGCGGACGGCGGCGGCGGAGAAGTCCATTTCGCCCTTGTCGATCAGCGCCTTGATGCCGTCGATCTTCTTCTGCCCGGTGGCGATCTGCTCGGCGTTGGCGCCGTCCGGCAGACCGACCAGGATGTGGGCGAGATGGTACTGGGTGCCGTTGCCGCCCTGCTGGGCCAGCGCCGCGTCGACCTCGGCCTCGCTGACCTGGATGCGGCTCTGGGCGAAGCTCTGGCGCAGCCGCTGCACGGTGATTTCGTCGCGGATCGAACTGCGGAAGTCGTCGAACGACATGCCGTCGGCGGCCAGGCGCTGGCGCAGGCCGTCGACCGACAAGCCGTTCTGCTGGGCGACGCTGGCGACCGCGTTGTTGAGCTCGTCGTCGCCAACGCGGATGCCGGTGTCGTTGGCGCGCGCCACCTGCAGCTTCATCAGCACCAGGCGCTCCATCACCTGGCGGCGGAGGACGTCGATCGGCGGCAACTGTTCCGGATGTTCGGCGTACTGGGCCTGCACGTTGTGCACGGCACGTTCCAGTTCGCTTTGCAGGATCACCTGCTCGTCGACCACCGCGGCGATGCGATCCAGCGGCTGCGCCTGCTGCGCGGCGACCGGCGCGCAGGCCAGCAGCAGGGCGAGGGCCAGTGTCCCGGCGTGGCGGAACGGGGAGGGAATTCGAGGGGTCATGTTCTTCATGCGTGAGTGCATCAGGGAAGCGTGCTTCAAGGAAGCCGGCGTCAAGGAAGTGAATCGTCGAGGTCGGAATCGTCGCCGGCGTCCGCTGCGACGTTGCTCGGCGGAACCAGGTACAGGTCGTCGCGGTAGTAGCCGAGGATAGCACGGCGCAGGATCCGCTCCGTGTTGCGGCCGGCCGAACCCAGGCCCTTCAGCACGAATTCGACGCCGATGGAGTTGTTCATTTCGCCTTCGCGGTTGCGCACGTAGCGCCGCGCCAGCACCCGTACCGCCAGGCAGCAACTGTCCCATTGCACGCCGGCCAGCGCCTCCAGCAGCTTCGGATCCTGCGAGGCGGTGTCCAGCAGCGAGTAGTAGTAGCGGCCGACCACGCTCCAGTTCGGGGACACCGGGTACAGGAAGGAGAAATCGGCCTGCTTCAGCTCGTCGGCGCCGGTGTTGGCGCTGCGGCGGTAGCGGTACGACAGGTTGACGACGCCGTCGTTGGGGAACAGGTAGCGCGCGCGCACGCTGGCCAGGTCCTCGCGGCTGTATTTCGGGTTCCACTGGTAGGAGGTGCCGATGGTCCAGCGGTCGGTCGGCGCGTAGTTGGCGTCGACGACCCAGGCCGACTTGCCCTGTTCGATCGGCGTTTCCTGCGACGACAGGCTGACCAGCGAGTCCTCGAAATAGCGGATCTGGCCCACGCTCAGCGCCAGTTTCTCGTGGCCGTCGGATTGCCGCAGCAGGCGGGTGGTCAGGGCCAGGGTCAACTGGTTGGCGTCGGCCTGGCGGTCGGCCGAGGTGTAGCGGTTGTCGCGGAACAACTGGCCCCAACTGAAGGTGAAGGCGCGGGTGTCGAACACCGGCAGGTCGTCCTGATCGCGGTAGGGTGCGTTCAGGTAAAACAGGCGCGGTTCCAGCGTGTGCAGGTAGCGCTGGCCCTTGATCTCGGTATCGCGGTCGAAGTACAGGCCGGCGTCCAGCGAGCCGATCGGCAGGCTGCGGCTGGGCGAGGTGTCGCCGCTCAAGGTATCGGCCAGTTTCCGGTCCAACTGATACGCGGTATAGCGCCAGGCCAGCGTCGGGGTGACGTACCAGGCCGCGCCCTGCAGCGGCATCGACAGATAGGGTTTGATGTCCAGTCGGCTGCCCCCGTCCTTTGCGTCATGCTGGAAGCGCACCCCTTCGACGTGCGCGCCGGCCACCAGCCAGCGCCCGAACGGTTGTTCCCAGTCGAAATAGCCGCGCGGCAGGCGGCTGTAGGGCAGGTTGTTGTCGCTGAGGGTGTAGTCGGACAGCATCTGGTCCTCGGCCATCGCGCCGGCGCTCCAGTAACGGCCCTGGCCGTACACGCCGATGGTGCTGGTCAGGTAGCTGGGCGAGGCGCCGTACAGCGAATTGCCCGAATCCTCGATATAGCGCGGGTCGCTGATCCACGACAGGTTCGCGCGCGCCTGCCAGTTGCGGTTGAAGTTATGGTTGCCGCTGAACTTCAATGCGCCGCGATTGTCGGCCTGCATCGGGTCGTAGTACGGCGTGTAATCGCCGCTTGCGGCGTCGCGGATGCGCTTCTCGACCAAGTCGTCGTGCGGGAGCCAACTGCCGGACAGGATGCCTTTGCCGCCCTTGTACAGGTAGCGGAACTCGGCGCCGAGTTCGGTGCCGCGGTCGCTCATGTAGCGCGGGGTGAGGGTCGCGTCGTAGTTCGGCGCCAGGTTCAGGTAGATCGGCTGGCGCCAGTCGAAGCCGTTACGGCTGGAAAGGCTGATCTGCGGGTACAACAGGCCGGTATGGCGCTGGTCGTCGATCGGGAACTTGATCCACGGCATGTACAGCACAGGCACCTTGCCGACGCGGATGCTGGCGCCGCGGGCCACGCCCCAGCCGGTGTCGGTGTTCACGTCGATGCGGCCGGCGCGCAATTCCCAATGCCTGTCTTCGGGGTCGCAGGTGGAATAGGTCGCGCCGGTCATCGCGCCTTCCGCGCCGCCCATCTCGATGCGCTCGGCGCCGCCGTTGCCGCGCCGGGAAACCAGTTGGTAGCGGATGTTTTCCATCTGGTGGCTGTCGGTGTCCTGGTTGCCGTGCAGCTTGTCGGCGACCACGCGCATTTCCGAATCCTGGTATTGCACGTTGCCGTTGGCGACGTAGGTATTGTCCTGCTGGTTGAACTGCAGGTTGTCGGCATGCAGGTACTGGTCGCCCCGCTGCAGGGTCACGTCGCCGTCGTATTGCAGGCTGGTGTCGGTGCCGCTTTGGGCGTCGCCGGAGATCACCGTCGGCAATTCGACGCGGCCTGCGCGTATCTTGGCCGGGTCCTGTCCCGGCGCGGCGGCGGCGGGTGCGCCGCTGAATGCCGGGATCGCGTCCTGTACCGGGCAGAGCCCCCAGTTCTCGGGCTTTTCGTCGGCGGCCATGGCAGGCAGGGCGGCGGCAATGGCCAGGGGAATCGGCAGCAGGCGCAGGGGAGAACGCACGCGGAAGGGAACCCAGGATGAAATCGCCGGCTAGCTTGCCGCATCGGTTGCGCAGGGGCAATGAAGACCCGGCCCCGGCGTCGGGCGGGGTTCATTTGCCTTTTGCAAACCCTTGACCGGGTTGGAAATTGGTCAGCGCAACTCCGCCACATGGGCGGTGCTGGCCTCGCGCAGGGCTTCCAGGTCGTAGCCGCCTTCCAGCAGCGAGACCACGCGGCCGCCAGCGTGGCGGCGGGCGAGCTTGCGCAATTCGCGGGTCAGCCAGGCGAAGTCGTCGGTTTCCAGCATCAGGTCGGCCAGCGGGTCGCGCATGTGCGCGTCGAAGCCGGCCGAGACGAACAGCAATTGCGGCTTGAAGCCGTCGATCAGCGGCAGCATGTCGTCTTCCCAGACGTTGCGGAAGCGGAAGCCGCCGCTGCCCGGCGGCAGCAGGATGTTGCGTACGTTGCCGGCGCCGCGCTCGTTGGGGAGGCCGGTATGCGGATAGATCCCGGATTCGTGGGTGCTGAAATAGGCCGCGCGCGGTTCGTCCCAGAAGATCGCCTGCGTGCCGTTGCCGTGGTGCACGTCGAAGTCGACGATGGCCACGCGTTCCAGCCCGTGCCGATCCAGCGCGTGGGCGGCGGCCACGGCGACGTTGTTGAACAGGCAGAAACCCATCGCCGCCTGTGCGGTGGCGTGGTGGCCGGGCGGGCGCACGGCGCAGAAGGCGGTGTCGGCCTCGCCGTTCATCACCGCGTCGACTGCGGCCACCCCGGCGCCGGCGGCGCGCAGCGCGGCGGCGCGCGAAGCCGGCACCATCACCGTATCGGGATCGAGCATGCGGTGGCCGTCGAAATCGGCTTCCATCACCGCATCGATGTGTTCGGACGTGTGCACGCGCTTCAGGTCGCCCAGCTTGGCCATCGGCGCCTCGCGCCAGTCCAGGTCGGCATGGTCCCTGCGCAGCGATTCCAGCACCGCTTCCAGCCGCGCCGGCCGTTCCGGGTGATCGGGGCCGGTGTCGTGCAGCAGGCAGGCGGGGTGGGTGTAGATGATCATGGAGAAGGTGCCGGGGACGTGTCGGCCAATCCTCACACAGGGCGCGGCCGCATCCAATCGGACCTTGGGCGAAGACCCGGCCGGCCCTCAGCCATGCCGGCGTTCGTGCCTCCACAGCACTTCGCCTTGGCCATCGGCTCGCGCCAGCACACGCGCCAGCACGAACAGCAGGTCGGACAGACGGTTGAGGTAGCGGATCGCCTCGCCGCGCACCGGCTCGCGGCGCGATAGCGCGACCGCCTGGCGTTCGGCGCGACGAACGATGGTGCGGGCCAGGTGGCAGCGCGCCGCCGCTTCGCCGCCGGCCGGCAGGACGAATTCCTTCAACGGCGGCAGGCCGGCGTTGTAGCGGTCCAGGTGGCGTTCCAGCGCTTCGACGTCCGCATCGCGGATCGCCGCATGGCCGGGGATGCACAGTTCACCGCCGAGGTCGAACAACTGATGCTGCACCGTGGTCAGCAATTTGCGCACGTCGTCCGGCACGTTCGCCGCGGCTAGCACCACGCCGATGCAGGAATTGGCTTCGTCCACCGTGCCGAAGGCCTCGACCCGCGGCGAATCCTTGCCGGTGCGCGTGCCGTCGCCGAGGCCGGTGCTGCCGTCGTCACCGGTGCGCGTGTAAATCTTCGAAAGACGGTTTCCCATGCGCCGTACCTCCGGGAGCCGCGTGCGTCGGGACGTGGTCCCGGCCTACGGCGCGGCCGTCAAACCGATTTGCGCTGCGGCTTCGCCAGTCGCGCGATTTGTTGCGCGCCGACGTGGACGATCACGGCCAGTCCGGTGTAGATGGCGGCGGTGCGCATGTAAGGCAGCAGCCAGTCGCTGTAGTTCTTCCACCAGCCGGCGACGGTGACCGGCTGCGGCACGCTGTCGCTGAGCCAGTAGAAGCCGCCCTGCGCGAACAGGTGGCAGACCAACACCGCGGCGACCAGGGCGCTGACGACCGCGGCCAGCGACCTGCCCGGATGCGCCTGCGAATATATGCGACGGGCGAAGCTTCCGCCCAGCCAGAGCGCCAGATAGGCCGGCACTAGGAACCAGTAGCCCGGCGAAACGCAGTAGTGCGACCAGAAATCGATGCCCTGGCTATGGATGGCGAGGTAATCGGCGCCCACCGCGACCGCCATGAACAACGGGAACGCCCACTTCGACCAGCCGCGCAGATAGAAACCGGCGATGAAGAACACCGCCCACGACGCGTCCGGCACCGGCGCGAAGTGGTACAGCAGGTAGCTGCGGGTGGTCGCCATCAGCGACAGCAACAGGATGAGGATGACGGCGCGCTGGGTGCGGGTGTTCATCGGGGACTGGATTCCGGCGACGGCGGTTCCACGCCATTCTAGCCAAACGCCGCGGTCTTCGTGGCGGCGGGTTTGCCTGCGACCGCGGATTCGCAACCGCGACGAGCCTCCGCGCAGGCCGCGTATGGCGGCGACAGGCGGGCCCGTTTCCGTGGGGGTCGTTATCATGGCCGGCATGACCCAAGCACACGATGTCCTGATCGTCGGCGGCGGCCCGGTCGGGGCCAGCCTCGCCATCGCGCTGGATCGCTGCGGCGTCGACGTCGGCCTGGTCGAGGCCACGCCGTCCGGCGCGCTGCCGGCCGTCTTCGACCAGCGCAACCTCAGCTTCGCCGCGGCCACGGTCAATGCGCTGACCGCGCTGGGTGTGATGGCGAAGCTGCGCTCCCCGGTCGGCGCGATCCGCCGCATCCACGTCAGCCGCGAAGGCGACTTCGGCCAGGTTCGGCTGGACGCCGCCGACTATGGGCGCGAATGGTTCGGCCAGGTCGTGATCGCCCGCGATTTCGGCGAGGCGCTGGAATCGCGGCTGGCGGAACTGCTCCGGTTGACGCGCTACCGGCCGGCGCGTTTCGTCGGCCTGGGCGAGACGGCTTCGATAGAAGCCGGGGACGGCGTCCGCCGCATCCGCATCGCCGACGCCGGCGGCGAACGCGAAATCGCCACGCGTCTGCTGGTCGCCGCCGACGGCGCCCGCAGCGCGGTGCGCGAAGCGCTGGGCATCGATGCCGAAGAGCGCGACTACGGCCAGACCCTGTTCGTCGCCCGCGTGCGCGCCGACCGCGCGCCCGACGGCGCTGCGTGGGAACGCTTCGGCGACCACGGCCCGACCGCGCTGCTGCCGCGCGGCGACCGCCATTACGGCCTGGTCCACGGTGTCGCCCGCGACCAGGCCGACGCGGTCGCCGCGCTCGACGAAGCCGCGTGGCTGGCGCGCATCCAGCGCGCCTTTGGCTGGCGCGCGGGACGTTTCCTCGCCAGCGGCGAACGCAGCGCCTATCCGATCGTGCGCGTGCTGGCCGGCCGGCTGGTCGCGCCGCGCGCGGTGCTGCTGGGCAATGCCGCGCAGACCATCCACCCGATCGGCGCGCAGGGCTTCAATCTCGGATTGCGCGATGCGCTGACGCTGGCCGAACTGGTCGGCGAGGCCGAAGACCCCGGTGCATCCGCGCTGCTGGAAGCCTACGCGCAACGCCGCCGCGAGGACCGCGAGCGCACGCTGCGGTTCTCCGACGGACTGGCCCGCATCACCGGCAACGATTCGCCGCTGCTGCGGCCGCTGCGCAGCCTGGGCCTGTTCGCGGCGGGCCGCCTGCCCGCCGTGCAGTCGATGCTGGTCGGCGGGGCGATGGGTTTCCGCGGCGAGGTGCCGGCGCTGTGCCGCCAGCCAGCGCCGCTGGAGAGCATGCGATGAACGCGCGCCGCGGGCAACTGGATGCCGTCGTCGTCGGCGCCGGCGTGGTCGGCGCGGCCTGCGCGCTGGCGCTGGCGAAGCTGGGGCTCGAGGTTGCCATCGTCGAGGGCCGCGAACCCGCGCGTTGGTCGCCGCAGCAATCCGACCTGCGCGTCTACGCGTTTTCGCCGGACAACGCCGCTTTGCTGGAATCGCTGGGCGTGTGGGCGGCGGTGCGGGATGCGCGCGCGCAGCCGTACCGGCGCATGCGCGTGTGGGACGCGGCCGGCGGCGGCGAACTGGTCTTCGACGCCGATGCGCTGGGCCGCGCGCAACTGGGCTGGATCGTCGAGAACGACCTGCTGGTGGACCGCCTGTGGTCGGCGCTGCCTGCGGCCGGCGTGCGCGTGCATTGCCCGGCGCGGATCGAGGAACTGGAACAGGACGACATCCCGGCCGGCATCCCGACGGAAGCAGGCGGCGTGCGCCTGCGCCTGGACGATGGCGTGCGGCTCGACGCGCGCGTCGCCATCGCTGCCGACGGCGCGAACTCGACCCTGCGCGGACTGGCCGGCATCGGCACGAAAGCGCACGACTACGCGCAGCGCGGCGTGGTCTGCTTCATCGAGACCGCCCGGCCGCATGAAGACACCGCATGGCAGCGTTTCCTGCCGACCGGGCCGCTGGCGCTGCTGCCTTTCATCGAAGGCCGCAGTTCGATCGTGTGGACGCTGCCGGACGACGAGGCCGCGCGCGTGCTGGCGCTGGACGACGACGCCTTCGCCCGCGAGCTGACTGCGGCCAGCGCCGGTGTCCTCGGCGAGGCGAAACCGGTGTCGAAGCGCGCGGCCTTCCCGCTGAGACGCCAGCTCGCCGACGAATACGTCGACGGTCGCGTACTGCTGGTCGGCGACGCCGCCCACGCTGTACATCCACTGGCCGGGCAGGGCGTCAACCTGGGCTTGCGCGACGTCGCCGGGTTGCGCGACATGGTGGTCGATGCGCAGGCCCGGCGCGCGGACTGGGCCTCGCCGCACCGGCTGGCGCGCTGGGCGCGCACGCGGCGCAGCGAGGACACCGCGGCGGCCTGGACCTTCGACGGCATCAACCGGCTGTTCTCCAACGACGAGATGCACCTGACCCTGTTGCGCGGTCCGCTGCTGGGCTTGGCCGGCAAGCTGCCGCCGCTGACCGGCCTGCTGTGGCGCAAAGCTTCGGGCCTGTAGGAGCGGCGTAAGCCGCGATGCTTTTCGTCACGCTCGCGCGTCATGTAAAAGCTTCGCGGCTCACGCCGCTCCTACACCGCACGCGCATCAGCCGGGAATGAAGGGGAACACGATCTTCAGCAATCCCTTCAACCCGCCTTCCGCGGTGCTGGCGATGGCCTTCGCGCCCAGGCTGTTCAGCGCGTTGCGCGCATCCTCCCAGCGCAGCTTGGTCAGGTCCTTCTTCAGCAGGTCGGCCACTTCCTCGGCGGCTGGCGCGAGTTTCTTCAATTCCCTGGCGATCTTCTCCGCGTCCGGCTGCAGGTAACCCCATTTCTCGGCGATCTTCAGCAGGGTGTCGAAGCGCACCGCCACCACTTCGCGGTTGCGTTCGTGCACGGGCAGGGCGCCGACGTCGAGGATCGCCTGCTCGAAACGCAGCGCGTCGTCCGGGTGTTCGATGCGGATCGCCAGGAAACCGTCCTTGCGGCTGCGTTCGCTGACGTGCTTCGCGCCCGAGCGCAGGTTGGCCTCGGTCAGCACGTTGGCGACGATGCGCCGCAGCGCCGCGTCGTCGTCCTCGGGCACCAGCGCGCGCCAGCGAGCGTAGCCGTCGCGGCGCAGGGCCTTGACCTTGGCGGGAGTGACGCGGAGTTTGGTGGCGACGGCGGCGTTGCCTTCGTCGCGGCCGATCGCGCCGTCGCGCTCCAGCAGCACGAAGATCAGCAGTTCCAGGTCGCGCTTGGTCAGCGACTGGAAACCCTGCAGCAGGGTCAGGCGCAGGAATTCGTCGGCAAACGCGGCCGGGTCCTTGAGTTCGATCGGGTTCTGCATGGCGGGCCTCCACGGGCGGACAGCATGCCATGCCGGGGTTGCAGGGGATGAGACGGACAGGGCGCGTTATGCTTTCGCGATTGCGGATTTCCGACCCGTGGAGGCGACATGAAGGCTTTCCCGTCGTTGTTGCTGGCGATCGCCGGGGCGCTGGCGGCTAGCGCGCTGCACGCGCAGCAGGCCGAACCGGACGGCCAGCCGCCCGCCGTCTTCCCGGTCCTCACCGATGCGCCGTCCACGTTGCCGGAGGACAAGATCGCGCTGATGCAGCAGTGGCTGCTCGATTTCCCGGGCCTGGCGCGTTACCGCGGCGACAACGCCGAACTGCCGGCTACCGAAAAGGGCAGGGTGGTGTTCTACGGCGATTCGATCACCGACGGCTGGGGGCGGGTCGAGGGCACCGAGTTCTTTCCCGGCAAGCCCTGGCTCAACCGCGGCATTTCCGGGCAGACCACCGCGCAGATGCTGTTGAGGTTCCGCCAGGACGTGATCGAATTGAAGCCCGAAGCCGTGGTCGTCCTCGCCGGCACCAACGACATCGCCGGCAATACCGGCCCCGCATCGCTGGACATGATCGAGGACAACCTGCGTTCGATGGCGGAACTGGCCCGCGCCAACGGCATCCGCGTGGTGCTGGCGTCGGTGCTGCCGGCCAGCGCGTATCCGTGGCGGCCCGGCTACCGGCCGGCGGCGAAGATCCGTGCCTTGAACGAATGGATCGGCCGCTATGCGCGCGACAACGGATTCGTCTACCTGGACTACTACTCGGCGATGGCCAACGCCGAAGGCGGCCTGGATCCGGAACTGGCGAAGGATGGCGTGCATCCGACCCCGGCCGGCTACGCGGTGATGGCGCCGCTGGCGCAACGCGCCGTGCAGGAGGCGCTGGGGAAATAGGCCGCTTCGGTCAGTTCGCCAGCGCGTAGGCCGCCAGTCCGAACGACAGCAGCGCGGCGGTGACCGCGACCCAGGCGATCCGTTGCGTGGACTGCACGCGTTTTTCCGCCCGTTCCGCGCCCAGTTGCAGTACCTCCAGGGTTTTCTGCATGTCGGCGGCGAGCTTGCCGATGGCGTCGGCGTTGGTCGTGGCGGCGTTCTGCAGTTCCGCGATCTGTTCGTTGAGCACGTCGATGCGCAGGTGCTGGGCGTTGTCGGCCGGCGGCGTGCGCGTGAACAGCGGCTTCGCCAGGCGGACGATCTCCGGCAGGTACGGCGCGGCGATGGTGATCCAGGAACTGGCCATGTCGGTTTCCTCTTCGTTCGTTGCCGGGAATGCGGCGGCGTTATGCCGATGTGGTTGGCGTGGCGAAAACGGTGATTTCCTCGCGGTCGTGGTAAAGCTGTTTCGCCCGGATTCTGAGCGGCCTGCCGGCCTGCCGCGCGAACAGGTCCAGGCACAGCCGCGTCTCGTCCCAGCGTTTCTTCATCGGCAGCTTGAGGTTGAACACCGCGTGCCGGCACCAGCCTTCGCGGAACCACGTGGCCATGCGCTCGGCGACGCGGCGCGGCTGTTCGACCATGTCGCAGACCATCCAGTCCAGCGGCCGCGGCGGTTGCCAGTGGAAGCCGTCCTCGCGCAGGTGCGTCACCAGCCCGGTGTCGAGCACGTGCGGCCGCAGCGGGCCGTTGTCGACGCTGTCGACGCGCACGCCGTGCCGGGTCAGCACCCAGGTCCAGCCGCCCGGCGCGGCGCCGAGGTCGGCGGCGGTCATGCCGGGCTTGAGCAGGGTTTCGCGTTCGCGCGCGTCCAGCAGCGACAGGAAGGCTTCCTCCAGTTTCAGCGCCGAGCGCGAGGGCGCGTCGGGCAGCAGCTTCAGGCGCGGGATGCCCAGCGGCCATGGCGCGCTGTCGGCCGGGTCGGCGACGGCGAGGAAGGCGTGGTCGCCGGCGACGAAGACCACGTGCAGTCGCGGCAGTCGCGGGTTTTCCCTGTCGGCCAGCAGGCCGGCCTTGCGCAGGGCCGGGCGCAGCGCGTTGCCGAAACTGCGGGCGAGGCCGGCCAGCGGCTTGGCTGCGTCGGAATCGGGGTGCTCCACCCAGACGTCTCCGAATGCCGTCGCGCCGTGGCGCGGCGTTCCCCTCGCTTCCTGCGCCGCCTGCAGGCAGCCGAGCATCGGCGCGATCCGGTCCTTCGGGTCGAGTCCGCGCAGTTCCGCGAGCAGCGCGAGTTTCTGCCGGGCGAAGATCAACTCGCGCCAGCGCAATGCGGCCGCGATGCGCGCGTCGTCGCCGGCGAAGATCGCGTAGCCGTCGTTGCGTTCTGCACGCGCGTAGCCGGCGACGCCCGCGTGCGCGGCGCGCTCGCTCAGTTCGGCGGCCAGTTCCGGTTCGAATCCGGGGCGGCAGTAGCAGAGCAGGCCGTCAATACCGCTCACCGTCGCGTTCGCCGTAGGCCTTGAGCACTTCGCGCGCCTGTTCGCGGCGGATGTCGCGCACGACTTCGATGCCGCGTCGTTCGAGTTCGCCGATCCAGTCCGCGGGCAGCGGGCCCTCGTCGAATTCGGTCAGCTCTTCCACGTCCTCGGCGCGCGCGCCGATCAGCAGCCGGTCGATGCCGGCCCAGACCGTCGCGCCGTAGCACTGGCAGCACGGCTGCGCCGAGGTCGCCAGCGCCACCGGGCCGTCGAAACGGTCGTTGATGCGGAAGCTTTGCAGGCGCTGCTGCGCCAGCATGTAGGCCATGTTCTCGGCGTGCGCCAGCGAGGTGTTCTGCGGTACCACGCGGTTGACGCCGACCGCGACGATGCGCCCGTCGGGGGCGAACACCGCCGCGCCGAACGGACCGCCGCTGCCGGCCTCGACGTTGAGCCGCGCCAGGCGGATCGCCAGCGCGACCTTGGCGTCGTCGTCGGGATACGTCGCGCCGCCGTCGACGGCTTCGTGGATCCAGGCGGGCAGGACCAGGTGTATCTGTGCGTACAGCATCATGGCGCCGGTTCGCCGGGGACGATCCGGCCCAGCGGCGTCGACTGCGCCGCGCAGCGGCCTTCGACGCATTGGCAAGCGGAGATTTCGCGGAACCCGCACACGCCCATGCGGCCGCTGGCGCGGCACTGCGCCTGCACCCCGGCCGGGTCGGTGGGACTGTCCTTGTTGACGCAGCGCGGGTAGTGGCCGCAGCAGTTGCCGACGTCCTTGACCGTGCAGTCGGCGTCGACCTTGCAGGACAGGTCCAGCTCGACGCCGCCCGACTGCATCCTTGCCGGCGCATCGACCGGCGTCGCCGTGGAGGCCGTTTCCGGCGCGGTCGCGGCGCCGGGCGCCGCGCACGCGGCCAGCATCAGCAGGAGGAAGGGGGCAAGCATCCGACGCATGAGAATCTCCCGGGTCGCGGCACGGCGGGGCGGGATTCTATGTTACGTCCGCCGCAGCGCGCGGTAGGGCGGCGTGGACATCACCATTTCCGCCAGCGAATAGGCCAGTTCGCGCTCGGCCATCACCGCACCGTCGGCGCCATGCTCCAGCAGGTGCTTGACCTCGGCGTCGCTGTGCGCGCGCGCCAGCAGGGTCAGCGACGGGTTGATGGCGCGCAACTTGGCGATGGCCTCGCCGGCCTCCAGCGGCTGCGGGATCGCCAGCACCGCGATCTTGGCCCGTTCCGGGTGCGCCTCGGCCAGCACCTTGTCGGCGGCGGCGCTGCCGCGGATGCCGGGAATGCCGGCGGCGTGCGCGCGTTCGACGTGGTCGCGGTTGTCGTCGATGACGACCACCGGCACGCCGCGTTCGCGCAGCACGTGCGCCAGTTCGCCGCCGACGCGGCCGTAGCCGATCACGATGGCGTGGTCGTGCAGGTCGCGGGACGGGCCTGGCGGAAGTTCCGGTTCGGTCGCGACCGGCTCGTCGGCCTTCTGCCTCGCCTGCCAGCGGTCCAGCCACGCGAACAGGAACGGGTTGGCGACGATCGACAGCAGCGCGCCGGCCAGGATCAGGTCGTGTCCGGTCTGCGGCAGGATCTTCAGCGACAGGCCGAGCGCGGCGAGGATGAAGGAGAATTCGCCGATCTGCGCCAGGCTGACCGAGATCGTCAGCGCGGTGTCCTTGGGGTGGCCGAACGCGCGCACGATGAAGAACGCGGCGATCGACTTACCCAGCACGATGATCAGGAACACCGCCAGCACCTGCCACGGGTGTTCGACCAGTACCGCCGGGTTGAACAGCATGCCGACCGAGACGAAGAACAGTACGGCGAAGGCGTCGCGCAGCGGCAGCGAATCGTTGGCGGCCTTGTGGCTGAGTTCCGATTCGTTGAGCAGCATGCCGGCGAAGAACGCGCCCAGCGCGAACGACACCCCGAACAGCAGCGCCGAGCCGAACGCCACGCCCAGCGCGATCGCCAGCACCGACAGCGTGAACAGTTCGCGCGAGCCGGTCCCGGCGATGCGTTCCAGCACCCACGGGATCGCGCGGCGGCCGACCACCAGCATCACCGCGACGAACAGGCTGACCTTCAGCAACGTCCAGGCGATGGTGCCGAGGATGCCGAGCACGCCGCCGCCGGCTGCGCCGTCCTCGCCGCCGCCCAGCGCGGTGGCCAGCGCCGGCAGCAGCACCAGCGCCAGCACGCAGGCGATGTCCTCCACGATCAGCCAGCCGACCGCGATCTTGCCGCGCTTGGTTTCGAGCAGGCGGCGCTCCTCCATCGCCCGCAGCAGCACCACGGTGCTGGCGACCGACAGCGCCAGGCCGAACACGAAGCCGTTGATCGGCGTCCAGCCCATGCCCCAGGCCAGCGCCCAGCCGAGCAGGGTGGCCACGGCGATCTGCGCGACCGCGCCGGGAATCGCGATCGTCCTGACCTTCATCAGGTCTTCCAGCGAGAAGTGCAGGCCGACGCCGAACATCAGCAGCATCACCCCGATTTCCGACAACTGGTTGGCCAGGGTCTGGTCGGCGACGAAGCCGGGAGTGAACGGTCCGACCATCACGCCGGCCAGCAGGTAGCCGACCAGCGGCGAGAATTTCAGCCGGTTGGCGATGGCGCCCAGCACGAACGCGGCCGCGAGGCCGACGGCGACGATGTTGATCAGGTCGGTGTCGTGGTGCATGGAGGCGGCGGCATTCCGGTTGCGCGGAGGAGAGTGTCGCCGATGGCGCAGCGGATCGGCAAACGAAAAATGACCGGGCCGTTCAGTGCGCGGGACGCGACGGAGCGCGACAGGGGACGTATCGCGGACCCGTAGCGGTTCTCTTCGCGAGCGGACCGAGCGTGGCTTCGCTTCGATTGACGCATCCCGGCGGCGTGACCAGACTTGAACGCTTCGATGGCGACCCGGGGAGTGCGAGCGATGTCGGTGAAAGGTTTTGCATGGGCGCTGTGCGCCCTGTTGTCGGCGGTTCCGGCGGCGCAGGCCGCCAACGGCGTGCGGGTGGGGCTGGACGCCGCGGCCGCGCAGCCGGCGTCGGGGCGGCTGCTGGTGTTCGCCATCCCTGCCGCCGAAGCGGAGAAACTGGCGAAGGACGGCAAGGTCGAAGCGGTCGACACCAGTCCGTTCCGGCCGACCCTGACCAGCGTCGCCGCGCGCGAGGTCGTGCGCCTGGCGCCGGGCGCGGACATCGCGATGGATACCGATGCGATCGCCTTCCCGGCCGGTTTCTCGTCGCTGCCGGCCGGCGATTACTACCTGCAGGCGGTGCTGGACGCCAACCACGACTACAACTACGGCGGCCGCGGCGAGGGCGACCGCGTCAGCGCCGTGGTCAAGGCGCGGCTGCCGGCGAAGCAGCCGGTCGCGCTGAACCTGGCCGCCGAGCCGCTGCCGGCGCGCGAACCATGGCAACTGTCGCCGCAGGCCAGCGAGATCGTCAGGAAACACTTCGACGCCGCCCGCGAACACGCCAGGCCGCTGGATTTCGTCAGCCCGTCGCTGTCCGCGTTCCGCGGCCTGCCGGTGCACATGCGCGGCTGGGTGCTGTTGCCGCCGGGTTACGACGCGGCCGCCAAGCAGCGCCATCCGGTCGTCTATTTCACCCACGGTTTCGGCGGCAACCTGGCGTACCTGAGCGGCACCGCCGCCAACACCTACGCGATGATGGCCGAAGGCCTGACGCCGCCGATGATCTGGGTGCTGCTGGACGAATCCGGCCCCACCGGCACCCACGAGTTCGCCGATTCGGTCAACAACGGCCCGTGGGGCCAGGCGCTGACCACGGAACTGATCCCGTGGCTGGAAAAGCAGTACCGCATGGATGCGAAGCCCTCGGGTCGTTTCCTCACCGGGCACTCGTCCGGCGGCTGGGCCACGCTGTGGCTGCAGGTGACGTATCCGAAGGTGTTCGGCGGCACGTGGTCGACCGCGCCGGACTCCAGCGACTTCCGCGACTTCACCGGCGCGGACCTCTACGCCGAAAACGCCAACGTTTACCGCAGGGCGGACGGTTCGGCGATCCCGCTGGTGCGTCACGAAGGCAAGGTCATCGCCACGTTCGAGCAGTTCGCCAAACTGGAGCGCGTGCTGGGCGAATACGGCGGGCAGATGGCTTCGTTCGACTGGGTGTTCTCGCCGCGCGGCGACGACGGCCGGCCGCTGCCGATGTTCGACCGCGACACCGGCGTGGTCGATCCGGCGATGGCTGCGTACTGGCGCGAGCATTACGACATCGCGCATCGCCTGAAGACGCAATGGCCGGCGCTGAAGCCCGACCTGGACGGCAAGATCCGCGTGATCGTCGGCGACGCCGACACCTTCTACCTCGACGGCGCGGCGCACAAGCTGAAGGAAGTGCTGGACGGCGTGGGCGCGAAGGCCGAGGTCCGCTTCGTGCCGGGCAAGACCCACTCCGACCTGTACGCCGAGGGCGACGACCGCCAGGCGCTGGCGAAGAAGATCGCCTGGGAAATGTGGGCGGTGGCGCGGCCGGGTTCGGCGTTGAAGCCACCGGCGCCCTGAGCGCGGCGCGGCTGGTCGTCCCGAAAAGAAAAGCCCCGCCGGGCGCGGGGCTTTTCCTGCTCCATGCCGCAATTGCGGCGCTTACCAGGTGTAGCGGACGCGGCCGTACACGTAGGCGCCGTTGAAGCCGTACGGCGAGTAGCTGCTGTACTGCAACTGCCCGTAGGTCGAGTTCAACGGATCCGACACCTTTTCCGGGTAATGGTCGAACAGGTTGTCCGCGCCCAGGGTCAAGGTCCAGTTGGCGCTGGGCTTGTAGCTGGCCGAAGCGTCGACCAGCCAGGCGGCGTCGAAGCTCTGGTCGCGCGCGGCTGTGGCCGAGTTGAGCACCTCGAACTTGCCGTAGCGGGTCGCCGTCAGGCCGAAGTCCCACTGCGGCAGCTTCCACACGCCGCCCAGGATCGCCTTGTCGCGCGGGTAGCTGTTCTCCAGCCGGCCGATCTCGTCGCGGCCGAGGATGGTCTGCGAGGAACCGATGTCGATCAGCGCCTGCGGCTGTTCGACCGCATGGGTGATCTCGGTCTTGCTGTAGCCGTAGCTGGCGGTCAGGTCCAGGCTGCTGGCGGCGAAGGGGATGGTGTAGGTGCCGACCAGGTCGATGCCGCGGGTGCGGGTGTCGGCCGCGTTGGCGAAGTAACGCACGCTGGTGACGTTGTTGTATCCCAGCGCTTGCAACTGGGCCAGCACGGCGGCGTCGTTGAGGTTGGACGACAGCAGGATGCGGTCGTCGATCTTGATCTGGTAGGCGTCCAGGGTGACGTACAGCCGATCCACGGGTTGCAGCACCAGGCCGGCGCTGTATGACAGCGAGGATTCGGCCTTCAGCGGCGAAGCGCCCAGTGCCTGCGCCACCGGGCTGGAGACCGGGAAGGTGCCCGATTCGTAGAACACGCCGTTGCTGTAGTTGCTGGTGATGACCTGGTAGCTCTGCTGGGCCAGCGAAGGCGCGCGGAAGCCGCTGGACACGGTCGCGCGCAGGGCGACGGCGTCGTTGAAGGCGTACCGCGCCGACAGCTTGCCCGAACCCTTGCTGCCGAAGTCCGAGTAGTCCTCGTAGCGGCCGGCGATGCCGGCGGAGAACTTGTCGGTGAAGTCGGCTTCCAGCCCGGCGTAGACCGCGTAGCTGTGGCGGTCGGCGTGCACGGCGTTGGTCGGGGTGAAACCGCCGAAGCCCTGCGCGCCGGGCAGCGAGCCGGCGATGCCCTGGCCGGCGTCGGCGTACGAGTTGTACTCGCCCGGCGACTGGTTCCACTTCTCCTCGCGGTATTCGCCGCCGAAGGACAGCGTGACCGGATAGGCCAGGCCCCAGTCCAGCGACTGGGTGAAGTCGGCGTTCAGCACGTTCTGGGTGTATTCCAGTGCGCCGTCGTAGAAGCTGGTCGGCGAGTCGGCGCCCAGCGTGTAGTTGATCGTGTTGCGGGTGTTGAAGTCGATCCGGTTGTAGCCGTAGTTGTAGCTGACGTCCCAGGCGAAGCCGCCGTCGGTCGCGCCCTTCACGCCGGCGACCAGCGAACGGTCCTTGGAATACTGGTTGATTTCCGGCACGTAGCCGTCGGGATAGAACTGCGCCAGCAGCGCGCTCTGGCCGTTGTGGTTCTTCGAGCGGTAGAACGCGAACGAGGTGATGTCGCGGTTGCTGGCGATCGCCGTGGCGTAGCCGGTGACCGCGTCGCTGAAGCGGAACTCGCCGTTGGCCGACACCGCCGTGGATTCCACTTCCGGGTCGCCGTAGATGAAGGCGGTCCGGCCGACCGCCGGGAAGTTGCCGGTGTCCGGCGAAGTGCCCTGGTAAGGGCCGGCGCGGTTGGTGGCGTCCTGCTTGTTGTACTGGGCGGACAGGTGCAGGCTGCCGCGGCCGTCGCCGAAGCCCACGCCGGTGTCGCCGGACAGCTTGAAGTTGTCGCCGTCGCCTTCCGTGAACTGGCCGTAGTCCACTGCCAGGCTGCCGCCCTCGCCGCTGCCCTTGAGCACGATGTTGACCACGCCGGCGATGGCGTCGGAGCCGTACTGGGCCGAGGCGCCGTCGCGCAGCACTTCCACGCGCTCGATCGCCGAGATCGGGATCGCGTTGAGGTCCACCGCGGACGAGCCGCGTCCCATGCTGCCGTTCACGTTGATCTGCGCCGAGGTGTGGCGGCGCTTGCCGTTGACCAGCACCAGCACCTGGTCGGGCGACAGGCCGCGCAACTGCGCCGGGCGGATGCCGCTGGTGCCGTCGGTCAGGGCCGGGCGCGGGAAGTTGAGCGACGGCAGCGCGCGCGCCAGCGCGGTCGCCAGTTCGCTGGTGCCGGTGGCCTGCAGGGCTTCGGTGCTGATGATATCGATCGGCGACTGCGACTCGGCGACGGTGCGGTCGCTGACGTGGGTGCCGGTGACGATGATCGTGTCCAGCGTACTGGCTTTCTGTGCCGGCGCGGCGTCCTGGGCGAAGGCGGGGGCGGCCGCCAGCGCCGCGGTCACGGCGAGGGACAGGAGGGTGGGCTTGCTGCGGTACATGAACGCTTACTCCAGATTGGTACGGGGGAAACCGGCCGAGAAACGGTCGGCGAGACAGCCTGGGTCGCGGGGCGACTCCTCCAATGGAACGGCTGAGCGGCTGACTGCAACGTAAATTATTGGTTAAAGGTAGAATCGCGTCGTAGGAATTCCGTCCATCAGCACATAACCAACGGTTATTTGAACCCGCTTCAATGATCTCCTTTCGCAATTTCGCCCTGCGCCGCGGCGAACGCCTGTTGCTGTCAAACGTCGACCTGGCCCTGCATGCGGGCTACCGGGTCGGCGTGGTCGGGCGCAACGGCGCCGGCAAGTCCAGCCTGTTCGCCGCGCTGCGCGGGGAGATCGAAGCGGACAAGGGCGACATCGACGTTTCCGGCAGGCTGCGCATCGCCAGCGTGGCGCAGGAAACCCCGTCGCTGCCGGACGCGGCCATCGACTTCGTGCTCGGCGGCGACGCCGAGGTCGCCGCGGCGCTGAAGGCCGAGGCCGACGCCAGTGCCGCCGAGGACTGGGACGCGGTCGCCGCCGCGCACCTGCGCATCGCCGAGCTCAACGGCTATGACGCCGAAGCGCGCGCCGGCAAGCTGCTGCACGGCCTGGGCTTTCCGGCCGACACCCACCGCCGCGCGGTGTCGGCGTTCTCCGGCGGCTGGCGCGTGCGCCTGAACCTGGCGCGCGCGCTGATGACGCCCAGCGACCTGCTGCTGCTGGACGAACCGACCAACCACCTCGACATGGACGCGGTGCTGTGGCTGGAACAGTGGTTGCTCAAGTACCCCGGCACGTTGCTGCTGATCTCCCACGACCGCGAGTTCCTCGACAACGTCGCCACCCACACCCTGCACCTGCACGGCGGCGGCGCGAAGCTGTACGTCGGCGGCTACACCGACTTCGAGCGCCAGCGCGCCGAGCAGTTGCGCCAGCAGCAGATCGCCCACGAGAAGGAGCAGGCCGAGCGCGCGCACCTGCAGAGCTTCATCGACCGCTTCAAGGCCAAGGCCAGCAAGGCGAAGCAGGCGCAGTCGCGGATGAAGCGGCTGGCGAAACTCGCCGGCACCGAAGCGGTGCGGGTCGAGCGCGAATTCCGCATCGAATTCGCCGAACCGCCGAAGCTGCCGCATTCGCTGATCCGCATCAGCCACGGCGATTGCGGCTACGCGCTTGAGCCCCTCTCCCTTCGGGAGAGGGGTTGGGGTGAGGGTATGAAGCATCCGATTGTCGGCGCTCGCGCCGAACCCTCATCCGGCGCTGCGCGCCACCTTCTCCCGAAGGGAGAAGGGAACAATGTCGTCATCCTTGATGACGTGGGTTTTGGTTTGGAAGCCGGCGACCGCATCGGCCTGCTCGGCCCCAACGGCGCCGGCAAGACCACGCTGGTGAAGACCCTGGTCGGCGAACTGCCGCTGCTGGCTGGCGAACGCAGCGCGCACCCGGACCTGCGCATCGGCTATTTCGCCCAGCACACGGTCGAATCGCTGCACGAAGGCCAGTCGCCGATCGACCACTTCCGCGAAATCTCCCCGGATTCGCCGACGCAGGCGTTCCGC
This sequence comes from Pseudoxanthomonas sp., assembly GCA_047601245.1. Taxonomy (GTDB): domain Bacteria; phylum Pseudomonadota; class Gammaproteobacteria; order Xanthomonadales; family Xanthomonadaceae; genus Pseudoxanthomonas_A. The sequence continues at coordinate 166,513 of JASGJU010000002.1, forward strand.
GACTTCCTCGGCAAGTGGAACTTCCCCGGCGAGCGCGCCTTCGAGCCGGTCGACGGATTTTCCGGCGGCGAGCGTGCGCGGCTGGCGCTGTCGCTGATCGCCTGGCAGCAACCGAACGTGCTGCTGCTGGACGAACCCACCAACCACCTCGACCTGGAAATGCGCGAGGCGCTGGCCGAGGCGCTGAGCGATTTCGACGGCGCGATCGTCATGGTCAGCCACGACCGCCACCTGATCGGCCTGGTCTGCGACGCGTTCTGGCGCGTCGCCGACGGCGTGGTGGAACCCTTCGACGGCGACCTGGACGAATACGCCGCATGGCTGCGCACGCGTCCCGCCGCGCAGGGCACCCGACAGAAGATGGCCGAACTCGCGCCGGAGCCGCCGCCGAAGCCGGCCGCGCCCGCACCCGCGGGCATGCTTGTCAAAAGACGACCGTCGAACCCGCACAAGCTGGCCGCCGCCGAGAAGAAGGTGGATGAACTGGAAGCGGCGCTGGCCGACCTGGACCGGCAACTGGCCGATCCGGCCCATCATGCCGACGCGGCCAAGCTGGCCGCGCTGGGTCGCGACCGCGAGACCCTCGCCGCGCAACTGGGGCAGGCCGAGGCGGCGTGGCTGGAACTGATGGACGCGTAAGCCGCCGCTACCGTTCCAGCGTTTCCGTGGCCGCGACCTCCTGCGCCAGCAGCCAGTGCCGGAAGCGCCGGGCCGGCTCGCGTTCGGCGCGCGAGCGCAGCCGGGTCAGCCAGTAGCGCCCCAGCGCCAGCGTCTGCGCGAAGGGCTGCAGCAGGCGGCCATCGGCCAGTTCCTGTTCGAACATGCGCAGCGGCAGCAGCGCCACGCCGGCGCCGGCCGCGGCGGCGCTGGCCAGGGCGAGCGAGGAATCGAACACCGGCCCGCGCGCTTCCACGCCGGCCGCGCCCGCGGCCTGTAGCCAGCGCGGCCATTCGTCGCCGCGATAGGAGCGCAGCAACGGAACGTTGCCGAGGTCGCGCGGCGCATGCAGGCGTCGCGCCAGCGCCGGCGCGCACACCGGCGCGAACGGCGCAACCACTATCGGCGTGCAGTCCTGGCCCTGCCAGTCGCCGTCGCCGAAGCGGATCGCCAGGTCCAGCCCTTCGCCAGCCAGGTCGATGCGATTGTTGTGGGTCTGCAGGCGCAGTTCGATGTCCGGGTGCGCCGCCTCGAAGGCGGGCAGCCGCGGCAGCAGCCAGCCGGTGGCGAAGGTGCCGACCACGCCGACCGTCAGCACCTCGCGGGACGCGTGGAAATGGCCGCCGCCGAAGCGGTCCAGAGCGACGCCGATGCGGTCGAACGCCTCGGTCAGCACCGGGTACAGCGCCGCGCCCTCGTCGGTCAGCGCGACCCCGCGCGGCAGGCGGTGGAACAGGCTGACCTGCAGGCGGTCTTCCAGCGTGCGGATCTGGTGGCTCAGCGCGGCCTGGCTCACGCACAGCTCCAGCGCTGCGCGGGTGAAGTTCAGGTGGCGGGCGGCGGCCTCGAAAGCGCGCAGGGCGTTGAGCGGCAGTTGCGGGCGAATCATGTCGGAGCCATGAGTCCGGGTGATGGATGGTGCCATCGTTCCGGGCGGTTCAGGGAGGTTTCCGCGTTCAAGCATCAAAAAATTTGATGGCTCCCGATGGAAATTCGCGCTGGTCGGCAATGCGGCCGCCGCCAACAATCGCCGCAGCCCGAACCCGTCAAGGAGAACCTGCATGTTTGCCCGCCGCCAGTTCCTGAAGTTCAGCGCCAGCACATTGGCCGCCGCCGTCGCCCTGCCGGCGCTGGCGCGCACGCCGGCATCCGCGTCCGCCGCGGCGGACGACTTCGCTGCGCTGGAGAAGCGGAGCGGCGGCCGGCTCGGCGTCTGCCTGTGGCATCCGGCCAGCGGCAGGCGCAGCGGCCATCGTCTCGACGAACGCTTCCCGATGTGCAGCACCTTCAAGTTCCTGTTGGCGGCGGCGGCGTTGCACCGGGCCGAGCGCGGCGAGCTGTCGCTGGACCGGCGCGTGCCGGTGCGGCCGGCGGACATGCTCGGCAACTCGCCGGTCAGCGAGCGCCACGTCGGCAAGGACATGACCGTGCGCGATATGTGCCGGGCGACGGTGACCACCAGCGACAACGCCGCGGCCAACCTGCTGCTGTGGCTGGTCGGCGAACCGGCCGGGCTGACCGCCTTCCTGCGCGCGCAGGGCGACGCGGTCACCGTCGTCGCGCGCTACGAGCCGGAAGCCAACCGTTTTGCCCTGGGCGACCCGCGCGACACCACCAGCCCGGCGGCGATGGCCGGCAACCTGCAGCGCTTCGTGCTGGGCGATGCGCTGGAACCGGCCTCGCGCGCGCAACTGGCCGACTGGCTGATCGACAACCAGACCGGCGACAAGCGCCTGCGCGCCGGCTTGCCGCGCGGCTGGCGGGTCGGCGACAAGACCGGCAACAACGGCCGCGACACCACCAACGACATCGCCGTACTGTGGCCGGCGGACGGCGGCGCGCCCTGGATACTGACGGCCTTTCTGCAGGGGGCATCGGGTGGCGACGACGAGCGGGATGCCGTGCTGAAACGGGTCGCCGAGATCGCGGCCGGGAGCATGGCGGCATGAGGGCATGGGCGATCCTGACGATGTCGATGCTGTCTTCGCCGTTGCCGGTGGGCGCGGCGCAAGCGCCGTCGAAGCCCATGCCCGAAGCGTCGGCTGCCGCCCGGCCCGCAACCTGGCAACCGCCCGAGGGACTGCAACAGGTGCCGATCTGGCCCGGTGCGGCACCCGATGCGCTGCCCAACCCGAAACCGGAATCCGTCGGTCCCGGCGAAGGGCGCGAGTGGTGGCCCAGGGCCAACGACGTCAGCCGGCCGACGATGACGGTGTATCCGCCCGAGGGCCGCAATACCGGCGTGGCCGTGGTGGTGTTCCCCGGTGGCGGCTATCGGTTCCTGGCCATGGACCTGGAGGGCACGGAGATCTGCGACTGGTTGGCGTCGCGCGGCATCACTTGCGTGCTGTTGAAGTACCGGGTGCCGGGCTCGGGCCCGTGGTGGGACGTGGAGAACAAGCGGCGCGTGTACCCGAAGGTGCAGACGGCGCTGCAGGACGCGCAGCGCGCGCTGGGGCTGGTGCGGCAGCATGCGGCGCAGTGGCATGTCGATCCGCACAGGATCGGCGTGATTGGATTCTCCGCCGGCGGCCACCTGGCGGCTGCGGCCAGCACGCACTTCGCGCAGCGGACGTACCCGCCGGTGGACGCCGCCGACCGGCTGAGTTGTCGCCCCGACTTCGCCATCGTCGTCTATCCCGGCCACCTGTGGGTGCACGAGGACGATAACCGCGCCACCCGCGACGAAACCCACCTGGGCCTGCGCCCGGACATCCGCGTTCGCGCCGATACGCCGCCGACCTTCCTGCTGCAGGCGGAGGACGACCACGTGGACGGGGTGCAGCAGTCGCTGGCCTACTACGTCGCGCTGCAAAAAGCCGGTGTTCCTGTCGAAATGCACCTGTACGCGCAAGGCGGCCACGCCTTCGGCCTGCGGCCGAACGGGTTGCCGATCGCGCAGTGGCCGCGGCTGGTGGAAACGTGGCTGGAGACCATCGGAATGGTGGATGCGGCGCCTGCACGCTGAGTGCTGGCGCGACGGTCGCGTCGGCCGTATCGGCGTCTGGCTGGCGGACGATGCGGTCGCCCACTCTTGAAACCGTCGGGCGCGCCCTAAAATCGGTGCCCGTTCTCCCTGCCACAAGCGCCGATCCCGCCATGCCGATCTATGCCTTCGAGTGCGCCGAATGCGGCCACCGTTTCGACCGTCTGCAGAAACTGTCCGATCCCGATCCGGAAACCTGCCCGTCCTGCGGCAAGCCGGCGATCAGGCGCCAGTTGACCGCACCGTCGTTTCGACTGGCCGGCAGCGGCTGGTACGAGACCGACTTCAAGAAGGACAGCGACAAGAAGCGCAACCTGGCCGGCGACGGCGGTGCCTCCGGCGGCGAATCCAAGCCCGCCGATGCCAAACCCGCCGAATCCGCGCCGGCGGCCAAGAGCGAAAGCAAGCCGGCGACGGCTTCGGACTGATCAGCCGCGCGACGCGGTCGCGTTGCCGCGCAGCGGGCGCTGGCGCACCACCGCGACGCGTTCGACCTGGAACGATTCGGTGTAGTCCAGCCAGGCGCGGACTTCCAGCCCGTCCACCGCCGCGTCCAGCCATACCGGCAGGCGCAGGTCGCCGTCGTGCGTGTCCGGCTGCACCCATTCGCGGGCGAGCACCACCTTGCCCTGCGCCGACACCGCTTCCAGCCAGAACGGATGCGTCGGCAACTGGCTGGCGCGCAGCAGCAACTGGTAGCGGCCGGCGCGGATGTGCTGCTCCTCCATCGCCAGGGTCAGCGAGCGGCGCGGCCGCGGCCGCGGCACGTCGGTCGAGGCCAGCGGCGCGTCGACCTGCACGCCTTGCTGCAACTGCGCGTCGTCGTACAGCATCAGGTTGTCGTTGCGGTCCCACAGCGCCGCGCACCAGTCTTTGGGCGAAGCGTCATCGACGAAGGCGGTGCAGCGGTCGACGTAGGCCAGCACGTTGTCCGGCTGGCTGTCGACGAACTGGCGCGGCGCGTCGTTCAGCACCACCGAGCGCAGGTTCCATTCGCGGTCGTATTCCAGCAGCACCGGCGGCTTGATTCGTTGCAGTCCGACCCGCACCTCGTCGTCGTCGATGCGCAAGGTCTTGGTTTCCGTCCCGGTCCACAACTGGCGGGCGTAGCCCAGGTACAGCGGGAAACGCGCGCCGCCGTCGGCCAGCGCGGCCTTGCTGGCGCTGGGCGGCGCATCGGCCGCCAGCAGCGAACGGCCGAAGCCCAGTTCGCGCTGGCCCGGATCCAGTAGTTGCAGCAGGGTCGCGCCCGAATCCAGCGTGCTGCCGGCGCGCGCCACGATCTGCCGCGGCGGCTGGCCGCTGCCGAGGAACAGCAGCAGGTTCTCGCGATGCAGCTTGGCCAGCACGTCGCTGAGGTCGTTGGGCATCGCCAGGTGGTCGGAGGCGACCACGATCAGGGTGTCGTCGGCGTACGGGCTGCGGCGGATCTTCTCCACCAGTTGCGAAACCAGCCGGTCGCTGCACTTGAGCGCGCGCAGCAGGTTGATGTCGCCGTATTGGCTGTCGTAGCGGACGTCGCGGCACGAGACCGGCAGGTGCCCGGCCGGGTGGTGGGTGTCCATGGTCAGCGCGCTGAGCAGGAACGGCCGGCCGGCGGCCGATAACTTCATGAAATCGTCGAACACGTCGTCCAGCAGGACGTCGTCATGCACGCCCCAGTCGGAGAAGTGCTGCGCGGCCACGCCCTTTTCGCGGAAATAGCGCTGGTCCTTGACCACGTCGAAGCCGTGGCTGGCCAGGAAATCGCCCTTGGCGGCGAAGCCGGCGTCGGCGCCGCCGCTGAAATGCACGGCGTAGCCCTGCCGCTTCAGGTAGTCGCCCAGGCAATGCGCGCCGGGCAGGAACTGGTTCAGCCGGCCCAGGCTGTTCTCGTCGCCGCGCGCGGCGGTCAGCGGCACGCCGCACTGCGACGACACCAGCCCGGCGATGGTCCAGCCGCCGCCCTCGGCCGAGGCGATGTCGCGGAAATCCAGGCCTTCGCCGGCCAGCCGGGTCAGGTTCGGCATCAGGCCGGGGAAGGCCTTCGGGTCCAGGTAGGTGCGTTCCAGGCTTTCGCCGTAGATCCAGACGATGTTCTTGCGCCGCTGCAGGGGCTTGTCGGGGGTCACGTATTCGGCCGCGACCTGGGAGGCGTCGACCGGGCGCGTCTGCCGGTACAGGCGCAGCCCGTCGCGGGCCAGCGGGCTGGCGAACAGGCCGACCGCGAACACGGCCAGGAAGCCGGCGAACACCTGGCTGCCATGGCCGTGCAGGCGCAATCGACCTAGCCGGACCAGCGCCAGCGGCGCCAGCGACAGCAGCGCCAGCGCGACGAAGGCCAGGATCAGGCCGCGGAAATCGGCGATGCCGGCCCCTTCCAGCCCGCTTTGCAGGTGGTACAGGGTGGCGGCGTTGATGCCGTCGCCGCTGAGCCGGTCGACCAGCCACCATGCGCTCAGCGCCAGCAGCAGTGCGCTGAGCAGGCCCGCCTTGATCCAGATCCGATGCTTGGACGCCAGCAACAGCCAGACCAGCGCGGCCAGGCAGCAAGCGAGCAGCGCCGGCATGCGCTAGCGCCTCCGCAAGCCGGCGGCGGCCGGCGCGATGGCGGAGAAGGCGGCGAATGGCGAACGCGGTTCCGTCATGGGAAATTCATCCGGTTGTCTTCGTTGGGTCACAAAGTGCCTTTGCCAGCCTGAACCAGATGTCATTGCGGCCCGATGAAAAACGGCAGGACCGCCGTTTTTCGCGGCGCAGCCGCCCGCAGGGTGACGCACAGGGCCTGTCCCCGCGAAGGCAGGGGATCTGCGTTATGAGAAGCCGCCGCCGATGCCCGCCGCCACGCACGGAATGTCCGCAGGGCCGGCGGCAGGTTAAAATTTCCAACTTGGCCAGCCCCGGCTGTCTTGAATCTTTCCGGCCGCTTGCGGCCGGCATCTGTTTCGGAGTGTTCATGCGTACCCATTTCTGCGGCCTGGTCGACGAGACCTTGATCGGCCAGACGGTCGTCCTGTGCGGCTGGACCGACGTCGCCCGCAACCTCGGCGGCGTCTGCTTCGTCGACCTGCGCGACCACGAGGGCATCGTCCAGGTCACCGTCGAGCCGGACAACAAGGACGTGTTCGCGGTGGCCGCGACGCTGGGCTACGAGGACGTGCTGCAGGTCGAGGGCACGGTGCGCGCACGCCATGCGGTCAACGACAGGATCAGGACCGGCAAGGTCGAGGTGATCGCCACCCGGATCACGATCCTCAACAAGGCCGCGCCGCTGCCGTTCCACGCCCACGAGAACCCGGGCGAGGACACCCGCCTGAAGTACCGCTACCTGGACCTGCGCCGCCCGGAGATGCAGCGCATGCAGCGCACCCGCATCCGCCTGGTGCAGGCGCTGCGGCGCTGGCTGGACGCGCGCGGCTTCCAGGACATCGAGACGCCGATCCTGACCAAGGCCACGCCCGAGGGCGCGCGCGACTTCCTGGTGCCGGCGCGCATGCACCCGGGCGAGTTCTACGCGCTGCCGCAGTCGCCGCAGTTGTTCAAGCAGATCCTGATGGTGGCCGGCTTCGACCGCTACTACCAGATCGCGCGCTGCTTCCGCGACGAGGCGCTGCGCGCCGACCGCCAGCTCGAGTTCACCCAGTTGGACATGGAGTTCGCCTTCGTCCGCGAACGCGACGTGCAGGACGCGGTGGAAGGCATGATCCGCGACGTGTTCAGGGAAGTGGCGGGGGTCGAACTGGACGCGCAGTTCCCGCGCATGACCTGGGCCGAGGCGATGCGCCGCTACGGCTCGGACAAGCCCGACCTGCGCATCGGCCTGGAACTGGTGGACGTGGCCGAACAGGTCGAGGGCTGCGAATTCGCGGCGTTCACCGCCGCCGCCGGCGACGCCGACGGCCGCGTCGCCGCGCTGCGCATTCCCGGCGGCGCGTCGCTGAGCCGCAAGCAGATCGACGAATACGCCGCGCACGCGGCCAAGTACGGCGCCAAGGGCCTGGCCTACGCCAAGATCGACGGAAACGGCGCGGTGACTTCGCCGATCGCCAAGTTCTTCGCCGAGGACGCCTTTGCCGCGCTGCTGAAGCATGTCGGCGCGCAGGACGGCGACATCGTGTTCTTCGGCGCCGGCAAGTACAACAAGGTCAGCGACTTCATGGGCGCGCTGCGGCTGAAGGCCGGCAAGGACTTCGGCCTGGTCGCCGAAGGCTGGCGCCCGCTGTGGGTCACCGATTTCCCGATGTTCGAGTGGGACGAGGAGGAACAGCGCTACGTGGCCCTGCACCATCCGTTCACCGCGCCGGCGGTCGACGACATCGCCGGGCTGAAGTCGCACGCGAAGACCGCGGTCTCGCGCGGCTACGACATGGTGCTCAACGGCAACGAGATCGGCGGCGGCTCGATCCGCATCCATCGCCCGGAGATGCAGAGCGCGGTGTTCGAGCTGCTCGGCATCGGCGCGGAGGAGGCGCGGGCCAAGTTCGGCTTCCTGCTCGACGCGCTGAACTACGGCGCGCCGCCGCACGGCGGCATCGCCTTCGGCGTCGACCGCATCGCCGCGCTGATGGCCGGGACCGAATCGATCCGCGACGTGATCGCGTTCCCCAAGACCACCGGCGCGCAATGCCTGATGACCGGCGCGCCGAGCCCGATCCCGGACGCGCAACTGGCCGAGGTCCACGTGCAGGTGCGGGCGAAGGAATGACCGGCGCGTCCGCGAACGCGGATTTTTCCATTCGCCGCGCCACGCCCGACGACGCCGAAGCGGTGACGGGGATCGCCACGGCGACCTTCGTCGAAACCTTCGGCCACCTGTACCCGCCGGAAGACCTGGCGCATTTCCTGCGCACCAGCTACGCGGTCGCGGCGCAGCGCAGGGAGCTGGAAGACCCGCGCAAGGCGATGTGGCTACTGGAGCGCGCACAGCCGGGGCGGGGCAGGGTCGCCGTCGGCCACGCCTTCGCCGGTCCGTGCGGCTTGCCGCATCCCGAGGTCGCGGAAGGCGATGGCGAGCTGAAGCGGCTGTACGTACTGCGCGAGTTCCACAACGGCGGCTGGGGCGGTCGGTTGTTCGAGACCGCGATGGACTGGCTGGAACGCGACGGCCCACGCACGCTGTGGGTCGGGGTCTGGTCGGAGAACTTCGGCGCGCAGCGCTTCTATGCGCGGCACGGTTTCGAGAAGGTCGGCGGCTACAAGTTCCCGGTCGGCAACACGCTCGATGACGAGTTCATCCTGCAGCGCCCGGCGCGCGCATAGGAGCGGCCGACGCCGTTCCTACTCGCCGACCGCGGCGCGCAGGTGGCCGACCTCGGTGCGTGGCGGCGCGCCGAACAGGCGCTTGTATTCGCGGCTGAACTGCGAGGGGCTTTCGTAGCCGACTCGGTGCGCGGCGGCGGCGGCTTCCAGCCCTTCGCTCAGCATCAGCCGGCGCGCCTCGTGCAGGCGCAGTTGCTTGAGGTATTGCAGCGGCGACAGCGTGGTCACCGCCTTGAAGTTGTGGTGCAGCGAGGAAACGCTCATGTGCGCGGCGCGGGCCAGGTCCTCGATCCGCAGCGGCTCCAGGTAGCGGCGGCGCAGCAGTTCGACCGCGTGGGCGATGCGCTGCGGGCGGCTGTCGCGCATAGCCAGGCGGCGCAGATGGTGGCCTAGGTCGCCCAGCAGCACCCGGTACAGGATTTCGCGGATCGCCATCGGCGCCAGCACCGGCAGGTCCGCGGGATGGTCGAGCAGGCGCATCAGCCGCAGCACCGCGTCCAGCAGCGGCGCGCTGACCTTGGCGGCGTAGGCGGGCTCGGCCGGGCCCGCCTCTGCCGCGGCAGGGCCCATTTCGGCCAGCAGATCGGCGATCAGCGCGGGGTCCAGGTCCAGCCGCATCGACAGGTAGGGATGCTCCGGGGTCGCCTCGATCACCTGTCCCATCATCGGTAGGGTCATCGACACCACCAGGTAGTGCAGGGGGTCGTAGCGGATGACCCTGTCGCCGAGCATGGCCAGCTTGCTGCCCTGGACCACGATGGCCAGGCGCGGCTCGTACACGGTCGGCGAACACTGGGTCGGTTGGCTGATTCGGGCCACCCCCAGTTGCGGCAGGGCGGTTCCGTGCATACCGTCGGCGGGCGTCAATCGGGCAATCCGATCGGCCAGTTCGGTCTGCGGCGCCAGCAGGGCCTGCTGCGCGATCTGCTCGGACGGGCTTAGCGGGAGCATGCGTTCTGGGTCATAGGGGCTGCGTCCAGATTATCCGCCCGCGGTACCCGGATGCCAGCGGTACCGGTACAGGATTTGCAGGATCAGGCAATTCGTCGGCAGCAACGGGCTACGCGTCATCAAGGCTACGGGTCCATCATGCATCGTGCGGCGCAGCATGACCGTCGTGCTGCGATTCCTCCTCCATCCCGCTCACCGTCCGGACGCCTGCCGCCATGTGGATCGTCGAATACGCGTTGAACCGCCGCTACACCATCGGCGTGCTGGCGATCCTGATCCTGCTGTTCGGCGCCCTGGCGGCGCGGCGCATGCCGACCGACATCCTGCCCGAGGTCGGCATCCCGTCGATCAACCTGATCTGGACCTACAACGGCCTGCCGGCGGCCGAGGTCGCGGCGAAGATGACCTCGTTCTCCGAGGCGGCGATCCTCAACAGCGTCGACGACATCCGCCAGGTCACCTCGACCACGATCAACGGCGCGGCGATCGTGCGCATCGACTTCCAGCCGACGGTCAGCCTGGACCGCGCGCTGGGCCAGATCACCTCGGTGTCGCAGACCATCCTGCGGCGCATGCCGCCGGGAACCTCGCCGCCGCTGGTGGTGCGCAACAACGTCTCCAGCACGCCGGTGCTGCAACTGGTGCTGTCGTCGGATTCGCTGACCGAGGCGCAGTTGTACGACTACGCACGGCTGCAATTGAGATCCCAGATCCAGACCATCCCCGGCATCCGCATGACCCTGCCGTACGGCGGCACGCCGCGGCAGATCATGGTCGACCTGGATCCGCAGGCGCTGCAGATCCACGGCCTGACCCCGGCCGACGTCACCGGCGCGCTGGAGCGGGGCAGCCCGACGCTGCCGTCGGGCAGCATCCGCGAGGGCACGCGCGAGATGCAGATCTCGCTGGAGACCAGCCCGGCCACCGCCGCCGGCTTCCTCGACCTGCCGATCGCCACCCGCAACGGCAACGTGATCTACGTGCGCGACGTCGCCAACGTGCGCGACGGCGGCGCGCTGCAGACCAACGTCGCGCGCATGGACGGCGCCAGCGCGGTGTCGGTGGCGCTGATCAAGCTCGGCGGCGCGTCGGCGGTGCAGATCGTGCACAGCGTGCGCGAGAAATTGCCGGAAATCCTCGCTTCCGCGCCGCCGGGCATGCGCATCGAACCGATCTTCGACCAGTCGGTGTTCGTCGACAACGCGATCGGCTCGATCCGCCACGAGGCGCTGCTGGTCGGCCTGCTGGTCGCGTTCGTGGTGCTGGTGTTCATCGGTTCGTGGCGCTCCAGCGCGATAGTCCTGTCGGCGATCCCGCTGGCGCTGCTGGCGTCGGTGGCGATGCTGAACCTGCTCGGCTACACCTTCAACGTGATGACCCTCGGCGGGCTGGCGCTGGCGATCGGCATCCTCGTGGACAATGCGGTGGTCGACGTCGAGAACACCAACCGCAACATCGCCGAAGGGCGGCCGGTGCGCGAGGCGATATTGCAGAGCGCGCGCGAGGTGGTGTTCCCGGAACTGGTGTCGACGATCTGTATCTGCATCGTGCTGACGCCCATCCTGCTGATGACCGGGCTGTCGGCGTGGGTGTTCACGCCGTTGGCGCTGGCGGTGATCTTCGCGATGCTGGCCTCGTTCCTGCTGTCGCGCACCCTGATCCCGGTGCTGTGCTACCTGCTGCTGCCGGCCGACGTGGAAACGCGGAAGCGCCCGCGCCGCGCGTTCGACAAGCTGCTGCTGGCGGTCAACCACCGGGTCGAGCATATCCTCGAAAGCCTGCGCGAACGCCACCACGCGCTGCTGCTGCGGCTGGGCCACCACGGCGGCGTGCTGACGCTGTGCGCGCTGCTGCTGTTCGGCCTTGGGGCGCTGGCCGCGCTGGGACTGGGCCGCGAATACTTCCCGCAGGTCGACGCCGGGCAGATCCGCCTGCAGGTGCGGCTGCCGGCCGGCGCGCGGGTCGAGGAGACGGCCAAGCGCCTGGCCGAAATCCAGCGCGAGATCCGCGACATCGTCCCGGCCAACGAACTGCAGACCGTCTACGAACAGATCGGCGCGCCCGACGCGATCAACCTGGCGCTGGTCGACAGCGCGGTGGTCGGCGCGTTCGAGGCCGAGGTGCAACTGCAATTGAAGTCGCCGCACGCGCCCAGCGCCGAATATCTGGCGAAGATCCGCGAGCGGGTCGCGGAGAAGTTCCCCGACGTGAAGGTGTTCGAGCGGCCGCCGGACGCGACCAGCCGCACCCTGTCCGGCGGCGCGGTCGGCGCGTTCGAGGTGCAACTGATCGGCCGCGACGTCGCCGGCAACCTCGCCGCCGCGCGCGAGATCGAGGCGCGGCTGAAGCAGTTGCCCGGCGCGGTCGACGTGACCCTGCGCCAGGTGCTCGACCTGCCCGAATACCGCGTGAGCATCGATCGCAGCCGCGCCGCGCAACTGGGCATCAGCGCGCAGGACGCCAGCCGCGCGGTGCTGGCGGTGCTTGGTTCGGCCGGCACGGTGTCGCCGGTGTACTGGGTCGACAACGCCAGCGCGCAGTCGTACACGGTGCAGGTGCAGGCGCCGCCGGCAGAGATGCACGACCTGGAAACGCTGCTGAACACCCCGGTGCGGATCGGCGGCGACGGCGCCGCGGTGCTGTTGCGCAACATCGCCACGGTCACGCCGCGTGCGGTGCCGGCCAGCCTGCAGCGGACTACGCTGGCGCCGACGATCAGCGTGATCGCCAACGTGCAGGGCAGCGACCTCGGCGCGGTGCAGGATCGGTTGACGAAGATCACCGACGAGATCGGCGCGAAACTCAAGCCCGGCAACCGCATCGAGATCGCCGGCCAGGCCGGCGAGATGCAGCGCGCCTACGGCGAACTGGCCACCGGCCTGGTGATGTCGGCGCTGCTGGTGTTCCTGGTGCTGGTGGTCAACTTCCAGTCGTGGATCCTGCCGCTGGCGGCGATGTCCGGCCTGCCGCTGGCGATCGCCGGCGCCGCGGTCGCGCTGTTCGTCACCGGAACGCCGCTGAGCGTGCCGGCGCTGATGGGCGTGATGATGGTGATCGGCGTATCCACCGCCAACAGCGTGCTGGTCACCAGTTTCGTCCGCGACCTGATCGCCGCCGGCCACGACCCGGAGGCCGCCGCCTACGAAGCCGCCGCGACCCGCCTGCGCCCGGTGCTGATGACCGCCAGCGCGATGGTGCTGGGGATCGTGCCGATGGCGCTGGGCCTAGGCGAGGGCGGCGAGCAGAACGCGCCGCTCGGCCGCGCGGTCATCGGCGGCCTGCTGTTCGGCACCCCGGCCACGTTGGTGCTGGTGCCGTCGATCCTCGCCGTGCTCGGCCGCCGCCGCAAGCGCGCCGAGTCCCCCGTCACCGCCGAAGCCGACCCGGCCGGCGCTGGAGCCACGCCATGAACACGAATCCGCTTCCTTCCCGCCTCGCCGCCGCACTGCTGCTGGTGCTGTCTGCCGCCGCGCTGTCCGCTTGCGACCGCAGCGCCGCCGGGCAGGCCGTCGCCGTGCCGGAGGTGCGCACCGCCGCGGCGCGCGCCGCCGATCCGTCCTACGAACTGCGCCTGCCGGCGCGCGCGCTGCCCGGCGAGACCGCGCGGCTGTACCCGCGCACCACCGGTTTCGTCAGCGAGCGCCGCGCCGACATCGGCGACAAGGTCGCCGGCGGCCAGGTGCTGGCGACGATCGCCGCGCCCGAGGTCGACCAGGACGTGCGCGCCGCGCAGGCGGCGGTGGTGCAGGCGCGCGCCGCGCTGGAACTGGCGCGCGGCAACCACGAGCGCGCTTCGGCGATGGTGCAGTCGCAACTGATCTCGCGCGAGGACTACAGCGACCGCCTGGCCGCACGCGACGCCGCCCAGGCCGAATTGCACGCCGCCGAAGCGCGGCTGGCCAGCGCGCGCGAACGCCAGGCCTTCGCGGCGGTACGGGCGCCGTTCGCCGGGGTGATCTCCGCGCGCAGCATCGACCGCGGCGACCGCGTGGTCGGCGATTCGGCCTCGACCACGGTGCCGCTGTTCGAGATCAACGCGCTCGATCCGCTGCGCATCGTCGCCGACGTGCCGCAGAGCGCGGCGCTGCTGGTGCGGCCGGGACTGAAGGCGAAGGTGGGGTTCCCGGAACTGCCGGGCGAGCGGTTCGACGCCGAGGTGGTGCGTTCGGCGCTGAGCATCTCTGGCGACGCCGGCGGGATGCGCGTGGAACTGCGCCTGCCCAATCCGGGCGAACGCATCCCGGCCGGGATGATCGGCGAAGTGCGCCTGCAGGTGCCGCGCCCGGCGCCGGCGGTGGTGGTGCCGATCAGCGCCGTGCTGCAGGGTGCCGATGGGGCCAGGGTGGCGCGGGTGGCCGCGGACGCGACGGTCGAGTACGTGCCGGTGACGGTCGGCCGCAACCTCGGCGACGAGATCGAAGTGGCCGACGGCCTGAAGGCCGGCGATGCGGTGGTGCTGGCGCCGAACGCGCTGCTCGCCGCCGGCGCCAAGGTCAGGGCCAAGCCGGCGGACGCGAAATCCTGAGGGCGGCGTCGGCTTCCCTCGTCGCGTCGCGGACCTGCGGCCGTCCTTCAGCCGCGGCTGACCTCGTACACCGCCCTGGCCACGTGGTCCAGGTTGCTGGTGCGCAGCGCGGCCACGCAGATGCGGCCGGTGTTGACGGCGTAGACGCCGAACTCGTCGGCCAGGCGCTTGACCTGTCCGGCATTCAGGCCCGAATACGAGAACATGCCGGCCTGCCGCTGCACGAAGCCGAATTCGGGCGCGCCCAGCGCCGCCAGCTTCTGCACCAGGCCGGCGCGCATCGCGTGGATGCGCTCGCGCATCGCGCCCAGTTCGGCCAGCCACTGCGCGCGCAGCTCGTCGCTGTTCAGCACGCCGGACACCAACTGCGCGCCGTGGGTCGGCGGGTTGGAGTAGTTGGCGCGGATGGTGCGCTTGATCTGCGACTGCACGCGCCTGGCCTCGTCGCGGTCCGCGGTGACGATGCTCAGCGCGCCGACGCGCTCGCCGTACAGCGAGAACGACTTCGAATACGAACTGGCGACGACGAAGGCCGGGATGCCGGATGCGCCGAACAGGCGCAGCGCGAAGGCGTCGGCGTCGGCGTTGCGGTCGAAGCCCTGGTAGGCCATGTCGATGAACGGCACCAGGCCGCGTTCCTTCGCCAGTTCGACGACCTGCTTCCACTGCGCCTGGTCCAGGTCCACGCCGGTCGGGTTGTGGCAGCAGGCGTGCAGCAGCAGCACCGTGCCCGGTTCCAGCTTGCCGATGTCCTCGACCATGCCGGCGAAGTCGAGGCCGTGCGTGGCGGCGTCGTAATAGCGGTAGTCGATGATGTCGAAGCCGGCCGCGCCGAACAGCGCGCGGTGGTTCTCCCAACTGGGCGTGCTGATCGCGACCTTGGCGAAGGGCAGGGTCCGGGCGAGGAAGTCGGCGCCCACGCGCAGCGCGCCGCTGCCGCCCAGGGTCTGCGCGGTGGCGACGCGGCCTTCGGCCAGCAACGGCGAGTCCGCGCCGAACAGCAGCTTCTGCGTGGCGGCGTTGTAGGCCGGCAGGCCGTCGATCGGCAGGTAGCCGCGCGGCTTGGTCTCGCGGGCCAGGGCCTGTTCCACCGTTTTCACCGATTCCAGCACCGGGATGCGGCCCTCGTCGTCGCAGTAGATGCCCACGCCGAGGTTGGCCTTGAACGGGCGGCTGTCGGCGTTGAAGGTTTCGGTGACGCCCAGGATCGGATCGCCGGGGGCTTGTTCTACGTTCGCGAAAACGGACACAGTGGGGATCGCTCGTGTGGGGGGGAAGGGGACCGGAAAAACCGTGCAATCGTAACAGGTCGGATGCAGCCGGTCGGGCGACGACCGGTCGCCGCGGAGGGTTTCCGGCGAAAGCGACGCCGTCGTCCGCCATCGCCGACGCAGGCCGCGCGCGGGCCCATGCCGGAGCCCGGGCCGCTCCGTCGCCGCCAACCGCCGCGGCCGGCCCGCTATACTCACCGGTCGGCGCGCACGGCGCGCCGTGCCGCATCCTTTCAAATCAATGATTTGAAGGCGATTTCCCACCCCGAACGCAACGATATCCATAGGCAACGCGCCGGCCCGTGCCGGCGCGATGCCCGAGCCAACGCCGCATGCGCCTCACCACGATCAAGCTGTCCGGTTTCAAGTCCTTCGTCGACCCGACCACCCTGCACCTGCCGACTAACCTGACCGGCGTGGTCGGGCCCAACGGCTGCGGCAAGTCCAACGTCATCGACGCGGTGCGCTGGGTCATGGGCGAAAGCTCGGCCAGCCGCCTGCGCGGCGATTCGCTGACCGACGTGATCTTCTCCGGCTCCTCGGCGCGCAAGCCGGTGTCGATGGCCACGGTCGAACTGATCTTCGACAACAGCGACCACGCCATCAGCGGCGAGTTCGCCGCCTTCAACGAGATCTCGGTCAAGCGCACGGTCGGCCGCGACGGCCAGAGCAACTATTACCTCAACGGCACCAAGTGCCGCCGCCGCGACATCACCGACCTGTTCCTCGGCACTGGCCTGGGCCCGCGCAGCTATTCGATCATCGAGCAGGGCATGATCTCGCAGATCGTGGAGGCGCGGCCCGAGGAACTGCGCGTGTTCTTGGAGGAAGCCGCCGGCATCTCCAAGTACAAGGAGCGGCGCAAGGAAACCGAGACCCGCATCCGCCACACCCGCGAGAACCTCGAACGCCTCAACGACCTGCGCGAGGAGATCGCCAAGCAACTGGAGCACCTGAAGCGGCAGGCGCGCCAGGCCGAGCAGTACCAGGCCCTGCAGGAAGAACGCCGGATCAAGGACGCCGAGTGGAAGGCGCTGGAATACCGCGGCCTGGACGGCGAACTGCAGAAGCTGCGCGAGGCGCTGGCGCAGGAAGAGACCAAGCTGCAGCAACTGATCGCGGAGCAGCGCGAAGCCGAGGCCAAGCTGGAAACCAACCGCGCCGGCCGCGAAACCGCCAGCGAGGAACTGAACAAGGCCCAGGCCGAGGTCTACCAGGTCGGCAGCACGCTGGCGCGCATCGAACAGCAGATCCAGCACCAGCGCGAACTCGGCGAGCGCCTGCAGAAGGCCCGCGACGAAGCGCAGGCCGCGCTGGCCGAGATCGGCCAGCACATCAGCGACGACGAAACCCGGCTCAACGTGCTGCGCGCGTCCATCGACGAGGCCGCGCCCAGGCTGGAACACCTGCAGGAAGACGACGCCGCGCGCCAGGACGCGCTGCGCGAAGCCGAAACCGCGCTGTCCGACTGGCAGCAGCGCTGGGACGCGCACGCGCGCGAATCCGCCGAAGCCGCGCGCGCCGCCGAAGTCGAGCGCACCCGCGTCGATTACCTGGACAAGCAGGCGTTCGAGGCCGACCGCCGCCGCGAAGCCCTGAACGGCGAGCGCCTGGGCCTGGACCTGGACGCGCTGGCCGCCGCCTTCGCCGAGGCGCACGAACAGCACGAAACGCAGAAGGCTTCGCTGGATGGCCTGGGCGAAGACCTCGAGGCCCGCAAGCACGCCGTCACCGAATTGCAGGACCAGCAGCGCAACGCGCAAACCGAACTGGCCGACGTGCGCAAGCAGGCGCAGGCCGCGCGCGGCCGGCTGTCGTCGCTGGAAACCCTGCAGCAGGCCGCCTTGGGCCAGGAGCAGGGCGCAGCGGTGGCGTGGTTGAAATCGCGCGGGCTGGATGATGCGCGCCGCGTCGGCGAATCGCTGCAGGTCGAAGCTGGCTGGGAAAACGCGGTGGAATCCGCGCTGGGTCAGTTGATCGAAGGCGTGCTGGTCGAGGAACCGTCGGCGCTGGTGCTCGCACTTGAAAGCCTTCATGAACTCAAGGAAGGCAGACTTGCGCTTGTGGATGGTGCCAAAGGTGATGAAACGTTTGCGTCCACGTCGCTTGCGGCAAAGGTGCAAGGTCCGATGGCGATCCGCCGCCTGCTTTCACGTCTTCATTGTGCGGAGGATCTGGAGGACGCGGCTAGGCGACGTGTTGGAATGGATAGCGGTGATTCCATCATCACACGCAACGGTGAACGTTTTGGGCATGGCTGGTTGCGTGTCGTTCGCTCCGGTGCGGCCAAGCAGGGCGCACTGCTGCGCGAGCGCGAAATTCAGTCGCTGCGCAGCGAGATCGAGCAATTGCAACAGCGCGAACAGGAACTGGAACGCGGCATCGTCGCCTGGCGCGACCGCCTGCTCGCCGCCGAACAACAGCGCGAGGACGCGCAGCGCGCGCTGTACCACGCGCACCGCAGCGTGTCGGAACTGGCCGGCCAGTTGCAGAGCCAGCAGGGCCGCGTCGAGGCCGCGCGCAACCGCATCGACCGCATCGACGGCGAACTGCGGCAACTGGCCGAAATCCTGGACGGCAGCCGCGAGCAGGCCAGCGAGGCGCGCGGCCGCCTGGAGGAAGCGGTCGCGCGCATGGCCGACCTGGAAAACGCCCGGCAGTCGCTGGAAGCCGAGCGTCGCCGCCTGGCCGAAGCGCGCGACGCCGCCCGCGACGCCGCCCGCGCTGCCCGCGACGCCGCGCATGCGCTGGCGCTGACCGTGGAATCGCAGCGCGCGCAGATCGTCGCGCTGGAGCAGGCGTTGTCGCGCATGGGCAGCCAGCGCGGGCAACTGGACACGCGTCTGGGCGAACTGGCCTCGCAACTGGCGCAGGGCGATTCGCCGGTGCAGTCGCTGGAAAGCGAGCGCCAGGTCGCGCTGGAACAGCGCGTGCTGGCCGACCGCAAGCTGGGCGAGGCGCGCGCCGTGCTCGACGGCATCGACAACGACCTGCGCCAGTACGAGCAGACCCGCCACCAGCGCGAGGAACAGGCCCTGCAGCAGCGCGAGGCGATCTCGCAGCGCAGGCTGGACCAGCAGGCGCTGGTGCTGAAGGCCGGACAACTGACCGAAGCGGTGGTCGCCGCCGGCTTCGCGCTCGAGGACGTCGTCGCCGCGTTGCCGGAAGTCGCCGCGCTGTCCGACTGGGCCAACGCGGTCACCGCCATCGACGGCAGGATGCGCCGGCTGGAGCCGGTCAACCTGGCCGCGATCCACGAATTCGGCGAGGCCGAGCAGCGTTCGCAATACCTCGACGCGCAGAACACCGACCTGACCACGGCGCTGGAGACGCTGGAAGACGCGATCCGCAAGATCGACCGCGAGACCCGCGGCCGCTTCAAGGACACCTTCGACCGGGTCAACGCCAGCGTGCAGGAACTGTATCCGCGCCTGTTCGGCGGCGGCCACGCCTACCTGGAACTGACCGGCGAGGACCTGCTGGACACCGGCGTGACCATCATGGCGCGTCCGCCGGGCAAGCGCGTGTCCAACATCTCGCTGCTGTCCGGCGGCGAGAAGGCGATGACCGCGGTGGCGCTGGTGTTCGCGATCTTCCGCCTGAACCCCGCGCCGTTCTGCCTGCTGGACGAGGTCGATGCGCCGCTGGACGAGGCCAACGTCGGCCGCCTGGCGGCGATGGTCCGCGAGATGAGCGAGAAGGTGCAGTTCCTGATCGTCACCCACAACAAGGCGACGATGGAAGTGGCGCACCAGCTCAGCGGCGTGACCATGCGCGAACCGGGCGTCAGCCGCCTGGTGTCGGTGGACCTGGAGGAAGCCGCGCGGCTGGCCGGCGCGGCCTGACCGCGCCCTGTCGATCCGACCCGCATAGGAGCGGCGTGAGCCGGGATGCTTTCCCTCGACCGGAGCGGAAGGCATCGCGGCTCACGCCGCTCCTACTGCCGGTTTTGCTACCCTGTCCGCAATTCGGAAACGAGACCCCCGGCCCATGTCCGAAACGACCCTGCTCAGAATCGGCATTCTGATCGCCGGACTGATCCTGATCGCCGCGATCTTCTATTTCGGCCGGCCGAAGAAACCCAGCCAGGGTCGCCGGGTGGAGAAGCCGGAAGCCGGCGCGGCGGGCGCCGGACGCGTCGAACCGGGGCTGGGCGACGCGCCCGACTACAGTTCCGACGCGGTCAGCCAGCCGGAACTGGGCCTGCCCGGCGGCGTCGCCGTCGAGAGCGAACTGGGCAAGCGTCCCAACCAGGACTTCGACAAGATCGTCTCGCTGTACGTGGCCGCCCGCGCCGGGCATACCTTGCGCGGCGAGGACATCGTGGTCGCGGCGGAGAAGACCGGGCTGGTGTTCGGGCACATGAACGTGTTCCACCGGCTGGTCGAACACCACCCCGAGCGCGGCCCGGTGTTCAGCATGGCCAACATCATGCAGCCGGGCAGTTTCGACATGACCACGATCCGCGAACTGGAAACGCCGGCGATCGCTTATTTCCTGACCCTGCCCGCGCCGCTGCCGGCGCTGGAAGCCTGGGACATGATGCTGCCCAACGTGCAGCGCATGGCCGAACTGCTGGACGGCGTGGTGCTGGACGACGGCCGCAACGCGCTGGGCCGCCAGCGCATCCAGCACATCCGCGAGGAACTGCGCGCCTACGACCGCCAGCACGAGGCGCCGCCGCTGACCAAGGCGCCGAAGTGGTGAGCGGCGTCCCGGCGATCCGATCCGCGCCGTGCCGTCGCGCGTCCTGCTGATCCACGGCCTGCTCAACGGCAACTACTGGCTGTACCGGCTGTCCGCGCGCTTGCGCGGCGAAGGCTTCGATACCGAAATCTTCGATTATTCCAGCCTGCTGGACGGGCCGCAGCGGGCGGTGCCGCGGCTGTTGCAACGGCTGCGCGAACGCCCCGCGGATGCGCTGCTGGGGCACAGTCTGGGCGGGCTGATCTGCCTGGAGGCCCTGCGCCGTGCGCCGGAATCGCCGGTGTCGCGGGTGGTCTGCCTGGGGTCGCCCTTGCGCGGCAGCGACGTCGCCCGTCGCCTGGCCGCGAATGCCTGGGGGCGCGCCTTGCTCGGCCGCAGCGCCGGCCTGCTGCATGGCGGCCTGGAACGCTGGGACGGCCAGGCCGCGGTCGGCATGGTCGCCGGCGACGTGGCGCGCGGGGTGGGGCGGCTGTTTTCCCGGTTCGACGGGGCCTCGGACGGCACCGTCGGCGTGGACGAAACCCGGTTGCCGGGACTGGCCGACCATTGCATCGTCCACGCCAGCCATTCCGGCCTGGTGTTTTCGGCGGATGCCGCGGCGCAGGCGGCCAATTTCCTGCGCGAGGGACGGTTCCGTCGAGAGTAGGCGCAGGCAATCCGCCGCTGCCGGGGCGGCGTATAATTTGCCGCTTCGCAACAAACCCCGCTGGATACCTTCATGGGTCGTGGTCCCTCCATCGAAGCCCGCAAGAACGCCTCCGACGCCAAGCGCGGCAAGATATTCACCAAGATCATCCGCGAGATTTCGGTCGCCGCCCGCAAGGGGGTGCCGGATCCGGCCAACAACCCGGCCCTGCGCACCGCCATCGACAAGGGCCTGGCAATCAACATGCCCAAGGACACCATCGAGCGCGCGCTGAAGAAGGCCAGCGGCGAACTCGAAGGCGTCGAATACGAGGAAATCCGCTACGAAGGCTACGCCCCGGGCGGCGTCGCGGTGATCGTCGACTGCCTGACCGACAACCGCGTGCGCACCGTGGCCGACGTGCGCCACGCCTTCGGCAAGTTCGGCGGCAACCTGGGCACCGAGGGCTCGGTCGCCTTCATGTTCAAGCGGCTGGGCGTGCTGTCGTTCGCGCCGGGCGCGAACGAGGAGAAAATCACCGAAGCCGCGATCGAAGCCGGCGCCGACGACGTGGTGGCCTATCCGGACGACGGTTCCATCGACGTGCTGACCGCGCCCGACGCATTCGAAAGCGTCAAGGCGGCGATGGAGGCCGCCGGACTGAAGCCGGACCTGGCCGAGGTGTCCTTCCGCGCCGACAACGACGTCGCCGTGGCCGGCGAAACCGCGCAGCAGGTGGCCAAACTGCTGGCCTGGCTGGAAGACCTGGACGACGTGCAGAACGTGTATTCCAACGCCGAACTGGGCGCGGACGCCTACGCGTGAAGTCGCGCGGGTTGCGCCTTCGGCTTCGCCGCAGATGATTCGCATCCTCGGCATCGACCCGGGTTCGCAAAGGACCGGCGTCGGCATCATCGACGTCGATGCGGCGGGCCGCACCCATCACGTCTATCATGCGCCGCTGGTGCTGCTGGGGGCGGAGGATTTTCCGCGACGGCTGAAGCTGCTGCTGCAGGGGCTGGCGGAAATCATCGAGGCCTGGCAGCCGCAGGAAGTGGCGATCGAGAAGGTGTTCATGGCGCGCAATCCCGATTCGGCGTTGAAACTGGGCCAGGCGCGCGGCGCGGCGATGAGCGCGGTGGTGCTGCGCGACCTGCCGGTGCACGAATACGCGGCGCGCGAGATCAAGCTGGCCGTGGTCGGCAAGGGCGGCGCCGAGAAGGAACAGGTGCAGCACATGGTCGGCATCATGCTGAACCTGAAAGGCAAGCTGCAGGCCGACGCCGCCGACGCGCTGGCGGTGGCGATCACGCATGCGCACGTGCGTTCGACCGCGCAGCGCATCGGCGTGGACGCGCGCACCGCATGGAGCAGGAAATGATCGGTCGCCTGCGCGGCGTCCTCGCCCACAAGTCTCCGCCGTGGGCGAAGCGGCGCGCTTGCGAGGCATCGCCTCGCGCGTCGCTGAGCGCCCGGCCATGGATGGTCGGGCAGGCGCATCCGGAGCCGGCGTACTCGCGCCATGGATGGCAATTCACGGGGGCGCCATCGTGATAGGTCGATTGAAAGGCATCCTGGCGTACAAGTCGCCGCCGTGGTTGGTCGTGGATGTACATGGCGTCGGCTACGAACTGGAAGCGCCGATGAGCACCTTCTACGACCTGCCGGAGTTGGGCCGCGAGATCGCGCTGTTCACCCATTACGCGCAGAAGGAAGACAGCGTGTCGCTGTACGGCTTCCTGCGCGAGGGCGAGCGCCGCCTGTTCCGCGACGTGCAGAAGGTCAGCGGCATCGGCGCGAAGATCGCGCTGGCGATCCTGTCCGGTGTGTCGGTCGACGAATTCGCGCGGCTGGTGCAGGCCGGCGACGTGGCCGCGCTGACCAAGATCCCGGGCGTCGGCAAGAAGACCGCCGAGCGCATCGTGGTCGAGTTGCGCGATCGCGTCGAAGGGCTCGGCGGCGGATCGGCGACGGGGTTGTCGGGCCCGCCGGCCGACGCCCAGTCCGAAGCCGCCATCGCCCTGCAACAGCTCGGCTACAAGCCGGCCGAGGCCGCGCGCATGGCGCGCGACGCCACCGCCGCCGGCGACGATGCCGCCACGATCATCCGCAAGGCCCTGCAATCGGCGCTGCGCTGAGCGCCGCGCCCGCCACGCTTTCCATAGCGTTTCTCCTCTATGTCCGTTTCCCAGACGCAAACGTCGAAAGACAACGCCCCCGCCCACCACGGGCACGGCAACCAGGGCCTGCCAGGACTGGTGGTCGGAGCCATCGGCGTGGTCTTCGGCGACATCGGCACCAGTCCGCTGTACACGATCAAGGAGGCGTTCTCGCCGCACTACGGCCTGGTCGCCAACCACGACACCGTGCTGGGCGTGCTGTCGCTGATCTTCTGGGCGCTGACGATCGTGGTGACGCTGAAGTACGTCGCCATCATCATGCGCGCCGACAACGACGGCGAGGGCGGCATCATGGCGCTGATGACGCTGGCGCAACGCACGCTGAAGCCGGGTTCGCGCTCGGTCTACGTAGTCGGCCTGCTCGGCATCTTCGGCGCGTCGCTGTTCTTCGGCGACGGCGTCATCACCCCGGCGATCTCGGTGCTGTCGGCGGTCGAAGGTCTGGAAGTGGTGTCGCCGACCCTGCACCCGTGGGTGGTGCCGATTGTGGTCGTGGTGCTGCTGGCGGTGTTCATGGCCCAGCGTTTCGGCACCGCGAAGGTCGGCAAGGTGTTCGGGCCGGTCACCCTGACCTGGTTCGCGACGCTGGCGGCGCTGGGTGTGTTCAACATCCTGCACGCGCCGGAAGTGCTGAAAGCGATCAACCCTTTGTGGGCGTTGCGCTTCTTCCACGAGCACCATTTCCACGGCGTGTTCATCCTCGGCGCGGTGGTGCTGGCGGTGACCGGCGGCGAGGCCCTGTACACCGACATGGGCCATTTCGGCGCGCGTCCGATCCGCTACGGCTGGTACTGCTTCGTGCTGCCGGCGTTGATGCTGAACTACCTGGGGCAGGGCGCGCTGGTGCTGGAACACCCGGAAGCGGCGGTCAACCCGTTCTACGTCGGCGTGCCGCAATGGGCGCGCTGGCCGGTGATCGCGCTGGCCACCGCCGCGACCGTGATCGCCTCGCAGGCGGTGATCACCGGCGCCTATTCGATCTCGCGCCAGGCGATGCAACTGGGCTACATCCCGCGCATGTACATCCGCCACACCTCGCACGACACCATCGGCCAGATCTACATCCCGGCGATCAACTGGACGCTGATGGTGCTGGTGCTGGGCCTGGTGCTGACCTTCCGCTCTTCGACCGCGCTGGCGGCGGCCTACGGCATCTCGGTGTCGGCGACCATGTTGATCGACACGCTGCTGCTGGCGCTGGTCGCGCGCGCGCTGTGGCCGAAGGCGCGGCGCTGGGTGCTGCCGTGCTGCCTGGTGTTCCTGGTCTGCGACCTCGGCTTCCTGATCGCCAACGGCACCAAGGTCGTGCAGGGCGGCTGGTTCCCGGTGGTGCTGGGCGTCGTGCTGTTCACCACGATGCGCACCTGGCGCCGCGGCCGCGAACTGCTGCACGCCGAGGTGCGCAAGGACGGCATCCAGCTCGACACCTTCTTGCCCGGCCTGATGCTGGCGCCGCCGGTGCGGGTGCCGGGCACGGCGGTGTTCATGACCGCCGACAAGAACGTCGTGCCGCACGCGCTGCTGCACAACCTGAAGCACAACAAGGTGCTTCACGAGCGCAACGTGTTCCTGACCGTGGAAACGCTGAACGTGCCGTACGCGCCGAAGGAGAAGCGGCTGAAGATCGACGCCATCGGCGACGAGTTCTACCGCGTGGTGGTCAAGTTCGGTTTCATGGAAACGCCCGACGTGCCGCAGGCGCTGATGCACAGTTGCGACCACGACGGCCCGCTGTTCGACCCGATGGAAACGACCTATTTCGCCAGCCGCGAGACCATCGTCGCCAGCGCCCACCGCGGCATGCCGGTGTGGCGCGACAAGCTGTTCGCGGTCATGCACCGCAACGCCGCGCCGGCGACCGGGTTCTTCCGGATCCCGGGCAACCGGCTGGTCGAGCTGGGATCGCAGGTGGAGATCTGAGCGGCCGCGAAGGGCAGGGGCGAACGGCTTGCCGGGGCATCCGGGAACCACGTTCCGCCCTTTACCCTTTACCATTCACGGCACCATGACCGAAGACCGCATCATCGCCGCCGGCGCCACCCGCGAGGACGACGCCCTCGAGGCCAGCATCCGCCCCAAGCGGCTGGACGAGTACCTCGGGCAGCGGCCGGTGCGCGAGCAACTGGGCATCTACATCGAGGCGGCCAGGGGCCGCGGCGAGGCGCTGGACCACGTGCTGATCTTCGGTCCGCCGGGGCTGGGCAAGACCACCCTGAGCCACGTCATCGCCAACGAACTGGGCGTCAACCTGCGCGTCACTTCCGGCCCGGTGATCGAGAAGGCCGGCGACCTGGCCGCGCTGCTGACCAACCTGCAGCCGCACGACGTGCTGTTCGTCGACGAGATCCACCGCCTGTCGCCGCTGGTCGAGGAGGTGCTGTACCCGGCGATGGAGGACTTCCAGATCGACATCATGATCGGCGAGGGCCCGGCCGCGCGCTCGATCAAGCTGGACCTGCCGCCGTTCACCCTGATCGGCGCGACCACCCGCGCCGGCCTGCTGACCGCGCCGTTGCGCGACCGCTTCGGCATCGTGCAGCGGCTGGAGTTCTACAGCGCCGACGAACTGGCGCGCATCGTGCAGCGTTCGGCGCGCATCCTCGGCATCGAATGCGAGGCCGACGGCGCGGCGGAGATCGCCCGGCGCGCGCGCGGTACCCCGCGCATCGCCAACCGCCTGCTGCGGCGGGTGCGCGACTACGCGCAGGTCAGGGCCGGCGGGCGCATCGACGCCGCGGTCGCGGCCGCGGCGATGGCGATGCTGAAGGTGGACCCGGAGGGCTTCGACGAACTCGACCGCCGCCTGCTGCGCACCATCGTCGACAGCTTCGACGGCGGCCCGGTCGGGGTGGAATCGCTGGCCGCGGCGCTGAGCGAGGAGCGCGGCACGCTGGAGGACGTGGTCGAGCCGTACCTGATCCAGCAGGGCTTCCTGGTCCGCACCGCGCGCGGGCGCATGGCGACGAAGAAGGCATACCTGCACCTGGGCCTGCAACCGCGGACGCAGGATCCCGGAATCGGGAGTGGGGAGCCGGGGGGGCTGTTTTGAACGAATCGCGCGCGTTCAGCCTGCCGACAAGGGTCTACTGGGAAGATACCGACGCCGGTGGCGTGGTCTACCACGCGCAGTACTTGGCCTTCTTCGAACGCGCGCGCACCGAATGGCTGCGCGCGCTGGGACTGGGCCAGGAACGATTGCGCGCGGAACACGACCTGGTGTTCGTGGTGCGCGAGATGCAACTGGATTTCCGCAAGCCCGCCAGGCTGGACGACCTGCTGGACGTGCGCGCGGAACTGCAGCAGTGCCGCAAGGCCAGCATCGTGTTCGCGCAGTCGATCGCGCGCGAGGGCGCCGTGCTGGCGGACGCCACGGTGCGGATCGCGGCGGTGAGGGCGTCGGCCTTCAACCCCGTCGCGATTCCCGAGGCGTTGTACCGGCAATTGAAATCGCTGGAGTCCCCCGAGGCGAAGCCGCCGACGTGACGCCTCCGGAATGAAGCGCCACCGCAAAACGACAGAAAAACAAAACCCAAGGAACGACGGATGATCGCGATGCTCACGGCCCTGCTGGCCACCGTTACCGAACCGCTGCCGCAGGACGTGACCGCCGCCGCGGCGGAAGCGACCGCCGCCACGGCGCACAACAGCATCAACTACTTCGACCTGATGCTGAAGGCCAGCCTGCCGGTCAAGCTGATCGTGCTGCTGCTGCTGCTCGGCTCGCTGATCAGCTGGGTGATCATTTTCCGCAAGGCCGGCGTGTTCAAGCGCGCCAACCGCGACGCCGACGAGTTCGAGAACCGCTTCTGGTCCGGCGCCGACCTCAACAAGCTGTATTCGGCCGCGACCGACCGCAACCGCACGCTCGACGGCCTGGAGTCGATCTTCGAGGCCGGCTTCCGCGAATTCTCGCGTCTGCGCGACAAGCGCGGCTTCGACGGCCGCGCGCAGCTGGAAGGCGCGCAACGGGCGATGCGGGTGGCCTACACCCGCGAGATCGGCGTGCTGGAGCGCAACCTGGAGCTGCTGGCCAACATCGGTTCCACCGCGCCCTACGTGGGCCTGGTCGGCACCGTGTTCGGCATCATGGTGACCATGCACGACATGATCTCCAGCGGCGAGCAGGCCGGCATCGCCAGCGTCGCACCGGGCATTTCCGAGGCGCTGTTCGCCACCGCCATCGGCCTGTTCGTCGCCATCCCGGCGGTGTGGGCCTTCAACCGCTTCACCTCGCGGGTCGAGCGGCTGGCGCTGCGCTACGAAAGCTTCGCCGAGGAATTCAGTTCGATCCTGCAGCGCCAGACTTCGGTCGAATAACTCCAGGAGCCGAGACCCATGGCCGCCGGAATCTTCCACCGCAAGCGCCGCAAGCTGAAATCCGAGATCAACGTCGTGCCGTACATCGACGTGATGCTGGTGCTGCTGGTCATCTTCATGGTCACCGCGCCGCTGCTGACGCTGTCGGTCGACGTCAAACTGCCATCGTCGACGGCCAAGGCGGTGGACAGCAAGGCCGAACCGGTGATCGTCGTCGCCTATCCCGACGGCCGCCTGGGCCTGCAACTGCCCGGCGACAACAGCCCGCGCGAAGTCGACGCGGCCGGGCTGGAGGCGATGCTGGCCCCGGTCAAGGCGCAGCAGGGCAACGACCTGCGCGTGCTGCTGGCCGGCGACAAGGACGCGCCCTACCAGCGCGTCATCGATGCGACCGAGGCGCTGCGCAAGGCCAAGGTGACCAACGTCGTGCTGTGGACTAAACAATAAGGTTGGCAGTGAACGCCGCGACCTTCCCGCACCCCGACCGCGACGACGAGGGCCTGGGCCGCCCGCTGGCCCTGGCCATCGGCCTGCACGTGCTGCTGGCCCTGTTGCTGTGGCTGTCGTCGTGGATCACGTGGGACCACGACGTTTCCGCGGCGGCGGGGGCGCAGGCGATCGAGGCGACGATGGATACTTCGGCCGCGGAGGATCGCGCGGTGGCGCGCGCGATGCGCGCCGAGCCAACGCCGTTGCCGCCGGAGCCGGAACCCGTCGTCGAGGAAACCGTGCCGCCGCCGCAGCCGATCCCCGAGCCGGCCCCGCAGGTTTCGCCGACGCCGCAGCAGGTGCAGGCGCAGGAGCCGATTCCCGTTCCCGACACCATCGACCAGGACGAGGCCCGCGTCGACGCGATCTCGCAGGAAAAGGCCAGGAAGGAACAGGAAGCCAAGCGCCGCCAGGAGCAGATCGACCTGACCGAGCGCCAGCGCCAGCAGGAGGCCGAGGAAAAGCAGCGGCTGGCGAAACAGCAGCAGGAAGAGCAGAAGCGCGTCGCCGAGGAAGAAAAGCGCAAGGCCGACGCCGCCGAGGCCGAAAAGCAGAAGCGGCTGGAAGCCATCCGCGCCGAGCGCGCGAAACTGGAGCGCGAACAGAACCTCGCCGAGCAGAAGCTGCGCCAACTGGAAGCCGCGCGCGCGCGCAGCGCCGCCGGCGCGACCACGACCGCCGCCGCCGGACCGAGCACGCCGGCCGGGCAGGGCGGCACCGACGACGGCCTGCTGGCCCAGTACGTCGCGGCCATCCAGGCGGCGGTCAGCCGGCAGTGGACGCGGCCGGACTCGGTGCCGCTGGGCACCCGCTGCCGCGTCATCATCAAGCAGTTGCCCGGCGGCGAAGTCATCGACGCGCAGGTGCAGCCGGGCTGCCCGATGGACCAGGCCGGACAGGACTCGCTGGAGCGCGCGGTGCTCAAGGCGCAGCCGCTGCCCTACCGCGGCTTCGAATCGGTGTTCAGTCGCCAGCTCAACTTCAATTTCACCGCGCAGGATCGTTGAACGCGCCGCTTCCCCCGGTTGCGCGAACGTTCACCGACGGCCTGCTATCCCTTTTATGAATCTGAACGGACCCAGGTATCCCATGAAGACCCTGCCACGCTGGCTCGTTGCGATCGTCTCCCTGCTGCTCCCCGTCACCGTCCTGGCGCAGCAGCAGGGGCTGGAAATCGACATCATCGGCGGCAATGCCTCGGCCACGCCGATCACCGTGGTTCCGATGCCGTACCAGGGCGCGGTGGCCGTGCCGGGCACCGACATCGCCAAGGTGGTCGCCGCCGACCTGGATCGCTCCGGCCAGTTCCGCAGCCTACCGGACAACGCGATGGTCGAGCGTCCCACCCGCGGCGCCGAGATCAACTACCCGACCTGGAAGGCGCTGCGCCAAGACTACATCGTCGTCGGCCGCGTGCTCGACGCCGGCGGCGAGGGCTATCGCGTCGAATACGAACTGTTCGACATCGCCAAGCAGGAGCGCCTGCTCGGCCTGGCCAAGACCGCGCGCGCCAACGCCATGCGCGACGTCGCCCACCAGATCGCCGACGAGATCTACGAGAAGATCACCGGCGTGCGCGGCGCGTTCTGGACCCGCATCGCCTACATCACCCAGACCGGCATCGGCGCGGCCGCGCGCTATGCGCTGATGGTCGCCGATTCCGACGGCTTCAACCCGCAGACCGTGGTGCGCTCGTCCGAGCCGCTGCTGGCGCCGTCGTGGAGCCCGGACGGCCGCAAGCTGGCCTATGTCAGCTTCGAGCGCGGCAACTCGGCGATCTACACCCAGGACGTTTCCACCGGCGCGCGCGAACTGGTCGCCGCCTTCCGCGGCATCAACGGCTCGCCGGCGTTCTCGCCGGACGGCCGCAAGCTGGCGCTGACCCTGTCGCGCAGCGGCAACCCGGAAATCTACGTGATGGACCTGGGCAGCAAGGCGCTGACCCAGCTCACCAACCAGATCGGTATCGATACCGAGCCGACCTGGAGCGCCGACGGCGGCAGCCTGTACTTCACCTCCGACCGCGGCGGCCGCCCGCAGATCTACAAGATGTCCGCCAGCGGCGGTCCGGCCACGCGGGTGACCTTCGAAGGCAGCTACAACGCCTCGGCCAGCCTGTCCTACGACGGCAAGAAGATCGCCGTCGCCCAGGGCAACGGCAACAACTACCGCATCGCGCTGATGGACTCCAGCCTCGGCTCGCCGCGCTGGAACACGCTCTCGCCCGGTTCGCTGGACGAATCCCCCAGCTTCGCCCCCAACGCCAGCATGGTGCTGTACGCGGCGCGCGAGGGCGGCCGTGGCGTACTGTACGCGGTGTCGGCCGACGCCCGCGTGCGGCAGCGGCTGGTGCTGGCCGACGGCGACGTGCGCGAGCCGGCCTGGGGGGCTATCGGACCCCGCGTTGACCCTGCTGTCGCTGGATTCCCGCCAAGGGCGCATGTCGCGCCTGCCGGCGAGATTCCGGGTTAAAATCCCGTCCGACCCCACCACCCTCCGCTCGAGGATTTCTCAGATGAACACCAGCATCCGTGTGCTTGCGATTTCGATGATGTCCGTGGCCGTCCTGGCCGGCTGCAAGAAGACGGTCAAGGAAACCCCGCCGACCGACACCACCCCGGCGACCACGGCCCCGACCGCCCCGACCACCAGCGGCCTGTACGGTCCGGAAGACCTGGACACCGACGCCTGCCTGCGCCAGCGCGTCGTCTACTTCGATCTGGACCAGGATGCGCTGAAGCCCGAATTCCAGGCGATCGTCGGTTGCCACGCCAAGTACCTGCGTGACCGTCCGTCCGCGCGCATCACCCTGGAAGGCAACGCCGACGAACGCGGCAGCCGCGACTACAACCAGGGCCTGGGCGAGCGCCGCGGCAATGCGGTGTCGTCCGCGCTGCAGGCCAACGGCGGCTCCGGCAGCCAGTTGACCGTGGTCAGCTATGGCGAAGAGCGCCCGGTCTGCACCGAGTCCAACGAAGACTGCTGGGCGCGCAACCGCCGCGTCGAGATCGTCTACACCGCGAAGTAAGCCGCAAGGCGAGTCGGCAGTCGGCGGTTCACGCCGCCGATTGCCGACCATCCGCCACCAACCCAAGAACCCGAAATGTCCCTGTTCCGCCCGCTGCCGCTGCTGTTCGCCATTTCGCTTTGCGCCGCCGTCGCGCCGGTCCACGCGCAGCGCGTCAGCTTGGCCGACCGCGTGGCCGTGCTGGAACAGCAGGCCGCCAACAACCAGGCCAATACCGACCTGCTCAACCAGTTGACCCAACTGCGCCAGGAAGTGACCGAACTGCGCGGCATGGTCGAGCAGTTGCAGAACGACAACGAACAACTCAAGCAGCGCAGCCGCGACCAGTACCTCGACCTCGACGGTCGCCTGAACCGTCTGGAAAGCGGGGCGCTGCCGGCCACGCCGCCGCTGGCACCGCCAACGACCGGGGCCGCTAAGCCCGCCGCCAACAAGCCGGTTGCCGCGACGACTGCCGAAACCGCGCCCTCGGTGCACGGCGACGTCGGCGCAATGGCCCAGGCCGGCGACGAGCGCGCCGCCTACGACGTCGCCTTCAACGCGCTGAAAGCCGGCAACTACGTCGATGCGGCGCAGTTGTTCACCAGTTTCCTCGAACTGTATCCCGGCGGCGTCTACGCCCCGAACGCGCTGTACTGGCTGGGCGAGAGCTACTACGTCACCCAGAACTACCGGCTGGCCGCCGAGCAGTTCAACACCCTGCTGGGCCGCTACCCGACCCACGACAAGGCCGCCGGCGCGCTGCTGAAGCTGGGCCTGTCCGAATACGGTCTGGGCCAGGTGGAGCAGGCCGAAAACACCCTGGCCGCGGTCGTCGACAAGTATCCCGGCAGCGACGTCGCCCGTACCGCCGACGACCGCCTGAAGTCGATCCAGTTGGGCCGCAGCATCCGCTGATCGCCGGGATCGTCCCCAGGCGATTGCGCAGGGCCTTTCAATGCGACAAGCGTCGCCGCGAGCCGGACATGGCGGTCGCGGGCGAGCCCGCTCCCTCACACACATGCAGATGGACGCCTCCATTCCCAGCGAAATTGCGCAGTCGCCGCTCGAGCGCCTGAAGATCACCGAGATCTTCCTGTCGCTACAGGGCGAAGCCGACGCGGCCGGCTGGCCGACCGTGTTCGTGCGCCTGACCGGCTGCCCGCTGCGCTGCGGCTACTGCGACACCGCCTACGCCTTCCACGGCGGCCAATGGCGGGAGATCGACGACATCCTGGCCGAGGTCGCCGGCTACGGCGTGCGCCGCGTCTGCGTGACCGGCGGCGAGCCGCTGGCGCAGAAGCGCTGCATCCGCCTGCTCGAACGCCTGTGCGACGCCGGCTACGACGTGTCGCTGGAAACCTCCGGCGCGCTGGATGTCTCCGCGGTCGATCCGCGCGTGTCGCGCGTGCTCGACATCAAGACGCCCGGTTCGGCCGAGGTCGCGCGCAACCGCTGGGAGAACCTGCCGCTGCTGACCGCGCGCGACCAGGTCAAGTTCGTGCTGTGCGGACGCGCCGACTACGAATGGGCGCGCGAGGTGGTCCGCGAGCATGCGCTGGCCTCGCGCTGCGACGTGCTGTTCTCGCCCAGCAAGTCCGAACTGCCGCCGCGCGACCTGGCCGACTGGATCGTCGCCGACCGCTTGCCGGTGCGCTTCCAGATGCAGTTGCACAAGCTGCTGTGGAACGACGAGCCGGGGCGTTAGTGCAACAGCCTTCGTCTTGACTCGTCATTCCCGCCTCGTGGGAACGACGGCGAAAATGCGGTTACGCTTCCGCCCATTCCCGATTTTCCATTCGTCATTCCCGCATCATGAAAAAAGCAGTCGTCCTCCTCTCCGGCGGCATGGATTCCGCCACCGTCCTCGCCATCGCTCGCGAACAGGGTTTCGCCGCGCATGCGCTCAGCGTCAGCTACGGCCAGCGCCATACCTCGGAACTGGAGGCCGCCGCGCGCGTGGCCGAATCGCTCAAGGCGGTCGCGCACAAGACCGTCAACGTCGACCTGCGCAGCATCGGCGGATCGGCGCTGACCGACGACATCGATGTGCCCGACGCCGGCGGCGAAGGCATCCCGGTCACCTACGTGCCGGCGCGCAACACCATCATGCTGTCGATCGCGCTGGGCTGGGCCGAAGTGCTGGGCGCGAACGACATCTTCTGCGGCGTCAACGCGGTCGATTATTCCGGCTACCCCGATTGCCGCCCGGAATTCGTCGACGCCTTCGAAAGGCTCGCCAACCTGGCGACCAAGGCCGGCGTCGAAGGCGCGGGCCTGCGCATCCACGCGCCGCTGATCCGCCTGAGCAAGGCCGACATCGTGCGCGAAGGCGTGCGCCTGGGCGTGGATTTCGCGCAGACCGTGTCGTGCTACCGCGCCGACGCCGAAGGCCGCGCCTGCGGCCACTGCGACGCCTGCCGCCTGCGCGCCGCGGGCTTCGCCGACGCCGGCGTGGCCGACCCGACGCGCTACGCCTGATTTCGCGATACCGTTACGCGTGGGGTAGAATTCGCGCCCCCGGCGCAGCGCCGGACAGTTCCTTGCAAGTGGGCCGTTAGCTCAGTCGGTAGAGCATCGGACTTTTAATCCGCTGGTCGATGGTTCGAATCCATCACGGCCCACCATCCGTCGACGACGGCTTGCGCGATTCCCGATGCTTCGGAAGAATGCGGACGCATCCGCGCGAGGCATGGACGGAACTTCCCGATGAACGACAACAGCGGCTACGCCGTGTTCTTCTTCCCGCAGGCGCTGGAAGCGCTGGGCGACGCCATCAAGCCCTACCTGCTCGACCAGCCGGGCGGGCCGCACCTGTTCTGCAAGGAGATCGACACCGGCGGCGCATTCGTCGAGATGACCCTGGTCGGCCGCAACGCGGACGGCCGCGAGGTCCAGGTCGAACTGATGGTGCCCGGCAACATGATCCGCATGATCGCTTCGGCGACCAACGAGACCGGATTCGGGTTCGGGCCCCGGCAAGGCGCCAGCAACGGCCCGCCCGTCGGCGTCTGACCGGCGGAACCGGCCGGCGAGGGGCGGGTCCCCGGGGCAGGGCGGGGAACTTCGGCCGGGAAAGCCGGTCATAGCCCCGTCCTCACTGGTTATTAAGCCGGTGCGGGGCTATCCTAGAGCGTCGTTATTCCCAGATTTCCAGGGGGCGGCCCAGCCGCCCCTTTCCATGACCGGAGGTTTTTCCAGAATGAAGTTGCGTTCGATTTTCGCCAAGGCGGCTCCGGCCGGCCTGCTGGCCCTGTCCCTGGCCGCCGGTCCCGCGTTCGCGCAGACCACGCCGCCGCCGGACCGCACCGCGCTCAGCTATGCGCTGGGCTACGATCTGGGCCGCAACCTGATCGAAAGCGGCGAAGCCGTGGACTTGGCCACCGTGCAGAAGGCGCTGCAGGAAGGCTACTCGAAGAAGGACCCGACCGTGCCGGTCGAGCAACTGCGCACCGCGGTGGAGACCTTCCAGAAGCGCCAGGCCGAGAAGGCCAAGGCCGCCTGGGACAAGGCCGCGGCCGACAACAAGGCCAAGAGCGACGCCTTCATCGCCCAGAACCGGACCGCCGCCGGCGTCCAGGCCCTGCCCGGCAGCACCGTGCAGTACAAGGTCATCGAGAACGGTTCCGGCGCCAAGCCGACCCAGGCCAGCACGGTGCAGCTGGAGTTCGCCGGTCCGTATCCGCTGGGCCAGCATCCGGAACAGGAGCGTCCGGCGCAGCAGATCCCGGGCATGAAGGTCAGCGAGATCCCGCTGGCGGGCCTGCGCGAGGCGATCCTGGCGATGCCGACCGGCGCGAAGTGGGAAGTGACCCTGCCGGCCGACAAGGCCTATGGCGCCGATCCGCGCACCGAGTTCCCGCCGAACCTGGCGGTCTCGTTCGTGGTCAAGCTGGTCAGCGTGAAATAACGCAAACCCGCTCCGGATATGCAATCCGCGAAACGCCGGCGCCTGCCGGCGTTTCGTTTTTTGCGTCCGCCACCCTTGGCGGCCATCCCCGGATCGAGCCCGGGACAGATGCGATGTCAAAGGCGGCTTTTTGCGGCTGCACATCGCGTTTGGATGGAACAGGCGATAATCCGCCCATGAGCTTTTCCACCGCGTCCGTGCCGAGTCCGTGCATGGGCGTCTGTACCCTCGGCGGCGACGGAGGTTGCGTGGGTTGCCTGCGCACCCCCGCCGAAATCGCCGCCTGGCCGCGAATGAGCAACGAAGAACGCCTGCGACTGATGCACCAAGTGCTGCCGGAACGCGACCGCGCGCGCCGGGCTGCGCTGCAGGCATTGCCGGAGCGCGAGCGGCTGCACCGTGCACTGCACCCGCTGGCCGCGGTCCCCGACGGTCTTGGCTGGAACCATGACGAACTCGACGGCCTGGTGTCGCTGAATGCGCTGAGCGAAGCCGCGGTGCTGGTCGGGCTGGCACCGCGCGCCGGCGGCACCCAGGTACTGCTGACCCGCCGCATCGACGGACTGCGCAACCACAGTGGCCAGGTCAGCTTTCCCGGCGGCCGCGTCGACCCTTCCGACATCGGCATGGTCGCCGCCGCGTTGCGCGAGACCGAAGAGGAGATCGCGGTGCCGCCGGCGCAGATCCTGCCGCTGGGTTTCCTCGACCCGCTGGTCACCATCAGCGGCTACCGCGTGGTGCCGGTGGTGGCGATGCTCGATCCCGGCTACCGCGCGCGGCCGAACCCGGCGGAAGTCGCCGAAGTGTTCGAGGTGCCGCTGCAATACCTGATGTCGCCGCAGCACCTGCGCGGCATCGCGATCGACTACAAGGGCCGCCGGCGCACAGTGCTGGAATACGACTGGCCGGGCCAGCGCATCTGGGGCGCGACCGCGGCGATACTGTCCAACCTGCGGCAACGGCTGGAGCGGACGGCATGAGCGCGAACTGGACCACGCTGGCGCCGGTAGCGGAACTGGCCGCGCACCTGGGCGACGAGGATCTTCGCATCGTCGACGCCCGCTTCGTGCTGACCGACCCGCCGGCCGGCATCCATGCTTACGCCGAGTCGCACCTGCCCGGCGCGCAGTTCGCCGACCTGAACCTCGACCTGTCCGATCTGGGCAAGGCCGGGCAGGGACGGCATCCGCTGCCGGACGACGATACCTTCGCGCGTAAGCTCGGCGCATGGGGCATCGCGCCGTCGCACCAGGTCGTGGTCTACGACGCCGGCGACGGCAGCATGGCCGCGGCGCGTTGCTGGTGGCTGCTGAAACTGCTGGGCCACGAGCGCGTGGCGGTGCTCGACGGCGGCCTGGCCGCATGGCGCGCGGCGGGATTGCCGGTCACCGCGGAAGTGCGGGCGTACCCGGAAACAGCGCCGTATCCGGCGCGTTTCGACCGCTCGCGCATCGTCGATGCCGATGCGGTGCGCGAACGCATCGGCGAGGACAGCGGATGGCTGATCGACGCGCGCGGCGCCGAGCGCTTCCGCGGCGAGGTCGAACCCATCGATCCCGTCGCCGGCCACGTGCCGGGCGCGTTGAACCGGCCGTTCACGCACAACCTGCGCGACGGCCGCTTCAAGCCCGCCGCGGAACTGCATGCGGAGCTGGTTTCGCTGCTGGGCGATCGCGCGCCGTCGGACACCGTGCTGATGTGCGGCTCCGGCGTCACCGCCTGCCACCAGTTGCTGGCCTTCGAGCATGCGGGCCTGCACGGCGCCCGCATCTATCCCGGTTCGTGGAGCGGCTGGATCGGCGACCCGTCGCGGCCGGTGGCGCGGGGCGAGGCCTGAGCGTCAGGTGTAGAAGCCCTGGCGCAGGTTGATTCCGTACTCCAGCCAGACCTTCATGGCGCACAGCATTCCGGTCCAGCCTTCGCAGTTGCCGTAGGAAGCGTCCCGTCCCGCTTCGGTGTCCGACCAGCCGTATTCCGAGATGCGCACCAGCGTGCGGCCGTCTTCCAGCGCCTCGAAGCTCATGACGACCGTCGTCTTGCGTTCGCCGGACTCGTCCGCTTCGACCGTGCCTTCCGCGCCATCCCAGCGCAGGACGATGCGCCTGTCCTTTTCCACCTCGGTGACGTGGACGGGAAAAGCGCCCGGGAAGTCGTGGAAGTCCCAGGTCACCACCGCGCCCGTTTCGATGCGCCCTTTCGCGCCGCCGGTGGTGAAGTAGTGCGACAACTGGCCCGGATCCACGACGGCCTCGAACACTTCGCCCAGCGGCTTCGATATCCGGCCGCTCACGGTGAATTTCAGCTTCATGGCCATTCCTCCCATTGCAGTGGTTGGAATTATGTTATAGATATATAACATGTCAAGCGACGATCGCGACGATGCGCTGTTCAAGGCGCTGGGCCACCGCACCCGGCGGCGCATGCTCGACCTGTTGAAGTCCGCTCCGCGTACGACCGGTATGCTTTGCGGCTGCCTGCCCGGGATCGACCGCTGCACGGTGATGCAGCACCTGAAGGTGCTGGAGGACGCCGGGCTGGTCGTGGTCGAACGGCGCGGGCGGGAGCGCTGGAACCATCTGGACGCGCTGCCGATCCATGCCATCCACGAACGCTGGATCGGCCCGTACGCGGTTTACGCCGCGCGCATGCTCAGCCGGCTGCAGAAGAAGGTGGACGAACCCAAGCCCGCGAAACAGGAGGCATGAAAGCGGGCCGGGGAGAGCCGATCCGTGCGACTGCGGGCGGCATCGCCGCGGTCGTACTGGCGGATGGTTATTTCATCGGCGGCGCAGGCTCGGTTACCGTGGAGCGCCACTCCCGCCGCCACGGACAGCCATGAAACCAGCCGCTTACTTCCCCGGAATCGTCATCGCCTTGACCATGCTTGCTGGCTGTTCTCCCGGGAAGCCCGCTGCCGATGCCAGCGGCCAGGCTCCCGCGGGAGCCGATCCGGCCTACCTAGCTTCGGTCGAACAATGGCGCAGCGAGCGCGCGGAAAAACTGCGCGACCCGGACGGCTGGCTCAGCTTTGCCGGTTCGGGCCAGGTTGCCGCAGGCGCGCACAGTGTCGGCAGCGCCGCCGGCAGCGACATCGTCCTGCCGAAAGGGCCGGCGAAGTGGGGCACGTTGCGTCTCTCCGATGACGGCAAGTTGAAGTTCGACGCGGAACCGGGCAGCGGCGTGACCGTTGACGGCAAGCCCTTCGCCTCGGCGCCACTGCTGACGCAACTGGACGAAGGCGGGCCCACCAGCGTCCGCGCCGGCGCGCAGCGCTTCTACGTGGTCAGGACCGGCGACGTCTACGGCTGGCGTTTCCGCGATCCGGAATCGCCGGCGCTGAAGGCCTTCGCCGGGGTGCCGCATTTCCCGGTCGATCCGTCGTGGCGGATCGAGGCGCAATGGCAGGCCTATCCGCAGCCGCGGAAGATCGACCTGGTGACCAGCAACGGCACGCTGGAGCCGGGCGAAGTGCCGGGGCAGGCGACGTTCGAACGCGGCGGCAAGCGCTACACGCTGCTGCCGATCACGCAGGAAGGCGACGAGGATCTGTTCTTCATCATCGCCGACCGCAGCAGCGGCAAGGAAACCTACGGCGGCGCGCGCTTCCTCTATGCGCAGCCGCCGAAGGACGGCAGGATCGTGCTGGACTTCAACCGGGCGCAGAACCCACCCTGCGCGTTGACCGGGCACGTGGTGTGCCCGACCGCGCCGCCGGAGAACCGCCTGGACCTGTACGTTTCGGCGGGGGAGAAGACCTATCCGCTGGCGCACTGAATCTGGCGTCGACTACAGCAAGGTGCCGCCGGAAGCCTCGATCCGCTGGCCGTTGACCCAGCCGGTGCCCGGCGCCAGCAACGCGGCGACCACCGCGCCGATGTCGTCCGGCAGGCCGGCGCGGCCCAATGCCGTGATGTCTTTGAAAACCCGGTTGACTTCCGGGTTGTCGCGCACCGCACCGCCGCCGAAGTCGGTCTCGATGGCGCCAGGCGCCAGGGTGTTCACGCTGATGCCGCGCGTACCCAGTTCCCTGGCGAGGTAGCGCGACAGCACTTCCACGCCGCCCTTCATCACTGCGTAGGCCGAATACCCCGGGAACGAGAAGCGGGTCAGTCCGCTGGACACGTTGAGGATGCGACCACCGTCGGCGATCAGCGGCAACAGCGTTTGGGTCAGGAAGTACGGTGCTTTCAGGTGTACCCGCATCAGTTCATCGAACTGGGCTTCGGTGGTTTCGGCAAAAGCAACCTGCTCGCCGTGACCGGCATTGTTGATCAGGAAATCGAAACTTTCGCGTTCCCAGCCGGCCAGCACCCGTTTCACCGATTCAGCGAAGGTAGGGAACGCACCGCTGTCGGCCACGTCCAGCGGCAACGCGGCGCCGCGACGGCCGAGTGCTTCGATGCTGGTGACGACCTGGCCCGCTTGGACGCTGCCGTTGCGGTAGGTCAGGATGACGTCGGTACCCTGGCGGGCGAGGTATTCGGCGGCATTGCGGCCCAGGCCGCGGCTGCCGCCGGTGATCAGGGCGATGGGGGTCGGGACGCTCATGGGATTTCTCCGGTTCGGCGGCGGGATCGCCGCGATGGATGCAGCTTATTGGGTCGGGATTTGCCGATAAATCCGCCGATATTGGTTTTTCCGTCCAGGATTGGGAAACAATAGGCTGGGATGGACACTCTGGATCGCTATCGCATCTTCATCGCCGTGGCCGAGCAGGGCGGTTTCACCCGCGCCGCCGAACGCCTCGGCCTGCCTAAGGCCAGCGTGTCGCTGGCGGTGCGCGAACTGGAGGCGGCGCTGGGCGCGCAACTGCTGCATCGCACGACGCGGCGCGTGCAACTGACCCAGGACGGCGGCGTCTTCCTCGAACGTTGCCGCGACCTGCTCGACGATGCCGACGGCCTGGGCGACATGTTCCGGACCGAGCCGCGCAGCCTGCGGGGGCGATTGCGGGTGGACATGTCGTCGCCGTTGGCGGCCGGGTACGTGATTCCGCGACTGGGCGAATTCCTCGATCGGCACCCGCAACTGGAAATCGAGATCGGCGGCGGCGAACGCCGCGTCGACGTCGCCGGGGAAGGCTACGACTGCGTGTTGCGCACCGGCGCGATCCTCGACGACAGCCTGGTTGCGCGGCCGCTGGGCGTGTTGCGCGTCCTCAACCTGGCCAGCCCGGACTATCTGCGCCGCTTCGGCGCGCCGCGGCGGATCGAGGATCTGGCTTCGCACCGGCTGGTGCATTGGGCCGGCGCGTTCGGCCAGGGTTCGCTCGGTTGGGAATATCCGGTTGCCGGCGGCTACGCGAACCTGCCGATGCAGGGCGCGGTGACGGTGAACAATGCAGCCGGCTACGTCGCCGCGGCGCTGGCTGGGCTGGGCCTGATCCAGACGCCGGCGATCGGTATGTCTGATCTGGTTGCTTCAGGGCGGCTGGTCGAGGTGCTCGGCGATTTTCCCACCGAACCGATGCCGGTGACCCTGCTGTATCCGCGCCGCCGGCACCTGCCGCCGCGCACGCGGGCGTTCATGGACTGGATTGCGGACGTGCTGGCGCCGCTGTTCGAGGCGACGGCAGGCTGAGCCGCCGTGGCGTCATTTCTTCAGTCGCGCCACCATCGCCTGCAGGGCCTGTTGCGTTTCCGGCGTGTACCAGGCTTCGACGAAGCGGTCGAGGCGGATGTTGTCGTGGTCCAGCGCGGCGGCGAGGTCGGCGCGGGCGATGGCGCGGGTCTGCAACATCGGCGCATGCGGCAATTCCAGCAGCATGCGCAGCCACGCCAGCGCGCGCGGCGTCGCCTCGGCGGCGTCGGCCAGTTCGTCGACCAGGCCGATCTGCAGGGCGCGTTCGGCCGGGACCAGCGCGCCGGCGACCAGCAGGCATTCGGCGCGATGCGCGCCGACCGCGCGCCGCATCAGTTGCTGGATGCCTTCCGGCGCGACCAGGCCCACCTGGGTCTCGTTGAGGCCGATGACGTAGGGCCGCTCGGGGTCGACGCTGCGCGCCATCACCCGGTAGTCGCAGCACAGCGCCAGCACGCAGCCGCCGGCGGGCGAATGGCCGCCGATCGCCGCGGCCACCGGCACGCGCAATTCGGCCAGCGCGCGCGCCACGCCGAAGAACGCCTGCCAGGCGTCGTTGAGCGCGGCCTTGTCGTCGCCGAGCGACAGCAGGTAGGGCACGTCGAGACCGGCGGTGAAGACGCCTTCGCCGCCGGACAGCACGACGCCGCGCACATCGTCGCCGTGGGCGGCGGCCAGCGCGGCGATCAGTTGCCGGCACAGGTCCGGGTTCAAGGCGTTGACCGGCGGCCGCGCCATGCGGATTTCGCGGATGTCGCCGTGTTCGAGGGTCTCGACCAGTGTCGTCATGCCTTGCCTCCGGTGGTTGCGGCTATGATAAGCGCATGGCCACGACGCGATTGCTGCAACGGATCTTTGCCGCGCTGGCATGCGCGGTGGCGCTGCCGGCGTTCGCCGGCGAATGCCGGTTGGCGTTGAAGGACGGCTGGATCAGCCTGCCGCCGGTTCCGGAGCCGACGGTGCTGGCCGGCTACGGCAGGATCGAGAACCCGTGCGCGCGAGCGGCCGTGGTGGTTTCGGTGCAGAGCCCGGTTTTCGGGCACGCGATGGTGCACGAGAGTTCGGTGGTCGATGGCGTCAGCCGCATGCGCATGCTCGACGAATTGCCGATCGCAGCGAAGGGCGATGCGGTCTTCGCGCCGGGAGGACTGCACCTGATGCTGATGCATCCGTCCGCGCCGGTGAAGGAAGGGGACCGGATCGCGGTGACCTTCAAGCTGAAGGACGGCGACGAGGTTTCCGGCGAACTGGTGGTGAAGAAGGCCGCGCCCTAGGGAAAGGGCCGCACACGCCATCGTTCCCGAATCCGGTGCGTTTTGCTTTCCCGCAGGCGGAGCCGGCTACGCGCCGGCCACCTTGCGGATCGAATCCGGCAAGGCCCGCGCCTGGCCGGTCCTGCGGTCGATCCATACCGCGACCACGTTGCCGTCGTTGTACAGCGTGCCGCCGTCGGCGCTGACGATCCGGTGCGCGATCGTCGCGCTGCTGTTGCCGAGGCGCTCCAGGTACAGCTCGACCACGACGTCCGCCGGGTACGGGATCGGCCGGCGGTAGTTCAATTGCACCGAAACCACCACCGGCGCGAATTCGTCGGTGACCCATTCCTCGCCGATCGAATCGAACCAGCGGATGCGCGCCTCTTCCAGGAAGGTCAGGTAGCGCGCGTTGTTGACGTGGTCGAAGGCGTCCAGGTCGCTCCAGCGCAATTGCAACGGCATGCGGAACAGCGGCTTGGGCGTGGAGGGTTCTTCGTTCATGCGGTCTTCTTCTTTTTCGCGGCGTTCTTCGCGCCGGCTTTCGCGGGTTTGTCGCCGCCGTTGCCGGCGTCCAGCAGCTTG
This sequence comes from Pseudoxanthomonas sp., assembly GCA_047601245.1. Classification (GTDB taxonomy): domain Bacteria; phylum Pseudomonadota; class Gammaproteobacteria; order Xanthomonadales; family Xanthomonadaceae; genus Pseudoxanthomonas_A. Next base: position 208,794 of record JASGJU010000002.1, read on the forward strand.
GCGAGGAAGCGCCCGGTGTGCGAGGCGGGATGGGCGGCGATCTGCTCTGGCGTGCCGGCGGCGATGACCTGGCCGCCGCGGTGGCCGCCTTCCGGGCCCAGGTCGACGATCCAGTCGGCGGTCTTGATCACGTCCAGGTTGTGCTCGATGACGACGATCGTGTTGCCGTCGTCGCGCAGCTTGTGCAGCACGCCCAGCAGCGCCTCGATGTCGTGGAAGTGCAGGCCGGTGGTCGGCTCGTCGAGGATGTACAGGGTGCGGCCGGTGTCGCGGCGCGAGAGTTCCTTCGACAGCTTGACGCGCTGCGCCTCGCCGCCGGACAGCGTGGTCGCGCTCTGGCCCAGCTTGATGTAGCTCAGGCCCACGTCCATCAGCGTTTCCAGCTTGCGCGCCAGCGCCGGCACCGGCTCGAACAGCTTCAGCGCGTCCTCGACGGTCATCTCCAGCACGTCGTTGATGTTGTGGCCCTTGTACAGGATCTCCAGCGTCTCGCGGTTGTAGCGCTTGCCGTGGCAGACGTCGCAGGGCACGTACACGTCGGGCAGGAAGTGCATCTCGACCTTGATCAGGCCGTCGCCCTGGCAGGCCTCGCAGCGGCCGCCGCGCACGTTGAAGCTGAAGCGGCCCGGCGAATAGCCGCGCGCGCGCGCCTCCGGCACCTGCGCGAACAGTTCGCGCAGCGGCGTGAACAGGCCGGTGTAGGTCGCCGGATTGGAGCGCGGCGTGCGCCCGATCGGCGACTGGTCGATGTCCACCACCTTGTCGAACAGGTCGAGTCCGTGGATTTCGCGGTACGGCGCGACCGTGTGCGAGGCGCCGTTGATCTCGTTCGCCGCCAGCGAATACAGGGTGTCGTTGATCAGCGTCGACTTGCCGGAGCCGGACACGCCGGTGATGCAGGTGAACAGGCCGGCGGCGATGTCCAGGTCCACGTTCTTGAGGTTGTTGCCCGACGCGCCGCGTAGGTGCAGGGTCATCTTCGGGTTGGGCTTGTGCCGGGTCTTCGGCACCTCGATCCGCTTCTCGCCGGACAGGTATTGCCCGGTCAGCGAACGCGGTGACTTCAGGATGTCCTCCAGCGCGCCTTCGCCGACGATTTCGCCGCCGTGCACGCCGGCGCCGGGGCCGATGTCGAGGATGTGGTCGGCGGCGCGGATCGCGTCCTCGTCGTGTTCGACCACGATCACGGTGTTGCCCAGGTCGCGCAGCCGCGTCAGCGTGCCGAGCAGGCGCTCGTTGTCGCGCTGGTGCAGGCCGATGGAAGGCTCGTCCAGCACGTACATCACCCCGACCAGCCCCGCGCCGATCTGCGAAGCCAGGCGGATGCGCTGCGCCTCGCCGCCGGACAGCGTGTCGGCCTTGCGTTCCAGGGTCAGGTAATCCAGGCCCACGTCGACCAGGAAGCCCAGGCGCTCGCCGATCTCCTTGACGATCTTCGCCGCGATCTCGCCGCGCCAGCCCGGCAGCGACAGTTCGCGGAAGAACTTCAGCGCCTCGTCGATCGGCAGCACGACCAGGTCCGGCAGCGGGCGGTCGGCGACGAATACGTTGCGCGCGGCCTTGTTCAGGCGCGCGCCGCCGCAGTCGGGGCAGGGACGCTGGCTGACGTACTTGGCCAGTTCCTCGCGCACCGCCGGCGATTCGGTCTCACGATAGCGGCGCTCCAGATTCGGCAGGATGCCCTCGAACCGGTGCTTGCGCTGGGTGCGGCCGCCGGCGTCGGTGAGATAGGTGAAGGTGATCGCTTCGTCGCCGCTGCCATACAGCACCGCGTCGCGCACCCGGTCCGGCAGCGACTGCCACGGCGCGTCGACGTCGAACTTGTAGTGCCGCGCCAGCGACGCGATCAACTGGAAGTAATAGGCATTGCGCCGGTCCCAGCCGCGCACCGCGCCGGCGGCCAGCGACAGTTCCGGGTGCACGACCACGCGCGCCGGGTCGAAGAACTCGGCCACGCCCAGGCCGTCGCAGGCGGGGCAGGCGCCGACCGGCGAGTTGAACGAGAACAGCCGCGGCTCCAGTTCCGGCAGCGAGTAGTCGCAGACCGGGCAGGAATACTTCGACGAGAACAGCAGCGGCGGCGCGTCGGGCGCGTCCAGCGACATCACGCTGGCCATGCCGTCGCCCAGCTTCAGCGCCGTCTCGAAGCTTTCCGACAGGCGCTGCTTGAGGTCGGCGCGCGGGCGGAAGCGGTCGATCACCGCCTCGATGGTGTGCTTTTGCCGCAGCGCCAGCGCCGGCACCGCGTCGATCTCGTGGACCACGCCGTCCACGCGCACGCGCACGAAGCCCTGCGCGCGCAACTGCTCGAACACCTGCGCGTGCTCGCCCTTGCGTTCGCGGATCACCGGCGCGAGCAGCATGTACCGTTGCTCGGCAGTGTCGGGGCTGTTTTCCAGCGCCAGCACCTGGTCGACCATCTGGCTGACCGTCTGCGCCTCCAGCGGATAGCCGTGGTCGGGGCAGCGCGGCAGGCCGACGCGCGCGTACAGCAGGCGCAGGTAGTCGTAGATCTCGGTGATGGTGCCGACGGTCGAGCGCGGGTTGTGGCTGGTCGATTTCTGTTCGATCGAGATCGCCGGCGACAGGCCCTCGATGTGGTCGACGTCGGGCTTCTCCATCACCGACAGGAACTGCCGCGCATAGGCCGACAGCGACTCGACGTAGCGGCGCTGGCCTTCGGCGTAGATGGTGTCGAAGGCCAGCGACGACTTGCCGGAGCCGGACAGGCCGGTGATGACGATCAGCTTGTCGCGCGGCAGGTCGAGGTCGACGTTCTTGAGGTTGTGCGTCCGCGCGCCGCGGATGCGGATGAAATCCATTGCCATCGGGTGGGGTCCGGTCAGCGAACGAACTAGCGTAGCGATCCGCCGATTTGGGGGCAAATGGCGGGATTGCCAGCATGGCTGCATGGCGTCTCCCGGGGCGAGACAGGTGGCCGTCAGGCAGGTTTCCCCGGCGCCGGCCCGCCGGAACCGGGGCGCCGCGACGACAGCAATCTCGGGGCGGTCCCGTACCGGGTGCGGGGAGAGGGGCTGTTTGCGCTAAGTCATTGGGGTTGCTACAATTCCGCTTCTGTCCGCCCGGCAACGGTGCGGCAGGCCAGAATAACTACAGAAGGAAATCCCCATGAGTTACGCAGTCCTGGTCACGGGCGGCAAGCAGTACCGCGTTGCCTCCGGCGAGACCATCCGCGTCGAGAAGCTCGAAGCCGAAGCCGGCAGCGAGATCACGTTCGACAACATCCTGTTGCTGGGCGACGGCAACGGCGTCACCGTCGGCGACGCGCTGAAGGGCGCCACCGTGACTGCCAAGGTCGTCTCGCACGGCCGCGCCGACAAGGTGCGCATCATCAAGTTCCGCCGCCGCAAGCACCACATGAAGCAGCAGGGTCACCGGCAGCACTACACCGAAATCGAAATCACCGGCATCGCCGGCAAGTAAGGAGAAGCAGTCATGGCACACAAAAAGGGCGTAGGCTCCTCGCGCAACGGCCGCGACTCCAATCCGAAGATGCTGGGCGTGAAGGTGTACGGCGGCCAGGCCATCGAGGCCGGCAACATCATCGTCCGCCAGCGCGGCACCCAGTTCCATCCGGGTTCCAACGTCGGCCTGGGCCGCGACCACACCCTGTTCGCGCTGGCCGATGGCAAGGTGGAGTTCTCCACCAAGGGTCCGAAGAAGCGCCGCACCGTGAGCGTGGTCGCCGAGGCGTAAGCCCTTCGCGACAGGCTCGTGCGAAAGGCCCCGCCAAGCGCGGGGCCTTTCGTTTTACGCTTCTCCCATTCACTGTTCGCCCTCCACTCTTTACGGTAGTCATGAAACTCGTAGACGAAGCCGAAATCCAGGTCATCGCCGGCAACGGCGGCAACGGCTGCATCGGCTTCCGCCGCGAGAAGTTCATCCCGCTGGGCGGGCCGGACGGCGGCGACGGCGGCAACGGCGGCAGCGTGTGGCTGCAGGCCGATGAGAACCTCAACACTCTGGTCGATTTCCGCCACCAGCGGCAGTTCCGCGCGCAGCGCGGCGAGAACGGCATGGGCCGGCAGATGTACGGCAAGGCCGGCGAGGACCTGACCATCGTGGTGCCGGTCGGCACCGTGGTCCACAACGTCGAAACCGACGAGGTCATCGGCGACCTGACCCGCCACGGCGAGCGCCTGCTGGTAGCCAAGGGCGGCAAGGGCGGACTGGGCAACATGCACTTCAAGAGCTCGGTCAACCGCGCGCCGCGCCAGGCCACGTCGGGCGAGGAGGGCGAGCAGCGCGAACTGAAGCTGGAACTGAAGCTGCTGGCCGACGTGGGCCTGCTCGGTTTCCCCAACGCCGGCAAGAGCACCTTCATCCGCGCGGTGTCGGCGGCGACGCCGAAGGTGGCCGACTATCCGTTCACCACGCTGTATCCGAACCTGGGCGTGGTCAGCGTGGAGCCGCACCGCAGCTTCGTGATCGCCGACGTGCCGGGCCTGATCGAGGGCGCGGCCGACGGCGCCGGCCTGGGCACGCAGTTCCTGCGCCACCTGCAGCGCACGCGGCTGCTGCTGCACCTAGTGGATATTTCGCCGATGGAGGGCGGGGTGGAAGGCGTGTCGCCGGTCGAGCAGGCGCGCGCGATCGAGCGCGAGCTGGAAAAGCACGACCCGGAACTGCTGCACAAGCCGCGCTGGCTGGTGCTGAACAAGGCCGACCTGATGTTCGAGGACGAAGCAGCCGAAGCGGCGAAGGCGGTGATCGCCGAACTGGGCTGGACGCAGCCGTGGTATCTGGTTTCGGCGCTGGGCCGCGAGGGCACCTGGCCGATCATGAAGGACGTGATGGCGTTCTTCGACCGTCAGCGCGAGGAAGCGGAGCAATCCGCCTGACGGGAGCGGGCGGGGGCCTTCCAGCAACCGGGCGAAGAACCAAAAAATTGCCTGGAGCAATTTTTGACAGCGCTTGCCGCTGGCCCTAAGGGTTTCCGCCATGGATGGCGGAAACAAAAAGAAACCCGCCTTTCGGCGGGTTTCCGGTGTCTTCCGTTCGATGCCGCTGGCGCGACTTGCGCGCCAGAAAGGCGTGCTCAGGCGGCCTGCAGCGCCTTGATGCGCGCGGTCAGGCGGCTCTTGTGGCGGGCGGCCTTGTTCTTGTGGATCAGGCCGCGGGCGCTGAAGCGATCGAGGATCGGCTGGGCGACCGCGAAGGCTTCCTGCGCGCCCTTGGCGTCGTTGGCGTCGAGGGCCTTCAGGACCTTCTTGACGGCGGTACGAAGCTGCGAACGCTGGGCATTGTTGCGCGCATTGCGCACGATGGTCTGCTTGGCGCGCTTCTTGGCGGACTTGATGTTGGCCACGGTTGGGAATCCTGTTGAGTGCTTTTTCGGAGCGAGCCTGACAAAATCGCGGCCCTGAACGGAAGACGGAAAACGAGCAGGAAATTATGGGCTATTCAAGGACTTGGGTCAACCTCGGGTGGCAGGCGGCCGGAGCGGGCGATCTGCGGCCGTCCCGGGGGGCGCGGTGAGCCCGCCGCGGATGCTGAAGGGGCTGCTGTCGTTCAGCAGCATGACCCTGGTGTCGCGGGTGCTGGGGCTGGTCCGCGACATCGTGATCCAGACCAGTTTCGGCGCCAATGCCGCCACCGACGCGTTCTGGATCGCGTTCCGCATCCCCAATTTCATGCGCCGGCTGTTCGCCGAGGGCTCGTTCTCGACCGCCTTCGTGCCGGTCTTCACCGAGGTCAAGGAAACCCGGCCGCACGCCGACCTGAAGGAACTGGTGTCGCGGGTCTCCGGCACCCTCGGCGGGGTGCTGCTGGTGGTGACTGCGCTGTGCATGGTGTTCACGCCGCAGGTGGCGTGGCTGTTCAACCTGGGCGGCGGCGTGGAATCGGAGCGGTTCGGCCTGACCGTCGACCTGCTGCGGCTGACCTTCCCGTTCCTGCTGTTCGTGTCGCTGACCGCGCTGTCCGGCGGCGCGCTGAACAGCTTCCACCGTTTCGCGATCCCCGCGCTGACGCCGGTGATCCTGAACCTGTGCATGATCGCCGGCGCGCTGTGGCTGGCGCCGCACCTGCGGGTGCCGATCACCGCGCTGGGCTGGGCGGTGCTGGCCGCCGGCATCCTGCAGTTGTTGTTCCAGTTGCCGGCGCTGAAGCGATTGGACCTGCTGGCGCTGCCGAAGTGGGGCTGGAGCCATCCGGACGTGCGCAAGGTGATCCGGCTGATGGTGCCGACGCTGTTCGGTTCCTCGGTCGCGCAGATCAACCTGCTGTTCGACACCGTGATCGCGGCGCTGCTGTTCACCGGCTCGCAGACCTGGCTGTCGCAGGCCGACCGTTTCCTGGAACTGCCGCTGGGCCTGTTCGGCGTCGCGCTGGGCACGGTGATCCTGCCGGCCCTGTCGCGCCACCACGTCAACACCGACCGCGAGGCCTTCTCGAAGGCGCTGGACTGGGGCCTGCGCACCACCTTGCTGATCGCGTTGCCGGCGATGCTGGGGCTGATGCTGCTGGCGCCGCAACTGGTGGCCACGCTGTTCCAGTACGGCAGGTTCACCGCGTTCGACACGCGGATGGCGGCGATGTCGGTGCTGGGCCTCAGTTTCGGCCTGCCGGCGTTCGCGCTGGTCAAGATCGTGCTGCCGGCGTTCTATGCGCGCCAGGACACCCGGACGCCGGTGCGCGCGGGCGTGGCCTCGCTGCTGGCGAACATGCTGCTGAACGTCGCCTTCCTCGCCCTGCTGTTCGTGTTGTGGGTGCCCGCGGAACGGCGCGGCGACGTGATGCAGGCGCTGGCGACCACGCCGGGCCTGCACCTGGCGATCGGCCTGGCCAGCGCGCTGGCCAGCTACGTCAACCTGGGCCTGTTGTGGCATTGGCTGCGCAAGGCCGGCGTCTACCGGCGCCAACCGGGCTGGGGCCGGCACCTGCTGCGGCTGGGGCTGGCCTGCGCCGCGATGGCGGCCGCGTTGTGGCTGGCGCTGCAGTGGGCGCCGGATTTCACCGCGATCGGCAAGTGGGAACGGATCGGCTGGCTGGCCATGCTGGTCGGCGGCGGCGGCGCGGTCTACGCGGCTGCGCTGCTGGCGGCGGGCCTGCGTCCGCGCGACCTGCGCGAGCATTGAGCGGCGGCCCGTCCGGCTATACTTCAAGGTTCATATGAGCAGGCTGTTTCGCGACGTCGAGGGCGGGGTGCTGTTCCCGCAGGGTAGCGTGGTCTGCATCGGCGCCTTCGACGGCCTGCACCTGGGCCATCGCGCGCTGGTGCGCCATGCGGTTTCGCGTGCGCGCGAACTCGGCGTGCCGGCGGTGGCGCTGAGCTTCGAGCCCTTGCCGCGCGAATACTTCGCCGACGTGTTCAAGACCCCGTTGCCGCCGCGCCTGACCCTGGCGCGGGCCAAGGAAGCGGGCTTGCGCGAACTGGGCGTGGATTCGGTGGGCCTGCTGCGCTTCGACGCCAGGCTGTCGGCGATGCCGGCCGAAGCCTTCGTGCACAAGCTGCTGGTCGAACGCCTGCAGGCGCGCGAAGTGTGGATCGGTCCGGAATTCCGTTTCGGCCACAAGCGCGGCGGCGATCTGGCGCTGTTGCGATCACTGGGCGGCGAGTCGCCTGTTGGAAGCGGGGGCTTCACCGCCAACGAAATCGCACCCGTGCATTGCCCCGACGGCGAGCGCGTTTCCAGCACGCGCATCCGCGAAGCCCTGCTGGCCGGCGATTTTCCCGCCGCCGCGCGATTGCTGGGCCGACCCTATGCCATCGGCGGACGGGTGGTGCGCGGCAAGCAACTGGGGCGCACGCTGGGTTTCCCCACCGCCAACCTGCGCTTTCCGAAAGTCCCGGCGCTGTCGGGCATCTACGCGACCCGGGTGCACGGGGTGTTCGCGCAGCCGTGGCCGTCGGTGTCCAGCTTCGGCACGCGCCCGACCGTGGACGGCGTGGAGCCACTGCTGGAAGCGCACCTGTTCGACTACAGCGGCGACCTGTACGGCCGCCACATCGAGGTGGAATTCGTCGCCAAGCTGCGCGACGAGCTCCGGTTCCCCGACCTGCAAAGCCTGACCGAACAGATGCGGCGCGACGCCGCTGACGCGCGCCGGGTGCTGTCCGAAGAAAAACTGCGCGCCACTGCCTGAGATTTCCGTGAGCATCGACTACAAAGCCACCCTGCACCTGCCGGCGACGGATTTCCCGATGCGCGGCGACCTGCCCAAGCGCGAACCGGCCACGCTGGAGCGCTGGTACGCCGACGGCCTGTACGCGCAACTGCGCGACAACGCGAAAGGCCGCCCGTTGTTCGTGCTGCACGACGGTCCGCCCTACGCCAACGGCGCGATCCATCTGGGCCATGCGGTCAACAAGATCCTCAAGGACATCATCGTCAAGTCGCGCTACCTGGCCGGCTTCGACGCGCCGTACGTGCCGGGCTGGGACTGCCACGGCCTGCCGATCGAGATCGCGATCGAGAAGAAGTACGGCAAGGTCGGCGCGAAGCTGGACGCGGCGCAGTTCCGGCAGAAATGCCGCGAATACGCCGAGGAGCAGATCGAGATCCAGCGCAAGGACTTCAAGCGGCTGGGCGTGATCGGCGACTGGGACAATCCGTACAAGACGCTGAACTTCCGCTTCGAGGCCGACGAGATCCGCGCGCTGGCCAAGATCGTCGGCAACGGCCACCTGGTGCGCGGCGCCAAGCCGGTGCACTGGTGCTTCGACTGCGGCAGCGCGCTGGCCGAGGCGGAGATCGAATACCAGGACAAGACCTCGCCGGCCGTGGACGTGGCCTACGCCGCGCGCGAGGCGAAGGCGCTGGCGGCAGCGTTCGGCGTCGAAGTCCCGGCCGACGTCGAGATCGCCGTGCCGATCTGGACCACCACGCCGTGGACGCTGCCGGCGTCGCTGGCGGTCTCGCTCGGCCCCGACCTGGACTACGTCCTGGCCGAAGGCCCGGCGCACGGCGGCAAGCGCCGCTGGCTGGTGCTGGCCGAAGCGCTGGCCGAACGCGCGCTGCGTCGTTACGGCATCGCCGACACGGTGGTGCACGCGCACGCCAAGGGCGCGGCGCTGGAAGGCATCGTGCTGCGGCACCCCTTCGCTTCCGCGGGGGATGCCTACGCCGAGCGCGAAATCCCGGTCATCCTCGGCGACCACGTCAGCGCCGAGGACGGCACCGGCGCGGTGCACACCGCGCCCGGCCACGGCCAGGAGGACTACGCGGTCGCCCAGCAATACGGCGTGCTCGACAAATACACCGCCGCGCAGATCAATCCGGTCGACGGCCGCGGCGTCTACCTGCCTTCGACGCCGCCGTTCGGCGAACTGCAACTGGCCGGGCTGCACATCTGGAAAGCCAACGACGCGATAGTGGAAGCGCTGCGACAGAACGGCGCGCTGCTGGCCTTCTTCAAGCTGGAGCACAGCTATCCGCACTGCTGGCGGCACAAGACGCCGGTGGCGTTCCGCGCGACGCCGCAGTGGTTCATCTCGATGGAGCAGGCGCACCTGCGCCGCGACGCGCTGGCCGCGATCAAGCAGGTCGGCTGGTTCCCCGGCTGGGGCGAGGCGCGCATCGCCAGCATGGTCGAGGGCCGGCCGGACTGGTGCATCAGCCGCCAGCGCACCTGGGGCGTGCCGATCGCGCTGTTCGTGCACAGGGAAACGCAGGAGCCGCACCCGCGCAGCATCGAACTGCTGAACGCGGTCGCCGACATCGTCGAGCAGGGCGGCGTCGACGCCTGGTACGCGCTGGACCCGGCCGAACTGCTGGGCGCGGAAGCCGCGCAGTACGACAAGGTGACCGACATCCTCGACGTCTGGTTCGATTCCGGCGTCACCCACGAGGGCGTGCTGCTGGAGCGCGGTTTCGGCAAGCCGGCCGACCTGTATCTGGAAGGCTCCGACCAGCATCGCGGCTGGTTCCAGTCCTCGCTGCTGACCGGCGTGGCCATCGACGGACGCGCACCGTACCGACAGTGCCTGACCCACGGCTTCACCGTGGACGAGAACGGCCGCAAGATGTCGAAGTCGCTGGGCAACGGCATCGAGCCGCAGGAGATCATGAAGACCCTGGGCGCGGACATCCTGCGGCTGTGGATCGCCAGCGCCGACTACAGCAACGAGATGGCGCTGTCGCAGGAAATCCTCAAGCGCAACGCTGACGCCTACCGCCGCATCCGCAACACCGCGCGCTTCCTGCTGGGCAACCTGCATGGCTTCGATCCCGCGCGCGACCTGCGCCCGCTGGACGACATGGTCGCGCTGGACCGCTGGATCGTGCACCGCGCCTGGGAAGTGCAGGAGAAGATCAAGGCGTCCTACGACCGCTACGACTTCGCCAGCATCGTGCAGGCGCTGCTGAACTTCTGCTCGGTCGACCTCGGCTCGCTGTATCTGGACGTGACCAAGGACCGCCTGTACACGATGCGCGAGGATTCGCGCGGCCGGCGCAGCGCGCAGAGCGCGATGTACCGCATCGCCGAGGCCTTCGTGCGCTGGATCGCGCCGGTGCTGAGCTTCACCGCCGACGAGATGTGGGGCTACCTGCCGTCCGCAGGCGAGGCCGGGCAACGCAAGGGCAACGTGCTGTTCGAAACCTGGTACGAAGGACTGCAGCCGCTGCCGGCGGATGCGCCGCTGTCGGCGGCCGACTTCGAGCAGTTGCTGGCGCTGCGCGAGCAGGTCGCCAAGGTGCTGGAGCCGATGCGCGCCAACGGCGTGATCGGCGCGGCGCTGGACGCCGAGATCGCGGTGTCGGCGAACGCCGCGACCGTGGCCAGGTGGCGGCCGCTGGAGGAGGAACTGCGTTTCTTCTTCATCAGCGGCGACGTGACGGTGACGCCGGTCGACGCCGACGAGGTGTTCGTGCTGGCGCAGCCGACCGCCAAGCCCAAGTGCGTGCGCTGCTGGCACCACCGCGCCGACGTCGGCGCGTACGCCGGACACCCGGAACTGTGCGGCCGCTGCGTGTCGAATGTCGACGGCGCGGGCGAAGACAGGCGGTGGTTCTGATGGCGAACACGGTCAAACCCAACGCGCTCGCCTGGCTGCTGGTCTCGGCCGCCGTCGTCGCGCTCGACCAGTGGAGCAAGCAGTGGGTGCTGTCCTCTCTGCCCGAATTCACCCCGGTGAAGGTCATCGACGGTTTCTGGAACTGGTACCGCACCTACAACACCGGCGCGGCGTTCAGCTTCCTGAGCAACGCCGGCGGCTGGCAGATCTGGTTCTTCGGCGCGCTGGCGCTGGCGATCAGCGGCCTGCTCGGCTACTGGCTCTCGCGCACCCGCCGCGGCGACTGGCGCACCGCCCTGCCGTATGCGCTGGTGATCGGCGGCGCGCTGGGCAACGTCGTCGACCGCGTGCTGCACGGCCACGTGATCGACTTCATCCAGTGGTACGTCGGCGCGCATTACTGGCCGGCGTTCAACCTGGCCGACTCGGCCATCGTCGGCGGAGCCGTCGGCATCGCGCTGTTCGGGCTGTTCGACGGCAAGTCGAGGCGCAAGGAGTAGGATTGCAGGCATGGACGTCCTCCTCGCCAATCCCCGCGGTTTCTGCGCCGGCGTCGATCGCGCCATCGAGATCGTCAAGCGCGCCATCGAAACCCTGGGCGCGCCGATCTACGTGCGCCACGAGGTGGTGCACAACCGTTTCGTCGTCGACGACCTGAAGCGCCGCGGCGCGGTCTTCGTCGAGGAACTGGACGAGGTGCCGGACAACGCCACGGTGATCTTCAGCGCGCATGGCGTGTCGCAGGCGGTGCGCGCCGAAGCCGGGCGCCGCGGCCTGAAGGTGTTCGACGCGACCTGCCCGCTGGTGACCAAGGTGCACCTGGAAGTGGCGCGGCATTGCCGCGCCGGCCGCGACGTGGTGCTGATCGGCCATGCCGGCCATCCGGAGGTCGAAGGCACGCTGGGGCAATGGAATACCCATCAAAAGCCGGGGGAGGCCGGTGCCGGCAGCATCTACCTGGTCGAGGACAGCGCCGACGTCGCCGCGCTGCAGGTGAACCAACCGGAAAACCTGGCCTACACTTCGCAGACCACGCTGTCGGTGGACGACACCGTCGGGATCATTGCTGCGCTGAGGGAAAAATTCCCGGCGATCCAGGGGCCGAAGAACGACGACATCTGCTACGCCACCCAGAACCGCCAGGACGCGGTGCGCGACCTGGCCCGGCAGTGCGACCTGGTGCTGGTGGTCGGTTCGCCGAACAGTTCCAACTCCAACCGCCTGCGCGAGCTGGCGCAGCGCGACGGGGTCGAGGCCCATCTGATCGACGGCGCGGACGAGATCGACCCGGCCTGGATCGCCGGCAAGCGCCGGATCGGCGTCACCGCCGGCGCCTCGGCCCCGGACGTGCTGGTCGAGGGCGTGATCGCCCGCCTGCGCGAACTGGGCGCGGCCAGCGTCGGCGAGCTGGCCGGCGAGCCGGAAAACATGGTGTTCGCCCTGCCCAAGGAACTGCGCCTGCAACTGGTCGGCTGACCCGCGGCCGGTGGCCGTCGCGGTCAGCGTCCGCTTGCGGGACGGTCGATCGGCCGCCACGCCTCGGTCAAATTGACCGGATTGGCTCCGCCGCCTAGAATTTGCGGCCCCGCCGGAATAGCTCAGTTGGTAGAGCGGCGCATTCGTAATGCGTAGGTCGTAGGTTCGAATCCTATTTCCGGCACCATCTCTTCCGGCCTGCGGGCGAGGGCGGTTCGCGTCCCCCGCGGCCGCCTCCGCCGGTATCGCGCATGTCCGATTTTCCCGCCTGCCCGCAATGCGGCTCCGAAGACGCCTATCGCGACGGCAACCTGCTGGTGTGCCCGATCTGCGCGCACGAGTGGATCGAAGGCGGGGCCGAAGCCGAAGAGGCCGGCGTCGTGGTGCGCGACAGCAACGGCAACGCGCTGGGCGACGGCGATTCGGTGGTGGTCGTCAAGGGACCTGCCGGTCAAGGGCGGTTCCGGCCCGATCAAGCAGGGCACGGTGATCCGCGACATCCGCCTGGTCGAGGACGACCCGACCCACGTCTACGACCGCAAGAGCGGCGTCTACGTCAAGACGCAATTCCTGCGCAGGCAGCAATAGATAGGGGGCACGCGATGGCGACCGGCTGGGCGGGCGATGGTGCGGTGCAAGACCAGATCGACGCGACCGTGAAGGACGCGATCCAGCGTGCGCGCAGCCAGTTGCCGAAGGGCGAAAGCCTGCACCGTTGCGAGGAATGCGACGCCCCGATTCCCGAGGCGCGGCGCAAGGCGGTGCCGGGCGTGCGCCTGTGCGTGGCCTGCCAGCAGGCGCACGACGAGGCGCAGCAGGCGTCCAGCGGCTACAACCGCCGCGGCAGCAAGGACAGCCAGTTGCGGTGACGGCGCGGCGTGCATGTGCACATGAACGCATGTCATCAAACCGACAACGCGCTCTAACCGAATTTCAACGCGCCGCTGTCTATCCTTTGCCCACGTCCGCAGCCGCTGCGATCCGGTCCCTCTCTCCTGCCGGATTGCGGCCGTTGCGGACGACCACTTTCCGGGTCGCGCGTCGCGCAGGGCATGACTTCAGGCGGTTTGTCGCGCGGCCGCGTTGTGGCACGCTGGCGCATCTTCCGCCGCCGCATCGCCGGGGTTCCATGCGCCGCCTGACCATTGCCGCCTTGTCGTTCGCCGTGTCCTGCCTTGCGCATGCGGCCGAAAACCCGCAACCCGCGCAGCCGCCGCTCAGCGAACAGACGCTGTCTTCCGGCGGTCCGGCCGCACCGGAACAGCGCGCGGTCGCCTTCGAAAGCGCCGAACTGGATTTCCGCGTCGATCCGCGGGACAAGCGGCTGGACGGCGATGCGCGCCTGAGCTTCGTCGCGAAGCAGCCGCTGTCGCGGCTGGTGGTGGACCTGGACAACCACTATGCGATCGCCGCGGTCGAAGTGGACGGCGTGGCGCTGGCGGCCGACGCCTGGCGCAACCCCGACGGCCGCATGAGCGTGGACCTGCCGAAGCCGCTGGCCGCCGGCGAGCGCGCCGTGCTGCGCATCGTCTACGGCGGCCATCCGCACGAAGCCAAGCGCGCGCCGTGGGACGGCGGTTTCGTCTGGGCGACCGCGCCGACCGGCGAGCCGTGGGTCGCCACCGCGGTCGAAGGCGAGGGCTGCGACCTGCTGTGGCCGTGCATCGACCAGCCGTGGGGCGAACCGGCCATCGTCGAACAGCGCGTGACCGTGCCGGCGCCGCTGGTCGCCGCCGGCAACGGCAAGCTGCTCGGCGTCGAGGAAAAGGACGGTTGGCGCACGTACCACTGGCGCGCGCGCGACGTGACCACCTACGCGGTGGCGCTGAACGTCGGTCCCTACGAACTGCTGTCGGCCGATTACAGAAGCCGCTACGGCAACGTCGTCCCGATGCGCTTCTGGTACCTGAAGGGCAACGAGGCGAAGGCGAAGGAGCTGTTCGCGCAGTTCCCGCGGTTCCTCGATTTCTTCGAGGAGAAGATCGGCCCCTATCCGTTCGGCGACGAGAAGATGGGCGTGGTCGAGACGCCGCACCTGGGCATGGAGCACCAGACCGTCAACGCCTACGGCAACGGCTACAAGCAGGACGCCTACGGCTACGACTGGCTGCTGCACCACGAGTTCTCGCACGAATGGTTCGGCAACCAGTTGACCAACGCCGACTGGAACGACATGTGGCTGCACGAGGGCTTCGGCACCTACATGCAGCCGCTGTACCTGCAATGGCTGCGCGGCGACATGGCCTACTACGCCGAACTGATGGCGCAGCGGTCGAAGATCCGCAACCGCTTCCCGGTGGTGTCCGACCATAGCTACAGCAGCGGCGACGTCTACGACGCCGAGAAAGGCCCGGCGCTGGACCTGTACTACAAGGGCTCGCTGGTGCTGCACACGCTGCGCGGGCTGATCGGCGACGAAGCGTTCTTCGCGGCGACGCGCGAACTGGTGTACGCCAGGACCGATCCGAAGCCCGGCAACTACGCGCCGCGTTACGGCGTCACGCAGGACTTCATCGACGCGGTGAACCGCGCCACCGGCAGGGACTACGGCTGGTTCTTCGACGTCTACCTGAAATCCGCGCCGTTGCCGCAACTGCTGGCCGAGCGCAGCGGCGGCAAGCTGTCGCTGCGCTGGAAGACCGAGGGCGACAAGCCGTTCCCGATGCCGGTGCAGGTGCGCGTCGGCGAGCGCACGATCGAGGCGCCGATGACGGGCGGCCGCGGCGAGGTCGCCATCGCCGATGGCGAGAGCTACACGCTGGACCCGCATTCCAGGTTGCTGCGCGATGCGCCGGAGATCGAAGCCTTCCAGCAGGACCAGGCGGAGCGGGCGAAACAGGCGAAGAAGTGATGTTCCCGGATCGCCCGTAGGAGCGGCTTGTACCGCTCCTACGGCGAAGCGCCTGCCCGGGCGTATTCCACTGCGGCTCGCCCCGCGATGAGCCCGCTGGCGAAGCAGGCGGTCAGCAGGTAGCCGCCGGTCGGCGCTTCCCAGTCGAGCATTTCGCCGGCGCAGAACGTGCCGGGTTTCGCGCGCAGCATCAGGTCCGCGTCGAGCGCGCCGAAATCCACGCCGCCGGCGCTGCTGATCGCCTCGGCGACGGGACGCGGCCGCAGCAGTTTCAGCGGCAGGCGCTTGATGGTTCGCGCGACGGCCGCGGCATCGTCCAGTCGAGGCTTGTCCAGCGCCTCGCGCAGCAGTGCGGCCTTCGCGCCTTCCAGCCCGGTCTGGCGGCGCAGGAATTCGCCGAAGCTGCGGCCGTTGCGCGGCTTCTCCAGGTCGCGTTGCAGGCGGGCGAGGTCGCGGCCCGGTGCGAGGTCAAGGTGCAGCGTGGCGAAGCCGTCGCGTTCGATCGCATCGCGCAGTTCGGCCGAGATCGCATAGACCAGGCTGCCTTCGATGCCGTCGGCGCTGGCGACGCATTCGCCCTGCAGCGCATGTTCCTTGCCGCGCGCATCGCGCCAGTGCGCCACGACCGGCTTCAGCGGCGCGCCGGCGAACTTGCCGGCGAAATGTCCGCTCCATTCGACGTCGAAACCGCAGTTGGCCGGCTTCAACGGCGCGACCGCGACGCGGGCTTCGGCCAGCGCCGGCAGCCACGCGCCGTCCGAGCCGAGTTGCGGCCAGCTTGCGCCGCCCAGCGCCAGCACCGTCGCATCGGCGGCGACCGCGGTTTCGCCGTCCGGCGCGGCGAAGCGCAGCGCGCCGTCGCCGTTCCAGCCCAGCCAACGGTGATGTACATGGAAGCGCACGCCGGCGTCGCGCAGCCGCCGCACCCAGCCGCGCAGCAAGGGCGCGGCCTTGAGGTCGGCCGGGAACACGCGGCCGGAACTGCCGACGAAGGTTTCCACGCCCAGGCCGCGCGCCCATTCGCGCAGCGCATCGGCATCGAAGGCGTCGAGCCAGCGGCCGACCTGCGCCACGCGTTCGCGATAGCGCGTATCGAAGGCCGGTCGTGGCTCGGAATGGGTCAGGTTGAGCCCGCCCTTGCCGGCGATCAGGAACTTGCGCCCGACCGAGCCCTTGGCCTCGTAGAGATCGACTTCGACGCCGGCCGCGCGCGCCGTTTCCGCCGCCATCAACCCGGCCGGGCCGCCGCCGATCACGGCCAGCCGCCGGTTCGTACTCGTGTTCCGCATCCGCGGATTATGCCGCGGATGACGCATGGCACGGTGCGACCGCGGCCGCCGATCGGTTATCGTCATGGTTCGTTCGATCGGGGGAATCGCCATGCGGAAACAGTTTCTGGCCGGCTTGCTGGTCGCGTTCGTTTTCACGGCGCCGGCTTTCGCGCAAGCGCCGGCCGCGGATTTCGACGCCTACGTCGACAACGTACGCAAGACCTTCGACGTGCCCGGCATCGCCGTGGCCGTGGTCCGGGACGGCGAGGTGGTGCTGGCCAAGGGCTACGGCATGCGCGACCTGGAGGCGAACGCGCCGGTCGGCAGCGGCACCCTGTTCGCCATCGCCTCCAACACCAAGGCCTTCACCGCCGCGTCGCTGTCGATCCTGGCCGACGAGGGCAAGCTGAAGATGGACGACCGGGTGATCGACCACCTGCCGTGGTTCCGCATGTCCGACGCCTACGTGACCCGCGAGATGCGCATCCGCGACCTGCTGGCGCACCGCAGCGGCCTGGGCCTGGGCGCCGGCGACCTGCTGTTCTGGCCGACCACCGACTACAGCGTGGAGGACGTGGCGCGGCGGTTGAAGGACGTGCCGCTGGAAGGCGGCTTCCGCGAACAGTACGCCTACGACAACATCCTGTTCGGCGTCGCCCAACTGGTGATCGAGCAGGTCAGCGGCCAGTCCTACGAGGAGTTCCTGCGCACGCGCATCTTCGCGCCGCTGGGCATGGCGCACACGCGCTTCAACAGCGACCACCTGCAGGACGGCGACGACGTGGCCACCGGCTATTCCAAGGCCGACTTCAGCAAGCTGGTTCCCGCGCCGCGCATGACCTGGTCGAACGTGGCCGGCGCCGGCGGCATCTATTCCAGCGTCGACGACCTGGCCAGGTGGGTGCGCGTGCAACTGGACGGCGGGGTGATTTCCGGCGAGGGCGAAGACGCCAAGCGATTGTTCAGCGAACAGCGCCAGCGCGAGATGTGGAGCGTGCTGACGCCGATCCCGGTCGCGAAGCCGTCGGTGCCGGAATTGGCCGCGGCGATGCCGAATTTCTCCGGTTACGGCGAAGGCTGGTTCCTGTCCGACTACCGCGGCCACAAGCTGGTCTGGCATACCGGCGGCTGGCCCGGCATGGTTTCGCGCATCACCCTGGTTCCCGACTTGAAACTGGGCGTGATCGTGCTGACCAACCAGGAAGTCGGCGCGGCGTTCAATGCGGTGACGATGCGCGCGCTGGACCAGCAGATGGGCGCGCCGCAGACCGACTGGACCGCGGCCTATGCCGCCGCGCTGGCCAAGTCGCGGGACAAGGCCGACGAAGGCTGGAGCAAGCACCAGGCCGCGCGCAACGCCAAGTCGAAGCCGTCGCTGCCATTGGCCGGCTACGCCGGCACCTATCGCGACCCGTGGTACGGCGACGTGACGATCGCGATGGAGCAGGGCCGGCCGGTGATGCGCTTTACCCACACCGCCGAACTGGTCGGCGACCTGGAGCACTGGCAGCACGACACCTTCATCGTGCGCTGGCGGGATCGCTGGTTGAACGCCGACGCATTCGTCAACTTCAATCTGGACGAGGACGGGAAGATCGTCGGGGCGCGGATGAAGGCGGTTTCGTCGCTGACCGATTTCAGCTTCGACTTCCACGACCTGCGCCTGCGCCGGGTCGAGAAGGATGCGCAAGCGAATTAGGCGATTCCCGCAGGAGCGGCTTGCGCCGCTCCTGCGAAGGCTTCACTCCACGCCCAGCAATTCCACGTCGAACACCAGCGACGCGCCCGGCGGGATCACGCCGCCGGCGCCCTTCGCGCCGTAACCGTCGGCGGCCGGAATCAGCAGCGTGCGCTTGCCGCCGACGCGCATGCCGGCCACGCCTTCGTCCCAGCCGCGGATCACCTGGCCGCCGCCGAGCGCGAAGGTGAACGGCTGGTTGCGGTCGCGTGAACTGTCGAATTTCTCGCCATGTTTGTCCGGTGCATCCTGCTGGTACAGCCAGCCGGTGTAGTGCACGGTGACCTTGTGCCCCGGCGTGGCCTCCACGCCGTCGCCGATGGCGGTGTCGATGCGTTGCAGTTCCGCCACGTCGCCGCCGGTGTAGGGCTTCGGCGCGGGCGCGCAGGCGGAAAACAGCAACATGGCAGCGAGCAGCCAGGACGGACGGCGCATGCGGATCCTCGGAACGGTCGGATGGTGGGCGACAGGTTAACCGATGCGCACGCGGCGACCGGGTAAAATGCGTACATGGTCCTGAACGTCGCCGCCTACCATTTCGTCCATGTCGAGGATCCGGCGGGCCTCGCCGCGCGATTGCGCGCCCAGGCCGAGGCGCGGGAGTTGCGCGGCACCGTGCTGGTGGCCGCGGAAGGCGTGAACCTGTTCCTGGCCGGCGACGAGGACGCGGTGCGCGGCTTCGTCGATGCGTTGCGCGCCGATCCGCGTTTCGCCGACATCGTGGTCAAGGAAAGCCGCAGCCGCTCGCTGCCGTTCGCGCGGCTGAAGGTCAAGGTCAAGCCGGAAATCATCAGCTTCCGCCGCGACGCCTCCTCGCCACTGGCCGGCCGTGCGCCGACGGTCGCGCCGAAAACCCTGATGCGCTGGTTGCAGAAGGGCCACGACGACACGGGCAAGCGCGTGGTGATGCTGGACACGCGCAGCGCGCAGGAAGCCGAATACGGCAGTTTCGCCGACGCGGAAATCCTGCCGATCGCGAAGTTCACCGACCTGCCGGCGGCGGTGGAGGCGCGCAAGGACAGATGGCGCGACGCCACCGTGGTCAGCTTCTGCACCGGCGGCATCCGCTGCGAGAAAGCGGCGCTGTGGATGCGCGACGAGGCCGGCATCGACAACGTGCTGCAGCTCGAAGGCGGCATCCTCGGTTATTTCGAGCAGGCCGGCGGTTTCGGTTACCAGGGCCGCTGCTTCGTGTTCGACGGGCGCGTGGCGCTGGACCCGGACCTCGCCCCGCTGGCCGATGGGTGATGCGCGCCCGGCCGGAATGCTGAATTCCGCCGGACCGGGCTGGAAATGCGCCGTCGCCGGCCTTATCACTCGCACATGATTCCCTATTCGGTCCTCGACCTCGCCCCGGTCTGCGAAGGCAGCGACGCGGCGCAGGCCTTCCGCAATTCCCTCGATCTCGCCCGCCATGCCGAGAAACTCGGCTACACCCGCTTCTGGCTGGCCGAGCACCACAACATGCCGGGCATCGCCAGCGCCGCGACCGCGGTGCTGATCGGCCACGTCGCCGGCGGCACCGATCGCATCCGCGTCGGCGCCGGCGGGGTGATGCTGCCGAACCACTCGCCATTGCAGGTGGCCGAGCAGTTCGGCACGCTGGCTTCGCTGTATCCGGACCGCATCGACCTCGGCCTGGGCCGCGCGCCCGGCACCGACCAGCCCACCGCGCGGGCGCTGCGCCGCTATTTCGAAGGGGCCGAACAGTTTCCCGCCGACGTGCAGGAAGTGCTGCATTACTTCGAACCGGCCCAGCCGGGGCAACTGGTGCGCGCCGTGCCCGGCGCCGGGCTCGACGTGCCGGTATGGATCCTCGGCTCCAGCCTGTTCGGCGCGCAACTGGCCGCCGCGCTGGGCCTGCCGTACGCCTTCGCCTCGCACTTCGCGCCGGATGCGATGGACCAGGCGCTGCAGGTCTACCGTCGCCAGTTCCGTCCGTCCAGATACCGTGAAAAACCGCATGCGATGCTCGGCCTGAACGTGGTCGCCGCCGAAACCGACGCCGAGGCGAAGCGCCTGTTCACTACCGCGCAGCAGAGCTTCGTCAACCTGCGCCGCGGCAAGCCGGGGTTGATCCCGCCGCCGATCGACGACATCGAGGATTACTGGCAACCGCACGAGAAGCTCATGGTCGAACAGGCGCTGGCCTGCAGCGTGGTCGGCGGGCCGGAGACGGTGAAGCAGGGCATCGCCGGGTTCATCGAAAGGCACCGGCCGGACGAACTGATGCTGGTCGCCAACATCTACGACCACGATGCACGGCTGCGCTCGTTCGAGCTGGCCGCCGAGGCGATCCGCTCCTACACCGCCATGCCGGCGGCGTGACCCGAAGCCCAGGCCCACTGGAAGTTGTAGCCGCCCAGCCAGCCGCTGACGTCCAGCACCTCGCCGACGAAATACAGGCCCGGCTGTTTCTTCGACTGCATCGTCGATGAGGAAACCTCGTCGGTATCCACGCCGCCCAGGGTGACTTCGGCGGTGCGGTAGCCCTCGGTACCGCTGGCGACCAGCGGCCAGTCGCGCAGCGTCGCGGCGATCCCGCGCAACTGCGGTTCGTCGAGCTGCCTGAGCGGCCGGTTCGGCAGCCAGACCTCGCACAGGCGCTGCGCGAAGCGCGCCGGCAGCGCCTCGGACAGCACGGTCTTCAGTTCTGCATTGCCGCGCGCCTGCCGGCGTTCGCGCAGCCACGCCAGTGCGTCGCGGTCCGGCAGCAGGTCGATCAGCAATTCGTCGCCGGGCCGCCAGTACGAGGAAATCTGCAAGATCGCCGGGCCGCTGACGCCGCGATGGGTCAGCAGCATCGCGTTGCGGAAGGACTGGCCGTTGCAGCGGGCCTCGACCGGGAACGACAGGCCGCTCAGGCCGGCGAGGCGCTCCTGGTGCTTGCCGCTCAGGGTCAGCGGGACCAGTCCGGCGCACAGCGGCGACACGGCATGGCCGAACTGCCGGGCCAGTTCATAGCCGAAACCGCTGCCGCCCAGGCTCGGCACCGACAGCCCGCCGCTGGCGACCACCAGCGCCGGCGCGGAGAACGCGCCCTGCGAGGTATGCAGGCGGAAGCCGCCTTCGCCGTGGACCACGCGCATGGTTTCGCAGTTGGTGCGCACGTCCACGCCGGCCCATGCGCACTCGTCCAGCAGCAGCTTGACGATCTGCTTGCTGGATTCGTCGCAGAACAACTGGCCCAGTTCCTTTTCGTGCCAGGCGATGCCGTGGCGTTCGACCAGTCCGATGAAATCGGCCGGCGTGTAGCGGGCCAGCGCCGACTTGCAGAAGTGCGGGTTGGCCGACAGGTAGTTGGCCGGGCCGGCGCCGGTATTGGTGAAGTTGCAGCGTCCGCCGCCGGACATCAGGATCTTCTTGCCCGGCTTGTTGGCGCGCTCCAGTACCCGCACCCGGCGGCCGCGCCGGCCGGCGGTCAGGGCGCACATCAGCCCGGCGGCACCGGCGCCGATGACCAGGACGTCGGATTCGGTCATCGCCGGCGGTTCCGGCCGGAAGAAAAAACGGCAGGACAGCCGTTTTTCACGGCGAAGCCGCCCGCAGGGTGGCGCACAGGGATGTGCGGCATGAAAAAGGCGGCGACGTGGCGGGCATCGGACTCGGCGGCGCGGTGCAAGGCGGGGCCGCGCAGTTTATTGATTCGAACCGGATTTCGCAGGAACGGGCTTGTCCGCTCCCGGCGGATGCGGGGCGACCTGCGGGTGTCCGGGATCGGCCCGTTCCGAAGCTGAACGAAAAAACAGTCGCTTTTTGCGCCGGACCTGCGTATGGTGCGAGGCACTGTGTTTTGCCAGGGTCACTGTTCATCGTGGGCCTGATGCGGTAGATCCAACGATCGGCTCATCTTTCCGCTTTACCAGCCTGCAAACCCCAGTCCCGGCCCGGATGTCCCGTGGTCGCGGTCTTTTTCCACCCGTTTCAGGAGTTAGCAAAGATGTCCGATCGTCAGACCGGCACCGTCAAGTGGTTCAACGACGCCAAGGGTTTCGGCTTCATCACCCCGCAGAGCGGCCCCGACCTGTTCGTGCATTTCCGCGCGATCCAGGGCAACGGCTTCAAGTCGCTCAAGGAAGGCCAGCAGGTCAGCTTCGTCGCCGTGCAGGGCCAGAAGGGCATGCAGGCCGACCAGGTGCAGCCGCTGTAATCCGCGCGCAAGCCGGAACCGAAAAACGCCGGGCAAGTCCCGGCGTTTTTTTATGGTTCTTCGCCCAGGGGCGTGCCGGTTCGATCCGCGGGCAGGCGCTTCTGCACGCGCAGCAATCCGGGCTCGTCGGTGCTTGCGAGCCGCCATGTCCGCGCCCGTACGTTCGTCCCGCGTTGCGTGCGATAGTCCGGCATCCGCAGCACGAAGGCGTCCCGGTCCGCTTCCAGCAGTCTTCCGGTCGCAACCACGCCATCGCTGAACTCCACCAGCATTTCCCCGCCCGGCGACAGTCGCGCATCGCCTTGGGCGTCGAGACGGCGCAGGAGCGCCCCGGGATACAGATGCGTGTGGTTGGCCGAGAAGCGCGAGAGCATGGGCGTGCCTACGAAGCGGATTCCATTTCGTCGAAATCCCGTTCGCGCAGCGCCAGGAAGGCCCAGAACGGCACGCCGCGCGCGGCCCAGTCGGCGCGTGCCTCGTCCAGGATCGACAGCAGGGTGTCGAAGTCGGCCTCGTCGGCGTCGCGCATCTCGCCGGCGGCGTCGAACAGCAGCACGTAGCCGTTGCCGGACGGCAGCCAGTCCAGGTCGCGCAGGCTGTCGGCCAGCGCGTCCCAGTTGTGGCCGCTGGTTCCGGGGAAGTCCAGCGCCAGCGCGATGCGCAGCAGCAGCGTGCGCTTGTCGGCGCAGCCGAGCAGGTCGATGCGCCGCGCCAGCAGGCCGGCGTCGCGCGCCGCCGCCGCGAGGGTGTCGAGGTCTTCGGCGGTGACGAAGAACAGCCCGGCGCGGCCGGGATCGTCGAGGCCGAGGTCGAAGCCGGAATCGGTCATGCCTTACTCCGCGCCGGGCGTGAAGTCGAACGGTGCGTAGTCGAAACGGCGGAAGGAGTCGTAGTGGTCATCGGTATACCAATACTCGCTGGGCGGTGTACCGCCGGTGACGATGCGGCGTGCGCCGCGATGGCTCAGGCCCGGCGTTTCCACCGTGTACTCGTGGTACCAGCCGCGCGGGCGCTGCGGCAGGCGGTTTTCGCGGTTGCCGAACACCACACCGTCCTGGCGATGCGGGAACGGCCCGCCTCGCGCGATCAGGCGCAGGGTGTCGCCGGCTTCGGGCGGCAGGAAGGCGGGCAGGGCGGCGGTCGGCCGGTCCGACGCCGGCGAAGCGGCGCGCGCCGCCGGTGCGGATGCGGTCGGCGGTTCCTGCGCTGCCGATCGCGCAGGCGTCGCGTCGTGCCGCCACCACCAGATCGCGAGCAACGCCACGACGAGAACCAGGATCGGGAACTTGCGCATCGGCGCCGCCATCGCACGGGATATCGGCGGCAAGGGTAAAGTATCCGCACCTCGCCGGGATGAACGCCATGCCAGCCCGCAAAGCGCCCAGCCACGACCCGCGCATCGACGCCTATATCGACAAAAGCGCGGAGTTCGCCCGACCGATACTCGCGCGCCTGCGCGAGATCGTGCACGAGGCGTGTCCCGACGTCGAGGAGACGATCAAGTGGAGCATGCCCAACTTCGTCCACGCTGGCAGCATCCTCTGCAACATGGCCGCGTTCAAGCGGCACGTTTCCTTCGGTTTCTGGAGGCACGCGCTGGTGGTCGGCGAAGGCGAGGAAGGCGACGACCGGTCCCGCGAAGGCATGGGCAGCTACGGCAGGATGGCGTCACTGGAGGATCTGCCGCCGAAGAAGATCCTCGTTGCGCACCTGAAGAAGGCGATGGCGCTGAACGAGCAGGGCGCCAAGACCGTGCCGGTGCGCAAGAGCGGCCAGCCGAAGCCGCCGCCGCAGGCGCCCGACGATCTGCTGGCGGCGTTGAAGAAGAACCCGAAGGCGCAGGCGGCGTTCGATGCGTTCCCGCCCAGTTGCAAGCGCGAATACGTCGAATGGATCGTCGAGGCCAAGCGCGAGGAAACGCGGCGGAAGCGGCTGGAGCAGGCGGTCGCGTGGATGGCCGAAGGCAAGCGGCGCAACTGGAAATACATGTAGGCGCGGCGCGTAGGAGCGGCGTGAGATGCGATTCTGTTCCTTGATCCGGAACGAAAGGCGTCGCGGCTGACGCCGCGCCTACAGGGGCGCGTCCGTCCGTAGCACCGGATACAGGTTGTAGCGCTCGTCCCATGACGGGTGCAGGCGCTGGAAGAATTCCAGCCGCGCGCGCGGGCTGGCGGCGAACTTCGGGTCGTCGCGCAGCCTGTCCTCGAACTCCGCCTTCAGCGCCGGGTCCTTCGCCAGCATCTCGCGGGCCACGGCCTCGGCGACGTAGCCTTCCATGTATTCCTTGCGTTCGAAGGCGTTGTTGAACTCGCCCCATTGCAGCAGCGAGTCCGACGCCTGCGGTTCCAGCAGCGCCATCACCAGCCGCGCCTTGGCCTGGGCGATCGGCACGAACAGCGAGCCGTCGGCGATCGCGCGGGTTTCGGCCTTCCATTCGCCCTTGGCCGCCAATCGCTGATGGCCTTCCACCGGTCGCGCGGAGAAGTCCGCTGCGTCGGCGCGGAAGGTCTGTACCGCAGCAGCGGGTTGCGCACCGATGCGGCGGAATTCGATGCCGTGCAGTTTCAGTTTCTCGCCGAACCGCCGCGCGTGCGCGGCGGGCACCACGTAGCCGGCCCGTGGCGCGACGACGCTGACGCTCGGCTGCAGGTCGTCGTGCAGCGGCACTTTCCAGATCTGCGGCCGGCTTTCGTCGTAACGGGTCATCAGCGCGCCGGAAACCTCGGACGGCGTACGCGTGTAGGCGTAGCCGCGAAAGTCGATGGTGCGGGCCTTGTCGCTGGCGGCGAAGGCCAGCGGCACCGACTGGCCGCCCAGTCGGCCGGCGGCGGCGCGGGCGTCGGCTTCGCGCTCCAGTTCGCGCCATTGCCGGCCGTGCGCGGCGACCTGTTCCAGCACCGCGAGGATGGCGTTGCGGGTGACGCGCACGCGGGTCGGATAGTCCTTCCACGAGTGGGTCTCGATCAGCCAGCCGAAGCGGTTGCGCTGTGGGAAATAGCCATGCGAGAAGCGCGGCGGATAGACCTCGTCGGCGAAGCCGGCGGCGGGGTTGTCGTCCTCGGCCAGCGACGGGTAGAAGCCCAGCGGCAGCGAGCCCTGCCGCGCCAGCGCATCGATGATCCCCTGCTTGAACGCGCGGCCGGCCGTGCGCAGGGCGTCGTCGCCTTCGTGGACCGGTTCGCCGGTGACCGAGACGTCGTGCTCGAACTGGGCGCCGTCGGTGACGTGCAGGTCGACTTCGGCCAGCGGGTCCCATTCGTCCACCAACCGCAGCATCGCCTGCATTTCCGGCGCGTCGGCCTTCGTGTAGTCGCGGTTGAGGTTGTAGCCCTGCGCGGTGGTGCGCCAGCCCATTTCCTTCGGGCCGCGCTGGTTGGGGCGGTTCCATGCGCCGAAGCGCTCGTGGCCGTCGACGTTGAACACCGGCACGAACAGCCAGACCTGCCGGTCCAGCACGCCCGGCGCGGCCTTGCCCTCCAGCAGGTCGCGCAGCAGCCAGAAGCCGGCGTCCTTGCCGTCGATCTCGCCGGCGTGGATGCCGCCCTGGACCAGGGTCACCGGCAGTCCGCGCTCGCGGGCCGCCTGCGCGGTCAGCGCGCCGCCGGTCGAAACCGCCAACGCCTTCATCGGCCGGCCTTCCGGGGTGACGCCGAAGTCGAAGCAGCGCACCGCCTTCGGCCAGGTTTTGGCGAAGGCGTCGCACAGGGCGATGGTCTCGTCGTAACGGCCGGTTTCGACGAAGCCGCTGCGCTCGGCCTGGGTGGTCAGGTCGGCGGCGCTGACGGGCAGGGCGAGGGCAAGCAGCAGGCAGGCGGCGGTCGTGCGCATGGGGCGAACCGGGACACTCTTTCCAAGGAAAGTCCACATGATGCCCGTCATGCGGCGTGCGCGCAGCCGTGACCGGCGGGATTCGATTGCGAAGGAGGGATCGGTTAGGCTTGCACGCTTTCCGGCGCCGGGACGCGCCCGTCTTCTTCGAGGAACCGATGCAATCCCCGATTACCTTCCTCCTGATCGGCATCACCGCCGTGGTGTCGTGGCTGGCCTTCAGCAACCGCAAGCTGGCCGACCGCCTGATCCTGTGGCCACCGGCGATCGAGCGGAACAAGCAATACGACCGCCTGCTGACCTACGGTCTCATCCACGCCGATTTCAGCCACCTGCTGTTCAACATGCTGACGCTGTTCTTCTTCGGACGCTACATCGAGCAGATGATGTACGGCCTTAGCGGCAGCCCGCTGACCTATCCGCTGTTCTACCTGTCGGCGCTGGTGGTGTCGATCCTGCCGACCTACCTGAAGAACCGGCACAACCCGAACTACCTGAGCCTGGGCGCGTCCGGCGCGGTGTCGGCGGTGGTGTTCGCCTTCATCCTGCTGTCGCCGTGGTCGCTGATCTTCGTGTTCTTCGTGCCGCTGCCGGCCATCGTCTACGCGGTCGGCTACGTGGCCTACAGCATCTGGATGGACAAGAAGGGCGGCGACCGCATCAACCACAGCGCGCACCTGGCCGGCGCGGCCTACGGGGTGATGTTCATGCTGATCATGCGGCCGCAGGTGCTGGGCCACTTCCTGGAACAACTGTCGCGGCCGTCGTTCGGCCTTTGAACCGGGAAAACGAACGCGGGGCCGCAAGGCCCGCGCGCAGGCGCCGCTCAGGCGACCTGGAAGGCGTTGGCGTGGGCGTCCACCGCTTCCGGCGCGCCGTACGAGGACAGCAGGCGCTCGTAGACGGCCTGGTTCAGGCGCTCGAATTCCCAGTCGCGGGTGTGGCCGGCGACGGCCAACTGGTACAGGCCTTCCAGCAGCGTGAAGTCGCTGTCGGAGATGGTGTTCTGGGCGATTTCGTTCAGGCTCATGGTATTCCCCCTGTTCGTGATCATGGAATGGCGCTTTGCCAGGGATGAAGCAGGATCCATGCCAACTGCACCGGGCCCGCGGAAAAGCCCGATATGCCGTGGGACGGGTCGTGGCGCGGGGCAGAAAGTGACGTTCTGCGTCCGCATCTGCCGGGCCGGCGCGTCCAAGCGCACAATGCGCGGGTCAGGACTGGACTTGAGGAATCTTCCGATGAGCGAACAGGCTCTCCCGATCCGGCACGTCCCCGAAGACGGCCGCTTCAGCGTCGCGGTCGATGGCCACGAGGCCGAGCTGGACTACCGGCTGCGCGACGGGCGCATGGTCATCCAGCACACCGGCGTGCCCGAGGCCATCGGCGGCCGCGGCATCGCCGGCGCGCTGGTCCGGGCCGCGCTGGAATACGCCCGTGCACAGGGATTGAAGGTGACGCCGGCCTGTTCGTATGCGGCCGACTACGTCCGCAGGCATCCCGAATACGCCGATCTGGTGCAGTAGAATTTCCCGGTCATCGCACGGAAGGAGCATGGCGACATGAGCAACGCAAGGACATTCGGCCCGGTCTTTCTGCTGGCGCTGGCGGGTGCGCTGGCCGCCTGCAAGCCCGATGCGTCCGCGCCGGGCGCGCCCGCGGCGGAACCGTCCGCGGCGGCGACCCCCGGCGGCGGCGGCGCGACGCCGGCGGCGGCGTTGAAGGACGAGATCGAGCACAACGAGCGCTACATGGTCGGCATCAGCTATCCGCCGACGATCAACCAGCATCCCGGCCTGGCCCGCGCCGTCGGCGCCTATGCCGCCGAGCAGCGCGGCTACCTGATGCAGGCGGTCGAGGCGATCGGCAACGACAAGCCGCGTGCGCCGTACGAGCTGTCGCTGAGCTTCGAGCAGGTCGCGGCCACGCCGGAATGGGTGGCGATCGCCGCCGACGGTAGCCGCTACACCGGCGGCGCCCACGGCGAACCGCTGGTGGCGCGTTTCGTCTGGCTGGTCGGGCAGGACAAGCTGCTGACCGCCGACGAATTGATCCCGTCGGCCGAGGGCTGGCTGGCGATCAGCGGCTACGTGCGCGAGAAACTGCACACCCAGGTCTCGGTCCGCGCCGACGCGGACGACATGTCGCCGGAGGCCCGCGCGGAATTCGTCCGCGACGCCGACAAGATGATCGACCAGGGCACCGAGCCGGACGCGGACAGCTTCCGCCAGTTCCAGCCGGTGCTCGGCGGCGGCGGCCGGGCGACCGCGCTGCGCTTCGTGTTCCCGCCGTACCAGGTCGGCCCGTATTCCGACGGCACCCAGTCGGTCGACGTGCCGCTGGACGTGCTGCGTCCGTACCTGGCGCCCGAATACGCCGCCCTGTTCGGGGGATGAACGGAGCGAAGCCCGCAGCGACCGCGACCCGCTACCAGCGACGGGTCGAGGCGCTGCTGGCTTCGGCCGACGTGCGCATCGGCGGCGACCGCGCGTGGGACCTGCAGGTGCACGACCCGCGCCTGTACGCGCGGCTGCTGGCGCAGGGCTCGCTGGGCCTGGGCGAAAGCTACATGGACGGCTGGTGGGATGCCGATTCGCTGGACGGCTTCCTTTTCCACGTCCTGCAGGCGCGGCTGGACGAAAGCGTGCATGGCGCCGGTGAAATCCGCGACGCGCTGTTCGCGCGGCTGTTCAACCCGCAGAACCGCCGCCGCAGCCGCGAAGTCGGCGAACGCCATTACGACCTCGGCAACGACCTGTACGCGGCGATGCTGGGAAAGCGGCTGATCTACAGTTGCGGCTACTGGCGCGATGCCGCTGGCTCCGATCCGGGCGGTCTCGACGACGCGCAACTGGCCAAGCTGGACCTGGTCTGCCGCAAGCTGCGGCTGCAGCCGGGCATGAAGGTGCTGGACATCGGCTGCGGCTGGGGCGAGGCGCTGAAATACGCGGCCGAGCGCTACGGCGTCAGCGGCGTCGGCGTGACCATCTCGAAGGAGCAGGCCGAATACGCCCGCAACCTGTGCCAGGGCCTGCCGGTCGAGATCCGCCTGCAGGACTACCGCGACCTGGACGAACGCTTCGACGCGGCGTTCTCGATCGGCATGTTCGAGCACGTCGGGGCCAGGAACTACCGCACCTATTTCGAAGTCGCGCGACGCTGCCTGCCGGACGAGGGCCCAAAACAAGGGCTATTTCTGCTGCATACCATCGCCACCAACGTCTCGGCCCGCCGCACCGATCCGTGGATCGCCAAGTACATCTTCCCCAATTCGATGCTGCCGTCCGCGGCGCAGATCACGCGCGGCAGCGAAGGCCTGTTCGTGATCGAGGACTGGCACAACTTCGGCGCCGACTACGACCGCACGCTGCAGGCGTGGCGCGCGAACGTCGAAGCGGCATGGGACCGGCTGGACCCGCGCTACGACGCACGCTTCCGCCGCATGTGGCGCTTCTACCTGTGCGGCTCGATGGCGACCTTCCGCAGCCGCCGCTCGCAGTTGTGGCAGATCGTGCTGTCGCCGCGCGGCGTGCCCGGCGGCTACGTCGCGCCGCGGTGAACGATCCGCGGGATGCGATCGTTGCCCGGCGGCCTATCGGTACGGCCCCGGCCCCCGCCACACCGGTTCTCCCCGTCGGTACACCTGGAGCATGTTGATGACCTCGCGCGCGTCGCCGATGTCCTTCAGTTCCGGCGAGTCCGGGGCGAGCAGGCGGCACTTGCCGGAGCCGCGGTCCAGCGCCACCTGCAACGGACAGACCATGTAGTACTGCGTGCCCGGCAGGGGCAGGGAGAGTTCCTTCATGCCTTTGTCCATCCACGCACGCAGTCGGGTTTCGTTGCGCAGGTCGTAGTAGACCAGGTAGCCGCCGACTTCCAGGCTGTGGTCGCCGGCGGCGGGATCGCGCCGGCTGCCCCGGTTGTCGATGGGGCTGCGGGCCAGTCCTCGGTCGTTGTCGGCGATGTCTTCCTCGATCAGGCCCGGCGGCCGCCCCGTCCAGGTTTCGGGGCGACGCTGCGCCGGTGCGGGCGGGCTTGCCGCGGACGCCCGGGCTTCGCGCGGGGCCGGCGCGGGCAGATCCATCGCCGGAGTGTCGGTGGTGGCGGCCGTATCGGGAGGGAGCGGATTGTCGGCGTGCTCGACCAGCGTGGACCGGACCGGCGATGCCGAACGGAGCTTGCGGACGGGCTTGGACGGTCGCGGCATTGGTGGGCTTGGCACCGGCTGCGCGATCTGCTCGGGCTGGCGTGCTTCGCCGATGAAATCCACCTTGGTCCTGCCGCCAGCGGCGGCGCCTTGCGACGTCGCCACGACGGGCACGGAAGCGTGCAGCAGGGCGAGCAGCATCAGCAGGTGCAGCAGCGCGCTCGCGAGCGCGGCGAACCACGGGTCCAGGCGCTCGTTCCAAGGCCTTGCCCCGGCACCCGTGCGGATCGACGCCTTGCTCATGCCGCCGGGGCAGCGTCGGGATTTCGGGCCTTCATGCGGGGGCTTGCAGGGCGCGGTTGGCGGGGTTGCGACATCGTAGAGCAAGGGCATCGGCTTTGGCTAAGCACCATCCCGACCATTAAGGGAAAATTTCGGACTCGTGTTAAGCGAGCCAGCATCGTCAAGCGGTCGAGAGCGTGAACGAGTTCTCGATGTCGTCGTTGGTGATGCTGCCTTTGTCCCGTCGATTGCCGGCAAGCCGGGGTGTGCCAGACGCAGGCCCGGGTTTTGTACCCTCGGGCGCCCGCTGTGGTTCCGTCCATGGCGGTTCGCGCGAGGGCGAGGCCCGGCCGGATTTTTCCTTGTGCTGCGTATGGGGAGAATGGGCGTCCATTCGACGACGTCAGCGATGCCATGCTTTCTCCAGACCGACCCGGGTTTCCCCAATGCGTTTCCGCCGCCGCGCCCGGACTGGGACAGGCGTTCGTGGATGCGTTGCCGTCGCCGGGCTGGATGGATATGGCGCACAGCCGGACGCTCGTGGCGTTTTTCGAATTGGGCGACTGGAACGCTTGGCTGCCGCAGGCCGGGCGGCTGCTCGACGAGGCCGAGTCAGGGCGCGTGGCGCGCCGTCGTCGCAGCGGCGACCGCGACGGCCTGACCCTGGCCTACGCGCTGCATCGCCTGTTCCTGGGCGGGGCGCTGGGGCTGGCTCCGGCGGATGTTCCGCTCGGCCGCGACGAGCGCGGCTGCCCGCGCTTGCAGGGGCTGGTGATGGGTACCAGCCTCAGCCATGCCGGTGAGTACCTGGCGATGGCGTTCTGTCCGCAGGGTCCGGTGGGAGTGGATATCGAGCCGGTCGCGCGCGCCGCCGGGATGGACGGGATCGCCGCACAGGTATGCCATCCCGCCGAGTCCGCATGCTCGGCTGGCGACGATGCGCGCGCGCGGTCGGAGCGGCTGCTGTCGCTGTGGGTGCGCAAGGAGGCATTCCTGAAAGCCGCCGGGATCGGGCTGGAGCGCGAGATGAACACGTTCCGGGCGCCCGAAGGCATGGAACTTCCGTTGGGCGGCCCGCACGGAGGATGGACCTGCCTGCACATGCTCGATGCTGGCCCCGACGCGGTGGCGGCGGTGGCAATTCCTCCCCGGACAAAGGCATGCGCGGCGTGGTTCAGGCCGGGACGGGCCCGGGTGCGGGCGAAGGCGTGATCGTCGGGGCGTCGGCCGGCGTGGCCGGAATTCCCGCAGATCGCGTTTTGATGGATTGGAATAAGAACACATCCCGCTCCCGCGTTCGGCTGGAGAGGGAGCATGTAGTCGCGAAGAGAAGGATGAAGGAGCGGCCTGGTGGCCGCTGCCGGGGCGGCCGGAATCGTGCGTTCGCTGGAACGACGCAAGCGCCGCTCCGGTCGCGGAAGCGACACCGGCCTGCAACAGGGGGAATTGATGAAATCGACGCGCGCAAGCCGTAAATCCAGGGTCTTCCGGTTCCTGTGGTTGCTGGAAGTGGCGATCATCGTGCTGGCCGTGCTGGCGGCCGCCTGGATCCGCTTCATCCACGATGAGGAAACGCATCTCGCCTTCGCCGAGCACGTGATCGCGCGTTCGCTGATCGTCGCCGCGTTCCTGACCGGGGCGATGGTGGCCTTCGGCCTGTACCAGGTCCACATGCGGCACAGCCGCACCGATTTCCTGCTGCGGATGCTGCTGTCGTTCGCATTCGGCGGCGCTGCGCTGGTGGTGCTTTACTACCTGGTGCCGCAGGCCTACATCGGTCGCGGCGTTCTGGCGATGTCGCTGGCCTTCTCCGCCATCGGCATCGTGCTGGCGCGCATGCTGTTCGCCAGCCTGTTCAGCACCGACGTGCTGAAGCAGCGCATCCTGGTGCTTGGCGCGGGCAACAATGCCGAACTCATCAACAGCCGCATGCGCCGGCAGTCGGATCGGCGCAGTTTCATCGTGACGGGTTTCGTGCCGGTCGCCGGCCAGCCCGTGGTGGTGCGCGAGCAATTGCTGGTGCAGTCGGACAGCACGCTGCCCGACCTGGTGGACGAGCTGCAGATCGACGAACTGGTCATCGCGCCCGACGAACGCCGCGGCAGCCTGCCGATGGAGGACATGCTGAAGTGCGTGCAGCAGGGCGTGAGCGTCATCGACCTGTCCACCTTCTTCGAGCGTGAGGCGGGCATGGTGCAGCTGAACGTGGTGGATCCGTCGTGGCTGGTATTTTCCGGCGGCTTCGACTATTCCACGCCGCGTCGGCTCAGCAAGCGCTTCTTCGACCTGGCGGCCGCCAGTGCGCTGCTGCTGGTGGCCTGGCCCGTCATGCTGCTGACCGCGCTGGCGGTGTGGCTGGAATCGGGCGGGCCGGTGCTGTATCGGCAGGTCCGCGTCGGCGAGCGCGGCAACCATTTCACCCTGACCAAGTTCCGCAGCATGCGCGTGGACGCCGAGAAGGACGGCGTGGCGGTGTGGGCCAGCCGCAACGACGACCGCAGCACGCGCGTGGGCAAGTTCATCCGCAAGACGCGGCTGGACGAGCTGCCGCAGTTGTTCGCGGTGCTGAGCGGCGACATGAGTTTCGTCGGACCGCGGCCGGAGCGCCCGCAGTTCGTGGACAGGCTCAACGACGAGATCCGCTACTACGGAGTGCGTCATTGCATGAAGCCGGGACTGACCGGCTGGGCGCAACTGCGTTATCCCTATGGCGCTTCCGTCCGCGATGCGGAAGAAAAGCTCAAGTTCGACCTGTTCTACGTGAAGAACCACGGCCTGGTCTTCGACTTGATGATCCTGGTGCAGACCGTCGAAGTCGTGCTGTTCGGCCGCGGCGCACGCTGAGCGCCGCGGCGTCAGATCAGTCCGCGGGAGGCGCGATGCTGGCGGCCGTGCTGAGCGGCGCCTTCAGGCGCTGGAGCGGGGAGCTGTACCACTCCACCGCACGCCCGTTTTCGAAGCGGATCCACGATGGACCGTATTCCCAGACCCGTTCCCGCATGTTCGTGGGGCGGCCCTGGATGGCCATCACGGTGTCCATGTCCATGCCGATTTCCAGTTGCCGCAGCAACGGGTCGGGTTCGGCGGGCATCGGCTCGCTCGGCAGGGGAACGGGCGGTTGCGGCTGCGGCTGCTTTTCCGGCGTGCCGCCGAGGATCAGGTAAACCCCGGTCGCCAGCAGGACGACCAATATCAGCCTGCTGCCGTGAAGGCGTCCCGGGGACTGGGCCCTGTCCTTGGAGACGGCCTGGCGTGCGGAGAGGCGGTCCGTTTCCGCAAAGGCGTGGCGCGGCGGCGGCGCGCCGGGCAACCGGCCGTGCCGTCTGTGGAACTGCAGCGCCTGGTCGTACAACGCGGTCAGTTCGGACAGCGGCATGTCGTTTCCGGAGTCGGCGGCATTCTGCGGCCGGCGATCCGGATGCAGTTCGGCCACGCAGCGGCGATAGGCCTGCCTGAAAGCCTCCATCGTGCAATCCGGCTGCAGATCGAGCCGTGCGTATAACCGCGAAAAATCTCTATCCATCCGCCCCCGCCTGCAGGAAGGGGATAATCTTATCCCGACATACGCATGGCTCGCACGTGCCGGAGCGGTTGCGCGCATTCGTCGCGCCATATGGCCCGCCGCTGACCTGAAATATGGCTGGCCCGCGTTTGATGTGAATGCCAGGCTGGCAGCAGCGATACGGGGACGAGGAGCGTGGAGAAGAAGGAACCGCAGGTCGACTATTGGCGCGCATTGCTGGCCGATACGCTCCTGCCTCTGCGTGTGCCGGACGATGGCGATGCGGCCGGAAATGGCGGCGTATGCGTTTCGTTGGATCTGTCCGCGTCGCTGGTCGAGGTGTTGAGCGGTTTCGCGACGCGCCACCAAGCCGACAGGGATGCGGTATTGCTGGCCGTTTGGGCGGCCCTGCTGGGACGGTTGTCCGGCGAGCAGGAAATCGTGGTGCAGGCGGCGTTGTCCAGTGGTGTCGCACCGCTGCCGGTACGGTTTTCGCTGACGCCGGAGGGCGGCCTGTCGGGGCTGCTGGCGCAGTGGGCGGAGCAATGGCCCGAGTCGCGCCGTCATGCCGCCGCGTGGCCGACGGACGCCGCTACCGCGGCCATGCCGACCTTCATCGGCGCAGGCGCCGAGGGCGCCGCCGACATCATGGAAGGCCACCCGTTGTCCCTGCGCGTAAACGCCGGTGGCGATGCGACCGAGATTGTGTTGGCCTCGCCGCAGGGTTTCGCCGCCTCCCGCCTCGAACAGTACCTGGCCTGCTACGCCACCTTGCTGGTCGCGGCCCTGGCTGCGCCGGAGCGGCCGGTGCAGCAGTTGCCATTGTTGGGGGACGAGCAGGCGCGACGTGTACTGGCCTTGGGCGATGGGCCCGATGTCGCATTCGCGCCGGGCATGGGCGTGCACGAACTGGTCGAAGCGCAGGTGCGCGCCACGCCCGAGGCGGTGGCCATCGTAGATGGCGCGCACCGGCTGACCTATGCGGAGCTGAATCGCCGCGCGAACCGGCTGGCGCACCATCTTTGCGATCTGGGCGTGCGTCCTGACGATCGCGTGGCGCTGTACCTGCCGCGCAGTCTGGAAATGGTGGTGGGCGTGCTGGCTGCGTTGAAGGCCGGCGCGGCCTACGTGCCGCTGGACCCGACTTATCCGGTGGACCGTCTGGGGTTCACCCTTTCCGACAGCCGGCCCGCCGCGTTGCTGACGCAGCCGGGCATGGAAACCGACTGGCGCGAATTGCTGCAGGGGAACGCGGCCACGTTCCCGGTGCTGGACATGGCCGCGGCGGAGCCGGCCTGGAGCAGCGCCCCGGAACACGACCTGCCATGCGCCGAAACGGGCGTGACGCCGCGCCACCTGGCCTACGTGCTGTACACCTCCGGCTCCACCGGCAAGCCCAAGGGCGTGGCGATGCCGCATGGGCCGCTGCTCAACCTGATCCAGTGGCAGCGGCGGGAACCGGGCAACGATGCGCCGCTGCGCACGCTGCAGTTCGCCGCGCTCGGGTTCGACGTCGCGTTCCAGGAAATCTTCGCCACCCTGTCCACCGGCGGCGAACTGCATATGGTCGACCAGGACACGCGCCTGAGCGCGGGCAAGCTGTTCGACTTCATCGTCGAGCACCGCATCGAGCGGATGTTCCTGCCTTATTTCGCGCTGCAGATGCTCGCCGAGGGGCTCGAGGGGCATCTTGCTGCGCTGCCGGCCGGCCGGCGCCTGGACTGCGCGCTGCGCGAGGTCATCACCGCCGGCGAGCAGTTGCGCATCGAACCGAAGATCGTGGGTTTCTTCGAGCAGTTGCCGGGCTGCCGACTGCACAACCACTACGGTCCCACCGAGACGCACGTGGTCACCGCGCTGACGCTGCCGGAAGATCCGCATGCCTGGCCGCGCCTGCCCAGCATCGGGCGCCCCATCGC
The DNA here is from genome assembly GCA_047601245.1 of Pseudoxanthomonas sp. Lineage (GTDB taxonomy): Bacteria > Pseudomonadota > Gammaproteobacteria > Xanthomonadales > Xanthomonadaceae > Pseudoxanthomonas_A. The sequence goes on from JASGJU010000002.1 coordinate 244,939, forward strand.
CAACGCGCGCGTCTACGTGCTGGACGCGCAGGGCCAACCGCTGCCACATGGCGTGGCCGGCGAACTGTACCTGGCCGGGCCGGTGGTCGCGCGCGGCTATCTGCAGCGCCCGGACCTGAGCGCCGAACGTTTCCTGCGCGACCCGTTCGCCGAAGCGGATGACGCGCGCATGTACCGCACCGGCGACCTGGGCCGCTGGCTGCCGGACGGGACGCTCGAGTACCTCGGCCGCCAGGACTTCCAGGTCAAGATCCGCGGCTTCCGCGTCGAACTGGGCGAGATCGAGGCACAGGTGATGGCGTTCCCGGGCGTGCGCGAGGCCGGTGTGCTCGCGCGCGAGGACGCGCCGGGCCTGAAGCGGCTGGTGGCCTACCTGTCGCCGCGGGACAAGGCCGCGCCGGTTGATCTGGAAGAACTGCGCCGGCATCTGGTCGCGCACCTGCCGGACTACATGGTGCCGGTGGCCTACGTGCAAATGGACGCGTTGCCGCTGTCGCCCAACGGCAAGCTCGATCGCGGCAAGCTGCCCAAGCCTGGTCGCGGGCGTCCGGAATGGGCCGGCCCATACGCCGCGCCGCGCACGCCGGTCGAGACCGCGCTGTGCCGGATCTTCGCCGACGTACTCGACCTGGAAGACCTCGGTCGCGACGACAATTTCTTCGACCTCGGCGGCACTTCGCTGCTGGCGATCCGGGTTCTGGAAGCCGCGCGCCGCGAGCGCGTCGGCGACGTACCGCCGATGGCGCTGTTCCGCTCGCCGACGCCGGCGCTGCTGGCGGCGGAGATGGCGGGCGCGACGTTGGCGCTGGATCCGTCGCGCATCGCGCCGCGCCGCGCCCACGACGACAACGAACCCATTGCCATCGTCGCGATGGCCGGCCGTTTTCCCGGCGCGGCGTCGGTCGAGGCGCTGTGGGAGAACCTGTGCGCCGGCCGCGACGGCGTGACGCGTTTCGCCGCCGAGGGGCTGGATCCGGGCATCCCCGAATCGCTGCGCGCGGATCCGGCCTACGTGCCGGCGCGCGGCGTGTTCGACGACGTCGACAAGTTCGACGCGGCGTTCTTCGGCATTTCGCCGAAGGAAGCCGAACTGATGGACCCTCAGCAGCGGGTGTTCCTGGAACTGTGCTGGGAATGCATCGAGCGCGCCGGCCACGTGCCGGACGCGACCGGCGTACCGGTCGGCGTGTTCGCTGGCATGTACAACGCCAGCTACTACCAGCGCAACGTGCTGGCGCATCCGGACCTGGTCGACAAGCTCGGCGCGTTCCAGGTGATGCTGGGCAACGAGAAGGACTACATCGCCACGCGCGTGGCGCACAAGCTCAACCTGACCGGGCCGGCGATCAGCGTGCATACCGCGTGCTCGACCTCGCTGGTCGCGATCGCCCAGGCCATCGACAGCCTGCGCGGCGGCCGTTGCGGGATGGCGCTGGCCGGCGGCATCGCGGTGACCTGCCCGGTGAACAGCGGTCATCTCTACCAGGAAGGCGGCATGCTGTCGGCCGACGGCAGCACGCGAAGCTTCGACGCCGACGCGACCGGCACGGTGTTCAGCGACGGCGCGGCGGTGGTGCTGCTCAAGCGCCTGTCCGACGCCATCGCCGACGGCGATCCGGTCCATGCGGTCATCCGCGGCGCCGCGGTGAACAACGACGGCGCCGGCAAGGCCAGCTTCACCGCGCCCAGCAGCGAAGGACAGGCGGCGGTGATCGCGATGGCGCACGCCGATGCCGGTGTGGAGCCGCGCAGCATCGGCTACGTCGAAACGCACGGCACCGCGACGCCGATGGGCGACCCGATCGAGATCGAGGGGCTAACGCGTGCGTTCCGGTTGGGTACCGAGGACACCGGTTTCTGCGTGGTCGGCTCGGTCAAGAGCAACCTCGGACACACACTGATGGCGGCCGGCGCCGCCGGCGTGATCAAAACTGCCTATGCACTGCAGCACGGCTGCATTCCGCCGACGGCGCATTTCCGCCGCCCCAACCCGGTCATCGATTTCGCCAATACGCCGTTCCGCGTGAGCGGCGAACTGTTGCCGTGGCCGGCCGCGGACGGGCAGCCGCGCCGCGCCGGCGTCAGTTCGTTCGGCGTGGGCGGCACCAATGCACACGTGGTGATGGAGGAGGCGCCGGCGATCGCGCCGTCCGACGCAGCGGAAGGCGCGCAACTGCTGGTGCTGTCCGCGCGCACGCCGGCGGCGCTGGTCGAATCGGCGGCGCGTTTGGCGGACCATCTGGATTCGGCGGAAGCGGTGAACCTGGCCGACGTCGCCTGGACGCTGGCGGTCGGTCGCAAGGCCTTCCCGCATCGCATCGCGGTGGCGGCGGAGGATGCTGCTTCGGCGGTCGCGCAGTTGCGCAGCGCCGAGCTTGCGGGCGCCGCGGCAAAGAGCCGGCCCGCGCAGGGCGGGGACGTGGTGTTCCTGTTCCCTGGCCAAGGTTGCCAGTACGCCGGCATGGGTCGGACGCTGTACGCGTGCGAGCCGGCGTTCCGCGAGGCCTTCGACGCCTGCGCGGAAGTGCTGGACGCCGAACTGCGCCAGGATCTGCGCGCACTGGTGTTCGGCGACGACGCCGAAGTCCTGCTGCCGACGGCGATCATGCAGCCGGCGATCTTCAGCATCGAGTATTCGCTGGCGCGCTGGTGGATGGCGCAGGGCGTCGTGCCGGCGGCGATGGTCGGGCACAGCGTGGGCGAGTTCGTCGCCGCGACGCTGGCGGGCGTGTTCGCGCTGCCGGATGCGCTGAAGCTGGTCGCACGGCGCGGGCGCCTGATGCAGGCGCAGCCATCCGGGGCGATGCTGTCGGTGCGGCTGCCGTTGGACGCGCTGCTGACGCGGCTGCCCACGGAGCTGTCGCTGGCCGCCGAGAACGCGCCGGGCGCCTGCGTCGTCGCCGGTCCGCACGAGGCCGTCGCCGCGTTCCAGCAGCAACTGGAGGGCGAAGGCGTCGCCTGCCGGGCGCTGAAGACCTCGCATGCGTTCCATTCCGCGATGATGGACGCTGCCGTTCCGCCGTTCCGCGCCGAAGTCGCGGCGCTGCAACGGCAGGCGCCGGCGATCCCGATCGTCTCCACCGCTACCGGCGACTGGCTGGGCGAAGAGGAAGCGATGTCCGCCGGCTACTGGGCGCGCCACCTGCGCGAACCGGTGCGGTTCTCGGCCGCGGTCGCGCGCGCCCTCGAATCCGTGCAGCCGCGCGTGCTGCTGGAGATCGGACCGCGCAACACGCTGACCGCGCTGTCGCGCCAGCAGCCGTTGCTGCAGAAGCAGCGCATCGCCGCGATCCCTTCGCTCGCGGACGGCCCGCAGTCCGAACATGCGGCGCTGCTCGGCGCGTTCGGCCAGCTATGGGCGCAGGGCGTGGCCGTGCGCCCCGAGTCACTGGACCGGCGCTTCCGCCGCCTGCGCGTGCGCCTGCCGACCTATCCGTTCGAGAAAAAACGTTACTGGGTGGAGGCGCCTGCTTCCGCCGCCAGCAATGTCGTTCCCCATCCTGCCTTGGCCGCCCGCGCGGCTCCGGAGTTGCCGATGTCCGTCATGACCCCTGTCGCCGCCCCCGTCGCCGTGGATCGCCGTCCGCGCCTGTCCGCACAGTTGAAGGAGGTGTTCGAGGACGTTGCGGGCTTCGACCTGGCGGACGCCGAGGGCGACGCCAACTTCATCGAACTGGGCCTGGACAGCCTGATGCTGACCCAGGTGGCGCTGCAGTTGCAGAAGACCTTCGGGGTGAAGATCAGCTTCCGCCAGTTGATGGGCGAGTACGCCAGCCTGGATCGGCTGACGGCCGCGTTGGATGCGCAGCTTCCGCCCGAGGCCGCGCCCGTGCAGGTACCTGCCGCGCCCGCTGCGGTGCCGATGATCGCAACGCCGGCGATGGTTGCGCCAGCGGCGTTCGTCGCGCCCGTGCAACTGTCCGCCGATGGCGATGCGCTGCGCACGCTGATCGCACAGCAGATGCAGTTGATGTCGCAGCAGCTTGCCCTGCTCGCGGGCGCGGCGCCGGCCATGCCGGCGGCCACGATGCCGGTCGCGCAAGCCGCTGCGCCTGCCGCGGCCGCGCCACAGCCCGGTGCAGCGCCGGCCGCGACTGCGGGCGACGAGGACGCCGCGCTCGCGCATACGCGCTACGACGTGAAGAAGGCCTTCGGCGCCATCGCCCGCATCGACGCGTCCGGCGGCATCGAACTGACACCGCACCAGCGCGAGCGCCTGGACGGCTTCATCCGCCGCTACACCGCGCGTACGCCGAAATCGAAGACGTATACCCAGCAGCATCGCGCGCACATGGCCGATCCGCGCGTGGTCACCGGTTTCCGCCCGCTGACCAAGGAGATCGTCTACCAGATCGTGGTCGAACGCTCGAAGGGCTCGCACGTCTGGGACATCGACGGACACGAATACGTCGATGCGCTGAACGGCTTCGGCACCAGCCTGTTCGGCTGGCAGCCGGATTTCGTGGTCGAAGCGGTCAAGCGCCAGATCGACGCCGGTTACGAGATCGGGCCGATGCATCCGCTGGCCGGCGAAGTCTGCGAACTGGTCTGCGAACTGACCGGCAACGATCGCGCCGCGCTGTGCAATACCGGCTCCGAAGCGGTGCTGGGCGCGATGCGCATCGCGCGCACCGTGACCGGGCGCGAGACCATCGTGGTGTTCTCGGGCTCCTACCATGGCATCAACGACGAAGTGATCGTGCGCGGCACCAAGAAGCTGCGCGCGGTGCCGGCGGCGCCGGGCATCCTGCGCAACACGGCCGAGAAGGTGCTGGTGCTCGACTACGGCACGCCGGAGACGCTGCAGATCATCCGCGAGCGCGCGCACGAGCTGGCCGCGGTGCTGGTCGAGCCGGTGCAGAGCCGGCGCCCGGACTTCCAGCCGGTCGAATTCCTGAAGGAAGTGCGCAAGATCACCGCCGAGTCCGGCGCCGCGCTGATCTTCGACGAGGTGATCACCGGGTTCCGCTCGCACCCTGCCGGCGCGCAGGCGCTGTTCGGGATCAAGGCCGACCTGGCCACCTACGGCAAGGTCGTCGGTGGCGGCTATCCGATCGGCGTGATGGCCGGCAAGCGCGAATTCATGGATGCGCTGGACGGCGGCCACTGGCAGTACGGCGACGAATCCGTGCCGACGGTCGGGGTGACCTATTTCGCCGGCACCTTCGTCCGCCATCCGCTGACGCTGGCGGCGGCCAAGGCCTCGTTGCTGCATATGAAAGAGCAGGGCCTGGCGCTGCAGCAGCGCCTGAACGAGCGGACCGCGGCCATGGCGGCCGAGATCAACGCCTTCTGCGAGCAGGTCGGCGCGCCCGTGCGGATCAAGCACTTCGCCTCGCTATGGCGCACCTGCTTCGAAGAGGAGCATCCGCTTCAGGACCTGCTGTTCGCGATGATGCGCAGCCGCGGCATCCACATCCTCGACAACTTCCCGTGCTTCTTCACCACCGCGCACAGCGAGGCCGATTTCCAGGCCATCATCCAGGCCTACAAGGAATCGGTGCTGGAACTGCAGGAAGCCGAACTGCTGCCGCGTAGCACGGCCACCCCGCGCACGGTGATGGACGCCGACAAGCCCGCGGTACCTGGTGCCCGGCTGGGTCGCGATCCGGAAGGCCGTCCGGCCTGGTACCTGCCGGATCCCGATGCGCCGGGACAATACCTCAAGGTGGGAGCTTGAACAGCGTGGCGATACCGAATCCGGGCGATGCCGCCCGCGTCGACTACGACCCGTTCGCCGGAGGCGAACTCTCGCGGGTGACGCCGACCACCGAGCCGCAGCGCGAGCTGTGGCTGGCGTCGCGCCTGGGCGAGGACGCGTCGCTGGCCTACAACGAATCGGTATCGCTGCGCCTGCGCGGAGCGCTGGACACGGAACGGCTGCGGCGCGCGCTGCAGCAGGTGATCGAGCGCCACGATGCGTTGCGCGCCAGCTTCGGCCCCGACGGCGAGACTTTCTGCGTGCTGCGGCAGGCGCCGCTGCTGTTGCCGTTCACCGACCTGTCGGGACTGGAGGCCGACCAGCGCGCCGCGCAGTTGGCCGAGCGCCGGCGACTCGGCGTCGAGACGCCCTTCGACCTGACCCACGGCCGGTTGTTCCGCGCCGAGCTGCTGCAACTGGCGCAGCAGGACCACGTCCTGCTGATGCACGCGCACCATATCGTCTGCGACGGCTGGTCGTGGTGGGTGATCGTGCGCGAACTCGGTGCGGCCTACGGCCAGGCCGACGCGGTGCTGCCCGCGGCCGGCAGCTACGCCGACTACGCGCTGGCCGAGGCGCTGCACCCGGCCGGTACGCAGTTCCGCGACGACGAAGCCTACTGGCTGTCGCAGTTCGCCGGCCTGTCGCCGGTGCTGGAACTGCCCACCGACCGGCCGCGGCCGGCGCGCCGAACGTTCGCCTCGCTGCGCGAAGACCATGTGCTGGACGCCGATCTGATCGCCGCGGTCCGCCGGCTGGGCGCGCGCCGCGGCGCCAGCCTGTTCGCCACCCTGCTGGGCGGATTCGCCACGTTGCTCTCGCGTATCGCCGGGCAGGAACAGGTGGTGGTGGGCATTCCCGCCGCCGGCCAGTCGGTGGACGGGCACGACCACCTGGTCGGTCACTGCGTCAACCTGCTGCCGCTGAAGTTCGACCTGTCGCCGGACGCCGGCTTCGCGCAGGTACTGGATGGCGCGCAGACGACGCTGCTGGACGCCATCGAGCACCAGCGCTACACCTTCGGCACGCTGCTGAAGAAGCTGCGCATCGCGCGCGACCCGGCGCGGCTGCCGCTGGTCGGCGTGATGTTCAACATCGACCAGGCGCTGGACCAGGAGCGCAGCGGATTCCCCGGCCTGCAACTGGAATTCGCCACCAATCCCCGCAGTTACGAGAACTTCGAACTTTCCATCAATGCGGTGCAGGTGGACGGTACGCTGCGGCTGGAGACGCAGTACAACACCGACCTGTTCGACGCGCGCACCGTGCGCCGCTGGCTGGCGGCGTTCGAGACGTTGCTGCGCGCGGCCTGCGCGGCGCCGGACGCGGCCATCGCGCGGTTGCCGCTGGCCGGCCCGGCCGCGCTGGCCGAACTGGCCGCGCTGCAGCCGGCGCCGGTGGCGTTCGATCGCGAGTGCCGCATGCACGAGCACTTCGAACGCCAGCGCGATCTTGCGCCCGACCGTACCGCCGTGCGCGCGGACGACGGCGCATTGAGCTATCGCCAACTCGAGGCGCGCGCCAATCGCATCGCCCACCTGCTGCGCCGGCACGGCGTGCAGAAGGGCGCGTTGGTCGGCCTGGCCGTGGACCGCGGCGCCGATATGCTGGCCGCGCTGCTGGGCATCCTGAAGGCCGGCGCCGGCTACGTGCCGCTGGACCCTCAGTTCCCGGCGGATCGACTGGCCTACATGGCCGGCGACGCCGGTCTTGCCGCACTGGTCACGCAGTCGCGCCACGCTTCGTACTTCGACTTGCGCGGTCGTCCGGTGCTGGCGCTGGATGCGCTGGAAACCGAACTGGCCGCGCTGCCGGACACGCGCCCGGGACGCGACGCCGGCGCGGCCGATCCCGAATCGCCGGCCTACGTCATCTACACCTCCGGTTCCACCGGCCGCCCGAAGGGCGTGCAGGTGCCGCATCGTGCGGTGTCCAATTTCGTCGCCGCGATGCAGGCCGAGCCGGGATTGTCGGCCGACGATCGACTGGTCGCGGTGACCACGCTGTCGTTCGACATCGCGGTGCTGGAACTGATGCTGCCGCTGAGCGTCGGCGCGGAAGTGATCCTGGCGAGCAAGGACACCGTGATCGACGGTTTCGCGCTTGCCGAACTCCTGCAGTTCTCCGACGCCACGGCCATGCAGGCGACGCCCGCGGGCTGGCGTCTGCTGCTGGAAGCCGGTTGGGACGGCGTCCCGAGCTTCAAGGCGCTGTGCGGCGGCGAGCCGTTGCCGCCGGATCTGGCGCAGGCGATGCTGTCGCGCTGCGGCGAAGTCTGGAACCTGTACGGCCCCACCGAAACCACCGTGTGGTCCACCGCGACGCGCGTGCAGGCCGGGGAGGGCGGTTTGCCCGACGTCCACATCGGCCGTCCGATCGCCAACACGCAGGTGTGGATCCTCGACGAGCATGGCCAGCCATGTCCCCGCGGCGTGCCGGGCGAGATCTGCATCGGTGGCGAGGGCGTGACGCTGGGCTATCTGGGGCGTCCGGAACTGACGGCCGAACGCTTCCTGCCCGACGGCTTCGCGGATGCGGCCAAGGGCTTCGGCACCGGCATTCCGGCGCCCACGCTGTACCGGACCGGTGACCGCGGCCGCTGGCGCGCGGACGGCAACCTGGAGCACATGGGGCGGCTGGACTTCCAGGTGAAGGTGCGCGGCTACCGCATCGAGCTGGGCGAGATCGAAAGCCAGTTGCTGACGCATCCCGGCATCGCGCGGGCGGTGGCGATGGCGCGCGAGGACAGGCCGGGCGACGTGCGCCTAGTCGCCTATGTCGTGGCCGCGCCGTCGATGGAACCGGACGATGCCGCGCTGGTAGCGCACCTGAAGCAGCGTCTGCCCGACTACATGGTGCCGCAGCACTTCGTACGCCTGCCGGCCATTCCCCTGCTGCCGAACGGAAAGATCGACCGCAAGGGCCTGCCGGCGCCGGCACCGGAGCCGATGCAAGCGACTGCCGCCGCCGAGGTGCCGAGCGATGCCTTGCAGGCGCGCGTGCTCAAGGCGATGGAGGAAATGCTGGGACGCCCCGGGTTGGGGCTGGACGACGATTTCTTCCAGGCCGGCGGCCATTCGCTGTTGGCGGCGCAGCTATGCGCACGGCTGGGTCGCGAACTGGACGTCTCGGTGCCGCTGCGACAATTGTTCGACACGCCCACCGCGCGGCGCCTGTCCGACGCGCTGCGCGCGCAAGTGGCTGCGCCGCAGGAACATGCCTCCACCGCGCTGGCGGTGCCGCGCCGGGCCGAGCAGGGCACCGCGCCGATGACGCTGATGCAGCAGCGGCTGTGGGTGTTCGAGCAGATGGAGCCCGGCACCGTTACCTACAACACGCCGTCGGCGCACCGTCTGCACGGTCCGATGGATGCGCGGGCGTTCGAGCGCGCCTTCCAGGAAATCGTGCGGCGGCAGGCGGCGCTGCGCACGATCCTGGCGCCGGCTGGCGACTCGGCGGTGCAGAAGGTGCTGGATCACGTGGATGTCCCGTTGCTGCCGGCCACCGACCTGTCGCACCTGCCGGAACCGCAGCGCATGGCGGCGCTGATGGAGGACATGGAGGCGCAGACCGCGCAGCCGTTCGTCCTGGATCAGGCGCCGCTGTTCCGCGCCAGGTTCTACAAACTGGCCGAAGACGACCATGTCTTCTACTTCATGACTCACCACGTCATCTGGGACGGCTGGTCCTTCGACGTGCTGTACGCCGAAATGTCGGCGTTGTACGAAGCGTTCGCCGCCGGTCGTCCGTCGCCGCTGCCGGAACTGGAAACCAGCTACGGCGATTTCGCCGCCTGGTACCTGCAACGCCTGGAAGGCGACGCGCTGCAACGGCAGGTGCGGCACTGGAGCGAGCATCTGACCGGCGAACGGGAGCCGCTGCATCTGCCCGAGGACAAGCCGCGCCCGGCCAAGGCCACCGGCGCCGGCGGTCTTGAGTGGGTGCATGTGGACGCGATCACGACCGAAGCGTTGCGCCAGGTGGGCGCGCGCGCCGGCGCCACCCTGTTCATGACCTTGTTGGCGGCCTATTACGTGCTGCTGCATCGGCTGAGCGGCCAGGACGACCTGGTGGTGGGCCTGCCGTATCGCAACCGCCACACCGAAGCCCTGGAAAAGGTGATGGGCTTTTTCGTCAACATGCTGCCGTTGCGCCGCCGGCTGGATCCGGCGATGCCGTTCCTGCAACTGGTGCAGGAGGTCAGGGACGGCGTGGTGGAAGCGTTCGAATACCCCGACGTCCCGTTCGAGCAACTGCTGCGCGAATTGAAGATACCGCGCGACCTCAGCCGCTCGCCGGTCTATCAGGCGCTGTTCTCTTTCCAGGACGTGCGCGCGCGCAACCTGCGCTGGGGCGAACTGCAGCACGAGCATCTGCTGATGTTCCAGAAGGGCATGGCCAACGACCTGGGCATCTGGTTCCTGGAACACCCCGCCGGGCTGTCCGGCGCGATGGGCTACAACGCCGATATCCTCACCGAAGCCGGTGCGCGGGCCATCGGCGATCGCTTCGCCGCCTTGCTGGCATCGCTGGCCGAACGGCCGGAGCAGGCCATCGGCGACGCTGCCGTGCTGTCTGCGCACGACCGCGCGCGGTTGGCCGAATGGAACGCCACCACGACGGCGCTGCCGGACGAGCGCACCGTGCACGCGCTGCTGTATGCGCGGGCGCTGCAGACGCCCGAGCGCATCGCCCTGCGCTACGGCGGCAAGCCCGTCAGCTATGTGCGGTTGCACGAACGCAGCGAGCGCATCGCCGATGCGCTGGCCGAGCGTGGCGTCGCGCCGGGCGATCGCGTGGGCATCTGCCTGGATCGCCATGCGGACCTGGTCGCGACGATGATCGCGGTATGGCGCGCCGGCGCGGCCTACGTGCCGCTGGATCCGGCCTATCCGCCGGACCGCCTGCGCTTCATGGCCGAGGACGCCGGCCTGCGCCTCGTCGTCAGCGAGGGCGATCTGGCCGGGCCGCTGCAGTGGCCGCAAGAGCGCCTGCTGCGCCTGGACGTCGATGCCGCGGCCATCGATGCGGCTCCCGCCGTGCCCGCCATCCATGACGCCACGCTGGGCGGCGCCGACGATATCGCCTACGTCATCTATACCTCCGGATCCACCGGCAAACCCAAAGGCGTCTGCGTGCCGCACGGGGCGGTGGTCAACTTCCTGGCCAGCATGGCGCGCGAGCCGGGACTGCGATCCGACGACCGCCTGCTGGCGGTGACCACCACGTCGTTCGACATCGCCGTACTGGAACTGTTCCTGCCGCTGTCGGTGGGCGCCGAAGCGGTGCTTGCCTCGCGCGAAGACGCCATGGACGGGCAGGCGTTGGCCGACCTGATCCGGACGCACGGCATCACCGTGATGCAGGCCACGCCGTCGAGCTGGCGGTTGCTGCTGGAGGCCGGCTGGCGCGGCGCCGAGCCGTTCAAGGCGTTGTGCGGCGGCGAGCCGTTGCCGCAGGATCTGGCGCAGGCGCTGCTGTCCCGCTGCACGCAGTTGTGGAACATGTACGGCCCCACCGAAACCACGGTGTGGTCCACCTGCGCACGCATCGTGGCGCAGGATGGCGATGCGCCGGACGTCCACATCGGCAGGCCCATCGCCAACACCACCGTCTGGGTGCTCGATCCGCGCGGCCAGTTGTGCGCGCCGGGCGTGGCGGGCGAGTTGTACATCGGCGGCGAGGGCGTCACCAAAGGCTATCTGGAACGCCCGGAACTGACCGCGGAGAAATTCGTACCCGACCATTTCGCATCCGATGCATCCGGCCGCGCACGCCTGTATCGCACCGGAGATCGTGGCCGCTGGCGCAGCGATGGCATTCTGGAGCACATGGGCCGGCTGGATCACCAGGTGAAGATCCGCGGCCATCGCATCGAATTGGGCGAAATCGAGGCGCGGCTGTCGGCCAATCCCGCCGTTGCGCAGGCGCTGGCCATCGTGCGCGAGGACCGGCCCGGCGACGTGCGCCTGGTGGCCTATGTGGTCGCTGCGCCCGGCCGACGCATCGACGAGGCGGTGCTGATCGCCGGGCTGCGGCAGGAGCTTCCGGCCTACATGGTGCCGCAGCATCTGGTCGCACTGGGCGCAATCCCCTTGTTGCCCAATGGCAAGATGAATCGCAAGGCGCTGCCGGCTCCGCCTGCGGCGCCGGTAGCGCGCCACGCGCAGGTTGTGGCGCCCATCGATGAGGATCCGCGCGTTTCCTATCTGATCCTGCTGTGGTCGGAGATCCTGGGTGCGCCGGCAGCGGCGCAGGACAACTTCTTCGACCTGGGCGGGCATTCGATGCTCGCCGTGCAGATGGCCGCTCGCGTGGCCCGCGATACGGGCGCTAAAATCCGGCTGCTGGATTTGGCGACGCGGACACTGGAGCAGATCGCCATGACGTTGCCGGAGGCGGATCGCTCGCAGCGCCCACGCGCGACGTGGTGGACGCGGCTGATGGGCCGCCTGCGGCCAGGAAGGCTTGCTTCGCGGCGGACAGGATAATGGTGCAGCCGGTCTATTTCGGACAACCGGATCGAACGTTGTTTGGCGTCACGCACGGTCTCCCCAATCCGGGAGTAAGCGGCGTGGTCGTCGCTCCTCCGTTGTTCCAGGAGGCGATCGCCACCCATCGCGCCCTGTGGTCGCTGGGCGAACATCTGGCGGCGTCGGGTGTCCCGGCGCTCCGGTTCGACTGGTACGGCAGCGGCGATTCCGGCGGGCAGGCTTCGCAGATGACGCTGGACGGGCTTGCGGGCGATGTGCGTGCGGCGATGGCGTGGTGGAACGCCAGCATGGCGTCGCCGTTGCGGATACTGGCCTTGCGCAGCGGCGCGCTCGGCGTGATGGCGGCGGCGCGGCAGGCCGCCGTTCCTCTGGACCTGGTGCTGTGGGATCCTCCGGCGTCGGGCGAGAAGCTGTTGGCGGGATGGCGCGAAATGCATCGGCGGCAATTGTCCGAAGCCGGCAGGTACCCGTTCGCACCGGGCCGCCCTGCGGAGGACGATCTGCTGGGTTTCGATCCATCTCCTGCGTTTCTGGCCGAGATGGAGGCTTTCCGCCTGGAGAACTGTGTCCTGCCGGCCGGCAGCAGGGTCCTGGTCGCCTCGTGGCGGGAAGATCCCGAGGTCCGCGCCTGGACCGTTGGCCTGGAGGCGGCGGACGTGCGCACGCAGTGGCTGGAACTGGACGCGTCGGACGCTCCGGCGTGGGACGACCCCGGGCAGTTCGAGAGCCAGATATTCCCCCGGCGCGCTGCGGCCACGCTCGCGCAGCGTTTGACGGGAAGGGTTTGACGCACATGGCTTCCTCGGTATCGCAACGGCTGTGCGAAGGTGCGCTGCTCGAAACCGCGCATGTCTTCGGCGATGGGCTGGTCGGCGTGCTGAGCAGGCTGCAGGACCGCAGTGCCGGTCGTCCCGGCGTGATCCTGCTCAATGCGGGTTTGGTGCACAGGGCGGGACCGTTCCGCGGCTATGTCACGCTGGCGCGCGCCCTGGCCAGATGCGGCTTCGACGTGTTGCGCTTCGATCAGGCGGGCTTTGGCGACAGCCAGGCCCCGTCGGGCGTCATCTGGGTCCCGACCGCAAAAAACAGGACATGGATGAGGCGATCCGGCTGCTCGCCGCCGAGTGCGGTGTGTCCGAAGTGGTCCTGGTGGGTATCTGTTCCGGCGCCGACGATGCGTTCCGGATGGCCGACGTCGACAGCCGGGTAGCCGGCATCGTGCTGCTGGATGGGGTGGCGTACCCCACGTTCAAGTCCAGGATGAAGCTTTATGGTTCCAAATCACTGGACGCGGGCAAGATCGTGCGCAAACTGCTCAGTCCGGAAAATCGGGGACGTTGGCTCAGCGAGGGCGATTTCCGGGACTTTCCCGCCCAGGAAGAAGCGGCCGCGCGATTCCAGCGGCTGGTGGCGCGCGATGCGCGCGCGCTGTTGCTGTACACCGGCGGCGCCGCCCGTTATTTCAACTACGCCGGCCAGGCCAGGGATTGTTTCGGTCCGATCATGGACGCGCCGCAGGTGACGGTGGAATATTGGCCGGATTGCGACCACACCTTTTACCTGCGCAACGACAGGTTGAGGCTGGCGACCCGCCTGTCGGCATGGCTCCGCGCCCAGTTCCCGGCGAAAGCGTGATGTCGCTGCGTCCCGATTGCGCCCGGTTGTGCAGCCTATGGCCGGAACAGGGTGCGGGGTGCGTTTTGCAATTGGTGGCGGGGTGCGGTTGAGGACGCGCAGGATGCGTTGTGCTCCATGCGGACTCCGATTCCGGCCTGTTGTGAATCCCTGGATCGGTGGATCGAATCCGCGTATGCCGGCGCGGGGCCGATTTGCTGCCTGGCATGGAGACGGGGCAGGTTTGTTCAGGTGTCAGGAGCATGATCGAATGAACGATACAGCGGTGCCGGAGACCGGCATCCCGGATGCCGGGGACGCCGCCGCCCCCCGGGTCAGCGTCATCGTCCCCGTGTACAACGGCGAGCGCTACATTCGGCAGGCGCTGGAGAGCGCGCTGGCGCAGACCTACCGCGATTTCGAATTGCTGGTGATCGACGACGGGTCGACGGATGCCAGCGCGGCGATTGCCGGGGAGTTCGCCGCCCGCGATCCCAGGGTGGCATGCATCAGCCAAGCCAACATGGGAATAGTCGGCGCACGCAATACGGCGATGCGGCATGCGCGTGGCTGCTACTACGCTCTCCTCGACTCCGACGACATGTGGATGCCGGACCACCTCCAGCGGGCGGTGGCCGCGCTGGATTCCGACCCTCGTCTGGCCCTCGTGTACGCCAATGTCCGCTTCGTGGACGAAGACGGAAACCTGATCCGATCCTTTCTGGAGGAGGGCAGCCGGGATGCCTGTCTCGCCGATCCATTCGCTGCCATCCTGCTCAGGCGCGAACACGTTCCCTGTACGACCGCCGTGTTCCGCCGCAGCATGGCCGAGAGCGTCGGCGGCTTCGACGAACGCTACAACAAGCTCGGCTGCGAGGATCGCGACATGTGGTTGCGACTGGCGCGAGTGGGCAAGGTGTGCCGCCTTGCGCATCATGGCGCCGACTACAGGGTGCATATGGCAAGCGCCAGTCACAACGACGATCGTATGCTGAAGGCGCGCCGATTGCTGGTCGAACGGATGCGCGATTTTCCGGAGGGCAGGCGCCTGTATCGCTCGGCGCGTGCGGCGATGGAAGTAGGCAGAGCCGAGGAACTCGAGGAAAAAGCGCCTGCGGACATGCTGGGTGCGTTTGCCGCCTACGCCAGGGCCGTCGCATGGAATCCCTTCGACAGCCGGGGCTGGAGGGGGGTCGCCCGTTGTGGATTGTCTCGCCTTCGTGGTTGAAGGTGCGCTATGGGACAGGCGATACGCGGCATCAGGGCGCCGACGATACTGGCGGATGCCGGCCGCAGAACTGGCGAATGGCGGTTGGCAAGCGCCGGCATTCATCGTGAACGGGCATGGCTATCGCGGCCAAGCCTGCACGAACACCTTGCATCGAGGGGCTAACGCAGTGGATCAAGTGAAAACATGGAGTGTTGGGATTGCCCGGCGATCCGGCCCGATGGGCTGCATCGGTTTTCGCCTGTCGCCGGTGGCGGTGGCAGTGACGAGATCAATTGCCGGACTCGGTCCGAGCGCCGGAAACCGGACCAGGGGTGAGCGCCTTGGCTGAAGCCGCAACAACCGTGAAAAAGCCAGGCATCGCCACCCATTACCAGCGCTACGCGACCAGCAGCATCCTGGTGCTGCTGGCGGGAATGGTGTCGTTCCCGGTGCTTACCCGGGTTCTCGACAACACCCAGTACGGCATCCTCGGCTACTACGACACGTGGGTGCTGATGGCGGTCGCGATCGGCAAGTTCGGCATGCAGCATTCGATCCTGCGTTTCTACCCGCATGGGGGCGATGAGGCGAAGCTGCGGCACTTCGCCACCAACATGTTCTACCTGCCGTTGTTGATGGCGCTGGCGCTGTGGTTATGCGCGGGAGCCGGTCTGATCGCATGGGACTGGCTCAAGGGCGCCAGGCAATCCACGATGCTCTGGCTGGTGCTGTCGATGCTGCCGATCTCGATCTATTGCAGCCTGGTCGATACGGTGATGCGCACCACGGAGAATTCCCATACCGTGACGCGGACAAGGGTGATCGGGCGCTGGCTGGAGCTGGCATTGATGCTCGGCACCGTCTTGCTGGTCGCGCACACTTCGGTAGCGGCCTACAGCGGCAAGCTGGTCGCGGCCGTGCTGATGCTGGGCTTCTTCGTTTACTGGATGACGCGCCGATACACGTTTTCGCGTCCATCGGTCGATTTGGCGACGTTGCGGGAATGCCTGATCTACGGTCTTCCGTTGCTGGTCAACGAGATCATCGCGGTTGCGCTGGTTTCGCTGGACCGGCTGATGTTGAAGAATCTGCTGGGCGATTTCGCTTCGGTAGGCATCTACACCATCGGCTCGTCCCTGGCGATGCAGGCCGGCGTATTCCTGAATTCGGCGGTATTCGAGGCGTTCATCCCGACTGCGAACCGGCTCTACGTCACCGAAGGCGAGGAAGCGGTGCGGCAACTAAAATCGCGCCTGCTGTTGCCGTTGACTTATGCGTCGATCGGCGCGGCGGCGCTGCTGTGGTGCTTCGGCTCGGACGTCATCGTGGCGTTGAGCGGTTCCGGGAAGGCGGCGTCGGGGCCGGTATTCGTGCTGTTGGGCATGGTCTACGCCCTGCAGCCGTTGCTGATGGTCGCGGGATACGGGTTGCTGCTGGAGAAGCGCTCCGTCAAGGTGATGCTGTTGATGTTCGGCACATTCCTGGTCAATGCGGTCCTGAACCTGTTCTGGATTCCCGCGCACGGGGTGATGGGCGCGGTCTACGCCACCGTGGTCAGTTCCTTCGCCCTGGCGCTGGCGCATTGCTATTTCGTGCCGGCGGCGCTGCGCCGTTTCCCGGACGGCAAAACGGTGCTGATCGCGGCATCGGTTGCGCTGGCGCTGTCCCTTGCCATGCACGAACTCGACGCGGTCATGCAATGGCCGCACGGCTGGACGCGCTTGCTGGCGTGCGGGCCGGCGCTGGGCCTGGCGTACATGCTGGCCTGTCTCGGCTTCGATGCGCGGCTGCGCGCGGCGGTGCTGGGCTGGCTGAAATCGGGCCCGTTGGGCCGCCTGATCCCGGGTGGCCGTCAGGAATAGGAACGTGTGCCGCGATTCGTTGGCGCGGGGATCACGGGTCCTGTTTTGCCGGGCTGCTCCGTGATGTAACGCCGTTAGCGGCGCAGCCCGAAGCTGGCGGCAGCGGCGGGACGGCAGCCGGAATCGGAGACGGATGGAGGCGGTTGCCCGCCCCCACTGCGTACCGGTTCAATTCGTGGGCTGCCCGACATGGCCCGTCGGGCAGCCATTGCACTGTTCCCGCCTGGGCGGGCGACCCCGACGCTATTGGGGTCGAGATCCCGCCTCGATCGCGCCAATGTCGGAGGCGCTGCCATAAGGACGGACATTGCCCCAGTAGTCGGTGGTGACATCGCTCGCGACCGCGGCATCGATCAGCGGACTCCCGGAAAGCGGAGTCGCATCGAAGCCTTCCATTGCGGCGTTGGTCACTTGGGGATCCTTGCCGCAAATGCTGCCGCTCGGGCACTGGCTGCTTTTGACGTTGTAGAACAGGTTACCGGAGAACGTCACGCTTGCGGAACTGTTGTCCGCGTAATGGCCGCACGCCAGTTCGCCCGCATTGCCCTGCTTGTTCGAACGCCAGTCCAGTTTGCCGAGCAGGGCATTGTTCTGGATCTGGACCTTGGAGGCGGAGGAGCCGCCACCGGTCAGGATCAGGCAATCGCCTTCGCCGGTGATGGTGTTGTGGCGAATGGTGGCGGTCTGGCCGCTGGCCAGTCCGATGGACAGCGAATTGCCCAGTGCGCGGCACTGGTCCCCGTCCTGCATGTAGTATTTCCCATTGAAGTAGGAGCAATTGCCGACGACGATCGAGTTCTCGATCAGGGCGGTGCCGTTGGTCTTGATCTGGTTGCCGGCGTTGCCTTCCGCCTTGGTTCTCCGGATCGTGGCCGAGGTCGTGCTGGCGCCGTCCAGGTACAGCAGGTCGATGCCGTCGGACGTGTTGTGGTGCACGTAGGAATCCTCGATCACCCACTGGCCGCCGCTCTTGGCCGTGCCCAGTCCGTCGCCATAGCCGCTGCCTTCCTGGGCCCAGCAGGCCCAGGGTTCGCCGGTCTGCCAACGTTCGCCGCAGCCGTTCCATGCGATTTCGACATTGCGCATCAGGATCTGGCCGGAGTTGGAGCTGCCGGTGCCGACGTCTCCGTCCCATCCGGCCCAGCCGTTGCCGATGATCTTGACCCGCTCCAGGGTCCAGTTGCTCAAGCCGCCGGCATAGATGCCGCGATTGGCGAGGCCATGGATGTTGAGGTCGTGCAGGTAGACGTTGCTGGAGTTTTTGGCGGTGATGCCCAGCCCGGCCCAGTTGCCGTAGGGCATGGTGTCGCGCGTGCACTTGGCCGTGCTGTTGCTGTGGAACTCGACGCAATCGCTCTTGTCGGTCAATTCCAGGTTGCCGATTTCGACGTTGGAACTGCCGATCAGGTTGATCAGCGCGCTGACGCGTTCGGTGCCCCACAGCCTAGGCGGCGTGGAGCAGCCGTCGTCGCTGGCGCCGACGATGCGGGTCTTGGTCGTGGCCGTGCCGCTGGGGATCGGCGGCAGGTAACAGTCGTAGCGGGAGTCGCTGCCGCAACGGCCGCTGACGTCGGCGGCGCCGGGAGAGCCCCAGCCGAGCATGTATTCGCCCGGGCCGATGATGAGGGTGTCCCCGCCGGCGATGCGGGCGGAGCCGTTCGGCGGCAGGGCGTAGTTGGGGTGTTTCCAGGCGCAGGCCTGATTGCTGCCGCTGCCGGGATAGGCCTTGTATTCCTTGCCGGTGCATTGCGCGGCGGTGCCGCCATCGGTGCGGACGTAATAGGTCGTCGCCGAGGCATGGCCGCTGAAAAACAACGCGGCGACCAGCAACAACAATGGAACGTACGGGAAGGTTCGCCTGGTCCGGAAGGAATGCGGCTGTCGGCGGGCCGCGAGGGGGGCGTGGCCTGTGGTAACGGAAGGGGTCTTCATAAGGCCTGCTGGCGGGAAACGGAAGGATTCAGGCGCTGCAAAAATAGCTGCATATGCCGGGTTGTTCAATGAAACGGGGATGTCGCGGGGATGGTTCCGGCGGACCTGGGTTCCCGGACGCGTTCGGGCAGGGCGGCGGTCCAACATGAATACGCGGCATCCCCGCCCAGGACTGGGCGGGGATGCCGGTTCGACCCCGAATCTTGCGTCGCGGCATGTGAAAGCGCCGCGAAGGCAGCTCTCGAGGTGGATTTCGGTGACCTTGTTGCAGTACGGAAGCCGGTGCGCAGTCCGGATTTCAGCCTCTGTCCGAGGCGACCGGATCCAGCGGGCTCATCCTGACCGCAGCTCCGACCACGCGGGTGCGGGGCGGGACGTCCTTGGTCACCACGGTATTGGCGCCGATGACCGCACCGTCGCCGATCCGGATGTTGCCGATCACCTTGGCGCCGGTACCGATGTATATGTCGTTGCCCAGTTCGGGCCATCTGTCGGACTTGCCGGCGCCCTTGTAGCCGATGGTCACGCCCTGGCCCACGCTGAGGCCGCGGCCGGCGTTGCAATGCAGGAAGATCCCGCCGAAATGTCCGATGTACAGCCCGGGACCGATGTCGGCATTGGCCGATATGTCGATGCCCAGCAGCAGTTCGGTCGGCACCTTGAGCAGGACGTAGGCTAGTTTGAACGGCAGCGAGAGCGCTCGCGGCCGGATACGCCGGGTCCAGCGCCCATAGCGATAGACGCAGGTGGCGAGGAAACCGTAGCTCAGCAGGGCGTGCAGTCCGCCGCGCAGGCGGCCGCTCGATTTCCATCCGTCGTAGTAGCGGTGGAAGTCCTGCCTGAGGATGTCAAACATCGCGAATGTCCATGAGGAAGTTCACCGTCGATGGCGCGTTGCGGAGACGGAAGGCGTACCCGGCATGGCGTCGTGGCATCATGATACGGTCGGGAACGCGGAGATTCCCGTGGGATTCCCCGCCATGCTGGCGTTGCTGCTGTCGCCATTGACGCTGTTCCTGTTGTGGCTGGCGGCGTCGCTGGCGTTCAAGCGAATGCTTGGAAAGGCCGGTCGCGCGGTCGTCATCGGGGTGGCGATCCTTCTGCTGGCGTTGTGCACGCCGCTGGGTGCGAATCTGCTGCTGCGCGCGGTCGAACGGCAGTTGCCGGATGCCGATCGATGCCATGCCGGCGATGCGACGGACGTCCTGGTGCTTGCCGGCGGTTTCGACCGTGCGCCGACCCGCGTCGGCGACTATGCCGCGCTGACGCAGGAAAGCTGGCGCCGCCTGTACGGAGCGGTCGCGGCGTGGCGCGATGCGCCCGGGAAGGAATTCTGGATTGCCGGCGGCGGCCCGTTCCCGGCGAAGGAAAGCCGGACGATGGCCGCGTTGGCGGTGGACTGGGGCGTGCCCGCAGCCGCCGTGCGCGTGGAGGAGCGTTCCGCCAATACCTGGGAAAATGCGTTCGAGCTGCGCGGCCGCCGGTCGGAGCGCTTTCGCCTGGTGACTTCCGCGCAGCACATGCCGCGGGCCATGGTGGCCTTCCGTGCGGCCGGTTTCAGCCCTTGCGCCGCGCCCAGCCACTCCGACTACATTCCGCCCGGCGGTCTTGGCTACTACTTCCCCCAGGCTTCCGCGATACAGAAGGCCGCCGACGCGCTGTACGAACTGGCGGGCATGGCGCAGTACCGCTGGCGCGCGCGGCGAGCGGGCTGAACGCGGGGGCAGGACGGGCGCGACGCTCATTGCGGCGCGCGCGACAGCAGGCCGGCATAGAAATCGAGGAGGTCGCGGCCGATGGCGTCCCAACCGTAGCGGGATTCGGCCGCGGCGCGGGCGGCGGCTCCCAGTTCGTGGGCGCGTTGCGGATCGTCCAGCAGTTCGACCACCGCCCTGGCGAATCCTTCGGCATCGTCGGCATAGCGGGCGCTGACGCCGTCTTCGAGCGCGATGCCTTCGCTGCCGATGTGCGTGGTGACGATGGCCTTGCCCAGGGCCATGGCTTCCAGCACCTTCAGCCGCGTGCCGCTGCCGGCCCGCAGCGGCACGATGTAGACCGCGGCGTCGTGGACGTGAGGACGCAGGTCGGGAACGAATCCGGCGCGGATCACGCTGGGCGAGACGTCCGCGGGGATTTCCAGCGAGTCGGATTTGCCGACCAGTTCGAACCGGGTTTGCGGGCGCACGGCGAGGATGCGCGGGAATATTTCGCGCAGGAACCAGTCGACGCCGTCGCGGTTGGGGAACCAGCCCATCTGGCCCACGAACACCAGCCGGTCTGGATGCGCGGGCGGACGGTCGGCGGGATGGTTTTCGTCCAGGTCGACGCCGTTGGGCACCACCCGCATCGGGGTATCCGGCGCCATCCGCTGCAACTGGACGAGGTCGTCGTCCGAGCAGGCCAGGACCGCGTCGGCGCGACGGCAGGCGGCCTGCTCGAAGCCGCGCAGGCGGGCGTGCTGGCTGTGCAGGAACCGGCGGTGCAGGAATCGGGATTCCATGCCGGCGCGCGTCAGCGCCAGCGCCGATTCGACGTTGTGCGCATTGAAGGCGACCGGAACGCCGACAGGCACGCAGTCCGCGTGCGCCATCAGCGGCAGTATGTCGAAGTGCACCAGGTCGCTGTCCCTGGCCAATACGGATAGCCGCTCGCGCAGCGCAGGCGATGCGTACTTGGCGGCGACGAAGGGCGTGCGCGTGGTCAGGCTGCGCACAAGCGCGGAAGCCAGGCGCAGCCGCGAGCGTTCGGCGGGAATAGGAAAGGTCTCCACCGCCGCGCAGGTATCCCGCAGCATGGACAAGCCGCCGGCGTCGTCCTCTTCGCGCAGGAAACTGAGCAGCGTGACCTGGTGCTGCGAGGCGAGCACTTTCAGCAGATGCCATGAGCGCAGTTGATGACCTTCCCGCGGCGGGTAGGGCAGGCGGCTGGTCAGGAACAGGATGCGCGCCATTTCAGTGTTTCTTCCATAGATGCCGGGTGTCGATGAATGCGGCCGGCAGGGAAAGGAGCGCGGCCAGGTTCAGCATGACGAAGGTGCCTGCCGTGGGCAGCAGCGGCACGCGCTTCGCCGGCCGCGGCCAGGCCAGTGCAGCGGCGGCGGCAGCGTAGGCCAGGCATTGCAGCAGGAACATCGCGCGGTAGAAGGTGCCGTTGGCGAGCGCCGACGCCAGCCACGTTGCCAGCAGCGCCCACGGCGCCAGCAGCCTCAGCCACTTGTGCGACAGCAGGGCGAAGAAGATCCGGTTGCGAAAGGGATTCAGCAGGCGCGGCATGCGCGCGAGCAACTGCCAGTTCCCGGCCAGGGTGCGCAGCTTGCGACGGAATTCCTCCCCGGCATCGGCGCTGGATACGTCGTAAGCGATGGCGTCGCGCGCCATCCACACGCGGCGCCCGGACTGCACCGCGTGCAGTGGCACCCACATGTCGTCGAGGATGGTGCCCGGCGGCATCGGCGCATACAGTTCGCGACGCAATGCGTAGACCGCCCCGGTGACGCCGTGCAGCCAGCTAAGCAGGGCTTCGTCGTGGCGCAGGCGTTTTTCCATGCGCCAGTACAGGCCGGTATCGGCCGCCGCGCCGGCTCCGGGCAGGATCACCAGTTCGCCGCTGACCGCGCCCACGTCGGGGTCGGCGAAGGCGGACACGAGCTGGCGCACCGCGCCCGCGGCGTAGTGCTGGCGCGCGTCGGTGAAGGCGACCAGCGGGGTGTCGACCTGTGCGAGCGCCTGGTTCAGCGCCACGGCCTTGCCGCCGTTGCGCGGCAGTTCCAGCACGCGCACGCGGGGATCGCCCACGTCGGCTTGGCGGGCGGTATCGTCGGTGCTGCCGTCGCTCACGACCAGCACGCGCAGGCGGTCGGCGGGGTAATCCTGGGCCAGGATGTCGCGCACACGTTCTCCGATGCGCGCGGATTCGTTGTGCGCCGCGACCACCACCGTGATCGCCGGCGTGGCCTGATCGCGCCGCGGCGCACGACCGAAAAACCTCGCCAGCGCCGACGTCAGCAGCGGATAGCCGGCATAGGCATAGGCGACAAGCGCCAGGCCCGTCCAGAACACGATCGGCCAGGTCACAGCAACCGCTCGCGCAGGCGCTGGTAGTTGCGGTTGCCCAGCAGGATCTTCGGAATGCGCAAGGCGTGGAAGCGCGCCGTCGCGATGCGCGGACCGGCACCCTGCCAGCGGACCAGATCGGCGAAGCGTTCCAAAGGCATGTCGCGGGTGATCGCCAGCCGTTGCAGCCATTGCCCCGGGCGCGGCCGCCGATTGGGCCCCGGCGCCGACCCCAGCAGGAAGCGGTAGCCGACTTCCAGCGCCGCCTTGCGTTCCCGGCGTCCGCCGCGTCCGCCGGGCAGGGCGATGGCGTCGATCCGGTCGATGCCGATGTCCTGCAGGACGTTGCGGCTGTCGCGCAGTTCGGCCAGCATTTCGCCGGCTTCCAGGTCTTCCAGGAAACGATGGCTGCGGCCATGCGCGCCGATGCCCATGCCCGCGTCCGCCAGGGTTTTCACCTGCGCGGGTTGCAGCATGCCGTCCTGCCCGACGAAGTCGGAGGTGACGAAGAATTCGGCGTACATGCCGCGCGCCTGCAGCAGCGGCAGGGCCACTTCGCAGTTGGAGGCGTCGCCGTCGTCGAAGGTGACGACCACCGGCCGGTTGCCCGCCGCCAGGCTGGCGGCCGCGTCGTCCAGGCGCACGGCCTGGAAGCCATGCGCTGCAAGCCAGTCCAGTTGGCGCGCGAACTCGTCGGGATGCACGCTGTAGACGGGGTCGTAGCGTCCGTGCGAATGGGGGCCTTCGTGCAGGCCGTGGTACATGAGGATGGGCAGCATCATGCGTTCCTGTTGCGGCGGTTCCGCATCCATCCCAGCAGGCCGCTGGTCTCGCTGAAGAACATGGCTCTGGAGATCCGGCCGAACGGCGACCGGTAGCGCGACTCGTGCACGTTGTAGCGCAGCAGCCGATGGTGCGGCGTGTCGGTGCGGTTGACGCCCTCCACGGTGGTCGCGGACGTGGCGAACCCGCAGGCCGCGACCATCCGGACGTCGCGGTCGCCGAAATCCTGCGGCGAGCCGTTCGGGTAGGCGAAATGCCGTGGCGGGACGCCCAGTTCCGAGGCTATCCGGTCGCGCGACCCCGCAATCTCCCGAAGCGCGAAGCCGTCGTCGACGCGGCTCAGCAGCACGTGCCGGCAGGTATGCGCGCCGATGGAGATGCCGTGCGCGTGCAACCGACGCACTTCGTCCCAGTCCAGCATCTCGCGTTCGTGCCGGCCACCGGTCGCCGCCGGAGCCAGTGTTTCCATGATCTTCTCGACCTGCGCGCAGAATTCCTCGTGCGGGAGCCGCTTGAGGTGGACGGGTACGTCGGCCAGCAGGCGCGATCGTTCGTCCTCGCGGCTCAGGTCGTATTCGCCCATTCCGATCGCGCGCAGGTCGGCCCGGTCGGTGCCACGCTCCTGCACGGCGCGCAGCAGCCGGTATATCCAGATCGGCTCGCCTCCGACGTGGTCCGTCGCGAGATAAAGCACAGCGGGAACCTTGCCCAAGGCGGGGTCCAGCAGGTTCAGGTTGTCCCGGTAGCCATCGTCCAGGGTGATGGCGTAGCGCGTGCGCGGCTTGCCCGTTGCCGGCAACGCGGCCAATCCCTGATCCAGGTCCGTCAGCAGATCCGCCTGCCGCAGCCAGGCCACCAGCCTGAAGAGACTGGCCCGCGAAATGCTGAGCGGATAGGGGTCGTGTTCGTCGCGGATCCGGTGCAGCATCAGGATGACCAGGCCATTCCCGGCGAGACGCCTATAGAGGGCGTCGGCGCCGCTGTAATGGGCCAGCACGGCGATCGCGTGGCGGATTCCGCGGAAAAGGGTTTGTCTCACGTCCCCCCCTCCTCAGGCGGCAGCAGGGGCGACTTGACCATCAGCGCGGCGTAGGTCCAGAAATAGGCCGCGACCGGATAATAAGTGAAGCGGTCGCCGAACAGATTGCTGCAGATGAGCGCCAGCGTCGCTCCCAGCATGCCAAGCGACAGCCCGTACACCCAGGTGCCGCTGGGGGATCTCGATACCGTCTTGCGGGCGGTGGCCAGCAGGGACAGCAGCAGCCCCACCAGCATGATCGCGCCCAGGATCCCGCCTTCGGCCAGCGTGCGCATGTACAGGTTGTGGGTGTCCTTGCCGTACGGGTTGAGGATCTTGAACGTCTGGAAGCCGGTGCCCGTCAGTGGATGCCCCTTGAAGATGTCCCAGGCCACGCCCCAGTACACGATGCGCAACTCGGTGCTTTCGTCGCGCTGGCCTTCCGCGACGGTGGTGCTGTCGAATCGCTCCACGACCGAGGGCGGCAACCATGCCGGCGCGAGCAGGGCGATGGCGACCACCAGCGGGATCAGCTTCCAGCGTCCGCGCCAAACCAGTATCACGGTCAGTATTCCCAGGAGCAGGGCGATATAGGCCGTGCGCGAATAGGAATACAGGATGCCGATCAGCATGCACACGATGCCTCCGATCAGCGCGATCTTCCACCACCGGTTCAGCCGCGTGGCGAGGAGGACGGCCAGCAGCACGATGCTGACCGTCACGCAGAAGGCGGCGAACTCGTTGGCGCCAAGCTGGGAGAACGTCCCAGTGATGCGCAGGTCGTCGGAATAGTGCCAACTGGATACCGAGAGGTGCTGGTTGATCGTGACGCGGGCGATGTAGGGCAGCGGGATCAGGGTGCAGATGAAGATGCGGCGCACGTGGCTCCAGTTGCGCACGCTCATCTGCACCAGGAAGTAGAGGAGGATGCCGACCAGGTGGTCCTTGAGGATGATGAAGCGTTCTGCGGCCAATCCGACCACGAGATTGCCGATGAGCAGCGATACGATCGTGTAGAGGACGTATGCGACGAGCCATTTCCGGATCGGGTCGCGCGGTGCCAGTTTCCCCTTGAGGATCAAGGCGCCGAGCAGCGAAAGGGCCGGCATGACGTTGAGGAAATTGAGGCCGCCGCCGATATTGGGGATGTAGCCGTACTGGATGTTCTGCAGCGGCAACAGGACCAGCATCAGGTACAGGGGCCAGTTGTTCGCTTTCGAACGCGCCGCCTGCGTCGTTGCCGCCCGTGGGGTAGACGGCTGCACATCATCGTGGCGCTGCGATGCCTGCGCCGTCGAAACCCGCAGCGCCTTGGCGGCGAGGGGGAAACGTTCTCCCGGGGACGGCGCGTCCTTGCCCGGGATGCCGTGGGGGCGCGTGTTACCCGACATGGCGGCCCTCGTTCATCAGCATACGGTAGATCTCCGCGTACTTGGACGCCATGGCTCGCGAGGAGTGGTGGCGGCGGACGTACTCGCGGGCGCCCTCGTCGCGGCCCGGAGGGGCTTCCATGGCCGCCCGCATCGCCGCCTCCAGCGGCGCCAGTTCGGCCGGCGGCACGATGCGGCCCGTTCGCGTGTGCGAGAGCAGGCGCGGGATCTCGCCCACGGCGCTGGCGACGATCGGTATGCCGTGCGACATCGCTTCCAGGATCACCAGCGGCATGCCCTCGCTCAGCGATGGCATCACCAGGCAGTCGATCAACGGATAGATCGCCTGGACGTCGTCGCGGTTGCCGGTGAAGAGGATCTTCCCGTCCAGGCCCAGGGACGCCGCCTGGGATTCCAGCGCGGCCCGGTCGGGGCCATCTCCGACCAGCATGAGGAAGCTGCCGGGCGCGCGCGCCGACTGCACGGCGAAGGCCTCAAGCAGGAGCGCGAGGTTCTTCTCGGGAGCGAGCCGGCCCACCGCGGCGAAGAGGTAGGCGTCTTCCGGGATGCCGAGCGCCGCGCGGGACAGCGGGGTTGCGGATCCGTCCCGTGCCGGGATTCCGATGCCGTTGTCGATGCGGTGGATACGCTTGCGCGGCAGGCCTGCGCCGAGCAGGCGCTGTATCTGCGATTCGGCCACGACGATCAGGGCGTCGAAACGACGCATGATCGCCACTTCGATCCGATTGTAGATTCTCAACGAAAGCGAGCTGTTGACCCAGCCGTGCACGGTGGCCACGATCGGTACGTGGAGCTTGCGCGACGCGAGGATCGCGTAGAAGGCGCTCTTGTAGTCGTGGACGTGCAGGACGCGGGCCTTGCGACGCACGATTTCTTCGCGCAGCGCCTTCAGGGTATCCGTGTCGAACCTGCTGCGGCAGGGGAGCAGCACGGCGGCTTGCGTTTCCGCCACCGCCGCGTCGTGCAGGTGCTGCCGTTCGCTGCGGTAGTTGTTGATGGACAACAGGCAGCTGTCCATGTCGAAGCCGGCCAGTTCCTTGTTCAGGGCCAGGATCATCTTGTCCGCACCGTACAGCCCGGCGCTCGACCGGACCTGGAGCACCGTGGGGTGATGCGACATCGGTGGCGGAGGGACGGGAATCAATGCGCCGCACCATGAATGCTTTGGCCGGTCACCGAATGGTAGACGTCCAGGTGTCGCTCCACCATGCGGGCCGAGGAGAAGGATTCCAGCACGCGCCGCCTCAGTTCGGGTTGGCGCTGGCGCGTGGAGGCGGCGTCGAGCATCGCAGCGACGAGGGCGCCCTCGTCGGCCGGTGCGACGAGGCGGGCCGGGGTTCCCGCGAGCACGGCGGGCACATGCCCGACGCGAGTGGCGATCACCGGCACGGAGGCGGACATCGCCTCGAGCAACGCGAGGGGCAATCCTTCGAAAAGGGAAGGCAGCACGAAGCAATCGAACAGCGGATAGAGTTTTTCCAGGTCGTTGCGCGCGCCCACCAGCCTGATCGCGGGGGCTATGCCCAATTCGTCGGCAACTTGCTCGATGCGCTCGCGTAGCGGGCCGTTGCCCGCGATCAGCAGGCGTGCATGGGGATGCCGGCCCAGGACATGCGAGAAGGCGCGGAGCAATCCGACGGGATTCTTCTGTTCGTCCAGGCGCATGGTGGCCCCGTATACGAAATGCTCGTCCGAAAGGTCGAACTCGGAGCGTGCGAGGGGCGCCACTTCGGGACGGTACTTGCTGGCGTCGATGCCGTTTTCGATGAGGGCGATTCTCCCGTCCGGGATGCCCCTGGCGGTCAGTTCGGGGCGCATTGCCTCGGAAACGATCAGGACGCGGTTCGCGCGGCGCATCATCGTCACTTCCAGCCGGTTGTACAGGCGCTGCTTCAGGCTGCTCGCGAAGTGTCCATGGCTGGTGGCGATCACGGGATTCCGGCTGCGGTCCCTGGCCAGGAGCGCGTAGAACAGGCTTTTGTAGTCGTGCGTGTGGATGATGGCATCCGGATTGCGGGCGAGCCACGACGACAGGGATCGCAGCGTCAGCAGGTCGAAGCGGCGCGCGCAGGGCAGCAGGGCGACGTGCAGGCCCATTCCCTGGGCCGCGGCGTAGAGATCCTGGGCCTGGTGCAGATAGTTCTGTATGCAGAGCAGTTCCGCACCGACTCCCATGTTCTGCAGGCCGGACAGCAGCGTCAGGATCATGTTCTCGGCGCCGTAGATGCCGGAACTGGAGCGGATATGGAGGATGTTCATGTAGGGAGGGCGCGGGGGGCGAGCAGGCGGCGGTAGAGTCGATCGAACGAGGCCGCCATGCCGTCCAGCGAATAGGCGCGTTCGATCTGGTGGCGACCGGCCTGGCCGAAGCGAAGGCGCAGTTCGCCGGATTCGACCAGGCGGAGCAGGCATTGCGCCAATGCCTCGGGTGCATGCGCCGGCGCCAGCAGGCCGTTGACGCCGTCTTCGACCAGGTCGGGATTGCCGCCGACCGCGGTGGCGACCACCGGCAGGCCGCAGGACATGGACTCGAGGATCGCATTGGACATGCCCTCGGTCGAGGACGACAGTACCGAGATGTCCAGTGCGGCCGCCGCGCTGCGTACGTCGGACACGGCGCCGAGCAGGCGGATCGATTCCCCCAGCCCCAGCCCTTGCGCCTGCGCCACGATGGCTTCGCGCAACGGGCCCTCGCCGATCAGCAGCAGTTGGGTGTCGGGGGCCTTGGCGCGCACCATCGCGAACGCCTCCAGCAGGTCGACGTGGCGCTTGACCGGGGTCAGGCTGGCCAGGCAGCCGATGGCGACGGTTTCGTCGGCGATGCCAAGACGCTGCCGTGCCCGGCTCCGCTCTTTCGCCGAGGGCGGCGAGAAAAGCTCCGTATCCACGCCGTTGGGGATGCACAGCATGCGGTCCCGGCTCAGTCCTTCGCTTTCCACCAGGCCGTCCAGGATCGGATTGGCCGGCGCGACCACGCAGGCATACCGGTGGTTGAGAAAACGCGATGCCAGGCGCATGCGCGGGGACTTGTTGAACCCCATGTCGCGACGGCTGGATATCCGCACCGAACCCGCCGGCAGCGGCAGCAGCGCATTGAGCAGGTCCGATTTGGCGTGCTGCGACTGGATGACGTCGAAACGTTCGCTCTTGAGCAGGTCCCGGAGCGCCTTGTACGCACGCCATCCGCGACGCCCGTACACCGCGTCCACGTGCAGCGCCAGAAGCTCGACGTGCTCCAGGCTCCGCAGCGAGTAATGGCCGCGATCGTGCATGCCGGCATCGGTCAGCTGGACGATGGTGATCCGGTATCGGTCGGCGGGCAACAGCCGGACCAGATTCCGCAGGAAGCGTTCGCTCCCCCCGCTCATCAGTACGGGCGTGTCCGTGAGGATAAGCAGCCGGATCCGGTCCGTCGTCGCGTCCGGCTCCGGGCAAGTTTCAGCGGCGGTAATGGAAGGAGATGATGACTGCATTCTCTGAATAACTTTGCCCGGGTTCCGAGCTGTTTCTTTCCCGTCGCTGGATTTCTACGCGACCGATCCAGTGCCGCGAGAAGTCGCGGCCCAGCGCGAGGCCGGCGCTGCGATCGGTGTCTTTGCGGTCCAGGCTGTTGAGTTCCCTGCGCTGGTCGGAGACGACTGCGGTCATGCGCCAGCCGGGGCGCAGGGTGTAGTCCAGCGACGCCAGCGCCCCGTGGATGTCCTGATCCATGTCCACGCCGTTGAAGTAGTGCACCCGCGCGTAATAGGGCTGCACGGCGAAACGCACGCGTTCGCTGTCGTAGGTGTAGTCGCCGTCGAAACGGGTCTGGCGGAATGCGTCGGGGCCGACCTGCATCAGCGGGCCGTTGGGATTGGGGGCGGTCACGCCGGGTGCGCCCGGCACGATGGCGTCGGCGATGAGGGTTTGGGTGGTGTCCGCGTATTCGTGGCTGGCGCGAACGTGCACGGTGCTGCGTGGCGTCGCCTGCCAGGTCGCTTCGGCGCGGAGCAGGGGATCGGACTTGCGGTCGCCGTCCCCTTTCGGTTCCACGCGGGTATAGCCGGCCTGCAGGCTGAGGTCGAGCGCCGAGGACTTGGCTTCGTAGCCGACGTAGGCGTCCTCGCGGTCGTAGTCGAACGAGGCCGTGGCACCTTCGTACCTCACCCGGGTGGCTTCGGCGTTGAAGGAGAATTTCTGGTTCGGGGTCAGTTCGCGGATCACGCGCACGGCGCCGTTGTAGCGGTCGCCGTCGAAGGCGGCGATGTCCTCGGCATAGGTATCGGAATAGCGCAGGTCGGCCTGCGCCAGCGTCGTGGGCGACAGCCGGGCGAAAAAGCTGGGGCCGGTGACGAAGACGTTGACGCGCTGCTGGTTGGTCAGGGAGTACCCGCTGAGCGTGCTGACCGGCTGTTCGCTGAGGTAATCCTCGACCACCCAGTGCATGCGTTCCGGCGAGATCACCCAGTTCAGGCGGCCGTTGAGGTCGCCGCGCAGATTGTCCTTGAACAGATCGTTTTCGAACATCAGATATTGCAGGCTGCCGTCCACCGACATCTGCACGGCGGAGCCATCCTGCCGCATCGTGAAATCGAGGCTCGGCATCAGCACGTTCTCGCTGATCCTGTCGGTGTCGCTCAGGGTGATGTTGTTGCTGTGCAGGTAGGAGATGCCGGCCTGGTAGTCCAGGCGGGTCGCCGCCTGGGCGGCAAGCGGCAGACAGGCCACGAGTGCGGCGCTCAGGGCGCTGCGGCGAAGGCGGTCATGCCGACGGTGTGGGGCGCGGTCGGACGTCCGGACGAGTGCACGCGCCATTGCCATGTTCAGACTCCTTCGTTGAACACCACGCCCGCGAATTTCTCCGGGGGGAAGTTGGACGCAGCCTGGGCGATGGTGGCGGGAGTGTCCTTCGCGTAGCCGGCGACGAGGATGACGACGTCGGCCAGTTCCGCCAGGATGCGCGCGTCCGGCGAACCCTGAACGGGCGGTCCGTCGAGGAACAGGTGGCAGTGCGGATACTGGCTGCGCAGCGTGTCGACCAGCAGCCGCATTCGCGATGAGGAGAAATATTCCGTTCCGATCTCGCGCGTGGCCCCCGCCGGAAGCAGGCGCAGGCCGGGCACGCCGGTTTCGTAGATGACGTCGCCGACTTCGGACCGCTGGCCGTCCAGGTAGTCGGTGAGGCCGCCGGCGTCGGTCGTCAGCCGCATGGTGACGTTCTGGGACGGATAGCGCAGGTCGCAGTCGACCAGCAGCGCGCTGCGCGTTTCGTCGAATGACATCGAGGCGGCCAGGTTGCGGGCGACGAAGCTGCCACCGCTGCCGCGGCTGACCGGCGCGACGAGGGTCACGAAGTTGCCCTCGGCGGCGGCGAGCAGGCGCGTGCGGATCTCGCGGAACGCATCCACTTCGCGGCGTGCCTTCCCGCCGCGGTAGATGGTCGCGCGGTCCTCGAGCTGCTTGGGCACGAGCTGCGTGCCGGCGGACTTGGCGACGTCGCGCGACAACGCGCCGCGGCCCGCACTTTCCGATTTTTCGATGGGAGTGGTCACGCCGCTCATAGCAAATCCGCCAACTTGAAGAGATAGACCACGCCATAAATCACGGGTACGGACAGGAACAGCATGGCGGCCACCGTCAGGCGCTTGAGGATGAGCTTGCGGCGCTGCGTCGTCACGTACGTGGGAACGACGCCCAGGACGGGCAGGGAGGCGTCGTGCTCGATCCGCAGCGGCGAGCGCACGCGCGGGTCCAGTTTGACCAGGCCGAACAGCAGCGCCAGCGGGGCGATCAGGGCCGCGAGGACGCCGGAACCGGCGACGTGCATCACCCGCAGGCCGCTGGGCCGGAGCGGCATGGCCGCCGGCTCCTGGATGCGGAAGCTGAGGCCGCGTCCCTCCGCATCGAGGTTCATCGACACGCGCGCGTTCTCGCGGCGCTTCAACAGGTCCTGATACAGGTCGCGGTTGACTTCGTAGTCCCGCGTGAGTTCGGCGAGCCGGCTCTCCGAGGCGGCGATCCGCGAACTGCGATCCAGTTCGCCGTTCAGCATCTGCTCGGCGGTGGCGATGCGTGCGGCGGTGGACGCAGTGCGGCGATTGGCCTCCGACAGCTTGCTCTTCAGTTCGCCGTACAGCGGATTGAAGGACGCGCTGCCGTCGAGGGTGGTAGGAGTGTCGCTGGCGCTCGCGCGCAGGCGCTGCCGGCTTTCTTCCTGGCGCAGTTCTTCCTGCAGGTCGTTGATCTGGTGCTGGACGCGCACCACGTCGGGGTGCCGTTCGGTGTAGGTCAGCAGCAACTGGTCGCGCTGCGACTGCAATTCGGCCATGCGCGCGCGCAACTGGCCGGCGCGGGTCTGCACCAGGGTGATTTCGCTTTCGCCGGAAAGTTGCGAGTGCAGGGCCGCCTCCTGCGATTGCAGGTCGATCAGTTCCATGCGCCCGGTTTCGACCACGCGGCGCAATTCGCCGATGCGTGCGTTGACGTCGGCGTCGATGCCGGGGCGGGCGTCCGGCGACGAGGTGCGGAACTTCTCGAGTTCGGCTTCCGCCTGGGTCAGCTTGGCGTGGTATTGCTCGACCTGGGAGTCGATGAATTCGTAGGCGTCCTTGCTTTCGCGTTCCTTGGTGGACAGGCTTTCCTGAATGATCAGGTCGCCGAAGCGTTTGGTCACCAGATAGGCGCGTTTCGGGTCGGAATCGGTGTATTCGACCTGGATCAGGTTCTCGCGCGGATTGGTGATCTGGGTGCGGTTGACGATCCGCTCGATGAGCTTGTCCTGCTCCACCGGCGTGGGGTGGTCGTCCATCCAGCCGCCGACGGCCAGGATCTGATCCATCACCTTGCGGCTGAAGGCGACCTGCTTGGCGATGCTGGCGCGGTCGGCCACGCCGGTCGGGACCGCGCGCCCTTCCATCAGCGGCGCGATGATGTTGCGGTCTTCGACCAGGATCGTGGTCGAGGCGTAGTATTTCTTCGGCAGCAGCAGGCCGACCACCAGGGCAAGCAGGGCGACCGCGGCGAACACGCTGGCGAGAAACACCGGATGGCGGAGGAATTCCTTCCCCATCAGCGAGATCTGGGTATAGATGGACGCCTGCTCTTCGGGCGGGGTCCAGACGGCGGCTTGGTTCACAGGACGCGTTCCGGAACGGTGATGACGTCGCCGGGGGCGACAGTGAAGTTGGTGCTCAGGTCGCCGCGATTGAGGATGCGGTCCAGGCGTACCTGGTAGCTCGCCGTGGTCGCGTCTTCGTTCTTGCGGTACAGGCTGGACCTGTCGGGCGCGGCGAACTCGGTGAGGCCGCCGGCGGCCAGCACGGCATCGAGCACGGTCATGCCCGGCCGGTAGGGAATGGAGATCGGCTGGCGCACGGCACCGGTGACGCGTACGCGCGACAGGTATTCATGGCTGCGCAGGTCGGTCAGGATCACCGCGACCTGGGGGTCGCGCACGAAGGCGGAAAGCTTGTCCTGGATGTCCTTCGCCACTTCCTCAGGGGTGTGGCCGCCGGCCGCCACGTCGCCCACCAGCGGGACCGAGATCTTGCCGTCGGGGCGCACCGGCGCGGTGATGCCCAGTTCGGGATTGCGCCAGACGGTGACCTGGACGATGTCATCGACGCCGATGTGGTAGGCGTCGACGGCGACGACGTCCTGTGCCGGCGGCGGCGCCTTGCTCAAGCCCGAGGAGCCGGCGCAGGCGGACAGCGCGAGGCCCAGCGAAGCGATCAGCAGGCCGGTGAGAAAGCGGTTCATCGGAAGAATTCCCCTGAGAATTCGGAATTTTCCATGATAACGCGCCGTACGCCGGAAACCGGACAACCGATCAACACGCGCCCGCCGAGGGGCGCATCGCCGTCACGCCGAGTAGAACGAACGATACCAGTCCACGAAACGGCGTATGCCGGTTTCGATCGGAGTCTCCGGAGAGTAGCCCGTGTCTCGTTGCAAGGCGGCCACGTCGGCTTCGGTGTCGGGCACGTCGCCGGGCTGCATCGGCAGTAGGTTCATCTGCGCCTTGCGGCCCAGGCACTCCTCTAGCACCTCGATGTAGCGCAGCAGTTGCACCGGCCGGTGGTTGCCGATGTTGTAGACCCGGTACGGCGCGCTGGAGCTGGCCGGCGTGGGATTCAACGGATCGTAGGCCGGGTCGGGGCCGGGCACGCGGTCCAGCGTGCGGATCACCCCTTCGACGATGTCGTCGACATAGGTGAAGTCGCGGCTGTGGTGGCCGTGGTTGAACACGTCGATCGGCCGGCCTTCGAGGATGTTCTTCGTGAACAGGAACAGCGCCATGTCCGGACGGCCCCAGGGACCGTAGACGGTGAAGAAGCGCAGGCCGGTGGTCGGCAGCCCGAACAGGTGGCTGTAGGTGTGCGCCATCAGCTCGTTGGCCTTCTTGCTGGCCGCGTACAGGCTGACCGGATGGTCGACGTTGTCCTCGACCGCGAACGGCAGCTTGCGGTTGGCGCCGTAGACCGAACTGGACGAGGCGTAGACCAAGTGCTCGACGCCGCGGTGGCGGCAGGCCTCGAGGATGTTCAGGAAACCGACGATGTTGCTGTCGATATAGGCGTGCGGATTTTCCAGCGAATAGCGCACCCCCGCCTGCGCGGCCAGGTTGACCACCCGTTGCGGCTTGAAGCTGTCGAATGCCGCTTCCAGCGCCGCCCGGTCCTCCAGCGAGGCCTTGACGAAGCCGAAGCCCGCTTGCGGCAGCAGCCGGTCCAGCCGTGCCTGTTTCAGCCTCGGGTCGTAATAATCGTTCAGGTTGTCGTAGCCGAGCACCTCGTCGCCGCGCTCGAGCAGGCGGTGACTCAGGTGTGAGCCGATGAAGCCGGCGGCGCCGGTGACCAGTACGCGCATCATGTTTCTCCGTTGTTGGCCTCTGTGCCGGCGCCGCCGGGCGCCGCGATCGCGCGCCCGAGCATCGCCACGACGCGGTCGGAAGCGACCTTCGATGAATTTTCTCGCGAATGGGGCCGGCGATGCCAGCATTTCGGCGTAGTGCGCTTCCGTCAGCACCACCGGCTTCTGGTCGTGCCATGCGATGAAGTGGTTGCCGGTCAGGCCGTTGCGATCGAAGCCGGGCGACAGGCGGGCGGCGAACGGCGAGTTGCCGATCAAGGTGTGGAAGAAAAGTTCGTCGGGGATGCGGACGCGCTTGAAGAAGCGCACGGTTCCCGGCGACCGCGCGATGAGATCCATCACGTAGTCGACGCAATCGCGATGCAGGCACCACCACTGGCCGCCCTTGTAGACGCGCATGCCGCCGGGAACCCTGCGCGGCAGCAGCCGGGACACGGCACGGCGGGCCAGGTTGTAGGGAAGGTGGCGTTCCAGCGCGCGCACGCCGGGGCGGCCGTTGGCGTGGTATTGGGCGATCCACCAGTGGAAGGGGCTGGCGGGCGTCACTTCTTCGTCGATGCTCAGGTAGCTGTTGGTGGAAGCCGACAGCCTGGCGAGGATGGCCTGATTGGATTTGAGCGGGAAACAACTGTCGCTGAGCAGTTGGTAATAGTCGAACGCCGCGCCGTCCGCGCGTGCGCAGCGGATCAGGTTCAGCGTCGCCTGGACGATGTTCCAGCCGCCCCAGTAGACCGGCAGGCGCAGTTCGATGAATACCGCGCGCGGCGACCCGATGGCCTGCCGGAACCGGGCCAGGTCGGCTTTGGCGTCCACATGGATGAAGAAGCGGGCGTGGTCGCCGTCCAGCGCCTCTATCAGCGCGGCCACCTGGCGCGGCTGCGCGTGCGCGATGATCAGGTAGGCGATCCGCATCGGTACTTTCGCTTCCGGCCGGGCCTCGGGCGCCGCGTGCGCTTACAGGCAGTCGTCGACTTCGGCGCGCGGCAGCGCGCGCTTGACGTCGAACACCACCGCGCCGGGCTTGCCGAGCCGGCGGATGCCGTCGGCGCCCAACTCGACGAACTGGCGGTGCGAGACCGCCAGCACGATGGCGTCGTAGCGGTCGGGCGCCGGTTCGCCCACCAGATCCAGGCCGTATTCGTGCTTCGCCTCGCCGGCGTCGACCCACGGGTCATGCACGTCCACATTGGCGTTGTAGCTGCGCAGCTCGGCGATGATGTCGACGACCCGGGTGTTGCGCAGGTCGGGGCAGTTCTCCTTGAACGCCAGTCCCAGCAGCAGCACGTTCGCGCCGGCCACCGGCAGGTTGCGCTGGGCCATCAGCTTGGCCACCCGGCGGGCGACGTGGCTGCCCATGCCGTCGTTGATGCGGCGCCCGGCCAGGATCACGTCAGGGTGGTAGCCGATCTGCTGCGCCTTGTGGGTCAGGTAGTACGGGTCCACGCCGATGCAGTGGCCGCCGACCAGGCCGGGCCGGAACGGCAGGAAGTTCCACTTGGTGCCCGCGGCTTCCAGCACCTCGTGGGTGTCGATGCCGAGGCGGTGGAAGATCAGCGCCAGTTCGTTGATCAGGGCGATGTTGACGTCGCGCTGGGTGTTCTCGATGACCTTGGCCGCTTCCGCCACGCGGATGCTGGAAGCCTTGTGGGTGCCGGCGGTGATCACGCTGCGGTACAGCGTGTCGACGAAGTCGGCGGTCTCCGGCGTCGAGCCGGAGGTCACCTTCAGGATGGTTTCGAGCCGGTGTTCCTTGTCGCCGGGGTTGATCCGCTCGGGGCTGTAGCCGGCGAAGAAGTCCTGGTTGAACTTCAGCCCGGACTCGCGCTCGATGATCGGGACGCAGGTTTCCTCGGTGGCGCCGGGGTACACGGTGGACTCGTAGATCGCCACGCCGCCGCGCGAGATCGCCTTGCCGACGGTGCGGCTGGCCGATTCCAGCGGGCGCAGGTCGGGGCGCTTGTATTCGTCGATCGGCGTCGGCACGGTCACGATGAAGACGTTGCAGCCCTTCAGCGCTTCCGCATCGTCGCTGAACTGCAGTTGCGAGGCTTTGCGCAGTTCGTCCGCGGAAACTTCCAGGGTGTGGTCGTGGCCGCTGCGCAGTTCGCCGACGCGCTGGCCGTTGATGTCGAAGCCCAGGGTCGGATAGCGCCGACCGAAGGCGACGGCCAGCGGCAGGCCGACGTAGCCCAAACCGATCACGGCGATCCGGACCTGGCCGGGATCGGGCAAAGCGGCAACATTCATCGAAACATCATCCCCTGTTGTGGAAGCCGTCGTCCGCGCAGTTTAGCGGGCGCAAGCCGAAGAACGGCCAATCGGTCCGAAACAGGACAGGAGCCATGCAACTGTGATTCGGGTGGCGCAAACCCCGCCCGATCGCGGATGGTCCGCGGTCCTGGGGACCGCTGCGGAGGCGATTGGATGCGCGTCGAAATGCATGACGCGCGCGCTCTATCCGCCGCGCCCTGGCCCGACGATGGCGCGGGCCAGCCGCACGGCGTGGTCGAAGTCGGAGGCGAAGCGGATCCCGCCCACGTGTTGCGAAAGCTGCATGTCGGCGATCACGCGGTTCGGCTGCGCCTGCAGGCCGGAGACGATCAGCACGATGCCCTTGCGCTGGCAGCGTTCGGCCAGCTTCTTCAGCGCGTGCACGCCGCTGGCGTCGATGATCGGCACCAGCCGCATGCGCAGGATGAACACCTTCGGCGGCTCGAAGAACTGGTCGAGCAGGCTGTCCAGCCGGTTGGCGGCGCCGAAGAACAGCGGCCCGCTGATCCGGTAGGCCTCGACGCCCTTGGGCAACCGCGCGCGCTGGTCGTCTTCGGCGGTGCGCGCCGGGTCGTCGTGCTGCAGAGCCTGCCCCGGACTCGATCCGGGGTCGTCGTCGATCGTGCGCACGCCGGAGTCGATCTCCACCGCCTCGGCCATGCGGAACATGAAGACGAAGGCCGCGACCACGATGCCGGCCTCGATCGCCACGGTCAGGTCGAAGAACACGGTCAGCAGGAAGGTCAGCAGTAGCACCAGCCGGTCGCCCTTCGGCGCCGACAGGGTGTTGCGGAAGTTCTCGACCTCGCTCATGTTCCAGGCCACCACCAGCAGCACCGCGGCCAGCGCGGCCAGCGGCACGTAGCGCATCAGCGGCGCCAGCAGCAGCATGAACGCCAGCAGGAAGCCGGCGTGCAGCATGCCGGCCACCGGCGTGCGCCCGCCGGAGCGAATGTTGGTCGCCGTGCGCGCGATCGCGCCGGTGGCGGGCAGGCCGCCGAACAGCGCCGAACCGATGTTGGCCACGCCCTGCGCGACCAGTTCGCCGTTGGAGCGATGGCGGCCGCCGGTCATGCCGTCGGCGACCACCGCCGACAGCAGCGACTCGACCCCGGCGAGGAAGGCGATGGTGAACGAACTGGGCAGCAGTTCCAGCGTGCGTTCGAACGGAATGTGCGGGAAGTCGAAGTCCGGCAGGGCCGACGGCAGCGCGCCGAAGCGGCTGCCGATGGTCTCGGCCGGCAGTGCGAAGCCGACGCACACCAGCGTGCACACCAGCAGCGCGATCAGGAACCCCGGCCAGTTCGGCTTCCAGCGGCGCAGGCCCACGATCACCGCCAGCCCGAGCACGGTCATCGCGATCGCGACCGGCTGCGCGCTGCCCAGGTGCTGGGCGAAGGCCTTCCAGCGCGCGAAGAACTCGGCCGGCACCGCGCCCATCCGCAGGCCCAGCATGTCCTTGACCTGGCTGGAGAAGATCCCGACCGCGATGCCGGCGGTGAAGCCGGTGATCACCGGCTGCGGCATGTACTTCATCAGCGTGCCCAGCCGCAGCAGTCCGGCGGCGATCAGCATCAGCCCGGCCAGCAGGGTGCACAGGATCAGGCCGCCGTAGCCGAACTTCTCGATCACCACGAACACCACCGGGATGAACGCCGCGGTCGGCCCGCCGATCTGCACGCGCGAACCGCTCAATGCGGAGATCAGGAAGCCGGCGATGATCGCGGTGTGCAGCCCCTTTTCCGGGGTGGTGCCGCTGGCGATCGCCAGCGCCATCGACAAGGGCAGGGCGACCACGGCGACGGTCAGGCCGGCGACCAGATCGCGGCGGAAGTCGGCGAAGTGGTAGCCCTCGCGCAGCACGGTCAGCAGCTTGGGCTCGAACATTTCCAGCCAGCGGCGGCGGTCGAACCCGGTCGCGGACATCGGGCAGGCTCCTCGTCAATCCAGTGCGGGCGTTCGGGGAATGACGAACGCGCGATCGCGCAATTCTACTCGCGCGGACGGCACCATGACCGGCGGCGAGCGGGTTTGCCGTAACCTATCCATTGGGCCGCGGAACGTCCGCGGCCGTCGTAACGGAATCGCCATCGAGGTCAGGATGCGGATATTGCTATGCGGCGGAGCCGGCTACATCGGCGCGCACACCTTCGTGGAACTGGCCGGGCGCGGCCATGAAGTCGAGATCGCCGACAACTTCAGCAACAGCTCGCCGCAGGTGCTGCCGCGGCTGCAGCGGATCGTCGGCCGCGAGGTCGCCTGCCACCGGCTCGACGTGCGCGACAAGGCGGCGGTCGCGGCGCTGTTCGCGCAGCGCGGCTACGACGCGGTGGTCCACTTCGCCGCGCTGAAGGCGGTCGGCGAATCCTGCGAGCGCCCGCTGGACTACTTCGACAACAACATCTCCGGCACCATCCACCTGCTGCAGGCGATGCGCGCCTCCGGCGTGCGCCGGCTGGTGTTCAGTTCCTCGGCCACCGTCTACGGCGACCCGGACAGCGTGCCGGTGCGCGAGGACGCGCCGCTGCGCACCACCAATCCCTACGGCCGCACCAAGCTGGTGATGGAGCAGTTGATCGAGGACCTGTGCGCGTCCGCGCCGGACTTCCGCGTCGCCAACCTGCGCTACTTCAACCCGGTCGGCGCGCACTCGTCGGGGCTGATCGGCGAGGATCCGGCCGGCATCCCCAACAACCTGATGCCGTACATCTGCCAGGTTGCGGTGGGCAAGCGCGGGAAACTCAACGTCTTCGGCGGCGACTGGCCGACGCCCGATGGCACCGGCGTGCGCGACTACATCCACGTGATGGACCTGGCCCGCGCGCACGCCGATGCGCTGGATTTCCTGGTCCGCGAGGATCAGAGCGCGACGTTGAACCTCGGCACCGGCCGCGGCGTCAGCGTGCTGGAACTGGTGCAGGCGTTCGCCAGGGCCTCGGGCCGCGACGTCCCGTACGAAATCGTCGCCCGCCGTCCCGGCGACGTCGCCGAGGTCTACGCCGACCCGTCGCTGGCGCAACGCCTGCTGGGCTGGAAGGCGCAACTGGACGTGGATGCGATGTGCCGCGACGCCTGGTGCTGGCAATCGAGCAACCCGGACGGCTACCGCGAGCCGTCGCAGGCGGCATAGGCGGGCAGGGCGCGGCCGCCTCACTCCAGCAGGCAATCGACCACGCTGTCGGGTCGCTGCATCCACGCGAAATGGTCGGCCGGCGTGCCGAGCTGCCGCGCATCGAGGGTGATGGTCTTCGACTGCGCCGGGGACAGCTTCGACGCCAGGCCGCGCAGCGAACCGCGCGGTGCCAGCCGGTCCTTCGCCAGCAGCACGCTATGGGTCGGGATGGCCAGTTGCGACAGCGCCGCTTCCAGGTCGACGTCTTCCATGCCGGCGGCGCGATAGATCCCGCTCAGGCCGACCCGCGCCCAGTCGCGGATCAGGCTGCGCGCTTCCATGCCGCCGAAGCGCAGGCGGCGGCCGTTGAGGCGGCCGCGCCGCTGCGCCAGCCACGGCAGGAACCGGTACAGCAGCGGCAGCAGCCAGCGCAGCGGCGCCGGAAAGGTCTTCCAGTACGGCGTGCCGCTGGCGACCAGCCACAGTTGTTGGAACGCGCCGGGTTCCAGCGCCGCGAAGCAAGCGGCCAGTTGCCCGCCCAGGCTGTGCCCGCCGATCCGGTGCGGGACGCCGGGCTGCGCCTGCCGCAAGGCCTCGCGGCTGCGCGGCAGATCCAGCATCAGCACTTCGCGATAGCCCCAGTCGTGCTCGCGGTCGGGGCGCAGGTTGCTGCTGCCGATGCCGCGCCATTCGTGCAGGTACACGGCGACGCCGCGCTCGGCGAGCTTTTCGGCGAAGGCGAGGTAGTGCTTCGCCGCGACGCCCAGCGCCGGCAGCCACAGCAGCGCGGCGCGCGGCCGTTCGGGGACGACCGCGATCAGCGTCCACGCATGGCCGTCTTCGGCGGTCAGCGAGATTTCGACAGTCTGCGTGGTCATCGGATCGCGGCGGCGCCGAAGTGGTCGAGCACCAGCACCTCGCCGCGGCCCGGCCGATAGCCGAGGCGCAGCGCGCGGTGGATGTAGTCGGTGGCGGCCACGCAGGCGTCGGGCAATTCGTCGCCGCGGGCCAGATTCGCGGCGATCGCCGACGCCAGCGTGCAGCCGGTGCCGTGGGCGTCGACGTCGAGCCGATCATGGCCGATCTGCATGACGCGGTCGCCGTCCCAATAGCGGTCGATCACCGGGCCATCGCCGGGCAGGTGGCCGCCTTTCAGCAGCACGGCATTCGCGTTGCAGTCGTCGACCAGTTCCACCAGGGCCGATTCGGCCTGGGCGGCGTCGGCGATGGCGTGGCCCAGCAGCAATTCGGCCTCGGGGATGTTCGGCGTGACGATGTCGGCCAGCGGCAGCAGCCGCGTGCGCAGGGCGTGCAGGGCGTCGTCCTCCAGCAGCTTCGCGCCGGAAGTGGCGACCATCACCGGGTCCAGCACCACGAAGGGCGGCCTGTGCGTTTCCAGCGCGTTGGCGACCGCGTCGATCACCCGCGCGTTGGCCAGCATGCCCAGCTTGACCGCACCGATGTCGAAATCGTCGAAGCAGGCGTCGATCTGCGCGTGCAGGAAATCCACCGGCGGCACCTGCACCGCGGTCACCTCGCGGGTGTGCTGCGCGGTCAGCGCGGCGATGGCGGAAAGCCCGTGCACGCCGTGTGCGGCGAAGGTCTTGAGGTCGGCCTGGATGCCGGCGCCGCCGCCGGAATCGGAGCCGGCGATGGTCAGGGCGGAGATGGGGCGCGCGCGCATCATCCGGGCATTGTGCATGGAATGCGCCCGCTGGTCAGGCGCGCGGCCGCCGGGAGCCGGGGTGGGCCGGAAATCCCGGCTTGTCCGTTGCCTGCCCCGCGGGTAGAATGCGCGGCTCGCTCGATTCGGATCCAGTGACCCCGGGCGGTTA
The DNA here is from genome assembly GCA_047601245.1 of Pseudoxanthomonas sp. Classification (GTDB taxonomy): domain Bacteria; phylum Pseudomonadota; class Gammaproteobacteria; order Xanthomonadales; family Xanthomonadaceae; genus Pseudoxanthomonas_A. Next base: position 287,064 of record JASGJU010000002.1, read on the forward strand.
GCTCAGCGGTAGAGCACTACCTTGACATGGTAGGGGTCACAGGTTCGAACCCTGTACCGCCCACCACTGGCCGAATCGAAGACGCGACAAGAAGCCCGGCCATCGCGCCGGGTTTTTCGTGTCCGGCGGAGAGGGACCGGGATCGATCCCGTTCGATCCGGCATTCGCGATGCGCAGGAGCGGGCCGGCGTCGCGATCGCCGGCATTGCGGGTTCGCATGGCGGGCCGGGTTCAATCGCCGGCCAGCCGCGCCAACCGCCGCGCCTGCGCGCGCAGCGCATCGCGCAGCGACGCGGGCCGGCGGATCTCGAAATCGAACGGCAGCCGCGACAATTCGCGCGCGAACCAGTCCAGGTCGTCCGCCTGCGCCGAAAGCAGGGCGCCGTCGCCGTCGGGCTCGAACACGCCGATGGCCTCGAACAGGGCGCGGCGCGCGGTGGCGAGGTCGGCGGCGAAGCGGACCTCGATCGCATGCTTCCTGGGCAGCGTCGCCAGCGAATGCCCCAGCTGGGCGAGCGCATCGAAGCGTTCCGGGCGGCCGAAGCTGGCCGGCAGCGGCGTCGCGTCGAGCACGCGGTCGAGGCGGAACGAACGCACGCCGCCACGCAGGCGGCAGTGGCCGACGGAGTACCAGCGGCCGCCGCGCCAAGCCAGGCCGTAGGGATCGAATTCCCGCTCGCTGTCCTCGCCCTGCGCCGAGCGGTAGCGCAGGCGCACGCGCTGGCGCGACTGCGCGGCGGCGCTGAGCATGCGCAACGCCTCGCTGTCGCCGGCGATGGCGGCGTCGCGGGTCAGGTCCAGGGTCACGGTTTCATCGATCGCGCGCAGGCGGCGGCGCAGTGCAGCCGGCATCGCCCGTTCCAGCTTGGCCTGTGCGCTGGCGGTCGCCGGCGCGGCCTCGGACAGCCCCAGTTGCCGCGCGGCGAGCAGGCCCAGCGAGATCGCCAGCGCCTCGTCGTCGGTGAACATCATCGGCGGCAGCTTGAACCCGGCGGCCAGCGCGTAGCCGCCGTAGCGCCCGCGCTCGGCCACGACCGGAATGCCGATCTCCTCCAGCGCGGCGATGTAGCGGCGCAGGGTGCGGACATCGATGCCGACCTTTTCCGCCAGCGCGCTGCCGGGCAGGCGGCCGTGCGCCTGCAGCAGTTCGAGCACGGCGAGCAGCCGGGTGGCGGGACGTTCCATGACGCAATCGTCGCATCGAATCAGGGCGGAATACGACCTGATTATGCGCCAGCATCGCCGGCGATTCCCTGGGAGGCGAATGCCGATGCCGGATGCCCGAACCGCCGTGCTGGAACTGCGCCAGTACACCCTGCACCCGTTCAAGCGCGACGTGCTGATCGACCTGTTCGAGCGCGAATTCGTCGAAAGCCAGGAAGAGGCCGGCATGAGCGTGCTCGGCACCTTCCGCGATCTCGACGACCCCGACCGCTTCGTCTGGCTGCGCGGCTTCGCCGGCTTGCCGGAACGCACCGAAGCGCTGCGGCGCTTCTACGACGGCCCGGTCTGGCGCGCGCATCGCGATGTGGCCAACGCGGCGATGGTCGATTCGGACAACGTGTTGTTGCTGCGGCCGGCTCGGGCCGGCGGCGGCCTTGATGCGCCCGCGGGTCCGCCGCCGCGCGCTGCGGTGCGGGCGGCGCCGGGACGGATCGAAGCGCGCATCCATTACCTCGACCGCGCCGCGACGCAGGCGCAACTGGACGCATTCGATGCGGTTCGCCCGGTGCTGGAGGCGGCGGGCGCGCAATTGCTCGCCGTGCTGGTCACCGAACCGGCGCCGAACGCATTCCCGCGGCTGCCGGTGCGCGAGGGCGAATGGGTGCTGGCGTGGTTCGCGCAGTTCCGCGACGACGAATCGCAGCGGCGCGCCCGCGCGATCCTCGCGGCGTCGCCGCAATGGCGGCGGTTCGAGGGCGAACTGTCGCGCCATGCGCCGCGCCGTCCCGACGCGCTGCGGCTCGCGCCGACCGCGCGTTCGCGCCTGCCCGATTTCCGGAGTCCGGCGGCGTGAGCCACGCGGCGCACCTGTGGCTGTTCGCGGCGATGGCGTTCGGCATCGTGCTGCTGCCCGGCCTGGACATGGCCTGCGTGATGGCGAGCGCGCTGGTCGGCGGCCGTCGCCACGGCATGGCCGCGGTCGCGGGCGTGGTCGCCGGCGGCGCCGTGCACGTGCTGATGGGTGCGCTCGGGATCATGGCGGTGCTGCGGCTGTGGCCGGCCGCCTTCAACGGCCTGCTGCTGGCCGGGGCCGCGTACATCGCCTGGATCGGCCTGTCGCTGCTGCGCAGCCGCGCGGCGTCCGCGGACACCCCGGCGCAGGCGATGCGCACGCAGGCGGCGACCTTCCGGCGCGGCATGGCCACCAGCCTGCTCAACCCCAAGGCCTATCTGTTCATGCTGGCGGTGTTCCCGCAGTTCCTGCGGCCGGAATACGGTCCGCTGTGGGTCCAGGCGCTGATGCTCTGGCTGATCGTCGCCGTGGCGCAGGCGACCGTGTACGGCGGAATGGCGCTCGGCGGCGACCGTTTGCGGAACTGGCTGCGCACCCGGCCGGGCGCGGATGCGTTGCTCGCGCGCGGCGTCGGCGGGCTGTTGATCGCGATGGCGGTGCTGACCGCGCTGGAGGGCTGGCGCCGGATGTGAGGGCAGGGCGCCTGAGGACTCCGGTCGGCGACGCATCCGGCGCTCCGCGCGGATCCGTACCGGGCGGAACGCCGGTCGCGCCATGTGGCCTGCTACAGCGCCAGGCTGGCGCTCTTGAGGCGCTGGATATCGTCGCGCAGGCGCGCAGCGTCCTCGAACTCCAGGTCGCGCGCGTGCTGGTACATGCGCTGCTCCAGTTCGCGTAGCTTGGCGGCGAGCTTCTCCGGTGACAGCGCCGCGTAGTCGGCGCGTTCCTCGGCGACGCGGCGGGTCTTGCCGCGGCTCTTCTCGGCGGTGGCGTCGCTGCGCGCGCCTTCCAGGATGTCGACGATGGGCTTGGCCACCGACCTGGGTTCGATGCCGTGCTCGAGGTTGTATTCGATCTGCTTCTCGCGGCGGCGGCCGGTCTCGTCGATCGCCGCCTGCATCGACCTGGTCATGCGGTCCGCGTACAGGATCGCCTTGCCGCGCACGTTGCGCGCGGCGCGGCCGATGGTCTGGATCAGCGAGCCGCTCGAACGCAGGAAGCCTTCCTTGTCGGCGTCCAGGATCGCCACCAGCGACACCTCCGGCATGTCCAGGCCTTCGCGCAGCAGGTTGATGCCGACCAGCACGTCGAACTTGCCCAGGCGCAGGTCGCGGATGATCTCCACGCGTTCCAACGTCTCCACGTCGCTGTGCAGGTAGCGCACCTTGACGTCGTGTTCGCCGAGGTATTCGGTCAGGTTCTCGGCCATGCGCTTGGTCAGCGTGGTGACCAGCACGCGGTCGCCCCACGCCACGCGCTCGCTGATCTGCGAAAGCAGGTCGTCGACCTGGGTGGACACCGGGCGGATTTCGACTTCCGGGTCGACCAGGCCGGTGGGGCGCACCACCAGTTCGACCACTTCGCCGTTGGATTCGCGCAGTTCGTACGGCCCCGGCGTGGCCGAGACGTAGATGCTGCGCGGCGAGCGCGCCTCCCACTCCTCGAAGCGCAGCGGGCGGTTGTCCAGCGCCGACGGCAGGCGGAAGCCGAATTCCACCAGCGTTTCCTTGCGTGAGCGGTCGCCCTTGTACATCGCGCCGATCTGCGGGATGGTGACGTGCGATTCGTCGACCACCAGCAGCGCGTCCGCCGGCAGGTAGTCGAACAGCGTCGGCGGCGGCTCGCCCGGCGCCTTGCCGGTCAGGTGCCGAGAGTAGTTCTCGATGCCGCTGCAGTAGCCGACCTCGGCCATCATTTCCAGGTCGAACTGGGTGCGCTGCGCCAGCCGCTGCGCTTCCACCAGCTTGTTGGCCGCGTACAACTGCTCCAGCCGCTCCTTCAGTTCGATCTTGATCGTGTCGATGGCCGACAGCGTGCGTTCGCGCGTGGTCGCGTAGTGGGTCTTCGGGTAGACGGTGTAGCGCGGGATCTTCCTCAGCGTCTCGCCGGTCAGCGGGTCGAACAGCGACAGGTTCTCGACTTCGCCGTCGAACAGTTCGATGCGCAGCGCCTCGACGTCGCTTTCGGCCGGGTGCACGTCGATGGTCTCGCCGCGCACGCGGAACGTGCCGCGCTGCAGCTCGTATTCGTTGCGGGTGTATTGCAGCGAGATCAGGTGGTTGATCAGGTCGCGCTGGTCGATATGTTCGCCGCGCGACAGGATCAGGCGCAGCGAAAGGTAGTCCTCCGGCGCGCCCAGGCCGTAGATCGCCGACACCGTGCCGACCACAAGCACGTCGCGCCGCGACAGCAGCGCCTTGGTCGCCGCCAGCCGCATCTGCTCGATGTGTTCGTTGATCGAACTGTCCTTCTCGATGAAGGTGTCGCTGGACGGCACGTAGGCCTCCGGCTGGTAGTAGTCGTAGTAGCTGACGAAGTACTCGACCGCGTTGTGCGGGAAGAACGCCTTGAATTCGCTGTACAACTGCGCCGCCAGCGTCTTGTTGTGGGCCATGACCAGGGTCGGCTTCTGCACCTGTTCGACCACGTTGGCGATGGTGTAGGTCTTGCCCGAGCCGGTGACGCCTAGCAGGGTCTGCTTCGCTAGGCCGGCTTCGAAGCCCTCGGCCAGGCGCGTGATCGCCTGCGGCTGGTCGCCGGCCGGCGAGTACGGGGAAACGAGCTGGAAGCGTTCGGTCATCGGCGTGGCGCGCGGGGGGACTGGCCAGTATAGCGACGGCCGGGATGACGGCCGCGTCGGGAAAATTCCTACAGCGTTGCGCTGGATCCGCCGATGCCGGCCGCAAGTCGGCGGAACGATGCTGGATGCGCGAAATCCTTTCCGGAGAGCGTCATGTCCAGCAGACCCGTTTCGGTTTCCGTTCGCCGCCCGCGCGGCATCACCCTGGTCGAATCCTTCGTCGCGATGGCCGTCGTCAGCCTGGGCCTTGCGTTCGGCCTGCCGTCCTTCCGCAGTCTGGTCGAAAAGCAGCGCGCGCAGACTGCGATGCACCTGCTCGGCGCGGGCTTCGCCTCGGCGCGGATGGCGGCGGTCAGCGGCCGCGTGCCGGTGACCGTCTGCCCGTCCGACGGTCGCGGCGCCTGCCGCGGCGACGCCGACTGGAGCAAGGGCTGGCTGGTTTTCCGCGATCCGCGCGGCCTCGGACAGCCGGCCAACGCCGCCGCCGTGTTGCGCGACGAAGGCGCGTCGCTGGGCTCGTCGTTGCGTTTCGTCTCCACCCGCGGCCGTCCGCGCATCCGATTCCTGCCGGACGGCCGCAGCGCTGGCAGCAACATCACCGTAACCCTGTGCCGCAGCGGCGAGGCGCTGGGGCAGGTGGTGGTCAACAACCTGGGTCGCGTGCGCAGCACCCGGCCGGGAGATTCGGCTTATTGCGCCGATTGAGCCGCCCATTTGGCCGGCAGGGCGCGGACTTGCCCCGGCTTCGCCCCCGCCCGTACAATACGCGGCCCCGCCCGAATAGCTCAGCCGGTTAGAGCACTTGACTGTTAATCAGGGGGTCGTTGGTTCGAGTCCAACTTCGGGCGCCATATGATTCAAGCACTTAGGCCGCGCATCGTCGCGGCCTTCGTCTTTCGTGGGTTGCTGAAAACACGAAAGCAACACAAGACGCGCAACCGTGCAAAAGAAGGGCAGCCTTGTGGGCTGCCCTTCTTGCTTTGCGGCCGTTACGCCGCCCGCTTCTTGGTGTAGTCGGAGAAGCACCTGAAGTCGGCGGCGAGGGCCTTGGCGTACTCCTCACGGGCGCGCCTCACCGGCTCCGTCGCCTGCACCATGCCGGCGCCGCGCAGCTCTCCCTCGGCCAGCCGCTTGGCGTACTCCATCATCGTCAGCATGAGCCACTCCTCGCCGAACAGCTCGCGCAGGTCGAGGTAGGCGTCGAGCGACTCGAACGGGCAGCCCTGGCCCAAGTCGAGCTCCTCGTTGCCTGCGTGCGGGTTGGCACCGTCGTTGTATGACTCGAACAGCCGGTCGTTGCCCACCAGTGCGTCAACGGCGTCGAACAGGAGGTCCGCGTCGAAGTGCTCGCGGCCGCCACGCTCGCGCATGGCCTGGTCGGCTGCGATCGCACGGACGCCCGATGCGTGCTCCAGCTCCAGCCCGACCAGTTCGATCTGGTGCAGGTGGGAGTTCATGACGTTCTCGTAGACGCGCTTGGTGATGTTGTTGGCGTTTGCCATGGTGTCTTTCTCCTAGATGGTGGTTTCGGTGGTTTCGGCGGCCAGTTCGGCGCGCATCCTGACGCAGTCGAGGGCCGAGGTTGCAGCGCGCAGGATCACTTCCAGCGCGTTGAAGTCCGGCGATTCCGAGGCATCAATCTCATCGATGCGGTCGGCGATGGACAGCAGCAGCTGGTAGTCGCCCTCGCCGAGGTTCGTGCTCGTGCTGCCAGTGAGGATGTAAAGGCCGACCTGCGCCATCTTGCGGATGTATCGCCGGGTGTCGATCGAGTTGTTTTCCATTGTCATCTCCTCACGCGGCCTTCTTCTCGTGCTGGCCGTCGGCGAACTTGAAGCAGTCGTAGGCGGCTCGGGCGTTGTTCCAGGCGCGACGCGAGGCGGTGTCGGCCCGTTCCCTGCTCATGCCGTCGAATGCGACCAGGTAGTCGCGCAGCGCGAGGCGCGGCCAGTCGTCCAGGCCGTATGCCTTCGCCAGCTCGATGCACGTCTCGGCCCTGCCGTTGGACTCGTCGTCCTCGTCGAGCGCGCTGAAGGCGGCCTCGTCGCCGACGTCCTTGATGATCGCCTCGAACAGCGAGCCCGCGCCCTCTCCGTCGTAATTGATGTCCTCGGGCAGGCCGTTCGACAGGCGCTTCCAGGCCGACACGACCCAGATGGCGTCGCCGGAGGCAAATCCGTTCCGGTTCTCCGTCAGGTGGTGGCGCGCCAGCTCGTAGATGCCCGGAACGCGGGCCTCGCTTTCATTGTTGGTACTCATGGTTACTGCTCCTCTAATCGTCGGTTGATGGGAGCCGGGCGTCCCCGGCTGACCCGATGTCATCGCGATGGGATGCAGTATCGGAGCTATCTCGATTGCCGAGTGCCTTATTTGCAGGTGCAGATTCGTTGATTGACGCCGATGGAGGCACATGCTTGCGCATGCGGTCGCTCCTCTTGTGGGCGTGGGGTTTCTGACCCTAGGCTATAAGCCCGTAGTCACCGGACTGGAGCCCAAATTGCCTTGTCATCTCGTCCAGTGGATACTTCTTCGAATGAGATTCAATCGGGGGCGAAGGATGCAGCAGGGGCAGGTTGTCGCGGGCGTTAAGCAGTGGTCTGAGTGGTGGCTCAACGAGCGCCTTAAGAAGATTAGGCAGGAGAAGCACGACACTATGGAGGTTAACCCCTTCATGGCGCCGCTTGTGTCGGCACTCCATGGGCATTCGGACTTCCTTGAACTTGCCGAGTTTCTGCTCGGCGGACATTTCGCAATCGGTCATGCCACAGGTTTCGGGAAGCTGATCGACGAGAAGATTCTTCCCAACGTCTTCGGCACAACCAAGCTGGATAAGGCTACTCGCGGCAAGAGCAAGCTCTTCACGCTTGCCTGTTTCGACAACGTCGATCACATCGTCCACAAGGACGGAACAGACGTCCTGCTTTCACTCAAGGCCAGCAGGTGGACGATCCAGCTCGGGCAGGCCGTGGAGCTCAACAAGTCGTTCAAAACCATCCATGAGCTTCTTGAAAAGAAGGAACACACTCATGACAAGGTGGTCGTGGGTGTCTTCTACGGCAAGGCCGATACGCTGACAGACAAATATCGCCTCGTGCGAGGCATCTCGGGCGACGTCAAGCACGACGTGCATGACATTCAGGAATACGTGAATGTCCTCGCGGGGCAGGAGTTTTGGGCTTGGCTCGGCGACCACCCAGACACCCAACTCTGGGTGATGGAAGGAATCCAGCAAGCGATTGAGTCGAAGAGGAAGGAGTTGCAAGAGGCCCAGAAGCTGATGGCCGAGTTCCGCAACTCCTTCGCCCGCCGTTATGCGGATTTCATCGATCAGGATGGAATCATCAACTGGGTGGGCATCCTCAAGGCCACTAATGGCGGCTAGATCAGAGCGAGCTGTTCTTCCTCGTTGTTATCGGTCGCGTAGTAGTCATGGTCCCCGGCGAGTGCCTGCCCCTTATGCCAGTAGCGCTTAGTGCGCACATGGGACCGCAGGTACTCGATACGGGATGGCGCAACGGCACCCCTCTTGCGAGAGCCTCCGAGGCTATCGATCTCGTCGAGAAGTGCCTGAGCACAGCTACCAGCCACCTCGCCTAGCTTCAGCGGGACGGCGTTGCCGATTTGCTTGTACTTGTCCGAAGTTTGCCCGGAAAACTGCCACTCAGTGGGGAATTCTTGGATCGCCGCGCATTCTCCTACCGTGAGCGCGCGGAGCTGATCGGGATGGCACATGCTGGTGGAAGCATGATTAGGCATGGTGACGACTGTTGGGGATGGGAAGTCCCACGACAGCTTGCGCCAAGTCGCGCTCCTGCCTCCCTTCAAGTACCAGCTCTTACCCATAGACTCCTTCTGGACGTCGATGGGTAGGCTGCGCCAGTTTCCGCCGGCGGGCACCATCTTGAGGTACTTGAGCTTACGCGGGCTGAAGTTCATCAGGCTGGGGTCGGGGTCGTGGAAGCCACTCCCGATTACATCGCGGAGTGTCTTGAAAGGAACTAGGCCATCTTCTGGCCTATTGGAATGACTCGGTGCCGGGAAGTTGGCAGTTAAGCCATACCTGTTGCCGATGAGGATGAGGCGCTCTCTTATCTGAGGAGCGCCGTAGTTCACCGAATTAACTAGAAAGCCATCCACTCGGTAACCGATGAGCTCGAATTGCCGAATTAGCTCGCGTACCAAGCTGCCCTTTTCGGCCATCCAGGGTTCCGCCCCCTTGACCTCGTCTAGGAGCTTGTCCGGTATCAGTGGCATCGAGTGCAGGCCACGGACATTCTCCATGATGAAGACCTTGGGACGGAGTTCGTCCACCATGCGGAGGTACTCGAACAGCATGCGACCACGGCCATCGTGGATACCCTTGCGGTTTCCGTAAACGCTGAAGCTCTGGCATGGCGGACCACCAGCCAGCAAGTCTAGTTGGGCTCGCCCCAACCCCGACTCCTTTCGGACTTGCTTTCCGGTTATTTCCTCAATACTGCAGCCGAGGATGGGCAGGTCGGGGCGATTCAGCTTGACCGTCTCGACGGCCATCGAGTCGATCTCGTTGCATAGGAGCGGCTCGAAGCCGGCCCGCTCCAGCCCAAGGTCTAGCCCCATCCCTCCGCTGAATAGGGAGACAAATTGACGTGGGGTCTTGTTCGGATGCTTTTTTTGCATTTCGGGTCGATTGGAACTCAAGGCCTCATTGTCGCAGGGACACGCCAGACCGGCTAGGCGAAGCGATTCAGTCTGACAACTCTCCTCGATGCTCATATCACAGCTGCCCGGGCTCGACCACGTGGACGGTGCGCAGAGCCTCGGCGGACTCCTGCTCGTCCATGTCGGCGGGGTGGTGCTTCTGACGGGGCGGCACCTCGACGCCCTTCTTGCGCATGTCGTTCGCATACCAGCGGACGCTCTTGTCCGTCGCGGCCGCGCCCTCGACCTGTGCATTGACCATCGCGGCAATGACGGCGTGCGGGTAGCCGGCAGGGTCCATCAGGATCGCGCGTGCGAGCGCACCTACGCCGAGGCCGCGCGGCTTCTTCTCGGCGGCCTCGGGCGCCTCGACGACCTCGGCCTTCGGCTGTGCGCGCTTAGCGGCCGCCTTGGGCTTCTTCGGCTGCCCGGACGAGCTCAGGTCGATGTCCTTGTCGGCCGCGATCTGCTCGATCCGCGCGACGAGCTTCGCGCGCGTCGCAAAGGTCTTGGGGCCGGCCGGCTTGTCGGCGATCCGGTTGTGCAGGGCCAGCAGCTCCTTGGTGGGCATCTCTTCCAGCTTCATGTTGCTCTCCTACGGTTGGGGTTGTAGGGGCATCGTGTCGCGCCGGGTGAGATACGGGAGCCGGGGGAGGCCCGAAATGGAGGGGTTCTGATTGCCTGTCGGCGGGTGGGGGATTCCAAGTGCATGAAAAAGAAGGGGATGTCCTCAGGACATCCCCCTCGAAACACGGCCGGACCACCATGTCTTCCGGGCACCCTGGCCCGGCCGCGTTTGCCAGGGTCAGGCCGGGAGGAAGGCCAGGTGCGCCATCCCCGACCCCAGGGCGTCCGCCCTGCGCTTGGTCTCGCGGTCGACGTACAGGTCCAGCGCTCGACAGTAGGGCTGCCCGGCCAGCGCCGCGGCCTCGTCGAACTCCTCGGAGCCGACGGCCACGCCGTTGCGGGCTGCCGCTGCCTCAAGCTCGGGGAACGGGTCGCACCTGTGCTGCATCGCCGCGGCCAGGGCGGCGAGTGCCAGCATCGCCGGGTGGCACGGCGGGTAGTGGGCGCGTCGGTCAGTCATCGCCGTCGCCCCCGATCAGGTCGTGGTCGATGTCCTTCTCACGCATCGCGAGCTGCACCGCGCCGAGCGGGTTCGACTTGCCGGAGTTCCAGGAGCGGATCGCGACCAGGATGCCCTGGAGGCGCGCGTCGCCCAGCTTGATGTACTCCTGCACCTTCAGGAAGTCGTCCTGCTTCATCGCGGTCGCCAGCTCGACCGGGCCGACCGGGCGATCCTTGGTGGGCAGGCGGTCGATCAGGGACAGCACGGCCGAGCCCAGGGCCACGTTGCCCGTGCCGACGGCGACCTGGGCCATGTGGCCGAGCTCGGCGGGGCCGGCGTGCTGGAGCTGCTGGAGGTACTCGGTGCGCCTGGGGTCGCCCAGCGCGGCGCGGGCCAGGACCTTCGCCGGGGAGTCGTAGAACTGGCGCTGGCCGATGAGCTGCGCGTGCGGCGCGCCCGCGTCCTTGATGATCTTGTCCAGCTCGGCCTTGGAGTTGTCCTTGATCTCGCGGACGGTGGCGAGCGTCTCGTGCTCGGCGAAGCGCGCGAGGTCGCCGCCCGACAGGCCGGGGGCACTCTTCCAGCGCGACGCGATCTGCTGCTTGCGGGTCGCGATGTCGGCTTGGAGGCGCTCGATCGTCTTGACGGTGCGCTTGTGCAGCAGGTCGAGGGTCGAGGCGAGCTCGCCGATCTGCTGGGTGCTGAGGAGGGGGGTGTCGCTGAGGGTGATCTTCATGGCTCGTGTGCTCCGGTGGGTTAAGTTCCTCCGGTCGCCTGTCACGAGCGAGTGCACCAAGCCGAGGTGCTGGTCACGCGCGCCTGTGCGCTGACCGGATGCCTGCAATGTGTCGCGGAGCGCTGGCCGCGGACGCCATCGTTCTCCGGGCGTGTTTCCCTCGGAGCTGCCGCCGTCACTGCGGCTTGCGATTCATGGGCTTGGCGTCGCGCCGCCCGCCGATGGAATGTCAGTCGTCCCCGTCGGGACGCGCGCCTACGGGCAGTCCGCCGGCACCCCCGCAGTCCAGGCACATGCGGGCGCGCGCCACGTCCTCGGAGAAGTGGAACCGGCCGCAGCACATGCAGCGGAGCCAGCCCACTTGGCGCACGACCTTGGGCGGGTCGTAGTTGGGATCCATCACCGGGGCGCGCCGCGCGCCGTCGTCGTTCGGCCACCGCTCTGGCTCGATCATTGGCCTGGCGATCCGCCGCTCGTCGAAGGAGTCGAACCTACGCCGCGGGCCGGGCGTCGCGCCGAGCCAGGCGTAGCCGGGCCACTTCGGGCTGTGGCACCTGCCGGTCACCGCGGTGGTGCTGAGGCCGATCGCCTGGGCCGCAGACCTGGCGGAGGGGTATCGCACCCCGTCCACCTCGACGGCGACCGCGTGCCCGTTAGTGCCCGCGGTTGACGCTGCCATGCTCGCGGGTGTTCTCGTACTCGTCGGACAGCGCCTGCCACTCCGCCGCGTCCAGCCGCGGCACCGGGCCGAGGCACGTCATCTCGCTGCGGCGGGCCAGGGCGTCGCGCCCGCCCATCGCCTCGACCGCGTCGGGCGCCGTGCCCTGGATCGCGCCCAGCATGGCGTCGATCTGCTCGGCCTTGTGCAGCGCCTCGGCCACGCTCAGGTTCTCACTCATCGTCTTCCTCCTGCGGCCGCGCCGCGTTGTACTTGGAGAGCAGCGCCACCAGCTGGGCGCGCTCCTCGGCCGGCATCGCCAGCAGGGCGTCGGCCGACAGGCCCGTGTCCTCGACCCTGACGCGCAGCCTGTCCGCCATCTGCTCGCCGTAGCGGAACTTGAGCAGCACCTCCAGGAGCCTGTCGCTGTGCTTGCGCACGGTGAGCGGCCGCTCCTCGCCGGTCGTCGGGTCCGCGGTGGTGGCGAGGCGTCCCTGGTGGATGACCGGCTCGTCGTAGCCGATCGCCGCGCGCCTGTACGCCTCGTCCAGCAGCGAGTCCAGGGCGACCTCGATGGCCTTCTCCCACCGGGTGCGGAACTCGATGTCGTTGGCCTTGTGGTAGAAGGCCGTCTGCCTGCTGATGCCCGCCGCCGCGGCGGCCTGCTTGGGCGAGCACGTGTCCTCCAGCACCTGGAAGAACAGCTCGCGCCGCTCGGGCGTGAAGGTGTTCGGGATGGAAAGCACGGCTGCGGTCTCCGGGGTGAAAAGTGGCTTACGTTGTGATGGTGTCGTGCTTACGCGCGCGGGCACGCCATCGTTCAAGCAGCCGGTTCAACGGCTTGGACGGCGTCGGCCACCCGATGCTCGATTAGATGGCGCGCGTCGCCGGGGATCGCCTGGCCTGTTCGCCTCGCGCGCGAGGGACACGGCACGCAAGGTTGGACGCTTCCGTCCACGCGCTCGCCGTTTGTGGGGTAATTCAAGAATCAGACTCCGGGCAGACTTCGCTTTCACTTTCTTAAGAAAGTGAAAGCTGCGAAGTCTCGTCTGCCGTGGCCGAAGTCTCGTCCGAAGTCTGCGAATCGAGTGGACGCATAAGCTGCTGATTCGGAACAGACTTCAGACTTCGGGCCGTCGCGAAGTCTCCGAAGTCTCGAGACTTCAGAATCAGACTTCAGGAGACTTCGCGGGCGTTCATGACGCGGCCTCGACCCGCACCACCTTCGGCGCCGTGGAGTGCTTGCCGACGCGCTCACACCACAGCCAGAAGTGGCGACCATCCCAGCTTGCGCGCACGGCGTCGATGCGACCCTCGGGGATCCTTTCCGTCACCGCACGCTGCGCCGAGCTCTTGCTCATGCCCAAGCGCTTGGTGGCGGCGTCGAGCAGCTCGGACGCCTTCAGCGTCCCGGCCGACGCGCCCAGCTCGCACGCCAGGGCGGTCAGCCCGTCGTCCGTCGTCGCCTCGCCCCCGAAGTCGGAGGCCGCGTCGACCATCACAGTCGGACGGAGCACGAGCGACGACGGCGGCCTGCCGTTCCAGTCGGGTTCCCCCGGAAGATCGACGCGCTCCAGGTTGAATCGCATCGGCGGCTCGCGCTCCGCGTCCTTCTGCTTGTGCACCGTCACGGTGATGGCGCGCCTGTCCTTGTCGCGGTCCACCTCGACCGTGGTGTCCATCGCCCCGAGGAGCGACGAGCTGCCGCGCATGCCCTTGCCGGGTCCTTGCCTGAGTGGTGCACGACCACGACGGTCGCGCCCGTCTCGTCGCGGATGCGCTTCATGCTGGCGATGTAGCGCCCCATGTCCTTCGCCGAGTTCTCGTCGGCGCCAGCCGCCGTCTGGTTGAGGGTGTCGATGACGACCAGGCGCAGCGGCCCGAGCTCCTCGACCACGTCGCTGACGAAGGCGCGGACGCCGCCGTCGCGCTCGGCTGCGAGGTTGATCTCGCCGTGGTCAAGCCAGAGCGGGAACTTGCCCACGTCGATGCCGCGGTCGATCTCCCATGCGCGGACTCGCTTGCCGAGGCCAGACGCGCCCTCAGCCGCGACGTACAGGACGCCGCCGTCGCTGACCCTGCGGCCGTGCCAGTCCACGCCGCCCGCGACGGCCATCGCGATGTCGAGTGCCAGGAACGACTTGCCCGACTCGGGCGCGCCATAGATGGCCGCGACGCTGTCCTCCACCAGCAGGCCGGGCACGAGCCACCGCGGCGGCGGCAGCGCCTTCAGGTCGTTCACATTGAGGAAGCGCCTGCGGGCGCGCGGCTCGATCGGCTCGACCTCGTCCCACACGTCGAAGTCTTCGGCCGCGTCGGGTGGCGCGATGTCGGCGCCGGCCTCGTTGAGGCGCCTGCGCAGCGTGGCGATGGTCACCGCGTCGTCGCGGTCGGCGTGCAGCGAGTCCCAGCGACGCCCGACGATCCACTCGTGGTCTGCGTAGCTGGGGTCCGACGTGGACCAGGCGATGAACTCCTGCCGCGCCTCGCCGTCGCCGTCGGTGGCGTGGTGGCAGGCCATCATCAACTCCAGCCAGCGATCGTGCTCGCGGAAGTCCGTCGGATCCAGATGCTCCAGCGACGCGGCGAGCTGCTCGGCGGTGATCTCGCCAGCGCCCGCGGCGCGCTTTCTCTCCGGCCTGCGCGCTGCCTCGACCAGCCGTGCGGGCAGGTCTGGCGTCTTGTGCAGCGGTGGCGAGTCGGGCGCCCAGCGGTACAGGCCTCCGGTCGGGTGAACCGAACCAGCCGCGACGACCTGGCGGCCCAGCGACTTGAACTCGACGCCCTCGAAGCCGTCCACGGTGTCCAGCAGCACGGCGCCCGCGGGCTTGCGGAAGTAGAAGTGGTGGCCGGGGTGCTCCAGGTTGCCGGTGAGTACGTGCGGCGCCGATGCGAGCGGCAGGCCGAAGGCCGCGGCCAGCTCCGCCAGGCTGTCGTGCCCCGGCGGGAAGTTGCGCGGGTCCACGTCCACCACGACCAAGTCGGCGGGCAGGCGCACGCCCAGGTTCAGGCCGTCGCGCCTCGCGCGCTCCAGCACCTCCGCCTGGTCGTAGCTGCGCTCCTGCCAGCGCTTGTCGGCGGGCATCTTGTCGCGGCGGCGCAGTGGGATCAGGTCCAGGCGGGCGCCGCGGTACTCGGCCGCGGCCTCAAATGATGGCGTCGCGGCTGCGTGCCCCGCGGCATCATTGATCCCGTGAGTCCTGGACAGCTCACTCTCCCGGTCGGTTGTACCCCTGCGCCCACGGTCTCGCACGCCGTGGGCGTTTTCATGTGCGCCCATGGTCAGCCCTCCACGGCGGCGCCGCGGCGCTTCATGTGGGCCCGCAGGTCACCCATCCGGTAGCGGACCGTGCGGGAGCCGACGACGTGGTAGGGCGGGTGGTTCTCGGGGCGCTGGGTGCGGTTCCACGCCATCGTGCGCGGAGTCAGCCTCAGGAAGGCGGCGGCCTCGATGCTGGTGACGACGGCGTCGTCGGGCAGGGTGTGCAGCGCCGCGAGCTCCTGCGGCGTGAGGTTCTTGGGTTCGTAGGGCTTCATGGTGGCGTCCTCTTCAGCCGTTCCCGCAGCGACGACGCGTCGCTGGGGACATCCGCAGCCTTTCGCCGCAGATAGGCCCTTGTCCCCGTTGTCATCCGGAGGGGCCTCGGCTTTTCTTGCCACCGAAGGCACTTCTGACCGTCGGGGCTATCGCCGACGATCCTCGGGTCAGTTGCTGGCCCGGTTGACTCGAATACTACTGACTAACAGACACCAAAAACACCATTACTCGATCAGGCTGTCCAGGTGGCTTCGTGCCGCGTCCGGGCGGCCCCGGGCTGCTCAGCGCCAAGGCCGAGGCCGCCGGAAGCGACACGGTCCACCTGGTGAGGCCGTGCGGCTATTCCTTGAGCCGCGGCGGCCACGATCCGGGCTCGTGGACCATGCCCAGCGCGTCGAGGATGTAGGCCGACGCCTTCTCCTGGTGCTCGCGCAGGTGGTCGAGCGAGGGGTGGAGGTAGCCCATGGTCACGCCACCGCTGGACGCGCTGTGGTTCAGCAGGAACTTCAGCTCCAGCAGCGGGGTGCCTGCCTGCAATGCCAGCGACGCATAGGCATGGCGCAGCGCGTGCCCCGTCAGGCCGTCCAGCTCGGGCTGCTGTACCTCGGCGACGTGCCCGCTTCTGCTGTCCGAGGGGAACAGCCACGGGGTCTTTCGATTGATCGAGGGGTTGGCGGCAGCCCTGTGGGCGACGAGGTCAGCCAGCGCGGACGACAGAGGAAGGTCGAATGCTCGTGCCGCGCCGCCCTTGGGCGACGGGACGTGCAGCGCGAGTCCGTCGTCGCTCGCGTGCTCCATCCGCGCCTCGCACGCAGCGGTGCGCCGCATCCCCGACAGCATCATGAAGAGGTTGAGATCGCGCCTCACGGGCGACAGCTCGAGCACCGCCTTGCCCCACGCCTTGAGTCGATCCGCATCCACGTCCACCGTCCTGCGCTTCTGGCCGTGGAAGTCCACGTTCATCGCCGGGTTCGCGGGCAGGTCGGGGTGCTCGCGCAGCCCGCGGTTGTAGACGGCGCGGAAGATCCGGAACACCGCGTCGGCGGTGGTGGCACCGTTCTTCTTGGTGATGCGCGCGTGGCGCTCCCGCACGCCCGCGCGATCCGCGCCGAGCTCGGCCAGAGGCGTGTCGAGCCAGTCGGGCAGGTACTGGTCGCAGTTGTATCGGTAGCCCTCGACAGTCTTCGCCGACAGCTTCTTCGCGGCGATGTGCAATTCCAGCGCTTGGCGCAGCGTCATGCCTCGCGCCCGTGCCTTCCTGCGCTCTTCGGTCGGGTTGACGCCCGCGCGCATGGCGACCAGCGTCTTGGCGGCGAGCGCCCTCGCGTCCTTCGCCGCGAGCGCGGGGTGCTCCCCGATCTTGGTCCGCACCTGCCGCCCACGCACGAGGCTCTGCGTGTAGTACGAGCGCTTGGTGCTGGAGACGATCAGGTAGAAGCCCCGCAGCTCGGGGTCGGCGTACAGGGCCGTGCGGCCACGCTCCACCGGCGGCGCACGCTCGACGAGCGCCTGAGTGATCTTCGCTTTCATGGGTTGGATTCCTCGACGTTTGAGACACCGTCTGAACACTGTTTTTGCGCACAACAACGCAAAGCTGTGCACGCTCAAACCCTCAGACTCGACGCCATCATGTCGAGCAATTTCAACCGTGTAAGCGCGTTTTTGCCCCGAAAATCAAATCATGGCAAAGCGCGCTCGTGCCGTCTGTTAATCAGGGGGTCGTTGGTTCGAGTCCAACTTCGGGCGCCAAAGAATTCAAGGGCTTAGTCTAGCGGCTAGGTCCTTCTTCTTTGTGGGAGGTACAGTGCCAGAACGGAGGCTCCCTTGGCCACTATCGTTCAGACCCCTTCGGGGAAGTGGAAAGCCGTCATCCGGAAGCATGGATGGCCCACCGCCACCAAGACCTTCCGCATTCAGTAAAGATGCCCTCACCTGGGCTCGCCAGGTCGAGGTCGAAATGGAGCGCAGGGTCTTCATCGACCGCAGCCATTCCGAACGGCTCACGTTCGACAAGGCGCTGTCCCGGTACCTGTCGGAAGTCGTCCCGACCAAGAAGCCAGCCACCCAGGAAACCGACAAGTATTGTGCCGAGCCCTTGCGGGCCTACTTCGGCAAATACTCCCTGGCCGCCATCAGCCCCGACCTGGTGGCGGACTACCGCGACAAGCGCTTGGCAACCCCCATCCAAACGGGTTGATCGCGCTACGGGGAAGCCACGGGTTCAGCTAGACCCCGCCACCGGGAAGCCACGAACCCTTAGCGCGAACACGGTACGCCTGGAACTCGCCCTGCTCAGCCACCTGTTCAATACAGCCATTCGGGAGTGGCGGCTTGGCCTGGTCAGGAATCCCGTTTCAGGTATCCGCAAGCCATCGCCCGGAGAAGGGCGCGACAGGCGGCTTCGCGGCAACGAAGAAGCCCGGCTGAGGCAGGCGCTGCCCAGCTATTCCAACCCAATGCTGGGATGGATCTTCGACATTGCACTGGAAACCGGGATGCGAAGCGGCGAAATCGCCTGCCTGCGCCTGCACCAGGTTGATGTGGAACGGCGCGTTGTCCTGTCCACTGGCGAAAAGCTAGCGGTGGCCCTGGTTCTGAAGCGCCCCGATTGGCTTGCTTCGATGGATTACACGATGGCCGAAGCCATTTGGCCGATGTAGTCGGTGATCGCCGTCAAGTCATCATCGGCAGATTCAAGCCAGAGGATCGGCAGCATCAGCGGCCCGCGTGTTTGTCCTTCAACTCGGCGAGGCGTTCGGCCATGCGCCGTTCCACTTCGTCATGCGGGATCGGCGAGCGGGGATTGGCGAGACTCTTTTCGACCTTCGCTCGCAGCCAGTCGATGTAACTGGCTTCGGCCTCGGCAGTCTCGAATTCGTAAGCGAGGGGGGCGGACAGCGTTCATGGGAGCACTGTACTCCAATGAGCGCGTCGGCTCTGATTGGCTGGCCCTGGTTCCAAAAGCGGCCCGCCTGCTGGCCGACGGATAGTTCGCCCCCCTTCTTCCCTGGATTTCGTCATGACGAATTTCTGCTGACAGAAATTTTGGAAGCTTTGAGGACTATGGCAAGATAGGCCGGAGGCCGCAAAGTGTATGCACTTTGGACGTTCCACGTGCAGAACGACATGAGCTATCGCTACGAACAGGTGTTGGCTTACGAAGTGGCCCGCGAGTTGATCAACTCGCACATTGCGAATTGCTCCGCAGCAATCGGCGAGGAGCAGCGAAAGTTCATTCCCGATCAGACGCGTATTGAGCAAGTGCGCGCGAAGATGACTGCATTGTTTATCGAACGGAATCGGCTGGACATGACTGACGACGATGCCGTTTCGGACGTGACTAGGAAGTATCGTCAGGAACTTCGTCGACCCACATAGCCGCCATGAGTCACCCATGATAGCGAACGGTGATATGATATTATCATATTTATGCTAATGAACCCTGACGTTTGCTAGTCTTCAACTAGCAAAGCAGGGGGGGCACATGTCGTTCGTTTTCCAGCAACCAGGAAGCGCGGGGCTGCTCCAAGCCCTCAACACGGCAGCGGTGGGAGCGTCCAAGGGCGGCGGAATGTTTGCTTTCGCCAGCCGGCTCGGCATCGAGCGCCTACTGAAGACCCCATCCATAGCGCAGATGCTGGGTGACAGAAGGCCTTTCCACTTAGTAGTCGGCATCGATGCCATCACAAACGCAGATGCCCTTCTGTACTTGGAGGAAATGCTGCACGAGCACCAGAATTGCCTAACTGCCCATGCCTTTTTGCATGATCATCCAGGCACATTTCATCCTAAGTTCTGCTGGTTCCAGAAGCCTGATTGCCTTGACTTAATTACAGGCTCTGGGAATCTGACTGTTAGTGGGCTTGGGCAAGATTACGACGGCCCACTAGCCCCAGGAAATTGGGAGGCGTTTGTCGTCCAGGCTCTGCATGACCAAGCAGGCATCAATACGGCAGAGACCATAGAACGATGGATTGACACTAATGTTCAACAACGGAACTTGCGTGCCATAGATGACCCTGACGTTCGCGATCAGGCCATGGTGAACAGCAGAGTTCGTTATACGAAACCAAGGCCTGCGCAAGTAGTTGGACGACCAGCCTCGCCCGCAGCTGCTGCAATCGTGCTCCCTCAGGACGTTCTAATGCCTCAGATGGAGCACGACGTGCTCATCCGGGAGCTTCCGAAGAATAGGCTTGGACAAGCGGACATCGGGAGGCAGGGTTTGGCGTTCCTCGGGTTCACTGGGACACCGACCACCATCTTCTTGCAGCATGTCGAGCTAGATGACTCCGTGGGTCCAGTTACCGAGCAGCGCCTTTTCGTCAACGCGAGTCAAAATTATCGACTTGAACTCAATGCGATTGCCCATCATGGCTACAAAGTTGATGCGAATGACAATCGCATGATCCTCGTTGCAGTCAAGCTAAATGATCGCTCATTCCGATATACAGTAGTTCCTGTCACAAACCCGAGCTACGCCATGGTCTCTGGGCTACTTGGACAAATCCAGCACAGAAGTGGCGCGAGAGCAATGAGGCTGCGTGTTACAACTACACAAGAATTGCGAAGTGCATGGCTTGATGCCCCAGAGAATCTTCTGCCCATCTTAATTCCCGCCATTGAAACTTAGTGGCTATGCGAAGCATTTAACGATCATTTCTGCATGCTTTCTTTGATTCAATTCAAGCGCCGCTTTATTAAGCTTATTATGAGTGGAGCCATCCAGTAGTTCTACAACTACATTTCTGTAAAACCGTTTTGCGATAGTTACGATATCGCCACCCGACATTACACGTGGATGAGTGCCATCTCCGGATTCGTGGGGTGAATACGATAGAACTACGGGCAGCTTCCACTGGCTTGTAGCTTCGAAGAGCTCTGCCAGAGCCTTCGGCGCTTCCGATCTTATGCAGAATGGTGACTGGTGCCTATCCTCACGATAGATCCCACGACTCAGGGAAAGTTTGCCATTTTTAGTTACGGTTGAGATAGCAGGTGTATCCCGAAGGCACATTGTTTCAAGAACGTGATAGAACCTGCTGTAGTGGTCGCGCGTATAAGGCGGGTCTGCATATACGACCGAGAATCGCCCTCCCTGAGTTTTGATGGCATCAAGATAGTCCATCTTGAATGCTTCATGCGAACCTTTGCTCACTGGCAGATTAGCGTAAGCCGACAGCCATTCGCTATAGACGCGGACTGGGTCCATAGATCTGTCTTTATGGATCACTGTCCCGATTCCCGCCTTGATCAAGCCGGATTTGTTTCGCGGACGAAGCGGCTGAGCGAACTGCTTCCCAACTGTGTTTACAAGAACACTCGCTGCACTAAGAGAGGCCGACAGCAGTGTGTCTTTAATGTTATCCGGCGCCTCTGCGGCTTGAGTAAGTGCCACATCAAGCACGGCGGCTTGCGCGAACGAGAAATATATCCCGCCGAAATAAGTCGTTACAGTGGTCTCTTTAACCCCTAAGAGTTGTTCTTTCTTAAGCCTTCCCATTGCCATAGCTCTTGCGGCACTAAGAGCTGAAGTTCCCTTCTCCAAGTTTTTAACGGTAAGCGGATAGGATTCAAGGAGTTCAACTATAGCCTCAGGACTGTCGTCAAGGGCCTCATCTATAGCCGCTTTTTCGTGCTCGATAAGGGGGTGCAATGCCCAGAGCAACCGGCCCGCCAATTCAGACTCTGTCAGACGGGCTGTACTAGCAATTACATGCTGCTTAGATAGTCGTGTCGGTGACAGCTGGGCCGAGCAGATAACGCGCGAATATTCCTGAATATCAACGGCCGTTACATCCCTTGAACCTGATAGGGCTGAAGCTACTGCACCGCTACCTGAGAAGAGATCACATGCGCGGCCACCTGAGGAATCAACATCATTCAATGCGTTAAGAATGGGCTCAATGAAGCTTGCCTTGCATCCAAGATAGTAAAGCGGTTTAAACAAGCTGCCGCCTCCTGTTGGAGGTTGCGGTAGTGAAGAAAACGAAGCCGCCACCGCCACTCCAATTCTCAGATGCGGATACTCCCCCATCTTCACCTGATATGACTTTCTTCAGTCGATGAACGCAATGAGTCTTGATGTGGTCGCCAACTTCGATCCCAATGTAATTGCGCCCCATTTTGTGCGCCACCGCCACGGTTGTGGCGGAGCCAAGATAGGCATCTAGGATCAAATCGCCAGGGTCAGTACTGATGCTCAGTATGCGTTGCATAAGACGTTCTGGCTTAGGAGTGTCGAAGAGTGGCTCTTCTTTGAAGATAGCGATTAGTTCTCTCTTCGCTTCCGCTGTGGTTCCTACGTCATGCGCATGCCACAGGGTCTCCGGTGTAACTCCCTGAGTCCGATCAGCCAAAAAACTCTTAATTCTTGGCGCACTATTGCCATCCTTGCCAAACCAGATGTTGTTCTTCTTGATTTCTTCGGTCATTTTGGCCTTTGAATAGACCCAGCAACGCCCTTTCGGCGGATGATGAATCCTTCCGTTCGGCGCCCTTAGCGCGTAGTGCTGATGTTTGGTTGCGTGGCCATCCTGCACATTTGCAGAGATTGACTGCCATGCACCCCTAGAGTCACCGTCAATATTCCTATAACGTCCTTTGACCTCTTCGGTGAGTGGCATGTAGTTACGCTTCTTAGCCCATAGGCGGGCGTCCGCTGCATAGACCAAGATGTATTCATGGTTTCGTGAAAATGCGCGCCTATTCTCACGAGTCGTTCTGCGCTCCCAGATGATCGTGCTTACAAAGTTTTCTCGTCCAAACACCGAGTCAGTAGCAACCTTTAGATAATGAAGTTCTGAGTCATCGATTGATATCCAGACTGATCCGTCTTTGCGGAGTAAGGTCTTGATGAGTTTTAGGCGCTCGGTTACCGCTGCGAGCCATTCATCGTGTCCCATGCTGTCGAAGTAGTGTTTATAGCTCTCGCCATTGTTGTAGGGCGGGTCGAGGTAGGCGCAACGGACCGAGCCGGGCTGTGACAAAGCCAATTGCCGGAGGGCAGTCAAGTTGTCCCCTTGAATGAGCGAGTTCCCAGACCCAGAGCAGCCATGTGACCACTTAGCTACGGGAATCAGGCCATTGGGCCTCTTAACTTGGCGCGCGCCACTATCAAATTCGGCCGAGAACTCTGTGAGCTGTTCCGAGGAGCCACTTTCTTT
The DNA here is from genome assembly GCA_047601245.1 of Pseudoxanthomonas sp. Lineage (GTDB taxonomy): Bacteria > Pseudomonadota > Gammaproteobacteria > Xanthomonadales > Xanthomonadaceae > Pseudoxanthomonas_A. Next base: position 309,668 of record JASGJU010000002.1, read on the forward strand.
GAGCATCATTTTTTATTCTCCTCTCTTCCCGCTATTAACCAATTTAGATCGATCAAGGAGCCATCCTCAGCTCTAAGATTCGCTAACAGGTAGAGTCTTTCAGCGTCCACGAACGATTCGCCCCTCTGAACCTTCGCTATAGTTGTTGCATTTGCATAACCGAGCGCACGCGCCACTTCAGTCTGGGTCATTCCTAGGCGACTCATGGCAACGACAAAACGGTCGCACATTGCCTTCCGTACCGCCCCGTTTTTTTTAGGCCTGCTCATGATGATAATATCATATCAATGATATTATCATATGCAAACACTTCCGTTAGCAGGCCAGCAAAGATCCGAATTCGCAATCTCAGGTGCCGCGACGCAGGTACAGGAGAAGAACACCGCGCAGTTTTCGCGCACTTCGCTACATTGCGATAAGCTACTGATTGTATTGATGTTTCCCCTATGCTAGGTTTCGCTACCCTTCGCTTAAATATCAATAACTTATTGATTTACAAGGAAACTGTTAATCAGGGGGGTCGTTGGTTCGAGTCCAACTTCGGGCGCCATGAATCCAGTCATCAAGGGCCGCGAGAGCGGCCCTTGATGCGTTGAGGCGGTCGGAATCACAGCACTTCCGACGCGTAATCCGCCAGTCGCGAGCGTTCGCCGCGGCGTAGGGTGACGTGGGCGCTGTGCGCCCAGTTCTTGAAGCGGTCCACCGCGTAGGTCAGGCCGCTGGTCGTCTCGGTCAGGTACGGGGTGTCGATCTGCTCGACGTTGCCCAGGCAGACGATCTTGGTGCCGGGGCCGGCGCGGGTGATCAGGGTCTTCATCTGCTTCGGGGTCAGGTTCTGCGCCTCGTCGAGGATCAGGTAGCGCGACAGGAAGGTGCGGCCACGCATGAAGTTCATCGAGCGGATCTTGATGCGGCTGGCCAGCAGGTCGTTGGTCGCGGCGCGGCCCCACGCGCCGCCTTCCTGGTTGTGGGTCAGCACTTCCAGGTTGTCGGTCAGCGCGCCCATCCACGGCGTCATCTTTTCCTCCTCGGTGCCGGGCAGGAAGCCGATGTCCTCGCCGACGCTGACCGTGGCGCGGGTCATGATGATCTCGCGGTAGCGCTGCTGGTCCATCGTTTGCGCCAGTCCCGCCGCCAGCGCCAGCAGGGTCTTGCCGGTGCCGGCCGTGCCCAGCAGGCTGACGAAGTCGATTTCCGGGTCCATCAGCGCGTTCAGCGCGAAGTTCTGCTCGCGGTTGCGCGCGGTGATGCCCCAGACCGCGTGCTGGCCGTTGCGGAAGTCGTCGACCAGGGTCAGCGTCGCCTTGCCGTCGGGCGAGACCCGGGCCACGCGCAGTTCCACTTCGTCCTCGCCGGGCAGGTACAGGTACTGGTTCGGATGCCACTCCTCGTCCTTGCCGGCGGTCACCTCGTAGCTGGTGCGGCCGCTCTTGTCGGTCCACGACTTCAGGTCGCCCTGGTGGCGGTGCCAGAAGTCCTCCGGCAGCTCGGTCGCGCCGGTGAACAGCAGGCTGAAGTCGTCCAGGGCGCGGTCGTTCTCGTAGTCCTCGGCGGCCAGCTTGCTGATCGAGGCCTTGATCCGCAGGTTGATGTCCTTCGACACCAGGATCACCGGCGTGTCCGGATGCGCCTCGCGCAGCGCCAGCACCGCCGCCAGGATCTTGTTGTCCGGCGCCAGCTTGCCGAAGGTGCGGCCCGGCTCGACCGGCTGGGTCTGGAAGAACAACTTGCCGATCGCGCGGCGCTTGAGCTGCAGGCCCTGCGGGTGGGTCAGGGTGATGCCCTGTTCGATATGGTCGGCGCCGGCGCCTTCGATCAGTTCGTCGAGGAAGCGGCTGACCTGGCGCGCGTTGCGGCTGACTTCGCTGGCGCCTTTCTTGGCGTTGTCCAGTTCCTCGATGACCTGCATCGGCAGGTAGACGTCGTGTTCCTCGAACTTGAACAGCGCGGTGGGGTCGTGCATCAGCACGTTGGTGTCCAGCACGTAGATGCGCTTGCCATGGGTCATCATCGAGCGAATCTCTTGGGGTGGAAAACTGCCCCCTTCGCAACAGGGGGATTGGGGGGAATCCGCGTTCCGGCGCGGGCGAAGACCACCGCGTCCCGCGTTGCGGGGCAGTGGCCGGAAGCAGGAAGGGAATCGGTCACTTGGCTTGCGCGGCCTTCAGGGCTTCCAGTACCGCTTCGGCGTGGCCGGGAACCTTGACCCCGCGCCATTCCTGCGCGATGCGGCCGTCCGGCGAGATCAGGAAGGTGCTGCGGACCACGCCCAGCACCTTCTTCCCGTACATGTTCTTCTCGCCGATGACGTTGAAGGCGTCGCACAGCTTCTCGCCGGGGTCGGAAACGAGCGGGAACCTGAAACCCTGCTTGGCGCAGAAGTTGTCGTGCGATTTCACCGAGTCGCGCGAGACGCCGAGCACGGTCGCGCCGAGCCTGGCGAATTTCGGCAGCAGCGCGTTGAAGTCGAGGCCTTCGGTAGTGCAGCCGGGCGTGGAATCCTTCGGGTAGAAGTACAGCACCAGCCACTTGCCGGAGTCGGCGCCGATGAAATCCGCGAGGGTGGCGGATGCGCCGCCGGACAGCGCCAGCGGCAGCTTCAGGGTGGACTTCGCCAGCGCTTTTCCGGTGACCGTCATCCCGTCCTCAGAACTTCATCGGGTCCATGATCGCGTCCAGGTTCAGATGGTCGCAGAATTCGAGGAAATCGTCGCGCAGCGCGGCGATGTGCATGTTCGAGGGCACGCCGATGGTGATCTGCGCGCTGAACATCTCCGCGCCGGTCTGCATCGCGTTGTAGCGGGTGCTCTGCAGGTTCTCGATGGTGATGCCCTGGCGGTCGAAGAAGTCGGCGAGCTGGAACAGGATGCCCGGCTTGTCGGCGGCGACCACCTCGACGATGTACGGCAGCAGGTTGGACTGCGCCTGCTTGGGGCCGGTGCGGTACCAGACCAGTTTCAGGCCTTCCTCGCGCTCCAGCCGGGTCAGCATCGCCTCCAGCTTGGCCACCGCGTCCCACGAGCCGGTCGCCAGCGCGGTCAGCGACACGTCGCGGCCGACCGTGGACAGGCGCGCGTCGCTGAGGTTGCAGCCGGAATCGGCAATGCGCCGCGTCACCGCCAGCAGCGGCGACTCCGGATGCGTCGTGTAGGCGTTGATCAGCAGGTGGTTCTCGTTCGGCGATGGCCGGGGCGTGGTGTCGGTCAAGATGGCTTCCGGCGGGATGCGGGTATTGCGGGCTGTCTGAATGGCGGCCGGGCAGGGCGCCGGCGCGGCCGCCAGCATACTTGCCCGTGCTTTCCGGCCGCAAGTAACATCGCAGCCCAGAACGGGATCGTTCGCCGCCGTTCGTTGCGTCGTCCTGCCGGCGGCCCGATCCCGAATTCACACCCAGGAGTTGTCCATGCGTCTTTCCAAGGTTTCGCGCCCGTTCGCCTTCGCCCTGCTGGCGGTCGCCGCCATCGGCCTGTCCGGTTGCAAGTGGTTCCACAAGGGGCCGAAGGGCGACTATGCGATGGCCCCGGAAATGCGCCCGCTGGAAGTGCCGCCGGACCTCAACCCGCCCAGCACCGCCGGCGCGATGCAGATCCCGCAGGCGCAGCCGGCCGCCGCTTCGGCCGCGCCGAGCGCGCCGGCCGGCACCTGGTTCAACGTCGCCGCCGAGCGCGACGCCGCCTTCAAGCAGGTCGGCGATGCGCTGGCCGCGACGCCCGGCGTCACCATCGCCAGCAAGGCGGAACTGCTGGGCGCCTACGACGTCAGCTACGAAGGCGTGAATTTCCTGGTGCGCGTGGTCGCCCGCGATTCGGGTTCCGCCGTCTCGGCGGTCGATCCGCGCGGCCTGCCGGCCACCGGCGAGGCGCCGGTGAAGCTGATCGCGGCGTTGAAGCAGAAGCTGGGCGGCTGAACCGCCGCCCGCTTCATGGAACGGAAAAGGGCGCCGTCGGCGCCTTTTTTCGTTGTCGATCCGTCCCGCCTGCGAGGCCGCTGTCGCGGCCACGCCGATACGGCAATCGTCTTCAGCGTTCCAGCAGATCCAGCTTGCCGCTCTTGCCGTCCCATTCCTTCGCGTCCGGCAGCGGATCCTTGCGCGTGGTGATGACCGGCCAGGCCTTCGACAGCTCGGCGTTCAGCGCGACGTAGCCTTCCTGTCCGGCCGGCACGTCGTCTTCCGGGAAGATCGCGTTGGCCGGGCATTCCGGTTCGCACAGGGTGCAGTCGATGCACTCGTCCGGGTCGATCACCAGGAAGTTCGGGCCTTCGTGGAAGCAGTCCACCGGGCACACCTCGACGCAGTCGGTGTACTTGCACTTGATGCAGTTCTCGGTGACGACGAAGGGCATGGCGGATGTCTGGTTCTGGGCGTGCGTGATTTTAGGACATCGACCCGATGCCGATGGGAATGGGACGCAGGAAAGACCGGCATTCGCCGGGGTTTGCTTCGCTTCGCCCCCAACCCGCTCCCTTTTCCCGCGAAGGAGAAGAGCCCGTCCCCGCGAACGCGGGGAGCGATGGCGCCATGCGGGACCGGCCCCGATGGCTGCGTCGGCGTCGATGCGACCGGCGATCCCGGAATGCTTCCGCTTGATGGCGCTCCCTAGGGGACTCGAACCCCTGTTTTAGCCTTGAGAGGGCCACGTCCTAACCACTAGACGAAGGGAGCGCTGAGGGTCTCGCCGACACGGCGCAGTGTTCTATTATATGGGTTTCACGCCGGGACGGGCAACGTTCCGATTCGACCGGCGCAACCGGAACCGCCACCATCACGCCGCAAACCGCCCTCAAGGTCATCCCGCGCGAACAGCACCCGATTTCGCGCAAGGACATCAGTCCCAACGCGCTGCGCGTGCTCTACCGCCTGCGCGACGCCGGCTTTTCCGCCCATCTGGTCGGCGGCGCGGTCCGCGACCTGCTGGTCGGGCAGCAGCCGAAGGACTTCGACGTCGCCACCGACGCCACCCCGGAGCAGGTCAAGCAGTTGTTCCGCAACTGCCGCCTGATCGGCCGCCGGTTCCGGCTGGCGCACGTGGTGTTCGGGCAGGAGATCATCGAGGTCGCCACCTTCCGCGCCAACAGCGACGACGGCAGCGGCGACCGCGAGATGGACAACGGCCGCCTGGTCCGCGACAACGTCTACGGCAGCATCGAGGAGGACGCGGTGCGCCGCGACTTCACCGCCAACGCGCTGTACTACGCGATCGAGGACTTCAGCGTGCGCGACTACGTCGGCGGCTACGAGGACGTGCTGGCGCGGCGGCTGAAGCTGATCGGCGACCCCGAACAGCGCTACCGCGAGGACCCGGTGCGGATGCTGCGCGCGGTGCGGCTGGCGGCCAAGCTGGATTTCGAGATCGACGCGGCCAGCGCCGAACCGATCCCGCGCCTGGCCCCGTTGCTGGCCGACGCCGCGCCGGCGCGGCTGTTCGAGGAAATCCTCAAGCTGTTCCTGTCCGGGCACGCGGTCGCCAGCTTCGAGGGGCTGGAGCGCTTCGGCCTGCTGCCGGTGCTGCTGCCGGAAACCGCCGCCGCGCTGGCCAGCAACCGCAGCGGCGCGTTGCGGCGGATGCTGGTCGAGGGCCTGCGCGGCACCGACGCGCGCGTGCGGCTGGACGAGCCGGCGTCGCCGGCGTTCCTGTTCGCGCTGCTGCTGTGGCCGGCGTACTGCCGCGCGCTGATCGGCCTGCAGGCGCAGGGCGTCGGCGCCGAAGACGCCGCGCGCCGCGCCGCCGACCGCGTCACCGTGCACCAGCTGCAGAACATCGCGCTGCCGCGGCGCTTCTCGCTGCCGATGCAGGAAATCTGGCTGCTGCAGTCGCGCTTCGCCACCCGCCAACGCCGCCGGGTGATGCGCCTGCTCGCGCATCCGCGTTTCCGCGCCGCATTCGATTTCCTGGCCTTGCGCCTGGTCGCGTCGGATTCGCATGCGGCCGACGTCGAGTTCTGGCGCGAGGCGCAGCACCAGTCCGGCGAGGAACTGGCCGCCGCCCTCGGGGTCGTGTCGCCGGTGGACAGCTATGCCGCCGGGGAGGACGCGCCGCCGTCCAAGCGTCGCCGTCGCCGCCGTCGCCGCAGCGGCGGATCGTCGCCGACCGGCGAATGAGCGGCGTCATCGCCTTCGTCGGCCTGGGCGCGAACCTGGGCGACGCGGCGGCGACCCTGCGTTCGGCGTTGCGCGAACTGGACGAATTGCCGGGGACCCGGCGATTGCGCGCGTCGCGCCTGTACCGCACCCCGGCATGGGGCGTCGAGGCGCAGCCGGATTTCGTCAACGCCGTCGCCGAAGTGGAAACCGCGCTGGATGCGCGCCGGTTGCTGGACGGCCTGCTCGGCATCGAACGCCGCCACGGCCGCGACCGCAGTCGCGAAGAACGCTGGGGGCCGCGCACGCTCGACCTGGACCTGCTGTTGTACGGCGATGCGCGACTCGACGAGCCCGGCCTGCGCGTGCCGCATCCGCTGATGCACCGGCGCGCCTTCGTGCTGCTGCCGCTGCTGGAGATCGCGCCGGACGCCGCGATCCCCGGTTTCGGCCCCGCGCGGAACGCTGCGTCCGCGCTGGCGGCGGCCGACTTGTCCAATATCGCCGCGTTATCAGTGGATAATGGCCAGCCATGAGCACCCAGACCGAATCCAAGCCGTGGACCGTGCCGGCGCTGGCCGAAGCCAAGCGCGACGGACGCAAGCTGGTCATGCTGACCTGCTACGACAACAGCTTCGCCCGCATCCTCGACGCCAACGGCGTCGACCTGGTGCTGATCGGCGATTCGCTGGGCATGGTGGTGCAGGGCCACGATTCCACGCTGCCGGTGACGGTCGAGGCGATGGTCTACCACACCCGCATCGTCGGCCGCGGCCTGCGTCAGGCGCTGCTGGTGTCCGACCTGCCGTTCCAGTCCGACGCCACGCCCGAACGCGCCCTCGACGCCGCGGTGCAGTTGCTGCAGGCCGGCGCCGAGATGGTCAAGCTGGAAGGCGCAGGCGCCAACAAGCTGGAAGTGATCCGCTTCCTGTCCGAGCGCGACATCCCGGTCTGCGCGCACCTGGGCCTGACCCCGCAATCGGTGCTGAAGTTCGGCGGCTACAAGGTGCAGGGCCGCGAGGAAGCGGCGGCGGCGAAACTGCGCGCCGACGCCCGCGCCGTGGCCGAAGCCGGCGCGCAGCTGCTGGTGCTGGAATGCGTGCCGTCGACGCTGGCCGCGGCGATCACCGCCGACCTGTCGATCCCGACCATCGGCATCGGCGCCGGCCCCGGCTGCGACGGCCAGGTGCTGGTGCTGCACGACTTCCTCGGCCTGGATACCGGCCACCGCAAGCCGAAGTTCGTCAAGGATTTCCTCGCCGAAGGCGGTTCGGTCGCCGGCGCGGTGCGCGCCTACGCCCGGGCGGTGCGCGACGGCTCGTTCCCCGACGCCGCCCATTCCTACTGAAGAAGCCTCGATGCTCGAAACCATCACCGACCTGTCCGCGCTGCGCGAGCGCGTGCGCGCGTGGAAGCGCGAAGGCCTGCGCGTCGGCTTCGTGCCGACGATGGGCAACCTGCACGCCGGCCACTACTCGCTGGTGATGCTGGCGCGGCAGTACGCCGACCGCGTGGTCTCCAGCGTGTTCGTCAATCCCACCCAGTTCGGCCCGAACGAGGACTTCACCCGCTACCCGCGCACGGTCGAGGCCGACAGGACCGGCCTGGACGACGCCGGCTGCGACGCGCTGTGGCTGCCGACGGTCGAGTCGATGTATCCGTTCGGCGTCGAACTGGCGTCGAAGGTGCACGTGCCCGGGGTCAGCGGCGTGCTCGAAGGCGAGTGCCGCCCCGGCCACTTCGACGGCGTCTGCACCGTGGTGTCGCGCCTGTTCAACCAGGTGCAGCCGGACGTGGCCGCGTTCGGCAAGAAGGACTACCAGCAACTGGCGGTGGTGCGGCAACTGGTCACCGACCTCGCGTTCCCGATCGAGATCCTCGGCGGCAGCATCGTGCGCGAAGCCGACGGCCTGGCGATGAGTTCGCGCAACCAATACCTGAGCGCCGAGGAGCGCCCGCGCGCGGCGGAGATCCGCAAGACCCTGATCGACCTGCGCGACGGCGCGCTGGCCGGCAGGCCGCGGGCCGAGGTCGAAGCCGCGGCGACCCGGCGTCTGGCCGACGTCGGCTACGTTGTCGACTACACCGTGATCCGCCGCCCCGACCTCAGCGAACCGGCGGATGGCGAGCAGGGCGCGAAGGTCGCGCTGATCGCGGCGAAGCTGGGGCGCACGCGCCTGATCGACAACCTGGAATTCTGAAGGGATGCGGCCAGCGGTTGGCGACGCTACCAACCGCGAACCACTCCCGCGCGCCCGTCTTGCTAGACTTCGCCGCCTGCACCGCGAGGAGGCCGCGCCATGCAAGTCAGCCTGCTGAAAACCAAGATCCACCGCGCCACCGTCACCCATTCCGAGCTGAACTACGAAGGCTCGATCGCGATCGACGACCTGCTGCTGCAGGCCAGCGGCATCCGCGAATTCGAGCAGGTCCACGTCTGGGACGTCACCAACGGCGCGCGCTTCACCACCTATGCGCTGCGCGCCGACGCGGGCAGCGGCGTGGTCTCGCTCAACGGCGGCGCCGCGCGCCACGTGCAGGTCGGCGACCTGGTCATCATTGCCGCGTTCGCGGGCATGAGCGAAGCCGAGGCGGCGGCGTTCAAGCCCAAGCTGGTCTACGTGGACGACCGGAACCGCATCACCCATACCAACGACAGCATCCCGAAGCAGGCCGCATGAGTTCGTTCGATTCCCTGAAGACGCACGTCGCGCGCCTGCAGGGCGCGAAGGCCGCCGACTTGCTCGTCGCCGATCCGGCGCGCGCTTCCGGTTTCTCGCTGCGGGTCGGCCCGCTGTACGCCAACTTCGCGCGGCAGGGCTACGACCGCGCCGCGCTGGATGCGCTGTACGCCCTGGGCGAGGAAAAACGGCTGGCCGCCGCGTTCCATCGCCTGTTCGACGGCGAGACGGTCAACGCGACGGAGGGGCGCGCCGCCCTGCACACCGCCTTGCGCAGCGACCTGTCGCAGGCTGCCGCCGCGCGCGAAGCCTTCGCGACCGCGGGCGAGGTGCGCCGGCGCATGGGCGCGCTGGTCGCGGGACTGGAAGCCGGCGGCGTCACCGACGTCGTCAGCGTCGGCATCGGCGGTTCCGACCTGGGGCCGCGCCTGGTCGCCGATGCGCTGCGCGATCCGCTGCCGCGCAAGCCGCGCGTGCATTTCGTTTCCAACGTCGACGGCGCGGCGATGCAGCGCACGCTGGCCGCGCTGGATCCGGCGACCACCGCCGGCATCCTGATTTCCAAGACCTTCGGTACGCAGGAAACCCTGCTCAACGGCGCGATCCTGCGCGACTGGCTGGGCGGCAGCGAACGCCTGTACGCGGTCAGTTCCAACCCGCAGCGCGCCGCGCAGGGTTTCGACATCGACCCGGCGCGCGTGCTGCCGATGTGGGACTGGGTCGGCGGCCGCTATTCGCTGTGGTCGGCGGTCGGTTTCCCGATCGCGCTGGCGATCGGCTTCGACGGGTTCGAGGCCCTGCTGGCCGGCGCCGCCGAGATGGACGCGCACGTACTGGGCGCGCCGCTGGCGGAGAACCTCGCGGTGCGCCATGCGCTGACCGCCGTCTGGAACCGCAACGCGCTGGGCCATGCCGCGCACGGCGTGATGACCTACGACCAGCGCATGGCCCTGCTGCCGGCCTACCTGCAGCAACTGGTGATGGAAAGCCTGGGCAAGTCGGCGAAGCGGGACGGTTCGCCGGTCGATGTCGACACGGTGCCGGTGTGGTGGGGCGGCGCGGGCACCGACGTGCAGCACAGCTTCTTCCAGGCGCTGCACCAGGGCACGCAGATCGTGCCGCTGGATTTCGTCGGCGTCGTGCGCAACGACGATCCGTATGCCGAGAACCACCTCGCGCTGCTGTCCAACCTGCTGGCGCAAAGCGAGGCGCTGGCCAATGGGCAGCGCAACGACGACCCGCACCGCAGCTACGCCGGCGGCCGGCCGAGTACGATGATCCTGCTCGATTCGCTGACCCCGCGCTCGCTGGGCGCGCTGATCGCGATGTACGAACACAGCGTCTACGCGCAGTCGGTGCTATGGGGGATCAATGCCTTCGACCAGTTCGGCGTCGAACTGGGCAAGCAACTGGCCAACGGCCTGCTGCCGGCGCTGAAGGGCGAGGCGGAAGCCGCCGACCCAGTGACGAAGGCGCTGCTGGCGGAGCTGAAGTCGCGCGCCTGATGCTTCTCCTTCTCCCCTTGCGGGAGAAGGTGCCCGAAGAGCCTGCCCCCGCGAAGGCGGGGGGCGGATGAGGGGTGCGAGCGCAGCGAGCGGTTGTTCCCCGAAAGTCAAAAGCCGATCCCTCTCTCTGCATGCTCCGCACGCTATCCCTTTCCCACAAGGGGAGAGGGAGATTCGCGTCAGGCTTCGTGCCGCGCCAGCGCCCACGCCACGTGCTCCCGCACCAGCGGCGACGGGTCGTCGTGGCGCGAGGCCAGCGCGGCCAGTGTTTCCGGCGTGGTCGGCGCATTCCCCAGCGCCACTGCGATGTTGCGCAGCCAGCGCTGGTGGCCGCTGCGGCGGATCGCCGAGCCTTCGGTGCGCGCGAGGAATTCCGGTTCCGTCCATGCGAACAACTGCGGCAGCGTCGCCGTGTCCAGGTCGTTGCGCGCGCGGAAGTCCGGCTCGTCGGCCTTCTTCGCGAACTTGTTCCAGGGGCACACCAGTTGGCAGTCGTCGCAGCCGAAGATGCGGTTGCCCATCGGCGCGCGCAGTTCTTCGGGGATCGCGCCTTCGTGCTCGATGGTGAGGTAGGAGATGCAGCGCCGCGCGTCGAGCCGGTACGGCGCGACGATGGCCTGGGTCGGGCAGACGTCGATGCAGCGCGCGCAGGTGCCGCAGTGCGCGCTCGCCGGTTCGTCCACCGGCAGCGGCAGGTCGACGTAGATCTCGCCGAGGAAGAACCACGAGCCGCCGTCGCGGTCGATCAGGCAGGTGTGCTTGCCGATCCAGCCCAGCCCCGCGTTGCGCGCCAGCGCGCGTTCCAGCACCGGGGCTGAATCGACGAATACGCGATGACCGAACTGACCGATTTCCGCGGCGATCCTCTCCGCCAGCTTCTGCAGGCGGTTGCGCATCAGCTTGTGGTAGTCGCGGCCCAGCGCGTAGCGGGCGACGTAGGCGCGCGAACCGTCGGCCAGCGTGGTCCAGGCTTCGTCGTCGTCGCGGCGGCCGTAGTCCAGGCCGACCGAGATCACCCGCAGCGTGCCGGGGATCAGTTCGGCCGGACGCGAACGCTTGTCGCCGTGCGCGGCCATCCAATCCATCGAACCGTGCAGGCCGCGCGCGAGCCAGTCGCGCAGCCAGGCTTCGTCTTCGCCCAGCTCGACGCCGCTGATGCCGCAGCGTTGGAAGCCGAACGCGCGCGCCAGTTCGCGCACGCGCCCGGCGAGCGCGGCGGTGTCGGCAACGGCGGGCGCGGGGACGGACATGCATCAAGTATAGAATCGCGGCGATGACCGGCATGATTTCCCTGTACGACACCGCCGCCGCTCGCGCGCTCGATGCGCGCGCGACCGCCTTGCTGGGCGGCGACGGCTACGCGCTGATGCAGCGCGCCGGACAGGCGGCGTGGCGACGCGTATTGCAGCACTGGCCGCAGGCGATGCGGATCGTGGTCGTGTGCGGTCCGGGCAACAACGGCGGCGACGGCTACGTGCTGGCGCGGCTGGCCCGGCAATCGCGCCGCGACATGCGGGTGGTGCACCTGCCGGAGCATGCGCCGCGCAGCGAACTGGCGCAGCGCGCCTGCACCGATTACGTCGCCACTGGCGGGCGCATCGAACTGTTCCCGGAAACGGGGCTGGAAGGCGATCTGGTCGTCGATGCGCTGTTCGGCATCGGCCTGTCGCGCGCGCCGGATGCGCCATCGGCCGCGCTGATCGCCGCGATCAATACACAGCCGGCGCCGGTGTTCGCGCTCGACGCGCCCAGCGGCCTCGACGCCGATCTGGGTTCGGCGCCGGGCGTCGCGGTGACGGCCGACCGCACCGTGCAATTCATCGCGCCGCACCTCGGCCTGCACACCGGCGATGCCTTGGAGCGCGTGGGCGAGATCGAGACCGACGATCTCGACGTGCCACCGGCGACCTTCGAGGCGGCGTCGCCGGCCGCGACCCTGCTGGCCGACGGCGCGCTCGAACATTGGCTGCTGCCGCGCCGTCGCAACACCCACAAGGGCGAATCCGGGCGCGTGCTGTGCATCGGCGGCGACCACGGCCACGGCGGCGCGATCGTGCTGTGCGCCGAGGCGGCGTTGCGCAGCGGCGCGGGCCTGCTGACCGTGGCCACGCGCGAAAGCAACGTGGCGGTCGTGCTGTCGCGGCGGCCGGAGGCGATGGCGGCGGCGGTCGAATCCACTGCGGACCTGTCGCCGCTGCTGGCCGCTCCCGACGTCGTCGCCATCGGTCCCGGTCTGGGCCAGGACGACTGGGGCAGGGCGGTCTTCCAGCTTGCGCTGGCCTCGGGCAAGCCGCTGGTGGTCGACGCCGACGCCTTGAATCTGCTCGCCGCGCAGCCGCGCACGCTGCCAGACGCCATCCTCACCCCGCATCCGGGCGAAGCGGCGCGGTTGCTCGGCGTTTCCACCGACGAGGTGCAGCGCGACCGTTTCGCCGCTGCGCGCCGCATCGCGGAACGATACGGCGCGACGGTGGTGCTGAAAGGCGCGGGCACGATCGTGACTGCGCCGGATGCGACGCCGCGCGTCGTCGGCGCGGGCAATCCCGGCATGGCGGTTGGCGGCATGGGCGACCTGCTGACCGGCGTCATCGCCGCGCTGCGCGGGCAGGGCTTGCCGGCGTTCGATGCGGCGGGCGCGGGCGCATTGCTGCATTCGCTGGCCGCCGACGCGGCGGCGGAAGCGGGTCAGCGCGGCCTGTTGCCTTCCGATCTGTTGCCGCATCTGCGGCGATTGGCCAATCCCTAGGGTCGCATCGATGCGCATCGAACTCGCCGACGTCGAAGCCACCGAACGCCTCGGCCGTGCGCTGGCGGAAACGCGTCCGGATTCCGCGGCGGTGTTCCTGCAGGGCGATCTCGGTGCAGGCAAGTCCACGCTGGCCCGCGCGCTGCTGCGTGCGCTCGGCGTGCAGGGCGCGATCCGCAGCCCGACCTACACGCTGGTCGAGCGCTACCCGGTCGCGGGCGGCGAAGCCTGGCATTTGGACCTGTACCGGCTCGCCGATGCCGGCGAACTGGATTTCCTCGGCCTCGACGAAGCCGTCGCGACCCTGTGGCTGGTCGAATGGCCGGAAAAGGGCGGCCACGGCCTGCCCGCGCCCGACCTGCGGATCGCGCTGGCGGTGCAGGGGCAGGGGCGCAGCGCGGAACTCGAAGCCCTGTCCCCGGCCGGCCGCGACTGGCTGGCCCGCTTGCCAGTGGATGCGCCCTTGTAGGGAGTTGCGGTCCATGCCTGCCGGTCCGCACTAGGAAGTTCCGGCAGGTCACGGATTATTAAGGGAAAATCGCTTGCGCAATTCACGTTTTGGTGCTTGAATCCGCCCAATGCGCAGGGAACGGGCCAGCTTGGGACGCTATTGGGGGGGCGTTTTGCTCTTCGCGGCGGCGTTTTCCCCTGCATTTGCCGGACAGGTGACCGGCGTCGCCCTGGATCAGGGCGCCACCGGCACCCGCGCCGAGATCCGCCTGCAAGGCAAGGGCGAATACAAGACCCTCTCCCTCCACGGTCCCGAGCGGCTGGTCGTCGACCTGCCGGCGTCCAGCGCCGCCAACGGCCTGCGCCTGCCCGCCGGTGGCGGCGTGGTCAAGTCGGTCCGCACCGGCCGGCCGGATGCCGACACCCTGCGCATCGTGTTCGATCTGGCCGAGCCGGTGGTGGCGCTGACGCCGCGCATGGAATCCGCAGCGGGCGGCGCGACGCTGGTGATCGAATGGCCCGGCGACGCACCGGCCAGGCAGGCCGGCACCGTGGCTGCAACGCCCGCCACGGTTTCGACGCCCGCCACCGGCGCGCCCGATCCGGTCGCCGCCGCCCAGGCTACCGCCGCGCTGACTTCGACCGTGGTGCAGCAGGCCCGGCAGGTCTCCAGTGATGCCGCCGCAGCGGCCGGTCCGGCCGCGCTGTCGCCGCAGGAAATCCTCAACGGCGGCCGTACCGTCGCCGCCACGGCTGCGCTGCAGGCGCAGGACAAACCGCAGGCCGGTTCGCCGGTTCCGCTGGGCGATTACCTGGCCGCATCAAAGCAGGCTCCGGCCAACACGTCTTCTCCGGAGCCTTCGTCCCCGGCGGCGGCTCCATCCGTGGCCGAGGCCGCGCCGGCCAGGGTTCCCGAACCGGCCGTGCCGATGCGCGCCGGCATGCGACCGCTGGTCATCGCCATCGACGCCGGCCACGGCGGCCAGGACTCCGGCGCGATCGGGCCGACCGGCAAGTACGAGAAGAACGTGACCCTGGCGATCGCCCGCGAACTGGCGCGGCAGATCGACGCCACGCCCGGCATGAAGGCCTACCTGGTTCGCGACGGCGACTATTTCATCCCGCTGCCGCAGCGCGCGCAGAAGGCGCGCGCGGCCAAGGCCGACCTGTTCGTGTCGATCCACGCCGATGCCGCCGAGAACCGCAGCGCGCGCGGTTCCTCGGTGTACGTGCTGTCGCTGAAGGGCGCGTCTTCGCAGCGCGCGCGTTGGTTGGCGGACAAGGAAAACGCGTCGGACCTCATCGGCGGCCGGCCTTTGCAGAAGGACACGCTGTCCAACGTATTGCTGGACCTGGCCCAGAGCGGGCACATGAAAGCGTCCGAGGACGCCGCCGGCCACGTGCTGGACGGGCTGGGCCGGGTCGGCAACACCCACAAGACGCAACTGGAGCGGGCCAACTTCGCCGTGCTGCGCACCTCCGACATGCCGGCGATGCTGGTCGAAACCGCGTTCATCTCCAATCAGGAGGAAGAACGCCAGCTCACCAATCCCGCGTTCCAGCGCAAGCTCGCCGGCGCGGTGCTGGACGGCGTGCGCACCTATTTCACCCGCCAGCCGCCGCCGGGCACGCTGTTCGCGATGCGCGCGCAGGCGGCGGAATCCGCGGCGGTCGGCGGTGCAGGTGGTTCGCCGTAAGAGAACCCGGCAAGTCGCGCCTTCGCGCCGTAAAGGGGAAAGTCGCACGCCTACGGGGTGCTGCCGGTTGGAGCAAAACCGCTCCTGACGATTCGCAGGTTGCGCAGCCGCCGGCTTTCCAGCCCGCGTAGCGCGGCGACCATTCGGCTATCATTCCGCTTCATTCCCCCACGCGGCGCGTCCGGCGTCGCCCCGACGTGCCGATCCGACCGCTTCCCGACCTGCTCATCAACCAGATCGCCGCCGGCGAAGTGGTCGAAAGACCCGCCTCGGTGGTCAAGGAACTGGTCGAGAACGCGCTGGACGCCGGCGCCGGGCGCATCGACATCGACCTGGAGGAAGGCGGCATCCGCCTGATCCGCATCCGCGACGACGGCGGCGGCATTCCCGCCGAGGAATTGCCGCTGGCGGTGTCGCGCCACGCGACCAGCAAGATCGCCTCGCTCGACGACCTCGAGGCCGTCGCCACGCTCGGCTTCCGCGGCGAGGCGTTGCCGTCGGTCGCCTCGGTCAGCCGCTTCCTGATCGCCTCGCGCCGGCCCGGCGACGCGCACGGCGCGGCCTTGCAGGTCGAAGGCGGCAAGGTCGGCCAGGTCGCGCCGAAACAGCAGCCGCCCGGCACCACGGTCGAGGTGCGCGAACTGTTCTACAACGTGCCGGCGCGGCGCAAGTTCCTGCGCGCCGAGCGCACCGAACTGGGCCACATCGAGGAATGGCTGCGTTCGCTGGCGCTGGCGCGGCCGGACGTGGAACTGCGCGTGACCCACAACGGCAAGCCGTCGCGGCGCTACAAGCCCGGCGAAAGCGAGTCTCCCGCGCGCCTGGGCGAAACCCTCGGCGAGGACTTCGCCGCGCAGAGCCTGCGCATCGACCACAGCGGCGCCGGCCTGCGCCTGCACGGCTGGATCGCGCAGCCGAGCTATTCGCGCGCCAGCGCCGACCAGCAGTACCTGTACGTCAACGGCCGCAGCGTGCGCGACCGCAGCATCGCCCATGCGGTGAAGCTGGCCTACCAGGACGTGCTGTTCCACGGCCGTCAGCCGGCCTACGTGCTGTTCCTCGAAATCGACCCGGTGCGCGTCGACGTCAACGTGCATCCGGCCAAGCACGAGGTGCGTTTCCGCGATGCGCGGCTGGTGCACGATTTCGTGTACCGCACGCTGCACGAGGCGCTGGCGCAGACCCAGGCCGGGGCGACGCCGGCGATGGCGACCGCCGCGAACCTGCCGCAGGCGGCGAACGGCGCGGCGCCTGCGTCGCCGCCCGCGTGGATGCCGACACGGCAATCGCCGCTGGGACTGGGCGTCGCCGAAGCGCCGGCGGCGTATGCGGCCCTGTATGCGCCGAATGCGACTGCGCCTGCTTCGGCCACGTCCGTTGCCGAACCGCTGCCCGAGACCGGCGACGCCGGCATTCCTGCGCTGGGCTACGCCATCGCGCAACTGCATGGCGTCTACATCCTTGCCGAGAACGCCGACGGCCTGATCGTCGTCGACATGCACGCCGCGCACGAGCGCATCGGCTACGAGAAGCTGAAGGCCGCGCACGACGGCATCGGCATCCGTTCGCAGCCGCTGCTGGTGCCGCTGAACCTGGCGGTGGCCGAACGCGACGCCGACGTGGCCGAGCGCGAGGCCGCGACGCTGGGCGAACTGGGCTTCGAAGTGGTCCGCAGCGGCCCGCAAAGCCTGAGCGTGCGCAGCGTGCCGGCGCTGCTGGCGCACGCCGATCCGGCGGCGCTGCTGCGCGACGTGCTGGCCGACCTGCGCGAGCACGGACACAGCCGCCGCGTTGCCGCCGCGCGCGACGAACTGCTTTCGACGATGGCCTGCCACGGCGCGGTGCGCGCCAACCGGCGGCTGACGATTCCGGAGATGAACGCGCTGCTGCGCGAAATGGAAATCACCGAACGCTCGGGCCAGTGCAACCACGGCCGACCGACCTGGGCGCGCTTCACCCTGGCCGAAATCGACCGCTGGTTCCTGAGAGGACGCTGACATGGGCAAACGAATCCGGGCCGTGGCGATGCTGGGGCTGGCCGCGCTGGCGGCCTGCGATCGCGGCGCCGCGCCGCAGCATGCGCAGGCGTCCGCGGACGCGAACGTCTCGTTCCTCGCCGACGATGCGGTCTGGCGCGAGCAGCGCAGGCAGGAACTGCTGCAACCCGACGGCTGGACCAGCCTGGTCGGCCTGCACTGGCTGGAACTGAAGGCGCACTACATCGGCAGCGGCGCCGCCAGCGGCATTCGCCTGGCGGCGGGGCCGGCGAAGATGGGCCTGGTGCAGCAGCAGGACGGCCGCGTGTTCTTCACGCCGGAACGCGGCGTGGCCCTGACCGTCGACGGCGCGCCGCTGAAGGGCCGGGTGGAACTGAAGAGCGACCGCGAAGGCGCGCCGACCGCGATCGGCTTCGACGAAGGCAAGGGCGTGATGACCCTGATCAAGCGCGGCGACCGTCTCGCGCTGCGGGTCAAGCACGCCGACGCGCCGACCCGGCTCGGCTTCAGGGAACTGGACTATTGGCCGGCCGATCCGGCCTGGCGCATCAAGGGCCGCTTCGTCGCGCATCCGCCGGGCAAGACGATTCCGGTCATGGACATCGTCGGCATCAGCACCGAAACGCCGAATCCGGGCGCGGTCGAATTCGAGCGCAACGGCAAGACCTTCCGCCTCGAAGCGCTGGGAGAGGGCGATAGCCTGTTCTTCGTCTTCGTCGACCGCACCAGCGGCCACGGCAGCTATCCAGCCGGGCGTTTCCTCGACGCGGCCGCGCCAGACGCGGACGGCACGGTGGTGCTGGACTTCAACCATGCCTACAACCCGCCGTGCGCGTTCACGCCGTATGCGACCTGTCCGCTCGCGCCGCCGGAGAACCGCCTGGTCGATCTGGCGGTGGAGGCGGGCGAGAAGATCTACCACCTCGACGCCGCCCAGTGAACGGATTGCCCATGCGCGCGACGCGGTTGCGGAAATTCGGGCTGTCGCTGGCGGCCTTGTCGGCGATCGCATCGTGCGGCTTCGTGGTCGTCGGCCACGGGCGGGCGTTGGCGCCTGCGGAAACCTCCGGGCAAGCGGCTGCGGCGGGCAGTTCGTCGGCGGCGTCCGCCCGGCCGCCGGTGCCGCTGCTGTGGAAGGTGTCCGACGCCGACAATTCGGTGTATCTGCTCGGTTCGTTCCACCTGCTGCGGCCCGACGACTATCCGTTGTCGAAGGACGTGGATGCCGCTTTCGAGGACGCCGAATCGCTGCTGTTCGAATTGCCGCCGCAGGACATGGACTCGCCGGCGATGTCGGCGAAGATGCTGCAGGCGGGCATCCGCCGCGACGGCCGCACGCTCCAGGACGACCTGGACCCCGGCACCTGGGCGGCATTGCAGGATTACGCGGCGAAGAACGGCCTGCCGCTGGCGGGGCTGTCGAATCTCGAGCCCTGGCTGGTCGGCCTGACCATCAGCATCGCCGAGATGACCAAGCAGGGACTGGACCCGAAGCTGGGCCTCGACGCGCATTTCGTCGGCGCCGCGGCCGCGGCGAACAAGCCGGCCGCGGGACTGGAAAGCGGCGACGAACAGATCGCGCTGCTCGCAGGCATGGATGCGGCGGACCAAGTGCAGTTCCTGGCCGAGGCGCTGGACGAGGCGGCGAAGGGCTCGCGGGAGTCGGCCAGATTGCACGCCGCGTGGCGCGACGGCAACGCCGCCCTGCTGCTGGACGAGATGGCCGCCGAGATGAAGCGCGAGTACCCGCGCCTGTATCGGCGCATCAACGTCGAGCGCAACGACCGCTGGGTGCCGAAGATCGCGCGCCTGCTGGACGATTCGCACGACCGCGACACCCTGGTGGTGGTCGGCACGCTGCACCTGCTCGGGTCCGACGGCGTGGTCGAGAAGCTGCGCGCGAAGGGCTACAAGGTCGAACGGATCTGTTCGGTTTGCAAATGACCCTGTAGGAGCGGCGTAAGCCGCGACCGGGCCTTCACATCAAAGCTTCATCGCGGCTTACGCCGCTCCTACATGGGCTCCATGACAATGCAATCGACCGGGCAGGCCGGCACGCACAATTCGCAGCCGGTGCACAAAGGTTCGATGACGGTGTGCATCAGCTTCGCGCCGCCGACGATGGCGTCGACCGGGCAGGCCTGGATGCACTTGGTGCAGCCGATGCAGTCGGCTTCGACGACGAAGGCGACCTGCGCCGGCTTGCATTCGCCGCGCATGCGGTCGTAGGGGATGGCCTCGACGCCAAGCAGCCGCGCCAGCGCGCGCGCGCCGGCGTCGCCGCCGGGAGGGCAGTGGTCGACGCCGGCCTCGCCGTGCGCCATCGCCTCGGCATACGGCCGGCAACCGGCGTAGCCGCACTGGCCGCACTGGGTCTGCGGCAGCAGGCGGTCGAGGCGTTCGGTCAGGTTGTCGATGGCGTCGTTCATTGCGTGGCGTCGGCTGCGCGGTTGCAATGGATCAGCGGATGCGCCGGCCGCGGTACCAGCGCTCGTGCGCCAGCGCCAGCATCGCCCGGTCCTCGCCGCTGTCGCCGTAGGCATGGATGCGCCGGTAGCGCGACAGATCGTAGCGCGCACGGATCTCCCGCGCCTTGCGCCGGGCGACGTCGCCGCCGGCGTAGCGTCCGGTCAGGCGGCCGTCCTCGCTTTCCAGGCGATTGCAGATCAGGGCGAGCCCGCGACGTTCGCACCACGGTTGCAGGTACAGGTCGAGCGAGCCGGACACCACGACGATTTCGTGCCCCTGCGCCCGGTGCCATTCGAGCCGCCGCATCGCGTCCGGGCGTAGCGTGGCCGGCAGCGCCTCGCGCGCATAGGCCGCGCCCTGCGCGGCGACTTCGGCGAGGTCGCCGCCGGCGAAGGCGAAGCGGGTCACCCGTTCGCGCAGGCTGCCGGCGGACACCAGCCCGAGGCGATAGCCCAGCAGCCACGGCCCGACCCGCCATTTCGCCAGCGCCAACTGTTCAGGCGTGGCGATGCGGCGCAGGAAACGCGCGTAGCCGTCGCAGTCGGTGAGGGTGTTGTCGAAGTCGAACAGCGCCAGTTGCATCGGCCTCAACGCACCGGCATGCCCGGCAGCGCGCCACTGTCGGCGTCCAGCAGCGCCAGCGCGCCGCCGTCGAAGCCGGCCGACAGGATCATCCCCTCGCTGAGGCCGAAGCGCATCTTGCGCGGGGCCAGGTTGGCGATGAACACCACGTTGCGGCCGACCAGTTTTTCCGGCTCGGCGTAGCTGGCGCGGATGCCGCTGAAGATCTGCCGTTTGCCCAGTTCGCCGGCGTCCAGTTCGAAGCGCAGCAGCTTGTCGCTGCCTTCGACGAATTCGCAGGCCAGCACCTTGCCGATGCGCAGGTCGAGCCTAGCGAAGTCGTCGATGGAGACGTATTCGCCGTCCGTGGCGGCGGCGGGCTTGCCCGCAAGTGCAGGCGATCCGGCGGCCTTGGCGTTTCCGCCTGCGCCGGATTTCGCGGTCGCCGGCGCGGCCGTTGCCGTGGCGGCGAGGGTGTCCTTCGACTGCTCGGTCATCGCGTCGATCAGCTTCGGGTCGATGCGGGTGAACAGCGGCGCGTACGGCTGGACGACGTGGCCGTGGTCGAGCGGGTCGTCCAGTTCTTCCCAGCCGGCCAGCGGCGCGGACAGGAAGGCCTCGGCCTCGGCGCAGGTGCGCGGCAGCACCGGCTTCAGCGCGGCGGCGAGCACGCGGAACAGGTTGAGGCCCTGGGTGCAGACCGCCTGCAGTTGCGCGTCTGCGCCGGTTTGCTTGGCGATCACCCAGGGTTTCTGCTCGTCGACGTACTTGTTGGCCTCGTCGGCCAGCGCCATCGTCTGCCGGATCGCGGAAGCCGCGTCGTTGCGCTCGTAGGCTTCGCGCACGCTTTCCAGCGCGGCGACGAAACGCCGGTATTGCGCGGGATCGGGCAATTCGTCGGCCAGGCGGCCGTCGAAGCGCTTCTCGATGAAGCCGGCGCAGCGGCTGGCCAGGTTGACGAACTTGCCGACCAGGTCGGCGTTGACGCGGGCGACGAAGTCGCCCAGGTTCAGGTCTAGGTCGTCGACGCCGCCGGACGACTTCGCCGCGAAGTAGTAGCGAAGCGCTTCTGGTTCCAGGCCCACGTCCAGGTAGGTGCGCGCCATGATGAAGGTGCCGCGCGACTTGCTCATCTTCGCGCCGTCCACGGTCAGGTAGCCGTTGACGTGCAGCCGGGTCGGCGCGCGGTGGCCGCTGCCGTGCAGCACCGCCGGCCAGAACAGGCCGTGGAAGTTGACGATGTCCTTGCCGATGAAGTGGTGCATCTCGGCCTGCGAACCGGCCTTCAGGTAGGCGTCGAAATCCCCGCCGCTTTCCGCGCAGAGGTTGCGGAAGCTGCTCAGGTAGCCGATCGGCGCGTCCAGCCAGACGTAGAAGAACTTGCCCGGATGGCTGGGGATCTGGAAGCCGAAGTACGGCGCGTCGCGCGAGATGTCCCATGCGCGCAGACCGCCTTCGCCGTCCAGCCATTCCATCAGCTTGGCCTTCACGCCGGGCACGGCGACGTCGCCGGCCAGCCAGTCGCGCAGGAAGCCTTCGAAGCGGCCGACCTCGAAGAAGAAGTGTTCGGAGTCGCGGATTTCCGGCGTCGCGCCGGACAGCACCGACCTGGGGTCCTTCAGTTCGGTCGGCGCATAGGTTGCGCCGCAGACCTCGCAGTTGTCGCCGTACTGGTCGGCTGCACCGCAGTTCGGGCAGGCGCCCTTGATGTAGCGGTCCGGCAGGAACATGTTGCGCACCGGATCGTAGAACTGGGCGACGTTGCGGCGGGCGATATGGCCGCCGGCGTCCAGCCTGGCGTAGATGGCCTCGGTGATTTCGCGGTTGGTCTGCGAATGGGTCGAGTCGTAACGGTCGAAGGCCACGCCGAACGCGGCGAAATCGCGTTCGTGGCCCTGCTTGATGCCGGCGATGAAGGCTTCCGGCGTGACCCCGGCCTTTTCCGCGGCAAGCATGATCGGCGTGCCGTGGGTGTCGTCGGCGCAGACGTACCAGGTCTTCTCGCCGCGCAGGCGCCGCGCGCGCACCCAGATGTCGGCCTGGATGTAGCCGACCAGGTGGCCGATGTGCAGCGGGCCATTGGCGTAGGGCAGGGCGGAGGTGACGAGGGCGGTGCGGGGCATGAGGGTTGCGCGGAAGCTGCGAGGGGAAACGCGAATTATCGCATGGGCGGCGGAACCGGCCGGCGGACGTTGTCCTCAGCCGGCGGCATCGGCCTGCGCTTCGGTGGACCGATCCGGCGCATCACGAAAAACGGGCAGGCGTTTCCGCCTGCCCGTCGTGTTTCGCGCTGGCCCGTGGCCGCGGGAGGAATTACTCGCGGATCCAGGTCTGCGCGCGGCAGATGAAGGCGATGCAGCCGGACATGTCCAGCTTCTTGCCGTCCGGATGCAGTTCGATCTTCGACTTGTAGGTCTTGCCCTTGGCCGGGTCCAGCACGGTGCCGCCGCTCCAGTGGGTGGCGTCCTCCTGCTCCAGGTTCCACAGGATCACCATGCCCTTGACCGGCTTGCCTTTGTTGGCGCCGCTGCACTTGTCGCAGACCGGGTTGGGGCCGCGGTCCGAGGACAGGATTTCCACCACCTTGCCGGCCAGCTTGCCGTCGGTGGTCTTGTAGATCTCGACGACGGATTTCGGCTTGCCGGTCTCGTCGTCGATGGTGGTCCAGCGGCCGGTGGCGTCGGCGGCATGGGCGGCGAAGGACAGCGCCAGCAAGGGCGCGGCGACGAGGGCGGTCAGCAGGGTGTTGCGCATGGGTTTCCCCTCCCAGGGAATGGCGGATGGACGAAGGAAGTGTCCGACGCCGGCTTTATACCGCATTCGGTAGCGTATGGGGGAAGTCGATGCAGGCGGCCGGGCGACCCTGCGGGCGTAGAATCGCGTCCCAGCGTTGAAATTCCCCGGATAAGCCGTGTCGTCCACCCCGAATCATGCCGTCCAGCCCGGTCTCTCGCCTCATCCCCGCGTCCGCAACGTCATCGCCGTGGCCTCGGGCAAGGGCGGGGTGGGCAAGTCGACCACCGCGGTGAACCTGGCGCTGGCGCTGGCGGCGGACGGGGCCAAGGTCGGGGTGCTGGACGCGGACATCCACGGGCCGAGCGTGCCGGCGATGCTGGGCCTGCGCGGGCGGCCGGAAAGCCCGGACAACCGGCACATCGAGCCGCTGCGGGCGTTCGGGGTGGAGGCCATGTCGATCGGCCTGCTGGTGGACGGCGACGACACGCCGCTGGCGATGCGCGGGCCGCGGGTGACGGCGGCGCTGGCGCAGATGTTCGCGGACACCCTGTGGGGCGACCTGGACTACCTGCTGATCGACCTGCCGCCGGGGACGGGCGACATCCACCTGACCCTGGCGCAGAAGATCCCGGTGGCCGGCGCGGTGGTGGTGACCACGCCGCAGGACATCGCCACGCTGGACGCGCGCAAGGCGCTGAAGCTGTTCGAGAAGGTGCAGATCCCGGTGCTGGGCGTCGTCGAGAACATGGCGGTGCACGTGTGCTCGAACTGCGGCCATGCCGAACACCTGTTCGGCGCGGGCGGCGGCCAGCGCATGGCGCAGCAATACGGCGTGCCGCTGCTGGGTTCGCTGCCGCTGGACATCGCCATCCGCGAGCAGGGCGACGCCGGCCAGCCAGTGGTCGCGGCCGCGCCGGATTCGCCGGCGGCGCAGGCCTACCGCGCCGCCGCGCGGGCGCTGGCGGAGGAACTGGCGAAGCGGCCGCGGGTGCCGGCGACCATCGCGTCCTCGTTGGTATAGAGCGTGTCACGTGCTTTTGAGTGCGTTATCCGCGTTTTTGTGCCGTTGCGAGGCAAGGCGCGGGCCGCCGGCAAGGCTGGCCGCCTTGGCAAGGCCCGCAACGCCGCATCGCAGCGGCACAAAAGCGCGGGAATGCGCTCAAAAGCGCGGGACACGCTCTAGGGCGTCCCGTCGCCCACCTATAATGCCCGGGTCGATTCACGGGAAAGGACCGCATGAGCATCAAGAGCGACCGCTGGATTCGCCGCATGGCCGAACAGCACGGCATGATCGAGCCGTTCGAGCCGGGGCAGGTCAAGCACGCCAACGGCGAGCGCATCGTCAGCTACGGCACGTCCAGCTACGGCTACGACGTGCGCTGCTCGCGCGAGTTCAAGGTGTTCACCAACATCAACTCGACAATAGTGGATCCGAAGCACTTCGATTCGCGCAGCTTCGTCGACGTCGACGCCGACGTCTGCATCATCCCGCCGAACAGCTTCGCGCTGGCGCGCACGGTCGAGTATTTCCGCATCCCGCGCGACGTGCTGGTGGTGTGCCTGGGCAAGAGCACCTACGCGCGCTGCGGCATCATCGTCAACGTGACCCCGCTGGAGCCGGAATGGGAAGGGCACGTGACGCTGGAGTTCAGCAACACCACGC
Organism: Pseudoxanthomonas sp.; assembly: GCA_047601245.1. Taxonomy (GTDB): domain Bacteria; phylum Pseudomonadota; class Gammaproteobacteria; order Xanthomonadales; family Xanthomonadaceae; genus Pseudoxanthomonas_A. The sequence continues at coordinate 334,252 of JASGJU010000002.1, forward strand.
CGCTGCCGGCGCGCATCTACGCCAACGAGGGCGTGGCGCAGATGCTGTTCTTCCAGTCCGACGCGGACGACGTCTGCGAAACCAGCTACCGTGACCGCGGCGGCAAGTATCAGGGCCAGACCGGCGTGACCCTGCCGCGGACGTGACGTGATTTTTTCCCTCTCCCCGCAAGTGGGAGAGGGAAACGCTTGCGAAGCAAGCGAGGGAGAGGGTTCGGCTTTTGGCGCGAAACAGCGCGCTCGCCGCGCTCGCGTCCCTCTCCCGCCCTTCGGGCACCCGCTCCCACAAGGGGAGAGGGAAAGGCCGGTTCCTTCAAACCGGGAATCGTCGCGTCAATTGCGCTTTTCGTAGGTGACGAAGAAACCCTGTAGGTCGCCGTTCTCGATGTACGGTTCCACGCTGACCACGCGATAGCCGCGCGCATAGAACGCCTGGTGCGCCTTGCTCAGGCTGTTGGCCGCGCCCTGGTTGCGGAAACCCCAGGTCGCGCCGACCCATACCGTGACCGCGGGCAGGTCGCCGGCAACGGCTTCCTGCGCCGCCGTTTCCGGCGATTTGCCGAAAATGCCGGCGTGGGCGGGCAGGGCGATGGCGAGCAGCAGGACGATGAAAAGGCGTTTCATGGAAGATGCGTCGTGGATTGCGGTGCGCTCATCCTAGCCTGCTTCGCCACGCCCGTACGCGCGCCGCCAGCGCATCGGCATCGAATCGTTGCGCCGCGCCGCTGCCCCAGACCGGGCCGGGCCATGCGGCGTCGCCTTCGCGGCGGCCGACGAGGTGGACGTGCAACTGGCGCACGATGTTGCCCAGCGCGCCGATGTTCAGCTTGTGTACGCCGGACTCGGCGCGCAGCAATTGCGAGATCCGGTTGATTTCGGCCAGCAGCAGGCGCTGCCGGCCGCCGTCCAGGTCGATCCATTCGACGGCGCCGGCCACGCGCGGCACCAGCATGATCCACGGGAAGCGCGCGTCGTCCATCAGCCGCACCTGCGACAGCGGGCCGTCGGCGATGAAGGCGCTGTCGGCCTCGAGCCGCGGATCGAGTGCGAACGCGCCGTCCTGGATCTTGCTCATCCGACGTGCTTCTTCAGGAAATCCAGCGAGCGTTGCAGCGCCAGCGCCGCGCTGTCGGCGTCGTAGTGCGCCGGGTCGACGTCGCGGTTGAAGGCGTGGCCGGCCGGGTAGGTGAACACCTCCATCCGCGGCAGTTTGTCGCGATGCGCCTGCACCGCTTCCGGCGGGATCGAGGCGTCCTTCTCGCCGAAATGGAACATCACCGGCGCTTTCAACGGCGCGTCGAGGAAGCCGACGTTGCGCGCGCCGTAGTAGCTGACGCCGGGCAGGCCGAGTTCCTGCGCCGCACGCAGCACGACCGAGCCGCCCCAGCAGTAGCCGACCGTGGCGACCTTGCCGGCGCCCGCGACGTGCGCGGCCGCGGCTTCGACGACCTTCAGCGCGTTGTCCATGCCGACCTCGGTCACCAGTTCGCGGCCGCGCAGGAATTCGTCGGGGCCGTAGTCCAGTTCGACCCCGGCTTCGACCAGGTCGAAGAACGCAGGCGCGATGGCCAGGTAGCCCGCGGCCGCGTAGCGTTCGGCGACGCTGCGCACGTGCGCGTTGACGCCGAAGATTTCCTGCACGACGACCAGGCCGCCGCGCGGCGCGCCGGCGGGTTCGGCCAGCCAGGCCTGTACCGGGCCGGCGGCGGTCTTCAGGGGGATCCAGTGGGCCATGACGGGGCTTCACGATGATGCGGAACCGCCATTCTATGGGTTCGATTCCGGCCATGCAGGGCGGGCGGGGCCGTTCCTGCCGGTTCGCGCGCGGCGGCTATAATCGCGCGCCGTCCACGACCCGCCAGCGCATGTCACTCGCCAGCCCGAAAGTCGGATTCGTCAGCCTCGGATGCCCGAAGGCCCTGGTCGATTCCGAACGCATCCTCACCCAGTTGCGGGTCGAGGGCTACGCCATTTCGCCCAGCTACGACGACGCCGACGTGGTGGTGGTCAACACCTGCGGCTTCATCGATTCGGCGGTCGAGGAATCGCTGGACGCCATCGGCGAGGCGCTGGCCGAGAACGGCAAGGTCATCGTCACCGGCTGTTTGGGCAAGCGCAGCGAACTGATCCGCGAGCAGTTCCCGGAGGTGCTGTCGATTTCCGGCCCGCAGGACTATTCGAGCGTGATGAACGCCGTGCATGCCGCGCTGCCGCCGAAGCACGACAGGTTCGTGGACGTGGTGCCGGACTACGGGATCAAGCTGACGCCGAAGCACTACGCCTATCTGAAGATTTCCGAAGGCTGCAACCATCGCTGCAGCTTCTGCATCATCCCGTCGCTGCGCGGCGACCTGGTTTCGCGCCCGGTCGACGAGGTGCTGCGCGAGGCGGAGAGGCTGGTCGCCGGCGGCGTCAGGGAACTGCTGGTCGTGTCGCAGGACACCAGCGCCTACGGCGTGGACCTGAAATACGCCGGCAGGCCGTGGCGCGGCGGCGAATACCAGACCCGGATGAAGTCGCTGTGCGAGGGGCTTTCGCAGCTCGGCGTCTGGGTGCGCCTGCACTACGTCTATCCGTATCCGCACGTGGACGACACGATCCCGCTGATGGCGGAAGGCAAGATCCTGCCGTACCTGGACATCCCGTTCCAGCACGCCAGTCCGCGCATCCTCAAGCTGATGAAGCGGCCCGGCGCGATCGACAAGACCCGCGAGCGCATCGCCCGCTGGCGCGAGATCTGCCCGGACATCGCGATCCGCAGCACCTTCATCGTCGGCTTCCCCGGCGAGACCGAGGCCGAATTCGAGGAACTGCTCGACTTCCTGCGCGAAGTACGGCTGGACCGCGTCGGCGCGTTCGCCTATTCGCCGGTCGAGGGCGCGCCCGCCAACGCCTTGCCCGGTCCGGTGCCGGAAGAAATCAAGCAGGAGCGGCTGGCGCGTTTCATGGAAGTGCAGGCGCGGATCAGCGCGGAGAAGCTGGAGGCGAGGATCGGCACGGTGCAGCGCTGCCTGGTGGACATGCTGGAAGACGGCATTGCGGTGGCGCGCAGCCCGGCCGACGCGCCGGAGATCGACGGCCTGGTGCACGTCCAGAACGGCGGCGAGATGGGGCTGCGGCCGGGGCAGTTCGTCGACGTGGAAATCACCGACAGCGACGAGCACGACCTGTTCGGCGAGGCGCTGGCGAATATGCCTGCACCGTCGCTGGAGATCATCCGTAGCTGACGCCGACGATGGCGAAGCCGGCCTTCCCGCCCGGCAGTTCGGCGTCGAATTCGTCGTCCACCCGTTTCTTCAGCATCGCCCGCGCCAGCGGCGAGTCGATGCTGATCCAGCCGCGCGCGGCGTCGGTCTCGTCGGGGCCGACGACGCGGTAGCGCGAGACCTCGCCGGAAACGACGTTCTCCAGTTCGACCGTCGCGCCGAAGAACACCGCTTCCGGGTCGGACGGCTTTTCGCCGACCACGCGCAGGCACCTCCAGCCGCTTGCTCAGGTAGCGCACGCGCCGGTCGATCTCGCCGAGCTGCTTCTTGCGATAGGTGTATTCGGCGTTCTCCGAACGGTCGCCCTCGGCGGCCGCGGCCGCCAGCGCCTTGACCACCTCAGGCCGGCGCACGCGCCATAGCTCGTCCAGTTCCGCCTTCAGCCGCGCATGGCCTTCGGGGGTGATCAGCGCGGTGCTTTTCTCCGCGGGTGGCCGCCAGCGTCCCACGCTCGCGCGGTCAGCGCTTGCCGCCGAAGATGCCGCCGAGGATGCCGCGCACGATCTGGTTGCCCAGCTTGGTGCCGATGGTGCGCGTGGTCTGCTTAGCCATGGTCTCGATCATGCCCTGGCGGCGCTTGGTGCCGAACACGGCGTCCTTGATGGCCTGGCCGAAGCCGTTTTCGCCGGCGTCGTCCTGTTCGCGGGTCCGGGCGGCGGGCGCCTTGGCGTTGGCGGTCGCGTTCCCGGCCTTCTTCGCCAGCAGTTCGGCGGCCGATTCGCGGTTGACGGCATTGTCGTACTTCGCGCCGACCGGGCTGCCAGCGCGCACCTGCGCGCGTTCGGCGTCGGTGGCCGCGCCCATGCGGCAGCGCGGCGGCGCGATCAGGGTCTGCTGCACCGGCGCGGGCACGCCCTTGTCCTGCAGTGTCGACACCAGCGCTTCGCCGGTGCCGAGCTTGGAAATCGTCTCGGCGACGTTGAGTTTCGGGTTCGGCACGAAGGTCTCGGCTGCGGTCTTCACCGCCTTCTGGTCGCGCGGGGTGAAGGCGCGCAGCGCGTGCTGCACGCGGTTGCCGAGCTGGCCGAGGATGTTGGCCGGCACGTCGTCGGGGAACTGCGAGCAGAAGTACACGCCCACGCCCTTGGAGCGGATCAGCCGCACCACCTGCTCGATGCGCTGCTGCAGGGCCGGCGGCGCGTCGTCGAACAGCAGGTGCGCCTCGTCGAAGAAGAACACCAGCTTCGGCTTGTCCAGGTCGCCGACTTCGGGCAGGTTCTCGAACAGCTCGCTCAGCAGCCACAGCAGGAAGCTGGAATACAGGCGCGGTTTCAGGATCAACTGGTCGGCGGCGAGGATCGACACCACGCCGCGGCCGTCGGTATTCGTGCGCATCAGGTCGGACAGCTCCAGCGCCGGCTCGCCGAAGAAGCGGTCGCCTCCTTCCTGTTCCAGCCGCAGCAGGGCGCGCTGTATCGCGCCGACCGACTGGGTGCTGACCAGGCCGTAGCTGGTGGAGATGTCCTTGCGCTCGTCGGCGACCAGGCCGAGCAGGGCGCGCAGGTCCTCGAGATCCAGCAGCAGCAGGCCGCGGTCGTCGGCCAGCTTGAACACGATGTCGAGCACCCCGGCCTGGGTGTCGTTCAGTTCGAGGATGCGCGCGAGCAGGGTCGGCCCCATTTCGCTGACCGTGGTCCGCACCGGATGGCCGAGCTTGCCGTACAGGTCCCAGAAGATCACCGGACTGGCGGCCGGCGCGTAGTCGGCGACGCCGATGTCGCGGGCGCGGGACAGCACCTTCTCGCTGCCGTCGCCGGCCACCGCCAGCCCGGACACGTCGCCCTTCACGTCGGCGATGAACACCGGCACGCCGATCCGCGAAAAGCCCTCGGCCAGCGTCATCAGGGTCACGGTCTTGCCGGTGCCGGTGGCGCCGGCGGTCAGGCCGTGGCGGTTGCCGAACGCCGGCAGCAGGGTGACGGCGACGTCGTCGGTGACGCCCTTGCCGAGCAGGATCGGGTCCATGAGCTTCCTTGATGCGTGGGTTGGCGACGATTCTAGAGCGTGTCGCATGCTTTCGGACAGGCGAAGACGCCCGATGCGCCCGGACCGCTGAATGATCGCGGACGGGACGCGCCTGGCCGGGTTGCGGCGGCCGCGTTGCGAAGGCTAACCTGCCGCACCTCTCACATTCCGCCCGACCTGATGCCCGTTTTGCCGAAGTTCCTGCCGTACCGGCCGCTGTTCGCCGGCCTGTTGTTGTCGTTGTCCGTCCCGAACGCGCTGGCGGCGCGGGTTTCCGCGAAGGACCAGGCCGCCATCGAGGCGATCCAGCAGCGCATGGCCGCCGCCGAGCAGCGCTACGAGGCGGCGCTGAAGCTGAGCGCTGACGGCGACCCGGGCGGTGCGGCCGAGGGCGAGGCCGCCCTGCAGGAGATGGAGGCCACGGTGGACGCCTGCCTGCAGCAGCGCGGCTGCGAGGCGCAACCGCTGCTGGCTACCTACCGCCGCCTGCTGAAGGACCGGATCGGCGAGGAAAGCGGTTTCGACGACGAAGATGGCGACGAAGACGACGGCGAGGAACCGGATCCGCTGGTCGTCGACCCACTCGACGACGGCAGCGACCACGCCCTGCTGCCCAGCGCGCCGCAGAGCGCGCGCGCCGCGAACCTGCTCAACGACCAGCGCCACGACTTCGACCGCATGGTGCAGTTCAACCCGGCGGTGCAGGCCGGCATCCGCCGCTGGCTGACCGACATGCGCCCGGCGCTGATCGACAGCTACGAGAACTACCGCAACATGCGCGACCAGTTGTACCCGCAGTGGGAGCGCGACGGCCTGCCGGAGGCGCTGCTGTTCGGTATCATGGCCAAGGAATCCAACGGCAAGGTGCACGCCACCTCGCGCGTCGGCGCGGCCGGGCCGATGCAGTTCATGCCGGCCACCGGCCGCCGCTTCGGCCTGGGCCCGGACGGCGCCGGCTTCGACACCCGCTACGACCCGCGCAGCGTCGGCTACGCCAGCGCCGACTACATCAAGGAGCGCATGCTGGAGCTGAACAACAGCGTCGAGTTCGCGCTGGCCGCGTACAACGGCGGCGAAGGCCGCGCGCTGCGCGTGTTCCAGCAGTACCCCGGGCGCGGTTTCTGGGAAGACGCGGTGTACTACCAGTTCCCGGCCGAGACCCGCGAATACGTACCGATGGTGATCGCGGCGGCGTGGCTGTTCCTGCATCCGAAGCAGTACGGACTGAAGTTCCCGCGGGTCAATCCGCGCCCGGCGACGCTGCAACTGGCGCAGACCACCAGCCTCAACGAACTGACCATCTGCCTCGGCAACGGCGGCACCCGCGACGGTTTTCTGCGCACGCTGCGCAACCTCAACCCGCGTTACCAGCCAGATACGTGGATCCCCGCGGGCACGCAGTTGCAGGCGAACACGCGCATCGCCCGTCTCTACGGCCGCTATTGCGACAAGGGGCCGCGCGCGGAACTGGCGCGCACGCTGGTCAACGCCAGCGTCGGCGCGGCCATCGTGCGCACCGGCGCGCCGGTGCCGTCCGGCACGGTGGCGGTGGGCGATGTCACGTCGCTGCGCGATCCGGCTGTCGCCGCGTCGACTGCATCGAAGCCCAAGCCAAAGGCCAAGCCGGTCAAGACCTACCGCGTGGCCAAGGGCGACACCCTGGGCCGCATCGCCGGCAAGCATTCGTGCGACCTGAAGCAACTGGCCAGGGCCAACGGCCTGCGCGCGCCGGGCTACCTGGTGAAGCCGGGGCAGACGATCAAGTTGGAAGGATGCGGGAAGTAGCGCGAAGGGCCGGGAATTCCGGCCCTTTGTTTTTCGTAGTAGTAAGGAGCCGCCATGACGACAGACAGGAAACTTGCCGTCCTGATCGATGCCGACAACGCACAAGCCAGCATCGCCAAGGAGTTGCTGGCGGAAATCGCACGATATGGAAATGCGACAGTTCGACGCGCCTATGGCGACTGGACCACGACCAATTTGACGGGTTGGAAGAACGTCTTGCTGGATCTGGCTATCCAGCCCATTCAGCAATTCGCCTACACGAAAGGCAAGAACGCCACGGATTCATCGCTCATCATTGATGCGATGGATTTGCTGCATAAAGGCGATATGGATGGCTTCTGCATCGTGTCGTCGGACAGTGACTTCACGCGGTTGGCAACACGGCTTCGTGAATCAGGGTACGCAGTCTATGGCTTCGGTGAGCAGAAAACGCCGCAGCCGTTCGTGGCGGCATGCGACAAGTTCATTTATACGGAGATTCTGCGGCCAGAAGGCGAGGCTGATGCGGAGCCTGTCATCAAGCAGGCGAGCGGTTCTTTGAAAACCAGATTGGTAAAGGCGATTGACGATGTAACGCAGGAGGATGGCTGGGCGCCGCTGTCTACGCTCGGTACGGCCCTGCTGTCCGCGGATCCGGCGTTTGATGCCAGAAATTTCGGACACAAGAAGCTGAGTGACTTGGTGCGTGCCCAGAACTACCTTGAGGTCAAGTCGGTTGCGGCAAAAGACGGGAGTTCAGGAGCGCGCATCTATGTCAAGGTCAAGCGAAAATAAATAATGGAAAACTTCAGCATCGATCCTGACCCGTCATGTGCAACCTGTAAGCGATCGACGTGGTGGGCTGAGGCTCGTTCTACAGCAGCGTCGCCAATCGTTGGCCCAGCTTCACCGGCGATTCCGCATTCAGTCCCTCGGAAAGCGCCGCCACGCCCGGCGGCAGCAGCACGATCACGGTCGAGCCGTAGTTGAAGCGGGCCATCTCGGCGAAGCGTTCGACGGTCACGCCCTTGCCGCGCCAGTCCTTGCGCACGATCGCGCTGGCGTAGTCCGGAATCTCCACGCCGCTCCATACCGTTTCCACGCCGGAAACCAGCAGCGCGCCGACCATCACGCAGGCCATCGGTCCGAAGTCGGTGTCGAAATGGCAGACCAGCCGCTCGTTGCGCGCGAACAGCCGCGGCACGTCGCGCACCGCCGCCGTGCCGACGCTGAACAGCCGACCCGGCACGTGCACGGTCTCGCGCAGCGTGCCGGTCCACGGCATGTGCACGCGGTGGTAGTCGCGCGGCGACAGGTAGACCGTGGCGAACAGGCCGTCCTCGAACGGCTTCGCCGCGTTCGCATCGCCCAGCAGTTCGGCGGCGGTGAAGGAACGGCCCTTGGCCTGGAAGATCGTATCGCCCTCGATCCTGCCGCACTGGCTGATGCGGCCGTCGGCCGGCATCAGCAGCGCGCGCGGATCGGCGTCGGCAGTGCGCGCGCCAAGTTTCAGCGCGCGGGTGAAGAAGGCGTTGAAGGTCGGGTAGGCGCGCGGATCGGGCTCGGCGGCTTCGCCGAGATCGACGCCGAACCTGCGCACCACGGCGTCGATCAGCCATTGCTTGATCGCCGGCCTGCGCGAATACGCCAGCCGGCGCGCCAACGAGGACAGCAGCCGGTGCGGAAGCACCCAGGTCAGCGCAGTGACCGGGCTCATCGTGCGCCTGCTTGGGTCAAGGTGGTCAGGTCCGCGGCGATGGCCGCCGGCTGCAGCGGCGGGCGGATCAGCCCGGCCAGCCGGCCGCGCGGATCGAGCACCGCGATGCCGGCGCTGTGGTCCATCGTGTAGTCGTCCGGGTTCTCCTCGAAATGCGGTCCCGGCACCTTCATGAACACGAACCCCAGCGATTTGGCGAACTCCTCCAGCGTCGGCACGTCGGCGGTCGCGGCCAGCGTGTCGGGGTGGAAGCCGTGCGCGTATTCGCCGATGCGGGTGGCGCTGTCGCGTTCCGGGTCCACCGACACGAACAGCACGCGCGGGCGGGTGCTGTCGGGCAGCGCCTGCCATTGCTTCTGCGCCTGCGCCAGTTGCGCCAGCGTGGTCGGGCACACGTCCGGGCAGGCGGTGAAGCCGAGGAAGACCAGCGTCCAGTGGCCGTTCAATTCGCCGGAGGTCAACTGCGTGCCGTCGGACTGGCGCAGCGAGAACGCAGGCAGCGCGCGCGGCTGCGGATATGCGACCACCGCCTGCAGCGGCGGGTAGTGCGGCGCGGCTGCTTCGGGGTCGCCTGACAGGAACAGCTTGCGCCCGGCCAGCAGGCCCAGGCCGGCGGCGATGGCGATCAGCAGGAGGTAGCCGAACTTGCGGTCGAACATGGAGATGGCGCCTGGAGGCAAACCGGCATGATACCGGGTTGCCCCTATAATTCCGGGCCGTTGCCCAGGACGAACCCCGCCATGACCGCCGACCCGGCCGCCGAACTGCTGACGATCATCGACCTGATCCGCTACGGCGCCAGCCGCTTCAACGCCGCCGGGCTGAGCTTCGGCCACAGTCACGACAACGCGCTGGACGAGGCGACGCACATCGTCCTGCACAGCCTGCACCTGCCGCCGGACCTCGGCCCGGCCTACGGCCAGGCGCGGCTGACCGCGGCGGAAAAGGCGGAAATCCTCGCCCTGTTCCAGCGCCGCATCGACGAGCGCATCCCCGCCGCCTACCTGACCGGCGAGGCGTGGTTCGCGGGCCTGAGCTTCAAGACCGACAAGCGCGCGCTGGTGCCGCGCTCGCCGATCGCCGAACTGATCGAATCCGGCTTCGAACCGTGGCTGGGCGGCCGCGAGGTCAACCGCGCCCTGGACCTGTGCACCGGCTCGGGCTGCATCGCGATCGCCATGGGCCACTACAACCCCGGCTGGCAGGTCGACGGCGCGGACATCAGCGACGACGCGCTGGCGCTGGCGGGCGAGAACAAGGCCGCGCTGCATGCCGACAACGTGCATTTCCTCAAGTCGAACCTGTTCGCCGGCCTGACCGGCCGCCACTACGACCTGATCGTCAGCAACCCGCCCTACGTCACCAACGCCGAAACCGATGCGCTGCCGCGGGAGTATTCCTACGAACCGGAACTGGGCCTGCGCGCCGGCGACGACGGGCTGGACCTGGTGCTGAAGATCCTGCGCGATGCGCCGCTGCACCTGTCGCAGGACGGCCTGCTGATCTGCGAGGTCGGCGAATCCGAGCGCGCGCTGGCCGCGCTGCTGCCGGACGTCGAGTTCGCCTGGATCGAGTTCAAGGTCGGGCAGATGGGCGTGTTCGCGGTGGAGTGCGCGGAACTGATCGCCCATAACGCACAAATACGCGAACTGGCGGATGCGCGAGGGTAATCCTGCTTTTGCTCGTCATTCCCGCGAAGGCGGGAATCCATGCCGGTAAACCATGAAGCAACCCGCTGTTTATATCCTTGCAAATGAAAGAAACGGGACGCTTTACGTTGGCGTCACCAGTGATCTGGTTGCCCGCACTTGGCAGCATCGTGAGCACGTCGTCGATGGTTTCACCAAGCGCTACAACGTGACGATGCTGGTTTGGTATGAATTGCATGGCACGATGGATTCGGCGATCACGCGGGAAAAGCAGATAAAAAAGTGGAACAGAGCATGGAAATTACGGCTGATCCAGGAAGGCAATCCGCGCTGGCTGGATTTGTGGGATTCGATAATCGGATAGATTGTCGGCATGGATCCCCGCCTTCGCGGGGATGACGAGCAAAACAAAGGCAAAGTGTGAACAGCTTCGGGCATCTTTTCCGCGTCACCACCTTCGGCGAATCGCATGGGCCGGCGATCGGCTGCGTGATCGACGGCTGCCCGCCGGGACTGGAGATCGCGCCGGAGGAATTCCGCCGCGACCTCGACCGCCGCGCCACCGGCAAGACCCGGCATACCTCGGCGCGCAACGAGGCCGACGAGGTCGAAATCCTTTCCGGCGTGTACGAGGGCCGGACCACCGGCACGCCGATCGCGCTGCTGATCCGCAACACCGACCAGCGCAGCAAGGACTACGCGAAGATCGCCGAGCAGTTCCGACCCGGCCACGCCGATTACAGCTACTGGCAGAAGTACGGCATCCGCGACCCGCGCGGCGGCGGGCGCTCGTCGGCGCGCGAGACCACGATGCGCGTGGCCGCCGCCGTCGTCGCGAAGAAATGGCTGAAGCAGCATTCCGGCATCGAAGTGCGCGGCTATCTGGCGCAACTGGGTGAAATCGCGCCGGATGCGTTCGACTGGAATGTAGTCGAAGACAACCCGTTCTTCTGGCCCTGCGCCGCACAGGTGCCGGAACTGGAAACCTACATGGATGCGCTGCGCAAGTCCGGCGACTCGGTCGGCGCGCGGGTCAACGTGGTCGCCGACAATGTGCCGCCGGGCTGGGGCGAGCCGATCTACGGCAAGCTGGACGGCGAACTGGCCGCTGCGCTGATGAGCATCAACGCGGTCAAGGGCGTGGAGATCGGCGACGGCTTCGCCAGCGTCGCGCAGAAGGGCACCGGACACCGCGACCTGATGACGCCGCAGGGCTTCCTGTCCAACCACGCCGGCGGCATCCTCGGCGGCATCTCCACCGGCCAGCCCGTCGTCGCCTCGATCGCGCTGAAGCCGACCTCCAGCCTGCGCCTGCCCGGCCGCAGCGTCGACGTCCACGGCAACGAAATCGAAGTGGTCACCACCGGCCGCCACGACCCTTGCGTCGGCATCCGCGCCACGCCCATAGCGGAAGCGATGGTCGCGCTGGTGCTGATCGACCAGGCGCTGCGGCATCGCGCGCAATGCGGCGACGTCGGCGACGTCGGGCCGCGGATTCCAGGCAGGGCGTCCCCGGGAAGCGCCGGTGGCTGAGGCCAGGCCGCGCGTCTGGCTGGCCCGGCCGCTGTTCGAGGACGTCACCGGCCGGCTCGACGCCCATTTTGACGTGCTGCGCACCGCGCCGGCCGGCGACGAATACACGCCGACCGAAGTCGCCGACTGCCTGCGCGACGCCGAGGGCGCGCTGGTGACGCTGGTCGAGCGCATCGGCAAGGCCGAGATCGCCGAAGCCGCGAAGCTGCACGCCGTCGCCAACGTCGCCGTCGGCTACAACAACCTCGACATTGCCGCGCTGAGCGAGCGCGGCATCGTCGCCACCAACACGCCCGACGTGCTCACCGAAACCACCGCCGACCTCGGCTTCGCCCTGCTGATGGCCGCGGCGCGGCGCATCACCGAGGCCGAACGCTGGCTGCGCGAAGGGCGGTGGACCAAGTGGTCGTTCGACACGCTGCTGGGCCGCGACCTGCACGGCAGCACGCTGGGCATCCTCGGCATGGGCCGGATCGGGCAGGGCATCGCCCGCCGCGCTGCCGGCTTCGGCATGCGCACGCTGTACCACAACCGCAGCCGCCTGCCGGAAGCGACCGAACGCGAAACCGGAGCCGGCTACGTCGGCTTCGACGAACTGCTGGCGCAATCCGATCATCTGCTGCTGGTGCTGCCGTATTCGCCGCAGACCCACCACATCATCGACGCCGCCGCGCTGGCGAAGATGAAGCCGACCGCGACCCTGGTGAACATCGCCCGCGGCGGCCTGGTCGACGAAATCGCATTGGCCGACGCGCTCGCCCACGGCCGCCTCGCCGCCGCCGGCCTCGACGTGTTCGAGGGCGAACCGGTGGTGAGGCCGGAACTGTTGGCGCTGCGCAACGTCGTGTTGACCCCGCACATCGGCAGCGCCAGCCTGGCCACGCGCAGGGCGATGGTGTCGCTGGCGGTCGACAACCTGATCGCCGCGCTGGGCTTCGGACCGGATGCGGGCAGGCCGCCGAACGCGGTGAACGCCGGTTTCATGGGCAACCGTTCCGGCGGTTAGCTTTCGCTTCCGCTATTCTTTTACGTTCCGATGCAGGAGCGGGCCAGTCCGCGACCGCGCCGCTTTCCCCACCACCGACGCAGAAATGAACGCACAACGCCGCTTCAAAGTCGCGGTCGTCGGCGCCACCGGCGCCGTCGGCGAAACCATGTTGTCCATCCTGGCCGAGCGCAAGTTCCCGATTTCGGAACTGGTTGCGCTGGCTTCCGAGAAATCGGCGGGCACCGAGGTCGATTTCGGCGGCGAGAAAATCGAGGTGCAGGACCTGGCCACCTTCGATCCGGCGGGCGTGGACATCGCGCTGTTCTCGGCGGGCGGCGGCGTGTCGAAGGAGTACGCGCCGAAGTTCGCCGCCGCCGGCGCGGTGGTGATCGACAATTCCTCGACCTTCCGCTACGACGACGACGTGCCGCTGGTGGTCAGCGAGGTCAATCCGGAAGCGGCCAAGAACCGTCCGCGCGGCATCATCGCCAACCCCAACTGCTCGACCATGCAGTTGATGCCGGTGCTCAAGCCGATCCACGACGAATACGGCATCGAGCGCATCAACGTGGCGACCTACCAGTCGGTGTCCGGCGGCGGCCGTTCGGCGATGGAGGAACTCGGCCGGCAGACCGCCGAGCTGCTGAACTTCCAGGACATCGAACCGAAGAAGTTCCCGGTGCAGATCGCCTTCAACCTGATCCCGCACATCGACGAGTTCCAGCCCAACGGCTACACCAAGGAAGAGATGAAGCTGGTCTGGGAGACGCAGAAGATCCTCGGCGACACGTCGATCCAGGTGAACCCGACAGCGGTGCGCGTGCCGGTGTTCTACGGCCACTCCGAGGCGGTCAACGTCGAGACGAAGAAGAAGATCAGCCCCGAGCAGGCGCGCGAACTGCTGGCCAAGGCGCCGGGCGTGGTGGTGGTCGACGAACGCAAGGCCGGCGGCTACCCGACCCCGGTGACGCACGCCTCCGGCAAGGATCCGGTGTTCGTCGGCCGCATCCGCGAGGACTTCTCGCATCCGCGCGGGCTCAACCTGTGGGTGGTGGCCGACAACATCCGCAAGGGCGCGGCCTTGAACGCGGTGCAACTGGCGGAACTGGTCGCCGCCGGCGGCTGATCGGCCGGGGCCGGCCGGCCTCGCCAAGAAAATGGCGCAGGAAGCTGCGCCATTCCCTTGTTTCGGCTTATATTTGCCGGCCATGAACGGGGGCAAGCGCTTGAACCGAACCCAATCGAAGCCGGTGTTGCGTTGGTTGTCGGGCATCGTCCTGCTGCTGGCCAGCGGCGCGGCAATGGCGCTGGGCCTGGGCGAAGTCCGGGTGCTTTCCCGGCCGGGGCAGCCGCTGGTCGCAGAAATCCCGATCATTTCCAGTGATCCGGCCGAACTGGAGAACCTGCGGGTCGGGCTTGCGCCGCCGGAGGTGTTCGAGCGGGTCGGCCTGTCGCGGGCGCAGGGCCTGGTGCAGGAACTGGACTTCGCGGTCGCGGTGTCCGGCAATGGCGCCCCGGTGATCCGGGTGACCAGCCATACCCCGGTGGAATCGTCGGCGGTGAATTTCCTGGTCGAGGTCAACTGGGGCCAGGGCCGGCTGGTGCGCGAGTATTCCGTGCTGGTGGGCGCGCCGGGTACCGTCGCCGCGGTATCGGAGCCGGCGATCGACGCGCCGGCGGCCGCGCCTTCGGACACCATCGTGCGCGAACCGGAGCCGACGGTCGCCGCCGCGCCGACCGAAACGGCCGAACCCGCCCGGCCGGAACCCGAGCCCGCCCGCCCGCAAGCCCCGCCGCCTGCCGCCGCGCCCGAACCCGCGCCGCGCCCGCCGGTCGCGGCGGCCGCGCCGGTGCAGGCCGGCGACGTGCTGGCGACAGTGCGCGGCGGCCAGACCCTGTCCGGCATCGCCAGCCAGTTGCGCAGCGGGCAGAGCCTCAACCAGACCATGCTGGCGCTGCTGCGCGCCAACCCCGAAGCCTTCATCAACGGCAACATCAACCTGCTCAAGCAGGGCGCGGTGCTGCGGATGCCGTCGTCGGCCGAGATGACGCAGTTGAGCCGCGCCGAAGCCAATGCGCTGGTCGGCCAGCAGGTCGCCGAATGGCGGCAGGCGCGGCGTCCGGTGCTGCAGCCGGCGGCCGTCGCCGACGCGCCTTCGGCGCCCGTCGCGCAAGGGGCGTCGAAGGTCGGATCGCAGGCCGATCCGGCGCGGCTGGAAATCGCGCCGGCGGTGGCCGACGCAAACAAACGCAAGGGAACCACATCCGGCCTGCAGGCCGGCGGCGAGGGCGACATGCTGGCGGACGAGAAATTGCAGCAGGCCACCGAGGACGTCGCGTCGCGCGATGCCGAAGTGCGGGAATTGCGCGCCCAGGTGGCCGAACTGGAGAAGATCAAGCAGCAGCAGGAAAAGCTGATCGCGCTGAAGGACAGCGACCTGGCCGCCACGCAGCAGAAGCTGGCGCAGTCGCAGGGCGCAGGCGCACCGACGACGTGGCTGTGGATCGGCGTGCTGCTGCTGGCCGCGGGCCTGTTCGCCGGCTGGCTGTTCGCGCGCCTGCGCCGGGAACGGGAAAAGGCCCCGCCGCGTCCGCGCTTCGACGCCTCCACGCTGGCGGCCGCGACGGCGACCGTGGATGCCGGCCGGACCGCGGCCGAGGATGCGGATGCCGAGCTGGACGCGCCGGCGGAGCCGGGCTTCGTCGATGAAGGAACGCCTGCCGCCACGTCCGCCGAGCCGGATTCCGCCGATGAGGAGTCGCCCGCCGTCGCGCCATCCCAGCCGGCCGCTCCGCCCCGGACCGGACCGGAGCAATGGGAGCGCCAGTGGAACATGGGCCTGCGCAACCAGCCGACCTGGCACGTCCCCGATCCGGGCCTCGACGTCACCCCGCTCAACGCCGCGCCCGCCGGCCGCGAACGGCTGGAGCTGGCGATCGCCTACCTGGAACTGGGCGACAAGACCACCGCGCGCGGACTGTTGAACGAAGTGGTCGCCGGCAACGACGCGCAGGCGCGCGAACAGGCGGCGCGGATGCTGCGCGAACTGGACTGATCCGGTGCCGCGCTACGCGCTGGGCGTCGAATACGACGGCAGCGGCTTCCGCGGCTGGCAGCGCCTGAGCACGGCCGGCTCGCCGGAAGAGGCCGCGACCGCGGCCGAAGCCGACACCGTGCAGGAGGCGCTGGAGCTGGCGCTTTCGCAGGTCGCCGCCGAACCGGTGGCCACGATCTGCGCCGGCCGCACCGACGCCGGCGTGCACGGCCGCTGCCAGGTCGTGCATTTCGACACCGATGCCGTGCGCGACCCGCGCGGCTGGGTGCTGGGCGTCACCAGCCACCTGCCGCCGGCGGTCGCCGCGCTGTGGTGCGCACCGGTGGCCGACGATTTCAGCGCGCGCTTCTCCGCGGTGGCGCGCCGCTACCGCTACCGCATCCTGACCCGTAGGGTGCGGCCTTCGCTGCACCGGCAATACCTGTCGTGGGAACGCAACCGCCTGGACGCCGACGCCATGCACCGCGCCGCGCAGGCGCTGCTGGGCGAGAACGACTTCTCCGCGTTCCGCAGCGCCGAGTGCCAGGCCGCCCACGCGATGCGCGAACTGCAGTCGATCGGCGTGCGCCGCGACGGCGACGAGGTCGTGATCGACGTGCAGGCCAACGCCTTCCTGCACCACATGGTCCGCAACATCGTCGGCTCGCTGATGATGGTGGGGCGCGGCGAACGCCCCGAACGCTGGATCGCCGAACTGCTGGCCGGCCGCGACCGTACGTTGGCGGGCCCGACCGCGCCGGCCGGCGGCCTGTTGTTCATCGGCCCGCTGTATCCGGCCAGGTGGAACCTGCCGGCGGAAGTGACGCTTGCGGTGGGATAGTTTTCGCTCGTCCTTCCCGCCTTCGCGGGAATGACGAGCCGAAGCGGTTACGCTTTCCTCCAACCTCCGGCCTCTGTTTCCTCCATGTCCCTCACCCGGATCAAATTCTGCGGCTTCACCCGCGCCGCCGACCTCGCGTTGGCGGTCGAACTGGGCGTGGACTACGTCGGTCTGGTGTTCGCGCCGCGCAGCGCGCGCCGGCTGTCGCCGGAACAGGCGCGGGCGCTGCGCGCCGCGGTACCGGAAACCATCGGCGTGGTCGCGCTGCTGATGGACAACCCGGCCGACGAGGCGCGCGCCATCGTCGATGCGGTGCAGCCGGACGCGCTGCAATTCCATGGTGGCGAGGACGCCGCCTTCTGCGCCGGCTTCGGCCTGCCGTTCTGGAAGGCCATCGCGATGGGCGGGCAGGGCGTGGATGCGCTGGGCGAATTCGCGCGATATCCGTCCGCGTCGGCCTTTCTGCTGGATGGCCACGGCGCGGGAGAACCCGGCGGCAGCGGCCAGTCCTTCGACTGGACCCTGGCGCCGCAGGCGGTCGGCAAGCCGGTGCTGCTGGCCGGCGGCCTGTCGCCGGACAACGTCGGCGTCGCGATCCGCACCGCGCGGCCTTGGGGCGTGGACGTGTCCAGCGGCATCGAATCCGCGCCCGGCGCGAAGAGCGCGGAAAAGATGCGCGCCTTCGTCGATGCCGTGCGGCGGGCGGATGCGGCAACCGCCGCGCGGATTGTGTAGGCTATGCCTTCGCCATGAACGCCTCCCGCCGCCCATCCGCGCCCTTCGGCCGCTCGCTGCGCCGCTGGCGCCGCGTGCCCGCCGCCGCCGTCAGGTGACGCGCGCCGGCATCGCCCGGCCTTGCATCGCATCCGTTTCCTGCAGCCGATCGGCTGCATCCCGCGTTCTGGAGAACTCCGTGAGCCTTCCATCTTCCGCCGCGCCGCGCGCGGTGAACGACTACTACCAATACCCCGACGCCACCGGCCATTTCGGCCGCTATGGCGGGCGTTTCGTCGCCGAAACCCTGATCGGACCCTTGCAGGAATTGTCCGCCGCCTACGACGCGGCGCGGGTCGATCCGACCTTCGTCGCCGCCTTCGACAAGGACCTGAAGCACTACGTCGGCCGCCCCAGCCCGATCTACCACGCCGAGCGTCTCAGCCGCGAAGTCGGCGGCGCGCAGATCCTGCTCAAGCGCGAGGATCTGAACCACACCGGCGCGCACAAGATCAACAACACCATCGGCCAGGCGCTGCTGGCCGCGCGCATGGGCAAGAAGCGCATCATCGCCGAGACCGGCGCCGGCCAGCACGGAGTCGCCTCGGCCACCGTGGCTACGCGACTGGGGCTGGAGTGCGTGGTCTACATGGGCGCGACCGACATCGAGCGGCAGAAGATCAACGTCTACCGGATGAAGCTGCTTGGCGCGACCGTGGTGCCGGTGACCAGCGGTTCGGCCACCCTGAAGGACGCGTTGAACGAGGCCATGCGCGACTGGGTGACGAACGTCCACGACACCTTCTACATCATCGGCACCGTCGCCGGCCCCGACCCGTATCCGCGCATGGTCCGCGACTTCAACGCCGTGGTCGGCCGCGAGGCGCGCGCGCAGATGCTGGAGGACTACGGCCGCCTGCCGGACGTCATCACCGCCTGCGTCGGCGGCGGCAGCAACGCCATCGGCCTGTTTCATGCCTTCCTCAACGACGCGTCGGTGCGCATCGTCGGCGCCGAAGCGGCCGGCGACGGCATCGAAACCGGCCGTCACGCCGCGTCGCTGGCCGCCGGTCGTCCCGGCGTGCTGCACGGCAACCGCACCTACGTGATCTGCGACGACGACGGCCAGATCGTCGAAACCCATTCGATCTCCGCCGGCCTCGACTATCCCGGCGTCGGCCCGGAACACGCCTTCCTGAAGGACGCCGGCCGCGCCGAATACGTCGGCGTCACCGACGACGAGGCGCTGGCCGCCTTCCATCGCCTGACCCGCACCGAGGGCATCCTGCCGGCGCTGGAGTCCAGCCACGCGGTCGCCCAGGCGATCAAGCTGGCGCGCGAATTGCCGAAGGACAGGCTGGTGCTGTGCAACCTGTCCGGCCGCGGCGACAAGGACGTGCACACGATCGCGGCGAAAGAGGGGGTGGATATGCACGCTTAGCGGCCACTGGCCGCTGTGCATATCCACGCCCGGCCATGGATGGCCGGGTAAGGGCGATCCGAAGCCCTGATTCCGCGCCATGGATGGCTACGTTGATCTGACAGGAATTCCCCATGAGCCGCATCGCATCCAAATTCGCCGCCCTGAAAGCGGCCGACCGCAAGGCCCTGGTCCCCTTCGTCACCGCCGGCGACCCGTCGCTGCAGGCCACCGTGCCGGTGATGCACGCGCTGGTCGCCGCCGGCGCCGACGTGATCGAACTGGGCGTGCCGTTCTCCGATCCGATGGCCGACGGCCCGACCATCCAGCGCAGTTCCGAACGTGCGCTGGCCCGCGGCGCGGGACTTCGATACGTATTGCAGGCGATCGCCGAATTCCGCGAGACCGATGCGACCACGCCGGTGGTGCTGATGGGCTACCTGAACCCGGTCGAGATCCACGGCAGCGAGCGCTTCGCGCGGGAAGCCGCCGAAGCCGGCGTCGACGGCGTATTGCTGGTCGACCTGCCGCCGGAAGAAGCGGCGGAAACCCGCGTCGTCTTCAACCATAACGGCGTCGACCTGATCGCGCTGGCCGCGCCGACCACCAGCGACGAACGCCTGGACGCGCTTTGCGCCGAGGCGCAGGGCTACCTGTACTACGTCAGCTTCGCCGGCGTCACCGGCGCGTCCGAGCGCCTGGACGCTGCCGCCGCCGGCGAGCGCCTGCGCCGCATCCGCGCGCGGGCGAAAGCGCCGGTGGTGGCCGGTTTCGGCATCAAGGACGCCGCCAGCGCCAGGGCCATGTCGCACGATGCCGACGGCGTGGTGGTCGGCAGCGTGCTGGTCGCCGCCCTGGCCGACGCCGCCGACCCGGCGGCCGCGGCTGCCGCCTTCCTCGCCCCGCTGCGCCAGGCCCTGGACGCGCAAGGGTAGGCGTGGGCTTGTCCGCGCGCCTGCCCGGATGCCGACATCCCGCGGCGTATGGCCGTACAGGCGCGCGACCCCGGCTCAGTTGCTAAAATTGGTTCCTTGGGGCCGCCAGCCGGCCCTTCCCAATGGAATCCCCGAACCGATGAGCTGGATCAACAAACTGATGCCCGCGGGCATCCGCACCGAAGCCAAGCCGGCCAAGACCCGGCGCAGCGTTCCCGAGGGCCTGTGGGAGAAGTGCGAAAGCTGCGGTTCGGTGCTGTACGGACCGGAACTGGAAGAGAACCTGGAAGTCTGCCCCAAATGCGGCCACCACCGCCCGATCCGCGCCCGCGCGCGGCTGGCGGCGCTGTTCGACGACGGCCCGCTGGAGGAGATCGGCGCCGCGCTGGGGCCGACCGACGTGCTCAAGTTCAAGGACCAGAAGAAGTATTCCGAACGCATCAAGGCCGCGCAGAAGAGCACCGGCGAGCGCGACGCCTTCGTCACCCTGCGCGGCAGGCTGAAGGGCCGCGACCTGGTCGCCGGCGCGTTCGACTTCGCCTACATGGGCGGCTCGATGGGCTCGGTGGTCGGCGAGCGCTTCTCGCTGGGCGCGGAGAAGGCGCTGGAGATCGGCAGCCCGTTCGTCTGCTTCTCGGCCAGCGGCGGCGCGCGCATGCAGGAAAGCCTGTTCTCGCTGATGCAGATGGCCAAGACCTCGGCTGCGCTGGGCCGGCTGCGCGAGGCCGGACTGCCGTACGTCTCGGTGCTGACCCACCCGACCACCGGCGGCGTGTCGGCCAGCTTCGCCATGCTCGGCGACATCAACATCGCCGAGCCGGGCGCGCTGATCGGCTTCGCCGGCCCGCGCGTGATCGAGCAGACCGTGCGCGAGACCCTGCCGGAGGGTTTCCAGCGCTCCGAATTCCTGCTCGAACACGGCGCCATCGACCAGATCTGCGACCGTCGCGAACTGCGCGACCGCTTGGCCGACCTGTTCGCCTTGCTGATGAAACAGCCGCAGCCGGCGGAGGCGGCGGCGTGAGCCGCAAGTACTTCGGCACCGACGGCATTCGCGGCCGCGTCGGCATCGCGCCGATCTCGGCCGACTTCATCCTGCGCCTGGGCAACGCCTACGGCCAGACGCTGCTCGCCGACGCCAGGCACCGGCTGAAGGCCGGGCACAGCGAAGCCTGGCGCAAGCCGCTGGTCATCATCGGCAAGGACACGCGCATCTCCAACTACATGTTCGAGGCGGCGCTGGAAGCCGGGCTGTCGGCGGCGGGCGTGGACGTGCAACTGATGGGGCCGATGCCGACCCCGGCGGTGTCGCACCTGACCCGCGCGCTGCGCGCCGACGGCGGCATCGTCATTTCGGCCTCGCACAACCCGCACCACGACAACGGCGTCAAGTTCTTCTCGGCCGAGGGCGAAAAGCTGGACGACGCCACCGAGGCGGCGATCGAGGCGGCGCTGGAACTGCCCTTCGTCACCGTGGCCTCGGAGGCGCTGGGCAAGGCGGTGCGCACCCGCGACGCGGTCGGCCGTTACGTGGAGTTCTGCAAGAACTCGGTCTCGCGCCGCTTCGACCTGCAGGGCATGCACATCGTGGTCGACTGCGCCAACGGCGCGACCTACCAGGTCGCGCCGATCGTGTTCTCCGAACTGGGCGCGAAGGTCGAAACGATCGGCGTGCAGCCCAACGGCCTGAACATCAACGACGGCGTCGGCTCGACCCACCCGCAGGCCCTGGCCGCGCGCGTGCGCGAAAGCGGCGCGGACCTGGGCATCGCCTTCGACGGCGACGGCGACCGGGTGATGTTCGTCGACGCCGGCGGCGAGGTGATCGACGGCGACGGGCTGGTCTACATCCTCGCCCGCGCCTGGAAGAAGCGCGGACGCCTGCGCGGCGCGGTGGTCGGCACGCTGATGAGCAACTACGGGCTGGAGCGCGCGCTGGCGCGGCACGAGATTCCGTTCCTGCGGGTCAAGGTCGGCGACCGCTACGTGCACCAGGCGCTGGTCGAAGGCCAGGGCATCCTCGGCGGCGAGGCCTCCGGCCACATCCTGTGCCTGGACCGCGCCAATACCGGCGACGGCATCGTCAGCGCCTTGCAGGTGCTGGAAGCGCTGCACGGCGACGGCGCCGGCCTGCGCGACGCCCTGGAAGGGCTGGCCATGCTGCCGCAGCAGACCGTCAACGTGCGCCTGCAGGGCAGCGCCAAGGCGGTGGTCGAAGCCGCCGCCGTGCAGACCGCGCTGGCCGAAGCGCAGGCGGCGGTGTCCGGCCGCGGCCGCGCCTTCCTGCGCCCGTCCGGCACCGAGCCGGTGGTGCGGGTCACGGTCGAGGCCGACGACGACGCCTTGATGCAGGCGACGCTGGACAGGCTGGCCGCCGCGGTGCGCGCCGCGGCGGCTTGAGCCGGATCAAGGCATTCGCGGCGGCATCGACGGACGATGCCGCCGGATCGCATTCACGGAGTAACCAACAGATGGCATCCCGCATTCCCACCCTCGACATCACCCGCTACGACAGTGATCGCGACGCCTTCGTCGCCGAACTGGGCGCGGCCTACCGCGAATGGGGCTTCGCCGGCATCCGCAACCACGGCATCCCACAGACGCTGATCGACGACGCCTACGCGGCGTTCTGCAAGTTCTTCGCGCTGCCGGAGGAAACCAAGAAGAAGTACCACGTGCCCGGCAGCGGCGGCGCGCGCGGCTACACCCCGTTCGGGGTCGAGACGGCGAAGGACTCCAAGTACTTCGACCTGAAGGAGTTCTGGCACATCGGCCGCGAGATTCCCGACGACTCGAAGTACCGCGACGTCATGCCGCCGAACATCTGGCCGGAAGAGGTGCCGGAATTCCGCGAGCACGGCTACGCGCTCTACGACGCGCTGGACAGGCTGGGTTCGCGCGTGCTCTGCGCGCTGGCGCTGCACATCGGCCTGCCGGAGCACTGGTTCGCCGACAAGACCAACAACGGCAATTCGATCCTGCGCCCGATCCATTACCCGCCGATCACCGGCGACGCGGCTTCTATCGAGAAACTCCCCAACGTCCGCGCCGGCGCGCACGGCGACATCAACTTCATCACCCTGCTGGTCGGCGCCAGCGCCGCCGGGCTGGAAGTGCTGTCGCGCGACGGCGAATGGGTGCCGTTCACCTCGGACGGGGACACCATCGTCGTCAACATCGGCGACATGCTCCAGCGCCTGACCAACCACGTGTACCCGTCGACCATCCACCGCGTGGTCAACCCGCCGGGCGAGCAGGCGCGCCAGCCGCGCTACTCGGTGCCGTTCTTCCTGCACCCGAACCCGGATTTCCTGATCGACGTGCTGCCGTCGTGCATCACGCCGGACAACCCGAGCCGCTATCCGGAGGCGATCACCGCCCACGGATTCCTCGAGGAGCGGTTGAAGGAAATCAAGCTCAAGTAGGAGCGGCGCAAGCCGCGAAAGCTTTTCGCGAAGGGCGGGATGTTTCCCGCCCTTCGTTTTTCCGCTCGCCGCTCCGGTTCGACCAGCCATACGCCGGCCGACAAACCTCAGTCGACCTTGCGGTATTTCTTGGAGTTCCGTTTCATCAACTCCAGCATCCACGATTCCGGCAGGTGCTTGGCGACGAACGTCAGCAGCTTGTAGCGCCAGCCCGGCACGCAGATCACCTGGCCGCGTTCGGCCGCGTCGACGCCGGCGCGGGCCACGTCGTCGGCTCGCAGCCAGATCCCCTTCGGCAGCTTGTCCATCAGCCCGCGCGTGCCGGTCACGTCGTGGAATTCCGACCGGGTGAAGCCCGGGCACAGTGCGGTGACATGCACGCCGCGGTCGAGGTTCTCCAGCGCCAGCGATTCGCTGAACTTGACCATGTACGCCTTGACCGGCGCGTACAGGGTCTGCCCGTCGGCGCCGGGCACCAGTCCGGCGACCGAGGACACGTTGAGGATGCGGCCGTCGCCGCTGTCGCGGATGTCCGGCAGCAGACGCCAGGTCAGTTCGCTGACCGCGCCGACCATCACCTGCAGGAACGCCGCGTGGGTCGGCCAGTCGTTGACCCGGTAGCGGCCGGCCACGCCATAGCCGGCGTTGTTGACGAGGATCCGCACCTTCAGCCCGCGACGGTGGATTTCGTCCACCAGCGCCGCTGGCGCGGCGGGATCGGACAGGTCGGCGGCGATCGTTTCCACCGGTACCTGCGGGCGCAATTCGTCCGCCAGCCGCTGCAACCGCTCCACGCGCCGTGCGGTCAGGACCAGCGGTACGCCGCGGCGCGCGTATTCGCGGGCGATCTCCGCGCCGATGCCGCTGGAAGCGCCGGTCACCAGCGCGTATCCGGCGGGGGCGGGGGAGGCGCCGCTTTCAGCGGCGGCGGGCGAAACAGGGTCCATCGGGTATCCTTGCGCGTCCGAATTGGAATGAAACTGGTCTCATGCGACGCAAAATCGTAGCCGGAAACTGGAAGCTGCACGGTACCCGACACTTCGCCACCGCGCTGGTCGCGGAGGTGGCCGCAGCGCTGCCGCTGCCCGGCGTGGACGTGGTGGTGCTGCCGCCGTTGCCGTACCTGGGCGACCTGATCGAGGACTTCGAGGGGCGGCCGCTGGCGTTCGGTGCGCAGGACGTCAGCCACAACGAGAAGGGCGCGTTCACCGGCGAGGTGTCGGCAATGATGCTCGTCGATGTGGGTGCGCGCTACGGCCTGGTCGGCCATTCCGAGCGCCGCCAGTACCACTACGAGAACAGCGACTTGGTCGCCAAGAAGTTCGTGGCCGCCCGCAACGCCGGGCTGGCGCCGATCCTGTGCATCGGCGAAACCCTGGAACAGCGCCAGGCCGGGCAGACCGAGGAAGTGCTGGCCGCGCAGTTGCAGCCGGTGCTGGAGCGGGCAGGGGTCGCGGCCTTCGCCGGGGCCGTGGTCGCCTACGAGCCGGTCTGGGCCATCGGCACCGGGCATACCGCCAGCCCCGAGCAGGCGCAGCAGGTGCATGCCTTCATCCGTGGCCAGGTGGCCGCGCGGGATGCTAGAATCGCCAGTTCGCTGCCGTTGCTGTACGGCGGCAGCGTCAAGCCGGACAACGCCTTGGCGTTGTTCGCCCAGCCGGACGTCGATGGCGGGCTGATCGGCGGCGCTTCGCTGGTGGCCGCGGATTTCCTGGCCATCGCGCGGGCGGCGGCCTTGAACTGAACGCAAGAGCAAGAGAACCCCATTCCATGATGTTGATCCTCAATGTCGCCTTCGTGCTGGTCGCGGTGGCCATCATCGTGCTGGTGCTGATGCAGCGCGGCGCCGGCGCGCAGGCCGGCTCCGGCTTCGGCGCGGGCGCCTCCGGCACCGTGTTCGGCGCGCGCGGCGCGTCCAACTTCCTGTCCAAGAGCACCAAGTGGATGGCGGTGGCGTTCTTCGCCATCGCGCTGTTCATGGGCTGGCGCGCCGCCCACAGCGCGCGCCCGGTGCAGCGGAACCTGGGCCTGATGGCCGAACCGGAACAGCCGGCCGCGCCGAAAGCCGCCGGCGAACTGGCCGCCCCGGCCGCGTCCTCGACCGTGCCGGCGGCCACGCCCGCCGCGCCGGCGCAATCGACGTCGCCGCAACCGGAACCGACCGCTCCGGCGCAGGACAAGTAACCGCTACAATCGCAACGCAGCTTCAGCCCAGGTGGCGGAATTGGTAGACGCACTACCTTGAGGTGGTAGCGGAGAGATCCGTAGGGGTTCGAGTCCCCTCTTGGGCACCATACAACCCCCGGCGACGGGGGTTTTTCTTTGGCAAATGCGAACGCCTCGCATCCCTTCGATCGTTCGAAGGAAATTTGCGTCCGTCATCGCTTTGTCGCACTGCAAAACGTTTACGCGGCAGTTCGCCTGCCGCTACAATTCCGATGTTAGCCGGACCGCCCGGTACGACGCGCCTGTTCAGGCGCTACGGAAGGGCGGAAACGCACGTCGGTCCGACCTTCCCCCGCGCCTTCGGCGCATGGGTCCGACCATCGGCCAACCGACCAGAACCAGAGAATCGCGAGTGCTCGCCAATTACCTGCCGACCCTGCTGTTCCTGATCGTCGCCACCGGCATCGGCGTCGCGCTGATGGTGGCCGGTCGATTCCTCGGCCCCCGCCGCCCGGACGCGCAGAAGCTGTCGCCCTACGAGTGCGGCTTCGAGGCGTTCGAGGACGCGCGCATGAAGTTCGACGTGCGCTACTACCTGATCGCCATCCAGTTCATCGTCTTCGACCTGGAAATCATCTTCATCGTGCCGTGGACCCAGGTGTTCATGGACATCGGCGCGCGCTCCCTGGTCACCATGGGCCTGTTCGTGGGCATGCTGTTCCTGGGCTTCATCTACGTTTGGAAGAAAGGTGCCCTGGAATGGGAGTGATCCAAACCCTCGACAAGCTGATGAACAACCCGATCCCGGAAGGGCGGGTCGACGACATCCTGCGCCCGGAGGGCGAGAACCCGCTGCTGGAGAAGGGCTACGTCACCACCAGCGTCGACGCGCTGATGAACTGGGCGCGCACCGGCTCGATGTGGCCGATGACCTTCGGCCTGGCCTGCTGCGCGGTGGAGATGATGCACGCCGGCGCCGCGCGCCTGGACCTGGACCGCTACGGCGTGGTGTTCCGCCCGTCGCCGCGCCAGTCCGACGTGATGATCGTCGCCGGCACCCTGGTCAACAAGATGGCCCCGGCGCTGCGCAAGGTCTACGACCAGATGCCCGACCCGAAGTGGGTGATCAGCATGGGCAGCTGCGCCAACGGCGGCGGCTACTACCACTACTCGTATTCGGTGGTGCGCGGCTGCGACCGCATCGTGCCGGTGGACATCTACGTGCCCGGCTGCCCGCCGACCGCCGAGGCGCTGGTGTACGGCATCCTGCAGTTGCAGAAGAAGATCTGGCGCACGCAGACCATCGCGCGCTGAATCCTCCGCAACACCGTCATCCCCATCCAATAGCAGAGCACGCCACGCCCCATGGCAGAGCAAGCAGCCAACTTCGCCGAACAATTGCGCGCGCGCTTCGCGGGCGCGGTCGTGTCCGAGGCGCACGGCGAGACCACGCTGGAAGTCGCCGCGCCGCAATGGCGCGAGGCCGCCGTCGCGCTGCGCGACGAATTCGGCTTCGAGCAGTTGAGCGACCTGTGCGGCGTCGACTACCTGAGCTACGGCGACGACGAATGGGATACCTCCGACGTGTCCTCGGAAGGCTTCAGCCGCGGCGTCGAGGGCAAGGGCGCCGGCCGCTTCGCCTGGGGCGAATTCCCGAGCGCCGAGGAAGGCGACGCCGGCATCCTCCCGGTCGTGGTGCCGCGCAACCGTTTCGCCGTGGTCGCGCACCTGATCTCGTATCGATATAACCGCCGCCTGCGCATCCGCTGCCACGCGCCGGACGACGACGTGCCGGTGGTGGCCTCGGTGACCGAGGTGTGGCCCGGCGCGAACTGGTTCGAGCGCGAGGCCTTCGACCTGTACGGCATCGTCTTCGAGGGCCACCCGGACCTGCGCCGGATCCTGACCGACTACGGCTTCGTCGGCCATCCGTTCCGCAAGGACTTCCCGCTGATCGGCAACGTCGAGGTCCGCTACGACGAAGAGAAGAAGCGCGTGGTCTACGAGCCGGTGACCTCGGTGGAGCCGCGCGTCGGCGTGCCGCGCGTGATCCGCGACGACGCGCGCTACCAGACCGCCGCCGGCGAAATCGCGCAGCGGGAGCAGGGCAAATGAGCGAATTCCACCAGGCCCACGAGGCCTTTGCGAGCAATCCCGCCGAGAGCCGGCAGGAGATCCGCAACTACACGATGAACTTCGGCCCGCAGCATCCGGCCGCGCACGGCGTGTTGCGCCTGATCCTGGAGATGGACGGCGAAACCATTGTCCGCGCCGATCCGCACATCGGCCTGCTGCACCGGGGCACCGAGAAGCTGGCCGAGTCCAAGCCGTTCAACCAGTCGATCGGCTACATGGACCGCCTCGACTACGTGTCGATGATGTGCAACGAACACGCCTACGTGCGCGCCATCGAGAACCTGATGGGGATCGAGGCGCCGGAGCGCGCGCAGTGGATCCGCACGCTGTTCGACGAGATCACGCGCCTGCGCAACCACCTGATGTGGATCGGCTCGAACGCGCTGGACCTGGGCGCGATGGCGGTGATGCTGTACGCGTTCCGCGAGCGCGAGGAACTGATGGACTGCTACGAGGCGGTCAGCGGCGCGCGCATGCACGCGACCTACTACCGCCCCGGCGGCGTCTACCGCGACCTGCCGGACCGCATGCCGAAGTACAAGGAATCGAAGTGGCACAAGGGCGCGGCGCTGAACAGGCTCAACGCCGCGCGCGAAGGCACGATGCTCGACTTCCTCGAGAACATGGTCGAGGAGTTCCCGAAGCGCTTCGACGAATACGAGACCCTGCTGACCGACAACCGCATCTGGAAGCAGCGCACCGTCGGCATCGGCGTGATCTCACCGGAACACGCCAGGGCCTGGGGCATGACCGGGGTGATGCTGCGCGGCTCCGGCATCGAGTGGGACCTGCGCAAGAAACAGCCGTACGCGAAGTACGCCGAGGTCGACTTCGACATCCCGGTCGGCGTCAACGGCGACTGCTACGACCGCTACCTGGTGCGCGTGGCGGAGATGCGTCAGTCGATCCGCATCATCGGCCAGTGCGTGAAGTGGCTCAAGGCCAACCCCGGTCCGGTGATCGTCGACAACTTCAAGGTCGCGCCGCCCAAGCGCGCCGAGATGAAGGACGACATGGAAGCGCTGATCCACCACTTCAAGCTGTTCAGCGAAGGCTATTGCGTGCCGGCCGGCGAGACCTACGCCGCGGTCGAGGCGCCGAAGGGCGAGTTCGGCTGCTACCTGGTCAGCGACGGCGCCAACAAGCCGTTCCGCGTGCACCTGCGCGCGCCGGGTTTTGTGCACCTGTCGTCGATGGACAGCGTGGTGCGCGGGCATCTTCTGGCCGACGTCGTCGCGATGATCGGCACCTACGATCTGGTATTTGGTGAGGTGGACCGATGAGGGCCACGGGCAATTTCAAAAAGGCGCAGCACGTCGACCCGATGGTCGCGCTGAGCGCGGACACCCGCGCGCACATCGACCACTGGCTGACCAAGTTCCCGCCGGACCGCAAGCGTTCCGCCGTGCTGCAGGGCCTGCACGCGGCGCAGGAGCAGAACGGCGGCTGGCTGACCGACGAACTGATCGCCGCAGTGGCGAAGTACCTGGAAATCCCGCCGGTGTGGGCCTACGAGGTCGCCAGCTTCTACTCGATGTTCGAGACCGAGAAGGTCGGCCGCAACAACGTGGCCTTCTGCACCAACATCTCGTGCTGGCTGAACGGCGCCAACGAACTGGTCGAACACGCTGAGAAGAAGCTCGGCTGCAAGCTGGGCGAATCGACCGCCGACGGCCGCGTCTACCTCAAGCGTGAGGAAGAGTGCGTGGCTGCGTGCTGCGGCGCGCCGGTGGTCGTCATCAACGGTCATTACCACGAGAAGCTCTCGCCCGAGAGGGTCGACGAACTGCTCGACGGGTTGGAGTGAGCAAGCGTATGGCACATCACCCGCACAAATCCGAAGGCTACGGTCCCGTCGGCCCCGCTCCGAAGGAGCACCAGGCCGTCTACACCACGCTGCACTTCGACAAGCCGTGGTCGTACGAGAACTACCTGAAGACCGGCGGCTACCAGGCGCTGCGCAGGATCCTGAGCGAGAAGATCCCGCCGGCCGACGTGGTCGAGATGGTCAAGCAGTCCGGCCTGCGCGGCCGCGGCGGCGCGGGCTTCCCGACCGGGCTGAAGTGGTCGTTCATGCCCAAGGGCGACATGCAGAAGTACATCCTCTGCAACTCGGACGAGTCCGAGCCGGGCACCGCCAAGGACCGCGACATCCTGCGCTACAACCCGCACGCGGTGATCGAGGGCATGGCGATCGCCTGCTACGCCACCGGCAGCACGGTCGGCTACAACTATCTGCGCGGCGAGTTCCACCACGAGCCGTTCGAGCACCTGGAGGAAGCCACCGCCGAAGCCTACGCCAACGGCTGGCTGGGCAAGAACGTCCTCGGCAGCGGCGTCGACATCGACATCTACAATGCGCTGGGCGCGGGCGCCTACATCTGCGGCGAGGAAACCGCGCTGATGGAGTCGCTGGAAGGCAAGAAGGGCCAGCCGCGGTTCAAGCCGCCGTTCCCGGCCAACTTCGGCCTGTACGGCAAGCCGACCACGATCAACAACACCGAGACCTACGCCTCGGTGCCGGCGATCGTGCGCAACGGCCCCGAGTGGTTCATGAACCTGGGCAAGCCGAACAACGGCGGCTGCAAGATCTTCTCGGTCAGCGGCCACGTCGCGCGTCCGGGCAACCACGAGATCCGCCTGGGCACGCCGTTCTCCGAACTGCTGGAGCTGTGCGGCGGCATCCGCAACGGCAACCGCATCAAGGCGGTGATCCCCGGCGGCTCGTCGATGAAGGTGCTGCCGGGCGAGGTCATGATGGGCCTGACCATGGACTACGACAGCATCCAGAAGGCCGGCTCTGGCCTCGGCTCGGGCGCGGTCGTGGTGATGGACCACACCGCCTGCATGGTCCGCGCCTGCCAGCGCATCGCGCGCTTCTACTTCAAGGAAAGCTGCGGCCAGTGCACGCCGTGCCGCGAAGGCACCGGCTGGATGTACCGCATGCTGACCCGCATCGTCGAGAAGCAGGCGACGCTGGAGGACCTGCACATGCTGCGCACCGCCGCCGGGCAGATCGAGGGCCACACCATCTGCGCCTTCGGCGAGGCCGCGGCGTGGCCGGTGCAGGGCTTCCTGCACCATTTCTGGCACGAATTCGAATACGCGATCGTCAATAAGCGCTTCCTCGTCGATGACGAACTGGCGGGCACGGTGATCGAATCGAAGGTGGCGGCATGAGCGCGCAGCCCGTGAACCCGAACCTTCCGCCGGACCACGTCACCGTCTTCATCGACGGCGTCGAACTGGCCGCGCCGAAGAACTCGATGATCATCCAGGCCGCCGACAAGGCCGGCATCCCGATCCCGCGCTTCTGCTACCACGACAAGCTGGCAGTGGCGGCGAACTGCCGCATGTGCCTGGTCGACACCGAAATGGGCGGCCGCGCCGCGCCCAAGCCGTCGCCGGCCTGCGCCACGCCGGTGGCCGACGGCATGAAGGTGTTCACGCGCAACGAGAAGGCGCTGAAGTCCCAGCGCAACGTGATGGAATTCCTGCTGATCAACCATCCGCTCGACTGCCCGATCTGCGATCAGGGCGGCGAGTGCGAACTGCAGGACCTGTCGCTGGGCTACGGCCGCTCGGTCAGCCGCTTCAACGAGCGCAAGCGCACCGTGCCGGACGAGGACATCGGCCCGCTGGTCGCCACCGAGATGACCCGCTGCATCCAGTGCACGCGCTGCGTGCGCTTCACCGCGGAGATCGCCGGCACCTACGAACTCGGCGGCATGTACCGCGGCGAGAACCTGCAGATCGGCACCTTCGACGGCAAGCCGCTGACCACGGAACTGTCCGGCAACGTGATCGACGTGTGCCCGGTCGGCGCGCTGACCAACAAGGTGTTCCAGTTCAAGGCGCGGCCGTGGGAACTGCAGGCGCGCGAATCGCTGGGCTGGCACGACGCGATGGGCAGCAACCTGTTCCTGCACGTGCGCCGCGGCCAGGTGCTGCGCACCGTGCCGCGCGACAACGAAGCGGTCAACGAGTGCTGGCTGTCCGACCGCGACCGCTATTCGCACCAGGGCCTGTACGCCGAGGACCGCGCGGTCAAGCCGCTGCAGAAGGTCGATGGCGAGTGGCGCGAGGTGTCGTGGGGCGAAGCGCTGGCCGCCGCCGCGGAGATCCTGCGCGGCAACCGGGGCGACGACCTCGGCGTGCTGGCGCACCCGGCGACCTCGACGGAAGAGGGCGGCCTGCTCGCCGCGCTGGCCGAGGGCCTGGGCAGCGGCAACGTCGACCACCGCATCGGCAATCGTGACTTCTCCGATGGCGCGGTCGCTGAAACCTTCGAGATGCCATTGGCCGAGGTCGAGAAAGCAGATGCCATCGTCGTCTTCGGCAGCAACATCCGCCACGAGCTGCCGCTGCTGCACCAGCGCATCCGCAAGGCGGTGCGCAACGGCGCGAAGGTGCACACGGTCAATCCGGTCGATTTCGATTTCACCTTCTCCGCGGCCAGCAAGCGCATCGTGCCGCCGTCGCAACTGGCCGGCGCGTTGAACGACGCCGCGCTGGCCGAGGCGGTGAAGGGCGCCAACCATGCCGTCGTCATCGTCGGCGCGATCGCCGAGAACCACCCGCAAGCCGCGCAACTGCGCAAGGCCGCGCGCGATTTCGCCGCCGCGACCGGCGCCAAGTTGAACCGCATTCCGCAAGGCGCGAACGCGGTCGGTCTGGCGAAGGTCGGATTGCTGCCGAAGGGCAGGGACGTCGCCGCGCAATTCACCGACCTGCGCAAGGCCTACGCGATCTACGGCATCGAGCCGGGCCTGGACTTCGCCGACACGCCGGCGGCGCTGAAGGCGCTGAACGCAGCCAAGGTCGTCGCCTTCAGCCATTACGCCTGCGCTTCGACCCGCGCGGTCGCCGACGTGATCCTGCCGATCGGCGCGCTGCCGGAAATCGAGGCGACCCTGGTCAACCTGGACGGCGCGGCGCAGACCGCGCAGCCGGGCGGCAAGCTGCCGGGCGAGGCCCGCGAGGGCTGGCGCGTGCTGCGCGCGCTCGGCGGCGAACTGGGCCTGCCGGCGTTCGAGTTCACCGACCTGGCCGGCGCGCGCGCGCTGGTCGGTTCGCGCACGACCTTCGCGCCGACCTCCTCGGCCGCGGCAGCCGGTGAATCCGGCGGCCTCGAAGCCGTCGCCGTCGCCGGCATCTATCGCAGCGACGCCACCGTGCGCCGCGCCGCCGCGCTGCAGGCGCATCCGCTGAACGTCGGTCCGCGCATCGTGCTGAACCCGGAAGACGCGAAGAACATCGGCGTCGAGCACGGCAAGGTGGCGAAGGTCGCCGCCGCCGCCGGTACCGCCACCTTGCCGGTGGTCGTGGACAAGTCGGTCGCGCCGGGTGCGGCCTGGATCGAAGCCGGTCACGGTGCGACCGCGCCGCTGGGGGCGGGACGCATCACGGTGGTGGCCGCATGAACGAGTTGTTGATCCATCTGGTCGGCCCGCTGCGCGACTGGTTCCTCGGCCTCGGCGCCGGTGGACTGGTGCTGTGGACGGTGTTGAAGATCCTGGTGATCGCGATGCCGGTCATCATCGCCGTGGCCTTCTACGTGGTCTGGGAACGCAAATTGATCGGCTGGATGCACGTCCGCCACGGGCCGATGTACGTCGGCCTGGGCGGCCTGTTCCAGGCCTTCGCCGACGTGTTCAAGCTGCTGTTCAAGGAAGTGATCGCGCCGTCCAGCGCGCAGAAGACGATCTACATCCTCGCGCCGCTGATCACGCTGGCTCCCGCGTTCGCGGCGTGGGCGGTGGTGCCGTTCGACCTCAAGCTGGTGCTGTCGAACGCCAACGCCGGCCTGCTGTACCTGTTGGCGATGACCTCGCTGGGCGTGTACGGCATCATCCTCGCGGGTTGGGCGTCGAACTCCAAGTACGCCTTCCTCGGCGCGATGCGCTCGGCCGCGCAGGTGGTCAGCTACGAGATCGCGATGGGCTTCGCCCTGGTCGGGGTGATGATCGCCGCAGGCACCCTGAACATGACCGGGATCGTGGAGGCGCAGCGCGGCGACGCCGGCTTCTTCGAATGGTTCTGGCTGCCGCTGTTGCCGCTGTTCGTCGTCTACTGGGTGTCCGGCGTGGCCGAGACCAACCGCGCCCCGTTCGACGTGGTCGAGGGCGAATCGGAAATCGTCGCCGGCCACATGGTCGAATACTCCGGCGCCGCGTTCGCGCTGTTCTTCCTGGCCGAATACGCCAACATGATCCTGGTCAGCTTCCTGATCGCGATCTTCTTCCTCGGCGGCTGGCTCAGCCCGGTGCAGGGCTGGGTCGACCTCGGCGACGTCTCGCCGTGGGTCGACTGGGTGTGGAAGGGCGGCTGGCCGTGGCTGCTGGGCAAGGTGTTCTTCTTCATGAGCGCCTACATCTGGTTCCGCGCCAGCTTCCCGCGCTACCGCTACGACCAGATCATGCGCCTGGGCTGGAAGGTGTTCATCCCGCTGACCATCGCCTGGATCGCGGTGACGGCGCTGCTGGTGTTCTACGGTTACGTGCAGAAGGGTGTCTGAGGCAATGAACAAGATCGTCCATTACTTCAAGAGCCTGATGCTGCTGGAATTGCTCGGCGGCCTGTGGCTGACGCTGAAGTACGCATTCAAGCCCAAGTACACGATGCGCTATCCGTTCGAGCGCTTCCCGCAGTCGCCGCGCTTCCGCGGCCTGCACGCGCTGCGCCGCTACCCCAACGGCGAGGAACGCTGCATCGCCTGCAAGCTGTGCGAGGCGGTGTGCCCGGCGCTGGCGATCACCATCGACTCGACCAAGCGCGAGGACGGCACCCGCCGCACCACGCGCTACGACATCGACCTGTTCAAGTGCATCTACTGCGGCTTCTGCGAGGAAAGCTGCCCGGTGGACTCCATCGTCGAGACGCACATCCTGGACTACCACTTCGAGAAGCGCGGCGAGAACATCGTCACCAAGCCGCAGTTGCTGGCCATCGGCGACCGCCTGGAAGCCGAGATCGCCGAACGCCGCGCCGCCGACGCCGCCTACCGCTGAGGAATTCATGGACTGGCCGCTCATCAGTTTCTACGTTTTCGCCGCCACCGCGGTGATCGCCGCCGGCGCGGTGATCAGCCTGCGCAACCCCGTGCACGCGGTGCTGTGCCTGATCCTGACCTTCTTCTCGGTGGCCTGCACCTGGATCCTGGTCGGCGCCGAGTTCCTCGGCGTCGCCCTGGTGCTGGTCTACGTGGGCGCGGTGATGGTGCTGTTCCTGTTCGTGGTGATGATGCTGGACCTGGACGTCGCCAAGTTGCGCGAAGGCTGGGTCAAGTTCCTGCCGGTTGGCCTGGTGGTCGCGGTGGTGATGCTGCTGCAGATGCTGGCGCTGATCGGCATCAAGGCCCGGACCGCCGCGCCGCTGCCGGCCAACGCTGCTTCCGAAGCGGCCGAGACCTCCAACATCACCTGGCTGGCGCACACGCTGTTCACCGAATTCCTGCTGCCGTTCGAATTCGCTGCGGTGATCCTGACCGTGGCGGTGATCGCGGCGGTGATGCTGACCCTGCGCAAGCGCAGCGGCGTGAAGACGCAGAACCCGGGCGAACAGTCGCGGGTGAAGGCCGCCGACCGCGTCCGCCTGGTGCGCATGGAGGCGGTGAAGCCGGCGCCGGCGGCGCAGCCGCAGGAGGGCGAAGCATGATGCTTTCAAACGGTATCACCCTGGGCCACCTGCTCGCGCTGGGCGCGGTGCTGTTCTGCATCTCGCTGGCCGGCATCTTCCTGAACCGCAAGAACGTGATCGTGCTGCTGATGTCGATCGAACTGATGCTGCTGTCGGTCAACGTCAACTTCGTCGCCTTCTCGCGCCAGCTCGGCGACCCGGCCGGGCAGTTGTTCGTGTTCTTCATCCTGACCGTGGCCGCGGCCGAGGCGGCCATCGGCCTGGCCATCCTGGTGGCGCTGTTCCGCAGCCGCCGCACCATCA
The DNA here is from genome assembly GCA_047601245.1 of Pseudoxanthomonas sp. Classification (GTDB taxonomy): domain Bacteria; phylum Pseudomonadota; class Gammaproteobacteria; order Xanthomonadales; family Xanthomonadaceae; genus Pseudoxanthomonas_A. The sequence continues at coordinate 369,746 of JASGJU010000002.1, forward strand.
ACGTGGCCGAAGTGGATTCCCTGAAGGGCTGATATCGCGATGAACCCGACCGAAATCGTCCTTTCGAAGAATCTCCTGCTGCTGGTTCCGCTGCTGCCGTTGCTGGGCAGCATCGTCGCCGGCCTGTTCGGCCGCCAGGTCGGCCGCGCCGGCGCGCACTGGGTCACCATCCTCGGCGTGGCCGCCAGTTGCGCCGTCTCCTGCTACGTGCTGTGGCAACTGGCCTGGCAGGGGGCTTCGCCGTTCAACCAGAACCTGTACACCTTCCTGCAGACCGGCGACCTGTCGTTCCACGTCGGCTTCATGGTGGACAGGCTGACCGCGATGATGATGGTGGTGGTCACCTTCGTCTCGCTGCTGGTCCACGTCTACACCATCGGCTACATGGCCGACGACCCGGGTTACCAGCGCTTCTTCAGCTACATCTCGCTGTTCACCTTCAGCATGCTGATGCTGGTGATGAGCAACAACTTCCTGCAGTTGTTCTTCGGCTGGGAGGCGGTGGGCCTGGTGTCGTACCTGCTGATCGGTTTCTGGTTCAAGAGGCCGACCGCGGTGTTCGCCAACCTGAAGGCGTTCCTGGTCAACCGCGTCGGCGACTTCGGCTTCCTGATCGGCATCGCCGCGGTGCTGCTGGTGTTCCGCACGCTGGACTACGCGCAGGTGTTCTCGTACGCGCCGATGCTCAAGGGCATCCAGATGCAGCAGATCTGGCCGGCCGGCGGCATCGGCGCGTTCGCCACCGTCGGCGGCTGGTCGGTGGCGACGGTGATCTGCATCGGCCTGTTCATCGGCGCGATGGGCAAGTCGGCGCAGGTGCCGCTGCACGTGTGGCTGCCGGACTCGATGGAAGGCCCGACCCCGATCTCGGCGCTGATCCACGCCGCGACCATGGTCACCGCCGGCATCTTCATGGTGGCGCGCATGTCGCCGCTGTTCGAACTGAGCGAGACCGCGCTGAACTTCGTGCTGTTCATCGGCGCGACCACCGCGTTCTTCACCGGCCTGATCGGCATCGTCCAGAACGACATCAAGCGCGTGGTCGCGTACTCCACGCTGTCGCAGCTCGGCTACATGACCGTGGCGCTGGGCGTGAGCGCGTACTCGGCGGCGGTGTTCCACCTGATGACCCACGCCTTCTTCAAGGCGCTGCTGTTCCTGGCGGCCGGCTCGGTGATCATCGGCATGCACCACGAGCAGGACATGCGCAAGATGGGCGGTCTGCGCAAGTACATGCCGATCACCTATCTCACCAGCGTGATCGGCACGCTGGCGCTGGTCGGCACGCCGTTCTTCAGCGGCTTCTATTCGAAGGACAGCATCATCGAGGCGGCCCAGCACCACGCCCACGAGGCGCATGGCTGGATCGCTACCTACGGCTACTGGGCGGTGCTGGGCGGCGTGTTCGTCACCAGTTTCTATTCCTTCCGCCTGCTGTACCTGACCTTCCACGGCAAGGAACGCTTCCGCGATGCCCACGGCGACGATGCGCATGGGCACGACGACCACGGCCACCACGGCGCGCACGAGCCGCACGAATCGCCGTGGGTGGTGACCGTGCCGCTGATCCTGCTGGCGATCCCGTCGGTGCTGGTCGGTTTCTTCACCGTCGGCCCGATGCTGTACGGCACCGACTGGCTGGGCCACCACGCGGCCGAAGGTGGCCCGTGGCCGGCGATGAACTTCTTCGGCGCCGCGATCCAGTTCTACGAACCCGCGCGCGACACCATCGCTGCGCTGGCCGAGGAATTCCACGGCCCGGTCGCCTTCGCGCTGCACGGCATGGCCGCGTGGCCGTTCTGGCTGACCCTGGCCGGTTTCGCGCTGGCGACCTTCCTGTACCTGCTCAAGCCGGAACTGCCGGCGAAGCTGCGCCGGACCTTCGCCCTGCCGGTGCGCATCCTCGAGGACAAGTACGGCTTCGACAAGCTGTGGATCGACGGTTTCGCCGGCGGCAGCGTGAAGCTGGGCAGGCTGTCGCGCTGGATCGACAGCAAGCTGATCGACGGCGTCGTCGTCAACGGCAGCGCCAGGGTGGTCGACGTGGCCGCCAGCCTGCTGCGCCGCACCCAATCCGGTTTCCTCTACCACTACGCCTTTGCGATGATCCTCGGCCTGATCGTGTTGTTGGCCGCGCTGATCAAGTTCTGGCGCTGACCTGCACGGACAAGAACTCGTGGCGAACTGGCCCCTGCTCAGTATCCTCATCTGGCTGCCGATCGTCGGCGGCGCGCTGATCCTCTTCCTCGGCAACGGCCGCGCGCAGGCCGCGCGCTGGGCGTCGATGGCGGTCGCGGTGGCGACCTTCCTGTTCAGCCTGCCGCTGTGGTCCCGCTACGACCGCGCCGACCCGGCGATGCAGTTCGTCGAGAAGCATCCCTGGGTGCCGAGCTACGACATCTGGTACGCGCTGGGCGCCGACGGCATCTCGATCGCGCTGATCCTGCTGACCACCGCGATCACCGTGCTGACCCTGCTCGGCGCGTGGGGCTCGGTGGAGAAGCGCGTGACCCAGTACGTGTCCGCGTTCCTGATCCTGGAAGGCGTGACCGTCGGCATCTTCGCCGCGACCGACGCGATCCTGTTCTATGTGTTCTTCGAGGCCATGCTGATCCCGATGTTCCTGATCATCGGCGTCTGGGGCGGGCCGCGGCGCATCTACGCGGCGCTGAAGTTCTTCCTGTACACCTTCCTCGGCTCGGTGCTGATGCTGGTGGGGTTGATCTACCTGTACCTGAAGGGCGCGGAACTGGGCCACGCCAGCTTCCAGTTCGCCGACCTGTACGCGCTGCCGCTGTCGATGAAGGAACAGACCTGGATCTTCTTCGCCTTCCTGGTCGCGTTCGCGGTCAAGGTGCCGATGTTCCCGGTGCACACCTGGCTGCCGGACGCGCACGTCGAGGCGCCGACCGCCGGCTCGGTGATCCTGGCCGCCATCGCGCTGAAGATCGGCGGCTACGGCTTCCTGCGCTTCAGTTTGCCGATCCTGCCCGACGCCGGCCACGAATGGGCGATGCTGGTGATCGTGCTGTCGCTGATCGCGGTCGTCTACGTCGGCCTGGTCGCGCTGGTCCAGGACGACATGAAGAAGCTGATCGCGTACTCCTCGGTCGCGCACATGGGCTTCGTCACCCTGGGCACCTTCATCGGCTTCGTGCTGGTGCGCGACTACAGCAACCTCGACGCCGCGCAGCTCGGCCTGCAGGGCGCGATGGTGCAGATGATCTCGCACGGCCTGGTTTCCGGAGCGACCTTCTCCTGCGTCGGCGTGCTCTACGACCGCATGCACACGCGCATGATCAAGGACTACGGCGGCGTCGCCAACGTGATGCCGTGGTTCGCGGTGTTCTTCGTGTTCTTCGGCATGGCCAACGCCGGCCTGCCGGGCACCAGCGGCTTCGTCGGCGAGTTCATGGTGATCCTGGCCAGCTTCCAGGCGCACCCGTACATCTCGGTGATCGCCGCGCTCACGCTGATCATCGGCGCGGGCTACACGCTGTGGCTGGTCAAGCGCGTGCTGTACGGCGAAGTCGCCAACGCCCACGTGGCCGAACTGACCGACGTCAACTGGCGCGAGGCGCTGATGCTGGGCCTGTTCGTGCTCGGCACGCTGGCCATCGGCGTCTACCCCAAGCCGCTGACCGACCTGATGGAAACCTCGATCGCGCAGCTCGCGTTGCAACTGGCCAACAGCAAGCTGCTGTAAGGAATAGCGCATGACCGCTTCGCTCCCCACCGCCGCCGACCTGTTGCCGCTGCTGCCGGAAGTCGTCCTGGTCGCCGGCGCCTTCGCGCTGCTGATCCTCGACCTGTTCGTCGACAACCGCCGGCGCATCGTCACCCATGCGCTGGCCCTGCTGTTGCTGGCCGCAGTGCTGTGGATGGTCGCCAGCGGCGTCGGCGGCCACGGCACCGTGTTCAACGGCATGTTCGTGCGCGACGTGCTGGCCGATGTGTCCAAGGTCGCCATCCTGCTGGTCAGCGGCCTGTCGCTGGCCTACGCCTGGCCGTACCTGCGCGAGCGCAACCTGTATCCGGGCGAAGTGCCGGTGCTGGTGCTGTTCGCCACCGCCGGCATGATGGTATTGGTATCCGCCGGCTCGCTGGTGATGGCCTACCTGGGCCTGGAACTGCTGGCGCTGTGCTCGTACGCGCTGGTCGCGCTGAACCGCGACGACGGCCTGTCCACCGAAGCGGCGATGAAGTACATCGTGCTCGGCTCGATCGCCTCGGGCCTGCTGCTGTACGGCATGTCGCTGGTCTACGGCGCGACCGGCACCCTGCACCTGGACGCCATCAGCGCCGCGATCGCGGGCTCGTCCGAACGCACCCTGCTGCTGACCGGCGTGGCGTTCATGGTCGCCGGCATCGCCTTCAAGCTGGGCGCGGCCCCGTTCCACATGTGGCTGCCGGACGTCTACCAGGGCGCGCCGACCCCGATCACGCTGTTCATCAGCGCCGGCCCCAAGATCGCCGCGTTCGGCATGGCTTTCCGCCTGCTGGTCGACGGCGCCGGCCCGCTGGAAGGCCAGTGGCGGCTGCTGCTGGCCGGGCTGGCCGCCGCATCGCTGGTGATCGGCAACGTGATCGCCATCGCCCAGACCAACCTCAAGCGCATGCTGGCCTATTCCACCGTCTCGCACATCGGCTTCCTGCTGCTGGGCCTGGCCGGCGGCGGCGCGGCGGGCTACGCGGCCTCGCTGTTCTATGCGATCAGCTACGCGCTGATGTCGGTGGCCGCGTTCGGCGCGATCGTGATGCTGTCGCGGCAGGGCTTCGAGGCCGAGCAGATCGACGACTTCAAGGGCCTGAGCCGCCGCGACCCGTGGCAGGCGCTGCTGGTGCTGCTGGTGATGGCCTCGCTGGCCGGCATACCGCCGCTGCTGGGTTTCTGGGCCAAGCTGGCGGTGCTGCGCGCCGCGCTCGGCGGCGACCTGCTGTGGCTGGCCATCCTGGGCGTGGTCTGCTCGGTGATCGGCGCGTTCTACTACCTGCGCGTGATCAAGGTCATGTGGTTCGACGAACCCGTCGGCGAAGCGCATCCGCCGCGCCCCGGCCGCGTGCTGCCGGTGGTGTTCGGCGTCAACGCGCTGGGCCTGCTGGGGCTAGGTTTCGTCTGGAACCCGATCATGGCGTGGTGCCAGGCGGCGTTCGCCGGCTGAAGCCCGGCACAACATCGCGCGCCATTGGCGCGCGAAACCCGCGGTCGGCGCAGGCAAAGGCTTGCAAGATTCCGCGGGAATCCGCATAATTCCGCTTCTGCTGCGGGGTGGAGCAGTCTGGCAGCTCGTCGGGCTCATAACCCGAAGGTCGCAGGTTCAAATCCTGCCCCCGCTACCATCATTTTTCCCGCATTGCTCCGCGGGGAACAGAATCGGCGGCAATTCCGGCAACGGGGTTGTCGCCGTTTTTCGTTGCGGGTGCCGGCGTGCCGGTCAGGCCGATCCACGAAGCGGCATCGGTCCCGACGAATCGTCAGGACGCGCCCGATTTCACGTACAGATAGGCGAGGCCGCCGCCTTGCGCGGCAATCCAGATCCAGCCGGCCGCCGCAAGCTGGAACCGCGTGCCCGGCGAACGGTGCGGTTGCGTCGCCAGCCAGACGCCGACGTTCGCGATGGCGAGCGAAACGGCAAGCACGACCAGGCCGCCGCGCGGATGGAGCAGGCCCCATCCAGGATCGACGCGCATGAGTGCCACATAGCCAAGAAGGACGAGCATCGAAGCCAGGGTGGTAGGGATCTTCATGCGATGTTTGGCGTGTGAATTAAACAGCATCACAGAGCGATGCCAGCTTGAATTGTTATGTTGATTGTTAGGGTTCACTGCTAACAAAGTGTTCCAAGAACTCAACCTTCGTGACCTGTGGGGGTAGGTCTGTCAGAGTGAAGATGGACCCGCACTCGCAGTTGCACATATCGACACTACCTGTGAAATGAGTTTCGTAGGACAAGTGCAAGATGTTGTCTTGCACATAATGCGATGGATTGCGTACATCGAGTCCGCAAGGAATCGACGCCTTGACTAGGAAGGTTGTGTCCCGCCCTTTCTCGATACGCTCAATGATTGGGTATTGGGCGGAGCTGCATGTGCTTTGATCTTCAAAGCCGAGGTGCTTGAAATTCATTTGGTAGCGGAAGATACGGCCTGGCTTGGTGGACCGACTGAGCATGGAAAGAACAGAATCCGAAGCGAACGGTGCGACCATGATTGCGGCACCTAGAAGTGCTAAGAGGCCAGTCAATATCGAAATTCGTGTCCAGCACATGTGGATGCTCGGTGTGCGCCCTAACGCCTAATAGGCTTCGCAAATGAGATATAGCGTGGATTCTGGGGCGAGCAAAGTTGATGCGTCAATCGGGATTTCCCTACGTGCAGTCGGGGTCTGCGGCGATGGCGGCAGTGTGGCGGGGATAGGACATTGAGGACGTTGCCGGACAGGAAGATGTCCATATGCGATATGCACGTAAACCCACAATCGTCCCATCCGGTGAGTGAGGATGGCCGTGTTCCCATTGTTCGGCCGGATGAACGCGGCGGCCTTGCTGGCCGGTGTCTGCCTGTGCCTGTGGTTGCCGGCGTTGCCGCCGTGGTTCCTGTTGCCGGTCCTGCTGGCCGCGGGCGCATGGGGCGTGTCGCATTGCGATTGGCGGCGGCCGCTGGGCGCATTGCTGCTGGGCTTCGGCTGGGCCGGCTTGCATGCGGCGCATGGCCTGCATGCGCGATTGCCGGCGGCGTGGGAAAAGCGCGAGGTCGAGGTCAGTGGGCGGGTGGTGGAACTGCCGCAGTTCGAGGCGCGGCGCACGCGCTTCCTGTTCCGCGTCGATGGCGACGCTTCGCAGCCGCCGCCGCTGCGCGGCCGGCTGTTGCAGTTGTCCTGGTACGACGATTTCGGCGCGGTCGAGCCGGGGCCGCGCACGCGGCTGCATGCGGGTGCGCACTGGCGATTGGCGTTGCGCGTGCGTGCGCCGCGCGGGCTGCGCAATCCGGGCGGGTTCGACAGCGAGAAATACGCGTTGGCGCGAGGCGTCGGCGCCGTGGGTCACGTCCGCCACGCGCAGGCGGCGATGCAACTGGATGCGCCGCGCGGCATCGACGCATGGCGCGAAGCCATGTCCTCGCGCATCGCTGCCGACGTGCCGAATGCGTCGTCGCGCTTCGTCCGCGCGCTGGCGCTGGGCGACACCGGCGGCCTGGACGACGGCGACTGGGAAACCCTGCGCGCCGCCGGGCTGACCCACCTGATCGCGATTTCCGGTTTCCATGTCGGCCTGGTGTCCGGCTTCTTCGCCTTGCTCGCGTCGCTCCTGTGGCGCGCGTTGCCGGCGCTGGCGCGGCATTGGCCACGGCCGCAGGCCGCGGCGGTCGCGGCGCTGCTCGGTGCAGGCGGTTACGCGGCGGTGGCCGGTTTCGCGCTGCCGACGGTGCGCACGTTGCTGATGATCGGGGTCGTCGCGCTGGCCTACCTGTCGCGGCGCGGCCTGCGCACCGCCGACGCCTTGGCGCTGGCGGCCGTCGCGGTGCTGCTGTTCGATCCGTTGGCGGTGCTGGCGGCGGGGTTCTGGCTCAGCTTCGCCGGCGTGGCGTGGCTGCTGTGGTGCCTGCCGCACGAGGGCAAGCGGCCGCTGTTGAAGGAATTCGTTTCGGCGCAGGGCGTGGCGACGCTCGGGCTGCTGCCGCTGACCGTGGTGCTGTTCGGGCAGGCGTCGCTGGCCGGGCCGCTGGCGAACCTGCTGGCGATCCCGTGGTGGTCGCTGGTCGTGGTGCCGCTCTCGCTGCTGGGCACGGCGTTGGAGGCGTTGCATGCCGGGGCCGGTGCATGGGCGTGGAACTGGGCGACGGCGTGTTTCGATCCGAGTTGGTGGCTGTTCTCGGCGATGGCGCAAAGCCGCTTCGCCTTGTGGTGGTTGCCGGAGGCGCGCGGGTTCGCATTGCCGCTGGCGCTGGTCGCTGCGTTCTGGCTGCTGTTGCCGCGCGGGGTGCCGGGCAAGCCGCTGGCGGCGTTACTGTGGCTGCCGCTGCTGTGGCCGGATCGCGGCCTGCCCGCGCAGGGCGAGGCACAACTGACCGTGATCGACGTGGGGCAGGGCTTGTCGGTGCTGGTGCGCACGCAGCGGCATGCATTGCTGTACGACGCCGGGCCGGCGGTACGCGACGGCTTCGACGCCGGCGAACGCGCGGTGGCGCCGGCGCTGCATGCGCTGGGCGTCGCGCGGCTGGACCGCGCGGTGATCAGCCATGGCGACAACGACCATGCCGGCGGTTTCGAGGCGGTCAAGCGGGTCGTGCCGGTGGCCGCGGCGTGGACGCCGGCCGGCTCGCCGGTGCCGGCCGAGCATGCCTGCGTGGCCGGGCAGGGCTGGGAATGGGATGGCGTGCGTTTCCGCTTCCTGCATCCCACGCCGCATTTCCCGTACCTGGGCAACGAGGCCAGTTGCGTGCTGCGCGTCGAAACCGCGCAGGGCGCGGCCTTGCTGGTTGGCGACATCGGTGCGGTGGTCGAACGCATGCTGGTGGCGCGCGCCGCCGCCGATCTTCGCGCCGACGTGGTGTTGGCCGCGCACCACGGCAGCGGCAACTCGTCCGATCCGGCCTTCGTCGCCGCGACCGGGGCGCGGCTGGCGCTGGTGTCGGCCGGCTACGGCAACCGTTTCGGCCACCCGGCGCCGGCGGTGGTGGAGCGCTGGCAGCGCGCCGGGGCCGAGGTGCTGGACACCGCCGACAGCGGCGCGCTGACCGTGTGGCTGGCACGGGACGGGCTGGCGCTGCGCGAACGGCGCGTGGCCGAACCGCGGCTTTGGGATGCCGCGCGGCGGGCGCCGTGATGGGCAACTGCCCGCCGGAACATCGCGCCTCTACTTTCGTTGGCCTATCCTATGCCGCTCATGTACCAACGAACGGCCCTCGGCCGGAGGAAGCGAAGCGTGCTGGAACTGGTCAAGGCGGGCGGCTGGCCCATGATCCCGTTGCTGTTGCTGGCGGTACTGGCCCTGGCCATCGTGGTCGAACGCTTCTGGAGCCTGCGCCGCAAGGAAGTGCTGCCGCCGGGCCTGGGCGAGGAAGTCCGCCGATGGGCCGCCGGCGGCCAGCTCGACCCCGTGCACATCGAGTCGCTGCGCCGCAATTCGCCCCTGGGCGCGTTGCTGGCCGCGGCGCTGGACATGCGCGGGCGGCCGCGCGAGGTGATCCGCGAGCGCATCGAGGACACCGGCCGCCACCTGGTCCACCGGATGGAGAAGTTCCTGAACTCGCTGGGCACGATCGCGGCGGCCGGCCCGCTGCTGGGGCTGTTCGGCACCGTGGTCGGCATGATCCAGATGTTCCTGGGCATCCTCGACCACGGCGTCGGCGACGTGAACCAGTTGGCCGGCGGCATCGGCAAGGCGCTGGTCTGCACCGCCACCGGCATGGTCGTGGCGGTGCCGGCGCTGTTCTTCCACCGCTACTTCCGCGGCCGCATTTCCGGCTACGTGGTCGACATGGAGCGGGAAGCCGGGCAACTGCTCGACGTGCTGGACACGCGCGGCGCGAACAAAGGCTGAGCGCATGCGCATCCGCGACAGGCAAGCGCACGACGAGCCGGAAGTCAGCCTGGTGCCGCTGATCGACGTGGTGCTGGTGCTGATCATCTTCTTCGTCGTCACCACCACCTTCGACGCGCGTTCCACCCTGCAACTGCAACTGCCCAGCGCCGAGGGCGAGCCGGCGCAGGCCCAGGCCAAGCGGCTGAACGTGCTGATCAACGCGGAAGGGCGCTATTTCGTCGGCGAGAGCGAAGTGCTGCGCACCGACATCGACGCACTGAAGCAGGCCATCCGCGAGGCCAGCGGCGGCGACATCCAACAGCCGGTGCTGCTGCGCGCCGACGCGCGGGTGCCGTACCAGGCGGTGGTGACCGCGCAGGACGCGCTGGGGCAACTGGGCTTCCGCAAGCTGATCGTCGCCACCGCGCCGGAGCCGAAGCGGTGAGCGGCGCGGCGGGGAAAACGGGCGCGGGCGCATCGTCCTGGCAGATCTACCGGCGGCTGCTGGGTTTCGCCAAGCCCTATCGCGGTTTGTTGCTGCTGGCCTTCGTCAGCGCCCTGGTCGAAGCCGGCGCGGGCAGCGCCTTCCTGGCCCTGATGAAGCCGGTCACCGACCAGACCTTCATCGCCCATAACGCCGAGATCGCCTTGTGGATGCCGTTCGCGATCGTCGGCGTGTTCCTGGTGCGTGGGATTTCCGGCTACGCCACCGACATGAGCATGGGCAAGGCCGCACGCAGCATCGCCCGCGACTTCCGCGTCAACGTGCTGGCCAAGTACCTGCGCCTGCCCGGGTTGCGCTTCGATTCCGAGCCGGTGCCGTCGATGCTGGTGCGATTGGGATCCGACAGCGACCAGGTCGCGCAGGCAGCGGTCGACGCGATGAAGGTGATGGTGCAGCAGTCGCTGCAGGTGATCGGCGCGCTGGCGCTGATGCTGTGGCATAGCTGGCTGGTCACGCTGACCATCCTGGTGTTGGCGCCGCCGCTGGCGTGGGTGATGAACAAGGTCGCCAGGCGTTACCGCCGCATCGGCCACCGCATCCAGGAAAGCGGCGCGGAGCTGCTGCAGGCCGCCGACCAGGCGCTTTCCAACCAGCAGGAAGTCAAGGTCTACGGCGCGCAGGCGTCCGAGCAGGCGCGTTACCACGCGCTGGCCGACCGCAACCTGGGCCTGGCGATGAAGGTCGAGTCGACGCGCGGCATCTCCTCGGCGATGGTGCAGATGGTCGGCGCGGTGGGACTGGCCGCGCTGCTGCTGGTGGCCGGCCACGAGGCGATGCGCGGCCGGCTGACCGCCGGTGATTTCGTCGTGCTGATGACCGCGATGATGGCGGTGATCCCGGCGCTGAAGAACCTGACCAACGTGCAGAACATGCTGCAGCGGGGCGTGGTTTCGGCCGACCGCCTGTTCTCCGTGCTGGATGCGCCGGACGAGGCCGACCTCGGCGCCCGCCCGCTGCGGCGCGCGCGGGGCCTGCTGGAATTCGACCATGTCGGCGCCCGTTATCCGGGCGCGACCAAGGACGCGCTGGAAGACGTCAGCTTCGTCGCCCGCCCGGGCACGGTGACCGCCATCGTCGGCCGTTCCGGCAGCGGCAAGTCGACCCTGGTCAAGCTGATCCCTCGTTTCTACGAGGCGGCCAGCGGCAGCATCAAGCTGGACGGCCATCCGCTGCAGGAATATCCGCTGGCCGACCTGCGCCGGCAGATCGCGCTGGTCGGGCAGCAGGTGATGCTGTTCGACGGCAGCATCGCCGCCAACGTCGCCTACGGCGAGCTGGCCGGAGCCACGCCGGAACAACTGGAACGCGCCGTGTGCGGCGCCAACGCGATGGAATTCGTCGAACAGCTCCCGGACAAGCTGGACGCGCAGATCGGCAGCAAGGGCGGCAGGCTGTCCGGCGGCCAGCGCCAGCGCATCGCGATCGCCCGCGCGATGCTGAAGGACGCGCCGATCCTGATCCTGGACGAAGCCACCGCCGCGCTGGACAACGAATCCGAACGGCTGGTGCAGAACGCCTTGCAGAAGCTGATGCCCGACCGCACCACCCTGGTCATCGCGCACCGGCTTTCCACCATCGAACACGCCGACCAGGTGCTGGTGCTGGACAAGGGCCGGCTGGTGGAGCAGGGCACGCATGCCGAACTGCTGGCGCACGACGGCCTATACGCGCACCTGTACCGCATGCAGTTCCGCGAGGCCGAGTGAGCAACAGGCAGCCGCAAACTCCCGATTACTGGTTCGGCGAGGCGCCGGTTCCGCTGCACGCGCGCCTGCTGGCCGGCCTGTACGGGCGGGCCACCGCGCTGAGGCGCGGTTTGTTCGCCCGGGGCGCGTTCAAGCGCCGGCGCGTCGACGTGCCGGTGGTCGTGGTCGGCAACCTGACCGTCGGCGGCACCGGCAAGACGCCGCTGACCATCGCCATCGTGCAGCGTTTGCGCGAGGCCGGCTGGAACCCGGGCGTCGCCAGCCGCGGCTACGGCCGCAGCGACGAGCGTGGCGCGCTGTGGGTCGAGAAGGGCACGGCGCCGGCCTACGGCGGCGATGAGCCGGTGCTGATCGCGGCCCGCACCGGCGCGCCGGTGCGCGTGGACCGGGATCGCGTCGCCGCTGCGCGCGAACTGGCCGAGGCCGGCTGCGACGTGGTCGTCTGCGACGACGGCCTGCAGCACTACCGGCTGTGGCGCGACGTGGAGATCGAGGTCATCGACGGCCGCCGTCGCTACGGCAACAACTGCCTGCTGCCGGCCGGGCCATTGCGCGAGCCGGTCGAGCGCGGCGCGCGCTGCGACTTCCGCGTGGTCAACCTGGGCATGGCGGACGACGAGGCCGGCGGCGAGGCTGGGTTCGGCGAATGGCCGATGCGCTTGCTCGCCGGCAGCGCGCAACCGCTGCTCGGCGGCCGCGCGGTGCCGCTGGAGCGTTTCCGCGGGCACCGCGTGCATGCGGTCGCCGGTATCGGCAACCCGCAGCGTTTCTTCGACATGCTGCGCGGCTACGGCATCGGCGTGGTGCCGCACGCCTTCGCCGACCACCATCGCTATGCGGCGCAGGATTTCGCCTTCGGCAGCGAACTGCCGGTGCTGATGACCGAAAAGGACGCGGTGAAGTGCATGGCCTTCGCCGGCGAATGGCATTACAGCGTACCGGTCGATGCGCAGTTGCCGGAGGCGTTCTGGGCGGGGTTGCTGGACAAGGCGGCGAAGGCGAAGGCGGAAATCGTTTCGCGCCGGAACGCTTGAAGCCGCTATTCCCGCCTTCGCGGGATTGACGGGCAAAAGCGGTTACGCTTTTGCCGATTCCCGAACCGCGCCATGCCCATGACCGATTTCATCGTCGCCATCCCCGCCCGCCACGCCTCCACGCGCCTGCCCGGCAAGCCGCTGGCGCCGCTGGGCGGAAGGCCGCTGGTGCGGCACGTGGCCGAGCGCGCACTGGCCGCCGGCGCGCGCGAGGTCTGGATCGCCACCGACGATGCGCGCATCGCCGATGCGCTGGCCGGCATCGACGGGGTGCAGGTGGCGATGACCGCATCGACCCACCTGTCCGGCAGCGATCGGCTGGCCGAATGCGCGGCCATCGCCGGCTGGGGCGACGACCAAGTGGTGGTGAACCTGCAGGGCGACGAGCCGTTCGCGCCGGCCGAAGGCATCCGCAAGGTCGCCGAAACCCTGATCGAGAGCGGCGCGGAGATGGCCACGCTGGCGACCGAAATCCTCGACCCGGAACAACTGTTCGACCCGAACGCAGTCAAGCTGGTGCGCGCCGCCAACGGCGATGCGCTGTACTTCAGCCGCGCGCCGATCCCGTGGCATCGCGACTCCTTTGCGCAGATCGGCACTGATAAAGACCGGCGCGTATTGATGCCGGGCATGTGCCTGCGCCACATCGGCATCTACGCCTATCGCGCCGGTTTCCTGCGCCGGTTCGCGGCGATGCCGCCGGGCCTGCTGGAGCAGATCGAATCGCTGGAGCAGTTGCGCGCGCTGGAAGCCGGCTTCCGCATCGCGGTGGCGCCGACTCCGGTCGAATTCCCGCCCGGCGTGGACACGCCCGAGGCGCCTGGCCCGCGCCGAAGCCTGGCTGAAGGAGCGCGGCCAGTGAAGCTGCTGGTCGTGTGCCTGGGCAACATCTGCCGCTCGCCGATGGCCGAGGGCGCATTGCGCGCGCGGCTGGACGAAGCCGGGCTGTCGTGGGTGCGGACCGATTCGGCCGGCACCGGCGGTTGGCATGCTGGCGAACCGCCGGATCGCCGCGCGATCGCCTGCGCGCGCGGCCACGGCGTCGACATCGCCGGCCTGCGCGCGCGGCAGTTGCAGGCGGCGGACTTCCACGAATTCGACTGGCTGCTGGCCGCCGACGCGCAGAACCTGCGCGACCTGCGCCGCATCGCCCCGGACGGCCTGGCCGAACGGGTGCAACTGCTGCTGGACTGGAGCGGAACCCGGCCCGCCGGCGAGGTCCCCGACCCGTACTACGGCGGCCACGACGATTTCGAGCGCGTCTGGCGGCTGGTGGATACCGCTGCGCTAGGGTGTGTCATCCGCTGCCAAACAGGTCGCGCGCAGGAGCGGCCCTTCGGGTTGGGCCTGGATGGCCGCCAGTCGGCGCCGCATGGCTTGACCTGACCACCAGTCAGGCGCTACGCCGTGCAGCACCGACTGGCGGCCATCCAGACCCAACGCGGCCTGTTTGGTAGCGGATGACACACCCTTGTGGCGGCCCGGCTCTGTGCAAGGAGCGACGGTTCGGCATAATCGCCGGATGGATACCCCGGCGACCCTGCCCGAACTGCCCGACAGCCTCGAGTGGCTGAACTGCGCCAACGGCTCGCTGCGCGAACAGCGCGGCCGGGTGGTCGCGCTGGCCTTCGTCAACGCCGCTTCGGTCTGGTGCCGGCAGCGGCTGGTCGAACTGGCGCAGTGGCAGGCGCGTTTCGGCGGCCGCCTGCAGGCCATCGCGGTCCATGTGCCGCGCTTCGATTGCGAACGCGATCCGGCCTTCGTCCGCAAGCAGATGCGCCGCAACGGCGTGACCCTGCCGGTGGCGCTGGATCGCGACTGGATCGCATGGCAGCAATTCGGCCTGCGTTCGTGGCCGACCGTGCTGCTGATCGACGCCGAAGGCCGCCTGCAGGCCGAGGCGGTGGGCCAGGACGGCCTGGCCGAACTGGAAAGGATCGCCGCATCGCTGTGCGACGCCCTGCCGCCGCCGCACGAGGACGACGTGCGCGGCCAGCCGGAAACCCATCCCGAACCGCGCCTGCCGCTGCGTTTCCCGGTCGGGCTGGCGGTCGGCGCGGATCGCCTGTTCGTCGCCGACAGCAGCCACCATCGCGTGCTGGAATGCACGCTGGAAGGCCGCGTGCTGCGTCGTTTCGGCATGGGTACGGCCGATTTCGTCGACGGCGACGGCGAACTGGCCGCGTTCCGCCATCCCAACGGGCTGGCGCTGGGGCGCGAGTCGCTGTACGTCGCCGACCTCGGCAACCACGCCCTGCGCCGGATCAGCCTGCGCACCGGCCAGGTCGACACGCTGTGCGGCAACGGCCGCCCCGGCGAGACGGTCGAAGGCGAAGTGCGTTCGCCGCGCGACGTCGCGCTGAGCCAGCCGACCGCGCTGATCGCCACCGACCGCGAACTGCTGCTGGCACAGGCCGGCGACAACCGTATCTGGCGCTACGACTTGGCCGGATGCGGGCTGTCGGTGTTGGCCGGTTCGGGCCAACTGGACCTGCGCGACGGCGCCGGGGCGATGGCGGCGTTCGCGCAACCGGTGGGATTGGCGGCGGTGCAGCAGGTGCTGTACGTCTGCGACGCGCTGGGTTCGGCGGTACGCTCGCTGCAACTGCGCAGCGGCCTGGTGCAGACGCTGGTCGGGCAGGGCGTGTGGGAATGCGGCAACGCCGACGGCCCGCGCGAGCAGGCGCGGTTGCAGTATCCGCAGGCCATCGCGCTGTCGGCGGACGCGCCGGTGCTGTGGATCGCCGACGCCGGCAACGGCTGCCTGCGCACATTGCGCCTGGGCGGCGGAGTGCTGTCCACGGTCAAGTTGCCGCGGCCGCTGGATGGCCCGGCGGGGCTGGCGGTCTCGCCCGGCGGCAAGGTCTGGATCGCCGAGACGAATGCGCACCAGATCCTGCGTTTCGACCCGGCGACAGGCGAACTGGCCAGGGTGCCGGTGGACGAGGCGTAATCGACGCGCGCGGCAATCCCGCCCGCTTTCGCGGGTCGGATGCATGGAAAAATGGAGGCCTGGGTCGGAATTGAACCGGCGTACGCGGATTTGCAGTCCGCTGCATGACCACTCTGCCACCAGGCCGGTGACCTTCGCCGAGACTGGCGCAAAGCGCGCCGCTTTTCAAGCAGCCGTGCGCCGCGGCGACGCATAAAACAAAACCCCGTTGCCGGGGTTCGTCTGCGCTTCGCCGGCGGGCCGGACGAAGCTGAAAACTGGAGCGGGAAACGAGACTCGAACTCGCGACCCCGACCTTGGCAAGGTCGTGCTCTACCAACTGAGCTATTCCCGCGTCGAGAGAGACGAAATTCTAGCATTCCTCCGGGTACTGTCAACAGCCGCACGCTCGTCGGCGCGCAGGCTGGGCCATGCGGCGACCAGGTATTGCAGGCCCGACCACAGCGTCAGCAGGGCGGCCGCGGCCAGCATCCAGTCGCCGATGTGGAAAACCGCTTCGCCCAGCCAGATGCCGGCACCCGGATGCAGCGGATGCGCGGGGACGATGGCGTACAGCAGGCACGACAGCGCCACCATTTGCACGATGGTCTTGATCTTGCCGATGGCGGCGACCTTGACCTTGGCGCGCTGGCCGATCTCGGCCATCCATTCGCGCAAGGCCGACACCGCGATCTCGCGGCCGACGATCACCGCCGCCCAGAAGGCCATCCACGGCGTCGGGTGGCCCTGCACGATCAGGAACAGCGCCACCGCGACCATCAGCTTGTCGGCGACCGGATCGAGGAAGGCGCCGAACGCCGAGGACTGGTTGTAGCGGCGCGCGATCCAGCCGTCGAGCGCGTCGGTGACCGCGGCCAGCACGAACACGAACACTGCGGCGAAATTGGCCCATCGGTACGGCAGGTAGAACACGACCACCAGCACCGGGATCAGCACGATCCGCAGCAGGGTCAGCCAGGTGGGGATGGTCAACTTCATCGCGGGTTCATTCGGTTCCGGTCGTGGGGGAAGCGCCGGAAGACGCCAACCCGTGCAGGTTAGCGTAGATTCGCTCGGCTAGCGCGGCGTTGATGCCTTCGACCCGCGCGATTTCCTCGGCGCCGGCGGCCTTCAACCCGGCCAGTCCGCCGAAATGCTTGAGCAGGCTGGCCCTGCGGCGCGGACCGATGCCGGCGATGTCCTCCAGCTTGCTGGTGGTGCGCGCCTTCTGCCGCCGGCCGCGATGGCCGGTGATCGCGAAGCGGTGCGCTTCGTCGCGCACCTGCTGGATCAGTTGCAGCGCCGGCGACGACGCGCCGGGCCGCAGTTCGCGCCCGTCGGGCAGCACCAGGGTTTCGTGGCCGGGACGACGCTCCTCGCCCTTGGCCACGCCGACCAGCGTGACCCCGGACACGCCGAGTTCGGCCAGCGCCTCCTGCGCCTGCGCCAGTTGCCCACCGCCGCCGTCGATCAGCAGCACGTCGGGAAGCACGCCGCCCTCATCCACTGCGCGGCGGAAACGGCGATCGATCGCCTGCCGCATCGCCGCGTAGTCGTCGCCCGGCTCGATGCCGGCGATGTTGTAGCGGCGATACTGCGCGCGCACCGGGCCGGCGGCGTCGAACACCACGCAACTGGCGACGGTCGCCTCACCCATCGTGTGGCTGATGTCGAAGCATTCGATGCGCCGGGCCGGTTCGGACAGGCCCAGCATCTCGCGCAACGCCTCGCTGCGCGCCTGCTGCGCGTTGCGGCTGGTCAGTTCGGTCGCCAGCGTGACCTCGGCGTTGCGGCGCGCCAGGTCGAGATAGCCGGCGCGTTCGCTGCGCACGTTCCACTTCAGTTGCACCTTGCGGCCCGCGGCCGCGGCCAGCGCGCTTTCGATCAGCGCGGCGTCGGGGATCTCGCGGTCCAGCACGATCTCCTGCGGCGGCGTCTGTTCGGCGTAGTACTGCGACACGAACGCGGCCAGCACTTCCTCCGCGCTGTCCTCGCCGTTGGTCTTCGGGAAGAACGCGCGCGTGCCCAGGTTGCGGCCGTCGCGGAACGCCAGCAGCAGCACGCAGGCGGCGCTGCCCTGCATCGCGCAGGCCAGCACGTCGAGGTCGGCGGCGTGGCCGTCGACGTATTGCCGCGCCTGCAGGCTGCGGATCGAGGCGACCAGGTCGCGCAGGCGCGCGGCCTGCTCGAATTCGAGGCGCTCGCTGGCCTGCTCCATCTGCGCGGTCAGTTCGCCGGTCAGCTCGTCGCTGCGGCCGTCCAGCATCAATACTGCCCGCCGCACCGACTCGGCGTATTCGGCCTCGTCGACCAGGCCCACGCACGGCGCGGTGCAGCGGCCGATCTGGTACTGCAGGCACGGCCGCGTGCGGTTGCGGAACACGCTGTCCTCGCAATTCCTGATCTTGAACAGCTTCTGCATCAGGTTCAGCGTCTCGCGCACCGCGGTCACGCCGGGATACGGGCCGAAGTAGCGCCCGGGCACCGCGCGCGGGCCGCGGTGCAGGGCGATGCGCGGCCATTGCTCGCCGGTCAGCAGCACGTAGGGATAGCTCTTGTCGTCGCGCAGCAGCACGTTGTAGCGCGGCGCCAGCGACTTGATGAGCTGGTTCTCCAGCAGCAGCGCCTCGGCCTCGGTGCGGGTGACGGTGACTTCCATCCGCGCCACCTGCGCCAGCATCGACAGCGTGCGCGGCGACTTGGGCGAGGAATTGAAGTAGCTGGCGACCCGCTTCTTCAGCGCGCCGGCCTTGCCGACGTAGAGCAGGGCGTCGTCGGCCGCGTACATGCGGTACACCCCGGGCGCGGTGCTCAATTCCGCGGCGAAGGCCTTGCCGTCGAAGGCTGGGGTGGCGGTGCGGGTCATCCCGGGATTTTACCCGCGCGCTTTTGGCCTAGAGCGTGTTATGCCCTTTTGGGCACATTCCCGCACTTTCGTGCCGCCGCGATGCGGCGTTGCGGGCCTTGCCAAGGCGGCCAGCCTTGCCGGCGGCCCGCGCCTTGCCTCGCAACGGCACGAAAGCGCGGATAACGCACTCAAAAGTGCATAACACGCTCTGGCTGCGGAAGCCGTTTATTTCCTGGTCGTCTTGGCGTTGTCGCCGTGCAGGCTGAGCAGGGAATCCATCAACTGCTCGTCGGCGCTGGAGCACACAGCCAGCAGCAGCGCCTCGTCGCAGCCCTGGGCGGTGATGTAGGCGTGGCCCATGTTCGAGTCGATGTACACGCCTTCGCCGGTCTCGAGCACGATCGGGTCGTAGAACTCGGTGTGCACCTCGATCGCGCCTTCGAGCACGTGGATGTACTCCTCGCCGGAGTGGTGGACCAGGTCGCCGAACGCCTTCAGGTTCTTTGCGCGCACGCGGGTGATCAATGGGATCATGCGCTTGCGGCGCAGTTCCGGGCACAGGTAGAAATAGTCGTAGTTCGGCGTGGTCACGCGCACCGCGTCGTCGAGCCTGCCGATGCTGCGACGGGCGGTGACCGGCGGCTCGTTGGCGGCGTCCGGCTCGGCGAACAGTTCCGACATGCGGATGTTCAGGCGCTGGCTGATCTGCAGCAGCTTGTCGTAGGTCAGGCTCAGGCGGTCGTGCTCGACCTTGGACAGCGTGGACAGCGGGATGCCGCAACGTTCGCTCATTTCCTTGAGCGTCCAGTCGTTGCGGGTGCGCAGCGCGCGCAGCAGGTTGCCGATGGTCGGGTGTTGCGAGGTCATTCGCCCGGAGCTCCTTTCAGACGGTCGGCGGGGTCGATGGCCCCGTCCATGCACCATGTTCGCCTGAATCCGGCAGGCATGACCATAGTGGGTTGACAATTTTCCGATTAGGACGATTATTGCACGGACAGGCTTGTTCAGGCCTGCTGGGCGTGGCAAGGCTGATGCGGCACCGGTCGCACGCCCGGGAACCCAATCAACCAGGAGACTAGCCGATGCGCCTCCCCGTATTCCTGTCCGCGATCGCGGGAACTCTGCTGGCCCTGCCGCTGCTGGCGGCGCCGCAGGAAACCGCGGCCCCCGAGGCGCCGGCCAACGCTCCGTCCGAAACCGCCCCCGCCGAGCCGGCTCCGTCCGCGGCCGCCAATGGCGGCCACGAGCTGACCCGCGCCGACCTCGAAGCCTGGCTGGACGGCTACATGCCGTATGCGTTGCAGTCCGGCGACATCGCCGGCGCCGTGGTCGTGGTGGTGAAGGACGGCCAGGTGCTGCTGCAGAAGGGCTATGGATATTCCGACCTGGCGACGCGCGCGCCGGTCGATCCGGAGAACACCCTGTTCCGCCCCGGCTCGGTGTCCAAGCTGTTCACCTGGACGGCGGTGATGCAGCAGGTGGAGGCCGGCAGGATCGACCTCGACGCCGACGTCAACCAGTACCTGGATTTCAAGATCCCCGCGCGCGACGGCAAGCCGCTGACGATGCGCCAGATCATGACCCACACCGGCGGTTTCGAAGAGGCATTGCGCGGCCTGATCTTCTCCGACACCGGCGCGCTGCTGCCGCTGGGCGAGACCCTCAAGCACTGGATCCCGGACCGCATCCACGCGCCGGGCACGACGCCGGCGTATTCGAACTACGCCACCGCGCTGGCCGGCTACATCGTCGAGCGCGTGTCCGGCGAACCGTTCAACGACTACATCGACAACCACATCTTCAAGCCGCTGGGCATGCGCCATTCGAGCTTCCGCCAGCCCTTGCCGGAGGATCTCGCCAAGCTGGTGTCGAAAGGCTACGAGCGCCGCTCCGACGGCAAGCCGAAGCCCTACGAGCTGATCAACCTGGCGCCGGCCGGTTCGCTCGCCGCCAGCGGCGCGGACATGGCCAAGTTCATGCTCGCGCACCTGAACGACGGCGAATACGCCGGCGCGCGCATCCTCTCCGCCGAAACCGCCGAGAAGATGCACCGCACCGGGCAGGCCACGGTCGGCCCGCTCAACAAGATGATGCTGGGCTTCTACGAAACCAGCCTCAACGGCCACTTCGCCATCGCCCACGGCGGCGACACGCAGTGGTTCCACAGCGACCTGCAACTGTTCCCCGACGACGGCATCGGCATCTTCGTGTCGATGAACAGCGCCGGCCGCCAGGGGGCGACCCTGCAGGTCCGCGGCCGCCTGGCCGGCGAATTCGTCGACCGCTACCTGCCCGGTCCGATTCCGCAGCGCCCCGGCATCGGCGCGGAAGCGGCCAAGGCGCAGAACGCCGCGATCGCCGGCGCCTACGAGAGCAGCCGCCGCCCGCAGAACAACGTGATGGGGATCCTGGGCCTGCTGAGCCAGACCAAGGTGTTCCCGAACGAGGACGGCAGCATCAGCGTCTCGATCTGGACCGACCCGTCCGGCACGCCGAGGAAGTGGAAGCCCGTCGGCGAATGGCTGTGGCAGGACCCCGACACCGGCGAGCGGCTCGCGGCCGTGGTCGAGAACGGCAAGGTGAAGCGCTTCAGCATGGAATACGTCGCCTCGATCATGGTGTTCGACCGGCTCTCCGGCTGGCGCGCGAGCGCGCCGCTGCTGCTGGCCGTCAGTTTCGCCGCGGTGCTGCTGACCACGCTGGCCTGGCCGATCTCGGCGCTGGTGCGGCGCCATTACAAGTTGTCTTATCCGTTCGCCGGCGCGGATGCGAAGGCGCATCGTGCGTCGCGCTGGAGCAGCCTGCTGGCGACGCTGGGCATCGGCGGCGGCATCGGCATGGTGCTGTGGATGATGAGCAACCTGGAGAATCTCAGCGGCATGGACGGCCTTGTCGTCGTCGTGCGCCTGCTGGCCGGGGCGGCGCTGATCGTGGCCGCGCTGCTGTCCCTGTACAACGCCTGGCGCGTGCTGCGCGGCGGACGGCGCTGGTACGCCAAGCTCTGGAGTGTGGTGCTGGCGCTGGCCTGCCTGTACCTGCTCTGGGTCGGATTGGCCTACCACCTGATCGGCTTCGGCGCGAACTTCTGAGCGGGCCGCGCCGTCGATGAAAACCGAATTCGAGCTGGGCATCGAACCGCTGCGCCTGTCCGCCCCGTTCCGCATCTCCGGCTACGTCTTCGAAGCGATGCCGGCGGTCGTGGCGACGCTGCGCCGGGACGGACATGTCGGCCGGGGCGAAGCGGCCGGCGTCTATTACAACGACGATCGACCCGAAGGGATGGTCGCCACGCTGGAAGCGCTGCGCCCGCGCATCGAGGCCGGGCTGACGCGCGCGGAGGCGAACGCCTTGCTTCCGCCCGGCGGCGCGCGCAACGCGCTGGACTGCGCACTGTGGGAACTGGAGGCGCAGCAGCAGGGCGTGCCGGTATGGAAGCTGGCGGGGCTGGCGTCGGTGCGGCCGTTGCTGACCACCTTCACCGTCGGCGCGGACGCGCCGGAGACCATGGCCGGGAACGCCGCCGCCTACGTCGGCGCGCGCGCATTGAAGCTGAAGCTCACCGGCGAGCCGGAACTCGATGCCGAACGCGTGCGCGCGGTGCGCGATCGCTGTCCGGACGCATGGATCGGCGTCGACGCGAACCAGGGCTACGACGCCGGGACGCTGCCCAAGCTGCTGCCGGCGCTGGTCGAGGCGAACGTCTCCCTGCTCGAACAACCGTGCAGGCGCGGCCGCGAGTCCGACCTCGACGGCATCGAACGCGCGGTGCCGTTCGCCGCCGACGAAAGCATCCTCGACCTGCGCGAACTCGAGGCGCTGCACCATCGCTTCGACGTCATCAACATCAAGCTCGACAAGTGCGGTGGCCTGACCGAGGGCCTGCTGATGGCCAGGCGCGCGCGCGAACTCGGCAAGCGGGTGATGGTCGGCAACATGTGCGGCACCAGCCTCGCCGCGGCGCCGGGGTTCGTGCTGGGCCAGTTCTGCGACGTGGTCGATCTCGACGGCCCGGTCTTCCTGGCCCAGGACCGCACGCCCTCGGTGCGCTACGAGGACGGCCATATCTGGTGCGGCGAGGAAGTCTGGGGGCCGAAGGCGCTCGCGTGAGCACGGCGGCCGACAAGACCTGGTTCGGCCAGCCGCGCGGGCTGACCATCCTGTTCCTCACCAACATGTGGGAGCTGTTCTCCTACTACGGCATGCGTGCGCTGCTGGTCTACTACATGACCAAGCAGCTGCTGTTCGCGCAGGAGAAGGCCTCCTTCATCTACGGCGGCTACACCGCGATGGCGTACTTCACGCCGATCCTCGGCGGCGTGATCGCCGACCGCTGGCTGGGCAAGCGCAACGCGGTGATCCTGGGCGGCGGCATCATGGCGCTGGGCCATTTCGCGATGGCGTTCGAGCCGCTGTTCTACCTCGCGCTGGCGACCATCGCGCTGGGCAACGGCCTGTTCCTGCCCAGCCTGCCCAGCCAGATCAACGACCTGTACGCGGCCGACGATCCGCGCCGCGGCCGCGCCTACAACGTCTACTACGTCGGCCTGAACATCGGCGGCTTCCTCGCGCCGCTGGTCTGCGGCACGCTCGGCGAGGTCTACGGCTGGCATTACGGCTTCGGTGCGGCCGGCATCGGCATGTTCGCCGGCCTGCTCATCTACGTGTCCGGCCGCCGCTACCTGCCGCCGGAGCCGTCGCGCCGCGCGCCGGCCGAAGCGACGTCGCGCGACGCGCACGCGAACCCTCGCCGGGTCTGGTGGCTGCTGCTCGGCGTCGGCGTCGCGGCAACGATCTTCCGCGGCGCCTACGAACAGATCGGCAACACGCTGCCGCTGTGGGTGGACGGCGCGGTCGACCGCGGCTGGGGCGCGTTGCAGATCCCGATGACCTGGTTCCTGTCGCTGAACCCGCTGTTCGTGATCGCGATGACGCCGCCGTTGCTGGCGTACTGGCGACGCCGTGCCGACGCCGGCCATGACGCCTCGCCGGCGCGGCGGATGGCGACCGGCGCGCTGATCGTCGCCGGCGCCTGGGTATTGCTGGCGGCGATCGATGCGATGTCCGCCGGAGCGCGGGTCGGTTGGCCGTGGCTGGCGCTGTTCTTCCTGGTGCTGACCTTCGGGGAGCTGTACATCCTGCCGACCGGGCTGGGCCTGTTCGCGAAGCTCGCGCCGCCCAGGCTCGGCGCGACCACGGTCGCGTCGTGGTTCCTGGCGATCTTCAGCGGCAGCCTGCTGGCGGGTTTCGTCGGCACGCTGTGGACGCATGTCGGCCATGCCGCGTTCTTCCTGCTGCTGGCCGCCCTGGCGACGACCGCCGCCGCATTGCTGTGGCGGCTGGATCGCCCGATCCGGGAATTGCCATGAACCGATTCGCCTGACGGAGCATTGACCATGTCGCGACCGATCCCGATCCCGTTCCTTCTCCTGCTGGCGTCCGCGCTGGCCGCCTGCGGCAAGTCGCCGCCGGCCGCGGAGGCGACCGCGCAGGCCTACGACCTGCTGATCCGCAACGGCGCGGTCTACGACGGCAGCGGCGCGCCGCCGCAGCGCGTGGACGTGGCCGTGCGCGGCGACCGCATCGCGGCCCTGCTTCCCGCCGGCAGCGGCGCGTCCGCCGCGCAGGTGCTCGATGCGCACGGGCGCGCGGTGTCGCCGGGCTTCATCAACATGCTCAGTTGGGCGAACGAATCGCTGATCGCCGACGGCCGCGGCATGAGCGACACCAAGCAGGGCGTGACCCTGGAGGTGTTCGGCGAGGGCTGGTCGATGGGACCGCTCAACGAGCGGATGAAGGCAGACGCGCTGCGGCAGCAGGGCGACATCCGTTATCCGGTCGAATGGAGCGAACTCGGCGAATACCTCGAATTCCTCGAAAACAAGGGCGTCACCCCGAACGTGGCCTCGTTCGTCGGCGCGACCACGGTGCGCATCCACGAACTGGGCGAGGACGACGTCAAGCCGACCCCGGAGCAACTGGCGCGGATGCAGGACCTGGTGCGCCAGGCGATGCGCGAGGGCGCGCTGGGCGTCGGCGCTTCGCTGATCTACCCGCCGGCCTCGTTCGCCGACAGCGCCGAACTGACCGCGCTGGCGCGGGCCGCGGCCGAGTCCGGCGGCGGCTACATCGCGCACATGCGCAGCGAGGCGGACCGCTTCCTCGAGGCGCTGGACGAGACCATCGCCACCGCCCGCGCCACCGGCCAGCGCGCCGAGGTCTACCACCTCAAGGCGGCGGGCGAGCGCAACTGGCCGAAGATGGCGCCGGCCATCGCCCGGATCGAAGCCGCGCGCGCGGAAGGCCTGCCGATCAGCGCCGACATGTACGCCTACACCGCCGGCGGCACCATGCTGACCGCGGGGCTGCCGCCGTGGGTCCAGGCCGGCGGGCACGAAGCGATGGTTTCGCGGCTGCGGGACCCGGCGGTGCGCAAGCGCGTGCTCGCGGAGATGCAGGACCCCGACGCGGACTGGGAGAACATCCGCCTGCTGTGCGGCTCCGACGAGCGCGTGCTGCTGATCGACTTCAAGAACCCCGCGCTCAAGCCGCTGCTGGGCAAGACCCTGGCCGAGGTCGCGCATGAGCGCGGCCGTTCGCCGGAGGAAACCCTGATCGACCTGGTGATCGAGGACCAGGGGCAGGGCGGCGCGGCGTTCTTCCTGATGAGCGAGGACAACGTCGAGTTGGGCCTGAAGCAACCGTGGGTCAGCCTGGGCTCGGACGCGGAATCGTCGGCGCCGGAGGGCGTGTTCCTGAAGTCGAGCGCGCATCCGCGCGCCTACGGCAACGTCGCCCGCTTCCTCGGCCACTACGTGCGCGACCGCAAGCTGATGCCGCTGGAGGAGGGCATCCACCGCCTGACCGGGTTGCCGGCGACGAACTGGAAACTCGAAGGCCGCGGCTGCCTGCGCCCCGGCTGCCATGCCGACATCGTGGTGTTCGACCCGGCGACGATCGCGGACCGTTCCACCTACGACAAGCCGCAGCAGTACGCCGTGGGCGTGTCCGACGTGTTCGTCAACGGCGTGCAGGTGCTGCGCGACGGCGAGCACACCGGCGCCACCCCGGGACGGGTGGTGCGCGGACCGGGTTGGGACGGCCGGACCGAGACCGCGAAATGAACCTGCGGCCGGCGGGTTCGCCCTGCGGCGTGAGGTTTTCTGGATTTTCCGAATGAGTTGACATTTTTCTGATTGGGATTGATATTCCCGATCAGGATCAAAAGCGGATCGCCAGCCAGCCACCGCGTCATGAAGCCGTGTCGGGTGGGGCGCATCCAACTTCTCCACGCATGTCCGGGAGTACCGCCATGACCACGACAAGAACCCGCCGCCGCGCCCCCGGCAAGCGCCTGCGCATCGCCGCCGGCATCGCCCTGGCGCTGTCCACCACCGGCATGGCGATGGCCGCGGAGACGGCCGCCGCCGCGGACGAGGCGCCGCAGGCGGCCGGCCAGCCGACCGAACTCGACGCGATCACCGTCACCGCGAACAAGCGCAGCGAGAACGTGCGCCGGATCGGCGCCTCGATCAGCGTGCTCGACGAGCGCCAGCTCGAGAACAGCGGCGCGAGTTCGCTGTCCGACTACGCGGCGCTGATCCCCGGCCTGCAGGTGCAGAACGACGGCAGCCCGGGCCTGACCTCGGTGTCGCTGCGCGGCATCTCGGCGATGTCCTCGGGCGCGACGGTCGCCACCTACATCGACGAGGTCCCGGTCGGCTCCAGCGGCATCTACCAGGCCGCGAACGTGCTGATGCTCGATCTGCTGCCGTACGACATCGGCCGCATCGAGGTGCTGCGCGGCCCGCAGGGCACGCTGTACGGCGCCGGCGCGATCGGCGGCCTGCTCAAGTACGTGACCCGCGCGCCGGAAGTGTCCGGCGACGAGCTTCGCCTCGGCTTCGGACTGCGCTCGGTGCAGGACGGCGACCAGGGCTGGAACGCGCGCTTCGGCGCCAGCGTGCCGCTGAAGGAGGACCGCCTGGGCCTGCGCCTGAGCTACGCGCGCAACAGCCTGCCGGGGTATACCGACAACGCCGTCGACGGCCGCAAGGACGTCAACGACACCGTCCAGGACGGCGCGCGCGCCGCGCTGCTGTGGGACGGCGACGCGTTCGACCTGAACCTGTCGGTGCTGGAGCAGCGCATCCACAGCGACGACCGCGCCGGCGTCGCCCTCGATCCGGATACGCAGGCGCCGCTCTACGGCGACTACACCGACCGGACGTGGCAGCGGCAGCCTTTCTCGAAGAAGCTCTCGCTGACCTCGCTCGGCCTGGACTGGGACCTGGGCTGGGCCGATTTCGTTTCCGCCACCGGCTGGTCGAGCACGAAGACCGTCAACCAGATCGACACGACCATCCAGTTCGGCGGTGTCGCCGACCAGTTGCTGGGCCTGCCGGAGCCGGGCAGTTCGTTCACGCGCTACGGTTTCGACCTGGACAAGCTGACCCAGGAATTCCGCCTGACCTCGAAGAGCGGCGGCGCCTTCGAGTGGATGGTCGGCGCGTTCTACACCAAGGAAGACGCGCTGCAGAGCCAGTACGCATGGCTGGGGCAACTCGACGGCTCCCCGTTGCCGGCGCCTTACGACAGCCTGTTCGCGACGCTGGCGCTGCTGGACATGCCCAGCACGTACAAGGAACTGGCGCTGTTCGCCAACGGCTCGTGGCGCATCGGCGAGCGCTTCAAGATCGACGCCGGCGTGCGCCAGGCGCGCAACGAGCAGTGGTACAGCCAGAACGTCAGCGACGGCATCCTGGTCGCCCTCGGCGACACTCCCGGCGAATCCTCGGAGAACGTCTTCACCTGGAGCCTGAGCCCGCAGTTCCAGATCAGCGACGACGTGATGCTGTATGCGCGTGCCGCCAGCGGCTACCAGCCCGGCGGCCCGAACGTGGCCCTGCCGGGCATGCCGAAGAGCGTGGACTCGTCGATGCTCGACAGCTACGAGATCGGCCTGAAGTCGCAGTTCATCGACCGCCGGCTGACGCTGGACGTGTCCGCGTTCCGCATCGATTGGGACGACATCCAGGTGGGCGTGGTGTTCAACGGCGTCGGCGGACTGGTCAACGGCGGCAAGGCCAGCAGCGAGGGGTTGGAACTGGCGTCCTCGTTCCGCGCGACCGACAACCTGCGCCTCGGCCTGAACGGCGCCTACACCAAGGCCCGGGTCAAGAACGATTTCGCATCGTCCGTGATCCCGCAGTACGACGACGACGGCAACCACGTGGCCGACGTGATCCTCAACACCGGACTCGCCGGCGACCGCATACCGTACGCGCCGAAATTTTCGTGGTCGGCGACCGCCGAATACGGCTTCTCGGTGGGCGAGGCCTCAACGGCCAGGTCGGCGCCGCGCTGCGCGGGGTCGGCGAGCGCGTCAACGAGACCACCGAGCGCCAGCGCGTGACCGCGCCCGGGGACGCGTCGACGGTGCTGATGGAAGTCGTGACCCCGCCGGTGAAGATCGACAGCTACCGCGCGCTGGACCTGTATGCCGGCATCGGCAAGGGCAACTGGGAATTGCGCGCCTACGTCAACAACGCCACCGGCGAGAAGGGCTGGTCGTCGATCACCCCTGCCGACAGCCAGGTCACCGGCGCGCGGGTGCAACTGGCCGCGGTGCCGATCCTGCCGCGCACCTACGGCGTCGAAATGGATTTCCGCTTCTGACCTCTTCGCGCGCCATCCGCCCCATGGAAGGCGCGCGCTCCGAATGGACCCGAGCGCCCCGCATGTCGAACGCCGCCCCCGTGTTGTGCGAGGCCGAAACGCTGCCGCAGCCCTACCTGCTGTTCCTCGGCGACACCGTCGAACCGGGCTACGCGAAGACCGCGTTCGGCCTGCGCGACTGGGCGCGCGAACGCTGCGTCGGCGAGTTCGCCTGCGCCGGCGCGGGCGTCAGCACCGGCCTGCCGGCGATGACGCCGGCCGAGGCGCGGGCCGCCGGCGCGCACGCACTGGTGATCGGCGTGGCCAATGCCGGCGGCTTCATCCCGACATCGTGGCAGGCGGCGCTGGTGCAGGCGATGGAAGCCGGATTGGATATCGTCAGCGGCATGCACGTGCGCCTGCACGAGATCGACGCGTTGCGCGAGGCCGCCGGGCGCCTGGGCCGGCGGCTGATCGACGTGCGCCGTCCGCCGTCGGGCATTCCGGTCGGCTCCGGGCGCAAGCGCAGCGGCCTGCGGCTGCTGACGGTCGGCACCGATTGCGCGCTGGGCAAGAAATACACCGCGCTGGCGCTGGCGCGCGCGTTCCGCGGCCGCGGCCGCGACGTCGATTTCCGCGCCACCGGCCAGACCGGGATCCTGATCGCCGGCGGCGGCATGCCGATGGACGCGGTGGTCGCCGATTTCGCCGCCGGCGCGGCGGAGATGCTGTCGCCCGACGCCGACCCGGCGCACTGGGACGTGATCGAAGGGCAGGGCTCGCTGTTCCATCCGGCCTACGCCGCGGTGTCGCTGGCGCTGCTGCACGGCAGCCAGCCGGACGTGGTCGTGGTCTGCCACCAGCCGGGCCGTGCGCAGATGCTGGGGCACCCGGGTTATGCGCCGCCGGACCTCGAGGAAACCATCGAACTGAACCTGCGCCTGGGCCGCCGCACCAATCCGGCGATCCGCTGCGGCGGCGTCAGCCTCAACACCGCGCACCTGCCGCTGGGCGAAGCCGAGGCCCTGCTGGCGGCGGAAAGCGCGCGGCTGGGCCTGCCGGTGGCGGATCCGATCCGCGGCGGCCCTGCGTTCGAACGGCTGACCGACGCCTGTCTGGCATGAGCCGCGACGCCGCCCCCGGCTGGTTCCAGCGCTACCTGCTGCCGGGGTTGGCGTTCAAGGCGGTGGTGATCGGCGGCGGCTACGCCACCGGACGCGAACTGGCCGAATTCTTCCTGCCCGCGGGCCCGCGCGGCGGGGTGATGGGCATGCTGCTGGCGACCGCGATCTGGAGCCTGGTCTGCGCGCTGACCTTCATGCTGGCGCAGGCGAGCCGCGCGTTCGATTACCGCAGCTTCTTCCGCCGCCTGCTCGGCCCGGGCTGGCGCGCGTTCGAGATCGCCTACCTGCTGTTCCTGGTGCTGCTGCTGGCGGTGTTCGGCGCCGCCGCCGGCAGCCTGGGCGAGGCGATGTTCGGCTGGCCGCGGCTGGCCGGCACGCTGCTGCTGATGGCGGCGATCGGCGCGTTCGCCGCGTTCGGCAACCGCTCGGTGGAAGGCCTGTTCAAGTGGGTGTCGTTCCTGCTGTACGGCGTGTACGCGCTGTTCCTGGCGCTGGCGCTGACCCGCTTCGGCGACCGCATCGCCGCCAGCTTCGCCGCGGACTCGCTCGCCGACCCGCGGCACGCGAGCTGGGCGCTGGGCGGGCTGACCTACGCCGGCTACAACATCATCGGCGCGGTGGTGATCCTGCCGGTGGCGCGGCATTTCCTCGGCCGTCGCGATGCGCTGGTCGCCGGCGTCGTCGCCGGGCCGCTGGCGATGCTGCCGGCGCTGCTGTTCTTCGTGTGCATGGCGGCGTGGTATCCCGGCATCGGCGGCGAGGCGCTGCCCTCGGACTTCATGCTGCGGCGGCTGGACCTGCCGCCGTTCCACCTGCTGTTCCAGGCGATGATCTTCTCCGCGCTGCTGGAGAGCGGCACCGGCATCGTGCACGCGCTGAACGAGCGCGTCGCGGTGGCCTGGCAGGCGCGCCACGAAAGGCCGCTGCCGAACGCCGCGCGCTTCGGCATCGCCGCGGCGCTGCTGGTCGGTTCGATCTTCGTCGCCGACCGTTTCGGCCTGGTCGCGCTGATCGCCAACGGCTATCGCGCGCTGGCGTGGACGCTGCTGGCCGTATACGTGCTGCCGCTGCTGAGCGTCGGCGCGTGGTGGCTGTGGCGGCATCCCGCCGCCCCGGCATCGACCGGTTCCCTCGCTTCCGTTCCGTCAGGAGATCGCAGATGAGCCTTTGGCATCGTTTCCTCGTGCAGGCGGCCGTCGCCGCGTCGCTGTGCATGCCGATGATGGCCTTCGGCCAGGACGTGCCGGAGGGCTTCGACGCCCATGTCGTCGAGGCGATGCGCGCACACGACGTGCCCGGCATGGCGATCTCGGTGGTGAAGGACGGCAAGATCGTGCACGCGCAGGGTTACGGCGTGCGCAGGCTGGGCGGCGGCGACGCGGTGGACGCCGACACCATCTTCCCCACCGGCTCCACCGGCAAGGCGGTGACCGCGGCGGCGCTGGCGATCCTGGTCGACGACGGCAAGCTGGGCTGGGACGACCGGATCATCGACCACCTGCCCGACTTCCGCATGTACGACCCGTGGGTCACGCGCGAGATGACCGTGCGCGACCTGCTGGCCCACCGCAGCGGCCTGGGGCTGGGTGCGGGCGACCTGCTGTTCATCCCGCGCAGCTCGCGCAGCCGCGCCGACATCGTGCGCGCGTTGCGCAACATCAAGCCCGCGACCAGTTTCCGCAGCGCCTACGCCTACGACAACATCCTGTACATCGTCGCCGGCGAACTGGTCGCCGCGGTCAGCGGGCAAAGCTGGGAATCGTTCGTGCGCGACCGCATCTTCAAGCCGCTGGGCATGAAGACGGCGGTCAGCGACGAGAACGACCGCTTCGCCGCCGCCAATCGCGCGCAACCGCACGCGCGCCTCGATCCGCGCCTGCGCGGGCTGGGCGAACAGCAGGTGCTGCCCGAGCGCGAAGGCCTGGGCCAGGTCGGCGCGCCGGCCGGCGGCCTGTCGTGGAGCGCCAACGATTTCGCCCGCTGGATGCAGGCGCAGCTCGCGCAGGGCACGGCGCCCGACGGCAAGCGCGTATGGAGCGAGGCCTCGGCGCGCGAATGTGGACGCCGCTGGTGCTGATGCCGACCCCCCAATACCCCGCGCCGATCGCCGACATTACCCCGCAGTTCTCCAGCTACGCGATGGGCTGGAACGTGCAGGACTACCGCGGCGTCAAGGTGGTGCAGCACGGCGGTGCGGTGTTCGGCGTGCTCGCCTTCGTGGTGCTGGTGCCGGAGCGCAACCTCGGCATCTCCCTGCAGATCAATTCCGAGGACACAGGCGTGATGCGTGCGCTGGGCTACGAACTGCTCGACCACTACCTCGGCTTCCCGCCGCGCGACTGGGTGGCCGCGTTCGACGCCTGGAACGAACAGCGCCTGGCCGGCGGGCTGGCCGCGCTGGAGGCCGGCGGCAAGCAGGCGGCGCGCAAGACCACGAAGCCTTCGCTGCCTGCGAGCGGCTATGCCGGCGACTACGCCGATGCGTGGTACGGCCCCATATCCATCATCGAACGCGGCGGCAAGCTGCGCATCGACTTCAAGCAGACGCCGAACATGGCCGGTACGCTCGAGCACTACCAGTACGACACCTTCATCGCGCGCTGGGACGACAAGGCGATCGAGCCGGCTTACGTGACCTTCGCCCTCGACGCCGAAGGCAAGGTCGAGCGCATCGGCATGAAGGCGCTCTCGCCGATCGCCGATTTCAGCTATGACTACCAGGATCTGGAGTTCAGGCCCGCTGCGGCGAAGTGATCCCGCACCCGCCTCTGGCCCTGTAGGCGGCCGCCAAGGACGGCGGGCAACAAAAGGACCCGCCAGTCCGAAGTCGTAAGGGGAGGGGAGCATACGTGCTTCGGTGGACTGGCGGGTCCGGTATCGAAAACTACGCGCTTCGATGCTGCTTTGCAACAGTAAATTCGCAACGCCAGCGCAACGCTGCTTGCCGGCACGCAAATGGCGCGATTTCCACTGCATTTCGCACCTTTTTGGCGCGAAGGAGGACGCGGGCTGGCGTCAGCGGAACTTCTCTTCCAATACGCGGCGGATTTCGGCTTCGATCGGCGCTTGTAGCATCGACAGCATGAAGCCGAGCTTGGCGGTCACGCGCAATTGCTGCGGCTCCAGTTCGATCCGGCCGTCCACGCCGGAGCGGTTGAAGCCGAGGGTGTCGCCGGACCAGGCGTACTTGAAATCGAAGCGATCGGCCAGCTTGCGCGCCACTTCCTCGACGGCTGCGCGCGCCTGCTCCGGGCTCTGGTTGTGCGGATGGCGGATGTCGATGCTGGACATGGGAAGCGGATCGGTGCGGGAGCCGCATTGTAAGGCCGGCGCGTCGCAGGCCCGGTGATCGCCACGCGGCAACCTGCTAGGCTGCGCACCGCGTGGAGAATCTCAGAATCCATTTCAAACAGGGCCGGCCGGCGGACCGATTGCTCGCTCCCGGCGTGCACCGGCTGTTGCGCGGCTCCGGCGGCACGCTCGATTTCGATGGTGGCGCACCGGGCGTGTTGCTGGCCCAGTTCTGCGTGGATCGCCGCGGGCTGTGGCTGCAGGTGGCCGCGGGCGTCCACGGCGGCATCCACGTGAACGGCCGGCCGGTGCGGCGCATGGCGCTGCTGCGCGCCGGCGACGTCGTCCATGCCGACGGCGTGGAGATGCAGGTGCAGGGCAGGGCCGCGCCGGCGGGCGTTGCCGGCGTCGTGCAGGATGACGAGAGCGACCAGTGCGTGGTCCTGCGCGGGATCGGCGGCGTTCACCACGGACGCTGTTTTCCGCTGTCGCGCAAGTATGAAGTCGGCAATGCGGAGGATGCGGACATCCGCGTCGACATCCCGGGCGCGACACTGTGGCGGGCGCGCCTGGAACGGGTCGGGTCGCAGGTACGGCTGACCGGCCTGGACGCCGGACAGGAGGCATCGGTCAACGGCGTCCTGGTGCGCGATGCACTGCTGTCGGCGGGCGACCAGGTCGTGTTCGGGCCGCAATCCCGTTTCGCGGTCGAGGTGCCGTGGCCGGCCGGCGATCCATTGCCGGGCGACGGCGAGGCCGGCGATACGGCCGAAACCGAAGTCGCGCGGTCGCCGCCTCCGTCGCTGCTGCAATCGGCCAAGCGCTGGCCGTGGCTGCTGCTGGCGGCGCTGCTGCTGGGCGCGGCGCTGAGCGCGCTGCTGCTGTTCGGCCCGCATTGAACCGGCATGAGGCGCTCCAAGGCTCCGGTTTCCGTTGTCCCGCACGACATCCCCCGGCAGAATCGCCGTTTCCCCATCCCCCGCGTCCTGCTTCCATGACCCGCGTCTACAACTTCAGCCCCGGCCCGGCCACGTTGCCGGAGCCGGTATTGCGCCAGGCCCAGGCCGAAATGCTCGAATGGAACGGCGCCAGCGCTTCCATCGTCGAAATCAGCCATCGCAGCGCCGACTTCATCGCGGTGGCGGCCGCGGCCGAAGCCGACCTGCGCCGGCTGATCGGCATTCCCGACGACTACGCGGTGCTGTTCCTCGCCGGCGGCGCGACCACGCAGCAGGCCTTGCTGGCGCTGAATTTCGCCTCGCCCGGCGCCGCCGCCGACTACGTGGTCAGCGGCCACTGGAGCAAGACCGCGGTCCGACAGGCCGCGCCCTACGTCAAGGTCAACATCGCCGCCTCCTCGGAAGCGGACGGCTTCACCGGCGTTCCGCCGCGCGATGCGTGGACGCTGACGCCCGGTGCCGACTACGTGCACATCACCGCCAACGAAACCATCCACGGCGTCGAATACCGCGGCACGCCGGACGTCGGCGACACGCCGCTGTTCGCCGATTTCAGTTCCAGCATCGCTTCCGAACCCATCGACGTGTCGAAGTACGGCCTGATCTACGCCGGCGCGCAGAAGAACCTGGGCCCGGTGGGCATCGCCGTGGTGATCGTGCGCCGCGACCTGCTGCGGCGCGAGGGCCTGCCGCGCGCCGACATCTTCGACTACCGCGCGCACGCGGCGAAGGATTCGATGCTCAACACGCCGCCGACCTGGAACTGGTACGTGCTGGGCCTGACCGTGCATTGGATGCTGGACGAGGGCGGGGTGGCCGAATTCGCGCGGCGCAACGCCGAGAAGGCGCGCATCGTCTACGACGCCATCGACGGTTCCGGCGGTTTCTACCGCAACCATGTCTTGCCGGAATTCCGTTCGCGCATGAACATACCGTTCTTCCTGCCGGACGAGACGCTGACCGCGCGCTTCGTCGCCGAATCGAAGGCCGCGGGCCTGCTGGCGCTGAAGGGACACAAGGCGGTCGGCGGCATCCGCGCCTCGCTGTACAACGCGATGCCGGTCGCCGGCGCGCAGGCGCTGGCGGCGTTCATGCGCGAGTTCGCGCGGAATAACGGTTGACGATCGACGGAAAGAAAATGGCCGCAAAGGCGAAGAAAAACACCAGGAAACCCGCGCCGGCCGAAGCGAAGCCGGTCCTCGCCGACGTGCGCGCCAAGATCGACGGCATCGACCGCCAGATCCAGGCGCTGATCGCCGAGCGCGCCGGGTTCGCGCTGCAGGTCGGCAAGGCCAAGGGCAAGCTGGCGCAGGCGGTCGACTACTACCGCCCCGAGCGCGAGGCGCAGGTGCTGCGCATGGTCGTGGACCGCAACGAGGGGCCGCTGTCCGACGAGGTGCTGGTGCACGTGTTCCGCGAGATCATGTCCGCGTGCCTGGCGCAGCAGGAGCCGCTGAAGATCGGCTACCTGGGCCCGGAAGGAACCCACAGCCAGCAGGCGATGCTCAAGCACTTCGGCCGCTCCGCGCACGGCCTGCCGCTGGCAAGCATCGAGGAAGTGTTCCAGGAGGTCGAAAGCGGCAACGCCGATTTCGGCGTGGTGCCGGTCGAGAACTCGGGGCAGGGCACGATCCAGGTCACGCTGGACATGTTCCTGACCTCGGACCTGAAGATCTGCGGCGAGGTCGAGCTGCGCGTGCACCAGTACCTGCTGTCGCGCAGCGGCCACGTCGAGGACATCGAACGCATCTATGCGCATCCGCAGTCGTTCGCGCAGACCGCCGGCTGGCTGCGCGCGAACCTGCCGAAGGTCGAGAAGATCCCGGTTTCCAGCAATGCCGAGGGCGCGCGCCGTGCGCGCGGTGCGGACGATGCGGCCGCGATCGCCGGCGAGAGCGCCGCTCACGTGTACGGGTTGAAGAAGGTGGTGATGTCCTCGATCGAGGACGACCGCGACAACACCACGCGCTTCCTGGTGATCGGCCGTTCGATCTTCCCGCCGTCGGGGCACGACCGCACCTCGGTGCTGGTGTCGATCCACGACAAGCCGGGCGCGCTGTTCGACGTGCTCAGCCCGTTCGCGCGGCACGGCGTCAGCATGAACCGGATCGAGTCGCGGCCGTCGCACCATGCGAAGTGGGAGTACGCGTTCTTCATCGACCTGGCCGGTCATGTGGACGATCCGGCGATGAAGGAGGCGATGGCGGAGTTGAAGGGTCATGCGGCGCAGGTCAAGGTGCTGGGGTCGTATCCGGTTGCGGTGCCTTGACGGCATTCTGGAGAGCGACATTGATCTCGTCTGCGCGACATGATTTTCCCTCTCCCCATCGCAAGCGATGGGGAGAGGGTGCCGAAGGCGGGTGAGGGGCGCTTTTGCTCTTGTTGTCGCTTTCCTGCATTTTGGGGAGGAATGCGAAACGGCAAGAGCGTTTCGCGCTGTCGCGCGACTTACTTTCTTTACTTGTGCAAAGAAAGTAAGCAAAGAAAGCACACCCTTCCTCGCGCCCTCCGCGCTGTGCGCGGAGGGTCCGCTCCGCCAGCGGGATTTTTCGACGCGGCATCCTGCCGCGGCGAAAAACGACGCGCATCCATGCGCGTCGCCCCTTCGGGGTTATTCCCGCCGGCTCCGCCGCTGCGGACGGGGCTCAAAGTCAAAAGCAAACGTCAACAGCAACAGCAACAACGGAAATTTCGGGAATTCGGATTCGATGACTGACAAGCAGAACTGGATCGCATCCCGCGGCACGCCGCTGACCGGCGTGCTGGACATTCCCGGCGACAAGTCGGTGTCGCATCGGGCGGTGATGTTCGCGGCGCTGGCCGACGGGGTGTCGAGGATCGACGGTTTCCTCGAAGGCGAGGACACCCGCGCCACCGCCAACGTGTTCGCGCAACTGGGGGTGCGGATCGAAACGCCATCGCCGTCGCAGCGGATCGTGCATGGCGTCGGCGTCGATGGCCTCATGGCTCCGTCCGCGCCGCTGGACTGCGGCAACGCCGGCACCGGCATGCGCCTGCTGGCCGGGCTGCTGGCCGCGCAGCCGTTCGACAGCGTGCTGGTCGGGGACGAATCGCTGTCGAAGCGGCCGATGCGCCGCGTCGCCGATCCGCTGGCGTCGATGGGCGCGCGCATCGATACCGAAGAAGGCGGCCTGCCGCCGTTGCGCATCCATGGCGAACCCACGCTGCACGGCATCGATTTCGCCTCGCCGGTCGCCAGCGCGCAGGTCAAGTCGGCGGTGTTGCTGGCGGGCCTGTACGCCGAAGGCGAGACGTCGGTGCGCGAGCCGCATCCGACCCGCGACTACACCGAACGCATGCTGTCGGCGTTCGGCGTCGACATCGAATTCTCGCCGGGCTACGCCAAGCTGCGCGGCGGCCAGCGCCTGTGCGCGACCGACATTTCGGTGCCGGCGGATTTCTCGTCGGCGGCGTTCTTCCTGGTCGCGGCCAGCATCGTGCCGGGCAGCGAACTGCGCCTGCGCGCGGTCGGCCTGAATCCGCGCCGCACCGGCCTGCTGGCGGCGCTGCGGCTGATGGGCGCCGACATCCGCGAGGAGAACCCTGCCGCGCATGGCGGCGAGCCGGTCGCCGACCTGGTCGTCCGGCACGCGCCGTTGCGCGGCATCGAGGTGCCGGAGGACATCGTGCCGGACATGATCGACGAATTCCCGGCGCTGTTCGTCGCCGCGGCCTGCGCTTCCGGTCCGACCGTGGTGCGCGGCGCGGCCGAATTGCGGGTCAAGGAATCCGACCGCCTGGCGACGATGGCCGCCGGCCTGCGCGCGCTGGGCCTGCGCGTGGACGAGACCGCGGACGGTGCGACGATCTTCCCCGGTCCGCTCAAGGCCGGGCGCATCGAGAGCCACGGCGACCATCGCATCGCGATGTCGTTCGCCGTGGCCGCGCAGGTGGCCGAGGGCGAGGTCGGCATCGGCGACGTGGCCAACGTGGCGACGTCGTTCCCGGATTTCGACGGATTGGCGCGCCGGGCCGGATTTTCGCTGACGCAGATCTAGCGCTGCAGGTCGAAGCTGATCGGGATGTCGACGCTGGCCGCGACCGGCTGGCCGTCGCGCTGCGCGGGGGTGAAGCGCCACTGGCGCACGGCGTCCTGCGCCGCGCGGTCCAGCGCGCGGGTGCCGCTGCGCCGGGCGAAGTCGACGTCGGTCGGCACGCCGTCCGCGCCGACGGTCACGTGCAGCAGCACGGTGCCGGTGTCGCCGCGGCGCATGGCCGAGGCGGGGTATTCCGGCGGCGGGCTTTGCCCGGCGATCGGGGTCGGCAGGTCGGTGGCGGCGACGGCGGGAGCCGGCGCTGCAGGCTTCGGCACAACCGGCGCTGGTGCCGGCGCGGCTGGGGTTTCGTCGACCGGCGCGGGCGGGGGCGGGGTTTCGGCCACTGCCGGCGCCTCTTCGTCGTCGGGCGCTGCGGGGGCCGGGCGCGGTTCTTCCATGCCGCTGGCGCTGTCGTCGCCCGGCAGCGGCGCGGGCAGGGCTTCGGCGCCGGCCGCGTCCGTCTTCGCTGCCGGTTCCACCGTGTAGAACTCGTCGCCGCGGCCCAGCCACCAGACCAGCAGGAACAGCAGCAGGCCGACGCCGATGGCGATGCCGGCGATGCGCAGCGCGCTGCGCGGCAAGCGGAAGACGAAATGGGAATCGGAAGGCTGTTGCGAACGGGCGGGCATGCGGTTTTCCTCGGATTGTGCCGATTCTGGCACAGCCACGGTGAACGGCGCGGGCAGGCCATCCGATAAAAGGCGATAATCGGCGGCCGTTCCGCACGCCCGTTTCGCCATGCTCGATCCCGCACTGCTCCGCAACCAGCCCGCCGAACTCGCCGAACGCCTGCGCGCCAGCCGCGGCTTCGAACTGGACGTGGCTGCGCTGGCGTCGCTGGAGGCCCGCCGCAAGCAGATCCAGGTGCGCACCCAGGAACTGCAGAACCTGCGCAACACCCGCAGCAAGGCCATCGGCCAGATGAAGGCGAAGGGCGAGGACGTGTCCGCGATCATGGCCGAGGTGGCCGGTTTCGGCGACGAACTGAAGGCCTCGGAAACCGAACTGGAAAGGCTCCGCGCCGACATCGACGCGATCGCCCTGGGCATTCCCAACCTGCCGAACGACAGCGTGCCCCTGGGCGCGGACGAATCCGGCAACGTCGAGCAGCATCGCTGGGGCGCGCCGCGCGCGTTCGATTTCCCGGTCAAGGACCATGTCGACCTGGGCGCGCGCAACGGCTGGCTGGACGGTGAGACCGCGGCCAAGCTCAGCGGCGCGCGCTTCACCGTGCTGCGCGGCCAACTGGCGCGCCTGCACCGCGCGCTGGCGCAGTTCATGATCGACCTGCACACCGGCGAGCACGGTTTCGAGGAAACCAGCGTACCGGTGATCGTCAATGCCGAAAGCCTGTTCGGCACCGGCCAGTTGCCGAAGTTCGAGGAAGACATGTTCGCCACGCAACTGGGCGAACACAGGCGCTACCTGATCTCGACCTCGGAAATCTCGCTGACCAACATCGTCCGCGACGAAATCGTCGAGGACGCGGCGCTGCCGCTGCGCATGACCGCGCATTCACTGTGTTTCCGCTCCGAGGCCGGCAGCGGCGGCCGCGACGTGCGCGGCATGATCCGCCAGCACCAGTTCGAGAAGGTCGAACTGGTCAGCATCGCGCGCCCGCACGAAAGCTGGGACGAACACGAGCGCATGACCCGTTGCGCCGAGGTCGTGCTGGAAAGGCTGGGCCTGCCGTACCGGCGCATGCTGCTATGCAGCGGCGACATGGGGTTTTCCGCCGCCAAGACCTACGACCTGGAAGTCTGGCTGCCGTCGCAGCAGACCTACCGCGAGATTTCCTCGTGCAGCAACTGCGGCGATTTCCAGACCCGGCGCATGCAGGCGCGCTGGCGCAACCCGGAAACCAAGAAGCCGGAACTGCTGCACACGCTCAACGGCTCCGGCGTCGCCGTCGGCCGCGCCCTGATCGCGGTGATGGAGAACTACCAGAACGCCGACGGCAGCATCACCGTGCCTGAAGCGCTGCGGCCGTACATGGGCGGGGCGGAGCGCATCGCCTGATCCAGCCCGACCCTCTCCCGCATGCAGGAGGGGGAAAGGCGCGAAGC
Source organism: Pseudoxanthomonas sp. (assembly GCA_047601245.1). Classification (GTDB taxonomy): domain Bacteria; phylum Pseudomonadota; class Gammaproteobacteria; order Xanthomonadales; family Xanthomonadaceae; genus Pseudoxanthomonas_A. The sequence goes on from JASGJU010000002.1 coordinate 409,447, forward strand.
GCGCCGAGCCGGAATGGGTTTTGGCTTTTGACTTTGGCGGTTGCCGGTCATGTCAGGGCATATCCAACAAGGGCAGGGCGTCGGCATGTCTTCTCGCTGCTTGTTGCCGTCCCGGGACAATAGCGCTTTAATAGGCGCAATCGTTCCGAAACTGGAACCTGCGCCATGCAAGACCTCAACGATCTCTACTATTTCGCGATGGTGGTCGACCACGGCGGCTTCGCCGCGGCCGAACGCGCGCTGGGCATCCCCAAATCGCGCCTGAGCCGGCGCATCAGTCAGTTGGAGAACGACCTGGGCGTGCGCCTGCTGCAGCGTTCGACCCGCCGCTTCGCGGTGACCGACGTCGGCATGAGCGTGCACCGCCACGCCCAGACCATGCTGGCCGAGGCCCAGGCCGCGCGCGAAGTGGTCGACCGGCTCAGCGCCGAGCCGCGCGGGATCGTGCGGGTCAGCGTGCCGGTGGCGGTCGCGCAGATGCAGTTGCCGAAGATATTGCCGGCCTTCCTCGACAAGTACCCGAAGGTACGGCTGCAACTGCACGTCAACAACCGCCGCGTGGACATCATCAACGAAGGCTACGACGTGGCCCTGCGCGTGCGCGCCAAGCTCGACGACGACGGCAGCCTGGTGATGCGCAGCTTCGGCCAGATCCAGGAACTGCTGGTCGCCAGCCCGAAATACCTCAAGCGCGCCGGCCGCCCGCAAAAACCCGAGGACCTGGCCGACCACGTCACCCTGAGCATCAGCGAGGACGAGGCACGGCAGCGCTGGGAACTGCACGGCCCCGACGGCGAAGTGCGCCGCATCGACCTGCAGCCGCGGCTGATGGGCTTCGACTTCCCGCTGCTGCAGGCGCTGGCGAAGGAGGGCTACGGCATCACCCTGCTGCCGGAAACCGTCTGCGCCGAAGCGGTACGCAACGGCGAACTGGAGGTCGTGCTGCCGGAATGGTCGCTGCCGCAGGGCATCTGCCATGCGGTGTTCGCCTCGCGCCGCGGCCTGCTGCCGGCGGTGCGGGTGTTCATCGACTTCCTCGCCGAACACCTGCCGAAGCAGATCGAAACCTCACGGCTGGACTGCGGTGGCAAGTGCGCAGAGGAAGCCGGGAAAGCGCTGGCGCGGGCGAAGCAGGCATCCTGACCGCCTCGTGAGAGAATGCGCGGCGCCACGACGGTATCGCCCGCCGGGCGTGGCGCGAAGAACGGGAGTGTGGCCGAGCGGTTTAAGGCACCGGTCTTGAAAACCGGCGAAGGGTCAAACCTTCCGTGGGTTCGAATCCCACCGCTCCCGCCAAATGACAAGGCTGGCGTCGACCGTCGGGGCCGGCGGCCGTGGCCTCTGCAGGGCGCATGGCCGGTTCTGCGCGGATTCCGCGTCGTATCCGCCAGAACAGAGAGATTGTCGGTTTTCCCCCAATTCATGACGAGGCATCGTCGACGGGTGGGTGCCATGATCCGAATAGAGTTGAACGAGTCGCTGCGGGGCTCGCCCCGGGCCTTGCGTCCCGGCAGGGAGCCGACGCGGGTGCGGCACGATTGCCACGCATCCGGACGATTCTCCGATGAAGGGCTGCGGGAGTTGCTGCAGCAGATTCCGGAAGAGTGCATCAAGGCCAAGGTCGCCAAGCAACAGCGCGACGAGGCATTCAATACCCGGCGGATTCCGCGCCAGGCCCTCGTCGACATGCTGAAGGCCGGCGAACAGGATTTCTGGATCGCGCTGCACGAGATCGAAAGCAACCCGCTGTTGAAGCCCTTGTTCACGGAAATGGTCGAGGCGTTGCGTTCTTCGCTGCCGCCGTTCTACGGCGACGTGCGTTTCTGTACCGGTTCGCTGTTCATCAGCCAGGGCGCCGCCTCCACGCCATTCCATCTGGACTACGGCAGCAACTTGTTGCTGCAGATGCGCGGCGAGAAGCATTTCCTCGCCTTCACGCCGAACGATCCCGCGGTGGTGTCGAAGCAGAGCCTGCGCGAGTTCTTCACCGCCAACGCGAATCCGCCTTCCCTCCGGTACGATCCGGCCTTCGACGCCGCCGCCCTGGTGCTGGACCTGCAGCCGGGACTCGGCATCTACATGCCGTCCACCAGCCCGCATTGCACCGAGACCCGCGGCCACGATCTGTCCGTTACGTCGAGCCTGTCCTTCGTCAGTCCGTTGGCGGACAGATTGCGCCGATGCAGCGTGTTCGACGCCAAGCTGCCGATGCTGCGGTTCGTGCCGGGCAGAATCAAATACGGTTTCATGGCCGGCTACGAATCCATGAAAAGGGGATCCGAAGGCTATCAGCCGCGACACAGGAGCTTCCGGCCCTTGCCTTTGTGAGGTGCGGCAGTCACCGGCAAGGCATCGTGGCGCGACCCATTGCCGCCGACGGTCGATGCGCCATCGCGGCGTGGTCTGATCGGACGGGCGCCTCCCGTATGCGTGGCCAGCCAGCCTGCGCGGGAAGGGCGGTCCCGTTTCCGCCGGCGCCCGCCCGATCAGTTCGTGGGCCGCGGCCGCGCGATGGCGGACGTGCGGCGCTGTGAGGTCGGAACGCGCGCGGGGTGCAGAGCCTGCGCGTATCCGTCGCATCTGACCGTACACCGTTGCCGATGACGGCGGAACCTCCCGCACCATGCCGGGTTTCCATGTCGCCATGCGCTTTGCTCATGTGCCGGCGCGGCGATCGCGATGGCCGTATCCGGGACGGGTGCCTACGCCAGCACGGCGGCGATGGCGCGCTGGGCGCGGGCGTTTTCCTCCGACGTGCCGATGGTGATGCGCGCCCAGTCGGCGTAGGGCGGGAACGCCCGGCCGATGCGCACGCCCTGCGCCTTCAGCGCTTCGGCGAAGCGTGCATGCGGCCGGCCGCTGTCGAAGAACACGAAGTTGCCGGCCGGTTGCGCATACGGCCGCTTCAATCCGTCGAGGAAATGCAGCCAGCGCACGCGCTCGGCCGCGACCTGCCGGCGCACTGCGGCCACGTGCGCGGTATCGGCCAGGCTGGCCGATGCGGCGGCGATCGACAACTGGTTCTGCGCATGCGCGCCGCCGACGCCGCGGGCGTGCAGCGCGTCGGCCAGCGCGCGCGGCGCGACCGCGTAGCCGATCTGCAGGCCGGCCAGGGCGTGGATCTTGCCGAAGGTGCGGAACACGACGATGTTGGCGCCCTCGCGCAGGTGCCGCACCGCGGTGCGTTCGCGGAAGTCGTCGAGGTAGTCCAGGTAGGCCTCGTCGACGATCAGCAGCGTGCGCCGGGAGACCTCGCGCACGAAGGCGTCGAACGCGGCCGGCGCGCTGACCGTGCCCGACGGATTGTGCGGGTTGACCACGAACACGGCGCGCGTGTCGGCATCGACCGCGGCGGCCAGCGCCGGCAGGTCGTTCTCCAGCTTCGCGTCCAGCGGTACTTCGACTGCCTTGCCGCCGAACGGCGCGGCCGCGTCGACCAGCGCGCCGTAGCCGGGCGTCGAGTAGACGAACCTGCCGCCACCGTGGGCGATGGCTAGGTGCTGGCCCAGGGCTTCCAGCACTTCGCCTAGCACGACCTGCTCCGGCGCGACGCTTTCGAATGCGGCGATCTGCGCCCGCAGGGCCTGCGCCTGCGCTTCTTCCACGTAGCGCGGCGCCTGCGCGACGGCGGCGCGGATCGCCTCGGCCACGCGCGGCGACGGGCCGTAGCTGCTTTCGTTGAGGTCCAGCCGCAGCGGCGCGGCGGCGCTGGCCGTCGCGGCGGTCGCTTGCGCCCGGGCGGAAGCGAGCCGCGACAGCAACGCCGTGCCGGCCAGTGCGCCGGCGCCGGCCTGCAGCCAGCGGCGGCGGGAAGGGTCGAAGGGCAGGGGATGCGTCATTTCGTCCTCAGAATTTCGTCTCGATCCGCGCGTAATAGTAGGCGCCGCTCCAGCCGAACGGCGACAGCTCGCTGTACGGGAACACGCCGTAGGTGTCGGCGCCGGACACCGCCGCGGTGGTGGCGATGTTGCGGGTGGGATAGGTGTTGAAGACGTTGTTCGCGCCCAGCACCAGCTTCAGGTGGTCGTTGAAGCGGAACGAGACGTCGACGTCGGCGACCCACTTCGGTTCGAGTATCTGGATCACGTCGTAGTTGCCGGCGGCGCCGGCCTCGGTGGGCACAGCGACGAAGCGGGTCGAACCCAGCGCGAACTGCTCGACGTTGGCGGCGCTCTGGTTGGTCGCGGCGATCCCGCGGATCTCGCCGTAGCGGTGCGCGGCGAGGTTGACGCCCCAGCGGCCGACGCCCCAGTTCAGGCCGGCCACCAGGTTGTCCTTGGGCTGGCCCTTCTCGATGCGGGTGCGTTCGGTGACGTCCAGGATAGGGGTCGTCACGCCCAGCGCCAGCAGTTCGTCCGGCGTGCCGGCCACGCGCTGCAGTTCGGTCTTGTTGCGGTTGTAGCCCAGAGTCGCGGTCAGCCGGCCGAGGTCGCCCAGTTCCCACAGGTAGCGCGCGGAGAAGTCGACGCCGGTGGTGCGGGTGTCGGCGGCGTTGCTGAAGTAGCGCACGCTGGTGACGCCGGGCGAGCCGAGCGAGGCCAGGTAGTCGCGGATCGCGGTCGAGGCGCCGGCGTCGACGAAGTTGCTCGACAGGAAGATGCGGTCGTCGATGTCGATGCGGTACACGTCCAGCGATGCGACCAGCCCGCGCCAGCCCCAGGTCAGGCCGAGCGTGTAGTTGTCGGCCTTCTCCGGCTTCAGCGGCTCGGCGCCCAGCGCGGCGGCCTCGACCGAGCCGACCGGTGCGGTGCGCACCAGCACGTATTCGGGCAGGCCGGTGAGGGCGTTGTTCAGCGTGCGGCTGCTGGTCGAACTGAAGTACTGCTGCGCCAGCGCCGGCGCATGGAAGCCGCTGCTGGCCGCGGCGCGCAGCGCGACCCCGCCGCCGATCTCCCAGCGCAGCGCCAGCTTGCCGTTGGTGGTCGATCCGAAGTCGCTGTAGTCCTCGTAGCGCAACGCGGCCTGGACCAGGAAGTTGTCGGTCAGGTCGGTCTCGGCCTCGGCATAGGCGGCGACGTCGTGGCGGTCGTACTTGCCGGCATCGATCGGCTGGATGCCGGCGAAGCCCTGCGAGCCGATGGTCGGCACGCTGCCGGCGGCGGGGCCGTCGAGCACGGTGTACGGTCCCCAGACGTACGAGGCCTCCTCGCCCGGCGAGATCTCGTAGGTGTCGCGACGGAATTCCGCTCCCAGCGCCAGCCGCAGCGGCGCGTGCCAGCCCAGGTCGAGGCTGTTGCCGAAGTCGAGGTTGGTGGTCCATTGCGACGACTCGAACTTGCCGTTGTAGAACGAGGTCGGGCTGTCCGCGCCCAGCGTGGCGTTGAGCGTGTTGCGGGTGCGGTATTCCAGCGCGTTGCCGCCGTACACCGTGCTCAGGTCCCAGCGCCAGTCGCCGGCGTAACCCTTCAGGCCGGTGGCGAAGGAGTAGTCGGTGCTGTCGGTGTCGACCCACGGCAGGAAGCCGTCGGGGTAGATCGCGCGCACGTTCTCGTTCTGCCCGGAGCGGCGCAGCGAGGCGTTGGAACTGCCCTTGCTGGAGCCGTAGTTGCCGAAGGCGTACCACTCCAGTCCTTCGGCCCACGGCAGCGGCTGGCGCAGGTTGCCGAAGAAGTTCAGTTCCTCGGTGTCGGCGGTATCGGCGAAGCGCCACAGCGAGGCGCGGTCGATCGTCGCCTCGCGTGGATCGGCCGTGGCGCCGGCCGCCGCCCCGCCGATCGGCGTCAGGCCGGTGCCCGAACCGTAATTGCCGGACAGCGCCACCGGATTGCCATTGGCGCCGACGCCGAAATACTGCTGGCGCGTGTCCGCCAGCGCGCGGTTGGCGCCCTTGCGGTCGCGCCAGTCCAGGGTGAAGTGGGCGCCGCCGCCGTCGGGATTGGCGAAGCCGGCGTCGACCGAGACCTTGCTGGTGTCGCCGCCGCCGTCCTTGGTGCTGCCGTGGCTGGCGCTCGCTTCCAGCCCGCCGTCCTCGCGCAGCACGATGTTGACCACGCCGGCGATGGCGTCCGAGCCGTATTGCGCCGATGCGCCGTCACGCAGGATTTCGATATGGTCGATCGCGCTGACCGGGATCGTGTTGAGGTCGGTCGACACCGCGCCCTTGCCGACGGTGCCGCCGGTGTTGACCCAGGCGCTGGTGTGGCGGCGCTTGCCGTTGACCAGCACCAGGGTCTGGTCGGGCGACAGCCCGCGCAGCGTCGCCGAGCGGATGTGAGTGTTGCCGTCCGGCGTGGTCGGGTGCGGGAAATTGAACGACGGCGCCAGCGCTTGGATGATCTGGCTGATGTCGGTGTAGCCGCTGCCGCGGATGTCTTCGGCCGACAGCACGTCGATCGGCACCGGTGAGGTCAGCACCGTGCGCGGCTGGGTGCGGGCGCCGAGCACGGTGACCTGGTCGAGCGTGGTCGCCGGGGCGGCGGCCTGTTGGGCGAAGGCAGGCGCGGCGAAGGCGAGTGCAATGGCGACGCCGATCGGCGTCGGATGAAGGCGTGGCATGGCGTGGGATTCCTGCGGTTTGGCGACGGGCCGGCGCGTGCGATCGCATGCGTCCGGCGGGCGGGGAGATGCGTGGTTATCGGCGTTGGCGACGACAGCGCGCATCGGGCAGGCGACCTGCGTGCGGCACGGGGAGGACGTGGGTGGTCATGAAATGGGCGTCGGTTGCGGGGGCGGGTGGGCACGTACCGGAGCGGTCGTCCTGTTTGTCGATCGACGTGCGCGGTCAAGCGTAATCTTTTCGTAACAAACCCACGCGCCTGCTGTCATGGTCGCCCCGCATTTGCATATGCCGACGGGTTATTTGGGCGAGAAGTCCCACTGCGCCGCGGACGGCGCGTGGCGACGGATGTCGTCAGCGCGGCGACCGCGCCAGCCGGCTCATCAGGATCGCCGCGCGCTTGGCCTGGCGCGGCAGGCTGGACAGGTCCGCCGTTTCGCCCGGCGCGTGGCTGCCGTTGCCGGCGATGCCCAGGCCGATCAGGCTGTCGACGTCGGCAGCGACGAAGCCGATGTCGCCGGCGCCGCGCTTGAGCGGATCCAATTCCGCCATCGGTTCCAGCCCCAGGTCGCGGTTGACCTCGTTCAGCGCGGCCAGCAGCGCGCGGTTGCCGGCGCTCGGTGCGACCGGCGGATAAGCTTCGTCGAAGACGATTTCCGCGCCGGTATGCGGCAAGTGGCGGGAAACAATGCCCTGCATCTTCGCTTTGACCCGCTCGGTCTGCTCCGGGCTGAGGGTGCGGAAGTCGCCGATGGCGACGGCGACCGACGGAATGATGTTGCCCTTGCCGGTCGCGGCGATGCGCACGCTGGCCGCATCCAGTTCCGCGCTCTGGCCGCCGCCGAGCAGGCCGACGTTGAAGGTCAGGTCGGGTTCGGGCAGTTCGCTGCGGAACGCCGCGATGATCCGCGCCATTTCGTTGATCGCGCCATCGCCCACCCCTTCGGAAAAGATCCCGGAGCTGTGCCCGGAGCGGCCGCTCGTGGTCAGTTGCCAACTGTTCGACGAGCGTCGCGCGATGGAGCCCATGTCGCGGCCGCCTTCGCGCGACAGGCCTTCGAAATCCAGCGCCACGTCGGCGCGCTTGCCGGCGGCGATCAGGTCGGCGCGCGAAACCCCGATCGGCGAGCCGGCGTCTTCCTCGTCGCCGGTCAGCACCACTTCGATGTCGGCGTCGTCCAGCGTGCCTGCCGCGTGCATCGCCCGCAGCGCGGCCAGCATCACCACCACGCCGCCCTTGTCGTCGCCGACGCCGGGTCCCTTGGCGACGTCGCCATCGCGGACGAAGCCGGTGAACGGCGAATCCGGTTCGAACACAGTGTCCAGGTGGCCGATCAACAGCAGGCGCTTGCCGCCCGGCTTGCCGGCATGGGTGGCGATCAGGTGGCCGGCGCGGTTGGCCTGCGCCATCGGCTTCCATTCCACCTCGAAGCCCAGCGCCTCGAACTCCGGCCGCAGCATCCGCGCCACCGCTTCCACGCCGGCGAAGTTCATCGTGCCGCTGTTCTGTTCGACCAGCGCGCGCAGCAGCTCGATCGAGCGCTCGTGCCCGGCGTCGACGTCGGCGGCCATCGCGCGTTCCTGCGCCGACAGCGCGGCCATCGCGCAGGCGGGCGCGGCGAGCAGGGGCAGCAGGGCGAAGGCGAACAGGCGGCGGCAGGTCATCGGCGGTTCCATCGAAGCGGATCGGGGCGCATATACGATAGCCGATATAATCCGCGCGGCGTTTCCGCCTGCCGCGCTTCCCCGCATGAATCCCACGCTGTTCCAGCAGGTGCTGCGCGCACCGTTCTTCGGCCTGCCGGACACGCTGCGTGCGCTGCATTCGATCCGCGGGCAGGCCGTGTACGCCGGGCGCGCCGACATCGAGCGCGGCGGGAACCCGTTGGCGCGGCTGTGCGCGTTCGTCGTCGGATTGCCGCCGCGGATGCGTGATGCGCCGACCCGGGTCGAGTTCATCGCCGACGACCGGCGCGAGATCTGGCGACGTGATTTCGGCGGCAGGAAAATGTCCTCGAAGCTTTCCTGCCGCAACGGGCTGCTGTGCGAACGCCTGGGCCCGGTGCAATTCCGTTTCCGGCTGCACACCCACGACGGCGCGATCTGGTGGAACGTCGCCGGCGTGCGCGTGCTCGGCTTGCTGCCGTTGCCGGCGCGGCTGTTCGCCGGCGTGCAATGCCGTGAACGCGAGCATCGGGGGCGCTACGAATTCCGGGTGGAGGCGCGATTGCCGCTGGCCGGATTGCTGATCCGCTACGAGGGATGGCTTGAACGCGCCTGACGCGGGCAGGCCCGATGCAGGCGGGGGCGGCGCGATCGTCGTCTTCGACGGCGTCTGCGCGCTGTGCAACGGTTGGGTCGATTTCCTGCTGGAACGCGACCGGCGCAGGCGCTACCGCTTCGCCGCGATGCAGAGCGACGCGGGCCGGGTTCTTCTGCGGGAACATGGCCTCGACCCCGACGATCTGGTGTCGTTCCTGCTGCTGGACGAGCGGGGCGCGCATACCGATACCGACGCGATCGTGCGCGTGCTGTCCGGGCTGGGCGGCGCATGGCGCATCGCGGCGATGGGGCGGCTGGCGCCGCGCTTCGTCCGGGATCCGCTGTATCGCCTCGTCGCGCGCAACCGCTACCGCTGGTTCGGCAGGCATGACGCCTGCCGCATTCCCGGACCGTCGGAACGCGACCGCTTTTTGTAGCGGCGCCCCTGCATTGCGCCTCTACGACGCGCGGACCGAAGTCTCGATGCCGAAATCCGCCAGCGCATCGACGAACTCGTCCAGCGTGAACAGATCCAGGCAGGCCTGCGCGCCGCTGCCGGGCAGTTCGCCGCGCGCCAGCTTCCGCGCCAATACGATCGCGGCAGTGCAGGGGAACTGCGGTCCGTGGCCGTCGCGCAGCAGCGCCGTCCAATGCAGCGCCAATGGCTCGCCGGCCGGATCTAGGCCGCGCAGTTCGACGCGTATGCCGCCGGCGTCGCTGCCCGCGTCGATCCAGCGGTTGCTGATGTCGAACAGGATTTTCGCGAACGGCAGCAGGCCCGGCAGCAGCCTTGCGCGCACCAGCCAGCTCGACAGCCACAGGCCGAAGTGCATGCGGTGCAGTTCCAGTCCGGTGCGGGTGTCGCAGGTGCGCAGGGTCGGGTAGCGCGCCGGCAGCACGCCCAGGTCGGGCGCCTCGAAGCGCGCCAGCCAGCGTACGCCGAGGTTTTTGATGCGCATGCGGCGCAATGACTGCCAACCGTGGACGTTGCGCCATCGTCCGCCGATCAGTGCGCGATACGGCTTGCCCGCATAGCTCAGGATCGCGCGCGTGGTCGCCAGCCCACGCGGGGTGCGGTTGCCGGGGAAGATCGCGGTTTCCACCGCGTCCAGCCGCGAGAAACGCGGCAGCAATGCCCGCACCGCAGCCGCACTCGCTCCCGGCACGCTGCTGGCGCCGGTGATGGCCAGGCGCTGCGCGGCCCTGGCTGCCGCGTCCAATGCATCGAAACCTTCGACGAAGCCGCGCGCGTCGGCCAGGTCGACGTAATGCAGGCCGGCCCGCAGCGCCGCGCGCGCGACGGCGTAGTCCTGTCCCTGGAACGGGCCGGCGCTATGGACCAGCAGGTCGGCGCCGGTTCGCGCCAGCTTCGTTGCCAGGTCGGCGGCGCCGGCATCCAGCGCCAGGGCCCGCATCCGTTCGCGGCCGACGCCGCTGGCGTCGATGAACGCCTGCGCCTGCGCCGCATCGCGCCCCGCGACCAGCACCTGCTTGTCGCCGTCGGCGGCCAATGTGCGGGCGATGCGACCGCCGAAAAGTCCGTAACCGCCCAGCACCAGGATTCGCATCGGCCCATCATAGGGCGTCTTGCGCGGACTTCGATGCGCCGCTGTTTCTCTACCTGGTTCATCCGGCATTGCGGCGATTAATGCGCAGTGAAGCCAGGCCCCTCCACCATGCGGGCATCGTTGGCGCGAGACGGATGCCGGAATCGGTTTTGCGGCCACGACAAGACATTCGACGCAAACGGAGGAACGCATGCGACAGGCAAGCCGGCAGCAGGCGCTTTGGCCTTGGGTATTGGCGGTGGCGGCGGTGGTCGCGGTGGCGGCATGGTGGCTGTTGCGGCCCAACCCGGGCAAGCCTTCCGGCGATGAGGTCGCCCGACCGCCTTCCGTCGCAGCGCCGGCAACGCCGCCGGTCGCGCCGCCGGCGATCCAGCATCCGATCGCCGCCGCCGCCGATCCCGCGCTGCCGGCGCTGGCCGACAGCGACGGCGAAGTCTGGACCGCGCTGGTGCAAGGGGTCGGCGACGACGCGCCGCTGGCGCTGCTGATCCGCGACCACCTGATCCAGCGCATCGTGGTGATGGTCGACAACCTGACCCAGCCGCGCATGCCGCGTACGGCTTCGGCGCTGAAGCCAATGCCGGGCGCGTTCGCGGTGGCGGAAAGCGCCGGCGGCATGCGCATCGCCGCGGAGAACGCCCGGCGCTACGCGCCCTGGGTGCAGGCCTTCACCCGGGCCGACGCGAATTCCCTGGCGGCCGCATACACCCGCTTCTATCCGCTGTTCCAGCAGGCGTACCAGGAACTGGGCTACCCGGACCGCTATTTCAACGACCGCCTAGTGCAGGTGATCGATCATCTGCTGGAAACGCCGGAGCCGGAGGCGCCGGGCGTCGAGCCGGACGGACGCGGCAAGTACCGCTTCACCGATCCGGCGCTTGAATCGCGCTCGGCTGGCCAGAAGGCGCTGCTGCGGCTGGGCCGCGAGCAGGAGCGCGCGGTGAAGGCGCAACTGCGGCAGATCCGCGCGGCGTTGGCCGGCGGCGGCTGAGCGTCGCGTTGCGTTCGATCAAGGCCGCGACCGGAGTCGCGGCGTACCCTCTTTCCGCAAGCTGAACGGTCGCGGGGCGTGGCCTGCCTGTGCCGGTCCGGCCGAGCTTGAAACGCCGCCCCCGCGGCCGCATTTTCCCGTCATTGCCGGCGACGCCGGCCGCTTTCTTTTCGAGGGAATCCCGATGCGGATGGACAAACTGACCTCGCGCTTCCAGCAGGCCCTGCAGGATGCGCAGTCGCTGGCCGTGGGTCGCGACCACAACATCATCGAGCCGGTGCACGTGCTCAGCGCGCTGCTGGACCAGAACGGCGGCAGCACGCGGCCGCTGCTGGCACAGGCCGGCGTCAACGTGCCGGTGCTGCGCGATCGCCTGAACGACGCGCTGGACAAGCTGCCGAAGGTTTCCGGACAGGAGGGCAACCTGTCGATCGGCAACGACCTCAACCGCCTGCTCAACCAGACCGACAAGCTGGCGCAGCAGCATGGCGACGCCTTCATCGCCAGCGAGTGGTTCGTGCTGGCCGCGGCCGACGACAAGGGCGCGCTGGGTACGGTGTTGCGCGCGGCCGGCGCGGACAAGCAGAAGATCCAGGCCGCCATCGACAAGATCCGCGGGGGAGAGAGCGTGCAGTCCGAGAACGCCGAGGACCAGCGCCAGGCGCTGGAGAAATACTGCATCGACCTGACCGCGCGCGCCGAATCCGGCAAGCTCGACCCGGTGATCGGCCGCGACGAGGAAATCCGCCGAACCATCCAGGTCCTGCAGCGCCGCACCAAGAACAACCCGGTGCTGATCGGCGAGCCCGGCGTCGGCAAGACCGCGATCGTCGAGGGCTTGGCCCAGCGCATCGTCAACAACGAGGTGCCCGAGGGCCTGCGCAACAAGCGCGTGCTGTCGCTGGACATGGGCGCGCTGATCGCAGGCGCCAAGTTCCGCGGCGAATTCGAGGAGCGGCTGAAGGCGGTGCTCAACGACCTGGCCAAGAACGAGGGCCAGATCGTCCTGTTCATCGACGAGCTGCACACGATGGTCGGCGCGGGCAAGGCCGAAGGCTCGATGGACGCCGGCAACATGCTCAAGCCGGCGCTGGCGCGCGGCGAACTGCACTGCATCGGCGCGACCACGCTGGACGAATACCGCAAGTACGTCGAGAAGGACGCCGCGCTGGAGCGACGCTTCCAGAAGGTGTTCGTCGGCGAACCCTCGGTCGAGGACACCATCGCCATCCTGCGCGGGCTGAAGGAGAAATACGCCGTGCACCACGGCGTGGAGATCACCGATCCGGCCATCGTCGCCGCGGCCACACTGTCGCACCGCTACATCGCCGACCGCCAGTTGCCGGACAAGGCCATCGACCTGATGGACGAGGCCGCCAGCCGCATCCGCATGGAGATCGACTCCAAGCCGGAAGAGCTGGACCGCAAGGAGCGCCGGCTGATCCAGCTCAAGATCCAGCGCGAGATGTTGAAGAAGGAGAAGGACGAGGCCAGCAGGCAGCGCCTTGCCGACCTGGAAGCCGACATCGAGCAACTGGAGCGCGAATTCGCCGACCTCAACGAGGTGTGGAAGTCGGAGAAGGCCGCGCTGCAGGGTGCCACCAAGATCAAGGAGCAGATCGAACAGGCCCGGCTGGAGCTGGAGGCCGCGCAGCGCGTGCAGGATTACGCGAAGATGAGCGAGATCCAGTACGGCACGCTGCCGGCGTTGGAGAAGCAACTCGCCGCCGCGCAGGAGGCTGAAGGCAAGGAATTCAAGCTGGTGCAGGACCGCGTCACCGCCGAGGAGATCGCCGAGGTGGTCAGCCGTTGGACCGGCATCCCGGTCAGCAAGATGCTGGAAGGCGAGCGCGAGAAGTTGTTGAAGATGGAGGACGCGCTGCATGCGCGCGTGGTCGGCCAGGACGAGGCGATCAAGGTCGTCTCCGACGCCATCCGCCGCTCGCGCGCCGGCCTGTCCGATCCGGGGCGGCCGACCGGCTCGTTCCTGTTCCTCGGCCCGACCGGCGTCGGCAAGACCGAACTATGCAAGGCGCTGGCCGAGTTCCTGTTCGACAGCCAGGACGCGATGGTGCGCATCGACATGAGCGAGTTCATGGAGAAGCACGCCGTTTCGCGTCTGGTCGGCGCGCCTCCGGGCTACGTCGGCTACGAGGAGGGCGGCTACCTGACCGAGGCGGTGCGTCGGCGTCCGTACAGCGTGATCCTGCTGGACGAGGTCGAGAAGGCGCACCCGGACGTGTTCAACATCCTGCTGCAGGTGCTGGACGACGGCCGCCTGACCGACGGCCAGGGCCGCACGGTCGATTTCCGCAACACCGTGATCGTGATGACCAGCAACCTCGGCTCGCACCAGATCCAGGAACTCGCCGGCGACGACAGCCCCGAGGCCTACACGCAGATGAAGGCGGCGGTGATGGGCGTGGTGCAGGCGCATTTCCGCCCGGAATTCATCAACCGCCTCGACGACATCGTCGTGTTCCACCCGCTGGACAAGGCGCAGATCAGGTCGATCGCGCGCATCCAGTTGGCCGGCCTGGACAAGCGCCTGCACGAGCGCGGCATCCGCCTGGAACTGGACGACAGCGCGCTGGCCCTGCTGGGCAACGTCGGCTTCGACCCCGTCTATGGCGCCCGCCCGCTGAAGCGCGCGATCCAGCAGCAACTGGAGAACCCGCTGGCGCAGAAGATCCTGGCCGGCGAATTCGGCAACGGCGACACCGTGCGCGTGCACGCCGAAGGCGGGCAGTTGGCGTTTACGAAAGCCTGACCGGTCGCGGCACATCTGCAGCAGAAAAGAAGCGGGAGCCTTTCGGCTCCCGTTTCTTTTCGCCCTTTGCCTCAGCAACAGCGGAACCCGCGTCCGCCGCCGAAGCGCGCCTCCTGGCGTTCGCGGAAGAAGGTCTTGTAGTCCATCGGCTCGCGGTCCGGGTGCTTCTCCAGCATGTGCCGGACGTAGTTGTCGTAGTCCGGCACGCCGCAGCACAGGCGCGCGGTCTGCACCAGCCTGCGCCACACGCGCTTGTGGGTGGCGTAGTGGCCCAGCGGGACGAGCGCGGTGGACATGGTCTTCTCCTTACGTCGACGATATGAGCTTTACAGGCTGGCCTGCGCGGCCTGCTGCTCGGCGGTCAGGGCGACATACGGGGTCTCCTGGTCGCTGCGTTGCGCGTTGCGGCGCGCGGCCAGGATCGACCGGATCGAGTACACCAGCACGCTCAGCACCACGAACAGGAACAGCACGGTCAGCGTGGTGTTGACGTAGGCGTTGACCACCACCTGGTGCATCTGGCCCATGTCCTTGGCCGGCGCCAGCACCTCGCCGGCGGCGATGCCGGCCTGGAACTTGTGCGCCTGCGCCAGGAAGCCCTGCGCCGGGTTGCCGTCGAAGATCTTGATCAGGCCGGCGCTGGTCGTGCAGATCAGCAGCCACGCGGCGGGTACGATCGTCACCCAGGCGTACTTCTCGCGCTTGAGCTTGAACAGCACCACCGTGCCCAGCATCAGCGCGATCGCGGCCAGCATCTGGTTGCTGATGCCGAACAGCGGCCACAGCGTCTTGATGCCGCCGAACGGATCGGTGACGCCGGTGTACAGCAGGTAGCCCCACAGCGCCACGCAGCCGAAGGTGGCGATGAGGTTGGCGCCCCAGCTTTCGGTCCTCTTCAGCGCCGGCACGAAATTGCCCAGCAGGTCCTGCAGCATGAAGCGTCCGGCGCGGGTGCCGGCGTCCACCGCGGTCAGGATGAACAAGGCCTCGAACAGGATCGCGAAGTGGTACCAGAACGCCATCGTGTCCTCGCCCGGCAGCACGCTGTGCAATATCTGCGCGATGCCCACCGCCAGCGTCGGCGCGCCGCCGGCGCGGTTGAGGATGGTGGATTCGCCGATGTCCTTCGCGGTGGCGGTCAGCACGTCCGGGGTGATGGCGAAGCCCCAGGTGTTGGTGATGTGCGCGGCCACGCTGGCGACGTCGCTGCCGACCACGGCCGGCGGCGCGTTCATCGCGAAGTAGACGCCCGGTTCGATGATCGACGCGGCCACCAGCGCCATGATCGCCACGAACGACTCCATCAGCATGCCGCCGTAGCCGATGTACGGCATGTGCTTCTCGTTGGCCAGCAGCTTGGGCGTGGTGCCGGAGGAGATCAGCGCGTGGAAACCCGACACTGCGCCACAGGCAATCGTGATGAACAGGAACGGGAAGATGCCGCCTACCCACACCGGGCCGTTGCCGGTGCTGGCGAAGTCGGTCAGCGCCGGCAACTTGAGTTCCGGGCGCACGATCAGGATGCCGATGGCCAGGGCGACGATCGTGCCGATCTTCAGGAAGGTCGACAGGTAGTCGCGCGGCGCCAGCAGCAGCCACACCGGCAGCACCGAGGCGATGAAGCCGTAGGCCATCATCATCCAGGTGATCTGCACCGGGGTGAAGGTGAAGGCCGCCGCCCACGCCGGGTTCGCCGCCACCTTGCCGCCCAGCCAGATCGCGCCCAGCAGCAGGATCAGGCCGACCACCGAGATCTCGCCGATCTTGCCGGGACGGATGAAGCGCATGTAGACGCCCATCAGGATCGCGATCGGCATGGTCGCGGCGACGGTGAACATGCCCCACGGGCTGGCCGCCAGCGCGTTGACCACCACCATCGCGAGCACCGCCAAGATGATGATCATGATCAGGAACGCGCCGAACAGGGCGATGGTGCCGGGCACGCGGCCCATTTCCATCCGCACCAGGTCGCCGAGCGAGCGCGCGTCGCGCCGGCTGGAAATGAACAGCACCATGAAGTCCTGCACCGCGCCGGCCAGCACCACGCCGGCGACCAGCCACAGCAGGCCGGGCAGGTAGCCCATCTGCGCGGCCAGCACTGGCCCGACCAGCGGGCCGGCGCCGGCGATCGCGGCGAAGTGGTGGCCGAACAGGACATGCTTGTTCGTCGGCACGAAGTCCAGGCCGTCGTTGCGCAGCACCGCCGGCGTGGCGCGGGTCGGGTCGAGCTGCATCACCTTGTTGGCGATGAACAGCCCGTAGTAGCGGTAGGCGACCAGGTAGATGCTGACCGCGGCGACCACGATCCACAGCGCGTTGACCGATTCGCCGCGCCGCAGCGCCAGCGTGCCCAGGCAGAACGCGCCCAGCAGCGCGAGCGCCGCCCAGGCGATCTTCGAGAACCCTTTCATGCGTGCCTCTCCGGGAAAATGCGTTGCATAGCGTCGTTCTCCGCGCGCGCCCGGTCAATGCGAGGCGGCCGAATTCGCCATCGACTTTGGTCTAATGCGCTGGCATGCGCCATCTGCGGCGCAGCAAAATCCCTCCGCGTCGCGGACAAGCCCGCTTCCTACAGCCAGCGCGCGCGCTTGAACAGCCAGTACAGCCCGCCGCAGACCGCGGCCACGCCGGCGATCATCAGCGGGTAGGCGTAGGGCTTGTCCAGTTCCGGCATCCGGTGGAAGTTCATGCCGTACCAACTGGTGATCAGGGTCGGCGCGGCCAGCAGCGCGGCCCAGGCGCCCAGGCGCTTGACCACTTCGCCCTGCGCCAGCGTCACCATCGACTGGTTGACGCTCATCGCCGTGCCCAGCATGTCGCGCATGCCGTCGATGCTGTCGTTGACCCGCACCGCGTGGTCGAGCACGTCGCGGAAATACAGTTTCACTTCGTCCGGGATCAGCGGGTTGGTGCTGCGGACCAGTTGCGACAGGACGTCCTGCAGCGGCGCCACCACGCCGCGCATCTCGGTCAACTGGCGCTTCAGTCCGTACAGCCGCACCAGCACGTCGCGCCGGTAGGTTTCGCTGAACACGTCCTTTTCCAGCCGGCCCAGCCCGTCCTTGAACGCCTGCACCACCGGCAGGTAGTTGTCGACGATGAAGTCCAGCACCGCGTACAGCCCGTAGGCCGGGCCCATCGCCAGCAGTTCCGGCTCGCGTTCGACCCGCGCCCGTGCCGGCGCGTAGGACAGCGAGGCGTCGTGGCGCACGGTGACCAGGTAGCGCGGGCCGAGGAAGGCCTGGGTCTCGCCGTAGGCGATGCGTTCGCCCTCGGCCTGCGCGGTATGCACGGCGACGAACAGCGAGTTGCCGTAGGCCTCGACCTTGGGCCGCTGGTGCGCGTTCTGCGCGTCCTCGACCGCCAGGTCGTGGAGGTGGAATTCCTCCTGCAGCTTGTCGAGGATCTCGTCGGACGGCTGGTACAGGCCGACCCAGACGAAGCTGCCGTCGTCGGCCGCCAGCACGTCGCTGATTTCGTCCAGGCCGATGTCACGGCGCTGGCCTTGCTTGGAATAGACGCAGCAGTTGATGACGCAGGCGGGCAGGCCGGGGCGGTCGGACGCATTCATGGCGCGCATGGTGGGGCAGGGGCGGCTGGAGGGGCAAGAGGGAAATCGAAAGCCGAACCCATTCATGCGCCTTTCCCTCTCCCGCTTGCGGGAGAGGGATCAGAGCGGCGGCGTCAGTGTGCGACGAAACGGATCGCCTGCCCGCCGCCGGGCGCCAGCTTCAGCGTCAGCGTGTCGGCGGCGGTCACTTCGCGCTGTTCGATGACGATGCTCTCGCGCTTGCCCTTCCAGTCCGCATCCGGTCCGTCGCGGTAGATCTGCGCGGTGTACTTGCGGTCCTTGTCGAGGAACGACAGTGGCACCTGCAGTTCGCGCGGGTTCTCGTCGCTGACCGAACCGAGGAACCAGTCGTCGCCGCCGCGCTGCTTGCGCGCGATGGTGGCGTAGTCGCCGACTTCGCCGTTCAGCACCCGGGTCTCTTCCCAGTCGGTCGGCACGTCCTCGATGAACTTCAGCGGGCCGGGGTTGGCCTCGTAGTTCTCGACCAGGTCCGGCACCATCTGGATTGGGCTGTAGATCACCACGTACAGCGCCAACTGCTTGGCCCAGGTGGTCGCGATGCCGTCGGGCGCGCGCGTCTTCATGCCGAACACGCCCGGCGTGTAGTCCATCGGCCCGGCCAGCAGGCGGGTGAAGACCAGGTTGGCCTCGTGCTCGGGCGGGTTGCCGGGCTCGCCCCAGGCGCTGTATTCCATGCCGCGCGCGCCTTCGCGCGAGATCCAGTTCGGATAGGTGCGGCGCAGGCCGGTGTCCTTGATCGGCTCGTGCGCGTTGATCGCGACCTGGCGCTTGTATGCCTCGGTCACCACCTTCAGGTGGTGGCGGGCCATGTCCTGGCCCTCGTGCCAGCCGTAGTGGACCTTGCCGTCGGGGCCGATCACCTTGGCCTGGCCGGCGTCGGAAACGTAGCCGGTCTTGACCACGTGCACGCCCATCTTCTGGTCGAGGTCGAAGGCCGCGTCCATCTGCGATTCGTAATGTGCGGCGTTGGCCGAGGTCTCGTGGTGTCCGATCAATTGCACGCCCTTCGACTTCGCGTAGGCGGCCAGCTTCGGGAAATCGAAGTCCGGATAGGATTGGGTGAAGCTGAAGTCCTCGCCGTTGCCGAACCAGTCGCCGTCCCAGCCGACGTTCCAGCCTTCGACCAGGACGCCGCCGAAGCCGTGGCGCGCGGCGAAGTCGATGTGCTTGATCACGTTCTCGGTGGTCGCGCCATGCTTCGCGCCCGAGGCCCAGCTCTTCTGGTCCAGGTGCATTTCCCACCAGACGCCGGCGTACTTCATCGGCTTGAACCACGACACGTCGCCGAGCTTGTTCGGCTCGTTGAGGTTGAGGATCAGCGAGGACTCGGCCAGGCCGGCGGCATCGTCGCTCAACTGCAGCGTGCGCCATGGCGTGACGAACGGCGCGCTGCGCTCGACCTTGGCGAATTCGCCGCTGCCGGGGGTCAGCGCGGCGCGCAAGCGCAGGTCCTCGACCCGCTGCAGGTTCATGCCGGGATAATCGACCAGCGCGGCCTCGTGGATCGACAGGTGGCTGCCGTCGTCGAAGCGGAAGGTGATCGGCGTCTGCGCCACGCCGACTTCCCGCGCCGGGGTGCGGTGGTACAGGTATTCCTCGCGGTTCCATTCGAAGGCGGGAATCCACCACGCGGTGGCGTCGCGGGCGAGGTTGAACTCGGTCAGCTCCTCGCTGATCTTCACCTGCTTCAGCCCTGGCTGGTCGGGGAATTCGTAGCGGAAGCCGACGCCGTCGTCGAACACGCGGAACACCACGTCGATGTGGCGGAACGGCTTGTACTTCTCGGTCAGCGTGACCCGCATCTGGTTGTAGCGGTTGCGGACGAAACGGCGTTCGCCCCACGGCTGCTCCCAGGTTTCGTCGAACTTCGAGAACTGCGGTTCGCCGGGGATCAGGCCGCGGTCCAGCTTCGGCGTGTCGACCAGCAGGAAGCCCAGCCGCGATTCGGCGATCACCGGCTTGCCGTCGCGCGTCACCGTGTAGCCGGGCTTGCCGTCGTAGCCGGAGACCAGCTCCACCGAAATGCGGCCGTCGGGCGAAGCGACGACGGGCCGGGTCGCGGCCGTCGCGATGGCGGGGAAGGCGAGGATCGCCAGGGAGAGAAGTCGGATCAGCATGCAGGGGATTCCGGTGCGTGTATTTTGTCCGCCGTCCCGGTGCAAGCCTGAACGGCCACGAAGCGGGAATCCTGCGCGTTGCCGCTCAGCGCGACAAGCTGCGCTGCACTAAGCATACGTATGCAATGGCCACGTGCACCGGCAACAGCAGCGCGACCCAGGCGCGGTTGTCCTGGTACGGGAACACGAACGGCAACCAGTGCAGGAACCAGGCGGCGAACGCGGCGACGGCGACCGCGCCGGCGATGCGCCGCGGCCAGGCGCCGACGGCTTTCCCGCGCAGCAGCGCGAAACCGGCGGTCAGCAGCAGCAGGCACAGCGGGTTCAACAGCAGCAGGTTCTGGTTGGCCCATGCGGCGCGATGTTCGGTGAAACTCCACAGATACAGCAGCAAGGCGCCGCCGACGCCGCAGGCCAGCCACAGCGGCAGGGCGAAGGCGCCGAGCAGGCGCGGATGCCGGCGGCCGGAAACGGCGAGCAGTGCGGCGATCACCAGCCCGGCCAGCAGCCACGGCCACCATCGGCGCGGCCGTTCCGGCGGTTCCGGCGCGATGCGGTGCGGCAGCGCCTCGGTTTCGCGTTGCACCAGCGGGCGGCCGTCGTCGTTCTTCGCCTCGCGCAGGCTATCGGCCAGCCGCATCGGCACGAAGGCTTCGTCCCAGCGCGTCAGCGGCTTGTCCGCATACGGGCCCAGGCCCAGGTCGAAGCCGATCCACATCCACGCCGCCGGCGAGGCCAGCCGCACCGATTCGCCACGGAAGGTGTTGCCGCGCGAGCGGCCCGACAGTTGCCGCTTCAGCGCGCCGCCGAGCGCGTCGTCGATCGCGTCGCGCACGCGGGTGGCGCAGTTGTTGGTGAAGTAGTCGTAGGGATAGCGCGCGTTCTCGGGCAGGGCTTCCTCGGCCAGCGCATCGGCCAGCGCCCGCGCCTGTTCCGGGCGCAGGTCGAGCCATTGCACGGTCGCGCCGCGGCCTTCGTCGCGGTAGGAGGCCATGTCCAGCTCGAAGGGCAGGGCGACCAGGTAATACATCATCTCGCCACGCGCGAAGCGGCCGGCGAAGTCGGCTTCGGTCGGGTCGAAGGCGCCGAAGTTGTAGCTGGTCGCCTCGCCGGTGGCCTCGTCGACCACCACGATGGCGTCGTGGCCGAAGCGCTCGAAGAAAATGTCGCCCGGCGCCATCGTCACCACGCCGACGCGCGGCGCGGCATGGGCGGCGAAGGCGAGCAGCCAGAGAATGCCGGCGAAAAGGAATTTCCTGGCGAGGAGCATGGCGGCTTCGGGCATTTCAGCCGTCGGCCAGAACGGTCACGTGGAACGCGTGCACCCGCCGCCCGTCCGCCTTGGCCACGCGGAAGGCGAAGCGGCCCAGGGTCAGTTCCTCGCCGGTCTCCGGCAGGTGGCCGATGGCGGCGGTGACCAGGCCGCCGATGGTGTCGTATTCGTCGTCGTCGAAGTCGGCGCCGAAGCGCTCGTTGAAGTCGTCGATCGGGGTCAGCGCATCGACCACGTAGCGGCCGTCGGCCTGCGCGGCGATCAGCGCGGCGTCGTCCTCGGCCTCGTCGTGCTCGTCGTCGATCTCGCCGACGATCTGCTCCAGCACGTCCTCGATGGTGACCAGCCCGGCCACGCCGCCGTATTCGTCGACCACGATCGCCATGTGGTTGCGCGACAGGCGGAATTCCTTCAGCAGCACGTTGAGCTTCTTCGATTCCGGGATCAGCACCGCCGGGCGCAGCAGCTCGCGGATGCCGGCCGGGCCGTTGTCGGCGACCACGCCGCGCAGCAGGTCCTTGGCCAGCAGGATGCCGAGGATCTCGTCCTTGTCGTCGCCGTGCACCGGGAAGCGCGAATGCCCGGATTCGACCACTTCCTTCATCAGGTCGAGGAACTTCGCCGACACCGGCAGCGACACCATCTGCGCGCGCGGGATCATCACGTCGCCGACGGTCAGTTCGGCGATTTCCAGCGCGCCTTCCATCATCCGCAGGGTGTCGGCGGCGATCAGGCCGTCGTCGTGCGCGCCGCGCAGCAGCGCGCGGACGTCGTCGCGGGAACTGGGTTCGCCGGAGAAGGCCGAACTCAGGCGTTCCAGCCAGCCGCGGCGTTTCTCTGGGCTTCTTTCGCTGTGTTCCGCAGAGGAACTACTGTCGTCTTCGGACATCTTGCGCAGGGTGGTTCAGGCGGCACCCGACAGACGGGCGTCGGCGGCAGTCTATCAGGATGCCGGCGCGGCCGTGTCGGGCGCGGCTGCGGCCGGCGCGTCGGGGGCGTCCTCTTCCAGTTCGTCCAGACCGTAGCTGCAGCCGGCCAGGGTCTTGCCCGGATGCGAGGACACGTTGGAGACGTTGAGCACGGCGGACTCGTACAGGGGCTTGCCGGTTTGCGGATCGGTGGTCTCGACCCCGCGCACTTCCTTGCCGAACATCGCCTTCTCCGGCGTGTCGACTCCGGTTTCCAACTGCAGTTGCCGCGCCAGCGGGCGCGGGTCGGGCAGGTCGAGCACGGCGACGATGCCGTCGCCGGAGAAGGCGATGCGGTCGGTGTCGTGGCCGAATACGCGGATCGGCACGGTCAACTGGAACTCGGTCATGAACATGTTTGCCTGCGGCAGCGGCTTCCAGCCCAGCGCGACGGCCTTCAGCGGATCCTGCAGGGCGGGCGCGAGCGCGTGGAAATCGGCCAGTTGCGCGCGGCACTCGATCAGTGCAGGAAGGTCGGGGGCGGACTGAGCTTCGCCGGCGCGGGCGAGGCCGACGGCGGCGAGGAGCGGAACGATCGGCAGGAAGGATCGGATCACGGGTCAATCCTCGATCGCATACGGATCGTCGATCCCCAGTCCGGCGAGGATCTCGCGCTCCAGTTGCTCCATCGCCTCGGCCTCCTTCTCGTCCATGTGGTCCCAGCCCAGCAGGTGCAGCACGCCGTGCACGGTCAGGTGTGCGTAATGGGCGGAAAGCGGCTTCTTCTGCTCCTTCGCCTCGCGCGCGACCACTGGGGCGCAGATCACCAGGTCGCCCAGCAGCGGCATCTTCACGCCCTTTGGCAGCTTGACGCCCTCGGCGATCTCGGCCGGGAAGCTGAGCACGTTGGTCGCGTAGTCCTTGCCGCGGTAATGGCGGTTCAGCGCGCGGCCTTCCTTCGCATCGACGATGCGAACGGCAAGGTCGGCCTCGCGGATGCGGCCGGCCAGCGCGGCGGCCACCCACTTGCGGAAGCTGGCCGCCGCCGGCAGGCCGGCGCGGGGCAGGGCGTAGCTGACGGCGACTTCGAGACGGACGGGCCCTGGGTCATGGCGCCGGTCCCGTTTCCGCGTCCTTGCCGTCGCGCGCGTCGTAGGCGCGCACGATCTTCGCCACCAGCGGATGGCGCACGACGTCGCGGGCGGTGAAGAAGGTGAAGCTGATGCCGTCGACGCCGCGCAGCACTTCCAGCGCGTCCTTCAGCCCCGACTTCACGTTGCGCGGCAGGTCGACCTGGGTCAGGTCGCCGGTGACCACCGCGGTGCTGCCGAAGCCGATGCGGGTCAGGAACATCTTCATCTGCTCGATGGTGGTGTTCTGCGCCTCGTCGAGGATTACGAAGGCGTCGTTGAGCGTGCGCCCGCGCATGTACGCCAGCGGTGCGATCTCGATGACATTCTTCTCCAGCAGCTTGACCACCTTGTCCACGCCCAGCATCTCGTACAGCGCGTCGTACAGCGGGCGCAGGTACGGGTCGACCTTCTGGGTCAGGTCGCCGGGCAGGAAGCCGAGCTTCTCGCCGGCCTCGACCGCCGGGCGCACCAGCACCAGTCGCTGCACGCGCGAGTCGTTCAACGCCTCGACCGCGCTGGCGACGGCGAGGAAGGTCTTGCCGGTGCCGGCCGGGCCGATGCCGAAGTTGATGTCGTGGGTGGCGATGGCGTGCAGGTATTTCTGCTGGTTCGGTCCGCGTCCGCGCACGGTGCCGCGCTTGACCTTGATGGCGACATCCTGCGGAACGTGATCGTCGCCGTGTTTCCCGATTTCATCGTCGGCGCCGTGGACATGCGTTAGCCGCAGATGGATCGAGTGATCGTCGAAAGCCGTGGTTTCGGCTTCGGCGTACAATTCGCGCAGCAGTTTTTCCGTCGCGCGTACCGATTTTTCTTCGCCGCTGACGCGGAACACGTTGCCGCGATTGGCGATTTCCACGCCGAGCTTCAATTCGATCTGGCGCAGATGCGCGTCAAGCGGTCCAGCCAAGTTCGCCAGCCGCTCGGCGCTGGCCGGTTCGAGGGTGAAGTTGTGTTTGCTGTCATTCATTGCAGAAGGATAGGGTAATTCGTTCCGGTTCAGGGCATCGGGGGCTGTATTGCCTGTTGCCTATGAACACCTCTCTCTTTGCTATCGAATCATGGTCTCAATGCGTTCATGAAAGACTGGGCGATTCACGATTCTTTGTGGATTGCCCGGCGTAATCGCGGCCAGCGGCCTCCAGGCCGGCGATCGCAAACCGGAACAGATGCTCGATCAGCATTTCGCTGGGCAACTGCCGGATTTCCTCCCTGGGGCCTGGCAAGCCGCGCTTGCTGGTCAGCAGGAGCAGCAGACCGGGCGCAACGATGTTCAGCAGACAGGGGAGCAGCGCCGGATCTTGCGCCGGGATGCCGGTGATCTCGCTGAGGATGCTGATGACCAGCGATACCTTCATCGGCGCTTCGGACTGGAGCAACACTTGGACGTGAGACGACGGTGCAAGAAGCTCGGCGGCAAGGACGGTCAGGTGCCAACTCTCTGCTTCGTTCGTGGTGTTCCGCACCAGTTGTCCGATCAGCATCTTGAGCTTCTCGGCCGCGGGCAGAGTGCTCCGGGCAAGCTGTTGCAAGTCGGCGAGGTTCACCAGCCGATGATGCGCTTGGACAAGCACGGCCTGGTACAGGCCGTCGCGGCTGCCGAAGTGGTAGTTGATCGAAGCCAGGTCCACGTCGGCGCGACTGGCGATGGCCTTGCCGGTGGTTTCGGCGAAACCGTGGGCGGCGAACAATTCGCCCGCCGCTTCGAGGATGCGGGTGCGGGTGGCTTCGCCATCACTGCGCAGGCCGCGCGGGCGGGGTTTGCTTTCGGACTTCACGGGCATGGCCACATTCTGGCAGTGATTGCCGTTCATGGTAGTTTAAAACAATTTTAGTGTACCCTGACTGCCACCCCGCCGCCGTCCCCCTTAGCTCCCATGAACAAACCCCTGATCCTGCTTGCGCTCGCCCTTGTCCTGGCCTTGCCCGCCTGCGGCCGCAACAATGGCGATGCCTTGGTGCTGCACGGCAACGTGGACATCCGCCAAGTGTCGCTGGCCTTCGACGGCAGTGGTCGCGTGGGCGAGATGAAGGTGGACGAAGGCGATGCGGTGAAGGCCGGGCAGGTGCTGGCTACGCTTGACACGCAAACGCTGGCCTTGCAGGCCGAACAGGCGCAGGCGCAGATCGGCGTGCAGCAGCAAAACCTGTTGCGCCTGAAGAACGGCGCGCGCCCGCAGGAACTGGCACAGGCGCGCAGCAGCCTGAGTGCCGCACAGGCCGAAGCGGCGCGTGCACAGAAGGACCTGGCGCGCTTGCAAGATATCGCCGACAACACTAGTGGCCGCGGCGTCAGCGCGCAGGAACTGGATCGTTCCCGCGCTGCCGTGCAGGTCGCCAACGCGCAGGCCGCGCAGCAGCAGGACGCCTTGCGCCTGACCGAGATCGGCCCGCGCAAGGAAGACATCGCCGCTGCCGAGGCGCAACTCAAGGCTTCCGAGGCGCAACTGGCGCTGTTGCAGCACCAGGTTTCGCAAGGGCAGTTGATCGCACCGTCCGACGCGGTGGTGCGTTCGCGCCTGCTGGAACCGGGCGACATGGCTACGCCGCAGCGGCCGGCGTACGCGCTGGCGCTGACCGAACCCAAGTGGGTGCGGGTCTATGTCGGCGAACCCGATCTTGGCAAGGTCAAGCCCGGCCAGAGCGCGCGCGTCACCACCGACAGCGCGCCGGACAAGCCGATTGCCGGCAAAGTCGGCTACATCTCGTCGGTCGCTGAGTTCACGCCCAAATCGGTACAGACAGAGGAATTGCGCACCAGCCTTGTGTATGAGGTGCGGGTGATCGTCGAGGACAAGGACAACGCGCTGCGCCTCGGCCAGCCGGCTACTGTGGTGCTGGAAACCGGCAACACGCAATGAGTGAAGCCGAAGCCAGCGTCGTTGCCGGCAACCTGCGCAAGACTTTCGAGGCACCGGCGGGTGGGCCGTTGCACGCGGTCGATGGCGTGTCGTTGCAAGTGCGTCCCGGCGAACTGACCGCCCTGGTCGGCCCGGATGGCGCCGGCAAGACCACATTGTTGCGGATGATGGCCGGCTTGCTCAAGCCCGATGCCGGCAACCTGCAGGTGCTCGGCATCGACGTGGCGAAGAATCCGCAGTCGGTGCAGGACCGCATCAGCTACATGCCGCAACGCTTTGGCCTGTACGAAGACTTGAGCGTGCAGGAAAACCTCAATCTCTATGCTGACTTGCACGGCGTGCCGCAGGACGCGCGCCGCGAGCGTTTCGAACGGCTGCTGGGCATGACCGATCTGGTGCGTTTCACCGATCGCCCTGCCGGCAATCTTTCCGGCGGCATGAAGCAGAAACTCGGCCTCGCCTGCACTTTGGTGCGCTCGCCGGATTTGCTGCTGCTGGACGAGCCCAGCGTCGGCGTCGATCCGCTGTCGCGGCGCGAGTTGTGGAAGATCGTGCAGCAACTAGTCGATGATGAAAAACTCAGCGTGATCGTCAGCACCGCCTACATGGATGAGGCCGAGCGCTGCGCCCAGGTATTCGTGATGAATCTGGGCAAGGTGTTGGCCGAGGGTGCGCCGCAGGCGCTGGCCGAACGCGCGCGTGGGTTGACCTTCGTCGCCCCGACGGCGCAAGGCGTGCCGGCGCGCGATCTGCAGGCGAAACTGATCGACGCTGACGATTTGATCGTTGATGCCGTGCCCAGCGGCGGTGCGGTGCGTTTCATCCGCCAGCCGGATGCGGATGAAGCGAAGATCATCGCATTGCTCGAAGGCGTGCCCGTGCAGCCGCGCGAGGAAGAACTGGAAGACGCCTTCATGATGCTGCTGCGCCAGCATCAGGACGGCGACGAGGCCGCCGTGCCACAAGCCGCTGCGCCGCAAGTGACGGGCAACGGCGCCCGCGACGGCGACAAGCCGGTGATCGTGGTGCGCGATCTGGTGCGCAAGTTCGGCGATTTCACAGCTGTCGCCAGTACTTCGTTTGAGGTGGCGCGTGGGGAGATTTTCGGACTGCTAGGACCCAATGGCGCGGGCAAGACCACCACTTTCCGCATGCTATGCGGCCTGCTGCCGGCGACCAGCGGACATCTGGAAGTGGCCGGCCTGAACCTGCGCCACGCCCGCGCCAAGGCACGCGCGCGCATTGGCTACGTCTCGCAGAAGTTCGCGCTGTACGGCAATTTGAGCGTGCGCGAAAACCTGGAATTCTTTGGAGGTGCGTATGGCTTGCGCGGCAAGCTGCGCGACGCGCGGGTGGATGCGATCATCGGGCAATTTGCGCTGGAGCAGAAAGCCATCAGCGGTCAGTTGCCCGGCGGCTACAAGCAACGTCTGGCGATGGCCGCCGGCCTGTTGCACCAGCCGGACATCCTGTTCCTGGACGAACCGACCAGCGGCATCGACCCGCTGGCGCGGCGCGCATTCTGGCGCACGATCACCGCATTGGCGCAAGGCGGCACCACGATAATCATCACCACGCATTTCATGGAAGAAGCCGAGTACTGCGACCGCATCGCGATCCAGGACGCCGGCAAGATGCTAGCCCTCGGTACGCCGAAACAGGTGCGCGAGCAGGCGGGTGATGCGGGTATGGACATGAACAGTGCCTTCATCGCAATTGTCGAGCAGGGCCGTGCCAAGGTGAATATGGGAGCTGCGGCATGAGCGCATACGACAGTCGAAGCGGTTTCCTGCGCCGCTTCAACGCACTACTGCGCAAGGAAGTGCGGCAGATGCTGCGCGACAAGAGCAACCTCGCGGTCGGCCTGCTGCTGCCGGTCGCGCTGATCCTGCTGTTTGGCTACGGCCTGTCGTTCGACGTGAAGAATGCGCCGGTCGCGGTAGTGCTGGAAGACCGCTCGCCGGCTGCGCGCGAAGTAGTCGATGGTCTGCAAGGCTCGCCGTATCTGGTGCCGGTATTCGCCACCGACATGGTCGAGGCCGAGCGCTGGATGATGGCTGGTACGGTCGATGGCATCGTGCGCGTGCCGATGGATTTCTCGCGCCGGTTCAATGCCGGAGACGGCCGCATCCAGTTGCTGCTCAATGGCGTGGATTCCAGTTCCGCCGCGACCATCGAAGGTTATATGGGCGGCGCAATCGGCAGTTGGGCGCAGCAACGGGCCGACCGCGCCGGTAACAAACCTGCCGGCATCGGCAACGTCGAAGTGGTGCAGCGCATGTGGTTCAACGAGGCCGGCGAAAGCCACTGGTTCCTGATTCCTGGCCTGATCGTGCTGGTGCTGACCCTGATCGGCGGCTTCCTGACCTCGCTGCTGATCGCGCGCGAATGGGAGCGAGGCACGCTGGAATCGCTATTCGTCACCCCGGTACGGCCGATGGAGATCGTGTTGTCGAAGATCACGCCGTACATGATGGTCGGCGTTATCGACCTGGCATTGTGCCTGCTTGCCGCGCGCTTCCTATTCCATGTGCCGATGCGCGGTTCGCTGGCCGTCATCGTCTTCGCCGGTTTGCTGTACCTGCTGGTGTCGCTACTGCTGGGCTTGTTTATTTCCGGCGTCACCCGCAACCAGTTCCAGGCTAGCCAGATGGCGCTGCTGGCCAGCTTCATGCCGGCCATGATGCTGTCTGGCTTCGTATTCGACCTGCGTAACGTACCGGTGGTCATCCAGATCATCAGCCAGTTGCTGCCGGCCACGCACTTGATGGGGCTGATCAAGACCCTGTTCATGGCTGGTAACCACTGGCCGATGATCTTCCGCGATTGCAGCATCCTTGCGCTGTATGCACTGGTGTTGATGTTCGCTACCCGTGCGATGCTGCGCAAGACGTTGAGGTGATGCGGATGGAAGCTTTCTTCGCCACGCTCGCCCAGATTGGCGCCCTGATCCGCAAGGAACTGCTCGCGCTGTTCAAGGAACCCTCCAGCCGCGCCCTGTTGTTCGCACCGGCGTTGATGCAATCGTTACTGTTCGGCTACGGTGCGACCTACGACCTGACCAACGTGCCGTATGCGGTGCTCGACCAGAGCCGTGGCGCGGCTTCCATCGAGCTGCTGTCGCGGCTGGACGGCACTGGCGTGTTCCATCGCGCCGCCACGCTGACCAGTTCCTCGCAGATTGCCGGCATGATCGATGGCAACAAGGCGCTGGTGGTGCTGAGCATTCCCTCAGACTTCCAGCAGCGCCTGAACGCAGGGCAATCCACGCCATTGCAGGTGATCCTCGACGGGCGCAATTCATCCACCGCCGGTTCGGCGGCCAGCTACGTTGGTTCCATCGTTTCCAGTTACAACGCCTCGCTGGGCGCTGGAAGTTCCGGCATCAGCATCGAACGCCGTGCCTGGTTCAACCCCAACTTGGAATCACGTTGGAACATGATGCCGGCGCTGATTGGCGCGTTGAGCATGTTGCAAACCCTTCTCATCGCCGCGCTGTCGGTGGCGCGCGAACGCGAGCAGGGCACCTTCGACCAGTTGCTGGTGACGCCGCTGACGCCATTGCAGATCCTGATCGGCAAGGCGATACCGGCGATCCTGATCGGCCTGCTGCAATCCACCCTGATCTTCCTGGTCATCCGCTTCTGGTTCCAGATACCAATGAACGGTTCGGTGTGGCTGCTGTACGCGGGCCTGCTGACCTTCAACATCGCCGCGGTCGGCGTGGGCCTGTCGGTGTCGGCGTTGTCGCTGAACATGCAGCAGGCGATGCTCTACACCTTCCTGCTGATCATGCCACTGATGCTGCTCTCCGGCCTACTGACGCCGGTGAAGAATATGCCCGAAATATTGCAGGTCGCCACCTATGCCAACCCTCTGCGCTTCGGCATGAGCATCGTGCGCCGGGTGTATTTGGAAGGGGCGGGCTTCATCGACATTTGGCGCGAATTCATTCCACTGTTGGCGATGGGCGCCGTTTCGCTGCCGCTGGCGGCATGGTTGTTCCGCCATCGCCTTTCCTGATCGGGTATCGTCATGCACGCATTGCATATTCCACACCGTTTTATCCCCGGCCTGCTGGCGCTTGCGCTGGCCGGTTGCGCCGCCGGCCCGGACTTCGTCAAGCCAACGCCCGCCGCGCCGGACGATTGGACGAGTTGGCGCAGCGGCGACGCCTCGCTGCGCATCCCGGCCGAAGCTGCACAGGCGCTGCCGGCGCAATGGTGGCAGGCGTTCAACGACGCGACCCTCGACGCGTTGGAGCAGCGCGCTTTTGAGACCAGTCCGGATCTGCGCACCGCCGCGCTGCATTTCGCACAGGCGCGCGCGCAGCGTCGCACGGTGGCCGCGCAACGCGGGCCGGAGGTGAGCGTCGGCGGCAGCGCCACCCGCCAGCGCCAGAGCGAACACGGTGCAAGCACGCGTATGATCGGTGTACTCGGCGCCGACCCGGGCATCACCAAATTGCTGGCCGAGCCGTTCACGCTATACCAAGCCGGTTTCGACGCCTCGTGGGAACTGGATTTGTGGGGCCGCGTGCGCCGCTCGGTCGAAGCCGCCGATGCAGATGTGGCGCAACAGGCCGCTCTGCTGGAACTAGTCCGCCTGAGCCTGGCCAGCGACATGGTGCGTAACTATTTCGAACTGCGTACCGCGCAGCGGCAGACCCGGTTGTTGCGCGAGGACATCGCCGCATTGGAAGACCGCGCCACGTTGCTGCAAGCACGTGTCGATGGCGGCGTACTCGACCACACCGATCTGCAACGTCAGCGCGCCGAACTGGCTGCATTGAAGGCTCAACTGCCGCCGTTGCTGGCACAGGAAGTGGCCAGCGCCAACCAGATCGCGTTACTGCTGGGCGAACGCCCCGGCGCATTGCAGGCCGAACTCGCGCCGCGCGACGCGGACGCCCCAGCCACCTTGCCAAATCTAGCCTTTGGCCTGCCTTCAGAAGTCGCGCTGCGCCGCCCCGACATCCGCGCCGCCGAAGCGCGCCTGCACAGCGCCACCGCCAGCATCGGGATTGCACGCGCCAATCTGTATCCGAGCATCCGGCTTGGCGCGAAGTTTGGTTACGAATCCTACCTCTCCGGTGAATTCTCCGACTGGGGCAGCCGCACCTGGTCGGTTGGCCCCAGTCTCGACCTGCCGATCTTCGATCGCGGCCGGCGCAAGGCCACCGTGCAATTGCGCGAGCTGCAACAGCAGGAAGCGGCGGTGAATTACCAGCAATCCGTGCTGAAGGCGTGGCAGGAAATCGATAATGCATTTGCTGCCTATACGGCGGAGCAGCAACAGGCGCGCGAACTGCAAACTCGCAGCGACGCCGCCAGTGACGCCTATCGACTCGCGCAGGCGCGCTACGACGGCGGCATCACCGATTTCACCGCCGTGCTCGATGCCCAGCGCAGTTATCTGCAAGCGCGGCGCGACTTGGCAGCCAGCGAAGGCCAACTGGGTATTCGCTTCGCGACCATCAACAAGGCGCTAGGCAACATCCCGGAGATTCCGCAGCGGCAGACCGCTGCGGACGACTGAAGTCGAATAACGACTGGATCAAGCCGCTTCCTCGCCGGCCACGCGAACGCGCCCGCGTAGCGAGTTGGTCAGAGCCTCGGTGATGACGACATCGACGAATTGGCCGATCAGTCGCGCATTGCCCGGGAAGTTCACCGAGCGCATGTTCTCGGTCTTGCCGGTCAATTCGTTCGGGTTCTTTTTCGAGAAACCTTCGACCAGCACGCTTTGCACGCTGCCGACCATGCCTTGTGAAATCCGCGCAGCGTGGCCGTTGATGTGCGCCTGCAATCGAGACAGTCGCGTGTGCTTGGTTGCGTCCGACACATCGTCCGGCAGGTCGGCGGCCGGCGTGCCGGGGCGGCGCGAGTAGATGAAGCTGAAGCTCTGGTCGAAGCCGACGTCCTCGATCAGCTTCATCGTCTTCTCGAAATCGGCGTCGGTCTCGCCGGGAAAGCCGACGATGAAATCCGACGAGATCGAGATGCCGGGCCGAACCGCGCGCAGCTTGCGCAGCTTCTGCTTGAATTCCAGCGCGGTGTAGCCGCGCTTCATCGCCGACAGGATGCGGTCGCTGCCGCTCTGCACCGGCAGATGCAGGAAGTCGGCCAGCTTGGGCACGTCGCGGTAGGCCTCGACCAGCGAGTCGGAGAACTCCAGCGGGTGCGAGGTGGTGAAACGGATGCGGCCGATGCCATCGATCTCGGCGATCGCGCGGATCAGCAGGCCGAGGTCGGCCGTTTCGCCTTCGCCTTCGCCTTCGATGGGAGTGATCGGACCACGATAGGCGTTGACGTTCTGGCCGAGCAGGTTGATCTCGCGCACGCCTTGCGCGGCCAGTTGCGCCACCTCGACCAGCACGTCCTCGAACGGGCGGCTGACCTCGGTGCCGCGGGTGTACGGCACCACGCAGAACGAGCAGTACTTGCTGCAGCCTTCCATGATCGAGACGAAGGCGCTGGGGCCCTCGGCGCGCGGCTCGGGCAGCCGGTCGAACTTCTCGATCTCGGGAAAGGAGATGTCGACCTGCGGCCGGTTTTGCTCGCGGCGGGCGCGGATCAGTTCCGGCAGGCGGTGCAGGGTCTGCGGGCCGAACACCAGGTCGACGTAGGGCGCGCGCTTGACGATGGCTTCGCCTTCCTGCGAGGCGACGCAGCCGCCGACGCCGATGATGACGCTGGAATTCGCCTCCTTCAGCGCCTTCCAGCGTCCGAGCTGGCTGAACACCTTCTCCTGCGCCTTCTCGCGGATCGAGCAGGTGTTGACCAGGACCACGTCGGCTTCTTCCGGGTTGTCGGTCAGCTCCAGGCCTTCGGACTCAGCGAGAACATCGGCCATTTTCGCCGAATCGTACTCGTTCATCTGGCAACCGTGGGTCTTGATGAACAATTTTCCGCGCACCGCCAAGGGCTGGCACGGGGTGCCGACGGGCAAGGGCACGAGGGTCGGAGAAGTCACGGCGTCGCCGGCCGTGTTGGGCGATCGGGGGGCTTGCATCCCGGGCATGGTGCGTAATCCAGGCGGGTTGGCGGGCGGAAAGCCGGCATTTTACGCGGCCCGGGCCGGATTCGCGCCGGTTAGACGTTTGTCACCGGGAAGGGCCGGCGCCGGCACGCGGAACCCGGACCGATCGCACATATTGAAGGAATCCTTTTCTGGACAAGGACTTGGCAAGCGGAAGCGAATCCGGGACACTGCGCGGCATGCGGGGGACGCTGCCACTGTGGGGATCGTTGCTGCTTGCCTGTGTCGCGCTGCCCGCCAGCGCGGGCACGCTGTACAAGTGCGTGGGCGCCGATGGCGTGCCCGCCTACGTCAGCAAGCGGGTCAGCGGCGCGAAGTGCCAGAGCGTCGCCAGCTATACCCCCGACCGTCGAATTGTCCCTGCGCCGACCGCAGTCCCGCGGGTCGCATCCGCGTCCTCCGCTCCCGTTGCCGGCACGGCCGAGGCGCGGTCGGTTCCGGTTTCCACGCCGGCGACGCCACCTGCGGTTCCCGCCGCCGCGCCGCGCCGGGTCGTCAGCGGGCAGGTTTATTCGTACATCCAGGACGGCGTCCGCCATTACACCAGCACGCGGCCGGCCGGCGTCCAGGTCGCCAACCTGCGCACCATCAAGTACAGCTACA
This sequence comes from Pseudoxanthomonas sp., assembly GCA_047601245.1. Taxonomy (GTDB): domain Bacteria; phylum Pseudomonadota; class Gammaproteobacteria; order Xanthomonadales; family Xanthomonadaceae; genus Pseudoxanthomonas_A. The sequence goes on from JASGJU010000002.1 coordinate 443,062, forward strand.
TCGAAACCTGCTACGCCTGCGGCAATCCGGGCCTGAATTTCGGTTCGGTCCGGTTGAACACCAGCGCCTACCGGAACGAGATCGCCAACGCCGCGCGCGAGTTCGGGGTCGAGGAAGCGGTGGTCCGGGCGATCATCCACGCCGAATCGGCCTACCGTCCCAACGCGGTCTCGCGGGTCGGGGCGCAGGGGCTGATGCAACTGATGCCGGCCACCGCGCGCCGCTTCGGCGTCAGCGACGCCTTCGACGCCGGCCAGAACATCCGCGGCGGCGTGCAGTACCTGGCATGGTTGCTGAAGCGCTACCAAGGCGACCTGACCTTGGCCGCCGCCGGCTACAACGCCGGTGAGGGCGCGGTGGATCGTCACGGCGGCGTGCCGCCGTATCAGGAAACCCAGCGCTACGTGCAGCGCGTGGCCCAGTTGGCCCAGCGTTACCGCGGCGCGGTGGCGGGAGGCGCGCACTGAGTCCGCCGGAGGGGCGGGTCGGACCGCTCCAAGCCTTTGATTTCCGGTGCGATGTTGTGAGTGCTTTTGCGCTTCCGTTACACTCGACCGAGTTTCGGATTCATGTGGTCCGCGAGCGAAGAGCCGCGCGGGCCATGGCAGCCAGATCAGCTACCTGGAAATACCGATTGCGGAGGGCCGAATGGCCAACGATGGGGTGAACGGGCCCGAGAATACGGGCCGACGCCGGTTCCTGACAGCGACCACGGCCGTGGTCGGGGCGGTGGGAGCCGGATTTGCCGCGGTACCTTTCATCAAGTCGTGGAACCCCAGCGCACGCGCCCAGTTGGCCGGCGCGCCGGTGACCGCCGACATCAGTGGCCTGCAGGAAGGCCAGCGCATGATCCTGGAGTGGCGCGGCCAGCCGATCTGGATCGTCAAGCGTTCCAAGGCGATCCTCGACGCGCTGCCGACCCTCGACGGCCGCCTGCGCGACCCCGAATCGAAGAACCTCGACCAGCAGCCGGGCTACATCAAGGGCGAACTGCGCTCGATCAAGCCGGAAATCTCGGTGCTGGTCGGCCTGTGCACGCACCTGGGCTGCTCGCCGGAGATGGTCGCCGAAATCCGGCCCGAACCCTACGACCCGGAATGGAAGGGCGGCTACTTCTGCCCCTGCCACAAGTCGCGCTTCGACATGGCCGGGCGCGTGTTCCAGGGCGTGCCCGCGCCGCTGAACCTGCTGGTGCCGCCGCACCACTACGTGGACGACAACACCATCGTGATCGGCGTGGATCCGGAAGGAGCGGCCTGACATGTCTGCGAATCCCATTACCGGGCGTCTGGGCAAGGCCGTGAGCGGCCTGCAGGACTGGTTCAACCAGCGCGCGCCGGCGTTCCTGCCGTTCTACCGCAAGCACATGACGGAGTACTACGCTCCGAAGAACTTCAACATCTGGTACATCTTCGGGGTGTTGTCGTTCGTGGTGCTGGCCAACCAGATCCTGACCGGCATCTTCCTGACCATGCACTTCAAGCCGAGCGCGGCGGAAGCCTTCTCCTCGGTCGAATACATCATGCGCGACGTGGAGTGGGGCTGGCTGATCCGCTACATGCACAGCACCGGCGCGTCGATGTTCTTCATCGTGGTCTACATCCACATGTTCCGCGGGCTGATGTACGGCAGCTACCAGAAGCCGCGCGAGATGGTGTGGATCCTGGGCATGCTGATCTACCTGGTGCTGATGGCCGAGGCCTTCATGGGCTACGTGCTGCCGTGGGGGCAGATGTCGTTCTGGGGCGCGAAGGTCATCATCAGCCTGTTCGGCGCGATCCCGGTGATCGGCAACGGCCTGACCGAATGGATCATGGGCGACTACCTGCCCAGCGACGCCACCCTCAACCGCTTCTTCGCCCTGCACGTGATCGCGCTGCCGCTGGCCCTGCTGCTGCTGGTGGTGCTGCACGTCGGCGCGCTGCACGAGGTCGGCTCCAACAACCCTGACGGCGTCGAGATCAAGAAGGGCCCGAAGGGCAACCGCTGGTCGGACAAGGCCCCGGCCGACGGCGTGCCGTTCCACCCGTACTACACGGTCAAGGACTTCTTCTACATTTGCTGCTTCCTTGCCATCGCCGCGTTCGTGGTGTTCTTCGCCCCGGCCTTCGGCGGCCTGTTCCTGGAGCACGACAACTTCACCGAGGCCAACCGCCTGGTCACGCCCGAGCACATCAAGCCGGTGTGGTACTACACGCCGTTCTACGCGATGCTGCGGGTGGTGCCGCACAAGCTGTCGGGCGTGATCGTGATGTTCGCGGCGATCGCGGTGCTGTTCCTGATGCCGTGGCTGGACCGCGGCAAGGTCAAGTCGATCCGCTACCGCGGGCTGGGCTTCAAGATCGCGCTGGCGGTGTTCGCCTTCAGCTTCGTGTGGCTGGGCAAGATCGGCTCCGGTCCGGGCACCGACATCCACGAGACCTACCTGGGTCGCGTGCTGACGGTGCTGTACTTCGGCTACTTCATCTTCCTGTGGGTCTACACGAAGTTCGGCTTCGAGAAGACCAAGGCCGTGCCGGATCGGGTGACGACGCATGAGTAAGAATCTCGCTTCCTCGTTCGCCGCCCTCGTCGCCGGCGTGCTGCTGTCCTTTTCCGCCGCCGCGTCCGAAGGCGGCGGGCTGCAGCATGCAGGCAACGACCTCGGCGACCGCGCCTCGCTGCAACGCGGCGCCAAGCTGTACGTCAACTACTGCTCCGGCTGCCATTCGCTGAAATACCTGCGCTACTCGCGCCTGGCCAGCGACCTGGGCCTGAGCGAAGCCGAGGTGATGGACAACCTCAACTTCACTGGGGCCAAATTCGGCGAGCAGATCCAGGTGGCGCTGCCCGCGGAGCAGGCGACCAAGTGGTTCGGCAAGATGCCGCCGGACCTGAGCCTGATCGCGCGCGTGCGCGGCAGCGACTGGATCTATACCTACCTGAAGTCGTTCTACGCCGACGAATCGCGGCCGCTGGGCTGGAACAACAAGCTGTTCCCCAACGCCTCGATGCCGAACCCGCTGTGGGAGCTGCAGGGCGTCCAGCACGCCGAGTACGGCGAGCCCGACGCCGCCACCGGCGACCGCCCGGTGCAGGGCCTGAAGCTGACCCAGCCGGGCCGGCTGTCCGCGGTCGATTTCGACGGCAATGTGCGCGACATCACCAATTTCCTGGAATATGCCGGCGAACCGGCCGCCCTCAAGCGCCAAAGCCTGGGCGTATGGGTGGTATTGTTCTTGGCGGCGCTGGCCCTGCTCGCATGGCTGCTGAAGCAGGAATACTGGCGCGACGTGCATTGATGCGCTGAAGCACCACCGTGGCGACCGCCGGCAAGGGGCCGGGCGGCGCCGATGCGGCCGGCGGATTCCGGCCGTGGAGGGCCGGAATGGCTGCGAGTCCACGTATGCGAAACACCCTGACGCTTTTTTCCGCTACCGACGACGTGTTGTGCCACCGCGTGCGGCTGGTGTTGTCCGCCAAGGGCGTGACCTACGACTTGGTGGAAGTGGATCCGCAGAATCCGCCCGAAGACCTGATCGACCTCAATCCCTACCATTCGGTGCCGACCCTGGTCGAGCGCGACTTGGTGCTGTACGCGGCCAGCGTGGTCAGCGAGTACCTGGACGAGCGCTATCCGCACCCGCCGCTGATGCCGGTGGATCCGCTGTCGCGCGCGCGCCTGCGCCTGGCGATGCTGCGCATCGAGCACGACTGGGTGCCGCAGGTGCAGGCCATCCAGTTGGGCAACAAGGCCCAGGCCGAAGCCGCGCGCAAGCGCCTGAAGGAACTGCTGACCGCCTCGGTGCCGCTGTTCAAGGCCAGCAAGTTCTTCCTCAATCCGGAAATGAGCCTGGCCGACTGCGCGATGGCCCCGATCATCTGGCGCCTGGAAAGCCTCGGCATCCCGCTGCCGAAGGACGGCAAGGCGATCGAGGACTACGGCAACCGCATCTTCCGCAACCCGGGCTTCGTCCGCAGCCTGACCGATCAGGAAAAGAAGCTGCGCGAGATCCCGGCGTGAGGCGGTGAAGGGTGGAGTCGTGCTTGCGGCGTCGTGAATGGTGAAGGGAGTCGTCTTGCCTTACTCTTCGCAGGCGATGCAGCCGCCGATTTCCCGGTCCGCGCCGCGAACGACTTGACCCCCAGTCCATGACCGATTCGCAACCCCGCATGACCAGCCATCGTCCGTACCTGCTGCGGGCGCTGGCCGAATGGATCGCCGACAACGGCATGACCCCGCACCTGCTGGTCGATGCGACCCAGCCGGGCGTGCAGGTGCCGGCCAGTGCGGTCAAGGAAGGCAAGGTCGTGCTGAACATCGCCCAGCGCGCGGTGGCGCACCTGGTTATCGGCAACGACGAAGTCAGTTTCAGCGCGCGCTTCGGCGGCGTCAGCTACCCGGTGCGGGTGCCGATCCCGGCGGTGCTGGCGATCTATTCGCGCGAAACCGGGCAGGGCATGGCGCTGCCGGAAGACGTCAACGCCGCTCCGAACCCCGATGGCGACGACGATCCGACGCCGCCCGATCCGCCGGCGCCGGACGATGCGCCTGCGGCCGGCAAGCGGCCGTCGTTCCTGCGCGTGGTGAAGTAACGGCGCGTTGGGATGCGCAATCTTGATTTCAGCTCGTGGCAAGGCATCCTGACGACGCTGTTCGGCCTGGTCGTCATCACCCTGATCGGCGTCGGCATCCGCATGCTGGTGATGCAGACCATCCAGCAGCGGCGCGAACGCGAGAACCGGCAGATCAACGAGCGCCTGCGCACGCTGATCGCCGCCTACAAGACGCTGGGCGGTTCCTTCACCGGCGACCTCGCGGTCGATCCCACCCATCTGCGCGACCTGAAATCGAAGGCCGCGGAAACCGGCGCGATCGACGCGGCCGAAGGCAACGACCGCGCGCGCCGCACGCGCGATGCGGTCGAGGCCGCGTTGTCCGACATCATCCTGCTCGGCACCGAGGAGCAGGTGCGACTCGCCACGAAGGCCGCCGCCGATCTCGTCGCCGGCCGTGCCACGCATACCGACGAACTGGTGATCTCGTTGCGAGACTTCATCCGCAAGGTGCTCGACCTCGATCCTATTTCAGCCGAACTTTCCATCCCGAAGCAGGGCCCGGCCCGCGCGGTCGCTTCCAAGGGCGGCGGCAAGGGAGATGGCGAGAAGGGCGGAGGCGGCAAGGGCGGCGGGATGGGCGGCATGGGCGGCGGCGCGATGGGCGCCGGCATGGGCATGGGAATCGGCGGCGGCCTGGCGCTGGACGACGACGCGCGGCATTCCTGATCCGGTTGCGGGAACGGGCGGGCTCGCGCCCGCGAAGGTCGCGCTTACGGCGTCGCGCGATCGAACGGCGCCACCGTCGGCGTTACCGGCCCGACGAACGACACCAATCGGTCGCCGCGCAACACCAGGCGGCCGCTGTGGCGGTCGCTGCCGTCGTACGAGTATTCGAAGCGGAAGGTGCGCTCGAAGCCGAGCCGTCCGTTCCCGTCGCGGCGCACGCGGAGGCCGTCCGCGTGCACGCTCTGGTCCAGCCACAGCACGCCCGCGGCCTCGCAGGCGTTGCGACCCAGTTGCGTCGCGCGTTCGGCGGCGGCGCGCGCGGCGTTCCAGTAGGCGAACGTGGCGATGGCCGCGATGAGCAGCAGGATCGGCGTCATCGCGCCTGTTCGAAGCCGGGCGGCGGGCCCAGCTTCATCGACAGGTCGATCGCCTGCACGTGCTTGGTCAGGCTGCCGATGGAGATGAAGTCCACGCCATCCTCGGCGATGGCGCGCAGCGTTTCCAGCGTCACGCCGCCGGAAACCTCCAGCGGGATCCTGCCGGCGGCGATCTTCACCGCTTCGCGGCGCGCGGCGGCGTCGAAGTCGTCGATCAGGATGCGCTCGCAGCCGGCGGCCAGGGCTTCCTCGAGCTGCGCCAGGGTTTCCACCTCGACGATCAGCGGCAGCGACGGCTTCGCCGCGCGCGCGGCGCGGATCGCCGCGGTCAGCGAGCCGGCGGCGCGGATGTGGTTTTCCTTCAGCATCACCGCGTCGTACAGGCCGAAGCGATGGTTGCGGCCGCCGCCGCAGCGCACCGCGTATTTCTGCGCCAGGCGCAGGCCGGGCAGGGTCTTGCGGGTGTCGAGGATGGTCGCCTGGGTCCCGCGCACCGCGTCGACGCAGGCGGCGGTTTGGGTCGCGGTCGCCGACAGCGTCTGCATGAAGTTCAGCGCCGTGCGCTCGGCGGTGACCAGCGCGCGCGCGCGGCCCTGCAGGGTCGCCAGCACCATGCCCTTGGCGACGCGCTCGCCTTCGCGCACGCGCCAGTCGATGGCCACGCCGGGATCCAGCGCGCGGTGGGTCGCGTCGAACCACGGCCGCCCGGCGACCACGCAGTCCTGCTTGCACAGCAGGTAGGCGGCGTCGGCGGCGTCCGGCAGCAGGGCGGCGGTCACGTCGCCGCTGCCGACGTCCTCGGCCAGCGCCGCGGCGACGTTGGCCTGGATCGCCTCGGGCGGCGGCGGTTCGATCCCGTCGTCGTGGCGCATCGGCGTCACTTCGCCGGGAAGTCCGCGACCTGCGCGGTGGCGATGCCTTCCTCGACCAGCAGCACCGGGATGCCGTCGTCGACGCGGTAGACGGTCTTGCGGTCGCGGGTCACCAGCGCCTCGCGCAGCGCGTCGCGTTGCGGGGCGTCGTCGATGCGCTTGACGGCGTCGGCGGATATGGCGCGGTTCAGCGCCTCCAGTCCGGCCGGTTCCAGCAGGGCCAGCGGCTGGCGCGAGACCGGGCAGCACAGGATGTCGAGCAGTTTGCGGTCCATTGCCTTCGTGCGGCGGGGGAAGGCGGGTAGAATATCCCTTTAGGGCAGGCGACGGCCAATGACCGCCAACCACTCCAATCCCCTCGTCGGCATCGTGATGGGCTCCCGCTCGGACTGGGAGACGATGCAGCATGCCGCGCAGAAGCTGGACGCGCTGGGCGTGCCCTACGAAGTCAAGGTCGTGTCCGCACACCGCACGCCGGACGTGCTGTTTTCCTACGCCGAAACCGCCGCCGCGCGCGGCCTGCGCGCCATCGTCGCCGGCGCCGGCGGCGCGGCGCACCTGCCGGGCATGCTGGCGGCGAAGACCGCGGTGCCGGTGCTGGGCGTGCCGGTGCAGAGCAAGGCGCTGAACGGGATGGACTCGCTGCTGTCGATCGTGCAGATGCCGGCCGGGATCCCGGTCGCGACCTTCGCCATCGGCAACGCCGGCGCGGCGAATGCGGCGCTGTTCGCGGCCGCGCTGCTGGCGCACGACCATGCGGACATCGCCAGGTCGCTGGACGAATTCCGCCAGCGCCAGACCGACGACGTCATCGCCGCCGACGATCCGCGCGCATGACTACGGTCGGCATCGACAGGCACGCGCTGCGCGCATGCCTGTCTCCCTCTCCCCATCCCTCTCCCGCAAGCGGGAGAGGGGGAGTTGGCGCCATGCGGGTCTGCAATGGCGGGCGATACGGGTTACTGGAGCGGTACTGCGCATGACGACTGTCGGCATCCTGGGGGGCGGGCAACTGGCCCGCATGCTCGCGCTTTCCGGCGCGTCGCTGGGCCTGCGCTTCCTGGTGATGGACACCGTCGCCGACGCCTGCGCCGGCCAGTTCGCGCCGCTGCTGGTCGGCGACTACCGCGACGACAAGGCGCTGGCCGAATTCGCGTCGAAGATCGACGTCGCCACCTTCGATTTCGAGAACGTCCCGGCCGAAAGCGCCGAATGGCTGGCGCAGCGCGTGCCGGTGTTCCCCAACCCGCGCGCGCTGGGCGTCGCCCAGGACCGGCTGGTCGAAAAGAGCCTGTTCCGCGAACTGGGCATCCCGGTGGGCGAATTCGCCGCGGTGTCCTCGCGCGAGGAACTGGACATCCAGATCGCGCTGATCGGGACGCCGTGCATCCTCAAGACGCGCCGGCTCGGTTACGACGGCAAGGGCCAGTTCCGCATCAAGGCCCGGGCCGACATCGACGCGGCCTGGGAGGCGCTGGGCGCGCAGGCGGCGAGCGTCGGCCTGATCGTCGAGGCCTTCATCCCGTTCCAGCACGAGGTTTCGGTGGTCGCGGTGCGCGGCCGCGACGGCGGGTTCCGCGCCTGGCCGTTGACCGAGAACCGGCACGTCGACGGCGTGCTGTCGACGAGCCTGGCGCCGGCGGCCATCGACGCGGCGCTGGCCGAGGCGGCGGTCGCGCACGCGCGCAGGCTGGCCGAAGCGCTGGATTACGTCGGCGCGTTCGCGCTCGAATTGTTCGTCAAGGACGGCCAGCTCTTGGCCAACGAAATGGCGCCACGCGTGCACAACTCCGGGCACTGGACCATCGAGGGCGCGGAGACTTCGCAGTTCGAGAACCACTTGCGCGCGGTGCTGGGCTTGCCGCTGGGTTCGACCCGCATGCTGGGCCACGCCTGCATGCTCAACTGGATCGGCGAACTGCCGGCGCGCGACGCGGTGCTGGCCGAAGCCGCCGGCCACTGGCACGACTACGGCAAGCAGCCGCGCGCCGGGCGCAAGGTCGGGCATGCGACGCTGCGCGCGGACACGACGGCCGAACTCGCCGCCGCATTGCAGCGCGTCGGTGCGGCGCTGGACCGCGAGGCGCAAGTCGCGCCCGTCATCGAACGCCTTTCGTCTTCGTAGGAACGGCGTGAACCGCGATGAGGCTTTCTTGGGAAAGCCCTTCGCGGCTCACGCCGCTCCTACGGGATTCATGCCAGGTTCGACGCGACGAAATCCCAGTTCGCCACGCGCCAGAACGCTTCGATGTAGTCCGCCCGCGCATTGCGGTGATCGGTGTAGTACGCGTGTTCCCATACGTCCAGGGCCAGCAGCGGCCGGTCGCTCCCGTTGATCGGCGTACCGGCGTTCGGCGTGGCGACCAGGCCCAGACGACCGTCCGCGCGCTGCACCAGCCAGGCCCAACCGGAGCCGAAGAGGCCCAGCGCGAGTTTGCCGAAGTCCTCCCTGAAACGCGCAAGGTCGCCGAAGTCCGCGTCGATCGTCGCGGCCAGTCGGCCGCTCGGCTGGCCGCCGCCGGGCTTCAGGCAGTTCCAGTGGAACGCGAGGTTCCAGGCCTGCGCGGCATGGTCGAACGTCGATCCCTGCGCCGTGCGCACGATCCTTTCCAGCGGCAGGTCGTCGAGCGCGGTGCCTTCGGTCAGCGTGTTGAGGCGGTCGATGCAGGCCTTGTGGCAGTCGCGGCGATGGTCGATGGCCTCGGCGGAAACATGCGGCGCCAGCGCGGCGCGGTCGAAGGGCAGAGCGGGCAGTTCGAGGGCCATCGCGGTTCCTTGGTTACAATGACGCCAGTTTAGCGGCGGGATACGGCCATGACCGAGAAGAAGACACAGCCGGCGGCGGAGCGCATCCAGGCCATCGTCGACAGCCGGCCGATCGTGCTGTTCATGAAGGGCACGCCGCAGTTCCCGATGTGCGGCTATTCCAGCCGCGCGGTGCGGGCGCTGGAGCAGGCCGCTTCGGGGCTGGCCGGCGCCGACAGGTTGTTCACCGTCAACGTGCTGGAAGAGCCCGAGATCCGCGCCAACCTGCCGCGCTATTCGAACTGGCCGACCTTCCCGCAATTGTTCATCCACGGCGAACTGATCGGCGGCTGCGACATCACTCTGGAACTGCTGGAATCGGGCGAACTGCCGCGCATCATCGCCGAGGCGTCGGCGCAGTGAGCCTGGTTGCGCTGCCCGTTGCCGCCGCCCCCGGCGCGCTGGCCGGCCGCGTGGTGCTGGTCAGCGGCGCTTGCGGCGGCCTCGGCGCCGCCGCCGCGCCGGCCTGCGCGCAAGCCGGGGCCGCCGTCGTGCTGCTGGGCCGCAAACTGCCGAAGTTGAACCGCGTCTACGACGACTGCGCGCGCGCCGGCGCCGAGCCGCTGTTGTATCCGCTGGACCTGGAAGGCGCTTCGCCCGACGACTACGCCGAACTGGCGCAGCGCATTAGCGTCGAATGCGGCCGCCTCGACGGCGTCCTGCACTGCGCCGCCGAATTCCGCGGCCTGACCCCGCTGGAGCACACCGACCCGGCCGTCTTCGCCCGCGCCATCCACGTCAACCTGACCGCGCCGTGGTGGCTCACCCAGGCCTGCCTGCCGTTGCTGAAGCAGGCGCCGGATTCGGCGGTGGTGTTCGCGCTGGACGATCCGACGCGGACCGCGCAAGCGTACTGGGGCGGCTACGGCGTCGCCCAGCACGGGCTGTCCGCGTTGGTCGGCATGCTGGCGGCGGAGCTGGCGAATACCCCCGTGCGCGTTTCCGCATTGCAGCCGGGGCCGATGCGCACGCCGTTGCGGGCGAAGGTCTACGCCGACGAGGGCGACGGCGATGCGCACGATCCCGCCGACTACGCCCAGGCCTGCGTGCAACTGCTGTCGCCGGCCGGCGCGGCGCATCGCGGCCGCGTCTGGCGCGCACCGCCGCAAGGCCGGACGCACGCATGACCATCCTTTCCGCCGCCCTGCTGCTGTTCCTGATCCTGGACCCGCTGGGCAACATCCCCATCTTCCTCAGCGTGCTCAAGCCGCTGCCGCCGGCGCGGCAGCGCATGGTGCTGGCGCGCGAAATGGTCATCGCGCTGGCGGTGCTGATGGCGTTCCTGTGGGGCGGCCAATATTTCCTCAGCGTCATGCACCTGCGCCAGGAATCGGTGCAGATCGCCGGCGGCATCGTCCTGTTCCTGATCGGCATCCGCATGATCTTCCCCAAGCCCGAGGGACTGATGGGCGAAATCCCCGGCGGCGAGCCGTTCATCGTGCCGCTGGCCATCCCGCTGGTCGCCGGCCCGTCCGGCATGGCCGCGGTGATGCTGATGGGCAGCAACGAGCCGCAGCGCCTAGGCGACTGGAGCCTGGCCCTGCTGCTGGCCTGGGCCGGCACTGCGGCGATCCTGTTCAGTGCCACCGTGCTGTACAGATGGCTGGGTCGCCGGGTGCTGACCGCGGTCGAGCGGCTGATGGGCATGCTGCTGGTCGCCATTTCGGTGCAGATGCTGCTGGACGGCATCAATGCCTACCTGAGGTTGTCGCCTTCCCCGTAAGCGCGCGTACGACAACAAGCGCTGTGCGGCAGATTGTTCAAGTACTTACCGCGGTTTTCGCCGCCGTCTCTCAAAACCATTAAGGATCAATGGGATGCGCATGTTGCGATGCGGGAAAATTTGTCATGTCGCGGTCACAAAGTGGCCTTAACGTGTTAACCTGACGTTAACCTCCGCGGCATGGCTGCAGCCATCGCGGGGGGTCCGCATTTTCCCGTCCTGCCATCGCGCCAGCCATTTCGTGACGCAGTCGGTCGTTTTCGGATTCGCCATCGCCAACCCGCAATCGAGGCCATCACCCATGAAGCAGTCCCGCAATTACCGGATGTCCAAACTCACCCTCGGCCTCGTGGCCGCGCTGGCCGCCGCGCCTGCGTTCGCGCAGAGCACCTCAGCCGGCGTCGGCGGTCTGGTCACCGACGCCAGCGGCGCCCCGGTCGCCGGCGCCGAAGTGACGATTACCCACGTCGAATCCGGTACGGTCAGCCGCGCCTTCACCGATGCCAACGGCCGCTACAGCGCCCGCGGCCTGCGCGTCGGTGGTCCCTATACCATCAACGTGACCAAGTCGGGCGCGGGCACCGATACCGAGGATGGCATCTACCTCGACCTCAACAAGGTCAACACGGTCAACGCGGCGCTGAGGGGCGACCTGACCACCCTCCAAACCGTGACCGCGGTCGGCGTGTCCGGCGGCTCGTCGGTGTTCAGCGCCACCAAGATGGGCTCGGGCACCAGCGTCGACCAGCAGGCCATCCGCGCGCTGCCGTCGATCAACGGCAACATCCAGGACTACATGCGCCTTGATCCGCGCGTGGCCTTCGTCGACCGCGCCTCGGGCACCATTTCCGCCGGCGGCCAGAACCCGCGCTACAACTCGGTCAGCATCGACGGCGTCTCGGCCAGCGACACCTTCGGCCTGGAAGGCAACAACATGACCACCAAGCGCCAGCCGGTGAGCATGGAAGCCATCGAGGCGATCGACATCAACCTGTCCAACTACGACGTGACCATCGCCGGCGCGGCCGGCGCCAACGTCAACGCCGTCACCAAGTCCGGCACCAACGAATTCCATGGCTCGATCTACGGCAACATGCGCGATGGCGACTGGTTCGGCAAGAACCCGCCGGCCTATGGCGCCAGCGGCGATGGCAGCAAGTTCAGCGGTTTCGACAAGGAAACCACCTACGGCGCCACCTTTGGCGGCCCGCTGGTGAAGGACAAGCTGTTCTTCTTCGCCAACTACGAGAAGTACAAGCAGGAAGCGCCGGGCACCGACCTGAGCGCCACCGCGCTGGGCAAGACCACCGCCGGCCACATCACCGAGGCCGACGTTGCCCTGGCGCAGCAGATCGCCAGCACGTACGGCATCAATGCCGGCGAGTTGACCAGCGACGCCAACACCGAGCTGGAGGAATACGCGGTCAAGCTGGACTGGAACATCAGCGACGCCCACCGCGCCAGCTTCCGCTACAGCAAGCTTGACCAGAACAAACTGCGCATCAACGGCATGACCAGCAGCGCGGTGTCGCTAAGTTCGTACTGGTACCAGCACGTAAAGAGCGTGGAGAGCTACGTCGCCCAGGTGTTCAGCGACTGGACCGATAACTTCAGCACTGAATTCAAGGCCAGCTACCGCGATTACTCGGCGGTGCGCGAAACGCCGACCAACGCGCCGAGCATCCAGATCCTGTTCGGCGGCACCGAAGCCGCGCCGTCCGGCGACTCTCTGTACCTGGGCACCGAGGTCAATTCGCAGGGCAACATCCTCGAAACCAAGACTCAGGACTATTTCGGCGCGGCCACCTGGACCCTGGGCGACCACGATCTCAAGGTCGGTTTCCAGTACAGCACCAACGACATCTACAACCTGTACAGCGCCCAGAGCTATGGCGTCTACACCTTCTGGGCCGGCGCCGCCGACACCAGCGGCAACCACCCGCTGACCAACTTCGCCAACGGCCAGTGGGCCACGTACAACTATCGCGCCGAGCAGACCCCGGGTTCGTTCGCGGCCGACTACAAGAACGACAACCTCGGCCTGTTCGTGCAGGACACCTGGTACGCCACCCCGAACCTGACCCTGACCTTCGGCGTGCGCGCCGACAGGCCGGACACCAGCCCGGCGCCGCGCTACAACCAGGTGGCCGAGGAGGTGTTCGGCTACAACAATAGCCAGGTGATGAGCGGCGATTTCCTGATCCAGCCGCGCTTCGGCTTCAACTACACCTTCGACAGCGAGCGTCCGTCGCAGTTGCGCGGCGGCGTCGGCCTGTTCCAGGGCGACGCGCCGCAGGTGTGGATCGGCAACAGCTACGCCAACACCGGCTACGCCTATTACCAGTACACCTTGAGCGCATACAACGGCGTGCCGTTCGACGGCGACGGCAGCACCCAGGCGACCAACGGCACCGCGCCGAAGATGGTGGTCAACCTGACCGACCACGACTTCGACCTGCCGTCGATCTGGAAGGCCAACCTGGCGTACGAGGCGGAACTGCCGTGGTACGGCATCGTCGCGTCGGCCGAGGCGCTGCTGACCAGCGTCAAGACCGGCCTGTATTACGACTACATCAACATGGGCGACGGCTTCCTGGGCCCGGACGGCCGCGTGCTGTACTGGAACCCGGCGGCCACCGGACGCGCATGGACGGCCAGCGACAACCGCTGGGGCAATGGCAGCACCCAGTACCTCGACAACCGCTTCACCGACGTTTACCTGATCAAGAACACCAACAAGGGCGCGAGCCAGCAGTACACCTTCAGCCTGAGCAAGCCGTTCAGCGCCGACAGCGACTGGGCGTGGACCCTGGGCTACACCTACACCCACGCCACCGAAGTCGGCTCGCTGACCAGTTCCACCGCCAGTTCCGGTTTCGGCTACCAGTACAGCTTCAACACAGGCGAGAACATCGCCAAGAATGCGCGTTACGCGATCAAGGACCGCATCTCCGGCTCGCTGGACTGGAAGCACAAGTTCTTCGGCGACTACGAAACCCGCGTGGGCCTGGTCTACGAAGGCCGCAGTGGCCGCCCCTTCAGCTACGTTTTCTACAACGACGCCAACGGCGACAACAAGGCGTACCAGGATCTGTTGTACATCCCGTCCGGCCGCGGCGACGTGCTGTTCGGAACGCTCAACGCCGCTGGTGTCTATACTCCGAACCAGGCAGCGGAAGACGCATTCTTCGCGTGGTTGGACAAGCACCCGGAAGTGAAGAAGTACGCCGGCACCTACGCTCCGGCCAATGCCTTCCGCACCGGTTTCGTCAACACCTTCGACGTGCGCATCAGCCAGCAGTTGCCGGGCTTCTTCAAGGGCCACAAGTCGCAGATCTGGCTGGACATCCAGAACGTCGGCAACCTGATCAACAAGAAATGGGGTCGCATCTACGACTACGGTTTCTACGCCGACGCCAGCAGTGCCGGCCTAGTGGGTATCCACGACGGCAAGTACGTCTACAACTACAGCTACACCAGCGATCCGACCGTGGCCAACAACGATGCCGACGGCTTCAACGTCGGCGTCTCGCAATGGTCGCTGCAGGCCGGCCTGAAGTACGAGTTCTGATCCGCCGCGACATCGGCAATGCCGGAAACGGCCGGGGCGACCCGGCCGTTTTCCTTTTCGCGCGCGGAGGGATAAAGTCGCGCGTCACGGAAATGCGAAGAAAGGAGCAACGATGGACGATGCGGCATCGAGGGCGCTGCCGGTGCAGAACGCGCGGATCTACCCGAGCGGCGGGCTGGACGTGCTCTCCCGCGCCGAGGTCGCCCGGCTGCGCGACGCTTCCAGCGGCGGCATGCACGAATTGCTGCGGCGCTGCGCGCTGGCGGTGCTGACCAGCGGCAGCGCCAGCGACGACCCGCGCGCCGCGCGCGACCTGTACCCGGGCTTCGACATCCAGGTGCAGCAGCAGGACCGCGGCGTGCGCATCGACCTGGTCAACGCGCCGGCGATGGCCTTCGTCGACGGCGAGATTATCCGCGGCGTCGCCGAACTGCTGTTCGCCGTGGTCCGCGACCTGGCCTGGACCGCGATCGAGATGGGGCCGGAATACGTAGCCGACCTGGAATCCTCCGCCGGCATCACCAACGCGGTGTTCGGCCTGCTGCGCAACGCGCGCATCCTACAACCAGGCGAGCCCAGCCTGGTGGTGTGCTGGGGCGGGCATTCGATCAGCCGCGACGAATACAACTACACCAAGCAGGTGGGTTACGAACTGGGTTTGCGCGGCCTGGATATCTGCACCGGCTGCGGCCCCGGCGCGATGAAGGGGCCGATGAAGGGCGCGACGATTGCCCATGCCAAGCAGCGTCGCGACCACACCCGCTACATCGGCATCACCGAGCCGGGCATCATTGCCGCTGAATCGCCCAACCCCATCGTTAACCACCTGGTCATCATGCCCGACATCGAGAAGCGCCTGGAGGCTTTCGTCCGCATCGGCCACGGCATCATCGTATTCCCGGGTGGCGTCGGCACCGCCGAGGAAATCCTGTATCTGCTCGGCATCCTGTTGCGCGAGGAAAACGCCGGCCTGCCGTTCCCGCTGATCCTGACCGGCCCGACCATCGCCGCGCCGTACTTCGAACAGATCGACAAGTTCATCCGCCTGACCCTGGGCGACGCTGCGGCATCGCGCTACGAGATCGTCATAGGCGATCCACAGGCGGCGGCGAAGAAGATGATCGCCGGCATCCGCAAGGTGCGCGAATGGCGCATCGCGCAGAAGGATTCGTTCTTCTTCAACTGGGCCATCGACGTGCCGCTGGAATTCCAGCGCCCGTTCGTGCCCAGCCACGAAGCGATGGCCGCGCTGGACCTATACCATGGCCGCCCCGCGTCGGCGCTGGCCGCCGACCTGCGCCGCGCGTTCTCGGGCATCGTCGCCGGCAACGTCAAGGAGGACGGCATGCGCCGGATCGAACAGCACGGTCCGTTCGAGATCCACGGCGACGCCGACATGATGCAGGCGCTGGACGCGCTGCTGCGCGCCTTCGTCAAGCAGCGCCGCATGAAGATCGCCGGCGAGTACAAGCCGTGCTACCGGGTCGTGGCTTGATTCGCTTCCTGCCCACCGTTTCCGCGCAAGCGGCGATGGCGGGCGATAGCGGCCTTTTCCGCTGACGCTGATGCCCGCCACCCATTCCCCCGAACCTTGGCTGCCCGATTTTTGCCGCAGCCCGCGCATCCTGGTGATGCTGGGGTTGGCGGAACTAGTCGTGGTGCTGCTGGCGCTGGTGCCGGATGGCGGGCGGCGGATGACGCCGGCGCAATTCCTTTCGGCCAGCGCCTTTGCGCTGTGGCTGGCGGCGGCGGTGACGGCCATGCTGTGCCTGTCGCGGCAGTGGATTTCGCGACTGCCGGTGCGGCTGGGCGGCGTGCTGGCGCTGGCGACGACCGCGGCGATGGTGGTGTTCGCCGCCGGCGTGGTCTATGCGCTGTACGCCGCGGCCGGACCGATGCCGTTCGGCGTGGGTTTTTGGCGCTTCTCGCTGGGCAGCGCCGCGGTCGCCGTGCTGATCGTCGCCCTGGCCTTGCGCTATTTCTACGTCAGCGACCGCTGGGCCGCGCAGGTCAACGCTAATGCGCGCGCGGAGGCAGACGCCTTGCAGGCGCGCATCCGCCCGCACTTCCTGTTCAACAGCATGAACCTGATCGCCGGGCTGGTGCGGCGCGACCCGCTGGTCGCCGAACAGGCGGTGCTGGACCTATCGGACCTGTTCCGCGCGGCGCTGGGCGCAGGCGAGGGTGGTTCCACCCTGCAGCAGGAAGTCGAACTAGCGCGCCGCTATCTGGCCATCGAATCGCTGCGCCTGGGCGAGGAACGCCTGCGCATCGACTGGCGTCTGCACGAGCCGCTGCCGTGGTCGTTGCCGATGCCGCGTCTGGTGCTGCAACCGCTGGTCGAGAATGCGGTGTTGCACGGCATCTCGCGCTTGCCCGAAGGCGGCTGCGTGGAACTGGAATTGCAGGCCGACGCCGACGAACTGCGCATCCGCATCGAAAACCCCGCGCCGGCCACGCGGCCGGAAGTGGCGACGCTGCAATCCGGCGCCGGCCATGCCCAGCGCAGCATCGCCTGGCGGCTGAGCTACGCCTTCGGTCCTCGCGCCCGGCTGGATGGCGAATGGGAGGAGGGCCGATACCGCTGCCGGATCGTCCTGCCGCTGCCGCGATAGCGGCACGCTGAATGTGACATGGTTCCGGCAATTCCCGGCCCGCCGTCTCGGATGTGGACGCCTGTCCGGCCAGATTGGCCGTTTGTCCCCGCCCGGCTTGCGCTGGCGGGCCCGGATGCCTAGCTTGCCGGCTGGGGAATTCCTGAGAAGGGTGGACCGATGTCGCGCGCAAGCACCGCGGGATTCACGCTGATCGAGCTGATGGTGGCGCTGGCGGTGCTGGCGATCCTGGTCGCGCTCGCGGCGCCCAGTTTCCAGAACACGCTGCGCAGCAACCGCGTGGCGACGGCGACCAACGAATTGCTGGCTTCGCTGGCCCTGGCCCGCACCGAAGCTATCCGCAGCACCAACAGCAGCGGCGTCTGCGCCAGCACGAACGGCGCCGGCTGCGACAGCGGCGACTGGAACGATGGCTGGATGGTCTGGACCGACGTGGGCAATGCCGGCATCGGTACGTACGAAAGCACGGACACCATCGTCCGCTACACCCAGCCCAAGGCGAAGGTGCAGATGGACATTCCGGCCGCGGCTTCCATCAGCTTCGATCGACGGGGCCGCATGAGCGCCCGCGGCAGTGCAGGGGGACTATTGCCTTCAGGCCCCAGGCACCTTGTCCTCAAGCCGGATACCTGTCCCGCCGGACTGGAGTTCGTCAGGACGTTGACGATCGGCGTAGTCGGCCAGGTGCGGGTACAACGGAGCAGTTGCCCATGAAGCGCATTCCCCGAAAGCGCGGGCGGATCAGCCTGTCGCGTCCGTCCGGCTTCACCTTGATCGAAGTGATGATCGCCATCCTGGTGCTGGGCGTCGGCCTGCTGGGCTTCGCGCTGATGCAGACCATGAGCGTGCGCTTCGCGCAAAGCTCCAACCAGCGCACCCAGGCGGTCAACCTAGCCTACGATCTGCTGGACCTGATGCGTTCCAATCGCCTGTATGCGGCCAATTACACCACAGCCACCTTTACGGGCGGCAGCGCGACCACGGACTGCGATTTCCCGACAGGCACCGATGCCAGCATCGCCAACAACGTCGAGCGCTGGCAGTGCCAGGTGCGGGCGGCATTGGGCGCCGACGCGGCGGCCAACGTCACCTACAACGATGGTGTGGCCACGGTGAACCTGACCTGGGGCGACCAACGCTGGGAAGCCGACGCCGATCGCAAGTCGGGCGATTTTGAAACCGGCAAGATCAGCCTGGGGACGCGCCTGTGAACCGCCTCGCAAGCAAGCGCTCCGCGGCTGGCCTGTCACTGATCGAACTGATGATCGCCATGCTGATCGGCTTGCTGCTGATACTGGGCGTGGTCCAGATCTTCGGCGCCTCGCGCACGGCCTACCAGTTGTCCGAAGGCCTGTCGCGCACGCAGGAGAATGGTCGGTTTGCAATGGACTACCTGCAGCGCGACCTGCGCATGGTCGGGCACTTCGGTTGCATCAACGACCAATCGAGGCTGCAGCAGACCGACAAGCTGAGTTCTGACTTGAACGCAGCCACTTATCCGCAACTGGATTTCGCGCGATCCCTTCAGGGATACGACGCCACCAGCACCGGTCCCGACAACACGGTCGACCTGGATGCGCCCGCAGCCGGATGGAGTCCTGCGCTACCGGCCTATATCAGCAACCTGAACCCGCGGCCGGGCAGCGACATCGTGGAGTTGCGCTTCCTCAGCCCGGACGGGGCGCCCGTCACCGCCATTTCGGCCAATACCGTGACGGTGGATTCCAGCAGGTGGAGCGTGCTGCAACAAGGCGGCGTCACCACGCCGGTCCTGTTCGGACTGGGCGATTGCACCTTCGCGGACGTGTTCCAGGGAACGGGGACGGGCACGGTCACTGCGGCCGGTGGCCTCAACGCCCTCGATGCAGCGGGCTTCACCACCAACTTCGGCCGCTATACCACCAAGCCTGCCGGCACCGCCATGCTCTATCGCGCCGAGGCGTTGGTCTATTACGTGGCCATGACCAACCGCGGCGTACCGGCACTGTTCCGGGCGCGCTTCAACGGCGCCGGCGCCACCGCCGAGGAGCTGGTCGAAGGCATCGAGAGCCTGCAGTTCCTGTATGGGATGGATGCGGGGACCGTCGATGCGCTGACCGGCAACATCACCCGTTCGGACACGGCCGCCACGCTGGGCATCACCGAAACCAATTGGCGTCGCGTCGGCCAGATACAGGTCGGCCTGCTGGCCAGCAGCCCGGACCGGGCGGCGTCGGCCAGGGCCGAGGACGCCAACGCGCCGCATGCGCTGGGCGTGCAGTTCACGCTGCCGTCGGATGCGCGCTTCCGCGCCAGCTACGAGGCGACCGTCGCATTACGCAATCGCCTGTACGGCAACTGATCCGGAGACACCGCACATGTCGCGTCGCAGAAACATGCCGTCAAGAAGCGCGCCGTCCTTCGCTACCGTCGCTTCCCAGCGCGGTGCGGCGTTGTACGTCGCGCTGGTCATCCTGATCCTGCTGGCCTTGATGGGCATCGTCGGCATGCAGGTGTCGGTATTGCAGGAAAAAATGTCGGCCAACTACCGCAATACAAACGTGGCGTTCCAGAACGCCGAGGCTAGCGCGCGCCGCACCGAATGCTTCATCGAGGCGCAGGTCAACCGCGAAACGCCGGCGGCCGACTGCACGGCGGTGGACATCGACACGATCTGCACCAACGAGTGGGACGCCAGCGAGTGGGCGCAGGACCAGGCGCTGCCGTCGACGCCGGATCCGGCGGTCAATGCGCGCTCCATCGGTCAGTGCATTTCCGGATACGCCAGCCTGGACATGGGGAAACCCATCAGCGAAGACCCGAATCAGGTCTACCAGGTCACCGTGTACGCGGTGAACGATGAAGACAATCCCACCGCCGATGCGGCGGTGGACACCATTTTCATTCCCTGAGGTGTCGTGATGGCTACCCGCCGCACTTCCTTGATAGCCGTTTCCGCCGCGCTGGCAGCTTTGGCGGGCGGCGGACTGTACCTGGCGAAGGCCGTAACTTGGTCCACGGCGCCGGAACTGGCGCAGGCGCCGATGAACATCGTCTCGCAGGTGGCGCCGGCTTTCATTATGGGCGTCGACAACTCGGGTTCCATGAGTACCGACGAGACGCTATTCCGGACGTCGGATGGTGTTGGTCATTTCAATTCCAGCACCAGCAGTTTCTTCGATGCGGCAGGAAACCCTTTGGAGTCCGGCACCTCGGTTTCCAAGCACATGGACGGTGGTTACAACGCCGATTACTACGGTGCATTGCGATCGCCGGAGTACAACCGCGCTTTCTTCGATCCGGCCACAATCTACACGCCCTGGATGACGTCGACCGGCGTGCCGGAGGCAGATGTGAATCCAGCGGCTGCGGCCGAGGATCCCAGAGGCGCGGGCTATGGTGCGGCCACTCCGTTCACGACATTCAATTTCACCACCTATCTCACTACCACGGAAACTTGGCCCAGCGGCAAGGTGGTTCCTGCGGGTACTTGGGTCTACAACAACAATACCTGCAACCGTGCTCCCGGCAGTTCTACTACGACCAATAGCTGGGTGCAGTACGCGACCGAAAAGCAACTGACGCAAAGCTGCAGCATCCAGTTCCGTTACTACCCGGCGCGGGTGTATCTGAGCCTGACCGCCACGCCGCCGCCGGGATTCGACACAAGCAAACGTGTCCTGGTCAAGGGTGCCGGACCGCTCAACGCCGACATGTACCGGTACGACTACATCGAATCGAATTTCACTACTGACGGCGCCGCGGCGGTGCAGAACTTCGCCAACTGGTGGACGTACTACGGTAACCGCAACCGTTCCATGATCGCGGCGATGACGCACTCGCTGTCGAACGTCAACAACATGCGGGTAGGGTATTTCACGATCAATCCCGCACCGCCTTCGGGCAATGTCACGATGCGCGACATGGACGTGCAGGCTGACAAGAATGCGCTCTACACGACCATGCGCAACCTGAACGCATCGGGTAACACGCCGACGCGGCGAGCCACCGCCTACATGGTCAAGCAGTTCACGCGTACCGATTCCGGTGCACCGATCAAACTGCAGTGCCAGAAGAATGCCGGCATGCTGTTCACTGATGGCTACACGAACGACGATAACTCCGGTTTGACCGGCATTCTCAATGTGGGCAATGTGGATGGCAGCTATCCCGCTCCGTATGGCGGCGGCGTGGTTTCGAGCAACACGATCGCCGACTACGCCATGTACGGTTACGTCACCAACCTCAGGTCGGACCTGCCAGCTGGCAAGGTGCCGGTACCCTCGGAGTGCAGCGGTACGCCAGCGAACGGCACGGACTGCAACGCCAACCTGCACATGAATTTTTACGGCGTCACGCTGGGCGCCCGCGGCGCAATCTACGATGTGAATGCCGCAGCCACGGCCGATCCTTATGCCAACCCGCCGTCCTGGGCGGCGACCGGTACGATGAACCTGAATCCCGCGAACGTGGACGACATCTGGCACGCGGCGCTGAACTCCCGCGGCGAGTTCATCAACGCCCAGTCGCCGGCCGCCGTCACTGCGGCCATGCGTCGGATCCTTGCCAGCGTGGGGGAGGGCGCCACCCTGGCGGGAACCATCGGCGTGAAAGGATCGCGAATCGGCAGCGGTTCGATGAGCGTGGAACCGGGTTATGTAGCGACTAACAACGGCACGGACTGGTACGGCGAACTGACCGCGTACACTTTGTCCACCACCAGTACCGTCGTCAGCGGACAGACCGTGACCACCGTGACGGAGACGGAACGGTGGGAGGCGAACGACCGCATGCCGGCTCCCGGCGATCGCGACATCCAGTTCGGTGCGGTCAGCGGTAGCAGTGTCGTGGCTCAGGATTTCGATACCGCCAACATCACTACATTGGACCAAGTGTGCGACGGCAGCGATCCGCTGGCGGTGTGCTCAGTATCCGAACTGGCGTCCCTGGCCAGCGTCGCCAATGCGGTGAGCTACCTGCGCGGCGACCAGACCCTGTCCAGCCTGCGCACGCGGACCAAGGTGTTGGGCGATATCGTCAACTCTTCGCCGGTGGTATCCATCCCGACGGACGACTACGGCTATGCCTGGCTGGATTCGTCCTACACCGCTTACCTGGCCAACAAGAAGGCCACTAACCGGCCGCTGGTCTTCGTGGGCGCCAACGACGGCATGTTCCATGTCTTCGACGGGCGGGAAACCAGCGCAGGCGGCAAGGAAGTGTATGCCTACATCCCGGCGACATCGGTGGGGCACATGGGCAATCTGCTTTATCCATATAATGCAGCCGACGAGGATGACCAGAAGTTCCAGCACCGCTACTTCGTCGACGGGCCGGTCACCGTGGGCGACGTCCGGATCGGCGGTGCATGGAAGACCATCGCGGTCGGCACCTCCGGCGCGGGTGGCAAGAGCGTGTTCGCACTGGACGTCACCAACCCGAGCAGTCCCTCGCTGCTGTGGGAAGTCAACAACCTGGTTGGCTCCCACGCCAGCAGCATGGGCTACGTGCTGGGCAAGCCGGTGATCGTGCCGGTCAAGAATGCCGCGGGCGGCACGGTCAGTTGGAAGGTAATCTTCGGCAATGGCTACAACAGCGCTGCGCAGAGCGCGACGCTATTCGTAGTGGATGCGGGCTCCGGCGCCGTGCAGACCATCACTGCAGCAGAGAACCCGGTTGCTACTAGTTACAATGGGTTGGGCAACATTTCAGTGCTCGACCGTCAGTATCTCGGCAATAGTGGCCCAGCGGTCGATGGACGCGATGGTTATGCGGACACGGTCTATGCCGCGGACCAGGCTGGCGCGATCTGGAAATTCGACCTGACCGGCAGCGGCAGCGTGGATCGTGGCGGCAAGCCCTTGTTCGTGGCCAAAGATGCCGGCGGCAACCGCCAGGCTATCCTCGGCGGCTTGACCGCAGCGCCCGGATTGGGTGGTGGCGTATTCGTGTATTTCGGCAGTGGCAGTTTCTCCTTCGTAGGCGACCAGGCCGATGCCGATGCCGAAACCCTGTATGGCATCTTGGACACGGACACGATTGCTGCCCCGGCGACGACGACGGTGACGCGCGCCGGCCTGACCGGCCAATCCACGGGGTCGCAGTTCACGTCTGGCGGGCATACCTACCTGGGAACCACCAGCAACGCGGCAACTGGCCAATATGGCTGGTATCTCGATCTGCCAAGCGGCCAGCGCTTCGTCGGCAATCCGAGCATCGCCAACGGTGTGGTGTTCTTCCCTGTGTACGAGCCTAGCCTCAGTGCTTCCGACGATTGCTCCACGCCGGGAGACAATTGGCTGTATGGCCTGAATGCCTTCACCGGCGCTGCCGCGTTGAGCGACGTGCGGCTGGATTCGCCCACCGGCACTCAACCCGGCAGTGGTACCGGTGCGATCAAACTGGATACCAATCCGGCTACCTCCGCGCCGATCAAGGACGTGGCGGTGCTGACCACGCCGCGTGCGACGCCTTGCGTCGCCGGTGACCCCGATTGCAATCCGTTGCCGGGTTGCTATATGGCCGTGCAGGCCCCGGGTGCGCCGACAATGTACCTGCCGAGAGCGTGCGGACGGCAGTCGTGGAGGCAGGTGCGATGAGTTGCGAGAAAATTATGAGGACGAACATGACTGGCAACGGCAAGGCGCGTGGCTTCACCCTGATCGAATTGATGATTGTGGTGGCGGTGGTCGCCATCCTGGCGGCCATTGCCTATCCGTCGTACACGGAGTACGTGCGCCGTTCGTACCGCGCGCAGGCCAAGGCCGATCTGGTGGAATATGCCGGACTGGCCGAGCGTTTCTACACCGCCAACAACACCTATGCGGGATTCACCCTGCCGACCAACGTTTCCCCGCGCGAAGGCGGCGCGACCGTGCGTTACAACCTGACGCCTGCCGGTGCGTTCGGCGACGCATCCACGTTCACCATCACGGCGACCCCCGCGGGCCCACAGGCCAACGACAAGTGCGGTACGCTGAGCATCACTCAGGCCGGCGTAAAGAACAGCGACGGCGCGTTGGCGGATTGCTGGTAATAGGGGAGAAACCTTGCCGTGCCGGTTCGCCGGCCCGGTAAAGGCCAAGGCTCTGAGAAATCAGCGCCGCGGGCCGCCCATCGGCGGCGGCGCGGCACGGTAGTAGCGACCGTCCGGGCCGTCGAACTGGCCGACGCTGATGCTGACGTTGACCGCGCGGGTGTCGCCGTCGTCGGTGGCGTATTCCTTGCAGTAGTTGACCCGCGCCGCCTGGTAGTTGCTGTTGCCGCCGCGGCTGGAATAGCCGACGCCGGCGGCGACGCTGCCGGTGATTTCGCTGGGTTCGCCGTTGGCCGCGGTCGGGCAGGCGGAAGCCTTGCGCGGCGTCTCCGCCGTGGCCGCGGGCACTCCGGAAGTGTCACCGTACCAGGTGCCGGGCGGGTCGTTGCCGTAGATCGTCGACGATTTGGGTAGGCTCAGGTCCAGCGCCTCGGCGCTGGCGGTGTCAGTTTCCGTATCCGCAGTCGATTGCGCGGGGGCCAGTGCGGGAATGGCGATCAGCAGGCAGGTCGTCAGCAGGTGCTTGGGCTTCATGGTCGATGCGCAGCATACGGATGATGCTTGCAACGCTAGCAAGCACAGATTGAATGCGGGCTGTCGATCGCCCGGGATTTTTGTGTCGGCGCCGACACGGATCCGGATGGAACCCAGGATTCCCTGCCGGCCATTCCCGCGCGAACGCAGAGCGTCTCCATCTTCCCGCGGGCGGGGGGAAGGAGACTTCCGGTCCGGCTATCGGGCGTGTTCGCGTACCGTTTCCAGCAGGCGATCGCCGTAGCGGGCCAGTTTGCCGCCGCCGATGCCGTTGATGCGGGCCAACTGGTCCGGTTCGACGGGGCGGTGTTCGGCGATGGCGCGCAGGGTGCTGTCGTGCAGGATCATGAACGGCGGCAGGTTCTGTTCGCGCGCCAGGTCGGCGCGCAGCGTGCGCAGGGCATTGAACAGGGCCAGGTGCTGCGGCGGCACCGACAGGCCGGTGGGGCGGTCGCGACGGTCGCGTTCGCGGCGGCGCGGCGCCTGTTTGCGCAGGGTGATCTGGCGCTGGCCCTTGAGCACGTCGCGGCTGGCGTCGGTCAGGCGCAGGCCGCCGTAGCCTTCGGCGTCGACCGCCAGCAGGCCGCCGGCGACCAGTTGCCGGAACACGCCGCGCCAGGCGTTGGCGTCCAGGTCCGCGCCGATGCCGTAGGTACTGAGCCGCTGGTGGCCGAACTGGCGGATCTTCTCGTTGTCGCTGCCGCGCAGGATGTCGATCAGGTGCGCGGCGCCGAAGCGCTGGCCGCTGCGGTAGACGCAACTGAGCGCCTTCTGCGCGGCGATGGTGGCGTCCCAGGTCTCGGCCGGCTGCAGGCAGTTGTCGCAGTTGCCGCAGTGCTCGGCAGGGTAGGTTTCGCCGAAGCCGGCCAGCAGGACGCGGCGACGGCAGTCGGTGGACTCGCAGTAGGCCAGCAACTGGTCCAGCTTGGCGCGTTCCAGCCGCTTGCGCTCCTCGCCGGCCTCGCCTTGTTCGATCATCTGCTTCAGCAGCACCACGTCGCCCAGGCCGTAGCACAGCCAGGCTTCGGCGGCTTCGCCGTCGCGCCCGGCGCGGCCGGTTTCCTGGTAGTAGCCTTCCAGCGACTTGGGCAGGTCGACGTGGGCGACGAAACGCACGTCCGGCTTGTCGATGCCCATGCCGAAGG
Organism: Pseudoxanthomonas sp.; assembly: GCA_047601245.1. Classification (GTDB taxonomy): domain Bacteria; phylum Pseudomonadota; class Gammaproteobacteria; order Xanthomonadales; family Xanthomonadaceae; genus Pseudoxanthomonas_A. Next base: position 468,984 of record JASGJU010000002.1, read on the forward strand.
CGATCGTGGCGACCATGACGATGCCGTCCTCGCGCAGGAAGCGGCGCTGGTTGGCGGCGCGCACCTCGGCCGGCAGGCCGGCGTGGTAGGGCAGGGCGGCGATGCCTTTTTCGGCCAGGAACGCGGCGGTTTCCTCGACCTTGCGCCGCGACATGGCGTAGACGATGCCGGCCTCGTCGCGGTGGCCCTGCAGGAAATCGAGCAGTTGCCGGCGGCTGTCGTTCTTCTGCACCACCTGGTAGCGGATGTTGGGGCGGTCGAACGAACTGACGAAACGCCGCGCGCCTTCCAGTTGCAGGCGTTCGGCGATCTCGCGCTGGGTCGGCGGGTCGGCGGTCGCGGTCAGGGCGATCCGCGGCACATCGGGCCAGCGTTCGTGCAATACGGTCAGTTCGCGGTATTCGGGGCGGAAGTCGTGGCCCCATTGCGAGACGCAATGGGCCTCGTCGATGGCGAACAGGGCGATCCTCGCCTGGTCCAGCAGCGACAGGAAACGCGCGGTCAGCAGGCGCTCCGGGGCGACGTAGAGCAGGTCGATGTCGCCGGCCAGCAGGTCGCGTTCGACCCGGGCGGCGGTGGCGGCGTCGAGGGTGGAATTGAGGAATTCGGCGCGCACGCCCAGTTGCCGCAGGGCTTCCACCTGGTCCTGCATCAGCGCGATCAGCGGCGAAACCACGATGCCGCAGCCGTCGTGCAGCAGCGCGGGCACCTGGTAGCACAGCGACTTGCCGCCGCCGGTGGGCATCAGCACCAGCGCGTCGTTGCCGGCGGCGACGTGTTCGACGATGGCCTGCTGCGGGCCGCGGAAGGCGTCGTAGCCGAACACCTCGCGCAGCAAACGCTGCGCGGGCGGCGGGTCGATGGGGCTTTCGGTCATGCGGCAAAGGATAACCCGCCGGCATGGCGGGTCAGTCGGGGGAGGGCGTGCTGGAACGTAAGGGAAGTTCCCGTAGGAGCGGTATGAGCCGCGAAAGGACCTTCATGGGAAGAAAGCCCCGTCGCGGCTTACGCCGCTCCCGCACGGTGGGGTGTCACTCCAGCAGCGAGCGCAGCATCCATGCGTTCTTTTCGTGCACCTGCAGGCGCTGGGTCAGCAGGTCCACGCTGGGATCGTCGCCGGCGTCGTCGGCCGTTTTCAGCACCTTGCGCGCGGTGCGGCAGACGGCCTCGTTGCCGGCCACCAGTTGCCGGATCATGCCCTGCCACGCCGGTACGCCGTCGGCGCCGGTTTCTTCCTTGATCGAAGACAGATCGATGAACTCGGCATACGAGCCCGGCGTGTTGTAGCCCAGCGCGCGGATGCGCTCGGCGACTTCGTCCAGCGCGTTCCATTCCTCGGTGTACTGGCCTTCGAACATCAAGTGCAGCGAGTTGAACATCGGCCCGGTCACGTTCCAGTGGAAGTTGTGGGTCTTCAGGTACAGGGTGAAGCTGTCGGCGAGGAAGGCCGACAGGCCTTCGGCGATCTTCTTGCGGTCGCCGGCGCTGATCCCGATGTCGACGCGCGGCGAGGTGGCGGCGGGGACGACGGGCTTGCTTTTCGACTTGGTCTTGGCCATTGGCGTGCTCCTTTGGGGTGGGTTGACGGTGCCGCAAATCCGATATGGCGTCAGAATATGCAGCTTAAACCCTTTGGCACGATGATAGTTTCCAATCGTTCGCATAGATGAACCGGATCGAGAACCCCGGCCCCGAGCCGCTGGCCGCCGCGCGCCGCGGCATCGCCGGCGCGATGAGCCGCGACCAGGGCCGGCTGCACGGCCTGTGGTCGCGCTGGCAGCGGCAGCCGAAGGACGCCGCGGCGCAGGCTGCGTTCGCGCAGGCGCTGGCCGCCTCGCTGGCGGCGCGGCAGGCGCGCGAGGCTTCCGCGCCGCCCGTGACGCTGGACGATTCGCTGCCGATCGCGCGGGAGGCCGAGGCGATAGTGACTGCGATCCGCGGCCACCAGGTCGTGGTGATCGCCGGCGAGACCGGTTCCGGCAAGACCACGCAACTGCCGAAGCTGTGCCTGGCCGCCGGCCGCGGCGCCGCCGGCATGATCGGCTGCACCCAGCCGCGCCGGATTGCCGCGCGCGCGGTGGCGCGCCGGGTCGCGGAGGAACTGAAGACGCCCATCGGCGGCGCGGTCGGCTGGCAGGTGCGCTTCACCGACAACGTCGGCGAGGACACCCGCATCAAGTTCATGACCGACGGCATCCTGCTGGCGGAAATCGCGTCGGATCGGTGGCTGTCGGCCTACGACACGATCATCGTCGACGAGGCGCACGAGCGCAGTCTCAACATCGACTTCCTGCTCGGCTACCTGAAGCAGTTGCTGCGCAAGCGCCGCGACCTGAAGCTGATCGTCACTTCGGCGACGATAGACACGGCGCGCTTCGCCCGGCACTTCGACGATGCGCCGGTGATTTCGGTCGAGGGACGGACGTATCCGGTCGAGGTGCGCTATCGGCCATTGGGTGAGGAGGCACTCGCTGGCGAACACCCTCAAGGTGTTCGCCGTGCCGACGAACGACCGGCCATGGATGGCCGGGCCGGGGCTTCCGAAGGCAAGGGTGTTGCGCCAAGGATGGCGGCGGAAAACCTCCGCGAAAGCGACCACACGGTCAACGACGCCATCGTCTCCGCCATCGACGAAATCACCCGCCACGACCCGCGCGGCGACGTGCTGGTGTTCCTGCCCGGCGAGCGCGAGATCCGCGACGCCCACCAGGCGCTGGAGCGGCGCAAGTACCGCGAGACCGAGGTGCTGCCGCTGTATGCGCGGCTGTCGGCGAAGGACCAGGACCGCGTGTTCGACCCGGGCGCGAAGCGGCGCCTGGTGCTGGCGACCAACGTGGCCGAGACCTCGCTGACGGTGCCGCGCATCCGCTACGTGGTCGATCCGGGATTCGCGCGGGTCAAGCGCTATTCGCCGCGGCAGAAGCTGGACCGCCTGCACATCGAGCCGGTTTCGCAGGCCAGCGCGAACCAGCGCAAGGGCCGCTGCGGGCGCGTCGCCGAGGGCGTCTGCTACCGTCTGTATTCGCAGGCGGATTTCGACGCGCGGTCGCAGTTCACCGATCCGGAGATCCGGCGTTCGTCGCTGGCCGGGGTGATCCTGCGGATGCTGCAGTTGGGGCTGGGGAAGATCGAGGATTTCCCGTTCCTGGAGCCGCCGGACGAGCGTGCGATCGCCGATGGCTGGCAGCAGCTTTCCGAACTGGGCGCCGTCGACAAGGATCGCAAGCTGACCGGCATCGGCCGGCAGATGGCGCGTCTGCCGGTGGACGTGAAGCTGGCGCGGATGCTGGTCGCCGCGCACGCCAACGGCACGCTGCGCGAGATGATCGCGATCGCGTCGTTCCTGGGCATCCAGGATCCACGCGAGCGCCCGCCGGAAGCGCGCGAGGCAGCCGACAATGCGCATGCGAAGTTCGCCGATGCGCGTTCGGAGTTCGTCGGCATCCTGAAGTTGTGGGAAGCCTACCGGGCCGCGCACGAGGACCTCACCCAGTCGAAGCTGCGCGACTGGTGCGGCCGGCATTTCCTCGGCTTCCTGCGCATGCGCGAGTGGCGCGAGCTGCACCGGCAACTGGTGCTGCTGTGCGAGGAACTGCAATGGGCGAGCCATCGCGCCGACGAACCACCGGCTCGGGCGATGGCGAGCGCCCGGCGACGGATGGCCGGGCCGGACGTTCCGGAGCCTATGCAGTCGCGCCAGGGTTGGCAGTCGTCGATTTCGCCGCTGCTCGACGAGACTGTCACCGAAAAGCAAAAACAAAGCGCCTATCTGCTCCTACATCGCGCGCTGATCGCCGGCTTGCCGACCCAGGTCGGCCATCGCACCGAGAAGGGCGATTTCCTCGGCCCGCGCCAGCGCCGCTACCACCTGTTCCCCGGTTCGGCATTGGCGAAGAAACCACCGCCGTGGGCGCTCAGTGCCACCTTGCTGGACACCCAGCGCGTCTGGGGTCTGACCAATGCCGCCATCGAACCGGACTGGGTGATCGCCGAGCTGCCGCACCTGCTGGCGCGCAAGCACTTCGATCCGCACTGGTCGCGCGCGCAGGGGCACGTGCTGGCGTCGGAGCAGGTGTCGCTGTTCGGGCTGGTGCTGGCGCCGAAGAAGCCGGTGCACTACGGCCGCATCGCCCCGGCCGAAGCCCACGACATCTTCGTTCGGCAGGGGCTGGTCACCGGCGAGATCAACACGCGCGCTGGCTTCGTCGCCGACAACCTGAAAACGCTGGAACAGGCGCGCGAGGAGGAAGCCAAGCTGCGCCGCGCCGGCATCGTCGCCGACGAGGACTGGCAGGCGCGCTGGTACCTGGACCGGATCCCGACGGAAATCCATTCCGCCGCCGGGCTCGACGCATGGTGGAAGTCGCTGTCGGAGGAAAAGCGCCGCACGCTGCGCTGGACCCTGGCCGACCTGCTGCCGGGCGAGGGCAGCGAAGCCGACCGCTACCCGAAATACCTGGCGCTGGGCGATGCGCGCCTGCCGCTGCATTACAAGTTCGAGCCGGGCGCGGAAGACGACGGCGTCACCGTGGAAGTGCCGCTGCACTTGCTCAACGCGCTGGATGCGGCGCGGCTGTCGTGGCTGGCGCCGGGATTCGTCGCCGACAAGGCCGCTGGGCTGATCCGCTCGCTGCCGAAGGCGCAAAGGCGCAACTACGTGCCGGCGCCGGATTTCGGCCGCGCCTTCTTCGAGGGGTTCCCGCAGCCGAGCGCCGACGACATCCGCGGCGAACTGGCGCGTTTCCTGACCAAGGCCACCGGCGCGGCGGCCGCGGCGCTCGATTTCGACGAAGCCGCGCTGGAGCCGCACCTGCGCATGAACCTGCGCCTGCGCGACGACCGCGGCAAGGCGCTGGCCGAATCGCGCGACCTGGACGACTTGCGCGCGCGTTTCGGCGAGCGCGCCGGCCAGGCTTTCGCGGCGCGCGCCGGCCGCGCGATGGCGGCGGAGGGCCTGCGCGAGTTCCCGGCGCAGCCGATCCCGCTGCAGGTGCCGGGAGAAGCCGGCGTGCCGGCGTATCCGGCGCTGGTGGACACGTCGTCCGAAAGCGGCGGCGAGACGGTCGCGCTGCGCATGTTCGCCGACCGCAACGAGGCCGCGCTGGCGCATCCGCAAGGCGTGCGCCGGCTGCTGCAGATCGCGCTGGCCGACAAGGTGAAACAGGCGCGCAAGCAGTTGCCGGTGTCGCCGAAGACCGGCCTGCTTTACGCGGCAATCCACGCGTTCGAAATTGGCACGGAGGCCAAGGCCTCCGTGCGGCAGGAACGACTGCGCGGCGACATCGTCGACGCGGCGATGAACGCGGTGCTGGCCGAAGGGCTGGACGGCATCCGCGACCGCGCCGCGTTCGAGCGCAGGCGCGACGAAGCGGGGAAAAGGCTGTTCGGCGAGGCGATGGAGCGGCTGGCGCTGGCCGAATCGATCCTCGCCGCCGTGGCCGAACTGAAGCCGCAATTGGAAGCGCCGCTGATGGGCTGGGCGCGCGGCAACCTGGACGACCTGCATGCGCAACTGGACGGGCTGGTGCATCCGGGCTTCCTGCGCGACACCCCGGCCGACGCGCTGGCGCAATTCCCGCGCTACCTCAAGGCGATGACGTTGCGCGCCGAGCGCGCCAAGCGCGATCCCGCGCGCGACCAGCAGCGGATGCTGGAATTGAAGCCGTTCGTCGACGCGCTGAAGGACGCGGGCGGACGCGGGGTTGCGGCGGCACCGGGCTGGCAGGCGCTGCGTTGGGACCTGGAAGAACTGCGGGTGTCGCTGTTCGCGCAGGAACTCGGCGCCCGCGGCGGCGTTTCCGCGAAGAAGCTGGCGCAACGCCTGGCCGCGCTGCGCGCGGGCTAGTCGGCTCCGTCGACGCGTTCGCCGAGCAGTTCGCGCTGGCGCTTGTCCAGCTCCTCGGCGTAGCGCTTGCGCACGAAGCTCTCGGAGAGCACGCCGAGCACATGGCGTTCGCCGTCGACCACCGCCAGTTCGTCGCTTTGCGCCAAGTCGAACTGGCGCATGATCGCCACCGCGTCGGCATCCGCGGCCAGCGCCACGTCCGTGTTGCTGGCGTAGTCCGAGACCGGCGCCTGCGGCTTGACCCGGTCGGCGTACAGGTTGGCGAGGACGGCGATGCCCGCGTAGCGGTTTTCGTCGTCGACCAGCACCGCCCGCGTGGCCGAGCCGAGCGGGAAGCGCTGGCGGAACTCGGCCACGCTCAGCGCCGCCGGCACCGTGTCGACGTCGCGGCGCATCATCGAATCCGCGTCCAGGCTGCGGATCCAGCCGACGTCGCGCGCGCTCTTGATCTCGGCGCCGCGCAGGTGCATGCGCCAGGTCGAGAACGAATAGCCGAATACCTGCCGGGTCACCGTGCTGGAGACCAGCACCGCTGCGATCACCGCGCTGGTCAGGGCGAAGTCGTGGGTGCCTTCCAGCACCAGCATGGCCATCGTCATCGGCGCGCCGACCACCGCCGCGGCTAGCGCGGCCATGCCGATCAGCGCGGCGCCGTTGGCGTCGATCATCGCGTGGCCGGAAAGCCATGCGAGCAGGCCCGAGAACACCGCGCCGACCAGCGAACCCATGAACAGCGAGGCGAAGAATAGGCCGCCGCGGAAGCCGAAGCCGAGCGAAACCCCGGAGGCCAGGCACTTGAGCAACAGCAGTACCGCCAGCCATTGCAGCGGCGTATGGGTGGTCAGGTCCAGGTGCAGTGCGCCGTGGCCGGAAGACAGGATCTGCGGCGTCGCCATCGCCATCGGCACCAGCAGCAGCCCGCCGATCGCCGGCCGCGCCCAGGGCGGCAGCGGACTGCGGTTGACCCCGTATTCGATCAGGGTGACCAGGCGCATGACCGCGACGCCGACTAGCGCGCAGGCCAGCCCGAGCAGGGCGTACAGCGCGTAGTCGCCGAATTCCAGGCCGATGCCGGTCGGCGCCGGCAGCAGGTACGGACTCGCGCCGGCGGCGGCGCACAGTGCGGCCGCGCCCAGCACCGCCACCGCGACCGGCGCCAGCGCCGATGGCGAATACGCGCCGATGACGATTTCGAAGGCGTAGAACGCCCCCGCCAGCGGCGCACCGAACGCGGCGGCGATCGCGGCGCCCGCACCGGTGCCGACCAGGGTGCGCACGTCGGCGCGGCGCAGGTGCAGGGCCCGTCCCAGCCAGGAGCCGGCGCCGGCGCCCATTTGCGCGTACGCCGCTTCCAGCCCGACCGAGGCGCCGCTGCCGTTCGACAGCAGGGTCTGGGTGGAGACGATCAGGTTGTCGCGCATCGACATGCGCCCGCCGTACAAGGCGTTGGCCTCGACCGCATCGACCAGTTGCCGCTTGCGCGCACGCGCGGCCAGGCTGATCAGGCCGACCAGCAGGCCGCACAGCGGCAGGAACAGCAGTTTCCCGGGATCGATGTCCTGCAGCGTGCTGAGCCGGGCGTCGTCGCCTTCCAGGCCGTACCACCATGCCTGCATGCCGTGGGCCAGCGCGTGCTGCAGCAGGGTCAGCGCCCCGCCCAGCAGGCCGACGGCGAGCGCGAGCAGCAGGAACCAGCCGTCGCGCGTGCGGAAACGTTCGCGCAGCGCATGCCCCAGCGAGCGCGCCGTCTCGCGGCCGGCGGTCAGTGGATCGAAGATCTGCACGGCGCGGACGACGGAGCGGACGGGAACGGCACGGGCATGCGGACAGCCGGAAGCGGATGCGCATAGTGTAATCCTCATCGCACCGCGAACCCGCATCCCGCCGCTTGCCGAACGAGCTAGGATGACGGCATGGGCGCCTTCCACAGCGAACCGACCGATCTTTTCCCACATCCGGCGCTGCAAGCGTTGCCGCCTGCGGTGCGCGATGCGTTGGCGGGTGCGCCGCCGCCGGACGACGCCGGCGAACTTACCGACACCCTGGACATCCTCGCCGGGCTGTCGGCCGATGCCGAGACCCTGGTCGCCGCGTTCGCGTTCGCCCTGCCGCAATGGCCGGAGGCGTCGCGCAAGACGGTCCTGGCGAAGCAGCCCGGCGTCGCTTCGCTGCTCGAAGGCCAGGCCGCCGCCGAGCAGGTCTGGGCGCTGCACGCCGAGCAGACGCGCAGCGGCAACAGCGAGGGCCTGCGCCGGCTGCTGCTGGCGATCGTCCGCGACCTGCGCGTGGTGCCGATCCTGCTGGCGCGGCAACTGGCGCGGATGCGCGCAGCATCGAAGCTGCCGGAAGAACAGCGCCGCGCGCTGGCGCGACTGACCCGCGACATCCACGCGCCGCTAGCCAACCGACTGGGCATCTGGCAACTGAAATGGGAGCTGGAAGACCTGGCGTTCCGCTACCTGGAGCCGGACACCTACCGCCAGATCGCCAGGCAGCTCGACGAGAAGCGCGGCGAACGCGAGCGCTACATCGAGCGGGTCAAGCGCGAACTGCACGCGGAGCTGGGGAAGCACGGCATCGCCGCCGAGATCAGCGGCCGGCCCAAGCACATCTACAGCATCTGGCGGAAGATGCAGCGCAAGGGCAAGTCGATCGACGAACTGTACGACCTGCGCGCGGTGCGGGTCGCGGTGGACGACGTCGCCGCCTGCTACGCCGCGCTGGGCGTGGTGCATGCGCTGTGGACGCCGATCCCCAGCGAGTTCGACGACTACATCGCCCGGCCCAAGGCCAACGACTACCGTTCGCTGCACACCGCCGTGGTCGGGCCGGAAGGGCGCACGCTGGAAGTGCAGATCCGCACCCACGAGATGCACGCGCAGGCGGAACTGGGCGTGGCCGCGCACTGGAAGTACAAAGAAGGCGGCAGGGGCGGCGACAAGGCCTTCGAGAAGAAGATCGCGTGGATGCGGCAATTGCTGGAGCAGGGCGACGAGGCCGGCGGCGCGCTGGACGCCGAACTGGTGGAGGAACGCATCTACGTGCTGACGCCGAAGGGCGAAGTCATCGACCTGCCGCAGGGTGCGACGCCGCTGGACTTCGCCTATCACGTGCACACGATGGTCGGGCACCGCACGCGCGGGGCCAAGGTCGACGGCCGCATCGTGCCGCTGGGGCACAAGCTGCGCAGCGGCGACCGCGTCGAGATCCTCACCGCCAAGGAGCCGGAGCCGCGCCGCGACTGGCTGCTGCCGGCCAACGGTTTCCTCGCCAGCGGCCGCTCGCGCGACAAGGTGCGGGCGTGGTTCCACAAGCTGGACCACGCCAACAACGTGCAGGCCGGGCGCGAGCTGCTGGAGCGCGAACTCAAGCGCCTGGGCCTGCACCAGCACGACCTGGGCGCGGTGCTGAAGCGTTTCCACGCCGACAGCGTGGACGACCTGTATGTCCAGGTCGCGCTGGGCGACACCGGGCCGAACCAGGTCGGTCGCGCGCTGCACGAACAGGCGCTGGCCGATAGCGGCCGCGCCGCGCCGTCCACGCCCGCGCCGCCGCGTCGGGCGCCGTCGCGGGCGCCGGGCGCGGACAAGTCGCGCTTCACCGTGCAGGGCGTCGGCAACCTGCTGGTGCAGCTGGGCAAGTGCTGCCAGCCGGTCGCCGGCGAACCGATCGTCGGCTACCTGACCCGCGGCCGCGGCGTCACCGTGCACCGCGCCGATTGCGCCTCGCTGCTGCGGCTTTCCGCCGCGCATCCGCAGCGGGTGCTGCCGGTGGAATGGGGCGTGTCCGGCGGCGGCTACGAGGTCGACGCCCAGGTCACCGCCATCGACCGCAAGTGGCTGCTGAAGGACGTCACCAACCTGATCGCGCAGGAAGACGCGCACGTGCTTTCCATCCGCAGCGAAAGCCTGCGCAACAGCGGCCGCATCCGCCTGCGCCTGCGCCTGAAGGTGGCCGACTACGGCCAGTTGTCCACGCTGCTGGGCAAGCTGGACGCATTGCCGGGCGTCGAGGAAGCGCGGCGCTCCGGCGTTTGAGGCAGGGGAAGGCGCGACGATTCACCCTGGCTGCCGCGCCAGGCCCTATGCTTGCGCGCGTGGGCGAGAAGCGCGAAAAACCGGCGAAGGAACGCATCGAACCGACGATGGAGGGCTGGGATCGCATCGAATTCCGCCGGCCGTCGTCGGCTGCGGCGACGCCGGCCTGGCGCGACCGTCGCGTCTGGCGCTGGGCGCTGGCCGCGGCCATCGTCCTTGCCGTACTGCTGGTGGCGCTGCGCCAGCCGCTGGCCGAATGGCTGTGGCCGGATACGCGGGTGCAGCAGTTGCTCGACGCCGGCGACGCCGCGCTGAAGGTGGGCAGCCTCAGCGCCGCCGACGGCAGCGGCGCGCGCCAGTTGTACGAGGCGGCGCAGGCGCTGGACGGCGACCGCAACGAGGCACGCACCGGGCTGACCCGGGTCGCGAACGCGGCGCTGGGCCAGGCGCGCGCGGCGATGCAGGCGGACCGGCTGGACGAGGCCGCGCGTTCGCTGGCGCTGGCGCGCGAACTGCAGGCTCCGCGCGGCGAGACCGAGGCGCTGGCCGCCGAACTCCGCAGGATGGAAGCCGCGCACGCCGGCATCGACGACCTGCTGCGCCGGGCGCAGGCGGCGCAGGCCGAGGGTCGCCTGGACGGCGACGAAACCGCGGCGCTGCCGTTGTACCGGCGCATCCTGTCGCTGCAGCCGGACAACACCGCCGCGCTGGAAGGCCGCGAGGACGCGCTGACCGACCTGCTGCAACAGGCCCAGCAGGCGCTGGAGGCGGGCGATCTGGCGCGCGGTGCGGCGCTGGCCGCCGCCGCGCGCGGCTACGACGCCGGGCACGTCGACCTGCCAGATCTGCAGGCGCGGCTTTCCCGCGCCCGGGAACAGATCCGCAACCGCGCCGCCGCCGACCTGCACGGCGGGCGGCTGGAGCCTGCGCTGGCCGCTTACCAGACGCTGGCCGAAGCCACCGGCGACGACGCGGCGCAGGCCGAAGCCGCGCGGCAGGGCATCGACCGGGTCGCCGCGGCCTGGGCGGCGCAGTCGCGCCGGCTGACGGCGGATTTCCGTTTCGACGCAGCCGCGGCCGCATTGGAGCAGGCGCGCGCGGCCGCGCCGGGCAACGCTGAAGTCGCCGCCGCCGCGCAATACCTGCAGCGCGTGCGCAAGTCGCAGGCGCAGTCGTCGCCCGCGCCGCTGCCGCCGGCGGAGCGGCGGCGGCGCATGCAGGCGTTGTTGCTGGCGATGGACCGTGCGCAGGCGCGCGGCGATTGGCTGGCGCCGCCCGGCGAAAGCGCCTACGACCGCCTGCGCGCCGCGCAGGCGCTGGCTCCCGACGATCCGGCCGTGGTCGCCGCCGAGACGCGCCTAGCGAACGCGGCGCGCGGTTGTTTCGAAAGCGGCCTCAGCGGCAACCGGCCGAGCCGCGCGCAGTCGTGCCTCGATGCTTGGGCGGCGCTGGAGCCGGGCGGCGCGGACCAGGCCGACGCGCGCCGGCGGCTGGCGCAGAAGTGGCTGGCGGTCGGCGACGAGCGGCTCGGTTCGGGCGACCTAGCCTTCGCCATGCAGGCACTGCAACGCGCTGGCGCGCTCGACCCGGCCGCGCCGGGGCTGGCGCAGTTCGCGCAGCGCGTGCGCGATGCGCGCGGCGGCAACCGGCCCTTGTAGGAGCGGCGTGAGCCGCGATGAAGCTTTACCGGGAAGGCCTGGTCGCGGCTTACGCCGCTCCTACGAAGACGATGGTTCGAAGAACACCCGGCGCACGACCCCGCGCGCGGCGTCCGGCGAGAAATGCGTGGCCACGTTGTCCAGGCCGTTGCGCGACAGCATGTTCCACAGGGCCTCGTCGCCGTACAGCCGCACCACCGCGTCGGCGAATGCGGCCGGCTCGTTGGCGACCAGCACGTCGTGGCCGTCGCGCAGGTGCATGCCTTCGACCGCGCAGCTCGTCGCCACCACCGGCTGGCCGTGGGCCATGCTCAGGTTGACCTTGCCCTTGACCCCGGCGCCGAAACGCAGCGGCGCCAGCGCGATGCGCGCGCCGTCCATGTACGGCGCGATGTCCGCCACGTGGCCGTGCACGGCGATGCCCGGTTGCGACGACAGGGCGCGGATTTCCGGCGGAACGTCGCCGCCGATGCAGTGCAGGCGCACGCCCGGCAGGCGCTGCCGGATCGACGGAAACGCCTCGCGCGCGAACCACAGCACGGCGTCGACGTTCGGCGGATGGCGGAAACCGCCGACGAAGACCAGGTCGCGGCGTTGCGCGAACGGCAGGCCGGGGCCGTGGACTTCGTGCAGGTTTGAAAGCACCTCGACGCGCGCACCCGGTGCGTTTTCGTGCAGCCAGTCGCGTTCGTAGCCGCTGACCACCAGGGTGGCGTCGGCGTCGGCGACCACGGCCAGTTCGGACGCGGTGCTGGCCTGCGCCATGCGCAGCAGCAAGGCGTCGCCGGCCAGTTCGGCCGCGCGTCGCTCGCGCAGGCCGTGCAGGTCGACGGTGTCGAACACGATCCTCGCCCGCGGCGCGTGCCGGCGCAGCAGTGGCAGCAGCGGCGCGGCGACGTGGTGGCGGCTGACCATCGCCACGTCGAAGCGCGCGCCGTGGCGACGCAGGAAATCCGGGATCGAACCGCAGTACGGCGCATACCAGGTTTCCACGCCGAGCTCTTGCAGCGCACGCACGCGGGGTTCGTCGTAGGTCGGGTCCTGCGCCACGAAGCAGACGTGCGCGCCCTCGTCGCGCAACAGGCGCATCAGGTTGAACAGGCGCAGCGAGGCCGAATCGCGATCCGGCTGCGGCAGTTGCGCATCGACGACCAGCACCTGCCGCTGGCCGCGGTGCAGCAGCGCCGGCCCGGGCGTTGTGCCCGACGGCGGTTGCGACGCCAGCGCCTGCCGCCACTTGTCGGCGAAGATCGCCGCGTTGCGCACCTGGTAGGCCTTGGCGCCGCTGGACGTATCGATGCCGGCGGTGACGCCTTCCAGGTGCAGCACGCGGGAAGCGGGCTGGTACAGCACGCGCCGGCCGGCCGCGCGTACCGCGAAGGCCAGGTCGGCGTCCTCGTAATAGGCTGGCGCATAGCGCGCGTCGAAGCCGCCGAGCGATTCGAACAGCACGCGCGGGATCGCGATCGCCGCGCCGGAGCAGTAGTCGGCGTCGCGCAGGTAGCCGAAGCGCGGGTCGTAGGGCGATTCGAAGCGCCCGTAGTTCCAGGCCGAGCCGTCGGCGAACACCACGCCGCCGGCTTCCTGCAGGCGGCCGTCCGGATACAGCAGTTGCGCGCCGACCAGGCCGGCGTCGGGTATCCGATCGAACGTGTCCAGCAGCGCGTCCAGCCAGCCGGGCTGCGGCACGGTGTCGTTGTTGAGGAAGACCAGGCATTCGCCGCGGGCGAGCGCCGCGCCGTCGTTGCAGGCGGCGATGAAGCCGCCGTTGCGTGCGCGCCGGTGGTAGCGCAGGCCGGCGATCTGCGGCATCCATTCGGCGGTCGGGTCGTTGCCGCCGTCGTCGACCACGACCACCTCGAACGCGGCGCGCGGCGGGTGCGCGGCGATCGCGCGCAGGCAGGCGAGGGTGTGTTCGACCTGGTTGTAGACCGGGACGACGATGCTGGCCCGCGGCGCGGCGGAAACCGGCAGCGCGAACGGCGCGAACGGGGCCGGGTCGGGCCGGTACAGGTCGCCGCGCCGGCGCGGCGCCAGCGCCGCCGGTCGCAGCCGGCGCGCGATGCGGCGCCAGGTGGTGGACAGTCCGTCTTCGCGCAGGCTGGCGAGCAGCCGGCGCAGCAGGAACAGCATCCTTCGCCCCCGGAAGCGCGCATCGGCGAACAACGGCATTGTGTGAACGACTCCTGCGGTGTGGGACGGATTCGGGGCCGCGCCGCCGGCCGCTGCGCTAGACTCGCCTGAATTTCCATTGTCGCATCCCCGTGGCCCGCTACGAAGAAGACGAAGACGACTACCTCGACGAGGACGGCCGGACCGATGCGCCGGCCTGGCGCGATTGGCTGCTGAAGGCCGCGCTGGCGGCGCTGGGCGTGGCGCTGGGCTTCATGGTTCCCTACGTGGTCTACCTGAACCATCAGGTCAGCCAGAAGTTCGGCGCGCTGCAATGGCAGGTGCCGACCCGGGTCTACGCGCGGCCGCTGCGGCTGGAGCCGGGCTTGGCGATGGACGCGCAGACGCTGAAGACCGAACTGGATGCGGCCTCGTACATCGACGACGGCCAGGGCGTCGCGCCAGGCCGCTACGCGCGCGACGGCGGCAGCTTCACCATCGCCAGCCGCGGCTTCGACGACGTCGACGGCCCGGTCGCGCCGCGCCGTCTGCGGGTCGCGCTGTCCGCCGGCCGGGTGGCCGCGGTGCGCGACGTGCAGCGCGGGCAGAACCTGAAATCGGCGCGGCTGGACCCGGCGCGGATCGCCACGCTGTACGGGCAGAAGCAGGAGGAGCGCCGGCTGGTGCGGCTGGAAGACCTGCCGGAGAAGCTGGTGACCGGCCTGCAGGCGGTCGAGGACCGCGATTTCAGCCGCCACCACGGCATCGACCTCAGCGGGATCGCGCGCGCCGCGTGGGTGGCGCTGAAGTCCGGCGGCAAGGTCCGGCAGGGCGCCAGCACGCTGACCCAGCAACTGGCGCGCAGCGGCCTGCTGGGCATCGGCAAGGAGCAGACGCCGGCGCGCAAGTTCAAGGAAATCCTGTTCGCCCTGATCCTAGAGGCGCGCTACGACAAGCACACGCTGCTGGAAGCTTATTTCAACCAGGTCTACTGGGGCCAGCGCGGCAGCCAGGCGATCCACGGCGTGTCGGCGGCGTCGGAGTTCTGGTTCGGCCGCGACGTGGACGACCTGGACACCGAGCAGATCGCGCTGCTGATCGGCATCATCAAGGGACCGTCGTACTACGACCCGCGCCGGCACTCGGAGCGCGCGCTGGCGCGGCGCAACCTGGCGCTGGACAAGATGTTCGAATCGAAGCTGATCGACGAGGCCGAATACCGCCGCGCCCGCGCCGCGCCGCTGGGCGTGGCCGCCGCGCCCGGCCTGCTGGCGGCCAACCGCTTCCCGGCCTACGTCGACCTGGTGCGCCGGCAACTGGCCCGCGACTACCCGGAAAGCACGCTGCAGGGCGCCGGCCTGTCGGTGCTGACCGGCATGTCGCCTTCCGCGCAGGCCTATGCCGAAGGCGCGGTGACCGGCACGATCAAGTCGCTGCAGACCGGCAAGCGCCCGCCGCTGGAAGCCGGCCTGGTCCTGACCGACGTGCACAACGGCGACGTGCTGGCGGTGGTTGGCAGCCGCGAGGTGGCGCGGCCCGGATTCAACCGCGCGGTCGAGGCGCAGCGGCCGGTCGGCTCGCTGCTCAAGCCCTTCGTCTACCTGCTGGCGCTGGCGCGGCCGGACCAATGGTCGCTGGCGAGCTGGGTCGACGATTCGCCGGTGACGGTTTCGCTGGGCAGGAACCGCAACTGGACCCCGGGCAATTCCGACGGCCGCAGCCATGGCACGGTGCGCGTGCTCGACGCGCTGGCGCATTCGTACAACCAGGCCACCGTGCGCGTGGGCATGAAGGTCGATCCGAAGCGGCTGGCGGAACTGCTGCGCGTGCTGTCCGGGATACAGGCTGAACCGAACCCCTCGCTGATCCTCGGCTCCACCGACCAGAGCCCCTACGCGATGGCGCAGCTCTACCAGTTCCTGGCCTCGGGCGGCGAGATCCAGCCGTTGCACGCGGTGCGCGGCGTGCTGGATCCGGACGGCAAGCTGCTCAAGCGCTACGACAAGGAGCCCGCGCCGGCGCAGGAAGGCGACTCCATCGCCGCCCACCTGGTCGGCGTGGCCCTGCAGCAGGTGGTGGCCGCCGGCACCGCGCGGCAATTGCTCGGCGACGGCCTCGGCCGCCTGCAACCGGCCGGCAAGACCGGCACCAGCAACGACGGCCGCGACAGTTGGTATGCGGGCTACACCGGCGACCACTTGGCCGTGGTGTGGATGGGCAACGACCAGAACCTGGAAACCGGGCTGTACGGTGCCACCGGCGCGATGCGGGTGTGGTCGGGCATCTTCTCGCACCTGCCCAGCGCGCCGCTGCAGGTGTCGGGCAAAGGCCTGGAATGGCAATGGGTGGTCGGCAGCAACAGCACCGACGCCGGCTGCCCCGGCGCGCGCCGGTTGCCGTTCGTGGCCGGCTACGCGCCGCCGTACCAGGCATGCAGTTTCCAGCCGGAATCCTCGGCCGGGGAGGCGCAGCCCGAAAGCGGCGGCTGGCGCAAATGGTTCGGCCTGCCGCCGAAACAGGAGGAAACCCCGCAACCCGCGCAGGAGACGCAATGAAGCGCATCGCATCCGTTCTGGTTCTCGGCATCGCCGCGTTGGCCGCGGGCTGCGCGCCACCCGCGCCGGTCAAACCGACCGTGCCCGAAGTGCCGCCGCAGCAACGTCTGTCCGCGGTGCTGGCCGCGGCCGGCGGCGACGACAAGGAACTGTCGGTGCAGCCGTTGCGCGATCCGCAGGTCGAGGACCTACGCGCGAAGGCCGCGCAGGCGATGGCGGCGCAGGACTACGCCGCCGCCGCCGATGCGTTGAACCAGGCGTTGCTGATCGTCGCCGACGATCCGGCGGTCCTGCAGGAGCGGGCCGAGGTCGCGCTGGTGCAGGGCGAATACGAGCGTGCGCAGACCCTGGCGCAGCGGGCGGTCGACCTGGGGTCGGCGGTGGGGCCGCTGTGCCGGCGGCATTGGGCGACGATCGAGCAGGCGCAGCAGGCGCTTGGGTTGGATACGGAGGCGGCCGTTTCGCACGGGAAGATCGAGGGCTGCACGGTGTCGGGTGTCAACCGGATGTAGCGTTTTGTCTCAAGAGACAAAGCATTTCGCGCTTTCGCGCGACTTACTTTTCTTTGCTTGTGCAAAGAAAAGTAAGCAAAAGAAAGCACACCCTTCCTCGCGCCCTTCGCGCGTAGCGCGAAGGGTTCGCTCCGCCGGCGGGATTTTTCGACGCGGCCTCCTGCCGCGGCGAAAAACGGCGCACATCCCTGTGCGCCGCCCCTGCGGGGTTATTCCCACTGGCTCCGCCGCTGCGGACAGGGCCTGGAGTCAAAATCAACAGCAACAGCAGCAGGGAAAAGCGGTTACGCTTTCACATTCACGGTTTTCCGATCCATCCATGTCACGACTCGCCGCCGCCAGTCGCGAAGCGCTCAGCGAAGGCGGGGCGCTCGCCCGCCAGCTCGACGGTTTCGTCCCGCGCGAGGCGCAGTTGCGGTTGGCCGAGGCCATCGCCGACGCCTTCGACGGGCGCGACGTGCTGCTGGCCGAAGCCGGCACCGGCACCGGCAAGACCTTCGCCTACCTCGCGCCGGTGATGCTGTCGGGGATGAAGACCATCATCAGCACCGGCACCCGCGCCCTGCAGGACCAGCTCTACCACCGCGACCTGCCGCGCGTGCGCAAGGCGCTGGGCGTGGGCCACGGTTCGGCGCTGCTGAAGGGCCGGGCGAACTACCTGTGCAAATACCGGCTGGAGAAGGCCAAGGGCGAGCCGCGGCTTCAAAACGGGATGTTCACCACGCGCGAACAGGTCGGCCAGTTCCAGCGCGTTGTCGCCTGGGCCGGGCGCACCCAGTACGGCGACATCGCCGAACTGGACGGCCTGCCCGACGATTCGCCGCTGCTGCCGATGGTCACCTCGACCGTCGACAACTGCCTGGGCAGCGACTGCCCGTTCTGGGACGAGTGCTTTGTGGTGCAGGCGCGGCAGCGCGCGCAGGCGGCGGACGTGGTGGTGGTCAACCACCACCTGCTGCTGGCCGACCTGGCGCTGAAGCAGGAAGGCTTCGGCGAAATCCTGCCCGGCGCGCAGGCCTTCGTCATCGACGAGGCCCACCAGCTGCCGGAACTGGCGGCCAACTTCTTCGGCGAGAGCTTCGGCATGCGTCCGCTGCAGGAACTGCTGCGCGACTGCATCGGCGAATGCAAGGAAGTGCCCGGCTCGCTGGCCGCGATCCAGTCGCCGGTGCGCGCGGTCGAGCAGGCGTTGCGCGAACTGCGCGCGGCGATGGAAGGCCTGCCGCTGCGCGGCACCCGCGAGCGCGCGCTGGGCAGGCGCGAGGTCGGCGAAGGATTCGACAGACTGCTCGATGCGCTGGCGCAGTTGCGCGGCGTGCTGGAGCCGTTGCAGGCGTCGTCGCCGGGATTCGATTCGTGCCTGGCCCGCAACAGGGATGCGATGTCGCGGTTGAACCGCTGGCTGGGGCACGAGGCGCGCAGCGACGCGTTCGAGGACGAGTCGGTCGAACCCGAGGAAAAGCCGGCGGACGGCGACGTCCACTGGTACGAACTGAGCCAGCGCGGCTTCCGTTGCCAGCGCACGCCGCTGGACGTGTCGGGGCCGCTACGCGAACACCGCGAGAAGTCGCGCGCGGCGTGGGTGTTCACTTCGGCGACGCTGGCGGTCGGCGGCAGCTTCGACCACGTGGCGCTGCGGCTGGGGCTGGACGATCCGCACACGCTGCTGCAGCCGAGCCCGTTCGACTGGCCGCGGCAGGCGCTGTGCTACCTGCCGCCCAGCCTGCCGGAGCCGAACGCGCCCGGTTTCGGCAAGGCGCTGATCGCCGCGCTGCTGCCGGTGCTGCGTGCGTCGAACGGCCGCGCCTTCGTGCTGTTCGCCTCGCACCGCGCGCTGCGCGAGGCGGCCGACGCGCTGCGCGATTCGCCGTGGCCGCTGTTCGTGCAGGGCGAGATGCCGAAGGCAGCGCTGCTGCGGCGCTTCCGCGAATCCGGCAACGGCGTGCTACTGGGCACCGCCAGTTTCCGCGAAGGCGTGGACGTGGTCGGCGACGCACTGAGCGTGGTCGCCATCGACAAGCTGCCGTTCGCCGCGCCGGACGACCCGGTGTTCGAGGCGCGGCTGGACGCGATCCGCCGCAGCGGCGGCAATCCGTTCCGCGACGAACAACTGCCGCAGGCGGTGATCGCGTTGAAGCAGGGCGTCGGCCGCCTGATCCGCAGCGAGAGCGACCGCGGCGTGCTGGTGCTGTGCGACCCGCGCCTGACCGGCAAGGGCTACGGCAAGGTATTCCTCGACTCGCTGCCGCCGTTCGCGCGGACGCGCGACGTGCGGGAGGTGGTGGCGTTCTTCGGTGGGGAGGATGTGGCCGAAGCCCCTGCGCAGGAAATGGATGGTGAAGACGATTGGCAGGCGGCCTTGCGCTTCTGATTTTTGCTCGTCATTCCCGCGAAGGCGGGAATGACCGGCGAAAGCGGTTACGCTTTTCCGGAATCCCGGCTTTCAACGGCCGCATGCTTGATTACCCCGAATCCCGAATCTCGCTCGAATGAAACTCCTCGCTTTCGAAACCGCCACCGAAGCCTGCTCTGTCGCCCTGAACATCGACGGCGAAATCGTCGAGCGCTTCGAGGTCGCGCCGCGCCGGCACGCGGAACTGGCCCTGCCGTGGGCGGAACGATTGCTGGCCGAGGCGGGGGTGGCGAAGTCGCAACTCGACGCCGTCGCGGTCGGTCGCGGCCCCGGCGCGTTCACCGGCGTGCGCCTGGCCGTCGCGCTGGCGCAGGGCATCGCCCTGGCGTTGGACTTGCCGGTAACGCCGGTATCCACATTGCGCGCGCTGGCGGCGCAGGGGCAGGGCGGGAACATCCTCGCCGCTATCGACGCCCGCATGGGCGAAATCTATGCGGCCACGTTCCGTCGCGATGGCGATGACATCGTGGCCGACAGCGACGAAGCGGTGATCGCGCCGTCGGACTACGCGTTGCCGGGGCAGGGCGGGGACTGGATCGGCCTCGGCACCGGCTTCGCCGCGGAATCCGGCGCATTGCAGGCGCGGCTGGCCGGCCGTATCGCCCACCTCGACGCCGCCGCGCTGCCGCATGCGGCCGACGTGGCCCGGCTGGGCGCGCTCGCCTTCGCCCGCGGCGAAGCGATCGCGGCCGAATCGGTGGAGCCGGCCTACCTGCGCAACGACGTGGCGTTGACCCTGCAGCAACAGCAGGCTCTGCGCGCGTTGCGCTGACCGGCGGGAGCGGGCAAGCCGGTTCCTACGATTCGCCGGCCGGATCCGCCAGTTGCCTGCGCAACTCCGCCGCGCGCGCGACCACCGGCGGCGGTGCGCTTTCCTCGGGCACGCGCAGCAGGCCCAGCCGGCGCAGCCACTGGCCGACGCGCGCCGAGCCGGTCAGCGCGACCACCGGGATCGACAGCGCCATGCCGGCGATCACCGGCGACATCCACATCGCGATTTGCGGCGACACCGCCCACGCCGCCGCGCCGGCCAGCACGCCGAACACGGTCAGCCCGCCGTAGCGGCGCACCAGGCTGGAAAACGGCACGCTGCCGTCGTCGCGGCGCTGCGCCTCCCAGCCGGAGTCCTTGCCGGCCAGCACCTCGGCCAGGCCGCGTGATTGCACGAACATGGTGACCGGCGCCATCAGCGCGGCCAGCGCGGTTTCCAGCAGCATGCTCAGCAGGCAGCGCAGCATGCCGCCGCAGCCCCGGCGCAGGCGCCGGTAGGTGCAGGTGGCCAGGTAGCCTAGCGCCTTCGGCGCCAGCAGCGCGAACATGGTCAGGCCGAACACCCACAGGAAGCGTTCCGACCCGCTTTCGCCGACCGTGGCGGTGGCGGCCAGCGCCGGGTCGCCGAATTGCGCCGACAGTCGCGCCTGCAGCGGGATCGCCAAGCCCACCAGCATCAGCATCGCCCACATCGGCGCGGTGAAGTAGTGGGCGATGCCCAGCCATAGGTGCATGCGGTTGATCCAATGCAGGCCCTTCGCGCCGAGCACGCCGCCGTGCTGGACGTTGCCCTGGCACCAGCGGCGGTCGCGCACCAGCATGTCGGTCAGCGACGGCGGCCCTTCTTCATACGAACCACTCAAGCCCGGCGCCATGTGCTGCGCCCAGCCGCCGCGGCGCAGCAGCGCGGCCTCGACGAAGTCGTGGCTGAGCACGGTGCCGGCGAACGGCTTGCGCCCCTGCAGCTCCGGCAGCCCGGCGTGGGCGGCGAACGCGGCGGTGCGGATGATCGCGTTGTGGCCCCAGTAGTTGCTCTCGGCGCCGTGCCACCAGGCGATGCCGTAGGCCATCACCGGCCCGTACACGCGCCCGGCGAACTGCTGCATGCGCGCGAACAGGGTGCGGCCGTTGACGATCACCGGCAGCGACTGGATCAGCGCCACCCCGGGGTTGCGCTCCAGCGCCGCGGCCAGGCGCACGATGGTGCGGCCGGTCATCAGGCTGTCGGCGTCCAGGATCAGGAACTGCGGGTAGGCGCCGCCGAAGCGCCGCACCCAGTCGGCGATGTTGCCGGCCTTGCGTTCGGCGTTGTCGCTGCGGCGGCGGTAGTACACGCGGAAATCGCCGCCGAGGCGTTCGCGGAACTCGCGGAAGGCCTGCTCCTCGGGCGGCTGCAGGGCCGGCCGGTTGGTGTCGCTGAGCACGAAGAAGTCGAACTTGTCCACGTATCCGGTGGCCGCCACCGATTCGCAGATGGCCTGCAGGCCGGCGAGCAGGCGCCGCGGGTCCTCGTTGTAGGTCGGCATCAGCAGCGCGGTGCGCACGCTTGGCGTCGGCAGCGGGTCGTCGCTGCGAATGCCCAGCGCGTTGACGTCGCGGCGGAACAGCACCAGGAAGAAGCCGGCCAGGGTGCTGGTGAAGCTGAGCGCGACCCAGCCGAACAGCGCGGTGAACAGCAGCAACAGCAGGATTTCCAGCACCATCAGGCCGCCGGCGTGCAGCACCCACCAGACCTGGTAGGCGGCCAGCAGGGTCAGCAGAGCCGCACCGCCGATCACCAGCGTGCGGCGCAGGGCGATGTTAGGCGGCGAAGTCGGCAGCGGGCGCGGCGACAGTTCGCCTTCCTGCAGCGATTGCACCGGCATCGGCAGCGGCGCTTCGGCCGGCAACCAGCCGGCGGCGTCCGGCTGCGACCTCGCTGGGGCCTCGGTCATCGTCGGCGCGCTCATGCGGTCCACCGCTTGGTCCGGCTGCGCGCCGACGCCTGGCTTGCCCTGCGCGTCCCCGCGACGACGTTCGTCGATGGCGGAAGCGCGCCCGCATGGATGAATTGTCTTCGCCGCACCGTATACCCGTTCGCAACCCCTGACCGGCCGAATATATCCGCAATCGGGTCATGGCCATGTGCACGCCGGCGCAAGGCGTGGAAAGGCCGTCCGCCGTGCTGCGAACGAACGCCGGCGGGCGGGACGCGAGGCGTCAGGCGGTCGCGCGCAGGCTCCTGGCCAGCCGTTCGAAGATCTGGTCGATGTGCGTCTTCTCGACGATCAGCGGCGGCGACAGCGCGATCACGTCGCCGGTGACGCGGGTCAGCAGGTTCTGTTCGTTGAAGGCGTTGGCGAAGGCGTCGTAGCCGCGCGCGCCCGGCGCGCCCTCGCGCGGGGCCAGTTCGATCGCGCCGATCAGGCCGAAGTTGCGCAGGTCGATCACGTTCGGCAGGCCCTTCAGCGAATGCAGGGCCTGCTGCCAGTAGTCGCCCAGTTCGACCGCCTTCTCGAACAGCCCTTCCTCCTCGTAGGTGTCCAGCGTCGCCAGCGCGGCGGCACAGGCCAGCGGGTGGCCGGAATAGGTGTAGCCGTGGAACAGGTCGATGGCGTTGTCCGGTCCCTGCATGAAGGCGTCGAAGATGCGGTCGGACACGAACACCGCGCCCATCGGCACGCAGCCGTTGGTGATGCCCTTGGCCGCGGTGATCATGTCCGGCTGCACGCCGAAACGCTGCGCCGCGAACGGCTTGCCGACGCGGCCGAAGCCGGTGATGACCTCGTCGAAGACCAGCAGGATGCCGTGCTTCGTGCAGATCTCGCGCAGGCGCTGTAGGTAGCCTTCCGGCGGCAGGACCACGCCGGCGCTGCCGGAGATCGGTTCGACGACCACCGCCGCGATGGTCGAAGCGTCGTACAGCGCGATCTGCCGCTCCAGGTCCTCGGCCAGTTCCACGCCGTGCTTCGGCAGGCCCTGAGAGAAGGCGTTGCGCGACAGGTCCAGTGTATGGCGGATGTGCGAGACCGCCGGCAGGCCGGGTCCGAACCACTTGCGGTTGTTCGGCAGTCCGCCCAGCGAAATGCCGCCGAAGCCGACGCCGTGGTAGGCCTTCTCGCGGCCGATGAAGCGGGTGCGCTGGCCTTCGCCGCGCACGCGGTGGTAGGCCAGCGCGATCTTCAGCGCGCTGTCCACCGCCTCGGAGCCGGAGTTGGCGTAGAACACGCGGTTGAGGTCGCCGGGCGTGATCCGCGCCAGCCGTTCGGCGAGGATGAACGGCAGCGGCGAACTCATCGAGAAATTGGGTGCGAAATCCAGCGTGCCGATCTGCTGCCGCACCGCCTCGACGATGCGCGGCCGCGCGTGGCCGGCGTTGCAGCACCACAGCCCGGCGGTGGCGTCCAGCACCTCGCGGCCATCGACCGAGCGGTAATGCATGCCCGACGCGCTGGCCAGCATCCGCGGCTTCTGCTTGAACAGCTTGTTGGCGGTGAACGGCATCCAGAACGCGTCCAGCGATTCCGGCGCCTGCTGCGACTGCGCGGCGTAGTACTCGCCGTAGGGTGAAGTGGAATCGTCGCTCACGGCGGGCTCCTGGACGGCATCGAAAGAGATTCGCCAAGCTTATGCCCTTAGGAAAACTTTACAACCGCCTGCGGCCGTCCCCGCGCGAGCGCGCCGCGGGTGTAGATTATTCGCAGTACGAAAGATGCAGAGGGACGCGCCCGCCCGCCGGTCGCGTTCCAGGCCCCGAGGAACAACCCCATGAACGCCCCCCGCACCCGCGATCACTGGCAGCAACTGGCCGACGGCCTGGACATCGAGACCCGCGCCTTCATCGACGGCCGCTACGTCGACGCGGCCAGCGGCAAGACCTTCGATTGCGTCAGTCCCATCGACGGGCGCGTGCTCGGCCGGGTCGCCGAATGCGGCGCCGAGGACGCCGACCGCGCGGTCGCGGCGGCGCGACGCAGCTTCGAATCCGGCGCGTGGTCGCAAACCAAGCCGACGCACCGGAAGAAGGTCCTGCTGAAGTTCGCGCAACTGGTGCAGCAGCACGTCGACGAACTGGCGCTGCTGGAAACCCTGGACATGGGCAAGCCGATCGGCGATGCGACCGCTTACGACGCGCCGGCCTCCGCGCGCTGCCTGCAATGGAGCGCCGAGGCCATCGACAAGGTCTACGGCGAAGTCGCGCCGACCGGCCCGGGCGAACTGGGCATGATCACCCGCGAGCCGCTGGGCGTGGTCGCCGCCATCGTGCCGTGGAACTTCCCGCTGGTGATGGCGGCATGGAAGATCGCGCCGGCGCTGGCCACCGGCAATTCGGTGGTGCTGAAGCCCTCGGAGAAATCGCCGCTGACCGCGATCCGGCTGGCGCGACTGGCCAGCGAGGCCGGCATTCCGGACGGCGTGTTCAACGTGCTGCCGGGTTTCGGCAAGGACGTCGGCGAACCGCTGGCGCTGCACATGGACGTCGACGGCCTGGTGTTCACCGGATCGACCGCGGTCGGCAAGCGCCTGCTGCAATGCGCCGGCCTGTCGAACATGAAGCGCGCGTACATGGAATGCGGCGGCAAGAGTCCCAACATCGTCTTCGCCGACGCGCGCGACCTCGATGGCGCGGCGCAAGCGGCGGCCGGCGCGATCTTCTACAACCAGGGCGAGGTCTGCACCGCGGCGTCGCGGCTGCTGGTGGAGCGGTCGATCAAGGATGAATTCGTCGCCAGGGTGGTCGAGGCCGGCCGCAGGATGCAGCCGCGGCATCCGCTGGAGCCGGACGCGACGATGGGCGCGATGGTCGACGAGGCGCAGACCGCGCGGGTGCTGGGCTACATCGAAAAAGGCCTCAACGAAGGCGCGCGCCTCGCCCTCGGCGGCCGGCGTGCGGAGGTGGTCGCCGGAGGCTGCTACATCGAGCCGACCGTGTTCGACGAGGTCAGGCACGGCGACACGATCTCGCGCGAGGAAATCTTCGGCCCGGTGCTGTCGGTGATCGCCTTCGATTCGGAAGAGGAAGCGCTGCGCATCGCCAACGACAGCGACTACGGCCTGGCGGCGGCGGTGTGGACCCGCGACATCTCCCGCGCGCACCGTGTCGCCCGCAGGCTGCGCGCCGGCAGCGTCTGGGTCAACTACTGGGACGGCGGCGACATGACCGCGCCGTTCGGCGGCTACAAGCAATCCGGCAACGGCCGCGACAAGTCGCTGCACGCCTTCGACAAGTACACCGAGATCAAGGCGACGTGGATCAACCTGGCGGATTGAGCCGCCAGGGCGGCATGTAGGAGCGGCGTCAGTCGCGACCAGGCCTTTCCGTGAAAGCTTCATCGCGGCTGACGCCGCTCCTACACAGGGCGCGCGGATCTGCCAGAATCGCGCGGTTCCGACTTCCGCCATCCCGATGACATCCACTACCGTTGCGAATGCAACCGCCGTCAACTCGCCCGGCCGGGTGCTGTTCGCCAGCCTGATCGGCACCACCATCGAGTTCTTCGACTTCTACATCTACGCCACCGCGGCGGTGATCGTGTTCCCGAAGCTGTTCTTCCCGGCCGGCGACGCGACCACGGCGACGCTGCAGTCGTTCGCGACCTTCGCGCTGGCGTTCATCGCGCGGCCGATCGGATCGGCGCTGTTCGGACATTTCGGCGACCGCATCGGGCGCAAGGCGACGCTGGTGGCGGCGCTGCTGACGATGGGGCTGTCGACGGTGGCGATCGGCCTGTTGCCGACCTATGCGCAGATCGGCGTCGCCGCGCCGGCGCTGCTGGCGCTGTGCCGGCTGGGGCAGGGCATCGGCCTGGGGGGAGAGTGGGGCGGTGCGGTGCTGCTGGCGACCGAGAACGCGCCGCCGGGCAAGCGCGCGTGGTACGGCATGTTCCCGCAACTGGGCGCGCCGATCGGGTTCCTGTGTTCGACCGGCGTGTTCCTGCTGCTGACCGAAACCGTCAGCGACGAACAGTTCCTGGCCTGGGGCTGGCGGATTCCGTTCATCGCCAGCGCGGCGCTGGTGCTGGTGGGCCTGTGGGTGCGGCTGAAGATCACCGAGACGCCGGACTTCCGCAAGGCGATCGAGCGCGACGAGCGCGTGCGCGTGCCGATCGCCGAGGTCGTGGCGAAGTATCCCGGCCGCCTGCTGGCCGGCACCTTCGGCCTGGTCGCGACCTTCGTGCTGTTCTACCTGATGACGGTGTTCGCGCTGAGCTGGGGCACGACCCGGCTCGGCTTCGGCCGCGAGCAGTTCCTGCTGCTGCAGATGGTCGGCGTGCTGTTCTTCGGGCTGACCATCCCGGTTTCGGCGCTGTACGCCGACCGCTTCGGCCGCCGCAACGCGATGATCGTCTCGACGCTGATCATCATCGGCTTCGGCTTCCTGTTCGCGCCGCTGTTCGGCGAAGGCAGCGGCGCGGCCGGCATCCTGGCCTTCCTCGCTATCGGCCTGGGCGCAATGGGCCTGACCTACGGACCGGGCGGCACCACGCTGGCGGAAATGTTCCCGACCCGGGTGCGCTACACCGGCGCGTCGCTGGCGTTCAACCTGGCCGGCATCCTCGGCGCCTCGTTCGCGCCGTACATCGCGACCAAGCTGGCGGAGAAACACGGGATCGCCGCGGTGGGCTGGTACCTGGCCGCGGCGGCGGCGCTGACCCTGGTCGCGCTGCTGTTCGTGCCGGAGCCGGAACCGACGGAACCTTAGCGGGTCAGTGGAATAGGCGCCTGACCGTGCGCGACAGCCAGCCGCCTTCCTGGTGGGTGCGCACGAAGTGGTTGAGGTGCTGCTTGACCGTTTCGGCGTAGGCCTTGTCGTCGCTGCGGATGTGGTTGAACAGCCAGCGCGACAGCAGGCTCTTGAGGTCGTCGGTGACGTCCTCGCCGGCACGGAAGCGCATCCGGTACTCGGCCACGCGCTTGGTGAATATCTCGTGCACGCGCTTGTGCGCGGCGCAGAACGGGTAGCCGGCCTCCTCCATCAGTTCTTCCTCGAAGGCGAAGTGCGACAGCGTGTAGTCGACCAGTTCGTCGATCACGTCGCCGATGACGGCGTCGTGGTGCCCGAGCTGCGCGCTGTGCAACTGGTTGATCATCTCGACGATGCGGCGGTGCTGGCCGTCGATGATGTCGATGCCCGTGTCCAGGTCGTCCTGCCAGATCAACAGAGCCATGTGTCCCCCGTGCATTCGTGGGTCGTATGCGTCGGGAGGCGAGTCTGGACGGCGGGTCGGCGGATCGCATTGATTGCGATCAATCGCGGCACGCCGAGGGGTTCGATTCAGTCGGGCAGCCGTTGCCGCAGCGAGGCGAATTCCGGCCACGGGTCGCCGCGCAGGCGCGCGTCGCGCCGCAATGCGCCGCGCAGGTCGTAGTGGTTGCCGCCGCGGGTCGCGGCGAGTTCCTCCCATCGCAACGGCATCGCCACCGGCGCGCCGGCGCGGGCGCGCAGCGACCAGTTGGCGATGCTGGTCGCGCTGCGGTAGTTGCGCAGCCAGTCGATGAAGATGTGGCCCGGGCGCAGGCGCTTGGGGGCGCTGGCGACGTAGCGGTCCGGCCGGCGTTCGGCGAGTCCGCGGGCGATGCCTTCGCAGAAATCCTTGACCTGTCCCCAGCCGGGGCCGGCAGCGAACGGCGCGGCCACATGCAGGCCCTTGCCGCCGGTCAGGCGGACGAAGCTGCGCAGGCCGCGACGGCGCAGTTCGCCGCGGATTTCGCGCGCGGCGGCGATGACTTCAGGCCAGGCGACGCCTTCGCCGGGATCGAGGTCGAGCACCAGTCGGTCCGGCCGCTCCGGGGCGTCCGCGCGCGAACCCCAGACGTGCAGTTCGATCGTGCCGATGCGCACCAGTTCCAGCAGTCCGCGCAGGTCGTCGATGCACAGATAGGGAGCGGGCTCGCCGCTCTTTTCCTCCAGCATCACGGTGCGGACGTGCTCGCCGACGCCCTTGCCGGGATGACGCTGGAAGAAATGCTCGCCGCCGACGCCGTCGGGGCAGCGCAGCAGCGATAGCGGCCGCCCGGCAATTTCCGGCAGCAGGCGCGGGGCGACGGCTTGGTAGTAGCGGGCCACGTCGCCGCGGGTGACCGCGGTTCCCGGGTAGACGATGCGCCCGGGTTTCGCGATGGAAATGCCGTCGATCGACAATGCCGCATCGTTGTTCATGCGCGTGGCTTCGCTGCGGGCTTGCGCCATTTCACCACAAGGCGTCGCGAAGCTTGTACCAGGCCATCGCCGCGACCAGCAGCGGCGTGCGCAGGGCGCGGCCGCCGGGGAAGGGGCGGTGCGGGATCTTCGCGAACAGGTCCAGCCGCTCGGAGTGTCCGCGGATCGCCTCGGCGATCAGCATGCCGGCCAAGTTGGCGGCGATCACGCCGTGGCCGGAGAAGCCCTGCGCGAACCAGACGTTCGGTTCGATCCGGCCCCAGTGCGGCGCGCGGTTCAGCGAGATGTCGATCATCCCGCCCCAGACGTAGTCGAACTTCACGTCCTGCAGTTGCGAGAACACCTGGCGCATGCGCCGCTGCATCGTCCAGCGCAGGTTCGGCGGCTCCAGCGTCGAGTAGCTGGCGCGGCCGCCGAACAGCAGCCGGTGGTCGCGGCTCAGGCGGAAGTAGTCCAGCGCCCAG
Source organism: Pseudoxanthomonas sp. (assembly GCA_047601245.1). Classification (GTDB taxonomy): domain Bacteria; phylum Pseudomonadota; class Gammaproteobacteria; order Xanthomonadales; family Xanthomonadaceae; genus Pseudoxanthomonas_A. The sequence continues at coordinate 497,491 of JASGJU010000002.1, forward strand.
TTGGTGTCTGCTACCGCCATGCCGTTGCGGATCAGCGAACGCGCGCGTTCCTCGCCCAGCGGCGAGGTCGCGGCGATGTAGGTGCCGACCGGCATGATCCGCGATTCGATTTCCGGGACGACGCCGTGCAGCAGGGCGTTGCCGGCGAGCACGGCATGGTCGCAACGGACTTCGCCGTGCGCGGTCTTCAGCACCGGCCTGGGCCTGGACGAGTTGCGCGACTTTCGAGCGTTCGAAGATGCGGACGCCGGCGTCCAGCGCGGCGCGGGCCAGTCCCAGCGCGAGCCGCAGCGGGTGCAGGTGGCCGCTGTCGGGGTCGTACATCGCGCCGAGGTAACGATCGCTGGCCAGTTCGGCGCGCAGGCGTTCGCGGTCCCACCATTGCACCGGGTAGTCGTAGCGGGCGTGGAAGTGCTCGACTGCGGCCAGCACCTCGCGCTGCTGGCGCGGCTTGATCGGCACGGTGGCGTGGCCGTCGCGCCAGTCGCAGTCGATGCCGTGGCGCGCGATGCGCCCGTGCAGCCAGCGCAGGCCTTCGCGGCTCAGGTCGAACATCCTACGCGCGTCGTCGGGGCCGACCAGCCCTTCCAGCGCCTCCTCGCCGCAGCCAAAGCCGGCGATGGCCTGGCCGCCGTTGCGTCCCGAAGCGCCCCAGCCGACGCGCTCGGCTTCGAGCACGACGACCTTGCGGCCGGCCTCGGCCAGTTCCAGCGCCGCCGCCAGCCCGGCGTAACCGGCGCCGAGGATGCACACGTCGGCGTCGACGCGGCCCTGCAGCGCCGGCTGCTCCGGCAGGAGGTCGGCGCTGGCGGCGTACCAGCTTGGCGGGTAGGCGGAGGGCATGGGCTATCGGGTCGTTGGGTTCTTGGTCGCCGTCGCTTTTTCCCGGGAAGCGACAACCGGCAGTCGCCAAGCGGTCGTTACACCGCCCGCAGATACCACTCGTATTCGAGGTCGGTCACCTGCGCGTAGAACGTGCGCATCTCCTTCAGCTTCTGCTGGCCGTGGATGTGGCGGAAGCGTTCGCCGAACTGCTCGCGGACGAATTCGCTTTCGAGGAAGGTCGAGATCGCGTCGCGCCAGAACGGCTGCCTGCTCGCGGTCTGTTCGTAGGCGTTGCCGACGACGGCCGGGCCGGGATCGAAATGATGCTCGATGCCGTGCAGCATGCCGGCCAGCACCGCGGCGACGACGAGATAGGGATTGGCGTCGGCGCCGGCGATGCGGTGCTCGATGCGGGTGTTGCTCGCGTCGCTGTGCGGGATCCGCATCGCCACGGTGCGATTGTTGAAGCCCCAGCATTCGTTCAGCGGCACGAAGGCGTTGAGCACGAAGCGGCGGTAGGAATTGGCGTGCGGCGCGAACAGCAGCAGGCAGTCGTTCGCGCTGCGTTGCAGGCCGCCGATGGCGTGCTTCAGCGCCTCCGCCGGCGCGTCGGGGGCGCCGGCGAAGACGTTGCGGCCGTCGCGGTCCAGCACGCTGGCGTGGACGTGCAGGCCGCAGCCGGCCTGTTCGGCGAAGGGCTTGGCCATGAAGCTGGCCTGCAGACCCTGTTGCTGGGCGACGGCCTTGATCGCGCGCTTCAGGTACACCGCATCGTCGCAGGCGGCCAGCGCGTCGTCACGGTGCTTGAGGTTGATCTCGAACTGGCCCGGCGCGTATTCGGCCACCGCCGTGTCGGCCGGGATGCGCTGCGCCGCGCAGGCGGCGGCGACTGCATCGGTGAAATCGCGGTAATCGTTCAGGTCTTCCATGTAGTAGACCTGCGTGCTGCGGTTGCGCGCGCCGGTGTTCGGGTTGACCGGCGGCTGCGGGCGACCGTCGGCGTCCGGCAGCCGGTCGAACAGGTAGAACTCCAGTTCGACCGCGACCACGGGTTTCAGGCCGCGGGACGCGTAGCGGTCCAGTACGCGCTTCAGCACCTCGCGCGGGTTGGCCTCGAACGGGCCGCTGCGGCCGTCTTCCATCGCCAGCAGCAGTTGCGCGGCCGGTCGCGGCGACCACGGCACCGGCCGCAGCGAGCCGGGGACCGGGCGGCAGATGCGGTCCTCGTCGCCGATGTCGTAGCCCAGGCCGGTTTCCTCGACGGTGTTGCCGGTGATGTCGGTGCCGATCAGCGACATCGGCAGGCATACGCCGTCGGCGTAGACCTTTTCCAGCGCGTCGCGGGTCACCCGCTTGCCGCGCAGCAGGCCGTTCATGTCCGGCAGCAGCAGGTCGATCTGTTCTAGGCCGTCCAGCGCCTGCAAGGTCGCGGCGTCTTCGGCGGAAAGCGGGGCGGGGCTGCGGGGCATGACGATGGCGACGGGACGATGCGGTCAGCTTAGCAGAGCGCATGCAACGCCAAGAACGTCTTTGGCGGGAGGTGCGTCGTGGCGGGAAGGCTGCGCCCCGCATTCCGTTGCGAACGCGGCGATGTGCGGCCGGGCAGGCGATGCGAGGCCGCAGTTCCCGTGTTGTAAAAACAAAACGGCCGGGTTAACTTGCCAACGAGCCTTCCCGAGCTTTCCCCATGGCCAGCAGCCAGCCACTGGTCGGCCTGCCTACCGATCGCAAGCAAATCGGCCTGCATCCCTTCCTCGCCGTCGGCGAGAAGTACGTCCGCGCAGTGGCCGATGGCGCCGGCGCCGTGCCGTTGCTGTGGCCATCGCTGGTTCCGCCCTTGCCGCTGCGGCGTCTGCTGGAAAACGTGGATGGCGTGCTGCTGACCGGCGCGGTCAGCAACATCGAGCCGCACCATTACACCGACGAACCCAGCTACGCCGGCAACCTGCACGACCCCGATCGCGACGGCACCACCTTGCCGCTGGCGAAGCTGGCGGTGGAGATGGGCGTGCCGGTGCTGGCGATCTGCCGCGGTTTCCAGGAAGTCAACGTCGCCTTCGGCGGCAGCCTGCACCAGAAGGTGCACGAGGTTCCGGGCCATTTCGACCATCGCGAGAATCCGGACGACCCGCTGGAAGCGCAATACGCGCCGGCGCACGACATCGACCTGGTCGCCGGGGGGCTGCTGGCGCGCCTGGCGGGCTCGACCGTGCAGCGGGTCAACTCGCTGCATGGACAAGGCGCGGCGCGGCTGGGCCGCGGCCTCAAGGTCGAGGCGGTCGCGCCGGACGGACTGGTCGAGGCGTTTTCGCTCGACGGCGGCGACGGTTTCCTGCTCGGCGTGCAATGGCACCCGGAATGGCGGGTGACCGAGAATCCGTTCTACCTGGCCATTTTCAAGGCCTTCGGCGCCGCGTGCGCCGAACGCGCCGCGCTGCGCAACCCGCAAACCCCATGAAACCGGCGTCGCGCCGGAGTGTGTCCCGATGAGTGAACGCAAGAACAGGAGCAGATCCAGGGCCAAGCCCGCCACCGCCGCCAGCGCCGCGGAACAGTCCGACAGCGCGCTGCTGCGCTGGTTGAAGGAGAAGCGCGTCACCGAGGTCGAATGCCTGGTGCCGGACATGACCGGCAACGCGCGCGGCAAGATCGTGCCGACCGGCAAGTTCAAGCACGATTACGGCACCCGCCTGGCCGAGAGCATGTTCGCCACCACCATCACCGGCGACTACCCGGACGAGTACGACAGCCTGGTGCAGACCTCGGAATCGGACATGGTGGTGCACGCCGACGCCGACACCGCGCGGCTGGTACCGTGGGTGTCCGAGCCGACCGCGCAGATCATCCACGACTGCTTCACCCACGACGGCAAGCCGCACCCGCTGCCGCCGCGCAACGTCCTCCGGCGCGTGCTCGCCGAGTACGGGAAGCTCGGCCTGAAACCCGTGGTCGCGCCGGAAATCGAGTTCTACCTGGTGCAGAAGAACATCGATCCGGACCTGCCGCTGGTGCCGCCGGTGGGCCGCAGCGGCCGCGCCGAATCGGCGCACAACGCCTACAGCATCGACGCGGTCAACGAATACGACCCGATCATCGACCTGATGTACGACTACTGCGAGGTGATGGAGCTGGACGTGGAGACGCTGATCCACGAAACCGGCACCGCGCAACTGGAAGTGAACCTGGTCCACGCCGACGCGCTGAGCCGCGCCGACCAGGTGTTCCTGTTCAAGCGCGCGATGCGCGAGGCGGCGCTGCGCCACGGCATCTACGCGACCTTCCTCGCCAAGCCGATGGAGCACCAGCCCGGCAGTGCGATGCACATCCACCAGAGCCTGCTCGACGCCAAGACCGGGAAGAACGTGTTCGCCGGCGGCAAGCCCGGCACCGAGAGCGCGATCTTCCGCCACTACATGGGCGGCCTGCAGAAATACACGCCGGCGTGCATGTCGCTGTTCGCCCCGAACGTCAATTCTTACCGCCGCCTGGTGTTCGGCGAGGTCTCGCCGAAGAACGTGCAGTGGGGCTACGACAACCGCACCTGCGGCTTCCGCGTACCGCGCGATACGCTGGAGAACACCCGCATCGAGAACCGCTTCGCCGGCTCGGACGCCAACCCGTACCTGGCCATGGCCTACACCCTGGCCTGCGGCCTGCTGGGCATCAAGGAGAAGCTGGAGCCGACCCCGCCGGCCTTCGACAGCGTCGGCGAGGATTCCAGCGATTACGTGCTGGCGCGGTCGCTGGTCGAGGCGCTGGACGCGCTGGAGGTCTGCGAACCGCTGCACGAGCTGCTCGGTGCGCGTTTCGTGCGCGCCTACATCGCGGTCAAGCGCAAGGAGTACGAGACCTTCTTCCAGGTGATTTCCTCGTGGGAACGCGAGTTCCTGCTGCTGAACGTCTGAGGACGCGGAGACCGCATGCAACGACTCGACACCCGCACCCTGCAGAGGCTCGACGCCGAGCACCACCTGCACCCGTTCAACGACAACGCCGCGCTGGCGTCGAAGGGCACGCGCATCCTGACCCGCGGCGAGGGCTGCTACGTCTGGGACGCGGACGGCAACAAGCTGCTCGACGCCTTCGCCGGGCTGTGGTGCGTCAACGTCGGCTACGGCCGCCCGGAACTGGGCGAGGCCGCGAAGCGGCAGATGGACACGCTGGCCTACTACAACAGCTTCTTCCAGTGCACGGTCGAGCCGACCATCGAACTGGCGGCGAAGCTGGCCGAACTGGCGCCGGGCGACATCAACCACGCCTTCTTCACCAATTCCGGCTCCGAGGCCAACGACACCATCCTGCGCCTGGTCCGGCATTTCTGGGCGGTGCAGGGGCGGCCGGAGAAGAGCGTCTTCATCGGCCGCCGCGACGGCTACCACGGCACCACCGTGGCCGGCGCCAGCCTCGGCGGCATGAAGGGCATGCACCGGCAGGGCGGCCTGCCGATTCCCGGCATCGCCCACATCGACCCGCCGTACTGGTTCGGCGACGGCGGCGACCTGTCGCCGGACGAATACGGGCTGCTCGCCGCCAGGCGCCTGGAGGACAAGATCGTCGAACTCGGCCCGGACAAGGTCGCCGCTTTCATCGGCGAGCCGATCATGGGCGCGATCGGCGTCTACATCCCGCCCAAGACCTACTGGCCGGAAATCCGCCGCATCTGCGACAAGTACGACGTGCTGCTGGTCGCCGACGAGGTGATCTGCGGCTTCGGCCGCACCGGCGAGTGGTTCGGCAGCCAGTATTTCGGCTTCCAGCCGGACGTGATGCCGATCGCCAAGGGCATCACCAGCGGCTACATTCCGCTGGGGGCGGCGATGTTCAACGACCGCGTCGCCAGGGTGCTGAAGGAGCAGGGCGGCGAACTGGCGCACGGCTGCACCTATTCGGGGCATCCGGTCTGCACCTCGGTGGCGCTGGAGAATATCCGCATCCTGCAGGAGGAGCGCATCGTCGAACGGGCGAAGACCGAGATCGCGCCCTACCTGGCGCAGCGCTGGGCCGAACTGGGTGAGCACCGCCTGGTCGGCGAGGCCCGCATCGCCGGCATGGTCGGCGCGCTGGAACTGGTGCCGGACAAGCCCAGACGCAAATTTTTCGAAGAACGCGGTAAAGTCGGGGCGCTGTGCCGGGACATCGCGTTGCGGAACGGATTGATCCTGCGCGCGACCAACGACGCGATGCTGCTCTCGCCGCCGCTGGTGATCGACCGCGCGCAGGTGGACGAACTGTTCGAGAAGGCATGGAAGTCGCTCGAACAGACCGCCGCGGAGCTGGGCAAGTAGGAACCGGGCAGGCAGGAAAGAGGTGCGCCCTCCGCGAGGCCGGGCGCGAACGAAAACCGCGTAACCCGCCCCAGGGGCGATTTGGAGCAAACCGATGAAACCGAGAATCCTGGCCGTGGCGCTGGCCGCCTGCACGATCGCCGCCTGCGGCGGCAACAAGCAGGGCGAGGAGAAGGCCGCCACCGCGTCCGGCGGCGACAAGGTCGTCAACGTCTACAACTGGTCCGACTACATCGCCGAGGAGATCAACGCGGACTTCGAGAAGGCCACCGGCATCAAGGTGGTCTACGACGTGTTCGACACCGACGAGGTGCTGGAAACCAAGCTGCTGGCCGGCAACAGCGGCTACGACGTGGTGGTGCCCAGTTCGTCCTTCCTCGGCCGCGAGGTCCAGGCCGGCGTGTTCCTGCCGCTGGACAAGTCGAAGATCCCGAACTACGCGGGCCTCGACCCGAATTTGCTCAAGCGTCTGGAGGGCAAGGATCCGGGCAACGCCCACGCGGTGCCGTACATGTGGGGCACGGTCGGCATCGGCTACAACGCCGACAAGGTCGCCAAGCTGTTCGGCAGCGAGGACGCCGCCGGTTCGCTGGACATCGTGTTCAAGCCGGAGAACATCGCCAAGCTGAAGTCCTGCGGCGTGACCTTCCTGGATTCGCCGATCGACATCATCCCGCTGGCGCTGAACTACCTCGGCGAAGACCCCAACAGCCGCGACCCGGCGGTGATCCAGAAGGCCGTGCCGCTGCTCAAGGCGATCCGCCCGTACATCACCAACTTCGATTCCTCGTCCTACCTCGACGCCCTGGCCAACGGCGACACCTGCGCGGCGATCGGCTATTCCGGCGACGTGATCCAGGCCCGCGACCGCGCCGAGGAGGCCGGCAACGGCGTCGAGGTCGGCTACGCGATCCCGAAGGAGGGCACCTCGGTCTGGGTCGATTCGCTGACCATCCCCAAGGACGCCAAGCACGTCGACGAGGCCTACGCCTACATCAACAACCTGCTCGACCCGAAGGTCGAGGCGGCCAACACCAACTACATCGGTTACCCGAATCCGGTGCCGGCGTCGAAGGAGTTCGTCGACAAGGACATCGCCGAGGATCCGGTGATCTACCCCTCGGAAGAGCAGGCCGCCAAGTTCTTCGACCAGGGCGTGCTGCCGCAGGAAACCGCGGCGCTCTACAACAGGATCTGGACCGAGTTGAAGACCGGCAAATGAGCAGCCTTCGCGCCCGGCCATGAGCCGGGCGCGTCGTATCCTCCCCCGTCAACGATGCGTGCATTGGAGAGAATGCAGATGAAGCCGCTGAATTTCGCATTGGGCGTGCTGGCTTGCGGCGTGCTTGCCGCGTGCGCAAAGCAGGAACAGGCCCCGGTGGCCGCGTCCGCGGCGCCCACCGGCGACAAGGTCGTCAACGTCTACAACTGGTCCGACTACATCGCCGAGGACACCAACCAGGGCTTCGAGAAGGCCACCGGCATCAAGGTGACCTACGACGTGTTCGACTCCAACGAACTGCTGGAAACCAAGCTGCTGGCCGGCGGCAGCGGCTACGACGTGGTGGTGCCGTCGCTGCAGTTCCTCGGCCGCCAGGCCAGGGCCGGCGTGTTCCTGCCGCTGGACAAGTCGAAGATTCCCAACTACGCCGGCCTCGATCCGGCCTTCATGAAGAAGCTGGAAACCCAGGATCCCGGCAATGCCTACGCCATCCCCTACATGTGGGGCACCACCGGCATCGGCTACAACGTGGACAAGGTGAAGAAGGCCTTCGGCAGCGCCGACGCGGCCGCTTCGCTCGACGTCGTGCTGAAGCCCGAGAACGCGGCCAAGCTGGCCGATTGCGGCATCAGCATGCTCGACGCGCCCTCGGAAATCATCCCGCTGGTGCTGAACTACCTCGGCGACGAACCCGAACAGCCCGGATCCGGCGGTCATCGACAAGGCCGCCGCGGTGCTGAAGAAGGTGCGCCCCTACGTGAGGACGCTTCCATTCGTCCTCGTACATCGACGGGCTGGCCAATGGCGACCTGTGCCTGTCGATCGGCTGGTCGGGCGACGTGATCCAGGCCCGCAGCCGCGCCGAGGAGGCGAAGAACGGCGTCGACGTCGCCTACGCGATCCCGAAGGAAGGCGCGCCGATGTGGTTCGACATGCTGGCCATCCCCAAGGACGCCAAGCACGTCGACGAAGCCTACGCCTACGTCAACTACCTGCTCGATCCGCAGGTGATGGCGAACAATTCCAACTTCATCGCCTATCCGAACGCAGTGCCGAAGTCGAAGGCGATGATGGACGAGGCGATCACTTCGGACCCGACCATCTATCCGCCGCCGGAGGTGGAGGCCAAACTGTTCACCTTCGCCATCGTCCCGCCGGACGTGGACCGTAAGTACCAGCAGGTCTGGACCGCACTGAAGACCGGCAGGTAGAGCCCGCCTCGACGGCATCGACAGCCCCCTGGGAATCCCTTTCCGCATGAGCGACACGCCCGCCAACGCCGCGCCCGCCGCCGATGCCGACGCCTATCTGCGCATCGTCGGCGTGCGCAAGGAATTCGACGGCTTCCTCGCCGTCGACAACGTCAACCTGGACATCCGCAAGGGCGAGATCTTCGCCCTGCTCGGCGGTTCCGGCAGCGGCAAATCCACGCTGCTGCGCTGCCTGGCCGGATTCGAGAAGCCGACCAGCGGCACGATCTCGCTGGACGGGCAGGCGCTCAACGATCTGCCTCCGTACGAGCGCCCGATCAACATGATGTTCCAGTCCTACGCGCTGTTCCCGCACATGAGCGTAGAGCAGAACATCGCCTTCGGCCTGAAGCAGGACGGCATGAAGAAGGACGCGGTCGCCCGGCGCGTGGAAGAGATGCTGGCGCTGGTGCAACTGGAAAAGCTGGCCAAGCGCAAGCCGCACCAGCTTTCCGGCGGCCAGCAGCAGCGCGTGGCGCTGGCGCGCTCGCTGGCCAAGGGGCCGAAGCTGCTGCTGCTGGACGAGCCGATGGGCGCGCTGGACAAGAAGCTGCGCAACCAGATGCAACTGGAACTGGTCAACATCATCGAGAAGACCGGGGTGACCTGCGTGATGGTCACCCACGACCAGGAAGAAGCGATGACCATGGCCACGCGCATCGCGCTGATGGAAAGCGGGCGCATCCGCCAGGTTGGCAAGCCGGACGAGATCTACGAATCGCCGAACAGCCGCTTCGCCGCGCAGTTCATCGGTTCGGTGAACCTGATCGAGGGCAGGATCGGCGAGGACGAACCGGATTACGTCACCGTGGTGTCGCCGCAGTTCCCGGTGCCGATCTGGATCGGCCACGGCATCACCGGCGTCGAGGGGCAGGAGGTGGCCTTCGCGGTGCGCCCCGAGAAGGTGTGGATCACCAAGGAGGAGCCGGAGCAGAAGTACAACAAGGCGCGCGGGACCATCGAGGACATCGCCTATTTCGGCAGCCATTCGATCTTCCACGTGCGCCTGCCCAGCGGCATCAAGCTGCAGTCCAACTTCGCCAACCAGAAGCGCTGGGACAGCGAGGGCATGACCTGGGGCGACCCGGTCTGGGTGTGGTGGGACGACAACGACGGCGTGGTGCTGACCGAATGAACCTCGCCGGATCCAAATGGATGCGTTCCGTCCGCAAGCGCCTGCCGGGCCCGCGCTGGGCGGTGATCGGCGTGCCGTACCTGTGGCTGCTGCTGTTCTTCGCGGTGCCGTTCCTGATCGTGCTGCGCATCTCGTTCTCGATGATCGAGCGCGGCAAGATGCCGCCGTACACCGACCTGTTCGAACGCACGGCCGACGGCGTCGCCCACCTGAGCCTGAACCTGGGCAATTACGCCGCGCTGTTCACCGATTCGCTGTACGCCCGGGCCTACGTCAGTTCGCTGTGGATCGCCGGCATTTCCACCCTGCTGTGCCTGCTGATCGGCTACCCGATGGCGTACTGCATCGCGCGCCTGCCGGCGTCGGCGCGCAACGTGGCGATGATGATGGTGGTGCTGCCGTCGTGGACCTCGTTCCTGCTGCGCGTCTACGCCTGGGTCGGGATCCTCAAGAACAACGGCCTGCTCAACGCGCTGTTGCTGAAGCTGCATATCATCAATGAGCCGCTGCAGATCCTGTACACGCCGCTGGCCGCCTACATCGGCATCGTCTATTGCTACCTGCCGTTCATGATCCTGCCGCTGTACACCAACCTGGTGAAGCACGACCACCGCTTGCTGGAGGCCGCGCACGACCTGGGCGCGTCGCCGCTGAAGGCGTTCTTCTCCATCACCCTGCCGCTGTCGCGCTCGGGCATCCTCGCCGGGTGCATGCTGGTGATGATCCCGGCGGTCGGCGAATACGTGATCCCGGAGATGCTCGGCGGCTCCGACACGCTGATGATCGGCCGCCAACTGGTCAACGACTTCAACATCACCGACTGGCCGCGGGCCTCGGCGGTGGCCATCGCGATGCTCGCCCTGTTGCTGGTGCCGATCCTGGTCTTCAACCGGGTGCAGCAGAAGGAAATCGAGGGCAAGCTCACGTGAGCGGCTGGCTGCGCAAGCATTGGGTCGCGCTGCTGATCCTCGGCATCGGCTTCGCCTTCCTGTACCTGCCGGTGCTGATCCTGATGGTCTACTCGTTCAACGCGAGCAAGCTGGCCACGGTGTGGGGAGGCTTCTCGACCCGGTGGTACGGCGAACTGTTCCGCGACCAGTCGATCATCAACGCCGCCTGGGTCAGCCTGCGCATCGCGTTCTGGAACGCCTGGGCCGCGGTGGCGCTGGGCACGCTGGCCGCGCTGGTGATGACGCGCATGCGCGCCTTCCACGGCAAGACCGCGTTCGGCGCGCTGATCACCGCGCCGCTGGTGATGCCCGACGTCATCACCGGCTTCTCGATGCTGATGCTGTTCGTGCCGCTGGGCGCGATGCTGCACGTCGACGCCAAGGGCATGATCGCGATCTGGATCGCCCACGTCACCTTCAGCATGGCCTACGTCACCGTGGTCATCGCCTCGCGCCTGTCCGAGCTGGACAAGTCGCTGGAGGAGGCGGCGATGGACCTGGGCGCGAACCGGATCAAGGTGTTCTTCCGGATCACCCTGCCGATCATCGCGCCGGCGCTGCTGTCCGGCTGGCTGCTGGCCTTCACCCTGTCGCTGGACGACGTGGTGATCGCCAACTTCGTCGCCGGCCCCGGCTCGACCACGCTGCCGCTGAAGGTGTTCTCCTCGGTGCGCATGGGCCTGAGCCCGAAGATAAATGCCTTGGCGACGATTATGATCGGCGTCGTGACCCTGTTCGCGTTCGCCGGCTGGTGGCTCATGCAGCGCAGCGAGAAGCGCCGCCAGCGCGAGATGCAACTGGCGCTGCAGGACAACGGCTGAACCGCCTGCTTCGGCATGCCGGCGATGACGGCCCCTGAACGGGCCGCGGCATAGAATGTCCGCTTGTCGGACAGGAGCCTCGCATGACCGTCGAAACCGTCAACCCGTACACCGGCCGGGTCGAATACCGCCACGAACTGTTCTCCACGGCCGAGGTCGAGGCGGTGCTGGACGCCTCGCGGCGCGCGTTCCCCGCGTGGGCGGCGCTGTCGCTGGACGAACGCGGCGCGCTGCTGCGCAGGGCCGGCGAACGGTTGCGCGCGCGCCGCGACGACATCCAGCAGGCCATGACCGCCGAGATGGGCAAGCTGCGCCGCGAGGCGCTGGCCGAGATCGAGAAGTGCGCCGGCGCCTGCGACTACTACGCCGAACATGCGGCCGGCTACCTGCGCGAACAGCCGATCGCCACCGAGGCGGCGAGGAGCTACGTCCGCTACGCGCCGATCGGCTGCGTGTTCGCGGTGATGCCGTGGAACTTCCCGATCTGGCAGGTGTTCCGCTTCCTCACCCCGACGCTGATGCTCGGCAACGTCGCCGTGCTCAAGCACGCGTCCAATGTGCCGCGCTGCGCCGACGCGATCAAGGCCGCGCTGGACGCCGCCGGCCTGCCGCCGGGCGTGTTCGGCGTGCTGCACATCGACAACGACCAGGCCGCCGAAGTCATCCGCGACGCGCGCGTGGCCGCCGTCACGCTGACCGGCAGCGAGCGCGCCGGCAGGTCAATCGCCGCCAACGCCGGCGGCGTGCTGAAGAAATGCGTGATGGAACTCGGCGGCAGCGACGCCTTCGTCGTGCTCGACGACGCCGACCTGGACGCGACCGTCGCCGCGGCAGTGAAGGGCCGTTTCGACAACGCCGGCCAGACCTGCATCGCGGCCAAGCGCTTCGTCGTGGTCGAGGCCGTTGCCGACGAATTCGTGCGCCGATTCGCCGAAGCCGCGTCGAAGCTGCGCCTCGGCGACCCGAACGACGAGGCGACCACGCTGGCGCCGATGGCACGGCGCGACCTGCGCGACGAACTGCACCGGCAGGTGCAGGCCAGCGTCGCCGCCGGGGCGGCGCCGCTGCTCGGCTGCGAACCGGACGCCTCGCATGCCGGTTACCCGGCCTCGATCCTCGACCGCGTGGTTCCGGGCATGCCGGCGTATTCGGAAGAACTGTTCGGCCCGGTGGCGAGCATCCTGCGCGCGAAGGACGAAGCCGACGCCGTGCGCCTGGCCAACGACACCGCGTTCGGCCTCGGCGGCAGCGTGTGGACGCGCGACGCCGCGCGCGGCGAACGCGTCGCGCGGCAACTGCAATGCGGCGCGGCCTTCGTCAATTCGGTGGTCCGCAGCGACGTGCGGCTGCCGTTCGGCGGCAGCAAGCGTTCCGGCTACGGCCGCGAACTGGCCGAGCACGGCATCCGCGAATTCGCCAACATCCAGACGATCTTCGTCGCCTAGCGGCGGATGGAACGGAAGGTTGCGCGGCGGGGGCTTCCGATTGGCCGCCGCGGCGCCATCCTGTGGCGAAATCCGAGGAATCGCCATGAACGCCACCGCTACGTCCGCATCCGCTCGCATCATCCGCAAGGTCCGCGGCCGCGCCGTCTCCGACGGCGCCGGGGTGAAGCTGACCCGCGTGATCGGCGGCCCCGAATTGCCGGATCTCGACCCGTTCCTGCTGCTCGACGAATTCGGCACCGACCGGGCCGAGGACTACATTGCCGGGTTTCCCGATCATCCGCATCGCGGCTTCGAGACCGTCACCTACATGCTCGACGGGCGCATGCGTCATCGCGACAACCACGGCAACGAGGGCCTGCTGACCCCCGGCGCGGTGCAGTGGATGACCGCCGGCCGCGGCCTGGTGCATTCGGAGATGCCGGAGCAGGATGCCGGGCGCATGCGCGGCTTCCAGTTGTGGGTCAACCTGCCGGCGCGCGACAAGATGACCGCGCCGAAGTACCAGGAATTCGCCCCGGACCGGCTTCCACTCGTGCGTCCGCGCGCAGGCGTTTCGGTGAAGCTCGTCGCCGGGCGGGTGGGCGAAGTCGCCGGCCCGATCTCGCAGCCGGCGACCGACCCGGTCTATCTGGACATCGCGCTGGATGCCGGCGCGGCGTGGGAATACGCCTTGCCCGAAGGCCACAACGCCTTCCTCTATGCCTACGAGGGCGCGGCGACGGTGGGCGAGGGCGACGACGCCCGCGCGCTGGAGACCAGGGAGCTGGCGGTGCTGGGCGGCGGTTCGCGGCTGTCGCTGCGGGCCGGCGCGCAGGGCGCGCGCATCCTCCTGGTCGCCGGCCGCCCGCTGCGCGAGCCGGTGATGCGCCACGGTCCCTTCGTGATGAACACGAAGCAGGAACTGATGCAGGCCTTCGTTGATTACCAGGAAGGCCGCTTCTGAGCAGGAATTCCGCCGCTTGCGCAGAAACGAAAAAGCCGGGCGTTGCCCGGCTTTTTCGTCGGCCAGCGCCAAGGCTCAACGATTGTCGCTGCCCAGCCACTTGTAGACGATGCCGCCGACCAGGCCGCCGAGGATCGGCGCGACCCAGAACAGCCACAACTGCGACAACGCGCCGCCGCCGACGAACACCGCCACCGCGGTGGAGCGGGCCGGGTTTACCGAGGTGTTGGTCACCGGGATGCTGATCAGGTGGATCAGGGTCAGCGCCAGGCCGATCGCGATCGGGGCGAAGCCGGCCGGCGCCAGCTTGTGGGTGGAGCCCATGATGACCAGCAGGAACACCGCGGTCAGCACCACTTCGATCAGGAACGCGGCCGCGGCCGTATACCCGCCCGGCGACAGCGCGTCGTAGCCGTTGGTGGCGAAGGCGCCGGCTGCGGTCGGGTCGATGGCGAAGCCGGCCTTGCCGCTGGCGACCTGGTACAGGATGAAGGCGGCGAAGATGCCGCCCAGTACCTGCGCGACGATGTACGGCAGCAGGTCCTTGCCGGGGAAGCGACCGCCGGCCCACAGGCCGAAGCTGACCGCCGGATTGAAGTGCCCGCCGGAAATGTGTCCGAACGCGTAAGCGCCGGTCAGTACGGTCAGGCCGAAGGCCAGCGCCACGCCGGCGTAGCCGATGCCGAACGGATAGCCGTCCGCCCCGACCACGTGCGCCGCCAGCACCGCGCTGCCGCAACCGCCCAGCACCAGCCAGAACGTGCCGAGGAACTCGGCCGCGAGTTTCTTGCCAAGGCTCATCTGTCGTTCTCCATTCCCCGATGACCGCCGGATCGCGGCGCGGCGAACATAGCCGATGCCATGACGAAAAATGTTGCGGATTCGTTATCGCATCTCACAGTAAGGCGGCGGCATCAACGTTCGGGCAGCGGGATGAACTCGGTTTCGCCGGGAATCCTGCCGAAGCGACCCTCCTTCCAGTCCAGCTTGGCCTGTTCGATCCGCTCCCTGGAACTGGAGACGAAGTTCCACCACAGGTGGCGCGGCGCATCCAGCGGCTCGCCGCCCAGCAGCATCGCCTTCAACGGCGTCTTCGCGCGCAATTTCGGCCGGCTGCCCGGATCCAGCACGACGAGGTGCTTCTCGGGGATGTCGGCGCCGTCCAGTTGCGCATTGCCTTCGAGCACGTACAGTGCGCGCTCGGCCGCGCGGTCGTCGATGTCCAGCTCGGCATCCGCATCCAGGTCCAGCGCGACGTTGAAGGTATCGGCGAACACGCGCACCGGCGATTCGAAGCCGAAGCCGCGGCCGGCGATGATGCGTCCGAAGACGCCGTTGCGCCGCCATTGCGGCAGGGCGTCGGCGGCGTGGTGATGGAATTCGGGAGCGACTTCCTCGCTGTTTCTCGGCAGCGCCACCCAGGTCTGCATGCCGTGCGCTTCGTGTTCGCGGATGCGCACGTCGGCCGGCGTGCGCTCGGAGTGGGCGATGCCACGCCCGGCAGTCATCCAGTTGACCGCCCCGGGCGCGATCAACTGGTCGGAGCCAAGCGTGTCCCGGTGTTCGATCGCGCCCGACCACAGGAAGGTCACCGTCGCCAGTCCGATGTGCGGATGCGGGCGCACGTCGATGCCGCGGCCGGGCTCGAAGATCGCCGGTCCCATGTGGTCGACGAATACGAACGGGCCGACACTGCGCGCCTGCAGGGTGGGCACCGAACGACGGACCATGAAGCCGCTGCCGAGGTCGTGGGTGCGGGGTGGGATGATCGTGGTCATGGCGATGGAATGTTTGGCCGCCGGCGGGGTGGCTTCAGCTTCGCACGCCGGCGCCTGCATTCGGTTTGCGGTCGCGGGATGGATTGTTGCGGTCGCGGTCGCGCGCATCGTCGCCGATCGCGAGCGGGCCGCGTCGCGACGCCACGCGGTCGGCCAGCCGCGTCGGTTCCGGCAGGCGATAGCCGGCCAGCGTGCGCAGGGTCCATTGCAGCGCCGACGGCAGCGACACGCCGTTGCCCGGCGAGACGAACAGCGGCTTGCAGCGCGGCTTGCTGCGCAGCGCCCAGCCGACCTGTTCGCCGTGCAGCAGCACCGGCGTGTGGTCGCCGCGCAACGGGCCGGGTTCGTCGAAGCGGCCGGCCAACCGCTTCTTCGCCACGCCGATACTGGGCAGGCCGGTGGCCACGCCGAAATGCGCGGCGATGCCCAGCCGGCGCGGATGGGCGATGCCGTGGCCGTCGACGAAGGCCAGGTCAGGCCGCCGCGAGAGTCGCGCCAGCGCCTGCAGCAGCGCCGGCAGTTCGCGGAAGCTGAGCAGGCCGGGCACGTAGGGCATCGAGGTGGGCACGCGCACCACGTGGGTTTCCAGCGGCTGCAGCGTGGCCGCGTCCAGCAGCACCGCGGCGGCGCGGGTCACCGCGCCGTCCTCCTCGAAGCCGACGTCGAAGCCGGCCAGCAGTCCGGGAGCGGCCGGCATCCGGTCTTCCAGCACGACCCGTTGCGCCAGCACCCGTTGCAGCTCGCGCGCCTGCGCCGGGCTGCCGTCCCAGTCGGGAAACGGGGAAATCGCGGTGGACATGCGCCCAGCTTGCCACAGCCGGCGTCGCCGGGATGCAATCGCTACAATTGGCATTCCCTCCGTCGCACGCGAAGACCGACGCATGACCCGCAAACTCGTACTGCTGCGCCACGGCCAGAGCCAGTGGAACCTGGAAAACCGCTTCACCGGCTGGGTGGACGTGGACCTGACCGAGCAGGGCCGCGCCGAGGCCGCCGCCGCCGGCCGCCTGATGAGGGAAGAAGGCCTGCGTTTCGACGTGGCCCATACCTCCACGCTGAAGCGCGCGATCCGCACGCTCAACCTGGCGCTGGGCGAACTCGACCAGGACTGGCTGCCGGTGCGGAAAAGCTGGCGGCTCAACGAGCGCCACTACGGCGCGCTGCAGGGCCTGGACAAGGCCGAAACCGCGGCGAAGCACGGCGAGGAACAGGTCAAGATCTGGCGCCGTTCCTACGACATCCCGCCGCCGCCGATGCCGCTGGACGATCCCGGCCATCCGGCCAACGATCCGCGCTACGCCGGCCTGGACCGCAACGCGCTGCCTTCGACCGAATCGCTGGCGACCACGCTGGAGCGCGTGCTGCCGTATTGGCACGACGCCATCGCTCCGCAACTGAAGGACGGCAAGACCGTGCTGGTGGCCGCGCACGGCAACTCGCTGCGCGCGCTGTACAAGTATCTCAACGACGTGTCGCGCGAGGAGATCCTGGAATTGAACATCCCCACCGGCATCCCGCTGCTGTTCGAACTGGACGACGAGCTGGCGGTGCGCTCGTACCGCTACCTGGGCGACCCCGAGGCGGCGAAGCGCGCGGCTGAGGCGGTGGCGAACCAGGGCAAGGCGAAATAGGGCGCTTTTTCCTTCTCCCCGCGTCGGCGGAGAGAAGGAGACATCGCATCCGTATCAGCCCGGCGCCAGCGCCGCCAGCAAACCCTTCGCCGCGTTGAAACGGTCCGCCGCTTCCGGCAGCGGCAGCTTGATCTTCAGCTTGTCCGGGCCGTCCATCGTATAGATGCGCGGCTGCTTCTGGATCAACTGGATCACCGTCACCGGATCGACGTTCGGCTTGCTCTCGAACACGATGCGACCGCCGTTCTCGCCCAGCTCCAGCTTGCGCACGCCCAGCGCGGTCGCGGCCTGCTTCAGTTCGGCCACCGCGAACAGGTGTTTGGCCGCGTCCGGCAGCAGGCCGAAGCGGTCGATCATCTCGACCTGCAACTCGCGCAGTTCGTCCTTGTCGCGCGCGCCGCTGATGCGCTTGTACAGGGTCAGGCGCGTGTGCACGTCGGGCAGGTAGTCGTCGGGGATCAGCGCCGGCACGTGCAGTTCGACCTCCGCGCCGCGGTTTTCCTGCCCGGCGTCGACGTCCGGCAGCTTGCCCTGCTTGATCGAGCGCACCGCGCGTTCCAGCAGTTCGGTGTACAGGCTGAAGCCGACCTCGGCCATCTGCCCGCTCTGGTCCTCGCCGAGCAATTCGCCGGCGCCGCGGATTTCCAGGTCGTGCGTGGCCAGGGTGAAACCGGCGCCGAGTTCGTCCATCGAGGCGATCGCGTCCAGCCGCTTCTGCGCGTCGGGCGTGATCGAGCGCCGGTCCGGCGTGACCAGGTAGGCGTAGGCGCGGTGGTGCGAACGACCGACTCGCCCGCGCAACTGGTGCAACTGCGCCAGGCCGAACTTGTCGGCGCGGTCGATGACGATGGTGTTGGCGTTGGGGATGTCGATGCCCGACTCGATGATCGTCGTGCACAGCAGGACGTTGAAGCGCTGCTTCTGGAAGCCCAGCATCACCTGTTCCAGTTCGCGCTCGGGCATCTGCCCGTGGGCGATGCCGATGCGCGCCTCGGGCGCCATTTCCTGCAGATCGCGCTGCATGCGGCCGATGCTTTCGACGTCGTTGTGCAGGAAGTAGACCTGGCCGCCGCGCGCCAGTTCGCGCTGGAAGGCCTCCTTCAGCAGCGCCGTGTCCCACGGCGTGACGAAGGTCTGCACCGCCAGGCGGTTGGCCGGCGGCGTGGCGATGATGGAAAGGTCGCGCAATCCGGCCATCGCCATGTTCAGCGTGCGCGGGATCGGCGTCGCGGTCAGGGTCAGCAGGTGCACTTCCGCGCGCAGGGCCTTCAGGGCCTCCTTCTGGCGCACGCCGAAGCGTTGTTCCTCGTCGACGATCACCAGCCCCAGGTCGTGGAACTTCACGTCCGGCGACAGCAGCCGATGGGTGCCGACGATCACGTCGAGCCTGCCCTCGGCGACCTTCTCCAGTTCGGCCTCGATTTCCTTCTTGGTCTTGAAGCGCGACAGCACCTCGACCTTCAGCGGCCAGTCGGCGAAGCGGTCGCGGAAGTTGCGGTAGTGCTGTTCGGCCAGCAGCGTGGTCGGCACCAGCACCGCGACCTGCTTGCCGGCGCTGGCGGCGGCGAACGCGGCGCGTACCGCGACCTCGGTCTTGCCGAAGCCGACGTCGCCGCAGACCACGCGGTCCATCGGCTGGCTGGATTGCAGGTCGCGCAGCACCGCCTCGATCGCGGCGTGCTGGTCGGGCGTTTCCTCGAACGGGAAGGTCGCGGCGAAGGGTTCGTACATCGCCCGGTCCACGTGCAGCGCCAAGCCGGCGCGGGCGTGGCGGCGGGCCTGGATTTCCAGCAGTTCGGCGGCGACGTCGCGGACCTTTTCCTGCGCCTTGCGCTTGGCCTTGGCCCAGGCTTCGCCGCCCAGCGAATGCAGCGGCGCGGTCTCGTCCGACGCGCCGGAATAGCGGCTGATCAGGTGCAGTTGCGCGACCGGCACGTACAGGCGGTCGCCCTTGGCGTATTCGATCTCGACGAATTCGCCCGGCATGCCGCCCACGTCCATCGCCACCAGCCCGCGATAGCGGCCGACGCCGTGGTCCTCGTGCACGATCGGCGCGCCTTCGCGCAGCTCGCCGAGGTCGCGGATGATCGCTTCCGGCTCGCGGCCGCTGCGGCGGCGGCGATGCGGCTGGGTGGCGCGCTCGGGGAACAACTGGCGCTCGGTGAGCACCGCGATCCGCGGGTCGTCGAGGGCGAAGCCGTCTTCCAGCGGCGCGACGGCGATGGCGAAGCCATCCTTCGCGGCGAGGAAGGCCGGGAACCCGTCGAGCGTGCGCGGCTGCAGTTGCGCCGCCTGCATCACTTCCAGCAGCGCCTCGCGCCGTCCTGGCGAATCGGCGGCGACCAGCACGCGGCCGGGATAACTGGCGAGGAAGGCCTTCAGCGCCTCGCCGGGCGCGTGGTCCTTCGCGGCGATCGGCAGCGTCGGCGCTGGCTGGTCGCCCAGCGCGCGTGCGTCGGCGAAGCGCGGATGCTCGCGGCCGCAGACTTCGATGCGGCTGCCCAGGTTCAGGCGTTCGCGCAGTGCGTCCGGCGGCAGGTACAGCTCGTCCGGCGGTAGCAGCGGGCGCTCGATGTCGTGGCGGCGCTGTTCGTAGCGGTTCTGGGTCTGCGCCCAGAACGCGGCAGCGGCCTCGCCCACGCCTTCGGCGAGCAGGGGCAGGGCGTTTTCGCCGAGGTAGTCGAACAGCGTCGCGGTATGGTCGACCCCGTTGCCGTTGAAAAACAGCGGCAGGTAGTACTCGACGCCGGCCGGGGCCAGGCCCGACTTCAGGTCCTGGTACAGCGCGCTGCGGCGGGTGTCGACGTCGAAGCGCTCGCGCAGGGTCTCCAGCACGCGTTCCACCGCGGTTTCGGTCAGTGGCACCTCGCGGCCGGGCAGCAGTTGCACGCGTTCGGCCTTTTCCAGCGAGCGCTGGCTCTCCGGGTCGAACGCCCGGATCGAATCGATGGCGTCGTCGAACAGTTCGATCCGCAGCGGCGTGTCGCTGCCCATCGGGTAGACGTCGAGCAGGCCGCCGCGCACGGCGAAGTCGCCCGGATCCAGCACCTGCGGCACGTGGCGGTAGCCGGCCGATTCCAGCCGGCGCTTCTCGTCGTCGAAGTCGAGCTTCTGCCCGACGGCGTAGTCGAAACTGCCGCCGACCACGTGTTGCAGCGGCGCCAGCCGTTGCATCAGCGTCTGCACCGGCACGATGACGATGCCGCGCCGCAGCGCCGGCAGCCGGTGCAGGGTCGCCAGCCGCTGCGAAACGATGTCCGGATGCGGGCTGAAGCGGTCGTAGGGCAGGGTTTCCCAATCCGGGAAGGCCAATACCGGCAGCGCCTGTTCCGGAGCCGATCCGGCGTCGCCGCCGAGCAGGGTGTGCAGGTCGGATTCCAGTTGGTGCGCACCGTGGTTGTCGCGGGCGATGACCAGCAAGGGGCCGTCGTGCGCCTGCGCGGCGCGGATCAGTCGCCAGGCCAGCGCGGTCGGCGAGGCCGGCGCGCGCCAGTACGCGCGCTGCTGGCCGGCGCGGGGAAGGAAATCGGGGGTTTTGTTCGAATCGTTCATGCGCACGCAAAACAACGGCAGCGCCGGGCATGGTCGTGCCCAGCGCGGGATGCGCAGTTTAACCGACGCTATCGAACCGATCCTTCGGCCGGGATTGGCGAGGGATCGCGGTCGGCAAGCGGATGCGGTGAGGAGGCGACGGCAGCGGCATGGTGTTCATGCCATTCCCGCCCGTCGCGCCACCCCCTCGCCGCATCCGCCTGCCGCGGCGTCCTCGACAGGGAAAACGGCGCGGGTCGCCACGGCGGGACAGGCGGGCGACGCCGTTCCGACGAACGGTCAGGCGTTCAAGTCCAGCACGATCCGCAGCAGCCCCGGCGCATTGCCGGCGGGCTCGTGGCGGAAGCCGAACGACAGCGCCAGTTGCAGCATCGCCTGGTTGCTTTCGGCCACGTCGCCGTACAGGTAGTCCAGCTTCTTGGTGCGCGCCCACTTCACCGTGCGTTGCAGCAGCTTGCGGCCGACGCCCTGGCCGGCGATGAAGCGGCTGATCAGGATCGCGTATTCGGCGTCGCGGCTGCGCGGGATCATCGCCGCGCGCACGATCGCGCCAACCAGCGCCTCGCCCGGCGCCTGCGGTTCGGCGGCGACCAGCACGAACTCGCTGCGCGGATCGGGCAGGCACAGGCGCTGCGCGTTTTCCGCCGGCAACTCGTCGCCGTGGCGGCAGAAACGGCGGCGGATCTCGTCCGGGCCGAACAGGGGGAAGGCCGCCTGCAAGGGCTCGGCGTCCTCCGGGCGGATCGGCCGGATCAGCCATTCGCGGCCGTCTTCCTGGCGGAAGCGCTCATGCCACGGGGGAAGTCGCTTCGGCTTGGTCATGGTGCGGCGGATTCCCTTAGACTTTGCGTGACAACGATACCAGTGGGGCGATGCGGATGGCGGGTGGCGGCGATTCTACGCGGGCGATCCTGTTTGCGCTGGGCGCGAACCTGTCCATTGCCGTCTGCAAGGGCGTGGCGGCGTTCGTCACCGGCTCCGGGGCGATGATGGCCGAGACGGTGCACTCGTTCGCCGATTGCGGCAACCAGCTCCTGCTGCTGCTGGGCCTGCGCCAGGCCCGGCGGCCGCCGTCGCCCGAACACCCGCTGGGCTACGGCCGCGCGATCTATTTCTGGTCGTTCCTGGTCGCGGTGATGCTGTTCAGCATCGGCGGCATGTATTCGCTGTACGAAGGCGTCCACAAGCTGCAGCACCCCGAACCCTTGCGGCAATGGGGGTGGGCGGCCGGGGTGCTGGCGTTCGCCATCGTCGCCGAAGGCGTGTCGATGCGCGCCTGCCTGCAGGAAGTGAAGAAGGTGCGCGGCGAGCGCACGATCTGGCAGTGGTTCCGGCACAGCCGCGAGGCCGAACTGGTGGTGATCTTCGGCGAGGACACTGGCGGCACTGGCCGGCCTGGTGCTGGCGCTGGCGGCGGTGTTGCTGTCGGTGGCCACCGGCAATCCGTTGTGGGACGCGCTGGGCACGATTGCCATCGGCCTGCTGCTGGTGGTGGTCGCGGTGCTGGTGGCGATCGAGGTGAAGGCGATGCTGATCGGCCAGAGCGTCGAGCCGGAACTGGAGCGCCGGCTGCTGGCGTGGCTGCGGGCGCGGCCGGAGATCGAAAGCCTGATCCACGTCATCACCCTGCAGCAGGGCGTGGACGTGGTGCTGTCGGTGCAGGCGGTGATGCGCGAGAAGGACGACGTGCACGCGATGCTGGTCGGCATCAACCGGGTCGAGGACGAACTGAAGGCGGCGTTCCCGGCGGTGCGCTGGACCTTCTTCGAGCCGGATCTGCCGAAGGGCGACCCCTCGCGCGGATGAGGGAATCAATCGGCTTCGCGCAGCCACTCCAGCCGCGTCGAAGCGCCGTGTTCCCCCAGCAATTGCCGCAACGCCGGCAGCGCCGGCGCGATGGCCTTGTCGAATTGCCACGGCGGATTCAGCAGCAGCATGCCGCTGCCGTTGAGGCGCAGCGGCGAATCGTCGGCGCGCACCAGCAGTTCCGCCACCAGCGCCGACTTGGCCGGCAACGCGGCGGCGCTGCGGAAGAACGGCAGCAGGCTGCGGCGGCGCTTGACCGGGTACCAGACCGCCCAGGTCGCGTTCGGCCAGCGTTGCAGGCCTTCCTTCAGTGCGGCGAGGACTTGCGGGTATTCGGCGTCCTGCGCTTCATAGGGCGGGTCGATCAGCACCAGGCCGCGGGCGAATCTCGTCGTCCCCGCCCTGGGCGGCAGCAACGCCCGGATCGCCGCATAGCCGTCGCGCTCGTGCACGGCCACGCGCGGATCGCGCGCGAACAGCGCCTTCAGCGCCTGCGCTTCCTCCGGCTGCAGCTCGCAGGCGGCGAGGCGGTCCTGTTCGCGCAATGCGCCGGCGACCAGCAGGGGCGAGCCGGGATAGATTCCGTCGCCGTGGCAGGCGACCGCCTCGAGATAGCGCTGCAACACCTCCGGCAGGGCGGAGCCCGCACGCAGCCGGCCGATGCCGGTCGCCGCCTCGGCGGTCCTGCGGCTCGCTTCGGCCGCCAGCTCGTAGCGGCCGCGACCGGCGTGGGTATCGAGGACGAAGAACGGTCCGTCCTTGCGTTTCAGCACATCGAGCAGGGTCAGCAGCGCCACGTGCTTGAGCACGTCGGCATGGTTGCCGGCATGGAAGGCATGGCGGTAGTTCATGGCGCATCGTAGCGTTGCCGCAGGCGCGACGGGAAGTCGGCGGCTTTACAGGTGACGAGGCCGCCGACTTCCCGCTGTATCCTTCCGCCATGCCCGTCATCCTGGTCGCCGAAGACGAACCCGCCATCGCCGACGCCGTGCTCTACGCGCTGCGCAGCGAGGGCATGGACGCCCAGCATTGCCTGCTGGCGAGCGAGGTCGCGCCGCGGGTGCGTGCCGGCGGCATCGACGTGGTGGTGCTGGACGTGGGCCTGCCCGATGGCAGCGGTTTCGACGTGTGCCGCGAATTGCGGCGGTCCCGCGAGGCATGGGCCAGCGAAGTGCCGGTGATCTTCCTGACCGCGCGCAACGACGAGGTCGATCGCGTCCT
Source organism: Pseudoxanthomonas sp. (assembly GCA_047601245.1). GTDB lineage: Bacteria > Pseudomonadota > Gammaproteobacteria > Xanthomonadales > Xanthomonadaceae > Pseudoxanthomonas_A. Next base: position 521,358 of record JASGJU010000002.1, read on the forward strand.
GGGCCTGGAACTGGGCGCGGACGACTACGTCGCCAAGCCCTTCTCGCCGCGCGAACTGGTCGCGCGGGTACGTGCGCGCCTGCGCCGCAGCCAGCCGGCGATGCAAGGCGATCCCGGCGCGCACGGCCTGCTGCACAGGGGCGACTTCGCCATCGACCGCGAAGGCCACCGCATCCATTGGCGCGGCCGCGCGCTCGACCTGACCCGCTACGAGTACGCCGTGCTGGAAGCGTTGCTGCAGCGCCCCGGCGCCATCCTCAGCCGCGCGCAACTGATGGATCGCGGCTGGGACAGCGACGCCGACAGCGCCGACCGCACCGTCGACACGCACGTCAAGACGCTGCGCGCCAAGCTGCGCGCGGCCGGCGCCGAAACCGATCCGATCCGCACCCATCGCGGCCTCGGCTATTCGCTGGAAGTCCAGGCGGCCCGCTGATGCGCCTCGGCTTGCGGCTGGTGCTGGGCTTCTTCCTGATCGTCGGCCTGGCCGCGTTCTTCGTGATGCGCGTCTTCGTCAACGAAGTGAAGCCGGGCGTGCGCCAGTCGATCGAATCGACCCTGGTCGACACCGCCAACCTGCTGGCGGAACTGGCGGCGGACGACCTCAAGGCCGGGCGCATCGCCGACGGCGCGTTCGCGGCGCGGGTGGCGTCGGCGCAGCGGCGCGATCCCGGCGCGACGATCTGGCGGCACCGCAAGGACGGAATCGACCTGCGCGTCACCGTCACCGATGCGCGCGGCAGGGTCGTGTTCGATTCGCAGGGGCGCGACATCGGCCGCGACAACTCGCGCTGGAACGACGTGCTGCGCACCCTGCGCGGCGAGTATGGCGCGCGTTCCAGCCCTGAGACTCCCGGCGACGAAAAGGCGGCGGACGCCGGGCGCACGGCGATGCACGTCGCCGCGCCGATCCGCGACCCCAACGATCCGGGCAGGCTGATCGGCGTGCTCAGCGTGGCCCAGCCCAACGCCGCCTTCGAGCCGTTCATCGCCGCCAGCCAGCGCAGCATCATGGCGCGCGGCGCCTGGCTGATCGGGCTGTCGGCGCTGATCGGACTGGTGGTGACGGTGTGGCTGATGCGGCGGATCAACCGGCTGACCGACTATGCGCGCGCGGTCAGCGCCGGCCGGCCCGCGCCGCCGCCGCCGCAGGGCCGCGACCAGATCGGCCAGCTCGGCCGCGCGCTGGAGACGATGCGCACCAAACTGGAAGGCAAGGCCTACGTCGAGCACTACGTGCAGTCGCTGACCCACGAGATGAAAAGCCCGCTGGCGGCGATCCGCGGCGCGGCCGAATTGCTGCAGGAGCCGATGCCGGAAGCCGACCGCCAGCGTTTCCTGCGCCACATCGGCACCCAGGAGCAGCGCCTGACCGAGACCATCGACAAGCTACTGGCGCTGGCCGAAGTGGAACAGCACGGCTGGCTGCAGAAGCGCGAACGCATCGACGTGGGCGGACTGCTGGCGCAGGCGGCCGAAAGCGTCGCCGCGCAGGTGCAGGCGCACGAACTGCGGTTAACGGTAAATGCGCCACCGCTGCCGCTGGCGGTCGAAGGCGATCCGTTCCTGCTCAAGCAGGCGCTGGGCAACCTGCTGGACAACGCCATCGCCTTTTCCCCGCAGGGCGGCGAGATCGAACTGTTCGCCGAACGCGACGGCGATGCGGTCGCCATCGCCGTGCGCGACCAGGGGCCGGGCGTGCCGGACTACGCCCGCGGACGCATCTTCGAGCGCTTCTACTCGCTGGCGCGGCCGGGTACCGGCCTGCGCAGTTCCGGACTGGGGCTGCCGTTCGTGCGCGAGGTCGCGCGCCTGCATGGCGGCGGCGCGACCCTCGCCAATCGCGAGGACGGTGGCGCGGAGGCGCGGCTGCGGCTGCCGCTTTCGTAGGCGGGGCCGCCCGCCCCGGACTTCACGCTCGCTTCAAATTCGCCGCAAATCCCGCCCACGCGCGGGCTGCAGGCTTGCCGTCGATTCCACCACCGGGGCGAGCCCGCATGAAATCCTTCAAGTTGCTGTTGCGTTTCCTGACCGTCGGCGGCCTGGTGCTGCTGTTGCTGATCCCGCTGTCCCTGATCCGGGGCATGATCCACGAACGCGAGTCCTACCGCGCCCGCGCGGTGGATCGGGTCGCGCAGAGCAATGCCGGGCCGCAGCGTTTCGTCGGCCCGCTGCGGGTGCTGCCGTGGAGCGAGACGCGCACCTATGCCTACACCGCCGACGACGGCACGGTGCGCAACCGGGTCGAGCGCAAGGCCGGCTACACCCTGCAGGCGCCGAAGTCGCTGGAGATCGACGGCAGGCTGGAACCGCGCCGGCTGAAGTCCGGCCTGTTCGAGGTGCCGATCTACGAATGGCGCGCCCGCCTGAAAGCTAGTTTCGATCAGGCACTGCCGGCAGCCGAGAACGGTGCCAAGCGCGAATACGGCGCGCCCTACCTGGTGTTCGGCATCTCCGACGTGCGCGGCCTGGTCGGCACGCCGGCGCTGCGCCTGGACGGCAGGCCGGCGCCGCTGCTGGCGGGCGTCGGCGACGTGAAAGACCTGGATGGCCTGCACGCGTCCTTGCCCGCGCTGGACGGCGGCGGTGTCGGCGGCGGCAGGGTGGAACTGGATTTCGTGCTGAAGGGCACGCAATCGCTGCAAGTGGCGCCGGTCGGCGACGACAACCGCATCGCCTTGTCCTCGCCGTGGCCGCAGCCCAGCTTCGAGGGCTACTCGCCGCGCAGCGAGGTCGGCGAAAAGGGCTTCGACGCCGTCTGGGAAATCTCCGGGCTGACCACCGACGCCCCGCAACGCCTGCGCGCCGGCCAGTTCGACATCAGCAGCGTCTCGGTCAAGCTGATCGACAGCATCGACATCTACACGATGGCCGACCGCGCCAGCAAGTACGGCATCCTGTTCGTGGTGCTGACCTTCGTCGGTTTCGGCCTGTTCGAACTGATCAAGCGCCTGCCGATCCATCCGCTGCAATACCTGCTGGTCGGACTGGCGCTGGCGATCTTCTTCCTGTTGCTGCTGAGCCTGTCCGAACACGTCGCGTTCTGGCAGGCCTACCTGGTATCGGCCGCCGCCTGCATCGGCCTGCAATTCGTCTACCTGTCGGGGGTGCTGAGGAGCTGGCTGCGCGCGGCCGGGTTCGCGGCCATGTTGACCGCGCTGTACGGCGTGCTGTACAGCCTGCTGCTGTCGGAGGACAACGCATTGCTGATGGGGTCGCTGCTGCTGTTCGGCATCCTGGCGGCGATCATGTGGATCACCCGCAAGGTCGACTGGTACGACCTTGGCGCGTCGTTGCGCTGAGGGACGGGCCATGTTGAATACAGAGGCCGTCCACCGACGCGCCCGCCGCGTGTTGCCGGAGGTCCTTGCGACCTCCGGCGTGGTGTTGGAGGAAAAGAGCGAGGCCGGGCTGGCGGCGCTGCTGTTTCCGCTGCGGCGTCCGTCCAGCGGCGCGGTCGCATTCCGCCTGTGCGAAGCCAGCGCACGCAGGCTGCAGGCCGATCCGATGGCGTTCCTGCGCGACGCGCGGGTCGCGCGCGAGGCGTCGGGACGTTTCGGGGAACCGACCCGTTATCGCGAATGGCGCCGGGCGACGCTGCCGCATGGGCCGGCGTACTTCACTGCGCGCTACGACGGCCGGGGAATGATCGTCGTCGTCCCGGCCGAGCGCATGGTGGTCTACCTGTGGCGCGATTGACGCTTTTGCGGGGCGGGTCACGCTCCCGGCCCGCGAAAGCATCGTCCGGATGCCCTAAAGTTCGTGCATGACTCCCATCCATCGCATCGAGATCTTCCGCGGCGGCGAGGTCGCGCCGTGGCTGGACGCCGTGGACAAACTGCGCATCGCCGTGTTCCGCGACTGGCCGTACCTGTACGAAGGCGACCTGGAATACGAAAGGGATTACCTAGCCACCTACGCGCGTTCGCCCGGCAGCGTGGTGGCGCTGGCCATCGACGGCGAGCGCGTGGTCGGCGCGGCCACCGGCCTGCCGTTGGCCGACGAGACGCCCGCGTTCCAGCGGCCTTTCCTGGAGCGCGGCATGCCGCTGGAGCAGGTGTTCTATTTCGGCGAATCGGTGTTGCTGCCACAGTATCGCGGGCGCGGCATCGGCCATGCTTTCTTCGATGTGCGCGAGGCGCGAGCGCGGGAGCTCGGCGCGCGCTGGACCGCGTTCTGCGCGGTGGACCGCGACGCGGACGATCCGCGCAGGCCGGCGAACCAGCGCTCCAACGACGGATTCTGGGAAAGGCGCGGCTACGTGCGCCAGCCCGGCATGCGCATGAGACTGGGCTGGAACGAGATCGGCCGCGGCGAGGCGGAGAACACGCTGACCTTCTGGCTGCGCGACTGGGGAAGCGGACTATGAAGGTCGCCGTCGCCAAGTACCCGGTCGGCGAGCCGCGCGATTTCGCCGCCTTCGCCGCGAAGCAGGAGGCGCTGCTCGGCGAGGCCGCGAAACTGGGCGCGCGCATCGTGGTGCTGCCCGAATACCTGTCGCTGGAACTGGGTGCGACCCTGCCGCCGCAGATGCAGGCCGACCTGCACGCTTCGCTGGCCGGCATCCAGCCGCATCGCGACGACTGGCTGGCGCTGTTTTCCCGGCTGGCGATCCGCAACGGCATGCACGTCGTCGCCGGCAGCTTCCTGCTGGCCGCCGGCGACGGGCGTTACCGCAACCGTGCCGACTGGTTCTCGCCCGACGGCGCGCATGGCTGGCAGGACAAGCTGCAACTGACCAGCTACGAGAAGGCGGCGTGGGTCATCGACGGCGGCGACGCGCTCAAGGTGTTCGAAGCCGACGGCGTGCGCAGCGCCATCGCGGTCTGCTACGACAGCGAATTCCCGTTGCCGGTGCGCGCGCAATGCGAAGCCGGCGCACGCCTGCTGCTGGTGCCCAGTTGCACCGATACCGAAGCCGGCGCCGCCCGCGTGCGTGTCGGCTGCCTGGCGCGGGCGCTGGAGAACCGCGTCTTCGTCGCGCAGTCGGTCACCGCCGGCGAGGCGCCGTGGAGCCCGGCGCTGGACGCCAACACCGGCGAGGCGGCGATCTATGCGCCGATGGACCGCGGTTTCCCGGCCGACGGCATCGTCGCGCAGACCCGCGGCGAACAGGTCTGGGCGATTGCCGATTTGGATTTCGACGCCTTCGAGGCCAGTCGCGCGCAGGCGCAGGTCGCCAACGATCGCGACTGGAGTGGGCAACTGCGGCCCGCGATCGCCCGCGCGAAGGTCGAAAAGCTGTGATTCGGATCGTTCCGGTCCGCCACGGCCCGGCATGCTTCGACTGAAACCCTGAAAAATCGGGACTTTTCCGCCTTGCGGAGGAGACGGGCATGACCAATGGCAGGGGGAGCATGCTTGCCGGTCCCGGCTAGACTGCGGGCTTCATGCGAATCGGGGACGTTCCCGGGGGAGAGCAGCAGCGTGATCAAGCGAAGCGTGGCGGCGTTGTGCCTGGGCCTGGCCGGAGTGGCGCAGGCGCAAGTGAAGGAACCGGTGGACCTGGAGATGGTCGGCCGCATCCGCCAGGAGGCGTTCCACAATTCGCAGGTGATGAACCTGCTGGGCCATCTGACCGAGCAGATCGGTCCGCGCCTGACCAATTCGCCGGCGATGGGGCAGGCCAACGCGTGGACCCGTAGCAAGTTCGCCGAATGGGGGCTCGCCGACATCCACGACGAAGCCTTCGACGATTTCGGCCGCGGCTGGGCGTGGAAGTCCGCCAGCGTCGAACTGCTCGCCCCGCGCGCCACTTCTCTGCACGCGGCGCCCAAGGCGTGGACACCGGGCACCAACGGCCCGGTCGAGGGCGAGGCGATCCTGGTGAGCGTGAAGACCAAGGCCGACCTGGACAAGTACAAGGACAAGCTGAAGGGCAAGATCGTATTGCTGAGCGAGGCGCGCGAGTACAAGCCCGGCACCGAGCCGGACAGCAAGCGCTACGACGAGGCCGGCCTGCACGACCTGCTCGATTTCAGCCTGCCGAAGGACTCGGACCCGGCCGAGCGCAAGAAGCGCCTGGGCGAATACGCGCAGCGCATGGAACTGCCCAAGGCGATCAACGAATTCCTGGTCGCGGAAGGCGCGCTGGCCGCGTTGAGCATCAGCGGCTGGGACAACGGCATCCTGCGCGTCGGCGGCGGCGGTTCGCGCCGCGCCGGCGAATCGGCGGGCGTTCCCGAACTGGTGGTCGCGGCCGAACACTACAACCCGCTGGTGCGCGCGCTGAACCGCAACGAGACCGTGCGCCTGCGCGTGAACTCCGACGCCGGCTTCACCAGCGACGGCAACGACCCCGGCTACAACACCGTCGCCGAGATCCCCGGCAGCGGCAAGGGCGACGAGGTGGTGATGATCGGCGCGCATATGGATTCGTGGCACGCCGGCACCGGCGCCTCGGACAACGGCGCCGGCGTGGCGGTGATGATGGAGGCGATGCGCATCCTCAAGGCGGTCGGCGCGAAGCCCAGGCGCACCATCCGCATCGCCCTGTGGAGCGGCGAGGAACAGGGCCTGATCGGTTCGGCCGCCTACGTGAAGAAGCACTTCGCCGCGTATCCGGAACCGGCCGATCCGGAACAGAAGAAGATCCCGGAGTTCTTCCGCGAGAGCAAGGGCAAGCTGCAGAAGAGCAGGGACTACGACAAGTTCGCCGCCTATTTCAACCTGGACAACGGCTCGGGCAAGATCCGCGGCGTCTATGCGCAGGAGAACCCCGCGGCGATGCCGATCTTCGAAGCCTGGCTGGCGCCGTTCAACGACGTCGGCGCGACCGTCGTCACCAGCCGCAACACCGGCAGCACCGACCACATCTCGTTCGACCGCGTCGGCCTGCCGGGCTTCCAGTTCGTGCAGGACGGGCTGGACTACGGCACCAACGTCCACCACAGCGACCTGGACACCTACGACCACGCCTCGGCCGATGACCTGAAGCAGGCCGCGGCGATCGTGGCCGCGTTCGCGTACCACGCGGCGATGCGCGAGCAGAAGCTGCCGCGCAAGCGATTGCTGGAGAACTGATCGCGACGGCGTTCGCACGCGATGCGCAGCGAACGGGCCGGGAGGATTCCCGGTCCGTTCGTTTCATTGGTGCGGGAAAGTTCCGACTGCCCCGCCAATAGGCGCTTCAGGCGAACGCAGACATGCCCGGCGCGATCCAGATCGACAGCGCCGCCAGCGCCGAACCGATCGCGGTCGCGGCCAGCACGTCGCTGGGATAGTGCAGGCCCAGCACCACGCGCGAGGCGGCCACGCAGGCGCTGAACGGCACCAGCAGCAGCGCCAGCATCGGGTAGTACGCCAGCGCTACAAGCGTGAACGACACCGCGTGCAGCGTATGCCCGGACGGGAAACTGAACTCGTCCAGCGGCGCCACCCAGGCGCGGATGCGGCCGTCGGCGGCGTACGGCCGCGGACGCCGGGTCCAGCGTTTCAGTCCCTTGTACATCGCCAGCGCGACCACGCCGGTCGCGGCCATGTGCGCGGACGCGGCCAGCCCGTCGAGGCCGTCCAGCACGACCAGCACACCCATTAGCGCGTACCAGAATACGCCGTCGCCCAGCCGGCTGACCGCGGCGAAGAAGCGGCGCACGCCCAGGCCTTCGCCCCAGCGGTTCGCTCGCAGGCACCAGCCGGCGTCGCGTTCGCGGATCGAATGGCTACGCTGTTGCGGCATGCGCATGCGGCCTCCGTGCGTTGGCCAGGCCGGCCAGCAGCCGGTCGAAATCGGCGGACACCTGTTCCGGGCGCAGCGCCTGTACCGCGGCGTGCGCGGCGAGGCCCATCGTCCGGCGCAGGCGATCCTCGCGCGCCAGGCGCACCGCCGAGGCGACGAATTCCTCGTCGCTGTCGACGGCGGCGCCGTGCTCGCCGTCGTGCAGGTGTTCGCGTGCGGCGCCGTAGTCGAAGGCCACCGTCGCCACGCCGCTGGCCATCGCCTCCAGGGTGACGTTGCCGAAGGTCTCGCTGCGGCTGGGGAACAGGAACAGGTCGCCGCTGGCGAAGTGGCGCGCGAGTTCCTCGCCGCGCTTCACCCCGCAGAAGATGAAGTCGGGATTGTCCGCGGCCAGTTGCGCCCGCGCCGGGCCGTCGCCGACGAACACGAAGCGCGCCTTCGGGCGCACGCGCTGGATTTCGCGGTACGCCTTCACCGCCAGCTCCAGGTTCTTTTCCGGCGCGATGCGGCCCACGTAGATCGCGGCGAAGCCGTCGTCGCCCAGGTCCCATGCATCGCGCAGCAGCATGTCGCGCCTGTCGGGGCTGAAGTGCGCGGGATCGACCGCGCGCGCCAGCCGCACGACGCGGCGGAAGCCGTTGCCTTCCAGGAATCCGGCCAGTTCTCGGGTCGGCACCAGGGTGGCGTCGGCGCCGTTGTGGAAGCGGCGCATCCAGCGCAATGCGGTGCCTTGCAGGAACGGGAAGCCGTAGTCGCGCATGTACTGGTCGAAGCGCGTGTGGAAGCCGGTCGCGACCGGGATGCCGAGCTTGCGCGCAACGCGCAGCGCGGACCACCCCAGCGGGCCTTCCGTGGCCACGTAGATCGCGTCCGGCGTTGATTCGCTCCACAGCCTGGCCAGCGCGCGCGGCGCGGGCAGTCCGAATTTCAGTCCGGGATAGCGCGGCAGGCCGATCCCGCGCACCAGCAGTTCGCCCCGCGCGCCGCCGTCTTCGGCCTCCTGGCGCGGACGGACCACGGAGACGTCATGGCCGCGCGCGCGCAGGCCGGTTTCGAGCCCGTGCACGGTCAACGCGACGCCGTTGACTTCCGGCGGGTAGGTCTCGGTGACGATGGCATAGCGCATGCACTGCGGCTCCGCCTGCCGTTATTGGCATGGCGCGCATGTTGCGGACCGCCTGTGTAACGGTTGTTGCAGGAAGGTTGCCGCAGGATGACGGACGGGCCGCGTCGGCGGCCTCCGGTCATCGTTCGGCTGGCAGCGATGCCTTGGTTGCGAGGAATTCCCCGTTGCCGACCGGCACGGTGCAGGTGGCGAACCCGGTTTCGGCGACGACCAGGTCGACGAATGGCGTCATCTCGCCCTCATGCGATATGGCGTTGTCCACCACCAGCAATCCCCCTAGCCGCAGAACCCGCTTGATGTCCGGCCACCATCGCGGATATTCGCTGCGTTCGGAGTCTAGGAAGATCAGGTCGTAGCTGGCGTCCGCTGCGTCTCCGAGCAGGCGGCCGGCGTCTCTCGCGACCTGTCCGATGGCGTGGGCAAGGCCGGAGCGCGCGAAATTGCCCGCGGCCAGCGCGAACTTGAATTCGGACAGTTCGACGGTGTCGACGCGGCCGCCGACCGCCGATGCCGCATGCGCCAGCCACAAGGTGGAATACCCGTTCGACGTCCCGACCTCGAGAATGCGGCGGGCGCTGGTGGCGCGGACGAGTACGGACAGGAATTCTCCCGTATCGCGGGTGATGTTGAGCATGCGGCGAGGCCGCTCGGAAACGACGGCATCGTTGCGCGAACCGAATTCCTCGAGTTCGCGCAGGAGTTCCTGCAATGCGCCGGTCATCCCGTTCAATCCACGAACGCGCGGAACGCGATCCCCAGGCCGGCCATGTCCTCGGGCTCGCCGATCAGGTCGGCGCGCAGCAACGGGCGCGAGTCGATCCATTGCTTCGACACCACCAGCCGCAGCGCATCGCCCTGCGCGGCCAGTTCCAGCTTGGGGATCGGCTCGGCGTCGTGCGAGCGATGCAGCAGCACCGCCAACCGCAGCAGCGCGGCGGTGCGCTTGGCGCGCAGCAGCAAGCGGTCGGGCAGGGCGTCGAAGGCGTTCTTGGGCACGTTGCGGCGGTGCGTGCGCACCAGCGCGGCCAGCACCTGCTGCTCCTGGCGGGAGAAGCCGGCGATGTCCGAGTTCTCCAGCAGGTAGGCGCCGTGCACGTGGTACTGGCTGTGGGCGATGGCCAGGCCGATCTCGTGCAGGCGCGCGGCCCAGCCGAGCATATGCGCGACATCGTCGTCCAGCGCCCAAGCGTCGGCGACCTGTTCGAACAGGCGCATGGCGGTGGCCTCGACCCGCGCGGCCTGGGTCTCGTCGATGTCGTAGCGGTGGGTCAGCGCCGCCACCGACAGGTCGCGCGGATCCTTGTCGCTGACGCGGCCCAATAGGTCGTAGAGGATGCCTTCGCGCATCGCCGCCTTGCTGACCATCAGCCGTTGCAGGCCCAGCGCGTTGAACGCGGCCTCCAGCACCAGCACGCCGCCGGCGATGATCGGGCGGCGGTCCTTGTCCAGCCCCGGCAGTTCGATGTCCTCGATGCGCTCGGCCAGCAGCAGGCGGTCGCGCAGTTGCGGCAGCGCCTCGGCGGTGATCGCGCCCTTGGTCAGCTTCATCGCCGCGCAGATCTCGCCGATGGCCTTGTGGGTGCCGGACGATCCCAGCGCTTCCTGCCAGCCCAGCCGGCGATAGCGCAGCGCGAACTGCTGGAATTCCGCGCCGATCTCGGTGAGCGCGTCCTTCCAGCGTTTCTTCGACAGCTTGCCGTTGGGGAAGAAGCGGCGGGTGCTGGCGATGCAGCCGGCCTGCAGGCTTTCGCGTTCGATCGGCTCGAAGCCGCGGCCGATGATGAATTCGGTGGAGCCGCCGCCAATGTCGATGACCAGTCGCAACTGGTCGGGCTTGGGCGGTTGCGCGTGGGCTACGCCCAGGTAGATCAGGCGCGCCTCCTCGCGGCCGGACACGACTTCGATCGGCTTGCCCAGCGCCGCTTCGGCCGGGACCAGGAAGTCCTGCGGCGCGGACAGTTGGCGCACGGTATTGGTGGCCAGCGCGCGCACCCGCGTCGGCGGGATGTCGCGGATGCGCTGGCCGAAGCGGGCCAGGCATTCCAGCGCGCGCTTGCGCGCCTTCGACGACAGCCCGCCCTTGCCGTCCAGTCCGTCGGCCATGCGCACGGTCTCGCGCAGGCGGTCGATCACCCGCAACTGGCCGAACGTGTGGCGGGCGACCACCATGTGGAAGCTGTTGGAACCGAGGTCGATCGCGGCGAACTGGTCGCCATCCTTGAGCGCGGGAGGCACGGGCATGGCGCGCATCTTACCCGAGGCGGCGGTCGCCACGTGAAGTGGTCCGCGGCGCACGTTTGCGGACCGCGCGGCGGGCGGTTATCTCCGTCGCCGGCGCCGAAGCGGGCGTGTTTCCGCCGCTACACCTGGGACAGCAGCGACAACTGCGCTGAATGCGGTTTCTCGCCTTCGCCCGGCGACAGTTTGTGGTAGACGCCATCGGCGTCGAGCGTCCATGCATTGGCGTTGTCGTCCAGGTAGTTCTGCAGGGCTTCGTCGAACACGCGCCTGGCCAGCGCCGGGTCGAGGATGGGGAAGGCGACCTCGACCCGGTGCAGCAGGTTGCGTTCCAGCCAGTCGGCGCTGGCGCAGAAGATCTCCGGGTTACCGTCGTTGCCGAACCAGTACACGCGGCTGTGTTCGAGGAAGCGGCCGACGATGCTGCGCACGCGGATGTTGTCGGACACGCCGGGCACGCCCGGGCGCAGCGTGCAGGCGCCGCGCACGATCAGGTCCACCTGTACGCCGGCCTGCGAGGCCGCGTACAGCGCGCGGATCACCCGCGGTTCGTTCAGCGCGTTGATCTTGGCGATGATGCGGCCGGGCTTGCCGGCTTTCGCCAGCCTGGTTTCGCGTTCGATCTTCTTCAGCAGCCCGGCATGCAGGGTGAAGGGCGATTGCAGCAGGCGCTTGAGCCGGGTCGTCGAGGTCATGCCGGACAGTTGCTGGAACAGCAGGTGCACGTCGTTGCCGATGTCCGGGTCCGCGGTGATCAGGCCGATGTCGGTATAGGCGCGCGCGGTGCCGCTGTGGTAGTTGCCGGTGCCCAGGTGCACGTAGCGGCGCAGCTTGCGGCCCTCGCGGCGCACGATCAGCAGCATCTTGCCGTGGGTCTTGTAGCCGACCACGCCGTACACCACCTGCGCGCCGGCCTGCTGCAGGCGGTCGGCGACGCCGAGGTTGGCGTCCTCGTCGAAGCGCGCCAGCAGTTCGACCACCACGGTCACGTCCTTGCCGTTGCGCGCGGCCTGCACCAGGGTGTCGACCAGCGGCGAATCCTTGCCGGTGCGGTACAGGGTCTGCTTGATCGCCAGCACGCCGGGGTCGGTCGCGGCCTGTCGCAGCAGTTCCAGCACCGGGGAGAACGCGTCGAACGGGTGGTGCAGCAGCACGTCGCCGTCGTCGACGCACTCGAAGATGGTGTCGACGTCGCGCAGCGCGCGCGGGGTGAACGCGGGATATTTCAGTTCCGGACGCGGCACCAGGTCGTAGACCTGGATCACCCGGTTCAGGTTGACCGGGCCGTCGATGGAATACACCGCGTTCTCGGTCAGCTCGAAATTCTGCAGCAGGGTGCGGACGATGGCCTTCGGGCAGTCGCGGGCGATCTCCAGGCGCACGGCGGGACGGTAGCCGCGGCCGCTCAGTTCGTCGCGCAGCGCGCTGGCCAGGTTCTCGACCTCCGCCTCGTCCATCACCAGCTCGGAGTCGCGGGTCACGCGGAACTGGTAGGCGCCCTTGACCTCCAGCCCCGGGAACATCTCGTCGACGAATTCGGACAGCACCGACGACAGCAGCACGAAGTCGTGCTCGCCGCCGGACACTTTCTGCGGCAGGTGGATGATGCGCGACAGCGAGCGCGGCGCGCGCACGATCGCCAGGTGGCCGGCGCGGCCGAAGGCGTCCTTGCCCTTCAGCACCACGACCACGTTCAGCGACTTGTTGAGGATCTTCGGGAACGGGTGCGACGGATCCAGGCCCAGCGGCGACAGCACCGGCATGATCTCGTTGCGGAAATAGGCGCGCAGCCAGCGCGACTGCCGCGCGTTCCATTGCGCGCGGTCCAGCACGCGCACGCCGGCTTCGCCGAGCGCCGGGCGCAGGGTGTCGTTCCAGCACGCGTACTGCGCCTCGACCAGTTGCGCGGCGCGGTCGTGGATGCGTCCCAGGATCGCCGCCGGGGTCAGTCCGTCGGGCCCGGGCGGCAGGCCGAAGTCCTGCGCGTGGCGCACGGTGGCGGCGCGGATCTCGAAGAATTCGTCCAGGTTGGTGCAGCTGATGCACAGGAAGCGCAGCCGCTCCAGCAGCGGCACCTGCGGGTCCAGCGCCTGCGCCAGCACGCGGAAGTTGAAGTCCAGTTGCGACAGTTCGCGGTTGAGGTACAGCGCGGGGTCGCGCAACGGGTCGCCGTCGTCCGGTGGATCGATGGCGGGCAGGGCGGGGCGGGGCGTGCTCATGCAGGCGTGTTCATGCGGTCTGGCTTTGCGCCGGCGCGGCGGCGTGGTCGGGATCGCGCGGGTGCACGCGGTCCGGATTGAAGTGGATCGAGAAGGTGCTGCCGTGGCCGACTTCGCTTTCGATTTCCAGCCGCGCCTGGTGCAGGTTCAGCACGTGCTTGACGATCGACAGGCCCAGGCCGGTGCCGCCGCTTTCGCGCGAACGGCTGGTGGAGACGCGGTAGAAGCGCTCGGTGATGCGCGGTATGTGGTGCGCGGGGATGCCGTAGCCGGTGTCGCGCACGCTGAGCACGGCGCCGTCGCCTTCGCGCGCGAAGCGCACCACGATGCCGCCGCCGGCCGGGGTGTAGCGCACCGCGTTGCTGACCAGGTTGGAGAAGGCGCTGTGCAGTTCCTTGTTGGAGCCCCACAGGTCCAGGCCGGCCTCGTCGTGCACTTCGATGCGGTGGCGGCCGTGGCTGAGCGCCTCGGCCTCGCGCTTCAGCGTGGCCAGCATCGGCGCCATCGCCACGCTCTCGTCCGGCAGGCTGTCCTGCGCCTCCAGCCGCGACAGGGTCAGCAGGTCCTCGACCAGTTGGGTCATGCGCTGCGACTGCTTCTGCATCTCGGTCAGCATCGGCGACCATTCCGGGAAGTCCTGCGGGTCGAGCATGTCCAGGTAGCCGTGGACCACGGTCAGCGGCGTGCGCAGTTCGTGCGAGACGTTGGCGACGAAGTCGCGGCGCACCTGTTCCAGGCGCAGCAGCTTGCTGACGTCGCGCGCGACCAGCAGCCAGTAGTCGTCGGAATACGGGATCAGGCGCAGGTTCAGGCGCAGGTTGGGATCGACCGGCGAGGGCGCGTCGAGCAGCGGTTCGGCGTTGCGGCCGGCGGCCAGCCAGTGCGACAGCGCCAGCGGCTGCAGGCGTTCGCCGACCGGTTGGCCGAGGTCGCCCGGATAGCGCAGGCCTAGCAGGTGGGTGGCGGCCTTGTTGAACCACAGCACGCGCTGGGTGTTGCGTTCGACCACGACCACCGCGTCGGGCAGGGCGGCGGCGGCGGCGCGGTAGGCGCGCAGGATCGCCAGCAGGCGGCGCTTGCGGCCGCGCATCTCGACCTGGCTGCGGTACAGCAGGCGGTCGAGTTCGTTCCATACGCCGTTGCCCTGGGCCGGCGGCAGCTTCTGGCGCGCGGTCAGCCGCTGTAGCACCTTGCGCAGGCGCCAGTAGTGCCAGGCCACCACGCCCAGCGCGGCCAGGGTCAGCACCGGCCACGGATGCCCGACCAGCCAGCCGGCCAGGGCGGCCACGGCCAGCGCCGCGACCAGTTGGCCGAGCGTCTTGAACCAGGCGGAGCGGATGTGGGAAGGCATGGCGGAGATTGTGGCAGAGGGCGGGACGGGTGCCGTGGCGGGCGGTTGCGGATATCCGGGCTGCCGACGACTTCTCCCCGCTTCAGACCGAGGCCGAGAACCGGTATCCGGCCCCGCGCACCGTCTGCACCATGTTCTCCGCGCCGTACGGCTCCAGGGTCTTGCGCAGGCGGCGGATGTGCACGTCGACCGTGCGCTCCTCGACGTAGACGCTGCCGCCCCAGACGTGGTCGAGCAACTGGGTGCGCGAATACACGCGCTCGGTATGGGTCATGAAGAAGTGCAGCAGGCGGTATTCGGTGGGGCCGATCGGCACCGGCGCGTCGCCGGCGAAGACCCGGTGCGCGGCGCCGTCGATGCGCAGCGGGCCGACGGCGACGCTGCCGTCCTCGTCGTCGTCGCGGGTGCGGCGCATCACCGCGCGGATGCGGGCCAGCAGCTCGCGCGCGGAGAACGGCTTGACCACGTAGTCGTCCACCCCGGCTTCGAGGCCGCCGACGCGGTCGTTCTCCTCGCCGCGCGCGGTCAGCATGATGATCGGCACGTCGCGGGTCAGGGCGTCCTTGCGCCAGCGCCGGGCCAGCTCCAGGCCGCTGGCGCCGGGCAGCATCCAATCCAGCAGGATCAGGTCCGGCACCCGGTCGGCGATGGCGCTCTGCGCCTCGCGCGCGTCGCCGGCGTGGATGGGCTCGAATTCACCCTTGCGCAGGGCGAAGGCGACCATGTCGCGGATGGCCGGTTCGTCGTCGACGATCAGGATGTGTTTCTGCACCGGAAAGCCGTCTTTTGCGGGGACCGCCACAGTAGACGACATTTTTATGACGGAAAGATGACTGTAACCGGGCCGGGGGGCCGGCGCTTTGCCCGGCCTCAGCGCCTGTCCAGGTCCGGATCCTTGATCCCCTGCCGGTGCAGTTCCAGCACCTGCGGGGTGATCGCGGCGATGCGGGCGTCGATGCGGGCGCGGGCGTAGTAATCCAGGTCGTCGCGCTTCTTCAGGTTCTGCAACTGCACCAGCGCCTGTTCCAGCCGGCCGTTGAGGTAGGCGGTCTCGGCGTAGGCCTCGCCGGCGCGGATGCTGTCGCCGGCCAGTTCGTAGGCGCGGGCGAAGTTGCGCTGGAAGATGGGGTCGTCGCCGGAACGGGCCAGCAGCGGCCGCAGGATCGCCTGTGCGCGCTGGCCGGCCTCGCGGTCGCCGCGTTCGTTCAGCGCCTGCGCATAGGTCAGGGCGATGGCGCGGTGGTTGGGGTGGCGTTGCAGCAGCGAGGCGAAGCGGCGCTCGGCCTCGTCCTGGCGGCCGCTGCGGGATTCGGCCTGGGCCAGGGCCAGCTCCACCCACAGGTTGTCCGGGTCCTGGCGCAGCAGGTCGGCCAGTTCGGTCGCGGCGCGGGCGGGGTCGTTGCCCTGCAGGTGCGCCAGCGCCAGTCCGTAGCGCTGGGCGTCGTTGAGGCCGCCGGGCGTGTTGCGGCGCAGGTTCTCGTATTCGCGCACCGCCGCGGTGGGGGTGTCGGCGCTGAGCACGCGCAGGCGCTCGCGCGCCCACTCGAACTGCCCGGTGTCGCCCTTGCCCGCTGATGGGTCGGTGGCCAGGCGCAGCGAACCGGGCAGCAGCGGGTTCAGGGTGCCGGTCGAGGGGCTGTTCGGCGCCGGGCTGGCGTAGTCGGGCTGGCGCACGAACGGCTGCACCGAGACGTTGCCCGGCGTCGAGGTCGTCGAATTCACCACCATGCCGGTCCGCTTGATCTGCTCGGCGCGGTCGTGGGCCTCGCTGATGCGGGTGGCGGTGACCGGGTGGGTCTGCAGGTAGTCGGGCACCTGGCTGCGCGCGTCGCCGCGGTTGCTGCGCGTCACCCGCTGCAGGCGGTCGAAGAAGCCGGCCATCGCGTCGACGTCGTAGCCGCTGCGCGACAGCGTGTAGATGCCGATGCGGTCGGCTTCCGCCTCGTTGGAGCGGGTGTAGTTGATCTGGCGCTGCTGCATCAGGCCCATGCCGCTGGCCAGCGCCGCCATCGAGGCGTCGCCGCTGGAATTGCCGCCGGCCGACTGCGCCAGCGCGATCGCCGCCAGCATGCCCAGCAGGATCGGCATCTGGTCGCGCTGCGCCCGCTCCACCGCGCGCAGCACGTGCTGCTGGGTGACGTGGGCGATCTCGTGCGACAGCACCGCGGCGACCTCGTCCTCGCGCTCGGCGGTCAATACCAGCCCGGAATTCACCGCCACGTAGCCGCCGAGGGTGGCGAAGGCGTTGATCTGCCGGTCCTTGAGCATGAAGAAGGTGAATGGCTGCCGCGGATCATCGCTGCTGGCGGCCAGGCGCCGACCCACCGCGTCCAGCCACTGGTCGATCAGCGGATCGTCCAGCAGGTAGCCGTAGTTGCGCAGCTCGCGCAGCATCATGCTGCCGTATTCGGCCTGCCTGGCGGGGGTCAGCAGTTCGCCGGCCGACGAACCGATGTCCGGCAGCTTGGATTCCTGCGCGGAAATCGAAGACGCCCCGGCCGCGAGGGCCAGGACCGAGCCAAGCAGGACGGCGGACAGGCGAGGGCGCAAGGCGTTCTCCAGACGGTCAGGCGGGCAGGATGACGCCAAGCAGCCGGCGAGGCGTGAACGGGCGGTTAAACATGGAGCGCGGCCCGCATCGTTCCACCCGGCGCCGGGTTGGCGTGGCCGCGGCGTGTCACCATATTGTGCATCGACAATCTTTCCCGCCGGAAATTCCCATGAGCAACGAATCCCCACGCATCAGGATCTACTCCACCGCGGTCTGCCCGTATTGCGTGGCGGCCAAGAACTTCCTCAAGAGCAAGGGCCAGTCCTGGGAAGAGATCCGCATCGACGCCGATCCGGTCGAGCGCGAGAAGATGGTCGCCCTGACCAAGCGCACCAGCGTGCCGCAGATCTTCATCGGCGACGTCCACGTCGGCGGCTACGACGACATGATGGCGCTGCATCGCGAAGGCAAGCTCGAGCCGCTGCTGGCAGGGTGAGCGGACGCGCAGGCGGCACTGCCGCCTCGCCTGCGAACGCCGGGCACGCATGGCCGGGCCTGACGTTCCGCAGGCCGGCCATGCGACGCCAGGGATGGCAGCCATAACCCTCACCGGAAGCAACCCGATGAACAAGAACGATTCCGACCGCGTCAAGGAATTCGCCGAATTCCGCCAGCGCATGAACGAACGCATCCTGGCCGAACCCAACCAGGTAGTGCGGCGCTTCTTCGCCCTCGACACCCAGACCTACAAGGCCGGCGCGCTGGACGTGAAGACCAAGGAACTGCTGGGCCTGGTCGCCTCGCTGGTGCTGCGCTGCGACGACTGCATCGGCTACCACGTCGCCCAGTGCCGGGACGCCGGCGTCGACCGCGACGAGTTCTTCGAAGCGTTCTCGGTCGGACTCGTGGTGGGCGGCAGCATCGTGATCCCGCACCTGCGCCGGGCGGTGGATTTCCTCGACCGCCTCGAAGCCGGGGAAGAGGGCGCGCCGGCCACGCACGAACACGATTGAATCGACGCGAGCATCGATCCGCCATCGGCTTGACCGCGTTCGCCGATCGGGCGCAAACTTCCGGAAGCATCGGCGACACTTCCGCCGGCGCGTCCATTTGGAGTCTTCACCCCATGTCCAGCGACAGTCACCCTAGACCCGGGTCGATGCCGACCGCGACGATCGCCTGACTTCGGGAACGGTTCGTCCGCGGCGCCATCGACGATGGGCGCGAACGAGGCGAACCTCATGAACCACTCGGATCTCTTCCGGCTGCCGGACGGCGCCGATGCGCTGACCGTGCCGTTGGCGGCGCTGAACACCGCCGACGCGGTCGAATACCTCAATACCCTGGGCGCGGAACGGGCCGCTGCGGTGCTGGCGGCGCTGCCGCTGTCGCGCGCGGTGAAGATCCTGGAGCAGCCGGAACTGCACGATGCCGGCGAACGGCTGGCGCAGTTGGCGCCCGCGCGTGCCGCCGAGTTGCTCGGGCAGATGGCCGACGACCGCGCCGCCGACCTGCTGAACGAACTGGACGAGGCTCAGCGCGAGCGGCTGCTGCCGCTGCTGCAGGCCGATTCCCGACGGTCGATCCGCCGGCTGATGCACTATCCGCCCAACACCGCCGGCGCGCTGATGACCACCGAATTCGTCAGTGTGCCGGCCGACTGGACGGTCGGCCGCGCCCTGCAGCACGTTCGCGAGGTCGAGCGCAGCCGCGAGACGGTGTACGCGATCTACGTGCTCGAACCGGGCACCCAGCGGCTGCACCAGGTGGTGACGCTGCGCCGGTTGATCACCGGCGATCCGGACGCGCCGATCTTCGATGTCGCCCAGGTCAATCCGCCGGTCGCGGTCGAGCCGCTGACCGACCAGGAAGAGGTGGCGCGGCTGATCCGCCGCCACGACCTGCTGGCGATTCCGGTGGTCGACCCGGACCGGCGCGTGCTCGGCATCGTCACCGTCGACGACGTCCTCGATGCGCTGATCGCCGAGTCCACCGAGGACGTGCAGAAGTTCGGCGGCGTCGAGGCGCTGGAGCGGCCGTACATGCAGATCGGCTTCCTCGAGATGATCCGCAAGCGCGCCGGCTGGTTGAGCGTGCTGTTCTTCGGCGAGATGCTGACCGCCAGCGCGATGCAGCACTTCGAGGACGAACTGGCGCGGGCGGTGGTGCTGACCCTGTTCATCCCGCTGATCATGAGTTCCGGCGGCAACTCCGGCTCGCAGGCGACCTCGTTGCTGATCCGCTCGCTGGCGCTGCGCGAACTGCACCTGCGCGACTGGTGGAGGGTGGCGCTGCGCGAACTGCCCACCGGCGCGCTGCTGGGCGCGATCCTCGGCCTGCTGGCGATCGCCCGCATCGTGATCTGGCAGCAGACCGGGCTGTACGACTACGGCCCGCACTGGCTGCTGCTGGCGCTGACCATCGGCGCGGCATTGGTCGGCATCGTCAGTTTCGGCTCGCTGTCCGGCTCGATGCTGCCGTTCCTGCTGCAGCGACTGGGCTTCGATCCGGCCAGCGCCTCGGCGCCGTTCGTCGCCACCCTGGTCGACGTCACCGGGCTGGTGATCTACTTCAGCATCGCCGCGCTGATCCTGGGCGGAAGCTTGTTGTAGAGGCTCTCAGCCTTGCCGGCGGCGGTCGGACATGGTGCGAAAGAGGGGACTCGAACCCCTACGCCTTGCGGCACTGGAACCTAAATCCAGGGCGTCTACCAATTCCGCCACTTTCGCGCTGCGCGGGCATTCTAGCAGCGCCGGGGCGCGGGTCGCTCGGGGTCGGGGTCGAGGTTGGAGGCCAGCCGCGCCGCGATGGAATCGGGCGCCGGGATCACGAGCGCGCTGCAGCGCGTCGGGATGTGTCCGCTCACTCCGGATCGTAGTCCAGGTTGGAGGCCAGCCATCTTTCCGCTTGGGCCAAGTCGACGCCCTTGCGCCTGGCATAGTCGGCCACCTGTTCCTTCGACAGCCGGCCGACCACGAAATACTGGCTTTGCGGGTGGCTGAAGTAGTAGCCGGATACCGCCGCGGTGGGCAGCATCGCGAAGCTTTCGGTCAGCGTCATGCCGGCGTTGTTTCCCGCATCCAGCAGTTTGAAGATCGTCGCCTTCTCGCTGTGCTCCGGGCAGGCGGGATAACCGGGGGCGGGGCGGATGCCGCGATATTTCTCGGCGATCAGGGCCTCGTTGTCGAGGGCTTCGTCGGTCGCGTAGCCCCAGAACTCTCGCCGCACGCGCTGGTGCAGGCGTTCGGCCAGCGCCTCGGCCAGGCGGTCGGCCAGCGCCTTGAGCAGGATCGCGTTGTAGTCGTCGTGCGCGGCCTCGAAGCGGGCCACGTGTCCGTCGATGCCGATGCCGGCGGTGACCGCGAACGCGCCGATCCAGTCGGGCTTGCCGGAATCCTTCGGCGCGATGAAGTCGGCGAGGCAGAAGTCGGGCCGTTCGACGGGTTTGTCGACCTGCTGGCGCAGGAAGTGCAGGGTGACGGAAAGCCCCTCTCCCCCCGGGAGAGGGGTTGGGGTGAGGGTACGGAACGATTCGGTTGTCGCTGACTCCGCCGTACCCTCATCCGCCCTTCGGGCACCTTCTCCCGAGGGGAGAAGGGAAACGGCGACATCATCGCCCACGCTGTTCGCCGGCCACAGCCCGAACACCGCCTTCGCGGTCAGCCATTTCTCGGCGACGATCCTGTCCAGCATCGCCCGCGCGTCGCGGTACAGTTCGCTGGCCTGCTTGCCGACGATCTCGTCGTCGAGGATCGCCGGGAACTTGCCGGCCAGTTCCCAGGCCTGGAAGAACGGGGTCCAGTCGATCACCGGCAGCAGGTCTTCCAGCGGCCAGTCGTCGAAGGCGTGCAGGCCGGGCTGCCTCGGCGTCGGCGGCGTGTAGTCGGCCCAGCCGCCGTCGAACTTCTGCGCGCGCGCCTTCTCCAGCGACACCAGCCGCTTGGCGTCGCCGCGGTTGCGGTGGCGTTCGCGGATTTCGGCGTAGTCGGCGTCGTTGGCGGCGACGAAGGCTTCGCGCAGGTCCCTGGAGATCAGCGACTGCGCCACGCCGACCGCGCGCGAGGCGTCCTTGACCCATACCGTCGGCGCCTTGTAGTGCGGGTCGATCTTCAGCGCGGTATGCGCCCGCGAAGTGGTCGCGCCGCCGATCATCAGCGGCGTGGTGAAGCCTTGCCGCTGCATCTCGCGGGCGACGTGGCTCATTTCCTCCAGCGACGGCGTGATCAGCCCGGACAGGCCGATGATGTCGGCGTCGACTTCGCGCGCCTTGTCCAGGATCACCTGCGCCGGCACCATCACGCCCAGGTCGACGACCTCGAAGTTGTTGCAGGCCAACACCACGCCGACGATGTTCTTGCCGATGTCGTGCACGTCGCCCTTGACCGTGGCGATGACGATGCGGCCGTTGGATTTGCCGGCGTCGCCGGTCCTGGCCTTCTCGGCCTCGATGAACGGCAGCAGCCAGGCCACCGCCTTCTTCATCACGCGGGCGGATTTCACCACCTGCGGCAGGAACATCTTGCCGGCGCCGAACAGGTCGCCGACCACGTTCATGCCGTCCATCAGCGGGCCCTCGATCACGTCCAGCGGACGCACGGCCTGCAGGCGGGCCTCCTCGGTGTCGGCGTCGACGAAGGCGTCGATGCCATGCACCAGCGCGTGCGCCAGGCGTTCGCGCACCGGCTTCTGCCGCCAGGCCAGGTCCTCGGCCTTCTTCTCGCCCTTCTTGCCCTTGAACCGCTCGGCGATCTCCAGCAGCCGCTCGGTGGCGTCGCGGCGGCGGTTGAGGATCACGTCCTCGACCCGCTCGCGCAGTTCCGGGTCGAGGTCGTCGTAGACCGGCAGCGCGCCGGCGTTGACGATGCCCATGTCCATGCCGGCGGCGATGGCGTGGTACAGGAACACCGAATGGATCGCCGCGCGCACCGGCTCGTTGCCGCGGAAGGAGAAGCTGACGTTGGACACGCCGCCGGAGACGTGGCAGTGCGGCAGCGTCTTGCGGATGATGCGGGTCGCCTCGATGAAATCGACCGCGTAGTTGTCGTGCTCCTCGATGCCGGTGGCGACCGCGAAGATGTTGGGATCGAAGATGATGTCCTGCGGCGGGAAGCCGACTTCCTCGGTCAGGATGCGGTAGGCACGGGTGCAGATCTCGACCTTGCGCGCGCAGGTGTCGGCCTGGCCGGTCTCGTCGAAGGCCATCACCACCGCGGCGGCGCCGTAGCGCAGCACCTTGCGCGCGTGCTCGACGAAAACGTCCTCGCCTTCCTTCAGCGAGATCGAGTTGACCACGCCCTTGCCCTGCAGGCATTTCAGCCCGGCCTCGATGACGCTCCACTTCGACGAATCGACCATCACCGGGATCCGGGCGATGTCGGGCTCGGACGCGATCAGGTTGAGGAAGCGGGCCATCGCCTTCTCGGAATCGATCAGGCCCTCGTCCATGTTGACGTCGAGGATCTGCGCGCCGCTGTCGACCTGCTGGCGCGCGACCTCGACCGCCTCGGCGTAGCGGTCTTCCTTGACCAGCTTGCGGAACTGCGCGCTGCCGGTGACGTTGGTGCGTTCACCGATGTTGACGAACAGCAGTTCCGGGGTGATGACCAGCGGCTCCAGGCCGCTGAGGCGGGTGAACGGAGAGGTCATGCGGCTTCGCGTTCCCGCGACGGCAGCGCGCGCGGGGCGACGCCGGCGACCGCGTCCGCGATCGCGCGGATGTGGTCCGGGGTGGTGCCACAACAGCCGCCGACCAGGTTGAGCAGGCCGGATTCGGCGAATTCCTTCAGCACCGCGGCCATGTCCTCGGGGGTTTCGTCGTAGCCACCGAAGGCGTTGGGCAGGCCGGCGTTGGGGTGGGTGCTGACGTAGGCGTCGGCGACCGCGGCCAGCGTTTCCACGTGCGGGCGCAGGTCCTTCGCGCCCAGCGCGCAGTTCAGGCCGATGGCCAGCGGCCGCGCATGCGCCAGCGAGGTCCAGAAGGCCTCGGCGGTCTGCCCGGAGAGCGTGCGCCCGGACGCGTCGGTAATGGTGCCGGAAATCATCACCGGCAGGCGTGCGCCGCGTTCGTCGAAGACTTCCTCGATCGCGAACAGTGCGGCCTTGGCGTTGAGCGTGTCGAACACGGTCTCGACCATCAGCACGTCGGCGCCGCCGTCGATCAGGCCGTTGGTCGCCTCGCGGTAGGTTTCGCGCAGTTCGTCGAAGCTGGTGTTGCGGAAGCCGGGGTCGTTGACGTCGGGGCTGATCGACGCGGTGCGGCTGGTCGGGCCGAGCACGCCGATGACGAAGCGCGGCTTGTCCGGCGTGCGCGCCTCGACGGCGTCGCAGCACTCGCGCGCCAGTTTCGCGCCGGCCTTGTTCAGTTCGTAGACCAGGTGTTCGAGGTGGTAGTCGGCCTGGCTGGCCGAGGTCGCGTTGAAGGTGTTGGTCTCGACCAAGTCGGCGCCGGCTTCGAGGTACTGGGTATGGATCTCGGCGATGATGTCCGGCCGGGTCAGCAGCAGCAGGTCGTTGTTGCCCTTCAGGTCGTGGCCTTCGTGCGCGTGGCCGCAAGCGGCGCGGCCGTCGAATCCGCCGGCGAAGCGCTCGCCGCGGTAGTCGGCTTCCTCCAGCCCGTGGCGCTGGATCATGGTGCCCATCGCGCCGTCGATGACGAGGATGCGCTGCCGCAGGGCCTGCAGCAGCTTGTCGGCGCGTTCGGGGTGGAGCCAGGGCAGCGTTTTCATGGATGCACGAGATTGTTTGCCTAGGGCTTGTTTCCGATTAGCGAGATCACCTCGAAATGCGGCGGCCGGCGTTCGCGGGTTACGGTTTCCAGGCTGGTGACTTCGAGGCCGGCCTTCTCGGCGAACTTGCGCAGCTCCTTGCCGGTGAAGCCCAGGTTGACGTGGCCATAGGCTTCGACCACGTTGCGGTGCTCGTGCCGGGCCAGGCTGCTCAGCAGCAGGCGGCCGCCCCGGCGCAGCACGCGTGCGGCCTCGGCCACTGCCTGCGCGGGCTTGTGCGCGTAGGTCAGCGCGTGCATCAGCACGACCAGGTCGAAGCTGCCGTCCTTGAACGGCAGCGCGTGCATGTCGCCTTCGCGCACCTCGACGTTGGGAAAGCGGCGCAGGCGTTCGCCGGCGGCGGCGACCACGCGCGCGCTGGTGTCGACGCAGACGTATTTCTTCGCGTGCGGCGACAGCAGTTCGGCCAGCACGCCGTCGCCGGAGGCGATGTCGAGCACGTCGCCGGTTTCCAGCAGGGGCAGGGCGGTGCGCGCCAGCGCCTCCCAGGTGCGGCCGGGCGAGTAGTGGCGCTCCATGTCGCCGGCGACGCTGTCGGCCCAGTTCTGGTCGGCCGCGCGGTTGGCCAGCACGGCCGGCACGCGTTCGGCGTCCTGGCGCAGCAGGGGGTCGTCGCTGCCGTGGCTCAGCGCCTGCCACAGCGCGCGCTGCGCGGGATCGAGCTGGGCTTCGTCGAAACGGTAGTAGGCCGACACGCCGGCGCGACGGTCGCGCACCAGTCCGGCTTCCTTGAGTCGGGCCAGGTGGGTGGACACCCGCGGCTGCGCCAGCCGCGTGATCGACGACAGCTCGGCGACGGTCAGTTCCTCCTGCTCCAGCAGGGTCAGCAGGCGCACGCGGGTGGCGTCGGCGAGCACCTTGAGCCGGACCGACCAATCCTCGAGATCCATGAATATCTCCGTATCGCGATATAGAGATATTGTCCGCGCCGGAGCGGGCGCGGTCAAGTTCGCGGGCCGCGGCCCGGAAAGCGCGAAGCCCCGGCGGACGCCGGGGCTTCGCATGGCGGACGAACAGCGTCAGCGCGGATCGATCTTGGTCCGTTGCAGTTCCAGGTATTCGCTGGAAGGTTCGTCCATCTTGTCGCCCAGCATGCGTCGCACCACCACGAAGAACACCGGGATGAACAGCAGGCCGAGCAGGGTGGCGAACAGCATGCCGCCGATCACGCCGGTGCCGATGGCGTGGCGGGCGTTGGCGCCGGCGCCGCTGGACAGCGCCATCGGCAGCACGCCCATGATGAAGGCGAAGCTGGTCATCAGGATCGGGCGGAAGCGCAGGCGCGCGGCCTCGACCACCGCGTCGCGCAGGGTTCGGCCGTGGCGGCGCAGTTCGACCGCGAACTCGACGATCAGGATCGCGTTCTTCGCCGCCAGACCAATCACCGTGATCAGGCCGATCTGGAAGAAGATGTCGCTGGACAGGCCGCGCAGCAGGGTGAAGATCACCGCGCCCAATGCGCCCAGCGGCACCACCAGCAGCACCGCCACCGGGATCGACCAGCTTTCGTACAGGGCGGCCAGGCACAGGAACACCACCACGATGGACAGTGCCAGCAGCAGCGTGGCGCTGTTGCCGGCCAGGATTTCCTGGTACGACATGCCGCTCCAGTCGTAGCCGAAGCCCTGCGGCAGGTCGTCGGTGACGATCTGCTCCATCGCCTGCATGGCCTGGCCGGAGCTGGTGCCCGGGGAGGCCGAACCGTTGATGTTGACCGCCGAATAGCCGTTGTAGCGGGTCAGCGACGGCGCGGTGGACGACCACTCCGCCTTGACCACGTTGCTCAGCGGGATCATCGACAGCTGGCCGTCCGCGTCGGTGGCCGCGGCGCTGGGCGTGTAGAAACGCGACAGCGCCTCGGGACCGGTGCGGTACGCCGAGTCGGCCCGCACGGTGACGCGCTTGACGCGGCCTTCGGCGAAGAAGTCGTTGACGTACACCGGCGCCAGCATCAACTGGACCGAGTTGTAGATGTCGGACAGCGACAGGCCCATCGTCTGCGCCTGCACGCGATCCACCTGCAGGTTCAGTTGCGGCGCGTTCTCCAGCGTGTTCGGGCGCACGGCGGTCAGCGCCGGGTTCTGCGCGGCCTTGCCCAGCAGGATGTTGCGCGCCTGTTCCAGTGCCTCGTGGCCGGCGCCGGTGCGGTCCTGCAGGTACATGTCGAAACCGCCGAACTGGCCCAGGCCCTGCACGGTCGGCAGGTTGACCACGAAGATCTGCGCTTCCTTGATCCCGAACAGCGCGCCGTTGGCCTGCTGGATGAAGTCGGGCGCGGTGTTCTTGCGTTCCGCCCACGGCTTGAGCCGGATGAAGGCCATGCCGACGTTCTCGCCCTGGCCGACGAAGCTGAAGCCGGACACCTGCATGACGCCCTCGAAGCCCTCGATCTGCTCCAGCCGTCCGCGCACCTGCTCGAACACCGCCTGCGTGCGCTGCAGCGTGGCGCCAGGCGGCAACTGCACGATCGCCATCGCATAGCCCTGGTCCTCTTCCGGCAGGAAGCTGCGCGGCATGCGCGCGAACAGGAAGCCGCACAGCACCGCCAGCACCGCGAAGCCGATCATCCAGCGCGGCGCGTGGCGCACCGCGCTGCCGACCCGGCCGACGTAGGCGTGGCTGGTCTTGTCGTAGATCCGGTTGAAGGCGCGGAAGACGACGTTCTGGCGATGGCCGCCTTCGCCGCCTTCGCCCGGCGGCGCGTGCTGCTTGAGGAAGGTGCCGCACAGCGCCGGGGTGAAGCCCAGCGCGAGGAACGCCGAGAAGCCCATCGCTATCGCGATCGTCAGCGCGAACTGCTTGTAGATCTCGCCCGACGCGCCGCCCTGCAAGGCGCTGGGGATGAACACCGCCGCCAGCACCACGGTGATCGCGACCACCGCGCCGGTGATCTGGCCCATCGCCTTGATCGTGGCCTCCTTCGGCGGCAGGTGCTCCTCGGCCATGATGCGCTCGACGTTCTCGATCACGACGATGGCGTCGTCGACGACGATGCCGATCGCCAGCACCATCGCGAACATGGTCAGCTGGTTGACGGTGAAGCCGATGATCCACATGCCCAGGAAGGTGCCCAGCAGCGCGACCGGGATCACCAGGGTCGGGATGATCGTGGCGCGGAAGTTCTGCAGGAACAGCAGCATCACCAGGAACACCAGGACGATGGCCTCGAACAGGGTCTTGACCACTTCCTCGATCGCGATCTTGACGAAGGTGGTGCTCTCGAACGGGGTGAACCATTCCACGCCGCTGGGGAAGCTGGGCTGCAGCTCGTCCATCTTCGCGTGCACCGCCCCGGCCACGTTCAGCGCGTTGGCGCCGGGCAGCAACTGGATCGCGAACGCGCCGACCGGCTTGCCGTTGTACTTGGTGTCGAAGCCGTAGTTGGACGCGCCCAGTTGCACGCGCGCCACGTCCTTCAGCCGCACCGTGCTGCCGTCGCTGTCGGCGCGCAGGATGATGTTCGCGAACTGCTCGGGCGAACTCAGGCGGCCTTCGGCCGACACCGTGGCGGTGAACGCCTGGCCCTGCGGCGCCGGGTCGCTGCCCAGCGAGCCGGCGGCGAACTGCACGTTCTGCCCGCGCACCGCAGCCAGCACCTCGGTGGCCGACAGGTGGTAGCCCTGCAGCTTCTCCGGGTTCAGCCAGATGTTCATCGCGTATTCGCTGCCGAACTGCTGGGTGCTGCCGACGCCGGGCACGCGCGCGATCTGGTCGAGCACGCGCGCGGCGATGATGTCGTTGAGCTGGTTGCGGTCGACCGACGGGTTTTCCGAACGCAGGCCCACCACCATCAGGAAGCCGGCGTTGGCTTTGGCGACCACCACGCCCTGCTCGGTCACCTCGGTGGGCAGGCGCGGCGTGGCCAGCGCGACCTTGTTCTGCACCTGCACCTGGGCGATGTCCGGGTCGGTGCCGGTCTCGAAGGTTAGGGTGATGCTGACGCGGCCGGACGAACTGGACGAGGAATTGAAGTACAGCAGGTTGTCGATGCCGGTCAGTTGCTGCTCGATGACCTGGGTCACCGCGCGCTCGGCGGTGGCGGCGCTGGCGCCCGGATAGGTGGCGTTGACCGTCACCTGCGGCGGGGCGATGTTGGGATAGGACTCGACGCCGAGGTTGAGCACCGCGATCACGCCGGACAGCGAGATCAGGATCGCGACGACCCAGGCGAAGACCGGATGGTTGATGAAGAACTTGGGCATGCCGCGGGTTCCTTATTGCGCCTTCGCGGCGGGCTGCGCCTGCGCGTCGGCGGCGGGCTTGCCGGGCTGCCACGGCACCGGCTTGGCGACGACGCCGTCCTGGATCTTCTGTTGCCCGCCGACCACGACCTGGTCGCCGGCGGCGAGGCCGGCGGTGACCAGCCACTGGTTGTTGCCGGCGTCCTCGATCGTCAGGTTGCGGCGCCCGACCTTGCCGTCGGCGCCGACCACGTAGACGTAGGCGCTGGCGGCGTCGCGCAGCACCGCGGCCTGCGGCAGCAGGAAGGCGTTGGAGCGGCTGCCCAGGCTGGCTTTGAAGCTGACGAAGCTGCCGGGCAGCAAGGCCTTGTCCGGGTTGGGCACGCGCGCGCGCAGCGAAACCGAGCCGGTGCTGGGATCGACCACGGTGTCGGAGAAGTCCAGCAGGCCCGGTTCGGCGTATTCGCGGCCGTCCGGCAGCAGCAGGGTGACCTTGGCCTGGCCCTGTCCGGCCAGGGAAACGTCGCTGGCGCTGCGCAGTTGTTCCAGCTCGCTGGCGGCGATCGAGAAGTTGACGTACAGCGGGTCGATCTGGTCGATGGTGGTCAGCAGGGTGACGTCGCCCTGGCCGACCAGCGCGCCCTCGGTAACCTGCTGCTTGCCGGCGCGGCCGGAGATCGGCGCGGTCACGCTGGCGTAGCCCAGGTTGATGCGCGCGCTGGCGACGTTGGCCCTGGCCTGCTGCACGGCGGCGGCGGCGCTGCGTTCGGCGGCTTCGGCGGCGTCCAGGTCGGAGCGGGAGACGAACTTCTGCGGCGCCAACTGGCGCGCGCGGTCGGCGGCGACCTTGGCGTTGGCGTAGGTCGCCTCGGCCGCGGCCAGGCTGGCCTGGGCCGCGCTCAGCGAGGCCTGCAGGGGAGCGGGGTCGATCTGGAACAGCGGCTGGCCTTCCTTGACGTCGCTGCCCTCGGTGTACAGGCGCTTCTGCAGCACTCCGGACACCCGCGCGCGCACGTCGGCGCTGCGGAAAGGCGCCAGGCGGCCGACCATCTCGCGTTGCAGCGGCACGGTCTGCGGCTGGGCGGTCACCACGTCCACCTCGGGAGGGGGCATTTGCGGTGTCTGCTGCTGGCCCTTGCAGGCGGCCAGCGCCAGCAGGAGGCACAGGGCGGGGAGACGGATGCGGGTGGACATGCGGGGCTCCGGAGGAATGCGGCGATGAGGGAATGAGAGGGCGGAAAATCCTGGATGATGCGACGAACGACGTTTCTATGGCGTGTGGATCGACCGCAGCGCGGCGACCGGCGCGAATGCGCGCAGGAACGCATCGACGGCGAACTCGGCCCATTGCCGGCGCGCGGCATCGGTGTCGCGGTGCGGCACGGAGAAGCGCTGCCGCTCGAAATCGGAACCGACGATCATGCCCAGCAGCAGTTCGGCGGCAAAGTGCGGATCGTCATGCCTGAGCCGGCCGCGCTGCATCGCCCGCAGCAGGCGCGCGCCCAGCCGTTCGATCATCCGGCCGGGGCCGTCGAGGAAAAGCGCGCGGGCTTCTTCAGGGAAATGCCGGGCTTCGGCATTGATCAACTGGCAACTGGCCAGCACCGCCGGGTCGGACAGCCGCTCCAGGTGTTCGATGGCGAAGGCGACCAGCGCCTGGCGCAGGTCGGTCGATTCGTCGTCGAGCGCGGCGGTGGCCTGCTCGAGGTGGTCCTGCATCATGCTGCGCATCAACGCCTGCTTGCTGCCGAACTGCGCATACAGGGTCTGCTTGGAACAGCCGGCGCGCAGCGCCACCGCCTCCATGCTGATGCGGAAGCCCTGCTCGGACATCAGTTCGCGCACGGCCTGGTGCACGCGCTGCATGCGCCGGGTCGCGGAAGGAGTGGGGGCGGGCCTCATGGGTTGGACTATACCGTCCAGTTCAGAATTTGAACAGTCCCCCGTTGCGGGCACGGCCGCGCGATCGCGCGGCCATGCGATCCCGTATGCGCATCGCCATAGCCTGCGCTAACCGTATCGGCGCGATTTGTCATGCCGCCAAGCAGCAAGGCCGTCATCGTCGCGGAGCTACAATTGCGCAAATCCACGCTTCCATCAGAAGACCCAACGACATGGCCCGTCCGAAACGCAGCAGCGCAGCGAACACCGCACGCAAATCCGCCCGCAACAAGGCCGTAACAAAGATCGTGCACGAATCCGCGCCAGCGGCGGACCAGGCAAAGACGGAGGAAACCGCCTTCAGCCTCGCGCCGATCTGCGCCGCGCTGCGCCGGCAGTTGCCGGCGAATCGCCTCGCCGAGGCGACCGCCTTCGCCGAAGCCTTCTACAAGCGCATGGAAGCCGACGAATACGCGCAGCACACGCCGCAGGCATGGGCGGCGCTGGCCACGGACATGCTCGACTTCGCGCGCCAGCGCAAGCCCGGCAGCGCCAATGTGCGCGTGTTCAATCCGTCGCTGAAGGAACACGGCTGGGAATCGCCGCATTCGGTGCTGCAGATCGTCAACGACGACATGCCGTTCCTGGTCGATACGGTCGGCATCGCCCTGTCCGACATGGGCGTGGGCGTGCACGTGCTGGGGCATCCGGTGATCCGCCTGCAGCGCGACAAGTCCGGGCGGATCGCGGACGTCGGCGAGGGCAGGGCCGAATCGCTGATGCTGCTGGAAATCGACCGCCAGCCGGCCGAGCAGATGCCGAAGATCGAGGCGCGCATCCGCAGCGTGCTGGCCGAGGTGCGCGGCATCATCGCCGACTGGGGCTCGATGCGCGAGAAGATGCTGGCGCTGGCCGACGACCTGGCCACGCGGCGGCTGCCGGTGGACGACGCCAGCCGCCGCGAGGCGCAGGAATTCCTGCGCTGGGCCGCCGCCGACCACTTCACCTTCTTCGGCTACCGCGAATACCGCGTGGAGAAGCGCGACGGCGCGGACGGGAAAATGATCGACGTGCTGGCGCCGGTCGAGCAGACCGGCCTGGGCCTGATGCGCGGCAAGGACAAGTCGCCGGCGCGGCCGGTCGCCACCCTGGCGGCGAACGAACTCAACAAGACCGCGGAGTTGAAGGAAGCCCTGGTGCTGACCAAGACCAATGCGCGCTCGCGCGTGCATCGCAGCGGCTACATGGACTACATCGGCGTGCTGGAATTCGACGCCGCCGGCCGCATCGTCGGCGAGCAGCGCTTCCTCGGCCTGTACACCTCCAGCGCCTACAACCGGCGGCCGTGGGAGATCCCACTGGTGCGCCGCCGCCACGAATACGTGATGGCGAAGTCGGCGCTGGCGCCGAGCAGCCACAGCGGCAAGGCGCTGCGCCACATCCTGGAGACCCTGCCGCGCGAGGAACTGTTCCAGTCCAACGAGGAGGAACTGTACCGCACCGCGATGGGCATCCTCGGCCTGCAGGAGCGCGTGCGCAGCCGCCTGTTCCTGCGCCGCGACAAGTACGGCCGTTTCATCTCGGCGCTGGTCTACATCCCGCGCGAACGCTTCAACACCGACGTGCGCCTGCGCATCGAGGCGCTGCTGAAGCAGGCGCTGAACGGCGAGCACGTCGACTCCAGCGTGTCGCTGGGCGAGTCGCCGATGGCGCAATTGCACCTGATCGTGCGGCCGAAGGCCGGCGGCCGGGTCGAGGTGGACACCGACGACCTGGAGCAGCGCGTCGCCCACCTGCTGCGCAACCACCAGGACGACCTGCGCGAAGTGCTGATCGCGCGCCACGGCGAGGCGGAAGGGCTGAAGCTGGCCGCGCGCTATGGCCGTGCGTTGCCGGCCGGCTACATCGAGACCGTTTCGGCCCAGGTCGCCGCCGACGATGTCGAACAGCTCGCCGCGCTGGGCAGCGATCCCGGCGCGCTGCGCCTGAGCCTGCACCGCTCCACGCGGCACGTCGCCGGCGAAGGCGACCTGCGCCTGAACCTGTACCGCAGCCAGGACGACATCCCGCTGTCCGACGCCTTGCCGCTGATGGAGAACATGGGCCTGCGGGTGATCTCCGAACATCCGTTCCGGCTGCTGGTGGACGGGTCGCCGTTCTACATCCAGGAGTTCGAGGTCGAATCGACCGGCGCCGAGATCGACGTCGAGGCGCGCGCCGAAGCTTTCGCCGAGGCGTTCGCCAGCGTGTGGCGCGGCGAGGCCGAGAACGACGGCTTCAACCGCCTGGTGTTGCGCGCCAGCCTGCACTGGCGCCAGGTCGCGATGCTGCGCGCCTACTACAAGTACCTGCTGCAGACCGGCGTGCCGTTCTCGCAGAGCTACGCCGAGGAAACCCTTAACCGCTATCCGCTGCTGGCGCGGCTGCTGGTCGAATTGTTCGAGGCGCGCTTCGACCCGGCCACCGGCCGCGAGAGCAAGGCGGAGATCCGCGCCGGACAGGAGCGTTTCGCCGCGCAACTGCGCGGGCTGGCGCAGGGCGACGAGGCCACCATCGCCATCCTGCAACCGCTGGTCGATGCGCGCAGCCAGGCGCGCGAGCGCCAGGCCGAGGTCGTGCATGCGGCGCTGCTGAAGCTGCTGGACCGCGTGGACAGCCTCGACGACGACCGCATCCTGCGCGGCTTCATCGGCGCCATCGAAGCCACGCTGCGCACCAGCTATTACCAGGTCGGCAAGGACGGGCAGCCGGCGCACACCATCGCCTTCAAGTTCGATTCGTCCAGGGTGCCCGACCTGCCGAAGCCGCGGCCGTACCGCGAGATCTTCGTCTACGGTCCGCGCGTGGAAGGCGTGCACCTGCGCTTCGGCCCGGTCGCGCGCGGCGGCCTGCGCTGGTCCGACCGCCGCGAGGATTTCCGCACCGAGGTGCTGGGACTGGTCAAGGCGCAGATGGTGAAGAACACCGTGATCGTGCCGGTCGGCGCCAAGGGCGGCTTCTTCGTCAAGAAGCCGCCCGTCGGCGGCGACCGCGACGCGGTGCTGGCCGAAGGCATCGCCTGCTACAAGCTGTTCATCCAGGGTCTGCTGGATCTGACCGACAACATCATTGGCGGCAGGATCGTGCCGCCGGCCGATGTCGTGCGCCACGACAACGACGATCCGTACCTGGTCGTCGCCGCCGACAAGGGCACGGCCACGTTCTCCGATATCGCCAACGGCCTAGCCATCGACCACGGTTTCTGGCTGGGCGACGCCTTCGCCTCCGGCGGTTCGGTCGGCTACGACCACAAGGGCATGGGCATCACCGCGCGCGGCGCCTGGGAGTCGGTCAAGCGCCATTTCCGCGCGCTCGGCCGCGACTGCCAGAGCGAGGACTTCACCTGCGTCGGCGTCGGCGACATGTCCGGCGACGTGTTCGGCAACGGCATGCTGCTGTCGAAGCATATCCGCCTGGTCGCCGCGTTCGACCACCGCCACATCTTCCTCGACCCGAGTCCGGACGCGGCGACCTCGTTCGCCGAGCGCGAACGCCTGTTCAAGCTGCCGCGCAGCAGTTGGGCCGACTACGACGCCAAGCTGATCAGCAAGGGCGGCGGCGTATATGCGCGCTCGCTGAAGTCGATCGACCTCACGCCGGAAGTGCGTACGGCGCTTGGACTGGCCGCCGAGGTCAAGTCGCTGACGCCGACCGAACTGATGAGCGCCATCCTGAAGGCGCCGGTCGACCTGCTGTGGAACGGCGGCATCGGCACCTACGTCAAGTCGAGCGGCGAGAACAACGCCGACGTCGGCGACCGCGCCAACAACGCCCTGCGCGTCAACGGCGCCGACCTGCGCTGCAAGGTGGTCGGCGAGGGCGGCAACCTGGGCATGACCCAGCTCGGCCGCATCGAGGCGGCGAAGCACGGCGTGCTGCTGAACACCGACTTCATCGACAACTCGGCCGGCGTCGACACCTCCGACCACGAGGTCAACATCAAGATCCTGCTCGGCGACGTGGTGCGGGCGAAGAAGCTGACGATGCCGGCGCGCAACAAGCTGCTGGCGGCGATGACCGACGAGGTCGCCGAACTGGTGCTGTGGGACAACTACCGGCAGAACCAGGCGATCAGCCTGATGGAGCGGATGAGCGTCTCGCGGCTGGGCTCGAAGCAGCACTTCATCCAGACCCTGGAGTCGCAGGGGCTGCTGGACCGCCAGATCGAGTTCCTGCCGTCCGACGCCGAACTGGCCGAGCGCAAGGCGCGCGGGCAGGGCCTGACCCGGCCGGAACTGTCGGTGCTGCTGTCGTATTCGAAGCTGGTCGCGTTCCAGCAACTGCTCGATTCCGACATTCCCGAAGACCCGTACCTGTCGAACGAACTGCTGCGCTATTTCCCCAAGCCGCTGCAGCGGAAGTACGCGGCGGAAATGGGCCGGCACCGGCTGAAGCGCGAGATCATCGCCACCGCGGTGACCAACTCGACGATCAACCGCATGGGCGCGACCTTCCTGCTGCGCATGCAGGAGGACACCGGCCGCAGCCCGGCCGAGGTCGCCAAGGCCTTCACCATCACCCGCGAAACGCTGGACGCGCGTGCGCTGTGGACCCAGATCGACGCGCTCGACGGCAAGGTGCCGGAGGCGGTCCAGATCGACGCCTTGCAGGTGATCTGGAGCCTGCAGCGCTCGTTCACCCGCTGGCTGCTGAACCGCCCGGGGCCGATCCCTGGCATCGCCACCGCGGTGGAGCGGTACCACGGCGGCTACAACGACATCCGCGCCGCCGACGGCGTGCTGCCGGACTCGCTGCGCCCGACCTACGAGGCCAGCCTGCGCGAATGGAAGGCCAAGGGCCTGCCGCCGGCGCTGGCCGGGCAGATGGCGGCGCTGCCGTACCTGGAGCCGTCCAGCGACATCGTCGAGGTCGCGCTGGCGCACAAGCTGAAGCCGGTCGAGGTGTCGAAGGTGCATTACCGCATCGGCGAGGCCCTGCACCTGCCGTGGCTGCTGCAGCAGGTCGACGCCCTCCAGGTCGACGGCCGCTGGCATGCGGTCGCGCGCGGCGTGCTGCGCGACGAGCTGTGCACGCGCCATCGCCAGTTGACCAGCCAGGTGCTGAAGATGCCCGGCGCGACGCCGGAGGCGAAGGTGCACAACTGGCTGTCGCGCGACGACGCCAGCCTGCGCTTCACCTTGAACATGCTCAACGAACTGGCTGGCCAGAAGACCCTGGACTATCCGACCGCGTCGGTGGCGGTGCAGCGCCTGTCGCAACTGACCGGCTGACCGACTCCCGGCCCTTCCCCGTGTGGGGAAGGACCGATGGCTTGGCAGGCGAACTCAAAAGCCGATCCCCTCGGGTTATCCTCTGCCGGCCTTTCGGGAGCTACGCATGACCCAGCCGCGCATCGCCTTCCTCGCCAGTCCGACCGACGACGCACAGCGTGCGCTCGCCGACATGGCGAAGCTGCACGGCAGCGTCGCGCCGGAGGAGGCCGACATCCTGTGTCCGCTCGGTGGCGACGGCTTCATGCTGCAGACGCTGCACCGGCTTGGCGGACTCGGCAAGCCGGTGTACGGGATGAAGCTGGGCACGGTCGGCTTCCTGATGAACCACTACCGCGAAGACGGGTTGCTCGAGCGGATCGCCGCCGCCGAGCCGGCCAAGCTGCGTCCGCTGGAAATGCTGGCGCAGACCGAATCCGGCGCGACCACCGCGTCGCTGGCCTACAACGAGGTCTCGCTGCTGCGCCAGACCCGCCAGGCCGCGCACCTGCGCATCGACCTCAACGGCCAGACCCGCGTCGACGAACTGATCTGCGACGGCGTGCTGGTCGCCAGCCCGGCCGGCAGCACCGCCTACAACTTCTCCGCGCACGGGCCGATCCTGCCGCTGGGCTCGCACACGCTGGCGCTGACCCCGATAGCGCCGTACCGGCCGCGGCGCTGGCGCGGCGCGATCCTCAAGGCCGACACCGAGTTCCGCATCCGCGTGCTCGATCCGTACAAGCGCCCGGTCAGCGCCACCGCCGATTCGCACGAGGTCCGCGACGTGGTCGAGGTGACCGTGCGCGAGTCGCGCGACCGCACCGTGACCCTGCTGTTCGATCCGGAACACAACCTGGAAGAACGCATCCTCAGCGAACAGTTCGTGGTCTGACGGTTCGCGATCCGATCGGGCGCAGGCCTACACGTCGACGCGCGGATGCGGTATGTTCGAAACCGATCCGTCATGTTTGGGAGGAACATGCGACGGTGGTCACAAGAACAGACGTTTGGGGAAAGCCGATGAGAGTGTCCTTCAGCCTGGCCGCGCTGCTGTTGTCGTACGCGGCGGGCGTTTCCGCCGCCTGCAACCTCGAGACCGGGCTGGCGCCGTTCGAAATGGCCGCGGGTGTCAGGCCGGCCGATGCGATGCCGGACGCGCTGGAGGCGCCCAAGGTGAAAGTCGTCAGCATCACCCGCGGCGTCGGCGGCGCGCCCGGCAGTTGCGACGGCACCGGCATCCTGGTGCTGGACCTGAAGGCGTCCGGCGGCGACTACAAGCTCAGCGAACTCGGCTTCGAGTTCAGGGTCGTCGCGACCGACTCGCCGTACGCGGTGTTCCCGGCCGAACCGGTGGCGATCACCACCGGCAAGCGTCGCAGCGAACTGCTGTTCATGTGGTCGGACGACGCGCCGGCCGCGCAGAAGCCGCTGGTGATGGAGGTGGAGGTGCGCGCGGTGACCCGCGGCTACCTGCGCGGGCCGCCGGCGCGCTTCACCGTGGATTCGCGCGAACGGTGACGATCGCGCCGGGCGTCTCGCCCGACGCGACGCGGACGCGCGATAATCCGTGCATGGCCGACAACACTCCCCGCCTGCTGACCGTCGCGGTGACCTCGCGCGCACTGTTCGACCTGGAGGAAAGCCACGCGCTTTACGAAAGCGACGGCGTGGACGCCTACAGCGAATACCAGCGCCACCACGAGGACGACCCGCTGCCGCCGGGCGTGGCCTTCCCGGTCGTGCGCAAGCTGCTGGCGCTGAACGCCGGCGCGCCGGCCGACGCGCCGCGGGTCGAGGTGATCCTGCTGTCGCGCAACTCCGCCGACACCGGCCTGCGCATCTTCAACTCGATCCAGCACCACGGCCTGGGCATCGTCCGCGCCACCTTCACGTCCGGCGAGCCGACCTGGCCCTACGTCAGGCCGTTCGGCGCCAACCTGTTCCTTTCGGCCAACCCGGAATCGGTGCGGCGCGCGCTGGAACAGGGGATCGCCGCGGCGACCATCATCCCGCATGCCGAAAAGGCCGCGCCCGACCGGGCGGATCCGGGCGATGGGCCGGCGGCCGCGCCGTCGCAGCGCCGCGACCAGTTGCGCATCGCCTTCGACGGCGACGCGGTGATCTTCGGCGACGAGGGCGAACGCATCAGCCGCGAGCACGGCGTGGAAGCCTTCGGCCGCCACGAGCGCGAGAACGCGCGCGCGCCGCTGTCGGGCGGGCCGTTCCGCGGCTTCCTGTCGGCCCTGCACGAACTGCAGCAGGCGTTCCCGGCCGGGCCGGGCGCGCCGATCCGCACCGCGCTGGTGACCGCGCGCTCGGCGCCGGCGCACGAGCGGGTGATCCGCACGCTGCGCGAATGGGGCGTGCGCCTGGACGAGGCGCTGTTCCTCGGCGGCCGCCACAAGGGGCCGTTCCTGGAAGCCTTCGGTGCCGACATCTTCTTCGACGATTCGCAGCACAACATCGACAGCGCGCGCCAGCACGTCGCCGCCGGCCACGTGCCGCACGGCGTAGCCAACCTGCCGGCCGGCAACGGCGCATGAGCAAGGATTCGGGGTGGCGAGGCGGCCGGCCCTGGGTCCGCCGCGACTGGCGGCATACCTCGCTGCAGTTCAAGGGCTCGGTGACGCAGAGCCGGATGTCGAACCTGTTCCCGCACCTGCTCGACGTGGGCTACACGCGCACGATGCTGGCGGCGCTGCTGCTGAACCCGAAGCCGCGCAGCATCGGCGTCGTCGGGCTGGGCGGCGGTTCGCAGGCCAAGTTCTGCCACCGCCATCTGCCGGAAGCGAGGATCGAGGCGATCGAGGTCAGCGCCGACGTGCTCGCCCTGCGCGACGCCTTCCGCATCCCGCCGGACGGCGAGCGCTTCGTCGCCACGCTGGGCGACGCCGCGCGCGTGCTCAGGCAACGCCGCGGCGCCTACGACCTGCTGTTGATCGATGCCTACGATCCATACGGATTGCCCGATGCCTTGTCCACGCGGGATTTCTATGCGGACTGCCGGGCCAGCCTGTGCGACGGCGGCGCGCTGGCCAGCAACCTGTACGACACCGACCTGCGCCGGCATCGGGCGAACCTGTGCCATGCCTTCGACGACAAGGCGGTGTTCCTCGACGAGCCGAAGATGAGCAACAAGGTGGCGTTCGCGTGGGTAGGCGACATCGGCGGCCTCGATGCCGCCAATGCGGTCGCCGGCATGCCGTGGCTGGCGCGGCGGCAGTTGCTGCCGGGCCTCAAGCGCCTGCAGATGGCGCTGTCCGGATGATCGGCGGGGATTCTCCGCGCGGCGCTCAGAACTCCAGGTCGAGCGCCGCGCAGAGGTAATCGACGAACGGGCCGAGCGCGGCCAGGTCGGCGGCGAGCGTCTGCCGCAGCCGCGGCCCGGTCATCGTCGCGTCGTCGATGTCGCGCCAGAACACGAAGTTGCGGTGCTTCAGGTCGTCGATGAACTCGAAGTCGGCGGGAAAGCCGCGCGGCGCGCGGCTCAGCTTTTCGCTTTCCTCGAAATCGAAGCGACGGCGGAATTTTGCAGCGTGCGCGGCGGCCTTCCAACTGCCCGGATTGTCGAAGATGAACTGGCGCACGCGCCGCTGCGTGTCGGGTTCCGGATGCCACAGGCCGGCGCCGACGAAGCATTCGCCGGGTTGCAGGTGGATGTAGAAGGAAGGGGCGGCGACCTGCTTCCTGCGTTCGTGGTACAGGCGCGCGCCCTGCCAGGACTTGTACGGCGACTTGTCGTTGGAAAAGCGCGCGTCGCGGTAGATGCGGAACAGCGAGCCGCCGACGGTCTTCGGATCGGAGCGGAAGTGCGGGCTGACCGCGGCCAGGTCCGGTTGCAGGTCGGTCAGCAGGCGCAGGAACGGCTGGCGCACGTGTTCCTCGTACTGCGCCTTGTGCGCGGCGAACCAGGCCTTGTCGTTGTGCCGGGCGAGTCCGCGCAGGAACTTGAAGCTGGCGTCGGAGAAGTAGGCGGGCATGGGTGGATGATAACTCGCCCGGTTTTGCCGCGGGCGAGAGCGTCAGAGCGCAGCCTGCAATTCCCGGCCCCAGGCTTCGAGCCGATCCAGCAATGCCTGCTTCGCGCCTTCGTCCGCATGCTCGGCGCGTAGCGCCGCGATCTGCTCGAAGTATTGCGGCAGCGTCAGCTCGGACAAGCCGCTGTCGTCCAGCAGGCGACGGCGGCGGTACTCGTCCCAGCGCCGGCGCTCGGCGGGCGACAGGGTTTCGGGCCAGTTGCGAGCGCGGTAGCGAAACAGCAGTTCCGGCAGGCGCGGGTCGCGGAAACCGAATTCGCGCTCGCCCAGGTGCGCTGGCGGGGTCGAACGCACCTCGGACAGGCGGCGCTTTTCGCCGTCGGCGATGAAGCCGTCGTAAAGCGAAGCGTCGGCGTCGGCGTCGGCGTCGGCCGGTTCGCGCGCCGTTTCGGCGGCATAGACCCGGCGCACCTTCTCGGCGATGGCGGCGGCGTGCGGACGCAGGCGGTCGGCGACGGCCTCGACGCCGGCGCGGTCGATGCCCAGGCGCTCGAAATCGGCGTCGCGCAGGTGGTTCCACGCCACCAGCGCGGGGCAGCGGTTCAGGTGCACTTCCTTCAACGGGACCCGCTGCACGCCTTCCGGCAGGTCCGCCGCCGGCGTGTACAGGCGGTCGGCGATGTCCTGCGGGTCCAGTTGCAGCAGCGCGTCGGCGTCGCCGTCGAGGTCGAACACGATCACGCGGTTGTCGAAGCGCGGATGCCGCGCCAGCGGCAGCACCGGCGCGGCGCACAGGCGGCTGGCCGGATAGCGCTGCGAGACGTGCAGCACCGGCTGCATCGCCGCGAGGTCGAGCAGGCCGGCGGCATGGCGCTTGTCGCGCAGCTTCTGCGCGTGTTCCCACAGCCGCGGCTGCGCCTCGCGCATCAGCCGGGCGATGCCGAGCGTGGCGCGCACGTCCGACAGCGCCTCGTGCGCGTCGCCGATGCGCACGCCGTTGGCGGCGGCGAGATGTTCGAGCTTGAACGAGGTTCCCCTACCGTCCTCGCGCTGCGGCCAGGCGATGCCTTCGGGTCGCAGCGCATGGAACAGCCGAGCCACGTCCAGCAGGTCCCAGCGCGAATTGCCGCCGCGCCATTCGCGCTCGTAGGGGTCGAAGAAATTGCGGAACAGGCCGTGGCGGACGAATTCGTCGTCGAAGCGCAGCGTGTTCCAGCCCAGGGTGCAGGTTTCCGGTCGCGACATTTCCTCGGCGATGCGGGCGAAGGCGTCGGCCTCGGCGACGCCTTCGCGCGACGCCTGTTGCGGGGCGATGCCGGTGATCAGGGTGGCGACGGGCGAGGGCAGCAGGTCGTCGGCGGGCTTGACGAAGAAGGAGAGCGGTTCCTCGACCGGGTTCAGTTCGGCGTCGGTGCGGATCGCCGCGAACTGCGCGATGCGCGTGCGGCGCGGATCGGCGCCGAAGGTTTCCAGGTCGTAGAACAAGAAGCTGGCGGTCATGCGTCAAGCATAACGCGCAGAAGCGCTTTTCCCGCGGAAACCAGCTCCCCTATTCCTGCAAGGGCGCGAGGCGCTCCACAACGATCCGGTCCAGCGCCGCCCAGTCGATGCCGGCGAGCGTGGCATGCCCGCGGGTGGCTTCGGCCAGGATTTCGCGCTGTATCTCGCTGCGCTCCAGCGCCACCGCATAGGGAATGCGCATGAAGGTGACCATCGTGTAATGCG
The DNA here is from genome assembly GCA_047601245.1 of Pseudoxanthomonas sp. Lineage (GTDB taxonomy): Bacteria > Pseudomonadota > Gammaproteobacteria > Xanthomonadales > Xanthomonadaceae > Pseudoxanthomonas_A. The sequence continues at coordinate 562,262 of JASGJU010000002.1, forward strand.
GCACGAAGCGGCCGGGGTGGCGTTCCTGCAATGCCTGTTCGAGTTCGCGCTGCAGCAGGAAATCCGGGTCGTCGACCCGGTCGCGCATCTCGACGTAGTTCTCCAGCGCCATCTTCTGGATCGCCAGCGCGTTCGGCTTGCGCTCGCTCTCGAACGCGGCGAAGGCGTCGGCCACGTTCGCGTGCGCGTCCAGCAAACCGGCCAGCGCCACGCAGTCCTCGAAGGCGCAGTTCATGCCCTGGCCGTGGAATGGCACCATCGCGTGCGCGGCGTCGCCGACCAGCAGCGCGCGGCCGCCCAGCCGCCAGCGATCCAGGTACAGGGTGCCGAGCAGGCCGGGCGGGTGGTTTTCCCAGTCTTCGCGCAGCCGCGGGATCAGCGGCACGGCGTCGGGGAACTCGCGTTCGAACAGCGCCTGCGCGTCGTCGCCGTCGCGCACGCTCTCGAAACTGGGATCGCCCTCGTTCGGCAGGAACAGCGTGACCGTGAAGGTCTTCACGTGGTTGGGCAGGGCGATGCACATGTAGCGGCCGCGCGGCCAGATGTGCAGCGCGTTGGGTTCGATCGCGAAATCGCCGGCGGCGGTCGGCGGGATTTCCAGTTCCTTGTACGAATGGTCGAGGAACTCGCTGCGCTCGCCCAGCGGCGACCAGCGGTTCATCGCCGCCCGCAGCGCCGAGCCGGCGCCGTCGGCGCCGATGAGCGGCACGTCGAAATGCAGGTCGTGGGGCTGGTCGTCGCGGTCGTCGATGAAGCGGGCGTAGCCGGCGCCGAAATCGACCGTGTGCAGGCGGCGGTGGAAGTGGATCCTCGCGCCGGCCTTCTCGGCCAGTTCCAGCAGGGTCAGGTTGAGGTCGGCGCGGTGCACCGACCAGATCGACTCGCTGTCGTCGCGGCCGTAGCGCTGCAATTGCGGCGCTTCGCCCAGTGGATGCACCATGCGCCCGCGCATCATCACCGCCTGCGCCATCACTTCCGACTCCACGCCGGCCTGGCGCAGCGCGTGGCGTCCGCGTTCGGCCAGCGCGAGATTGATGGAGCGGCCGGATTCGTAACCCTTGATGCGCGGGTCGCCGCGGCGCTCGTACACGGTCACCCGCCAGCCGCGCCTGCACAGCAGGGTGGCGAGCAGGCAGCCGGCGAGGCCGGCGCCAATGACGATGAGGGACTTCCCGGCGGCGGCGTTCAAGTCAGACGCCCCGCCAGGTTTCGACTTCCTCGACGAAGCGGTAGACGTCCATGTAGCGGTTGTACAGCGGCGTCGGCGAGATGCGGATCACGTCCGGTTCGCGCCAGTCGCCGACGATGCCGATGGCGACCAGGTAATCGAACAGTTCGCGCCCACGCTCGCGGCCGCCGGCCACGCGCAGCGACAACTGGCAGCCGCGCTGCGCCGGGTCGGCGGGGGTGACGATGTGCAGCGTGTCGCCCAGCCGCGCGCGGATCAGCGCTTCGAGGAAGCCGGTCAGCTTCTCCGACTTGGTGCGCAGCGCGGCCATGCCGCCGGCCTTGTCGAACAGGTCCAGCGACGCCAGCAGCGGCGCCAGCGCCAGGATCGGCGGGTTGCTCAGTTGCCAGCCGTCGGCGCCGGGCGTGGGCACGAACTGCGGCTGCATCAGGAAGCGGGTTTCCTTCTCGTGGCCCCACCAGCCGGCGAGGCGCGGCAGGTCGCTGCGCGCATGGCGCTCGTGGACGAAGCAGCCGGCGACCGCGCCGGGGCCGGCGTTGAGGTACTTGTAGTGGCACCACACGGCGAAGTCGGCGTCGTCGTCGTGCAGGCGCAGCGGCAGGTTGCCGGCCGCGTGGGCGAGGTCGAAGCCGACCTTCGCGCCCTGCGCATGGCCCAGGCGCGCGATGGCGGCCAGGTCGAAGGCCTGCCCGGTGCGGTACTGGATGCCCGGCCACAGCACCAGCGCCAGGCGCGAACCGTGCGCGGCGATGGCGTCCTCGATGGCCTGCATCGGGATGTTGCCGTCTTCGCCGGGCTGCACTTCGATCAGGTCGGCGGCCGGATCGAAGCCGTGGAAGCGGATCTGCGATTCGACCGCGTGCCGGTCGGAGGGGAATGCGCCGGCTTCGATCAGGATCGCCGGCCGCTCGCGCGTGGGCCGGTAGAAGCTGGCCATCATCAGGTGCAGGTTGACGCTCAGCGAATTCATCGCCACCACTTCGGACGGCAGCGCGCCGACGATCCGCGCCAGCGGCTCGCGCGCCTGCTCGTGGTAGGTCATCCACTGCGTCTGGCCGCGGAAGTGGCCTTCCACGGCTTCCTGCGCCCACTTGTCCAGCACTTCCTGCACCCGTGCGCGCACGCCGCGCGGCTGCAGGCCCAGCGAGTTGCCGCAGAAATACGTCTGCTCGGCCGCGCCGTTCTTGGGGATCAGGAATTCATTGCGCAGGGCGCGCAGCGGGTCGGCGGCGTCGAGGGCGAGGGCGTGGGTGCGCGACAGGGCGGTCATCGGGTCAGGTATCGGGGAATTCGTAGCGCGGCGGCGCCGGGTTCAGGTGTCCGCAGGATTTGCAGGTGCGATGCTCGCGCGAGGCGTAGAAGCGTTCGAACACCGGCGGGAAGTCGGTTTCGATGTTCTTCAGCGGGAAATATTCTTCATACAGTTTCTCGTTGCAGCGCTCGCAGTACCAGATCAGGCCGTCGTTCTCGTGCGCAAGGCGCTTGCGTTCGATCACCAGCCCGACCGAATCGGGCATGCGCTGCGGCGAATGCGGCACCCGCGGCGGCAGCAGGAAGATCTCGCCGGCCCTGATCGGGATGTCGCGCACCGCGCCGTCCTCCTGGATGCGCAGCACCATCTCGCCCTCGAGCTGGTAGAACCATTCCGGCCCTTCGTCCCAGTGGTAGTCGGTGCGCGCGTTCGGCCCGCCGACGACCATGACGATGAAGTCGCCGGCGTAGATGCACTTGTTGCCGACCGGCGGCTTCAGCAGGTGCCGGTGCTCGTCTATCCAGGCCCGGAAATCGATCGGTGCGGGGAGCATGCGGGTTTCCTCCTAGTCGCGTTTGCCGCCGCGCGGGACGCCGGCCAGTGCCTTGCGGTATTGCGAAGGCAAATCGTCCGCCGAGGACACGTCGATGCCCATCTCGCGCACGCGTCCGTCCTTGAGCGAATACACCCAGCCGTGCACGGAAAGCCGTTGCCCGCGCGCCCATGCATCTTCGATCACCGTGGTCTGGCACAGGTTGACGACCTGTTCGATCACGTTGAGTTCGCACAGGCGCGCATGGCGCAGGTGCTCGTCGGCGGTCGCGTCGAGCAGGGCGGCGTGCTTGCCGGCCACATCGCCGACGTGGCGCAGCCAGTTGTCGGCCAGGCCGACGCGGCGGTGGGTCAGGCTGGCGTGCACGCCGCCGCAGCCGTAGTGGCCGACGATCAGGATGTGTTCGACCTGCAACTGGTCCACCGCGAACTGCACCGCGCTCAGCGCGTTCAGGTCGGTATGCACGACCACATTGGCGACGTTGCGGTGGACGAAGACCTCGCCCGGGTCGAGGCCGAGGATCTGGTTCGCCGGCACGCGCGAGTCGGAGCAGCCGATCCACATGTATTTCGGCGATTGCTGCCGCGACAGGCGCTGGAAGAAATCCGGATCCTCCTGCCTGACCCGATCGGCCCATTCGCGGTTGTTGCGCAGCAGTTGGTCGAGGTCGGTCATGCGCGCATTCTATCCGTGCTCATGCGCGATGGCCGAGCGTCTGCACCATCCGTTCACGCAGTTCCTCGTCGTTGCCGGCCTGCGGCGGCGCGACTTCGGCCAGCGAGAAGCCGCGTTGCAGCGCGTCCTCCTGGTCCAGTCCGTCGAAGGCGACGAATTCGGCGTCGAGCAGTGCGGCGCGGGCGCTGTCCTCGCTTTCGTAGGCCTGGGTGCGGCCGTCGCTGTCGAAGACCTCGGCGGTGCCGGCCTCCCCGACGCGCAGGCGCGCCCAGACCAGGGTGCGGCCCAGCGCCGCCAGCCACCATTGTTCGCTTGCGACATCCATCAGGCCACCAGCGACCACAGCCAGAGCAGGGCGGCCATGATGAGGCCGAAGAAGATCGTCAGCAATGACAGTCGCGCCGGCGTCGCCAGCCCGGTCAGCGACGGGTCGCGGGTCTCGCGATAGCGGCCGCTCAGCAGCCAGCGCAGGGCTTCCGGCTTGAGGAAAGCGCCCGCGCCGAAGGCTTCGGAGAGGGCGGAATGCCGGTCGCGCACGTGCACCAGGGTCAACGGCCAGAAGATCACGAAGGCACAGAAGCCGGCGATCGCGGTGGCGACGAAGCAGAGGGCGAGGAAGAGGATCACGCTTTACGGACTCCGCAGTGTTTCGGTTTGTCGTCCCGCGAACGCGGGCAACGGACAAAATCAGAACTCGGCGCTTCCCGGCGCACGCGGGTAGGGAATCGCGTCGCGGATGTTCGACAGCCCGCACACGTACACCACCAGCCGCTCGAAGCCGAGGCCGAAGCCCGCGTGCGGCACCGTGCCGTAGCGGCGGAAATCGCGGTACCAGCCGTAGTGCGCCGCATCCAGGCCGAACTGCGCCATGCGCGCGTCGAGCACGTCCAGGCGTTCCTCGCGCTGGCTGCCGCCGATGATCTCGCCGATGCCCGGCGCCAGTACGTCCATCGCCGCGACGGTCCTGCCGTCGTCGTTCAGGCGCATGTAGAAGGCCTTGATGTGTTCCGGGTAGTTCATCACCACGACCGGGCGGCCGACGTGCTGCTCGGTCAGCCAGCGCTCGTGCTCGGTCTGCAGGTCCAAGCCCCATTCGACCGGGAATTCGAACTTGTGCCCCGACTTCTGCAGCAGACCGATCGCGTCGCTGTAGTCGATGCGCTCGAACGGCGCGTTGATGAAGGCCTCCAGCTTCGTGATCGCGCTCTTGTCCACGCGCTCGGCGATGAAGGCCATGTCGTCGGCGCGCTCGTCCAGCACCGCCTTGAACAGGTATTTGAGGAAATCCTCGGCCAGGTCGGCGTCGGCGGCGAGGTCGGCGAAGGCGATTTCCGGCTCGATCATCCAGAACTCGGCCAGGTGGCGGGTGGTGTTGCTGTTCTCCGCGCGGAAGGTCGGGCCGAAGGTGTAGACCTTGCTCAGGCTGAGGCAGTAGGCCTCGACGTTGAGCTGGCCGGACACGGTCAGGAAGGTTTCCTTGCCGAAGAAATCCCGGGAAAAGTCGACGCCGCCGTCCTTGTCGCGCGGCAGGTTGGCCAGGTCCAGGGTGGAGACGCGGAACATCTGGCCGGCGCCTTCGGCGTCGGAGGTGGTGATGATCGGGGTGCTGATCCAGTAGAAGCCGCGTTCGTGGAAGAAGCGGTGCACCGCCTGGGCCAGGCAGTGGCGGATGCGGGTGACCGCACCGAACAGGTTGGTGCGCGGGCGCAGGTGGGCGACTTCGCGCAAGAATTCCGGCGACATCGGCTTGGGCTGGATGGGATAGGTCAGCGGGTCCTCGACCCAGCCGACCACCTCGATGGCGCTGGCCTGGATCTCGTAGCTCTGGCCCTTGCCCTGCGATTCGACCAGGGTGCCGGTGGCGACGACCGCGCAGCCGCTGGTCAGGCGCTTCACCTCGGTCTCGAAGTTGGGCAGGGCGTCGGTGGCGACCACCTGGATGGGCGCGAAGCAGGAACCGTCGTGCACGTTGACGAAGGCCAGCCCGGCGGAGCCGCGCAGGGTGCGGACCCAGCCGCGCACCGTGACCTCGCCGCCGGCCGGGACCTTGCCCGCCAGCGCATGTTCGACGCTCACCACCGCCATCTTGAAACCCCGCGCTGTCGACGCAATCCAATGGAACGCGCAGTTTACCGGGTGAGCCGGTGCGCTTGCGAGGCACGGGTTCCGTTACGGCGAGCGCCCGGCCATCCGCGGCGTGCAAAGCCGGGCGGCTCCGGCCACGAAAGATCGCGGCCGTTCACGCGCAAAAGGCTATAATTCCGCCAGTTTCGAGGAGTCCCGCATGGCCGTCACCCTGACCCCTGCCGCCTTCGCCCGCGTGCAGCGCTTCGTCTCCGCCACGCCCGGCGTGCTGGGGCTGCGCTTCGGCGTGGCCAGGACCGGCTGCTCGGGCTGGGGCTACGTGACCGACCTGGCCCGCGAGCAGCGCGACGGCGATGCCGTGTTCGAGCAGGACGGGGTGAAGATCTTCGTCGACGCCGACAGCCTGCCGATGGTGGACGGCACCCGGATCGATTTCGCCAAGCAGGGCCTGTCCGAGACGTTCACTTTCGACAATCCGAACGCAACCGCCGAATGCGGCTGCGGCGAGAGTTTCACCACGCGGGCGGACGCGGCGTAATCCGTGGGCGTGAACGTTTTTCTACAACCGATGGGTTAAGGTGCCGGGGCAACCCCAACAAGGAAGCCCAGTGGCCATCGCCAAGAGCAAGTCCATCAAGTCCTCTCCCAAGTCCGGTTCCGGCAAGTCCGGCGCGAACATCACCCACGAGCAGATCGAGCAGGACATCGCCGAGTTCGAGAAGTCCGGCGGCAAGATCGAGAAACTCGGCAATACCAATACCTTCAAGAAGATCCGCTAGTCCGGACGGGGTGCGGGGCCGGCCCGCATGCGACAATGCGCGGCCCCGGATTTCACGCAGCTTTCGCCACGTGGCCAGACATCGCGCGCCCCGCATCGACCGCACCCCCTTCGAAACCGACATCCTCGACCTGAGCCACGACGGCCGCGGCGTCGCCCGCCGCGACGGCGAGGCATTGGGCGAAAGCGGAAAAGTGACGTTCGTCGCGGGTGCGCTGCCCGGCGAAAGGGTGCTGGCCGAGCAGACCGCGAAGAGCCGCCATTTCGACGAGGCCAGGACCCTCGAAGTGCGACGGGCCTCGCCGGACCGGGTCGAGCCGCGCTGTCCGCATTTCGGCGTCTGCGGCGGCTGCGTGCTGCAGCACCTGGCCGAGGAAAAGCAGATCGAAGCCAAGCAGCACGTGCTGCTGGAGAACTTCGAGCGCATCGGCCACGTCGAGCCGCAGGCCGTGCTGCCGCCGCTGACGGGCGGCGACGCGCTCGATAAAGGCGGGTGGGGCTACCGCCGCAAGGGCCGGTTCTCGGTGCGGCGGGTCGAGAAGAAGGACAAGACCCTGGTCGGTTTCCGCGAGCAGGATCCGCGCTTCGTCGCCGACCTGTCGGTCTGCCATACGGTGATCCCGGCCATCGGCTTCAAGGTCGATGCGCTGGGCCGGCTGGTGGACGGGTTGCGGGCGCGCGGCCAGATCGCGCAGATCGAGTTCATCGCCGGCGACGCCGATGCGGAATTCGACGGCGTGGCGTTGGTGTTCCGCAACCTGCAGGCGCTGGACGAGGAAGACCGGGCGGTGCTGGTCGCGTTCGGCCGGGAGCACCGCTTCGCTATCTTCCTGCAGCCCGGCGGCGTGGACAGCGTGCAGCCGCTGTGGCCGCTGCACCCCGACGGGAGCGGGCCGTCGCTCGCGTTCCGGCTGCCGGCATGGGACGTCGAACTGGGGTTCCGTCCGCTGGACTTCATCCAGGTCAACGCGAAGTTGAACGAGAAGATGATCGCGCGCGCGTTCGAGTTGCTCGAACCGCAACCGGGCGAGCGCGTGCTGGACCTGTTCTGCGGCCTGGGCAATTTCACCCTGCCTTTGGCGCGGCTGGTCGGCGAGGTAGTCGGCGTCGAAGGCGACGCCGGGCTGGTGTCGCGGGCGCGCGCGAACGCGCAGCGCAACGGGCTGGAAAACGCGCACTTCCATGCCGCCGACCTGACCCAGGACCAGCGCGGCGCGCCGTGGATGCGGCAGGGTTTCGACAAGCTGCTGCTCGACCCGCCGCGCTCCGGCGCGATCGAGGTGCTGAAGCAACTGCCGCTGAAGCAGTTCGGCCGCATCGTCTACGTCAGTTGCCATCCCGGCTCGCTGGCGCGCGACGCCGGCTGGCTGGTCAACGAGCAGGGCTGGAAGCTGAAGGCGGCTGGAGTGATGGACATGTTCCCGCATACGGCGCACGTGGAATCCATCGCGCTGTTCGAGCGCTGAGGCGGAGGCGTCATGGGCATCGAGATCGAACGCAAGTTCCTGGTCGCCGGCGACGGCTGGCGCGAAGCCGCGCACCGGGTCGTGCCGATGGCGCAGGGCTACCTCAACGGCTTGGACGCGGTCGAAAGCGGGGCGCAGAAGGCGTCGGTGCGGGTGCGGATCGAGGGCGAAGCCGCCTTCCTGAACATCAAGTCGCGGGAACCGGGTGCGACCCGGCAGGAATTCGACTACCCGATCCCGGTCGCCGATGCGCGGGCGCTGCTGGCCCTGTGCGTCGGCGGGCGGGTCGAGAAGCGCCGGCATCACGTGGACCATGCCGGGAAAACGTGGGAAGTGGACGAATTCCTCGGCGACAACGCCGGCTTGGTGGTGGCCGAGATTGAACTGGATTCGGCCGACGAGGCCTTCGACAAGCCGGCCTGGGCCGGCAGGCAGGTGACCGACAGCCTGCGCTATTACAATCTGGCCCTGGCCGCGCGCCCGTATTCGCAATGGAGCGAAGCCGAGCGCGCCGCCACGGACATTCCCTGAAGGACATTTCATGCTCGTCATCGGCATCGCCGGTCTGGAACTCGCCGCGCAGGAGCGCGACTGGCTGCAACACGACGCCACTGCCGGCGTCATCCTGTTCGCCCGCAACTTCGCCTCGCGCGAGCAGGTGGCCGAACTGTCGGCCGCGATCCGCGCCGCCGCGCCGCGGCCGCTGCTGGTCTGCGTCGACCAGGAAGGCGGGCGCGTGCAGCGTTTCCGCGACGGCTACAGCAAGCTGCCGCCGTTGCAGTCGTTCGAGGCGATGTATGCGCAGGACCCGCAGGGCGCGCTGGACCTGGCCGAGGAGCACGCCTGGCTGATGGCCAGCGAGATCCGCGCCAGCGGCGTCGACCTGAGCTTCGCGCCGGTGGTCGACCTGGCCCGCGGCAACCGCGCCATCGGCGACCGCGCGTTTTCCTCCGAGCCGAAGGTGGTCGCCGAATTCGCCCGCGCCTACGTGCGCGGCATGCACGCCGCCGGCATGGCGGCGACGCTGAAGCATTTCCCCGGCCACGGCACGGTGCTGGAAGACACCCATTTCGACGAGGCGATCGATCCGCGCCCGCTGGAGGCGTTGCGCGCCGAGGACCTGGTCCCGTTCGCCGCCGGCATCGAGGCCGGCGCCGACGCGGTGATGATGGCGCACGTCAGCTACCCGGCGGTCGCGCCGGAACCGGCCGGCTATTCGCCGTACTGGATCAACGAGGTGCTGCGCCGGGAAATGGGTTTCCGCGGCGTGGTCTTTTCCGACGACATCTCGATGGCCGCCGCGCATTCGGCCGGCGGGGTCAAGGCGCGCATCGACGCGCACCTGGACGCCGGCTGCGACGTGGTGCTGGCCTGCAAGCCGGCGGCGGTCGCCGAGTCGCTGCGCGCGGTCGAAGGCCGCCGACTGAATACCGCCGCACTGGCCGGATTGATCGGCCGCGGCGCGCTGGGCTGGGGCGGATTGCTGGCCGACCAGAAATACAGCGGCGCGCAATCGCGCCTGATCCGCAACACCGAAGGAACCGCCTGATGAACGAACATCCGCTGTCCGAAGCCCTGAAGCATTCGGAAAAGATCATCGACCGCGCGACGATCGACGCCGCCATCGCCAGGATGGCCGAGCCCATCGCCCGCGACTACGCCATCGGCGCGCCGCCGGTATACCTGACCATCCTGCACGGCGCGCTGCCGTTCGCCGGGCAACTGGCCCTGGAACTGGGCGCGCGCGGCATCGACCTGACCTTCGACTACCTGCACGCCACCCGCTACCGCGGCGCGACCAACGGCGGAGAACTGGTCTGGAAGCACCGCCCGGCCACCGCGCTGTACGGCCGCCGCGTGCTGCTGGCCGACGACATCCTCGATGAGGGCCATACCCTGGCGGCGGTCAAGCAGTGGTGCCTGGAGCAGGGCGCCACCGACGTGCGCATCGCCGTGCTGGCGGTGAAGAACCACCACCGCGTGGTCGACGGCATCGCCGCCGACTATGTGGGCCTGGAGGTGCCGGACCGCTACGTGTTCGGCTTCGGCATGGACTACTACGAGCAGGGCCGCAACCTGCCGGACATCCACGCATTGAAGGACTGAACATGGCCGATGAAATCGCGCTGGGCGTGATCGGCGGCACCGGCATCTACCAACTGGCGCAACTGGACGAGGTCGAAACCGTGCAGGTCGCGACCCGCTTCGGCGCGGCCTCCGGCCCGATCCGCATCGGCCGCCTGGACGGACGCCGCGTGGCCTTCCTCGCTCGCCACGGCGAGGGCCATTCGGTGCCACCGCACAAGGTCAATTACCGCGCCAACCTCGATGCGCTGAAACAGGCCGGCGCGACCCGCGTGCTGGCGTTGAACACGGTCGGCGGCATCACCGAACGTTTCGGCCCGCGCGTGCTCGCCTGTCCCGACCAGATCATCGACTACACCTGGGGACGCGTGTCGACGATCTGCGAGGAGGAAGGCAGCGAGGTGCTGCACGTCGATTTCGGCGATCCGTACTCGCCGCCGCTGCGGGGCAGGATCCTGGAGGCCGCGCATGCGGCCGGCGTCGCGATCGTCGACGGCGGCTGCTACGGCGCCACCCAGGGGCCGCGGCTGGAAACCAAGGCCGAAATCGCGCGGATGCGCCGCGACGGCTGCGACCTGGTCGGCATGACCGGCATGCCGGAAGCGGGGCTGGCGCGCGAGATGGGACTCGAATACGCCTGCCTGGCGATCGTCGCCAATTGGGCGGCCGGCTGCGGCGACGGCGAGGAAATCACGATGGCCGAGGTGCTGGCCAACGTGCAAGCGGCTTCGGCCGGCCTGCCGAGACTGGTCGGGGAATTGGCGCGGGGGTGATTGTAAAGATAGCGTTGTCTTTGCATACTCCGCGGGCGCGCGGTCGGCCGGTCGCGCGCAACACCACCCAATGAGGAAACGATCAAGTTATGCCGTACGGTACCGTCAAGTGGTTCAACGACGCCAAGGGTTTCGGTTTCATCGCGCCGGAAGATGGCAGCGCCGACGTGTTCGCGCATTTCTCGGCAATCAACGCCAAGGGCTTCCGCACCTTGCAGGAAGGGCAGCGGGTCAGCTACGAGGTGACCCAGGGCCCGAAGGGCGCGCAGGCGTCGAACATCATGCCGGTTGCCTGAGGTTCCTTGCAGGCAGTCGTTCTTGAACCCCGCTGCGGCGGGGTTTTTGTTGTGCCTGCCCGTATTCCCTTCCTTCGCGGGAATGCCGAGCTGCGTCAACAATCGAACGGATAACCCGCGCTTCGCATGAAACTCGATATCGCCATCATCGGTTACGGGACGGCTGGGCAGGCCGCGGTGGTGTTGCTGGAGCGCGATGGGCATCGGGTGCGGGTGTTCGAGCGTGCGCCGGAGCCGGGGCCGGTCGGCGCGGGATTCCTGCTGCAACCGACCGGTTTGCAGGTGTTGTGGCGGATGGGGCTGCTCGACGCCGCGCTGGCGCATGGCGCGCCGGTGCGGCGGCTGTTCGGCGAGACGCCTTGCGGGCGCGCGGTGATGGACATGCGCTACGCCGGGCTGGATGCGCGGCTGTTCGGGCTGGGCATGCAGCGCGGGGCCTTGTTCGAGTTGCTGGATCGTGCGTGGGAAGGCCGCGACGGCGGTCTGCATGCGGGCGTCTGCATCGCCGAGGTCGAGACCGGCAACGGCCGCATCCGCGACGAGGACGGGCGCGTGCATGGACCGTTCGACCTGGTAATCGCCGCCGATGGCGCGGCGTCGCGCCTGCGCGGCGCGCTGGCGCGCGAGGGCCTCGACCGGCCGTATCCGTGGGGCGCGCTGTGGCGGCTGCTGCCGGCGACGGACTGGCCGTGGCCGGACGAACTGCGCCAGCGTTACGTCGCCGCGCGCAAGATGATCGGCCTGTTGCCGGTCGGCACGCGGCCGGGCGACCCGACGCCACGGTTGAGTTTCTTTTGGAGCCTGCCGATCGCCGATTTCGATGCATGGCGCGCGCGCGGCCTGCCGGCGTGGCGGGACGAAGTCGCCGCGATCTGGCCGCAGGCCGGGGCATTGGTCGCCGGCGTGGCCGATGCCGATTCGCTGGCGCGCGCCAGCTACCGCGATGCGGTGCTGCGGCGGTGGCATGCCGGGAAGATGGTGCTGCTGGGCGATTCGGCGCATGCGATGAGCCCGCAACTGGGGCAGGGCGTCAACATGGCGCTGATGGATGCGCTGGCGCTGCGCGACGCCTTGCGCGACTGCGATTCGGTCGGCGCGGCCCTGGCGCGCTACGAAGCGCTGCGCCGCAGGCACGTGCGCATCTACCAGTTCTGGAGCCGCTGGCTGACGCCGCTGTTCCAGTCCGAACGCGACTTCGCCGCGCGCGTGCGCGACGTCGGCCTGCTGCCGGCCGGGCGCATGCCGGGCGGCAAGGGACACATGCTGCGCGTGCTCAGCGGCATCCAGCACGGCTGGTTCGGCAGGATGGCGCTGGAGCCGGAATTCATCGCGGCGCTGGCGCGGTCCCCCGGCAAATGAGCGAGAATCGGCCGGCCAAGGGAGGATTCGCGATGTCCGCTTTGCCGCCATTCGAAACCCACGTGGTCGACAACCAGCCGCCGCCATTCGAAGGAAATGGCGAGCCGCGCGACCTGTGGGCCGACGACGTCGCGCTGCGCGAGGCGGTGGACCGCGAAGGCGCGTCGGCTTTCTCGGCGCGGTTGCAGGATTACGCGAGGCTGGCTGGCGACGAACTGTACCGGATCGGCTTCGACGCCAACCGCGACAAGCCGCGCTTGAAGACCTACGACCGCTTCGGCCATCGCATCGACGCGGTCGAATTCCATCCGGCCTACCATCGCCTGATGCAGGCGGCGAAGGCGCATGGCGTCGCCGGGCTCTCGTGGCACGTCGAATCCGGCCGGGCTTCGGGTTCTGGCGCGCATGTCGCGCGCGCGGCGTTGAGCTACCTGCACCACCAGGTCGAGGCGGGAACCAGTTGCCCGCTGACGATGACCCACGCTGCGGTGCCGGTGCTGCGGCGCGAGCCGGCGCTGCGCGAGTGGGCCGACAAGGCCGCCGCGCCGCACTACGACCCGCGCGACGTCGCCATCGGCGACAAGGCCGGGATCACCGTCGGCATGGGCATGACCGAGAAGCAGGGCGGCTCCGACGTGCGCACGAACGCGACCGTCGCGACCCCGCTCGCCGGCTCCGGCGACGGCGAATACGCGCTGGTCGGCCACAAGTGGTTCTTCTCCGCGCCGATGAGCGACGGTTGGCTGGTGCTGGCGCAGGCGCCGGGCGGGCTGTCGTGCTTCCTGCTGCCGCGGCGATTGCCGGACGGAAGCCGGAACGCGTTCCGGCTGCTGCGGCTGAAGGACAAGCTGGGCGACTGGGCCAACGCCTCGTCGGAAGTCGAATTCACCGGCGCGTGGGCGCGGCGCATCGGCGACGAGGGCCGCGGCGTGGCCACGATCATCGAGATGGTGATGCTGACGCGGCTCGACTGCATGCTCGGCGCGGCCGCGGAAATGCGCATGGCGCTGGCGCAAGCGGTCCACCATGCGCGGCACCGCGTCGCCTTCGGCAAGCGCCTGGCCGAACACGCGCTGATGCGCAACGTGCTGGCCGACCTGACGTTGGAAGCGGAAGCGGCGCTGGCCCTGTCGCTGCGCGTGGCCCGGGCGGTGGACGCCGCGCCGCACGACGCGGACGAGGCCGCCTTCGCCCGCGTCGCCACTGCGATCGGCAAGTACTGGCTGTGCAAGCGCGCGCCGGCCTTCGTCAACGAGGCGCAGGAATGCCTGGGCGGCGCCGGCTACGTCGAGGAATCGATCCTGCCGCGGCTGTATCGGCAGGCGCCGCTGAACTCGATCTGGGAAGGCAGCGGCAACATCCAGTGCCTGGACGTGCTGCGTGCGCTGTCGCGCGAACCGGAGACCGGCGCGGCGTTGTTCGCACAACTCGAACCGGCGCGCGGAGACGTGGCGTACGACCGCTTCGTCGACGCACTGAAGGATCGATTGTCGTCGGGGCAGGTCGCCGAAGCCGGCGCGCGCGGGCTGGTCGAACGGCTGGCGCTGGCGCTGCAGGCGTCGCTGCTGCGCACGGCGGGCAATCCGCTCGCCGGCCTGTTCGTGCGCAGCCGGCTCGGCGGCGAACACGGGCTCGCATTCGGCACGCTGCCCGCGGATGCCGACGTCGCCGGGATCCTCGAACGCGTCCTGCCGGGCTGACCCGCGGCGACGGGCCGGCGCCTACACCAGCCCGGTCAGGTAATACAGCGCGATCACGAAGAACACCGCCAGCGTCTTGATCACGGTCACCGCGAAGATGTCCTTGTAGGACTGGCGGTGGCTCAGGCCGGTGACCGCCAGCAGGGTGATGACCGCGCCGTTGTGCGGCAGCGTGTCCATGCCGCCGGAAGCCATCGCCGCGACCCGGTGCAGCACCTCCATCGGGATGCCCGCCGCCTGCGCGTTAGCGACGAAGGTGTCGGCCATCGCCGCCAGCGCGATGCTCATGCCGCCGGAGGCCGAGCCGGTGATGCCGGCCAGCGCGGTCACCGCGACCGCTTCGTTGACCAGCGGGTTGGGGATCGACGACAGCGCGTTGGCGACGACCAGGAAACCGGGCAGGGCGGCGATGACCGCGCCGAAACCATACTCCGATGCGGTGTTCATGCCGGCCAGCAGCGCGCCGCCGATCGCCGACTTGCTGCCCTCGGCGAAGCTGGCGGCCACCGACTTCCATGCGAACGCCAGCACGCAGGCGATGCCGACCAGCAGCGCGCCCTCGACCGCCCAGATCGCGACGATCTTCGAAGTCTCCTGCACCACCGGCGCGGCGTTGCCGATCACCGCCGGCACGAAGCTGTGGCTGTCGCCGTAGAATCGCGGGATCAGCACGGTGAACAGCTTGTTCGCCACGCCGACCAGCAGCAGCGGCAGCAGCGCGACGAGCGGATGGGCCAGCTTGCCGCCGGCGAACGGCGCCGGCTCGTTGGCCAGCGTCGCCGGATCGCCGTAGCCTTCGCCGGCCTTCGCCGCCGCGCGTCGCCGCCATTCCAGGTACAGCAGGCCGACCGCCAGCACGAACGCGCCGCCCAGCGTGCCCAGCACCGGCGCGGCCCAGGTGTCGGTGCCGAAGAACGTGGTCGGGATGATGTTCTGGATCTGCGGCGTGCCCGGCAGCGCGTCCATGGTGAAGGTGAACGCGCCCAGCGCGATCGTGCCCGGGATCAGGCGCTTGGGGATGTCGCCCTGGCGGAACAGTTCGGCCGCGAACGGGTACACCGCGAACACCACCACGAACAGCGACACGCCGCCGTAGGTCAGCAGCGCGCAGACCAGCACGATCGACAGCATTGCGCGCCCGGCCCCGACCGCCTTGATGGTCGCCTTCACGATCGAGCGGGCGAAGCCGGACAGTTCGATGAGCTTGCCGAACAGCGCGCCGAGCAGGAACACCGGGAAATACAGCTTCAGGAACCCGACCGCCTTGTCCATGAACAGCCCGGTGAACATCGGCGCGACCAGCGACGGGTCGGTCAGCAGCACCGCGCCCAGCGCAGCGACCGGGGCGAACAGGATCACGCTGTGGCCGCGGTAGGCGACGTACATCAGGAAACACAGCGCGGCCAGCACGATCAGGAACGACATCTTGTGGATTTCCCCATGCGCACGGAGCGTCCGGCGCGTCTTGGTCCGGCCGCGGAGTATCCGCGTCGCCATGATTGCCGTCCCCTGTACGAAGGTACAAGTGAAGCCCGCGGGCGCGCCACCTAGTCTTGCCGGCGTTCGGGCGGACTGTCGCCGCCTTGCCGCACCCGCAGGAGGGGAAATGAAACGCAAGCACTTGAGCCTGGCTATCGCCGGCCTGTTGTCAACCGGTGGTGTCATCGCACCGGCGGCCGTCTCCGCGCAGGAAGCCGCGCCCGCGCAGCCCGCGTCGGCCGAGCACGAAGCCAAGACCCTCGACCAGATCACCGTGACCGCGCGCCGCCGCAGCGAGTCGATCCTGGACGTGCCGGTCGCGGTCAGCGCCTTCGGCGAGGAACAACTGAAGGACCTGCAGGCCAGCAACGTCGACGGCCTGCAGGGCGCGGTGCCCAACCTGAACATCGTCCAGGGCCGCGGCTCGGCCAACAGCGTCAACGTGTTCATCCGCGGCATCGGCCAGCCGGACGCGCTGCAGACCTTCGACCCTGGCGTCGGCATGTACGTGGACGACGTGTACTACTCGCGCATCAACGGCGCGCTGTTCTCGCTGTTCGACGTGCAGCAGGTGGAAGTGCTGCGTGGCCCGCAGGGCACGCTGTACGGCAAGAACTCCACCGGCGGCGCGATCAAGCTGACCACCAAGAACCCGTTCGACGACAACGGCGGCGCGGTGGAACTGACCGCCGGCGACTACGGCCGCACGGAAGGCCGCGTCTACGTGGGCGGAAAGCTGAGCGATACCGTCGCCGCCAGCTTCGCCGGCGCCTACATCACCAACGACGGCTACGTGCGCAACGAGGCCGGCGGCTCCAGGTTCAACGACGACGACACCACCGCGTTCCGCGCCAAGGTCGCGTTCGCGCCCAACGACGACTTCCGCGCCACGCTGTCGGTGGACCGCACCCACCAGAACGCGGCGCTGACGATGGGCCGGCCGATGGCCGACCTGCGCCAGACCGACCTGGTGCTGGGCACGGTGGTGCTGCAACCCGGCGAAACCGGCGAATGGGACCGCGCCGCGCACACCTCGTTCGCGCCGGGGCAGGGCCAGGAACTGACCCACACCGGCGCGTCGCTGGCGATGGAATGGAACCTCGGCGAGCGCTGGCTGCTGAAGAGCATCACCGCGGTGCGCGAACTGGACACGCATTCGTTCATCGACATCGACGCCTCCGAATACGAACTCGGCGACGTGCTGGTGGCGCTGGACCAGAGCCAGAAGAGCCAGGAATTCCAGTTGCACTACGACAACGGCAGCAACTTCCACGCCACCTTCGGCGCGTACTACATGAAGGAGCACGTGCCGTCTTACCAGGAAGCCTACGCCGACGACCTGTATGCGATCTACGGCACCACCGTGGACTTCCTGCGCACCATCGACGACGACCTGACCACCACCAGCACCGCGGCGTTCGCGCACGTCAACTGGGAGTTCGCGCCAAGCTGGACGCTGGCCGCCGGCGTGCGCTGGACCCGCGACAAGAAGGACTACGAACGCACCACCAGCACCTTCTGGGGCCCGGCGCTGGCCGTGCTGAACGAGACCGTCGCGTTCGATGCCGCGGCGGACTGGAGCGCGACCACGCCGTCGGTCAGCCTGCAGAAGAAGTTCGGCGACAACCTGATGGCGTACGTCTCGGCCAACCGCGGCTTCAAGTCGGGCGGCTTCAACGGCCGCGCCAACACCGTCTACGACACCCAGCACGCGAAGTTCGACCCCGAGTTCGTCTGGACCTACGAGGCCGGCCTGAAGTTCGCCTCCAGCGACCAGCGCCTGCGCGGCAGCGTCGCAGCCTTCGTCAGCGACTACGAGGACTTCCAGGCGCGGGTGTCGCAGGACGTGGGCACCTTCCCGGTGCTCAACGCGGCCGAACTGGACATCAAGGGCGTCGAATTCGAGGGCAGCGCGCTGCTGGGCGAGGCGACCACGCTGAGCGCGCAGGTCGGCTGGCTGGACGCCAAGTACAAGCAGTTCGACGATTTCCGCCTGGATCCTTCCTATCCCGGCTACGACCCGAACGTGAACCACGACCACGTGCCGTTCTCGCCGGAATGGACCGCGCGGCTGGCGTTGCAGCACAACTTTTCGCTGGGCGACAACGGCACGCTGGGCGTCGGCGGCGACGTCTCGTACCGCAGCGAAAGCTGGCTGTCGGTCGACAACCGCGACGTGTTGAGCCAGAAGGCGTACACCCTGGTCGGCCTGTACGGCGTGTGGGATTCGCCGCAGTACGCCTGGCAGGTGCGCGCCGGCGTGCGCAACCTGACCGACGAGGAATACAAGATCGAGGGACAGGAATTCGCCAGCGTCGGCAACATCCAGACCGCCTACTACGGCCTGCCGCGCAACTGGTACGTGTCGCTGCGCTACAACTTCTGACGCCGCCTGTTTTGGTCCCTCTCCCCACATGAGCGGGGAGAGGGTGCCCGAGGGCGGGTGAGAGGTGGAGAGCAAAGCGAGCGGGTTGTTGCTTTGGAAGTTGAAGCGTTCCGCGCTGTCGCGCGGGTTACTTTCTTTGCTTGTGCAAAGAAAGTAACCAAAGAAAGCACACCCTGCCTTCGCGCCCTCCGCGCTGCGCGCGGAGGGTTCGCTCCGCCGGCGGGATTTTTCGACGCGGCCTCCTGCCGCGGCGAAAAACGGCGCACGTCCTTGTGCGCCGCCCTGCGGGTTATTCCCACCGGCTCCGCCGCTACGGAAGGGGCCCGAAGTCAAAGTCGACGGCAAAAGCAAACCGTTCGCGCGTTATCCTCCTCGCATGGGTGAAACGACTGCGAACACGGGCATCGGAACGGCAGGGGAAAGCCGATGCTAAGCCTGTGGATCGTGGCCGCGGCGGCGCTGGCGTGGCTGGCGTTGATGTTCGGCACCGCGCTGTACGCCGAGCGCCATCCGGCCGTGCTGGCGCGGCGCTGGCGGCACGTCTATGCGCTGTCGCTGGCGGTGCACTGCACTTCGTGGACGTTCTACGGCACGGTTACCCAGGCCGCGCGCTACGGCTGGCCGCTGCCGCCGACCTTCCTCGGCGCGATCCTGTTCTATGCGCTGGCCGCCGCCTTCGCGGTGCGGCTGGTGCGGCTGGCGCGCGAGACCAACGCGACCTCGCTGGCCGACCTGATCGCCACGCGGCTGGGCAAGGACGCATGGCTGGCGGCGACGGTGACCCTGGTCGCCGCGCTGGGGCTGGTGCCGTACATCGCATTGCAGTTGAAGGCGGTGGCGATGAGTTTCGCCACGCTGACCGCGAGCGGCGACGACGCCTCGGCGCCGGTCTGGCGCGACAGCGCGCTGTATGTGGCGCTGGCGATGGCCGCGTTCGCGATGCTGTTCGGCACCCGCCGCGCCAGCGCCGCCGAGCACAATCGCGGGCTGGTGCTGGCGATGGCCTTCGAGTCGCTGTTCAAGTTGCTGGCGATGGCGGCGCTGGGCGGATTCGTCTGGTTCGGCCTGAAGCATTTCCCCGAGGCCACGTCGAAACCGCTGCCGTCGCAGCCGGCCGCCGGCTTCGCGCCGCTGGTGCTGCTGGGCGCGCTGGCGATGTTCATCCTGCCGCACCAGTTCCACGTCGGCGTGGTCGAATGCCGCGACGAGCGCGACGTGCGCACCGCGCGCTGGCTGTTCCCGCTGTACCTGGCGCTGATCGCGCTGCCGGGACTGCCGCTGGCGCGCGCCGGCGTGGCCTTGCTGGGCGACCGGGTGCCGTCGGACATGTATGCGCTGGCCTTGCCGTTCTCTCAGGGGCACGAAGGCGTGGCGCTGTTCGCCTTCCTCGGCGGGCTGAGCGCAGCGACCGGCATGGTCGTGGTCAGCACCCTGACCTTGAGCCTGATGATCGGCAACCACTGGTTCGCGCCGGGCCTGCTGCGCGGCGCGTGGTCGCCCGCTTCGGCCGGCGACCGCCGCGGCGACCTGCTGCGGCTGCGGCGCGCGGGCATCCTCGCCATCATGCTGTCGGCGTGGGCGTACAGCCGGTCGATCGGCGGCTCCGAAGCTTTGGCCGACGTCGGCGCGGTCAGTTTCTCGGCGCTGGCGACCTTGGCGCCGGCGCTCGCGTTCGCGGTGTGGCGGCCGCAGACGCCGGCACGCGCGGCGATCGCGGGGATAGTGACCGGCTTCGCGACCTGGGCCTGGGTGACGCTGGCGCCGATGCTGGCGTCGTTGGCCGGACGCGATCCGGCATGGCTGCACGAAGGCCCGTTCGGCCAGGCCTGGCTGTCGCCGGCGGGGTTGTTCGGCCTGACCGGCTGGAGCACGCTGGGGCGCGCGGTCGGCGCCAGCCTGTTCGTCGGCACGCTGGCGACGGTGGTGGTCGCGATCCGTCGCCGCGACGCGCCCGGCCTGGCCAGCCGCAACCTCGACCGCCAGGCGCTGCGCGACGCCGGCCTGCGTTTCCTGCCGCGGGAACGCGTCGAACAACTGCTCGCAGGCGTACCGGCGCAAGGCCCGGCGCCGGCGCCGGTGGAAATGCGCATGGAACGCGAACTGTCGGCGGTGCTCGGTTCGGCCTCGGCGCGGCTGCTGCTGAACGCCGCGCGCAGCGAGCAGCGCGAACTGGACACCGTCGCCGCCATCGTCGGCGAGGCCTCGGCCGACCTGCGCTTCAACCAGCAGGTGCTGGAGGCGGCGTTGAACAACATGAGCCAGGGCATCAGCGTGGTCGACCGCGAACTGCGGCTGGTGGCGTGGAATGCGCGCTATGCGCAGATGTTCGGCTTCCCGCCGGAACTGCTGCAGGTGGGAAAACCCATCGAAGACCTGACCCGCTGGGCGCTGCGGCGCATGCCGCACCGCGGTTCCGGCGAGGACGCGCTGCAGCGGCGGCTGGCCTATATGCGCGCCGGCACCGCACACCTGACCGAGCGCGTGTTTCCCGACGGCAGCGTCGTCGAGATCCGCGGCAACCCGATGCCCGGCGGCGGCTTCGTCGCCACCTATACCGACGTCACGGCCTCGCGCGACGCCGAGCGCGAACTCAAGCGCGCCAACGAGACCCTGGAGCAGCGCGTGGCCGAGCGCACCGCGCTGCTGGAAAGCGCCAAGCGCGAGGCCGAGCGCGCCAACGACGCCAAGAGCCGCTTCCTGACCGCCATCGGCCACGACCTGCTGCAGCCGCTGCACGCCGCGCACCTGTTCACCGACGCGCTGGCGCAGCAGTTGCCGGAGCGGCGCGGCAGCATCGAGCAGTTGCGCGGCGCGCTGGATTCCACCACCGACCTGCTCAACGGCCTGCTGGACATGTCGCGGCTGGAGGCGGGCGGCCTGTTGCCGGAACCGCGCGATTTCCCGCTGGCCGAAGTGCTGGAGCCGCTGGCGTCGGAATTCCGCGCGCTGGCCGGCGCGCGTGGTCTGGCGTTCGCCTACCTGCCCACGCGCGCATGGGTGCACAGCGATCCGCAACTGCTGCGGCGGGTGTTGCAGAACTTCCTCGCCAACGCGGTGCGCTATACGCGCAGCGGCGGCATCGTGCTGGGTGTGCGCCGCACCGGCGGCAAGCTGCGTGTCGAAGTGCACGATAGCGGCCCCGGCATCGGCGCGGACGAGCAGCGCGCGATCTTCGACGAATTCCGCCGCGGCGAGGGCGCGGAAGGGCAGGGGTTGGGCCTGGGCCTTTCCATCGCCGACCGCATCGCCAGGCTGCTGGATGCGCCGTTGTCGCTGCGCAGCCGGCCGGGACGCGGGTCCGTGTTCGCGGTCGCACTGGCGCGGGTCGCCACGCCGGCGGCGAAGCCGGCTTCCGGGACGGCGCGACCGGGTCTCGCGGGCCGCCGCATCCTGGCCGTCGACAACGACCCGGTCGCGCTGGCCGCGCTGGCGCAGTTGCTGGAAGGCTGGGGCTGCCGGGTTTTCGCCGCTTCCAGCGAAGCGGAGGCGGCGTCGCGGCTGGCGCGGGACGAAACCGACGCATGGCTGTTCGACTACCACCTCGACGACGGCGATACCGGCGTGGCGCTGTGGCGGCGTCTGTGCGAGCGCTTCGACGCACGGCCATGCCTGATCCTCAGCGCCGACCACGGCGACGACGTGCGCGCCGCCGTGCGCGAGGCCGACCTGCAACTGCTGTCGAAACCGCTGCGGCCGCTGGCGTTGAAGTCGGTGCTGGACCGCATGCTGGCCGCGACCACCGTTTAGTTGCGGATGGGCCCGCGGCGGCGGCGCGATACAATCCGGCGTCGAATTCCGCGAGCCCGTCCGCATGCCCTATACCCCCATCGTCGCCACGCTCGGCTACGTGCTGTCGCCGGACCGCAGGCGCGTGCTGATGATCCACCGCAATGCGCGCCCCGGCGACCTGCACCTGGGCAAGTACAACGGCCTGGGCGGCAAGATCGAGGCGGACGAGGACGTGGTGGCGTGCATGCGTCGCGAGATCCGCGAGGAAGCGGGGATCGAATGCGAAGAAATGACCTTGCGCGGCACGATCAGTTGGCCGGGCTTCGGCAAGCACGGCGAGGACTGGCTGGGCTTCGTCTTCGTCGTCACGAAGTTTTCCGGCGAACCGTTCGCCGGCAATCCGGAAGGCACGCTGGAATGGGTGGACGTGGACCGCATCCTCGACCTGCCGCTGTGGGACGGCGACCGCCATTTCGTGCCGCTGGTGTTCGACGACGACCCGCGCGCGTTCCACGGGGTGATGCCGTACCGCGACGGCCGGATGGTGTCGTGGAGTTATTCGCGGATCTGAAGCCGCTTCCAGTAGGCGTGCTGGGTTTTCCTGCGCACGAATCCGTGCTTCTCGTAGAACGGGTGCGATTCGATGCGCAGCACGTTGGAACGCACCGTCAGCGCGTCGAAGCCGCGGTCGCGCGCCCATGATTCCGCGGCGGCCAGCAGTTCCCGGCCGACGCCGGCGCGCCGCGCCTGCGCATCGACGACGAAGGCGATGATTTCCGCTTGCTTGCCGGCTTCCAGCGAAACGCGGTCCTCGACCTCGATCCAGCCGAGCAGGGCGCCGCCGCGTGCGGCCACGAAAACGGCCTGGGCGTCGTCGGCCAGCACCGCCGCCAGCCGTTCCGACATGGCTGCGGCATTGGCCGGGTAGCCGAGCTGCCCCGACAGGCGCGCGAGTTCGGCCGCATCGGCGGCGTGCGCGGAACGGATTTCTAGAGACATCGTGGCTATCCCTCGATCTGGCGCGCTGGGTCGGAAAGCTCGAGTTCCCGCAGCACCACGCCGGCCTGGGTGCGGTTGCGCACGCCCAGGCGGTCGAAGATCGCCGACAGGTGCGCCTTGACCGTGCGTTCCTGCACGTCCAGCTTGTCGGCGATCTGCTTGTTCAGCAGGCCCTGCGCCACGTAGGCCAGCACCCGGAACTGCTGCGGCGACAGGCTGGCCAGGCGCGCGGCCAGTTCGGCGTCGTGCGCCGACGACTGCGCGCGCGCCACCGAGGCGCGCAGGGAGGCGGGCAGCCACTGCTCGCAGGCCAGCACGCTGCGGATCGCGTCGCGCAGTTCCTCCAGCCCGGAGCTTTTCGGCAGGTAGCCGGCGGCGCCGTGGTCCAGCGCGCGGCGGACCACGCGCGGATCGTCGTTGGCCGAGACCACGACCACCGCCACCGTCGGGAACTGCGCGCGGATCGCCGCCAGCCCGGCCAAGCCGTGGTTGCCGGGCATGTGCAGGTCCAGCAGCACCAGGTCGATGTCGGCATGGGTTTCCAATGCGGCCAGCACCTGATCCAGCGAGGCGGCCTCCAGCACTTCCAGTTGCGCCACCGCGTCGGCGGCGGCCCCGCGCAGCGCGGCGCGGAACAGCGGATGGTCGTCGGCGATCAGCAGCTTGGGCATGTCGTGGATTGTCGCAGGATGGGCGCAAGCTAGCAGCACGACCCTTGCCGCGGCGTGGTACCAAAGTACGATGGCGATCCGCACGGTAGCGGGTAGTTTGCCTGCATGAACGAAAATCCCTTCCTGCGCGCCACGGGCGCGGCCCCGGTTCGCCTGCTCGCGGCGGGCCTGATCTTCGGATGGTTGTCGGCCTGCGCCGGCGTCGCCGCCTCCCGTGCTCCCGCCGAGAACATCGACATGATCCAGCCCCAGCGCGTCACCGAACACCGCAACGGCGACGACCTGCTGAGCGCCGGCCTGGGCCTGGCCGGCCTGCAGTCGCTGACGCCGCCGGCGTTCGCCGACGCCGTGCATCCGACCGCCGCCGAGCTGCGCCGCCGCGCGATCTGGAGCAGTTGGCGCGGCATCGCCGACCTGTCGCCGACCGGCGGCTTCGGCACGCTGTACGGCAGCGTCGCGGACGTGCCGGGGCGCGAATACGCGGCGTTCGCGCGCGTGCCCGGCGCGTCGCAGCCGCACCGTGTGCTGGTGCAGGTGCCCGATGCGTTCGACGCGAAGAAGCGCTGCGTGCTGGTCGCGCCGGCGTCGGGTTCGCGCGGCGTCTACGGCGCGATCGCGGTCGCCGGCTCATGGGGCCTGCCGAAGGGCTGTGCGGTCGCCTACACCGACAAGGGCGCGGGCAGCGACTACTTCGACCTGGACACGCGCCAGGGCGCGAAGCTGGACGGCACGCCCGGCCGCGCCGGCGAGGACGAACTGGGTTTCGTTCCCGACGCCCCGGCCGATGCGCACGGCGTCGCGTTCAAGCATGCGCATTCGCGGGACAACCCGGAAGCCGACTGGGGCCGGCACGTGAAGCAGGCCGCCGAATTCGCGCTGACGGCGCTGGATGCGGCGTTCCCGAACGCCGCGCCGTTCACCTTCGACAATACCCGTATCGTCGCGGTTGGCATCTCCAACGGCGGCGGCGCGGTGCTGCGCGCGGCGGAAGGCGACAGCGGCTGGTTGGACGCGGTCGTCGCCGGCGAGCCGAACGTCCTCGTCGAAGGCCACGGCGGCCGCGCGCTGTACGACTACACCACCGAGGCCGCGCTGCTGATGCCGTGCGCGCTGCTGCACCTGCCGGCCGAATCGCTGCCGCAGCCGCCGCTGCGCGCGCAGGCCGAACCGCTGTGGCAGGCGCGCTGCGCCGCGCTGAAGGCGGCGGGGCTGGTCGCGGGCGAAACCGTCGCCGCGCAGGCCGAATCCGCCTACGACAAGCTGCGCGCCAACGGCTGGACCGACGCGGCCCTGCACGCCGGCGTATTGAGCGTCGGCTTCGACCTGTGGCGTTCGGTCGCGGTCACCTACGCCTCGGCGTACGGCCGGTACGGCGTCGGCGAACACCCCTGCGGCTATGCATTCTCCGCGCAGAACGCCGATTTCAGCCCGCGCGCGGCCAGCGACGCCGAACGTGCGGCATGGTGGAGCGACGCCGCCGGCATTCCGCCGGGCAACGGCGTCGGCATCGTCGATACCAAGCTGGCGCCGCCGGATTTCACCCTGCCGGGCCTGCAATGCCTGCGCGCGCTGTGGGACGGCGCGGGCGCCGACGCGCAGCGCGTCCGCGACGGCGTCGCTACGACCCAGGCCGGCCTGCCGCGCGCCGGCCTGCCGGTGCTGGTCGTGCACGGTACCGACGACGGCCTGATCCCGCCGGCGTTCAGCAGCGAGCCCTACGTGGCCGCCGCTCGCGCCGCCGGCCGCAACGACGTGCGCCATTGGCGGGTGCGCAACGCCGAGCACTTCGACGCCTTCCTCGCGTTCCCGGCCTACGGCGCGCGCTATGCACCGATGCTGCCGTACTTCCATGCGGCGCTGGACCGGATCGACGCGTACCTGGACGGCAAGGCCGGATTGCCGGAAGACGCGGTGATCGAGGCGAAGGGCCGCGGCGCCGGCGCGGTCGAGGCCGCGCAGTTGCCGATGCCGTAATTCAATGGCGCGCATCCCCCCGCCTTCGCGGGGGCGGGCGCCGTGCGCCACCCTGCGGGCGGCTGCACCATGAAAAACGGCAGTCCCGCCGTTTTTTCACGCCCCCGTCCGGCGCGCTATCATCGTCCTGCAATCCGGGAGGTGCGGCATGTACGGCACGGGAGTGGGCGGCGGCTTCGGCGGCCTGGGCGGTTTCGGCCAAGGAAACGATTTCGAGTCGCTGGCGCGGCAATACTGGAATGTCTGGGGTCAGGCGATGCGCAACGGCGCGGGCGGTTCCGCCGCGCCGGACTGGAACCAGGCCGTGCAGTGGTGGTCGCAACTGCTGTCGCAGGGCCGGCGCGGGCCGGTCGACGACCTGGTCGGCCGTTTCCAGCAGCAGGCCGGCGACTGGTACGGGCGCATGCAGCAGGTCGCCGCGCAGTTCGCCGGCGTCGACAACAGCGCGGCCGAGATCGGCAAGGCCTGGCGCGAGGCGCTGGGTGCGAACGCCGAGGCGGCCAACCCCTTCGCCGAAATCTTCGGCGCGATGCAGGGTTGGGGCGGGCAGGGCATCGACGGCTGGTTCCGGCAGGCCGAACCCTACCTGCAGGCCCTGCAGAAATTCGTGGGCGAACAGCGCCTGCCGCAGATGCCGGCGTTCGGCCCGGCGCGCGAGCACCAGGAACGCTGGCAGGCGCTGGCGCAGGCGATGGACGACTACCGGCAGCGCAATGGCGAATACGCCGCGCTGTTGATGAAGATTGGCGAGAAAGCGTTCGCGGCGTTCGAGGCCAGGCTCGACGAACGCGACGCGCCAGGCAGGCAGATCGGCAGCGCGCGCGCGCTGTTCGACCTGTGGATCGACGCGGCCGAGGAAGCCTATGCCGCGGAGGCGCTGTCGCCGGCGTTCCGCGAGGCGATCGGGGCGCTGTCCAACGCGCAGATGCGCCTGCGCGCGGCGGTGCAGAAGGAAATCGAGCAGTTGGGCGGTCTGTTCGGCATGCCCAGCCGCACCGAGGTCGATTCGGCGCACCGCAAGATCGTCGAACTGCAACGCGAACTGCGTCGGATGGCGAAGGCGCGGCCCGAGGCGCGCAGGCCGGCCGCGGCGGCAACCGAACCCGCGGCGGCGAAGGTCGCCGAGCCGCCCGCAACGCCGGCGAAGAAAACCGCCGTCGCCGGGAAAGCCAGGCCGGCCGTTGCGGCGAAGGCAGCGGCCAAGCCGAAAACGAAGCGGACCGCCAAGCCGAAACCGGCGGCAAAGGCGGCCGGGAAGACCGCACCCGCGAAGAAGGCAACGAGGCAGGCGGCGAAGAAAAAGCCCGCCGTTGCGGTGAAGAAGACCGCGACGGCCGCCGCGGCCAGAACCGACGGCAAGGTCGTCTCGATGAAGGACTGGGTCGCGCGCGGCATGGCGTCGATCCAGCCGCCGGTCGCCGCGGCCAAACCGAAGCCGGCCGGCCGCAGGAGGGCGCGTAAATGAACGGTCCCCTGCACATCACCGCGGACGCGCTGGCGCAGGAAGCGTTGAACCTGCAGCGCAAGTTCGCCGCCGCGCTGAAAACCCTGCCGGAAGTCGCCGAGGCGGACGTGCATTACGGCGCGACCGAAAAGCGCGAGGTCTGGCGCGACGACAAGGTCAGGCTGTACCGCTTCGTCGGCGAAGGCGAGCCCACCGCGAAGGCGCCGCTGCTGATCGTCTACGCGCTGGTCAACCGGCCGTACATGGTCGACCTGCAGTCCGACCGTTCGCTGGTGAAGAACCTGTTGGCGCGCGGCCAGGACGTGTATGTGCTCGACTGGGGCTATCCGGACCGTTCCGACCGCTTCCTCGAGCTGGGCGACTACATCAATCGCTACATCGACGGCGCGGTGGACCACCTGCGCCGGGAATACGGGCTGGACGCGATCAACCTGCTCGGCGTCTGCCAGGGCGGGGCATTCTCGCTGTGCTACTCGGCGCTGCACCCGGAAAAGGTCCGCAACCTGATCACGATGGTCACCCCGGTCGATTTCCACACCGCCGACAACATGTTGTCGAGCTGGGCGCGCAACCTCGACGTCGACCTGGTCGTCGACACGCTGGGCAACATCCCGGCCGACCTGATGAACGCCAGCTACCTGATGCTGAAGCCGTTCCGGCTGAACCTGCAGAAGTACGTGGGCTTGGTCGACATCTTCGACGACGAGCGCGCCATCGAGGATTTCCTGCGCATGGAGCAGTGGATCTTCGACTCGCCCGACCTGGCCGGCGAGGCCTTCCGCCAGTTCATGAAGCAGTTCTACCAGGGCAACGGCTTCGTCAACGGCGGCATCCAGATCGACGGCGAGCCGGTGGACCTGGGCTTCGTCGACATGCCGGTGCTGAACATCTTCGCCGAGCAGGACCACCTGGTGCCGCCGGACGCGTCGCGCGCGCTGAAGGAACTGGTGGGCACGCGCGATTATTCCGAACTGAGCTTCAAGGGCGGGCACATCGGCATCTACGTCTCCGGCCGCGCCCAGCGCGAAGTGCCGAGCGCGATCCACGACTGGCTGAGCGCACGCTCGCGGTAAGGCGATCCTGGCGAGGGCAATTCGGTTCTACACTATCGGCAACCTGCGCCGGAGCCGCCGCCATGTCGCAATCGCCCGCCAAGCCCTTCGCCCGCTCGCTGAACGACCGCATGATCGCCGGCGTGATGGGCGGCATCGCCCACCGCCTCGGCTGGAACCCGACCCTGCTGCGTGTGATCTACGTGATCGTTTCCATCGCCTCGGCCGCGTTCCCCGGCATCCTGGTCTACCTGATCCTGTGGCTGCTGATGCCGAACGAGGCCGATTGAACCCACCGCCTTCCGCTGCGCGCCGTGCCGGCCCGCTTCGCATCGGCATGGTCGTGGCGCTGGCCGTCGGCGCGCTGTGGACCCTGCCCAATACGCTGCTCGGCCTGGCGGCGGGTCTGGCGGCGCTGCCGTTCGGCGCGCATGCGCGCTGGAGCCGCCGCGATCGCGCGCTGGTCTTCCACGCATTCCCGTGGGGGCCGGGCGGGGCAATCACCTTCGGCAACGCCATCCTGCATACCGGCGACACGCTGGATTCGGCCTGCATCACCTACGAACATCAAGCCGGCCTGCACGAACATCCGCCCATCGCGCTGGGCGACCACGAACGCGCCCATGTCTTCCAGTACATGGCGCTGGGGCCGCTGTTCCTGCCGCTGTACCTGCTGTGCGGCGGCGTCAGCGTGCGCAACCGCTTCGAGCGCGCGGCCGACCGCTACGCGATGACGGGGCGGGGCTGGTGGCCGTGGAGCGGATGATTCCCGGGAAATGCGCGACGCGCACAGGGGCAGGGCGCCGTCGCCGGTGAAACCGGGGGCGGTCGTGGTGTATATTTCCGCGCCTCAGCCAGCGCGTCTCGTCGCCAGCGATCCATCTGCTCCGACGAGGCGATCATGTTCTTCGCGCGCGCGCATCTTTCCGCATCCCCTGTCCGTCCGTTCCGCATCGCGCCGCTGGCGTGTGCGGTGATTGCCGGTTTGGCCGGTTTTACCGCCGTCGCACGCCCGGCGCCCGACGACGACCAGGCCACCACGCTGGACAAGATCGTGGTGACCGCGGAGAAGCAGGGCAAGTCGCAGCGCGACACCGCCACCAGCGCGGTGGTGCTGGGCGCAGAACAGCTGGACCAGCGCGGTCTGCAGGACAGCCGCGACCTGCTGGCCAACGCCGCCAACGTCACCACCGTCGGCCAGGGCAATTACGCGCCGGCCGTGCGCGGCGTGGACGGCACCGGCCCGGCGCAGGGTTCCGACGCGTTCTTCGCCGGCACCCGGCCGCGGTTCGCGGTGACGATGGACGGGCGCACCGCCAGCTACAACGAACTGGTCTTCGCCGGCGATTCGCTGTGGGACGTGCAGCAGGCGGAATTGCTGCGCGGCCCGCAGAGCCTGCTGCAGGGCCGCAACGCCATCGCCGGCACACTGGCGATCAAGACCCGCGACCCGTCGTGGACGTCCGAAGGCGGCATGCGCCTGCTCGGCGGCAGCGATGATCGCCGGCAGGGCGCGTTCTATCTCTCGGGGCCGCTGGGCGGCAGCGAACAGTGGGCGTTCCGGCTGGCCGGCGACGACCAGGCCCGCGACAGTTGGCTGGATTTCGTCCCGTATCCCGGCGTGCCCGACCCGGGCAAGTACGAGTCGCGCTCCCTGCGCGGCAAACTGCTGTTCAAGCCCGCGGCGCTGCCGGACTTCACCGCGCTGCTGACTTTCCAGCACGCGCAGGCGCAGGCGCCGCAGGCGGAGATGGTCGGGCGTCCGTTCGAGGACCGCAAGGCCAGCGCCTTGAGCGCGCAGATGCCGGTGTTCGCGATGCGCAGCAACGCCGCGATCCTGGACACGGGCTGGCGGCTCGGCGAGCGCCTGCGCTGGGAGAACCTGCTCACCGCCACCGACCTGGGCGGCGACCGCTACGCCACCGCCGGCAGCGGCATCGCCCGCATCGACAACCGCGAGTACGTGTTCGAACCGAAACTGGTGCTGGAGCGCGGCGATTCGCGCTTCAGCGGCATCGCCGGCGCCTACCTGCTGCGCAGCAAGCAGGACGAGTTCATCGACTACCCGGTCGACGAGACCTTCGCCGACGAGGTGCGCACGCAGGCGCTCTACGGCGAAGGCACGCTGGCGCTGCGCGACGACCTGGACCTGAACTTCGGCGCGCGCTACGAGCGCGAGACCCATCGCCGCGTCGGAGGCGAGGGCGTCTTCGTCGCCATCGACATCGACAAGGAATACACCGCCTTCCTGCCCAAGCTCGGCCTGAGCTGGCGCCCCGGCGCGAACTGGACGCTGGGCGCGACCGTGGCGCGCGGCTACAACGCCGGTGGCGGCGGCGTGACCTACCAGATCCCGATCGTCAGCTACAGCTACGACGCCGAATACGTGACCAACTACGAGCTGTGGTTCCGCGGCGACCTGGCCGAGGGCCGCGTGCAACTGACCGGCAACCTGTTCTACGGCCGGTTCCGCGACATGCAGTTGCCGTTCGACCTGAACCCGGACCCGACGGTGTGGTCGGTGGTGGTGCGCAACGCCGACCGCGCGTACAACTACGGTGCCGAGTTCGGCGTGCGCTGGCAGGCCGCCGAATCGCTGGAACTGCACGCCGACGTCGGCCTGCTCAAGACCAAGGTGACGCGCTACCCGGATTCGGGCATCGAGGGCAACGAGTTCGCGCGCGCGCCGGGCGCGACCGCCAACGCCGGGCTGGTCTGGCGCGCCGGCGGCTTCGAGCTGTCGGCCGACGCGCGCTATTCCGACGGTTACTACTCGGACATCCTCAATAACCCGCTGGGCCGCACCGATGGCTACTGGCTGGCCAACGCCCGCGTCGGCTACCGTTTCGGCAATACCCACCTGTTCGCCGGCGTGAACAACCTATTCGACGAGGACACACCGCTGCAGATCGACACCTACGCCACCTACGTCACCCCGTACGACACCGCGATGCTGCCGCAGCCGCGCAGTTGGTACGCCGGCGTGCAGTTCGACTGGTGAGGCGCGCGGCTTGGAACCGAACCGTCCCTCGCGCTGGTATCGCCTGAACCTGTGGCTGCACCGCTGGTGCAGCCTGGTGGCGACGATCCCTTTCCTGATTCTGTGCCTGACCGGCACGGTGCTGATCTTCCACGAGGAGATCGACGCGGCGCTGGGCGTGGTGCCGGCCAATGTGGTCGGGGCCGGGCCGCAGAAGCCGCTGCAGGCGTCGATCGACAACGTGCTGGCGGCGCATGCGGACGAGCGCGTGGCCAGCATCGGCATCGACCCGAAGGAGCACCCGGGCCTGTTGCTGCTGGTGACGGTGCCGAAGGCCGCGCACAAGTTCGAGGACTTCAAGCTGCGCTTCACCGAACTGGCCACCGCGCGGCCGACCGAGCACGCGGTGGACCCGACCTCGACCCTGACCGGCTTCCTGCTGGAACTGCACGCGCACTGGTTCCTGGGCATGCCCGGCGAGCTGATCGGCGCGCTGATCGCACTGCTGGTGCTGGTGTCGCTGCTGTCGGGCGTGGTGGTGTACTGGCCGCACGTGAAGAAGGTCGCCTTCGGCCTGCTGCGGCGCGGGCGCGGGCCGCGCCTGCGGCAACTGGACCTGCACAACACCATCGGCGCGGTGGTGCTGGGCTGGGCGTTCGCGGTCAGCCTGACCGGCTTCCTGCTCGGCTTCGGCACGCTGGCGACAGGGGTGTGGTCGTACACCGCGTTCGCCGACCTGCGCGGCCCGCAGGCCGGCGCGCCGGTCGACGCGCGGCGGCCGCCGGTGGACGCGGACGCGGCGATCGCGGCGGTCACCGCCAGGATGCCTGCGGGCTGGCACGTCGCTTCGCTGATCTTCCCCGACACCGACTATTCGACGCCGCACCACTACACCGCGTTGGCGGTCGGCCCGACCGGACTGGAAGAACGCCTGTACCGCGTCGGGCTGGTGGATGCCGGCAGCGGCGAAGTCGCCAAGCTCGCCGAGATGCCGGGCTACATGAAGGCCATCGTGCTGTCGCAACCGCTGCACTTCGGCGATTACGGCGGCTTGCCGTTGAAGATCCTGTGGACGTTGTGCACATGGCTGACGCTGTTCATCACCGCCAACGGCGCGTGGTTGTGGTGGGACCGGCGGCGGGCGCGCAAACCGAAGACGAAGCGGGAAACGGCCCGCAAGCGGCAGGAAACGACGCAATGAACGATCCGCTGTTGCTGAAGCTCGCCTACCTGGCCGGCTGGCTGGCCTGTTTCTTCATCCGCTGGCCGTACCAGCGGCGGTGGAAGGCGAACGTGTTCCGCGACGACCGCCGCAGCGCGATCGAGCACGCGCTGTTGGCGGCGATGTTCGCGACCATGATGGTGCTGCCGCTGATATGGATATTCAGCCCGTGGCTGGCGTTCGCCGACTATCGCCTGCCGGGCTGGGCGGGCGGACTGGGCGTGGCGCTGTTCGCGGTCGCGGTGTGGCTGTTCTGGCGTTCGCACCGCGACCTCGCCGGCAACTGGTCGCCGACGCTGCAGGTGCGCGAAGGACACCAACTGGTGACGAGCGGCGTCTACGCGCGCGTCCGCCATCCGATGTATGCGGCGCTGTGGCTGTGGGCGCTGGCGCAAGCGTTGCTGGTGCAGAACTGGATCGCCGGGCCGCCGGTATTGCTGGCGTTCGCGGCGATGTACCTGTACCGGCGCGAGGCCGAGGAACGGATGATGATCGACCAGTTCGGCGATGCCTACCGCGCGTATGCGGCGCGCGTGCCGCGGCTGTTCCCGCGCCTGCGCGGAGGCGGGCGATGACCGGCGCGCGCGCGATCTGGCTGGTATCGTTGCTAGCTTTGGTCGCGATCGCCGGCATCGTCGGCATGCTGCTGGCCGGCGGCGGCTGGGACTGGCTGTTCTTCGCGATGGCCGCATTGCCGCCGGCGGTCGGCGGGTGGTGCTGGTGGCGGCTGCGCGGCGGGGCGGGGCGATGAACGCACCGGCCGGGGCGGGGACGGTCGTCGCGACGGACGCGCCGCCGCCGCGCGGCGCGCTGAGCGTGATGTTCCTGACCGTGCTGATCGACGCGGCCGGCGTCGGCCTGATCATGCCGGTGCTGCCCGCGCTGATCGAGGAACTCGCGCCCGGCGGCATCGCCAGCGCCGCGCGCTGGGGCGGCTGGCTGATCTTCGTCTATGCGCTGATGCAGTTCCTGTGTGGGCCGTTGCTGGGCGGCTTGTCCGACCGCTTCGGCCGGCGTCCGGTGCTGCTGGCGGCGATGCTCGGCTTCGCCGTCGACTACGTATTCCTGGCGCTGGCGCCCAGCCTGTGGCTGCTGTTCGTCGGCCGCGCCATCGCCGGCGTCACCGGTGCCTGCGGCACCACCGCGATGGCCTACGTCGCCGACGTCAGCGCGGCCGAAGACAGGTCGCGCAACTTCGGCCTGATCTACGCCGGCTTCGGCCTGGGCTTCATCGTCGGTCCGGTGCTCGGCGGCCTGCTCGGCAACATCGGCACGCGGCTGCCGTTCTACGCGGCCGCGGCGCTGTGCCTGCTCAACTTCGCGCTGGCGGCGTGGCGCGTGCCCGAGTCGCTATCGCGCGAACGCCGCCGCGCGCTGGAACTGCGCCGGCTCAACCCGCTGGGCGCGCTGATGCACGTTGGCCGCGCGCCCGGCGTCGCCGGCCTGCTGCTGGCGCTGGGGCTGGTGTTCCTGTCGATGCAGTCGGTCGCCAGCACCTGGTCGTTCTTCGGCATCGCCCGGCTGGGCTGGAACGAGGCGACCATCGGCTGGACGCTGGCGTTCTACGGCGTGCTGTACGTGGGGGTGCAGGCGCTGCTGGTGCGCCATACCGTGCGCCGTTTCGGCGAGGCCGGCAACCTGTACCTCGGCCTGTGCTTCCACGCGCTGGGTCTGTTGCTGCTGGCGTTCTCGTGGAGCACCTGGAGCACGCTGCTGTTCCTGGTGCCGTACGCCATCGGCCACATCGGCGCGCCGTCGGCGCAGGCGATGCTCAGCCAGCGCATTCCGGCCGACAGCCAGGGCGAACTGCAAGGCGTGGTCAACAGCCTGGTCAGCCTGTCGGCGATCGCCGGGCCGCCGCTGATGACCGGCCTGTTCGCCGCGGCGGTGGCCCGCGGCGGCCCGACGTTCGGCGGCGCGCCGTTCCTGCTCGGCGCGGTATTGATGGCCGCCGGCGCGTTGCTGGCCTGGCGCACCGCGCGGGCGCGATGACGAACGTCGCGCCCGGCGACCGGGCTCAGTGCGCCGCCATCAGCAATTCCACGTCGCCGCCGGCGGCGGTGGTGTTGACGCTGACGCTGTACTCGGCGCAGAAGCGGGGCAGGTAGTTGGGGCCGCCGGCCTTGGGGCCGGTGCCGGACAGGCCTTCGCCGCCGAACGGCTGCACCCCGACCACGGCGCCGATCATGTTGCGGTTGACGTAGACGTTGCCGGCGTGGGCGCCGTCGGCGATGGCCTGGGCGCGGGTGTCGATGCGGGTCTGCACACCCAGGGTCAGGCCGTAGCCGAGCGCGTCGATGCGTTCGACCAGTTCGCGCACGTCGCCCTTCCAGCGCAGCACCTGCAGCACCGGGCCGAAGATTTCCTCGCGCGCCTGCTCGATGGAAGCGATCTCGAACGCGACCGGGGCAATGTAATTCGCCGCCGGCGCGTCGGGCGGCAGCGGCGCGCGCGCGACCAGCTTCGCGTTCGTTTCCAGCGCGCCGATCTGGCGTTGCAGGTTGGCCTGCGCCTCGGCGTCGATCACCGGACCCAGGTCGGTGGCGAGCAGGGCCGGATCGCCGACGTTCAGCAGGCCGATCGCGCCCTTGAGCATTTCCAGCACGCCGTCGGCGATGTCGTCCTGCACGCACAACACGCGCAGCGCCGAGCAGCGCTGGCCGGCGCTGCGGAAGGTGCTCTGCACCACCGCGTCGACGACCTGCTCGGGCAGGGCGGTGGAATCGACGATCATCGCGTTGATGCCGCCGGTCTCGGCGATCAACGGCACGATCGGGCCGTCCTTCGCCGCCAGCGTGCGCTGGATGAGCTTGGCGACCGCGGTCGAGCCGGTGAAGGCGACGCCGGCGATCCGCGGATGCGCGACCAGCGCCGCGCCGGCGTCGCCGGCGCCGTACACGCCGGCCAGCGCGTCGTGCGGCACGCCGCAGCGGTGCAGCAGGTCGATCATCTTCGCGGCGACGCCCGGGGTCTGTTCGGCCGGCTTGGCCGCGACGGCGTTGCCGGCGACCAGCGCGGCGACCACCTGCCCGGTGAAGATGGCCAGCGGGAAATTCCACGGCGAGATGCACGCCCACACGCCGCGTCCGCGCAGCGCATAGCCGTTGCGTTCGCCGGTGATGCCGCGCAGCACGCGCGGCCGCATCAGTTCGCGCGCCTGCTGCGCGTAGTAGCGGCAGAAGTCGGCGGCTTCGCGCACTTCGGAAATGGCGTCGCCCCAGGTGCGGTGGCCTTCGCGCACGATCGACGCGCACCACTGCGGCAGTTCGCGCTCCAGCGCGTCGGCGGCCTTCTCCAGGGCTTCGGCGCGGGTTTCCACCGGCAGCGCCTTCCATGCCTTGTGGCCATCGGCCAGCGTCTGCACCAGGCCGTCGATGGCGGCGACCGGCGTCTGCGCCGGCGCGTCGACGCGCGACTGCGGATACGCCGCCAGCAGCGGCGCGGCCATCTCGTCGCAGGCCAGGTCGGTGCCGGCGGTGTTGCGGCGGCCGTCGAGGATGTCCAGCGGCAGGGTCACGGCGCTGGCGTCGTCCAGCCGCAGCGGCGAGCGCACCAGTTCGGCTGGGGCGATGTCGGCGTCGGTCAACTGGTGCACGAACGACGAATTGGCGCCGTTTTCCAGCAGCCGCCGCACCAGGTAGGCCAGCAGGTCCTTGTGCGGTCCGACCGGCGCGTACACGCGCAGGCCGACGTCGGGGTATTGCGCATGGACCTGCGCATGCACTTCCTCGCCCATGCCGTGCAGGCGCTGCAATTCGAACGGCACGCCGGCTTCGCGCGCCAGGTGCAGCACCGCCGCGATGGTGCCGGCGTTGTGGCCGGCGAACTGCGGATAGATCGCCTCCGGCGCGGCCAGCATCGCCCTGGCGCAGGCCAGGTAGGACAGGTCGGTGTGGTGCTTGTGGGTGAACACCGGGAACGCCGGCAGGCCCAGTTCCTGCGCGCGCTTGATCTCGTAGTCCCAGTACGCGCCCTTGACCAGTCGCACCATGAAGCGGGTGTCGAGTTCGCGGGCGATGCGCGCCACTTCGTCGATGGTCTGCAGGGCGCGGGTCTGGTAGGACTGGATCGCCAGGCCGAAGCCTTTCCACTGCGGATGCCGGACGGCGACGGCGCGGGCCACGGCCTCGAACACGTCCAGCGAGATTTCCAGCCGCTCGCTTTCCTCGGCGTCGATGGTCAGGTTGAGGTCGGCAGCGGCCGCGGCCTGCGCCAGTTCCAGCACGCGCGGGACCAGCACGGCGGCCACGTGTTCGCGCTGGACGGCCTCGAAGCGCGCGTCGATCGCCGACAGCTTGATCGAGATGCCGTCGGCCTGTTCCACCGGCGTGCCGCGGTCGCGGTTGGCGGCCAGCGCCGAAATCGCGGCGTGGTACTTGCGCATGTAGGCCAGCGCGTCGGCGTCGGTGCGCGCGCCTTCGCCCAGCATGTCGTAGGAGAAACGCAGGCCGGCGCGCGCCTTGCGCTGCTTGCGCGCATCGCCCAGCGCCTCGTCCAGGGTTTCGCCCATGACGAACTGCCTGCCCATCAACTGCACCGCGCGCACGGTCGCGGCGACCACGGCCTTGGCGCCCATCTTCGCGAAGAAGCCGGCCTTCTGGCCGTCCTCGCCCAGCATCTTCTTCGACAGGCCGATCGCGGAACTGGACAACGTGGCCAGCCACGACTGCGACGCGCCGGAGAAGTCCGCGCGGCCCAACTGGTCGGCGGTCAGCGCCATCGCCGTCTCGGCGTCGGGCACGCGCAGCAGCGCCTCGGCCAGCCGCATCAGCGCCAGTCCTTCGGCGCTGGACAGCGGGTACTCGCGCAGCAGGGTTTCCATCGCGAAGCCGGACGGCTTCTGCGCGCGAACCCTTTCGATCCAGCGCACGCCGTCGGCGCTGGCGGCGGCCCAGCCCAGGCCGTCCACGGTGGCGAGCAGGTGGCCGACGACCTCGGCCTCAGGGCGATAGGGGTTGGACAGGCGCATGATCGACCAGTGGAATTGGAATATTATGAGGAATCGTCATTTTCCCGGCTGTTACGGAAAATTAATCACCATAGACAATGGTAGGGGCCGCATATGGGCGATATTTCGACGGCGCTGGACCGCACCGACCGCAGAATTCTCGCCCTGCTGCAGCAGGACGGGCGCATCACCAACCTGAAACTGGCCGAGGCGGTGCGCCTGTCGCCGACCGCGACCCTGGAACGGGTCAAGCGCCTGACCGCCGACGGCTACATCATCGGCTACCGCGCGCGGCTCAACCCGCACAAGCTCGGCGCCGGCATGCTGGTCTTCGTCGAGATCCTGCTGGACCGCACCACGCCGAACATCTTCGACCAGTTCAAGAGCGCGGTGATGGAGCACCCGGAAGTGATGGAATGCCACATGGTCGCCGGCGGCTTCGACTACCTGCTCAAGCTGCGCGCGGCGGACATGGACGACTACCGCGACCTGGCCTACCGGGTGCTGTGGAAACTGCCCGGCGTGCGCGAAACCCGCACCTATGCGGTGATGGAAGAGGTCAAGAACAGCGCCGACATCCACCTGGAAGCCTGAGGCCGGCGACGGAACCGGCCTCGACTTCCGCGTCCGCGCCCGGGGCGGGCTTTGCGCCGTATTTTCCTTCGCGAATGCAAGCGGGTAATCCGGAGGCGATTCGGGTAAGCGATCCCGCTGCGCGAGGGTTGCGCCCGGTCGCCGCTTATCATCCGGGCGGCGCGACGCCGGAATCGAGGATGTTTCCGTCGGCGGCGTTGGCGCCGAAGCGATCCGGGGGTTGCAGATGCTCAAATGGTTCATTCGCCTGGCCCTGCTGTTGCTGGCCCTGGCCGCGGCGCTCGCATTGGCGGGCTGGTTGCTGTTCCGCGGCAGCCTGGCCGAACTCGACGGCGAGGTCGCCTTGCCCGGCCTGTCCGCGCCGGCGACGATCCAGCGCGACGCGCTCGGCACGGCCACCATCGACGCGGCCGACGAGACCGACATGGCCCGCGCGCTCGGCTACGCGCATGCGCAGGAACGCTTCTTCGAAATGGACCTGATGCGCCGCGCCGCGGCCGGCGAACTGTCCGAACTGTTCGGGCCGGTGGCGCTGGAACTGGACAAGCAGCGGCGCATGCACCGCATCCGCGCGCGGGTGGCGGCGCATCTCGACGACGCCGTCGGCGATCGCCGCGAACAACTGCAGGCCTACGCCGACGGCGTCAACGCCGGCCTCGCCGCGCTGAAGGCCAGGCCGTGGCCCTACCTGCTGCTGCGCCAGCCGCCGCGCAAGTGGGAAGTCGCCGATTCGGTGCTGGTCGTCTACGCGATGTACTTCGACCTGCAGGATTCGGGCAATACCCGCGAGCTGGCGTTGTGGAAGATCAGGCCGCACCTGCCGCCGGCGCTGTTCGAACTGCTGGCCCGCGACGGCAGCGAATGGGATGCGCCAATGTTCGGCGCGGCGCGCGGCAACGCCGCGCTGCCGGACGCCGGCGAGGTCGATCTGCGCAAGCTGCCGGCGTCGCCGGGCGACGCGCCGGCCAGGGTAGTGGAAGCCGAGACGCCCGGCAGCAACAACTGGGCGGTCGGCGGCGCGTTGACTGCCGACGGCCGCGCCATCGTCGCCGACGACATGCACCTGGGCCTGCGTGCGCCGAACATCTGGTTCCGCGCGCGCCTGCGCTACGCCGATCCGCGCGCGCCCGACGGCAAGGTCGACGTATCCGGCTTCACCTTGCCCGGCGTGCCGGCGGTGGTCGCCGGCAGCAACGGGCATGTCGCCTGGGGCTTCACCAACGGCTACGCCGACACCGCCGACTGGTATCCGGTGCATCCCTGCGTCGCGGGCGCTGAGTCCGCCGCGGCCTGCGACCGCACCGAGCATGTTGTCGAGACCATCCGCGTGGCCGGATCGGCATCCGTGGCGCTCGATGTCGTCGAAACGGATTACGGTCCGGTATTGCACGAAGCCAGGGGCGACAGGCCCGCGCTGGCGCTGCGCTGGGTCGCCCAGCAGCCGGGCGCCGCCAACATGGGCCTCGCCGACCTGGCCCGGGCCGCCGATCTCTCTTCGGCG
Organism: Pseudoxanthomonas sp.; assembly: GCA_047601245.1. Lineage (GTDB taxonomy): Bacteria > Pseudomonadota > Gammaproteobacteria > Xanthomonadales > Xanthomonadaceae > Pseudoxanthomonas_A. Next base: position 601,473 of record JASGJU010000002.1, read on the forward strand.
CTGGCGGTGGCCGAACACGCCGCCACGCCTGCCCAGAACCTGGTCGTGGCGGATCGCGACGGCGGCATCGCCTGGCGCGTCCTCGGCCCGCTGCCGGCGCGTTCCGGCGATTGCCGGGGCGGGCTGCAACTGGCGTTGCCGCAGGGCGAACCGTGCAGCCGCTGGCCGATCTCGACGCAGTTGGTGCAGCCGCTGGCGAACCCGGCGCAGCACCGCCTGTGGTCGGCGAACAACCGCGTGCTCGACGGCGAAGGACTGGCGACGGTCGGCGATGGCGGCTACGTGCTCGGCGCGCGTGCGCGGCAGATCCGCGACGACCTGTTCGCCAGGGACAGGTTCTCGGAGAAGGACCTGCTGGCGATCCAGTTGGACGACCGCGCGCTGTTCCTCGAGCGCTGGTGGAAGCTGCTGCAGGCCGAAGGCGGCAAGGGCGGCGCGCTGGCCGAACTGGCCGTGGCCGCGAAGCATTGGCAGGGCCGCGCCAGCGCCGGCTCGGCCAGCTATCGCATCGTCCGCGCCTGGCGCGTGGCGGTGCATTCGCGCATCGCCGACGGCCTGACCGCGCCGGCGCAGGCCGCGCTGGGCGACGATTTCCGCATGCCGTACCTGCCGCAATTCGAAGGCGTCGTCTGGCCGCTGCTGGAACAGCGGCCGGCGAACCTGCTGTCGCGCCGCTATTCATGCGAGTCCCCCGCAAAAGCCCGCACATCCATGTGCGGGGATGCAAATGGTTGGGACGCGCTGCTGGAAGACGCGGCAAGGGCGGTCCGCGACGACCTGGCCCGGCACGGTCCGCTGGAACAGCGCCGCTGGGGCGAGCGCAACGCGGCGAAGATCTGCCATCCGCTCGCGATGGCCCTGCCCGCCGTGCTGGCGCAGCGGCTATGCATGCCCGCGGATGAACTCGACGGCGACACCGACATGCCGCGTGTGGCCGGCCCCGGTTTCGGCGCCAGCGAACGCATGGTGGTGTCGCCCGGCCACGAGGCCGACGGCATCATCCACATGCCCGGCGGCCAGAGCGGCCATCCCCTGTCGCCGTTCTGGGGCGCGGGCCACAAAGCCTGGGTGAAGGGCGAACCGACGCCGTTCCTGCCGGGCGAGACGAAGTACAACTTGCGGCTGCGGCCCTGAGCCGGGCCGCGGGTCAGAGCGGTTCGCGCGGCGAAAGCGACTTGCCGGAAAAACGCAGCAGCGCAAGATAAATGACGGCCGCGAGCAGGGTCGCATCCACGGCGGGCACGGTGGTGAGGGTCAGGCCGCGGGCGGATGCGCCCAGGGAAACGGCGACCGATCCGATCCACGTGGCCAGCGCCGGCCAGCGCACCGGCGGCATCTCGCGCAGGGTGGTCGCCGGATCGGCGCGCCGGAATACGAAGAAACCGTCGATCACGTAGATCGCGGCGATCGGCGGGATGATCAGGCCGAGGAACAGCAGAAACGGGATGAAGGCGTCGATGATCCCGGCCAGCGCGAACGCCGCGCCGATGGCGCCGCCGGCGACCACGAACGCCCACGGCCGCACCGAGGGAAACGTCGCCGACAGCGACAGGCTGGCCGAATACAGGTTGGCCGCGTTGATCGTCCAGCTGGACAGCACCAGCATCGCCAGCGCCGGCACGCCGAGGCCGAGGCCGACGATCAGCTTCATCAGGTCGGTCTGGCCGGTCGCCAGCGCCGGCAGCGCGGCCAGCATCATCAGCAGCGGCGTGGCGATCGGGAACGACAGCGCCATGCCCAGCACCGCGCCGCGCGGGGTGCGGATGTAGCGCGACAGGTCCGGCATCGCCGCGACGGTCAGCATGTTGCCGCCGACCAGCGCCGACAGGGCGATGCCGAAGCCCATCGGCACCGGCGGATGGGCGCTGGCGTGCAGGACCAGGCCGTGCCTGCGCACCGCCGCCACGCATATTCCCAGCAGGATCGCGCCGAGCAGCGGCACCGCGACCAGCGCCAGCCGTTCCAGGGTGCGGAAGCCGAAGATGGTCGAGGCCGTGATCAGCACGCTGCCGGCGACCACGAACGCCGCGAACGGCGTCTGCACGCCGTAGATCTGCTCCACCGCCGCCACCATCGCGCCGCCGAAGAACGAGACGTTGACGCCGAACCAGCCGTAGTGCACCAGCGCGATCACCAGGTTGACCAGCACCGCGCCGCGGCGGCCGAACGAACGCTGCACCAGCAGGTAGGTGGTCAGCCGCGTGCGCACGCTGACGATCGCGGTCAGGCAGCCGCCGACGCACAGGATCGCGCCGGCCAGCAGCGCGGCCAGCACCGCCTGGTGGAAGCCCAGCGCCAATCCGGTCTGCGCGCCGTTGAGGAAGGCCGGCGCGGAAATGGCGAAGCTGGCGATGACCAGCGCCACGCGCCAGCCGGAAACCGACAGGTGTTCCGGCAACGGCGCATTCGCGTACTGTTGCGCCGCGGCCGGGCCCGCCATCAGCGCGCCTCCCAGCCGTTGAGGATCTCGACCGGCCGGTAGCCGTCGGCGAAACCGAACGCCGACGGGCCGACGAAGGCCAGCGCCGCCGCTTCGCGCAGCATCGGCGGCGCGGCGGCGGCCACCACCTTGACCCGCTGGCCGTAACGCAGGCGTTCGGTGGTGATGCTGTCGGCGGTTTCGCGGTCCATCACCGTGATGATATCCGGCACCATCGCGCAGACCTCGCCGTCGCGGCGGGCGAGCAGGTTCTCGTTCTGGAATTCCACGACCATCTCGCCGCCGCCGTCGAAGCCGTCGATGCGCACCCGGCCCACCGAAAAGCCGTCGCGGGTCTCGCGTTCCACGTCGACGATCTTGCCGTCGAACAGCACGCCGGCGTGCGGGTACAGCCCGGAATCGCGCAACGCCGCGAACAGCGCCGCGAACGGGTCCTCGCCGGCCTGCCGCGCGCGGCGGATCGCCGCGCCGATGGCAATGGCGGTGGACACGCTGCCGGGTATCGCGTGCCGGCGCGCCTGCGCCCCGCTGAGCGGATACTCGACCATGTGCGCGATCCCGCCCATCGCCACCGAGATGCCGCGGGCGATGCGTTCGTGCGCCAGGTTGTCGCGGCTTTCCACCACCACCAGCGAGCCGCCGGCGTCGGTCAGCACCGACGGGCAGGCCGACAGGCCGTGGATGTTGAAGACCACCATCTGTGATTCGGGGAAGGCGCGGCCCATGCCGTCGGCGTCGACCACCGGCACGCCCATCTGCGCGGCGGCGACCAGCGGCGCCAGGCCGTTGCCGCCGCCGATCTCGATCGGCATCACCGCGTCGATCGGGCGGCCCATGATCTTTTCCAGGCGGCGCAGGCCGGCCAGGGTTTCGCCGCCGTTGGGCAGCTTCTCCACCGACACCGTCGGTGCGCCGATCCAGCCGCAGGGGGCGACCAGGGCGTCGTCGGCCAGGCCGTCCAGCGCGACCAGTTCGATGGGGCCGTGCCGCTTTAGTTCCGCCTCGCCCAGCAGGCGTCCGTAGTACGGGTCGCCGCCGCCGCCGGAACCGAGGAAGGCCGCGCCGCGCGCCAGGTCGTCGAGGTCGTCGCGTTCAATGCGCATGTGCGACCGCTCCGGCGTCGACACGGCCGTCCGCGCCGGCGAGGTCGCCGACCGCCTTGACCCGCACCTGCGCGGCGCGGCCCGGCAGGTAGCTCAGGAACACTTCCTCCATCTCCACCACCTGCGCGCTGCGGGCGTCGCCGCCGCCTTCCGCCACGCGGGCGCAGGCTTCGCCGCGCAACCGCTCCAGCGCCAGCGGGCGGGGCACCGCATCGTAGTCGACGATGCGCTCGATCTGCGCGCCGACCTGGGCGATGGCCGCGCCGACCGCGTTGGCCACCGCCGCATGCGTCGGGCGCAGCACCCGCGCCGCGCCCTTCAGCGCATCGGGAATCAGGAACGCGCCGCCGCCGACGGCGAGCAGGGTCGCGTCGCCGCGCGCGGTCTTCATGCGGTCGACGCCTTCCTCCAGCATGTGCCGGAAGCGCGCCAGCACCGCCGCGCGCACCGCCGGCGACAGCGGCGGCAGTTTCGCCGCGTCGCCGAAGCGCGCCAGCCCGGCGGCGACGGCGACGTCGCTGGCGGTCAGGGTGTCGCCGCCGAACAGGAAAGCGTCGCGCGAAATCCGGTAGCCGACCGAATCCGGGCCGACCCGCAGGGCGGTGTCGTCCAGCGCCGCCGCGTCGAAGCGCGCCGGGTCCAGGTGGATGCGGGTGCCGCCGCCCAGGCCCAGCGCCAGGATGTCGGGCATGCGCGAGTTGGTGCGCACGCCGCCGATGTCGACCGCCACCGAGGACTCGCGCGGGAAGCCGTTGCTCAGCACGCCGATGTCGGTGGTGGTGCCGCCGACGTCCATGACGATGGCGTCGGCCACGCCGGTCAGGAAGGCCGCGCCGCGCATGCTGTTGGTCGGGCCGGAGCCGATCGTCATCACCGGGTACGCCGCCGCCTGCGCGCACGAGATCAGGGTGCCGTCGTTCTGACTGATGTACAGCGGCGCGGCGATGCCGGCCGCGCGCAGCGCCGATTCGAACGACGCGGCGATGCCGCGCGCCAGGGTCGAGAGCGCGGCGTTGAGCAGGGCCGCGTTCTCGCGCTCGATGAAGCCGATGCGGCCGATCGCGTGCGACTGGGTGATGGCCGCACGCGGGTGTTCCGTACGCACGATCTCCGCCGCGCGCCGTTCCATCGCCGCGTTCATCGGCGCGAACGCGCTGGAGACGGCGATGGCGTCGATGCCTTCGCTGCGCAGCGTGCGCGCGGCGTCGCGGACCCTGGCTTCGTCGAACGGGGCGATTTCGCGGCCGTCGACCTCGTAGCCGCCGGGCAGCAGGAACGCGCGCTCGCCGAGGCATGCGGCCAGTTCCGCCGGCCAGCCGGTCATCGGCGGCAGGGCCTCGCCGGAGGGGCTGGCCAGGCGGATCGCGCCGACCCGATCCAGCGCCCTGCGTTCGACCAGGGCATTGGTGAACTGGGTGGTCCCGATCATCGCCGCCGTCACCCGCCCCGCGCGCACCCCGGCCCGTTCCAGCACCGCCGTTATCGCGGCGGCGACGCCGGAAGCCACGTCGCCGGTGGTGGGCTGCTTGGTCCACGCCAGCACTGATGCGCCGTCCATCAGCACGGCGTCGGTGTTGGTCCCGCCCACGTCCACGCCCAGTCGCACCGGTTCCGCTCCGTCGTTCGCCAAAGGCGGCCCACGTTAGGGGCGGCCATGACCGCGCGCAACGCAAAAAACGGGTGCCGTGTCCGGCGCGACGGGTAAGGCGGCGCGCGGATTCGGGTAATCGCGGGCGACGCGGCCGGTGGGGTCCGTTATCCTGTTTTTGGCCTGCCGTACCCGTTCGCGGGAACGGCGGGCGGAAGAGGGAGGCGACGCGCACGGACGCACCCGCCGCAATGGCCAGCGAGGACCTTTCCCGCGTGGATGAGCTTATCCACACCAAAACCGCGCCGCCGGTCTGGATGGGCGACCAGATCCGCCGCGACCTGCTGCTGTCGCGGTTGGACGCCGCGTTGTCGCGGCGGCTGACGCTGATCCACGCACCGGCCGGCTACGGCAAGACCAGCCTGCTGGCGCAATGGCGGCAGCGCCATGCCGGCGGATCGGCGCTGATCGCATGGCTGACGCTGGAGCGCGACGACGCAGATCCCAAACGTCTGGCGCAATACGTCGCGCTGGCGATGGGCGGCGGCGAACGCGACGACGACTTCGTCCCGGCCAGCATGCCGCCGCGCGCGGCGCTGTCGGCGATCGTCAACCGAATGGCGTCCGAGCCGCGCCCGGTGGTGCTGGTATTCGACGATTTCCATCGCGCCGACAATCCGGCGGTCGCCGCCTTCGTCGCCGCGCTGCTGCGGCTGGCACCGCGCAATTGCCACTTCGTCGTCGCCTCGCGCGATTATCCTTCGCTGGGCCAGTCGGTGCTGGCGGCGGAAGAACAGTTGCTGGAGCTGGGTGCGGAAGACCTGCGCTTTTCCAGCAGCGAGACCGAAGCCCTGTTCGCCCGCGACCGGGCGCTGGACATCGCCGGCGACGACCTGCGCCGCATCCTGGAGCGCACCGAGGGCTGGCCGATCGCGCTGCAACTGGTGTTCCTGTCGCTCAGGCGCGGGATCGAGCCGGCGCAGTTGCTCGGGCAATTGGGCGGCTCCAGTTCGGAACTGGCGCGCTACCTGTCCGAGCAGGTGCTGGTGGCGCTGCCGGAGGAGATGCAGGACATCGTGGTGCGCACCGCATTGGTCGACCGGCTGACCGGCGACATCGTCGATGCGCTGTGCCAGCGCCAGGACGGCTGGCTGCTGCTGGAGCGGCTGGAACAGCAGGGCGTGTTCCTGACCCGGCAGTCGGACGACGGCCCGGCCTACCGCTACCACCAGTTGTTCGCCGAATACCTGCGCGAACGCATGGCGAGGCGCGACCGCGCGCAGTACCGCGCCCTGCAGCGCATCGCCGCGCAGTGGTTCGCCGAACGCGGCGAAACCAGCGAGGCCGTCGACCACGCCCTGCAGGCGCAGGACGAGGAACTGCTGGCCGGCATCCTCGAGAACGCCGGCGCATGGCGGCTGATCCCGCAGGGTCTGCAGAACGTGGTCGCGCGCGGCCTGGCCGGCCTGGCGGACGCCTGCGTGCTGGCGCGCCCGCGGCTGGCGCTGGCGCGGATCTACCTCGCGGTCAAGCGCGGCGAACTGGCGGCGGCGCGCGCCGACTACGACCGGCTGGCGGCGGCCGCGGCCGGGGCCGGGGCGCAACTGCCCGCCGGCCTGCGCAACGAGATCCACATCGTCGGCGACGTGCTGGCCGACTACGAGAACCGGCCGATGATGCTGGACGACCTGCTGGCGCGCGAGGCGCTGCTGCGCAGCTTGCCGTCCGACGACCACCTGCTGCTGGCCAACATCTACGAGCTGCTGGGCGCGAAATACTACGAGGGCGGCTGGCTGGAACGCGCGCTGGAGCCGACCATCGCCGCGCGCGAGCACCACCAGGCGCTGGGTTCGCTGTACAGCGACCTGTTCACCCGTTTCCAGGAAGCGCGCATCCGCCGCGCGCAGGGCCGCCTGACCGATTCGGCGGCGATCCTGGCCGAAGCGCGCGCGCAGATCGACGACGCCTTCGGCGAACGCTCCGACCTGGCCGCCAACTGCGCCGCGTTCGAGGCGGAGCTGCTGTACGAACAGGACCGCCTGGCCGAGGCCTCGGCGCTGCTGGAATGGTCGCTGCCGCACATGGAGCAGTCGGACGGCTGGGTCGACGTGTACGCCGCCGCCTACCTCACCGCCGCGCGCATCGCCGCCGCGCAGGGCGCGGCCGACGAATCCGCGTCGATCCTGGCGCGGGCGCGGCGGCTGGCCCATCGCCGCGGCCTGCGCCAACTGGAACTGCTGGCGCAGTTGTGCGAACTGCAATTGCTGATCCAGCGCGGCGACGATGCCGACGCCCATAGCCTGGCCGGCGGCATCGGCCTGGACGCGCTGGCCGACGACATGGCCAGCGAATCGGCCACGTACCGCCAGGTCGCCGTGGTGGCGTCGCTCAACCGCGCGCGCCTGGCCCTGGCCGAAGGCGACGCGGATGCGGCGCTGGAACGACTCGAACGCCTGCATCGCTGGGCCAGCCGGCATGGAGCGGGGCGGCGGTTGGCCGAGGCGAACCTGCTGATCGCCGGCGGCCTGATGCGGACGGGCGCGGCCGCGAAGGCGCAGGCGCATTTCGACGACGCGGTCGGCATGTCGATGTTCCAGGGCATGCTGCGGCCGTTCGTCGACGACCGCCGCTTCGTCGAGCCGCTGCTGCGCAACGCATTGCGCGAAACCGCCAGCGTCGACCGCTTCCGCGAGCAGTTCCTGAAGGCGCTGTCGCGCACGTGCTCCGGGCGTGCCCCGGGCGGCGCGGCGCAGGGCCTGCTCACCGACGCCGAGATCGCCGTGCTGACCCATCTCAGCCAGGGCTATTCCAACAAGGAAATCGCGCGCCTGATCGGCATGTCGCCGGACACGGTCAAGTACCGGCTGAAATCGCTGTTCCGCAAGGTCGGCGTGCACAAGCGCCGCGACGCGGTGCGCGTGCTGCACGAACGCGGCCTGCTGGCCGACGCGCCGCCCGCGGCGGACGCAGACTGACCCGCGCCGCGGCCGCGCGGCTTTACCCGCATTCGGCCGCCGGCTTACCCGAAAAACGCCTTTTGCCCGCATTCGGCTGTAGTTCAATGCGGCTAGGGAGCCCGATGCCCGTGCATTCCGAGGACATCAGGGAAAGGCGCAAATCCAGACAACATCCAGACGAAGGGGCCGATACATGAACATCGCGAATGGATCGAACGGGGCGGGGAAGGGGAACCGACGCATCGACGGCAAGAGTGGGGCGCGGCGACTGGCGCTGTTGCCGGCGTGTTGCGCGCTGGCGCTTTCGCAGATGGCCGTCGCGCAGCAGGCGGCGGAGCAGGAACAGGACGCCAAGGCCAGTACGCTGGACACCATCGTGGTCACCGCCAGCAGCGCGCAGACCGCGACCAAGACCGACACCAAGCTGGTCGAGACCCCGCAGTCGATCAGCGTGATCACCTCCGAGCAGTTCGCCGAACGCACGGTGCAGAACTTCCAGGACATCTTCCGCTACAGCGCCGGCGTCAACACCGAGGTCCAGGGCCTGGACGTGCGCGGCGACTTCTTCGCGTCGCGCGGCTTCGAGACGGTGCAGTACCTGGACGGCCTGAACCGCATGCCCGACTTCATCTACGGCGCGCGCCTGGACCCGTTCACGCTGGAGCGCGCCGAGATCCTGCGCGGCCCGTCCTCGGTACTGTACGGCGCCGGCGGCGCCGGCGGCGTGTTCAACGCGGTCAGCAAGCGGCCGCAGCAGGACTTCGGCGGCGAATTCGACCTCGTCGCCGGCGACCACGACCTGAAGGAGTTCCGCTTCGACGTCACCGGCGCGATCTCCGATTCGGTCTCCGCGCGCCTGGTCGGCCTGTACCGCGACGGCGAACTGCAATGGGGGCACAAGCAGAACAACGACCGCGTGCTGATCAACCCGTCGCTGTCGTGGACCGGCGACAACACCACGGTCACCCTGATCGGCCTGATCCAGCACGACCGCATGGGCGTGATGAGCTACGCGCTGCTGCCGGAGCAGATGAAGGCGCTGGGCCTGGACTACACCACGTTCTTCGGCGACGAGGGCTTCAACCGCATGAACACCGACTACAAGTCGGTGTCGCTGCTGGTCGACCACGCCTTCAACGACAACGTCAGCTTCAGCAGCCACACGCGCTGGTACCAGCAGGACGTCGACTACCACGAGACCTACATCGACGTGTCCGACTACTTCGAGCCGCCGTTCTACAACCTCTACCTGTTCGGGGTCGACTACATCGACACCAACCTGCTGCAACGCGAGTGGTACGCGCTGCGCGGCCACTACGAGGGCCTGAACAGCGACAACAACGTCGCCTTCAAGTTCGACACCGGCCCGCTGTCGCACAAGGTGCTGGCCGGCGTGGACTACACCAAGTTCGAGCTGCGCACCCGCGAGGGCTATTCCTGCGACTGGTTCGAGGGCTACTGCTGGGGCGAGGCCGGCAGCCTGCCCGGCAGCGGCAGCCCGCCGCCGTTCAACATTTCCGATCCGAACTACGACACCGGTTTCTCCTGGGGCTACCTGCCGTGGCCGGAGACCAATATCCGCACCGACAGCACCACCGTGGGCCTGTATCTGCAGGACCAGATTAAGATCGGCGAGCGGGTCAACGCGCTGGTGGGCGCGCGCCGCGACAAGGTCAAGTCGGAGCAGGCCGGGACGACGGTGCTGGACCAGACCGCGACCACCTGGCGCGCCGGCCTGATCGGTGAGGTCGGCGCGGGGTTCTCGCCGTACCTCAGCTATTCGGAATCGTTCCTGCCGGTCGTCGACGTGGACGTCTACGGCAACCCGTACAAGCCGCGCGAGGCCAAGCAGAAGGAAGTCGGTCTGAAATGGCAGCCGAACCGCGCCACCCTGGTGACGCTGGCGGCGTTCAAGATCGACGAGAACAACCGCACCGTGCAGGATCCGGCCAACATCCAGAACTTCATCCAGATCGGCAAGGTCGAGTCGAAGGGCTACGAGCTGGAAGCGGCGACGCAATTGGCGGGCGTCGACGTCAACGCGGCCTACAGCCACATCGACGCCAAGATCAAGGAAGCCACCGACGGCACCACCGGCTACGGCGTCAGCCATTTGCCGAAGGACACCGCCTCGCTGTGGCTGGCCAGGTCGTTCTGGCTCGGCCAGGAGTGGAAGCTGCGCCTGGGCGTGGGCGGGCGCTACATCGGCGAGCGTACTTCGGCGCAGCCGATCCACGACCTGGACTTCGGCCTGGACGGCGTCTACCTGTACACGCTGCCCAGCACGACCCTGGTCGACGCGATGGCGGAATTGGAATACCGCAACTGGAGCTTCTCGATCACCGGCTCCAACGTCACCGGCAAGGACTACATGGCGCAGTGCACGCTGTATGCGCCGAACTACAATTCCGGCGGCTGCTACGTCGGCACGCCGCGGACCGTGACCGCGACCTTGCGCTACCGGTTCTGACCGGTTCGCCGCCCCGGCGAATGCCGGGGCCCGGCGGCCGGGTCCGCGCGGGACGGCGAGGCGATCCTTCGCGTCCCGCGCGGCGTCGGATTCGCGAATAACCGCAACCTCGCGCAGAACCAGGAATCCCGATGCACGCAAAGATCCGTCTCCGTCATGCCATGCGCTGGTTGTTGCCGATGCTGCTCGCGGCCACCGCCGCCTGCCGCCCGCAGGCGCCGGCCGCGGACCTGCTGCTGACCAACGCCCGCGCCTACACCGTGGACCCGGCAAGGCCGTGGGCGCAGTCGGTCGCGATCAGGGACGGGGAGATCGTCGCCGTCGGCGACGACGCGGATACCGCGCGCTACAAGGGCGCATCCACCCGTGTCGTCGACCTGGGCGGGCGCCTGCTGCTGCCGGCGTTCGGCGACGCGCACGTGCACCCCGTGTTCGGCGGCATGAGCCACTCGCGCTGCTCGCTGCATGCCGGCGAGAGCGTCGCCGACTACCTGGAGATCATCGCCGGATGCGTCGCCGCCGCGCCCGGCGACGCGACGATCTACGGCGTCGGCTGGCGCGACGGCCTGTTCCCGCCCAGCGGCGTGCCGCACAAGGAACTGCTGGACGCCATCAGCAAGGACCGCGCGCTGATCTTCCTGTCGGCCGGCGGGCACAGCCTGTGGGTCAATTCGAAGGCGCTGCAGGCGGCCGGCATCGGCAAGGACACGCCGGACCCGGCCAACGGCCACATCGACCGCGATCCGGCCACCGGCGAGCTGGTCGGCGGCCTGCAGGAAGCGGCGATGGACCTGGTGCAGGCGCAGGTTCCGCCGCCGAGCGAACGCGAGGTGGAGGACGCCATCGCCTGGGCGGTGAAGCATTTCAACGGCCTCGGCATCACCAGTTGGCACGACGCCGGCGTCGAGGTCGCGCCCGACGGCGGCAGCGTCACCCTGGACGCCTACCGCGCGCTGCGCCAGCGCGGCGCGCTGACGGTGCGCGCCACCATCGACCTGGGCGGCTACGGCGCGCAGTGGATCGACCCGGACCTGCTCGAATCGCACCTGCAATCGCTGTTCCGCGCGTCCGAGCGCGCGCGCGGCGACGGCCTGAACGCCAACAGCGTGAAGCTGTACCTGGACGGCGTCATTCCGCAGCACACCGCCGCGATGCTGGCGCCGTACGAAGGCAGCGACGACCGCGGCCGCACCCAGATCCCGAAGGCGATACTGGACGAGGCCGTGGCCCGGATCGACGCGCACGGCATGCAGGTGCATTTCCACGCCATCGGCGACGGCGCGGTGCGCGAGGCGCTGGACGCGCTGGCCGCGGCCCGCGAACGCAACGGCGCCAGCGACCACCGGCACATGATCTCGCACCTCAACGTGGTCGATCCGGCCGACCAGCCGCGCTTCGGCGAACTGGGCGTGACCGCGGTGTTGCAGCCGCTGTGGGCCTGCGACGAGCCGTACATGCGGCTGACGATCCAGCACATCGGCCCGCGCCGCGCGCAGTACATCTATCCGGCCAACAGCATCCTCTCGACCGGCGGGCGGCTGGCCTACGGTTCCGACTGGCCGGTGGCCTCGGCCAATCCGCTGGAAGGCATCGAGGTCGCGCTGACCCGCATCGCGCCCGGCGCGCGCGACGCCGAACCGCTGCTGGCCAAGGAAAGGGTCGCGCTGGAACAGGCGATCCGCGCGTACACGCTGGACGTCGCCTACGTGAACCACCAGGATGGACTGACCGGTTCGATCTCTCCCGGCAAGCGCGCCGACCTGATCGTGCTGGACCAGGGCCTGTTCGCGATTCCGGCCAACGAGATAGCGAAGACGAAGGTGCTGCTGACCCTGTTCGACGGCAAACCGGTGTTCGGCGACATCGACGCACTGGCGCACTGACGCGTCGCAAGCCCGCGCCGCCTCCCGGTCAGGAATGGACGCGGGCGCCGCCTTGCTGCAGCGGCTTCGGAAGTTCGTGGCAACTGCCGCAGATTCTGCGAAATTTCCCCGGGATTTCCGTTCCGGTTGCGGAGGCGGTGACGGAATGCCGAGGACTTTCAGGCATTTGGCGCAAAGTCCATTGCCGCGACGCAGCGTGGACGCGATGACGGGTTTTGCCTATTACTGGCCGAGGTTCCGGCATCCCGTCCGGTTTGCGGGACGAGGGATCGGGCCGCGGCCATCCCGCGGAGCGCGCCGTCCATTGCGCAGGGGGCATCCAATGCAGGCATCCGTGGCATCGAGTCGTCTGCGGCGCGGAGGTTCGTCGCTGCTTCTCCTGCTGGCGTCGCTCGGCGCGATCGCGGTGGACGGCGTTTGCGCCGAGCCGGAGGTGCCGGCCGATTACCAATTGCGCGATTTCGCCTTGCCTGATCCGGGCGGCGCCCATCCGATCGGCACGCTGCGCTTCGAGGTGAAGCCCCCCGTCGGGCCGACGCTGCACGTCGTCGCGTGGTATCCGGCGGCGTCTGCGGCCGGCCCGCGCGCGCCCTACCTGGATGCGGAAGAACAGCGCGTCGAGTTGCGGTCGCTGGCGCGCGTCATGCAGTGGCCGATGGCGATGTTCGATCGGGTCGCGGCGGCCCCGACCCACGCCATCGCCGGCGCGGCGGCGGCCCGCGGCCGCTTCCCGCTGCTCATCTACAGCCACGGCTATTTCCTGTATCCGCGGCAGAACAGCGCGTTGATGGAGCGGCTGGCGGCGCATGGCTATGTCGTGCTCTCGCTGGCGCATCCCGGCGACGCCGCCGACCTTCCCTCCAGCGTGGGCGTTCTCCCGACCGACATGAGCGACGGAGGGGAGGGCATCGACATGAAGAAGATCGATGCCTTCCTGAAGGGACCGGACCATGCCGCGCGCATCGCCGCGCTGCCCGGTTTCTGGGGAACGCAGCACGGGACGCGGATCATGCTGAGCCTGGAACGCTGGCGCGCTGACATCCTGGCGCTGGCCGACGCCGTCGCCGCGCGGCGAGTCCCGCTCGAAGCGCTGCCGATCGTGCGCGCGACGGACATGCGCCGCCTTGCCTACGGCGGCATGTCGTTCGGCGGCACGACTTCCGCGTCCGCCTGCCGGATCGACCGGCGTTGCCGCGCCGTGGTCAACATCGACGGGTTCGAGTACGACGAAAAGCTCTACGACGCGCGGATGCGGGCGCCGCTGCTGCTGGTACAGGCCGACTGGCACCTTTATCCCGACATGGGCGATCCCAGCACCGTATTCACACCCTACGACTACGCCTACGAACGCTGGGAAGAGGCGGGCGCGGCGAAAGACGTCTACCGCTACCGCGTTCCGGACGTGAAGCACATGGGCATGACCGATCTGGCGCTGACCGCGCGCGATCCGGTACGCGACGGCATATTCGGGCCGGCGCCGGGAGCGGAGGCCGCTGCCGCGGTGGGCGATATCGTCGTGGCCTTCCTCGACCGTTACGTGGCGCGGCGCGGCGCGGATATCGATGCCGCCGCCGCCCGGCATCCGCAGGTGGAGCGGCACCGCGCCACGCACATCGCGCAGTGGCAGCGCGGAATGGGTCGTTGAAGCGTCGTCCCGCCCTGAAGATTGCCGCGTCCGAATGGGTTCTTTTTTCCCCGCACCCGGTTGTATCGCAGGAATGAGGAGGTCGTGATGAGTCGTCGTTGCATGCGCAAACGCATCGAAAGCATCTGTTTCGTCCTGACGGCCGCAATGTTCGCCACCGAGGCGGCCGCCCAGACGCCGGTGCCGGAGGACGGGCGGCCGTCGGTCGAGAAACCCATGCCGGAGGCGTGGTTCGAGATATTCCGGCTCGCTCCCGGCAAGGCGGAGCAATTCGTGCGCGAGATCGCCAAGGCCGACAAGATGTCGGAGGCGGGCGGACAGCCGCCGATCCAGCTTTATTTCCATGAGGAGGGGGACGACTGGGACGTGCTGATGCTCAAGCCAGTCCCGAATACCCCGCCAACGCCCGAACAGAATGAGGCGATGGCGGCCAAGGCGGAGGAACTGGGCATTCCATCGGGCCCTGCGTATTTCTTCTACATCCGGGAAATGGTCGCATGGCACCGGGATACCAGGACGACCGGCCCGGTCACCGCCGCGCAATGGCTGGAGAAGGCCGACCGGTGGCGCGCAAAGAATGCCGCGAAGCAGAAGCACGCCGGACGGCCATGACCGTTTCTCCGACGCCTTGCCGTCGGGTATCCGCAGTTCGAGCCAGCACGAGGTGATGTCCGATGATTCTCAACGATCGCACCATAGAGGAAATGCTGGGTTGCGCCGGACAGCCAGCGGATGCGGCCCACTGGCGCGGCGAGACCGCGCTCGAGGGCTGGCGCGAGCCGCTCGCCTCGGGACACGGTTTCCGGCATCGTTACGACGAGGCCGTGGGCAATGGCGGCTGGGAGTTCCACCAACTGAACGACGCCCTCTCGATGGCGGTGGTCGATTTCCGCGCCGCGTGCCCGATCTCGCGCTCGCACCGCCACGACGACCATCTGGTGTTCTGCGCCATGATCGAGGGGCGAAGCACGATTTCCGTTGGCGGCGACCCGGCGGGCGAGGATCTCGCGCACGGCTTCTGCACGTTCTTCGGCCTTTCGCGCGGCAATGCGGTGCATACCGTGTATGAGCCGCAGCAGTCGTTGCGCTACGTCTCGATCTTCCTGCGGTGCGACCGGATCCGGGATGTCCTCGGCATGGATGTCCATGCGCTGCCGGCGATTTTCCGCGATTACATACAGCATCGGACGCCGACCGGCCTGTGCCACGTGCCGCTGGGCAGCGGCGCGAGCATCGCGGCGACCCAGGCGTTCGAGTGCCCCTATGAGGGCGAACTGCGGCGGCTCTACCTGGTCGCGAAATCGATCGAGATCGTGTGCGCAGTGATCCAGTCGTATGCCGACGGCATCGACGCCGACGGGCCGGTGCTGCGGCGCGCCGACATCGGGAAGGTCAGGCTCGCCCGGCAGATCATCGAGGAGAACCTCGACGAACCGCTGAGCGTGGCCGAACTCGCCGCCGTCGTCGGCATGACGATCAAGAAGCTGCAATCCGGATTCCAGACGCTGTTCCGGTGCAGCGTGGGGCAGGTGTACAAGCAGGTCAGGCTGTCGAAGGCGATGGTGCTGGTCAGCAAGAGCGACATGCCGATGATCGACATCGCGATCGAGTGCGGCTACGAATGCCCCGGAAGCTTCACGCGCGCATTCAAGTCGGCGTTCGGTTCGAGCCCGACCCTGGTGCGCGCAATGGCGCTGCAGGGCGCGCTTGCGGAACTGCCGCGCGGTCGCACGAACCCGGTCCCGCCTTTCGCCGAGGAACTGCTTGTGAACTAGCCGCCGCCCGGATGCCGGATTCGCCGCGGCGAACCGGATTCGTGTCGGCGGTTCCATCCATCGTCGCCCTGCAATCGGGGCGACGCATAAATCCGATGAGGACTCCCAATGCCATCGAACGACAACGCCAGCGTATCGCCAGCGGCAGCCCCCCTTGAACCGAGAACGTTCCGCTTCGATTCACGCACTGCCATCGGGGCCTGACGATGGCGCATGCGTTCGTTTCCGTCGCCTTCGCGGCGTGGGTTGCGGCCACGGCGGCCTCGATGCCGGCATTGCCGGCGCCCGATGGCAAGTACGCCGTCGGCGTAGCCAGGGCCGAATTTGTCGACCCGTCGCGGCGGCTCGACGCCGCCGATCCCGCCAGCGGACCGAGACGCTTGCCTGCGGTCGTGTGGTATCCGGCCGCCGGCCGCGCGGCCGGGGATGCGGCCTACATGGATGGCGCAGTGGCCGAGGTGAGGCTGCCGGCCCTCGCGCGGAATTTCGGCTATGCCGAAGACGAACTGCAAGCCCTGGCGGCCGCGCGCGTGGCGATGCGGCCGGGGGCGCCGGCCGCGCGGCGTCCGCATGGGTTCCCGGTCGTGGTTTTCAGCCACGGCTTCCTGTTGTACCCGGAGCAGAACAGCGCGCTTGCCCTGCGCCTGGCCAGCCATGGCTACATCGTGGTGTCGATCGCGCATCCGACGGACTCCGCGGACGTGCGTCTGGAGGATGGGCGGATCATTGCGACTCGGCTGGCCAGCGATGGCGACGATCCGCGGCTTGCGAAGGCATTGGACATTCTGGTGGAAGGGGCGGACCTGGCCGTGCGTCGCCAGGCGCTGGCCGAATATGCCGAGTCCCTTCCCGGAACAAGGATCGGCCGTTCCTTCGCCGAATGGCGCGACGACACGCTGGCCGTCGCCCGGGCCATCGTCGAAGGCGACGAGCCGCAGGCCCTGCGCGGTGCGTTGGCATACGCCGACCGCAGCCGCCTGGCTTTTGCCGGCATGTCCTTCGGCGGCGCCACTGCGGCGACGAGCTGCAAGCTGACGACCGCCTGTCGTGCGGCGGTGAATCTCGATGGACAGAATTTCGATCCGGACCTTTACGACCGGCCGGTCGGGCGGCCGTTACTGCTGATGCTGAGCGACTGGACCCGCTACAGCCTGTTCAAGGGCCAGCCGCAGGAAGAGGATTTCAGTCCGAACGATCTCGCTTACGAACCCTGGAGCAATGCGGGCGAAGATCGCGATGTGGTGCGCGTTCGCTTGAAGGGCGCCCGCCACATGGGCTTCACCGACATGGTGGCCCTGCTGAAAGGCCCGAAGCGGACGGATCGCGTCGGCGAGATCGACGGCGGCGAGGCGTTGAGCGCAATCGGCGATCTGGTCCTGGCCTTCCTGGATGCGCACCTGCGCGATGGCGACGCCGCTGGCGTCGACGGCGCGATCGAGCGCCATCCCGCGCTCGATCCGCATGTGCCGCAGCGGCTGAAGCGGTGGGTGGGCGAAACGGACCCGGCGCCGTAACGCAGGGCGCCGGGAATGCGGCGGCGCGGTCGTTCCCGCGTTGCGTTCCCGGCCAATAGGAAATGTCGGCCGCCCCTTGTGACGGGGGCGGCCGGCCATGCCCGTCAGAAGCGCCAACTCAGGTTGAGGGCGTATTCGCGCGGGGCGCCGTAGTAGCTGACCGAATACAGGCTGTTGATGTACTTCTTGTCGGCGATGTTGTCGACGTTGGCGCGTAGCGTGACGTCAGGCGTGATGTCCCAGGCCGCGAACGCGTTGAGCAGCGCGTAGCCGTCCTGGTGCACGGCGTAGCCGTTGAAGCTGTCCGTGTTGGACATCGCGCTCTGCCAGCGCCCGCCGATGCCGAAGGACAGCGCCGTGTAGCCAGGCACGCGTACGCTGAGCGCCAGGTTGGAGGTGCGGCGCGGCACCCAGCTGTAGGTTTTGCTTCCATCGTCTCCGCCCATCTTCAGGCGGGTGTAGCCGAACAGGAGATCGACGTACTCGTTGAGCTTGCCCGTGGCCTCCAGCTCGAAACCCTTGGATTCGATGTCGACGCCGGTGTAGTAGCCGAAGGCATAGCCGTCCATGAAGCGGGTGCCGCCATAGGTGGCGAGGCCTTCCTGCTTGGCGCTGAACCAGGCCAGCGTCGTCAGCAGGTGCCGGTCCAGCCATTCGGCCTTGACTCCGGCTTCGTAGTTCACGCCCTTGCTCGGGTCGATGTATTTGCGGTCGTAGTCGAGCTGCTCCTGCGGCTGGAAGATGTACGAATAGTTGACGTAGCCGAGCACCTTGTCGGTGAAGTCGAAAGTCAATCCGGCATACGGAGCGAAGTTCTTCTCGGTTTGGTCGAAGTGCGCGCCGGCGTCGTCGGAGCCGTCGCGCTGGTATTCGGCCCAGTTGAAGCCGACGATGGCCTTGAAGCGATCCGTCATCGACAGCCGGGTCGCTCCGAACACGCGCGTCAGGCGCTGGTTCAGCGTGGTGTAGACGGTGCGTTCGCCCCAGACCGGCTCGGGGATCGCGTTCCCGGCATAGGGGAAACCGGGCAGGAAGCCGAAAGCCGGGCCGCTGAAGTCCGTGGGATGGTAGTAGTCCGTCCCTTCGCTCCTGGCCGTACTCGCGCCGAGCATGGCCTCGTGTTCGCGGCCGAACAGGTCGAAGCGGCCCTTCAACGTGATGTCGCCCAGATGGGCGGTGGTCTTGTACGGGCTCTTGTAGGCCCAGCCCACCAGGCCCTCGCCGGTGGCCGGGTCCAGGCCGGTGGGGGAGTAGGCCATGAACAGTTGCGAGTCGTGGTCGTAGAGGCGGTAGTTGTAGGACGCCTTCAGTTCCCAGCGATCCGTGAGCTGGTGGGTATATTCGACGAACCCGGCATCGGTGGTCGAGTTCCAGTACGTCCAGTCCTGCGTGGTCGAGGCGCCGCGGTCCCATTCCAGTTGGCTGCCGTCGTTGCTCACGAAGGTCAGCGTTCCCCACATGTTGCCGCTGGTATTGGCCCGCTGGTGGGAATAACCGATCGCCAGCGTGCCGTTCTCGCCGACCTGTCCGTCGACTACGCCGTAGAGGTAGGTCCGGTCGCTCTCGAAGTCGCGGAGATAGGAGTCGCTGTCCTCGCGCGCGGCCACCACGCGGCCGGCCCATGCGCCGTCTTCGGTGAACGGCGTGGAGTAGTCCGCCTCGATGCGGCGGCGGTCGTGCGAACCGAACGTGACGCCCACCTGTCCCTGCGCCTCGTTGGTCGGGCGCTTGCGCACGTAGTTGATGGTGCCGGCGGCGTTGCCCACGCCGGTGAGCAGGCCGTTGGCGCCGCGGATCACTTCCAGCTTCTCGAAGCCGAAGGCGTCCATGGCATTGGTGACGATGCCCCAGCCGTTGGGCAGGCCGACGCCGTCGATCTGCGTGTTCCTGATCTCGAAGCCGCGTGCGAGGAACTGGGTCTGGTTGGTCGAAACCTCCTCGACCTGGATGCCGGTGGCCAGGCGCAACGCATCGTTGAGGCTGTCGGCGCCGAACTGCTCCATCTGTTCGCGGGCGACCACGCTGATCGACTGCGGGGTTTCCTTGATGTCCAGGTCGAGATTGGTCGCGCCGTTGCTGACGCGGCTGGCGCGCTGGCCGACGACCAGGATCCTGTCCAGTTCCGCAGGTTGGGCGTTCGATGCAGCGGCATCGGCGGTCTGGGCATGGGCGCGGACCGCGGCCAGCAGGCCCAGGGCCAGCAGGGAAAATCGGGGCAGGGCGACGGCGCGTTGAATGGAAGCGTTCATGGAAACTCCTGGCGGTGGAGTGGAAGCGGGTCGGGCGAGGCGGCGAATCGACATCCAATTGAAATTTGACGCTGGCATGATCGGTACGACCTGTTCCGGCGAACGGCCTGCGGTGTGCAGGATCGCCGGCTTGTGGCGCGCGTTTCCCGATCAGCCCCGGAGGGTTCCTGTCGACTGTCGGCCTCGACGTCTTCTCCCCGGCTTGCGACGACCTTGATGCAAGTCGTTCCACGCCGCTTGGCAGATCAGAGCGGAGCCTTATCCATTCGATGCCGGCGCCGGGGAGGCGGACTTGCGTACGTCGATCTCGGCGCGAAGATGCCGTGCCGCCATGACGAAACCGAACACCGACACGGCAGAACCGGCCATCGCGGCGAGCATGGCGTAGCGGAGGGAATCCCCGCCCAGGGCCGGCTTCCACAAATCGCTGGCGATGCCGACGAACTGCGGACCGAGGCCCAGGCCGACGATGTTGTCGATCAGGATCAGGATCGCGACGGCGGTGGCGCGGCTGCGCAACGGCACCAGGCGCTGGACGACGGCGACGGTCGGTCCGATGAACGCGGCGGTCAGCGACAGCGGAACGATCGCCGCCGCCAAGGCGACGCCGGTGCTTTTTGCGAGGAAGCAGACGGGCGCCAGCGGCAAGGGAAGCAATGCGGCAAGCGCGGGGATGTAGGAATACCAGCGCTGGTCGTTGCGCCCGAAGCGGTCGGCGAGATGGCCGGCCGCGTAGGTCGCCAGGCCGCCGCAGACGCCCATGATCAAGGCCATCACGCCGCCGATCTCGGCGGTCGACATGGCGTGGCTGCGGGCGAGGAACATCGGGAAGAAGCCGCCCAGCGCATAGGCGGTGAAGCAGGTCGAACAGGCGCCCAGCGCGGTGTACCGGAAGGCGCGACTGCGCCAGAGCTGGCGCACCACCGCGCCGAAGGGCGGCGCGCTCCCGGGCGAGATCCCTTCCTGAAAGGCGGGATCGTTCGCGCCGCGCGGCGGGTCGCGCACGGTCGCCGCCAGCACCGCGGTGAGCGCCAGTCCCGGAACGCCGGCGACGATGAAGGCGATGCGCCAGCCCCAGGCCTGGGCGATCGCGCCGCCGGCGGCGAATGCGACGAGCACGCCAAGGTTGGCGCCGGTGGCGTACACGGCCTGGGCGCGCGCGCGCCTTTCCGGCGGATAGAGATCGGTGATCATCGTCTGCGAGGCGGGCCCGGTGCCTGCCTCGCCCACCCCGGTCAGGATCCGCGCCACGATCAGTTGCCAGAACTGCGCGACGAGGCCGCATGCGATCGTCACTGCCGAAAACAGGGCCAGAGAGACCGCGATCAGCCGGCGACGGCTGATTCGGTCGGCGAGTAACGCCAGCGGCACCCCCATCATGGCGTAGAAGAAGGCGAAGGTCGGTCCCACCAGCAGCCCCAGTTCGGTATCCGTCAGGTCGAACTCCGCTTTCACCTGCGGCAGCAGGATCGCCAGGATCTGGCGGTCGATGAAGTTCGTGAGATAGATCAGGGTCAGTACGCCAAGCACCCAGCCGCGGCCGCCGACGATCCGCTCGGAAGCGTTGGCGGCCGCGCCGTTCACTTGCACAGCTCTTCGACAAGGCGGTCCATGAACGCCTCGCTGGCGGTAAGCTGACTTGTTTCGATGTACTCGTCCGGTTGATGCGCCTGGGCGATCCAGCCGGGCCCGCAGATCACGGTCGGGAATCCGGCGCGCTCGAACAGCCCCGCCTCCGCGACGTAGGATGCGGCTTCGCGATCGGACGCGCCGGTCAGCCGGGATACCAGCTCCAGCGCAGGCGCGTTGCCCGCGCCGGTCAGCGCCGGCACGTCGGAGAGTATCTCGGTGGTGATGCCGCACGCCGGGAAGCGCGTCTGCATGGCGGATTCGAATTGTGCGGCATAGGTTTCGACCTCGTCGTACACCGCCCGCGCCTCGGTCGGCGAGGGTGAGCGGATGTCCCAGACGAAAGTGCACTCCCTGGCGAGGATGTTCGCCGCGGTACCGCCGTGGATCAGTCCGATGGTGACGGTGGTATGCGGCGGCTCGAAGCCGTTTGCAGCCGGTGCGGCGGCGGCCAGGCGATCGCCGATCTCCACGATCCGCGACATCAGCCGGGTCGCGACGGCATTGGCGCTGACGCCAAGGTGGGTCTGGCTGGAATGCGCCTCGTGGCCGCGCACGGTGGTGCGCAATCCCATGATGCCCTTGTGCCTGTCGACGATGCGCATCCCGGTCGGTTCGCCGACGATCACCAGGCCGGGCTCGGGCACGCTGGCGGTGATCGCCTCGATCAGCGAAGGCGCGCCGAGCAGGCCGACTTCCTCGTCGTAGGAAAAGGCGAAATGGACCGGCCGCCTGAGTCCGGCCGCCAGCATCGCGGGCACCCGCGACAGGCCGGCGGCGAGGAAGCCCTTCATGTCCGCGGTGCCGCGGCCATAGAGCCGCCCTCCGCGCTCCGACAGCGTCCAGGGGTCGCTGCTCCAGTCCTGCCCGTCGACCGGCACGACGTCGGTGTGCCCGGACAGCACAACGCCGCCGGCGACTTCGGGACCGATGGAGAACAGCAGGTTGGCTTTCCCGCCTTCCGCGTCCGTCACCCGCGACGAGCGTACGCCCAGTCCGTCAAGCCATGCCGTGATCGTTTCGATCAGTTCGAGATTGGAATTGCGCGAGGTGGTGTCGAACGCCACCAGCCGTTCGAGCCAATCGCGCGCGCTGGCAGGGGAGGCTGGGGAAGTGGTTGCCAAGGGGCCGACCTGTCCGTGGGAGGGTGTTGCGAGCGTAGCCGCCAGGCATCGTAGCGGGGATGCCGATCGGGGCGGCGACTTAGCCGAAACGGGTCCCGGGTCCGCGCCGTCGCTTTCGCGAACCCGATTCGAAGCCAACCTTTCCGGTTAACCGGCGCACCCTTTCGGCCAAGAACGGTTGCCTCCCGGCCGATAGGTTGCAGCCATGAAACGACGAATGCTTGCCTTGGCCTGCCTTGCCTCGCTCGGCCAGCCCGCCGCCGCGTCGGCTGGCGAGCCGCACAGGGCCGTGCAATGGAATGGGGGAGCCATCCTCGCCACCGACTACGTCTGGCGCGGCCAATCGCTGACCGCCGGGAAACCGTCCATCACCGCCGAAATCAAGATGAGCCATGACAGCGGCGCCTTCGCCGGCATATGGGCCGGCAACATCGATCTCGGATCGCAGGCCGATGCGAATGCCGAGATCGACTGGTTCTTTGGCTGGGCGAAGAAAATCGGGAAGACGCGCATCAATACGGGTTATCTGTACCGGCAACGTCCATCGGATACGCAGTCGCTCGATTTCCAGGAGATCACGGCTTCCGTGTCCTACGACTTCGGCATCATGCGCCTCGGTGCAGGGGGCTACTACTCATGGGACTATTTCCAGGGCGGCCATTCGACCTATGGCTACGCCAATCTCGGCGTGCCGATCGCCAAGCCGCACGGCGTGCAGGTTCTCGTGCTGGCCACTGCCGGCCGCTACGATTTCAGCAACCGCGCCATTGGCGACTACGCCAATATCGACCTGCGCGTCGTCGCGAAACATGGTTCCCGGGAATACTCCATTGGCTACAGCGACACCGATATCGACCGCAAACGTTCCGGGCTACTGACGCGCAATCAAAGCGGCCCGCGCTGGAGAGCCCAGGTTCTTTTTGCGTTCTGAGTGAGGCAGGCGAGGGAATCGCATCGATGCGGTTTCGAACTGCTTCCGAGGATCGCCCATGCAGGCGTTTCTGCGATGTTCGTTATGGACGCGAAGGTTCCAGCGGATGAGCGTCGAAGTGATTCATTTTCTGCATCGGGGAACTGGAGAGGGTCTTCTGCGCTAAAGCACCTGCCGAAGTTCGGTTCGGCTACCGCATATCCTGCGGAATTCCCGTTTCGGCTCCGTGTTTATTGCAGGATTATTTTGAATTTAATTTCGTTATCAATGGCTTGCGATTCCCTGCGCATCCGCTGTTTATTCTGGACGGGGTTGTGGCTTTCATCTATTACTGGCGCCGAAAGTTTGGTTTGCCATGCCGCCGCCCGGCATTCGCAATCGAACGGCGACGGGGATTCATTCACGAACCCGGAACTACGGAAACCGGAGGCGATCTTCCGATGAGCACAAGATCGACGGCTTCTTCCCGGCATATTGCATCCGTGGGGCCCATGCGCCGCCTGCTGGCGCTCGCCGTCCTGGCCGCCGTTCCCGGAACCGCATGCGCGCAGGCGGGGCCGCCGATGATCACCGACGATCCCGGAGTCCCGGCCCCGGCAACTGGGAGGTCAACATCGCGTTCACCGGCAAGCATAGCGCAGACGTTTGGGAAGGCGAAACGCCGTTGCTGGACATCAACTACGGTGTCGGCGAAACCATCCAGCTCAAGTACGAGGTGCCGTGGGTGATGCAGCACGAGGAAGACACCCGGTCCGGCCCGGGCAATTCGATGGTTGGCGTCAAATGGCGTTTCTTCGACGCCGGCGAGAAGGGTTGGGTCGTTTCGACCTATCCGCAGTTGGAATTCCGCAATCCGGGCTCGGGCTCGGTACGGCGGGGGTTGGCCGAGGACGGTACGGACTTTTTCCTTCCGCTCGAGTTGGAGCGGGATTTCGGAAGCTTCGTTTTCGGCGCGGAGGTCGGGCACGATTTCCGCACCCGCGGTGGCGACGGCTGGGCCGGCGGCATCGTTCTCGGCAGGGAGGTCCGGGACGGCGCCGAACTGATGGCCGAGGTTCACGGCGAATCGGATTCGTCGCTGGGCCGCAACGCCGTGGCGGTCAACTTCGGCGGGCGTTTCGCGCTGGGGCCGCGCAGCGCGCTGCTCGTATCGGTCGGCCGCGATCTGCACAACGCGCTGGAAGACCGGGCGACTGCGTTCGGCTACCTCGCATTGCAACTCGCCACCCCCGAATGAGGCCGGTGCGCCTCGCGGATCAGGCCGAGCGACCATGACGACGATTGCGGTGCGCCGTTCCAAGGCAATGGGCATTCCCCCTGTACATGCAAACAGCGTTGAAGGAAAAGCAGCCATGCGCCATCCACGTTTTGTCGCCGCCGCGCTCGCCGGCCTGCTCGCGGTCTTGGGGCCGATCGCCGTCGGTTGCCGTGCCGCCGACCTGCTGTATGCGCACACCGCCATGGCCGAATTGCCCAGCACCGACAGCGGCTGGGATTACATCAAGATGGAGCCGGGCGGCAGCCGGCTGTTCCTGGCGCGCGGCAAGGATGGCTTGACCGTGTTCGACGTGGACGCCAACAAGGCGATCGCCACCGTGGGCAACTCCATCGGCGCCAACGGGCCGCTGCTGTTGCCGGAATACAACCGCGGCTACGTGGCCATGACCGATGGTTCGTTCCTCAGCTTCGAGCTGGATTCGCTCAAGCCCATCGCACGGCTGCAACTGGACGGCAACGGCGGCATCAACAGCGCCATCTACGACCCCTTCACCAGGCGCGTTCACGCCATCGTCGGCACGCGGCCTAAGGAGTCGACCTGGTATACGCTGGATGCGGCCAGCGGCAAGCTGCTCGGCAGCCGGACTTTCCCGTTCCGGAAGATGGACGATCCGGCTGCCGACGGCAGGGGTCGCCTGTTCGCGCCGGCGCGCAAGGACAGCCTGATTCTGGTGTTGGATTCGAAGACGCTGGCGGAGCGAACCCGCTGGACCGCGCCGTGCAACGTCTCGAAGGTCCGTTACCAGGCGCACGACAATCGCATTCTCGGCGCCTGTGCGGGCGGGAACCCGATGTTCTTCGCGCTCGATGCGGACAGCGGTCGCGTCGTCGCCAGCCTGCCCATCGGAGTCGACGTCGATGGCATGGGGATCGACGAGCAACGCAAACGCATTGTGACTTCGAACGACGAAGGCACGTTGACGGTGATTCGCCAGGAAGGACCGGACAGCTACTCGCTGGCCGGTACGGTATCGACCCGCCCGGGTGCGCGGATGATGTACCTGGACACGCGCAACGGCAAGCTGTACGTGGTCGCTGCGGACTTCACGCGCAGCGCGCCGGACGCCAACGGCGAGGCGGCGATCGCCTACCATCCGGATAGCTTCGTGGTGTTGACCTACACGCCACAGTAATTGCGCCTCGTATCGGTGGTTTTTCGCGGTACCGGCGATGGCTCGGATGCATTTTCCCGCGTATGGCCAGGCGCTGTGGTCGTAGATCGGATACGGCGCCGGGACTGTTAGAAGACCGATATCGACGACCGGATCGCGCCGGTTGCTCGCGGTGCCGGCGCAGTTACCCGTAATCCGCCGCCGCTTACCCGAAATGGAACCGCGATCGGCCGGCGGCCGTAGTTCAATTCCTCCGTTCCCTGGAGGGGCGGACATGGACCCACGCCAAGCCATCGGCCATGCGCCGATGCATCGTTTGCAGGTCGTTGTCGTCGCGCTGTGCATCGCCTTGAACGCGGTGGACGGCTTCGACGTGCTGGCGATCAGCTTCGCCGCGCCGGGCATCGCCGCCGAGTGGGGCATCGACCGCGCCACCCTGGGCGTGGTGCTGTCGATGGAACTGCTGGGCATGGCGGCCGGTTCGGTGCTGATCGGCAATCTCGCCGACCGCGTCGGCCGGCGGCCGGTGATCCTGGGGTGCCTGGTCGCGATGGCGCTGGGCATGTTCCTGTCCACGCAGGCGAGCAGCGTGCCGTTGCTGTCGGCGACGCGGCTGTTCACCGGACTGGGCATCGGCGGCATGCTGTCCTCGACCAGCGCGATGGTCGCCGAGTTCTCCAGCGACAGGCGTCGTAGCCTCAACATGGTGCTGAACATCGCCGGCTATTCGGCCGGCGCCATCGTCGGCGGGATCATCGCCTCGACGCTGCTGGAGCGGACAGGGCAATGGCGCTCGGTGTTCCTGGTCGGCGCGGCGGCCACAACCCTGCTGCTGCCGCTGGCGTTCGCGCTGCTGCCCGAGTCGATCGATTCGCTGGTCGCGCGCCGCCCGCCCGGCGCGCTGGACCGGATCAACCGCACCTTGCAGCGGCTGCGGCTGCCGGCGCTGCAGGCATTGCCCGATCCGCCGCCGCGCGCGCAGCGGCCGTCGCTGCTGGCGCTGTTCTCGCCCGGCTACGCGCGGCCCACGGTGCTGCTGACCGTCGCGTATTTCGCGCAGATCATGGCGTTCTACTTCATCCAGAAATGGACGCCGAAGATCGTGGCGGACATGGGCTTCGACGCCGCCAGCGCCGGCCGCGTGCTGGTCAGCGCCAACGTCGGCTGCCTGCTCGGCGCGCTGTGCATCGGCCTGGTGTCGCAGCGGTTGCGGCTGCGGCCGCTGGTGCTGGCGGCGATGCTGGCCTCGTTCGCGACGATTTCCGCCTACGGCGTCGCGCCGCGCGACCTGTTCTGGCTGTCGACGGTCGCCGCGCTGGCCGGCTTCTTCACCAACGCCAGCGTGGTTGGCTTGTACCCGGTGCTGGCGGAAGCCTTCCCGGCCGCGCTGCGCGCCAGCGGCATCGGTTTCGTGATCGGCGTCGGCCGCGGCGGCTCGGCGTTGGGGCCGGTGCTGGCCGGCGCGCTGTTCGCCGGCGGCAGCGCGCTGCTGACGGTGTCGGTGACGATGGGATCGGGCGCACTGATCGCGGCGGCAATGCTGCTGGCGCTACGGCGGCTGCGCCCGTAGCGCATGGCCGCGGACGCGGTTCGCATTGCGTGCGCCAATACGAACGCATCAGTAGGCCGATCCAGGATGATCGGGCCGCCGATTGTTTGATCAGGCATTGCACAGTGCGCTGAACAGTAGCTTCCGACCCAAAGTGGTCACAGGAGTTCGGCCACCCGTTTGGCCGTCACCTTCGCCGATGCCGGATTCTGGCCGGTCACTAGGCGTCCATCGACGACGGCATTCGGGACGAATGGCAGGAATGCCTTCTCGTACATGGCGCCGCGCTGTTTCATCTCATCTTCGGCGTTGTAGGGCATGTCCTTTGCGACGCCTGCCAGAACTTCCTCGCGCCAGGAAAAGCCGGTGATCCTGCGTCCGGCCACCAGCAGCGAGCCATCGGACAGCTTGGTGTTCAGGAGGCCGCAATAGCCATGGCACACCGCGGAAACGATCCCGCCACGTTCGTAGATATCCCGGGTGATGCGCTGAAGCCTGGTGCTGTCCGGGAAATCCCACATCACGGCGTGCCCGCCGGCGAAATAGATCGCGTCGAAGTGCGCCGGGTCGATCTCGTCGGGGCGCGCCGTGTTCGACAGCAGCGCCATCTTGGTCTCACTCTCCAACCAGGCTTTGGCGGAGGCATCCAGAAGCGGCCACTTCAGCGCCCGGGGTTCCAGGGGCGAAACGCCTCCTTGGGGGCTTACAATCCGTTGCTCAAAACCCTTCTCTTCGAACAGGTCGTAGGCGTGCGTCAATTCGGACAGCCACAAACCGGTCGGATGAGATGGGTCGTCGAAGTGCGCGACGTTGCTGACGACATGAAGGATGCGCCGGGTCATTTGCGATGGATCCTCGTCATGGGTATCAGGTGCGATCAAGCACCTTCAGCGGCCGGGGCATGTTCAATACCAACTGCGCATCTTTCACCACATCCATGCGTATCGGTCTGGACGCGTCCAGACCGTGCAGCAATTGGCTCATCGGACCGCCATGGCGCGATTTCCAGGTCGCCGAAACTTCGTTGTGCGCGCCGAATTCGACTTCGGTGGACCCTGTTGCCCATCTGTGCCGACCTCCGTTGAGGATCGATCAGCAATCACCTTGAGATGCCGCTGAATCTCCGGCCTGTACCGTAAGGTTCAACCCAACTTGAAGGTCAAGTCTTCCGCCATGTTACGAACGGGGAGGCTTGCTATTCACCGAGACGACGCCTTTGCTTCGAAGCTGGTCCAACACCCGTTTCTTGTTATCCGCACACGTGATGCCTTCGGGTCGGCTCTCAATACTCTCAATCGCAACCAACAACTGCGCCTTGCTCTGCTTGAGGCGTTCTTGCAGCGCCTCGATCTCAGCCACCTTGACCCTCAGGGCGTCCAGCAGTTCCTGATGGTCCCAACTGCCTTCGCCCAGTGGCAGCAGATGGCGAACCTGCTCCAGTGAGAAGCCGGCGCGCTGGGCGCTGTCGATGATCTCCAGGATCAACGCCGCTTCGTGCGGGTAATCGCGGTAACCGTTCGCCTGTCGAGCGACGACCTTGATCAGTCCCGCTTTCTCGTAAAAGCGGATGCGGGAGGCCGTCAGACCCGTGAGCTTGGAAAGTTTCCCAATCTTCATGCCACTGCACTTCGGAGATGTATTGACCTTAAAGCTAACTTTAGGCTTACGGTGGCAGGTCGGTCAAACGGGACGGGTTCCAAAGAGCCTCACAGGGAACATGGATGTGCCTGCTCCGTGCATTCCGGCTTAGCAGTTGGCGTCGGACAGGAGCCGGACCGTCTCCCACGTTGTACGACAGGAGGCCAACGGTGAAACATGTTTTTGATTTGATTCGTCAGGACGATACCGACGTCGATGCTCTCCGTCGTCGTTTACTAATCGGAGGCGCCACGATGGCCGGAAGCATGGCTCTCCCCGCGTGGGCATCGACAACAGGTCGCACTTCCTCATCATCTTCCAGTACTCAAGGAAACCAGCATATGGCTACGGTGACAACAAAAGATGGCGTCGAGATTTTCTACAAGGACTGGGGGCCGCGCGATGCCCAAGTCATCCATTTCCACCACGGCTGGCCACTCAGTTCCGACGACTGGGACGCGCAGATGCTGTTTTTCGTGAACAAGGGTTACAGGGTCGTCGCGCACGACCGCCGCGGACACGGCCGCTCCAGCCAGGTTTGGGACGGCCATGACATGGACCACTACGCGGACGACGTGGCCGCCGTGGTCGAAAAACTCGGCACCCACGGCGCGATGCACGTCGGGCATTCGACCGGCGGCGGCCAAGTGGTCCGCTATATCGCGCGGCACGGCCAGGACAAGGTGTCCAAGGCCGTGCTCATCAGCGCAGTGCCTCCGCTGATGGTCAAGACCGAAAGCAACCCGGGCGGGACGCCGAAGGAGGTGTTCGACAACTTCCAAGCACAGGTTGCCGAGAACCGTGCACAGTTCTACTACGACGTTCCCGCCGGTCCCTTCTACGGATACAACCGCCCCGGCGCCAAGCCGTCGGAAGGGGTGATCTGGAACTGGTGGCGCCAAGGCATGATGGGTAGTGCCAAGGCCCACTACGACGGCATCGTTGCGTTCTCGCAGACCGATTTCACCGAGGACTTGAAGGGAATCGCCATCCCGGTCCTGGTCATCCACGGTGATGACGATCAGGTGGTGCCTTACGCTGATTCGGGTGTGTTGTCGGCGAAGCTCGTCAAGAACGGCAAGCTGAATACCTACAAGGGTGCTCCGCACGGCATCCCCACCACGCATGCCGACCAAGTCAATGCCGACCTGCTGGCATTCCTGCAGCAGAAATAATCGAAATCGATACGAAAGGGTACGCCCCGCGCCGTATGCGGGGCGTATGCCGAAACACAAGGACAGCGATGCAGACGATATTGGGCGCGAACGGCCAGATCGCCGTCGAACTGGCGCGCGAGTTGAAACGCAATTACACCAACGACCTGCGACTGGTCAGTCGCAATCCGCGTAAAGTCAACGATACCGACGCCATCCTAGCGGCAGACTTGCTCGATGCCGGGCGGACCGCAAAGGCGGTGGAGGGCAGCAGCATCGTCTATTTCACTGCCGGCCTGCCGCCAGACACTGAGCTATGGGAAAAGCAGTTCCCCACGATGCTGAAGAACGCCCTCGACGCCTGCCGGGCGGCGGGCGCGAAGTTCGCCTACTTCGACAATACCTACATGTATCCGCAGAACGGCCGCCTGCTGACGGAAGAGACCGGATTCGCGCCGGTCGGGCGCAAAGGCCGTGTACGTGCGCGCATGGCCACGATGGTGCTGGAGGAAATGGCGCGCGGCGAAATCCCGGTGCTCATCGGCCGCGCGCCCGAGTTCTACGGCCCGGGCAAGACCCAGAGCTTCACCAACGCACTCATCACCGACAAGTTGAAGCAAGGCAAGTCGCCACGCGTCCCGGTGCGCGATGACACGCGGCGCACGCTGATCTGGACCCCCGACGCAAGTCGAGGATTGGCCGTGCTCGGGAATGCGCCGGATGCATACGGGCAGACTTGGCATCTGCCTTGTTGCGACGAGCGACCGACATACAGGCAGTTCGTGGCCATGGCTTGCGAAGCGTTCGACAGGCCCGTGTCGTACAGGGTCATCGGCAAGTGGGCCTTTGCCGCTGCAGGCATCTTCTCGCCGCAGGTGAGGGAGATCCGGGAACTGCTTCCGCGCTATGAGCAGGACAACCTGTTTGACTCGGGCAAGTTCAAGCGCCGATTCCCGGAGTTCGAGGTCATGACGTATCGCGAGGGAATCAACCTGATCCGAAAGTGCGGGGCTGGAGAATGACTGGGCCTTGGCTCGCTCGGCTGCAGGGCGCCGGATTGAGTCATGAATCCGCTCCTGGCCGGCCGGAAGCAGACATCAGGCAACTGGATGATCAGCTTGCGTCGTTGTCGTCATCGCCGGACTGCTGCGCCCACACCGGGGCGACGGCGATGGCGCACAGCGCGGCGAGCACGATCGGTCGCAATGCACGGCGTATGCTTCATGGCGACAAGACGCATGTCGAGGCGGATGCGGTTCGGCGCCGCGGATTCATCGGCAGGTGAAGCCGCCGTCCACCGGCAAGGCCACGCCGGTGACGTAGGCCGATTCGTCCGAAGCCAGCCACAGCGCGGCGTCGGCCATTTCCTGCGCCTGGCCCAAGCGGCCCATCGGGATCGCGGCCAGCAGTTTCTGCTCGTTGGCGGCGGCTTCGGCGGGGTCGCCGCTGCGGCCGATGAAGCCCTGCTTCATCGGCGTTTCGCTCAGGCCCGGGCAGATCACGTTGACGCGGATGCCGTCGGCGGCGAAGCGCTGCGCCAGCGACTTGGCCAGGCCGACCACCGCGAACTTCGCCGCCGAATAGATCGGGCTCATCATCGAGCCGACCAGGCCGGACACCGACGAGGTGAAGATCAGCGAGCCGCCGCTGCGCCTGCGCATGTATTGCGCCACTTCGCCGGCGGCCAGCACCGCCGAGGTGACGTTGAGGTCCATCGCGCGCCGGTATTCGTCCAGGTCCATGTCCTCGACCGAAGCCGGGCCGGGGACGCCGGCGTGCGCCCACAGGATGTCGATGCCGCCCAGCGCCTCGGCGGCGCGGTGGATGCTGGCGCGCGCGTCCTCGGCGCGCGACAGGTCGGCCTGCACCGTGGCGATGTCCGCGCCGTGCGCCGCGCGCACGTCGGCGGCCAGCTTCGCCAGCGCCTCGGCGTTGATGTCGATCGCGGCCACGCGCGCGCCTTCGCGCACGAAGTTGAGCACGCCGGCGCGGCCCATGCCCGAGGCGGCGGCGGTGACCACGGCCAGCTTGTCCTGCAGTCTCATTCTCGAAGTCTCCTTATTGCGCGTAGGGATCGGGGAAGCGGCCGGTGGCGCTGATCACGGTGGTGCGGGTCTCCAGGAAATGCTCGATGCCTTCCAGCCCGTTCTCGCGGCCCCAGCCGCTCTGGCGGAAGCCGCCGTAGGGCGTGGACCAGCGCAGGAAGCGGTAGGTGTTGACCCAGACGATGCCGGCGCGGATGCGCGCGGAAACGCGATGCGCGCGCGCCGTGTCGCGCGTCCACAGGCCAGCGGCCAGGCCGTAGTCGCTGGCGTTGGCCAGGGCCACGGCTTCGTCCTCGCCGTCGAAGGGGATCAGCGCGGCGACCGGGCCGAAGATCTCCTCGCGGGCGATGCGCATGTCGTTGCGCGCGTTGGCGAAAACGGTCGGCGCCACGAAGTAGCCGCCGGCCAGCGCGCCGTCCTGCAGGCGCTTGCCGCCGGCGACCAGCTCGGCGCCCTCAGCCTGGCCGATGTCGATGTAGGAAAGGGTCTTGCGCAGTTGTTCCTCGTGCGCCTGCGGGCCCATGTGGGTGGCCTCGTCCAGCGGCATGCCGACCCGCACCCGCGCGGCGCGGCGCGCGAACTCCTCGACCACGCGCGCGTAGACGGCGCGTTCAACCAGCACCCGCGAGCCCAGCGCGCAGCTCTGTCCGCACAGGGCGAAGGCCGAGCCGGTGGCGGCGTTGAGCGCCTGTTCCAGGTCGGCGTCGGCGAAGATGATGTGCGGGGACTTGCCACCCAGTTCGAAGCTGAAGCGTTTGAGCGTGTCCGCGCCGTGGCGCAGGATGGTCTTGGCGGTGGCGCCTTCGCCGGTGAAGGCGATCTTGTCCACCTGCGGGTGCTCGACCAGGCGCGCGCCGGCGACCGCGCCTTCGCCGGGCACCACGTTGACCACGCCGGGCGGAAAGCCGGCCGCCTCGATCAGTTTGGCCAGTTCCAGCGCAGTCACCGGGGTCTGCTCGGCCGGCTTCAGCACCACCGTGCAGCCGGCCGCCAGGGCGGGGGCGAGCTTCCAGGTCGCCGACATCAGCGGCACGTTCCACGGCAGGATCGCGCCGACCACGCCGATCGGCACGCGGGTGGTGAAGGCGTGCACGCTGTCGTCGAAGGGGATGGTGTGGCCGCCGAGCTTGTCGGCCAGGCCTGCGTACCAGTGGAACCATTGCGGATGCGCGCCCACGTCCAGCCGCGATTCGCGGATGGCGCGGCCATTGTCGCGGGATTCCAGTTGCGCCAGTTCCGGCGCGCGGTCGCGGTACAGGTCGGCGAACCTGCGCAGCAGGGCGGCGCGCTCGTGTCCGGGCATCCGTCCCCACGGGCCGTCGAAGGCCTCGCGCGCCGCCGCGACCGCACGGTCGATGTCCTTCGCGCCGCCGAAGGCGACCCGCGCCCAGGGCTTGCCGGTGGCCGGATCGATGCTTTCGGCCTGGCCGCCGTCGAGCGGTTCGACCCATTGCCCGCCGATGAACAGCCGCGGATAGTCGGCCAGGGGAGTGTCGTGTGCGTTCATCGCGTCTCCGCAAAATAATTCATAATATGGAATAATTTATGCACATATGTGATTTTATGGTCAAGCTGCATGGCAGCAGGCGTCGATGCGGAGGGCGGGGCGATGGCTGAACACGATCGGGCGCACGTGGGGTTTTCCCCCGCGCCGCCGTCCGCTTCCGCAGGGAACGCCGGCCCCCTGGCGGGACTGCGCATCCTCGACATGACCACCGTGCTGATGGGGCCGTACGCAACCCAGTTTCTCGGCGACATGGGCGCGGACGTCATCAAGATCGAGGCGCCGGAAGGCGACCTGATGCGCCAGGCCGGACCGCACCGGCACCCGGGCATGGGCGCGCTCTTTCTCAACAGCAACCGCAGCAAGCGCAGCCTGTGCCTGGACCTGAAACAGGCCGCCGGCCGCGAGGTGCTGCGTGCGCTGCTGAAGGACGCCGACGCGCTGGTCCACAACCTGCGCCCGGAGGCGATGCGGCGGCTGCAACTGGATTACGAAACGCTGGCGCCGGATTTCCCCGGCCTGCTGTACGTCGGCCTGTGCGGCTTCGGCCAGGACGGCCCCTACGCGGGACTGGCGGCCTACGACGACCTGATCCAGGGCGCCTGCGGGCTGTCGGCGCTGCTGGCCGGCAACGGCGACGGCGAACCGCGCTATGTGCCGACCACGCTGGCCGACCGCACGGTCGGACTGGTGGCCCTGGGCCATATCTGCGCCGGCTTGCTGCACCGGCAGCGCAGCGGGCAGGGGCAGAAGCTGGAAATCCCGATGTTCGAAACGATGGCCGGACTGGTGCTCAGCGACCACCTGGGCGGAGCCACCTTCGAACCGCCGTTGCCGGGAGAAGGCTATGCGCGCCTGCTATCGCGCTGGCGTCGCCCGTACCGCACCCGCGACGGCCACGTCTGCGCGCTGGTCTACAACGACCGCCACTGGCAGTCGTTCCTGGCCGAGGTCGGCATGGCCGACCTGCCGCAACGCGATCCGCGCTTCGCCAGCTACGCCAGCCGCGCGATCCACGTCGATCACGTCTACGCCTTCCTGGCCGAACAGTTCCTGGCCCGCGACACCGCCGACTGGCTGGAAACGCTGGCGCGCATCGACGTGCCGGCGATGCCGATGCACGACCTGCGCAGCCTGCGCGCGGACCCGCACCTGGCCGCGGTGGGCTTCTTCCGCGAAATCGACCATCCCAGCGAAGGCCGCCTGCGCACGCTGGCCCCGGCCGCGCGCTGGTCGGCGACGCCGGCCGACTGCACGCGGCCGGCGCCGCGCCTGGGCGAGCAGGGCGAGGCCATCCTGCGCGAAGCCGGATTCGCGCCGGAAGCGATCGCGGCGCTGGTCGGGCAGGGTGTGGTCCGGGTGCCGGCGGCCGCGAACGGCGGCGGCAACGGGTAAAGTTCCGTGTCCGCATTAGGGCCTGTTAACACCATCAAGGCGGGCCACGCCGCGCTTGGGTGCGTGCGGGGCAAGGAAGAATGAGAGAACTTATGTCGATAAGTGACCGAGTGATGACGCAGCACCGCGCGCACCCAAGCGCGGCCCTCCGGGTTGCCGTGTCCGGCCGCCAGGCGGCCGCGCGCGGCTTGGACAGGCGGCCAGCCTGCCGCAGCGCCGCGCTCAACCACCTGGCGGCCGGACACGACAACGTGGCCCGCCTTGATGGCGTTAACAGGCCCTAGGGAAAGCCGCATGCACGTCCGCCAGGCCGCCAACGTCCTCGAACTGCTGGAATACTTCGCCCGCCGCCTGCGCCCGGCGACGCTGGCGGAGATCGCCGACGACCTGGGCTGGCCGCGTTCGAGCACCTTCAACCTGGTCGGCACGCTGGCCGAGCGCGGCTTCCTGTACGAGCCCGGCGAGCGTCGAGCCTACTATCCCAGCCCGCGCTGGCTGGCGCTGGCGCAGGCGACCGCCGCGGCCGAGCCGCTGCCGCCCGCAGTGCACGACCTGGCGGCGGAAGTGGCGCACGAGACCGGCGAGACCACCGCGATCGGCGCCTGCGCCGGCGCGCACGCCTGCCTGCTGGAAGTGGTCGAATCCACCCAGGCGGTGCGTTTCTTCGCCCGCATCGGCGACCGCATTCCGATCCACGCCAGTTCGGTCGGCCGCGCGCTGCTGGCGCAATACGACCGCGGCGAACGCCAGGCGCTGTACCACAAACTGCGCTTCGAGCGTTATTCGGACACCACGCCCGCCGGCGCCGCGGAGGTCGAGGCCGAACTGGAAGCCGCCGCCGGACGCGGCTGGCACCAGAGCGATTGCGAATACCTGCCGGACCTGGCCGGCGTCTCGCTGCCGCTGCCCGTGCCGCAGCGAAAACTGGCGATCGTGGTCGCCGGCCCGGTGTCGCGCTGCCTGCAGCGGCGTCCGCAGACGGCCGCGACCATCCGCGATGCGATCGAACGGCTGCGGCTGCAACTGGAAACGACCGCGGATTCCTGATGCCGGCGCTCACGCCGACGGCGGCGCCGGCGTCAGCGGATATCCGTTGAACGACTTCATCTCGTCCATCAGGAAGTTGGAGACGATCTTTTCCACCCCGAAGCCGCCGTTCATCATCGCCAGCATGATCCGCTTCCAGTCGTGCAGGTCGCTGACCACCACGCGCAGCATGTAGTCGTACTGGCCGCTGACGCGCCACGATTCCAACACCTCCGGCGTCTTCGCCGCCCAGTCGTCGAACGCGCTGAATTCGTCCAGCGAATGCCGTATGAACGCGATCTGTGCGAGCACGATGGTGACCGTGCGGATGCGGTCCACCGCGATGTGGGCACGGTAGCCGGTAATCAGCCCTTTCGCCTCCAGGTCGCGGACCCGGCGCAGCGACGCGCTCGGCGACAGCGCTACCCGGTCGGCCAGTGCCTGGTTGGTGACCCGTGCGTCGTCCTGCAGTACCTGCAGGATCCTCAGGTCGGTGCGATCGATGGCGTTATGGGTCATGGGTAAAGAGTGCCGTAGGCCGGGTAATCCAACGAGACAGAAGATGGCGAGTTCATCGGCGCCGGCGCGCGAAATCTGTCTTTTATCGCACGGCGCACACATGCTTTCTTGCACTGAGCTTGCGGAAAGTCAAGGAAATTCAAAAAGTTGCGCCTTTCCCCGAGGCCGTGACGAACATTAGACAACTCCTGTCCCTGCGGCTCATATGACAGTCGAGTACGCAAGAAATCGCCAGCAGCGTCGTCCCGGGGGATGCCGGGGCCATTCCACCTCTACCGCCTGCCGTCACGCGTCGGGTAGCCAGCCTATAGGGGATCCACAATGCCACGCCTCAGCACCAGCAAACTCGCCATCGCCATCCGCATCGGCTGTCTGTTCTGCCTGCCGCTCGCCGCCGTGCCCGTGCTGGCGCAGGACGCCGACACCGCGGAACCCGCGCAGTCGTCCGACGCCAAGGAACTGGACGCCGTCATCGTCACCGCCAACAAGCGCGAGCAACGCGCCAGCGACATCGCCGGCGGCATCAGCGTGGTCACCGGCGCGCAGCTCACCGATGCCGGCGCCCAGAGCTACGCCGATTACCTGGGCAAGCTGCCCGGCGTGGTCTTCAACGCCGGCCCCGCGGCCAACTCCACCGCGGTGATCCGCGGCGTCGGCACCAGCGCCGGCCTCGATCAGGGGCAGGGGCCGACCGGCTACTACCTCAACGAAATCCCGCTGACCGAACCCGGCTACGCGGTCGTGATCCCGGACATCGACACCTTCGACGTCAACCGGGTCGAGGTGCTGCGCGGCCCGCAGGGCACGCTCTACGGGGCGTCCTCGCTGGGCGGCGCGATCAACTACGTGGCCAACCAGGCCGATGCCAGCGAGTTCGACGCCGCGTTCGAGACCTCCGTCAGCGAGACCCGCCATGCCTCGAGCCCGGGCCACACCGCGAAGGCGATGCTCAACCTGCCGCTGGTCGCCGACCAGCTCGCGCTGCGCGCCGTGGCCACCAAGCGCCACGAACCCGGCTACGTCGACAATATCGGGATCGGCCGCAAGGGCAGCAACGACGTCGGCGTGGTCGACGGCCGGCTGTCGCTGGTATGGACGCCGAACGAGAGCACCCGGCTGTCGTGGTTGAGCCTGCGCCAGAACACCGATACCGACGACGCCTCGTACCAGATGACGCGCTACGGCGAGTTGACCCGTTCCACGGCCCTGCCGGCGTCTTTCGACCTGCGCTTCACCCTGCACAGCCTGCGGCTGGACCAGGATCTGGGTTTCGCCACGCTGACCGGCATCGCCGCGTTCAACCGCAAGGAGCACGAGCTGCACGTCGACTACACCCCGTACTACGGCGGCTTCCTCGGCACCCAGGATCCGCAACTGTTCCGCCAGCTCGGCCACAGCGACAACCACAGCTACGAGCTGCGCCTGGCCTCGCCCAACGGCGGCAAGTTCGAATGGCTGCTCGGTGCCTCGTACCAGAAGACCACCAAGCGCTTCAACGAGGACCTGGGCGCCGAGGGCGCTTACCAGGTGCTGCTGCCGCAGGTGGGCGCGGACCAGTTGCGCGGCGACAAGTACTACTGGGCCTACGGCCGCATCTGGGGTTCGGAGAAGGCGGTGTTCGGCGAGGCCTACGTCAACTTTACCGACCGCTGGAAACTGACCCTGGGCGGTCGCTGGTTCGACACCCAGGTCGCCAACGACGGCTTCCAGTTCGGCGTGTTCTTCCCGGAAGGCGGTGTGACCCCGCCGGGCGACACCTCCGAGACCGGCTTCGTGCCCAAGGTCGCGCTCGGCTTCAAGGCCACGCCGGACACGCTGCTGTACGCGCAGGCTTCGAAGGGCTACCGCTTCGGCAACCCCAACAGCATCTTCCCGCTGGAGGGCTTCGACACGCCCGCCGGCTGGAACAGCGACTCGCTGTGGAACTACGAACTCGGGGTCAAGACCAGCTTGCTCGACCGCCGCCTGCAGATCGAGGCGACAGTGTTCAGGATCGACTGGGACGACCTGCAGGTGCGCTTGGTGCGGCCGGACAGTTTCACCTACGGCACCAACGCCGGCACCGCGCGCATCGACGGCTTCGAGTTCGCTGGCGCGTGGCGGCCGACGCCGTCGCTGGAACTGAGCGCCAACTACACCTGGCTGGACGCGCGCCTGACCGAGGACGTGGACACCGCGGTGCCGCCACTGCGCAGCGGCCAGACCCTGCCGGGCGCATCGAAGCAGCAGGTTTCGGGTTCGGTCGCGCACTATTGGGAAGGCGAGCACCGCCCGTCGCTGACCCTCAGCGGCCGCTACCTGTCCGAGGCGCCGGCCAACCTGCAGCAGTCCGACCAGCGCATCAACGGGTTCAGCCAGTTCGACGCGCGCTACGCGATGTGGTTCGACAACCTGGAGGCGAGCGTGTACGTGAACAACATCGCCGACAAGCGCGGGGTGACCTTCAGCTACGGCGACGACGCGCTGTTCGGAGTGCAGGAGTTCGTGATCCGTCCGCGCACCGTCGGCCTGCGCCTGCATTGGCATCTGTGAGGGCCGGCGCGATGGACACGCAGCGGATGGAAAGGGGACCGGAACGATGATCGGACGCCGACGTTTTTGCGCCGCGATGGGCGGCATGGCGCTGGCCGCGACGCTGCCGCGCGCGGCGGCGCTGGCCGCGGGCAAGGCGCAGTCCGGGCCGTGGCCGTTGCCGCCGCAGGCGCGCCGGGTGCCGGTCGAGGTCGGCCGCTACGGGATCCGCCGCATCGACGACTACGCCTGGCTGCGTCCGCGCGACTGGCAGGCGGTGCTGCACGATCCGGCGTCGCTGGATCCGCCGATCAAGGCCCAGGTGTTGGCCGAGAACGCCTATGCCGAAGCCATGCTGGCGCCGACGCGGCCGTTGCAGCGGCGCCTGGGCGCGCGCATCGATGCAATCGACGCCGCCCGCGGCGGGCCGGTGGAAGTGCTTTCGGGCGGGTTCCTGTATTACCAGCGCACCCCGCCCGGCAGCGACTATCCGCTGTACCTGCGCCGCCCGGCCGCTGGCGGCCGCGAGCAGGTGCTGCTGGACGTGGGCGCGGAAGCCGCCGGCGCGGCGTACTACGCCCTGAGCTGGTACGGACCGGCGCGCAGCCCGGACGGGCGCCTGTATGGTTGGGCCGCCGACCGCACCGGCTCGGGCATCTTTTCGCTGCGCGTGCGCGAGATCGACAGCGGACGCGTACTGGTCGACGACATCGCCAATGCGCACGGGGAATTCTGCTTCTCGCCGGACGGGCGCTACCTGTACTGGGTGGGACGTTCCGACAAGGGTCGCCCTTCCACCGTGTACCGTCGAGACATCACCGCCGGCACCGACGCGCTGATCTACGAGGAACCCGACACTGCGCTGTTCATCTCCCTGCGCACCACCGCCGGCGGCGGTTACGTGGTCATCCGCCTGTTCAACGGCGAGATGACCGAAGTGTGGCTGGTGCCGATGGCCGAACCCACCGCCGCGCCGGTGCTGGTGGAGCCGCGCACGCCGGGCCTGACCTACGACGTCGACGAATGGGACGGCCGCCTGCTGATCCTGACCGACGCGGACGGGGCGGAAGACCTCAAGCTGATGCAGACGGATTTCGCCGCGCCGGGTCGCGCGCACTGGCGCGAACGGGTGCCGCACCGGCCCGGTCGCCTGATCTCCGCGGTGCACCCCTTCGCCGGCTACCTGGTGCGCGAGGAATGGCGCGACGCGCTGCCGCGGCTGGTGCTGATGGCCACCGACGGCAGCGAACGCGAAATCGCCTTCGACGAACCGGCCTACGCGATCTCGGTGCCGCAGGGGCAGGGCGGCGACGCGCCGTCGCTGACCTTCGTCTACCAGTCGCCGCGCACGCCGCCGGCGACGTACCGGCTGGACCTGGCCGGCGGCCGCCATGCGCGCGTTTCCGCGCCGACGCCCGCCGGCGCCTTCAAGCGCGAGCATTACGAAGTGCGGCGCATCCAGGCGCGCACCGACGACGGCGTGGACGTGCCGATCACGGTGCTGATGCGCGCCGGGCAGCGGCTCGACGGCAGCGCGCCGCTGTACCTGTACGGCTACGGTTCGTACGGCATCTCGGTGCAGCCGGAGTTCGATCCGGCGGCGCTCGCGCTGGTCGACCAGGGCTGGGTCTACGCCATCGCCCACGTGCGCGGCGGCGCCGAGCGCGGCAACCGCTGGTGGCGTTCGGTGCTCAAGCACGGCAAGAAGAAGACCTTCACCGACTTCATCGCCTGCGCCGAGCACCTGATCGCGCAGGGCTACACCCGCAGGCAGCGCATCGTCATCCACGGCTATTCCGCCGGCGGCCTGCTGGCCGGCGCGGTCTACGCCATGCGCCCGGACCTGTGGGCCGGGGCGATCGCGCAGGCGCCGTTCGTGGACGCGCTGAGCACGCTGGAGGATTTCGAGACCCATCCGCTGGGCACCACCGCGCTGCCGATCTGGGGCGATCCGCGCGTGCCCGAGGATCTGGCCTACGTCGCCAGCTACTCGCCGTACGACCAGTTGAAGCCGGCTGCCTATCCCGCGCTGCTGGCCGTCGGCGGCGTCGCCGACGATCGCGTCGCGTTCTGGGAGCCGCTCAAGTTCGCCACCAAGGCGCGTGCGCTGACCACGGCCGGCAACCCGATCCTGTCGAAGACCGAAACCAGCGGCGGTCACGGCGGCGCTTCCGGCGCCGGCGCCGCGCGCGAGCAGAAGCTGGCGTTCATGGCCTTCGCGATCTGGGCCGCCGACAGGCGCTGGGGCGAGGTGCCGCAGCGACCAAAGGGCGGGGAGGGCGCATGAGCGCGCCGCCCCCTGGCCGGGCGCGGCTTTCTGCCCATCCGCAACTGCGCAGGAGCGAGCGTCCCGTGCGCTTCTGCGGGTCCGGGGGATCAGTCGCGAGGCTTGCGGCCGTGCGTGACGAACGGTTTGGGCGGCGACGGCGTCAGCGGGTAGCCGCTGAAGGACTTCATTTCCTCCATCAGGAAATTCGAGACGATCTTCTCCACGCCGAAGTCGCCGTCCATCATCTCCACCATCAGCCGCTTCCAGTCGTGGAGGTCGCTGACCACCACCCGCAGCATGTAGTCGTAGCTGCCGCTGACCCGCCACGACTCCACGATCTCCGGCGTGTTCTCGGTCCACTCGTCGAAGGTGCCGAACTTGCCGAGCGAATGCCGCTCGAACGCGACCTGCGCCAGCACGATGGTGACGCTGCGGATGCGGTCCACCGCGACGTGGGCGCGGTAGCCGCCGATCAGCCCGCGCACCTCCAACGCGCGCACCCGCGCCAGGCAGGCGCTGGGGGACAGGGCGACGCGGCTGGCCAGGTCCTGGTTGGTGATGCGTCCGTCCTGCTGCAGTACGTCGAGGATCTTCAGGTCGGTGCGGTCGAGTTCCTTGCCGGACATGCGGCCTCCATTGGGCGACATCGGGTAAAGCGGCGCGAAAACGGGTAGATGCGGCGACAGCAGCTATCGAAGTTCGGCGCGAATGGCGCATATTCTGCGGAATTCGCGCACGGCCCCCGTTCTTGCTGCGGGAAAAACGAATATCTTCCTTTCACTATCAATCATTTGCACTTCATCGCGCAACCGTCGTTCATGCTGGACGGGGTCGAGGCTTTCCCCTTTTATTGGCCATGCAGTTTGGTTTGCCTTGCGCCCCGGCCGGATGCCGACAGGGACCGGCGCACGGCCAAACCCCCACCGCCAATCCACAGACCGCCAGCCATCTGTACGCAAGGGGGAACACCAGTGAAGACGCCGACGAAGACGCAAGCCGCACGCCCGCACGCCGGTGCGGCCGATCCATCCCGCTGCAAGGCCACCGACGATTCCGCTGCGGCCGCGCCGGGCCGAAGCACGCGCATGCAGCGGCTGCACCGCAGCGCGCTGGCGCTGTCGGTTGTGGCGGGGCTGCTTTCCGCCGGCCTGCACGCCCAGTCCACCACCGGCGCGCTGACCGGCCAGGCGCCGGCCGGCGACACCGTCCTGATCCAGAGCAATACCGGCCTGAGCCGCGAGGTGCCGGTCGACGAGCGCGGCCGCTACCTGATTCCGCAATTGCCGCTGGGCACCTACAAGGTGTTCCTGAAGCGCGATGGCCGGGTCGTCGATTCGCGCGAAGGCGTGACCCTGATCGTCAACGCCAACACCGACGTTTCCTTCGGCGCGGATGCGACCGAACTGGGCGCGGTCACCGTCACCGCCAGCCGCCTGGCCGGCGCGATCGACGTGGGCAGCGTCGATTCGCGCACCGTGGTCACCTCGCAGCAACTGGAATGGCTGCCGCTGGCGCATTCGGCCGAGGCCATCGCCAAACTGGCGCCGGGCGTGGTCGGCAACGCCGCCGGCTTCACCGGCCCGACCGGCGACTCGCTGGTCAGCTTCGGCGGCGCGTCGGTGTCCGAGAACGCCTACTACATCAACGGCTTCAACAGCACCGACCCGCTGAGCACGCTCGGCGGCCTGACCCTGCCTTACGGCGCGATCGACCAGCAGGAAATCTTCACCGGCGGCTACAGCGCCAAGTACGGCCGTTCCGCCGGCGGCGTCATCAACGCGGTCGGCAAGCGCGGCAGCAACGACTGGCACTTCGGCGGCCAGTTGTCGTGGGAACCGTCTTCGACGCGCAAGGACGAGCGCGACGTCTACTACCCCGGCACCGAGGACCTGTACCAGCCGAGCGGCCGCAACGAGCAGACCGTCACCACCCGCAGCGTCTACGCCGGCGGCCCGATCGTCGAGAACCGGCTGTTCTTCTACGGCGCCTACGAGCTGGAGAAGGTCTACGGCAGTTCGGTCGGCAACGTCGAGGACTTCCCCTACGACACCCGCTACTCGTACGACCGCCCGCGCTGGTACGCCAAGCTGGACTGGAACATC
Source organism: Pseudoxanthomonas sp. (assembly GCA_047601245.1). Taxonomy (GTDB): domain Bacteria; phylum Pseudomonadota; class Gammaproteobacteria; order Xanthomonadales; family Xanthomonadaceae; genus Pseudoxanthomonas_A. The sequence goes on from JASGJU010000002.1 coordinate 644,883, forward strand.
AGCGACGACCACCTGCTGGAAATCACCGGCGCGTCGGCGCGTAACGTCGCCCACGGCAACATCTACGCATTCGACTTCGACGCCCGCGAGCGCGGCGAGTACCTGTACCCGGACAGCGTGGTCAAGACCGGCGGCGACTTCTGGAACGTGAAATACACCGGCTACCTGACCGACCGCCTGACCGTCAGCGCGCAGTACGGCAAGTCCTCCTACGACGACTACAACGTCGCGCCGGCGTCCGACGACGTGTTCGTGGGCAGCACCTACTACCAGAATCCGGCCTACGTCGGCGACTCGCCGGTCAACAACACCCAGCTCTATTCGGCCTACACCGACCCGAACCGGCGCAACCGCAACGAGAACCTCCGCTTCGACGTGAACTACGCGATCGGGAACCACAGCATCACCCTCGGCATCGACAACCAGAAATCCGAGGCGCTGCACTACGGCGAGGTCGCCAGCGGGCCGACCGGCTACTACTGGGAATACGGCTGGAGCGAGGATCCGGGCGCGCCGCTCTCCAGCGGCCTCGGCATCCCGGCGACGATCGGTTTCGCCAACGGCGAGGACGGCTATTACGTCATCCGGCACGACTACGACTTCCGCATCGACAAGCTGACCTCGAAGCAGACCGCGCAGTTCGTCGAGGACAACTGGCAGGTCACCGACAACCTGCTGCTGAACCTGGGCCTGCGCCTGGACCAGTTCACCAACTACAACGCCAACGGCGACGCCTACATCAAGCAGAGCAGCGGGCAGTGGGCGCCGCGCCTGGGCTTCAGTTGGGACGTGCGCGGCGATTCGACGTTCAAGCTGTTCGGCAACGCCGGCCGCTACTACCTGGCGCTGCCGCTGCGTCCGGCGATCGGCGCGGCCACCGCGGTGCTGTGGACACAGACCTACTACACCTACGGCGGCGTCGACGAGAACGGCTACCCGACCGGGCTGACCCAGATGGCGCCGACCACCTCGCTGCTGAACTACTACGGCAACCTGCCGGATCCGCGCACCGTCGCCGCGCGCGGCATCAAGCCGGCGTTCCAGGATGAGTTCATCCTCGGCTTCAGCAAGACCCTCGGCGACAGTTGGGTGTACGGGGCGAAGGCGACCTACCGCACGCTGCGCAGCGGCGTGGACGACTACTGCGACCGCGGCACCGTGTTCGCCAAGGCCGCGGAACTGGGCTACGACGTCGCCGACGAGGACAACCCGACCAGTTGCTGGCTGTTCAATCCCGGCAAGGGCAACGTCTTCAACCTGGTCGACACCGGCGGCAACATCGTCGAGGTGCCGCTGTCCAAGGCGGAACTGCGCTTCCCCGACTACAAGCGCGACTACTACGCGCTGAACCTGGCGCTGGAGCACCCGTTCGACGGCACCTGGTACGCCAAGCTCGACTACACCCTGTCGCGCAGCGAAGGCACGACCGAAGGGCAGGTGCTCTCGCGCACCCAGCAGAACTCGCCGTCGGTGACGATGGACTGGGACTTCGCCGAACTGATGGAATACAGCGATGGCCCGCAGGCCAACGACCACCGGCACCAGTTCAAGCTGTACGGCTACTGGCAGATCGCGCCGGAATGGCTGGTCTCGGCCAACCTGAGCCTGGTCTCGGGCGCGCCGAGGCAGGTGATGGGCACCTACGTCGATCCGGACGATCCGGACAACAACGACCCGGCCGGCTACGGCGGGCTGGTGTACCACTTCTACCAGGGCCAGCCGGCGCCTCCGGGCAGCCAAGGCCGCCTGCCGTGGATGAAGCAACTGGACCTGGGGGTTTCCTGGAAGCCCGCATTCGCCGGCGGCCGGCTGAAGTTCGGCGCGGACCTGTTCAACGTGTTCAACGGACAGGCGCCGATCTACACCTATCCGTACGGCGAATTCCTCGGCTATCCATTGCCGCTGTACGGCGCGGCCCTGATCCGCCAGCAACCGCGCTACCTGCGCCTCAGCGTGAGCTACGACTACTGATGACCGACGGGGCGACCATCGGCATGTCCGGCGCGAGCAGCCGTCGCGCCTTCCTCGCAGGCGCGGCCGGCGCGATGGCCGCCGCGCTGCTGCCGCGCGCGGTCGCCGCGGCGACGGCCACGTCCTCTCTCGCGTGGCCGTCGCCGCCGGCGGCGAAGCGGATCCCGACCCGGATCGGTCGCTTCGGTCATTCGCGCATCGACGACTATGCATGGCTGCGGCCGAAGGACTGGTTCGCGGTGTTGCGCGATCCGTCCACGCTGGAAGCGCCGATCCGCGCGCAGATCGATGCCGAGAACGCCTACACCGAGGCGATGCTGGCGCCGGCGCAGCCGTTGCAGGGCGAGTTGCAGGCGCACATCGAACGACTCGCCGCGCTGGTCCCGGCCGCGGCCGCCGACGAGGCGCCGTTGCCGGCCGGCATCGAAGCCGGGCCGGGGCAGTACGCGGCGACGCCGGACGGCCGTTACCTGTTCTGGGTGCGCCGCGCCGAAGGCGGGCCGGCGACGGTCCTGCGCCGCGACGTAGCCGCCGGCAGCGACGTCGCGGTCCACGAGGAAGCCGATCCGATCTCGTTCGAACTCACGCTGCGCACCACCGCGGCCGGCGGCTACGTCGTCATCCGCAGCGCCGGCATCGACAGCAGCGAAGTTAGCCTGGTGCCGACGCAGGCGCCGACCGCCGAGCCGCTGCTGGTCGAGCCGCGCACGCCGGGCCTGCGCTACGACGTGGACGAATGGGACGGTCGCCTGCTGATCCTCACCGATGCGGACGGCGCCGAAGACTTCAAACTGGTCGCCGCAACGCCGGAGCAACCGGGGCGCGCGCACTGGCAGCCGCTGCTGCCGCATCGTCCGGGGCGGCTGATCGCCGCCGTGCATCCGTTCGCCGACTGCGTGGTGCGCGAGGAATGGCGCGACGGCCTGCCGCGACTGACGCTGATGCGCCGCGACGGCAGCGAACGGGAACTGGTCTTCGACGAACCGGCCTATGCGCTGAACGTGCCGCCGGGGCAGGGCGGGGACGCGGCGTTCCTGGCTTTCACCTGGCAGTCGCCGCGCAAGCCGCCGCGGCAGTATCGGCTGGACCTGGCCAGCGGCCGCCACGAGCCGGTCGCGGCGGCGTCCGCCTTCGACAGCGAGCGCTACGAAGTCCGCCGCATCGCCGCGCGCGCCGACGACGGCGAGGAAGTGCCGATCACCGTGCTGATGCGCGCCGGCCAGAAACTCGACGGCAGCGCGCCGTTGTTCCTGCACGGCTACGGCTCCTACGGCTGGCCGGTCGACGCCGGATTCGATCCGGCCCGGCTGGCGCTGGTCGAACGCGGCTGGATCGTCGCCATCGCCCACGTGCGCGGCGGCTGCGAGCGCGGCACCCGCTGGTGGCGTTCGGTGCTGCGCACGGGCAAGAAGCGCAGCTTCACCGACTTCATCGCCTGCGCCGAACACCTGGCCGCCGAGCGCTACACCGCGCGCGGGCGCATCGTCGCCTTCGGCCTTTCCGCCGGCGGCCTGCTGGCCGGCGCGGTGTACACGATGCGCCCGGACCTGTGGGCCGGCGTGGTCGCTCCAGTGGCCTTCGTCGACGTGCTGACCACGCTGGAGTACTACGAGGACCATCCGCTCGGCGCCAGCGGCATCCCGATCTGGGGCGACCCGCGCATTCCCGCCGACCACGACTACATCGCCAGCTATTCCCCGTACGACCAATTGCGCCCGGCGGCGTATCCGGCGCTGCTGGTCACCGGCGTGGTGGACGACGGCGACGTCTCGTTCTGGGAACCGTTGAAGTTCGCCACCAAGGCGCGCGCGCTGACCACCGCCGGCAATCCGATCCTGTCGCTGACGGGGTCCCACGGCGGGCACCTCGGTCCCGAGGGCGCCTTCGCCGCGCCGGCATTGCAGGCCCGCTACCTGGCCTTCGCGATCTGGGCCGCCGACAAGCGCTGGGGCGAAGTGCCGCAGCGATCGACAAATGGGGAAAGCGCATGAGCGCGACGCCGCGAACCGGCGAAGACGCCGGCCTGCAGCGCCGGCTGAGCTGGCGCTCGCTGCTGGTGCTGGGCATCGCCAACATCCTCGGCGCCGGCGTCTACGTGATGACCGGCACCGCGGCGGCGCAGTTCGCCGGGCCGGCGGTGGTGCTGTCCTTCGCCGCCGCCGGCGTGGCTTGCGTGCTGGTCGGCCTGTGCTACGCGGAACTGGCCGCCTGCCTGCCGGCGTCCGGTTCGGCCTACACCTACTGCCGGCAGACGCTGGGGCTGGGGCCGGCGTGGACCCTGGGCTGGCTGCTGTTCCTGGAATTCAGCGTCGCCGCCTCGCTGCTGGCGGTGGGTTTTTCCGGATACCTGGGCAGCCTGCTCGGCGACCTCGGGTTGCACCTGCCGGCGGCGATCGGCACGTCGCTGGTGCAGGCCCGGGTCGAAGGCGGGCATACCGCGCTGTCGCTGGGCAACGGCGTCAACTTGGTCGCGGCGGCGGCGGTGCTGGCGGCCGGCGCGGTGCAGGCCTGGGGCGTTTCGCATTCGGCGCTGGCCAATGCGGTGCTGGTGGTGGTCAAGGTCGCGGTGCTGTGCGGCTTCATCCTGGTCGGCGCGTGGGCGGTGGATCCGGCCAACTGGCAGCCGTTCGTGCCGGCCAACGAAGGCGGTTTCGCCTACGGCTGGCAGGGCGTGCTGCGCGGGGCCTCGTTGCTGTTCTTCGCCTTCCTCGGTTTCGAGACGGTGTCGACCGCCGCCGCGGAAACCCGCGACCCGCAGCGCGACGTGCCGATCGGCATCCTCGGCGCATTGGCGGTGTGCACGCTGCTGTACGTGCTGACCGGGATCGTGCTGACCGGGTTGGTGCCGTTCCGCGAACTCGGCGTGCCCGACCCGATCGCGCTGGCGGTGGACCACATCGGCTGGCCCGGCTTCGCCGTCGTGATCAAGCTGGGCGCGCTGGCCGGGCTGGCCTCGGTCCTGCTGGCCAACGCCTTCGGACACTCGCGGGTCTGCTATGCGATGGCGAAGGACGGGCTGCTGCCGGACACGTTCACCCACGTCTCCGCGCGTCGCGGCAGCCTGTGGAAGGCGAACCTGCTGCTGGCCGCGCTGGCCGGGCTCAACGCCGCGCTGCTGCCGATCGCGGTGATGGCCGACATGATCAGCTTCGGCGTGGCCTTCATGTTCACGACGGTCGCAATCACCCTGATCCGCCTGCGCAGCGCGCGGCCGGACCTGGAGCGGCGCTTCCGCGTGCCGTTCGGCGGCGTCGTCATCGGCGGCACCTGGTTCGGCACGGTGCCGGTGCTGGCGATCGTCGCCAGCGTGGCGATGGTGCTGCCGGTGGCGCTGGACATCGCCGGGCAGGCACGGCGCGGCGACTGGCTGCCGGCGCTGCTGCTGCTCGGCTACGGCGCGGTCGGCGCGCTGATCTATTACGGCTACGGGAAACCGCGTGCGTTGCGGCGACCGCCTTCTTTCGAACTGGACGATGCGCGGGAGGCGTCGCAGGGATGAGTGCTTCGAGCATGACATTGCGCCAGGCGTTCGAACTCGGACGCCTGGATGCGCACGAGCAGGGCCGGCTGCGCCGCAGCGGCGAGGTGTCCGCGCGGGAACTAGTCGAAGCGGCGCTGCTGCGCATCGACGCGCTGGACCCGCAGCTAGGCGCGCTCAGCCACCGCGCCGACGCCCTGGCGCGCGAACGCGCCGCCGGCCCGCTACCGGATGCGCCGCTGGCCGGCGTGCCGTGGCTGGCCAAGGATTCGCTGGACTACCCGGGCATGCCGACGCGCTCGTGCTCGCGCAGCCGCAGCGGGGCGCTGGTCGAACGCGGCTACCCGTATGCGGAACGGCTCGACGCGCAAGGACTGGTCGCGGTCGGCAAGTCGTCGATGCCGGAGTTCGGCCTGCTCGGTTCGACCGAACCCCTGCTGGGGCCGGTGACGCGCAATCCGTGGTCGCTCGTGCATTCGCCCGGCGGTTCCAGCGGCGGCGCAGCGGCGGCGGTCGCCGCGGGCATGGTGCCGCTGGCGCAGGGCAGCGACGGCGGCGGCTCGATCCGGCTGCCGGCGTCGTGCTGCGGCATCGTCGGCCTGAAGCCGGGGCGCGACAGCACGGTGCGGGTGCGTTCGCGCCACGTCATCGAGGACCTGCTGGTCGCCGACAGCCTGATGGCGCGCAGCGTGCGCGACGTGGCCTGGGGCTTTGCGATCGCGCACGCCGACCCGCAACGGGCGATGGTGGGCGGGCCGGAACCCGGGCGGCTGCGCATCGCGGTGGTGGAGACCAGCCTGCTCGGGGCCGCGCCGCATCCCGACGTCGCCGCCGCGATCCGCGACAGCGCCGACCTGTGCGCGGAATTGGGCCACCGCGTCGAAAGGACGCAGTGGCCCATCGACGGCGTGGCGATGCTGCACGCCTTCCAGGACATCTGGAGCCATCTCGGCGCCGACTGCGTAGACGCCGTGCAGCCGTTGCTCGGCGGCCGCCGGCTGGAGGACGCGCTGGAGCCGTGGACGCTGGCGCTGGGCCGCCGCGCCGCGACGCTGCCGACCTCCGCGCTGGAGCGCGGTTACGCGCAGCTTGCGCGACTGCCTGCGCAACTGGCCGATTTCCACGCGCACTACGACGTGCTGCTGTCGCCGGTGGTCCATGCGCCGCCGCCGCCGCTGGGCGCCTACGGCCCCAGCGTTCCGATCGAGCGCCTGATGCCGGAGATGTTCGACTGGATCGCCTACACGCCGTTGCAGAACCTGGCCGGCACTCCCGCGATCTCGTTGCCGCTTTCCGCGAGCGGGCAGGGGTTGCCGATCGGCAGCATGTTCGCCGCCGACCGCGGCCGCGAGGACCTGCTGCTGGCGCTGGCCTACGAACTGGAAGCCGCGCGGCCGTGGCGCGAGCGCTGGCCGGCGGTTTCGGTCGCGAATCCGCCGCCTCCGCGCGCGGCCTGATCCGTTTTCCCGCATTGCATCGTTTCGAAAGGCACCCATGAGTTCGACTTCGCTTTTTGCCGCCCGCCGACCTTCCGACCTGACCGACCTGGTCCGCGAACAGCCGCTGGCGTGGATCGTCACCGGCCATGCCGGCGCGCTCGGCGCCAGCGTGCTGCCGGTGCAACTGGAATGCGACGAGAACGGCCGGCCGCTGCGCGTGCTCGGCCACTTCGGCCGCAACAACCCGCAGGTGCGGGCGCTGGCGCAGGACCCGCGCGCCACGATCCTGCTGCTGGGGCCGCACGGCTACGTCTCGGTATCGTGGTTCGGCGACCGCACCCGCGCGCCGACCTGGAACTACGCCTGGGCCGTGTTCGACGTCGAAGTCGAACTGCGCGACACCCAGGACGATGCCGACGCGCTGCTCGATGGCCTGGTCGCGCAACTGGAGCAGGACCGCCCGGCGGCATGGCGCGCCGGCGAAATGGGCGAACGCTACGGCCTGCTGTCCAAGGGCGTGGTCGGCTTCCACGCGCAGGTCAAGGCGGTGCGCAGCGCGTTCAAGCTCGGCCAGGACGAACGCGACGACGTGTTCGCCGACATACTGAGCGGGCTCGACATCCTGGGGCAGACACAACTGTCCGAATGGATGCGCCGCTTCGGCGCGGATCGCCCGCCGGCCGCGTTGCCGCAGGCGCTGCCGCCGCCGGCGGCGCTGGATCCGGAGATCGCGGGTTTCATCGACGACGTGCGCGCCGAATGGCGACGCCTGGCCGCCGGACGCGAACTGGACTGGCCCGCGCGCCGGGAACTGGCGGAAATCACCCGCCGGCCGTGGCGGGAGGGCGGGCCGCAGATGGCCAGCACCCGCGAGATCGTCGCGCCGACCGAAGCTGGCCCGGTGCGGCTGCGCATCCACGATCCGGCGCCCGGCCAGCCGAAGCCGACGCTGCTGTTCATGCACGGCGGCGGCTGGGCGATGTTCAGCATCGACACCCATGATCGGGTGATGCGCGAATACGCGCATGCCGGCGGCATCGCGGTCGTCGGCGTGGACTATGCGCTGGCGCCGGAGGTGCGCTATCCGGTGGCGCTGAACCAGGTGATCGGCGTGGTGCGTTGGCTGAAGCGGCACGGCGCCGAACACGGACTGGATGCGGAACGGCTGGCGCTCGGCGGCGATTCGGCCGGCGGCAACCTGTCGATGGGCGCGGCGCTGCGGCTGCGCGACGCGGGCGAGGCCGACGCGGTCAAGGCCGTGCTGAGCATCTACGGCGGCTCCACGCCGGACTGCTCGCCGGCGTCGCTGCAGCGCTACGGCACGCCGGAGGACATGCTCACCGGCGAGGAAGTGCGCGTGTTCTGGAACAACTACATCGGCCACGTGCGCGACAAGCGCGATCCCTACCTGGTGACGCAACTGGCCGATTTGCGCGGCCTGCCGCCGACCTTCCTGGTGGTCGGCGAATGCGACGTGCTGGCCGAGCAGAACCTGCAGATGGCCGGTTCGCTGCTGGCGGCCGGCGTCGACGTGAAGGTGAAGGTCTATCCCGGTGCGCCGCACAGTTTCATCGAGGCGGTGGCGGTGTCGGCGGTGGCGCGCGAAGCGGTCGCCGACGGCGCGCAATGGCTGCGGCAGGTGCTCGACGCCGGGCAGCGCCTGCATGGGGTGAGGAGGGAAGCGGTGTGATCGGGGCAGGGCGCATCGGCTTGTGCGGACCGGCGGGACCGTCGCGCGCATCGGCGGCGGGCGCATTGCGATGAATGCAGCTGGCCGCCCGGTATCTACACCCGCATCGCGCAACGGCCCGTTGCGCGACCTGGTGGTGCTGGACGTCACCCGCGTGGTCGCCGGGCCGTACTGCTCGATGATCCTGGCCGACCTCGGCGCGCGCGTAATCAAGATCGAGCATCCGGACGATCCGGATTACGTGCGCGATTTCCCGCCGTTCCTGAAGAGCGATGCGCCGGAAAGCGACGGCGCGGGCGACGAGGGCGGCCGTTTCAGCGCCTTCTTCGCCCAGTACAACCGGCACAAGGAAGGCATCACCCTGAACCTCAAGCACGCCGAAGGCCGCGCGCTGCTGAAGCGGCTGGTGCGCAGTGCGCACGTGCTGGTGGAGAACTTCCGTCCCGGCACTATGCAGCGCTTCGGGGTCGGCTACGAGGCCTTACGCGAGGAGAACCCGAAGCTGGTCTACGTGGCGATCAGCGGCTTCGGCCAGACCGGGCCGAACGCGCTGCGCCCCGGCTTCGACAACAGCGGGCAGGCGACCGGCGGGCTGTGGTCGATGAACGGCTATCCGGACCGCGACCCGGTGCGCGTGGGCACGATCATCGGCGACGTGTCCGCGACCCTGTTCGCCGCCATCGGCGTGCTGGCCGCGGTGCGCGAGGCCGAACGCACGGGGCTTGGCCAGATGGTCGACGTCTCGCAGCAGGACGCGGTGCTGGCGCTGACCGAGAACGCGGTGGTCAAGTACACCGTCGAGGGCGAGATCGCGCGGCCGCTGGGCAACGACCATCCCTTCGTGCGTCCTTACGGGCAGTTCCCGTGCAAGGACGGGCAGGTGTTCTTCGGCGGCTACAACGACAAGCTGTGGGCGCTGTCCTGCCGCAAGTTCGGCACGCCCGAGGCGCTGCAGGACCCGGAGATCGACAGCATGTCCAAGCGCTTCGATCCCGACGTCTACCGGAGGCGCGTCAAGCCGATCGTCGAGGACTGGTTCCGCGAGAAGACCAAACGCGAACTCGAGGAACTGGCCGGCGACGACATCCCGCTGTGCGCGGTCAAGAACATCCAGGAAGTGGTGGAGGACCCGCACATCGCCGCGCGCGGGATGATCGTGGACGTGGACTATCCGGAAGGCCGCGTCGGCCTGTTCGGCACCCCGATCAAGCTCTCGCGCACGCCGGCCGAGGCCTGCGGCCTGGCGCCGCGCCTGGGCCAGCACAACGAACGCGTCTACGCCGACCTGCTGGGGCTGGACGCCGCCGAACTGGCGCGGCTTTCGGCGATGGGGGCGATCTGATGGGCATCGCCTACGAGGTTTCCGACGGCATCGCGCTGGTGCGGTTCGACCGTCCGGAGAAATTGAACGCGCTGACCCTGGCGATGTACCGCGAACTGGGCGACGCCTTCATCGCCGCGCGCGACGACGCGCGCGTGCGCGTGGTGGTCCTGACCGGCAGCGGCGAACGCGCCTTCTGCGTCGGCGCGGACCTGACCGAATCGATCCCGGCGCTGGCCGAGGGCCGCTTCGACATTTCCGAGTGGGACGACGCCCACCTGAAGAACCTGCGCCTGCACAAGCCGGTGCTGTGCGCGGTCAACGGGATCTGCATGGGCGGCGGCTTCGAGATCATGCTCGGCACCGACATCCGCCTGGCGGCCGAGGAGGCGGTTTTCGCGCTGCCGGAGGCCTCGCTGGGCATCGTCCCCGCCGGCGGCACCCTGGTGCGCCTGGCCAGGCAGATCCCCTACGTGCACGCGATGGAGATCCTGCTCGGGGTGGGGCGCTTCAGCGCCGCGGAACTGCTGGCCAAGGGCCTGCTCAACCAGGTGACGCCGGCGGCGGAACTGATGCCGCGCACCTTCGCCCTGGCCGAGCGCATCAAGGCGCTCAGCCCGACCGCGCTGGCGGTGATCAAGGAATCGGTGCAGCGCCTGTACGACCTGCCGCTGGCCGAGGCCTTCGCCGAGGAAGCCCGCCTCGGGCAGCGCGCCTTCACCAGCGCGGACGCGCGCAAGGGGCTGGAAGCCTTCGCCCAGCGTCGCATCCCCCGTTTCGATTGAACCACCGAGGAAGCTCCATGAACGGCAGCAGTCGCATTCCAGGTTTCTACAAGCTCGATCCCGAGGCGCGCTTCAACACCCTCGTCGAGGTGTCCGGCATCCCGGCCGAACAGTTGCGGCACCTGCGCGGAACCGGCGACGGCATGGCCGCCATTGCCGAGCGCATGATCGAGAACGCGGTGGGCGCCATCGCCATCCCGCTGGGCATCGGCGCCAACTTCCTGATCAACGGCCGCGACTACCTGGTGCCGATGGCGACCGAGGAACCGTCGGTGGTGGCCGCCGCCAGCCACGCCGCGCTGATCGCGCGCGAGCGCGGCGGCTTCCGCACGACCAGCACGCCGCCGCGGATGATCGCGCAGGTGCAACTGCTGGACGTGGCCGACCCGCAGGGCGCGCGCTTGCGGCTGCTGGAAGCGCGCGAAGAAATCCTGGCCGCGGCCAACGCGCAGGACCCGATGCTGGTCAAGCTGGGCGGCGGCGCGGTGGACATCGACGTGCGCCTGGTCGATGCCGGCCCGGCCCGCTACGTCGTCCTGCACCTGCTGGTGGACGTGCGCGACGCGATGGGCGCCAACGCGGTCAACACGATGGCCGAAGCGCTGGCGCCGCGGCTGGCCGATATCGCCCGCGGCCGCAGCCTGCTGCGGATCCTGTCGAACAAGGCCGACCAGCGGCTGGCGCGCGCGCGCGCCGTGTTCGATGCGGACAAACTGGGCGGCGCCGAAGTGGTCGATGGCATCGTCGACGCCTACCGGCTGGCCGCAGCGGATCCGTACCGCGCCGCGACTCACAACAAGGGCATCATGAACGGCATCTCCGCGGTAGTGCTGGCCACCGGCAATGACACCCGCGCGATCGAGGCCGGCGCGCACTGCCATGCCTGTCGCCACGGCAGCTACGGCTCGCTGTCGCATTTCGAGAAGGATGCCGACGGCAACCTGGTCGGCAGCCTGGAACTGCCGCTGGCGCTGGGACTGGTCGGCGGCGCGACCCGGACCCATCCCACCGCGCAGGCCGCGGTGCGCCTGCTCGGCGTGGAATCCGCGCAGGAACTGTCGGAAGTCGTGGCCGCGGTCGGCCTGGCGCAGAACGTGGCGGCGCTGCGCGCGCTGGCCACCGAGGGCATCCAGCGCGGCCACATGTCGCTGCACGCGCGCAACGTGGCGGTGGCGGCAGGAGCCGGGCCGGAGGAAATGGACGCGCTGGTCGAGCGGCTGGTGGCCGACGGGCACGTGCGACTGGATCGCGCCCAGACCCTGCTCGCGGAGCTTCGCGCCGCGTCGCACTGACGTCGGGCCTTGCTTTCGTACGACCGCGGCGCGCCTTCACCTCGATGCCGCGAAGGCGAGGGCGGCGTCCGATTTCATCGCGACGCCGGTTGCCCGCGGCCGGAATCCGGATTGCCGCCTTCCGGCACGTAGATCATCCGCCCGTCCGGCAGGCGATAGGCGACGCCGGCGCGCACGCCGCCGCCTTCGCCGATCTCGCCGGTGGATTCGTATCGGGTCAGGTCCTCGCCGTCCTTGACGGTGATGCGCATGTCGGATTGGCCGGGATTCTCGACCACGACCACGTTCTCCCGGGAGAAGGGATTCAACGGATTGCGCACGATCACCAGCATCAGGATGCCGATGACCACCAGGAACAGGTCGATCAGGTTGACCACCGACAGGATCGGGTCGTCGGCGTCGTCGTGTTCGAGGAAGCGCATCAGCGGCCGCTCCCGGCGCGCTCGATTCCGCGCAGTTCCTCCAGCAGCCAGCGACGGCGGACGGTCAGCACCAGGAAGGCGATGCTGGCGCTGACCAGCGCCAGGATCACGGCCGAGAACGCCACCACCAGGTTTTCGCCGACCGATTGCGCGTCGCTGCGGGTCAGCGCCAGCAGCGCCGGCCCCATCGGGATCATCGTCGCCACCAGTCCCAGCATCGGGGCCGTACGCGAAACGATGCGCAGCCATTCCAGGCGCTTGAGGATCCACAGTTCCATGTCGTCGGCGACGGCCTCCGTTTTCCGGTGGTGCGCGATCAGGCGCGAGCGGTACGTCCCGCGCTTGCGCTGCCAGGCTTCCACGGCGAAAGCGCCAAGCGCGACGAAGGCATAGGCCAGCGCGGCGAGGATCAGCGCCAGTACCGGGGCCAGGAAAAGACGGGAAAGTTCGTAGAGGCTGGTTTCCAGGGGATTCATCGACGTGTCTGCGGTGGTTGAAGGCGGAGGTTGCCGCGCGCTTGCGCCGCCGCGCCGGCGAACAGGCAAAAACCCAGCGCCAGCAGACCGGCGAGCGAACGCCAGGATGCAGGGGCAGGGGGCGGATCGGGGTTGACCTGTTGCATCACCTGACCGCGTACCTGCGGCGTGTTGTCGGCGGTTTCGGCGGGGGCCGCGGATGCGTCGGCCCGCGCGTCCGCAGCGGCGGTTTCGCTGTTCGCCGGCGGCGGAGACGACCGCGCTGCGGGCTGCGTGCCGTAGCCGGGCGACGATGCGCGTGATGGTTGGGCAGTGGGTCGCGCCGCGGTCAACGCCTGCAGGCGCTGGTCCAGTTCCGCGACCGTGCGTTCGTCCGGACGCCAGTAGCCGCGGGCGATCGCTTCGCGCATGCGCCGGATCATCTGTGCCTGCGCGGTCGGGTTGTGCCTGGCAAACCAGGCTTCGATCCCCAGGTTCCGCTTGTCGCGCACGTAGGTGTCGTGGATCGCCTGCCACTGGTCGGGGCGCACGGTCGACGGATCGGCCACCTGCCAGCCGAACAGGTTGTTCACCGCGTCCAGCGCCTCCAGCGTGCCGGCGTAGCCTTCCTGCTGCATGGTCCCGATCCAGTGCGGATTGAGATAACGGCTGCGTAGTTCGTCGGCGATGAAGCGGGCGGCGGTGGTCGTTTTGGCCGCGCTGCCGCGCAGGTCGGATACGTACAGCTCCGGACTGGCGCCGTCGAGGTGGCGCACCGCCAGCGACAGGCCGCCGAGGTATTCAAAGGGATGGTCGCTGGACAGCAGTCCATAGGCGTTCGACGAGCGCGCCAGCACCGCCGCCTGCACGCCATGCAGTTGCTCGGCGAACAGGTTCCCTTGCCCGGGCGCGTCCAGCTTCAGGCCCCAGTCGCGCGCGCCGTAGACGTATTGCATGCGCGACAGGAACTGCTCGGCCAGCGCGGCGTCGCCCTTGTCGTCGCGTTCGCCCAGCACCGCGCCGGGCAGTCCGCTGCCGTATTCGCCCGGGGCGTTGCTGAAGATGCGCAGCGCCGCCAGTTGCCGCGCCCGCGCCTCGCCGATGCCGCGCGCGGCCAGCGCCTGCGCCACCGTTTCGGTGTTGCGCGCAATGGCGTGCGCCGCCTGCGGTTGCGCGGCCAGCCGCTCGATCGCGTCGGCCAGCAGGCGCATGAAACCGTCGAACTGGTCGCGGTACACGCTGGTGACCTGGACCACCGCATCGATGCGCGGCCGTCCCAGTTCGGAATCGGGGACGATGTCCAGCGCGGTGACGCGGCCGCCGGCGTCCCACACCGGGCGCAGTCCCAGCGCATGCAGCACCTGGCTTTCCAGCACGCCGAGATGGCGGATCGTCTCGGACGACCACAGGCTGAAGGCGAGTTTCTCCGGCGTCTTGCCGCCATGCGTTCCGCGGTAGGCGGCGAGCATCTGTTCGAGGGCCTGTCCTCCGGCCTCGTAGGCGGCGCGGGTCGGGATCTTGTCCGGCTCGAACGGATACAGGTTGCGGCCGCTGCGCACGTCCGGATTGCGCACCGGATCGCCGCCGGCGCCGGGAGCAACGAAGCCGCCGGCCAGTCCGTGCAGCAGCGATTCGGTTTCCTGCGGGTCGGCCAATGCGTCGTCCAGTTCGCGGGCGCGCCGCACCTGTTCGCGCAACGCGGGATCGGCGATGCTCTCCAGGGGCTCGCCTTCGCGCAGGTAGCGTTGCAGCGTGAGGTAGGGCTTACCCTGCGCCAGCGTTCTGAAGTCCTCGGCGAAGGCTTCGTTGGGATCGACGCCGAGCGCGCGCAGATAGGGCTCGCCCAGTTGCTGTAGCACCGTGCTCAGGCGGTGTTCCGGCGCGGCCGGTTCGCCGAAGGTGTGCAGGCCCAGCGGCATCGCGCCGCGCGCCAATTCGTGCAGTTGTTTGTGCAAGGCGGCGAAGAAGGCCGGAAAGTCCTTGTCGATGGCGCTGCGGTCCCAGCCGATGTCGCCGGCGATGCCGGCCGCCAGCGCGGCATCGCGGATCGCGTCGCGGGTACGATCGCGCGCACCGCCTTCGTCCAGTTGCATGTATTCGTGCAGCAGCATGTGCAGGTCGCGCAATTCGTCGTACAGGCCGGCCGGGGCGAACGCGGGCGTCTGGTGGCTGATGATCGTCGCGCGTCCCCGCCGCTTGGCCTGCACCGCCTCGCCGACGTTGTCCTGGATGTAGGGATAGAACACCGGCAGGTCGCCGAGGGTCAGGAACGGGAAGTCGTCGACCGACAGGCCGCGATCCTTGCCTGGCGTCCATTCCTGCGTGCCGTGGGTGCCGAAGTGGATCAGCGCGTCGGCGGCGAAACCTTCGCGGACGAATTGGTAGGCCGCCAGGTAGTAGTGGCTGGGAAGCGAGGAGGTGTCGTGGGTGGCCTGGCCGACCTTCTCCGCGCGCGGCGGCTGCGGCATCACCAGCAACTGGCCCAGTTGCAGGCACGGGAACACGAAGGCCGGCTCGCCGCCGATGCGGCGCACCGCCGGATGCTTTTCCGGTGCGCCCCAGCGTTGCAGCAGGGCCTGGCGCCGTGCCGGAGGCAGCGTATCGAGCCATTGCCGGTAACGCGCCACAGGGAAGCTCACGGCAAGGCCGTGCTTCAGCAGCGCATCCAGCGATTCGGGGTGGTAATAGCCGCCGAGCATCGCCTGCGCGCGTTCGATCAACTCCGTTTCGGCCATCGGCTGCACGCGGTAGCCCGCCTCGCGCAGGCGCTCGCCCAGGTTCGCCAGGCTGCGTGGGACGTTCAGGTGCGAGGCCGACAGGTTCTTCTCGCCGTCGGGCGCGTTCCAGAACATCAGCGCCAGGCGCTTATCCGCCGCCGGCTTGCGCTTCAGTGCGGCCAGCCGCGCCAGTTTCGAGGCGAGGGCGTCGACCTGTTCGGGAATCGCCACCGGTGCGCCGTTCTCCACCGCGCCCAGCACCAGCGGATCGCTGGCGCCCCAGCCTTCGGGCGCCGCGAGGAAGGTCGCCACCAGCGGCATGCCGATGCCGCTGGCGGATTCGCGCCAGCGCTGCGGCGGGCCTTCGCGGAAATTCAGCGCCTGCAATACCGGCACGTCCAGTTCGAGGAATTCGGCGGCGCGCGCGGCGGCGTTCTGCAGGTGGGTGTAGTTGACGATGGCCGTAAGTGGTATGCCGCGCAGGGCCTTGGCCAGGGCCTGCGGATCGTCGTCGTCGAACCATAGGCCGAATGCCTGCACGCCGTGTGCGCCGGCGCGTTCCACCAGGGCGTCGACCACCGCCGTCTGCATCGAGGAGACCGTGCCGGAGGACAGCAGCACGGCCACTTGCGGGGCGTCGGCGTTGCCCGCCTGCTTTTGCCATTGCAGGTAGTCGGCGGCGCTGGAGAAGACGCCGGGCGCATCGGGGCGGTAATAGCCGGTGCGCGGCAACGGTTGCGGCGGCGGCACGGCGGACGCATCGTCGCCGCGCCGCCAATGCGAGAGGTATTCGATCAGGTGGCGGAAGTTGGCCTCGCCGCCGGCGGCGTAATAACCGGCCAGGCGCGTCGCCGTGTCCTGCGAAAGGCCCGACGAGGCCGGGCGGCCGCCGCCGACCTGCAACCAGGGCGTTCCGCTCGTCGCCAGCGCATCGCCGAGCCGCGCCTGGACCTGCTGCCGGTCTCCCGGTCGCGGGGTGTCCAGGATCAGCAGGTCCGCATCGCGGATCCAGTCGCGCGGTTCGCCGTCGCGTTCCACCAGGACGTGTTCGAAGGCGACGCCTTGGCGACGGCCCCAGTCATCCAGCCGCGCGATCTTGCCCGGCAGCACGAAGTCGTTGCTGACGATCTTGACCCGGACATCCAACGCGGACGGTGGATCCGTCGCCCGCGCCATTCCCGCCAGCCCGAGCAGGGCGATCAATAACCACGCCCGCCGCATCTCAGAAGCCCAGGTCGATGCCGGCGTGGAAGTAGCGTCCGGTTTCCGGATATGGATACAGCGCCGAGGTCTCGTCCAGGCGCTTGTCGGCCAGGTTGTCGACGCCCGCCGTCACCGCGATCTTCGGCGTGATCCGGTAGCGTGCGTCCAGCGACAACAGCGAATACGCCGGCAACGACACCTGGGCGGTGCCGGAAAGCTGCGACTGGCTGCCGACGTATTCGCCGCGCAGCGACGCCTGCAGGCGTTCGCCGCTCCAGCGCAGGTTGGCCGCGCCGCTGTGGCGCGGCCGCTCGTTCAACGCCAGCCCGGTTTCCAGGTCGCGCGTCTGCAGCCGGGTGTAGTTGCCGTCCAGCGCGAATCCGGCCGGCAACTGCAGCGAACCGGACAGTTCCAGGCCGCGGATGCGCGCTTCGGCGACGTTGGTGTAGTTGCGCACCTCGCGCCCGCGGATGCCGCAGGAAGCCACGCAGATGGTCTGGATCAGATCTTCCAGGTCGTTCTGGAACACGGTGGCCTGCACGTTCCAGTCGCCGCGGTCGTAACTTGCCGCCAGCTCGTAGCTGGTGGTGGTTTCGGGCTTCAGGTCCGGATTGCCGTAGATGGTGAAACGGCCGCCGCCGCCGACCGCCGAGTATTCCGGCGAAAGCTGCTTCAGGCTGGGCGCCTTGAAGCCGCTGCCCACGCCGCCCTTGAGCGTGAGTGCGTCGGTGGCGTGCCACACGCTATAGGCGCGCGGACTGTGGTGCCAGCCGTATTCGGGGTGATGGTCGCCGCGGTCGCCGAGCACCAGCGACCACGCCGGCGTGAACTGGATTTCGTCCTGCACGAACAGCGCGGTCTGGTCGGCTTCGACATGGCCGCTGAGGGCGGCGGAGGTGTCGTCCAGTTGCTCGCGACGCCATTCGCCGCCGGCGCTGAACTTGTGCGACCGGCCCAGGTCGATGGTGACGCGGCCGTCGACGATATCGTCGGTCAGGCTCTGCGGCCGGGTCGGCGTGCCCTGCGAGCGGCGGTTGCGGCGGTCCAGGGTCGAGTGATAGGCGGAGACGTAGCTCTGTCCCCACGACCAGTCGCCGCGGTGGGAGAGGGTGGTCTGCGCGCGATCGACGTCGTCGACGTTCTCGTAGACGTAGCTGGGCGTGCCGGATTGCAGGGTGTTGCGCCAGCGTTGCTCGTGGCCCTGCAAGTGGCTCAGGTCGATACGCTGGGCGGCATCGGGCGTCCAGGTCAGCACCACGTTGCCGGTATCGGCCTCGCGTCCGTCCTGTTCATGCAGGCGCGGATCGGCCGGATCGACGGTGGCGTCCTTGCGCCGGTGTTCGCCGAAGAAACTCAGGCCCAGCTTGCCCGGCACCAATGCGCCGCCGGCGTACACGCCCGCCTGGGTCGCGCCGCCGCCGCGGCCGCCGGCGACCACGCCGCCGTTGTAGACCAGGTTGCCGCGCCAGTCGTCGGTGGCGCTGCGGGTGATGACGTTGACCACGCCGCCCAGCGCTTCGGAGCCGTACAGCGACGACATCGGTCCGCGCACGATTTCGACCCGTTCGATCGCCGAGGCCGGCACCCAGCCGAGGTCGAAGTCGGCGTGGGCGATGGCGTCGCTGGCCGCGTTGACCCGGCGCCCGTCGAGCAGCACCAGGGTGTATTCGGGGTCCATGCCGCGGATGCGGATGCCGCGTCGGGTCAGCCCGATGCCGGCGATGTTGACCCCGGGCGTGCCGCGCACCGCGTCGGAAAGGTCGAGCACCGGGCGCAGATCCAGTTCCTCGCGGGTGACCACGCTGATCGAAGCGGGCGCGTCCTTGAGGTCTTTCTCGGTGGCCGTCGCTGTAACGACGATGGTCTGCAGTTCGGTCGCTTTTTCCTCCGCCGATACTTGGGTGGCCAGGGCGGCCAGCGGAATGGCAAGCAGGGACGGACGGATTCGTGGCGTGTGTTTGATCTTGCAATTCATGCGCGGCAATCGGACGTGGAGGAAGTGAATGGGTATCTATCGGCAGGCATTCCCTGGCGAGCCTGCATAGTTATTTATGTTATATCATTACATAAAATTTCGATGCAAAAAAAACGCCGACCTGCATGCCGAGGCGCGGTTGCATCAGCCTTGGGCGCCGCCGGCTACGACGGCAAGTTGTTTCGAAATGTGGCGTCGTCGTCCACGACGCCGATACGCTGGCCTACGGCGCCAGCAACGCCGGGGCAATGCGGCCGTGGAAAGCGTTCCTCACGGCGGCATCGAAGCGTTCCGAAGGGCCTTGGCGTCCATGCCGTTCAATAGACCGGCAACCGGATCGCGCTCGCCGCCGCCGGCGAATGCCAGACGCGCTGCGTCGCCTTGCGGTAGTCCCCGGGCTTGGCGAAGTAGATGTTCGGCACGTAGGTCTGCGGGTTGCGGTCGTACAGCGGGAACAGCGTCGACTGCACCTGCACCATGATCCGGTGCCCCGGCTGGAACGTGTGGTTGGCTTCCGGCAGGGCGAAGCGGTAGGCGAGGGTGCGGTCCGGTTCGATGGCCTTCGGCTGCGCGAAGCTCTCGCGGTAGCGGCCGCGGAAGATCGCCAGCGACACCGGCAATTCGTACCCGCCCATCTCCGGCGCGGAGGCGACCTGGTCGGGATAGACGTCGATCAGCTTCACGACCCAGTCGCCGTCGCTGCCGCTGGTCGAGGCCTGCAGATCCACCTGTGGCGTGCCGCCGATGCGCAGCGGCTCGGTCAATGGTTCGGTGACGAAGGTCAGCACGTCCGGGCGGCCGTCGACGAAGCGCTGGTCCTTGACCAGCCAGGCCGTCCACATGTCGCGGTCGCCGAAGCGCACCGGACGCGGCACGAACGGCACCGGCTTGGCCGGGTCGGACACGTACTCGTCGTAGTCGGTTTCGCCGGCCTGCGGCGGCTGGAACGAGAGCTGGCCGCCGGCGCGCAGGTACAGCGGTTTCGCGCTGGCCGCGCAACCCTCGGCGCAACTGCGCGGCCATTGCTGCAGGCGTTCCCAGCGGTCTTCGCCGGTGTTGTAGATCAGCACCGGCGGCGTGTCCGCCTTCGGCGCGCCATCGACCAGGTACTGGTCGAAGAACGGCTTGAGCACGTCGCGGCGGAACTGCAACGCGGTGTCGCCGTCGAACTTCAGCGCACCGAGGTTGCGCGCTTCGTAGTTGACCTGGCTGTGCCGCCACGGGCCCATCACCAGATAGTTGAGGTCGTTGTTGGCGTCGCGCGGCTCCATCGCCCGGTAGCTGTGGTTCGCGCCCCACATGTCTTCCTGGTCCCACAGGCCCTGCAGCCACATCGTCGGCACCTTCAATGGCGTTTTCGCCATCACCTTGTCCAGCGCCTGCTCCTGCCAGAATTCGTCGTAGGCCGGGTGTTCGGTCAGCTTGTGCCACCACGGGATCTGGTCCAGCCCGTTGGCGTGTGCGTAGTCGCCGGCGGAACCGGCGCGCAGGAAGGTGGCGTAGTCGTCTAGTCCGACGCTGGGGATCGATGCGCCCTTGCCGCGCTTGGTCAGCTGGCCGGTGAAGTAACCGAAGTTGATCTGCCGGAACGCGCCGTAGTTCAGCCAGTCGTCGCCCATCCAGCCGTCGATCATCGGGCTTTCCGGCGCGGCGACCTTCAGCGCCGGATGCGGATCGGTCAGGGCCATCACCACGGTGAAACCTTCGTAGGACGAGCCCAGCATGCCGATGCGGCCGTTGGACTCGGGCACGTGCTTGACCAGCCAGTCGATCGTGTCCCATGCGTCGGTGGCATGGTCCACCTTGGTGGAATTCAACGGCCCACGCAGCGGGCGGGTCATCACGTAGTCGCCCTCCGAGCCGTACTTGCCGCGCACGTCCTGGAACACGCGGATGTAGCCGGCCTGTACGAACACCTCGTCGCCCTGCGGCAGGATGTCGATCATCCGTGGCGAATCCATCCGCTTGGCGCGGCTTGCGGCGTCGTAGGGCGTGCGGGTCAACAGGATGGGGGCGTTCTTCGCGCCCTTGGGCACGACGATCACCGTATACAGCTTCACGCCATCGCGCATCGGCACCATGACCACGCGCTTGTCGTAGTCGTACTCGCCCTTGGGCGCGACGAATTCCTTGCCGGTGATGTCAGGCGTCATCGGCAGCGTCTGCGCCAGCGACAGGGCAACAGGCAGCGCCAGTACCACCGCCGCCAGTCCACGACACCAACGGTTTCTGTGGATCGTCTTCATGGAGCGTCCTCGATTCGGGGTATGGTCCCGTAACAATTTAACCAATGGCAGCATGCCGTTAGCGACATCAGGCGGGAAGGGCGGGCATAGCGCCGCTAGCTATGGTCATGGAGACAATAGCATTAATTGTTATAATATAACAAAATCCATGTCATTTGCTTGCGTCGCCGTTACTGGCGGTCGCGTCGCCGTTGTTCGGCGTGTGGGTGCAGGAACGGGGGCATGCCGTTCCCGTACCTATTATTTCGCATAATGTATATTATGTAATCAGCGAGTTTGGCCAGTTGCTGCTCCAAGGCCTGGGCGCGGGCCTGCTCACGCGCCGCTTCGCGTCGGGCTTCGACGGCGGCCGCGTGGGCGGCATCGAATTCCTGGCGCCAGGCCCGCTGAGCCTCGGCGTGCCTTCGTACTCGCGTCGCAGCGCTTTGGTTTCTTCACGTGCCTGGTCCACTTCGGCGTGGGCGCGATCCTCGACTGATCGCACATACCGCGACTGACTGTCACGCTCAGCGGCGGCCGCGGTTTCCTGTGCCTGCAGCTAATCGCGTAGAACCTGAGTCGTCTGCACCGAGGCTGCGGCTTGCTCCGCCAGCGCCTCCCGTTGCCGGCCCAGATCTGCGAGTTGCGCCGCCTGTTGATCGATCAGGCGTTGGGACTCGGCCAACCGGGCTTGGGCCAGCGCCTGGGCTTGGTGTAGGCCGCCTCGATCGCAGTAGCGGCCGCGGCTTCTGCTTCGCGGTTTGCTTGCTGAGCATTCTCCACTTCGATACGTTCGGCATCGAGTACCAGCCGCGCTTCGGCCAGGAACGCCGCCCGCACCTGCTGTGCCGTGAGCCGTGTCCCGAGAAGTCGCCACCAGCTATCCAACCAACGCGTCACCGTGTTTGGCGAGCCGGTGCCTAGGTGCGCGCGGATGCGCTCGACGGTCGGTCGTTCGCCGGTACCGACGATCTCGTCAGCGGCGGTGTGGACGTCGAATTCGATTATGAATGATACTCCCGCACTTCCGACCTTGGCGCAACCGGCTTCCAGTCTGGCCCTGCCCGACCAACTGGCCCAGCAGGCCGCCGACGCGGTGCGCGAACTGCTGGCCGAAGCGGCGGCCGAGAACACGACCCGCAGCTACGCCACAGCAATACGCTACTGGGCCGGCTGGTTCTCGGTACGTTACGGGCGCGAACTGACGCTGCCGGTGCCCGAGGCGGCCGTGCTCCAGTTCGTGGTCGACCACGTCCAGCGCCGATCGGCCGACGGCGAGCTGGCTTGGGAACTTCCCTCGGATGCTGACCAGGCCCTGGTGGCCGCCGGCCTCAAGGCCAAACCCGGGCCGTGGACCTTGGCCACGGTCCGCCACCGGGTGGCCGTGCTTTCGACTGCGCACCGCCTGAGACAGGTCTTGAATCCCTGCGAGCAGCCGGCGGTCCGTACCGTTCTCAGCCGCGCGGCCCGCGCCGCGGTCAAGCGCGGTGTTCGCCCGTGCAAGAAGACCGCCATCACCTTGACCGAGCTCGAGGCCATGCTGGCCACCTGTGACGACAGCCTCGAAGGTCTCCGGGACCGTGCCCTACTCTCCTTCGCCTTTGCCAGCGGTGGGCGCCGGCGCAGCGAGGTGGCCGCTGCCGATCTGCGCGATCTGCGCAGGATCGGCGACAAGGGCTACATCTACCGACTCGAGCACAGCAAAACTCAGCAGGCCGGCGTCACCGCCTCCTCCACCCCGGACAAGCCGGTGCTTGATCGCGCGGCCCTGGCGCTGGAGGAGTGGCTGGATGCCGCCGTCATCACTGAAGGAGCGATCTTTCGTCGGCTGTGGAAGACGCGCGTCGGCCCTTCCCTCTCCCCTGCCGCAGTTGGAGAGATCGTGCAGCGGCGGGCGCGCCTGGCGGGGTTGGAGGGAGATTTTGGAGGTCACAGTCTAAGGTCGGGATTCGTTACCGAAGCCAGTCGTCAGGGGGTAGCGTTGCCAACAATCATGCAATTGACTGAGCACCGCTCAGTGTCCAGTGTGGTCGGGTACTTCCAGATGGGGGGTGCCACGGCGAATCCCGCCGCTCGCTTGCTAGAAGATTGACTGTCGGCAGCTAGCCGTGAGCTCGGACCCACCTGCCAGCCCATAAGCCTTCCGCTACTCAGGTCTCTTCCTGCACTCAGCAAGTGGCGGCAGCTCACAATGACGATTGACGCTCCCGTACTGAAGGTGGAGAAACTTTCGTTGTTCGAGACGCCAGGAGTCTCACTTTTATGCGGAGCTTTCTGCACCAAAGTAGCGATCAGCGATCTCGAAGCCCACAAAGGCGCTGATATGACTGCAGTACTTCTGGAAATTATCTGCTTTCGCACGATCCGCCAAATCGGAAACGGCCTTCACGCACAGAACTTTCGTCTGCGGCCCCGATGAGACAGAAGTTGCGTAATAAATTCCATAGCATTCCATATCTACCGCAGCCATCTTTCGATGCTGTTCTCTAAAGACCTCTTGGATATCGGTTGAAGCGACAACGGAACTTCCTGTCACCATTGGCCCAAGGATGAGCTGAGGCGCTCGCTCGGGCTGACAGCCCCTGAACGACTGACAGAAGCCAATCAACTTCTCATGCTCAATCGTACGAGCATGGGCTGTTAGTTCCGGGGACGCCTCGCGATGATCTGGCGCGGCCAAAAGGACCCCGTTTTCGGCCCATTTGCCGGCTTGCCAATCCCAGCTCCTCTCCGCGACCACAATGTCTCCGATTTGGGCGCGGTCTGAGAAGCCACCGCAGATCCCAGTCATTAATAGGACGCGTGGGCGAAATGCAGTGAGAACTGACGTGGCGGCATGTACCGAGGCGGCCGGACCCATCTGTCCTTGATAAGCGCATACCACTCTGCGTTCGCCGCTGCTAAAACGGCAAATCCCATCACGATAGAGGACACTACTATTCAATAGTTTCTCGGCGCCGAGCGTAACTGGCCACGTTGCTAGCACGGCATCGAGCTCAGGCGTCTTGAGCGCATTCAACACGCAAACGTCTACATCGAACGTCGCTCTAGCCTCGTCAGCACGGCGAATAAACGCCACAAAATTGTGAATAAACTCTTTCCATACATCCTCCCCCGGAGCGACGTGGATCACGTTCAAAGTAAATCTTTGAAACTCCGCAGCATGGGCTTCTACAGCGGACATCTCCGCCGTCACACCGATAACGTAGCGCGGTGCAGCCGTGCTTCCGTCGTCGATTATTTCTTTCAGTAGCTCAATGCTGTTCGCTCCAGCAGGGGTTCCAGGCGAGCGGACGGGTAAAAGCACGTCGAGCAACATTGCATCAAAGGACGCGGCTGCCAGGGCTCGCCTCGCGGCGACAACGCAATCCGCCACGATGACATTCTCCGGCAGGATTCCGTTCTCAACCAAACAGTCTCTCAACACATCCGCCTTCTGGGCATCATCATCAACGACTAAGAAGCGCATGCTCACTCCGTAACAACCTTGTCGATACAGAGTGACAGCTGATCACGCCAATCTCCCTGCTGCCCTGCGTAATGAATGACTCCTAGAAAAGCTGTTCCAAGTTCGTCCTTAAGCTCTTGTTCTAGTCGAGAAATATCACGGCGAACACCGTCCTGCCCCGTCGGAAACTCTTCGTACTGAGTCAGCACGACACTGCGAGTAGATGGGGTTTCAGATTCAATGAATCGCAATATGTCCATGCCACCAAAGCCCTGGGGTTGGCCGCCAGAACGATCGATCGCAAAATCAAACGTAGGCAACGACATATCTACTATCGCCAACAAAACGGGTCTCGAAGACAACAGGCGAATCGCACTTGAAAGAGAGGTCGCGCAAACGACCTCAAACTCTGCTGGCAGTTTCTCCTGCAAGAAAGTAACGACGGACCGCATCTTCGGTTCATCGTCCTCCACTACGAGCAGGCACTTTCTATTGGAGAGCTTCATACGCCCCGTCCCGCTCGAAGAGTGAAATTGTCACGCTCGTGAACCACCTGCCGTCGACAATGCCAAACGATAGCGGCTCAGAACATCGTTCCCGATCCACATATCGCGAAAGACGCGCAAGCTTGGCGAAGCCAGAGCCACCTTCGCGACTAGCGAGCTCAATCGGGGCTTTCGTTAAGTAGCGGTCACAAAGCTCCTGCATTAAGCCGGTCTCCAGTCGTGTCCTAACATCCTCGCTCAGACTGCTTCTGACCGTCAAGGAAAGAAGCTTGTTGGTTGCATCGAACGAGGCATCGAGATCCATCTCGCCGGTGTTCGCCGCTAATCCGGAGTGTTTCCAGGCATTATCGAATATGACAAATAGGCAGTCACTTAGTGCAGCCAATGCAAGCGTGGTTAAAGGCAAATCTTCATATGGCATTTGTCCTACCCGCACTTCAGCGGGGAATGTTCGGTGTACGTTCTTGGTTGCCTCGCGTGCAATTTCGATCGCAACTGACAGCTTGTACTTCTCATCGTCTGACTTGCCAGGAAGCTTAAACCAGTCCGCGATGGAATCGCATTGCGCTTGCGTCGTCGTTGACACAGTTGTCAACGCCGTTATCAAAGGCAGCGTTTTGTTACTTACCTTCCGCAGTCCAGAGACCAGCTCGTCGAATTCCGATTGAATGCTCGACTTGACTTCATCTCGAACGTGAGCTGCCAGCTCCTCCAATCCTTGCTCGATAAGCTTCCAGAAAATAAAGTAGGAGCTGTATGCAAACGACGTTATGGAAACCTGCTGCGCCACTAGCACAGAGGTGAAGATTAGGGCTGCCGCCGGCAGCACGAATTGGACGATCGCGCCGCGCGGCTTCTCTTCGCTCCGAATCTGCACCCTCTCATTTATCAGCTCATCTGCAACAGCGCGCAAGTTGGAAGTAAAACGTTCCATCAGCGCAACAACGTCGGCAGCCTGCTCTTGACTAAGGTCCATCTGGGACATCCACTGACTCTCGAACGCTGCACGTGAGAATCCGGAGCCTGAGTAAAGTAAGCCTTGTTCTTCCAGAGGTCCAAACAATGTCCCACGCAAGCTTCCGTGGCGAATGCGCAAACTCAGATAGCAGTCAAGCCCGTCAGCCGGATCTGTCAAGAATCTCTTGAAGAGGCGGTCAATGAGACTGGTAAGCAAAGCATCTGCTTCAGTTGGCTTGCCTCTCCCCAAGGCTTCTAAGAATGCTTCGCTTTGGGGATCCACAACGTATTGCCTAACAAGGCCACTCGCGACTTCTGTATTTCCTGGAGATCCTGCGAGCGATACCCATCGCTCTAGGTCCTGATGCAGTTCCTTCTCAGCCCAACGGGTGATGCCCGTTTCATTCACAAAGACTCGAGTCTGATTGATGTGCCGCAACCCTTGTCGCAAGGTGTCATCGAAAGTGAGGTCCTTGATTTGATCGATATAGGCTTGCTGATTCTCTTCGTCCCAACCTAGTAGCATTTGCAAAACTTTCATTCGTTCAGCGCGAACGTCATCGGTGGACTCGAGAAAATGATTCATCGAAAGATTCTCTTCGATCCATACTTCGCGCAAAAATAGAGTTAGCTGCGCGCGATCATCTGGCGTGGCTGCCTCGTACGTCGCGCCCACTGCATTTCGACCGTCTATCGCAAATTTTCTACAGGCCATCTTGCAAATATAGCCTGTGTGACTGCTGCCCGTCGCCACGGACACATGGTGAGCGGCAAGCGCGACGAGAACTGGATTCAATTCGCGAAACCGGCCCCATTCGCGTCCCTCGAAGAGATCCTTGAATGGAAGCTCAACGACGTACTCAGGGCTAGCTACGATCCATTTCGCGGCAAACTCCAGAGCCTCTGGAAGCTTATGCTCGCGGATCAACGCCCAGAAACGAAGTTTTGCACCTTGGCGCCCCCACTCGAACCCAAGCTCCTCCAACTTTTCCCCGAGGAGGCTGGCTTCACTGTGTCTACCCGTTACGATCAATTGACGACCCAGCCACAGATCGAGCACGCTTGGCCCGATATACATCTCGGTTACAGGTTCTCCGTCCAGAACACGCGTAACGTAAGTGCAGCGCTCACTATCGGCCGGTTCGTCCACATTACTAAACCGTCGAATTATCTCGCGACCTACGTCATCCGGGAAACCTGCGACGTCTTCGGGAAATAGATCGGGCGACACCAGCACGCAATCCAATGACACTAGCCTCGTCGAGATTAGATCCGACGTAGCATCTTGAGCAGACATGCCGAATGCCAGCCCTACATCGAGGCCTCTAAAGTTGATGCCAAATTTTAGTAGGACTGCGATAGCGTTACCCGCAGAAACACCCTGAGACCTAGACTCCTTTACTAGCTCAATCAGGGGGCGAATCGGTTCGCCATAGTCAAGGCTCGGCGCTGATGTGCGACCGCAAAGAAACGCAGACATGTCACCGACCATTTCATTCTCGTTTCTTACATCGACTCCTTCAAATTTGCCCGAAAGAGCTACTTCTAGTTTCGCTAGGCGATGATCGGTAAAGCCATCTTTACGAAGCGCCTGCACCACAAGTAACGCGGCAGGTCGCAGAGCCCTAATGGACTTGTCACTGCATATCGTCTTGATTGCATCGAGCAACGTTTCATAATAGTCGAACAAACACGACGTTGCGTCACGCGCAAGAGCCGAACTGAGTGTAGCTTTCGGGTCCGAATAGAATCCCAGGGACCGATATAGAAGATATCGAGGCAGCCAGTCGACGACCGACTTGTAGCGATGGAACGAGTCCATACACTTAGAAAAAAAGCTGTCGTATGAGAAGGTCTCATCGTTTCGCTCACTGAAGATATGTACCAGAAGCGCGGGGATGCTGTTTGGCGCTGTGGCTTGTAGTGCAGCAGCCCACTTTCGCTGGGCGTCGGCGCCCGCAGCGATAGGACCGAGGCCGCAACGCAATTCCAACCCCCAGAGACTCCAGCCACTCGTCTCCATATGCCGATCGATCGCAGCCAGTGCGTCTATAGTCTTTCCTCGTAGAACGAGGTCCTGGACGCGCATGGCAAAGTCCCTGAAGACGTTGATCTTCCTGCTTTGCCCTGCGAGCCAATGGATGGCCCACTCCAACTCTCGATCGAGCGCCATCGGCTCGAAACTCTGCCGAGACCAAACTAGATCCTTGAAACTGTATGCTCCTCCGAAGAAGAGATGCTGCGCCTGTTTAGGCGCATATATTTTTAGCGCCGAAACGCATGATCGAAATTCGGCTGGGCTTCGTTCGGCTCGAGATTTGGTTAGGTAGCCAACTACAGCTTGATCACCCTTGCGAGCAGCTGCCCTGAGCTGCTGTTTCATCTTTGCTCCCCCACTACACTAGACGTCTCATCCATGGGGGCATAATATGCTATTCCGCCAAGCTGATGCACCGTACTGGGGGGAATCGCTGAGGCCTGCCTCGCCGCAATTTATTCGCCCGGCCCCCAGGCGACTCATGCAAAGCCAAACTAGTGTGGATAAGGTGACCGCGCCTAAAGCAGGATCTGAGATGGGACACGATCGGTTATGCGTGCGGTCTGCCTTGTAGTGTCTGCTTCGAGTCGGATGAGAACCTTAGCATTGCCGACGCGTTACACCGATCTCGATGTGAGACATGGCCATCCTCCTCCTTTCTTACCGCCGATAAATCCATCTAATCCCCTAACCCGCCAACGCCTGCTTTCGACCGGGGCGGACGTAGGCATTGGGCCGAGTCGCAAAGCCGCTTCGGCTATCGGAATCAAGACCGTTGCTGAGTCGATAAGCCGCGCATGCTATGTTTGGGCTGGATACTGGAAGACCACTCCAATGGCAAACCCTGCCCAGCATGTATTCGTCGACGCCAACACTTGGATTTCGTGGGGATATGAGTTTGGCAAAGCCGAAGCATCCACGCTCCAAGACCTAGTAGAGCATGGTCTGGTTCGCGTGCTAGTCACCGATCTGACCAATGCGGAAATCGTCAAGCGATTCACGAAGATTGAGTTCGACAAGGTGGAGCCACTCACTAGGACAGAGCTCCGTTCCGAAGCAAAGCGGCATTTGGAGATTGAACTTCCTGAGATGGACCGAGACAAGTTGAGGCGAGCAATCTTCAGGCAGCAACTGGACTCGGTAACCGGCGCATTGAGGGAGCGGTTCAACGTGGACGTCAAAGGAATCGACATAGTCAAACCGTCCGCGGTGCTGGACGATTACA
Source organism: Pseudoxanthomonas sp. (assembly GCA_047601245.1). GTDB lineage: Bacteria > Pseudomonadota > Gammaproteobacteria > Xanthomonadales > Xanthomonadaceae > Pseudoxanthomonas_A. The sequence goes on from JASGJU010000002.1 coordinate 674,030, forward strand.
CACATGGCACCGGCCTGTTTGGGTCTTCAGCGAAGAAAGATCAGTTCCCGGATGCCTTCATTTTCGCAGCCATTGCAGCCACAACCTCGAAAGATTCCCCATTGATTGTTCTATCGCAAGATGGAGACTTCACCGAGGCATGCATTAAGCACAAACACATCACACGAGTCGGTACGATGTCTGGGCTGCTCAAGGCACTTGGCCTGCAGCCTGAGGACAACGAACTGATGACTGTGGTGGAAGCCGAAGTGGAACTCTTCGAAGAATCGATGACCGAAGCGCTCTCTGCCCACGCGCTTGATGCAGACGACGTCGAAGATGCTGAGGTCGAGCTCCTTGAACTTATGCGCATCGAAGACTTGGAGGTGCGCTCGCTCTACCGGATCATCAAGGTAGAGAATACGTACATCGGATTTGGGCAATGCTCGGCGGAGTTGGAGGTCAGCTACTCGCATCCAGACTGGGACAACGCGATCTGGGACAGTGAGGACAAGCGCCTGATCCCCTTCGAAACTGTGGATGGAATGACGAACGCTTCGACCAAGCACTTCGCCTTCAGCTTCCTAGTCGACATGGAAGATGAAAAACCGACGGGCGTCTATGACTGCGAGGTGTGCGAGACCAAGAGTGTCTATCTCAGCCTTCACTCCGATGACCTATATCAGTAGCCTCAGCCTTACCCATCGCCGTATAGAAGCAGCCAGCATGAGGCCCCGGGGTTGCGGCGCGTGGTTGCTCCGGTAGCGCGGCGTCTCACAATTGGAACGAATGCCTGCTTCGAAGACCTCGGCACCCCCACGATTAGCGCCACCGCTGCCACGGTCATTCGCGTCAAGATCGGTACCCGATTCAGTCAAGAATGTTCATCCGTGTTTGTATAAGCTTAGCCGACGTCTGCTGAGCGTCCTAAGCTGCCCTTCCCCACCCCCGATAAACATCCCTAATCCCAACCGAACAGGCACGAAGACGCCGTCAGGGTGGTGCCTTTCTCTCCCTGGTCGCCAGTCAGGGCCTTGGTGCCCTACTTCGGCAGCGCGTAGGCGATGACGTAATCGCCCACATCCGGGGAATGGCTGGCGCCGCCGGCGGAGATCACCACGTACTGCTTGCCGGTCTTGGGCGAGACGTAGATGGTCGGGGCGGCGACCGCGCCGACCGGGAGGCGTGCCTTCCACACTTCCTTGCCGGTTTCCGCGGCTAGTGCGCGCAGGTAGTAATCCTGCGTGCCGGCGAAGAAAACCAAACCCGATGCAGTCGAAGTCGGCCCGCCCAAGGTCGGCATGCCCACCGGCATCGGCAGGTGGGTCTTGATGCCCAGTGGGCCGGTGTCCTGAACCGTGCCCAGCGGCACCTGCCAGACCAGCTTTTTCGTGGTCAGGTCGATGGCGCTCATGGTGCCGAATGGCGGCGCCGGGCACGGCACGCCCAGCGGTGTTTGCAGGATGTCGATCTTCACACCGCCATAGATGCCGGCCAGTTGCGGGCGGATGGTGCCCATGAAGCCGGGAACCTCGTCAGTGGAAATCTTGTATTGCTTCGCCTGTTCGCGCGTCACCAGTTGCATGCGCAGGGCCATGCGCATGTCGTTAACGAACATCAGCTTGCGCGATTCGTCGATGGAAATGCCGCCCCAGTTCATGCCGCCGAGCAGACTGGGCCATTCGATGTAGGGCTTCTCGCCCGGTGGGGTGAATGCGCCCAGATATACCGAGTCCTTGAACTTGATGCGGCAATACAACTGGTCGAACGGGCTGATGCCCCACATGTCGCGTTCGGTCAGCGTGTCCGCGCCGATGATCGGCATGCCGACCGAGAACGGCTGCGTGGGTGAGAGTTTCTCGCCCTGCGCCGCCGGCGATTGCGGCACCGGGCGCTCTTCCACGGCGGTGACGTACTCGCCGGTGCGGCGGTCGAGCACGAAGATATGACCGGTCTTGGTGGTCTGGATCAAGGCTGGAATGATTTCGCTCTTGTCGTTGCTGACATCGAACAGCACCGGCTGCGAAGGCAGGTCGTAGTCCCACACGTCGTGGTGGATCAATTGGCGCACCCAGCGCAGCTTACCGGTGGACGCATCCAGCGCGACCACCGCCGAGCCGAACTTCTCCTTGACCGACGTGCGGTCGCCGCCCCAGTAATCCGGCGGGCCGTTGCCGGTGGGCAGATAGATGAGGTTCAATGCCTTGTCATAAGTGGGAATGGTCCAGACGTTGGGCGTGGCCTGGTTGTAGTCCTCGCCTGGTTGCGCCAGGTCGTCCGGCTTGCCCACGTCCCATGCCCACGCCAGTTCGCCGGTGCGCACGTCGAAGGCGCGCACGGTGCCGGAAGGCTCATCGGCCATGATGTCGCGCACCCAGCCGCCGATCACGGTCAGGTGCCCCATCACCACGGGGATGGACGTGGGGTGGTAGCGCTTGCTGTCTTGCGTCGGCCCCATGTGCAGCTTCAGATCGACGTAGCCGGCTGTGCCGCCGAAGCCGGAGCATTGCTTGCCGGTGTGCGCATCGAGTGCATACAGCCGCGCATCGACCGCCGAGACGAGGATGCGCTGGTGGCATTCGGCGGCGGTATAAGCGGCCTTGTCTTCGGCGCTGAGGCTGTCGTCCTTGTCGAGGTTGTGGTAACCCACGCCGCGGCAGGTGACGTGCTCGAAACTGTGCGCCTGCGGGTCGAACTTCCAGATTTCCTTGCCGGTATCGCCATCCACTGCGGCAACCACGTTCTCCGGCGTGCAGGTGTACAGGGTACCGTCGATGTACAACGGCGTGTTTTCATCCACGCCCGCCGCTTTACCCGGCTCGGATCGGGTGCGGCGGCCAGTGCGGTAGGTCCAGGCGACCTGCAAGTCCTTCACGTTATCCGGGGTGATCTGGTCGTAAGGCGCGAAGCGGGTACCGTGCGCGTTACGGCCGAAGAATTCCCAGTTGTCCGGGTTCAATGCATGCACCCTGCCAGCGGCGGCATCGACGTTGATCGCCACCGGGTCGCGCAGGCTGCCATGCGGAAAGAACGCGGCCACCAGCGTCGCCAGCAAGGCCAGGAACGCGGCCAGTGCGCCGCGATTACGCAGGCTGCGCGCTCGGGCGGAAGCGCCTGGATACCCGGCGCTGGACCACAGCGTCATCATCAGGAACAGCGCCGGCACCACCAGTCTTGGCAGCAGTTCCCAGTAACCGAAGCGTGGCGTGTCGATCAATGACCAGATCGCGGTGGCGATGAACACCGCCCATGAGAACGCCGCCGTCCTGCCGCTGCGCCGGAACACCAGCCACGACAAGACCACGTAAGCCACGCCTGCGAGCAGGTAGTACCACGAGCCGCCAAGCCCGAGCAGCGCGATACCTCCCCAGATCAAGGCAACCGCCGCGATCAGGATGACGGCTGCAAGAGCAAGCCGGGGCGCTTGGCGCAGAAGGCTGCTTTCACGCTTCTCATCGGGACGGTCGATCATTGTCTTTCTGCTCCAATACTTGAAGGATCCACAGGCAAGCGGGAACTTCACTCGGCCACATCAATGGCCGCCGGTCCGCCGGAAGGGTCGGCCTGACGAGGAAATATCAATACGCGGCACGACGGGGAAGGAGGTGAATACCGGAACTTGCCCCGCAGTGAAGCCATTCTCCATATGGGCAGTGGCCGCTGCTCTCCTCTGCCACGCATCGCTTCGCGCAGGTGCATCGTCAGTCAGCTTCCATGGGCGTTCGCGAAGGAACGGCCTCGGGCAGCCCGCAGCCAAAGTATCTGCAGGAAGGCGCCCGCCAGGAAAATGACGAACACCAAGCCAATCACGGCCTTCAAGCGGGGATCGTCCGGGCCGGTGAACAGCGGCAACGATGGCGGCAGCCGCGTGAAGGTTTCGGTCAAGCCGGGGATCATGTGGAAGAAGAAGCTCAGCGAGTAGGACAGCATTTCTACATAGGCGCCGATTCCGTTCGCAAACCGCGGCCGTCCGGCAACGAAGCCGACCAGCAGGACGATCAGCGTCAGCACGGCCAGGGCATGCGGTGGGCCGAATCCCCCATGGTGGAAGATGAACAGACCGGTGACACAACTGGCGATGGTGAACCAGATGTAGCCGGTGCCAATCTTGTTGCGGGGATTGATGGCGCCCTGCCACGCGAAGGACACGACGCCCAACGCCACGGCGATCAGGCTCAGTAGCGTGTGGAACAGACCGAAGGATGTGAGGTTGAGCATGGGGACTCCAGCATGGGTAGTGGTTCACGAAAGAACGGATGCGTCCTCACGCATCCTGAAACGCCAGGCCGCCAGACCCGCATACAGCACGACCAGGACAAGCAGGTTGACGATCTGCGGCATGGTCTCGGCGACCGATGCGCCCATCTGGTTGATCTTGACGAGCGCATTCACGCCGGGCGTGCTGGGCAACAGACGGGCAAAAGCAGCGAGCAGCGGCGGCGTGGACGGCAGCGGCCAAGTGAGATTGGCCAGGAAAAAAAGAACCAGGGAAACGCCGGTGATGAACTGGAACGCATGTTCCCGCCGCGAGAAGAAGCTGCCGACGAACAGACCGAAGCTCAGGATTGCGGCGACGTAAAGCGGCGCCACCACGACCAATCCGGAGAAGTTGCCGCCGTGGGGATAGTCCTGCACCCAGAAGGTGAAGCCCGAGTAGTACAGCAGCGCAGGCAGGCCGATGCAGGCAAACCCGGCCAGCATGCCGGTCCATTGCGGGAACCGGTACGCCAGCGGCTTGCCGCCGTTGCGCTGTCGCCTGCCGCCCAGAATCACGCCCTCGCCGATCAGCAAGGTCTGGTGCACGATGATTTCGGCCACGCCGGGGACCACGCCGCTGCCGTAGCCTTCGCGCACGTTGAACAGCGGCCGCTGGGTCAAGGCGATCGGCGGCGGCTCGCGCCGGATTCCGCTGCGCACGCCTGCGCGCGCGGCATCGACGGCCATCCCGCCGGCGACTTCATTGAATGCCGCCAGCACGTTGCTGCCGCGGCTGAGATAGGCGCCATTGGCCAGCACCACGACATGGCCGGTCGCGCCACGGGCGATGTCCCGCTCGAAGCCGTGCGGGATCGCCACGATGCCTTCATAGCGCCCCTGCTCCAGGCCGCGCCGCGCCCGCGCAACCGACATTTCGATGCCGGCGATGCGCACGGTGCGGACGGCATCCAGGCGGCGGATGAATTCGCGCGAGGACGGCCCGTGGTCCAGATCGACCACCGCCACCGGCAAGTCCCTCGTCACCTCGTGCCGATAGGCGGACGGATAGAACACCGAATAGAGGATGATGGCGCCGACCATCGTCGCCTTCGCGTAGGGATCCATGAAGACATCCCGTAGGATCTGTTTCGCGGCATCGAGGAACTCGTTCACGATGCCCCCTGCAACTTCGCGTGGCGTAACAGCAGGGCAACGCCTGCCGCGCCGGGGAGCAGGCAAAACGCCAGCAGCAGCACCAGCCAGCGCAGCGAGTCGATGGCCGGCGCCCCCATGTCGACCTGCTGGAGTTGCAACTTGAGGTAGGCTGTCAGCGGCAACAGCGCATTCCAGACCCGGGCGAACAACACGCCACCGAGCGTTGGGAACGTGGCGCCGGAGAATGCCAAGGCCGTGCCGACATACAGCCCGCACAGGGACAATGCGGTTCCCATGTCGCGCAATGCGCCGACCAGCAGCAGGCTGATCCCGGCGCAGGCCAGATGGAGCGCGAAGGCGCCGGCTACCAGCATCGGAATGCTGCCGGCAATACCGTCCCCACGGATCATAGCCAGGTAAGCCAGGCCGACGCACGACAACGCGCCATACAGCACGACATAAGGGGCGAGCTTCCCGACCAGGCTGGCCACGGGATGGGCCGTCGAGGACAGCCACGGGCGCAGCGTGCCGTCGCGCACTTCGCGGCCCAACGCACTCACCATGCCCAGGCCACCCATCAGATGCAGTATCGCCGGGAACAATAGGCCGAGCAGGTAGTGCTCGAAGCTGCGCTGGGGATTGGACAGCGTGGTCGCCTGCACGGCCAGCGGCGGGCTGCGCAGGCCGGCGGCGCCGTGCATCTTGGCAACATCGCGCTCAAGCAGCCAAGCGTTGAGGCCGGCCACGACAGCTGCCACGTCGCGCGAGGCTCCCTGCCCTGCGGTCAGGTAGCTGGCGTTGTAATAGACCAGCACCCGCGCGCTTCCGTCATGGTGGAGACGGCGCGTGCTCAGTTCCGGAATCAGGATCACCGCATAGGCATCCATGCGCCGCACGCGGGACCATGCTTCATGCATGTCGCCCAGAACGGTGGCCACCCGCAAGCCGGGACTGTTGTCGAGGCGATGGATCAGTTCCCGACTCAGGGTGGACCGGTCCCGATCCACCACCACGACCGGAAGATCGCGGATGACGCCTGCCGACAGCAGCCATGCCAGGATCCCGGACAGCACGCACGGGAACACTGTCATGAGCAGCAACTCCGACGGCGTGTCCAGTAGGTAGCGGACCTCCCGGCGAGCAGCCGCGATCACATTGGAGAGGGAGCCTTCCGCGGTCATTTCGGCGGCCAGGCGAACAGCACGCTCATGCCGGGCCGAAAGTGCTGCACCGGTTCCACCGGCCGCGCCCGGACTTCGAAGCTCTTGATGTCGTAGCCCCGCGACTGGCGCGTGGCCCGCCATGTCGCGTAGTCGCCGGCCGGGCTGATGTAGTAGATGCGGAACGGCACGTCCTCGATCCCCAGCGCCGGTATGTCGCCATGCACGACCTGGCCCACGTGCACCCCGGCGAACTGGTCCTCGCGCAGGTTCAATGCAACCCACAGATGGTCGATGTCGACCAGCGTGAACACCGGATAGCCGGCCGGAACCAGTTCCCCCACCTCGGCCAGGCGCTTCTCCACCTCGGCTTCGAGCGGCGCGAAGGCGCGCGTTTCCACCGCCGAAGCCTTGACCTCGGCGATGGCGCCTTCGGCCTGCCGCACCTGGGCCGCGGCGGCTTCCTGATCCTGCTTGCGCAGACCGGCCAGCGCCTCGTCGTACTGGGCGCGGGCGGCCCGTTGCACGGCCGCCGCGCTTGCCGCCTGTGCGAGCGCCTCGTCACGGCGCTGGCGCGTGACCACGCCCTCGGCAAACAACGTATCCAGTCGTGTGGCGGTGGACTGTGCGATATCGCTTGCCGCCACGGCCCGGTTCCAGTTGGCCTGGGTGGCCCGGATTTCCTCCGAACGCGCGCCTTCCAGCGCCTTGGATTTCTGGGCGCTGGCCGCATCCAGGACGGCCTGCGCCTGCCGTTGCTTGGCGACCACTTCCGGGCTGTCGAGTTCGAACAGCAACTGTCCGGCGCGAACCCGGTCGCCCTCGCCGACATGCAGTTTCTGCACGCGCGCGGTGATCTTGGCCGCCATGTGGATGCTGTCGGCGTCGGCCATGCCCTGGACCTGGTCCGGACCCGGGCGGAACGCGAGCCAGAGGCCGACCGCGATCACCAGCAGCAGGGCGAGCAGGATCCAGCGCTTGCGCGCACTGGCGCCGGCTGCCGGCACCCCGGTCGCGGCTTCGGGTTCCGGGGTGGACGGTGCGGGATGCTCGCTCATTGGACATTGACCTTGGTGGGAAGCTCGACGTAGCGCGGGAACTGCCCGGCCTGCCCGCTGGCTTCAAGCAATTGCGCCAAAGAGACATCGAATTGGTAGGCGGCCTGCGCACGGGCGACTCGTGCATTCACCAGCGCCACGCGGGCATCGATGACATCCAGCGAAGTCGCCTGCCCCTCGCGGAAGGAGAGCGTCTGCAAGCGCAGGTTTTCCTCGGCCTGCGCGATCGCGCTTTCCAGCAGGACGAACTGGACGCGCGCATTGGCCATCGCATCGAAAGCGCGGGTGACGGCGATGTCCAGTTGCACCCGGACTTCCTGCAGGCCTGCTTCGGCCTGTTCGTTGCGCGCACGTGCGGCGGCCACCTGCTGGCGCCTTCCGCCGGACAGGAAGCTGTAACGGATACCCACTCCCACCGCCCAATCCGGCTCAACGAATGTCGCATCCTCCTTGTGCACGTCGTACTGGCCGAAGGCGAATACTTCCGGCTTTTGCCTGGCCTGCTGCAGGCGCACGCCCTGCCGCGATTGCTCGACGATCGCCTGGAACCTGTCCAGTTGCGGATGCCCTGTGCCGACCCGTTCGCGGAACTGCTCGCGCGTGCCGATCGGCTCCGGCAGGACGAACAGCAGCGTGACCGCTTCGATGGGCGGGGAGCGCAACAGCAGGGCCAGGGTCTGCCGGGCGGTTTCCAGGTCGTTGCCCGCCTTCTGGAATTCGCGTTCGGCCTGGTCGCGCGCGACTTGCGCCTGCAATTGCTGGGCATGCGTGGCAAAGCCGTGCTTTTCCAGCCGAGCGGTATCGACAAGATGCTGCTGCAGGCCATCGCGGGCTTCGCGTCGCGCCACGACCACGCGCTCGGCCAGCGACTGGCCGAAATAAGCCTGCACCAACTGCGTCAACAGCGTATCGGCCTGCAGCTCATGCTCGGCCTGTGCCTGTTGCACGGCAGCGGCACTCAGTTGCTGTTGTGCGGGAATGGCACCTCCGGTGTACAGCGGTAGGGTCGCCTGCAGGATCGGGCGGGTACGCCATGAGTGGCTTTCCAGCACGAGCGGCGAGTCTATGCCGTACTGCGAAGCCAGCGGTTCCAGCGGGCCGAGGGGAATTTCCAGGGTCTTTTCCGAATCCACCAGCTTGATGTCGGCGCTGATGTTCGGCAGGCGCAAGCGCTGCGCCGCCGTCGCCAGTTGCCGCTTGTCCTCGATCGCCAGGTCCGACGCACGCAAGGCATCGGACACGGCCTGCAAGCGTGCGTGCGCCGCGTCGAAGTCCATGGCCTGCCCGCCCGATTGCGCCCAGCTTGGCAACCAGAACACGGCCGCGGCCAGTAGTGCCCAACGGCGATGGATACGACGGCACGCCATCGAAACAGGGGCAGCGGTCATCGGGTCGGCATCCATCGGTTCCTCACATTGCAAAAGCTTCTGCCGGAACCGCATCGACGAAACGATATTGCTCGGTGATAACGCCACCGGTCCATGTGCAGACGATGCAGGCGCACACGTCAAAGGGTTTGTCGAATCCGGATTGCAGGCCATTGGGCGTGCCGGTGAGCCTGGCGATGGCCGCAGTGCGCCGGCCATCGGCGCTGGCGAAGATGGAGACATAGGCCCCGAGTGCAGATGCGCATCGGGACATGCGATGCAGAACGCCATCTCCGCTTCCAGGTAGGCATCGCGTCCCACAATCCGGCGCCCTCCTCCGACATGCGCCACGACCCGCTCGGAAACCAGGTCGCTGACATCGTCCCAGCGACGTTCGTTCCATGCCTGGTCCAGTTCCCTCATGCGGTCGATGTTGGTCCTCACGTGCGTGCAGCCCCTGCCTGTCCATCGCTGCGCAGGATCCGCAACCGTCCGTATGCGCCACGGATCGCCGGACTGGCACGGACACGGGGGACACGCGGAGATGCGGGATTGCAGGTATTCGGAAACATTGCTTCGCACTCGTTGCCGTAGCGCATGAAGCTAGCAACTGTCGCCACGGCACGAATCCACTGTTATGGCGTGGCGTGCACTACCCAAATGGGTAGGTTCGGCCCGGAGCCGGCCCCTTTGGGTAAGATCGTTCCCCGAGCCGTTTGCGTACACCATGGCCATGCGCATCGCCCTTCTCATCGCCGTGGCCTGCACCGGGTCATGGTCGCCCAACCTGATGGCGGATTGCCGGACTGCGGAAACCTCCGGCTTGCCCTCCTACCAGCTGGGCCGCTGGGCGGCGCTCGACGGTGCTCCGGCCGATATCTGGGCGCTGACCCAATCGGACGACGACATGCTCTGGCTCGGCACGGGATCGGGCCTGTACCGGTTCGACGGCCAGTCATTCGCCCGTGTTGCCGAGCCGCTCGGCAAACCGCTGACCGGCAACATCACGGCGCTGGCCTACGCGCCGAATGGCGCGTTGTGGATCGGGTATTTCACCGGTGGCGTCAGCGTGATGCGCAATGGGTGGCTGGAGCATTTCCCGGTCGGCGCCGTGATGCCCCGGGGCATGGTCTATGCGATCGCCGCGGATCCTGCCGGGCGTACCTGGGTCGCAACCAATGCCGGACTCGCCGTCCATGACGGCCAACGTTGGCTTTCGGCGAACGAATTCGGCTACCCCGCCGACCGCGCCGACTGGGTGCTGGCTGATCACGGCGGCAACGTCTGGGCGGCTACGGGCGAGGAATTGCTGATCCTGCCCGCCGGCGGGCAGTACTTCGCGCGGACGGGTATCGGGACCACCCGGCATGCCGTGCTGGCGCAGGGCCCGGACGACCAGGTGTGGCTTTCCGATGCCCAGTTCGGTACGCGTCCGGTGGGGCGCAACGGGACAATGCCGGCGGTGGGGTTTCCCGTCGAACTTGCGCACGTCCATGCCAAGCGCCTGTGGTTTTCCAACGACGGCGTGTTGTGGGGCACGGATGCGCGATGCGGCGGCATCTTCTACGCCACCCCTGCCCCCGCTGCGCAGGCACCTGGGTATTTGCAGCGCTTTGGCGCGCGCGAGGGGCTGACCGCCGACGTGGCCGTCCCGGGACTGGTCGATCGGGAAGGCAACATCTGGATAGGAACCAACCTGGGGCTCAACCGGCTACGCCGGCGCAGCATCCTTGCGCCCCCCATGCAGCCCCTCAGGGTGTCGGAATACAGCTGGTCGCTGGGGCAGGATGGCAAGTTGTACGCGGAAAGCGACGGCGTCATGTACGGGCTCGAAGAGCGCGGCATGGTCCGTAACCGGCCCTTGGCGGAATCCGCGAGCCTGCTGGCCATGGACGGCAACGCCATCTGGGCCATCGACCGTGCCCGCGTGCTGCAATTCCGGGCAGGGAGCCAGCAGGCATTCCCACTGCCCGATGCGGCACGCTGGGAGCATGTACTGGCGTTCACCCTGCACGATCACCAGCCTTTCCTGTCGCTTGCCGGACATGGACTGTATGCCCTGCAGGCCGGGCAATGGGTGCGCCATGACGTGGGCAGGCCGGACGCTCCCGTTGCCATGGCCTCTGCCGAGGATGCGCTCTGGCTGGGATTCGCCGATGGCCGGATCCAGCGATGGCTGCCAGGCCAACAACGACGCTACGGCGCCGGCGATGGATTGCAAGCCGGCGCCATCATGGCGATGGCGGCGCATGGGCACGACCTGCTGGTCGCCGGCGAACAAGGCCTGGCCTGGTTGTCCGGAGAGCGTTTCCATACGCTGCTCGGCGAGCGACTGGGCGGCCTGTCCGGGGTGACGGGCATTGCCGTCGACGCGGACGATGCCGTCTGGTTGAACACGATCAAGGGCGCCATCCGTGTCTCCCGGGAGGAACTGGACCGAGCCTTTGCCGCGCCTGGCGAGGGCGTCGCCTATCGCATCTTCGACGGCCAGGACGGCATGCCGGGCGTGGCGATCCAGGCCAGTCCGGTCCCGACGGCGCTGGCCACGCCAGATCGCGTCTGGCTGGCGACCAATGGCGGCCTGGCCTGGGTGTCCCGTTCCAGCATCCAGTCCAACACCCACCGGCCCAACAGCATGATCCTGGGCGTCAGGGGCAATGGCACGGCGTACCCGCTGAAGGCTGACCTGCGCATGCCCGCGGGAACCACCAGCCTGCAGGTCGATTTCACCGCGCCAAGCTTGTCGTCGTCCCAGGGCGTCCGCTTCCGCTACCGGCTGGAGGGATTGGAAGAGGGTTGGCACGAATCCTCCGCACGGCAAGCGCTGTATTCGAATCTCAGGCCGGGCAAGTATCGCTTCATCGTCACCGCGGCCAACAACGATGGCCTATGGAGCGAGAAGCCCGCCGTGCTGGCGGCGACCCTGGCCCCCGCCTTCTGGCAATCCGCCTGGTTCACTATTCTTTGTGTCGCATCGGTGCTGGCGGCGCTTGCCTTGCTGCACTGGCGTCGCATGCAGCAGATGGCCGAACGCATGCGCATACGCGTCGCCGAGCGCTATCTGGAACGCGAGCGCATCGCCCGGGAACTGCACGATACCCTGCTCCAAGGCTTGCAGGGCCTGATCCTGCGGCTCGGCTCCGTCGCCATGCAGCTGCCCAGGGATGCGCATCGCCGCGCCCTGGAAAATGCGTTGGTGCGCGCCGAAGAACTACTGGTGGAGAGTCGGGACCACGTGAGCGACCTGCGCTCGGAGCCGTGCCGCAACGAAGATCTAGAAACGGCTTTCCGCCGGATCGGCGAAGAGATGCAACCGGACAACACGACGCGGCTGGTGGTGGTTTCCGGCAAGCGGATCCGGCTCGCCCCCGCCGCGTACGACGACATCCATCGCATCGGCCAGGAAGCGATCCTCAACGCTTACCGGCACGCGCAGGCCAGACAGATCATGGTGACGCTCGACTATCGGCCACGACGATTCGTCCTACATGTCCAGGACGATGGCATCGGCCTCGATCGGGGAAAAATCGACAAGCAGGGACATTGGGGCCTGTCCGGCATACGCGAACGGGCGCGCCGGCTGAATGCGGCGCTGCGCATCCGCGGGAACCCCGGCACCCACGTTGAATTGATCGTCCCGGCAAAACGCGCTTACGGCCGGCCCACGGCGCTGAAATCGTTGTGCCTGCGCCTGTTCGGCAAGCGGCCCGCGGACCACGTCCTGCGCGGCTGATTCGGGCACTGCCCCCCCAAAACGGGTAATCCTGCTGCTAGCCAATGGGGCGTGGCGTGGACTCTGGCGCGGGCAAGATAATGGCGTCGCTTGGAAGTTCAGGGGCATCCCGTTGCACTAAGCCCCTACGCCACTGGAGGAGACGCAAATGCTCCCGATCGAACCACCGAAGTTCACGCGCCGGCGGACGCTGCAGGCAGGCGCTGGCCTGATGACTGCCGCGATCTTGCCATCGCTCGCCTTCTCCGTCATCGCCGCACCAACCATTGCAGGAGTTCCTCCCATGACAACGAATTTCGTCGAAACCAAGGATGGCGTGCAGATCTTCTACAAGGACTGGGGTCCAAAGGATGCGCAGCCCATCGTCTTCCATCACGGCTGGCCCTTGTCTTCAGACGACTGGGACGCGCAGATGCTGTTCTTCGTCCAACACGGTTACCGGGTCGTTGCGCACGATCGTCGCGGCCATGGTCGCTCTTCGCAAGTCAGCGATGGGCACGACATGGACCACTATGCCGCCGACGCATGGGCCGTCGTCGAACACCTGGATCTGCACAACGCCGTCCACATCGGTCACTCCACCGGGGGCGGCGAGGTTGCACGTTATGTCGCTAGGTTCGGGGAGCCGCACGGGCGGGTGGCCAAGGCGGTACTGGTCGGCGCGGTGCCGCCGTTGATGCTCAAGACGCCTTCCAATCCGGGTGGCCTGCCCATGGAAGTGTTCGACGGCTTCCGCAAGGGCGTCGCCGACAACCGCGCGCAGTTCTTCCTGGACGTGCCCTCCGGTCCGTTCTACGGCTTCAATCGTCCGGGCGCCAAGCTCCAGCCCGGCGTGGTCCAGAACTGGTGGCGGCAGGGCATGGTGGGCAGCGCGAAGGCGCACTACGATGGCATCAAGGCCTTCTCCGAAACCGACCAGACCGAAGACCTGAAAGCCATCACGGTCCCCACGCTGGTCGTGCACGGTGACGACGACCAGGTGGTCCCCATCGCCGACTCGGCGCTGCTGTCGGTCAAGCTGCTCAAGCACGGTACCCTGAAGATCTACAAGGGATATTCGCACGGGATGTTGACGGTCAACGCCGAAACCCTCAATCCCGACCTGTTGGCCTTCGTCAAGGAATGACGAAGGCCGAAGTGAGCGATGGCTCCGGGCCTGCGGGCATCCACAGGGGACGATGGACAGCAACTACTTCACTGCATTCGTTGGCCTTGCCGGCGCCGCACTGGGCGGCGCCACTTCCTTCGCGACCACCTGGCTGATCCACCAGAGCACCATCCGCGACAAGCACAAGGAAGCGGAACTCTCCAAACTGGAAGCGCTGTTCAGCGACTTCATCATGGAGGCGTCGCTGCTCTATGCCGATGCGCTCTCCAGCTCCTGCGACCAGCAGGGCGTGGACAAGCTCGTCAAACTGTACGCTCTGCTGGGCAAAATACGCCTGGTGGCCGCCATGGACGTCGTACGATGCGCGGAGCACGCGATGACCGCCATCCTGGTCACGTACCAGAAGCCCAATCGCACGCTGGCGGACATACCGGAATTGTCCCGATCCGGCGAACTCAATTTCCTTCTCGAATTCGGCCAAGCCTGCCGCGCCCAGCTCATCGCAGACGCTATCGTCACTCCCCGCAGCCAGCGCTAATGCTTTAAGGCGCCAAAGCTCAATCTTGCGCCACCGCCGGCATGCCTTGGGCCCTGCCCGGCCTCGTGGCCAGCTTCGACGGCATGCATCTGCATGAAGCCCCTGCGCAATGCGATCGTCACTGCATGCGTCCTGTCCTTCGCCTGCAGCTTGGACAGGATACTCTTCACGTGGGCCTTGACCGTATCCGGGGTGATGCCCAGTTCATGGGCGATCAGCTTGTTGCTGCGCCCTTCGGCCACACGATCCAGCACCTGCAGTTCGCGATTGGTCAACGAGGCATCGGTCACGTGCTCGGCCAGTGCCTTGGCAACGGGCGCGGGGATCCAGCGCCGTCCTTCCACCACTTCGCGTATGGCCGCCAGCAAATCCGTCCGCAGCATGCTTTTAAGCAAGTAGCCCTGCGCACCTGCGGACAGCGCGGACAGCGCCTGCACATCTCCTCGGTAAGTGGTCAGGATGATGATGCGGGCCTCCGGATGCAGGCGCCGTATCTGTCTCGCGGCCTCGATGCCGTCCATTCGCGGCATCTGCACATCCATCAGCACCACGTCCGGGCGCATGGCCTGGTACTGGTCGATGGCCTCGCAGCCATCGCTGGCCTCGCATACCAGCGCCATGTCCTCCTGGGTGCCCAGGACGGAGGCCACGCCTTCGATCAGCAAGGGATGATCGTCCGCGATCATGACCCGAATCTGGTTCATAGACCACCTCCGTGGATCCTTGATCTGGACCGATCACAGCATGAAAGGGCACCTTCAGCCTAATGAATTCCATTCACGCATGGCGTGAACGAAAGTCAATCGATGCCCGGTGCATTGGTCGATGCCCGGGTTTGCGCCGCGGCCTCGCCGACTTGTCGCAACAGCCACTGCAATGCCTCATCCGAATCGCTCCGCTCGTGCCAGACCGCTTCCAGATGGCCGACGACGGGTTCGTACGGCAGCGGAAGATACACCACTCTGCCATCGGCCACGGCGGGAGCGGCATAGGACGCCGGCAAGGTCGCCAGCAGATCGGTGCAGGCGACGATGGAGACCACGTTGGCGTAGTGCGGCAGCGAGATCGCCGCGCGCCCCACGACCTGTGCCCCCTCGTCACGCGTGTCCAGCAACAGACGTTCAAGCCAGACCCGCATGACGGCGCCCCGCTCCCGTGCAAATCCGTCGTCATAGCTGTCGCCAGAGCCGGAAAGTTCCACCACTGCATGGGGGTATTCGAGCAACGCCTCGCGGGTGATGCTGCGCTGCGTCAACGGATGACCATGACGGGCGATGATCGATTCCACGTCCCGCCACAATAGGCGCCGGCGCAGACGCGATGGAAGGTCCGTGAACCACCCTACGACCGCGTCGAGCCTGCCATCGTCGATCTGCTTGATGGTATCCACGTTGTCGAAGGGGAAGATCCGCAGGTCAATGCCGGACGCGGCTTGTTGCAGCCTGCCGACCAGGTGCGGCAGGACGATGCCCCCGGAATATTCCGACATGGCGATCCGGAAGGTTCTGACCGCCGTGTCCGGGCTGAACTTGCGCGACTTGAGCGCCATGTCGATGCGCTCCAGGCCGCCTTGCACGTGCGGCGCCAGTTCCAGGGCACGCGGAGTCGGCTTCATGCCCTGGTCGGTGGCGATGAACAGCGGATCGCCCAGCGCTTCGCGCAAGCGCGCAATGGCATGACTCACCGCCGAAGGCGTGACCGACAGCGCACGGGCTGCGCCGACGATGCTGCCGTGTTCAAGCACGGCCTCGAACACGCGGAACAGATTCAGGTCGATTCGTTGCAATGGCATGGCGTGCACCAGTTTGCGGGAATTCCATCAGAGCGTGTCATGGATGTTGTGCTCACTTTACCGGGTACCTCGTCAGGTACTCCATCGGGGAATGGGGCGCGGAAAGGCAATGAACCAGACTTTGACCCATCGCCCTCGCAGGGATAATCCATGCGAATCCCGACCAGTCGCACGACCCTGCTATGCGTCGGCCTGATGGGCCTGCCCTTCCAGCCAGCCCTCGCCCAAGACATGCGCGCCTGCTCGGCGATCCGATCCGATGCGCTACGGCTTGCCTGTTACGACGAGCACGCCAAGCCGAAGGCGGACGCGCAGGCCGGGCCAGAAACACGCCCATCCCCGCCGCCCGATGCGTTGCTCGCACTGGAGCAACCACCTGTGGACACAGGCAGCCCATTGGATCATCGCTGGGAGCTGGTGCCGCAATCCAAGCTGGGCCTCTTCCAGTTGCGCGCCTACAAGCCTGTCTATGTCCTGCCCGCCTTCTGGACCAGTCGAACCAATGAACGCCCGGTGTCGCCCAATCCGGCCAACACCGCCAACACCGCCGGCACCGCTCAGCCTCTGGACTGGTCGAGGCCAAGTTCCAGTTGGGGTTCAAGACCAAGCTCGCCGAGAACCTCGTCGGCGACAACCTCGACCTGTGGCTGGGCTATACCCAGACCTCGCGCTGGCAAGCCTACAACGACACCCTCTCCCGGCCCTTCCGCGAGACCAACTACGAGCCGGAACTGATGGCCGTGGCGCGCGCGCCGCAATGGAAAGCGGCCGGATGGACCCTGCGCATGGCCGCGCTGTCCCTCAACCATCAGTCCAACGGTCGCGCCGATCCGCTGTCGCGCAGCTGGAACCGCGTCATCCTCGCGGCAGGGGCGGATCGCGAGAACTGGGCACTGCTGGTGCGCCCCTGGTTCCGCATCAAGGAGGATTTCGCCGACGACAACAATCCCGATATTGAGGATTACGTCGGGCGTGGCGACGTGACGCTGATCTACGCCCGCAACGGCCACGAGGTCTCGTTGACGGCCTGCCATTCGCTGCGCGGCGGCGATCGTAACCACGGCAGCGCCCAGTTCAACTGGGCTTTTCCGATCACTAGGGGACTCAATGGCCACGTGCAAGTCTTCAGCGGCTATGGCGAGAGCCTGATCGACTACAACCACAGCGCCACCTACGTCGGACTCGGGCTCTCCCTGCTGGAGTGGCTATGACAATCGAGTTGCCCGTCCAGCGTTTCTCTTTCAGCAGCGACGACGGATTGTCCATTGCCTGCGTCCGCTGGGACGCGTGGCCATGGGAGCAGAAAGGCATTGTGCAGGTCGCTCATGGCATGGGCGAGCATATCGGCCGCTACCAACATCTGGCCGAGTTGCTATGCCATCGCGGATGGACGGTCTACGGTGGCGATCATCGGGGGCATGGTCGGACGGTAACCGATGCAGCACAACGCGGCGACTTTGGCGCCGGTGGCTTCGATGCCCTGGTCGCCGACATGGCGACGCTTAACGGCATCATCCGGATCGAACACCCGAACCTGCCCTGCGTGCTCTTCGGTCACAGCATGGGTTCGTTCGCCGCCCAGCAGTTCATTCTGCACTACGGCGACCGGATCGACGCCTTGGCGCTATCGGGATCCGGCAGCCTCGAAGGACTTTCAACCGCAATCCACGTGTATGGCGCGGAAGTGGCCGGCAGGCGTCTCAATGCCCACTTCGCTCCAGTGCGCACGCCTTTTGACTGGCTCAGCTCCGATCCGCAGGCGGTGGATGATTTCCTCGCGGACCCCCTGTGCTTTGCCGGGCTGACGGAAACGTCCGCCGCTTCGATCATGGCGGCCGCGCCCGCGCTGGCCGATCCGAAGTCACTCGCGCAGGTGCGCAGCACACTGCCCATTCGCTTCTTCTCCGGCAGCGAAGACCCCATCGGCCAATACCTGGCCGGCGTGCTGGCCGCCGCCGAGCGCTATCGGCAGGCCAGGATCCAATCCGTCTCCCTCGATATCGAAATGGGTGCCCGCCACGAACTCATCAACGAGCGCCGGCGGGACGAGATATGCCAAAGGATCGTCGACTGGATCGATGCGCAGGCCGGTGCAGGCTGACGATCCATGTTCCCCTCTACGAGCCTCCGGTGCGACAGCGTGCTTCGCCCGACGTCGTGTCCTTCGAACGGCATGATGGTGCTTCGCTACGGGTTGCCAGCTTTTATTCTCCTGTTCCTGGCGCAGGCAGCCATCGCCTATGAAGGCGCCCCGTCACGGTCGGGCGCCTTCGCATGCATGCATCAGAGCATCTCGGTGCGACTCGACAATGATCTCTTTGGAGGCCGGGGCCAGGATCAGGGCTACACGGGTGGGACGGTCGTCACCGTCGTGTCTCCGCGAGAGGAAATCTGCGCCGATCGCGGCCACATTCCCCGCTTTGTCCAGAGCATTGCAGAGCGACTGGGGCGTTTCCACCAAGCCGGGAACGGCGCGGCCAGCGTGGTCTTTTCGCTCAGCCAATCGCTCTATACACCGGAAGACCACGTCCAGCGCGAACTTGTGTCTGACGATCGACCTTATGCGGGCATCGTCCTGATGGCCGTGGGCCGTAATACTCGCGACAAGTCCCTCCTCGTCAGCACGCGGTTCCAGTTTGGCGTCGTGGGCCCATTGGCCTTGGGCAGGCAAACCCAGAACCTGGCACATCATGCGCTCGGGAACCAGAAGTTCGAAGGCTGGAACCATCAACTGCACAACGAACCTTTGTTCAACCTCGACCACGGTCGCAGTCGACGCTGGCCAACGGATGCACGGGTCAACAGCGGGCGATGGGGCTGGGACAAGGTAGTGTATTGGGATGGTGCATTGGGCAACCGCACGACTCATCTGGGCTCGGGCATCGAGGTCCGATTCGGCTGGGATCTGCCCGACGACTTCGGAAGTTCTCCAATACGCCTCACTGGCGAGGAAGCCGCCTCACGCGCATCCGCGGCTGCCCCGCGTTGGTCGGGCCACCTGTTCGTGACGGCAAGCGGCCGATGGGTGTTGCACGACATCACCCTGGACGGGAACACCTTTCGCGACAGCCATGACGTTGACAAGCGTCCCTTCGTTGGAGAAGTGGGCTACGGCGTCGCCCTGAGGCGAGGCAAGTTAGGCATGACGGTGGCGCGGTATCACGGCAGCCGGGAATTCGACGGCCAACGGGAACTTCCCGTGTATGGCAGCTTGACCATCCGCTACGACCTGTAAGCCGGGCGTCGACCCCTCACCCACCGGCACGCCTGCTTCGTTCCAATTGTGGACGTCCGGATGCATCAGCAGTTACCCAGAAGGGGGGGGCATTGGCTGCCTTAAAAGCGGATTCGGAATACGTCGCCACTGCCTATGCTGGAAGCACATTAGCGATGGGGCATCGAGAGAGGAAATGACGATGCCCCTTGGCTGCCAACCTCCAAGTTGGAGTGAGCCAATCATGCCTGTCAATGACAAAAATCTCCCGCAGGACACGACAACCAGTCAATGGGAGTTTCTTCCCGCCAGGCTGAAGATTGGCGAATACGTGTTCGACGCCATCTCCACAGCGAACCTGCCGAAGCGCCACTGGTTCTGTTCCTGCATGGCTTCCCGCAATTCGCCGACGCATGGAAACCGGTTCTTTCCGCCGTCGGCGCATCTGCATTCCATGCAGTTGCGGTCGACCAGCGTGGCTATTCCCCGGGCGCCAGGCCGGACGGAATCGACAACTACACAACGAAGGAACTGGTAGCGGACGTACTCCACTTCGCCGAAGTCCTGGGGCATGACCGGTTCCATCTTGTCGCGCACGACTGGGGCGGCATGATCGCCTGGGAACTGGCCGCCCGGTTCCCGGAACGCCTGATGACGCTGAGCGTCCTCTCGACGCCGCATACGACATCGATATTGCACTGCATCCGGACCGACGAGGAACAAGCCAGGAAGTCGGAATACATCCTGTTCTTCCGCCTACCGGACCATGCTGTAGAAGCAGCAATGCTCGCGAACAATGCCGAGCGTCTTAGAGTTGCATACAGGGGACAACTTTCACCCGAAGACGTCGAGCGAAACGTACGACGGCTGAGTGAACCGGGCGCGCTTACTGCGGCACTGAACTGGTACAGGGCCTTGGACATGGATGTGCATGTCGGAAGCGTCCATGTGCCAACACTCTTCATCTGGGGCGAAAAGGATCATGCCCTGGGAGAGGCAGCCGCGATTGGAACCAGCCGCCATGTTGCTGGGCCTTATCGCTTCGTCAGGCTCTCGAATCGATCACATTGGCTGCTGGAGGAGGCGCCCGACGAAATATCGAAGCTGATCGTGGAGCATTTGAAACTCCACGGCACAACAGAGGATGAGGCATGAGCGCCATGGGACTCGCATTCCGAAAACTTCTTCTGAGCACCGCGATCATTACGACAGCAGGAGTGGCTGCCGTTCCCTGGGGCGTCCGCGCCCAGGATGCCGGCGAGTTGGCGAAGCAGGCGCAGAACCCTGTTGCGCACATGATATCGGTGCCATTCCAGAACAACTTCAACTTCGGCGTTGGACCGAAGGACGATTTGCAGTACGTCCTGAACATCCAGCCGGTCGTGCCATTCAAGGTCAACGAGAACTGGAACTTGGTCACCCGGACCATCATCCCGTTGGTTTATCAGCCGGAGTTGGCGCCAGGCATTGGAGAGACCGGAGGGCTGGGCGATATCCAGGCATCGTTCTTCTTCTCACCGGCGAAAGCCAAATCGGTCATCTGGGGTGCGGGCCCGGTCGTGGTGGTGAACAGCGCGAGCCAGGACATTCTGGGTACCGGGAAAACGAGCCTGGGATTGTCGGCGGTGGCCCTGACGATGAAAGGACATTGGGTGATAGGCGGCCTAATCAGTAATGTCGTGTCGGTCTCCGGCGACGATGACAGGAGCGACATCAACCAACTGACGCTGCAGCCCTTTGTCAATTACAACCTTCCGCGTGGTTGGTATCTGGTTACCTCGCCGCTCATCACTGCCAACTGGAAAGCGGATTCGGGCCAACGCTGGACCATACCGGTAGGTGGCGGGATCGGCAGGGTGATCCGTGCCGGACATCAGGCCTTGAACCTGCAGTTGCAGGCCTTCGACAACGTGGAGCATCCAGATGGCGCAGCCGAATGGTCGCTGCGTTTCCAGATCCAGTTGCTGTTTCCCCATTGATTGAAGAATCGAGTCATCCAGGAACAAACAACCAGGAGACACCGCATGTCAAGCTATGCATCGCAACCGCGTGTCCTGTTACCCAGCGGGACGCCAGGAAAGACAAGATCCTTCCCGCGATTTGTGGTCCTGTTGTTGCTGTTGTTCCTGCCGATCATCGCCGGCGCGCAGGAATCCGTTCCGGACGGGCACAAGCGCTGGATCGGCACATGGGAGGAAGTGTCTGGGCGCGGCACGATCTACGACTTCCGCTTCGAGCCCGGCGGCGCAGTGCAGGTCGAAAAATCCGCCGGTAGCCATTTCGTGAGCGAACGATTGGCCTGGAGGCCTGTCGGGGACGACATCCAGCTATCCGGTCCTTCGGCAGGCATCCCGGAGCTGGACAATGCCATTCTGAAGAAACAATCCGCAGAGCACTTCACGCTGGACATAGGAGGCGGGAAAACGATCAACGTCCGGCGCTCCATTCCGGCGCTGTCATGGCTCCACGCGGCATTCCTGTTCGTTTTCCTGCTGGTGGCGAACGAGATATGCCGCCGCTTCAAGCTGGCGCCGTACATCGCGTTCTTCGTTCTCCCGATCGTCCTGATTCCCGTTTTCATGGAGTCCGGATTCGATACGATGTTCCGCTGGGTGAAACTGTATTCGGCCGTCGTGGGCGGAGTGTTCTTCACGCTGGTCAGGTTCAATGGCCTGGACAAGTACCGGTGGGCGCGGTTCGCAGTGGCCTTCATCCTGGGGTTCAACATCCTCGAGGCATGCACGCAGGATTACTCCAACCATCAACTCGCCAATTACCTGAATGCGCTGGCCGGGATACTCAATATCGTCACGATCTCGCGCTGGGCCGGCATCCGGCGCGATGACCAGCCGCCGCACGACATGCTTTGGCCCGGCATGACGGTGGGCTGGATCATCGCCTACGACATCTGGAACTTCACTTTCGTCTATCTGAACTTCCCGAACACCGCGCTGTTCACCCTGTTGCTGGTGGTCGCGCCAACGCTCGCGGCGATCTTCATCAAGAAGGGAACGTGGATGCAGGCAAGGGCATACACGCTGTCGATCTACATGATGTACATCTTCAGCCTGAGAGCGTTCGCCGAGCATACGCTCAACCTGCAGTTCGTCGTTCCGCTTCCGCGCAGTGAATCGATAGCGCTGACTTTGGCCGTGCTCAGCCTGGCCGCCAACCTAATCTACGCGATCCTGCACTTCCGCTGGCGCCTGACTGGAAAGGCCCCCAAACGCTTGCAGGTAGGCCAGAACGAGTCCGTGATCTAGCCCCGGCCGGATTTCAGAAAATCATTCGGGGCAGATGGAACTGCCCCTCATGGCCCGCCGCAGCAGATGCGCCGATGGCTTCCGCCTTCCACACCGGACGACTCCGACCGGCTTGCCGGCCCCGATTCTGCTCTTGCATTGCTCTACCCGACCTTGGCACCTCGCATCTGGTGCCGTGTCGCATATCGATCGACGAACGACGAATGGCGCGATCCATCATTGCCGAGAAGTCGCAACGATGAATACCGAAGGATCCGGATCATTCAAGCCCACGTGTAGCGCCATCGGGCGCCAGCTGTCTGTAACGCGGGCATTCACCTGCAGATGCCTCGCCTGCCTTCTAGCCTTGACGGTCTGCGGATGCAACACCGTCACGCTGAAGGAGACATCGCTGCAGGAATACATCCACGGGCGCCAGAGCGATGTGCTCGGCACCGGGGACTGGAGCACCGGGGCGCGCCAAGCCTTCGTCGTCGCAGGGCTGCCAGGCAAGGCCTGTGACAAGAATGTCCGGCAATGCCTGCACACGATCGCCGGTAGCCAGGCGCTGGACGACGAAATGCGGTTATCCGCCTTGTCCGAGCTTTGGCTGAAGCAGGCCATCGCGCTGTCCCCGCACGGCGCATCCGATAACGTGCCCGATGCCGCCCTGGACGCCTACCTCGAATCGGCGCGCGCGGCCTATGCCTACCTCTTCTTCTCCGGTCGGGATTCCGGCGAGCGCGCCTTCGATATCCGCCAGGCCCAGGTGGTGGAGTTCTACAACTATGCGGCCCGGCGCGCGATCAGCACGTTCTTCAACGGCTATCTCACCGGCATGAAGGAATGGCGCTACGAACGCGCGGGCTGGTCGTGGCTGCGTCCCGATTCGGACGTTCGCTTCGGCGACACGATCACCCTTCCCTCCGAGCTGATCCCTGCGGACGAGTTGACCTTCAAAGGCTTGCGCAACACGTACCGGCGCGACGGACTGGGCGCCACTTTCGTCGCCGCCGCGCCCGGATCGATCCCGCTTGCCGATCACCCTTGGCGAGAGCCGGAATACGTGCCGCTCACCGGCCTGCTCGTGTTTCCCGGAAACTCCCTGGACGAGGTAATGGGCGCGAAGCAGGTCGAGGTGCTTGGGCGGGACCCAGCAGAGGACGTGACTGTCCAATTGAACGATCGCACGGTGCCGTTTTCGGCCGACTACACGGCCCCCTATGGCGTTTGGCTGTCGCGCTCCGGATTCAACAGGCAATCCCTGCTCAACTTGTTCGGTCGCGGCAATGCCCTGACCGAGCCGCGGATCCTGATGATGCGTCCGTTCGATCCCGGCAAACGCACCATCGTGATGATTCACGGCCTGGCCAGCAGCCCGGAGGCCTGGATCAACGTGGCCAACGCGCTGCTGGGCTACGACCGGCAACTTCGCTCCGAATACCAGATCTGGCAGGTTTACTATCCCACCAATCTCCCCATCGCAGTGAACCGGGCGAAGATCCACGACGCACTGGAAAAGACCATCACCCACTTCGATCCGGATCGCAGTACGCGCGCCACCCGCGACATGGTGCTGATCGGCCACAGCATGGGCGGTGTCATCGCCAGGCTGCTGGTTTCGGCCAGCCAGGACCGGCTCTGGGATTCCGTGCCGATCCGGGACGATTTTCCGGCAGAGAAAAAACGGGAATTGAGGGAGGAACTACGTCCCTACCTGGTGTTCGAGCCCATGCCCGAGGTCACCCGGGCCATCTTCCTCGCCGCGCCTCATCGCGGAAGCCCCAAGGCCAGCATGACCATCGCCCGCCTGGTCAGGCGGCTGATACAACTCCCCGCCGACGTCGTGCATCAGAACGCAACGCTCATAGAATCGCTGAAGGCCGCCGCGCCCCTTGGTTACCCGACGCGACCACCAAACAGCATCGACTACCTGAGCGAAAAGAACAGGTTCATAACGGCAGCGGCAACGCTGCCGATCTCGTCCAATGTCCATTACCACTCGATCATCGGCCGGTACAAGGACGACGATCTGCCGTTGGCCGACAGCAGCGACAGCGTCGTCCCCTATCGAAGCGCCCATCTGCCGGGCGCCGAATCCCAATTGATCGTGTCGTCCCGGCACGACGTCCAGGACAAGGTCGAAGCCATGCTGGAAATACGTCGGATCCTTCGCCTGCATCTGGATTCCATATCGGCGGAAGAAAACCTGATGCGTACAGGACAAACAGGGAATTGACAGCCGAGATGGATGCGGGAACCCGTACAGCCATGTCATGCTGCTGCTTCCCGTCGCGGGAAGAGACACTATAACCGGAAGCAGTCCCATGGACTGTAACCATGCCGGGGCATGGCTGTTTATCATCAGTTTCCGGCCTTCCGGTGCACATGAGCATCCAGCAATCCTCCGCACCATTGCTCCATGGTGGATTATTGCCGAGCCCGAAATTTTGTCGAAATGTCTACCGATGACGGCTGCATGACGGCATGGTAATGGGGCCGACCCGAGCAGTTCGATAGAGCGAACCTTGGCATGATTCTCCACCGGGCACCCCAAGTCTGCCAGGGCCCGTCCAATCGAATAAAGGATTGCACCACCGTTCTCTCAATCGCACGAGCGTGTGCCATTCGCCCTTGGCTGGCTGAACGCGTGTCCGGATTCCGGGAAAGGCGACAGCCGCCCGATCATCGGCAAGGAGGCGGTCCGGCCCAGCGTAGTCAGCGGGCCATCCCCCTTGCCCAGGAAGCAGAAATTCTCGAACGGGATGGCCACGGGAAAGCGTGGCACTCCCCAGCGCAGGTTCTCGGGTGCGATGTACTCGGAGACCGGCGCGGTGTATTGGCCGCTGTCCAGGAATCCCCCGACGACCTTTTGCGAAGTGTGGCCGCGGATCCGGATGCGAACGTCGCGGGTGACAGGAAGGAAATTGGCTTTCGCCGGCAAGGTCGTACGCAGGCGTCCCAACGGTGGCACCGCATTCGGGGTCAGCACGGTCAGCAGGCGCTCGTTGTCGCCTACGTCCACCGCGAACACGTCGACGCGCCGAGAAGGATCGGTAGTGAAAGCGACGATGCGAAAGCGCGAAGTCTGCTCCTGGTCGATGGTCGGGAACGGCTCGCCGAGCGTGCCGACGATGGTCACTTCGGTGAAAAGGTACGCAGGGTTGGCGCCCGGCGAAGTGAAGATGCTGAGGTTGGCCTGCAAGGCGTGGGCGGCGAAGTAACTGCTGCCAGGCGCTTCGTCCACCACCATGCCGGAAAACACGATGTAGTCGCCGATCACCAGCGGTACCGGCCGGGCCGGGTCGCAGGCAGGATGAACCGGGACGCTGCCGACCGCAGGAACCGCGCCGCAGGTGTACCAGGCCTGCAACACGGGATCGGCCGGCCGGTTGCCCATCGGGCAACGCGGATCGTTCGCCGGCGATGCAACCCGAGGAATGCACATCGGGAAGCCGGAAGCGGCCGCGACGGATGCATTGCCGGGATCGACCGCGAAGCGGTCGTCCATCGTGGCGCCGCCGGGTTTATCGGCATTGCGCTTGCCGTACACGCCTTGCGGATCGTTGATGCGCACGCGTACGAGGGCGGAATCCGGCGCCGCCGCCGAAGGATGCGGACCGACCAACAGCTCGCCGCGGACGTAGTCGATCGCGCGGATATAACCGGAGCCCTCGCCTTCCTCGTTGAACCCCTGCGGCATGATCGAGACCAGGCCCGCGACATAGTCGCCTCCGACGATGTTCCCCGCCAACTGGACCATGACCGGCCGTGCCGGACGCGGCAGGTCGTCGAGGGCCAGTCCGGTGCGCGCCTGCACGCCGGCCAATGGTTCACCGAAGCCGCCCGGATGCGGGCCGCGGAACAGATCCTGCAAGGTCAGGTATTGGCCCGGCATGGTGATCAGCAGATTGCGCGGCAGTACGATGTCCTTGCCGCCGACTACCATGCGTCCTCCGGACAACGGATCGGCCGGGTCGTCGATGGAGGCACGTTGGAGGTAGCCGGCGAACAGGAATGACGGCTGCGATTGTTGGGCCACGGCCGCGCCGCAGCAGACCGACAGGGCCAAGGCCATCCAGCGCGACGCCATGCGTGCGTGCTTGGGGCAACGTTCTTCGGTGTCACTGTCCATCCTGTAGTCCTCCTGCCGTGGCGAAGCCGACGTCCAGCGCATGCCGGCGGTGTCGGTCATAGTTGAGGGAAATGCCGGGAGCAATGGAAAATCCGTGCAGCGATTCGCTGGCCAGCTGCAGGTCTTCCCGGTCGAATTGCCGGCCGATCCTGGCCAGCGATTCAGCCAGCGCCTGGATCGCACCATCGCCGAGCAGCGGCCAGATGGCGCCCGGGTGCACTTCGGCAGGCACCGGCAAGGCGACGAATTCGCGCGGCAGGGGCGATGCAGCGCGCTGCGGCACGCCCGATACCACGGCGACGCTGCCAAGGCATGCCGGGCGAAGCGACTCGCGCAGCACCTGCACGCGGCCGGCATCGAGCAGCACGATCCAGCGTCCATTCCCGGTATCGTGCGCGTACATCGCCGCAAGTTCATCCACCGCCAACTGTTCGGGCCGGAAGCCGGATGCCAGCAATGCATCGCGCAGCACCGGACTGCCGTCATACACAAGGCGCGTGGCTCCGCCCTGCGCACAGCGCGCCTCCAGATGGGATGCGAGCTGCCGTGCCTGTTCGCCCAGGCTGGCCAACATCCAACTGTCGCGCGTGGAGGATTCGGCCAGTGGCACGCCCAGGCTGTGCAGGATCGGCATGTCCGAGGTCACATCCACCGCTTCCGGCAAGATGCCGGGCAGATAGCTGCCGACCAGCGCCAGCAGGCTTTCGTCGCCACGAGCCTGCTGCAATGCCTTCGCGAGACCGGCAGCATGGCTGCCACCATCGATCACGACCAGTTCGATGCGCCGACCATAGATTCCGCCGGCTTCGTTGATCCTCTGCACGCGCTGGCGCATGGCCGCTTCAATGCTGCGCCCGGTTTCGGCCAGCGCACCGGACAGTGGCAGGATGCTGCCGACGCGGAGCGTGTCGGCCCCCACTCCCGGGGGCGGATCGCCGGCCGTGTCCAGCACGCGCAAATAAGCCAGCAGCGCCCGGATTTCGCCGTCGTCCAGGGCGTAGCGCGGCATCAGGGAATGCAACGGGCGGCCATCGCGGCCGACGCCTTCGGTGACGGCACGGACGATGGCGGCCTCATCGCCGAAGCCGGGCAATCCCGCCTGCGGCCGATGCAGGTCGCGCCAGCGCACCGGTGGTACGGTCACGCCGGATTCCTCGCCACCGCGGCCATTGCGGCCATGGCATTGCTGGCAGGCGAAACGGACGTCGACGTCTTGCATGCGCGCGGGTGCGACGGTCTGCCGTTCGCCGCGATAGATCCGGCGTCCCTCCCCCGCCGTATCCACCGATCCGCCCGTGGCAAACGGCAGCGACGCCAGCGCCACGGCGAATGCGATCCGCAGGGTTGCCGTCGCGTTCATGCCAGCAGCCTGCGGAATGTCGCGACCACATCGATCGGCGCCGCCAGCGAGGATATGCGGGTCCAGCGGTCGCGTGTGGCATCGCCGAGCCAGAGTTGCGCCGGATGGTCGGCCGGCCTCGCCAGGTCCACGCCGAACGGACGTGCCACTCGCTCCACCTCCGATGCGTCGCCGGTCAGCAACGACCACCGGGGGGCCGCCGGCAACCGGTGGCGGGCGGCGTATTCGCGCAGTTGCGCCGGTGCGTCCAGCGCGGGGGTGACCGTGATCGAGACCGCGCGCACGCCGCGCAACCCCGGTTCCTGCTGCATGCGCTGCAGCGCCGCCAGCAGCAGCGCCGTCTGCGGTGGGCAGACGGTCGAACAGCCGGCGAACATGAAGTTCACCGCCACTGGTCCGCGCGTCAGCAGCGTTCGCGCCGCAACCTCGCGCCCGGACTGATCGACCAAGTGTGCATCCGGCACCACCGGCGTGGGCAGCCAGGTCGCATCGGCCGCAGTCGTGATACGCGCCACGCAAAGCAGCGGCAGGCCGGACAATGCGCCGCGTAGCAGATCGCGCCGCTTCATGGCGGCAATTCCGCGACGCCGGCCGAAGGCGCCGCCGCAATGCCGAGCCGCCCATCGACGTAGTCCAGCCCTTCGCTCGCCGCGCCGGCGAGCAGGACGACGTCGCCGCGACCGGGGACACCGGCGAAGACGGCTTCGTAATCGCCATCGGCCCGGCGCGAGGCGACGCGGCGTTGCTGCCACGTGGTGCGCGGTTGCATCGCCAATACTTGGGCATCGCCGGCGTCGATGGCTTCGCCGGCGACAGTACGCAGCCGGAACACTACCCGCAGGCTGCCGTCCGCGTCGCGTTGGCGGGACAGCAGGGTCGCAACCGGGCGCTGCCGGTGTTCTTCCGATGCGGGCACGCCTTCGATCGACTGGACGAAGCATGCGGTGATCGAAGGTGACTGATTGCGCACGATCACGTCGTAGCGCCCGCTGCGTTCGGCCTGCACCGGCGCTTCGAACTCGCCGGCGCTGCGTTCGACCAGGGCGCCGTCCATCGCCATGAGCGCGCGGGCCTTGCGCCGGTAGTTGCTGTAGCTGCCTATCGGCACCATCATCCCTTCGACGTAGCGATAGATGGTCGCATCGCCGGGATTGGCCAGCAGCATGCCGTTGTCCTCCGGCGCCGGCGCCAACACGGTCGCGACGTTGACCACGTCGGGATCCTCGGCCGGCGCGTGGCGTCCCATCGGCACCAGCACCTGCGGCATCCGCCCTTCGCGCAGGCGCGCCAGTGCGATCAGTTGCACGTTGGCATCGTCGCGGTTGCGCAGGTAGGCGAATTCGCGGCTCAACGCGATCTGGTCCGGGTGCCCGTCCAACTGCGCCGATGCCGTCACCCGGGCCGTGGCCGCATCGACCAGATCGAGGCTGCCCTGCAGGGGATTCAGCACCAGCACCCGACGCCCGTCGTCGAACGTCGCCAACTGCTCGGCCCCGCGCGCCAGCGGCGTGGTCTGCGTGACCCGCGCCGCGACCGGATCCACCCAGGACAGCCCGCCGCCATTGATCGATAGCACCGCCCATTGCCCGGCCGATGCGCTCCACGCGGCCGCCACCGGCGTCTGCGCCACGGCCACGCGGCGCACGGACAGGCTGCGGCGGTCGATCAGGCTGACGACGTCGCTGCCGGAATGGGTCGCCAGTAGATCGTCGGCGTCGGACGCCAGCGCCAACGTATGCAGTCCGCTGCCGACCTCCACTTCGGCAACCGTCGAAGCATCCCGCACATCCAGCGCCAACAGGCGCGGCGTGCCGTCCAGCCCGACCCAGACGCGGCGATGGTCCGGGTCGTAGGCCAGCCGCGTCGGCAGGCTGCCCTTGCCGGTCGGCACGGTCGCCAGCAGACGCCGTTGCAGCGTGTCGATGACCGCCACCGCATCGGCTTCGCGCAGGCTGACAAACAGGCGATGGACGCCGGGCGCCAGCACCCAGTCGTGGCCGGTCGAAGGCAGTTCGACGATGGATTCCAGCCGGCTGTTGCGCAGACCGGCGTAAGGGTTGATGAAGGCGACGGTGTTGTCGTTGTTGAGCGTGAGCAGGCGGTAGCCATTGAGGTCGACATCGGCGCGCGAACCCAGCGATCCACCAACCATCAGCGCGGCCTTCTGTTCGCAACGCTGCTCGGACGCCACCTGTTCGGAGCGCCGCGCCAGCAACCATGCGGCGGGGCGCGCGCCTTCGATGGGCGTGCCGGTGGCCTCGTCGCGGATCGCCAGATGGGCGACGCCGTTGCCGGCTTCGCTCTGCCGGAACGACCACTCCACGACCACGCCGCCCTGCACGGACGCTTGCGTGCGCGCCGCCGCCGAAGGCGACGTTTCGCCTGCCCGCGCCGTCGCTGCCGACGACAGCGCCGCCGAAAATGCGACAAGCGTCAGGATGTCCCGCAAGTGCGCCATGGCCTAGACCAGGTAATACAGCGAGCCGATGGCCACGCGTGGGAACCGATCCGGCTGGCCGTCGTCGTCGGCGTCGAACCAGGCCTCCGTGATCGCGCTGCCCTGCCCGACCTGCAGGCCGACGAAAGGCGCGGAGCCACGTTTGGAGCTCAACTCGCCGGACGAGACGAATCGTTTCCACTCATTGTCCACTTTCGCCCAAAGTACGCCGACGTAGGGCGTATTCCGGTTGCCGATGGCGGAGACGCACGCGCCCAGCGCACGCAGCGGCCTGGCGAACGTCAGGTGGATGGGGCGGGTATCCGGGCGGTTGTCGCCCAGCAGCACGCCCTCGCCGCTGGCGAGGTTGCCGTTGAACAGGTTTTGCGAACAACGCGAGAAACCGATGGCAGCCCCGACCCGATCAATGGCGATGTCGGCGACATCGAAACTGTAGGTCGCCAGCGCGGCGGTAGTCAGCGTGCGCGGCAACGCCATCCCAGGACTGGCCGAATCCTTCACCCAGTCCATGACATAGGGCGTTTCGTCGAAACCAGCGGCGTGGGTGAAGCTGCGGATCGTGGCCATGTCTTCTCTCCATGCGATGGACGGGATGAATCAGGGCGATGTCGCGCCGCCGGCAGGCCGTTGCACGCGCAGCAGGCCCCACATGCCGCCATCGAACACGAAGCTGGCCTGGCTGCGCCACAGGTAGTCCATCGGCAGGCTGGCCCTGCCGCCGGCTCGCAGCAGCAGGTTGGCCGACATCAGCGGGCCCACGCCGTTGTAGGCGCCCTGCACGATCCAGGCGTGCTCCATCGCGTCGGCATGGGTCGGCAACAGCGTGCGCGAGCCTTCCGCCCAAGGCATCGGGTTCCAGTCGTGGCCGGACACGGCCATCGCCTGCTGGCGGGTACGGCCGCCCGGATGCACGATCCGCAGCCGCACCTCGCGGCCGGCACGCGCCACCAGTACCGGCGTCTCCGGATCGCAGCCGGACAGACCCTCGGGCATGTCGGACAGCACCGCGATCTCGGCCTGGCAGCCTTCGCCGTCCGGAGTGCGTTTTGAACTCAGCGCGTCGGCGTAGTCGGCTTCGTTGCGGTCCTCGAACGGAATGGAAGGATCGCCGCCGCGTCTGCCCCACAGCGGCTCGCTGCGGTAATTGACCGCCTTCACCCCGTAGTCGTCGGGTTCTTCCGCACCGCTGAGGTTGGCGACAGGGTCGCCGTTGATGCGCGCGTCCACCGCGTCCTGCAACACCAGCACCATGTCCCGGTACAGCAACCTGCCGCCAGCGTCGCAAATGTTGCGGCTGGCACTGGAAACCGTGTCGGCCCGGCGTTCTGCCGTATCGTCGGAATCGCACACGCTGCTGCCTTCCGGGCCGACCACCAGTGCGCCGACCAAACCGTGTGCGGCATGCTTGACCGGATCGGCGAAGCTGGACAGCGGCAGCACGCCAAGTTCCATCGGCACGTTGGCTGCGCCGCCCCCTTCGTCGAGCCCGAACTCGCCCGCGTACCAGTACATCTCCTGGCTCGTACAGCGATCCGGGTCGCGGGCGCATGGCGCCACCAGGTTGCCGTGCCGTTGCGCCGGACTTTCAGGATCCAGCCAGGCGGCATTGGCGCCGATGTTCGCGCCATCCGCATTGATCGCGCGCTTGGCCAGCAGCGGCACGCTCAGGCCCACGGTGGAGGACATGTGGTACTGGTTGTAGTTGAAGCCATCGAGGATCATCGGCATGAAGTTGTCGGCGAAGTGCATCGTCGTCGGGTTCTTCTCTTCGAGAAATTTCCGTTCCGGCCCATCGTCCAGTTGCGCATCGGGCAGCAGGTTGCGCAGCACTACTTCCATGCATGCACCGGCCGATGCGCGCAGCACCAGCGGTTCGATGCGGCGCTGGCCGGCCGCGAACTCGCCGCGCAGCCGTGCCAGCAGCGCAGCGTTGTCCTCGTCCTCGCTCAGCCCTTCGCCTTCGCGGTTGTTGCGCACGTAGAGCAGCGCATCCGGATCGCCCATGCCCAGCCTGCGGTTGTAGGCGATCCCGGACTTGCCCGCAATTTTGCAGGTTCCCTCTGGATGCGCCGGATCCACATCGACGTCGCAGGCGCGCACCACGCTGATGTCGAACCTGAGCGCATCGGCAACACCGGGACCACAGGCCAGTCCGCTGGCATCGGTCGTCAACGGGGCCGGCGGCAGCGGCACCGGCGCGCCCGGAAGGTCATTGAGGCGCGCCAGCCCGGGCGCTGCCACCGGCGGCATCTCGCCGGTTTCGTCGTCGTTCTTGCGACCGTAGCTGCGATGCAGTCCCCACATGCCATCCCAGAGTTGGTCGATGGACGAACCCAGGTACAGCGAATCGGTCCGTTGCGTGGCCATCGGCGACACCCTGACGTCGATCTCGAAATGTTCGGAGATACCCAGCGGCTGCGCCGAAATGTAGCCGGAGAACCGATTGTCCGGTTCGCGCAGCCACTTCGCGTCGGTCATCGCAAACACGTGCTGCGCTTCCTGCGCGCCCTGTACTAGGCGGACGTACAGCGGATCGCCCTCATAGGCGCGCAGGATCGGCGTGGCCGGATCGCCCAGTTCGCGATGCGGCTGGCTGCCAGGCAATCCCGCGCGGCAGGCGCGGGCCAGTGTGCCGGGCGGATAAAGCGCGCAGTTGAAGTCGGTGCGCCAGGCTTCCACGTCGCGCAGGACGCCATTCAGCGCGCTTTCCTGGCCGGCCTTGCGCAGGGCAAGCCGCCAGGCCGGATTGAACAGCGCGCCATAAGCGTTCTCGGCGATGCGCTTGTCCCGCTCCGCATGCGCGGTGCTGGCGAAGGCATTGGCCATGTCGCCGGTGCAGGCGTGATCGTCATTGGCGCAGGACGACTGGCTGTAATCGAAGCCGCCGATGCCGGCGTTCGGCTTGACGTCCACGATCCGCAACGGCAGCGGCTCGTTGCGGTAGTTCACCAGTTGCGTGCCGGGGTCCTCGGACGAAATGGCCAGCGGCATCGGCCGGCCGAACGGAACCTGCCGGTGGCCGAGGCGGATCTGCGATTCGTCGCGCGAGGGGTGGTCCGGGTTGATCGGCTCCAGTGCGGCGTTGTACAGGATCGAGAAGTCGGCGAACGCCAGCGCATATTCCCGGCGCGTATCGTGCGCCCTGGCGGCTCCCGTGCATTCCAGCTTCTGCGCCGTCGCCGCCGGGTCGAGCGGATTGGAGTCCTTGCGCGAACCGGACGACACCGCCGTCGGCGGTCGGTCGAACAGGCAGGCCGGCGACACGATGTTGGCGCGGGTCGAAGTCGGGCCGCCATCGGCGCGCAAGCGCAGCGGTTCGCGCAGTTCGTCCACGCCGACCACGCGGCGATCCGCTTCCCGTGCGCGGCAGCCACTGTCCACGTCGATCCAGGACGCGGACAGGTTGGCGCCGCCGATCACCTTCAGGCGTTCCTTGTCGCGGATGCTCTCGTCGTGGCTGCACAGCCTGTCCCAGTCCAGCGTGTTCGCGTCCTGCGACAGCCAGACCGAGTTGGACGGCTCCACCACCAGTGCGGCGTACAGGCCGTGCTGCTGGTGCGAACTGGGCCCGAAGTGGTCGTGGGTGAACACCGTGCGCAGGGTGTAGTCGCGGCCCGACTCCGGGTCCAGGATCGGATCCGCATACCAGCGCTGCACGGTGCGCTGCGCGCCGCAGAACGGATAGCGGCGAGCCAGTTCCGCCAGCGACATGTGCTTGTCTGGCGATGGGCATTCGCCCCGCTTCTTGAACTTGTTGCAGGGCGAGTCCTCATCCTCGCCAGGGGGGCAGGCTGCAGCAAACAGCGGATGCGTCTTCAACTTGAGCG
Source organism: Pseudoxanthomonas sp. (assembly GCA_047601245.1). Lineage (GTDB taxonomy): Bacteria > Pseudomonadota > Gammaproteobacteria > Xanthomonadales > Xanthomonadaceae > Pseudoxanthomonas_A. The sequence goes on from JASGJU010000002.1 coordinate 708,353, forward strand.
GCGGCGCACCGGGCAGCGCTCCGGCGGCGATGGCATGGTTGTACGCCAGCACCCGTTCACGCACTTCCTCCGGCGAGAAGGTGCCATCCTCGTAGTTCCAGCCGTTGCCGGAGCCGTCCGACGAGGTCACGTCGAACTTGACCAAGTGGATGTGCTGGCCGATGGTGTCGGTCGGCGTGTAGATCTGGAAATCGTCCAGGGCCAGCGCGTTCGGCACGAAATTGCTGTGGCGGAAATCGATGCAGTCGCCGGAGTTGGCGCGGAAGAACAGCGGCTCCGGCATGCGCGTGCGGGTGGCCGGGTCGATCACGTCCTGGATGTCGTTCTCCAGCGACAGGATGCGCGCCTGCGGGTCGAACCAGCCGTGGCGGTTGACCGTCAGTTCGGTCTGGATCACGCCGACGCGATAGTCGCGCACGTGCGCGCTGGCCGGGCACGGATCGGCGAACGGCGCGCCCGGCGCCGGCTGCCGGCCGTTGACCCAGAACACGTCCGGCCCGGCTGGTACGGATTGCCCGGCAACGGTGGCCGCGCGCAGCGAGGCATAGCCCTTGTTTTCCATTTTCCATAGCGGATTGCGCGCATCGCCGGCGGGCGATTGCGGTTGCAGGCCGGCGCTTCCCAGCGTGCCCGCATGGAAGGCCATCGCGCGCTTTTCCGCCGGCGTACCGCCTTCGGGCAGCAGACGCACGCCGGCCAGTTGTTCCCATTCCTCCGCCAGCGCGTACAGGGCCTCGGGATTCTGGTCGAACACGCGCCGCGCGTTCACCTGCGCGGCCTTGCCGCCCTTGGCCAGCGCCGCTTCCAGCACGTGCTGGTTGCCCAGCGCGCGCAGGGTCAGGTTGCCCGCGTCCTCCCAGCCGGTCAGCACGTGGCGCGGCAGGCCGCCATCGACCACTACGCCATCGACCTTGTCCATGTCCAACGGCGGCTGCGGCGGACGGTGCCCGGGCTGGCCGGGGATGTAGAACGGATAACCGGCGAATTCCGCCGTCGGCATCGGTGGCAGCACGCTACCGGGCAGCGGCACCAGCGCCGGGTTCTCGGTGCCGGCCACGACTTCCGCGTCGGGCAGGCGGCGCGCATCGGAGCCGTCCTCGAACACGTCGTGCACACGCCACAACTCCCACATACCCTGGGCGAAATGCGGATACAGGTGGCAATGGAAGATCGAATCACCCGGCGACAGGTTGCGGTTGCCCGAGCCGCCGAATTCGATCTCGTAGCTGAAGGTCGCACCCGGAGAGATCGTCTGCGAATCCAGGTAGGTCGATCCGGGGCGGCTTGCGTCCTGCACCCACTGGTGCGCATGCAGATGGAAGACGTGCGTCTCCTTCGGACCAGCATGGATGTTGCGGAAACGCACCGGGTCGTTGAGGTAGGAATGATGGACGTTGGAAGGATCGTCCGGGTACAGCGCACCGACCGGGCGTTCGCCCTGCGCGTCCCATTTCAGGACAAGCGCCGGGTCTCCGTTGGCCCATGAACTGAGGAAGAATTCTTCCGCGCGGCACTCGGGGCAATTGCGCGCCGGCCCGGTGCGGCGATTGCGCGCGACCACCATCGCGCCCATGCCCGCGACGCCGTAGTTCACGCCCATGTTGTCGCGCACGTAGTGCAGCGGGTCATCGGGATCCTCCAGTTCCGCGAAAGCCTGCACCGCTTTCACCTCGTCGTGCATGATCACCGTGAATTCGCGGTAGGCATGGCCACAACTGTTGCCGAACACGTATTCCGAACAGCGCCGGTCGGGACCGGTGGTGTCGTGGTGGTCGCCGCCCTCCCCCGTCAGCACGACGATGGCGTTGAGGTCGGAATGGACGATCTCGTTTCCGTCCAGCATCGCCAGGATCGGCGTCCCGCGCCGGTAGGCCTGCGGATCGTCGGCGGCGAAGCGCGCGCCGTCGTAGTCGAGGTCGGCGTAATGCCCAGCGGGGGCGTCCGGCTGGCGCCGCACCCTCACCAGGTCATCATGGGTCACTTGCGATCGATACCAGCGCGCCCCGGCGGGTTGCACGTTCACCGCGGCGAACAGACCGGCGCCAAGCTGGCCGCCAGTGCCTTCCCCGCCGACCGTGGCGCCGGTGGAATAGGCGAAATAGGTACCTTCGCGGAAGGCGTACATCCGGTAGACCGCGCTCTGGCCCGGCAGCACCTGCCCGCCTTGGTGTCGCAGGCGTTCCAGATCCGCCACCGGCAGGCTGCCGCGCACCCGTGCCCGGTTGTTGCCGACGTTTCCACCATCCGTACCGCACAACCAGGCATGTCCCGCCGTGGAAACCGGGCAGTCGGCGTCCGGGACGGGCAGGATATCGAGGCCATTGACATGGAACGACGCCGCGCGCGTGAACGGGCGATCATTGCTGACGCTTTCCATCCTGGCCAGGGCACGGCCGTCGTCCTTTGCCGGCGGGATCGGATAGATCCGGCCCACGGGATCGGCCAAGTGGGTGGGCCCGCGGCCCGCGTACTGTTCCGGCTCGCCCGAGACTTCATCGTCCCTGCCGGGCGTCAGCAGGTTGTGGAAGCGGATCTGCAAGCAGTCGCCTTCGTTCGCGCGCAGCACCAACGGACGTGGACGTTTGTCGATACGCAACCGCACGTGACCGGCGGCATCGGCAACGTTGTCGTCGGTGACCAGTGTGCCTTCGGGAATTTCCGTGCCATCGGCACGCTGCACGGGAACGGAAAATTCGACATCACGCCGCAGGGCAAAGAGCATGCCAGCGGGGTTGAACGCGCCGAAGCGGTTCAGCACTATCGCCTGTTCCAGCGCGACGACCTCGGCAATGACGATCCTGTTGCAAGCCGGCGCTGCCTGGACCGCTTTCGTGTCGTGCCGGCTGCTCAGGCTGGCGCAAGATGGCAGCAGCAGTGCCGCGACGATTCCGACTGCAAATCGGGACAAGCATCCCCTATATCCTGCACTCATGGCTTCCACTCCGCTGCATTCGCGCCCGCGCGCGACAGCTACCAGATGGAATCCCCCTGAGCGCGCCATCCTGGCGTGCCATTCCGTTGTCCTTGCGACTCCTAACGCAACAGCACGAGTCGCAATTGTGCGAATCCGGTTCCTTTCAGCAGTAACAACGCCGGGGCAAACGGAGACCGGACACGGCTTCCGACGAACGGTCAGAGTGAGGTAACCGTGACGAAGGCCGGTGATCCCCTCATCGGGGAGGGCAGATCGGCTCTGACAAGCCGCTGGAGTGGTAGTCGTCTGACAAGCAACCCGGCCGCCATGGATCCGGCAGCAACCCTGTCAGGTATTCAGGGTCGCGACGGCGGCGTGCGGGTTCGAGTGGCGCAGGACGATGTCAGTCAGTCGTTCGCGGTCATGCAGTAGCGCATCGACGCAGACGGGATCGAACAGGCGTCCACGCTGCGCTTGCAGGTACTCCAGTGCAGCGTCCAGTTCCCAGGCCTTCTTGTACGGGCGCGGCGACAGCAGTGCGTCGAGCACGTCGGCGACGGCGACGATGCGGGCTTCCAGCGGAATCTCTTCGCCGCGCAGGCCTTCCGGGTAGCCGCTGCCGTCGTAGCGTTCGTGGTGGCTGCGGGCGATGGTCGCGCCGGTGCGGATGAAGCGGTTCTGGCTGTCGCTCAGCAGTTCGTGGCCGATCATCGGGTGCCGGCGCATCGTCGCCGTTTCCTCGTCGGTCAACGGGCCCGCTTTCAGCAGGATGGCGTCGGGAATGGCGATCTTGCCGATGTCGTGCAGGGGCGCGGCCAGTTCGATCGCCCTGACCTCTTCCTCCGGCAGTCCCAACTGCTCGGCGATCAGGCCGGCGAAGCGGGCCATGCGCTCCAGATAGGCGCTGGTGCCGGTGTCGCGGTATTCGATGGCGCGGGCCAGTCGCGACAGGGTTTCGCGTTCGCGCTCTTCGACTTCGTGCATGCTGGAAAGCAGGCGCTGCTCCAGCGACAGCGCGCGTTGCTTGACGCTCTCGGACTGCTGGCGCAGTTGCAGCAGGTTGTGGCAGCGGGCGCGCAGTTCGCGCGGGCGCACCGGCTTGACCAGGAAATCGATGATCCCCGCTTCCAGCGCGGCCTCGCGAACCGGCTCGTCGCCGACGATGGTGACCAGGATGATCGGGATGTCGCGGTGCATCGGCAGGCGGCGGAAGCGCCGCGCCAGTTCCAGCCCGTCCATGCCGGGCATGCGGTAATCGAGCAGCAGCAGGTCGGTGCGGTTGCTCTCGCACCAAGCCAGGGCCGACAAAGGGTCGTCGAAGTCGTATACCGCCAGTTCCGGGGAAATGTCCTCGATCACTTCCCTCGCCAGCGTCCGCGCCGAGCTCTGATCGTCGACGATCACGATGTTCAAGGACGCACCACCCACGCAGGGCCACGCATCGTGGCAACCGGCGGAGGATAACGCGTCATGCGCCCAGTGAATACTATCCGACATGGCGAAGCCCTCCCCCTCCTCGGCTTCATGCTCCGGTTCGGCGAATCGTACACCGCATCGATGCAAAGCATCGCAATCGGCCAGCCGGACCCGGTTTCCGGATGGGGCCGGGTCGATCGCGACGCTCTTCAGCCATGATGCTCCGGCCGCATGTACGGGAACAGCAGTACGTCGCGGATCGAATCCGAGCCGGTCAGCAGCATGACCAGCCGGTCGATGCCGATGCCCAGCCCGCCGGTCGGCGGCAATCCGTACTCCAGCGCACGGATATAGTCGGCGTCGTAGTGCATCGCCTCGTCGTCGCCGCCCTCCTTCGCCGCGACCTGGGCCTGGAAGCGCGCGGCCTGGTCCTCGGGGTCGTTGAGCTCGGAGAAGCCGTTGGCGATCTCCTTGCCGTTGACGAACAGCTCGAAGCGGTCGGTGTAGCCCGGTTCGGCGTCGCTGGCGCGGGCCAGCGGCGAGACCTCGACCGGGTGGTCGGTGATGAAGGTCGGCTGCACCAGGGTGTGCTCGACCGTGGCTTCGAAGATTTCCAGCAGCAGCTTGCCCCAGCCGTACGACGGCTTGACCTTGATCTTCAGCCGCTCGCAATGGCGCAGCAGCGCGTCGCGGTCGGTGCAGTCGGCGGCGCTGATTTCCGGATTGTGGTGGCGCACCGCCTCGTCCATGCGCCAGCGGCGGAAGGCCGGGCCGAGGTCGATCCGTGCGCCGTCCCACTCCACTTCGGTGGCGCCGAGCACTTCGCGCGCGGTGTCGCGGATCACGTTCTCGGTCAGGTCCATGATCTCGTGGTACGTGGCGTAGGCCTCGTACAGTTCGAGCATGGTGAATTCCGGATTGTGACGGGTGCTGACGCCCTCGTTGCGGAAGTTGCGGTTGATCTCGTAGACGCGCTCCAGCCCGCCGACGACCAGGCGCTTGAGGTACAGCTCGGGCGCGACGCGGAGATAAAGATCCAGGCCGAGCGCATTGTGGTGGGTGACGAAGGGCTTGGCCGTCGCGCCTCCGGGGATGTAGTGCATCATCGGCGTCTCCACTTCGAGGAATCGCCGCGCATCCAGCCACGAGCGGATCGCGCGGATGATCCTGCTGCGCTTGATGAAGACTTCGCGCGCCTCCGGGGTGACGATCAGGTCGACGTAGCGTTGGCGGTAACGCTGTTCCACGTCGCTCAGGCCGTGCCACTTGTCCGGCAGCGGGCGCAGCGACTTGGTCAGCAGGCGCAGCTTCGACGCCTTGACCGACAGCTCGCCGGTTCGGGTCCGCGTCAACCCGCCTTCGACCGCGACGATGTCGCCGACGTCCCAGCCCTTGAACGCGTCGTAGACCTCGCCCAGCGCGTTGGATTGCAGGAACAACTGGATGCGTCCACTTTCGTCCTGGATCTGCGCGAAGCTGGCCTTGCCCATCACCCGTTTGGCCAGCAGTCGGCCGGCCAGCTTCAGCGTCCTGCCCTGCGCTTCCAGCGCTTCGGCGGTCCACTGGCCGGCGTCGGCGTATTCGGCCTGCAGGTCGCCGGCGTACTGCTCGCGGCGGAAGTCGTTCGGGTAGGCGACGCCCTGCCCGCGCAGCGCCGCCAGTTTCGCGCGGCGCTCGGCGATCAGCGAATTCTCGTCGACGGGGACTGGCGGCGTGGCGTTCTGGTCGGTCATGGCTTCAGGTGTCGGGTCTCTGGGTTTTCGGTTTTTTGTCTTTGCTCGTCATTCCCGCGTAGGCGGGAATCCATGTTGATGCTGTGTCAGATTGCGATGCGCTGGTTTCTGAAAGTTTCCCGGCATGGATTCCCGCCTACGCGGGAATGACGAGCTTACGCATCGATGCGTTTCGCGCCGGCATCCAGGCCGGCCTTCAGACTGGCTTCGAGGAACTCGTCGAGGTCGCCGTCCAGCACCTTCTGGGTGTCGCTGCGTTCGATGCCGGTGCGCAGGTCCTTGATGCGGCTCTGGTCCAGCACGTAGTTGCGGATCTGGCTGCCCCAGCCGATGTCGGACTTGGTCGCCTCCAGCGCGTTCTTCTCGGCGTTGCGCTTCTGGATCTCGATCTCGTACAGCTTGGCCTTCAGCATCTTCATCGCGCGGTCGCGGTTGGCGTGCTGGCTGCGCTCGGTCTGGCAGGCGACGACCACGCCGCTGGGCACGTGGGTGATGCGCACCGCCGATTCGGTCTTGTTGACGTGCTGGCCGCCGGCGCCGCTGGAACGGTACACGTCGGTCTTCAGGTCGGCCGGATTGATCTCGATGTCGATGTTGTCGTCCACTTCCGGCGAGACGAACACGCTGGTGAAGCTGGTGTGGCGGCGGTTGTCCGAGTCGAACGGCGACTTGCGCACCAGCCGGTGCACGCCGATCTCGGTCTTCAGCCAGCCGTAGGCATAGTCGCCTTCCACGCGGAACGTGGCCGACTTGATGCCGGCCACTTCGCCGGCAGAGGCTTCCATCAACTCGACCTTCCAGCCGCGCGATTCGGCCCAGCGCAGGTACATGCGCAGCAGCATCTCGGCCCAGTCCTGCGCCTCGGTGCCGCCGGCGCCGGCCTGGATGTCGACGAAGGCGTTGGCCGAATCCATTTCACCGGAGAACATGCGCTGGAATTCCAGCTTTTCCACGCCGCCGGCGTAGCGCTCGACGTCGGCGACCACGGCCTGCGCGGTTTCCTCGTCGTCCTCCATCTCGGCCAGTTCGAGCAGTTCCAGCGCGCCGCCTAGGCCGTCGAGCAGGTCGCGGATGCCGTTGACGGTCTTGTCCAGCAGGCTGCGTTCGCGGCCCAGTTGCTGGGCGTATTCGGGGTTGTTCCAGATGTCCGGGTTTTCCAGTTCCCGGTTCACTTCTTCCAGGCGTTCGCGCTTGGAATCGTAGTCAAAGATACCCCCGGAGCGAGGCCAACCGCGATTGCAGTTCGGCGATGCGCTGGCGGACGGGATTCAGTTCGATCATGGCGGGGAGGTCGGGTGGGAGCGGGTTGCGAAAACGGCCGGTGATTCTAGCAAATACAGGGCGTTTCAGGCTTCCCCGCCGAGCCGTCCGCGCAGTTCGCCGCGCCAGGTGCGGCTGCACGGCAGGGTCGCGCCGTCCTTCATGTGCACGCGCGCGTCGCCGGTATCCAGCGGTTCGATGCTGGCCACCTGGTCCAGGTTGGCGATGTAGCTGCGGTGGATGCGTACGAAACGGGCCGGGTCCAGCTTGGATTCGATGCCGGCGATGGTGCTGCGCAGCGGGTAGTCGTGGCCGCGCACGCGCAGGTTGACGTAGTTGCCGGACGCCTGCAGCCATTCGATGTCGTTGGCGGCGACCAGGAACTCGCGGCCCAGCTTGCGCACCAGGAAGCGGTCCGGGCGTTCGATGGGCTCCAGCGGCGGGCCTTCGTCCGGCACGTCGAGCAGGCTGGCCTCGCCCTGCAGGCGGCGCACGGCCAGGCGGTACAGTTCGATCAGCGCCACCCACCAGAAGAAGGTGCGCACGTCCTTGAGGTATTCGTAGAACAGTCCCTGCGGCCAGTTGCCGAAGTCGTAGTGACCGCCCATCCAGCGATAGGCCAGCACGCGCAGGCCGACCATGCCGGTGACGTGCACCAGCGAAAAAACCACGCTGGCCAGCAGATGCCAGGGCAAATGCCTGCGCCACGTATCCCAATGCAGCGGGAAGTGGCGGGTGAACCAGACCAGCGGCCAGACCAGGGCGATCCACAGCAGGTTGCTCGACCACTCCCAGACCGCCGGTTCCCAGTCGGCGAAATGCAGGCCGGCCTTGTGGACGTCCATGATCGTGGTGATGCTGTTGAACGTCGCGTTGAGCAGCATGTTCGCAACCCAGAAGCCGATCTCGAACCAGCGCTTCCACGGCAGGAAGCGTTCGTAGGCGGTAGGGGTGGGCGCATTCATCCCGCAATTCTACGTTGGGCCCGTCCCGGTTCGCCCCGTCAGTCCCGCGGTTCGCCCCAAAGGCCCGGCGAATGGTCACTTCGCGCTGGATGGGACCACTCCGACGGAGAAACCTGACGTCCGTCTTCCCGACGGAACATCGCCATGCAGCGCCGCCACGACATCGACTGGGTCCGCATCCTCGCTTTCGGCCTGCTGGTCTTCTACCACGTGGGCATGTACTACGTGAGCTGGGACTACCACGTCAAAAGCCCGCACGCCGGCGTCGTACTGGAACCTTTCATGCTGCTCAGCGGCCCGTGGCGGATGTCGCTGCTGTTCGTGATCTCCGGCGTGGCCACCGCGTTCATGCTGAACCGCCGGCCGCGCGGTTTCTTCGGATTGCGCTCGTGGCGGCTGCTGTTGCCGCTGGCGTTCGGCATGCTGGTGGTGGTGCCGCCGCAGTCGTACTACCAGGTGGTCGAGCAATTGCCCGGCGGCTACCACGAGGGCTTCGCTGCGTTCTATGCGCGTTACCTGGGCGGTTATCGCGGCTTCTGCGGCGAGGACGGCGGTTGCCTCAGGTTGCCGACCTGGAACCACCTGTGGTTCCTCGCCTACCTGTGGGTCTACACCCTGGCGTTGTGGCTGGGGTGGCGACTGTTGCCGGCGGGCGCGTGGACGCGGCTGCGCGCCGCGACCGCCCGCCTCTGTTCCGGTTGGGGCGCGCTGTGGTGGCCGGTGGCCTTGCTGGCGCTGGCGCGGCTGGCCTTGGTCAATCGCTTCCCGCAGACCCACGCGCTGACCGACGACTGGTACAGCCACGCCCAATATTTCCCGATGTTCCTGCTGGGCTTCCTGCTCGCCTTCACCGACGGCTTCTGGGAATCGCTGCAGCGGCATCGCCATGTCGCACTGGCCGTGGCGCTGGCCGGATGGGCATTGCTGGTCGTGGTCTGGTATTTCTGCGGCTATAACGACGATGCGCCCCCGCCGTATGCGCTGCGTCTGCTCCTGCGCGTGGCCTGGGCGGCGAACCAGTGGTGCGCGATCGCCGCGGCCTTCGGTTTCGCCTGGCGCTTCCGCAACGCCGACAGCGCGGCGCTGCGTTATCTGACCCCGGCGGTGTTCCCGGTCTACATCCTGCACCAGACCGTCATCGTGGCGCTTGCGCACAGCGCCAAGCCGCTGGACCTGCCGCCGTTGCTGGAAGGGCCGCTGCTGGTCGCCTCGACCTTCGCGCTGTGCTTCGCCGGCTACGAAATCGTCCGCCGCGTCCCGCCGCTGCGCCCGCTGTTCGGATTGAAGCGGAAAACCCCGTCGAAGCAGCCGCTTGCAGCCGTACGGCAACCGGAAACCTGATGGATACTCGCCTGATGTCCCGCCAGACCAAGCCGCACAGCGAAATCACGATCCTGCTGGTCCTTGCCCTGGCGCGTTTCGCGCTGCACGTGTGGCTCAACGGCAGCTATGGATTCCATCGCGACGAACTGCAGGTACTCGACGATGCACGCCACCTGGACTGGGGCTACGTGCCCTATCCGCCGCTGGTGCCGTTCCTGGGCCGCATCGAACTGATGCTGTTCGGCCCGTCGCTGACGGGTTTCCGGGTCTTCGCCGCGCTCGCGCAGTGCGCGGCGATGGTGCTGGCCGGGCTGATCGCGCGGGAACTGGGCGGGCGCCGCTTCGCCCAGGTCGCCGCGGCCGTGGCGACGGCGTGCATGCCGTTCGGGCTGCTGATGGGCAGCATGTTGATGTACAGCGGTCCGGACCTGCTCTGGGCTGTCGCCGCGGCCTGGCTCGGCCTGCGCCTGGCCAACGGCGCCGATCCGCGCACCTGGTTGCTGCTCGGCGCCGTCTTCGGGCTCGGCCTGATGACGCGCTACACCATCGTGTATTGGGCCGTCGGCCTTGCGGCCGGGGTGCTGGCCGGCCCGCTGCGGCGGCATCTGCGCACGCCGTGGCCGTGGCTGGGCGCGGGCGTCGCGTTCGCACTGTTCCTGCCGAACCTGGTGTGGCAGTTCCGCCACGATTTCGTCTACCTCGATTTCTTCGCGCACATCCACGCGCGCGACATCCGCTGGGGCCGCACGGCGATGTTCTTCCCGGAGCAACTGTACGCAAACGCCTGCATCCTCACCTTGCCGATCTGGCTCGCCGGCCTGGGCTTCATTGCGTTTGCCAAGGACATGCGCCCCTACCGAGTGCTGGCGTGGATGTATCTGCTGCCGCTGGTCTTGTTCGCGATAGCCCGCGGACGCGGCTATTACATGGCGCCTGGCTATCCGATGCTGCTGGCGGCCGGATGCGTGGCGGTCGAGCGCTGGTCCGCGCACTGGCCTTCTCCCCGGGCACGGGCCTTGCGCGGCGCAGTGGCGTTGTCGCTGGCGCTCGGCCTGGCGCTGGGGGCGCTGGGCATGCTGCCGATCGCGCCGGTGAATTCATGGGCTTGGCGCTTCTCGCATCGCTTCCACGACACCTTCGCCGAACAGATTGGATGGCAGGAACTGGCGCAGCGGGTCGCGGCGATCTATCACGCGCTGCCCGAAAGCGAACGCGCCCACGCGGCGATACTCGCCAACAACTATGGCGAGGCCGGCGCGCTTGGCCTGTACGGGCCCGGGCTGGGGCTGCCGCGGGTGATCAGCCGGACCAACACTTATTGGTATCGCGGCTACGGCCACCCGCCACCGTCGGTGGTCATCGAACTGGGCCATAGCGCCGAGGACCAAAGCGGCTCGGTCGCCAAGTGCACCTCGTACGGCCGCTTCCGCAACCGCCTGGGTGTGGACAACGAGGAATCGGCGTCCGGCTACGAGATCTTCGTCTGCCGCGACATCCCGCCCAAGTGGCCGGAGATCTGGGGGCCGAAGCCGGACTTCGGCTGACTGCGGTGGGCGGCCGGAAGTTTCCGGCCGCCGGTGCGCTCACTTCACTTCGAATTCGCCCACCAGCACGGTGTCCCTGGCCTGTTTCAGGCGAAGGGTGACGCGTTGTTCCTTTTGCAGCGGCGTGCCGAAGCCGCCGATCAACTGCAGTTGCAGGGTGGTCGCGCCGGTGACCAGTTGCTGGCGCTCGCCGTAGAAGTTGGCTTCCACCTTGTACTTGCCCGGCTTGGCGTCGCGCAACACGAACTCCTCGGGGCCGTAGCCGCCGGTGAAGTCGTTGGAGATCAGCCCGCCCTGGTAGGTCAGCCGGTGGCCGTAGAAGCATTTCTCGCCGTTCGGGTCGGTCACCCACAGGTCCATGTCGCTGTTGTCGCTGTCCCAGGTCAGCACCGCGCGCAGGTCCAGCGGCAGGTTGCGCAGCAGGCGCGGGTCGATGCGGCGCGTGTCCAGCGGCGTGGGCGAACGGGCGACGATGGCGTTGATTTCGCCCACCGCGATCAGTTCGATGCCGTCGAAGCGATCGTCCCACGGCCGCGAAACGACTTCGTACAGGCTGTCGATGGCGGCCTGGTCCTGGCCGGTGGCCGCATAGGCCAGGCCGAGGTCGCGGTAGCTTTGCGGTTCCTCGCCGGCGATCTCGCGCACCTGCCTGAATACCGGCAGCGCAAGCCGCGGCGCGTCCGCCTGCAGCAGGCGGTAGCCGAGCACGCGCAGTACGTGGCGGTTCTCCAGTTCCAGTTCGGCCAGGTTCGACAGCACGCGCAGGGCGAGCGAGCGCTGGCCCTTTTCCAGCAGCGCGTCGGCGGCGTCCAGGTAGAACGCGGTGCTGTCGTCGTTGTCGTCGCGCTCGTCCAGGTAGATCGCGTAGACCTGTTCGGGCGCGGCGTCGCGCAGGCGGCGGGCGGAAGGCGAATCCGGCAGCCACGGTTTCAGCGCGATGCCGACGCCCTCGCCCGCCGTTTCGCCGCCATCGGCATTCGCGGCGGTGACGATGACCGAATCCAGCGCCGGGGCGGCGGCCTCCCGTGCAAGCACGAGCGCTGGCGAAGGCGGCGGCGGCGCGGCGGGGGCCGGCGGCGCATATTGGGCAGCGGCTTCTGTGGCTCCCGCCCTTGCGGCCAGGGCTTGCTTCGCACGCGCTTCCTCGCGCGGCGGCGTGTCCTTGGGCCACTTCTTCTCCCACCACGCGATGCGCTCGGCGAAGGCGGCGGCGACTTCCTCCGCCTGCTCCGTCCGCGACGAGGCTTCCTGTGCGAGCCGGTCGCCGCGCATCCGGTCGAAGGCTGCGCGCAGTTCCGGCGGCGGCGCGATGTCGTAGCGTACGTAATCGGCCACGTCGTCCAGCACCAGCAGCGAAGCGCCGGCGGCGACCAGCGAGAAGTCGCGGCCCAGCCGTTCGATGGCGGCGCGGTTGAGTTGCGGCTCGGCGGACAGTCCGGCGACGCGCCATGCGGCCCAGGCCTGCGCGGCCTGCGGATGCGACGTCGCGGCGGAAGACAACGGCAGGTCGATCCTGCGTCGCTGGCCGGCGGCGTCGAGTTCGACGTGCAGCACGGCCTGCGGGTCCAGCAGGCGGCCGGCGATGCGCAGGAGCCCGCCGTCGACGAAGCGCGATTGCGCCAGCAGGTCGGTTACACCCTCGCCGCTCAGCGACGCCACGCGCACGCCGTCATTCAGCAGCGTATGCGCTGCGTTCTCCAGCCCGGCGCGCCCCTGCCATGCGATGGCGCGGCCGCCGCGCGCTTCGGCCAGCGCGGTCAGGCGGCCGCTGTCGGCCTGCGGTCCGGACGAGGCCAGCGCGTACAGCCGCTGGTTCGCGGCCAGTGGCGGGAACGCCGCGTCGCCATAGTTGTGGAAGCCGTCGCTGACCAGCAGGTATTCGTCGATGTCGTTGCGCGGCGTCCAGTCGGCGAGATCGCTCGCGCCGTCATACGCGGCAGCCTGCAGCGTTGCGCGCAGCGTGCTCCAGTCGCCGTTGCGGATCTCGAACTCGCCGCCGTCCTCGCCCACGTCGCGCAGCAGGCGCAGGCGCACGCGGCCATCGCCCATCGCGCGGAAATAGCGGTCCAGCAGTGCGAATTCGCCGTCGCGATCGCGTTTGCGCGCCGAGGCCGACGCGTCCCACAGCAAGCCGACGTTGCCGGGAATCCTGCGCGGCCGCGAGACGTCGGCAACCGGGATTTCCGCCAGCACGTAGCGTTCGTCGCCGTGCGCGGCCGCGTAGACCTGCGGTTCGGCCACGGCGGGGAACCGCAGCGACAGACCGGTTTGCGCGCGGAACGAGCGCCGCGACACCTCGGCCTCGTAACCGCCGTCGGCGCGCTTGAAGCGCAAGGCATCGAACGCGCCTTCCACCCGCGGCGCCTCGCGCACGCCCCGCGCATGCACGCGCAGGCCGAACTGCGCCGCGTTGGACAGCAGGTGCACCGGCAGTTCCATGCGCCACGCGCCGCCGTCGCGCCGCATGGTTTCGTCGATCACCAGTTTCACCCGGCGCTCGCCGCGCGGCGGCACCGGGTACACGCGCAGTCGGAACTGGTTGCCGGCGGTCTGTTCCAGCAGCGCCGGATCGACGCGACGGCGTTCGACGCTCTCGAACACCTGCCGGCCCTTCTCCTTCGGCACCGGCACCGCATCGCGCAGCCTGCCGTCGATGTCCAGGGCGAACCCCGTCACCTGCTGGCCCGGCTGCAGCGGGAACTGCAGGGTGCCTTCAAGTTGGCGGTCGTTGGGGTTGCGCAAGGTCAGCAGCAGCGTGGTGCGCGCCAGGCTGCCGGCGGCGACCACTTCGACTTCGGCGTCCTGCAGTTGCACCGGCGTTTCCGCCTGCGGTGCGGCGAACAGCGGCGGCGCGATGGCGATGCGGGCCTGCTGCGCGGAAGCGGCGAAGCCGCAGGCGATGGCGGCGGCCGCGAGAACTGCGCTGGTGCGTTTCATCCGGTTTGCTCCCCGATGTGGTGGCGTCCCCGGGTTCAACGTCCCAGGCGGGCGAACGGGGTTGGATTGGCGCCGCCGGCCGGGATCAGGCCGGTTCGCGGTGTTCGACGATCAACTGGATCGCCTGCCCGCCCCGGTAGTCGTCCGGGGCAAGCCGGTAGGCCAGGCGAACCCGCGGCTCGGGCGCGGCATCGTTCCAGCCGCCGAAATGGATGGCGTTGAGCGGTCCCGGCCGGCCTTCGAGCCGCAGCGCCAGCTTGAGGTGGCGCTCGCCGACCACGCGCCAGTCGATCACGTCGAATTCGCCGTCGAACAGCGGCTCCGGGAAACCCTGCCCCCACGGTCCGCCGTCGCGGATCGCCTCGGCGTGGAAGCGGTCGAACTCGTGCGGCAGCAATTCGCCGTCGCTGAGGATCCGCGCCTGCAACTGTTCGGGACCGAGCGCGGCGGCGGCATGGGCGAGAAAGGCGTCGCGGAAGAGCGGCAGATCGCCTTCGTCCAGCGACAGGCCGGCCGCCATCGCGTGGCCGCCGAACTTGGCGATCAGGCCGGGATGCGCGGCGTCGACCGCCGCCAGCGCGTCGCGGATGTGGAAGCCGGCGATCGAGCGCGCCGAACCACGCAATACGGCGCTGCCCGGTTCCGACGGTGCGAAGGCGATCGTCGGGCGGTGCAGCTTGTCCTTGATCTTCGACGCGACCAGGCCGACCACGCCGGGATGCCATTCGGGGTCGAACAGGCAGGCGGCGATCGGCGTCGCGCCGGCGTCGATGCGGACGACCAGGGCTTCGGCCTCGTCGGTCATCGTCTGCTGCACGCCGCGCCTTTCCGCGTTGATGCCGTGCAGGATCGCGGCCAGTTCGCGCGCCCGTGCGGGATCGTCGCAGAGCAGGCATTCGATGCCCAGCGCCATGTCCTCCAGCCGGCCGGCGGCGTTCAGGCGCGGGGCGATGGCGAAGCCGATGTCGGCCGCGGTCAGCCGCCGGGCCTCGCGCCCCGACACTTCGATCAACGCCTGCAGGCCGGCGCAACCGCGGCCGGCGCGCAGGCGGCGCAAGCCGGCGGCGACCAGCGCGCGGTTGCCGGCGTCCAGCGGCACCAGGTCGGCGACGGTGCCGACCGCGACCAGGTCGAGCAGCGCGGACAGATCGGGCTCGCTTTCCGTCGCGAATGCGCCGTTCTTGCGCAGGCGTCTGCGCAAGGCCAGCAGCACGTAGAACATCACGCCCACGCCGGCCAGCGCCTTGCCGGGGAACGGATCGCCGCGCAGGTTCGGATTGACGATGGCGTCGGCCGGCGGCAGCGATTCGCCCGGCAGGTGGTGGTCGGTGACCACGACGTCCCAGCCGTGCGCCTTCGCCGCGACGACGCCGGCGTGGCAGGCGATGCCGTGGTCGACGGTCAACAGCAGGTCGGGCTTCAACCCGGCGAGTTCCTCGACCAGCAGCGGCGACAGGCCGTAGCCATGGACCATGCGGTTCGGCACCGACGGGGTGATGCGCCTTGCGCCGAGCAGGCGCAGGCCGCGCACCGCCAATGCGCAGGCGGTGGCGCCGTCGCAGTCGAAATCGCCGACCACGACGATGTGCGCATCGGCGGCGATGGCTCGCGCCAGCAGGGCCGTCGCGGCGTCGAGGCCGCCGAGCGCGTCGGGCGACGGCAGCGAAGCCAGCTTCGGTTGCGCCTCCTCGATCGCGAAGACACCGCGCGCCGTGTAGATGCGTTGCAGCAGCGGCGGGACTTCCGCCGGCCATTGCCCGGTCCGGGCGGTTTCGCGACGCACGATGCGCTGGCGCGGACTCATGCCTTGCTTGCGAAGCCGGTCAAGGGCCGCCGCCAGAAACGCCAGCGCTGGCCGCGGTTCAGCGCGAAGCGCGCGCCGTCCTCGAAGTCCAGGTGCAAGGCGTCCAGGCGGCCGCCCGCCACTTCGTCGAACAAGGGCCGCAAGGTGTCGCGGCCCAGGGTTTCCATCGAGCGCAGGTGGCGCAGGTCGACCAGCGCATCGACGTCGTCCCCCGCCGCGCCGACGCCCACGCCGGCGGCCTTCGCCAATGCACGCAGCAGCGGTTCGTTGCTCTTGACCTGCTTGAACGGGGTTTGCACGGAATCCGGCAGGCGGCCCGCGCCCCAGAACCACAGCGAATTGACCGCGGCCTTGCCCTGCCCCAGCCGCCGCGCGTTCCACGGATGCGCGTGCAGGATCACCTGCGCCTCGGTCAGCAGCGCGCGCCAGCGGCGGCCGGCGTCGCCCTGCGGCAGGTGCGCGAACAGGTCGTCGCCCAGCGCGTCTTCCGGCGGCGCGAACGCCGGCAATTGGGCGTCCAACGGCAGGCGCAGGTACCAGCGCGACGGGTCCGGCGCGTCGATCGGGAAGCCGGCGTCGCCGAACAGCGGCTTCAGCGCCTGCAGCAGTTGCGCGGCGTCCTCGCCGGACAACTCCAGCGCCTCGCCGTGCGAGAGCATGCGCGCACCGTTGAGGTCGGGGCGGATGAAGGCCGGATCGGCGCGCAGCCAGGTCGCGCCGGCGGCGTCGCCGGCGTCGAGGCCGCGGGTCAGCGCGGCGACCGGCCAGTGGTCCGGAACCAGGCGGAAATGCCGCCGCAGTTGCGCGCGCTCGCCGGCTTCGGCCCTGTCGCGGTCGGCCCGGCCCAGGGCCTTGGCCACGTCCGCAGGCAGGCCCTGCCCGATCAGGCGGGCGGCAGCCGGCAGCAACAGCGTGGCGGTGGGCACGGTGGGACTAGCCGAGGTATTCGACGCTGACGATTTCGTATTCGCGCGAACCGGCCGGCGCGGCGATGGCGACGGTGTCGCCCTCGTTCTTGCCGATCAGCGCGCGCGCCACCGGCGAGGAGATCGCGATCATGCCCAGCTTGATGTCCGCCTCCAGGTCGCCGACGATCTGGTACCGCTTCTCCTCGTCGGTTTCCACGTCGGCCAGCACCACGGTCGCGCCGAACACCACGCGCGCACCCGCATTCAGCTTGCTCACATCGATGACCTCGGCGTGCGACAGCTCGCTTTCCAGTTGCTTGATGCGGCCTTCGATGAAGCCCTGCAGCTCGCGCGCGGCGTGGTATTCGGCGTTTTCCTTGAGATCGCCGTGCGAGCGCGCCTCGGCGATGGCCTGGATGATCTCCGGCCGCTTCACCGACTTCAGGTTGTCGAGTTCGTCGCGCAGGCGTTGCGCGCCTTTCAAAGTGATGGGTGCACGGCTCATGGGTGAAGCTCCTTGTGCAGTTCCTGCAACGCCCACACCGGGCCGGTGCCGCGGTATTCGAGCGATTGCACCAGCGCGCGCGCGCCGGCGACGGTGGTGGAATAGGTGATGCGCTGCTGCAGCGATTCGCGGCGGATCGAGAACGAGTCGGAAATCGCCGCGCGGCCCTCGGTGGTGTTGATGACGTAGACGATCTCGCCGTTCTTGATCAGGTCGACGATGTGCGGACGCCCTTCCAGCACCTTGTTGACGCGCTCGCAGGCCAGCCCGTGCCGCTCCAGCCAGATGGCGGTGCCGTGGGTCGCGACCAGCGAGAAGCCGCGTTCGACCAGCGCCTGCGCCACCGGCAGCACGCGCGGCTTGTCCGGGTCGCGCACCGAGATGAAGGCCTTGCCCGGCTTCGGCTCGCGGATGCCGCCGGCTTCCTGCGCCCGCGCCATCGCCGCGCCGAAGTTGCGGCCCACGCCCATGACCTCGCCGGTCGAACGCATTTCCGGGCCGAGGATCGGATCGACGCCCTGGAACTTGGCGAACGGGAAGATCGCCTCCTTCACCGAGTAGTAGTCCGGCACCACTTCCTTCAACGCGCCCTGCTCGGCCAGGGTCTTGCCGGCCATGCAGCGCGCGGCGATCTTGGCCAGCGCCACGCCGGTGGCCTTGGACACGAACGGCACCGTGCGCGAGGCGCGCGGGTTCACTTCCAGCAGGTAGACGATGTCGTCGCCGTCCTCGTTGGTCTGGATCGCGAACTGGGTGTTCATCAGGCCGATCACATTGAGCGCGGTGGCCAGTTCGACCACCTGCCGGCGCAGCTCGTCCTGGGTTTCGGCCGACAGCGAATACGGCGGCAGCGAGCACGACGAGTCGCCCGAGTGCACGCCGGCCTCCTCGATGTGCTCCATCACCCCGCCGATCAGCACGTTGCCGTCCTGGTCGGCGATGATGTCCACGTCGCATTCGACCGCGTTGTCGAGGAAGCGGTCCAGCAGCACCGGCGAATCGTTCGACACCTTGACCGCGTCGCGCACGTAGCGCGCCAGGTCGGCTTCGCCGTAGACGATTTCCATCGCGCGGCCGCCGAGCACGTAGCTGGGGCGCACCACCAGCGGATAGCCGATCTCGCGCGCCAGCGCCAGCGCCTCGTCGGCGTTGCGCGCAGTGCGGTTGGGCGGCTGCTTCAGGCCGAGTTCGTCGACCAGCTTCTGGAAGCGCTCGCGGTCCTCGGCCAGGTCGATGCTGTCCGGCGAGGTGCCGATGATCGGCACGCCGTTGGCCTCCAGCGCCTGCGCCAGCTTCAGCGGGGTCTGCCCGCCGTACTGCACGATCACGCCCTTGGGCTTCTCGACCTCGACGATCGCCAGCACGTCTTCCAGCGTCAGCGGCTCGAAGTACAGGCGGTCGCTGGTGTCGTAGTCGGTGGACACGGTTTCCGGGTTGCAGTTGACCATGATGGTCTCGAACCCGTCCTCGCGCAGCGCCAGCGCCGCGTGCACGCAGCAGTAGTCGAACTCGATGCCCTGGCCGATGCGGTTGGGGCCGCCGCCGAGGATCATGATCTTGTCGCGGTCGCTCGGCTGCGCCTCGCATTCGTCCTCGTAGGTCGAATACAGGTAGGCGGTGCCGGTGGCGAACTCGGCCGCGCACGAGTCCACGCGCTTGTACACCGGCAGCACGCCCAGCGCCTTGCGCAGCGTGCGTACGGCGGTTTCGTCGGTCCTGAGGATCTGCGCGATGCGCGCGTCGGAAAAACCGTTGCGCTTGAGCCCGCGCATGCGCGGCTTGTCCAGCGCGGCCAGGCCGTCGGCGGCGAGCTGCTTTTCGTCGGCGACGATTTCCTCGATCTGGTCGAGGAACCACGGGTCGATGAACGACAGCGCATGCACCTGCTCGACCGTCATCCCGGCGCGGAAGGCGTCGCCGACGTGGAACAGGCGATCCGCGCCGGGCGACTTGAGTTCGCGCTTCAGGCTGACGACGTCGTCTTCGTCGGACAGGTCCAGGCCGGTCGGGTCCAGCCCGACCTTGCCGGTTTCCAGCCCGCGCAAGGCCTTCTGCAGCGATTCGCGGAAGGTGCGGCCCATCGCCATCACCTCGCCCACCGACTTCATCTGCGTGGTCAGGCGCGCGTCGGCCTGCGGGAACTTCTCGAAGGCAAAGCGCGGGATCTTGGTGACAACGTAATCGATGCTCGGCTCGAACGAGGCCGGGGTCTTGCCGCCGGTGATCTCGTTCTTGAGTTCGTCCAGGGTGTAGCCGACCGCCAGCTTGGCCGCGACCTTGGCGATCGGGAAGCCGGTCGCCTTCGACGCCAGCGCCGAGGAGCGCGACACCCGCGGATTCATCTCGATCACGACCACGCGGCCGGTCTGCGCGTTGATGCCGAACTGCACGTTGCTGCCGCCGGTGTCGACGCCGATCTTGCGCAGCACCGCGATCGAGGCGTCGCGCAGGCGCTGGTATTCCTTGTCGGTGAGCGTCTGCGCCGGGGCGACGGTGATGCTGTCGCCGGTGTGCACGCCCATCGGGTCGAGGTTCTCGATGCTGCAGACGATGATGCAGTTGTCCGCGGTGTCGCGGACCACTTCCATCTCGAATTCCTTCCAGCCCAGCACCGATTCCTCGACCAGCACCTCGTGCACCGGCGACAGTTCCAGGCCGCGCTTGACGATGTCCTCGAATTCCTCGCGGTTGTAGGCGATGCCGCCGCCGCTGCCGCCCAGGGTGAAACTGGGGCGGATGATGGTCGGATAGCCGACCTTCGCCTGGATCTCGACCGCCTGCTCGAAGGTCCTGGCGACCTCGGCCTTCGGGCATTCCAGCCCGATTTCCTGCATCGCCACCCGGAACAGCTCGCGGTCCTCGGCCATGCGGATGGCCTCGCGCTTGGCGCCGATCAGTTCGACGCCGTGCTTGTCGAGCACGCCGTTGTCGGCCAGGTCCAGCGCGCAGTTCAGCGCGGTCTGCCCGCCCATCGTCGGCAGCAGCGCGTCGGGCTTTTCCTTGGCGATGATGCGTTCGACCGTCTGCCAGTTGATCGGCTCGATGTAGACGGCGTCGGCCATCTCCGGGTCGGTCATGATCGTCGCCGGGTTGCTGTTGACCAGCACCACGCGGTAACCCTCCTCGCGCAGCGCCTTGCACGCCTGCGCGCCGGAGTAGTCGAACTCGCAGGCCTGGCCGATGACGATCGGGCCGGCGCCGATGATGAGGATGGTCTTTATGTCGGTGCGCTTAGGCATCTCAGTTCTTCTCGGCGTGCTGGTTTTGCATCTGCGCAACGAAGCGGTCGAACAGCGGGGAAACGTCGTGCGGCCCCGGCGAGGCTTCCGGGTGTCCCTGGAAGCTGAAGGCCGGCGCGTCGGTCAGTTCGATGCCCTGGTTGGTGCCGTCGAACAGCGAGCGGTGGGTCACGCGCACGTTGGTCGGCAGCGTGGCCTCGTCCACCGCGAAGCCGTGGTTCTGCGAGGTGATCATGACGCGGCCCGTGTCGAGGTCCTGCACCGGATGGTTGGCGCCGTGGTGGCCGTGCGGCATCTTGAGCGTGCGCGCGCCGCTGGCCAGCGCCAGCAACTGGTGGCCCAAGCAGATGCCGAAGGTCGGGATGCCGTGGCCGATGAAGGTGCGGATCGCGGCGATCGCGTAATCGCACGGCTCCGGGTCGCCGGGACCGTTGGACAGGAACACGCCGTCGGGGTCCAGCGCCAGCGCCTCGTCGGCGGAAGTCTGCGCCGGCACCACGGTCACGTCGCAGCCGCGCTCGGCTAGCATGCGCAGGATGTTCGTCTTCACGCCGAAGTCGTAGGCGACGACCTTGAACCTCGGTTCGGCATGCACGAAGGCGTTGCGGTCCAGGTCGAGCTGGCCCTCGTTCCACGCGTAGTGCCGGTCGGTGCTGACGACCCTCGCCAGGTCCATGCCTTTCAGGCCGGGGAACTTGCGCGCGGCTTCCAGCGCCTTGTCGATGTCGAGCGCCTCGCCGGCGGCCGCGCCCGCCACCAGCGCGCCGTTCTGCGAACCGCGCTCGCGCAGGATGCGGGTCAGCCTGCGGGTGTCGATGCCGGCGATGGCGACCACGCCGCGCGCGGCCAGCCATTCCGGCAGCGGGACTTCGCTGCGCCAGTTGCTGGGGCGCTGCGGCACGTCGCGCACGATCAGGCCGGCCGACCAGACCTTGGCGGCCTCGTCGTCCTGTGCGGTGCAGCCGGTGTTGCCGATGTGCGGGTAAGTGAGGGTGACGATCTGGCGGGCGTAGGAAGGATCGGTGACGATCTCCTGGTAGCCGGTCATCGCGGTGTTGAACACCACCTCGCCGACCGACAGGCCGGCGGCGCCGACGGATTCACCTTCGAACACGGTGCCGTCTTCGAGGACGAGCGCCGCAGGAGCGGGGATTGCGCGTTGGGTCACGGGGTTCGCCTTGGGGGTGAAGGAAACCCTGCTCCACCATGACTTGCGGCTGCAAGAAACCGCGGATCTGGCTTCTCTCCAGGTCCGAGGCAGGGGTAACAGGCGAGCGGGAATTGTACCGGCATGGGCGTTGCAGCGCCAGCCGGCGCGTTCAGACCAGCAGGTCGCGCACCCGGTACGCACGCGGCGGACGGCCGACCAGTTTCGCGGCCGCGTGCAGCGCGCCGCGGGCGAAGATGTCGCGGTTGGCCGCGCGGTGGACCAGTTCGATGCGCTCGCCCGGCCCGGTGAACTGCACCAGGTGTTCGCCGACGATGTCGCCGGCGCGCAGGCTGGCGTAACGCGGGGTCGCCCCGCCCCACTGCGCGGCGTTGCCCAGGGTCAGCGCGGTGCCGGAGGGCGCGTCCTTCTTCTGCGCGTGGTGCGATTCGACGATGTCGCAGTCCCAGCCCCGCAGCGCGGCGGCGCCGCGCTCCACCAATTCGGTCAGCACCGCCACGCCCAGGCTGAAATTCGACGCCCAGCACAGCGGGATGCGCGCGGCGGCGGCGTCGATGGCCGCGCGCTGGACGTCGCTCAGGCCGGTGGTGCCGGACACCAGCACCGCGCCGCGCTGTTCGCACAGGGCCAGGATCGGATCGAAGGCCTCGGGCAGGCTGAAGTCGATGGCCGCGTCGAACGCCGGCGCGCCGCCCAGTTCCGTGCCGGCGAAGAACGGCACGCCGTCCACCACCCGCTGTTCCGGCTTGCGCGACACCGCGGCCACCACGGCGAAGGTTTGCGCCTGTTCGGCCGCCAGCCGCAGCAGGGCCTGGCCCATGCGCCCGCTGGCGCCGTGGATGAGCAGCTTGATCGGTCCGTTCATGCGCGCAGGCTAACGGGATGGCGGGGAATCCTCAATCGCCGCCTCCGCGATGCGTCCGCTGGTTGCGCCGCTCGCATCATGCGGCCCGCGGCAGCGCCGCGATCTCTTCCTTCAGCAGCGCGCCGAGCGTGCCGATGCCGGCCTCGATCTTCTCCGGCGGCACGGTGACAAAGGACAGGCGCAGGGTGTTCGGCTGCGGGTCGCCGGCGAAGAACGGCGCGCCGGGGACGAAGGCGACGTTGCGTTCCACCGCCTTCGCCAGCAGCCGTGCGCAGTCGACGCCCGGCGGCAGCGTCACCCAGACGAACATGCCGCCTTCCGGCCGCGTCCATTCGGCCTCGGCCGGGAAGTGCCGTTCCAGCGCCGCCAGCATGTGCCGGCACTGGCGGCCGTACAGGTCGCGGATGGTCGGGATGTGCGTGTCCAGGAAGCCATCCCTGACGGTTTCGTGGACGATGCGCTGGGTGAACGAAGGCGTGTGCAGATCCGCCGCCTGCTTGGCCTGCACCAGCTTGGAGAACAGCGGTTCCGGCGCGACCACGTAGCCCAGGCGCAGCCCGGGAACCAGCACCTTCGAGAACGAGCCCATGTAGATGCCGCCCTCCGGGTTCAGCGACAGCAGGCTGGGCAGCGATTCGCCGTCGTACGCCAGTTCGCCGTAGGGATCGTCCTCGACCACCGGCACGCCGGCCGCGGCGGCGTGCTTCACCAGCGCCTCGCGCCGCTGCAGCGGCAGGCGGCGGCCGGTCGGGTTCTGGAAGTTCGGCAGGCAGTACATGAAGCGCGCGCCGGCCAGCAGTTCCGGGGTCAGCGCGTCGGTGTCGATGCCCTGCCCGTCCGACGGCATCGACGCGAAGGCCGGCCGGAACATCGAGAACGACTGCAGCGCGCCGAGGTAGCTGGGCGTTTCCACCAGCACCTTGCTGCCTTCGTCGATCAGGCACTTGCCGAGCAGGTCCAGGCCCTGCTGCGAGCCGGTCGTCACCAGCACCCGGCCGGGATCGACCGCCGCGCCCTGGCGCGCCAGGTGCGCGGCGATCCACTCGCGCAGCGGCGCGAAGCCCTCGGTCGGCCCGTACTGCAGCGCGGCCTGCGGCGCGTCGGCCAGCACCTTCAGCGTCGCTTCGCGGATGCGCTCGACCGGGAAGGTCGCCGGCGACGGCAGGCCGCCGGCGAAGGAGATCACTTCCGGCCGTTCGGTGATCTTGAGGATTTCGCGGATGGCCGAGCTGGTCAGCGCCTGGGCGCGGCGGGAAAGCGTGATGGCGGTGTTCATCGGCATAGGATAGCGCGGCGGCCGGCTGCGGGTTCTTCGGGCGGCCGATCCGGCTGGCGTTTTTTTCGCCAGGCCGATACGGCGCCATGCGGGACGCGGCTTCCGGCGGTTATCCACAGGATTGCCAAGACGGTCATCCACATCTTCTGTGGATGAAGCGGCCGCGGCTCAGCGCAGCGGCAGGCGCATGTGGAATTCCTGCGCGTCCTCGCCTTCCACCACGAAGCCCAGGCGTTCGTACAGGGCGCGCGCCGGGTTGGCCTTGAGCACGTGCAGGGTCACGTCGCGGCCGGCGGTGCGCGCCTGGCCGATGAACTCCTGCAGCAGTTCCCTGCCCAGCCCCCGCCCCTGCAGTTCCGGCGCCAACTGGATCTGCATCACCACCCAGTCCGGCTGGTCGCGGCGGCTCTTGAACAGGCCGACGATGCGCCCCTCGTGCAGCAGCACCTGCGCGTGCTCGTACCCGTCGAGCAGGCGCGCGCGCATCCGCTCCGGCGAGGCGTCGGCGCCGGAATTCTCCATGTGCAGGCGCATCGTGGTTTCGCGCAACGCCAGCAGCGCGGGCACGTCGGCCGCAGTCGCCGGGCGGCGCCGCAGGTCCGACAGCGCCGGCCTTGCGGGCGCCGCCGCGCCGGTTGCGGGAGGCGCGCCGTCGAGCACCCGACCGATGCCGCTGGCAGCGACTTCCGCCGCGGCGGCGGCCAGCGCGGCGGGATCGGTGCCGCTGTCGAAGCCCAGGCGGAAATGCAGTTCGCCCGCCTGGGTGCGCGAGGAATGCAGCGAGGCGATGCTGACGCCATGGCATTCGAACACGTGCAGCAGCCGGCGTAACGAGCCGGGCCGGTCTTCCGGCAGGTGGATGCTCAGCGTGTGCGGGTCGCTGAGGTCGGCCAGCAGGTAGCCCAGGCGCTCGTAGTTGTAGTTGCCGTCGGCCAGGGCGCGTTCGCCCAGCGCGGCGCGGTTGGCGTCGAAGAAGCCGGCGCGGAATCGCGCGCGCGCCGCGTCGTCGCCCTGCCCGACCAGCGCGCGCAGCTCGTCCAGTTGTCGCAGCAGCGCCTCCAGCACCGGGCCGGCATGCGGGTTGTCGAACTGGATGTCCTCGTAGATCGCCGGGTTCAGCGACAGGATGCGCGCCATCATCGCGCCGTCCATCTCGAACGAGGCCGAGCGGAACGGCAGCAGCGCCTGCAGGTCGCCCAGCAGCGGGGCGTATTCGCGCAGCACGCCGGCCTGGGCCAGGTGGGTGGCGTGGACCATCGCCTGCACCAGCGCCATCACCCGGTCGTGGTGTTCGGGCGTGGCCGGCACGCATTGGGCTTCCAGCGCGGCGCACAGCGCGGCCAGCCAGTCACGCCAGGCGTCCAGCCGAGCCTCGCAGACCACCATCACCCGGCCTTTCAGCGTCGGCGACTTCGGCGGCGCAGTCATCGGGTGCAAGCCGGCGACTTCGGCCTGCGAGCGCAACAGCGCCGCGACTGGCGCCGACTTGATCGAGGTGACGTCCAGCCACAGCTTGCCGCGTTCGCGACCGCCGGCGCGGGCGGCGTATTCGTCGATCAGCCGCGCGGTCAGGCGGATCGGCGCGGAGAAGACGAGCACGTCGGCGCGTTCGATCAACGCATCGGGATCGAGCGAGGCCGCGTCGACCGGATCGCTGCCGAGCACCTCCAGGCCCATGCGCGCCTCGAAGAAACCGCGCAGCCAGCGGCCGTAGGCGCCGGCGCTGCCGACGATGCCGATGACCGGCCGCGCGTCCTTGCCGGGCGGGTTCATGCGATGCGTTCGGCCGGGAAACGGCCCGGTTGCGCCAGCGCGGCCGGCGTCGCCGCGACCACGTCGAACTCCTCGTGGTCGTTGGCCAGCGTCGACTCCAGCGCCGCGTGCACGCCGGACAGGGCGCGGCCGACCGCCTGTTCGAAGCTTTCCCCGCGCAGCACGAAAGCGACCAGCAGCGACAGCAGCACGTCGCCGGTGCCGGCCACGTCCACCGGCAGGTGCGGCGTGGTCCAGCGCCAGACCGCGTCGCGGCCCACCGCCAGCGTCACCAGTTGCCCCGGCCCGCCTTCGACGCTGTGCGCCAGCACCCATTCCGGGCCGCGCGCCAGCAAGGCCCGCGCCGCGGCGATGGCCTGGTCCTGCCGCAGCGACGACAGGCCGGTCAGGCGGCCCAGTTCGAAGGCGTTGGGCGTGACCAGCCACGCGCGCGGCAGCAGGCGTTCGACGAAGATGGCTTCCAGCCCGGCCTCGACGTAGGGGCCGGTGTGGGTGTCGCCGATCACCGGGTCCAGGCAATAGCGCAACCCCGGCGCCTGCGGCAGCGTGGCGTCGAGCCAGTCGGCGAAGGCGGCGCCGTTGGCGACGCTGCCGAAGTAGCCGGACAGCAGCGCACCGGCGCGTTGCGGCAGGCCGCGCTCGCTGGCGCCCAGCAGCAGGTCGGCCAGCCAATCGGCCGGCAGCACCTTGCCGCGCAGGGTGTCGTAGAACGGCGTATTGCTCAGCAGCGTGGTCGGCACTTCCGCCACGCGCAATCCCAACATCCGCAGCGGCGGCACCGCCGCGCTGTTGCCGGCGTAGCCGTAGACCAGTTGCGACTGCACCGAGATCACGTCGACCGGCGACGGGCCGTCCGGGCGTTGGCGGCGGCCGTGGACGAGGTGGCTGTCCTGCTGCGATGGGGCGTTCATCGCGGCATTGTAAGTCGCTTACGCCTTCATCCGTTCCCAGAAGCCCTTCACGCCGTCGAGGAAGGTCGCCGACTTCGGCGAATGCTTGCGCGCCTCCTCGCCGACGAAGGTCGTCTCGAACTTCTCCAGCAACTCGCGCTGCTCCGCGGTCAGGTTGACCGGGGTTTCGACCACGATCCTGCAGAACAGGTCGCCCGGCGTGCGGCTGCGCACCGACTTGACACCCTTGCCGCGCAGGCGGAACAGCTTGCCGGTCTGGGTTTCGGCCGGGATGCGGATCTCGGCCTCGCCGCCCAGGGTCGGTACGCGCACGGTGTCGCCCAGCGCCGCCTGCGAGATGCGGATCGGCACCTCGCAGTGCAGGTCGTCGCCGTCGCGCTGGAAGATATCGTGCTCGCGCACGCGCACTTCCACGTACAGGTCGCCCGGCGGCGTGCCCGGCGGGCCGGCTTCGCCCTCGCCGGCCAGGCGGATGCGGTCGCCGTTGTCGACGCCCGGCGGAATCTTGACCGACAGGGTCTTCTCTTCCTCGACGCGGCCGGCGCCGTGGCAAACCTTGCACGGGTTCTTGATGATCTTGCCGCTGCCATGGCAGTGCGGGCAGGTCTGCTGCATCGCGAAGATGCCGCGCTGCATGCGTACCTGGCCGTGGCCGCCGCAAGTGGTGCAAGTCTCGGTCTTGCCGTCTTCCGAGCCGGAGCCGTGGCACGGTTCGCAGACCGCCAGCGTGGGGATGTCGATGCGCTTCTCGACGCCGGCGACGGCTTCCTCCAGGTCCAGTTCCATCACGTAGCCGACGTCGGCCCCGCGGCGCGGCGCGCGCGCGCCGCCACCGAAGATGTTGCCGAAGATGTCGCCGAAGATGTCGCCCATGTCGGCCGGGCCGGGACCGCTGCCGCCCATGCCGTGCTCGAATGCGGCATGGCCGTGCTGGTCGTACAGGCGGCGCTTGCCGCCGTCGGACAGCACTTCGTAGGCCTCCTTGCATTCCTTGAACGCGGCTTCGGCGGCCTTGTCGCCCGGATTGCGGTCCGGGTGGTGCTTCATCGCGCAGCGGCGATAGGCCTTCTTCAGCTCTTCCTCGCTGGCGTTGCGGGCAACGCCCAGGACTTCGTAGTAGTCGCGTTTCATCGAGCCGGGAATCGGGAACGGGGAATTGGAAATGGCCTAAGGCGATTTTTCTTGCGGCGGACACGGCAACAGGGAACCGGGGTTGGGGAAAAGCGCATCGAAGCGACGCTTTCCCATTCCCGATTCCCCGTTGCCTCTGCCCGCTTACTTCTTCTCGTCGTCCTTGACCTCGGTGAACTCGGCGTCGACCACGTCGTCGCCGGCGGCGTTCGGCTGCGCCTGCGCGCCTTCCGCGCCCGGCTGCGCCGCGGCGGCCGCCGCCGCGTACAGCGACTGGCCGGCTTCCTCCAGCGCCTTGGTCTTGGCCTCGATCTGCGCCTTGTCGTCGCCCTTGATCGCGGTCTCCAGTTCGGCCACGGCGGTCTCGACCCGGCCGATCACGTCGCCCGGCACCTTGTCGCCGTGTTCAGTAATCGCGCTGCGGGTGGCGTGGACCAGGCCGTCGGCCTGGTTGCGCGCCTGCACCAGTTCGTGGAACTTCTTGTCCTCTTCGCGATGCGCTTCCGCATCAGCGACCATGCGCTGGATCTCGTCGTCCGACAGGCCGGAACCGGCCTTGATCTCGACCTTCTGCTCCTTGCCGGTCTTCTTGTCCTTGGCGGTGACGTGGACGATGCCGTTGGCGTCGATGTCGAAGCTGACCTCCACCTGCGGCATGCCGCGCGGCGCCGGCTCGATGCCGGACAGGTCGAACTTGGCCAGCGACTTGTTGTAGCGCGCCTGCTCGCGTTCTCCCTGCAGCACGTGCACGGTGACCGCGCTCTGGTTGTCCTCGGCGGTGCTGAAGGTCTGCGAAGCCTTGGTCGGGATCGTGGTGTTCTTCTCGATGATCTTGGTGAACACGCCGCCCAGGGTCTCGATGCCCAGCGACAGCGGGGTCACGTCCAGCAGCAACACGTCCTTGACGTCGCCGGCCAGCACGCCGCCCTGGATCGCGGCGCCCAGCGCCACGGCTTCGTCCGGGTTGACGTCCTTGCGCGGTTCCTTGCCGAAGAACTCGGCCACCGCCTGCTGCACCTTCGGCATGCGGGTCTGGCCGCCGACCAGGATCACTTCGCCGATGTCGCTGGCGCGCAGGCCGGCGTCGTTCAGCGCGATGCGGCACGGCTCGATCGACTTCTTGACCAGATCCTCGACCAGGGCCTCGAGTTTGGCGCGGGTCAGCTTGATGTTGAGGTGCTTCGGGCCGGAAGCGTCGGCGGTGACGTACGGCAGGTTGACCTCGGTCTGCTGCGAGGACGACAGTTCGATCTTGGCGCGCTCGGCCGCGTCCTTCAGGCGCTGCAGCGCCAGCGGGTCCTTGCGCAGGTCGATGCCCTGGTCCTTCTGGAATTCCTCCACCAGGTACTCGATCACGCGGTTGTCGAAGTCCTCGCCGCCGAGGAAGGTGTCGCCGTTGGTGGCCAGCACCTCGAACTGCTTCTCGCCGTCGACCTCGGCAATTTCAATAATCGACACGTCAAAGGTGCCGCCGCCCAGGTCGTACACGGCGATCTTGCGGTCGCCGCCGGCCTTGTCCAGGCCGTAGGCCAGCGCCGCGGCGGTCGGCTCGTTGATGATGCGCTTGACGTCCAGCCCGGCGATGCGGCCGGCGTCCTTGGTCGCCTGGCGCTGGCTGTCGTTGAAGTAGGCCGGCACGGTGATGACCGCCTCGGTGACCTTCTCGCCGAGGAAGTCCTCTGCGGTCTTCTTCATCTTCTCCAGCACGCGCGCGGAGATCTCCTGCGGCGCCATCTTCTTGCCGTCGCTGGTCTGCACCCAGGCGTCGCCGTTGTCGTGGGCGAGGATGCCGTACGGGACGTGGGCGATGTCCTTCTGCACCTCGGCGTCGGTGAACTTGCGGCCGATCAGGCGCTTCACCGCGTAGAAGGTGTTCTTCGGGTTGGTCACCGCCTGGCGCTTGGCCGAGGCGCCGACCAGCACTTCGCCGTCCTTGGTGTAGGCGACGATCGAAGGCGTGGTGCGGTCGCCCTCGCTGTTCTCGATGACGCGCGCCTTGCCGCCGTCCATGATCGCCACGCACGAGTTGGTCGTGCCCAGGTCGATGCCGATGATCTTGCCCATTGGAAGGTTCTCCGTGGATGTCTGTCGTGGCCGGCCCGCGCCGGCGATGGTGCCTATGTGGGGTTGGCCGCGCGCCAATCAAGCGCGCGGCCGCGGTTTCGTTCAGTCGTGCTTGGCCACGACCACCAGCGCCGGGCGCAGCAGGCGGTCGTTGAGCAGGTAGCCCTTCTGGAACACCTGCAGCACGCTGCCGGGGGCCACGCCTTCGGGCGCGTCGGCCTGGCTGATGGCCTGGTGGTGTTCGGGGTTGAACGGCTGTCCGACCGGATCGAGCAGCGCCAGGCCGTTTTCGGAAGCGACCTTCAGCAACTGCTTCAGGGTCAGTTCCAGGCCGTCGCGCAGCGGGCTGGGTTCGCTGCCGGCGGCGGTCAGGCCGGCGTCGAGGCTGTCGAACACCGGCAGCAACTGCGACAGCAGGCGTTCGTTGGCGAACTTGCGCGCCTGCTCGACGTCGCGGGCCAGGCGCTTGCGCTGGTTCTCCAGGTCGGCGCGATCCAGCAGGATCGCGGCCTTGGACTGTTCCAGTTCGGCGTTCAGGCGCTCGATTTCGGCCAGCAATGCGTTTTCTTCGGTATCCGGCGTGGCGGCGGCTTCGCCGTTGGCCGGATCGTGTTCGTTGTGGTTCATTCGGATTTCCCGGGCGGCCCCGTGCCGCCAGACCGGGAACCAATGGGGTCGCCGGCGAGGGTTTCAAGGCTCAGGGGACGGCAAGCCGTCCGCGCGACGGGGCGATTTACCGGCTCGCGTCGATCGCCGCGCCGAGCGCATCGGCGGCGGCCTGCACCACCGGGATCACCCGGTCGTAGGCCATCCGGGTCGGGCCGATCACGCCGAGCACGCCCAGCACTTGCCCGCGCGATGCGTAGGGCGCGGTGACCAGCGAAACCCCGTCCAGCGGCGCCAGCCCGGTTTCCTCGCCGATGAAGATGCGCACCCCCGGCGCGTGGATCGTGCGTTCCAGCAGTTGCAGGATCTCGCGCTTGCGGGCGAAGGCCTCGAACAGTTCGCGCAGCCGGTCCAGGTCGGACAGGTCCTGGACGCCCATCAACCGGGTCTGCCCGGCCAGCACCATGTCGTCGCCGGGGGCGACCAGGGCGTGTTCGGCCAGTTCCACGGTTTGCGCCAGCAAACTTTCCATCTGGTCGCGGGCCGCGCGCAACTCGCGCACCAGCGCGGCGCGGATCTCGGCCAGCGGGCGGCCGGCGAAATGCTGGTTCAGGTAGTTGGCCACCCGCTCCAGTTCGGCCGGATCGTAGGCGCGGCGCGGTTCGATGACCCGGTTCTGCACGTCGTTGTCGGCGAACACCAGGATCGCCAGCACCCGACGCCCGTCCAGCGGCACGAAGTCGATGTGGCGGAAGGCGATCTGTTCGCGCTTCGGCGCGCTGACCACGCCGACGAAGTGGGTCATCGCCGACAGTAGCTCCGAGGCATTGCCCAGCAGCGCCTGAGTCCCTGCCCCGGCCGGCAACTCGTTGCGCAGCCGCGCCACCTCGCCCTCGCCCAGCGACTGCACCTGCACCAGCGAATCGACGAACACCCGGTAACCCTGCGCGGTCGGCACGCGCCCGGCCGAGGCGTGCGGCGAAGTCAGCAGGCCGATGTCCTCGAGGTCGGCGAGGATGTTGCGGATCGTCGCCGGGCTGACGTCGAGGCCGGCGGAGCGGGCCAGGGTCTGCGAACCGACCGGCTCGCCGTCGCGGATGTAGCGGGCGATCAGCGTGCGCAGCAGGTGGCGGGAACGCGGGTCGAGGTCGGCGGACGGTGGAAGTGCCATGCCGATGTGATAGCCGGGACGCGGCGGGTTTGCAAGCCGGCCGCCGGTTGCCGCGTCCCGGTTGCTGGCGGCCGCGCCGAGACCCGGGAACCGACAACCGGGAACCGGAAAAACCGTCCTTCGATCTCAACCGCTGCGCCGCCGCCCGATACAATCCCGCCCATGCTGACCCGCCTTGCCCTGCAGGACTTCGCCGTGGTTTCCGCCGCCGAACTGGAGTTCGGCCCCGGCATGACCGTCGTTTCCGGCGAAACCGGCGCCGGCAAGTCGCTGCTGGTCGACGCGCTGGGCTTCCTGTCGGGGTTGCGCGCCGACAGCGGCGTGGTCCGGCATGGCGCGCAACGCGCCGAACTGTCGGCCGAATTCGCCATCGAGCCGGACTCGCCCGCCGCCGCATGGCTGCGGGAAAACGACATGCTCGACGAAGGCCGCGGCGATGGCGACACCTGCCTGCTGCGGCGGACGATCCGCGCCGACGGCGGCTCGCGCAACTGGATCAACGGCCGCAGCGCGACCCTGGGGCAACTGGCCGAACTGGCCGCGTTGCTGGTCGAGATCCACGGCCAGCACGAGCACCAGGCGCTGCTGTCGCGGGCCAACCAACTGGCCCTGCTCGACGCCCATGCCGGCGTCGAGGCCGAACTGGCCGCGGTGCGCGAAGCCGCCCTGCGCTGGCGCGGACTGCTCGACGAACGTGACGCACTGTCGGGACAGGGCGACGTTTCCGACCGCATCAACTACCTGGAACACCAGCTCGCCGAACTGGAGCGCGAGGACCTGGATCCCGCCGCCATCGCCCGGCTGTCCGCCGACCATCGCCGGCAGGCGCACGCCGCCGCGCTGATCGACGCCTGCAATCTCGCCCTCGCCCGCCTCGGCGGCGACGAGGGCGCATCGGCCCTGCACGAACTGCAGCAAGCGCGCGGCGACCTGTCCCGGGTCGCCGAGCACGAGCCGCGCCTGCGCGAGGCCGATGCCCTGCTCGACGCCGCCGCGATCCAGATCGACGAAGCGCTGTCGCTGATCGACCGCATCCGCGACGACCTGGACGCCGATCCGACGCAGATGCTGGAGATGGAGCAGCGGCTCTCGCGCCTGCACGACCTGGCGCGCAAGCACCGGGTGGCGCCGGAGCAACTGGTCGAACGCCGCGACGTGGTTTCCGCCGAACTCGACGCCTTGCGCGGCGCCGGCGAGCGTCTGCTGAAATTGAACGACGAGATCGCCGCGGCCGCGCAGCGATGGCGCGACGCCGCGACCCGGCTGACCGCGCGGCGCAAGCAGGCGGCGACGACGCTGGCCAAGGCGGTGACCGCGCTGGCCGCCGAACTCGGCATCGGCGGCGGCGGCTTCCAGATCGAATTCGAGGCCGTCGACGCCGGGCGTCCCGATCCGCTGGGCGCCGAACGGATCGAATTCCTGATCGCCGCCAACGCTGGGCAGCCGCCGCGCGCGCTGCGCAAGGTCGCCTCCGGCGGCGAACTGTCGCGCATCTCGCTGGCGATCGAAGTCGCCGCGCTCGGCTCGGACGCGGTGCAGACGATGGTGTTCGACGAAGTCGATTCCGGCATCGGCGGCGCGGTCGCCGAGATCGTCGGACAGAAGCTGCGCGCGCTGGGCGCGCAGCGGCAGGTGCTGTGCGTGACCCACCTGCCGCAAGTCGCGGCGCAGGGCCATGCGCACTACCGGGTCAGCAAGGCCCCGGTCGACGGCGTCACCCGCAGTTCGGTGGAGGCGCTGACGCCGGCGCAGCGCGCCGAGGAACTGGCGCGGATGCTCGGCGGCGTGGAAATCGGCAAGGAAGCGCGCGCGGCGGCGAAGCGATTGCTGAGAGATGCGGTATAGAAACGACGTGAGCCGCGATGAGGCTTTCGTGGGAAAGCCTCATCGCGGCTCACGCCATCCTATTGCCGTTACCGCTTCTTGCTGACGTAGAGCACCAGCGAGTGCTCTTCCAGGGTGAAGCCGTGGTCGTCGGCGATCTTGTTCAGCAGTCGCACCACGTCCGGGCTCTCGAATTCGACGATCTTGCCGCTACCGACGTCGACCATGTGGTAGTGGTGGTCGCCGCGGTCGATTTCGTACACCGCCTGGCCGCTCTCGAAGTTGTGCTTGACCACCAGGCCGGCGGCCTCGAACTGGGTCAGCACGCGGTACACGGTCGCGAGGCCGATGTCGTCGCCGTGTTCCAGCAGCTTCCGGTAGATGTCCTCGGCGCTCAGGTGGTGCTGGGTGCTGTTCCGTTCCAGCAGGTCCAGGATCCGCATCCGCGGATGGGTCACCTTCAAGCCGACTTTGCGCAGGTCGTGGGATTCCATGTCGTCTCCGTTCACAGGCGGTTTAGCGCCAGCTGCCTCGAAACGGGTTGCGGCGGTCGGCGGGAGTGTATCATCGCCAAACCGTTAGCCCCCGCATCGCCAATGCCCTCCATTGCCCGCAATTCCCTGATGATCGCCGTCCTGGCCGTTTCCACCAGCGCCTGCGGCATTTTGTACAAGCAACCGATCTACCAGGGCAACCTGCTGGAAAAGACCAATGTGGACCAGTTGGCGGTCGGCCAGAGCCGGCAGCAGGTGATGGCCCTGCTCGGCACGCCGTCGGTGGCCGATCCGTTCCACGCCAATCGCTGGGACTATACCGCCAGCGAACGAGTGAACCGCCGCGGGCACACCGAGGTCAAGAACCTGACCGTGTTCTTCGAAAACGACACGCTCAAGAGCTGGGAAGGCGAATACTTCCCGGAACAGGATCTGAAACTGGCCGGCCAGACCGTCCGCCAGTTCGGCCCGAACCTGGCCAAGGACAAGAACAAGCAGAAGCGCGGCCGCTGACGGCTTTTTCGTCGGCTACGCTCTCGGTTTCTGCGCGCGCCGTCGGCGCGCTTCCTTCGGATCGGCCAGCAACGGCCGCAGCAGTTCCACCCGGTCGCCTTCGTGCAATCGCGTCCCTGCTTCGGCAATGACGCCGAACACCGCGTAGCCGGCCACTTCCTCCGCGTCCGCGAAACCGGCCGCCGCGACCGCGTCGGCCACGGTCGCGCCGTCCGCCAGTTCCAGCGCCGCCGATTCGAAGCGCCGCGGCCAGGCCCGTACCACCTCGATCTTCATCGACCGGCCCTAAGCCCCGCCGTCGGCGACGCGGACGAAATCGTCGACCATGCGGTCGGCCAATCCCTGGAAACCGAGCGCGAACGCCGGCCCCAGCAGGCGGTTGCTCGGCTCGAACTCCAGCGTCAGGGTGACCTTGCAGGCTTCCTCGTCCAGCGCATGGAAGTCCCAGCGCCCGTGCAGCTTGCGGAACGGGCCATCGACCAGTTGCATGTCGATCCGGTGCGGCCGTTCCAGCGCGTTGCGGGTGGTGAACCAGGTGCTCAGCGCGCCCAGCCCCAGGTCCAGCCGCGCGACCATGCGTTCCTCGTCCGCCTCGATCACCTCGGCGCCCTTGCACCAGCCGAAGCGGCGCGGGTACGCCGCCACGTCGTTGACCAGGTCGAACATGCGTGCGGCGGAATGCTCGACCAGGGCGCTGCGGCGGATGCTGTGCATATGGGACAATGAATGGATGGCGAAGAAACCGGACAAGGATAAGGCAAAGGGCGCGCAGGGCACGATCGCGCTGAACAAGCGCGCGCGCCACGAATACCACCTGGAGGAACGCTTCGAGGCCGGCCTGGCCCTGCAGGGCTGGGAACTGAAGGCGATCCGCGCCGGCCGCGCCAACATCGGCGAAAGCTACGCCGTGGTGCGGCACGGCGAGCTGTTCCTGTTCGGCTCGCAGATCACGCCGCTGATCCAGGCCAGCACCCACGTCGTCGCCGACGACCGCCGCACGCGCAAGCTGCTGCTGCACCGGGACGAGATCGACAAGCTGGTCGGCAAGGTCGAGCGCGACGGCTACACCCTGATCCCGACCGCGCTGTACTGGAAAGGCAGCAAGGTGAAGATGGAACTGGCGCTGGCCAAGGGCAAGCAGAGCCACGACAAGCGCGCCAGCGAGAAGGAACGCGACTGGCAGCGCGAGAAGCAGCGCGCGATGCGCGCGCACAACCGCGACGCCTGAGCATCGCGTCGCCCGGCGGATGCCTTCACGGGCGGATCGGCATCAGGTCGACGCCAGCATCTGCACCAGGTTCGGAATGCCCCTGCCCTGTATGTAAGGGTCGCGGCCGATATCGGTGCAGTGAGACAGCACCAGTTGCTTGATCCGGTCGGGCGAACCGATGAACTCGCGCCGCGCCGACAGGAAACCGGCGACCAGCCCCGATACGTGCGGCGCGGCCATGCTGGTGCCGCTCATCTCGACCATCCAGGTCTTCGGATCGTTGGCCTTGTAGCCGTGGTGCGCCGAAACGATCTTCTCGCCCGGCGCGACCACGTCGGGCTTGCGGCGGCCGTCGGCGGTCGGCCCGCGCGAGGAGAAATACGAGACGCCGTAGCTGTGCGGATTGCTCTTGTGCACCGAGCCGACCGCGATCGCTTCCTCCAGGTTGGCCGGGTCGCCGATGGTCATGTCCATGTTCATCGGATAGGCCTCGCCGTCGCTCTGCATCAGCCAGGCCAGGCCCTCGTTTCCGGCCGCCAGCACCACCACCACGCCCTGCCGCCACAGCCGGCGCAGTTCGTTGCACAGCGGGGTGAAGCCGCAGCCGTAGCTTTCCGCGTCGAACCAGCCACCCAGGCTCAGGTTGACGCCGTGGATGGCCAGTTCGCCGGCGCGGTCGTTGTAGTCGGCGACCTGCTGTATCGCCTTGATGATCCACGAATCGCGGCCGTTGCCGTCGTCGTCCAGCACCTTGAAGCCGTACAACTGCGCCTCCGGCGCGATGCCGGCGAACTCGATCTTTTCCTTGCCGTCGCCGCCGGGCAGCGGCGCCCGGCATTGCCCGGCGACGATCCCGGCCACGTGCGTTCCGTGGCCGTTGCCGTCCAGCCGCGCGAAACGGTCGCCGTCCGTGCGCAGCAGCTTCACCGGCTTGCCGCGCTGCGTGCAGTCCCATTGCGCGGCGACGCTGTCGCGCTGGCCGCGGGCGAAGAAATGCGGATGCCCGGCGGCGATGCCGGTATCCAGCACCGCCCAGCCGATCTTCTGCCCCAGCGCGCGATACGCGGTCTGCGCCGCGTCGGCCTGGATCACGCTGCGCGACTGGTTCAGCAGCGCGCGCTTGCCGGCGTCGCGCCACAGGCGCTTGAAGTTGAGCGTGCGGAACTCGTCGCGCAGCGATTCGATCTCGAACCGGGTCAGCCGCGCCGAGACGAAGCGTTGCAGGCCGTCCTCCAGGCAGATCGCGTCGTCCAGTCGCGCGCCCTTCAGCCCGGTTTCGGCCGCGGCCATCGTGCGGATCCGCGCCAGCAGTGCGTCGCGCGCGATCCCGATGTCCTCGACGCCGGCCGGCAGCTTGTCCAGTTCCACCAGCACCTCGTGGCGATAGTCGCAGCCGCGCGCTTCCAGTTGGTCGGACAGGTCCTTGATCAGCACCGTGTTCGACACTGGCTGATCGAAACCGACGCCGACCGCATCGCGCACCCGCGCGCGCACCTGCGGGATCGACAGGTAGCCCGAGCCCGAATGCGGATGGCGCGGGCTGTCGGTGTTGATGTCGCGTCCGCGCAGGTTGGCGTAGCGCGTGCCCGGATTCTCTATGTCGTTGCGCAGGTCGCCGTCCAGCGCGACCGGGTCGCGGCTGTCGGACACGTTGAACCACGCATCCACGCAGGCCGGGAACGGCAGCTTCTTCCTGCCGATCCATTTCTTGAACATGCTGCGCACGCTGGGCAGGCCCAGCGGCGAACCGATGGTCAGGAACAGCGTCACCTTGCACTTGGCGGGATCGAGCTTGCGCAGCACCTCGTAGGCGATCATCGAGCCCTGGCTGTGGGCGACGACCACGAACGGCCCGCCGCCGGATTCCAGCCGCTCGCGCAGGCTGCGCTCCATTACTTCGCGGCGCTGCTTGTCGAAGAAGAAGTCGTGCACGTCCTGCAGCAGCGCGGCCGACACCAGCCGCAGCAACACCTCGTTGAGCTTGTCGCCGATGCCCTTCGCGCCCGGTCCGCCCGGCGCAGCCTTGCCCACGCCCATTTCGTCGAGCATCGCGCGCAGCAGTTCCTGCTCCTGTTTCGAATCGGCCAGCGCGTCGGCCAGTTCGCCCAGGTCGCGGCGGTCCGGGGTCGCGCCGAGTGCGCTGAGGACGCGCTGCTCGGCCTGGTTGACCGTCGGCCCCTGGTCGCGGTCGTTGCAGGTGCCGGCCTCCGGGGTCGGATAGCGGTCGCGGTTGACCCAGTACGCCAGCCGCGTGCGTTCGCCCATCGCGCGGCCGAACAGGGCATGGTCCCACTGGCAGCGCAGCACCTCGGCCGGCGGTTTGTTGCCGATGCCGTGGATGTAGACCACGGTCCGGGCCTCGCCCTGCGCGGCGGTGTCCGTCGCGTCCTGCTTGCGCACCCCGCCGGCGCGCTTCTTCGCCGCCGTTGGCTTCCCGGCGGCCGTCCGCTTGCCCGCCGCCGCCTTTGCCGCCTTTTTCCCGGTCGCCATGACGATTCCTCCCGTCTGCCCTATCGACAACGCGGCGGCCCTGCGCGCCCGGCCAGCCCGCGGTGAGGGCATCCTAAACAACGACCGTCCCGGAACTTGTGACGGCGGCCACCCGCCCCTACACTGTCCCGGTCAGCGATGACGCACACCACAAGGGGCTGCACTGGCTTCGACGGGGGTTGCGAAGTTGCCTGGTGCATGCCGAGGGGGCAGCTTTCCTCGTAAATCCAGCGGCAAAAATCTAGTTGCCAACGACGACAACTACGCTCTCGCCGCTTAAGGCGTAAGCCCCGAAACCGCTTGTGTCCGTGCTCGCGGCGTAGGGTCATCATCACGGAACCGCCGTTCGCCGCCGCCTGTCGGCCACGGTTAAATCGAACAGGATTGTCCTGCGGTGCGCTCTGCCCGCCGTGCTGCCGCAGGATGAAAACCAACGACGGGACAAGCATGTAGTACCGGGGATGGAGTGCCTTCGGACGCGGGTTCGACTCCCGCCAGCTCCACCATCTCGAAGAAGAAGCCGGAACCGCAAGGCTCCGGCTTTTTTCGTTCCACGAATGCGCTGCCGGAATCGCTGGCGGTGACGATGGGCGCGATCCACGCAGGAAATCCCGGGCCGTGCCGCCGTCAGTCGACGTAGTAGCCCGGTCGCCCCAGATCGGCGAGCAGATCCGGGCCTCGCGGCTTCCAGCCGAGCAGTTCGCGCGTGCGCGCAGCGGATACGGCCATGTCCGCGGCGGCCATGCCGGCGAACCAGCCGAAATGTTCACGTTCCCGGGATTCGACCGGCAGGCCCAGGCCGTTGCCGATCGCTTGCGCGATCTCCTTGAAGGGAACGGACTCGTCCGCAACCGCGTGGTAGACGGATTCGGTCACGCCCTGCTCCAGCGCGAGGCGATAGACGCGCGCGGCGTCCGGCCGATACACGCCGGACCAGCAATTCCCGCCTTCATCCGGATAGGCCGATACGCCCTTCTGCCTCGCCAGGCGAATCAGGATCGGAATGAACCCATGATCGCCTGGACCATGAACCGACGGCGCAAGGCGCACCGTCGCCACCCGCACGCCGCGCTCGGCCAGCGACCGCGCGGCCGCCTCGGATCTGCGCGGCGAGGTCGGATTGGGCAGGTCCAGTTCGGTTGCGCCTCGGGCCAGACCCGACAGTCCGGAGGTGACGAGCAACGGTTTCCCCGAACCTTCCAGCGCGCCGCCCAGCGCCTCGATCGCGCGGCGGTCCTGCTCGCAGTTCTCCAGGAACCTGGAGAAGTCGTGGTCGAACGCGGTGTGGATCACGGCATCCGCCGACGAGGCGGCATTCTGCAAGGCATCGAGATCGTCCAGGCTCGCCTGCAAAACCTTCGCGCCCGCGGCGGCAAGCGCGGCGGCCTTGTCGTCCGAGCGGGCCAGTCCCGTGACCCGATGGCCGGCGTCGATCAAGTCCCGAACCACGGCGGAGCCGACCCACCCCGTGGCGCCTGTGACGAATACGTGCATGTCGAATCT
This sequence comes from Pseudoxanthomonas sp., assembly GCA_047601245.1. Lineage (GTDB taxonomy): Bacteria > Pseudomonadota > Gammaproteobacteria > Xanthomonadales > Xanthomonadaceae > Pseudoxanthomonas_A. The sequence continues at coordinate 747,900 of JASGJU010000002.1, forward strand.
CCGGAATCAGCGGGCGGCTTGTCGCGCGGATCGGGTCAACCGAGCCGCATCGACAGTTCCACGTCCTCGTCGAACGGCACGGACAGGTAGCCGCCGGCGGACGCGCGCACGCGAGCGAGGTAGTCGGGGCTGTAGTCCGCGTTGTCGGCGACGACCAATGCGCCCGGTCGCAGGCGGTTCTCCATCAGCGACAGGACATCGGCATAGAGCGCCTTGGCGCCGTCGAGCAGCAACAGGTCGATGGATTCGGGCAGGTCGGTCGCCAATGTCTCCAGCGCGTCGCCCTCGCGGATTTCCACCAGGTCGGCCAGGCCGCCTTCGGCCAGATGCGCCCGCGCCTGTGCCACCTTGGACGGTTCGAACTCGCTGCCGATCAGGCGACCGCCGCCGTTGTCGCGCAAGGCCGCGGCCAGATGCAGGGTCGAAATGCCGAACGAGGTGCCGAATTCGACGATGTTCCGCGCCCGGATGCTGCGCGCCAGCAGGTACAGCAGCGTCCCGGTCTCGCGCGAAACCGGGAGCCAGAAATCCTTCAGGCGCCCGTAGAAGTCGCGGTATTCGGTCTTGCTGTGCATCAGGCGCTCGCGCTCCTCGCGCGTGATGCCGGCCAAGGCCGGGCTGGTCGCCTCGCCGGCCTGCTTGAACAGGCGTTCCAGCAGGGGCGCCAGCGGTGTGGTGGTCAGTGTATTGGTCATGGAAGTATCCGGTTTGTGGTTGAGCGGGCTGCGGCGCCTCGCTAAAATGCGATTAATTCGTCGCGTTGAAAGTATGCGATGGAATGCTCGCATTCGCTATTCGCATTGGCTTCCGCCCCGCCCACCGCCATGACCGATCGCCGGACCCCACAGATTTCCTCGCGAAAACGGCCCCAGCAGGCCCGCTCGACGGAGCTCGTCGCGGCGATCCTGACGGCCGCCACTCAGGTTTTGGCGAAAGAAGGGGCACGGCGCTTCACCACGGCGCGGGTGGCGGAGAAGGCCGGGGTCAGCATCGGCTCCGTGTACCAGTACTTCCCGAACAAGGCCGCCATCCTGTTCGAACTGCAGAGCGACGAATGGCGGCAGACGACCGAGATGCTGCGCCGCATCCTGGCGGATGATCGCCGGCCGCCGCTCGAACGATTGCGCGCCCTCGTCCATGCCTTCATCCAGTCGGAGTGCGACGAAGCCGAAATGCGCGTGGCGCTCAACGACGCCGCCCCTCTCTACCGCGACGCACCGGAAGCGCAGGCGGCGAAGGCGTCGGGGGACCGGTTCTTCCAAGCCTTCATGCAGGAGGCGCTGCCCACGGCATCGGAAGAAACCCGCGCCTTGGCCAGCGACCTGATCACGGCGACGCTCAGCGCCGCAGGCAAGGACTTCTCGGAAAGTCCCCGGACCCCCGCACAGATCGAGGCCTACGCCGAAGCGATGTCCGACATGTTCTGCGCCTACATCGCGGAACTCTCTCGCCGCTGAGGCAGGCGCAGGATCGCCCAAGGGATCCTGGCGAACCTGCGTGTGCTCAACCGCCGCCGCGGGCCCGAGCGAAGGCCGCCGCCAGCGCGTTGTCGGCCGGCGGCTGGTTCTGCGCAACAGGTTTCGGGGGCGGTTGCGAACCGCGGCTGCCCTGCTCGCGCGCGCCGCTGCGCTCGCGCGGCGCGTTGCCGCGTTCGTCGCGCGACGCGGATGGCGCGGGCGCATCGTCCAGCCGCCGCGTCAGCGCGATGCGCTTGCGCGCGACATCTACTTCCAGCACCTTCACTTTCACGATGTCGCCGGCCTTGACCACTTCGCGCGGGTCCTTGACGAACTTGTCACTCAGCGCGGAGATGTGGATCAGCCCGTCCTGGTGCACGCCGATGTCGACGAAGGCGCCGAACGCGGCGACGTTGCTGACCACGCCTTCCAGCACCATGCCTTCGCGCAAGTCCTTGATGTCCTCGACGCCGTCGGCGAACTTCGCCGCCTTGAATTCCGGGCGCGGGTCGCGGCCGGGCTTTTCCAGTTCCCTGAGGATGTCGCGCACGGTCGGTAGGCCGAATCTTTCGTCGGTGAACTGCTCGGCCTTCAGCGAACGCAGGAACGCGGTGTCGCCGATGATCTGCTTCACCTGCCTGCCGTTGCCGGCGAGGATGCGTTCGACCACCGGATAGGCTTCCGGGTGGACGCTGGAGGCGTCCAGCGGTTCGTCGCCGTCGGCGATGCGCAGGAAGCCGGCGCACTGCTCGAAGGTCTTTTCGCCCAGGCGCGGCACCTTCAGCAGGTCCTTGCGGCGCTTGAACGGGCCGTTGGCGTCGCGATGGGCGACGATGTTCTCGGCCACGGCCGAGGACAGGCCGGACACGCGCGACAACAGCGCCGCCGACGCGGTGTTGACGTGGACGCCGACCGCGTTGACGCAGTCCTCGACCTTCGCGTCCAGCGCCTTCGCCAGGCGGTACTGGTCGACGTCGTGCTGGTACTGGCCGACGCCGATCGCCTTGGGTTCGATCTTCACCAGTTCCGCCAGCGGATCCTGCAGCCGCCGGGCGATCGACACCGCGCCGCGCAGGCTGACGTCAAGGCCGGGGAATTCGCGCGCGGCCAGTTCCGACGCCGAATACACCGACGCGCCGGCCTCGCTGACGACGATCTTCTGCATCTTCGGTTCCGGCGCGAGCTTCAGCAGGTCGCCGGCCAGCTTGTCGGTTTCGCGGCTGGCGGTGCCGTTGCCGATGGCCACCAGTTGTACGCCGTGCTTCACGCATAGCGCGCGCAGCGTGTGCAGCGATTGGTCCCACTGGCGCCGGGGTTCGTGCGGATAGATGGTCGCGGTGTCGACCAGCTTGCCGGTGGCGTCCACCACCGCGACCTTGACGCCGGTGCGCAGGCCGGGGTCCAGGCCAAGCACCGCCTTCGGGCCGGCCGGCGCGGCCAGCAGCAGGTCCTTGAGGTTGTCGCCGAACACGGCGATGGCCTCGGCCTCGGCCTTCTCGCGCGCCTGGTTGAACAGGTCCAGCAGCAGGTGCATGTGCAGCTTTGCGCGCCAGGTCAGGCGGCAGGCGTCGAGCAGCCACTTGTCGGCGGCGCGGCCCTGCGCGGACACGCCGGCATGGTGGGCGACACGGCCTTCGGCGACGGCGTGGCCGGCTTCGGCATCGCCGCCCGGATCGAGGTCGAGGTGCAGCACTTCCTCGCGGCGCGCGCGGAACAGCGCCAACAGCCGGTGCGACGGGATCTTCGCCAGCGGTTCGGCATGGTCGAAATAGTCGCGGTACTTGGCGCCTTCGGCTTCCTTGCCCGGCGCGACGCGGGCGCGGATGACGCCGGTTTCGTGCATCCAATGGCGCAGTTCGCCGACTAGGGCGGCATCCTCGCCCCAGCGCTCCATCAGGATGGCGCGCGCGCCGTCCAGCGCGGCCTTGGCGTCGGCAACGCCCTTCTCCGCATCGACGAAGCCTGCGGCGAGTTCCTCGGGAACCTGCGTCGGATCGGCCAGCAGGCTGTCGGCCAGCGGCTCCAGCCCGGCCTCGCGCGCGATCTGCGCCTTGGTGCGACGCTTGGGCTTGTACGGCAGGTACAGGTCTTCCAGCCGCGACTTGCTATCGGCGGCAAGGATTTCCGCGCGCAGTTCGTCGCTCAGCTTGCCCTGCTCGTCGATGCTGGCCAGCACCGCGGCGCGGCGGTCCTCCAGTTCGCGCAGGTAGGTCAGGCGCGCTTCCAGGTTGCGGAGCTGGGTGTCGTCCAGTCCGCCGGTGACTTCCTTGCGGTAGCGGGCGATGAAGGGAACGGTGGCGCCTTCGTCCAGCAGCGCGATGGCCGCCTGCGCCTGTGCGGGCTGCGCGCCGATCTCGGCGGCGATGACGGCGGCGATTTGCCGGGAGAGATTCGGGTCGCGATCCTGCATGTATTCCGTTCGGTCCGGTTGTTCTGCGAAGCCGTCGATTGTCGCAAGCCGCGCGTCCCGGAAAAAGCTTGACACCGCCGAAAAGAAACGGGCCGCTTGCGCGGCCCGTCCCTTGTGTAGCGTTGTACCGCGCGGTTTACGACTGCGCCTTCAGCGGCACCAGACGGATTTCCACGCGACGGTTCTTGGCGCGGCCGGCGTCGGTGCTGTTGTCGGCGATCGGGTACTGCTTGCCGAAGCCGACCGACTCGATGCGCGCCTGCTGCACGCCCTGCCCGACCAGGTACTGGCTGACCGCGCCGGCGCGCTGTTCGGACAGGCGCTGGTTGACCGCATCGCTGCCGATGCTGTCGGTATGGCCGGACACCTCGATCATCGTCTGGTTGTATTCGACCAGGGTGCGAGCGACGTTGTTCAGCGCCGGATAGAACTGCGGCTTCAGCGCATAGCTGTTGAAATCGAAGGTGACGCCGTCGGGCAGGTTGAGCTTGATCACGTCGCCGTCGCGGCTGACGTCGATGCCGGTGCCGGCGGTCTGCTGGCGCAGCGCGGCCTCCTGGCGATCCTGGTAGGCGCCGATGCCTGCGCCGGCCAAGCCGCCGATGCCGGCGCCGACCATCGCGCGCTGCCGGCGCTCGGTGGCGTCGCCGCCGCTGAGCAAGCCCGCCACCGCGCCGATACCGGCGCCGATCAGCGCGCCGCGCTTGGTGCGGTTGGGATCGTTCGGGTCGCTGGTCTGGCCGGTGTAGCTGGCGCAACTGCTGAGCACGCCGATGGCGAAGGCGCCCAGCACGGCGATCTTCAGGAAGTTCTTCATCGCTTGTGTCTCCTTTTCCTTGGGTGGCGGCCACGCGGGCGGGCCGTGCATGCATCAGGACCGGGGGCCTGAAGGGATCCTGCGGCGACGAAAGATAACCATCTTCCCCGCAACAATCCCATCTTCGACCGCGGTTCATTCAGGTTGCGTCAGGGCTTGACTGGGCCGCGCGCGGGCGTGGGCCGGCAGGACGAGCCTGCGTGGTATGCGGCGATCATGCGCCGCGTCAGGATCCTGCGTACAGCGGCGGCGAGTGGACCCGGCGACTTGGAAAGCCAAAGAAAAACGCCCCGCACTTGGGCGGGGCGTTTTTCTTTCATCTGGCGGGAAGGGGGGGATTCGAACCCCCGGTACGCTCACACGTACGCCTGATTTCGAGTCAGGTACATTCAACCACTCTGCCACCTTCCCGGGTAGCGTTGCCGAAGCCGGGCTTCGGGGCCGTGCATTCTAGGGATTCGGGGCTTTGCGGACAAGCGGAAGCCGCGCGCTTCCCGGCCCTCTCCCGCCAGCGGGAGAGGGCGCGCGACGTCAGGCGGTCTCGCCTTCCTCGACGGCCTTCATCGACAGGCGGATGCGGCCCTGCTTGTCGACTTCCAGCACCTTGACCTTGACCACGTCGCCTTCCTTCAGCTTGTCGCCGACCTTCTCGACGCGCTCGCTGGAGATCTGCGAAACGTGGACCAGGCCGTCCTTGCCGGGGGCGATGGTCACGAACGCGCCGAAGTCCATGATCTTGGCGACCTTGCCTTCGTAGATGCGGCCCGGCTCGACGTCGCTGGTGATCTGCTCGATGCGCGCCTTCGCGGCCTGCGCGGCAGCACCATTCACCGAGGCGATGGTGATGGTGCCGTCGTCCTGGATGTCGATCTGGGTGCCGGTGTCCTTGGTGATGGCCTGGATCACCGAGCCGCCCTTGCCGATCACTTCGCGGATCTTGTCCGGGTGGATCTTGATGGTCAGCAGGCGCGGGGCGTACTCGCTCAGTTCGGCGCGCGGCGCGGTCAGCGCCTTGCTCATCTCGCCGAGGATGTGCAGGCGGCCCTGCTTGGCCTGGGCCAGCGCGGCCTTCATGATCTCCTCGGTGATGCCGTCGATCTTGATATCCATCTGCAGCGCGGACACGCCTTCGGCGGAACCGGCGACCTTGAAGTCCATGTCGCCGAGGTGGTCCTCGTCGCCGAGGATGTCGGACAGCACGACGTAGCGGTCGCCTTCCTTCACCAGGCCCATCGCGATGCCCGCGACCGGCGCCTTGACCGGCACGCCCGCGTCCATCAGCGCCAGCGAGGAACCGCAGACCGAGGCCATCGACGAGGAGCCGTTCGACTCGGTGATTTCCGAGACCACGCGGATGGTGTACGGGAATTCCTCCAGCGACGGCATCACCGCCAGCACGCCGCGCTTGGCCAGGCGGCCATGGCCGATCTCGCGGCGCTTGGGCGCGCCGAAGCGACCGCACTCACCGACCGAGAACGGCGGGAAGTTGTAATGGAACAGGAAGTTCTCTTTGTATTCGCCGGCGATGGCGTCGATAATCTGGCCGTCGCGGGCGGTGCCCAGCGTGGTGACCACGATCGCCTGGGTCTCGCCGCGGGTGAACAGCGCCGAGCCGTGGGTGCGCGGCAGCACGCCGGCCTTCACGCTGATCGGGCGCACGGTGTCCAGCGCGCGGCCGTCGATGCGGACCTTGGTGTCCAGCACCGAGTCGCGCAGGGTGCGGTATTCGAGTTCGCCGAATTCCTTCGACAGTTCGGCCTTGTCCCAGCCCTCGGCCTCGGCGCGGCCGGCCAATTGCTCGGTCACGTCCTTCTTGATCGCGGCGATGGCGTCGCGACGCTGCAGCTTGTCGTGGATCTTGAAGGCGTCGGCCAGTTGGCCGCCGACGGCTTCCTTCAACGCGGCGATCAGCGCCTGGTTCTTGGCCGGGGCCACCCAGTCGGACGGCTTGGTGCCGGCTTCGACGGTCAGTTCGTTGATCGCGTTGATGACCTTCTGCATCTCGCGGTGGCCGAAAGTGACCGCGCCCAGCATCACTTCCTCGCTCAGCAACTGCGCTTCGGATTCGACCATCAGCACGGCGTTGGCGGTGCCGGCCACGACCAGTTCCAGCTTCGATTCCTTCAGTTCGGAAACGGTCGGGTTGAGGAGGTACTGGCCGTCCTTGTAGCCGACCTTGGCCGCGCCGATCGGGCCCTGGAACGGGGTACCGGCCAGCGACAGCGCCGCCGAGGCGCCGATCAGCGCCGGGATGTCGCCGTCCACTTCCGGGTTCAGCGAGATCACCTGGGCGATGATCTGCACTTCGTTCTTGTAGTCCTCGGGGAACAGCGGGCGGATCGGGCGGTCGATCAGGCGCGAAATCAGCGTTTCCTTCTCGGTCGGACGTCCCTCGCGCTTGAAGAAGCCGCCGGGGATGCGGCCGCCGGCGTAGAACTTCTCGACGTAGTCGACCGTCAGCGGGAAGAAGTCCTGGCCTTCGCGCGCGCTCTTGGCGGCGACGGCGCTGACCAGCAGTACGGTGTCGTCGACGTTGACGATGACGGCGCCGCTGGCCTGGCGGGCGATCTCGCCGGTCTCGAGGGTGACGGTGTGCTTGCCGTACTGGAAGGTTTTGGTGATTTTTGCCACGTTGGTTCCTTGGGATGCTTTCTTGGTTGGGCCGTCCGCGACCCCTGCCGCGTGCGGATGGCCGGGCGTTCCGGCCGCTTGCGATTTCGTGTTGCGGAAAAACGAACCGCGGCGCATCGCTGCGCCGCGGCGGGTATTCGGATTCAGCGACGCAGGCCGAGCTTCTCGATCAGGGCCTTGTAGCGCTCGCCGTCCTTGCGCTTGAGGTAGTCGAGCAGGCTGCGGCGGCGGTTGACCAGTTGCAGCAGGCCGCGGCGGCTGTGGTGGTCCTTCTTGTGGGTCGCGAAGTGCTCGCCGAGCTGGGTGATGCGGGCGGTCAGCAGGGCGACCTGGACTTCCGGCGAGCCGGTGTCGTTGGCGCCGCGCGCATTGTCGGCGATGACTTTCTGGGTATCGATGGACATGTTGGTTCTCTTGTGTTCGACGCGAAACCCGCAGTACGTAGTGAATGAACGCACGGTCTGTCCGTCCGCGCGCACCGCCTGGTTCGCCTGTCGCTGGTGGATGGTTGATGGCCGGTCCGGCCGAAGCGCCCGTAAAAAGGCGCGCGTATTGTAGGCGATGGGGCCTTTCCAAACAAGGCGTTATATGGCCTGCCCGATCGATCCGCCCCGCCCCCACGCCATGCCGGCCCTCACGGGGCGGGCCAGTTGAACAGCCGCTGCGGCGACAGCCGGCCCTGCTCCAGCGTGGCCAGGCCGAGGGCGCGGCCGTGGGCGGGGAATACCGCCACCGTCCCGGCGGGTGCCCGGCACGCCGCCGATGCGCTGGCCGAGCCGGAATCGCGCCGCCGCCTCGTCGGTCAGGTCGATCCGCGGCAGGCCGATCAGGCCGGCCTCGACCGGCAGCAGGCAGGCGTCCAGGGCCCGCGGGTCGCGCGCGGCCAGTTCCTCCAGCGCCGGCAGGGTCCACATCCGCGGCTCGCGGAACGGATCCACCCACAGCCGCCGCAGTTCGGCCACGTGGGCGCCGCAGCCCAGCGCCTCGCCGAGGTCGCGGACCAGGCTGCGCACGTAGGTGCCGGAGCCGCACTCCACCCGCAGCCGCAACAGCGGCTCGCCGCCGTCCAGCAGGTCGGCGGCCGAGAGCAGGTCGAAGCGATGGACCTCGACCGGACGGGTTTCGACTTCGATCGCTTCGCCGCGCCGCGCCTTGGCGTACAGGGGTTCGCCGCCGCGCTTGAGCGCCGAATAGATCGGCGGGCGCTGCTGGATGCGGCCGGTCAGGCCGCGCAGGGCCGCGTCGATCCGCTCGATCGGGTAGCGCCCGACTTCGCGTTCGCGCAGCGGCTGGCCTTCGGCGTCGTCGGTGTCGGTGACGACGCCGAGCCGGGCCACCGCGTCGTAGGCCTTGCGCGAGCCGAGCAGGCTGCCGGCGATCTTGGTCGCCTCGCCGAAGCACAGCGGCAGCAGGCCGGTGGCCAGCGGATCGAGGCTGCCGGTGTGCCCGCCCTTCTCCGCGCGGAACAGGCGCCGCGCCTGCTGCAGGGCCTGGTTGGAACTGATGCCGCGCGGCTTGTCCAGCAGCAGGATGCCGTCGAGGCGGCGGAACTTCGGCTTGGCCGGGGTGGGCGTCATCGGCGCGATTGTAGGGCGGCGGGCCGCGGCAGGCTCGCCCGCGGGCGCTACGGCAGGTCGCGCAGCAAGCGGTCGATGCGTTCGCCGCGATCGACCGAATCGTCGTAGTGGAAATGCAGTTCCGGCACGTGGCGCAGTTTCATCGCGCGGGCCAGTTGCATGCGGATTTCCTTCGCCAGCGCGTTCAGGCCCTTCACCGCCTCGGCCGACTTCTCCGGCATCAGCGCGGTGACGAAGACCTTGGCGTGGGCCAGGTCGCGGGTGATCTCGACGTCGGACACGCTGACCGACGGCAGGCGGTGCTCGCGCACCATGTTGTGCACCAGCGCGCCCAGCTCGCGGCGGAGCTGGGCGGAAACGCGGTCGGTGCGGTGGAACGACTTGGTCGGCATGTCGGGTCAGAGCGTACGCTGCACCTCGATGCGCTCGAAGCACTCGATCTGGTCGCCGGGCTTGACGTCGTCGTAGGCCTTCACGCCGATGCCGCACTCGGTGCCGTTGCGCACTTCGTCGACGTTCTCCTTGAAGCGGCGCAGCGATTCCAGTTCGCCCTCGAAGATCACGGTCGAGTCGCGCAGCACGCGGATCGGCTTGTTCTTCTTGACCACGCCCTCGACCACCATGCAGCCGGCGACCGCGCCGAACTTGGAGCTGCGGAACACGTCGCGGACCTCGGCGATGCCGATGATCTCCTCGCGGATCTCCACGCCCAGCAGGCCGGAAGCCACCTGCTTCACCTGGTCGATCACGTCGTAGATGATCGAGAAGTAGCGCAGGTCGACGCCGTTGGCCTCGATGATCTTGCGCGCGGCGGCGTCGGCGCGGACGTTGAAGCCGATCACGGTGGCCTTCGAGGTGACCGCGGTGTTGGCGTCGGACTCGGTGATGCCGCCCACGCCCGAAGCGATCACGTTGATGCGGATCAGGTCGTTGCTCAGCGCGGTCAGCGCCTGCTTCAGCGCCTCGACCGAACCCTGCACGTCGGCCTTGACCACCAGGTTCAGCACCTGCTGGCCCTCGCCCTTGCCCATCTGCGCGAGGATGTCCTCCATGCGGTTGCCCGCCGCCTGCACCAGGCGCGATTCGCGGCGCTTGGCGTCGCGCTGCTGGGCGACGTCCTTGGCCAGGCGCTCGTCCTCGACCACGACGAAATCGTCGCCGGCGTCGGGCACGCCCGACAGGCCCAGCAACTGCACCGGGATCGACGGGCCGGCCGATTCGGGCTGCTGGCCGGTCTCGTCGAACAGCGCGCGCACGCGGCCGTACTGGATGCCGCAGACCAGGTAGTCGCCCTTCTTCAGCGTACCCTGCTGCACCAGCACCGTCGCCACCGGGCCGCGGCCCTTGTCCAGCGAGGACTCGATGACCACGCCGCTGGCGCGGCCTTCGTGCACGGCGCGCAGTTCCAGCAGTTCGGCCTGCAGCGAGATCGCGTCGAGCAGCTCGTCGATGCCCTGCCCGGTCTTGGCGGAGATCTCGACCATCTGGGTGTCGCCGCCGAATTCCTCGGCGACCACGTCCTCGCCCAACAGTTCGTTCTTGACCCGCGACGGATCGGCGTCGGACTTGTCGATCTTGTTGATCGCCACGATCAGCGGCACCTTGGCCGCCTTGGCGTGCTGGATGGCTTCCTTGGTCTGCGGCATCACGCCGTCGTCGGCGGCGACCACCAGCACGACGATGTCGGTCAGCTTGGCGCCGCGGGCGCGCATGCTGGTGAACGCGGCGTGGCCGGGGGTGTCGAGGAAGGAGATCACGCCCTTCGGCGTTTCCACGTGGTAGGCGCCGATGTGCTGGGTGATGCCGCCGGCTTCGCCGCTGGCGACCTTGGTGCGGCGGATGTAGTCCAGCAGCGAGGTCTTGCCGTGGTCGACGTGGCCCATGATGGTGACCACCGGCGGGCGCGGGGTGCGCTCGCCCTGCACTTCCTCGGCATGCGCCAGCAGCGCGTCCTCGGCGTCGTCGCTGTCGGCGCGCACGGCCTTGTGACCGAGTTCCTCGGTGACCAGCACCGCGGTGTCGTGGTCGATGGTCTGGGTGATGGTGGCCATCACGCCCATCTTGAACAGCGCCTTGACCACGTCGCCGCCCTTGAGCGCGAGTTTCTGCGCCAAGTCGGCCACGGTGATGCTATCGCCGATGGCGACTTCGCGCACCACCGGCGCGGCCGGGCGTTCGAAGCCGTGGCTGCCCGAGCCGCCGCGGCTCTGTTCGCGGCGCGGGGCCGGACGCGGCTTGCCGCGCGAGGCGCCGCGGCGGGCGCGGTCCGCCGCGCTAAGGTGCAACTGGCCGGCGAAACGGCTGGCGTTCTCGTCGTCCTCGACGCCAGCGACCATCGCGTGCGAACCGCGCGGCTTGAGCTTGTGCGCGGCGGCGCGATCGTCGGTGCGCGCCGGTTCCTTGCGGGCCGGCGGCTTGGGCACGTGATGCCCGCCGCTGCGCGAGGCGGTGCGCGGCGCTTCGCCATCGCCGGCGTCCGCCGCGGTCGCCTCGGCCTCCGCGCGCAGACGCTCGGCATCTTCGGCGGCGCGTGCGGCTTCCTCCTGACGCTGGCGTTCCAGTTCCGCGGCGCGCTGGCGGTCGCGATCAGCCAGTTCCTGCTGTTCCTGCAGGTTGCGCTGCTTGGACTCCTCGAGCTTGCGAAGGATTTCGGCGCGCTCGGGATCCGGCTCGTTCGCGGAGGTGGTCGCGACGGTTTCCGCCTCGGTCGGCTTGACGTAGGTGCGCTTCTGCCGGACCTCGACCGCGACCGTGGACTTGGTCCGGCCGGCGCTGACGGTCACTTCCTGCACCTTGCGGCGGGCCAGGGTGATCTTCTTCGGCGCGTCAGCGTCGGCGGCGCTGTCGGCCTTGCCGTGCTTGCGCTTCAGGTAGCCCTGCAGCTTCAGCTTCTCGGCGGCGGTCACGACCTGGTCGGGACCGCTGAAGCTCATGCCGGCCTCGGCCAGTTGCTCCAGCAGTTTTTCGACCGGCGTGTTGACCAGTTCGGCGAGCTTGCGGATGGTGGTTTGTTGCGACATTCGAATCCTATGGCCTGTGTGGCGCCCCCACGCCAGCGGCCCGGGGAACGCGGATTTTAAGCCCTGGCGTATGCAGGGCGGCGTTCATCGTTGTTTCATATGCCGCGCTCCCGGCGGACTGGCATGGCGATCATTCGCCGCGCTCCAGACGGGCGATCTCCTCGGCGCGCGCGGCCAGGATCAGCGCAGCGGCGCGCTCCTGGTCCAGGCCGTCGATGCCGAACTCGACCACCTCGTCGGCGGCCAGGTCGGACAGGTCCTCGCTGGTGCGCACGCCGTGCGAAGCCAGCGCGTAGGCGGTTTCCTCGTCCATGCCCTCCAGCGCCAGCAGGCCCTCGGCCGGCTGGTTCTCCTCCAGCCCCTCTTCCTCGGCCAGCGCGTCGTTGAGCAACGCGTCGCGGGCGCGCGAGCGCAGTTCCTCGACGATGTCCTCGTCGAAGCCCTCGATCGCCAGCAATTCGCCGACCGGCACGTAGGCGATCTCCTCGACCGTGTTGAAGCCCTCGCTGACCAGGATCGCGGCGATCTCCTCGTCCACTTCCAGCTTGTCCATGAACAACTGGCGGGCGACGGCCTGCTCGGCCTCGGACTTGGCCTGCACCTGGTCGGCGGTCATCACGTTGAGCTGCCAGCCGGTCAGGCGGCTGGCCAGGCGCACGTTCTGGCCGCCTTTGCCGATCGCCTGCGCCAGCCGGTCCTCGGCCACCGCCAGGTCCATCGAGTGCTTTTCCTCGTCGACGATGATCGACTGCACCTCGGCCGGCGCCATCGCATTGATGACGAAGTTGGCCGGGTTCTCGTTCCACAGCACGATGTCGACGCGCTCGCCGTTCAGTTCGTTCGACACCGCCTGCACGCGCGAGCCGCGCATGCCGATGCAGGCGCCGATCGGGTCGGTGCGGTTGTCGTGGGCGATCACCGCGATCTTGGCGCGGTCGCCGGGGTCGCGCGCGCAGGCCTTGATCTCGACCAGGCCCTGGCCGACTTCCGGCACTTCCAGCTTGAACAGCTCGATCATGAATTCCGGCGCGGCGCGGCTGATGAACAACTGCGGGCCGCGCGGTTCGCTGCGCACGTCGAACAGATAGCCGCGCACGCGGTCGCCGGCGCGCAGCGCGTCGCGCGGGATACCCTTGTCCTTGGGGATGAAGGCTTCGGCGTTGCCGCCGAGGTCGACGTAGATGTTGCCGCGCTCGGCGCGCTTGACCACGCCGGTGACCAGTTCGCCGACGCGATCCTTCCACGCATCCACGACCTGCTGGCGCTCGGCCTCGCGCACGCGCTGCACGATCACCTGCTTGGCGGCCTGCGCGGCGATGCGGCCGAAGTCCGGGTTATCGATCTGCTCCTCGATGTAGTCGCCGACCTCGACGCCGTCGGCCTCGTCGACCGCGTCCATCAGGCGGATCTGCCGGTCCGGCGATTCCATCACCACGTCGTCGGCCACGACCTCCCAGCGGCGGAAGGTCTCGTAGCTGCCGTCCTTCTGGTCGATGGCGACGCGGGTCAGCACGTCCTGGTCGGGATAGCGCTTCTTGGCCGCCGACGCCAGCGCGGCTTCGATGGCCTCGAAGATGGTTTCGCGCGGCACGCCCTTTTCGTTGGCGACCGCATCGACGACGAGGAGAAGTTCCTTGCTCATTTTCGTACTCTGCTGAATATTCTTCTGTTTTCGGCTTCGGATGCAGGGGGCAAGCCTCCACATCCCCCACCGAAGCGCAGCAGGCTGCGCCTCGGTCGCCCCCTTGACTCAAAGGGGCTGAAATACGGTTATGTTTTTTGCTTCCTTGCGCCCGCCGGCTTTTTCGCCGCGGATGCGCCCGCCGGCTTCTTGCCGGCGGAGGGTTTCTTCTTCGGCTGCGGCGCCAGTCCCAGCGCCACCCAGTCGGGAACCAGCTTCGCCTTCTCGATGTTGTCGTGCGCCACTTCGACGTCGACGCCGTCGGCGTCGAACAGGATGCGGCCGTCGGCAACGCCGACGATGCGGCCCAGCAGGCGGCGGCGGCCGTCCTGCGGCAGCTTCAGCGCGACCTTGGCTTCTTCGCCGACGAAGCGGGCGAACTGCTCGGGACCGAACAGCGGGCGCTCGATGCCCGGCGAGGACACTTCCAGCGTGTAGTTGCCGGAAATCGGGTCCTCCACGTCCAGTTGCGCGGACACCTCGCGGCTGACCTTCTCACAGTCGTCGATGCTGACTTCGCGGCTGGCGCGCTCGGCTTCGCTCACGTCGATGGGTACATCGATATAAAGGCGCAGCGTCGCCCCGCCCGGCGCGGGCAGGTATTCGACTCCCAGCAGCTCCAGCCCGAGCGACTGCACCGTCGGGGCCAGCAATGCCGAGATTTGCTTCGCCTTCTCGTTCACGCGAGCGGATGACCTATCAAGTATCGAGTGGGGGCAATTCTGGAAAAAAGGAACCGCAAAAACGACAAAAGGCCCGCCCGGGCCCTTTTCCGATGAAGCTGGATGCGGGCGTCGGCGGCCGCCGGCGCTCGCGAGCCCGAGCCTTGGCCAGTAAAAAAGCCTCCGACGAGGCTTCCCTGTACCGAAACTCGGTGGCGACCGGGAACCCGAAATCCGTTCACGTTCCGCCAAGTCGGCGATTATAGGTAGCGCGCCATGCGGGCGCAAGCCGGAGCGCCGGCGCATTCAGCCAGCGCGGTCACCAGACCAGATCGTCGGGCACCTGGAATTTCGGGTCGGAATACGGATCTTCCTCGGCCGGCGCGTTCGGATCGACCTTCAACGCGACCGCGGGCGGGAAGATCGCCTCGGCCTCGGCCAGGGTGGCGGCGTCGACCAGCAGGTAGCGGCCGTTCGACTGCACCACGCCCAGTTCGCCGGCGTTGAGCGCCTTCAGTTGCGCGGCGGTGACGTGCACGCGCTTGATCTTGCCGCCGTAGGGGAAATGGCGGACGTGGTCGGCCTCGGCGGCGTTCAGCACCCGGTCCTTCAGCAGTTCGTCCAGCTTCGCCTTGGCCTCGCGGCGCTGGCGCGCTTCCTCCTGCTTGCGGCGCTCGGCGGCGATGCGTTCGTCCTTCTCCTTCTGCGCGCGCAGGGCGTAGGCCTTGGCCAGGTCCATTTCCTCGCGCGAACGCGGCGGCTTGCCGCCAAGTTTGCCATCTGGCGGACCGCCGGGCTTGGATTTGCCGTCAGGCTTGCCGTGGCCATGCGCACGCGCCGGCGACTTGCCGGGCCGTTTGCGCTCGGGCTTACGTTCGGGCTTGGGCGCGGGTTTGAAGCCAAGGCCCAGCAATTGGTCGCGCAGGGTGTCGCTCATGGGGTGAAGCAGGCGTGGGAAGCGGGAAATGGTAAGGCAGGCGCAGCGGTGTTCCCCCCCCCCCCGCCCCTGCGATTTGCGGCCAGATCAGTAATGCGGCGGCGGCGGTTCGTCGGCCGGATCGGCGTGCAGGCTGGCGCGCAGCTTGCCCAGGTCTTCCAGCAGACTGCGCAGCAGGCCGTTGGTGCGCGCGCTTTCGGCGCGGGCGTCGGCCAGGGCCTCGCTCAGTTCGTTCAGCGCCTGCTCCTGGAAGGTCAGGCGCGTTTCCATTTCGATCAGCCGCTGTTCGAGCAACCGGTCGCGGCCAGGGAACTCAGTCTGCATGCAGCGAACGCCCCCGGCCGATGCCGTAGTAGGCGATCCCGGCGCTTTCCACCTCAGCCGGGTCGTACAGGTTGCGGCCGTCGAAGATCGCCGCATCGGCCAGCGCCTGCTTCAGGCCGGCGAAGGCGGGACTGCGGAACTGCTTCCATTCGGTGACCACCACCAGCGCATCGGCGCCTTCCAGGGCGACGGTGGCGCTGTCGCACAGCGCCAGGTCCTCGCGCTCGCCGAAGATGCGCTGCGCCTCGTGGCGCGCTTCCGGGTCGTAGGCGCGGACCTTCGCGCCGGCCTGCCACAACTGCGCCAGCAGGCGCCGGCTGGAGGCCTCGCGCATGTCGTCGGTGTTCGGCTTGAACGCCAGGCCCCAGATCGCGAAGGTCTTGCCGGCGACGTTTCCGCCGTAGTGGCGCGAAATCAGCTCGAACAGGTGGCCCTTCTGCGCGTCGTTGACCGCTTCCACCGCATTCAGCAGCGTCGTCGGGTAGCCGTGCTGCGCGGCGGTCTTCGCCAGCGCCTGCACGTCCTTGGGGAAGCACGAGCCGCCGTAACCGGCGCCCGGGTAGATGAAATGCCAGCCGATGCGCGGATCCGAACCGATGCCCTTGCGCACCATCTCGACGTCGGCGCCGACGCGCTCGGCGATGTTGGCGATCTCGTTCATGAAGCTGATCTTGGTCGCCAGCATCGCGTTGGCCGCGTACTTGGTCAGTTCCGCCGAACGCACGTCCATCGTCACGATGCGCTCGTGGTTGCGGTTGAACGGCGCGTACAGGCGCTTCATCTTCTCGACTGCGCCCGGGCTGTCGGCGCCGATGACGATGCGGTCCGGGCGCATGCAGTCGTTGATCGCGTCGCCTTCCTTGAGGAATTCGGGGTTGGAAACCACGTCGAAGGCGACCTGCGCGCCGCGCGCCTGCACTTCCCTGGCGATCGTCGCGCGCACCTTGTCCGCGGTGCCGACCGGCACGGTGGACTTGTCCACCACCACGACCGGCCGCTCGATGTGCCTGCCGACGGTCGCGGCGACCGCTAGCACGTACTTCAGGTCGGCGCTGCCGTCCTCGTCCGGCGGCGTGCCCACGGCGATGAACACGACCTCGCCGTGCGCGATCGCGACGTCGGCGTCGGTGGTGAAGCGCAGGCGGCCGGCGGCGTGGTTGGCCTTGACCATCGGCTCCAGGCCGGGCTCGTAGATCGGGATGACGCCGTTGTTCAGGCCATCGACCTTGGCCGCATCGACGTCGACGCAAACCACGTCGTGTCCGACCTCGGACAAGCAGGCGCCGGTGACCAGACCGACGTAACCCGTGCCGAATATCGCTACCCGCATGTTCTTTCCTTAGAAAAACGATTGACGCCGAAACGCGGGCGCGTTACTGCAGCACGCCCAGCAACTCCACATCGAAGGTCAGCGTGGCGTTCGGCGGAATCCCGCCCTGCGGCTGGCCCTGGGCACCGTAGGCCAGTTCCGACGGAATCCAGAAGCGGTACTTGGCGCCGGTGGCCATCAGCGGGATGCCCTCGGTCCAGCCGGCGACCACCGAGGTCAGCGGGAACTCGGCCGGCTGGCCGCGCTTGTAGGAACTGTCGAACACGGTGCCGTCCAGCAGCTTGCCCTCGTAGTTCACCCGCACGGTGCTGGTCGGGGTCGGATGCGGGCCGCTGCCCGGGCGCAGCACCATGTACTGCAAGCCCGACGGCGTGGTCACCACGCCCTTCTCGGTCTTGTTCTTCGCCAGGAATTCCGCGCCCTCGGTGCGGAACTTGGTTTCCATCTCGCTGCGCTTGCGCGACATGTAGGCGGCCATCGTCGCCTGCGCCTCGGTGTCGTCCAGCAATGGCTGGCCCTTGGCGAAGGTCGTGCGCATGGCCTGGATCAGCAGCGGCAGGTCGATCTCGTCTTTCAGCGGCGCCAGCGACGGGCCGACCATGCGGTCGCCGAGCATCAGCCCAACCTTGGTCTTGTCCACCGCCGGCGGCTGCGAGCCCGGCGGCATGCCCGGTGGGGTCTGGCCTTGGCTGGCGGCGATGTTGATGCGCAGCGCGTTGTCGGCGGCGCGCGCCTCTTCCTCGCCCAGCAGCGGTTGGCCGCCGGCGAAGGCGTTGCGCACCGCCTTTTCGAACGCGGCCAGGTCCAGGAACGGCGCCACCGGCTCCAGCGACCGGGCCACGTCGCGGCCGATCGCGTAGCTGACCTTCTCGCGTTCGCTGGACAAGGTCGTCTTGTCGCCCGACGCGGTCTGGGCGACGGCCACGCCGCCGGACGCCATCGTCGCCACCATCGCCACTGCGGCAGCGCCGCGCAACCACTGCTTCATCTAATCAGGCTCCAGAAGAAAGTCGGAATATGAGGCGCGGCCAGCCGCGCGAGGCGCGCATTGTCGCATGCGCGGACACCGCTTCAATGCATTACTTGCCCGGAACCGGCGCCTTCAGCGCGTTTTCTATCGCCTGCACCAGGGCCGGATCGTCGGGCTGGACCTTGTCGTGGAACTGCGCCAGCACGCGGCCGTCGCGGCCGATCAGATACTTGTGGAAGTTCCAGTGCGGGGCGACGCCGGTTTCGCGGGTCAGTTCCTTGTACAGCGGCGTGGCCTCGTCGCCGATGACGTGCACCTTCTCGAACATCGGGAACTTCACGCCATAGGTCAGCGTGCAGAACTCCTGGATTTCGGCTTCGCTGCCCGGCTCCTGTCCCTTGAAATCGTTGGACGGAAAGCCGAGCACGGAAAATCCGCGCGCCGAATAGCGCTTGTACAGCGCTTCCAGGCCTTCGTACTGCGGCGTGTTGCCGCATTTGCTGGCGGTATTGACCACCAGCAGCACCTGGCCGCCGTAGGTCTTGTCCAGATTCACCGGGGCCTTGCCGGCCAGCGGCCGGTAAGAAAGGTCGAGCAGGCCGCTGGCGGAAGCAGTGCCGGCCACCAATGCCAGAAAAATAACCATTTTTTTCATTAGCTTGGAATTCATTTTTCACCTTACCTGCGAATAGGAGCGCACCATGCCATCAGTTGGGTGGCCGGCGCAGGGAAAAGCATTGACATGCTGTGTTTTGGTGTTATAGTCACATACAACACCACTCACCCTGTGGGGCACCGATGAAAACCAGACGCCTGCAAACGTGGCATCTGCTTGCCGGCGCCGGCGCCTTGTGCGGACTGGCGCTGCTGCCGGTCGATCTGCGGCCCGCCGAAGCCGGAACCATGGCATCCGCCGGGGATGGCAGCCAGATGATACAGGCCGCGGACGAACTGGCCGCATCCACGCCGCACCGCCTGCGGCATCGGTACAGCGCGCTGACGATGCCCTATTTCTCCTTTGCGCGGTCGCTGCGCCCCGGGAACTGAACGACATGATGAGTCCATCCATGCAATGGAGCGACGGCGCTCCGATCTACCGGCAACTCAAGGAACGCGTGATCGCGATGATGCTGGACGGCGTGCTGAAGCCCGGCGACGCCCTGCCCTCGGTGCGCCAGGTCGCCGCCGAATACCAGCTCAACCCGATCACCGTCTCGCGCGCCTACCAAGAGCTGGCCGACGAAGCCCTGGTGGAGAAGCGCCGCGGCCTGGGCATGTTCGTCACCGAGGAGGCGGCGAAGAAGCTGCTGGGCAGCGAACGCGAACGCTTCCTCAACGAGGAATGGCCGGCCGTGGCCGAACGCATCCAGCGCCTGGGCCTGTCCACCGAAGAACTGCTGAAGGGGATAGACAAGTGAATGCCGTGATTCAAGAAGCCGCGACCCAAACGGTCGTATCCGCGCACGGCCTGCGCAAGGCCTACCGGAACAAGCTGGCGCTGGACGGCGCCGATTTCGAGATCCCCGCCGGCCGCATCGTCGGCCTGATCGGCCCCAACGGCGCCGGCAAGACCACCGCGCTGAAGGCGATCCTGGGGCTGACCCCGTTCGAGGGCGACCTGAAGGTGCTGGGCCGCGACCCGCGCCGGCAGCGCGACGAACTGATGCGCGACGTCTGCTTCATCGCCGACGTGGCGGTGCTGCCGCGCTGGATCCGGGTCAGGGAAGCCGTCGATTTCGTCGAAGGCGTGCACCCGCGCTTCGACCGCGCCAAGTGCGAGCGCTTCCTCGAAGGCACGCAACTGAAACCCAACCTGCGCGTGCGCGAGATGTCCAAGGGCATGATCGTGCAGTTGCACCTGGCGCTGGTGATGGCGATCGACGCCAGATTGCTGGTGCTGGACGAGCCGACCCTGGGCCTGGACATCCTCTACCGCAAGCAGTTCTACCAGCGCCTGCTGGAGGACTACTTCGACGAAGAAAAGACCATCCTGGTCACCACCCACCAGGTCGAGGAGATCGAGCACATCCTGACCGACGTGATGTTCATCCGCGATGGCAGGATCGTCCTGACCGCGCAGATGGATGAAGTGGCCGCGCGCTATACCGAAGTGCTGGTGCCCGCCGAGCGGCTGGACGAAGCGCGCGCGCTGAAGCCGCTCGACGAGCGCTCCCTGCCCTTCGGCAAGACCGTGCTGCTGTTCGACAACAGGTTGCCCGATGGCGCGCACTCCGGCGCGACCCGCGACCGCCTGCCCGACCTGGGTGAAACCCGGACCCCCGGCCTGGCCGACCTGTTCGTCGCCGTCATGAAAGGAACCTACGCATGAACGCCGTCACCGCTGCACACAAGACGAACACCTTCAAGTGGCTGCTCAAGCGCGAGTTCTGGGAGAACCGCGGCGGCTTCTTCTGGGCGCCGGCGATCACCAGCGCGATCATGATCCTGCTCGGCGTGCTCGGCACCATCACCAGCGTCGTGCTGCTGCGCCATGCCGTATCCAGCGGCAAGATCGACATCAACGGCCTGATCGCCGACAGCCACGACGGCCAGGACAGGACCAACTACGTGTTCGGGCTCGCCGGCGACCTGCACCTGCTCAGCGGCGTCGCCTACACCAGCATCGTGCTGGTCTTCGTGGTGTTCTTCTACGCCCTCGGCAGCCTGTACGAAGAGCGCAAGGACCGCAGCGTGCTGTTCTGGAAGTCGTTGCCGCTGTCCGACACGGCCACGGCCCTTTCCAAGGTCGCCTGGGCGCTGCTGCTGGCTCCAACCCTGTCGATCGTGATCGGCATCCTGTCGGGACTGGCGCTGTGGCTGGTCTCTGCCGCCGGCATGGCGTTTGCCGATATCCCGGGCGCCGGCGGCATATTCGCCCATTCGCACCCGCTGCGCGTACTCGGCAACCTGCTGCTGGTGATTCCGGTCTACGCCTTCTGGGTCCTGCCGACCGTGGGCTGGCTGATGCTGTGCTCGGCCTGGGCGCGCAGCAAGCCGTTCCTGTGGGCGGTACTGGTGCCGCTGCTGGCCTCGACCGTGATCAGTTGGCTGGGAACGCTGCCCGGCATCTCCATCGCCCACGGCAAGGTCTGGTACGTGCTCGGTTTCCGCAGCCTGCTCAGCGTCGTCCCCGGCAGTTGGTACCTCAATCCGCACGTGTCTCCCCCCGGCACCCACCTGAGCACGGCCGACGGCCTGGCCCGCTCGATCGACCTGTCCACCAGTTGGCAAGCCTTCGCCACCGCCGACCTGTGGATCGGCGCGATCATCGGCGCCGCCCTGATCGCCGCCGCCATCTACCTGCGCCGCTGGCGCGAACTGGCCGATTGAGTCTTCCGCACCGGAGCAACCGACATGAACAAGTTCATTCCCATCGCCCTGTGCCTGCTGCTGCCCTTGTCCGCGCAGGCCGTGGAACCGCAGAAGAGCGGCATCGACAAGGAAATCAGCGCGGACATGGCCGATGCGCGCAAGGAAGTGCGCGAGGAACTGGCCCGCGCCCGCGCCGAACTGGAAACCGAAAACCTGGACGTCGGCAACAACCTGCGCTTCGGCAAGTCGGGCAAGCGCGCGGACGAAGACAAGGCGCTGCCGAAGGCGGAAATCACTCCCCGAGGCGACTTCCTGATCGACGGCAAGCCGGTCGCCATCGACGCAGGGCAACGCAAGCAACTGCTGGTGTACCGCGGCCAGGTCATCGACATCGCCAGGGCCGGCATCGACATCGGCGAACGCAGCGCGCAGGCCGCCCTCGACGCGGTCGACCGCGGCCTGTTCAGCCTGGTGTTCAGCGCCCTGAGCGGCGGCCTGGAGCGTCGCGTGGAGAAGACCGTCAAGGAAGCGGTCGAACCGGGCGTGCGCCAGATTTGCCGCAGCCTGCCGGCGGTGCTGGAATCACAGCAGCGCCTGGCCGCCAGCTTGCCGTCGTTCCGGCCCTACGCCACGCTGCAGGCGGACGACGTCAAGGACTGCGAAAACGAAGTCCGCAACGGATTTGCCAACCTCTGACCCGGGACAACAATCATGCACTCCTCACTGCGCATCCTCGCCTTCGCCGCCCTGCTGCCGCTGGCCGCCTGCGGGCAGAAACCGCAACCGGCCAGCACCGGCAAGGACCCGCAAGCGACCAGTTTCCTCGGTTCGAAGATGCAGCAGGTCATGGACAAGGCCAAGGCAGAACTCGACACCAAGAACATCAGCGTCGGCGGCGTGGACATCAACGTCAACGGTAGGCACATCAGCCACGGCGCCGGCAACCTGCCCAAAGCCGAGATCACCCCGCAGGGCGAACTGCTGATCGAAGGCCAGGCGGTCGCGGCCACGCCCGAGCAGCAGGCGCTGCTGAAGGCCTATCGCGGCGAACTGGTCGGCATCGCCAAAGCCGGCATGGACATCGGCGTGCAGGGCGCCGACCTGGGCTCGAAAGCAGCGGGCGAAGCGCTGAAGAGCCTGTTCAGCGGCACGGACGAGAAGGAAATCGAAAAGCGCGTCGAAGCCCAGGCCGAAGGCATCAAGGCGGCCGCGAGGCAACTGTGCCGGCGCCTGCCCGCGCTGTTGGACGCACAGCAAAAGCTAGCCGCCACGATGCCGGAATTCACGCCCTACGCGACGATGGACCAAGAGGACATCGACGATTGCGAGAAGGACATCGACGGCAAGGGCGTCGCCGCGATGTCGGACGAGGATCGCGCCAAACTGCAGCAAGACATCCGCGAGTCGATCCGCGACGGCATCCGCAAGGGCGTGCAGGCCGCCGCCGGCAAGGACGCCGCGCCCGCGCAGAAGCAGTGAACGCAAGGCGGCTGCGGCGAACGCCGCAGCCGCGGGTCAGAACGGCTTGGCCAGCACCAGGTACACCACGGCCACCAGCAGCAGCACCGGCATTTCGTTGAACCAGCGCAACGTCCTGCCCGACGGCAGCGAGCGGCCCTTGTCCAGCCCCTTCAGCCAACGCCCGCCAACCGTATAGTGCGCCAGCAGCAAGGCCACCAGCGCCAGCTTGGCATGCAGCCAGCCGCTGCCGGCGCCGACCATCGTCGGGAAATCGGCAATCACCCGGTAGCCCAGCCACAACACCAGCCCGCAGGCGAAGGCCAGCCCGAACATGACGTGGCCGAAGCGGTACAGCCGCCGTCCCATCAGCTTCAGCCGCGCCTGCACTTCGGCCTGCCCGCCGGTTTCGGCGACGTTGACCAGGATGCGCGGCAGGTAGAACACCGCCGCCATCCAGGCGATCACGAACAGCAGGTGGAAGGTTTTGATCCACAAGTACAGGGTCATGCGCTGGCTCCGCCGGCTCGCGTAGGATGACGGCATTTTCGCCGATCCGGCGGATCGGGGCACGACCGGCACGATGACGCGACGCAAACAGTACGACCACGCCTATTTCCAGCACTGGTACCGCGACAGCGGCATCGGCGGCCGGCAGCGGCTGGCGCGCAAGGTCGCGCTGGCGGTGGCCTGCGCCGAGTACTACCTCGAACGTCCGCTCCGCACGGTGCTGGACGTCGGCTGCGGCGAAGGCGCATGGCGCGCGCCGCTGCTGAAGCTGCGGCCGAAACTGCGTTATCTCGGCTTCGACAGCAGCGAGTACGCGATCGCCCGCCACGGCGCCAGGCGCAACCTGCACTACGCCCGCTTCGGCGACTTCGCCTTGCTGCGCCCATGCCCGCCGGTCGACCTGCTGGTCTGCTCCGACGTGATCCACTACCTGCCGTCGGCGGAACTGCGCCGCGGCCTGCCCGGGCTGGCGGAGCTGTGCGGCGGCGTGGCTTTCCTGGAAACCTTCGCCGCCGAGGACGAATTCGACGGCGACCATGCCGGCTTCCAGCCGCGCAGCGCACGCTGGTATCGCCGCCGATTCGCCGCCCACGGTTTCGTCGGCGTCGGTTCGCACTGCTGGCTGTCGCCGGCGCTGGCGTCGCAGGCCGCGGCGCTGGAAACTGTGGCTTAACCCTCCACCGACGGCTTTACTGTATGCTGCGGCGCAGCAGTCGCTATCTCGGAATACCGCCCGCCATGACGCTCTACCAATGGCACGAACTCGGCCGTCACTGGATGGCCCCTTGGGTGCATCTGGCCGACGCCAACGCCCGCATCTTTTCCGACCCGAACAGCTGGCTATCGACCCTGCCCGGTTCCCAGCGCCTGTCCGCGTACAACGAACTGGTGCAC
The DNA here is from genome assembly GCA_047601245.1 of Pseudoxanthomonas sp. Taxonomy (GTDB): domain Bacteria; phylum Pseudomonadota; class Gammaproteobacteria; order Xanthomonadales; family Xanthomonadaceae; genus Pseudoxanthomonas_A. The sequence continues at coordinate 771,890 of JASGJU010000002.1, forward strand.
CGCCTCGGCAAGGATTACGAGAAGCCCGCCTGGGACATCCACGAAATCCAGGCCCACGGCCGCACGGTGCCGGTGGTCGAACTGGAGGCGCTGAAGAAGCCGTTCTGCCGGCTGCTGCGTTTCAAGCGCTACACCGACGACGCCGCCAGCATCGCCGCGCTGAAGGACGACCCGGTCGTGCTGGTGGTCGCGCCGCTGTCCGGCCACCACGCCACCCTGCTGCGCGACACCGTGCGCACCCTGCTGCGCAACCACAAGGTCTACGTCACCGACTGGGTCGATGCGCGGATGGTGCCCACGTCCGAAGGCGACTTCAGCCTGGCCGACTACATCGCCTACGTCGAGGAATTCATCCGCCACATCGGCGCGGAGAAGCTGCACGTCATCAGCGTGTGCCAGCCGACCGTGCCGGTGCTGGCCGCGGTGTCGCTGATGGCCGCGCGCGGCGAGGCCACGCCGCGTTCGCTGGTGATGATGGGCGGCCCGATCGACGGCCGCCGCAGCCCCACCGAGGTCAACAACCTGGCCACGCGCAAGCCGCTGTCGTGGTTCCAGGGCAACGTCATCCACACCGTGCCTACCCCATATCCGGGTGAAGGTCGCAAGGTCTACCCCGGCTTCCTGCAGCACGCCGGCTTCATCGCGATGAATCCCAGCCGCCACGTCATGTCGCACTGGGACTTCTACTCCAACCTGGTCAAGGGCGACCAGGACGACGCCGAATCGCACCGCAGGTTCTACGACGAATACAACGCGGTGCTGGACATGCCGGCGACCTATTACCTGGACACCATCCGCACCGTGTTCCAGGAGTTCCTGCTGCCGCGCGGCAAGTGGAAGGTCGGCGGCGAACCGGTGAACCCGGCGGCGATCCGCAAGACCGCGCTGATGAGCATCGAAGGCGAACTGGACGACATCAGCGGCCTGGGCCAGACCGCCGCCGCGCACGACCTGTGCACCGGCATCCCCAAGGCGAAGCACTCGCGCGTGGTCGTGCAGGGCGCCGGGCACTACGGCATCTTCAGCGGCCGCCGCTGGCGCGAGACGGTGTATCCGCAGGTGCGGGACTTCATCGCGAAGTACGCGGCGTAACGCGGGAAGCCGGCGACGCAGCCGACTTCCCGCCCCCGCCTCACACCACCGGGTCGCGCACCAGCAGGTGCTTGGCCAGCCAGCCGTGGAACCTGCCGATGGCGCGCGCCAGGTGCAGCGTGGCGAACAGCAGCAGCACGCCGGCGAACGGCGTCAGCCACGGCAGCCACGGTATCGTCCACAGCAAGTTGTCGCCGTCGTACCAGAAGCCGAACAGATGGCTTCCCAGCAGGCTCAGCGGCGACAGGATGAAGGCCACCGCCGTGGACAGCAGCGTCGTGGCCACGGTGAAGTACGCGGTGCCCAGCGGCAGCATCAGCAGGAAATACAGCATCGCCGTCCACGTGCGCGGATCGGTGAACAGTTCGCCCAGCCGCTTCAGCCACGGCTTGTCGCGCTGCGTGTACGGCGGACGGCGCGGCATGCGTTCGCCCAGCAGGGCCTCGACGATGCGCCCCTCGACCAGCGACAGCAGCCGCACCGACATCAGGAACAGCAGCAGCAACGGGATGCCGACGATCAGGATCAGCAGCCCGAGCGACAGGCTGGCGCCGGTCACCACCCAGGTGAAGTAGAAGGTGCCGGTGGCCAGCGCCAGCAGCATGTAGAACAGCGCGCCGTAGGTGCGCGGATCGGCGGCCACGCCGAAGAAGCGGCCGAGCGGCGACTTGCGCGGCGGCGGCGGCGGCGGGCGCAGCGCGCGGGCCACCTTGACCTCGGTGTCGCGGTAGATTTCCGCGACCTCTTCCGGCGCGCCGTAGCTGCCGGCGACCGAAGCGATGACCTCGGCCTCGGACTTGCCGGCCTGCTCGGCCAGTTCCGAGCGCAGGTATTCCTCGGCGTCGTACAGCGCATCCTGCACCATCGCCGGATCGGCGCCCTTCAACGCCGCGCGCAACTGCTCCAGGTATTCGGGAATGGTGGTCGGCAGACCTTCGGCGTTCATGGCAATAACCCCTTCAGCACGGAATCGACGGAATCGCGGGTCGCGCGCCAGGCGGCGGCCCATTCGCGCAGGGCGGCGCGCCCGGCGTCGGTGATGCGGTAGTAGCGGCGCGGCGGGCCGGACGTGGACGGCTCGACGAAGCTGTCCAGCAGGCCCGCGCCTTCCAGGTTGCGCAGCACCGGGTACAGCGCGCTCTGCTTGCCGCTGAGCACGCCGTCCAGCCCTTCCATGCGCTTGGCGATCAGGTAGCCGTACAGCGGCGCGTCGGCCTGCGCCAGCACGGCCAGCAGGGCCAGCGACACGGTGCCGGCGCTGAGTTCCTTCTGGAACTTCTTCAACTGGCCGTCCGCGCCGGCCTCGGCCGGGAGATCGGGTTCGCCCATCGCGTCCTCCGCTAGGTTGGAGGGAACTGTACTATCAACTTCGATATAGCGAATATGCCAATAGTCATTTTTCACCGTCTCCCGACACCCGGCGTGGCAGGGTCGAGCCTCCCGAGCGGAGCCATGGCCATGCCACGCGGCGAGAAGTCTGCCTACACGGAAAAACAGAAACGCCAGGCGGCGCACATCGAGCAAAGCGAGCGCGAACGCGGGCGCTCGGAAGCGGACGCCGAACGCATCGCCTGGGCCACGGTCAACAAGCAGGACGGCGGCGGCAAGAAGTCCGGCAGCGGACGCAAGCCGGCGAAACGCCGCACCCACTGACCTCGGCGGCGGCAGCGGCTATGCTCGCCGGTCACCGATACGGAGACCGACGATGCGCCCCACTGTCCTGTTCACCGCCTGCCTGCTGGCCTGCTGCTTCGCCGTACAGGCCGCGGATGCGCAGAAACCCGCCTACCGCAGTCCGAAGGAAATCGTCGACGCCGCCCCGGCCGCCGACTGGCGCACGCCGGATCCGGCCAACCTGCTGTACATGGACCTTGACGCCGGCCGCGTCATCATCGAACTGGCGCCGGAATTCGCGCCGGAACACGCCGGCAACATCCGCACCCTCGCCCGCGAGCATTTCTGGGACGGCACCAGCATCTACCGCTCGCAGGACAACTTCGTCGTCCAGTTCGGCGACGTCGACGGCGAGGACCCGGCCAAGGCCAAGCCGCTGGGCTCGACAAAAACCCACCTGCCGGCCGAATTCCATCGCGCCGCCGCCGGCCTGCGCTTCGACCGTCTGCCCGACAGCGACGGCTGGGCGCCGGAAGTCGGCTTCGTCGACGGTTTCCCGGTCGGCCGCGACCCGCGGAAAGGCACGGCGTGGCTGGCGCACTGCTACGGCGCGGTCGGCGCCGGCCGCAACAACGCCGACGACAGCAGCATCGGCGCGGAACTGTACGTGGTCATCGGCCAGTCGCCGCGGCAACTGGACGACAACATCACCGTGGTCGGCCGCGTGCTGCAGGGCATGGAACTGCTGAGCACGATCAGGCGCGGCCCGCCGCCGATGGGCTTCTACGAGGACGCCGCCGAACGCACGCCGATCGAGTCGATCAGGCTGGCCAGCGAAGTGCCGGAAGCCGAGCGCACGCCGCTGCAGGTGCTGCGCACCGACACCCGGACCTTCCGCGACGCCACCGAGGCGCGGCGCAACCGTGTGGACGATTTCTACAAGCGCCCGGCCGGGCACATCGACCTGTGCAACGCGCCGGTGCCGGTGCGCACGCCGCCGCGCTGAAGCGCGCGGCCGCGCGCGATCCGGACGCCGCGATCAGAAACTCGCGCCGTCCACCGGCACGACCTTCAGCGCCGACAGTTCCACCTCCGGCAGACAACGCACGTTGACCGCGGCCATCGCCGCGCCGGTCTTCGGGTTCACGCCCTCGCTGAACGTCGCGATGCCGCAATGCGCGCAGAAACGATGCTGCAGATGGCGCTTGTTGAAGGTGTAGGTGGACAGGTCCGATTCCGGCGTGGACAGCGCCAGCGCCGCGCGCGGGACGAACCACAGCAGGCCGCCGCGGCGGCGGCACATCGAACAGTTGCAGTCGTGGACCTGGTCGATCTCGCCTTCCACCTCGAAGGCGATGCGGCCGCAATGGCAGCTTCCGGCGTACTTCATCGCACAACTCCCGTGTGGCTGTCGGTGTCCCGCAGTCTACCGGACCGGTAATGCCCCACGCTTGTCGGACCGCGTGGCTTCGCGCATGCTTCGGCCTAGCCATTCCGGAGGAACGCCATGCTCCGCCCCGCCCTGCTCGTCCTCGCCTCGCTGGCCGCAGCGCCGGCGCTGCACGCCGAAGCCGCCAACGCCGCCTGCGCGGAGATCCCGTTCGCCGACGCCGACGCCGCGGCGGTGTCCGCGCCCAGCGCCGCCGACGCCTGGGGCGGGCCGCGCGCCGACGATGCGCCGACGCTGTCCGACCGCGTGGTCCGCTACGAGATCGACGCCACGCTGGACCCGGACAAGCACACCATCGACGGCCGGCAGAAACTGACCTGGCGCAACCGCAGCGCGCAGCCGGTGTGCGCGGTCTACCTGCACCTGTACCTCAACGCGTTCGAAGGCGCCGGCAGCACCTTCATGACCGAACACCGCAACCTGGACTTCTCCTTCCGCAGCGAGGTGCCGGTGAAGGACGGCGACTGGGGCTACAGCCGCCTGCGCCAGGTGCGGCAGGACGGCCAGGACGTGAAGTGGAGCTACGTGCACCCGGACGGCGGCCCGGAAACCGACCGCACCGTGGTCAAGCTGGAACTGCCGCGCCCGGTCGCGCCGGGGGCCAGCGCCACGCTGGACATCGGCTTCTTCAACCGCTTGCCGCGCGTGGTGGCGCGCACCGGCTACTACGGCAGCTTCCACCTGGTCGGGCAGTGGTTCCCGAAGATCGGCGTGCTGGAACTGCCGGGCGAACGCGGCGCCGTCGCGCCGCGCTGGAACGTGCACGAGTTCCACCTGCACAGCGAGTTCTACGCCGACTACGGCGAATACGACGTGCGCATCACCGTGCCCAAGGGCTACACCGTCGGCGCGACCGGCAAGGAGCAAGGCATGCCGGTCGAGAAGAACGGCAAGGTCACGCATCGCTTCGTGCAGGAAGACGTGCACGATTTCGCCTGGACCGCCGACAAGCGCTACGCCGCGCCGCTGGAAGGCGAATACGTCGGCCCGGGCAGCCCCAGGGTCAAGGTGCGCGTGCTGTATCCGCCGGAGTACGAAGCCAGCGCGAAGCCGGCGCTGAAGGCCACCATCGATTCGCTGGCCTATTTCTCGCGCACGCTGGGGCCGTACCCGTACAGGACCGCCACCGTGGTGATCCCGCCATACAACGCCGAAGAAGCCGGCGGCATGGAATACCCGACCTTCTTCACCGCTTCCGGCTTCGCCAAGGTCGAACCGGGCACGGTCGCCGAGTACGCACTGGATTTCGTCACCATCCACGAATTCGGCCACGGCTATTTCTACGGCATCCTCGGCTCCAACGAGTTCGAGGAGCCGATGCTCGACGAGGGCCTCAACGAGTACTGGGACCAGCGCATGCTGCGCGAACGCAAGCAGGCGATCGGCGTCTCCACGCCGCTGCTGAAGCGGCTGGGCGTCGCGCCGCAACTGGACGGTTTCGCGATGGAGCGTCTGGGTGCGATGCTGAAAAGCCCGGCCGACGGCCTCGGCCAGAATTCGTGGGACCGCATGTCCAGCGGCAGCTACAGCAGCGTGTATTCGCGCACCGCCACGACCATGCGCGACTTGGAGGCGCGGGTCGGCACGCCGGCGATGGAGCGCGCGTTCAAGCTGTACTACCAGCGCTGGAAGTTCCGCCACCCCAGCGTGGCCGACCTGCGCGAGGCGCTGGCCGAAGGCACCGGCCAGCGCGAGGCGGTGGAACAGGTGTTCGCGCAGCAGGTCTACGCCACCCGCGCCGTGTCCGACCGCATCGCCCGGTTCTCCAGCCAGGAAATGCTGCCGCAGCCGGGCTACGTCGAGCGCGACGGCGAACCGGTCGAAGTCACTTCCGAGGACATCGCCGGCGACGTCGCCAAACAGCGCAAGGAATGGAAGAAGAAGCACCCGGACGCCAAGCCCGGCAGCGGGCCGTTCCCGTTCCACACCACGGTGCTGGTGCGGCGCGACGGCGCCGACGTGCCGCAGGTGCTGGTGGTGAAGTTCGCCGACGGCAGCAGCGAGACGGTGCGCTTCGCCGGCGACGAGCCGTGGCGGCGCTTCAGTTGGGTCAAGCCGGCCAGGGCGGTGTCGGCCGAACTGGATCCGCAGCGGCAGGTCTACCTGGACGACGACAAACTGGACGACAGCCGCACGCTCAAGGCCGACGGCAGCCCCGCGCGGCGCTGGGCCAGCGCCGTCGGCGCGTTGTTGAAGACTTTCCTTGCCCTGCTGGTGAGCGTATGAGCAAGCATCGACCGAACGGTTTTTCCGCGCTGTTCTCCGGCCTGAAGGCCGCGCTGCAATGGCGTCCGCTGCTGTGGTGGGCGCTGGCGCTGTGCCTGCCGGCGCTGCTGGCGACGCTGCCGATGTGGGCCGGCCTCAACGCGCAGTTCGCGCATTCGGCGCACGCGGCCGATATCGCCGCCGGGCGCGACCTGCCGCTGCTGCTGGACGGCTTCGGCGCCTTGTCCAAGGGCGGCGCCCAGGCCGTAGGCTCCGGGGCGATCGCGGCGATTGCCGTGGCGCTGCTGCTTTCCCCGTGGCTGACCGGCATGGTGGTGGCGTCGCAGCGGGCCGGACGGCGCCTGAAGCTGGGCGAACTGGCGCACGGCGGCCTGGCCGAATACTGGCGCATGTTCCGCCTGCTGCTGTGGTCGCTGCTGCCGCTGGGCGTCGCGGTGGGATTGGGCGCGGTGGCGCTGGGCGCGGCCGACAAGCTGACCGAGCAGGCGATCCTGGAATCCGAGGTCGCGCGCGCCGGCAACGTCGCGCTGGCGGTAGCCGCGCTGTTGTTCGTATACGCGCACGCCACCATCGAAGCCGCGCGCGGCTGGCTGGGCGCGGAACCGGGCCTGCGCTCGATCTTCCGCGCTTGGTGGCGCGGCCTGAAGCTGGTGCTGCGGCGTCCGCTGGCGACGCTGATCGTCTACGTCGGCAGCAGTGCGGCCGGCTACGTGCTGGCCGCGCTGTTCGGCTGGTGGCGCCTGCGCAGCGATGGCGCGGGCATCGGCGCGTTCCTGCTGGGATTACTGCTGACCCAATTGGTGGTCGTCGCGCTGGCGTGGGGCCGCATCGCGCGCCTGCATGGCTTCAATGCGCTGGCGCGGGGGCGGATCGGGGAAAAGGCGGCAGAACCAATCGAAGTCGAACCGTCGGCTCAATCCGGCAGCGACAGTTCCGACTCCGAAACGACCACGCCGTTGCCGTCGGCGTAAAGCCACTGCCCCGGCGCGAAGCGCACGCCGGCGAAGCCGACTTCCACGTCCACCTCGCCGACGCCGCGCTTGTCGGTCTTCATCGGCGTGGCGGCCAGCGCCTTGACGCCCAGCGGCAAGGCCGCCAGCGCGTCGACGTCGCGCACGCCGCCGTTGACCAGCACGCCGGCCCAGCCGTTCTTCGCCGCCAGTTCGGCCAGCATGTCGCCCAGCAGCGAGCGCCGCAGCGAGCCGCCGCCGTCGACCACCAGCACCTTGCCGCGGCCGTCCTGCGCGACCTGTTCGCGCACGCGCGAGTTGTCCTCGTAGCAGCGGATGGTGACGATGCGGCCGGAGAACGCGGTCGCGCCGCCGAAATCGCGGAACAGCGGTTCGGCGACCTGCAGGCCGGGATGCGCGTCGCAAAGGTCGGGCGTGGTCCAGGGCATGGCGGAATCCGGTCGTGGGGGAAAACCGATTCTATTGCAGCCGCCCGCTTCGCCGGCGACACGCCGCGGGCGCGGCTTCCCCGGCACGACCTACGGCGAATGTCGCCACGGCCGCTGCCGGCCTAGGATAGGCGGCGGGAGAGGAGAACCCTTGATGCGCATCGCCCTGCTGGCCGACCTGCACGCCAACCGCGAAGCGACCGAAGCCTGCCTGTCGGCGCTGCGGGAACACGGCTGCGACCAGTACGTCTTCCTCGGCGACCTGGTCGGCTACGGCGCCGACCCGGCGTGGGTGGTCGATACCGTGCGCGGTTTTGTCGCCGACGGCGGCGTCTGCGTGCTGGGCAACCACGACCAGGCCGTGTTCGTCCCGCCTTCGGAGCACATGGTGCCGCAGGCGCGCGAGGCGATCGAATGGACGCGCGGGCGATTGGACGAGGCGCAGCTCGATTTCCTGCGGCAACTGCCCTTGCAGGTCGAAGCCGGCAACCGCCTGTACGTGCACGCCAACGCATGGAACCCGGCCGGCTGGGCCTACGTGGACAGCCGCCTCAACGCCAGCCGCAGCCTGGAGGCCACCGCGCAATGGCTGACCTTCTGCGGCCATGTGCATGCGCCGGCGCTGTACTACACCCAGCCCGGGCCGGCCGGGCATTTCGTGCCGGCGGCGGGCATGCCGGTGCCGTTGCTGCCGGGACGGCGCTGGCTGGCGATTCCCGGCGCATGCGGGCAGCCGCGCGACGGCAATCCCGCCGCCGCCTGCGCGGTGCTGGACACGGACAAGTCCACCCTCACCTTCCTGCGCGTGCCCTACGACCTCGAACGCGCGGCGGAAAAGATCCTCGCCGCCGGCCTGCCCGCCGCGTTCGCCGAACGCCTGGCCAGGGGAACCTGAAGATGAGCACGCACCTGCAACCCGGCATGCACGTGGGCGGATACGAATTGCTTTCGCCGCTGCACGAAGGCGGCATGGCGACGCTGTGGAAGGTCGCACCGCCGCAAGCGGCTTCCGAACCGGCCGCCCCCAAACCCGATTTCCCCTTGCTGATGAAGCTGCCGCGCCTGGGCTACGGCGAGGCCGTCACCCAGATCGTCGGCTTCGAGGTCGAGCGCATGTTGCTGCCGGTGCTGACGGGACCTTACGTGCCGCGCTTCGTCGCCAGCGGCGACGACGGCGACCAGCCGTGGCTGGTGATGGAACAGGTGCCCGGGCAGACCCTGCGCGGCCTGCTGGACCACGCGCCGCTGCCGGCCGAGCGCGTGGCGGCGCTGGGCGCGCTGGCCGCGATCGCGCTGGACGACCTGCACCGACAGCACGTCGTCCACCTCGACATCAAGCCCAGCAACCTGATGCTGCAGAACGATCCGCAGAGCGGCGAGGAACGGGTCGTGCTGATCGACTTCGGCCTGTCGCACCACGCGCAGCTGCCGGACCTGCTGGGCGAACAGTTCGACGTGCCGCTGGGCACTTCGCCGTACATCTCGCCGGAGCAGGTGCTGGGCATCCGCAACGATCCGCGCAGCGACCTGTTCGCGCTGGGCGTGACCCTGTACCACCTGGCCACCGGCGAACGCCCGTTCGGCTTCCCGACCAGCCGCCGCGGCCTGCGCCGCCGCCTGTACCGAGACCCGCAGCCGCCGCGCGCGCTGCGCCCGGATATCCCGCGCTGGTTCCAGGAAATCGTGCTGCGCTGCCTGGAAGTCGATCCGGATGCGCGCTACCCCACCGCCGCGCAACTGGCCTTCGACCTGCAGCACCCGGAGCAGGTGCCGCTGAGCGAACGCGCCGAACGCGCGCACCGCGACGGCCGCCTGGCCGTGACCCGGCGCTGGCTGAAGTCGCTGGGCCGCGAGGCCGAACCGGTGGCGACCACTCCGGCGACCGCGCCGCTGGTGATGGTGGCGCTGGACATCAAGCAGCGGGACGCTGCGCTGGATTCGGCGCTCAACGATGTGGTGCAGCGGCTGATGCAGACCCTGCCCGGCGCGCGCTTGGCCTGCGTGGCGGTGATGCGCACCGCGCTGATCGGCCTGGACAGCAACATCGACGACGCCGGCCGCAACCGCCACGTCAAGCGGCTGCTGGCCATGCGCCACTGGGCACGGGCGCTGCAACTGCCGGACAACCGCATCACCTTCCACGTGCTGGAATCCAGCGACGTCGCCGCCGCGCTGGTCGAATTCGCCCGCGACAACGGCATCGACCACTTGGTCATGGGCGCGCGCGGCGTGACCGGCGTCAACCGCCTGCTCGGCAGCGTGTCGGCCAAGGTCGTGGCCGAAGCCGGCTGCACCACCACGGTGGTGCGCTCGCGCCCTTCTACAGCGCGCGGCTGATGGTGAAGCTGCCGAACACCGGCGCTTCCTTCTGTCCGTCGAACTCGCGGCTGCTCTGGTAGCGCGCCAGCGCGAACTTCCAGCGTCCCTTCATCACCGCGAAACCGTAGCCGACGTAGCCGACCAGCGGCTTCTTGTCGACGCTGTGGCTGTCCTTCCAGGTGTTGCCGTCCAGGGTGATGTCGCGCAGCACCCAGCGCGCGTCCGCGGTCAGGAAGAAGTGGTAGCGCCACGCGCTGCCCCAGACGCCGCCGTGGCCCGGCGAGGCATTCTCGCCGACCGGGCGCAGCGGGGTGCTGCCGAAGTCGTCCGGCAGGCGCCGGCCGAAACGCACTTCGTAGCCGGCGTTGGCGAACGTGGCGAAGTTGCCGACCGCGCCGCCGTAATGGCCGATCGCGTCCCAGCCCCATTCGCCGTCGCCGTTTCCGCCGAAGCGGCGCATGCGTTCGTGCTGCAGCATGAACACCGGCTCGTCGTGCAACTGGTTATCCCAGCCCTCGAACGGCTCGCTGCCGGTGAGTTTGTGCACGGCGTGCTGGACCTGCTCGCCGCGCGCCGCCGGGCCGACCATGCCCAGCTTCAGGTGGGTGGTGCGCAGGCGGTCGCCGCTGCGCGCGTTGTAGCCGAAGCCGAGCAGCAGCGCGGCCGCATACGGGCGGTCGTCGGGGATCAGGTCGCGGCGGGCGAAATCGGTGGGCGTGAAGATGGCGTGGGTGAAGTTGACCACCATGTTCTGCTGCTCGTGGCCTCGCGGCGCCAGCCAGCCGACGTGGCGGTTGAACCAGCGCGCCAGCCGCGGCAGGCAGGGGTCGTCGGTGTAGTCCTTCAGGTTCGGCGACACCAGGGTCAGTTGCGCGCCGTTGCTGTAGCCCTGGTCCTGGCCGCCGAACAAGTCGTTGTCGACGCGGAAATTCACCGTGGGCGGGAACTCGTTCCGGGCCGGGCATGCGCCCGCGGCCTCGTCGCCGGCGCGGGCGCCGCCTGCGATCGCCAACGCGGCCAGCAGCCATCCTGCTTGGGGTCCGGGCATGCGCCTTCCTGATCGTGGGGTCGGCACAGTTTATGGATTCGGCCGTTGCGGGGCCATCAAGACCCGGTGCAACGATTCGTGCCGGAAACGGTGTGGACGCGCCTGCTCCGCGGCCGCATCGGCGACAATGCGGCCATGCCGACCCGCCCGTACCGCACCGCCCTGCTGCAAACCCATTTCTGCGTGCTGCTGTGGGGTTTCACCGCGATCTTCGGCAAGTTGATCTCGCTGCCGGCGTTGCCGCTGGTGTGGTGGCGCATGTTGATCGTGGTCGTCGTGCTGGCGTTGCTGCCGCGCGTGTGGCGCGGGCTGCGGGCGATGCCGCCGCGCCATCTGCGCGCCTATGCCGGCATCGGCGCGCTGGTGGCGCTGCACTGGCTGACCTTCTACGGCTCGATCAAGCTGTCCAACGCCTCGATCGGCGCGACCTGCATGGCGCTGGCGCCGGCGTTCATCGCCGTGGTCGAACCGTGGCTGGCGCGGCGGCCGTTCTCGTGGCGCGAACTGCTGCTGGGCGTCGCCCTGCTGCCGGGTGTGGCGCTGGTGGTCGGCGGCGTGCCGCAGGGCATGCGCGCCGGCATCGCGGTCGGCGCGCTGTCGGTCTTCCTGGTGTCGATCTTCGCCTCGTTGAACAAGCGCATGGCCGGCCGCGACGATCCGCTGGCGGTCACCGGCATCGAACTGGGCGCAGGGGCATTGCTGCTGACCGTGTTGGCGCCGCTGGCGCCGCACGTCTTCCCCGCCCTCGCCGACCGCGCCTTCGTCCTGCCCCAGGCGCGCGACGCACTGTACCTGCTGGCGCTGTCCCTGCTGTGCACGTTGCTGCCATTCGCGCTGTCGCTGGTGGCGCTGCGCCAGCTCAGCGCCTACACGGTGCAACTGGCGATCAACCTGGAGCCCGTCTACGCGATCGTGCTGGCGATCCCGCTGCTGGGCGAACAACGCGAACTGACGCCGCTGTTCTACCTGGGCGTGGCGATCATCCTGTCGGCGGTGTTCCTGCAGCCGCTGCTGCAGCGGCCGGAGAAGATCGGGCACGCCGAGATGCTGGGCACGTCGGAGTCGAAGAGCGCAGTCGACTGAAAAAACGGCAAGGACGAGCGTTTTTCACGGCGAAGCCGCCCGCACACGAGGATGTGCGCCATAGAAAACCCGCGCGCGCATTCGCAGGCGCGCGTCACCAGTCGGCATGCTCCGGCAGCAGGCCGCGCAATTCCGCGTCGGTCAGGTTGCGCCAGCGGCCGGGCTTGAGGTCGCCCAGCTTCAGGTTGTCGATGCGCACCCGCCGCAACAGCTTGACCCGGTAACCGAAGGCCGACGCCATCAGCCGGATCTGCCGGTTCAGGCCCTGCGTCAGCACGATCCGGAAACCGAACTTGCCGTGGCGGGAGGCGCGGCACGGCAGGGTCTGTTGGCCGTGCATCCACAATCCGCCCCTGGCCATGCCGCGCAGGAATTCGTCGGTGACCGGCTTGTTGACCTCGACCAGGTATTCCTTCTCGTGCTGGTTTTCCTTGCGTAGGACCTGGTTGACGATGTCGCCGTTGCTGGTCAGCAGGATCAGGCCTTCCGAATCCTTGTCCAGCCGGCCGATGGGAAAGATGCGCTGCTCGTGGCCGACGAAATCGACGATGTTGCCCTTGACCGATTCCTCGGTGGTGCAGGTGACGCCGACCGGCTTGTTCAGCGCGATGTAGACGTGGCGGCGCTTGCCGGGCTTGGCCTTGCGCGCGCGCAGGGGCGCGCCGTCGATGCGGACCTCGTCGCCCTCTTCCACCAGCGTGCCGATGCCGGCGACCGCGCCGTTGACGGTGACCCGGCGCTCGGCGACCAGGCGGTCGGCCTCGCGGCGCGAACAGAAGCCGGTTTCGGCGATGAACTTGTTCAGTCGCTTCGCCGCCGCAGCCTCGTCGATGGGCCCGGCCTCAGTCACGCGGCCCGCCCGGCCCCTTGCGGTGAGGCTTCTTCGGCCCGCCGGGTTTGAAGCCCGGGCGCGCATCCTTCGGCCGGAACGACTTCTGCGGGCGGCGCGGCGGCGCATCGCCGCCTTCGTGCGCGTCCTCGCCGACCTTGCGGATGCGCAACTGCTGGCCGGACACCCATACCTTCTTCAGGTGCATCAGCGTTTCGCGCGGCATGCCTTCGGGCAGGTCGATGACGCTGTGGTCGTCGTGGATGTCGATGCGGCCGATGTAGCGGCTTTCCAGCCCGGCCTCGTTGGCGATGGCGCCGACGATGTTGGCCGGCTTCACCCCGTGCGCGTGGCCGACTTCGATGCGGAAGCTCTCCATGCCGAATTCCGCATCGCGCGGCGGACGGGCTTCGCGACCGGCGCGTTCGCGTCCGGGCTTTTCGACGAAATCGGACTCGAACGGGCCGGGCGCGTCGAAATCGCGCGAGCCGACCATGCGCGGGCCGCGTTCGGATTTCCTCTCGCTGCGCTGCCCGCGCTCCTCGCGGACCGGCTGTTCCTCGCGCGGCTTGCGCTCGCGCCTGGCTTCCGCCGGCAACAGCAGCGGTTCGTCGCCCTGCAGCAGCTTCGCCAGCGCGGCGGCGATCTCGACGGCCGGCACGTTCCGCTCGCGCTCGTAGTTCTCGATCAGCGGACGGAATTCCTCGCTGCCGCCGGCTTCCAGCGCCGCGCCGATCCGCTCCAGGAAACGCGAGACCCGGCGGTCGTTGACCGCTTCCACGCTGGGCAACTGCATTTCCTCGATCGGCTGCCGGGTGGCGCGCTCGATCGCGCGCAGCATGCCCTTCTCGCGCGGGGTGACGAACAGGATCGCCTCGCCCTTGCGCCCGGCGCGGCCGGTGCGGCCGATGCGGTGCACGTAGCTTTCGGTGTCGTAGGGAATGTCGTAGTTCAGCACGTGGGTGATGCGCTCCACGTCCAGCCCGCGCGCGGCCACGTCGGTGGCGACCAGCACGTCGAGTTTCCCGTCCTTCAATTGCTGGATGGTCTTCTCGCGCTGCGCCTGCTGGATGTCGCCGTTGATCGCGGCGGCGGCGAGGCCGCGCGCCTGCAGTTTCCCGGCCAGTTCGTCGGTGCCGGCCTTGGTGCGGGCGAACACGATCATCGCGTCGAACGGCTCGGCCTCGATGATGCGGGTCAGCGCGTCCAGCTTGTGCAGGCCGCTGACGAACCAGTAGCGCTGGCGGATGTTGGCCGCGGTCGTGGTCTTCGCGGCGATCTGCACCTCGACCGGGTCCTTGAGGTAGGTCTGTGCGATGCGCTTGATCTGCGGCGGCATGGTCGCCGAGAACAGCGCGACCTGGCGCGATTCCGGCGTCTTCTTCAGCACCGCCTCGACGTCGTCGATGAAGCCCATGCGCAACATCTCGTCGGCCTCGTCCAGCACCAGCGTGGTCAGGCCGGACAGGTCCAGCGAGCCGCGCTCCAGGTGGTCGATGACGCGGCCCGGGGTGCCGACCACGACGTGCACGCCGCGCTTGAGCGCCTGCAACTGCGGGTAATAGCTCTGCCCGCCGTAGATCGGCAGCACGTGGAAACCGGGAATCTTCGCCGCGTAGCGCTGGAAGGCCTCGGCCACCTGGATCGCCAGTTCGCGGGTCGGGGCCAGCACCAGCGCCTGCGGCTTCTTCGCGTCGAAATCCAGCGTGGAAAGCACCGGCAGCGCGAACGCCGCGGTCTTGCCGGTGCCGGTCTGCGCCTGCCCCAGCACGTCGCGGCCCGCCAGCAGCGCCGGGATGGTCGCGGCCTGGATCGGCGACGGCGATTCGTAGCCGACCTCGGCCAGCGCCGCCTGCACGGCGGCGGACAGGCCCAGTTCGGAGAATGTACCGATTGGAGCAGTGCCGATCGGAGCGGACGACGACGGGGAAGCGTCGGGGGTTTCGGGCGAAGACATGACGGCGGGCCGGGCGATTCGGCCACGTATTGTGCGCCTTGTCGCCGGGATTGTCCCGCCGCCCCGCCGCTACAAGGCGAATTCGACCAGCACCGGGAAATGGTCGGACGGATAGCGGCCGCGTTCGTTGTCGGTCAGCGTGCGGGCGCTCAGCGGCTTCAGGTCGCGGTACAGCACCCAGTCGATGCGCTTGTCGGCGCGGCCGGTGAAACCGTGGAAAGTCGCCTCGGGACCGTCGCGCCGCGGCGCATCGATCCAGGCGTCGTGCAGCACGCCGGTCAGTTCGCGGTAACCGGCGCTGTCCGGCGTATCGTTGAAGTCGCCGGTCAGCACCACCGGCAGGTCCAGCGGCAGCTTCGCCAGCCACGCCACGATCGATCGCGCGGATTTCTCCCGCGCCGGCCCGTCCTGGTCGCGGTACGGGAAATGCGTGTCCAGCAGGTAGAAGCGGCGGCCGTCCGCCTTGCGCTGGAACAATCCCCACGTGACCAGCCGCGGGAACAGGTTGCCCCAGGTGATGCTGCCGGGGACCGCCGGCGTGTCGGACAGCCAGAAGTCGCCGGATTCCACCAGTTCCAGCGCGTCCTTGCGGTAGAACACGCCCATGTGCTCGTCGCCGCCGTCGCCGCGCCGGCCGGCGCCGAACCAGGCGTATTGCGGCAATCGCCCGACCAGGTAGTCGCCCTGCTCCTTCACCAGTTCCTGGGTGCCGATGAGGTCCGGGCGCGCGTCGGCGACGAGTTTCGCCATCCGCTCGCGGCGGGCTTCCCAGCGGTCGGGACCGTCGGATTCGACCGGCACGCGCACGTTGAAGCTCATGACCCGCAGCGGCGGCGGGCCTTCCGCCGCGAAGGCGGCCCCGGCGGCCAGCGCCAGGCCAAGACACAGGACAAACCTTTGCAATCCCGACATCGACCGATCCTCCCGGCGACGGGAACGGCCATCCGCTCCCTTCGCCCGTGATTTTATCCTCATCGCTGCGAATCACCCCTTGAGACCCGACATTGGACCCGCCCCCGTGGAGCACATCATCGTGGAGCCTGCCGCCACCATGACCCAGGACGCACGCCAGCGCTTCGCCGAACTGCTGGAACGCCATCGCGGCATCGTCGTCAAGGTCGCCGGCGCCTATGCCTGGCAGGCCGAGGACCGCGCCGACCTGATGCAGGAAATCGCCGCGCAGTCGTGGCGGTCGTTCCCGCGCTACGACGGCGAGCGCAGTTTTTCCACGTGGATGTACCGGATCGCGCTGAACGTGGCGATCAGCTTCGTCCGCGACAGCAGTGAACGCAGCAGGCGCAACGTCCCGCTCGGCCCGCAAGCGCACGACGTCGCCGACGACAACGCCGGCGACCACGAACGCGAGCAGCACGTGCGCCTGCTCTACCGCTTCATCCACAAGCAGAAACCGCTCGACCGCGCCCTGCTCCTGCTCTACCTGGAAGACCGCAACCAGCGCGAAATCGCCGAGATCCTCGGCCTCAGCGAAACCAACGTGGCGACCAAGATCGGCCGCCTCAAGCAACGCCTCCGCGAAGAACTCTGACGCAGGCCAACGACGATGGAAACGATCATGGAACCCGACGACATCAAGACCGCATGGCAGGCCACCTCGGCAGCAAGCTGGAACGCCATCAGGCGATCCAGTTCCAGTTGCTGCGCGAGCGCAAGCTCGACCGGCTGCAGCGCAGCCTGCGCCCGCTGTTCTGGGGCCAAGTGCTGCAGATGCTGCTCGGCGCGGGCATGGTCGTGCTGGGCGTGGCGTGCTGGCAGCGCAACCTGCACCTGCCCGGCTATCTGATCGCCGGCATCGTCGTCCATGCCTACGGCGTGGCCTGCATCGCCCTGGGTGGCATCACGCTGGGGCTGATCGGCAGCCTCGACCTTGCCGCCCCGGTACTGAAGATCCAGAAGCAGTTGTCCACGCTGCGCAGGTTCTACGCCTTCAATGGCATGGCCGTCGGCCTACCGTGGTGGGTGATGTGGCTGCCGGTGGTGCTGGCGTTCGCCGGCCTGGGCGACGATCCGCCGCACGGCCGCACGCCGGCATGGATATGGATCAACCTGTGCATCGGCATCCTCGGCCTGCTGGCGACCTGGTGGTTCCACCACTGGTCGCGCAGCCCGAAGCGTCCGCGCCTGGCCAAGCGCATGGACGACACCGTCACCGGCTCCAGCCTGCGCCGGGCCCAGGCGCAACTGGACGAACTGCGGCGCTTCGAACGCGAATGACCGTCGCGCTGCGGTTAGACTGGCGCGATGCAGACGATCGACTTCGAACTGGACCGCGAATTCATCGAACTCAACCAGTTGCTGAAACTGGTCGGCCTCGCCAGCAGCGGCGGCGAAGGCAAGCAGATCGTCGCCAGCGGCACGGTGAAGGTCGACGGCGAAACCGAATCGCGCAAGACCGCGAAGATCCGCGCCGGACAGGTGGTCGAAACCGGCGGCCAGCGCATCCGCGTCGTTGCGGCCGGCTGAACGCGACCGGGCAACGGCCCAGTCCGGCGTCGTCCGGCCTTCGCGGGCTTTCCCGCGTGCGATCTTGACCGTCGCGCATATCGCGTTGAGCGCGCAGTTCGAGTGCGACGAAGATGAAGCGATTGCGCAGCCTGTTGGAAGAAGCGGCCGACGCGCCCGATTCCGGCGAACCGGAAACGGACTGATCCGTTCGTGCGCAGACCGGCTACGCCTTTGTCATTTCCGCCAGCTTCGCGACGGTGTTGAGGTTGCGCGCGGTGCCGGATTTCGCCGCCGGAATCTGCAGTCGTAGCGCGCCCATGCCTTCGACGCCGCTGTAATCGACGTAGATCTCGCGCTTGCCCAAGGCGATGCGCTCACTGGTCCGGTACTTCACCGTTTCCAGCGCATCCGCCGCCGGCGCGGCGTCGAGGAAGGTGACCATCACGCGGTTCGGCGGCGCGCCGGCGAATGGATTGGCGGCCAGCACCGCCGCCAGTTCCGCGCCGCTGCGCACCATCACCCCGATCGGTTTTCCGGCATGCGTTTCGAGCGCCGCCTCGAGCGTCCGCTTGACCTGCCGCTCTCCCGCCGCATCGCGCAACACCACATTGCCGCTGGCGATATAGGTGCGCACGTCGGCGAAGCCGGCGCGCTCGCACAACGCGCGCAGATCCGCCATCGCCAGCATGCCGGTGCCGCCGACGTTGACCGCGCGCAGGAAGGCGACCCACGTCTTCATCGGCGCGGCATGCTCTCGCCGCAACCGCCGGCGCGGCGCGCGAACGCGCGGGAATGCGACCCGGTCATTCGCCGTCGGCCCCCTTCGCCTCCAAGCCCGCCGCATCGGCGATGCGCGCCTCGCCACTGTCGTATTCCGACATCGGGCTTTCTGCCGGGCAGCGCGCGTCGGGGAAACCGAACTGCGCGCGCAGTTCCAGGCCGCAGGCGCTGATCGCCTCCAGCGCGGTTTCCTCCTTCCGGCAACGCGCATCGAAGGCGCGGGCGAAGGCGTCGCGACGGCTGACGAAGTCCTCGCCGCACTGGCGCATCAGCCGCAGCCGGTCCAGGTCGTCCTGCGCCGGATTGGGGCCATCCAGTCCGTACAGACGCAGTTCTTCCGCGCTCAGCAGGCGCAGGTTGCGGTTGGGCACGGCCATCATCTGGTCGGCCACCGCCACCGCCGCGCCATTGCGCTCCAGGTAGGCGCGCACGTCGTCGTAGACCGCGTGCAGTTCCTGGTTCAGTTCCGCGCGGCTGCTGGCGGTGGAACTCATGCGGATGATGCGATGGATGCCGACCCGGCCGCTGACCACGCGGCTATCGGCCGCGGCGAGGATGAACACGCAGGCGCTGTGGCATTGCGAGCCTTCGCGCACCCATTCGGTCCAGCCGGATTCGGCGATGCGGTCGCCGGCCTTGATCGCCTCCTCGACGATGCCGCCGGTCGAATCGATGTCCAGCACGCGCTTGCCGATGCCCAGTTCGCCGGCGACGGCGGTCACCCGCTGCATCGTCATGGTGAAGTCGGCGTTGATCTTGCCGACGTAGCGCAGCCGCAACACGCCCTTTTCCTTGCACGGTTCCAGCGCGGCGGTCACGCCCGGCTTGTCGATCTGCAACAAAGGCTCGCCGTCGCCATTAGCGGCGTAATCCAGGTCGCAACTGACCGAAGCCACGCCTGCGGCCAGTTCGTGCGGCGACCAGTCGATTTCCGCGGGCTTGGCGGCCGGCGCGGCCGGCTTGTCGGCGTGGGCCGGCATCGGCGCGGTGCTGACCGCACCGCCCTCGATCGGGTTGTCGACGGGTACGGTCTGGGCGGCCGTCGTGGCGGTGTCGCGCGAATGGCACGAAAGCAGCGCCAGGCACAGCGCTGCCGGCAACATCCAGTACTTGTACTTGAGCGGGCGTCCGGTCACGCGCCCAGTGTAGTGAAAGCCGGCGTTGCCGCCCGAATGCGGCGTGAACCCGCGTCGCCGGCGTCGCCAACAGGCCGCGCTTTCACGCCGACGGACAGGTTTCGCGCCGTCCCGCCTCGAATGCGGCGACGCCGGCCGCATTGGTCCTGGTCGGCGCTGCGACGCCTTCGTCGAAAACCACCTTCCACTGGCCGTCGTCGCCGCGCTGCCAGACCGAACCGTAACGGCTCAGCCAGTGGCGACCGTCCTTCGCCGTGCGGTACAGCGCCGGGCCGCTGGAATAGGCGATGTGGCCATCGCCGCCCACTTCCACCTTGTCCGGGTACCAGCGTACCTCCACCGTGCTGCCGTCGATGACCGGCGCCCACTCCGCCATCACCGCATCGCGGCCGCGCATCGGCCGGGTGGCGGTGCTGAACACCGCGTCGGCATGTACGAAGCCGGCAAAGGCGGCGGCATCGTGCGTGGCGACCGAACGAGCGAAGTCGAGTTCAAGCATCCACACCGCGCAACGAACCTCCGTGGCGGCGTCCGCGTCCGTTTTTTCCGCGGCCGCGGCCGGCCACGCCAGTACGGCAAGCGACAACGCGCGGGCGAACTGCAGCAAGGGTGTCATGCGAAAATCCTCCGAATCTGCCAAGGTTGCCTATCCCATCGCCAATCGCCCGCCCATGCGCCTGCCATTCGTCGGTCACACCTCCCATCCCCTGCCATTCGTCACGGTCGTCCTGTCCGTGCTGCTGCTCGCCGGTTGCGCCAGCGCGCCGCGCCATGCGGCCGCGCCACATCCCGATCCGCTGCTGCTGGTATCCATCGACGGCCTGCGCGCCGCCGACGTGGCCGCGATGCCGACGCTGTCGAAACTGGCCGCCGACGGCGTGCGCGCCGAATCGATGCAGTCTTCGTACCCGTCGCTGACCTTTCCCAACCACTACACCCTGGTCACCGGCTTGCGCCCCGACCGCCACGGCATCGTCAACAACACGATGCGCGACCCGGAACTGGGCGACTTCAGCCTGTCCAACCGCGAAGCCGTCGCCGATGGCCGCTGGTGGGATGGTGGCGAACCGGTCTGGGTCGGCGCGAAGAAGGCCGGACTGCGCAGCGCCACGATGTTCTGGCCCGGCAGCGAGGCCGAGATCCGCGGCGTGCGCCCCGACGACTGGAGGCCTTTCGACGCCGATGTCGCGCCGCGACAGCGCGTCGAGCAGGTGCTGGCCTGGCTGGACCGGCCGCCGGCGCAACGTCCGGACCTGATCACGCTGTACTTCGACCAGGTCGACCACGAGGAACACCTGCACGGCCCGGACTCGACCGAAGCCGACCAGTCGCGCGCCCTGATCGACGATGCGTTGGCGCAATTGCTGGCCGGGCTGGAGGCGCGCGGCCTGCGCGCGCGGCTCAACCTGATCGTGGTCTCCGACCACGGCATGGCCGCGGTGCCGCCCGGCCACGCCATCGCCGTCGAGGACATCGCGCCGCCGGACCTGGCCGAAGTGATCGGCATGGGCCAGGTCGTCGGCCTGCAGCCGCGCGCCGGTTCCGAATCCGCCTTCGAGGCAGCGCTGGACGAGGGCGTGCTCGGCCGCCACGCCCACCACGAATGCTGGCGCAAGGCCGACCTGCCCGCGCGCTGGCACTACGGCGCCAACCCGCGCATTCCGGCGGTGGTCTGCCAGACCGACGAGGGCTGGAACGCCGCGCCGCGCGCCGTCATCGCCAAGTACCGCGACAACGAAGGCACGCGCGGTTCGCACGGCTACGATCCCGCGCTGGCGTCGATGCAGGCCATGTTCGTCGCCGACGGCCCGGCCTTCCGCGACGGCGTGGTCCTGCCCCGTTTCGACAACGTGGACGTGTATCCGCTGCTGGCGCGGCTGTTGGGCATCGCGCCGGCGCCGAACGACGGCGACATCGCCCCGCTGCTGCCGGCGCTGAAGGACGCCGGGGAATGAGCGCCGCGGCGACCCTGCTGTCGCAACGCATGCCGAGCCCCGTCGGCACGCTGACCCTGGTCGCCGACGACGCGCATCTGCGCGAAATCCATTTCCCGAAGGAACGCCACCCCTCGAAACGGCCCTTGCCGGGCGAAGGCGACAATGCGGTGCTGCGCGCCGCACGCGAACAGCTCGAAGCGTATTTCGCCGGTCGCCTGCGCCGTTTCGACCTGCCCCTGCACCCGGCCGGCACCGATTTCCAGCGCGAAGTCTGGGCCATGCTGGCGCGGATCCCCTACGCCGAAACCTGGAGCTACGGCGAACTGGCGCGGCGCATTGGCAAGCCCGACGCGGTGCGCGCGGTCGGCGCCGCCAATGGCCGCAACCCGATCCCGATCGTGCTGCCCTGCCATCGCGTGATCGGCGCGGACGGCTCGTTGACCGGCTTCGGCGGCGGATTGCCGACCAAGCGATTCCTGCTGCAACTGGAAGGCGCATTGCCTCCCGAGACCGACCTGTTCGCCGGCCCGTAGCGCGATCCATCGCAACGAAAAACGCGGCGCAAGCGCCGCGTTTTTCCGAAGCGTTCCGCAGGCGGAATCAGCCGGCCTTGGCGACCGTCTTCTTCGCCACCGCCTTCTTGGCCGGAGCCTTGCTCACGGTCTTCTTCGCCACCGGCGCCGCCGCGCCCACGGCGACCTTGGAGACGTGCTTGCGCGCATTGCCGTAGCTGCTGTTGTAGCGCTTGCCCTTGGCGGTCTTGCGATCACCCTTGCCCATTTGCTGCTCCTCGAGAATTTGACTGACGTTGCGCCGGTGCCGGGCAAAACCCGCCGCGCAAGGGCGCGAATCCTATCACGAAAGCCGCGCCACGCCGAACCAAATGTGCCGGGGATGATGAACGCGTCGCAACGCGCCCGGTCGATGAATCGATGGTTTTTGCATGGACGAACCTTGCAAGAACGTATCGCCGCAACCGGGGGAATATCCGGAATCCCGCCGTCAATGCGCGCAAGTGGCGTCGTGCACGTGGCCGTGGTTCAGGCGCAGGTTGATGACGTGGGCCACGCCGACCAGGGTGCCGCCGAAGGTCATCGCCACCGCGTGCGGCACCATCGATTCGTGCAGCGGCGAATACAGCACCGCGACCCACAGGGTCGCCAATCCCAGCGCCAGCACGCCCAGGGCGCGCACCACCCGGTGCCGGCGATAGCCCCAGGCCAGGCTGAATCCGCCCAGCAGGGTCGCGAAGATCACGAAAGCGCGCTCGAAGCCCTCGCCCAGCCACGCGGACACGCCCAACGCCGGCAGCAGCGCGATCAGCAGCGGCAGCACGGCGCAGTGCACGGCGCAGGCCAACGAGCCGGCGGCGCCGAAACGATCCAACCAGGTCCTGAACGGAGAGGCCATGTGACAAGTATGACTTTCGGGAGGGGCAAATGCCCGATCTGGATATATTATAACATCAATCGATACTCCTCCGCTCCCGCCCACGGCTAGATACCCATGAAAAGAACCCTCCCCTCGCTGCGCCCCCTTTCCCTGGCCCTGGCCTTCGCACTGACCGCCCCCGCCTTCGCCCAGGAAGCCACGCCGCCGCCCGGCGACACCCGCCATGCGCAGGACGGCAACCGCCATGCCAAGGACCTGGACAAGGTCGTGGTCACCGCCGGCGTGTTGCGCAGCACCGCCGACGAACTGAGCCGGCCGGCCGACGTGCTGGCTGGAGAACGCCTGGACGAGAACCGCGGCGCCAGCCTGGGTGAGACCATCTCCAGCCTGACCGGCGTGCAGAGTTCCAACTTCGGTCCCGGCGTCGGCCGCCCGATCGTGCGCGGCATGGACGGCCCGCGCGTGGCCGTGCTCAGCGACGGCCTGTCCAGCCAGGACGTGTCCACGGTCAGCCAGGACCACTCGCCGGCGGTGGAGCCGTTCCTCGCCGACCAGATCGAGGTGCTGAAGGGGCCGTCGACCCTGCTCTACGGCAGCGGCGCGATCGGCGGCGTGGTCAACGTGGTCGACGGCCGCATCGCCGAAACGCCGGTCGACGGCGTCAACGGCCGCGCCGAGATGCGTTTCGACGCCGGCGACAAGGACGGCAACACCGACCTGTTCCGCATCGACGCCGGCAACGGCAACGGCCTGTCGATCCATGCCGACGGCGTCTACCGCAACGCCAAGGACTACGACACGCCGGAAGGCAAGCAGGCCAATACCTTCATCGACGCCAAGTCCGGCGCGATCGGCGCCTCGCTGGCCGGCGACTGGGGCTTCGTCGGCTTCTCCGCCTCACGCTTCGAGGACAACTACGGCAATCCCGGCGAGCCGGGCGACCCGGACGAGGGCGAGCGCGGCGTGTGGCTGAAGATGCGCCAGGACCACTACGAACTGAAGGGCGGACTGACCGATCCGTGGGGCGAAGGCAGCGGCCTGCGCTACAGCTTCGGCCATACCGACTACACCCATACCGAGTTCGAGGGCGACGAGGTCGGCACCGTGTTCGACAAGCGCGCCAACGAAGGCCGGGTCGAGGCCACCTTCGCCGCCGCCAACGGCTGGAAGACCGCGGTCGGCGTGCAGGGCAGCGACTCCACCTTCGCCGCGATCGGCGAGGAATCGTTCGTGCCGAAGACCAACAACAAGTCGCTGGGTCTGTTCGGCGTGGCGCAGAACACGTGGGGGGCGTTGCAGGCCGAGTTCGGCCTGCGCGGCGACCAGGTGAAGTACGAAACCGAAACCGGGCTGTCCCCCAAATTCCACCCGGTCAGCGCCTCGATCAGCGGCGGCTGGCGCTTCGACGACAACTGGCGCCTGACCCTGAACTTGGACCACGCCGAGCGCGCACCGGCCGAGGAAGAACTGTTCGCCGACGGCCCGCACATCGCCACCCTGGCCTACGAGATCGGCGGCGGCCCTGACATGAAGAAGGAAGCCGCCAACCAGGCCGAACTGGGATTGCAGTACCGCAACGACTTCGTCGACGCCAAGGTCTCGGCCTACTACAACCGCTACGACGACTTCATCTACCTGGTCGATACCGGCGACACCTGGTATTTCGACGAAGAAGACGAGGAACTGCCGGTGCGGCAGTGGACCCAGGCCGACGCCAAGTTCCACGGTTTCGAGGGCGAGGCCACGTTCCACCTGGCCGACAGCGCGACCGCCGGTGCGTGGGACCTGCGCGTGTTCGGCGATACCGTGCGCGCGAAGTTGAAGGACGGCGGCAACCTGCCGCGCATCGCGCCGTCGCGCTTCGGCGCGCAGTTGCGCTGGGAAGGCGACGCCTGGCGCGCCTCGCTGGGCGCGACCCGCTACCAGAGGCAGGACAAGGTGGCCGAGGACGAGACGCCGACCGCCGGCTACACCCTGGTCGACGCGCACCTGGCCTGGCACATCGACAGCGGCCGCACCGCGTGGGAAGTATTCCTGGACGGCAACAACCTGGCCGACCAGGACGCGCGCGTGCACACCTCGTTCCTGAAGGACGACGTGATGCTGCCGGGACGCAACTGGTCGTTCGGAGTGCGCGCGTTCTTCTGAGCCCACCCTGCCCTCGCGAACCCTCCGAAGCCGCCCTCCGGGGCGGCTTTTTTCGTTCCGGGCCGCCGTCGTTGCAATATATGTGCATATACACTTATATTGCCTGCATGGACGAAATCGCTTCCCGCTGCACCTGTTTCCACCTGCGCCGCGCCGCACGCCGGACCACGCAGGTGTACGACCGCGAACTGGCCAAGGTCGGGTTGAGCCTCAACGAATATTCCATCCTGCGCCGCGCCGGCGAGCCGAAGCAGCTCGGCGTGCTGGCCGAAGCGCTCGGCATGGACCGCACCACCCTGACCCGTAACCTGAAACCGATGATCGAAGCGGGCTGGATCCAGGAACGCCGCAGCGAGAACGACGCCCGGCAGAAACTGATCGTGGCCAGCGCAGCCGGCCGCCGCCTGCTGAAGCGCGCGTTGCCGCACTGGCGGAACGCGCAGGATCGCATCGAAGCGCTGTTCGGCGCCGAGCAGACCCTTGCGCTGCACGACGACCTTGCCCGCCTGGACCGGGCGCTGAACGAACCCGGGGAAACCGCATGAACCCGCCGAACGCCGCCACGCGCCACTGGGGCCTGCTGCTGGCCGCCGCGGCGATGCTGATGCTGACGATGGGCGCGCGCCAGACTACCGGCCTGTTCGTCGAGCCGATCCATCGTTCCACCGGCATCGGCATCGCCTCGATCAGCCTGGCGCTGGCGGTCGGGCAGTTCGTCTGGGGCGCGGTGCAGCCGGTATTCGGCGCGATCGCCGACAAGCGCGGCCCCGCCGGCGTGCTGCTGGCCGGCGGACTGCTGCTGGCGCTGGGCACCGCGCTGACGCCGTTCATGGCCTCGACGTGGGGGCTGATGCTGAGCCTGGGCGTGCTGGCCGCCGCGGGCGCCGGCGCCGGCAGTTTCTCGATCCTGATCGGCGCGACCGCGTGGCGGATCCCGGCGGAACGGCGTTCGGCGGCGGCCGGGATCATCAATGCCGGCGGCTCGCTGGGGCAGTTCGTGTTCGCGCCGTTCGTGCAAGCGATGATCGCCGCGGTCGGCTGGGCCGGCGCGATGTTCGGCGTGGCCGCGGCATCGCTGCTGACCTTGCCGCTGATCGCGCCGCTGCGGCGCAAGCCGGCCCACGCCGCCGCGGAAGAGGCGGCGACCGGCGGGCTTTCGCTTTCGCGGCAACTGCGGATCGCCCTGCGCGACCGCAGCTACTGGCTGCTGCACCTGGGCTTCTTCACCTGCGGCGTGCACGTCGCCTTCCTGGTCACGCACCTGCCCGGCGAAGTGCAGTTGTGCGGGCTGTCGGCGGGCGTGGCCAGCACGTCGATCGCGCTGATCGGCCTGTTCAACATCGCCGGCAGCCTGATTGCCGGCGCGCTGGGCAGGCATTTCCGGATGAAATGGGTGCTGGCGGCGATGTACGCCAGCCGCGCGCTGCTGATCGCGCTGTACCTGCTGGCGCCGCCGACGCCGCTGGTCTTCTATCTGTTCGCCGCCGCGCTGGGCTTCACCTGGCTGGCGACGGTGCCGCCGACCGCCGGCCTGGTCGGGAAGCTGTTCGGCCCGCGCTATCTGGGCACGCTGTTCGGCTTGACCCTGCTGTCGCACCAGACCGGCGCGTTCTTCGGCGCGTGGCTCGGCGGCGTCGCGCTGGAGCGGTTCGGCGACTACCGGTGGATGTGGTACGCCGACATGGCGCTGGCGCTGGTCGCGGCGCTGGCGAACCTGCCGATCCGCGAACAGTCGCCGCGCCGGGTATTGGCCGCCGCGTAAACGGCTATGGCGCCGCGCCCGCCAACGCGCGCAGCATCAGGCCGGTCAACCAGGCCAGCACCGTTCCCGTCGCATAGCCCAGGGTGCCGAGCAGCGCGCCCACCGGCGCCAGCGCGGGATGGAAGGCGGACGCCACCACCGGCGCGCTGGCCGGCCCGCCGATGTGGCTCTGCGAACCGACCGCGAAATAGAAGAACGGCACGTTGAGCCAGCGCCCGACCAGCCACAACAGCACGATGTGGAAGCCCAGCCAGACCACGCCCAGCAGGAACAGCAGCGGCTTGTCGAGCAGCGCGCCGATCTCCATCTGCATGCCGATGGCGGCAATCAGGAAATACAGCAGCAAGCTGCCGAGGGTCGAAGCGCCCGCCCCTTCCAGCGAGCGGGCGCGGGTGAAACTCAGGCCCAGCCCCGCCAGCGTGCAGATGCCGATCACCCAGATGAAGGGATCGTCCAGGCTCACCGAGTGCGCCCAGCCGACGTTCGCGCCGAACCAGGCCGATAGCGGGCCGGCCACCGCATGCCCCAGGCCGACGGTGCCGAAGGCGATGCCCACGATCAGCATCAGGTCGGTCAGGGTGGGGATGCGTTCGTGCTGCTCGCGGTACGCTTCGACGCGTCGCTTAAGGTCGTCCAGCGCTGCAGTATCCGCGCCGCGCCGCGCATCCATCGCCGCCGCGCGCTGCGCCAGGATCAGCAGCACCGCCATCCACGCATAGCCCACGCCGACGTCGACCACCGCGAACTGGCCGAAGGTGGTGGCGTCAACCTTGAAGATTTCCTTCATCGCCATCATGTTGGCGCCACCGCCGATCCAACTGCCGGCCAACGTGGCCATGCCCGCCCAGGTGTCGCCGCCCATGGTTTCCGGCGCGACCGCGCGCATCGCCACGAACGCCAGTCCCGCGCCGAGGATAATGCTGATGGACGTGGCCGCGTACATCGCCAGCAGCTTCGGCCCCAGCCGCACGATCGCCTTCAGGTCCACCGCCATGGTCAGCAGCACCAGCGCCGCCGGCAACAGCACCCGGCTGGCGACCGGGTTGTACAGCTTGCTGTGCGCGCCGTCGATCAGGCCGACCGAGTTGTAGATGCCCGGCAGCAGGTAGCACAGCAGCAGCGGCGGCACGATGTTGTAGAAGCGCTGCCAGCCACCCGGCCGCGACGCGGTCCAGAACACCGCGCCGAGCGTGGCCGCGATCAGCCCGAAGATGACGATGTCGTTGTCGATCAGCGCGGTCGCCATCATGCGGTCGCTTCCCCTGTCCCGGTTGTCCTGTTCATTCGCCGATGTGCTGTTTCAGCCACGCGTTCACCGTGTCGTGCCACAGAACGCTGTTCTGCGGCTTCAGCACCCAATGGTTCTCGTCAGGGAAGTACAGGAACTTCGATTCCACGCCCTTGCGCTGCAACGCGGTGAACAGACCGATGCCCTGCTCCACCGGGATGCGGAAATCCTGCTGGCCGTGGATCACCAGCATCGGCACCTTGAAGTCGGCGACATGGTTGGCCGGGTTGAACTTCTGGTAGCCCTCGGGATTGTCGTAGGGCGTGCCGCCGTTCTCCCATTCGCTGAACCACAGCTCCTCGGTGGCGTAGCCCATCGCGTTGTTCTCGAACACGCCGTCGTGGCTGACCAGGCACTTCCACGGCGACTTGCCGTCCTTGTCGTACCAGTTGCCCTCGATCCAGTTGACCATGAAGCCGCCGTAGCTGGCGCCCAGCGCGCAGGCGCGATCGCCATCGAGGAAGGCGTACTTCTGCTGCGCCGCCGCCCAGCCCTTCTGCAGGTCTTCCAGCGGGCGGTCGCCCCAGTGGCCGCTGATCGCGTCGGTGAACTTCTGCCCGTAGCCGGTGCTGCCGTGGAAGTCGATCATCACCGCCGCGTAGCCCTGCCCCGCGTAGGTCTGCGGGTTCCAGCGGTAGCTCCAGCCGTTGCCGAAGCTGCCCTGCGGGCCGCCGTGGATCAGGAACGCGACCGGGTACTTCTTCCCTTTCACGTAATTCCACGGCTTGACCACGTAACCGTGCACGGTTTCGCCGTTCCAGCCGACGAAGGTGAACTGCTCGGCGTCGCCGAACTTCACCTCGGGCAACATCCCGCCGGCGCTCGGGGTGACCGGTCGCGGCGCATGCCCGTAGTGCACGTCGGTGACGTGGATCACGTCGCCGCTTTGCAGCGTATTGCGCGCGAACGCCAGCGTATCGCCGGCCAGCGCGAACGCCGACACCGAGCCCTGCGCGCCGACCACGTTGCTCACTTCGCCATTGCCGACGTCGACCGCGAACAGCGGATGCTGACCCAGTTCCTGCGCAGTCGTATAAATCGTCTTGCCGTCGGCGGACAGCACGATGCCGTCGGCGGAAGCGTCCCACTTCGGCGCGATCTCGCGGGTCGCCCCCGATGCCAGATCCAGCGCCATCAGCGCGAAGCGGTCGGCCTCGAAGCCCGGACGCGCCATCGCGCGGTAGTACAGGGTACCGCCGTCGGCGCTGAACACCGGGCCGGCGTCCCAGGCCTTGTTCGCCTCGGTCAGGTTCTTCGGCGCGCCGCTGCCGTCGGCGTTCAACCGGTACAGGTCGAAGTTGGTGGACCACGGCTCGGCCTTGCCGGCGACGCGGATGCTGGCGACCAGCGATTTGCCGTCCGGCGCCCACGCGTAGTCTTCCGCGCCGCCAAACGGCTTGCCCGGCACGTCGCCGTCCAGCGTATCGGTCAGCGACGCCACCGACGTCGCCTTTGCGCCCGCCTCCGGGAGATCGGCGACGAACAGGCGGCTGCGGGTGCCGTCGGCCCAGGCGTCCCAGTGGCGGATGAAGACGCGGTCGTACACCACGCCGCTGGCCTTGTTCGCGGCGGTGTCGTCGAGCTTCTTCTTCGTGCAGGCCAAGTCGGCCTTGCATTCGGCGAAGGTGTCGAAACTCAGCGCGACCTTCGATCCGTCCGGCGACGGCTTGTAGCTGCCCACGTCGAGCGGGAAGTCGGTGACCTGCACCGGTTCGCCGCCGAACGATCCGGACAAGGGAATCGAATACAACTGCTGCTTGCCGGACTTGGCGCTGAGGAAATAGACGTTCTCTCCATCGGTCGAGAACGCCGGCGAATTGACGTTCCAGCCCTCGGGCGTCAGTTGCCTGGGCGAACCCACGCCGCGGGTCGCCAGATCGAGCGCCCACAGCGAGGTGACGGCCTTGTTGCTGGCCTTGTCCACCGTGCGCTTGGCGAACACCAGCACGTGTCCGTCCGGCGACAGCGTCGGCGAGGAATAGCGGTCCATGTAGGCCATGTCCTGCACCGTGAAGCCGCGCTGGGCGGCGTTGGCGAGGGCCGGCAGGGACAGCGCGAGGACGAACGGGAGGACGGCGCGGCGGAGGTTCATGGCAATGCTTCCGTGGATCGAAAATGGAAGACGCCCGCGCTGGCGCGGGCGTCGCGGGATCAGGCGTTCGGGTTGGCCTTCGCCCCGGTGCGGTAGATCAGCCAGCCGACGAAGGCCAGCACGGCCAAGCCGACGATCTGGTTGAAATGGAAGCGTTCCGGCAGCGCCAGCACGTCGGCGCGCTCGGACACCACGATCGGGATCGCGATCAGGATTCCCATCAGCGCTTCGCCGGTGATCAGGCCGGCGGAAAACAGCACGCCGGGCCGATGCACGCGGTCGCGCAGGCTTTCGTCGTGCGTGCCGGCGATGCCGTGGCGCTTCTCGACGAAATACGCCAGCAGGCCGCCGAGAAAGATCGGCACCATCAATTCCAGCGGCAGGTAGATGCCGATGGCCGCGGCCAGCACCGGCACGCGGAAATTCGAATTGCGCGACTTCAGCCAGGAGTCGAAGGCGATCACGACGGCGCCGATCACGCAGCCGGCGATGATCATGTCCCACGGCAGCTTGCCGCCGAACAGGCCCTGCGCCACCGACGCCATCAGCGTGGCCTGCGGCGCCTGCAGCGAACCCGGGCGGGTCGCATCGCCGATGCCGTAGGCCTGCGCCAGCAGGTTCAGCACCGGCGCCATGATCAGCGCGCACGAGAACGCGCCGATACCCAGCATCAGTTGTTGCTTCCACGGCGTCGCGCCGACGATGTAGCCGGCCTTGAGATCCTGCAGGTTGTCGCCGCCGACCGCCGCCGCGCAGCACACCACCGCGCCGATCATGATTGCGGCGACCGCGCCGATCTTGGAATCGCTGCCCAGCAGCAGCATCAGCACCACCGACGCGAACAGGATCGTGGCGATGGTGATGCCGGACACCGGGTTGTTCGACGAGCCGACCAGGCCGGCGAGGTAGGCCGACACCGAGACGAACAGGAAGCCGGCGACGATCATGATGACGGTCATCGGCACGCTGACGCCCCAGTTCTGCACGATGGCCTGGTACAGGCCCAGCAGCGGCAGCACGAACAGCACCAGCGCCACCAGCATCCACTTCATCGGCAGGTCGCGCTCGGTGTGCGGCACGAATCCGTCGCCCGACCCCTTGCGCGCGGCGGCGATGCCGCTCTTCACGCCCGACAGCAGCGACTTGCGCAGCGAGAACAGCGTCCACACGCCGCCGATCAGCATGGTGCCGACGCCGAGGAAGCGCACCTTCTCGGCGCGGATCAGGCCGGCCGCATCCGCCGCGCTCAGGCCGGCGAGCTTGGCGGCGAACACCGGGTCGAACGAGGATGCGTAGGCGTGGTAGATCGGGATCGCGACGTTGTAGGCGAGGACGCTGCCGGACACGACGACTATCCCGATGTTGAGACCGACGATGTAGCCCACCCCGAGCAGCGCCGGCGACAGGCCGGTGCCCATGTAGCCGAGGTACTTGCCGAAGAAACCCGCGCCGGCGGCATTGTCCGGGATCATGCGCAGACCGCTTTCCGCCATCAGCTTGACCAGCGCGCCGATGGCGGCGGAAACGCCGAGGATCTTCAGGCCCGGGCCGGGATTCTCGCCGGCCTTCAGCACTTCCGCCGCGGCCTTGCCTTCGGGGAACGGCAGCGGCTCCTCGACGATCATCGAGCGGCGCAGCGGCACCGAGAACAGCACGCCAAGCAGGCCGCCGAGACCGGCGATGGCCAGCACCCACCAGTACTTGAAGTCGGGCCAGTAGCCCATGATGACCAGCGCCGGTATGGTGAAGATCACGCCGGCCGCGATCGACGAGCCGGCCGAGGCGCCGGTCTGCACGATGTTGTTTTCCAGGATCGAGCCGCCCCCCAGCAGGCGCAGCACGCCCATCGACACCACCGCCGCCGGGATCGCGGTGGCGATGGTTAGTCCGGCGAATAAGCCCAGGTAGGCGTTGGCCGCGGACAGCACCACCGCCAGGACGATGGCGAGGATGACCGCGCGAAAGGTGAGCTGCGGCTGCGATTTCTGGTCGTTCATGCCCGGTCCGGGGTGGCGAGGAAGGCGACAAACTACCGGATGCCGCCACGATCGGGAAGCCTCGGCCCCGATGGGAGCGGGCCTGCCCTCGACGCCTCACGCGATGCGATCGGGAAAACGACCGCAGGCGGGCTCGCCGCTACCGGGGCGCGGGAATTTCGTCCAGCACCCGCGCCAGACCGTCGCGCCAGTCCGGCAACGCAATGCCGAAATCGCGTTGCAGCCGGCCCGTGTCCAGCCGCGAGTACGCCGGCCGACGCGCGCGGGTCGGATAGTCGGCGGTCGCGATCGGCGTCAGCTTCGGCGCCTTCGCCAGCAATCCGCGCTGCACCGCACCATCGAAAATGGCTTCGGCGAATCCATGCCAACTGGTTTCGCCGCTCGCGGTCAGGTGCCAGGTGCCGGATTGTTGCGAAGACCGCGCCAGCACCCGTGCGGTGACGTCGGCGATCAGCGCCGCCGGCGTCGGCGTGCCGATCTGGTCGGCGACCACGCGTAGTTCGTCGCGCTCTCCGGCCAGCCGCAGCATCGTGCGCAGGAAGTTGCCGCCGTGCGATGCGTAGACCCATGCGGTGCGGAAGATCAGATACTGCCCGCCAACGGCGCGGATCGCCTGCTCACCGGCCAGTTTGCTCTCGCCGTAGACGCCCAGCGGCGCCGTCGGGTCGTCCTCACGGTACGGCCGTGTGCTGGTGCCATCGAACACGTAGTCGGTCGAGTAATGCACCAGCGGGATGCCGCGCTTCGCGCAAGCCGCCGCCAGCTTGCCCGGCGCTTCGGCGTTGGCGCGAAAGGCAGCATCAGCGTCGTCTTCGGCCTTGTCCACCGCGGTGTAGGCGGCGGCGTTGACGACGATACCCGGCGCGATGCGTTCGACCAGCGCCGGCAATGAATCGGGTTGATCGAAGTCGGCGACCTCACAGGCCGCGTTCTGTTCCAGATGGCCCAGCTTTCCGCTGCGCGTGGTGCAGATCACTTCGCCCAATGGCGCCAAGCTGCGTCGCGACTCGACGCCGACCTGGCCGTTGGCGCCCAGCAGCAGGATCTTCATGCGGTGAATACTGGCAGGCGATCTTCCGTGATCTCCGACAGGAACGGCGCCTTCGCGTCTTTGTCCGACAATTGCGGGGAACCGACCGGCCAGTCGATGCCGATGTCGGCGTCGTTCCAGCGCACGCCGGCGTCGTGCTCGCGGTGGTACACGTCGGTGCACAGGTAGCTGAACAGCGCGCGGTCCGACAGCACAGCGAAGCCGTGGGCGAAGCCTTCCGGAATCCAGAACTGGCGCTTGTTCTCCGCGCTCAACACCGCCGCCGCCCAGCGGCCGAAGGTCGGGGAGCCCCGGCGGATGTCCACCGCGACGTCGTAGACCTCGCCTTCCAGCACGCTGACCAGCTTGCCCTGCGGGTGCGGCCACTGGTAATGCAGGCCGCGCAACACGCCTTTCGACGACGACGACACGTTGCTCTGCACGAACTTCGACGGCAGGCCCAGTTCGCCGTAGCGCTGCGCGTTCCAGGTTTCGTAGAAGAAACCGCGGTCGTCGCCGAACACGGCGGGCTCGATCACCACGCAACCGGGCAGGTCGGTTTCGGCCAGCTTCACTTGACCACCCCGCGCTTGAGCAGGCCCAGCAAGTACTGGCCGTAGCCGTTCTTGGCCAGCGGCGCGGCCAGCCTTTCCACCTGCGCGACGTCGATCCAGCCCTGGGCGAAGGCGATTTCCTCGGGACAGGCCACCTTGAGGCCTTGCCGCGACTCGATGGTCTCGATGAAGTTCGACGCCTCCAGCAGCGACTGGTGGGTGCCGGTGTCCAGCCAGGCGTAGCCGCGCCCCATCTGCTCCAGGTGCAGCGAGCCTTCCTGCAGGTACAGCTTGTTGAGGTCGGTGATTTCCAGTTCGCCGCGCGGCGAAGGCTTCAGCGAGGCGGCAAAGTCGCTGGCGCGGCCGTCGTAGAAATACAGGCCGGTGACCGCGTAGTTGGAACGCGGTTGCGCCGGCTTTTCCTCGATGCCGACGACCTTGCCGTGGGCGTCGAACTCGGCCACGCCGTAGCGTTCCGGGTCGTGCACCCAGTAGCCGAACACGGTCGCGCCGTGCTCGCGCGCGTCGGCCTGCCTGAGCAAGTCGGTGAAGCCGTGGCCGTAGTAGATGTTGTCGCCCAGCACTAGCGCGCTGGGCCCGCCGGCGACGAAATCCCTGCCGATCAGGTAGGCCTGCGCCAGCCCGTCCGGGCTCGGCTGCACCGCATATTCGATGCGCATGCCCCACTGCGAGCCGTCGCCGAGCAGGGACTGGAACAAGGCCTGCTCGTGCGGCGTGTTGATGACCAGCACTTCGCGGATGCCCGCCAGCATCAGCACGCTGAGCGGGTAGTAGACCATCGGCTTGTCGTAGACCGGCAGCAACTGCTTGCTGACACCGCGGGTGATCGGGTACAGACGCGTGCCGGAGCCGCCGGCCAGGATGATGCCCTTGCGTTGGCTCATGGATGTTTTCCTTGAAGGGTCCGCACATGGACGTGCGGGGTATTGCGAAGGATCCGCATCATGCCGCCGTGCCGATTCTCTCGAGGCGATAACTGCCGTCCAATACGCGCTTCACCCAGTCCTGGTTGTCCAGGTACCAGTCCACGGTTTCGGCGATGCCCTGCTCGAAGGTGTATCGCGGCTCCCAGCCCAGTTCGTCCTTCAGCTTGCCCGCGTCGATCGCATAGCGGCGGTCGTGGCCGGGGCGGTCGGCGACGAAGGCGATCTGGCTTTCGCGCGGCTTGCCGTCGGCGCGCGGACGGCGCTGGTCCAGCAGCGCGCAGATGGTCTTCACCACCTCGATGTTCCGCTTCTCCGAATTGCCGCCGACGTTGTAGGTCTCGCCCACCCGTCCCTTTTCCAGCACCGTGCGGATCGCCGCGCAGTGGTCGCTCACGAACAGCCAGTCGCGCACCTGCTTGCCGTCGCCGTAGACCGGCAGCGGCTCGCCGGCCAGCGCCCTGGCGATCACCAGGGGAATGAGCTTTTCCGGGAAATGGTACGGCCCGTAGTTGTTGCTGCAATTCGTCGTCAGCGTCGGCAAGCCGTAGGTATGGTGGAAGGCTCGGACCAGGTGGTCGGACGCGGCCTTGGACGCCGAATACGGCGAGTTCGGCGCATACGGCGTGGTTTCGCTGAACTTGCCGGTGTCGCCCAGCGTGCCATAGACCTCATCGGTAGAAACATGGAGGAAGCGGAATCCTTCCTTCTTGTCGCCATCCAGCGCCTTCCAATAATCGCGCACCGATTCCAGCAGCCCCAGCGTACCGACGACGTTGGTCTGGACGAAGGCGGCCGGGCCGTCGATCGAGCGGTCGACATGGCTTTCGGCGGCGAAGTTGATCACCGCGTCGGGCCGGTGCTCGGCCAGCAGCCGCGCGACCAGGGCGCGATCGCCGATGTCGCCATGGACGAAAACGTGGTTCGGATCGCCGTCGAGCGACGCCAGCGTGTCCAGGTTGCCCGCGTAGGTCAGCGCATCGAGGTTGACGACGCGGATGCCGCGCGGAACCGCGTCCAGAACGAAATTTCCACCTATGAATCCGGCTCCGCCGGTCACCAACCACGTGGTCACACTGATCTCCACATCTTCACTGCTTCAGGTCCATTTGCCGCAACGCTCGACCGTCAAAACGGAATGTCGTCGTCGCCGAAGTCATCCGCCGGCGCCGATTGCGCGGCCGGGGCCGGCCGGCGCTGCGCACCGCCGGAACCGGAACCGTATTCCTGCCGCTGCGGCCGCGGCGCGCGTTCGCCTCCGCCCTCGCCGCGGCCACCGAGCATCTGCATCTCGTCGGCGATGATGTCGGTGGAATACTTCTCCACCCCGTCCTGGCCGGTGTACTTGTCGTAGCGGATCGAGCCTTCGACGTAGACCTGCGAACCCTTGCGCAGGTATTCGCCGGCGATCTCGCCGAGCTTGCCGAAGAACACCACCCGGTGCCATTCGGTGCGTTCCTGGGTGTTCCCGTCCTTGTCCTTGCGCACGCTGGTGGTCGCAAGGCTGATGCGGGTGATGGCCATGCCGCCCTGGGTGTAGCGGGTTTCGGGGTCGTTGCCGAGGTTGCCGACCAGAATGACTTTGTTGATGCCGCGCGCCATGGTGTGTTCCGTCTTCGTGCCCGCCGATCGCGGGAAGGTAGTGGAGTATAGCCGCCCCGCCCTGCGCCATCGGTATCCGGCCCGCGCCCGTGTAGGGAAATGCCGCTGCGTCCTTTACAATTCAGCGACTTCCGGAATCTTCACGCCATGCCCGTCGTCCAAGCCTCCCGGCCGGCTCTGTCCCTGCCGCAAATCCAGACCCTGGCCGCGCCGGACATGGCTGCGATCGACGCGCTGATCCGCGCCCGCCTGTCTTCGGACGTGGTGCTGATCAACCAGATCGCCGACCACATCGTCTCCGCCGGCGGCAAGCGGCTGCGGCCGATGCTGGTGGCGCTGGCCGGGCGCGCCTGCGGTTCGGTCGGCCCGGACCACCACCAGCTGGCGGCCATCGTCGAATTCATCCATACCTCGACCCTGCTGCACGACGACGTGGTCGACGAATCCGACCTGCGCCGCGGCCGCAGCACCGCCAACGCGATCTGGGGCAACGCCGCCAGCGTGCTGGTCGGCGATTTCCTATACTCGCGCAGCTTCCAGTTGATGGTCGAACTGGACTGCATGGAAGTGATGCGGCTGCTCGCCGACACCACCAACCGCATCGCCGAGGGCGAAGTGCTGCAACTGCTGCATGTGCACAACCCGGACACCGACGAGGCCGCGTACCTGCGCGTGATCGAACGCAAGACCGCGGTGCTGTTCGCCGCCGCCACCCGGCTGGGCGCGCTGGCCGCGAACGCCGGCGAAGCGACGCAACAATGCCTGTACGACTTCGGCATGCAGTTGGGCTACGCCTTCCAGATCGCCGACGACGTGCTCGACTATTCGGCCGACGCCTCCGAACTGGGCAAGAACCTGGGCGACGACCTGGCCGAAGGCAAGGCCACGCTGCCGCTGATCCATGCCATCGCGCATTCGGACGCGGCCACGCGCGCGCGGCTGCGCGGCATCGTCGAGAACGGCGACGCCGACGCGATGCCGGAAGTGCTGGCGGCCATCCACGCCACCGGCGGCCTGGAATACAGCCGCCGCCGCGCCGCCGAATACGCGCTGGCGGCGGAGCGCGCGCTCGACGGGCTGGCGGACGACGAAGCCGTCGCCGCGCTGCGCGGGCTGGCGCGGTACGCGGTCGAACGCAGGCACTGAGCGCCGGCGCGCCCTATTTCACCGCGAAGACCTCGTCCCAGAAGTCGTCCATCATCCGGTAGGCGCGCTTCGCCGCACGTTCGTTGTAGACGCAGCCCGGCGGGCTGTTTGCGGTTTCCAGCGCGAAGCAATGCACCGCGCCGCTGAAGTTGACGAACTGCCAGTCCGCGCCGGCCGCGTTCATTTCCTCCTCGAACCCGGCGATGTCGCCGGCCGTGCCCTGGTCGTCGGCGCCGTTGAGGATCAGCAGCGGCGCCTTCACCGCGTCCTTCTGCGCCGGCAGCGAGGTCGAAAGCCCGCCATGGAAGGTCACCACGCCGGCCACGTCGCCGCCGCCGCGCGCCAGTTCCAGCACCGAGGAACCGCCGAAGCAGTAGCCGAAGGCGCCGATCCTCGCCGTATCCAGCGGCGCCTTGGCGGCCTGCGCCTTGAGCGCGGCCAGCGCGGCGCCCATGCGCGCGCGCATCGCCGGACGGTCGGCGTACAGCGTCTTGACCTGCGCCATCGCCTGCTCCGGCCCGTTCGGACGCACGCCCTTGCCGTACATGTCCACGACCAGCACCACGTACTTGTCGCCGGCGACCTGCCTGGCCTTGGCGACGGCGGCGTCGGTCACGCCCAGCCAGTCCGGCACCATCAGCAGGCCCGGGCGCTTGCCGGAGTGGCTGTCGGAAACGGCATCGTCGTAGACCGCGAAGCCGCTGAAGACCTGCTTGCCCACCTTCCATTCCACCGGCTCCGCCCGCTGCACGGCGAACACGGACGGCGCGACGGCGGCCAACGCCGCCGCCAGCAACCACGGGAACTTGCGCATGGCCACATCCTCCGACAAGGGAAACGCATGCAGTGTACCTCTGCGCGCACGCGCCGGAACGCTATCATCGGCGCATCGTCGCCACGCTCCGGAACCCGTCAATGACCGCCCGCCTGTTGCCCATCCTGATGCTGCTGGGCTCCAACGTCTTCATGACCTTCGCCTGGTACGGCCATTTGAAGCACAAGAGCGCGCCGCTGGCGGTCGCGATCCTGGCCAGTTGGGGCATCGCCTTCTTCGAATACTCGCTGATGGTGCCGGCCAACCGGCTGGGCAATACGGTCTACTCGGTGGTGCAGCTGAAGACCATCCAGGAAATCATCACCCTGGTCGTGTTCGCCGGCTTCTCCGCCTGGTTCCTCGGCCAGCCGCTGAAATGGAACCACTACACCGCATTCGCGCTGATCGTCGGCGCGGCCTTCCTGATGTTCAAGGAGTGACCTAGAACCTGATCTTCCCGGTCAGGATGTCCTTGAACATCACCCAGTCGCCGGCGAACGAATAGAACGGATGCCGGAACGTGGCCGGCCGGTTCTTCTCGAAGAAGAAATGCCCCACCCAGGCGAAGCCGTAGCCGCAGAGCAGCGCCGCCAGCAGCCACCACGCATTGCCGCTGGCGACTGCGCCGGCGGCGAACCCGAGCGCGCCGCAACTGCCGACGAAATGCAGCCGGCGCGAAGTGCGGTTGCGGTGCTCGCTGAGGTAGAACGGATAGAACTCGCGGAAACTGGCGAAGCGGCCCATGCTGTCCTCCCCGGGTTCAGGTGGCGCGCGGCGAGAACATGATGACCGCCATCCCGGCCAGGCACAACGCCGCGCCGAGCAGGTCCCAGCGCGTCGGCTTCACCGCGTCGATCCACCACAGCCAGAAGACCGCGACGGTGACGTAGACCCCGCCATAGGCGGCGTAGACGCGTCCGGCCGCGGTCGGGTGCAGGGTCAGCAGCCACGCGAACAGCGCCAGGCTGGCCGCGGCCGGCAGCAGCAACCAGGCGCTGCCGCCCTTGCGCAGCCACAGGTACGGCAGGTAGCAACCGACGATCTCGGCGATCGCGGTGACGACGAACAGCAGCAGGGTCTTCACGATTCCTCGCCGCGCTCGATGCGCTTGGCGCGCGCCCAGTACGCATCCTGCGCCTCCAGGGACTGCCCGGCAAGCGGCTTGCCGTCGGCCTCGGCCAGCCCTTCCATCGCGCGGAAACGGCGCTCGAATTTCCGGTTGGCGCGACGCAATGCGGCGCCGACGTCGACCTTCGCATGGCGCGCGAGGTTGGCGCAGACGAACAGCACGTCGCCGATCTCGTCCTCCAGCCGCGCCCGGTTCCCTTCGACGTCGCCCCTGGCGAATTCGGCGCGGACCTCCTCGATCTCCTCGTGCAGCTTGGCGATCACTGGCGCCGGCCCGGGCCAGTCGAAGCCGGTCTTCGCCGCACGCGACTGCAGCTTGGCCGCGCGCTGCCACTCCGGCAGGCCACGCGAGACGCCGGCCAGCGCGGAGGAATCGGCGTCGCCCCTGGCCTCGCGCTCGGCGCGCTTGATCCCGTCCCAACTCGCGGCCACCGCCTCCGCGCCGTCCGCCGCCGCGTCGCCGAATACGTGCGGATGCCGGCGCACCATCTTGTCGCAGATCGATCGCACCACGTCGTCGAACGCGAACGCGCCCCGCTCCTTCGCCATCTGCGCATGGAACGCCACCTGCAGCAGCAGGTCGCCGAGTTCGTCCTTCAGCCCGTCCAGGTCGTCGCGATCGATCGCGTCGGCGACTTCGTAGGCTTCCTCGATCGTGTACGGGGCGATGGTCGAGAAATCCTGCTGCAGGTCCCAGGGGCAACCGCCCTGCGGATCGCGCAGGCGGGCCATGATCGCGAGCAGTTCGTCGATGGAGGCTTTCGCTGCGCCCATGTTCCCGGTCCTATGCCAGCCACGCCTGCCACGGCAGCGACGGATCGCCCAGGGCGATGAAGTCGCCGTTCAGCAGACTCTCCCGGCGGTTGTAGCGGAACGCGCGACCGTCCGGCGCCAGCAGCGCACCGCCCGCCGCCTCGAGGACGCACTGCCCCGCCGCCGTGTCCCACTCCGATGTCGGGCCGAAGCGCGGGTACGCGTCCAGTTCGCCCTCGGCGAGACGGCAGAACTTCAGCGACGAACCCAGCGCCACCGTTTCCACTGTGCCGCCGCAGTGCGCGGCCATGCGCCCGAGCAGCGCGTCGGTGCGCGGATCGCGGTGCGAGCGGCTGGCGGCCACGCGCAGCGGCGAGGCGGGCGGGCGGCGCGTACGCAGGATCGCGTCGCCGCGGGCGTCGCGGCGCATCGCCACCTGTCCCTGCACCGCATGCCAAACCGTGCCGGTGGCCGGCGCCAGCACCACGCCGAAGATCGGCTGGTTGTCCTCGATCAACGCGATGTTGACGGTGAATTCGCCGTTGCGCTTGACGAACTCGCGGGTGCCGTCGAGCGGATCGACCAGCCAGTAGGTCGGCCACTCCGTGCGCACCGCCCACGGGACGTCGGATGCCTCCTCGGACAGCACCGGCCAGCCAGGCGTCAACCGCTGCAAGCCCTCGACGATGATGTGGTGCGCGGCCATGTCGGCGCGGGTCAGCGGCGTGTCGTCGGACTTGCTCAGGACTTCGAAAGGCTGCGCGTACACCGCCATGATCGCGTCGGCGGCTTCGTGGGCAATGGCGATGACGGCTTCGCAAATATCGGTGGAAAGGCGCATCTCAGGCAGGCTGCTTCAGCCATTCTCTTGCAATGAACAGGGCCGCCAGCGAGCGGCCTTCGGAAAAATCCTCGCGCAGCATCAGCCGGTCGAGTTCGGACAGCTTCCACGGCACCACTTCGAGTTCCTCCGGCTCGTCGCCGGGCAGGCGCTGCGGATACAGGTCGCGCGCCAGCACCAGCCACGACTGGTGGCTCATGTAGGTCGGCGCCAGCGTCAGCGGCCGCAGCAGGTCGATGCGGCGCGCGCCGTAGCCGGCCTCTTCCATGAGTTCCCTGTCCGCGGCCTGCTCGGGCGTCTCGCCGGCGTCGATGCGGCCCTTGACCAGGCCCAGTTCGTAGCGGTGCACGCCGGCGGCGTATTCGCGCACCAGCAGCACGGTGTCCTCGTCGAGCATCGGCACCACCACCACCGCGCCGTGGCCGCGCGTCACCAGGCGGTCGAAGCGGCGGTGTTCGCCGTTGGAGAACTCCAGGTCCAGCCGTTCCATGCGGTATGGCCCGACGTCCTGCTCGCTGACGCCGTGGATGACGGGAAGGCGGCGACTCATCCCGCGACGATGCCGGGACGTACGGCCGATGCGGCCGATATGATGGCGGGATGCAGGAAGAACATGACCGGCGAATGTTAACAGACCCCATGCCATCCGAAAGCGGGGACGCGACCGCGGCGCGCTGGCGCGAGCGCGACCTGGCGGTGCTGTGGCACCCGTGCACGCAGATGCGCGAACATCACCGCGACGACGCCCTGCCCCTGCTGCCGATCGCGCGCGGCGAAGGCGCGTGGCTGGTCGGCCACGACGGCCGCCGCTACCTGGACGCGGTCGGCAGTTGGTGGACCAACCTGTTCGGCCACGCCGAGCCGCGCATCGCCGCCGCCATCGCCCGGCAGGCCGGCACGCTGGAGCAGGTGATGCTGGCCGGCTTCGGCCACGAACCGGCGATCGAACTGGCCGAAAGGCTGCTGGAGGTCGCGCCGCGGCAGGCCGGCCGCGCGCCGCTGGCCAAGGTGTTCTACGCCGACAACGGCTCGGCGGGCGTCGAGGTGGCGCTGAAGATGGCGTTCCACTTCTTCCGCAACCGCGGCGAGGAGCACCGGACCAAGTTCGTCGCGCTGGAGAACGGCTACCACGGCGAGACCCTCGGCGCGCTGTCGGTCGGCGACATCCCGCTGTACCGCCGCATCTATGCGCCGCTGCTGGCCGAGGCGCTGTTCGCGCCTTCGCCCGACGCCTGGAACGCGCGCGAAGGCGAATCGGCGCAGGCATGCGCCGAGCGCGCCGCCGATGCGCTGGCGACGCTGTTCGACCAGCATCCCGGCGAGATCTGCGCGCTGATCGTCGAACCGCTGCTGCAATGCGCCGGCGGCATGCGCATGCACCATCCCGCCTACCTGCGCCGCGCGCGGCAATTGTGCGACGCCAACGGCGTGCTGCTGATCGCCGACGAGATCGCCACCGGCTTCGGCCGCACCGGCACGCTGTTCGCGTTCGAGCAGGCCGACGTGATGCCCGACCTGCTGTGCGTGTCGAAGGGCCTGACCGGCGGTTTCCTGCCGCTGGCGGCGGTGCTGGCGACGCAGGAGATCTACGACGCCTTCCTCGACGATTCGCGCGAACGCGCCTTCCTGCATTCGCACAGCTATACCGGCAACCCGCTGGCCTGCGCGGCGGCGCTGGCGTCGCTGCGGATCTTCGACGAGGACGACGCGATCGCGCGCAATCGCGCCACCGCGACGAAGATGGCGCGGCTCGCCGCCGGGATCGGCCGCCACCGCCACGTCGCCGACGCGCGCCAGACC
This sequence comes from Pseudoxanthomonas sp., assembly GCA_047601245.1. Classification (GTDB taxonomy): domain Bacteria; phylum Pseudomonadota; class Gammaproteobacteria; order Xanthomonadales; family Xanthomonadaceae; genus Pseudoxanthomonas_A. Next base: position 814,514 of record JASGJU010000002.1, read on the forward strand.
GGCATGGTCGTCGCCTTCGAACTGACCCGCGACGGCGACAAGGCCGCGCCCTTCCCCGCCGCCGCGCGCGTCGGCCTGCGCGCCTACCGCGCGGCGCTGCGGCGCGGGGTGGTGCTGCGCCCGCTCGGCGACGTGCTGTACTGGATGCCGCCGTACTGCATCGACGACGCGCAACTGGCGCTGCTGGCCGAGACCACCTTCGCCGCCATCGACGAGGCCACTACATGCGCCTGACCCGCTGTTTCGTCGATGCGCCGCTCGCGCCCGGCCGCGAGATCGCGCTTCCCGACTCCGCCGCCGCGCACCTGGTGCGCGTGCTGCGCCTGCGCGAGGGCGACGACTGCGTGCTGTTCAACGGCGACGGATGCGACTACGCCGCGCGGATCGCCGCTGCCGGCAAGCGCGAGGTGCGCGCCGTGGTGGCGGCAGCGTCGGAAATCCGCAACGAATCGCCGCTGCGGATCGTGCTGCTGCAAGGCATCGCCCGCGGCGAGAAAATGGACCTGATCCTGCAGAAGGCGACCGAACTGGGCGTCGCCGCGATCGTGCCGGTGCAGTCCGAGCGCAGCGAAGTGAAGCTGGACGCCGAACGCGCGGCCAGGCGCGTCGAGCACTGGCGCAGCGTGGTCGTCTCCGCCTGCGAGCAGAGCGGGCGGGCGGCGTTGCCGGAAATCTCCGCGCCGATGCCGCTGGCCATAGCGGCGGGTTCGGTCGAGGCGGCGTTGAAATTGACCCTGGATCCGGAAGGCGAACACGCGCTGGCATCGTTGCAGGCGCCTGCAACGCCATCAATTGCCATCTCCATCGGCCCCGAAGGCGGCTGGTCGCCGCGCGACCGCGAGGCATTGCAGGCGGCCGGGTTCGGCGGCCTGCGGCTGGGGCCGCGCATCCTGCGGACGGAAACCGCCGGCCTGGCGGCGATCGCGGCGCTGCAATCCAGGTTCGGCGACCTGTGAAAGCCGGGAAATCGCCCGCCTAAGCCGCCTGCTTCAACGCCTCGCCGACCATCGCCTCGACCTTGTCCAGGTCGGGCAGCAGCGCGGTTTCCTCACCCAAGAGCACGCGCACCAGCACGCCTTCCGGCAGCGCCTCCTCGCTGGCGTCGGCCAGCAGGCCGTCGCGCGGCACCGAGACCAAGCGCGGGAACGACGGCGTCAGCAGCGCCACGTAGGGCATCCGTTCGTCGCCGCCCAGCGCCTTCAACACCACGAACTTGCTGGCGGCGGTCACGCCTTCGTCGCTCAGTCCAGCCAGCCGGGCGAACGACACCAGCGGCACCTGCCAGCCGTGCCAGTGGATGCGTCCGGCCAGCCACTGCGGCGCGTTGGCGACCGGCTCCACCGGCACCCGGGCCAGCACTTCGCCGACCGCCGCGTTCGGCAGCAGCACGCGCTCGCCGGCCACCTGCACCAGTACGCCGCGGATTTCGTCGTTGTTGTGCGCCATCGGGAAACTCCGGGTTATACGTGTTTGGCCAGCGCCGCGGCCAGTTCGGCCGGCGTGCCGACCGCGCCGCCGCGCAATTGCAGCGCCTTCGACGCCGCCGCGTCGTAGCATTCCTTCGGCGACTGGCCGGCGACGTAAGCGCCTCTCGACCCCAACGCCAACGCGGCGTCGACGCAGGCCGGGTCGCTGCCGCTGAGCAGCAGTATCGCGCTTTGCGCCGGCGGCAGCGTCGCGATCAGGTCGTCGACAACGGTTTCGCCTTCGCCGAAGCGGACGTGGCCGATATTGACGGTAACCGCGACGTCGTGCGGCACCACGTGGACCCGCGAACGCTTCGCCGCTTCACCGGCGCGCGCCAGCACCACCGGCATCGGCGAGACCCGCTCCAGTTGGCGTATCAGGTTGTCGTAGCGGCCGCCGTCCAGGCGCAGGTGCAACAGCACCGGACGCGGGAAATTCGCCGGCAACGCGGCCAGCACCCGACGCACCGCATCCGGGCCACCGATGCCCGCGAACAGCAGCACCGCACCGGGCGCGACCTCATCCTGTTGCTCCTGCGACGAAGCGCCGGCAGGAACGTCGGTCAACGCTTCCAGTTCCAGCGTCAGCGGCACTTTCGGCGCCGGCGCGGCCGCGGGAATTTCCGGCGGCAGCGGCGGCGGTTCGACGGCCGCGGGCGGCACGGGTTCGATGCGCGGCGCGTCCATGCCGAAACCCTCGACCGTGGCCTCCTGCAACGGCCGCGACGGCGGCTGCCAGGCTTCGGGTTCGTCGGGCTGGAACAGCGGCGCGTCGGCGGACACGGCCGGCGGCGGTGCGCTGTCTTCGTCCACCGCCAGCGACAGGCCGCCTTCGGCCGGCGGGAACCCGACCTGCGGCAGCGCCGGCGCGCTGTCGCGGGCCTCGGCGAGGTGCGGTTCGAAACTCTGGCCGGCGTGCAGTTGCGCCGGCGTGACCGGGCGTCCCGGGCGCAGCGCCAATGCGGCGAATTCGTCCGATTCGCGGCCGGGCGGCAACACGTCGCCATGGCCGTGCAGCTTGGCCGAAAGATGCCGCGACCAGCGCCGCGCATCCCAGCCGTCGCGGGCGGCGGCCAGTTCGGCGTCCTCGAAGATCGCATTGACCGCCGGATCGCGCAGCACGCCGTCCAGCCGGTCGAGACTGTCCTCGATCGCCGGCTCCAGCGCCACCACCACGACCTTGGCCTGGGCCGCCTGCAACGCGGCGGCGTCGATCGCGGACGGATCGGTTTCCAGTACGATGTCGGCGCCGGCCTCGCGCAGGGCCAGCAACAGTTTCTCGCGGGCCCGGCCTTCGCGCGCCAGCAGGGCCACGCGCTTGGATTCATTCGCGGACACGGGCGATTCCCAGCAGGTCGTAGACGTTGCGCATCAGGTCGAGCTCCTGGTACGGCTTGCCCAGGTAGCGCTGCACGCCGATCTCGAAGGCGCGCTGGCGGTGCTTGTCGCCGGTGCGCGAGGTGATCATCACGATCGGCACGTTGCGGAAACGCGCGTCGGCGCGCATCGCCGTCGCCAGTTCGTAACCATCCATGCGCGGCATCTCGATGTCCAGCAGCATCAGGTCGGGGATGCGTTCTTCCAGCTTCTCCAGCGCCTCGACGCCGTCGCGGGCGACCGCGACCTCGAAGTTGTGGCGCTCCAGCACGCGGCCGGTGACCTTGCGCATGGTCAGCGAGTCGTCGACCACCATCACCAGCGGCACGCGGCGCTGTTCCGGGGCCTGCGCGGCGGCGGATTCGACCGCCTGCGGCTGCGCGGCGAAGCGGCGCACCAGCGGCGCGGCGTCCAGGATCACCACGATGCTGCCGTCGCCGGTGATCGTGGCGCCGTAGATGCCGGGCACCGAGGCGATCTGCGGGCCGACCGGCTTGACCACGATCTCGCGGTTGCCGAGCACCTGGTCGACCGCGACCGCGGCGTGCAGGTCGCCGGCGCGGACCAGCAGCAGCGGCACCTGCGCCTGGCCTTCGGCCTTGGCCGGGGCGTGCCCGGTCAGCGCGCCGAGGTCGTACAGCCCGTATTCCTCGCCGCCGTAGACGTAGACGCCGCCGTTGACGTCGTAGCGCTCGCGGGCGATGCGGCCGATGCCGCTGACCGCCGCCACCGGCACCGCGAACTGGGTCTCGCCGATCTGCACGAACACCGCCTGGGTCACCGCCAGGGTCTGCGGCAGGCGCAGGGTGAAGGTGGTGCCCTTGCCGACCTGCGAACCGATTTCCAGCGAGCCGCCGAGCTGGCGCACTTCGTTGTGGACCACATCCATGCCGACGCCGCGGCCGGCCAGCTGGTTGACCGTCTCGGCGGTGCTGAAGCCGGATTCCAGGATCAGGCGCTCCAGGTCGGCGTCGGACAGTTGCGCGTCGGCGGCGATCATGCCGCGCTCGACCGCGCGCCGGCGGATCGCGGCGTGGTCGATGCCGGCGCCGTCGTCGGCGATCTGCAGCACCATTTCCGAACCTTCGCGGCGCAGGCGGATCCGCACCACGCCTTCGGCCTTCTTTCCGGCCTTGCGCCGCGCTTCCGGCGTTTCCAGGCCGTGCGCGACCGCGTTGCGCATCAGGTGTTCCAGCGGCGCGGTCATGCGCTCCAGCACGTTGCGGTCCAGTTCGCCGTGGGCGCCGTCCAGTTCCAGCCTCGCCAGCTTGCCGCTGTCGCCGGCGGCCTGGCGCAGCACGCGGCGCAGGCGCGGCACGAGGCCGTCGAACGGCACCATGCGCGCGCGCATCAGGCCGTCCTGCAATTCCGCGCTGACGCGCGACTGCTGTTGCAGCAGCAGGTCCTGATGCCGCGACAGGTCGTCCAGGGTGCCTTGCAGGCCCGCCAAGTCGGCGGCCGATTCGGCCAGCGCGCGGCTGAGCTGCTGCAAGGTGGAGAAACGGTCCAGTTCCAGCGGGTCGAACGCGGGGTCGCCGCTGTCCTGCTCGCGCTGGTAGCGGGCGACGATCTGCGCTTCGGTCTCCAGGTCGAGCCGGCGCAACTGGTCGTGCAGACGGGTATTGGTGCGGTCCAGTTCGGCCATCGCGCCGCGGAACGCACCCAGTTGCTGCTCTAGGCGCGAACGGTAGATCGCCACTTCGCCGGCGTAGTTGACCAGGCGGTCGAGCAGGTCGGCGCGGATGCGCACCTGTTCCTGGGCGCCCTGCAGGAAGGTTTCCGGTTCGGCAGGCGCGGCGGCGCCCGGTTCGGCGGCAGGCGCGCCGATTTCCAGCGGCGCCGACAACGGCGCCAGTTCCGGCACAGCGGCCTCGTCCGCCGCCGGTTGCTGCCACGGCAACGGCGCGCCGGTCGCGCGGGCGTTGAACTCGGCGATCAGTTCGTTGGGGATGCCGACCGCGCGATGCTCGCCGGTCCTGGCCAGCAAGGCGTGCAGCCCGTCGAAACCGCGTTCCAGCGCGCGGATGCCGTCGATGCCCAGGTCGACGCGCTGCGCCGCCACCTGTTCCAGCAGCGATTCGATCGAGTGGCCGAGGTCGCCGATGGCGTCGATGCCGGCCATGCGCGCGCCGCCCTTCAGCGTGTGCAGGTCGCGCTGCAGTTCGACGATCAGGTTGCGGTCGTCCGGGGCCGCGCGCAGGCTGGCCAGCAGGCCGTCGGAATGGTCGAGCAGGTCCCGGCCTTCCTCGACGAAGATATCGACCAGTTCGAGATCCAGGCCGGCCGCATCGAGCGGGCCCAGATCGACGGTTTCGACCGGCGCAGCGACGTAGGCTGGCTGTTCTTCGAGTTCCGGCTCCGGTTCGGGAACGGCTTGCGCCTCCGGCTCGGGGGCCAACTCCGCATCCACTTCCGCTTCTATTTCTTCCATTTCGGAAACCGTTTCCGCTTCGACCGGCGCCTCGGCGAGGATTTCTGCTTCGGGCAGCGCCTCGGTTTCGACAGCTTCAGTCGTTTCCGCGATTTCCGCTTCCGGCGCGTTGCCGGGGACCGGGATCTCTCCGGTTTCGGCGATGAAGGCCTCGACCGCCACGGTCGCGATCGCCGGGGATTCGACCTCGATCGGCTGCGGTTCGGCAGACACCGCCGCTTCTCCGTCCGCCGGTTCCACGGCTTCGGCTTCGCCGGCGACGATCGCTTCGTCCAGGGAGTCGGCGAACTGCGTCCCGGCGACTTCGGTTTCTTCGGCCGGCGTCGCCTCGAGTGGCTCGACCGACCATTCCGGCGTCGCGATGCCGGCGTCCTCGCCCGCTGGCGCGACGATGGCGTCTTCCTCGACGACGGGCACGGATGCGAACGCCGGGGTTTCCGGGGCCGCAACCTCTTCCGGCACGGCCTCGTCCACTACGGCGACATCCGGGATTTCGGCAGCCGGCTCTTCGACCTCGGCGAATTCCGCTGCGGCCTCCAGAGACTGCAGTTCGGACGCCGCCGGTTCCAGCTCGGCGGTTTCCAATATCTCCACGGCGACCGGCGCCGGTTCGACCGTGGCGTCGTCGAGAACGATCTCTTCGACCGGGAATTCGGCATCGTCGAGCGATAGATCGGCATTCGCCGCGGTTTCGGCCGCGCCGGTCTCGGCGGAGGCAACGGCGGCATCGAGGCCGGCCGGATCCAGATAGGCCGAAAGGTCGTTGTCGACCAGTTCGCCAGGTTCCGGCCCCAGCGGCGGCAGGACCGGCGGCAGGGTTTCGGCAAACGCGGCTTCTTCGGCGGGCCGTTCGGCCGGCGCGACCGCCGGCGGCGGCAGGCTGTCGCGCAGCGACGACAACTGCGCCGACAGTTCCGGGTACTCGACCACGAACGGCGACGCCGCGCGCAGCGTGCCGATGGTGTCGCCGATCGCGCGCACGCTGTCGGCCAGCGCGGCGACACCGGCGGACGGCACCGGCTCGCCGGCCGCCAGCAGGCGTTTGACGTATTGTTCGGCCGGCGCGGTGACTTCGGTGATCGCGGGTACGTCGGCCATCGCGAAGGCACCGTTCATGGTGTGGAACGTGCGCAGCAGGGCCTCGCTGGCCGGTTGCGGCGCGGCGGCGGCCTGCGCCAGCCAGGCGCGGACCACGTGCAGATGGGCGGCGACTTCGGTTTCGAGGATTTCGCGCAGCACGCCGTCGATCGCGACCGGCATGCCACCGGATTGCGGCATGGAAGGCGACACGGCCTCGACGACCACGGGCGGCGCAACGGCCGCAGGTTGGCCGAGCGGAGCGGCATGGAAGGCCTCCTCGCCGGCGGCGACGCGCTCGGCGACCGTTTCGAGGCCGGCGATGTCCGCCGTCACCGGCTTGCGTCCATGCAGCGCGGCGTTCAACTGCGGCAGGGTGTCGCAGGCCTGCCCGAGCAGCGCACCCACCGCCTCGGACGGCGGTCGGGTGCCGTCGAGCACGCGGTTGAGCATGTTCTCGATCTTCCAGCTGAACTCGCCGAGCAGGCGCGCGCCGACCAGGCGCCCGCTGCCCTTGAGCGTGTGGAACACGCGGCGGATCGGACGCAGTTTTTCCAGGTCGTCCGGCGCGGCGCGCCAGACCGGCAGCAGGCGTTCGAGGTTGACGATTTCCTCGTCGAACTCCTCGAGGAAGACTTCGCGGATGTCGTCGTCGATGTCGCCGCTGCCGGTGTCGAAACCGCCCCGCTCCGGCGGGATGTCGCCGGCGGCGGTTTCGATTTCGACGGGCACGGGCGCATTTTCGCCGCCGCGGGCGACCAGCGTATCGACCAGGGTCGCGGTGCTCGGTTCGATCAGTCCGGCCGCCACGGCCGGATGTTCCTCGCCAAAAGGTTCTGGCGACAGGGTTTCCGGTTCGGACGCCTCGGCGGCAGGCGATTCGGCGACCGCGGGCGCATCCACGGAGACCGGCGCTGGCTCTTGCGCGGTTTCCGCGGCCGGCGCCGGCGGCGCTTCTTCCGGCAGCGGCCAGTAGCGCAGCGCTTCCAGGCTGCTGCGGGCGATGTCGAGGATCTCGGCCTGATTCGGGCGATTGTCGCGCAGCGCCTCCAGGTAGTACTCGAGGCTGGCCATCGCGTCGGCCAGCGTGTCGAGTTGCTGGCCGCCGGGCACGCGCCGCTTGCCGATCAGTTCGTTGCCGACGTAGCGGCGCACGCCTTCCAGGTAGTCGGCGGCGGTGTCCAGGTCGAGGATGCGCAACGCGCCGGCCACTTCCGACAGCAACCGCGGCACTTCGGCCAACTCGCCGTGGTCCCAGTTGGTTTCGATGAAGGCAACGAAGCCCTCGCGGGCGGAGGCGAAGTTGTTGATCGCCTCCTGCGCCAGCGCGCCGACGGTGTGGCGGGCGTCGGTCGCGTGCGCGCCTTCCTCGTGGCTGCCGGCGCCGAGGTTGGCGACCTGGCTGTCGAGGGTGGCGTCGACGTAGAGCAGCGCGCCGGCGATGTCTAGCAGCGCGCCTTCGTCGGCGCTGCGCCGGCCTTCGACCACAGCCGCCAGCGCATCGCGCTGTTCCAGCACCACGCCGCGGGCGACGCCGAGGCCGAGCATGCCGAGGGTGTCGGCGACGTTGGCCAGTTCGCCGACCTGCGGCTGCAGCGCGGCCACGTCGGCGCCGGTGCGCAGGTGCAGGTCCAGCGCGTCTTTGATCCGCAGCAGTTCTTCCTTGACCGCGCCGCCGACGGTGTCGAACAGGGCGCGGTTGCGGCCGCTGATGCTGCTGCGGGCGTGTTCGATCTCGGCCTCGCTGGGCGCGACGGCGTCGCCGGGCGCGCCCGGCGGGAACAGCATGCTTTCGTTCAGGCCCGGCACGCCGCGAATGGCGCGGATCTCGTTGAGCAGCGGCAGCAGCACGATCGGGATGTCGCGATGGCCGCCCTGCAGGCGTTCCAGGTAGTCCGGCAGCAGTACGATGCCGCGCATCAGCGTGGCGCAGGCTTCGTCGCGGTCGGCGACCTGGCCGTCGCGCAGCGCCAGCGCCAACAGTTCCAATTCCTCGGCGACCATCGCCGGGGCGTACAGTTCGACCATCCGCAGCGTGCCCTGCACCTGGTGCAGGTAGTCGGCGCACAGATGCATGCGCGCGCTGTCGTTCGGGTCTTCGACGAAGTATTCGACCTCGGCCCGCGCCAGGCGCAGGGTCTCGTCGAGTTCCGGCTTGACCCAGCCCAGCGCGGCCTGGCTCATCGCATCGCGAAGCGCGGCGTTCAACGGACCACCCCGCAAACGGCTTCATGCCCGGCGACACGCTGGATCATCTGGATGCGTCCCCTGTTCATTCCCTTGCCCAATGCCTCAGCCCGGCAGCTTGAAGTCGGCGACCGAGCGACGCAGGTCGGCGGCCAGTTGCGCAAGGTGCCCGATCGAGTCGGCGGTCTGGCTGGCGCCCTGCGAGGTCTGCGAGGTGATCTGGCGGATCACGCTCATGGTGCGGGTGATATCCGACGCCGCCGCCGACTGCTGCTGCGCCGCGCCGGAGATGTTCTGGATCAACTGGTTCAGGTCGCTGGATACGCGTTCGATCTCGCCCAGCGCGGTGCCGGCGTCCTCGGCCAGGCGCGCGCCCGAGACCACTTCCGACGTCGTCTGCTCCATCGAGCTGACCGCCTCGTTGGTGTCGGCCTGGATCGCCTGGACCAGCGATTCGATGCGGCGGGTCGCGTTCGAGGTGCGTTCGGCGAGGCGCTGCACTTCGTCGGCCACGACCGCGAAACCGCGGCCGGCCTCGCCGGCCGAAGCCGCCTGCACCGCCGCGTTCAAGGCCAGGATGTTGGTCTGCTCGGAAATGTCGTTGATCAGTTCCACGACCGAGCCGATCTCCTGCGACGACTCGCCCAGCCGCTTGATGCGCTTGGAGGTTTCCTGGATCTGGTCGCGGATCTGGTCCATGCCGCGGATCGTCTCGCGCACCACGCCGGCGCCCTCGGTGGCGATGTGCACCGAGCGCTGCGCCACGTCCGCCGATTCGGTCGAGTTGCGCGACACCTGACCGATCGACTCCGCGATTTCGGTGATGCGTTCGGAAGCGGTGTTGATCTGCTCGGACTGGTGGCCGGCGGCTTCCGCCAATTGCAGCGCGGTGGCCTGGGTCTCCTGGGTGGACGCGGCCACCTGCACGGTGGCGTCGTTGATCGTGGTCACCAGGTTGCGCAGTTCGTCGACGGCGTAGTTGATGGCGTCCGCGATCGCGCCGGTCATGTCCTCGGTCACCGAAGCCTTCACCGTCAGGTCGCCTTCGCCGAGGCTGGAGATTTCGTCCAGCAGCCGCATGATCGCCTGCTGGTTGCGGCTGTTGAACTCCACCTGCGCCTGATAGCGCGCTTCCTGTTCGCGCTGGCGGCTGCGGTAGAAGCTCAGCAGGAAGCCGCCGATCGACACCAGCAGCAGCGCGCCGCCGCCGACCGACCACCAGAAGTTCGGGAAGATGCGGGTGTCGCGCACCGAGCCGAACGACGAGAACGCCTGGAACAGGCGGGTGCTGTCCTCGAGCATGCCGCCGGCGCCGTTGGTCAGCGTGGTCGCCGCGCTCTGCGCCGCGAACAGGTTCTTCGAATTGCCGAGGATCGCGTCCAGGTCGCGCTTCATCGCCGTCCACAGCGTCTGCGCCTGCGCCAGCGGGCCGGCCGCGGCGCCGCGCACCGGGGTGATGCCGAGGTCGGCGTTGCCTTCGCGCAGGCCGTCCAGCACCTGGCCAAACAGCACAGCGTCGCGGCCCAGCGCGGTGCCGGCCGCCGCCGCGGTGGCGCCGCCGGCGCGGATTTCGGTGACGCGCCGGGCCATCGTGCCGGCCAGCACCACCTGCTGCAGCGCGTTGTAGGTCTGTGAGGCCGGCGCGCCGGTGGAGGACATCGCGCGCACCACTTCGTTCAACTGCGCCTGCAGTTGCGGCACCTGGCCGGTGAAGCGGTCGGCGTTGCCGGCCAGCGCCAGCACCACCGGCTCGGCTGCGACGATCTGTTCGGCGCTCTTGCCCAGCGGCGCCCAGGTGGCGTTCAACTTCGCCAGCGGCCCGGTGATGGTGGCGTTGTCGCCGTAGCGGGTCTGGATCTGGCGAATGGTGCCGGCGATTTCCTGTTGGGTCGCCTTGAAAGACTTGTAGGCCTCGGCGTTGCCGCCGACCGCCTCGCGGCCCTGGTTGGCCAACTGCTGCGACAGCACGCGCAAGTCGGATGCGCCGGTGCTGGCGCCGGACAGGCGGCTGCCCAGCCATGCCGACGCCGCGGTGTTGGCGCCGAACACGATCACCGAGATCGCCAGCAATATCAGCCAGAAGCTGGTGCCGAAGCCTCCGATCTTGCTGGCGTTGGCGGTATCCGGTGCAGTGCTCATCGTTCGACTTCCTGGAACTTTGGGATGGGACGATCGCTATCGTTCGGGAAACTTCGGGCCGGCCGCATCAGGCCGCGGCCTGGCGGAATTCGGGGGTCCGCGCCAGCAGCGACAGCGCGAACACGCCCCAGTCGTGGTCCTCGCCGCGGAACGCGCGTTGCACGAAGTGGGCGTAACGGCCGTCGGCCAGGTCGCCCGGCTCGATCGCCTGGTCCGGCTCGAAGCCGCGCTGGCCGTACAGTTCGTCGATGGTCAGGGCGACGTCGCCGCCGGGCTGGCGCATCACCAGCACGCGCTGGCCTTCGTGCAGCACGGTGCGTTCGCCTTCGAGGAACTGCTTCAGGTCGATCACCGGGAACAGGTTGCCGCGCAGGTTGCCGATGCCCAGCAGCCACGGCTGCGCGCCCGGCACCGGCGTGGTCGGCGGCAGGCGCACGATTTCCACCACTTCCTCGAAGCCGGAAACCAGGCGCCGGCGCCCGACCCGGTAGCCGACCCCGCGCCACTGCTCGCGCGCCTGCTCGCGCACCGGCTGCGCCACCGCGTGGGCCAGGCTGCGGCGTTCGAAGTCTTCGAGGATGTCGAATGGCGAACGACTCATCGCACGGTCTCCTTGTCCGCTCAGTGGCCGACGTGGGTGCGGATGGCGTCGAGCAGTTCCTCGCGCGTGAACGGCTTGGTCAAGTACTGCTCCGAGCCGACGATGCGCCCGCGCGCCTTGTCGAACAGGCCGTCCTTCGACGACAGCATGATCACCGGGGTGGACTTGAACACCTGGTTGTTCTTGATCAGCGCGCAGGTCTGGTAGCCGTCCAGGCGCGGCATCATGATGTCGACGAAGATGATTTGCGGGCGCTGGTCGGCGATCTTGGCCAGCGCCTCGAAACCGTCGGTGGCGGTCACCACGTCGCAGCCTTCGCGTCGGAGCAGCGTTTCCGCAGTGCGGCGGATGGTCTTGGAATCGTCGATCACCATCACCCGCAGGCCGTCGAATCCCCCGGCCGGGCCGTCTTTCTCAGTCATCACTCTTCTCGTATCCCCTGGCACGGCGCCGGAAATCCCGGTCCCGGCATCGCCGTTGCGACAAGGCCTTATATTCCAGTCTTGGCACACACTGTCAAGACGCAATCGCTGCGGTCGCCCGGCGGCCGACCGCAAAAACGAGAACTGCGTCGCGTTTGCCGCCTGCTACCATTCCCGGCGGTTTTCATCGCCAAGCCCACCCCCATGCCCGTCGACGTCGTCGTGGTGATGGACCCCATCGGTTCCATCAAGATCGCCAAGGACACCACTTTCGCCATGCTGCTGGAAGCCCAGCGGCGCGGCCACCGCCTGCACTACGTCCGCCCCGGCGGCCTGTCGGTGCGCGACGGCCGGCCCTTCGCCACGGCCGCGCCGCTGGCCGTCGCCGACGACAAGGCCGGCTGGTTCACCCTGGGCGACTACCGCGAACTGGCCTTCGGCCCCGGCCAGGCGGTGCTGATGCGCAAGGATCCGCCGGTCGACGCCGAATACCTGCACGACACCCACGTCCTCGACCTGGCCCGGCAGGCCGGCGCGCTGGTGGTCAACGACCCGCGCGGCCTGCGCGACTACAACGAGAAGCTGGCAGCGCTGCTGTTCCCGCAGTGCTGCCCGCCGAGCCTGGTCAGCCGCGATCCCGCCGCGCTGAAGGCTTTCGTGCACGAACACGGCGACGCGGTGCTGAAGACCCTGGACCTGATGGGCGGGCAATCGATCTTCCGCGCCCGCACCGGCGACCCCAACCTGAACGTGATCCTGGAAACGCTGACCCATTCCGGGCGCAGCCTGGCGCTGGCGCAGCGTTACATCCCCGAGATCAGCGCCGGCGACAAGCGCATCCTGCTGATCGACGGCGAGCCGGTGGACTACGCGCTGGCGCGGATCCCGCAAGGCGACGAATTCCGCGGCAACCTGGCCGCCGGCGGCCGCGGCGAAGGCCGCCCGCTGGGCGAACGCGACCGCTGGATCGCCGCCCAGGTCGGCCCGGAAATGAAGCGCAGCGGCATGCTGTTCGTCGGCCTGGACGTGATCGGCGACTACCTGACCGAGGTCAACGTCACCAGCCCGACCTGCGTGCGCGAACTGGACGCGCAGTACGGGCTCAACATCTGCGCGAAGCTGTTCGACGCGATCGAAGGGAAACTGCAGGGGGCGTAGCGCGCTTTTTCACAAGGAACGCAAACGGCGAAACGATTCGTCCCCGCCCCTTGCGTTGATGACGGCGAGTTGCCCTATCTTCTACCGATCATGTCCGCCACCGCCCCCGTCCCGCCGCCGAAGATCGGCGCCAACGAACGCCTCGGCGCGACCCTGGCGCTGTCGCTGCTCGTGCACGGCATCGTCGTGCTGGGCGTCGGCTTCGCGCTGGGCAACGCCGCGCCGATGCTGCCGACGCTGGACGTGATCCTCACCCAGACCCGGACCCCGCTGACGCCGAAGGAAGCCGATTTCCTCGCCGCGGCCAGCCAGCAGGGCGGCGGCGACAGCGACCTGGCCAAGCGCCCGCGAGACAGCCAGGCCGGCTGGGTGCCGCAGGCGCAGGCCGGGCTGGCGCCGCAACCGTTGCGCGCGCAGTCGCCGGACGCCGCGCCGCCGCCGGAGCAGCGCGTGCTGACCGCGCGCGACGGCGACTTCACCGTGGCGCCGCAGCAGGCCCGCCCGCAGCCGGACACGCCCGACCTGCCGAAGGGCGAGGCGAAGATCGAGCACGACGCGGAAATGGCGCGGCTGGCCGCGGAAATCCACCTGCGCAGCGAACTGTACGCGAAGCGGCCGAAGCGCAAGTTCGTCTCCGCCAGCACGCAGGAATACGTCTACGCCAACTACCTGCGCGCCTGGGTCGACCGCGCCGAGCGCGTCGGCAACCTCAACTATCCCGACGAGGCGCGGCGCAAGCGCCTGGCCGGACGCCTGGTGATCACCGTGGCGGTGCGCCGCGACGGCTCGGTCGAACAAACCCACGTCATCCAGTCCAGCGGCGTCCCGCTGCTCGACTCCACCGCGCTGCGCATCGTGCAACTGGCGCAGCCGTTCCCGCCGCTGCCCAAAACCGATGAAAACATCGACGTGCTGCACGTCACCCGCACCTGGCAATTCCTGCCGGGCGGGGAAGTCCGCGACGAATGAGGCGCGGTTCCGCGCCCCGACCTTGACCCGCATCACGGTTCGGCAGGCGAGTGGACTGATATTTTTCGTTGTTTGTCGCACATGCCATACCGGCTTCACGGTACGCATTGCACAATTCCCAATTTCCGCCCCCGAGGAAACCGATGCCACTGGAATTCAGCCCGCTGCCGGTCGCGCCCAGCGAACGCGGCACCCTGGCCAACCGACTCGCCGAATCCGGTCGCGTTCCCGATCCCCTGCTGCGCATGTCGATGCGGCGCATGTGCGCGCAATGGCTCAAGGCCGAGCGCGGCGAAGACGCCGAAAGCGTGTTCATCCGCCAGCGCACCTGGCTGGAAGGCCTGCGCAACAGCACCCTGGAACTGGAAAGCGGCGGCGCGGCGCAGCCGCAGCGCGAACTGCCGGCCAGCTTCTTCAGGCTGTGCCTGGGCCGGCAGATGAAGTACAGCTGCTGCTACTGGGAGGACGACGCCACCTCGCTGAACGTCGCCGAAGACCGCATGCTGCGGCTGTACGCCGAACGCGCCGAAATCGCCGCCGGCCAGCGCATCCTGGAACTGGGCAGCGGCTGGGGATCGCTGGCGCTGATGCTGGCCGAACGCCATCCGGACGCACGCGTCACCGCGGTCGTCCATTCGCAGCAGCAGCAGGAACACATCCAGGCGCGCTGCCGCGAACGCGCGATCTTCAACCTCGACGTGGCGCTGGGCGACACCCGCCGCCTGCAATTGCCGGAGGCGGCGTTCGACCGCGTGTTCGCGGTGGAGATGTTCGAGCACATGGGCGACTACCGCGCGCTGATGTCGCGCATCGCCGGCTGGCTGGCGCCCAGCGGCAAGCTGTTCGCGCAACTGGTCTGCCACCGCGAACTGCTGCACCTGTTCGAATCGAACGAAGACGACGGCACGCCGTGGATGGGCCGGCACTTCTTCACCGGCGGCATGATGCCGTCGGCCGACACCCTGCTGCACCTGCAGGGCGAACTGAAGATCGAGCAGCGCTGGCTGCTGCCGGGCACGCACTACGAAAAGACCGCCAACGCCTGGCTGCAGAACCAGGACGACAACCGCGACGAAGTGCTGAAGCTGCTGCGCACCATCAACGGATCGTCGAACGTCAACGTCAGCTACCAGCGCTGGCGCATGTTCTGGATGGCCTGCGCCGAACTATTCGGCTACGGCGGCGGCAACGAATGGATGGTCGCGCACTACCGCTTCGTGCGCTGACCCCGGACTATGTCTTCCGGCGCGCCTTCGCGCGCGCCGCGCGCAGGCTGTCCAGCTTCTCCTTCAGCCTGATTTCCATGCCCCGCTCCACCGGCTGGTAGTAGACGCGCTCGCCCATCGCGTCGGGGAACGCGGTCTGATCCAGGGCGATGCCACCGTCGGCGTCGTGGTCGTACTGGTAGCCGGCGCCGTAGCCGAGCTCCTTCATCAGCTTGGTCGGCGCATTGCGCAGGTGCATCGGCACTTCCTGGGTGCCGTGCTCGCGCACGTCGCGCCTGGCCGCGGCGAAGGCCATGTAGCCGGCGTTGGACTTGGCGGTGCTGGCCAGGTAGACCACCAGTTGCGCCAGCGCCAGTTCGCCCTCGGGACTGCCCAGGCGGTCGTAGGTCTCCCAGGCGTCGATCGCCATCTGCAAGGCGCGCGGATCGGCCAGGCCGACGTCCTCGACCGCCATCCGGGTCATGCGCCGGGCCAGGTAGATCGGGTCGCAACCGCCGTCGAGCATGCGCGCCAGCCAGTACAGCGCGGCGTCCGGGTTGGAACTGCGCACCGACTTGTGCAGGGCCGAGATCTGGTCGTAGAACTGCTCGCCGCCCTTGTCGAAGCGGCGGGTGCGGTCGGCCAGCACCTGCTGCAGGGTCCGTTCGGTGATTTCGCCGTCTTCGCCCTGCGCCAGTTCGGCGGCGATCTCCAGCAGGGTCAAGGCCCGGCGCACGTCGCCATCGGCCGCGCCCGCGATTTCCTGCAGGGCCGCGTCGGCGACCCGCAGGCCGCGGCCGCCCAGGCCGCGTTCCTCATCCTCCAGCGCATGCCGCAGCGCCAGCACGATGTCGTCGGCGGAAACGGCTTCCATCACGTGCACGCGGCAACGCGACAGCAGCGCCGAATTCAGCTCGAACGACGGGTTCTCGGTGGTCGCGCCGACGAAGATGATGATGCCGCGCTCGATGTGCGGCAGGAACGCGTCCTGCTGCGCCTTGTTGAAGCGGTGCACCTCGTCGACGAACAGCACCGTGTGGCGGCCTTCGGCGAAGCGGTGCGCGGCCTCGGCCAGCACCTGGCGCACTTCCGGCAACCCGGCCAGCACCGCGGAAATGGCGCGGAACTCGGCGTCGGCGTATTTCGCCAGCAGCAGCGCCAGCGTGGTCTTGCCGCAGCCCGGCGGTCCCCACAGGATCATCGAATGCACGTGGCCGGACGCGACCGCGCGGCGCAACGCCGAATCGGGCGCCAGCAGGCGGCGCTGGCCGACCATCTCGTCCAGCGTGCGCGGGCGCATGCGCTCGGCCAGCGGGCGCATGCCGCTGCGGTCCACCGACAGCAGGTCGGGAGCGTCGCTCAATGTCGTCTTCGGCTTGGCCACGCCGGCATTTTAGCGCCGGGCGTCGCAGCCCATGAGACGGATTGGATCAGAGTTCTTCGCCCTTGCCCGGGCGATTTGGCTTGCATCTGGACCGCGAGCCGCATGGATGCGGCGATCGAGCCCCCATGGATGGGATGGGTTCACGGCGTGTCCGGATTCAGGCCAACCGCCCGGGGAAGGGCGAAGAAAGCTCAAATCTCGCCGACCACGTCCACGCCCTTGCCCGGCGCGTAGGTGAAGGTGCCGCCGGCGAAGGACGGATTGCGCTTCCAGCCGCTGAATTCGATCACGGTGCGCTGGCCGACGCCGTCGACCACTTCCATCTTTTCCAGTCCGTGGCTGCCGAAACCGAGGCTGGCGTTCTGGAACCCGGCCTCGGCGTCGCCCTTGGGCGTCAATTGCAGCCAGTCCAGGCCGTCGCGCACGCCGGTTTCGGTCGCATTGAACTGACGGTCCAGGCGCACCGGATCCAGCAGCGCGGCCAGCGGGCTGTTCTGTTCCTCGGCGCCCTGGTCGCGCACGCTGACCTGCTGCAGGTCGGGTTCGTAGATCCAGACCTTCTTGCCGTCGGCGACGATCAGTTGCTCGTAGGGCTTGACGTATTCCCAACGGAACTGGCGCGGCGCCGACAACGCGACGCGGCCGCTGGAGGATTCCTTCAGGCGGCCGCTGCCGTCGTAGACCTGCTGCGCGAACTGCCCGTCCAGGCCCTTGAGCCCGCGGGTGAACGCGGCCAGTTCGTCGCGCCCGCCCGCCTGCGCGATGCCGGCGGCGAACGCGGCGGACAGGATCACGGCTTTCAGCAAGGGCTTGGCGAGGGCAGACGGCATGGATTGGGTTCCGGCGGTGAGGTGCGCGAAAGTGTGGGAAATCCCGCCTGAACCGATGCCGCCTGAACCGATGCCGCCTGAACCGACGCCGACGTCCGGCGCGCCTTCAGATCAGCGCTTCGCAGTCCAGCGCCTGCGCGACCGGGCGCAGGGTGGCGATGCCGTGGCCGCGTTCGGCCAGGTATTCCAGCCATTTGCCGAGGAAGGTGTTCATGCGCACGCGATGGCCGATCAGCTCGGCCGGCGGCGGGTACATGCCGATCGCGTCCTGCCAGCGCCGGCCGACGTAGCAATGCGTGGCCTCGGCCTGGCGTGCGTCGCGGTACAGGCGCACGTAGGCGGACGGGTCCGGCTCGCCGCTGACCGGATCGGTCAGGCCGTAGGTCAGGCGCAATTCCACCGTGTAGCGATGGGTCTCGATCACGTCCAGGTACAGGTCCATGCCATCGCCGACCGACGAGACGTAGCGCCCGGTCTCCAGGTCGCCCGGCGCGAACAGCCGGTTCAGGTGCGCGAAGTTCTCGGCATACAGCGCCATCAGCCAGCCGAAACGGCTCAGCTTGGGAATGCGCGCGGTGGTGGAGATCGCCGGTGACATGGGACGGATGCTACACGCAGCGAACGCATCGCGGCAGCATTGACGGACACGGCGATGCGGCCTATGTTGACGATCTGTGCAGCGGTTCTCGCTGCCCGCATGCGCGAACGAGGCCTCTGCATGAAGCGGGTCACCGGCATAGGCGGCGTTTTCTTCTCGGCGCGCGATCCCGCGGCGCTTCGCGGGTGGTACCGGAAACACCTCGGCATCGACGTCCAGGACTGGGGCGGCGCGGTGTTCCCGTGGACCGGCGACGGCGCGACGATCTGGTCGGTCGGCGACGGCGAAAACTTCAAGCCGGGCGCCGCCCCGTTCATGGTCAATTACCGCGTCGCCGACCTGCACGCGCTGGTCGCGGCGCTGAAGGAGGAAGGCTGCGACGTCCTCGACGGGATCGACGAGTCCGAATACGGCAAGTTCGCCTGGGTCATCGACCCGGAAGGCAACAAGGTCGAGCTATGGGAACCGCCCGCGTAGGCACGACCCGCTCCTGCGGAGCCGACGGCTTCCGGCTCAGTACATCTCCCGGTGCAGCCCCAGCGTGGACATCACCTTGCTGGCGATTTCCTCGATCGACGTGTGCGTGGTGCTGAGCGTGGGGATGCGCTCCATCTGGAACATCGCCTCGGCCGCCGCGACCTCGCGCCTGCAGGTGTCCGGGCGCGCATAGCCGGAGTTCGGCCGCCGCTCCTGGCGGATCTGCGCCAGCCGTTCCGGATCGATGGTCAAGCCGAACAGCTTGCGCCGGTGCGCGCGCAAACGCGGCGGCAGGCGGTCGGTTTCCAGGTCCTGGTCGGTCAGCGGGTAGTTCGCCGCCCTGATCCCGTAATGCAGCGCCAGATAGACGCAGGTCGGGGTCTTGCCGGCGCGCGACACCGCCACCAGGATCACGTCGGCCTCGTCGTAGTCGACCGCGATGCCGTCGTCGTGGGCCAGGGCGAAGTTCATCGCGTTGATGCGGCGATGGTAGCTCTCGAAGTCGACCATGCCGTGCGCCTGCCCCACCCGCGACTGCCGCATCACGCCCAGTTCGCGCTCCATCGGGTCGATGAACGGCGCGAACACGTCCAGCATCAGCGCCCCGCTGTCGCGCAGCAGCGCGCCGACCTCGGCGTCGACGATGGAATGGATGACGATGGGCCGGGCGCCGTGGCGCTCGCCGGCGTCGTGGATGCGCTGCGCGGTGGCGCGGGCCTTGTCGGCATCGTCGACGAAGGAGATGCGTTCGGTGACGAAATTGAACCCCGCGAACTGGGTCAGCAGGCTGTGGCCGATGGTTTCCACGGTGATGCCCGTTCCGTCGGACACGTAGAACACCGGCCGGGTTTCCGAACCTGCCATCGCCATCCCTTTCTCCCTGTCCGAGGAACAACAAAATACAAGTGAAATCAAGCTTGTCCGCAATTGGTATGCTGCGGCATCATAGCGTCTTTCCATACGGATACGCCTCCGGCCTGCCGCCCGGTCCGGCGGCTCTACCCCACAACGGAGCTTGCGCTTGAGCCAGAACATCCTGTGGTTGCACGAATTGCGCCTGTCCGACCTGGCCCGGGTCGGCGGCAAGAATTCCTCGCTCGGCGAGATGATCGGCAACCTGGCCGGGCTGGGGGTGTCGGTGCCCGGCGGCTTCGCCACCACCGCCGAGGCGTTCAAGGCCTTCATCGCCCACAACGACCTGAGCAAGCGCATCTTCGACCGGCTGGCGACGCTGGACGTCGAGGACGTGACCGCGCTGGCCGCGGCCGGCAAGGAAATCCGCGGCTGGGTCATCGACGCCCCGCTGCAGCCGGACCTGGACCGGGAGATCCGCGAAGCCTACGCGAAGCTCTGCGCCGAGAATTCCGGCGGCGGCGACGACGTGGCCGTCGCGGTGCGCTCCTCCGCCACCGCCGAGGGCCTGCCCGACGCCTCCTTCGCCGGTCAGCAGGAAACCTTCCTCAACGTGACCGGCGCCGACGACGTGGTGCGCAAGGTCAAGGAGGTCTTCGCCAGCCTGTACAACGACCGCGCCATCGCCTACCGCGTGCACCACGGCTTCAAGCACGAGGACGTGTTCCTTTCCGCCGGCGTGCAGTTGATGGTGCGCTCGGACGTGGGCGCCTCCGGCGTGCTGTTCACGCTGGACACCGAATCCGGCTTCCGCGACGTGGTGTTCGTGACCGCCAGTTTCGGTCTCGGCGAAATGGTCGTGCAGGGCGCGGTCAATCCCGACGAGTTCTACGTCTACAAGCCGACGCTGCAACAGGGCAAGCCGGCGATCCTGCGCCGCACCCTGGGCGCCAAGGCAATCCGCATGGTCTATTCCGACCGGCCCGGCGAGCGCGTGCGCACCGAGGACACGCCGGCCGAACTGCGCGGCAAGTTCTCGATTTCCGACGAGGACGTGCAGGCGCTGTCGCGGCAGGCGCTGACCATCGAGCAGCACTACGGCCGGCCGATGGACATCGAATGGGCCAAGGACGGCGTCAGCGGAAAACTCTTCATCGTGCAGGCGCGCCCGGAAACGGTGAAATCGCGCGCCAAGGCGACCCAGATCGAACGCTACGCGCTGCGCCAGCGCGGCGAGGTGATCGCCGAGGGCCGCGCCATCGGCCAGAAGATCGGCAGCGGCGTCGCCCGCGTGGTGCGCTCGCTGGACGACATGAACCGCGTGCAGCCCGGCGACGTGCTGGTCGCCGACATGACCGACCCGGACTGGGAGCCGGTGATGAAACGCGCCAGCGCCATCGTCACCAACCGCGGCGGCCGCACCTGCCACGCCGCGATCATCGCCCGCGAACTCGGCGTGCCGGCCGTGGTCGGCACCGGCAACGCGCTGGACCACGTCGAGGACGGCAAGGAGATCACCGTCAGCTGCGCCGAAGGCGACACCGGCTTCATCTACGCCGGCGCCCTGCCCTTCGACCGCACCACCACCGACCTGGGCAACATGCCGGCCGCGCCGCTGAAGATCATGATGAACGTGGCCAACCCGGAGCGCGCCTTCGACTTCGGCCAGTTGCCCAACGCCGGCATCGGCTTGGCGCGGCTGGAGATGATCATCGCCAGCCACATCGGCGTGCATCCGCTGGCGCTGCTGGAATACGACCGCCAGGACGCGGACACGAAGAAGAAGATCGACGCCAAGATCGCCGGCTACGCCGGCCCGGTCGAGTTCTACGTCGGCCGCCTGGCCGAGGGCATCGCCACCATCACCGCCTCGGTCGCGCCGAACCCGGTGATCGTGCGCCTGTCCGACTTCAAGTCGAACGAATACGCCAACCTGGTCGGCGGCGCGCGCTACGAGCCGCACGAGGAAAACCCGATGATCGGGTTCCGCGGCGCCAGCCGCTACGTGTCGGCCGACTTCGAGCCGGCGTTCGCGCTGGAATGCCAGGCGGTCAAGCGCGTGCGCGAGGAGATGGGCCTGGAAAACCTGTGGGTGATGATCCCGTTCGTGCGCACGCTGGACGAAGGCCGCAAGGTGATCGACGTGCTTGCGCGCCACGGCCTCAGGCAGGGCGAGAATGGCCTCAAGGTCATCATGATGTGCGAAGTGCCCAGCAACGCGCTGCTGGCCGAGGAATTCCTCGACATCTTCGATGGCTTCAGCATCGGCTCCAACGACATGACCCAGCTCACCCTGGGGCTGGACCGCGACTCCAGCATCGTCGCCAACCTGTTCGACGAGCGCGACCCGGCGGTCAAGAAGATGCTGTCGATGGCGATTTCCGCCGCCAAGAAGAAAGGCAAATACGTCGGCATCTGCGGCCAGGGGCCGAGCGACCACCCCGACCTAGCCGAATGGCTGTATCGGGAAGGCATCGAATCGGTATCGCTGAACCCCGACACGGTGGTCGATACCTGGCTGCGGCTGGCCAAGCTGAAAGCGGCCTGATCCCGCCCCGCCCGGTTGCAGGAAAGCCCCGCCATGCGGGGCTTTCTTTTGTCAGAATCGCGGCTGGCGCCGGAGACATGCAGTGAAGAAGGTCCTGATTTTCGATTTCGACAACTGCCTGGCGCCCGCCACCGAGGTCGGCGAGGAACTCTTCCGACCCGCCTTCGACGCGATGCGCAGGGCCAATGCAGGCAGGCTGTCCGAAGAACGGCTGGCGCGGGCCTTCGCCGACGTCTGGCGCCTTCCGTTGGATGTCGTGGCCAGCCGCCACGGTTTTCCGGACGACGTGCGCGAAGCGGCCTGGGAGGTTTTCCGCGGGCTGGAAGTCGCCAGGCCGATGCACGGCTACGGCGATCTGGAAGCGCTGCGCGCGTTGCCGGCGGAGAAGATCCTCGTCACCACGGGATTCCGCCGCCTGCAGGAGAGCAAGGTCAGGGCGTTGGGCATCGCCGATTGCTTCGGCGCGATCCATGTGGACGCCATCGACGAGCCCGGCCATCCCGGAAAGCTGCGCATCTTCGAGGAGATATTGCGCAGCGAAGGTCTGCATCCGGACGAGGCGCTGGTGATCGGCGACAACGCCGACGCCGAGATCGCGGCCGGACGGCGGCTCGGCATCGAGACCGTGCAAACGCTGCGCCCCGGCGTCCCGCATGCGGACAACGCCACCCATCGCATCCGCTCGCTGCACGAACTGGCGGCCATCGCCGGCTCGGCGGCGCAACCATCGCGGGATCGGCCCGACAGTTGACGCCGCTTTCGGCCCGCGCGGCCGATGCATGCTGTTGCCGGCTATCCGGCCAGCTCGGCCAGATGCCTGCGGTAATGCCGCAACTCCTCGATCGAGTCGCGCACGTCGCTCAGCGCGGTATGGCTGGACTCCTTCTCCACGCCCGCCAGCACCTGCGGCGCCCAACGCCGCGCCAGTTCCTTCAGCGTGCTGACGTCGAGGTTGCGGTAGTGGAAATACTTCTCCAGCCGCGGCATCAGCCGGTGCAGGAAGCGGCGATCCTGGCAGATCGAGTTGCCGCACATCGGCGAGGCGTTCGCCGGCACCCATTCGTGCAGGAAGGCCACCGTCGCCGCCTCCGCCTGCGCCAGCGTGATGGCGCTGCCCAGCACCCGCTGCCACAGGCCGGAGCGCGTGTGCTGGTTGCGGTTCCACTCGTCCATCGCCTGCAGCGTTTCCAGCGGGTGCGAGATCGCGAACTCCGGCCCCTCGGCCAGGACGTTCAACTGCGAATCGGTCACCACCGTGGCGATTTCGATGATCGAGTCCCGGCCGGTATCCAGGCCGGTCATTTCCAGGTCGATCCAGATCAGCCGGTCGCTGCGCTTGTCTTCGTTCATCGGCTTATGATATCCGACCGCCTCACCGATGACGCAGCAAGCCGCGATGTCCGCCGATACCAGCCATTACAGCACCCTCACCGCGATGCTGGCGCCCGCGTTCTTTCTGACCGCGACCGCCTCGATGATCCTGTCGGCCAACAACCGCCTGGCCCGCGTGGTCGACCGCCTGCGCGCGCTGATGCGCGAACTGGAGGAGCCGCACGACGCCGAATATCTGGCCGCGCTCGAACGCAACATCACCATGCAGCGCCATCGCAGCATGCGCATCATGCAGGCCGGGCGGCTGCTGTACGGGGCCATCTGCTGCTTCGTCGCCACCAGCCTGTTCGTCGCCATCGACGCCTTCCTGCAATATCGCCTGGATGTGCTGCCGACGGTGTCCGCGGTGCTCGGGGTGCTGTGCCTGTTCGGAGCCAGCCTGCTGTTGTCGCGTGAGACCGCGCTGGCGGTGAAGGCCGTGAACGACGAGATGGACCTGGCCCACGACCGCGCCCGCCGCAAGCGTGGCCATCCCCTGTAGGCCATCCCCTGTAGAAGCGGCGCAAACCGCGGCTTATTGCTGCCTTTACAGCGGCGGCCTGCCGCGTTTGGCGCGGAAATAGTTCGTCAACCGGCGGCCCGCCTCTTCGGCCAGCAGCCCACCCTGCACTTCCACGCGATGGTTGTGGCGTGGATCGGCCAGAAGGTCGAACACGCTGCCGGCCGCACCGGTCTTCGGATCGCTGGCGGCATACACGACCCGGGCGATGCGCGCATGCACGACCGCCATCGCGCACATCGCGCACGGCTCCAGCGTCACGTACAGCGTGCTTCCGACCAGTCGATGGTTGCCGAGCCTGCGCCCGGCCTCGCGCATGGCCACGATCTCGGCGTGCGCACTGGGGTCGTGATCGCTGATGTTGCGGTTCCAGCCCTCGCCCAGCGCCTCGCCTGCGGCGGAAACCAGCACCGCGCCGACCGGAATCTCGTCATCCTCGCGTTCGGCGCGCTCGGCCAGCGCCAGGGCATGGCGCATCCACTGCTCGTCGGTTGCGGCAGTCACTCCCACTCGATCGTCGCCGGCGGCTTGCCGGAAATGTCGTAGACCACGCGCGAGACGCCGCGCAGTTCGTTGATGATGCGGTTGCTGACCGTGCCGAGCAGGTCGTACGGCAGATGCGCCCAATGCGCGGTCATGAAGTCGATGGTCTCCACCGCGCGCAGGGCGATCACCCATTCGTAGGCGCGGGCGTCGCCGACCACGCCGACCGACTTCACCGGCAGGAACACCGCGAAGGCCTGCGAGGTCTTGTCGTACCAGCCGGACTTGCGCAGTTCGTCGATGAAGATGGCGTCGGCCTTGGCCAGCAATTCGGCGTATTCAGGCTTGACTTCGCCGAGGATACGCACGCCCAGACCGGGACCGGGGAACGGATGGCGGTAGACCATCTCGCGCGGCAGGCCGAGTTCGACGCCGAGGCGGCGGACTTCATCCTTGAACAGTTCGCGCAGCGGCTCGACCAGCTTCAGCTTCATGTCCTCGGGCAAGCCGCCGACGTTGTGGTGGCTCTTGATGACGTGGGCCTTGCCGGTCTTGCTGCCCGCGCTTTCGATTACGTCCGGGTAGATGGTGCCCTGCGCCAACCACTTCGCGTTCTTCAGCTTCGCCGATTCCTCGTCGAAGATCTCGACGAACAGGTTGCCGATGATCTTGCGCTTGGCTTCCGGATCGCCGACGCCCTGCAAGGCCTTGAAATAGCGGTCGGCGGCGTTGACGCGGATCACCTTCACGCCCATGTGCTCGGCCATGGTCGCCATCACCTGATCGCCTTCCTGCCAGCGAAGCAGGCCGGTGTCGACGAATACGCAGGTCAACTGGTCGCCGATGGCCTTGTGCAGCAGTGCGGCGACTACCGAGGAATCCACGCCGCCGGACAGGCCCAGGATCACTTCGTCGGAACCCACCTGTTCGCGCACGCACTGGACCTGGTCCTCGATGATGTTCGCCGCCGTCCACAGCGTCTTGCAGCCGCAAACGTCGACGACGAAGCGGCGCAGCAGTTCCTGGCCCTGCTTGGTATGCGTGACTTCCGGGTGGAACTGCACGCCGTACCAGTTCTTGGCTTCGTTGCTCATCGCCGCGACCGGGATGCGGTCGGTGACGGCGGTGACGGCGAAGCCCGGCGGCGCCTTGGCGACGTGGTCGCCGTGGCTCATCCACACGTCGATGACGGGTTTGCCGCCGTGGTCGGACAGGCCGGCGAACAACTTGTCGGCAGAAACGATTTCGACCTCGGCGTGGCCGAACTCGCGCTGGTCGGCGGCCTCGGTCGCACCGCCCAGTTGCGCAGCCAGCGTCTGCATGCCGTAGCAGATGCCTAGCAGCGGCAGGTTGGAATCGAAGACCTCCTGCGGTGCGGCCGGTGCGTTCGCCTGCGTGGTCGATTCGGGACCGCCGGACAGGATGATGCCCTTGGCGCCGAACTTCGCGATCTCGGCCGGGTCGTGGTCCCAGGCCCAGATTTCGCAGTAGACGCCGATCTCGCGGATGCGGCGCGCGATCAGTTGCGTGTACTGCGCGCCGAAGTCGAGGATGAGGATTTTGTCGCTGTGGATATTGGACGTCATCGGCGGCGGGCTATTTATATTTACTTTGGAATTGAGCAGCAAACATTGCGAATATTTGATAGCCACCCGACAAGATGCACAAAACTACAAACCAGAAACTGACAATAAGAAGCCCTCTCCATTGCAGATTTTGCGCCAGAAATCCAATAAACACACCAAACAACCCAGCGAAGAAGATCGCCAGGAAACGACGATTCAGTAACGACCTTCTTTTGATGTACGCCGGGCTAGGCATGACTCACCCCATCCGGTAATTCGGCGGCTCCTTGGTGATCTGCACGTCGTGGACATGCGATTCGCGCTGTCCCGCGCCGGTGATCTTCACGAACTTCGGCTTGCGGCGCATTTCCTCGATGGTGGCGCAGCCGACGTAGCCCATCGTCGCGCGCAAGCCGCCGACCAACTGGTGGATGATGCCGCCGACCGGACCGCGGTACGGCACGCGGCCTTCGATGCCTTCCGGCACTAGCTTGTCCGCGTCGGACGCGTCCTGGAAATAGCGGTCCTTGCTGCCCTTCTCCATCGCGCCCAGGCTGCCCATGCCGCGGTAGCTCTTGTAGCTGCGGCCCTGGAACAGTTCCACCTCGCCCGGCGCTTCCTCGGTGCCGGCGAACAGGCCGCCGATCATCACCGTCGACGCGCCGGCGGCGATCGCCTTGCCGAGGTCGCCGGAATAGCGGATGCCGCCGTCGGCGATCAGCGGGATGCGGTCCTGCAGGGCCTCGGCGACCATGTCCACCGCCGTCACCTGCGGCACGCCGACGCCGGCGACCATGCGCGTGGTGCAAATGGAACCAGGGCCGACGCCGACCTTGACCGCATCCGCGCCGGCGTCCATCAGCGCCAGCGCGGCGTCGCCGGTGACGATGTTGCCGCCGACGACCTGCAACTGCGGGAAGGTCTTCTTGACCCAGGCCACGCGCTCGATCACGCCCTGCGAATGGCCGTGCGCGGTATCGACGATGACCACGTCCACGCCCGCCGCGACCAGCGCCTCGATGCGCTGCTCGGTGTCGCCGCCGACGCCGACCGCCGCGCCGACCATCAGCCGGTGCGACGCGTCCTTGGCCGCGTTCGGGTTGTCGGTCTTCTTCTGGATGTCCTTGACCGTGACCAGGCCGCGCAGCGCGAATTCGTCGTTGACCACCAGCACCTTCTCGATGCGGTGCTTGTGCAGCAGGTCCAGCACTTCCTCGTCGCTGGCGCCTTCCTTGACCGTGACCAGGCGGTCCTTCTTGGTCATGATGTGGCGGACCGGGTCGTCGAGCTTCTTCTCGAAGCGCATGTCGCGGCTGGTGACGATGCCGACCAGTTGCCCGCCGTCGTCCACCACCGGCACGCCGGAGATGTTGCGCGCGCGGGTCAGCTTGAGCACGTCGCCGATCGTGGTGTTCGGGCCGACGGTGAACGGGTCCTTGATGACGCCGGCCTCGAACTTCTTGACCTTGGCGACCTCGGCGGCCTGCTGCTCGACGGTCAGGTTCTTGTGCACGATGCCGATGCCGCCCAGTTGCGCCATCGCGATCGCCAGGCGGGCCTCGGTGACCGTGTCCATCGCCGCGGAAACGATCGGCAGCTTCAGCTTGAGGCCGCGGGTCAGACGGGTTTCCAGCGAGACGTCCTTGGGCAGGACGGTGGAATGCGCGGGGACGAGGGAAACGTCGTCGTAGGTCAGTGCTTCGGCCTGGATGCGGAGCATCGGCGGGTCCCGGGAGAGTTGGGGAAGCACGTAATTCTACCGCTTCCGGGGCGGAATTTCCTGCCGCTTCCAGCGCAATGGACCGTTGCCGTTATCGCGCAGGAGCGGCGTGAGCCGCGAACGGAGGAAGCTTCCTCGCGGCTCACGCCGCTCCTACGAGGCCGATTCGGCCGCTTCCAGCGTGTTCTGCATCAGCGTCGCCACGGTCATCGGCCCGACCCCGCCCGGGACCGGGGTGATCCAGCTTGCCCGTTCGGCGGCCGCGGCGTAGCCGACGTCGCCGACCAGGCGGCCGTCGTCGAGGCGGTTGATGCCGACGTCGATGACCACCGCGCCCGGTTTGACCCATTCGCCGGGCACGATATCCGGCCGCCCCACCGCGACCACCAGGATGTCGGCGTCGCGGACGCGGGCTTCCAGTACCGGACGCGGGGTGAACTTGTGGCAACTGGTGACGGTGCAGCCGGCGATCAGCAGTTCCAGCGCCATCGGCCGGCCGACGTGGTTGCTGACGCCTACGATCGTGGCGTTGCGGCCGCGCACCGGCTGGTCGGTATGCGCCAGCAGGGTGACGATGCCGCGCGGCGTGCACGGACGCAGGCCGAACTGGCGCAGCGCCAGGTGTCCGACGTTGGCCGGGTGGAAGCCGTCCACGTCCTTGCGCGGATCGATGCGCTCGATCAGGCGGCTGGCGTCGGGAATGCCCGGCAGCGGCAACTGGATCAGGATGCCGTGGACCCTGGAATCGGCGTTGAGCCGGTCGATCAGCGCCAGCAGCTCGGCCTCGGTTGCGCCTTCGGGCAGGTCGAAGTCGAAGGCCTCGATGCCGACCTTCTCCGCCGCGCGGCGCTTGTTGCGTACGTAGACCGCGCTGGCCGGGTCGCCGCCGACCAGGACCACCGCCAGCCCCGGGCGCGATTTGCCGGCGGCCAGGCGCGCATCGACGCGGACCTTCAGTTCGTCGAGCAGGTCTTCGGCGATGCGCTTGCCATCGAGGATGCGGGCGGTCATGGGCGAGTTCGCGGGGATCGAACGCGCATTTTCCCCGATTCGCGGCGGCGCGTGTAGGCGGCCTGTCCGGGGATGGATGACGCGCCCTACCCGTCCCCGTCGCGGATCGCGTCTTCGGCCTCGGGATTCAGCGCCCGGCCCTCGCGCCTGGGCGCGGTGAACGGGGTGGGCGTGGCCGGCGCGGTATTGCCGATGATCAGCGGACGCCCGGCGCGCACGTCGCCGGCCGCGGTTTCCAACTGGAAACGCTCGCGATCCAGTTCGCGCACCTGCGCCGCGACCTGGTCGGCCTCGTCTTCCGGCACGCCCAGTTCCAGCAGCGCGGCGCGGCCGAATTCAACCGCCGACTCGAAGGTTTCGCGGATCTGGAAATCGACCCCGGCGCCGACCAGCCTCAGCGAATGCTCGCGGTCGTAGGAGCGCGCCAGCAGCTTCGCCTGCGGGAATTCGTGCCTGGCCAGCTCGACGATGCGGTCGGTCGCCTCGCGGTCGTCGGCGCAGATCGCGATGGCGCGGGCGGTTTCCGCACCGGACGCGCGCAGCACGTCCAGCCGGGCGCCGTCGCCGTAGTAGACCTTGAAGCCGAATTCGGCCGCGCTCTGGATCATCTCGATGTCGGTGTCGATGATGGTCACGTCCACGTCGCGCGCCAGCAGCGACTGGCTCATCACCTGGCCGAAGCGGCCGAAGCCGATGATCAGCACGCTGCCGGTCTGGCCATCGACCGCCTCGACGCCCTCCAGCGACTGCGCCGCCTTCGGCGTCAAGCGCCGCACCGCCAGCACGGCCAGCGGCGTCAGCGCCATCGACAGCACCACGATCGCGGTCAGGTTGGCGTTGACCTCGGCGGCGATCACCCGCGCCGCCGCCGCCGCGGAGAACAGCACGAAGGCGAATTCGCCGCCCTGCGCCATCAGCACCGCGCGATCCAGCGCCTCGCCGTGCGTGCTATGGGTCAAGCGCGCCACCGCGTACACGCACAGCGACTTGACCAGCATCATCGCCGCCACGCCAGCCGCGATCAGCGGCCAGTTGCGCGCCACCACGCCCAGGTCCAGCGACATGCCTACGCCGAGGAAGAACAGGCCCAGGAGGATGCCGCGGAACGGCTCGATGTCGGCTTCGATCTGGTGGCGGAACGTCGATTCGGACAACAGCACGCCGGCCAGGAACGCGCCCATCGCCATCGACAGGCCGCCGATCTGCATCAGCAACGCCGCGCCCAGCACCACCAGCAGCGCGGCGGCGGTCATCACTTCGCGCGCCTTGGCCGCGGCCAGGATGCGGAACAGCGGGTTCAGCAGCCAGACGCCGGCGGCGACCAGTCCGGCCAGCGCCGCCGCGCCGATCCCCAGCTTGGCCCACGGCACGCCGTGCTCGCCGCCGACCACCGGCGACATCAGCGCCACCGTCGCCAGCAGCGGCACGATCAGCAGGTCCTCGAACAGCAGGATCGCGACGATCTTCTGCCCGCGCGGCAGGGCGATGTCGCCGCGCTCGCCGAGCAGTTGCATCACGATCGCGGTCGAGGTCAGCACGAAGCCGGCCGCGCCGATGAAGGCCACCGGCCAGGCGAAGCCGAACAGCCGACCCAGCACGGTCAGCGCCACGGTGCAGGCAGCGATCTGCAGCGCGCCCAGGCCGAAGATCTGCCGGCGCATGCCCCACAGGTGCGAAGGGCGCATTTCCAGCCCGATCACGAACAGGAACATCACCACGCCGAGCTCGGCGACGTGCAGGATCGCCTGTGGCTCGGAGAACCAGCCCAGCCCGAACGGCCCGATCAGCAGGCCGGCGGCCAGGTAGCCCAGCACCGAACCCAGTCCCAGCCGGCGGAAGATCGGCACCATCACCACCGCCGCGCCGAGCAGCGCGACCACCTTGACCAGTTGGTTGCCGTCGACTTCGGCGCTCATGCTGTGCTCACGGTTGCGGTTGCGGCGTTGTCTGCGGCTGCGGATCCGTCGCCGGCGCAGAAGAACTGGACGAACACACCTGCATCCCGCCGGCGACCTCGACGCAGCGGCTCGGCGCGGCCGGCTGTCCCGGCGCGGCAACCGGCGGCGGCGGCGCCAACTGCGCCAGTTCCGCGGGCGGCCGCAGTTTCAGCATCACCGCCCAGTCCTGGCGGTTGCCGTTGCAGTTGGCCGGGGCGTCCGGGCTGCATTCCGGGTCGGCCAGCGTGCGCGCGGGCAGTTCGGCGAAATAGCCGCGCGCGTCCAGCTTCAGCATCCGCAGCGTCACCGTCTGCTGCACATTGCCACCGACCAGGTACGCCAATCCGCCCGGCGTCGCGGCGACCACGATGTCGCAGTGCATCGCCAGGCCGTAGCTGTCGGGCAGGCTGAGCAGGGTCGCCAGGTCGCCATAGCCGAATATGCGCGACGCCGCCCGCACGTAGCACAGCAGGTCGCCCGGCGCCGGCTTGCCGCTCTGCGGCGCCTGTATCCGGTACGGGCTCTGCGCCGGATCGCGGTAGGCCTGGCGCACGTAGTCCACATGGCTGGCCGAACGGCGGAAGCCCGGCAGGCCGGCCTGCGCCATCACCCACGAGACGAACGCCGCCGACCACGGCGTATCGATGATGAAGGAGCGGCACGCCGGCGACGGGTACGGCATCGTCGCCGCGTAGGCACATTCGCCGGCCCCGGCGCGGTTGCCGACCGATGCCAGCACCCCGCTGCCGTTCCAGTAGCCGGCGACCTTGCGCCAGGCTTCGGAGCCGTCGGCCAGCAGGCTGTTCTCGGCTTCGTAGGTCACCAGTCCGCCGCTGCGGCCGTTCTCGTCGATGAACGGGCGGAACCAGTCCTGGTTCTCCTTGCACGCGATCGCGGCGATGCGGGTGGCGGTATCGGTCGAGGCGGCCTGCGCCCGCAGCAGCGGGCACGGATCGGCGGCAAACACCGGCGCGGCGAACAGGCTGGTCAGGCACAGCAGAAGCAATCGGCGCATTCCACGAACTCCTTGTGTCCCGGCCGCAGGCGGCCATTCCGGGGGCGATATGGCTTTGCCGGCCGCGACGGCAGGCGGCCGGAGGGCTCAGTTTGCCGAACAGAAGGCCTGGTAGTCGATATAGCCGGGGAATTCGCGCCCGGGCGCACAGACCGGGCAATCGGGGTCCGGCAGCACGCGGACCTCGCGGAAACGCATCGCCAGCGCATCGAAATGCAGCAACCGCCCGGCCAGCGGCTCGCCGAGGCCCAGCAGCAGCTTGAGCGCCTCGCTGGCCTGCAACAGGCCGATCACGCCCGGCAGCACGCCCAGCACGCCGGCTTCGGCGCAGTTGGGCGCGAACTCCGGCGGCGGCGGTTCCGGGAACAGGCAGCGGTAGCACGGGCAATCGCCGCGATGGCGGCCGGCGTCGAACACGCTCACCTGCCCCTCGAAACGCTGCACCGCGCCGTACACCAGCGGCTTGCCCAGCTTCACGCAGGCATCGTTGAGCAGGTAGCGCGCCGGGAAGTTGTCGGCGCCGTCGACGACCACGTCGACGCCGTCGAGCAGGCGTTCGACGTTCTCCGACGTCACCCGCTCGGCGACGGCCTCGACCCGCGTGCGCGGATTCAGCGCCGACAGCGCCTGCGCGGCGGAAGCCACCTTCGCCGCGCCGATGCGCGCCTCGGTGTGCAGGATCTGCCGCTGCAGGTTGGACTTGTCCACCACGTCGTCGTCGGCGAGGCGGACATGGCCCACGCCCGCCGCCGCCAGGTACATGCCCGCGGGCGAACCCAGCCCGCCCGCGCCGACCAGCAGCACGCGCGAGGCCTCCAGTTTCTTCTGCCCTTCGACGCCGACCTCCGGCAGTAGCAGATGCCGCGAATAACGTTCGTTGAAATCGCGCGCGTCGGCGTCCAGTTCCGGCTTCGTCACCGGCAGGCCCTCGGCGATCCAGCGCGAGGTGCCGCCTGCGACCGAATGCACCTTGCCGTAGCCGTCGGCCAGCAGTTTCTCCGCGCATTCCAGCGAACGCCTGCCGCCCTGGCAGATCAGCAGGACTTCGGCGTCGCGCCCGGGCAGGAAGTCGTCCGGGTGCGCTTCCAGTTCGGCCCGGGCCACGCCCAGCGCGCCTTCGGCCTGGCCCGCGGCGCGCTCGTGGTCTTCGCGCACGTCCACCAGCACCGCGCCGCGGGCGAGCCGGCGCAGGGCTTCCAGCGGGGGGATTTCGAGGGAGGCCATGTGGATATTATCGCCCGCGGAAGCGGGACATGGCCGTCCCGGCGAATATCGAACGTTGTTTCTTTCGACACGGCCCACGGGTGAATTCCCGAGGCCGGTTCATGAAACCCTCACCCCCGGAGGCTCCCCCATGTTGAAGCAATTCGCGGTGTTCGCGCTGGCGATGGCGTGCCTGTTCGGCGCGCACGCGCAGGATCTGGATGTCGAAGCGAAGAAGAAACTGGCCGCTGCCGGCGCCGCGGTCGGCAAGGCGATCGCCGAGCACGACATCCCGGCGCTGGAGAAACTCTGGTCGCCGAAACTGCTGGTCAACGGCCCCAACAACCATGTGCTGACCCGGACCGAAATCTTCGATGCGATGAAGCGCGGCCAACTGGACTACGAGGACGGCTACAAGTCCACGCCGGAAAGGATCGAGTTCTACGGCAACGTCGCCGTCAGCATGGGCGAAGATACCTACGTCCCCGACTTCGGCCCCGAAAAGGGCAAGACGATCCACCGCCGCAGCACCAACGTCTGGCAATACGCCGACGGCGCATGGACGATGATCGCCCGCCAGGCCACCATCTATGATCCGGACGCGAAGCATTACTGACAGCGTGCCGTAGCGCGGGTTTCGGCCCGCGAATCCGGTCAATCCGCGATCAGGGTACCCGCACGAGGATGGCGCGCGGCCGGGCCAGCGGCCGCCCTACTTGCGTTTCACATGCCGCATCAGACGCCGCTTGCTGGCGATCTGGCGCTCGGTCAGCACGTTCTTCCTGCCTTCATAGGGATTCACGCCTTCCTTGAACACGAACTGCACCGGCGTGCCGACCAGCTTGAAGCGCTTGCGGAAGAAGTTCTCCAGGTAGCGCCGGTACGAATCCGGCAGCACCTTCAGGCGGGTGCCGTGGACGACGAAGGTCGGCGGGTTGCTGCCGCCCGGATGCACGAAACGCAGCTTGGAGACGTGGCCGCGGATGCTCGGCGGCGGGTTGGAGGCGACCGCGATCTCCAGCGCCTTGTTGGCCTCGCTGGTGCCGAACTCGCGGATCGCCGAGGCGTGCGCGCGGTGGATGGCGCGGAACAGTTCGCGCAGGCCGGAGCCGTGCTTGGCGGAAATGGTCACCGCCTCGGCCCAGTCGACGAACCCCAGCTTCAGCGACAGCAACTGCTGCGCCTGCTCGCGCTGGTAGGTCGTCAGCCCGTCCCACTTGTTGACCGCGACCACCAGCGCGCGGCCGGCGTCGAGGATGGCGCCCAGCACGCTGGCGTCCTGGTCGGTGACGCCTTCGCTGGCGTCCAGCAGCAGCACCGCGACCTGGCACTGCTCGATCGCCTGCAAGGTCTTGACGATGGAGAACTTCTCCACCGCCTCGTCCACGCGCGACTTGCGGCGCAGGCCGGCGGTGTCGACCAGCCGGTACTTGCGGCCGTCGCGTTCCAGGTCGACCGCGATCGAATCGCGGGTGGTGCCCGGCACTTCCGAGGCGATCATGCGTTCCTCGCCCAGCAGCCGGTTGACCAGGGTCGACTTGCCGACGTTGGGGCGGCCGACGAAGGCGATGCGCATGCGCTCCGGATCCTCGTCGGGGACTTCGGCTTCGCCCTGCTCCGGCAGCCGTTCCAGCACTTCGTCGATCAGGTCGTCGATGCCCTGCCGGTGCGCGGCGGAAACCGTGAGGGTGTCGGCAAAACCGTAGCGGGCGAAATCGGCGCGCACGACGGACTCGTTCATGCCGTCGATCTTGTTGACGACCAGCAGCGTGGGCCGCGCCGCCTTGCGCAGCCAGCGCAGGATGTCGTCGTCCAGCGCGCTGGCACCCTCGCGGCCGTCGACGACGAACAGCACCAGGTCGGCCTCCTCGGCGGCGGCGCGGGCCTGCTTCGCGGTCGCGCCGGCCAGCCCTTCGTCCACGCCGGCGATGCCGCCGGTATCGACCACGGCGAAGTGGCGGTTTTCGCGCAGCCGGCACACACCGTAGTGGCGATCGCGGGTCACGCCCGGCTGGTCGTGGACCAGCGCGTCGCGGCTGCGGGTCAGCGCGTTGAACAGCGTGGACTTGCCGACGTTGGGGCGGCCGACGAGGGCGACGAGGGGCAGCATGGGCAAGACCGGGAATGGGAAACGGGAATCGGACGGACGCGGCGACGTTAACAGGGTTGGCGGGGACATGCGAAACCCGGAAAGCAAACCGGGGCGAATCCGCCCCGGCCGCATCATCCCCTGAGTTTCCCGTCCTCGGCTTTACTGCAGGCGGAACGCCGTCACTTCGCCTTCGGTGTTCTGCACCAGCAGCAGGTCGCCGGCCAGCACCGGCTTGGCGCGCACCGGGTCGCCGCCGACGCGCGCGCGCGCGGCGATCTCGCCGTCGTCCAGTCGCAGCCAGTGCACGTAGCCGTCGTAGTCGCCGACCACCGCGTAGTCGCCCTGCACCGTGGGCGCGGTCAGCGAACGGCGGGCCAGGTTCGAATTCGACCACAATGCGCCGCCGCTGTTCTTGTCCAGCGCCCAGACCACGCCGCCGGGATCGGACACGACCACCGCACTGGCGGACATGCCCACACCGCCGCCGCCGCCGTTGTC
Source organism: Pseudoxanthomonas sp. (assembly GCA_047601245.1). Lineage (GTDB taxonomy): Bacteria > Pseudomonadota > Gammaproteobacteria > Xanthomonadales > Xanthomonadaceae > Pseudoxanthomonas_A. The sequence goes on from JASGJU010000002.1 coordinate 849,650, forward strand.
GCGCACCCACAGCGGACGCCCGCTGGGGCCGTCGAGGGCGACGGTTTCCTTCTTGTAGCTGCTCGCGTACAGGGTGACGCCGTCCAGCACCGGCGCGGCGTCGACGTCGGCCATGCGGTCCAGTTCGCTGCGGCCCTCGGGCAGGCCGACCGCCTGTTCCCACAGGGTGCGGCCATCGCTCAGCGACAGGGCGCTGACGGTGCCGTCGTCGTTGCCGGAGAACACCAGGTTCGGGCCGAGGGTCAGCGAACCGTTGCCGCGCACGGTCAGGCTGGGCAATTCGCGCTGGGAAATCCAGCGGCGCTCGCCGGTGGCGGCGTCGAAGGCGCTGACCGCGCCGTCGTTGCTGCGCACCAGCACGTAGCCCTGGCCGATCACCGGCGCGGCGATCACCTCGTTGGGCACCTTGGCGTGCCATTTTTCCTCGCCGCTGGCCGCATCCAGCGCGACCACCTGGCCGTCGAGGGTGCCGATCACGACCAGGCCGTCGCCGGCGCCGGGGCCGCCGGTGAAACGCCACTCCAGCTTTTCCTTGGCCATCTTCTTGGCCAGCTTCTTGGCCAGCTTGCGCTCCATCTTGGCCGCCTTCAGCTGCTGCTTGGTGCGCTGCTCGTCGGCCTTGGTCTGTTCCTTAGGATCGTCGCCGGAGAAATCGGGCAACTGGTCCTCGGAAGCCAGCAGCTTGGCCTGCTCGGCCTCGCTGAACTTGCGGCGCTTCTCCGGCTTGTAGCGCCAGACTTCGCGTCCGGTCTGCAGGTCGAGCGCAAACACGCTGCCGTCGGCGCCCGCGGCGTAGACGCGGCCGTCGGCCACTGCCGGGACCTGGCCCAGGCCGAGGTGCTTTTCGCCGTGGCCGACGCTGGTCTTCCAGACCTTGGTCGGATGCGCGGTGGCGGTGAAATCGGCCAGCTTGACCGGCTCGGAGGCTTTCTTTTCCTGGGCCTTGGGGCTGTCCGCATTGGAGAACCAGCCCTTGACCGTGCTGCACGACGCCAATGCGGCCGCCATCAGCAGCACCGAAGCGCCGCGCACGAACGGGGAAGAGGTTTTCATCAGACGGACTCCGCGGGCTTGGGCGGGGTGCCGCCGACGTCGGTGAGCTTGAGTTCGACCAGCCGGCGCTGCGGCGAGGCCACGTCCATGCCGGTCAGGGCCTTCAGATAGATGTCGCGCGCTTCGTCGCGCTTGCCGGCGGCCAGCAGCGCGTCGCCGCGGGCTTCCAGCGAAGACGGGTCCTGGGCGTCGCCGAGCAGCTTAAGTGCCTGGTCGGGCTTGCCGGTTTCGGTCAGCAGGCGCGCCAGGCGCAGGTTGACCAGCGGCTGCAGCGAGGGGTCGGGCTTGAGCGCCTGCAAGGTGGCGACGGCGGCGTCGGTCTGGCCGGCGTCGACCTGGGCCTGGACCAGGCGCAATGCGGCCAGATCGCCGTACACGCCATCCTTCGCGCCCAGCTTCGCCACGGCGGCCTGCGCCTGCTTCAGGTCGGCCGGCTTGCCGTCCTTGTCCTGCAGGCTGTCCAGCGCGGCCTGGTAGTCGCGGTAGGCCTCTGCGTTCTGTTGCTGCTGGCGCTGCTGCCACCATTGCCAGCCGAAGATCACCGCCAGTCCCAGCGCGATGCCGGCGATCAGGCCGATGCCGTTGTTCCTCAGCCAATTGCGGACGCGTTCGCCTTGTTCGTGTTCGTCAAGCAGGTCGTCGATCGCCATGCGTTCTTCTGCTGCGTCCCCGCCGCGACGGGGACCGGGTTCCGGTTGAAGTCATCGCTCCCGGGCGCGGCCCGGCGACTTCGGATCAGTCGGCGGACGGCGACAGGGAACCGTCAAAGGATACCGCAAAGCGGGCGACGTTCGCGCGCTGGTACGGCGTGGTGTCCACCGTACTACCGGCTTGCTGAACCTCGACCGCGGTGGCGTTGCCGATCACCACGCGCCCCACTTGACCGGCGGCGTAGTTGCGCTGTTCGCCGGCCTTGACCAGGCCCTGTTCGACGGTATGGCCGTCCGGGGCGATGACGTGCACCCAGCTTTCGCCGTTCATGCGCAGGCTCAGCGCCGGCGCCGCGGCGCGCGGCAACGGCGCCAGCGAGGCCGTGATCGGCGCGGCGGGTTCGGGCTGGATCCGTTCCGGCGCCGTGGCCGCGGGATCGGCGGCCCCGAGATCCAGCGGCGCGATCGCCTGCGGGCGTTCGCCGGCCGAATATTGCTTGATCAGCCACGACGCCGGGACGGCGAAGAAGCACAGCGTGATCGCGACGTACAACGAACGGCGGCCGAGGTTCTCCAGCAGGCGCTGGTAATGCGGGGTGTGGGTGTGGCTGACCAGTTCGGTCGGCTGCAGGGCCTGCGCCTGGAACTGCTGCAGGAACGGCTCGACGTCGACCTTGAGCAGCCTCGCGTAGCTGCGCAATTGGCCGCGGACGAAGACCGGAGCGCCGAGCTTCTCCCAGCGCTCGTTTTCCAGCGACTCCAGCACGCGGACCTGCATCTTCAGCTTCTGGCCGACGTCCTGCAGGCTCAAGCCGCCGCGTTCGCGGGCCTCGCGCAGCAACGCGCCGATCCCCGAACCGGCGCTTCCCGTCTCCCCGCTCTGGCGGGGCTCGATGGGCAACGAATCAGCATTCATGGCGTGGATGCCCCCCCAAGGGCATTGTCGTTGGTGTTCGCGGCGTCCGGGAATTCCGCCCTCAACCGCTGTGCGTACCGGCTGGCGGCAGCCTTGTCGCCAAGCGCTTCTTCTATGCTGCTGGCGAGTTGTAACACGCCTGGATTGGCGGGTGCAGCCGCAAGCCTGCGTTCTGTGAACGCTCTCGCTTCGAAATAGCGACCCTGGCGGTATTCGCTTTCCGCCATCGAGGCCAGCGCATAGGCGTTGGTCGGATCGTATTCGAGCGCCTTGCGCAGGTCGCGCCCGGCGCGTTCGTACTGTCCGGCCTTCAATGCGCAGCCGCCGGCGTTGGCCAGGGCGGCGCCCGGGGTCGCGTAGCCCGGCGCGGCGATGGCACGGTCGAACCACACCAGCGCCTCGGCCGGATAGCCGTTGCCGCACAGCCAGGCGCCGTAGTTGTTCAGGCTGCCGCCGTCGGCCGGCGCCAGTTCGGCGGCGCGCCGGTAGTGCTCGCCGGCCGCCTTCTGCTCGCCGCGCCCCTGCGCGACCACCGCCAGGATCGTGTGCGCGCCGGACGAATTCGGGTCGTCCTTCAGCACCAGCTTCGCCTCGCGCTCGGCGGTGGCGACGTCTCCGCCCTGCAGGCGCTGCGTGGCCAGTTGCAGGCGCTCGCGGGTCGCCATCCGGCGCTTGGTCTGCTCGCTGTCGTGCACCGAGTACGTCGGCGATTTCGATTCGTAGCGTTCGATCTTGGACGGCGCGCGGATGAAGGTCAGGCGCGAACAGGCCGTCGCCGCCAGCGACAATGCGACCGCCAGCGCCAGCGCCTCACGCAGCCGCATGGCCTGCTTCCTGTACCTGCAGCCGGCGGCGGAATTCGGCCTGGCGGCGGGTACGGTCCATCACCTGCCCCTTCAACTGGCCGCAGGCGGCGTCGATGTCGTCGCCGCGGGTGCGCCGGACCATGGTCAACACCTGGGCGTCGAGCAGTATCTTCTGGAACGCGCGGATGTCTTCCTCCGGCGCGCGCTCGTAGCGGGTGCCGGGGAACGGGTTGAACGGGATCAGGTTGATCTTGGCCGCGTCCTTCGCCTGCGCGGCGTTGCCGAACCTGCGCATCAACTGGGCCAACTGGCGCGCATGCTCGGGGCGGTCGTTGACGCCCTTCATCAGGGTGTATTCGAAGGTCACCGAATCGCGCTTGCGGTTGTGGCGCAGCCAGCGCACGCACGAGGCCATCAGCTCGGCGATCGGATATTTCCGGTTCAGCGGCACCAGTTGCTCGCGCAGCTCGTCGTTGGGCGCATGCAACGACACCGCCAGCGACACGTCGGTCTCGGTCGAAAGCCGGTCGATCATCGGCACCAGGCCGGAGGTCGACAGCGTCACCCGCTTGCTGGCCAGGCCGTAGCCCAGGTCGTCGCGCATGATGTTCATCGCGCGCACCACGTTGTCGAAGTTCATCAGCGGCTCGCCCATGCCCATCATCACCACGTTGGTAAGGCGGCGGTTCTGCGCCGGGACGTTGCCGAGATGGCGGGCGGTGATCCAGACCTGGCCGATGATCTCGGCGGTGGTCAGGTTGCGATTGAAGCCCTGCGTCGCGGTGGAGCAGAACGTGCAGTTCAGTCCGCAGCCGACCTGCGAGGACACGCACAGCGTGCCGCGGCCCTTGTCGGGGATGTAGACGGTTTCGACCGCGTTCTTGCCGTCCACGCCCATGCCGAGCAGCCACTTGTGGGTGCCGTCGGCGGAAGGCTTGTCGAACACGACGTTGGGGACGACGACCTCGGCGTGCTCGTGCAGCTTGGCGCGCAGGGCCTTGCCCAGGTCGGTCATCTGCTCGAAGTCGGTGACGTAGCGGTGGTGGATCCACTTCATCACCTGGTGGGCGCGGAACTTCTGTTCGCCGAGGGTTTCGACGAAGAATTTCTCCAGGCCCTCGCGGTCGAGGTCGAGCAGGTTCTGTCTTGCCGGCATGGGCGCGGCCACGGTCGTAGAAGCCGGCGACGGCGCATCCGCCGCCAGCTTCAGTTCGATCGGAGCGAGCCCGTGTCTGTTCACTACATCCCTCAGCGCGAGAACAGTTCGGTGGCGGCGAAGAAGTACGCGATCTCGATGTTCGCGTTCTCGACCGAATCCGAGCCGTGCGCGGCGTTGGCGTCGATGGAGTCGGCGAAGTCGGCGCGGATGGTGCCCGGCGCGGCGTCCTTCGGGTTGGTGGCGCCGAGGATCTCGCGATGCTTGAGCACGGCGTTCTCGCCTTCCAGCACCTGGATCGCGACCGGGCCGGAAGTCATGAACTCGACCAGCGCGTTGAAGAACGGGCGCTCGCGATGCACGGCGTAGAAACCTTCGGCTTCGCGGCGCGAGAGATGCTTCATCTTCGCGGCGACGATCTTCAGACCGTTCTTCTCGAAACGCGAATAGATTTCGCCGATGACGTTCTTGGCGACGGCATCGGGCTTGACGATCGACAGGGTGCGCTCCAGCGCCATGGGGAATGTCTCCGTTGGGCGGGCCACTGCAATGAAGGCCCGAAGGGTAGCAATGAAAAAAACCCGCGTCAAAACGCGGGCTTAGACGGAACTGCGTAGGTGGAATTGTAACCGGGCGATGACCGCTTTGGAATGCCCGCGAACGGGTTTTGCCGCATTGCAGCATGACAAGCGCCGGGCGGGCGGCGGACAATCAAACAAGCGTTTGATTCAGGCCCATCCCAGATGTCCCAAGCCAGCCACTTCTCCACCAAGGACCGCATCCTCGGCGCGGCCGAGGAACTATTCGCCCAGCACGGCTTCGCCGGCACCTCGCTGCGCCAGGTGACCAGCCGCGCCGACGTCAACATCGCCGCGGTCAACTACCACTTCGGCAGCAAGGAGAACCTGGTCAACGAGGTGTTCCGCCGGCGCATGGACGAGATGACCGAACTGCGCCTGCGCGCCCTGCGCGAGGCCCGGGAAAGGCATCCGGGCGAACTGGAGCCGGTGCTGGCCGCTTTCGTCGAACCGGCGCTGGCGATGGCGCAGGATCGCCAGGGCGGCGGCGCCTTCGTGCGGGTGATCGCCCGCGCCTACGCCGAGAAGAACGACGGCCTGCGCCGCTTCCTGTCCGACCATTACGGCCACGTGCTGCGCGAGTTCTCCCGCGCCATCGCCGCCTGCGTGCCGGAACTGGGCAAGGAACAGTTGTACTGGCGGCTGGATTTCATCTCCGGCGCGCTGACCTATGCGATGGCCGATTTCGGCATGATCCGGCGCCCCGACGGGGTCAGCGAGAAGACGCATCGCGAACGCGCCGCGCGCGAACTGATCCATTTCGCCGCCGCCGGACTGAGGACGGGAGCGGCGTAGGCCGCTTCCGGCGGAACGCACGGGTTGGATTCAAAAGTAATTCCTTCATAAACAAAGGGTTGATGAACATGTCTGAGAAACTACTTGTCCGGCGGGTCGCGGTCCTCGGTGCCGGCGTGATGGGCGCGCAGATCGCCGCGCACCTGACCAATGCCGGGGTCGATACGGTCCTGTTCGACCTGCCCGCGAAGGAAGGCGATCCCAACGGCGTGGTGCTCAAGGCCATCGCCAACCTGGGCAAGCTGTCCCCCGCTCCGCTGGCAAGCAGGTCGCTGGCCGAGGCGATCACGCCGGCCAACTACGACACTGGCGCGGAACTGCTGAAGGGCTGCGACCTGATCATCGAGGCCATCGCCGAACGGATGGACTGGAAGCAGGACCTGTACCGGAAGATCGCCCCGTTCGTACCCGCGCACGCGATCCTCGCCAGCAATACTTCCGGCTTGGGAATCAACAAGTTGGCGGAAGTTCTTCCAGAGGAAATGCGTCATCGTTTCTGCGGCGTGCACTTCTTCAACCCGCCGCGCTACATGCACCTGGCCGAACTGATCCCGGCCCGCAGCACCGACGCCGCCGTGCTGGAGGGCCTGGAAACCTTCCTGACCAGCACCCTGGGCAAGGGCGTGGTCTACGCCAAGGACACGCCGAACTTCATCGGCAACCGCATCGGCGTGTTCTCGATTCTGGCCACGGCGCACCATACCGGCGAGTTCGGGCTGGGCTTCGACGAAGTGGACGCGCTGACCGGTCCGCTGATCGGCCGGCCGAAGTCGGCGACCTACCGCACTTCCGACGTGGTGGGACTGGACACCATGGCCCACGTCATCAAGACCATGGCCGACACCCTGCCCGACGATCCGTGGCACGCCTACTTCAAGTCGCCGGCGTGGCTGGACGCGCTGATTCAGAAGGGAGCGCTCGGCCAGAAGACCGGGGCCGGCATCTTCCGCAAGGTCGGCAAGGACATCGTGGTGCTGGATGTGGCCAAGCAGGACTATCGGCCCGCCGACCGCGCCGCCGCGCCGGAAGTGGTCGAGATCCTCAAGACCCGCAACCCGGCCGAGAAATTCGCGAAGCTGCGCGAAAGCCGGCACCCGCAGGCGCAATTCCTGTGGGCAGTGTTCCGTGACCTGTTCCATTACAGCGCCTACCACCTGGCCGACATCGCCGACACCGCGCGCGACGTCGACCTGGCGATCCGCTGGGGCTACGGCTGGTCGCTGGGCCCGTTCGAGACCTGGCAGTCCGCCGGCTGGAAGCAGGTGGCGCAGTGGATCGCCGACGACATCGTCGCCGGCAAGGCGATGAGCAATGCGCCGCTGCCGAACTGGGTGTTCGACGGCCGCGACGGCGTGCATACCGCCGAGGGCAGCTACAGCCCGGCGAAAAACGCCAAGCTGCCGCGCAGCGGCCTGGACGTGTACAAGCGCCAGCGCTTCCCCGACCCGCTGCTGGGCGAGGTGTTCCCGCAGGGCGAGACCGTGTTCGAGAACGACGGCATCCGCCTGTGGACCGACGGCGACGGCGTCGGCGTCATCAGCTTCAAGACCAAGATGAACACCGTGTCCGACGCGGTGCTGGACGGCATCCAGGAAGCCATCGGCATCGCCGAGAAGAAGTTCAAGGGCGTGGTGGTCTGGCAGCACAAGGAGCCGTTCTCGGCCGGCGCCGACCTGGCCGGCGCGCTGGGCCTGCTGCAGGCCGGCAAGGTGGCCGAATTCGAGGCGATGGTCGCCAACTTCCAGCGCACCAGCCAGCACATCAAATATTCGCTGGTGCCGGTGGTGTCGGCGGTGCGCGGCCTGGCGCTGGGCGGCGGCTGCGAGTTCCAGATGCACTCGGCGCGCACGGTCGCCTCGCTGGAAAGCTACATCGGCCTGGTCGAAGCCGGCGTGGGCCTGCTGCCGGCCGGCGGCGGCCTGAAGGAACTGGCGGTGCGCGCCTCGCAGGCGGCCGGCCCGGGCGGCGACGTGTTCGCCGAACTGAAGAAGGTGTTCGAGACCATCGCGATGGCCAAGGTGTCCACTTCCGCACTGGAAGCGAAGGAACTGGGCCTGCTGCGCGTCGGCGACAAGGTTGCGTACAACGCCTACGAGGCCCTGTACATCGCCAAGGCCGAAGCGCTGGCGCTGGCCGAAACCGGCTATCGCCCGCCGCTGCCGGCCCGCCGCATCCAGGTGGCCGGCGACGTCGGCATCGCCACCTTCAAGATGCTGCTGGCCAACATGCTGGAAGGCCGCTTCATCAGCGAATACGACTACGAGATCGCCAGCCGCATCGCCACCGTATTGTGCGGTGGCGAGGTCGACCGCGGCAGCGTCGTCGACGAGGAATGGCTGCTGACGCTGGAACGCAGGCACTTCGTCGAACTGGCGCAGCAGCCGAAGACGCAGGCGCGCATCGAACACATGCTGAAGACCGGCAAGCCGCTCAGGAACTAGTGGGGAAGCAAGGCGCGCTGCGCGCGCAAGGAGTCGGCCAAAGCGCTTTTGCTTCTGCCGGCTCCTCACTCCTCACATCCTCACCTTCTTATAAAGAGACAAGACCATGACCCACCAGATCCAGGACGCCTACATCGTCGCCGCCACCCGCACCCCGGTCGGCAAGGCGCCGAAGGGCGTGTTCCGCAACACCCGTCCCGACGAACTGCTGGCGCACGTGCTCAGGAGCGTCGTCGCGCAGGCGCCGGGCGTCGACGTTTCCCGCATCGACGACGCCGTGATCGGCTGCGCCATGCCCGAAGGCGAGCAAGGCATGAACGTGGCGCGCATCGGCGTGCTGCTGGCCGGGCTGCCGAATACCATCGCCGCGCAGACCATCAACCGCTTCTGCTCCTCCGGCGTGCAGGCCATCGCGCTGGCCGCCAACGAGATCCGCCTGGGCAACGCCGACCTGATGCTGGCCGGCGGCACCGAGAGCATGTCGATGGTGCCGATGATGGGCAACAAGGTGGCGCTGTCGCCGCAGGTGTTCGCCAAGGACGAGAACGTCGCGATCGCCTACGGCATGGGCATCACCGCCGAAAAGGTCGCCGAGGAGTGGAAGGTCAGCCGCGAGGACCAGGACGCCTTCGCGCTGGCCTCGCACCAGAAGGCCATCGCTGCGATCCAGGCCGGCGAGTTCAAGCAGGAAATCACGCCGTACGAAGTGCTGTCGCACGTGCCCGACCTCGCCGGCAACGCCATCCAGTTGAAGAAGAAGTTGGTCGACACCGACGAAGGCCCGCGCCCGGACACCACGCTGGAAGGCCTGGCCAAGCTGCGCACGGTGTTCCGCAACCAGCAGTTCGGCGGCAGCGTCACCGCCGGCAACAGCTCGCAGATGAGCGACGGCGCCGGCGCGGTGTTGCTGGCCTCGGAACAGGCGATCAGGGACTACGGCCTGACCCCGCTGGCGCGTTTCGTCAGCTTCTCGGTCGCCGGCGTGCGCCCGGAAGTGATGGGCATCGGCCCGATCGCGGCGATCCCGAAGGCGCTGAAGCAGGCCGGCCTGAGCCAGGACCAGTTGGACTGGATCGAACTGAACGAAGCCTTCGCCGCGCAGTCGCTGGCGGTGATCCGCGATTGCGGGCTGGACCCGTCGAAGGTCAACCCGCTGGGCGGCGCGATCGCCCTGGGCCACCCGCTGGGCGCCACCGGCGCGATCCGCGCCGCGACGCTGGTCCACGGCCTGCGCCGCCACCAGAAGAAGTACGGCATGGTGACCATGTGCATCGGCACCGGCATGGGTGCGGCGGGGATCTTCGAAGCGGTTTGATCGTCGGCCCGCAGGATGCCAACGGGACAAGGGCAGCCGAGGCTGCCCTTGTCGTTTCGGAGCCCGGCCCTTCGCGGAGCCGGTCTATTCGGATTCGCCGGCCACCTGCACCGTCTTCAGGTCGCCGTAGACGATCTGCCCGCGGAAACCGCGCCGTACCTGCTGGAACAGTTCACGGAAGGCGGCGTAGTCACCGGGCTGGCACAGCTTGTCGTCGCCGTGGATGGCGTTGAGATGCAGGCGATGGCGCGCCTTCACCCGCTGCCCTTCCCTTTCCCATGCCACGTCGTATTCGCCGGCGGCGTTGCCGAAACGCTCGCTCTTGGGAATGGCGATGATCGGCACGCCCGGCGGGAAGACCAGTTCGTAGTCCTCCTCGCGCAGGCTCTCGCCGCAGTAGAACGGCGTCAGGTTGGTCTCGCCGGGGGCCGAGGCGTAGATGCCGCGCATCGAATCGGCGCCGGGCATGTCCGGCAGGGCCATGCCACCGACCACGCCGAAATCGACGTAGTCGCGGGCGTCGAAGTCGAACGCGTAGCCGAACGGACGGCCCAGATTCTGCGGATCGCCCTGCAGTTCCAGCCGGCCGCTGCCGTTGAAGCCGGAGCCGGTGATGATCGATTCCTCCACGCGGCTGCGGTTCTGCGCGGTCAGTTGCGCGAAACTGCCGCGCAAGCCGATTTCGGCGCTGGCACCCTGGCGCAGCGTGGTGCGGCCGACGACGTCGCCGCCGGCGGTGAACTCGAAGCGCGTGAGCGCGTACTGCGCGTTGACCTCCGGGCCGTTGCGCGGCGTGCGCGCGAGCCTGCCGTCGGCCGCATGCACCACCGGCGCGCCCAAGTCGCTGCCGGGCAACTGGCCGAAGCGCGCATACGGGCTGGTCGAATCCAGGTACAGATCGAATTCCGGCAGGTAGTTGATCGCATGGTTGAAGCGGCCCAGCACCGCCACCGGCGGCAGCGTCGGTCCGCCGCCGGCGCCGATCAGCACGGCGGTGCTGGCGATGCCCTTCGCGGCGAGCAGCGCCTCCAGGATCACGGCGTGGTCCTTGCAGTCGCCGTAATGGTTGGCGAGGATGCTGTCGGCCGGATTCGGCTCCAGCCCGCCGTTGCCCAAGTACACGGCGACGTAGCGGATGTTCTTCGCCACCCATTCGTAGATCGCCGCGGCCTGCGCGCGACGGTCGTCAATGCCGCGGGTGATCTCGTCGGCGCGCGCCTGCACCGCGGGCGTGACCTTTGCGGCTTCGCCGGCCTTGACCTGGTAGGCGCGGCCCATCGCCGACCAGTCGGCGTAGGTGCTGGCCATGACCGTCGGGCTGAATTCCCACGGCGCGGCGCTCCAGTTCTGCATCTGCATCGGCTGCGGATTGGCGTAGCGCCACGACCAGCGCGCGACGCCGTCCTTCACCACCGGCTTGTCGCCGCCCTGCACGTCGCGGACGTAGACGCGCATCGGCAGGTCACTTCGGCGCGGTCAGGCTGATGCGGGCGTCCTGGTATTCGGTCAGGCGGCTGAAGGTCTCCCACAGGCCGAAATAGCCGGGGAAGTACGGCGTGTTCTGGGTCTTCCGGAACGAGTAGACCAGCCGCGTGCCCGGCGAGAGATTGGGGAACACGATGACCTTGACCTTGCGGTCGGCGTACATCGCCGCCGACGCGCCGGAATAGCTTTCCTGGCTGTATATCTTGTCGGCGGGAACGTCATGGCGCTGGCCGTCCGGGGTCAGCGTATAGGCCGAAAGCACTTCCAGCGTTTCCATCTTCTCGCTGTAGTCCAGCCGCACCTGGCTCCAGCCGTCGACGCCGGCCTTGGTCTTGATCAGCACTTCGTATTCGTCGGTCTCGACGCTGCTGGCGTCGGCGCGCACTTCGTAATCGGCGCGGTAGCGGACGAAGCTGGAATTGTTGGCGGCTTCCTGGACGGCGGGTTGCTGCTGCGAACCAGCGGTATCGTCGGCATGCGCAGTGGACGCCGCGAAAATTACCGCAAGCAGTATCAGGATTCGACGCATTTCGTCCCCACGCAGGTTTTCGGGTTGCCGTGACCCGACATGCGTCGGTCGAAAACCGATGCATGTCGGATCACCGTGAACAATACGAACGACTATCTCGGCGGCGGCGCCAGCACCGTGCGGTCGCCATTGTGCTCCGGCGGCGAAACCACGCCGGCCGCCTCCATCGCCTCGACCAGCCGCGCGGCGCGGTTGTAGCCGATCTTCAGCCGTCGCTGCACGCCGGAGATCGAGGCGCGGCGGGTCTCGGTGACGATCTGCACGGCCTGGTCGTAGAGCGGGTCGGACTCCGGATCGTCGCCGCCCGCCGCTTCCGGCAGGCCGGTCGCGCCGACCACCACGCCGTCGCCCATCGTCTGCACTTCCTCCAGCACGCCCTCGATGTAGCTGGTCGGGCCGCTGGCCTTGATGTGCTCGACGACGCGATGCACCTCGTCGTCGCTGACGAAGGCGCCGTGGATGCGCTCCGGCATCGCCGTGCCCGGCGGCAGGTATAGCATGTCGCCGTTGCCGAGCAGGGTCTCCGCGCCGGACTGGTCGAGGATGGTGCGGCTGTCGATCTTGGAACTGACCTGGAAGGCGATGCGGGTGGGCACGTTGGCCTTGATCAGGCCGGTGATGACGTCCACCGACGGGCGCTGGGTGGCCAGGATCAGGTGGATGCCGGCCGCGCGCGCTTTCTGCGCCAGGCGCGCGATCAGTTCCTCGACCTTCTTGCCGACGATCATCATCATGTCGGCGAATTCGTCGATGAAGATGACGATGAACGGCAGCGGCTCCAGCGGCGGCGGCGCTTCCTGGCTGTCCGGCGCGGCCTTGAACAGCGGGTCCAGCAGCGGCTGGCCGGCGTCCTGCGCGTCCTTGACCTTCTTGTTGAAGCCGGCCAGGTTGCGCACGCCGACCGCGCTCATCAGCTTGTAGCGGCGCTCCATCTCGGCCACGCACCAGCGCAGGCCATTGGCCGCCTCCTTCATGTCGGTGACCACCGGCGCCAGCAGGTGCGGGATGCCCTGGTAGACCGACAGCTCCAGCATCTTGGGGTCGATCATCAGCATCCGCAGGTCCTGCGGGGTGGCCTTGTACAGCAGGCTCAGCACCATCGCGTTGACCGCGACCGACTTGCCCGAGCCGGTGGTGCCGGCGACCAGCAGGTGCGGCATGCGCGCCAGGTCGGCCACGGTCGGGCGGCCGGCGATGTCCTTGCCCAGGGCCAGGGTCAGCGGGCTGGCCGACTTGTCGTATTCCTTCGAGCGCAGCAGCTCGCTGAGGTAGATCATCTCGCGGCTGGTGTTCGGGATCTCCAGGCCGATCACCGACTTGCCCGGGATCACGTCGACCACGCGCACCGACTTCACCGACAGGCCGCGGGCGATGTCCTTGTCCAGCGAACTGATCGAACTGACCTTGATGCCGGGCGCCGGCTCGATCTCGAAGCGCGTGATCACCGGCCCCGGATAGGCGCCGACCACCTGCGCGTCGATGCGGAAATCCTTGAGCTTGAACTCGATCTGCCGCGACAGGGTTTCCAGGGTTTCTTCCGAATAGCCCTTGGCCTGCGGCTTGGGATCGTCCAGCAGGGCCAGCGGCGGCAGGCCGGAGCCGTCGCCGCCGGTGCCGTGGAACAGCGGGATCTGCTGCTCGCGCTTGGCGCGGTCGCTCTTCTCCACCACCGCCGGCGCCGGCGGCTCGATCTTCACCGGCTCGCGGCGCAGGCGCTGCACCGCGTCGACCTTGCGCACTTCCTCGCGCTCCTCGCGCAGCACCCGGGTCTGCTGCCATTCCTCGGCCTGCTTGGCGCCGCGGCGCCACAGCGCCGGCAGCGACAGCACCCAGCCGCCGATGCGCTCCATCACCGCGAACCACGACAGCCCCGTCGCCAGCGTGACCGACACCAGGAACAGCGCCAGCAGGAACAGGTTGCCGCCGAGGCTGCCGAACAGCCAGTCCAGCGAACTGCCGACCAGCCGGCCGAGGATGCCGCCCGGCCCGGCCGCGAAGTGTTCCGCCGGCACGCCGCGCATGTACAGCAGGCCGGTGGACGAAATCAGGAAGCCGACCATGCCGACCAGCCGCAGCGCCGGACCGAGGTCGGCATCGCCGTCGCCGTCCGCATCCATGCCGAACAGCGCGATCCACGCGATCGCGCCCAGGATCAGCGGCAGCAGGAAGGCGACGTAGCCGCACAGCGACAGCAGCGAGTCGGCCAGCAGCGCGCCGACCTTGCCGCCGAGATTGTGGATCGGCGTGGTCAGGCTGCCCGACTGCGACCAGCCCGGGTCGTCCGGCGAATAGGTGAACAGACAGGCCAGCAGGTACAGCAGCACCGGCGCGATCACGATCAAGGCGATGTCGCGCCACATGCGCTGGCGGCGCGGATTCGGCGGCGATGACGATTTGCGGGCGGCCGAGTTCGCTGCACCCTTGCCTGCCGCACGTTCCGGGAGCTGTTTCGCCACCTTGCCTCGAACCTTAGCTATATCCTGTTAGCTGTTGATGATAAACGGATTCCGGGTGGAATACAGCCATCATTCCGGCTGCGGTTCGCATCCGCCCGCCTCGTCGCCATGCACCGGCGCGTTCCGGTCCTGCGCCTTGATTCGAACGGCGGGCAACGCCACCCTATCCTTCGCAAAATCGCAATGCACTTTCGTCGGTGCATCCCGCTTTTCCACTTCCATTCGAGTATACATGAGCGCCTCCACCCCCTCGCCGAAGCATGCCCGCCTCCTGATCCTGGGCTCCGGCCCCGCCGGCTGGACCGCCGCCATCTACGCCGCTCGCGCCAACCTGAAGCCGGTGCTGATCACCGGCCTGCAGCAGGGCGGCCAGTTGATGACCACCACCGAAGTCGAGAACTGGCCCGGCGGCCCGCACGACCTGCAGGCCCCGGCCTGATGGCGCAGATGCAGGAGCACGCCGAGCGCTTCGACACCGAGGTCATCTTCGACCACATCCACAGCGCCGACCTGTCGCGGCGCCAGGACGGGAAATTCGCGCTGACCGGCGACGGCGGCGTCTACACCGCCGATGCGCTGATCATCGCCACCGGCGCGACCGCGAAGTACCTGGGCATCGAGTCGGAGGAGAAGTTCAAGGGCCGCGGCGTTTCCGCCTGCGCGACCTGCGACGGCTTCTTCTACCGCGGCCAGGAAGTCGCGGTGATCGGCGGCGGCAACACCGCGGTCGAGGAGGCGCTGTACCTCTCGAACATCGCCAGCAAGGTCTACCTGATCCACCGCCGCGACACCCTGCGGTCGGAGAAGATCCTGCAGGACCGCCTGTTCGCCAAGGAAAAGGAAGGCAAGGTCGAATTCGTCTGGAACCACACCGTCGACGAGGTGCTCGGCGACGACGCCGGCGTGACCGGGGTGCGGGTCAAGTCGGTGCAGGACGGCGGCACCCGCGACATCCCGGTGCACGGCTTCTTCGTCGCCATCGGCCATACGCCGAACACCTCGCTGTTCGAGGGGCAACTGGACATGGCCAACGGCTACCTGAAGATCAGGTCCGGCCTGGACGGCAACGCCACCGCGACCAATGTCCCCGGCGTGTTCGCCGCCGGCGACGTCACCGACCAGCACTACCGGCAGGCGATCACCAGCGCCGGCTTCGGCTGCATGGCGGCGCTGGATGCGGAACGGTGGCTGGAAAGCAACCTGGGCACGCTCGACTTCCACGCTTGATTCCGCCCGTCATCCTCACCTGCGTGGGATGACGACCCGCAGATGGCCGCCATCGGCATATTCCATCGCCTCGCCGACATCCCCGCCGCCGCCTGGGATGCGCTGCACGATGGCCGCAATCCGTTCGTCGCCCACGCTTTTCTGTGCGGCCTCGAACAAACCGGCTGCCTGCGCGAGGACTGGGGCTGGACGCCGCACCACATCGCCTTGTGGGACAGCGACGAACTGGTCGCCGCCGCCCCGGGCTACCTGAAAACCAATTCCCACGGCGAATTCGTCTTCGACCACGCCTGGGCGCACGCCTACGCGCGCTACGGCCGGGACTATTTCCCAAAGTGGCTGGGCGCGGCGCCCTACTCGCCCGTGACCGGCCCCCGCTTGCTGGCGCGGGACGACGGCGCGCGCCGCGCATTGCTGGCCGCCATCGTCGGGGAAGCCCGGCATCTGGACCTGTCTTCGGCGCACGTCAACTTCCACACCGAGGCCGAGGATGCCGCCTTCGACGCCGATTGGCTGGCGCGCATCGACGTCCAGTACCACTGGCGCAACGACGCCGGCTGGCGGGACTTCGACGGATTCCTCGCGGCGATGGACCACAAGCATCGCAAGAACATCCGCCAGGAGCGCGCGAAGGTGGCGCGCGCCGGCGTGACGTTCCGCGCGCTGCACGGCGACGAGGCCGGCGACGACGACCTAGCGGCGATGTTCGGCTTCTACCTGCAGACCTTCGCCGAATACGGCAACTCGCCGGCGCTGACCCTGGCGTTCCTGCGGCACCTGGCGCGCGCCATGCCGCGCGCGCTGGTGATGTTCCTGGCCGAACACGCCGGCGAACCGGTGGCCGGCGCGCTGTGCCTGCGCGGCGGCGACACCCTGTACGGCCGCTACTGGGGCGCGACCGCCACCCTGCCCGGCCTGCACTTCGAGACCTGCTACTACCAGGGCATCGACTACTGCCTGCGCGAAGGGCTAACGCGCTTCGAACCGGGCGCGCAGGGCGAGCACAAGATCGCCCGCGGCTTTCTACCAGCGCAGGTGCGCAGCCGCCACTGGATCGCCGACCCGGATTTCCGCCAGGCGCTGGCCGGGTGGTGTCGGGACGAGGCGCGTTCGGTGCGCGGCTACGCCGAAGCGCTGGCGCGGCACTCGCCCTTCCGGTCCGCCTAGACAGCCTTGGCGGCGCGCCGCAGCGGTGCGGCATCGAGGCCGGCGTGGCGATAGAACATCCGCTTGGTCGCCTCCGACACCGCCACGTACAGCACGGTGATGCCCAGCAGCGCCGCGAACACCTTCGGCGACAACGGCACGAAACCGAACCACCCAGCCCACGGCAGGAACGGCAGCGCCAATGCCACCAGCGTCATCGCCGCCACCGCCCAGCCCAGGAAGCGGCCCGGGCGACTGCGGTAGAACGGCAGCGAGGTGCGGATCACCAGCAGGATCCACAGTTCGGTCAGCAGCGACTCCAGGAACCAGCCGGTGCGGAACACCTCCGGCTCGCCGCCGGCCAGCGCCAGCAGGGCCACGAAGGTCAGCAGGTCGAACACCGTGCTGAGCAGGCCGAAGGTCAGCATCGAGCGGCGGATCAGGCCGATGTCCCAGCGGTGCGGCGCCGCCACCCAGCCGCGGTCGACGTTGTCGCCGGCGATGCCCATCGCCGGCACGTCGGAGAGGAAATTATTGAGCAGGATCTGGGTGGCCAGCATCGGCAGGAACGGCAGGTACAGCGTGGCCAGCGCCATGCTGATCATGTTGCCGAAGTTGGCGCTGGTGGTAATGAAGATGTACTTGATGGTGTTGGCGAAGGTGCGCCGGCCTTCGGCGATGCCGCGCCGGATCACGTCCAGGTCGTGCCTGAGCAGCACGAAGTCGGCCGCCTCCTTGGCCACGTCCACCGCGGTGTCGACCGAGATGCCGACGTCGGCCGCATGCAGCGCCGGCGCGTCGTTGATGCCGTCGCCGAGGTAGCCGACCACGTGGCCGGTCCTGCGCAGCGCCGAGACGATGCGCTCCTTCTGGTTCGGCTCGACCTCGGCGAACAGGGTCGTGTGCGCCGCTCGTTGCCACAGCGCCTCGTCGCTGATCGACTGGATGTCCGCGCCGGTCAGCACGCCTTCGACCGGCATGCCGATGGCCTCGGCGACGTGGCGGGCGACGTAGCGGTTGTCGCCGGTGACGATCTTCACGTCCACGCCCATCGCGTCCAGCGCCGCCAGGGTGGCGGCGACCTGCGGCTCGGGCGGGTCGAAGAACAGCAGGAACCCGGCCAGCGCCATGCCGGCCTCGTCCTCGCGCGCGTACTTCTCCTGCAGCGGCACGTCCCGGGTGGCGACGGCCAGCACGCGGTAGCCCTGCGCGCTCCAATCCATGAAGCGCTGCATCAGCCCGGTGCGCAGCGCCTCGTCCAGCGACGCTTCGCCGCCTTCGGCAAGCACCGTCGAGCACGCGTTGAACACGTCCTCGACCGCGCCCTTGGTGACCATCGTCGCCTGGCCCGGCGCATCCGCCGCGACCACCACGCTCAGCCGGCGGCGCTGGAAATCGTAGGGGATCTCGTCGATCTTGCGCGCCGCGGCCGCATCGACGCCCTCGCGCTGGCCGCGCGCCGCCACCGCCTCGTCCAGCGCATTGCGGATGCCGGTCTGCAGGCAGGCGTTGTACACCGCCAGGCGCAGCACTTCCGGCGCGGGCCGGCCCTGCGCATCGACGGCTCCGTCCAGTTCGACCACGCCGCGGGTCAGGGTGCCGGTCTTGTCGGTGCACAGCACGTCCATGCTGCCGAGGTTCTCGATCGCGTTGAGCCGCTTGACGATCACCCCTTCGCGCGCCATCGCCCGCGCGCCGTGCGAAAGCGTAATCGACAGGATCGCCGGCAGCAGTTCCGGCGACAGTCCCACCGCCAGCGCGGCGGCGAACAGCAGGGTGTCGACCGTCGGCCGGTGCAGGAACAGGTTGATCGCCAGCACCGCCACCACCACGCCCAGCATCATCCGCACCAGCAGCGTGCCGAAGCGGTGCAAGCCACGTTCGAACTCGGTCTCTGGCGGACGCAGCCGCAGCCGATCGGCGACGCCGCCGAACACGCTCGACCGGCCGGTATCGACCACCATCACCCGCGCGCTGCCGCTGCGCAACGAGGTGCCCATGAACACGCAGTTGTCGCGCGCGGCCAGCGCCGCATCGGCGGCGCATTCGCCGGCCTGCTTCTCCACCGGCAGCGTCTCGCCGGTCAGGATCGCCTGGTTAACGAAGCAGTCGCGCGCCTGCAGCACCCGCGCATCGGCCGGCACCAGGTCGCCGGCCGACAGTTCGACGATGTCGCCCGGCACCACCTGCTCGGCCGGGATCGACTGCCGGCGACCGTCGCGTATCACGTCGGCGGCCACCGTCACCCGCCGCCGCAGCGCCTCCACCGCGGTCGAGGCGCGGTATTCCTGGACGAAACCGAGCACCGCGGTCAGCAGCACGATGCCGAGCACGATCCAGGCATCGACCCACTCCTGCACCATCAGCGACACCACCGCGGCAACCACCAGGATCACCACCAGCGGATCGGTGAAGCGGCCGAGCAGCAGCCGCAGCCACGGCCTGGCGCTGCCGGCGGCCAGCGCGTTCGGCCCGAACCGTTGCAGGCGCTCGCCTGCGGCATCGGCGGCCAAGCCATTTTCGCCCGAGTCGAGCGCGGCCAGTACCTCGGCGGCCGGGCGCGCCCAGTAGCGTTCGACATTGGCCATGCGCGCTCCTGGTGCGACTGCTGCATCGATTGTAAGTAGGAGCGCCCTTGGGCGCGATGGGGCTTTCCGGCGCCGCCCAAGGGGCGCTCCTGCAGCCGGGACGGCACAATACCGGCATGAGCCAGCACCCGTTCCTGCTTTCGCCCGAACCCGGGGCGCCGTTCCCGCCGGCGGAACAGGCGTTGCGCCAACCCGACGGCCTGCTGGCGATCGGCGGCGACCTGTTCCCCACCCGCCTACTCAATGCCTATCGCAACGGTATCTTCCCTTGGTATTCGGCCGGTCAGCCGATCCTGTGGTGGTCGCCCGACCCGCGCATGGTGTTCCGTACCGACGGCGTGCGCCTGTCGTCGCGATTCCGCCGCGGGCTGCGCCATTCGGACTGGAAGGTACGCGCGGACACCCGTTTCGCCGAAGTCGTCGCCGCCTGCGCCGACACGCCGCGCCCCGGGCAGCATGGCACCTGGATCACCGCGGAAATGCAGGCCGCCTATGTCGAGTTGCATCGACTGGGCCATGCCCATTCGGTCGAGGCGTTCGACGGCGACGGACGGCTGGTCGGCGGCGTCTACGGCGTCGCCATCGGCCGCATGTTCTTCGGCGAGAGCATGTTCAGCGGCGCATCCGGCGGCTCCAAGGTCGCCCTGGCCGCCCTGGCCCGGCGGCTGCGCGAATGGGGCTGGCCGCTGATCGACGCCCAGGTCGAGAACGGCCACCTGCTGCGCCTGGGTGCGGAACGCTGGCCGCGCGGGCGGTTCCTGCAGGTCGTGGCCGAACAGGTCGCCCGGCCGGAACCGGCCGGACCGTGGACGGAGCGGTTCGGCGTCCTGCCGGCCAGCGTCCTGGCCATGGCCTGACCGGACATCCGGACCCGCCTCCGCGCGACGCCGGACGCTTCCTTCAGGGCTTTTTGTGTCCGCCGTCCCCGGCGGACACCCTCCGGGCCATCGCTGGCGCGATGTCAAAAACCGCTCCTGGCGGTTTTTTGCGCCGAACGGCCGGAAAGCGTAGAATTACGGGCTTTCGCGGCCAACGCCGCACCCGCTCACTCTTCAGGCTTACATGTCGAAAGACGATTCGATCGAATTCGAGGGCGTCGTTACCGAAACGCTGCCCAACACCATGTTCCGGGTCAAGCTGGAAAATGGCCACGAGATCATCGCCCACATCTCCGGGCGCATGCGCAAGAACTACATCCGCATCCTTACCGGCGACAAGGTCAAGGTGGAGATGACCCCGTACGACCTCAGCAAGGGGCGGATCACCTACCGCCATCGCTGAGTTCCCGCGCGGCAAGCACGAAAAAGGCGGCCATCGGCCGCCTTTTTCTTTCGCGGCCGCCGCCGCTCCTACACCGTCGCCGGCAGCAACCGCTCCGGCTCCGGCTGTGCGTCGACCACCAGTTCACCGTCGACCGCGTCGATGCTGACCCGGCCGCCACCGACCAGCTTGCCGAACAGCAGTTCGTCGGCCAGCGGACGCTTGATCCGGTCCTGGATCAGCCGGCCCATCGGCCGTGCGCCCATCAGCGGGTCGAAGCCGTGCTGGGCCAGCCAATCGCGCGCCGAAGGCGTCGCCGACAGGCTGACGTTCTTCTCGTGCAGCAGCGCTTCCAGTTCGATCAGGAACTTGTCCACCACGCGCAGGATGTGGTCGAAGCCCAGCGCCTGGAACTGCACCACCGCGTCCAGGCGGTTGCGGAATTCCGGGCTGAAGCTGCGGCGGATGACTTCCATCGCGTCGGTCGAGTGGTCCTGCCGGGTGAAGCCGATGCTGCGCCGCGACGCCTGCGCCGCGCCGGCATTGGTGGTCATCACGACGATGACGTTCCTGAAGTTGGCCTCGCGGCCGTTGGTGTCGGTCAGGATGCCGCGGTCCATCACCTGCAGCAGGATGTTGAAGATGTCCGGGTGCGCTTTCTCCACCTCGTCCAGCAGCAGCACGCAGTGCGGGGTCTTGACGATCTTCTCGGTCAGCAGGCCGCCCTGGTCGAAGCCGACGTAGCCCGGCGGCGCGCCGATCAGGCGACTGACCGAGTGCGGCTCCATGTATTCGCTCATGTCGAAGCGGACCAGTTCGATGCCCAGTTGCAGCGCCAACTGCTTGGTCACCTCGGTCTTGCCCACGCCGGTGGGGCCGGCGAACAGGAAGCTGCCGATCGGCTTGTCCGGGTTGCCCAGGCCGCTGCGTGCCAGCTTGATCGCCGAGGCCAGCGATTCGATCGCGTCGTCCTGGCCGAAGATCACCATCTTCAGGTTGCGATCCAGGTGCTGCAGCACGTCCTTGTCGGTGGCGCTGACCTGCTTGGCCGGAATCCGCGCCATCTTGGCGACGATGGTCTCGATCTCCTCGATGTCGATCAGTTCCTTGCGCTGCTCCAGCGGCAGCAGCCGCTGGCGCGCGCCAGCCTCGTCGATCACGTCGATGGCCTTGTCCGGCAGCAGTCGGTCGCCGATGTGCTTGACCGACAGGTCCACCGCCGCCTGCAGGGCCTCGTCCATGTAGGTGACGTTGTGGTGCGCCTCGTACTTCGGCTTGAGCCCCTGCAGGATCTCGAAGGTCTCGCCGATGGTCGGCTCGACCACGTCGATCTTCTGGAAGCGCCGCGCCAGCGCGCGGTCCTTCTCGAAGATGCCGCGGTATTCCTGGAAGGTGGTCGAACCGATGCAGCGCAGCTCGCCGTTGGCCAGCGCCGGCTTGATCAGGTTGCTGGCGTCCATCGTCCCGCCCGACGCCGAGCCGGCGCCGATGATGGTGTGGATCTCATCGATGAACAGCACCGCGTTGGGGATCTTCTTCAGCGCCGACAGCACCGCCTTCAGCCGCTTCTCGAAATCGCCGCGGTACTTGGTGCCGGCGACCAGCGCGCCGAGGTCGAGCGAATAGATCACCGCCTCCTGCAGCACCTCGGGCACGCTGCCCTCGACGATGCGCTTGGCCAGCCCTTCGGCCAGCGCGGTCTTGCCGACGCCGGCCTCGCCGACGTACAGCGGATTGTTCTTGCGCCGGCGGCACAGCACCTGGATGGTGCGCTCGACCTCCTCGGCGCGGCCGACCAACGGGTCGATCTTGCCCTGGCGCGCCTGTTCGTTGAGGTTGCTGGCGTATTCGGCCAGGGCGTCGCCCTTGCCCTCGCCTTCGCCGGATTCGCCGCCGCGGCCCTCGGCTTCGGACGCGGACGGCGTCTCGGCGGCATCGCCTTGCTTGGCGATGCCGTGCGACATGTAATTGACCACGTCCAGCCGGTTGACGTCCTGCTGGGTCAGGAAATAGACCGCGTGCGAATCCTTCTCGCCGAACACCGCGACCAGCACGTTGGCGCCGGTGACTTCCTTCTTGCCGCTGGACTGCACGTGATAGACCGCGCGCTGCAGCACGCGCTGGAAGCCCAGCGTCGGCTGGGTATCGCGCGGGTCGTCTTCGGCCAGCCGGGATACCGAGGTCTCGATGGCCTGCTCCAGGTCGGCGCGCAGGCGCGCGGAATCGGCGCCGGTGGCCTTCAGCACCGCCTGCGCCGAAGGGTTGTCCAGCAGCGAGAGCAGCAGGTGCTCGACGGTCATGAACTCGTGCCGCGCCTCGCGGGCGCGCTTGTAGCACTGGCCGATGGTCTGTTCGAGGTCTTTGCTGAACATGGGGGGCTCCTGTTTCCGCGGGTCCGCAAGCGAACCCTGGCCCGCTGCGATAGGCACAATATGCGGTCTTGCGGAAGGATTTCCACAGCCCCGGTGGAATTCGGCGTTCAGGATGCGTTGCCTTGCCCTTGGCCTACGCCGGGAAGGCCGGAACGGGGGTGGCCGGAGCCGGAGAATCGGGTTCCCACAGACGCGGGCGGATCAATGCCCCTTCCCCGGCTCGGGGAAGGACACGGAATCAGTCCTTCTCCATCGTGCACAGCAGCGGGTGCTGGTTCATCCGCGAATACTCGTTGACCTGCGCGACCTTGGTCTCGGCCACTTCGCGGGTGAAGACCCCGCAGACGCCGCGGCCGCGGGTGTGGACGTGCAGCATCACCTGGGTGGCCTTCTCCAGGTCCATCGAGAAGAACTGCTGCAGCACCCCGACCACGAACTCCATCGGCGTGTAGTCATCGTTCAGCAGCAGCACCTGGTACCGCGGCGGCGGCGCGACTTCGGGCTTGCCGGTTTCCACCAGCACGCCATGGTCCAGTTCCTGTTCGGTTTTGCGCGACATGCCCCAATTATACGAAAGCGCCGCGAAAACCGGGCCCGATTGGACGCGCCGGGCCGAGGCGGCGACAATTTGTGACATCCCCAAAGTGATCGCAACCGAATGAACGGCATCGATACCGCCTGCTGGCAACCCGACGTGACCGTGGCCACCGTGGTGGTCCGCGACGGCCGCCTGCTGCTGGTCGAGGAATACGCCGGCGGCGACCGGCTGGTGCTGAACCAGCCGGCCGGCCACCTGGAGCCGGACGAAAGCCTGCTGGCCGCCGCCGTGCGCGAAACCCGCGAGGAAACCGGCTGGGACGTGGAGCCGACCGCGTTCATCGGCGCCTACCAGTGGAAGGTGCCGGAAGACGACGGCGGCCCGCACGCCGGCAAGCACTACCTGCGCTTCGCCTTCGCCGCCGAAGCGCTGCGGCACGACCCGTCGATCCGCCTCGACGCCGGCATCGAACGCGCCATCTGGCTGACCCCGGCGGAATTGCAGGCCGAAGAGGCCCGCCACCGCAACCCGATGGTCTGGCAGGTCGCGGCCGATTTCCTCGCCGGCCGCCGGCACCCGCTCTCGCTGCTGAA
The DNA here is from genome assembly GCA_047601245.1 of Pseudoxanthomonas sp. GTDB lineage: Bacteria > Pseudomonadota > Gammaproteobacteria > Xanthomonadales > Xanthomonadaceae > Pseudoxanthomonas_A. Next base: position 873,554 of record JASGJU010000002.1, read on the forward strand.
CCACCTCGCATGAGTACGGCGCGGATCATCGTCGGCGCTTGCCCTCTCCCATCCTCTCCCGCGAGCGGGAGAGGCGGGTACGTGCCGTGCGGGTTCGGCTGCGGCTACTTCATGGGCAGTCCGCCATGACGGCGCGGATCATCGTCGGTGTTTCGGGCGGCGTCGATTCCTCCGTCGCCGCGTTGAGGCTGGTCGAATCCGGCGAAGCGGTCGCCGGGCTGTTCATGCAGAACTGGGCCGACGACGGCAGCGGCGAGTGCCGCGCCGAGGACGACCGCCGCGATGCGGTCGCGATCTGCGGACGGCTGGGCATCCCGTTCCACTTCCGCGACTTCTCGGCCGAATACTGGGCCGGGGTGTTCGAGCACTTCCTGGCCGAATACAGGTCCGGGCGCACGCCGAACCCGGACGTGCTGTGCAACCGCGAGGTCAAGTTCAAGCACTTCCTCGACGCCGCGCGCGAACTGGGCGCGGAGAAGATCGCCACCGGCCACTACGCGCGCGTCGCCCAAGTCGATGGCGAATGGAAACTGCTGCGCGGCGTGGACCGCGGCAAGGACCAGAGCTATTTCCTGCACCAATTGGGGCAGGAACAACTGTCGGCGACGCTGTTCCCGATCGGCGGCATGCAGAAATCCGAGTTGCGGCGGGTGGCGAAGGACGCCGGCCTGCCCACGCACGACAAGAAGGACTCCACCGGCATCTGCTTCATCGGCGAGCGCGACTTCCGCGAATTCCTCGGCCGTTACCTGCCGGCGAAGCCGGGCGAAATGCGCACGCCCGACGGCACGGCGATCGGCACGCATCCGGGCGTGTTCTATTTCACCCTGGGCCAGCGCGAGGGCCTGAACATCGGCGGCGTGCGCGGCCGCGAGCAGGCGCCGTGGTTCGTGGTCGGCAAGGATGTGGCCGGCAACGTGCTGTACGTCGAACAGGGCACGGACAATCCCTGGCTGCATTCGACCCGGCTGCGGTCGGAAGCGGCGCACTGGGTCGGCGGGCATCCGCCGGCACGGCAATTCGACTGCACCGCGCAGACCCGCTACCGCCAGCCGGACGAGCCCTGCCGGGTGACGGTGCATGACGACGGCACGCTGGAAGTCGCCTTCGCCCGCCCGCAACGCGCGGTGACGCCGGGGCAGTCGCTGGTGCTGTACGACGGCGACGCCTGCCTCGGCGGCGCGGTGATCGCGCGCACCGACGCGCCACTCGAACAAAGGATGGAACAGGCCGCCGCATGAGCAAAGATTTCCCCGACCGCGTCCTCGCCCTCGCCGGCCTGCTGCAGGCGCTGGCGCAGGTGCGCCGGATCGCCGACAACGGCCAGTCCGACCCGGCGGTGGTGCAGACCGCGCTGGACAGCGTATTCCGCATCGACGCCGACTCCCCCGCCGCGGTCTACGGCGGCGCCGACGCGCTGAAGCCCGGCCTGCGCCTGCTGCGCGACCATCTGGGCAAGGACCGCGACGAGGCGCTGCTGAAGCTGGCGATGGCGGTGCTGCAACTGGAACGCCGCTTCGTGCGCGAAACCGCGACCGCCACGGCGGTGCACAACGGCATCCTCGAAATCGCGCCGCAGGCCGAAGCCTCGGGCAGCCACCACCCCGACGTGCTGTCGGCGCTGGGCGGGCTGTATGCCGACACCCTCAGCCACCTGCGCCCGCGGGTGATGGTGCAAGGCAATCCGCACTACCTGGCCCAGCCCGGAGTGGTCGCCGAGATCCGCGCGATCCTGCTGGCGGCGGTGCGCTCGGCGGTGCTGTGGCGGCAACTGGGCGGCAGCTACTGGGACATCGTGTTTTCGCGCAGGGCGATGCTGGAAGCCGTCGGCGGTTGGCTGCGCTGAGACGCCCGCTTACGCCGTTGCGCCCGCCTCCGGCAACAGCACCGGCGGCAGATGCAGGTAGCGGGTGGTGCGGCGCTTGTTGCGGATGTCGGCGTAGACCGCTTCCGCGCGAATGACGTCGATCCCGAGCGCCGCTGCGAGGTCGGCGGCGGGCACGTCGTGGATGAACGCCCACAGCGCCAAGTCCATGTCGCGGTAGCCGAGGGCGAAATAGAACTCGTCCTGGCCCTGGTCGAGGCTGTAGGTGTCGGTGGTCGGCTGCGCGGCGCATAGGCGCTCGGGCAGGCCGAAGTGGCGCGCCATCGCGTAGACCTGGGTCTTGTACAGGTGCGCGATCGGCTTCAGGTCGGCCGAGCCGTCGCCGTTCTTGACGAAGAAGCCCTGGTCGTATTCCAGCCGGTTCGGCGTGCCGACGACCGCGTAGTTGAGCCGGTCGGCATGGAAGTACTCGACGGTCTTGCGGATGCGCTGCTTGAAGTTGGTGGCGGCGACGATGGCCAGGTAGGCCGGCAGCAGCAACTCGCGCTCGTGCATCGCGCCGTCGGGCGACTGCGCGACCAGCCTGAAGCGGTTGATGGCGCCGTCGGCGCCCCCGGCGATGGCCAGCTTCATCCGCCAGCCGTCGCCGTATTCCGGCAACACGCTGCGCACCGCGACGTCGCGTTCGGCGTAGCAGCCGACGGCCGCCAGGGTCGGGGCGATGTCGAAGGTAAGCGGCTCGACGCCCAGGTGCGACGCGAGCAGCCGGGCGCGCGCCGCGCTGTCGGGGTCGGAATCGTGCTCGGGCAAGATCAGCAGGCAGACGCGCGACGGCCCGAGCGCACGCACGGCGAGCGTGGCGCAGACCGAGCTGTCGATGCCGCCCGAGATCGCCACTACCAGCCCACGGCGATGCAGCGTTTGCGCGGTGGTGCTGCGCAGCCAGGCAACGATGCGCGCGGCTTCCGCCTCGTAGTCGAGTTCCAGCACGTGGCGTCCGAATCCGCTCATGCGCTGTTTTCCGGTGCGGATGATGTGCGTGGGGCGCGGCGAGCGGCCAGCACGCGCACCGCGCCGTTCGCGTCAGTCACGGAGCGTACCGCGTCCCAATCGGGGGATGCCTGCAGGCGGCGGGCGAACGCGGCCCCCTGGCCGAGGCCGACCTCGAACGCCAACCAGCCGCCGTCCGCCAGCAAGCGCGGCGCATCCTGCAGCAGCCGCACGAGGATGGCGACGCCAAGCGGGCCGCCGTCGAAGGCAAGCCGCGGTTCGCGCCCCACGGCAGCGTGGCCGAGATCATCGACCCGGCCGCTGCTGATATAGGGTGGGTTGCAGGTGAGCAGCGCAACCCGGCCGAGGAATACGTCGCTGTCGAACGGCGCAAGCAGATCGCCGCATTCGAATACGACCCGGTCCGCGAGCCTGAGATGGCGCGCGTTGTCTCGTGCGAGCGCAATGGCGTCCTCGCTGAGATCGGCGCCGAGCACGCGCAGGTGCTCCGGCCCGTGGCGGGCCAGCGCCAGCGCGACGTTGCCGCAACCGGTGCAGGCGTCGATGACCAACGCTTCGGGCGGCAGCGAAGCGGCGATGCCGATCGTCTCGCGCGCGAGCAGTTCGGTCTCCCGGCGCGGCACCAACGCATCGGAGGTGGCCAGCATTTCCATGTCGAGGAAGCGCTGGCGCCCGGTCAGGTGCGCCAGCGGCGTGCCGGCCAGGCGGCGTTCGGCAAGCTGCCGCAATCGCATCAGGCCGTCGTCGTCCAGCGCCGGCAACGCGGCTTCGCAGGCGGCGGATGCCGACAATGGATGCCCGGCGGCCGCATGCCACAGTGCGCGCAAGGTCGCCTCGGCGGTTTCTTCCGGCAGGTCGGGCTGCGCTGGCAGACGCTCAAGGGCGGCGCGCAGCTCCGCCTGGACCGTTTCCGGATCGGCGTTCATGCGGATGCCGGTTCTCGCAGCAGGCGCTTGCTGACCTTGCCGGTGTCGGTGCGCGGCAGCGTGTCGCAGAACACGATCTCGCGCGGCACCATGAAGTTCTCCAGGCGCGCGGCGCAGTGGGCGCGCAACCGGCGTTCGTCCGGCGCGCCGTCACTGCAGACGACATAGGCGCGGACCGCCTCGCCCAGCACCGGGTCGGGCACGCCGATCACCGCGGCTTCCAGCACGCCCGGCGCGGAATGCAGCACGTTCTCGACCTCGACCGGGCTGACCTTCTCGCCGCGGGTCTTGATGATGTCGTCGCTGCGGCCGACGAAGTACAGGAAGCCCTCGCCGTCGGTGCGGAACAGGTCGTGCGTGCACAGCACGCGCTCGCCCGGCAGCGGGCCGGGGCGCAGCATGTGCGCGGTCTGCTCGGGGCGGTTCCAGTAGCCGGCCATCACGTGCGGACCGCGCACGTGGAGCACGCCGGTGGAACCGGACGGCAGCCGGTTCCCCTCGCCGTCGGCGAGCCAGGTTTCGGTACCGGGAATCGCCTTGCCGACGCAGCCCGGCTTGGCGTCGACCAGTTCCGGCTCTAGGTAACACACGCGCTTGCATTCAGTCAGGCCGTACATGCGGAATTGCAGCGCGTTCGGGAAGATCTCGCGCAACCGCCGGCCGACCTCGTCGGGCAGCGCCGCGGCGGTGTTGGTGACGCGCTCGACCAGCGGGAACGACAACGGTTCGCGCGCGTGCGCGGCCAGCAGCATCGCGAAGACCGTAGGCACGCCCGGGAACACGGTGACGCCGTGCTCGCGCATGCGGGCGAAGATCTGCGCCGGGAACGCGAACGAACGCTCCAGCACCAGCGTCGCGCCCAGGCGCGCGCACATCAGCAACTGGTACAGGCCGTAGTCGAACGCCAGCGGCAGCGCGCACAGGATGCGGTCGTCGGTGCGCAGGCGCAGGTATTCCACCAGACTGTCGCGGGCGAAGCACATCGACAGGTGGGTCTGCATCACGCCCTTCGGCTGCCCGGTGCTGCCGGAGGTGTAGATCAGCGCGGCCAAGTCCGAGGAGATCGTGCCGATTGCCTCGGCCAGCGGCGCGGTATCGCGCAGCAGCTCGTCGAACGCCGCCGCTTCCGTGTCGGCCGGGATCGTGCCGGAACACGCGACCCACGGAACGGTGTCCAGCCCGCGCAGCGCCGGCACGAACTCGCCCGCCAGGTGCCCGTCGGTCAGCAGTGCGCGGGCGCCGCTGTCGGCAAGCATGAAACCCAGCTTGTCCGCCTTGGTCTGCGGATTGATCGGCATGATCGCCGCGCCGCACAGCGAGACCGCGTGGATCGACACCACGGCCGGCCAGGTGTTGTCCATGTAGATCGCGACGCGGTCGCCACGCCCCACTCCGTTCGCACGCAGGGCCGCGGCCAGCCGCAGCGCTGCGTCCTGCAGTTCACCGTAGCGGTAAGGCCGACCTTCGGCGACCACGGCGATGCGCGCGCGGCCATCCGCGTCGGCGCAGGCGCAGGTCAGCGCGTCGTGCAATAGGCGCTGGAAGCGCGGCGGCGTCATGCGGCGCGCAGGCGGGCGACGAAATCGGCGATCCGCGCCACGCTGTCGAAGTTCTCGGGCAGCAGGTCGCTGTCGCGCACCTTCACTTCGAAGGCCTCCTCGATGAACATCACCACCTCGAGTACGCCGGTCGAGTCGATGATGCCGCGGTCCAGCAGGGAGGCGTCGTCGGGGAGTTGCGACGGATCGTCGCTGAACATCAGGTTCTCGAGGATGTAGTGCCGCACCTGGCGGCGCGTTTCCTGCTGTTCGGGGGAAAGCGTGGCGGCTTCGGACATATGGTTTCCAAGAAGGGAGGCCGGTTCGGATGGAATGCGCGCGGGGCTGGGAGCCGGGACCGGATCGCGCGGCTGCATGAGACGGTACGTCCTTGGTCATCAACACGTAAATTCGACGAATAGGTGGACAGCGACGGGTCGCGCCCATGCCCGGCGAACCGGCGCCGACGGATGGCATTCCGGATACGCCGCGCACGCCGGTCCGGCCCCATCCCCGCACGGGGTTCAGAATGCAGCCTGTTCCGCCGTTTCCCGCGGTTGCGCTGCGCCAACCTCGGCGATTTGCCGGTGCAACAGCATCGTCGACAGGATGCCGACGAAAGCCTGGTTGTCGGCAAAGCCGGTCGCGCGGCCCTGCCGGCATTTCTCGAACAGCCGGCCGACCGCCGACGGGTCGAAGTAGCCGGTCTCGCGGATACGCTGCGGGTCCAGCGCCTCGGCCACATAGTCCAGCGGCTTGCCGTCGAAGAAGAAGCTCTGGCTGTCCGGGGCGCGGTACGGCTGCTTGGTCCGGTTGGCGATGTGCTCCGGCAGCAGGTCGGCCAGCGCCCGGCGTAGCAGGTATTTCTCGGTCATGCCGCGGATCTTGAAGCTGGGCGGCAGGCGGTTGGCGAATTCGATGATGCGATGGTCGAGGAACGGGAAGCGCCCCTCGATCGAGTTGGCCATCGCCACGCGGTCGCCCTGCGACGACAGCAGGTAACCGGCCATCAGCGACTTCGCCTCGACGTACTGATCGCGGGCCAGCGGGCTCCAGCGCCCGATGTCCGCGGGCAGCGTCCGCTCGTAGAAGTCCAGCGGGTCCCAGCCGGCCGTCGCGGCGCGCAATTCCGGCGACAGGAACGCCAGCGCACGCTGCGAAGTGGTCCAGCGCGGCACGTGCGCGAAGATCGGCCGCGACAGGTGCTGCATGCCCTGACCGAAGAACGAGCGGGCCAGGCCGGCGTGCTCGACCGGAGAATTTTGCAGGTAGCCGTACAGCCTCTTCAGCAGCAGCGGGCGGAATGCCGAATCCGGCTGCCGCGCCCAGAAGCGCCGCACCTTGGCTTCCTTGAACAGATCGTAGCCGCCGAACACCTCGTCGGCGCCCTCGCCGGTCAGCACCACCTTGTAGCCGTGCTCGCGCACGCTGCCGGACAGCAGCATCAGCGGCGCCGGCGCGGTGCGCAGCACCGGCGTTTCGGTGTGGCGGATTAATCGCGGGAACGCCTCGCCGATGTCGCGGCGACTGCAGCGCAGGGTGGTGTGTTCGGTGCCGAGGTGGCGCACCATCGCCTGCTGGTACGTGCTTTCGTCGAATTCGCCGTCCTCGAAGGCGACCGAGAAGGTGCGCACCGGCGTGTCGGTGAAGCCGCGGATCAGCGCGACGATGCCGGACGAATCGAGCCCGCCGCTGAGATAGGCGCCGACCGGCACGTCGGCGCGCAGTTGCAGGCGCACCGCGTCGACCAGCAGTTCGCGCAGTTCGCCGGCGGCCTGCTCCACCGTCAGCGGGTAGCGCGACGGCGAAGTCTCTTCGGCATCGGGGAAGGTCCAGTCCCAGTAGCACTTCAGCGTCTGCCGGCCGTCGTGCTCGACCGCCAGCAGGCAGCCTGGCGGCAGGCTCCGCACGCCCTCGTAAAGCGTGTCGGGGTCCACCGGCGCCCAGTAGGTGAAGGTCTGCGCCAGCGCGAGCGGATTCAGCCGCGCGCATTCGGGCAGCGCCACAAGCAGGGCCTTCACTTCCGAAGCGAACCAGGTCCGCCCGTCGCGGCTGGCGTGATACAGCGGGCGGATGCCGGCGCGGTCGCGTGCCAGCACCAGGCGTCGCCGCCTGGCGTCCCACAGCGCGATCGCGAACTGCCCGTTGAGATATCGCACGAAATCGTCACCGTGGCGGTCGTACAGGTGCACGATCACTTCGGTATCGGACTGCGTGTAGAAGCGGTGGCCCTGCGCTTCCAGTTCGCGGCGCAGTTCGACGTAGTTGAATATCTCGCCGTTGAACACCGTCCACACGTCGCGGCGTTCGTTGTGGATCGGCTGGTCGCCGGTGGCCAGGTCGATGATCGACAGCCGCGCATGGGCCAGGCCGATGCCGTCTTCGACGTGGAAGCCGTAGCCGTCCGGACCGCGGTGGTGCAAGGCGGAGATCATCGCCTTCAGGGTCGCCATCGCAGGCGGCGGCGCGCCGGCAGGGACGGCGATGCCGGCTATGCCGCACACGCCCGGCGTCCTCCGGGAAGCGCGGCGACGATTTCAGTACCCGCCGTCACTGTCGTAACTCAGGTCCGTGATCTGCCATTGGCCCTCGCCGCCCAGACCCAACAGGGAGGGTTCCCCACGCACGCCGCAAACCTGCATTGGAGAGTTGCGGATCAGGAAGCCCAGCCGCCGCAATACTGGCATCGCGGACGCATCCAGGACCGTGGTGAAGACCTTGTCGCAGCGCTCGGCGCGCGCCAGCGCGATGGCCGCCTGCAGCAATGCGGTCAGGGTGTCGGCCGCGGCGTCTTCCGCCACCTTCCAGTCCAGCAGGTGAAGGCCGGTGATGCGCCCCCGATCGCCCGCCAGGTTGCGCAGCGCCAGGTAACCGATGCAGCGGCCGTCGCGATGCGCCACCAGCAAGCGGTAGCGCGCCCGCGGATTGTCGAACAGCCGCCAGTGCAGATGTTCCGCAGACGGCAGTACGCAGGCCGTATCGGCCGGCAAAGCGCTGCGCAACGCATCGAGCCAGGCAGCCGATACGTCGCCCGTTTCGACGACCTCGATGCCGGCCAGCTTCCTGCGCTGGGCGTGCCGATGGGCCAGCGCCCAAGCGGCATCCAGTACCGGCGCGCCCATCCGCGCCCAAGGACCGTAGCCTTTCTGCCGCAGCATGGCGGCGCTGTCCAGCGGCAGCACGCAGTAACTGCGCGTCGGCAACGGCGTGAACAACCGCTGGGCCAGGCCGATGGACTGGCGATTCGCGCCCACCGCCAATGTGGTTTGCGCGCGCTCGAACATCGCCTGGAACAGCCACATTCCGCCGCCCCTGCCCTCCAGTTCCGGCAGCACCTGCACGTCCATCAGCAGTTGGCCGTCGTGAATCCTGCCGGCATGCTGGATGGGCTGCGTCTCGCGACCGATGGCGGCCAGCACCTGCGATTCGCTGCGCAGCAGCCATAGTTGCCCGTACCGTGCGCCGCCCTCCTCTTGCAACCCGTAGCGCCAGCGCAGGTAAGCCGCGTCGTCCCAGTCGCGGCGCTTGCGAAACGCCAGCAGGGCCGGCAGGTCCTCGACCGTTGCGGGCCGAAACCTCTCCCGCAATTGCTGCGGCGACCAGCCCAGGGCGCGGGCAAACAGGAAGGTGGTGTCGATCATGCGCCGCACCGGCGCGCGAGCACTGGCGTTTGCCGCCGCTCGACCGTCCGGAATGCGTATTTGCGCCACCCGCTCTCCCCGCCTTCCACGGACCGTCGATTCGAGCCACTTTGCCTCGTCGATCCGGAAAAACGCAAGGCGACGATTACGCCGGCCATCGGGGCAGCGGCCGGGAGCGGGGATATTCTTTCGCACAGCCGACCCCACACGCTCCACCGGGACTTCATCCGCTTGCGCAGGATGGCGCAGGAAACACCGAAGGCCGGGTTGCCCGGCCGGCTCAAACTCCCTCGCCGGCACGGCGGAATCCCGTTCATTGATAATGGACATCCTGTTTTCGAGAAGGACTATTCTTGAAGCCGTCCCGGAGTGATCCCGGATTCCGTGGAGGAGACCAGGCCATGAACGCATCGAATATGCGCAAGCCCGCCGACCGGCAGGACGGAAAAGACGCGACGGATTGGCGAGGCAAAGCCCTGGCGCGGATGCGCGCACTGATCTTGGATGCCGTTCCCGGCATCGTCGAGGAGCGTAAATGGATCAAACCCAGCAATCCGCTGGGCGTGCCGGTCTGGTCGCGCAACGGGATCGTCTGCACCGGCGAGACGTACAAGCACTACGTCAAACTGACCTTCGCCAAGGGCGCTCGCCTGCCCGACCCGGCGCACCTGTTCAACGCCAGCCTGGAAGGCAACACGCGCCGCGCCATCGACATCCGCGAAGGTGAAACGGTCGACGCGCGGGCATTCAAGGCGCTGGTGAAGGCCGCTGCGGCGTTGAATGATCCGCCGGCGAGGAAAGCGGGGACCCGATCGGACTGAACGTCGCAGGCCGAACGAAAACGCCCGGCATCGCCGGGCGTCTTCGTCCTTGCCGGTCGCGGATCAGGCCGCGACCTTGTCCGCCACTTCCTTGTATTCCTCGATCTGGTCGAAGTTCATGTAGCGGTAGATCTTGTCGCCGTTGGCGTTGATCACGCCAATGTCGGCCATGTACTCCTCCTTGGTCGGGATCCGGCCCAGGCGCGAGCAGATCGCCGCCAGTTCCGCCGAGCCCAGGTAGACATTGGTATTGCGGCCCAGGCGGTTGGGGAAGTTGCGGGTGCTGGTGGACATAGCGGTGCTGCCTTCGCGGATCTGCGCCTGGTTGCCCATGCACAGCGAGCAGCCGGGCATTTCCGTGCGCGCGCCGGCCACGCCGAAGGTGCCGTAGTGGCCTTCGTTGGTCAGTTCCGCCTCGTCCATCTTGGTCGGCGGCGCGATCCACAGGCGGGTCGGCAGGTCGCGCTTGCCTTCCAGCAGCTTGGCCGCGGCGCGGAAGTGGCCGATGTTGGTCATGCACGAACCGATGAACACCTCGTCGATCTTGGCGCCGGCCACTTCGGACAGGGTCTTCACGTCGTCAGGGTCGTTCGGGCAGGCCACGATCGGCTCGTGGATGTCGGCCAAGTCGATCTCGATGACGGCGGCATACTCGGCGTCGGCGTCGGGCTCCAGCAGTTGCGGGTCGGCCAGCCAGGCTTCCATGTTCTTGACGCGGCGGGCCAGCGAACGCGCGTCCTGGTAGCCCTCGGCGATCATCCACTTCAACAGGGTGATGTTGGAGTTGATGTACTCGATGATCGGTTCCTTGTTCAGGCGCACGGAGCAACCTGCCGCCGAACGTTCCGCCGAAGCATCGGACAACTCGAACGCCTGCTCCACCTTCAGATTCGGCAAGCCCTCGATCTCGAGGATGCGGCCGGAGAAGATGTTCTTCTTGCCGGCCTTGGCGACGGTCAACAGGCCCTGCTTGATCGCGTACAGCGGAATCGCGTTGACCAGGTCGCGCAGGGTCACGCCCGGCTGCAATTCGCCCTTGAAGCGGACGAGCACGGATTCTGGCATGTCCAGCGGCATCACCCCGGTGGCAGCGGCGAAGGCGACCAGGCCCGAACCGGCCGGGAACGAAATGCCGATCGGGAAGCGGGTGTGCGAGTCGCCGCCGGTGCCGACGGTGTCCGGCAGCAGCATGCGGTTGAGCCAGCTATGGATCACGCCGTCGCCCGGACGCAGGCTGATGCCGCCGCGGGTGGAAATGAATTCCGGCAGGGTGTGGTGGGTCTTCACGTCCACCGGCTTCGGGTAGGCGGCGGTGTGGCAGAACGACTGCATCACCAGATCGGCGCTGAAGCCGAGGCAGGCCAGATCCTTCAGTTCGTCGCGGGTCATCGGACCGGTGGTGTCCTGCGAACCGACCGAGGTCATCCTTGGCTCGCAATAGGTACCCGGACGCATGCCCTTCCCTTCCGGCAAACCACAGGCGCGGCCGACCATCTTCTGCGCCAGGGTGAAGCCCTTGCCGGTGTCCGGCGGGTTGACCGGCAGGCGGAACAGGTCGGTCGGCGGCAACTTCAGCGCCTCGCGCGCCTTGGCGGTCAGGCCGCGGCCGATGATCAGCGGGATGCGGCCGCCGGCGCGCACTTCGTCCAGCAGCACTTCGGACTTCAGTTCGAACTCGGCGATGACCTCGCCGTTCTTCAGCGCCTTGCCGTCGTAGGGACGCAGTTCGACGACGTCGCCGTGCTCCATCTTCGACACGTCCAGTTCGATCGGCAGCGCGCCGGCATCCTCCATCGTGTTGTAGAAGATCGGCGCGATCTTGCCGCCCAGGCAGACGCCGCCGGCGCGCTTGTTCGGGATGTACGGGATGTCGTCGCCGGTCCACCACAGCACGCTGTTGGTCGCCGACTTGCGCGAGGAACCGGTGCCGACCACGTCGCCGACGTAGGCGACCAGGTGGCCCTTCTCCTTGAGGTCGAGGATGGCCTGGATCGGGCCGCGCTTGCCGTCTTCCTCCGGCGCGAACGGCGCGTCGGGGCGCTTGTTCTTCAGCATCGCCAGCGCGTGCATGGGGATGTCGGGGCGGGTGGTCGCGTCCGGCGCGGGCGAGAGGTCGTCGGTGTTGGTTTCGCCGGGCACCTTGAACACGGTGACGGTCAGCGATTGCGGCACTTCCGGCTTGCTGGTGAACCACTCGGCGGCGGCCCAGCTTTCCAGCACGGCACGGGCATTCGCGTTGCCCTTTTCGGCCTTTTCCTGCACGTCGTGGAAGGCGTCGAACACCAGCAGGGTGTGCTTCAGGCCCTCGGCGGCGGTCGCGCCGAGTTCGGTGTCGTCCAGCAGTTCGATCAGTGGATGGATGTTGTAGCCGCCCAGCATGGTACCGAGCAGTTCGGTGGCGCGCCTGGGCGAGATCAGCGGGGTCTTCTCGCTGCCGAAGGCGACCGCGGCCAGGTACGAGGCCTTGACCTTGGCCGCGTCATCGACGCCGGCCGGCACGCGGTTGCTGATGAGGTCGACCAGGAATTCCTCTTCGCCCTTCGGCGGATTCTTGATCAGCTCGATCAGCTCGGCGGTTTGCTGCGCGCTCAGCGGCAACGGCGGGATGCCGAGGGCGGCGCGTTCCTGTGCGTGGTGGCGATAGGCTTCCAACATGGGGGGAACTCCGGATGGGAATGGGACAACGGGAAAGATCGGGAATCAGGCGGCCGTGGGAACGATGACTTTCAGGCCCTTGAAGTAATCGCGGAAGAATCCGTCATCGCGGGTGATCAGCGCGCTGCACTGGAGCATGGCGTGGGCGCCGATGAGGAAATCCGGCACCGTGCGCAGCGGTTCCGCCGCGCGTCCGGGCGACTTGCGCCGCTGGTTGAAACGGCGCTGCATCTCGCCGGCGCGGATCGCGGCGCGGCGCTCGATGGCGGAGAAGCTGATGCCCATGCTCTCGACCACGTCCATGATGTCAGCGCCGTGGCCCAGGCCGGCGGTGATTTCGCTCACCACCACGTCGCAGACCACCACCGGCCCCTGCATCAGGGCGTCGCGCACGCAGCCTTCGGCCTCGTCGGCCCGCGCGTCGTCGCCGAGCAGGTCGATCAGCACGTTGGTGTCCACGGCGATCATTCGGCGTCCGCCGGCTTGCCGCCGGCCCGTTCCCAGTCGGCGGGATCGCGCAGCACCTCGAACGGCTCCAGCGGATCGCCCGGCGCGCGGCCGCGCAACTCGCGCATGATGTCGTCGGTGGTCACGCCGGGCGGCAGCTTGAAGCTGCCGCGCGCGCGCGAAATCGCGTCGCTGACGTTCTTGCGCAGGATGATGCGGCCGCCTTCCAGTTCGACCTTGAGGATAGTGCCCTTGGTCAGGCCCAGGGCATCGCGGACGCTTTTCGGCAGGGTGATCTGGCCGCGCTCGGCAACGGTGGCTTCCATCGGTAGGCCCTCTTGGGTATGCAGGAATTATACATACTTTAGGAGGCATACTCCAACGGAACCCAACCCTGCGACACGACCAAAGTCCTGCCGCCTTTTCCCGCCATCGTCACCCGAACGGCGGATAATTCACCTGAACAGCCGGCCGCGGCCGCACCCACACCAGCCACAGGAGCCTCGCCATGCGCGATTCCTTCGCCACCCGCAGCACCCTGGACGTCAACGGCCAGACCTATACCTATTTCAGCCTGCCCAGGCTGGGCCAGCGCTTCGACATCGCCCGCCTGCCCTACAGCATGAAGATCCTGCTGGAGAACCTGCTCCGGCACGAGGACGGCGGCCAGACCGTCGGCCCCGAGCACATCGAGGCGGTGGCCAGGTGGGACGCGAAGAAGGAGCCGGACACCGAGATCGCGTTCATGCCGGCGCGCGTGGTGCTGCAGGACTTCACCGGCGTGCCCTGCGTGGTCGACCTGGCGGCCATGCGCGACGCGGTAGTCAAGCTCGGCGGCGACGCCGGGCAGATCAACCCGCTGATCCCCTCGGAACTGGTGATCGACCACTCGGTGCAGGTGGACGTGTTCGGCACGCCGGACGCGCTGGATCTCAACGGCAAGATCGAATTCCAGCGCAACAAGGAGCGCTACGGTTTCCTGCGCTGGGGCCAGAAGGCCTTCGACAACTTCAAGGTGGTGCCGCCGAACACCGGCATCGTCCATCAGGTCAACCTGGAGAACCTCGCGCGCGTGGTGTTCACCGCCGACAAGGACGGCGAAACCATCGCCTACCCCGACAGCGTGTTCGGCACCGACAGCCACACCACGATGATCAACGGCATCGGCGTGCTTGGCTGGGGCGTGGGCGGCATCGAGGCGGAAGCGGCGATGCTGGGGCAGCCCTCGTCGATGCTGATCCCGCAGGTGGTCGGCTTCAAGCTGACCGGCAAGCTGCCCGAAGGCGCGACCGCGACCGACCTGGTGCTGACCGTCACCGAGATGCTGCGCAAGCACGGCGTGGTCGGCAAGTTCGTCGAGTTCTTCGGCGACGGCCTGCAGCACCTGCCTCTGGCCGACCGCGCCACCATCGGCAACATGGCCCCCGAATACGGCGCCACCTGCGGCATCTTCCCGATCGACAACGAGTCCCTGAATTATCTGCGCCTGTCCGGCCGCAATGAGGAACAGATCGCCCTGGTCGAGGCCTACGCGAAGGCGCAAGGCCTGTGGCACGAACCCGGCGCGCCGGAAGCCGAATACAGCAGCGTGCTGCACCTGGACATGGGCGACGTGCGCCCGTCGCTGGCCGGGCCGAAGCGCCCGCAGGACCGCGTGCTGCTGGAAAAGGTCAAGGAAAACTACAACACCAACCTGCCGACGCTGACCGCCAGCCGCGACAAGCGCAGCGCCGAGGTGTCCGACTTCATCGCCGAAGGCGGCGGCGCGGCGGTCGGCAACGAGCAACTGGCCAAGGGCGTCGCCCACGTCGAACTCGACGGCCACAAGTTCAAGCTGAAGGACGGCGCGGTGGTGATCGCGGCGATCACCTCCTGCACCAACACCAGCAACCCGGCGGTGATGCTGGGCGCCGGATTGCTGGCGCGCAACGCGGCGGCCAGGGGGCTGAAGCGGCAGCCGTGGGTCAAGACCTCGCTCGGCCCCGGTTCGCGCGTGGTCACCGACTACCTGGAAAAGGCCGGCGTGCTGGCCGACCTGGAAAAACTCGGCTTCTACGTGGTCGGCTACGGCTGCACCACCTGCATCGGCAATTCCGGCCCGCTGCCGGCGGAGATCAGCGCCGGCATCGCCACCGGCGACCTGGTGGTGACCTCGGTGCTGTCGGGCAACCGCAACTTCGAGGGTCGCGTGCATCCGGAAGTGAAGATGAACTATCTCGCTTCGCCGCCGCTGGTGGTGGCGTACGCGATCGCCGGCACCGTCGACATCGACCTGACCCGCGAACCGCTGGGGACCGGCAGCGACGGCCAGCCGGTGTACCTGCGCGACATCTGGCCGAGCAACAAGGAGATCGGCGACGTCATCGCCGCCACCCTCGGCCCGGAGATGTTCAAGCAGAACTACGCCGACGTGTTCAAGGGCGACTCGCGCTGGAACACCATCGAATCGCCGGACGGCGAACTGTACGCATGGGACGCGGATTCGACCTACATCAAGGATCCGCCCTACTTCGCCGGCATGACCATGCAGGTCGGGCACATCGCCGACATCCACGGCGCGCGGATCATGGGCGTCTTCGGCGACTCGATCACCACCGACCACATCTCCCCGGCCGGCAACATCAAGAAAGACTCGCCGGCCGGGCGCTTCCTGATCTCGCGCGGAGTGCAGCCGGTGGACTTCAACAGCTACGGCAGCCGCCGCGGCAACGACGACGTGATGGTGCGCGGCACCTTCGCCAACATCCGCATCAAGAACCTGTTCTTCGGCGGCGAGGAAGGCGGCAACACGCTGTACTTCGGCAGCGCACCGCCGGAGAAGATGTCGATCTACGACGCAGCCATGAAGTACAAGGCCGACGGCGTGCCGACCGTGGTCTTCGCCGGCAAGGAATACGGCACCGGCTCCTCGCGCGACTGGGCGGCCAAGGGCACCAACCTGCTCGGCATCAAGGCGGTGATCGCCGAGAGCTTCGAGCGCATCCACCGCTCCAACCTGGTCGGCATGGGCGTGCTGCCGCTGCGTTTCCGCGACGGGCAGAACGCGCAGTCGCTGGGGCTGGAGGGCCCGGAAACCATCGACATCTCCGGCCTGCGCGACGGCGAATCGAAGACCGCGCGCATCACCGCGACCCGGGCCGACGGCACGAAGATCGAATTCGACGTGGACGTGCTGCTGCTGACGCCGAAGGAAGTCGAATACTTCCGCCACGGCGGCCTGCTGCACTACGTACTGCGGCAGCTTGCCGGCCGGAAATCCTGATCGGCTTCGGAACGAGCGGAAGCCCCGCCCCGCGCAGCGCGCGGGGCGTTCGGCCGGTACGCGAAGCTGCGCTTCGCAAGCGCGCCGGCCTCACCCACCACGGCGGCCTGCTGCACTACGTACTGCGGCAGCTCGCCAGCCGGAAATCCTGATCGGTTTCGGAACGAGCGGAAGCCTGCTCCGCGCAACGCGCGCGGCACACAAGTCCCTGCACGCGGGGACTTGTGCGCCGCAGCACGTCTCGCGCAACCGCCACAAGCGAAGCCCGGCGAAGGCTTCGCGTTTTCCATTCGGAACGGTATGCTCACCGGGTTAAGATGCACGGCCGGGTCCGAAGATCCGGCTGCGACGAGTCCGACCGATGGAGGGGAAAAATGGCGGCCCAAGAGCGTCCCTGGTTCAAGAACTATCCGGCAGGCGTGCCACACGAGATCGACCTGGCGCAATACCGCTCGGTGGTTTCGGTGTTCGACGAGGCGGTGTCGAAGTACCGCGACCGCGATGCGTTCAGCAATTTCGGCAAGACCCTCTCCTACGGACAGCTCGACGAACTGAGCCGCCAGTTCGCCGGCTACCTGCTCGGCGAACTGAAGCTGAAGAGGGGCGACCGGGTCGCCATCATGGCGCCCAACTGCCTGCAGTATCCGGTCGCGCTGTTCGGCACCCTGCGCGCCGGGTTGACCGTGGTCAACGTCAACCCGATGTACACCCCGCGCGAACTCAAGCACCAACTGGACGATTCCGGCGCCAGCGTGCTGGTGGTGGTCGACAACTTCGGCCACACCGTGCAGGAAGTGGCGCACCAGACCCCGGTGAAGCACATCGTCACCACCGGCCTCGGCGACCTGGTCGGCCTCAAGGGCCGGATCATCAACTTCGTGCTGAAGTACGTGAAGAAGATGGTGCCGGACTACCGCTTGCCGGGCGCCGTGCGCTTCAACGCCGCGCTCAAGGCCGGCGCCGCCCACGCCCTGCCGCGCGTCGACGTCGAAGCCGACGACATCGCCTTCCTGCAATACACCGGCGGCACCACCGGCGTGGCCAAGGGCGCCATGCTGACCCACCGCAACATGGTCGCCAACATGCAGCAGGCCTCGGCCTGGATCAGCACCAGCACCCGGCCCGAAGGCGAACTGATCGTCACCGCGCTGCCGCTGTACCACATCTTCGCGCTGACCGCGAACTGCCTGGTGTTCCTGAAGCTCGGCGCGTCCAACCTGCTGATCACCAACCCGCGCGACATGCCCGGCTTCGTCAAGGAACTGGCCAAGGTCCGCTTCACCGCGATCACCGGCGTCAACACCCTGTTCAACGGCCTGCTGAACACCCCGGGCTTCGACCGGCTGGATTTCTCCGCCCTGCACCTGACCCTGGGCGGCGGCATGGCGGTGCAGCGCGCGGTCGCGGAGAAATGGAAGCAGGTCACCGGCGTGACCCTGGTCGAGGCCTACGGCCTGACCGAGACCGCGCCGGCCGCGTGCATCAACCCGCTCGACCTGAAGGACTACAACGGTTCGATCGGCCTGCCGATCCCGTCCACCGACGCCTGCATCAAGGACGACGCCGGCAACGTGCTGGCCGCCGGCGAAGTCGGCGAACTGTGCATCAAGGGCCCGCAGGTGATGAAGGGCTACTGGCAGCGGCCGGACGAGACCGCGGGCGTCATCGACGCCGATGGCTGGCTGCACACCGGCGACGTGGCGAAGATGGACGAGGAAGGTTTCTTCTACATCGTCGACCGCAAGAAGGACATGATCCTGGTGTCCGGCTTCAACGTGTACCCGAACGAGGTCGAGGACGTGATCGCCGGCATGCCCGGCGTGCTGGAAGTCGCGGTGATCGGCGTGCCCGACGAGAGATCCGGCGAGGTGGTCAAGGCCTTCATCGTCAAGAAGGATCCGGCGTTGACCGAGGCGGACGTCAAGGCCTTCTGCCGCGAGAACCTGACCGGCTACAAGCAGCCGCGCCTGATCGAATTCCGCAAGGATCTGCCGAAGACCAACGTCGGCAAGATCCTGCGCAAGGAATTGCGGGAGCCGGCGGCGGCCGGCTAGCGCCGGTCCCGTTCCCGCTGCACGGGAGCGGGTTCGATACCGATCAGCCGCCGCGCCAGACCAGCGTCGCCATGCGCCCGGTGCGGGCGTCGCGGCGGTGCGAATAGAAACGCTTCGGCTCGCCGATCGTGCAAAGCTCGCCGCCAAAGACGTTTTCCGGCGCGATGCCGGCATCGACCAGGCGCAACCTCGCCAGCGCGTACAGGTCGACCTTCCAGTGGCCCGGGCGGGTCGGCGCGAACGCCGCCTGCGAGCGCGGATCGCGCGAAACGAAGGCGTCGAACACTTCCTGCCCGATCTCGTACGCTTCCGGGCCGGCGGCGGGGCCCAGCCACGCCAGCAGGTTTCCCGGCGCGGTCCGCATCGCCGCGACCGTGTTTTCCAGCACGCCGGCCGCCAGTCCGCGCCAGCCTGCGTGCGCAGCGCCGACTTCGCCGCCGTCCTTCGCCGCGAACACGACCGGCAGGCAATCGGCGGTCAGGATCGCCAACACGACGTCGGCGTCGGCGGTCACCGCCGCATCGGCCTCCGGCTCCGGCGCGCCGTCCGGCGGCGCAACGTCGCCCGCCGCGAAGCGCCGTACCCCGACGCCATGCACCTGCTGCAGCCAGTGCGGCGCGGCCGGCAGGCCGAAGCGCTCGATCAGTTCGTTGCGGTTGGCCGACACGGTGCGGATGTCGTCGCCGCTGCGCAGGCCCAGGTTGAAGCGGTCGAACGGCTTTTCCGAAGCGCCCGCGCCATAGCGCAGCGTGGTGAACGCGACCACGTTCGGTGGCGCGGGCCAGTCGGCGCGCAGGATGCCCGCGCTCATGCCGGGTGCGCCTCGCGATCGGCGCGCAGCGCGGCCATCAGCTCGAGCATGTCCTGTGGCGCCGGCGCGCTGATGCGCAGCAGTTCGCCGCTGGCCGGATGAGCGAATTCCAGCGTCTCCGCGTGCAACGCCTGGCGCCGGAAACCACGCAGCGCGGCGGCCAGTTCCTCGGAAGCGCCCTTCGGCAGTTTCAGCGGCCCGCCGTACAGTGGGTCGCCGATGATGGGATAGCGGACATGGGCCATGTGCACGCGGATCTGGTGGGTGCGGCCGGTCTCCAGCCGGCATTCGACCGCGGTATGGGCGCGGAAGCGTTCGCGCAGCCGGTAATGGGTGACCGCGTCGCGGCCGTCTTCGCGCACCGCCATCTTCAAACGATCGCGCGGGTGGCGGTCGATGGCCACGCGCACGGTGCCGCCGGACACCATCGCTCCGACCACGACCGCCAGGTACTGGCGATGCACGTCGCGCGCCGACAACTGCTCCACCAGCGACGCGTGCGCCGGCAGCGTGCGCGCGACCACCATCACCCCGCTGGTGTCCTTGTCCAGCCGGTGCACGATGCCGGCGCGCGGCAGCGCGGCCAGCGCCGGGTCGCGGAACAGCAAGGCGTTGACCAGCGTCCCGTCCGGGTTGCCGGCGCCCGGATGCACCACCAGGCCGGCCGGCTTGTCGATCACGAAGACGTGCTCGTCCTCGTACAGCACGTCCAGCGGGATGTCCTGCGGCTGCGCGTGGGTCTGGGCGTCCAGCACCGCGTCCAGCGTGGCCACCTGCCCGGCGCGCACGGGATCGCGCGGGCGCGCCGCCTGCCCGTCCAGGCGCGCGTCGCCGGACTTGATCCATTCGGCCAGCCGCGAACGGGAGAATTCGGGGAACAGTTCGGCCAGCACTGCGTCGAAGCGGCGGCCGGCGGCGGCGGCCGGCACCACCATGCTGCGCGGGCCGGCGTCTTCTTCCAGCGCGTCGGCGGCCGGATCGGGTCGGGAGGAATCGGTCATTCGTGGATGGCGGGAAAGGGGGCGTATTGGCCGGACGTTCATGGCCCGGACGACGTCTAGGCTATCATCGCCGTCTCGATTCCCCAGCCATAGCCCGCCGTCGCCCATGTCCCAGCGCTTTCCCGCCCTCCTCCGCCGCACCGGCCCGGTGCTGATGATCCTGGCCGTGGTCTTCCTCGGCGCGGGCTGCAAGAAATTCAAGAAGAAGGGCGACCCGCTGCAGGGCGCGCCGGTCGAGCAGATCTACCAGCAGGGCCACGAGGCGATGACCCGCGGCAACTGGTCCAAGGCCGAAAGCACCTACCGGCAGTTGATCGCGCAGTACCCGTACGGCCCGTACACCGAACAGGCGCAGATGGAAACCGCCTACGCCCAGTACAAGTCGGGCAAGCTGGAAGACACGGTTTCGACCATCGACCGCTACATCCGCACCTATCCCACCCAGGCCAACATCCCGTACATGTACTACCTGCGCGGCCTGGCCAACTCCAGCCGCGACACCGTGTTCCTGCAGAAGGTCTGGCGCCTGGACGCCAGCCGCCGCGACCTGTCCACGCCGATGCAGGCCTACAGCGACCTCAACACCGTCGCCGAACGCTACCCCAACAGCCGCTACGCCTCCGACGCGCGCCAGCGCATGATCAAGCTGCGCGACCAGTTCGCCCGCCATGAACTGGACACCGCCCTGTACTACCTGCGCCGCACCGCCTGGGTATCGGCCGTCGACCGCGCCAAGTACCTGCTGGAAACCTACCCGCAGAGCGAGTACCAGTACGACGCCGTCGCCGTGCTCGGCGAAGCCTACACGCACCTAGGCAACAAGACCCTGGCCGACGACGCCCGCCGCGTGCTGCAGCAGAACGATCCGCAGCACCCGTGGCTGAGCGGCGACTGGCCCAACTACCCATGGGCGATCCGCAAGCTCAACCCGTTCGCCGGCGAAAAGTCGCCGGTCGGCGAGCGCAAGGACTGAACGCAGGGGGCCGCAAGGCCCCTTCGCTTTTCCGCGGGCCGGGGATCAGCCCGGATACTTGTTGCTGATCGGATAACGCCGTTCGCGGCCGAACGCGCGGCGCGAGACCTTCGGTCCCGGCGCGGCCTGGTGGCGCTTCCACTCGTTGGCGCGGACCATCCGCAGCACGCGGTCCACGGTCGCGGCGTCGAAGCCGGCGCGCACGATCTCGTCGCGCGACTGTTCCTGGTCGACGTAGCGCAGCAGGACGGCGTCCAGCACGTCATACGGTGGCAGCGAATCCTGATCGCGCTGGTTCTCGCGCAGTTCCGCGGTCGGCGGGCGCTCGATCACCGCCGGCGGGATCACGCCGCCCGAGCCGGCCGGCGCCCCGCCCATCGCGTTGCGCCACTTCGCCAGCGCGAACACCTCGGTCTTGTACAGATCCTTGATCGGCGCGTAGCCGCCGCACATGTCGCCGTAGATGGTCGCGTAGCCGACCGCGTACTCGCTCTTGTTGCCGGTGGTCAGCAGCAGGCCGCCGAACTTGTTGCTCATCGCCATCATCAGCGTGCCGCGGATGCGCGATTGCAGGTTCTCCTCGGTCAGGTCCGCGGGCTTGCCGGCGAAGGGTTCCGCCAGCGTATCCAGCAGGCCCTGGAACGGCTTTTCTATCGGCAACGCCAGCAGGTGCACGCCGAGCGCGTCGCATTGTTCCTGCGCCAGGTCGTTCGACAGCCCGGCGGTGTAGCGTGACGGCATCCGCACCGCGGTCACGTTGTCCGCGCCCAGCGCGTCGACGGCCAGCGCCAGCACCAGCGACGAATCGATGCCGCCGGACAGGCCCAGCCACGCCTTCGAGAAGCCGTTCTTGCCGCAATAATCGCGGATGCCGCGCACGATCGCGCGCCAGGCCAGCGAATCGCGGCTTTCGTCCTCCTCGGCCCGCCAGCGCACGCGCGCGAATCTGCGCGATTGCGCGTCGTAGTCGACCACCAGCCAGTGATCGGCGAAGGCCTCCGCCGCCGGATGCACGCGGCCGTCGCCGTCGGCGACCACCGAGGCGCCGTCAAACACCAGCGCGTCCTGCCCGCCGACCGTGTTGAGGTAGGCCAGCGCCACGCCCTGCCCGTCGATCATGTTCTCGGACACGCGCTGGGCCAGCAGCGCGTCGCGCTGCGCGTGCTTGTCGCGTTCGAACGGCGATGCGTTCGGGACCAGCACCAGTTGCGCGCCGGCGCGCACGGTGTCGGCCAGCGGCTCGGCGAACCACAGGTCCTCGCAGATCACCAGCCCGACCGGCACGCCCTTCACCTCGAACACGCAACTGCTGCCGTCCGGATCGACGTGGAAATAGCGGCGTTCGTCGAACACGTTGTAGTTCGGCAGTTCGCGCTTGCGGTAGGTCGCGGCCACGCCGCCGTCGCGCAGCACGCTGGCCGCGTTGTACAGCACGCTGCCGGCGCTTTCCGGCCAGCCGACCACGGCGACGATGCCGTGCGCGGCGGCGGCGACGCGCTGCAGGGACGCCTGGCAGTCGGCCAGGAACGACGGCCGCATCAGCAGGTCCTCCGGCGGATAGCCGCTGATCGCCAGTTCCGGGAACAGCACGATGTCGGCGCCGAACTCGTCGCGCGCCTGCGCGATGAAACCGGCGATGCGGCTTTCGTTGCCGGCGACGTCGCCGACCGGGAAATCGAACTGGGCCAGGGCGATACGTAGCGTCGTGCTCATGCGTGCTCCAGGAATGGAAGGCCCCGAAAAGCGAAAGGCCGCACGGGGCGGCCTTTCGTCTGCGCCTTGCGCGATTCTACTTACTTCAGGCGCTTGGCGATCGCCGCGCCCAGGTCGCCCGGCGAGCGCACCGTGGTCACGCCGGCCGCTTCCATCGCCGCGAACTTGCCTTCGGCGGTGCCCTTGCCGCCCGACGCGATCGCGCCGGCGTGGCCCATGCGCTTGCCGGCCGGGGCCGAGGCGCCGGCGATGAAACCGACCACCGGCTTCTTCACGTGCGCCTTGATGTACTCGGCGCCGGCTTCCTCGGCGTCGCCGCCGATCTCGCCGACCATGATGATGCCTTCGGTCTGCGGGTCCTCGTTGAACAGCTTCAGGCAGTCGACGAAGTTCAGGCCGTTGATCGGGTCGCCGCCGATGCCGATGCAGGTGCTCTGGCCCAGGCCGACGTCGGTGGTCTGCTTGACCGCCTCGTAGGTCAGCGTGCCCGAGCGCGAGACGATGCCGATCCGGCCCGGCTTGTGGATGTGGCCCGGCATGATGCCGATCTTGCACTCGCCCGGGGTGATCACGCCGGGGCAATTCGGCCCGATCAGCACGGTGTCCGGGTGCGCGCGGTTGAGCACGTTCTTGACCCGCAGCATGTCCAGCACCGGGATGCCCTCGGTGATGCAGACGATGACCTTGATGCCGGCGGCGGCCGCCTCGAGGATCGCGTCGGCCGCGAACGGCGGCGGCACGTAGATCACCGAGGCGTCGGCGCCGGTGGCCTCGACCGATTCGCGCACGGTGTTGAACACCGGCAGTTCGATGTGCAGGGTGCCGCCCTTGCCCGGCGTCACGCCGCCGACGACCTGGGTGCCGTATTCCACCATCTGTGTGGCGTGGAAGGTGCCCTGCTGGCCGGTGAAGCCCTGCACGATCACCTTGGTGTTCTTGTTGACGAGAACGGACATTCTTTGAGCCCTCTGAATTTCTTCTGTTTGGTCGGCTTCGGAACCACGTGATGTTCCGCTGCGCGAAACATCACTCAGGCATGCCTCCATATCCCCCACATCGCCGCTTCGCGTCGATGTCGCCCCCTTGACTCAAGGGGGCTGGGAAAAGCGCAGGCCTGTTCCGGATCCGCGGGATGCTTAGGCGGCCTTCCTGACCGCTTCGACGACCTTCTTGGCGCCGTCGTTGATGTCGTCGGCCGGGATGATGGCCATGCCGCTGTCACGCAGCAGTTGCTTGCCCTCTTCCACGTTGGTGCCTTCCAGGCGCACCACCACCGGCACCTTGACCCCGACTTCCTTAACCGCGGCGACGATGCCCTCGGCGATCATGTCGCAGCGGACGATGCCGCCGAAGATGTTGACGAAGATGCCTTCGACCTTGTCGCTGGACAGGATCAGCTTGAACGCCTCGATCACGCGCTGCTTGTTGGCGCCGCCGCCGACGTCGAGGAAGTTGGCCGGCTCGCCGCCGTTGAGCTTGATCACGTCCATCGTCGCCATCGCCAGGCCGGCGCCGTTGACCATGCAGCCGATGTTGCCGTCCATCGTCACGTAGTTGATGTCCAGCTCCGAGGCGATCACCTCGGTCGGGTCTTCCTGGGTCTTGTCGCGCAGGGCGACCAGTTCCTTGTGGCGGAAGTTGGCGTTGTCGTCGCTGTTGAACTTGCCGTCCAGCGCGTACAGGTTGCCGTCGTCGAGGATCGCCAGCGGGTTCAGTTCGACCAGCGACAGGTCCTTCTCGTTGAACAGGCGGTACAGGTTGACCATGATGCCGGCGAACTGGCCGGCCTGCTTGGCGGTCAGGCCCATCCTGAAGCCGAACTCGCGGCCCTGGTAGCCCTGCACGCCCTCGACGAAGTCGACGTTGAGGGTGAGGATCTTCTCCGGCGTCTTGGCCGCCACCTCCTCGATCTCCACGCCGCCCTCGGACGAGGCGATGTAGGTGATGGTCTTGGTGCCGCGGTCGACCAGCACCGACAGGTACAGTTCCTTGACAATCTCGCCGGCGGTGGTCACCAGCACCAGGTTGATCGGCAGTTCGACGCCGGCGGTCTGATAGGTGGCCATCTTCGTGCCGAGCAGCTTGGCGGCAACGGCCTTGACGTCGTCGACGGTCTTGCAGAACTTGACGCCGCCGGCCTTGCCGCGGCCGCCGGCGTGGATCTGGGCCTTGACCATCCAGGGGCCATTGCCGAGCGACTTCGCGGCCTCGACCGCTTCGTCCGGAGTGGCCGCGACCTTGCCGGCGGGGACCGGGATGCCGTATTCGGCAAGCAGTTGTTTTGCCTGGTATTCGTGGAAATTCATGCGTCACCGTGTAGGGAGAACGAAAACGCATCGCGTCGCCGGATGGCCGGACGGGGCCGGGCTGGCGGCGGCGGATGGGCCCGCTATTGTCGCGCATGCGTTGCTGCGGTGCAAAACCACCCTTGCGCCGCAACGCTCGCCGCCATCATGATGAGTGGTCGGCGGCCCAGCCAGCCGCCGCTCCGCCAATTCTTCACATTCATGGCCGAACCGGAGATCCTCCGTTTGAGTAGTCAGGGACGCACGACCAACCGGCAACTCGAATCCGCGCCGCGGCTGGACCTGTATTTCTTCGCCCTGTACCGCGCGCTGGAGGCGGGGCTGCTGGCCGGACTGCTGGCCAGCCCCTTCGCGGACATGATCGGCCAGTTGCGCACGCCACAACTGGCGACCGCGCTGACCGCCTTCTACCTGCTCTTCGCCCTGACGATGCTGCTGCTGAGCCGGCGCGCGCCGTGGCTGCGCGTGCTGACCCTGGTCGGCGTCTGCGTCGACATCGCGGTCGCGGCGCTGTTCACCTGGCTGCTGCCGGAAGCCGTTTCCGGCATCGCCATGCTGCTGCTGTTCAACGTCGCCATCGCCGGCGTGCTGTTGCCGCAGCGGCTGGGCATCCGCGTCACCGTGCTGGCGGCGGCGACGCTGGCCGCCGAGTACCTGTTCGAGGTCTTCGTCACCCACAGCACCGATCGCCCGTTCGCCGAAGTGGTCATGTTCACGGTCAGCTACCTGGCGGTCGGCTACCTGGCCAGCCGCGTCGGCGAACGCGCGCGCCGCAGCGAGCGCCTGGCCGAGCAGCGCGGCGCCGAAGTCGCCAGCCTGGTCGAGATCAACGAACTGATCATCCGCCGCATGCGCACCGGCGTGCTGGTGATCGACGCCGACTACCGGATCAAGCTGGCCAACGAATCGGCCAGCCTACTGCTCGGGGCCGGCGACGACGACGGCGCCGGCCGGCACCTGCCCAAGCTGGCCCCGGAACTGGCGCGACGGCTGCAGATGTGGCGCAACGGCTGGCACAACGACGAAGCGCCGCTGCAACTGGCCCCGGACCAGCAGGAAGTGCAGCCGCGCTTCGCCCGGCTGATGACCGGCAGCGACCTGTCGCTGGTGTTCCTGGACGACGCCAGCGTGGTCTCGCGCCGCGCCGAATCGCTGACCCTGACCACGCTGGGGCGCTTTTCCGCCAGCCTGGCGCACGAGATCCGCAACCCGCTGGCGGCGATCAACTACGCGGTGCAGTTGCTGGAGGAGTCGCAGCAGATCGGCGAGGCCGACCGCCGCCTGCTGCAGATCATCCACCAGCAGTGCCAGCGCACCAACGGCATCGTCGAAAGCGTGCTGGGCCTGGCCCGGCGCGAACGCGCCAACCCCGAACACGTCGAGCTGAACGCCTTCGTCCGCCGCTTCGTCGACGAATTCCGCCTGTCGATGTCGATCGAGACCGACAGCCTGGAGGTCGTCGCCGGCACGCGGGCGGTGCCGGGACTGATCGATCCGCGCCACCTGCAGCAGGTGCTGACCGTGCTGGTGCAGAACGCCCTGAACTACGGCCGCCTACCCGGCGAACCGGCGCGGGTGCGGCTGCGCGTGTTCCAGGCCGACGCGCAGCGGGCGACGATCGACGTGACCGACCGCGGCCCCGGCATCCCCGACGCGGTCGCCGCGCAACTGTTCCGCCCGTTCTTCACCACCTCCGAGCACGGCACCGGCCTGGGCCTGTACATCGCGCGCGAACTGTGCCGCAGCAACCAGGCCACGCTGGAATACATCCCGGTCCCCGGCGGCGGCAGTTGCTTCCGCGTCGCCATGCCCGGACCGGGCTCGCTGCTGAACGACTGACCCACGCGCGACCCGCCGCCTATCCCGATACCTGCGCAATCGCTACACTGGCGCCGGGAAATTGGCCGAAAACCGATGAGCGAAACCCGTACCGCACTGATCGTCGACGACGAACGCGACATCCGCGAACTGCTGACCCTGACCCTGGGTCGCATGGGTTTGCGGGTCGACACCGCCTCCAACCTCGGCGACGCGCGCGAGCTGCTGGCGCGCAACCGCTACGACCTGTGCTTCACCGACATGCGCCTGCCCGACGGCGACGGTCTGGAGCTGGTCGCCGAGATCGCCCGCGACCATTCGCAGACGCCGGTGGCGATGATCACCGCCTTCGGCAACATGGAACTGGCGGTCGAGGCGCTGAAGCGCGGCGCGTTCGACTTCGTCAGCAAGCCGGTGGACATCAACGTGCTGCGCGGCCTGGTCAAGCACGCGCTGGAGCTGAACAACAGCGAGCGTCCGCCCGCGCCGCCGCCGCCGCCGGAACTGGCCAACCGCCTGCTCGGCGAATCGCCGGCGATGCACCAGTTGCGCGAAACCATCGCCCGCGTCGCCCGCAGCCAGGCGCCGGTGTACATCCTCGGCGAGTCCGGCGTGGGCAAGGAACTGGTCGCGCGCACCATCCACGAGCAGGGCGCGCGCTCGGCCGGGCCGTTCGTGCCGGTCAACTGCGGCGCGATCCCGGCCGAGCTGATGGAAAGCGAATTCTTCGGCCACAAGAAAGGCAGCTTCACCGGCGCCCATGCCGACAAGCCGGGCCTGTTCCAGGCCGCCAACGGCGGCACCCTGTTCCTGGACGAAGTGGCCGAACTGCCGCTGCCGATGCAGGTCAAGCTGCTGCGCGCGATCCAGGAGAAATCGGTGCGCCCGGTCGGCGCCTCGGCCGAGATTCCGGTGGACGTGCGCATCCTCTCGGCCACCCACAAGGACCTGGGCGAACTGGCCGCCGACGGCCGCTTCCGCCACGACCTGTACTACCGCATCAACGTGATCGAACTGCGGGTGCCGCCGCTGCGCGAGCGCACCGCCGACCTGCCGCTGCTGGCCGGCTCGATCCTGACCCGGCTGGCCGCGCAGCAGAACCGTCCGGCCCCGCAACTGACCGCCGCCGCGCAGGCGGCGCTGTCCGGCTATTCCTTCCCCGGCAACGTGCGCGAACTGGAGAACATCCTGGAACGCGCCCTGGCCCTGGC
Source organism: Pseudoxanthomonas sp. (assembly GCA_047601245.1). GTDB lineage: Bacteria > Pseudomonadota > Gammaproteobacteria > Xanthomonadales > Xanthomonadaceae > Pseudoxanthomonas_A. The sequence goes on from JASGJU010000002.1 coordinate 901,567, forward strand.
CGACGGCGATCGCATCGACGCCGCCGACCTGTACCTGCCGCAGAACGGCGCGCGCCGCGGCGAGCCGCCCACCCCGGTCGAGCCGCCGTTCAATCCGGCCACCGACGACCCGCCGCTCGTCCCCGGCGCCTTGCCCGGCTACATCGAACAGATGGAGCGCGCGGCCATCCAGAAGGCGCTGGAGGAAAACCGCTGGAACAAGACCAAGGCCGCCGCGCAGCTGGGCATCACCTTCCGCGCGCTGCGCTACAAGCTGAAGAAGCTGGGAATGGAATAACGGGCGCCGCCCGTTTCGCGTCGCCGACCGGTCCGGCCGGCGCGCCTGTCGTTCAACGCATCGGGAAGCCGCCGCCGCGCCCGCCCATCGCGCCCATCGCGCCCATCATGCCCTGCAGGCCGCGCATCATGCCCTTCATGCCGCCGCGGCCCAGCTTGCCCATCATCTTTTCCATCTGCTGGTACTGCTTCATCAGCTTGTTGACGTCGGCCGGGGTGACGCCGGAGCCGCGGGCGATGCGCGCGCGGCGCGAACCGTTGAGCAGGTCGGGGTTGCGGCGCTCCTTCTTCGTCATCGAGCCGATGATCGCGATCATCCGCGGCACCTCGCGGTTCTGCGCCACCTGCTGCTTCAGGTGCTCGGGCACCTGCGCCATGCCCGGCAGCTTGTCCATCAGCCCGGACAGGCCGCCCATGTTCTGCATCTGCTCCAACTGGTCGCGCATGTCGTTGAGGTCGAACCTGCGGCCCTTGGCGACCTTCTCCGCCAGCTTCTGCGCCTTCTCCGCGTCGACGTTCTGCTGCACCGACTCGACCAGCGCGACCACGTCGCCCATGTCGAGGATGCGGTTGGCCACGCGCACCGGGTCGAACACGTCCAGGCCGTCGGGCTTTTCCGAGACGCCGATGAACTTGACCGGCTTGCCGGTGACGTAGCGCACCGACAGCGCCGCGCCGCCGCGGGCGTCGCCGTCGGTCTTGGTCAGCACCACGCCGGTCAGCGGCAGCGCCTGCGCGAACGCATTGGCGGTGGTCGCCGCGTCCTGGCCGGTCATCGAATCGACCACGAACAGGGTTTCGGCCGGGTTCACCGCCGCGTGCAGCGCCCTGATCTCGGCCATCATCGCCTCGTCGATCGCGAGGCGGCCGGCGGTGTCGACGATCAGCACGTCGGCGAAAGTCTTCTTCGCCTCGTCGATGGCGGCGCGGACGATGGCTTCCGGCTGCTGGCCGGCGGCGGACGGGAAGAAACCCGCGCCGACCTGCTGCGCCAGCGACTGCAACTGCTCGATCGCGGCCGGGCGGTAGACGTCGGCGCTGACCACCAACACCTTCTTTTTCCGCTTGTCCTTGAGGTGTTTGGCCAGCTTGCCGACCGTGGTGGTCTTGCCCGCGCCCTGCAGGCCGGCCATCAGGATCACCGCCGGGGCCGGCACGTTGAGGCTCAGATCGACCGCGGTCGAGCCCATCACCGCGACCAGCTCGTCGCGGACGATCTTGACCAGCGCCTGGCCCGGGGTCAGCGACTTCAGCACTTCCTGGCCGACCGCGCGCACCTTGATGCGCTGGATCATCGCCTGCACCACCGGCAGGGCGACGTCGGCCTCCAGCAGGGCGATGCGCACCTCGCGCACCGCCTCGTTGATGTTCGATTCGGTCAGGCGGCCGCGGCCGCGCAGGCGCTCGAGCGTGCCGGAAAGTCGCTGGGTCAGGGATTCGAACATCGGTGCGGCCGTGCGGGAACTGAAATGGCCGGCGATTATAGCCGGCGGGCCCGAAGCGGCCGGCGAACCCGCTGTTTTCACTCCGTTTCATCGGCGGCCCGCACAGCGGGCGACCTCCCCCTTCACTCTTCCCGCTTTCGTGCGACACTGCACGGATGACAATCGTTCTCATCGCCTTCGCCCTCTACCTGATCGCCACCGGCTTGCTGGTGCGGGCGGTGGCGAGCGAACGCGGCAACGATTTCGCCTGGCTATGGGCCGCGATTCCGGCGGTGCTGCTGCATGGCGGCTACCACCTGTGGGTCGCGTTGAACACCGCCGGCGGGCCGGACATGCACTTCTTCGCCGCGCTGTCGCTGGTCGGCCTGGGCATGGCCGCGCTGACCGCGCTGTATGCCGCGCGTCCACGGACCGCGACGCTGGGCGTGGTGACCTTCCCGCTGGCGGCGCTGCTGCTGCTGGCCTACCACGGTTACGGCCACCAGCCGGCACCAGCGCTGGACTGGCGGCTGCAACTGCACGCCTGGCTGGCGTTGCTGGCCTACGCCACCCTGGGCATCGCCGCGCTGATGGCGCTGATGCTGTGGCTGCAGGAGCGCGCCCTGCGTCGCCGCGACCATCCCGCCTGGCTGCGCGCGCTGCCGACACTGACCGAACTGGAAAGCCTGCTGTTCCGCACCATCGCCATCGGTTTCGTGCTGCTGACCCTGACCCTGCTGACCGGGGTGCTGTTCGTCCAGGACCTGCTGGCCCAGCACCTGGCCCACAAGACCGTGCTCAGCATCCTGTCCTGGCTGGCCTTCGGCTGGCTGCTGCTGGGCCGCTGGCGCTATGGCTGGCGCGGAAGCAAGGCGGTGCGTTGGACGCTGGTTTCGATGGTTTTGCTGGCGTTGGCGTTCTTTGGCAGCAAATTCGTACTGGAACTGGTCCTCCACCGCTCCGCCTGAATGCCGGCGCAGCGACAAGACCGTGCACCGCAGCATTTCATTACCGGATCAATATTTGCATTGACAAATATTGCACGGATGGCGATCATGCCGCCCCCATGAACGATCCCCATCCCCACGCCGTGGTCTGCAGCGGCTCCGCGCTCGGACTGCTGATCCGCCAGATGCGCGACAACATGCTGGCGCGCTTGCAGCACGAGCTGGCCAACAGCGGCCACGACCTGACCTTCAGCCAGTACATCGTGATCAAGAAACTGGCCGACGGCATCGCCAGCGTCACCGACCTGGCCCGCGCCGCCGAGGTCAACCCGGGCGCGATGACCCGGCTGCTGGACAAGCTGGAGCGCCGCGGCCTGATCGTGCGCGCCAACGATCCCGCCGACCGCCGCGCCCTGCACATCCACCTGACCGACGCCGGCTACGCGATCTGGCGCGACATCGACGAATGCGGCCAGCGCGTGCGCGAGGCCGCGCTGGCCAACCTCGACGACGCCGAGCGCGAACAGTTCATCCATCTGCTCGAACGCGTGCGCGACAACCTTTCCGTTCCGGAAGCCTGAAAAACATGTCCCACACCCCCACCCCACGCCGCCCGTACACGGCGATCAGCGCATTGGCCATCGCCGTCGTCCTGGCCGGCTGCGCCAGCACCCGCGGGCTGGAACCGGCCGCCGCGCCGCGCGAGGCCGACGGCCACGAAATCTCCCGCAGCCTCGCCGGCGCGCCGCTCAGCGAGGCCGCCTTCCCGAAACGGGACTGGTGGACCGCGCTGGGCGATCCGCAACTCGACGCATTGGTCGCCGAAGCGCTGCAAGGCACGCCTTCGCTGGCCGCCGCCGACGCGCGCCTGCGCAAGGCCCAGGCCCAGGCCGGGCTGGCCGACGCCGCGCGCAAGCCGACCGTCGGCGCCAGCGCGCAATACGCGGTGGCGCAGTTGCCGAAAGGCCTGGCCGGCGACGAACTCGGCGGCGACCTGATGCACAACGTGGTCGGCTACCTCGACTTCGCGTGGCCGCTCGACGTCTGGGGCGGCAAGCGCGCCGAATACGAGGCCGCACTGGGCCAGGCCCACGCCAGCCAGATCGATGCGCAGGCCGCACGGCTGGCGCTGGCGGCGAACGTCGCCCGCGGCTACGTCGCGCTGGCGCAGGCCTTCGATTCGCTGGACGTCGCGCAACGCGAACAGGCGCGCGCCGAACGCCTGCAGCAGTTGAGCCGGCAGCGCGTCGAGGCCGGGATCGACAACCAACTGTCGCTGCGCAACGCCGACAGCGCCATCGCTTCGGCCAGGGCGCAGGCCGAAGCCGCGCAGCAGCAGATCGACGCGCTGCGCAACACGCTGGCCGCGCTGCTCGGCCGCGGCCCGGACCGCGGCCTCGACATCGCCCGCCCGCGACTGCTCGACGCGCCCGCGCCGGCGCTGCCCGGCGTGCTGCCGAGCGAACTGCTCGGCCATCGCCCCGACGTGGTCGCGGCGCGCTGGCGGGTCGAATCCGCCGCACAGGGCATCAAGTCGGCGAAGGCGAAGTTCAAGCCCAGCATCAACCTCAGCGCCATCGTCGGCCTGGCCGCGACCAACTTCTCCGACCTGTTCGACAGCGACGCCGCGCTCGGCTTCGGCGGCCCGGCGATCAGCCTGCCGATCTTCGACGGCGGCCAGTTGCGCCACAACCTGGCCGCCCGCGATGCCGACTACGACCTGGCCGTGGCCGACTACGACCAGACCGTGGTCGAAGCCCTGCACGAAGTCGCCGACGCGGTGCAGTCGATCCGCTCGCTCGACGCGCAAACCGCCGCGCTGGCGCAGGCGCGCGACGCCGCCGCGGCCGCGCTGAAGCTGGCCGACAGCCGCTACCAGGCCGGCCTGGGCACCCAGCTCGACGTGCTTTCCGCGCAACGCCCGCTGCTGCAACTGGAACAGCAGCTGGCCGGCGCGCGCGCGCAGCGCTACACCGCCGCCGTCGACCTGGACCGCGCGCTCGGCGGCGGGCTCGACTTCGACGCCTCCGATTCCATTTCCGAACAAGATCTCGCCAAGGCCCCCACGCCATGACTTCCGAAATCAATCCGCAAGCCTCCACTTCCGCCGCGGCCGCCGCCCCGAACGGCAACGGCAAGCGCCGGCGCGCCCTGCTGATCCTGCTGCTGGTGGTCGTGGCCGCGCTGGCCGCGTGGCTGGCCTACTACCTGCTCTACGCGCGCTGGCACCAGGACACCGACGACGCCTACGTGCAGGGCAACGTGGTCAGCATCGTGCCGCAGACCGCGGGCACCGTGGTCAGCATCGACGCCGACGACGGCGACCGCGTCGAAGCCGGGCAGGCGCTGGTGCACCTGGACCCGAACGACGCCCAGGTGGCCTACGACCAGGCGGTGGCCAACCTCGCCGGCACCGTGCGCCAGGTGCGCGGCCTCTTCAGCAACGTCGACGCCGGCCAGGCCGATCTGCGCGCCCGCCAGGTCGCGGTGGAACAGGCCCGCGCCGACGTCAGGCGCCGCGAAGGCCTGGTCGCCAGCGGCGCGGTCTCGCGCGAGGAACTGGCCCACGCCCGCGACCTGCTGGCCTCGGCCGAGGCCGCGCTGGCCGCGTCGCACGGCGAACTGTCGCGCACCCGCGCGCTGGTCGACGCGACCACGCTGCAGCAGCAACCGCAGGTCGAAGCCGCCGCCTCGCAACTGCGCCAGGCCTACCTGAACCTGCAGCGCAGCGCGATCGTCGCGCCGGTGTCCGGCTACGTCGCCAAGCGCCAGGTGCAACTGGGCCAGCGCGTGCAGCCCGGCGCCACGCTGATGACGATCGTGCCGCTGGAGCAGGTCTGGATCGAAGCCAACTTCAAGGAAACCCAGCTCGCGCACATGCGCATCGGCCAGCCGGTCAAGGTCAGCGCCGACCTGTACGGCGGCGGCGTCGAGTACGACGGCAAGGTCGCCAGCCTCGGCCTGGGCACCGGCAGCGCGTTCTCGCTGCTGCCGGCGCAGAACGCCTCCGGCAACTGGATCAAGATCGTGCAGCGCGTGCCGGTGCGGATCGAACTGGAGCCGAAGCAACTGGCCGAACACCCGCTGCGCCTGGGCCTGAGCACCCGCGTCGACGTGGCCGTGCGCGACCAGAGCGGCCCGGTGCTGGCGCAGCCGCGCAAGGCCGCCGAACCGCGCTTCGCCACCACCGCCTACCAGAAGCAACTGAACGACGCCAACGACCTCATCGCGAAGATCGTCACCCAGAACCTGCCGCGCGACGCGCGCAACTGACCGGCCGGACAGCCCCCATGTCCACCATAGTCGAACAGGAAGAAGGCTTCGGCGTGCCGCCGGGCCCGGAAGCGGCAGCCGCGCCGAAGCCGTTCCGCCCGCCGAACATGGCGTTGACCACGCTGGGCCTGGCGCTGGCGTCGTTCATGCAGGTGCTGGACACCACCATCGCCAACGTCTCGTTGCCGACCATTTCCGGCAACCTGGGTGCCAGCGCCAACCAGGCGACCTGGGTCATCACCTCGTTCGCGGTCAGCAACGCGATCGCCCTGCCGCTGACTGGCTTCCTGACCCGCCGCTTCGGCGAAGTGAAGCTGTTCACCTGGGCCACGCTGGCCTTCGTCATCGCCTCGTTCCTGTGCGGCATCTCGCAGAGCATGGGCATGCTGGTGGTGTCGCGCGCGATCCAGGGCTTCGTCTGCGGACCGATGTACCCGGTGACCCAGGCGTTGCTGCTGTCGATCTACCCGCCGCAGAAGCGCGGCCAGGCCATCGCCCTGCTGGCGATGGTCACCGTGGTCGCGCCCATTGCCGGGCCGATCCTGGGCGGCTGGATCACCGACAACTACAGTTGGGAGTGGATCTTCTTCATCAACATCCCCATCGGCATCTTCGCCAGCTTCGCCGTCGCCAGGCAGATGAAGGGCCGGCCGGAAAGGCTGGAAAAGCCGAAGATGGACTACATCGGCCTGGCGACGCTGGTGTTGGGCGTCGGCGCCTTGCAGATCATGCTGGACCTGGGCAACGACGAGGACTGGTTCAATTCCACCCGCATCGTGGCGCTGACCGTGATCGCGGTGGTCACGCTGGCGGTGTTCGTGATCTGGGAACTGACCGAGAAGGACCCGATCGTCGACCTGCGCCTGTTCCGCCACCGCAACTTCGCCAGCGGCACGCTGGCGATGGTGGTGGCCTACGCGGCGTTCTTCTCCATCGGCCTGCTGGTGCCGCTGTGGCTGCAGCGGAACATGGGCTACACCGCGATCTGGGCCGGCTTCGCCACCGCGCCGATCGGCGTGCTGCCGGTGCTGCTGACGCCGCTGGTCGGCAAGTACGCCACCCGCTTCGACCTGCGCATGCTGGCCAGCTTCGCTTTCGTGGTGATGGCGCTGACCAGCTTCCTGCGTTCCGGCTTCAACCTGGACGTGAATTTCCAGCGCGTGGCCGAAATACAGTTGATCCAGGGCCTGGGCGTGGCGCTGTTCTTCATGCCGGTGCTGACCATCCTGCTGTCGGACCTGGAACCGCACGAAATCGCGGCGGGCTCCGGCCTGGCCACCTTCGTGCGCACGCTGGGCGGCAGCTTCGCCGCGTCGCTGACCACGTGGGCCTGGAACCAGCGCACCAACATCCACCACGCGCAACTGACCGAACACATCGGCGCGTGGGACGACGGCATGCGCCAATTGGCGACGCAACTGGGCCAGGGCGACCCCGGATCAGGTCCGGGGCAGGCTCTGCAACGCGGCGCGGCCATGCTGAACCAGCAGATCGGCCAGCAGGCGGCGCAGATCGGATTCAACGAGATCTTCCACCTGCTGGGCATTGTCTTCCTGATCGTGATCCTGTTCCTGTGGTTCGCCAAGCCGCCGTTCGCGGCGAAGGGCGCGCGGCCGGTCGGCGGCGATCACTGACTTCCCTTCCGCAAACACGGAAAACCCGCCGAAAAGCGGGTTTTTCATTGGCTTTACATCAGAACGCTACTCGGGCTTCGGCGTCGTCGCGCTGCTCTTGGGCAGGATCGGATATTCCACCGCCGGCTGACGACCGGTCAACGTGCGCAGGAACGCGGCGATGGCCTTGGCCTCTTCGGCCTGCAGCTCGCGACCCAGTTGCGCGTTGCCCATGATCGACACCGCCTGCTCCAGGTCCCAGACCTGGCCGCTGTGGAAATACGGCGCGGTCAGCTCGACGTTGCGCAGCGGCGCGGCGCGGAACACGTATTCGTCGCTGGCGGTCTGGGTGACGGCGAAGCGGCCCTTGTCGCCGCTGGGCAGGATCGCCGCGCCCGGCTTCTCGATCACGCCGAACGGGAAGTACGCCTGTCCGCCGAAATTGCTCCCGTTGTGGCAGGACACGCAGCCGCTGTCGATGAACAGCCCCAGGCCCCGCTTCTCCTGCGCATCCAGCGCCTCGTCGTCGCCGGCGATGTACCGGTCGAAGCGCGCGCCGGGCGTGACCAAGGTGGCCTCGAAGGCCTCGATGGCCAGCGCCATGTTGTCGAAGCTGACCGGATCCGCGTCCTTCGGGAACGCGGCGCGGAAATGCTCGACGTATTCCGGCATGCTCTTCAACGTCTCCACCACGCGGTCCGGGGTGTTGTTCATCTCCACCCCGGCCTGCACCGGACCCTTGGCCTGCTCGGCCAGGTCGGCGGCGCGGCCGTCCCAGAACTGCGCGGCGTTGAACACGGCATTGAGCACAGTCGGCGAATTGCGCGGTCCCTTTTGCCAGCCGTGGCCGATGGAGGTCGGCACGTTGTCCGCGCCGCCGGTGCCGACGTTGTGGCAGGTATTGCAACTGATCACGTGGCTGCGCGACAGGCGCGGCTCGAAGAACAACAGCTTGCCGAGTTCGACCTGCGCCACTGACAACTTGTTGCCGCGAACCTCGTCGACCTTGTCCGGCACCGGCCCGAACACCGCTGCCGCAGTCTGCCGCAATTCGTCGTCCGAACCCTGCGCGGAACCTTGCGCGACCACCGTCCCGCCGATGGCGCACGACGCCGCACCGGCCAGAATGCCCGCCTTGAGGATTCTGTTCATGTCGGATCTCCCGCTTTCATGGCCTGCGCACATGCGACCACGCGCGGCAACGGGGCACATTGATTCCGATCAATTCCCCCATCGATGCGACCCAGATTCCGCTCACCGATCCGCCCGAATCCCGCGGCAGCGGGCTATTCGAGCGCCGCCTCCAGCGCCTGCGAAAGCCGCTCGACCGCAACGACTTCCAGTCCCTTGAAGGATGCCGACTTCGGCGCGTTGCCCTTCGGCACGATGGCGCGCCTGAAGCCGTGCGTCGCCGCTTCGCGCAGGCGCTCCTCGCCGTTGGGCACCGGGCGGATTTCGCCGGACAGGCCGACTTCGCCGAAGGCGACGGTCTTCTCCGGCAGCGGCCGGTCGCGCAGCGAGGACAGCACGGCGAGCAGGACCGGCAGGTCGGCCGCGGTTTCCTGCACGCGGATACCGCCGACGACGTTGACGAACACGTCCTGGTCGCCGACCACCACGCCGCCGTGCCGGTGCAGGACCGCCAGCAGCATGGCCAGGCGATTCTGCTCCATGCCCACCGCGACGCGGCGCGGATTGGACAGCGGCGAGGCGTCGACCAGCGCCTGCACTTCCACCAGCAGTGGGCGCGTGCCTTCGCGCGTGACCATCACGCAACTGCCGGGCTGGCGGGTGCTGCCGCCGGACAGGAAGATGGCGGAAGGATTCGGCACTTCCTTCAGGCCCGTTTCGCCCATCGCGAACACGCCCAGTTCGTTGACCGCGCCGAAGCGGTTCTTGAACGCGCGCAGCACGCGGAAGCGCGAGCCGCTCTCGCCCTCGAAATACAGCACCGCGTCGACCATGTGCTCGAGCACGCGCGGACCGGCGATGCCGCCTTCCTTGGTGACGTGGCCGACCAGGAACACGGCGGTGCCGGTTTCCTTCGCGTAGCGCACCAGCCTCGCCGCGCTCTCGCGCACCTGCGACACCGAACCGGGCGCGGCGGTCAGCGTCTCGGTCCACAGCGTCTGCACCGAATCGGCGACGACGATGCGCGGCTTCGCGGCGACCGCATGGTCGAGGATCTTCTCGATACCGGTCTCGGCCAGCGCCTGCAGCCCGTCCAGCGGCAGTTCCAGCCGCGCGGCACGGCCGGCGACCTGGGCCAGCGATTCCTCGCCGGTGACGTACAGCGCCGGCAGGGTCGCGGCCAGTTTCGCCAGCGCCTGCAGCAGCAGCGTGGACTTGCCGATGCCCGGATCGCCGCCGACCAGCACTACCGCGCCTTCGACCAGGCCGCCGCCGAGCACGCGGTCCAGTTCGCCGATGCCGGTCGAAACCCGCGCCTCCTCGCTGTGGCGCACGTCCTTCAACGCGGTGACCTTCGGCGCCTCGACCTTGCCGGCCCAGTTGCCGCGGCGCGCGGCGGGCGCGGCAGCGGCCGGCTCGACGGCGAACTCGGACAACGAATTCCACGCCCCGCATTCGCCGCACTGGCCCTGCCACTTGCTGAAGGACGCGCCGCATTCGGCGCAGACGTAGGCGGTACGGGATTTGCTGGCGGGCTTGGCCACGTGGCGACCTGTCGGCGGGACGGGCGGCTACTCTAGCCGCTGCGCATCTCGCGCGGCGAGACGCCGCGTCAAATGGCGGCGGTCACCACGATCTCGACCTTCCATGCCGGATCGGCCAGCCTGGCCTCCACCGTCGCCCGCGACGGCGCATTGCCATGCGGCACCCATTCGTCCCAGGCCGAGTTCATCGCGGCGAAATCGCTGATGTCGGCCAGGAATATCTGCGCGCGCAGGATCTTGGTCTTGTCGGTTCCCGCCTGCGCCAGCAGGTCATCGATCGCGGCCAGCACCTGGCGGGTCTGGCCGGCGGCATCGGCTTCGGCGTCCTCAGCCACCTGCCCGGCCAGATAGACGATGCCGCCGTGGATGCTGGCCTCGGACATGCGCGGACCGGCGTCGATGCGCTGGATCATCGGTAACTCCCGTTTTCGTGATGTAGACCGCGAAACGGTAACGGGGGCGGCCGTTCGCCGCAAGGATCGCCCCCGCCGGCGACGGAAGGTCTACACTCGCGGCGTCCGGCCCGGTCCGGCCGGTGGAGGGCACCACAATGGCCAATTTGATCCTTGCCGCGGCGCTGGCGCTGCAGACCTCCCTGCCGTCGTCGGCCGTCCTCGATGCGCCTGCCCCGCTCCCCGCTACCGCAGCGGCGATCGCCGACTTCGCGGAAGCCCCGCCCGACCCGGCACAGGTGCTGGCGGTGCCGGCGGAATTGCGCCAGATGCTGCAGGCGCAAGTGATCGCCCCAGCCAACTCGCGCAAGGCGCGACTGGACCGCCTGCTGGCCTTCATGTTCAAGCCCACCGGGCTGGGAATGCAGTACCAGTACGACGCCAGCTACACCGTCGAACAGGCCTTCCACACCCGCCGCGCCAACTGCCTGACCTTCACCCTGATGACCGTCGCTCTCGCCCGCGAAGCCGGCCTGCCGGCCTACGCGCAGGAGATCGAACGCGCGCTGTCCTGGGACGAGGCCGGCGGCAATCTGGTCGTGCAAAGCACCCACGTCAACACCGGGGTGACGGTCGACGGTCGCCTGTACACGGTCGACGTCGCCAGCGACCAACTGCTGGTCCACACCCCGCCGCGCCGCATCGACGACACGAGGCTGCTGTCGCTCTACTACAACAACCGCGCGATGGAACTGGCGGTCGCCGGCCACGCCGCCACGGCGGACGTCTGGCTGCGCACGGCAATGGCCACCAACGACGACCACGCCGCGGTATGGAACAACGCCGGCGTGCTGGCCCTGCGCAACGGCGACCGTGCGGCGGCGGAACGGGACTTCCTGGCGGCGTTGAAACGCAATCCCGTCCACTCCGGCGCGCTGTCCAACCTGGTCGGCTTCTACCAGCGCGGCGGCGACACGGCCCTCGCCGAGTTCTGGCAACGACGCGCCGAGCGGGTGCTGCGCAACGACCCCTTCCACCACTATCTGCTCGGCCAACGCTCGGAGCAGCGGGGCGACAATGAGGAGGCGCTGAAACACTACCGTCGCGCCGTCCGGCTGGACGGCAACGAACACCTGTTCCATTTCGCCCTGGCGCGCGTCTACCTGTACCTCGGCAAGAACCAGCGGGCCGGCGAGGAGCTGGCGCTGGCGCACGACCTCAGCAGCGGCGAGAACCGCGACCGCTACCAGGCCAAGCTGGACCGGCTGCGGCAGATGCTGCACTGACGGTCAGCCCATGCTGCGCTGGATCAGGTCGGCCACGTCGCCCACCGAAGGGTTCTTCGGCAGGTCCATCGTGACGAAAGTGAAGTCCAGTTCGGTCTCGATGTCCAGCATCAGGTCGACCATCAGGATGGAATCGATCCCCAGCTCGGCCACGGTCGTTTCCGCAGAAATCCTGCCGGCATCGACGTCGAAGCGTTCTTGCAGCATTTGTTTGACACGGTGCAGAATCTCTTGTTTGTCCATTTTCTCTCCAGGAATGCGTTTGTCGGCATGAAGGGACGCCCCGACCGGGGCCTTGCCGATCCCCGCCCATAGACTAAGGCCAACCCGCTTGGACCGCAGCATCAGCGAAGCAGAACTCCGCAACAGCGTGATCGCGCAGGCCAACATGCGCCTGAAGGTCGGGCTGCCGCTGGCGCTGGCCTGCATCGGCGTCTACTTCTTCGGCCCGACCGAGACCAACGCGCACAACCTGACCATCTTCGGCATCCTCCTGCTGTATTTCGGCTACGCCTTCCTGACCTGGCACTTCTCGCGGCGTCCGGGTCCGCTCGGCCACTGGGACCTGGCGATCGTCACCGCGCTGCTGGATCCGCTGATACTGTCCATCTGGATGTACGTCTCCGGCACCTCGTCGGTGGTCTTCGTCGGCTTCTACCTGTTCACCATCCTCGGCTTCGGCCTGCGCATCGGCGCCGTGCCGATGCACCTGTGCCAAGCGATGTCGCTGGTCGGCTTCACCGCGGTGCTGCTGTCCTCCCCGGCGTGGCGCGAACGCCCGCTGTTCGCGCTGTCGCACCTGGTCCTGCTGGTCGCCGTGCCGCTGTACGCCGCCACCCTGATCCGCAAGCTGCAGAAGTCCAAGGCGCTGGCCGAAAGCGAAAGCCACGCCAAGTCGCAATTGCTGGCCAAGGTCAGCCACGAACTGCGCACGCCCCTGACCGGCATCGTGTCCTCCGCCCAGTTGATCGAGATGGAATCGCGCGAGGCGCAGGCAGTGTCCCGCGCCGGATCGATCCTGCACCTGGCCGGATCGCTGGATGCCGAGATCCGGCAACTGCTGGACCTGTCGAAGCTGTCCGCCGGCGCCGACATCACCGCGACGAGTTCCTTCAGCCTTGCCTACGCCGCCGAACACGTGCTGCGGACGATGCAGCCGATCGCCGCCGGCAAGAAACTGGGCGTGAGCCTGGAATTCGACGAACGGATTACCCGACCCGTGCACGGCCACTTCCAGGACCTGGTCAGCGTGCTGGTCAACCTGGCCGGCAACGCGATCAAGTTCACCCCGGCCGGTTCGGTCAGGCTGCAGGTGCGCCTGCTCGACGAAACCGCGGATGCGTATCGCGTGTGGTTCGGCGTCGCCGATACCGGCATCGGCATCGCCCCGGAACACCTGGACAAGGTCTTCGAGCCGTTCTTCCAGGTCGAAACCGGCGCGAACCGCAAGTCCGGCGGCACCGGGCTGGGCGCTTCGATCGCCCGCGAACTGGTGCGCAAGATGGGCGGCGAACTGAAGGTGGACAGCACGCCCGGCAAGGGCAGCGTGTTCTGGTTCGAGCTGCCGCTGGCCATCGACCAGGTCGTCGCCCGGCAGGCCGACCAGGCGCCGCAGCGCCCGCAGCCGGTCGTCACCGGCAAGCGCATCCTGGTCGCCGACGACAACGCGGTGAACCTCAACCTGATCCGGGAAATGCTGGCCCGCGACGGACACCGGGTGACCGCGGCCGCCAACGGACAGGAGGCGATGCTGAAACTGGCGTCAGAGGACTTCGACGTCCTGTTCCTCGACTTCAACATGCAGGACATCGACGGGGCGACGGTCTACAAGACCTACAGCTTCAGCCGGATCGACGCGGCGCCCACGTTCTTCATCACCGCCGACACCACCTCCATCACCACGCGCTCGCTCGAAGGCCTGGGCGTCGCCGGGGTGCTGTACAAGCCGATCACCTTCGAGAAGCTGCGCGGCGCGCTGGCCAAGCTGTTCGCCGATGAAGCCATCCCCGCGATCGTCGCCGACCCGGTCGCGGCGCGGCCGCAGCGCGGCGCCGGACGGTTGAACCCGGTGCCGGTCGAGTACATCGACGAGCGTGCGATCGATTCGCTGCGCGAAATCAAGGATTCGCCGGATTTCCTGCGCCGGATGGTCTCCGACGGCATGGCCGACATCGAGGCGCTGCACGTCCAGCTCGCCGCGGCCATCGTCCGCCTCGATCCGACCGCCGTGCACCGCCAGGCCCACGCCATGAAAGGCGTGGCGCTGAGCGTCGGCGCGGTGCGCCTGGGCGCGCTGGCCGACCGCCTGATGACGGTCACCCACGACGCTCTGCGCGGCGACCCTGCGCGGTGGAAGTCGGACCTGGACGAGACCGCGCGCCACAGCCTGGACGCGCTGGAGCGGCTCCGCCGCGGCTTCGACCGCGCGCGGGCCGCCAACCACTGAATCCCGGCGCCGTCCTCCCCGCTCAGGCCGCCAGCCTGCGCTCCATCGCCGGCGTTTCCCTGTCCTGCATCAGGATCAGCATCTCCAGGGAACGCATCTCGTCGGCATCCAGGCGCATCGCGGTTTCCACCCAGTCCTCGACGATGCGCACGCCTTCCTGGCGATCGAACGGGCACTGCCGGTAGCGGCTCTCCTGCACCTTCAGCCGCGACTTCAGGCGCTTGGCGTGGTTGGCGATGTAACGCTCGACCGCCAATTCGCCCATGCCGCGCTCGCAAACCTCGTCGACGATGCCCATGTCGTATAGTTCGGCGGCGGTGTAGATGCGCTTGTTGGTCATCATCTTCTCGGCGTTGCGGGCGGTGGTGCGCGCCGACAGCAATCCCATCGCGCCGGTGCACGGGAACAGGCCGAACATGATCTCCGGGAAGCCGAAGGTGCTCTGCTCCTCGGCGATCAGGTAATCGGAACTCAGCGCCAGTTCGAAGCCGCCGCCGAGCGCGCGCCCCTGCACCAGCGAAATCGTGTTCGTGGTCGCCTTGAACCGGGTCGCCCACGCATGCAGCACGTCCAGGCACTGCAGCGAATATTCGCGCAGGTGCCCGCTGTCGCCGTTGCGGATGCATTCGTGGAAGAAGCGCAGGTCCCCGCCCTGGCTGAAATAGCCCGGATGCTGCGAACGGATGACTGCATACGCCGGCATCCCGGCCTCGGCGCCGAACGCAGCCGGATCCTGCCCGAGGGCGTCAATCAGCGACGCGAATTCGCCGACCAGCGCCGGGGTGAAGTTGTGGACGCCGGTTTCCGGGTTTTCCCGGATGCTGACCCACAAGGTCTTTTCCGCCAGTTGCCGCATCTCGGTGGAGACGCGGGACGACGACGGGATGCCGGGGAAGTACGAAGGAATGGTGGCGAACATGTTCACGGGGGAGACTCCTTGGTGGATGGAAGGTCAGGGCTTGGGGGTGGATGACACGATCAGTGCAACGTTGGTACCGCCGAAACCGCAGGAAAAACTCAATGCGTGACGGAATGCGGAAGATTCGATGGGCGTCTCGCCCACGTGCCTGAGCGAACATTTCTCGTCCGCTTCGCCCAGGTGCGCGCTGGCCGGCAGCAGGCGCTCCTGCATGGCCAGCGTGGTGAGAACGAATTCGAGCGCGCTGGTCGCGCCCAACAGGTGGCCGTGCACCGACTTGGTCGAACTGACGTACGGCGCGTCGTCGCCTTCCCCGAAAACGCTGCGAATGGACGTCGCCTCGATCACGTCGCCTCCGTGGGTGGCGGTCGCATGGGCGTTGACGTAACCGATGTCCCCGGGAGCGAGGCCGGCATCGGCCACGGCGGCCTGCAATGCGGCGATTTGGCCACCGGATGCCGGCATGCCGATGTGATGGGCGTCGCAGGATACGCCATAACCGGTCAGGTAACCGTAGATCTTCGCGCCGCGCCGGCGCGCGCGGTCGCCCTCCTCCAGCATCACGAACGCCGAGCCTTCCCCGAGCACCAGCCCGCTGCGCTGGCGCGAGAACGGCTTGCAGGTCCGCCCCACGTCTTCGGGATCCGGGCCGGCCATCGCCCGGGTGCCGGCGAAACTGCCCATCACCACCGCGGTCAGCGGCGCTTCGGCGCCGCCGGCGACGGCGACGTCGATGTAGCCGTCGGCGATGGCGCGGGCCGCCTCGCCGATCGCCACGCCTGACGAACCGCAGGCGGATGCGTTGGAAATGACCGGCCCCAGGATCTTGTGGCGGATCGCGATCTGCGCGCCGCCGGCGTTGCCCATGATCGCCATCGCGGTGAACGGCCGCGCGACGTCCTGGTGTTCGACCAGCAGTTTCTCGAACCAGGCCTGGCCGGTCGCGGTGCCGCCGTTGACGTTGCCGTAGTACAGGCCGGCGCGCCCTTCGAATCCGGAGAAATCGTCATAACCGGCCTCGCCGATCGCCTGCCGCGCGGCGAGGATCGCCATGTGCTGGCAGCGGTCGAGGAACGGGCGTTCCAGCTTCGGGAATTCCTCTTCGAAACTGCCCAATACCGTACCGGCGGCGAAGGGTTTGCTGATCGGCTGCGCATGCAGCAGGCGAATGCCGGAAACGGCAGTGCGCAACGATGCCGCGGCTTCGGCAAGGCTTTGGCCAATGGGGGAGATCAGCCCCATGCCGGTGATTGCCACGTCTCTTTTCTTCATGGGTGCGCCAAATCAGGTGGAAAGCCGACGCGAACAGGCCGAATCCTCCCCTTGGCTTCTGGCGTTCCCTGCCGGCCATGCCACGCGTGCCGAAATATGCACGGACGTTATCATCATTTCCCGTCAACGGGACCACTGCCGATCCGACCCGGATTCTCGGGCCTGCCCGCCATGGCAGCGGGCGAGTCTCCCGCGGAAGACGGAGCGGGACCCGACGACGCGGCGATCGCTTCACGGACATGCGCGGCGATGTCCGCCTCCGCCGAAACGGCCGCTGCCATATCCGCCGCATGCTCCCCACGGCATTCAGCCAAGCGCTTGCACGAATCCGGGTGCGCCGATAGAATGGCGCGCTTTCCAGCAATGTGGGGCCATAGCTCAGCTGGGAGAGCGCTTGCATGGCATGCAAGAGGTCGCCGGTTCGATCCCGGCTGGCTCCACCAACTCCGGGCAACAGGCCTGTCCGGATCGGGAAAACCCTTACCGCGTCCCCATCGTCTAGAGGCCTAGGACATTACCCTTTCACGGTAGCGACCGGGGTTCGAATCCCCGTGGGGACGCCACTTTACACCGGCCGGGACCGTCCCGGAAACGCGAAAAACCCCGGCTTGACCGGGGTTTTTCGTATCCGCCCGTCGCTGGCGATCACTTACTTCGAATCGACCACGCCCAGTTCGTCCAAAGCGCTCTGCATCATCTGGCTGGCGGCATCGCTGAGCTTCTCATGGTCCAGTGCATAGCGGATGGTCGCTTCGATCAGGCCGATATGCGTACCGCAGTCGAAACGGGTGCCGCGGAAGCGGTAGGCCTCGACCTGCCGCTCCGTCAACAACCGCGCGATGGCGTCGGTCAACTGGATTTCGCCGCCGGCCCCCGGCGTGGTGGTTTCCAGCAGGTCGAAGACGCGCGCGTCCAGCACGTAGCGCCCCACCACCGCCAGCGTGCTGGGCGCGACCGCCGGCTCGGGCTTCTCGACGATCTGGCGGATGCGGCCGTGCCGCTCCTGGAACGCATCGGTGGCGACGATGCCGTAGCTGCCGGTCTGCTCGGACGGCACGTCCTCGACCGCGATCACGCTGGCGCCGGTGGATTCGGCCAGGTCGGCCATCTGTTTCAGCGCGCCGGGGCCGCGGTTCCAGATCAGGTCGTCCGGCAGCAGCACCGCGAACGGTTCGTCGCCGACAATCGGTCTGGCGCACAGCACGGCATGGCCTAGGCCCAGCGCCTCGGCCTGGGTGACGAACACCGCACGCACGCCCGGCGGCAGCACGTTGCGGATCAGGTCGAGTTGTTCGTGCTTGCCGGACTTCTCCAGCTTCTGTTCCAGCTCGTAGGCCTTGTCGAAGTAGTCGGCCACCGCGTGCTTGTAGCGGTTGGTGATGAAGATCAGGGTGTCGCAACCGGCCTCGATGGCTTCGTCCACCGCGTACTGGATCAGCGGCCGGTCGATGATCGGCAACATTTCCTTGGGCACGGTCTTGGTGGCGGGCAGGAAGCGGGTGCCCAGCCCGGCGACCGGGAACACGGCCTTGCGTATGCGTTTGCTCATTGCGTCCTTCTGGCTTCGCGCAGGGGAAACGGCACGATGGTGGCGACCCGCTCCTGTACTCCCATCGGGCGGAATTCGGGAATCGCGGTGCACAGCACGCGCGAGATCGCCTCCTCGTCATAGGCGGCCACCGCCGCCTGCAATTGCTCCAACGAGCGGTCGAGGATATCCGGATAGACGTCGCGGGCGTGCGCCTCGAGAATCTTCGAATGCGAAGTCGGCCGATACTGTTCGTCGGCGTGGAACAGGGTTTCGTGCAATTTCTCTCCGGGCCGCAGGCCGGTATAGACGATCGCGATGTCGGCGCCCGGCTCCTTGCCGGCCAGCCGGATCATCTGTTCGGCCAGCACCCGGATCGGCACCGGTTCGCCCATGTCCAGCGTGTAGATGGACGCATGCGCGGCGCTGGCCGCGGCCTGCACGATCAACTGGCAGGCTTCCGGAATGGTCATGAAATAGCGGGTGACCTCCGGATCGGTCACCGTGACCGGCCCGCCGACGCGGATCTGTTCGCGGAACAAAGGCACCACGCTGCCGGCCGAATCGAGCACGTTGCCAAAGCGCACGGTGACGAAGCGGGTCGAGCGCCGGTCGTCGAGGCGCTGGCAGATCATTTCGGCCAGGCGCTTGGTCGCGCCGAGCACGTTGACCGGGTCCACCGCCTTGTCGGTGGAGATGAACACGAAGGTACCCACGCCGGCGTCGTGGCAAGCCTTCGCCAGTACTTCGGTGGCCAGCACGTTGTTGCGTACCGCCTCGCGCAACTGCCGCTCCAGCAGCGGCACCTGCTTGTAGGCGGCGGCATGGAATACCGCGTCCGGCTGGGCGGTGCGCAATACGTGCTCCACCGTCGCCGGGTCGCCGCAGTTGCCCAGCAGGGGCAGGATTTCCAGATCGGGAAAGGCCCGGCGCAGGTCCGCATGCACGGTGACCAGGGCGAGTTCGTCGACCTCCAGCAAGGCGATCCGCTGCACGCCATGACGGGCGCACTGGCGGCACAGTTCGGACCCGATCGATCCGCCGGCGCCGGTCACCAGCACGGTACGACCGCCCAGCCAGCCGCGGATCAACTTCCAGTCGGGGGTGACCGGCTTGCGTCCGAGCAGATCGTCGATCGCGACCTCCTTCAGTTCGCCAGGCAGGGAACGCCCTTCGAGAACGTCGGTCAAGCGCGGCACCATCCGGAACGGCAACCCGGTCCGCTCGCAGATCGCGACCACCCGCTGCATCGCCGCCGCATCCAGCGTCGGCATCGCGATCACCAGCAGCCTGGCGGAAGTTTCGCGGGAAATGACCGGGGCATCCTTCAGCGTTCCCAACACCGGCACGCCGTGCAGCTTGGTTCCCTGCAGCTTGAGGGCGTCGTCGAGCAGGCCGACCGGCTCGTAGGCGCCGCTGCGACGCAAGTCGCGCAGCAGAGTTTCGGCTGCGCGTCCGGCGCCGAGGATCAGCACGCGGGTGGCGCCGCCTTCGTTGGCGTGCGCATACCGGCTGTCCTTCAGAGCGCGGTACGCAAGGCGCGGCAGACCCAGCAGGCCGGTCAGCGCGAACGGATACAGCACCAGCACCGATCGCGGCAAGGTCCCAAGATGGTTGTAGAGCGCCAACCCCAAGACGATGGCCAGCAGACCCAGTACGCCGGCCTTGAAGATGTTCCACAGGTCGGGGATGCTGGCGAATCTCCAGAGTCCCTGGTACAGCCCCACCCACCAAAAGATGGCGCCTTGCGCTACCAGCACGATCAACTGCTCGGTCGACCATAACGGATAAGCCGCCGACGGTGTCTGCACCATGGCGTGACGCCATTGGTGCAGTATCTGCCAACACAGCCAGACCATGCACAGATCGTGCAGGACGACTACAAACCGGGGCAGCCGGGCCATCAGGTAGGCACGCCACGAGGTCATCATCGCTTCATTCCTTTTCGCGACATCCGTGCATTTTCCCGTGAATCCGCCACCACGCCAACGCGGCCATCAGATACCAGCCGGCCACCGTCATCCATGTCCCCGTTCCTTGCGGGATGCGCGTGCCATGAAACATCAATCCCGCCGCCACGATGCTGAACAGGGCATAAGCAAATGTGATTCTGGTATGACCGTATCGTTTCGCACAACGCTGGTACGCATGATCCACATGTGGTGTCCACCAGCGTTCGCCCCGCATGATGCGCCACAGCAGTGTGAAGCCGGCGTCTATGGCGAAGGCGGAAACCGGCAGCAACGCCCATCCCCACGCGACCGGCCTTGTCGTCAAGGCCACGCCCAGCAGCAGCGCCATGGCATATCCCAGGCCGCCACTGCCGACATCGCCCAGGAAGATCCGGGCTCGCGGGAAATTGAAGGGGAAAAAGCCCGCGCACGCCGCCGCCAGGCCGGCTGCCAGCCAGTTCCATGGCGGTGGCAGGACCAAGGCCAGACCCGCTGCGGCGATCAATGCCTGGCTGACTGCCAGCCCGTTGATCCCGTCCATGAAATTCCAGGCGTTGACCAGGAACATCGCCAGCAGGAACACCACCACCGCCTGCCAGACCGTTCCAGACGCGGCCCCCACCGCGATCGCCAGCAACAAGGCTGCCACCGCCTGTACCGCCAGCCGCGACCACGGCGACAACGGACGGTGGTCGTCCCACCAGCCGATCGCGGCCACCAGCGTCAGTCCGACGACGAAAGCCGACAGCAATCCCCGCTGCGCCGGATACGCATGGATCAGCCACGCGCTGCCGAGCAGCAATGCGACCACGATCGCGATGCCGCCGCCGCGCGGCGTGGCCACGGCGTGGCTGCGGCGTTCGCCGGGCTGGTCGAACAATTGTCGGCGCAGCGCATAGCGCCGGGCCAGGGCTGTTCCCGCCGCGGCGACCGCGAAGTGCAGCAATACCCAGCCCCCGCCTGCCAGCATCAGACGACCGCGTAGTTCAGCAGCGGCTTGACCGTGCCCCATTCCTTGCAACTGGGACATTGCCAGTGGTGGGTGCGCGCGCCGAAACCGCAGCGCACGCAGCGATAGCTGGGATTGCGCACCAGCAACTGGTCGGTGATGTGCTTCAGGTCGCCCAGGGTCGCCGTCGGGTCGGCGCCCTCGGCCAGGGTCAGGTCGATCAGCGCGGCCTCGCCGCGCACCGACGGGCGATCCTTCAGTTGCCGCGCCAGGTAGGCGCGCGCAGCGGCGACGCCGTCCTGGCGTTCGACCAGACGGGTCAACGCCAGCACCGGGGCGATCCCGCGGTAGTGCTCGCACATCTCCGACAGGAAGGCGCGGGCGCCGGACAGGTCGCCGACCTTCTCGTAGTTGGCCAACAGGCCGGGAAGGATCTCCGGCAGGTATTCCGGATCGTGGCGCGCCGCGCGCTCGAACGAGCGGATGGCCTCCTCGGCATTGCCGGCATCGGCCTCGATGCGGCCGGCCAGGATGCCCGCACGCACGCTGGTCGGGTCGGTCTGGTAGGCCTTGGCGACCTCCGTGCGCGCAGCGGCGATGTCATTGCCGGTGCGATGGCGCTCGGCCAGTTCGCAATGGAACTGCGACACCAGCTTGCCCATCGGCTCGCCGGTGACTTCCTCGTAGCGGGTGGCGTTGTCAATCGCCTTTTCCCAGTCGCGCTCGGCCTGGTAGATGCCGATCAGGTGCTTCAGCGCCTGCGGCGCGCGCTGGTCGATGCGCGCAAGATCGGTGAACACCGTCTCGGCGCGGTCGAGCAGGCCCGACTTCATGTAGTCCTCGCCCAGCGCCAGCAACGCCTGCACCTTCTGCTGGTCGCTCAGGTCGTTGCGCTGCACAAGCCCCTGGTGCAGGCGGATGGCGCGGTCCACTTCGCCGCGGCGGCGGAACAGGTGGCCCAGGGCGACCTGGGTCTCGAAGGTCTCCTTGTCCAATTCGGCGATGTGTAGGAACAGCTCGATCGCCTTGTCCGGCTGCTCGTTGAGCAGGTAGTTGAGGCCGCGGAAATAGGTGCTCGACAGCTTGCTGACCTGGGTGTCGCCGTGCTGCTGCCCGCCGCGCCGGCCGATCACCCAGCCGCTCAGCGCCGCCAGCGGCAGGAACAGGAAGAACCAGAACCACTCGTTGAGGAATTCCACGGCGCGTACCCGTCAGTCAGTCGTCAGTTGCCGATGCCGGAAGGAACCGGCGAAGCGGCAGCGGCCTGCTTGCTGACCCTGCGCAGCTTGTTGTACAGCGGCCATACCAGGACGGCCAACACGATCAGCGCGCCGATCACCACGCCGGCCAGCAGGGACAGGATGATGGCGACGCCGGGCGTGGTCTGCCAACTGAAGGTCAACAGCTTGAGGGCGATGGGCGGACCGCCATTCTGCAAGCCAACCACGAGGCCCAGAGCAAGCAGGACGAATGCCACGATCAGGCGGAAAAAGTTCATTTGGCCACTCCCTGACACCAAGGCGGTTAGCTTAGCCGAGACGCGCCCGGCACGGCATCCCGCAAACAAAAGCCCCTCCGCGCGGGAGGGGCTGGAAAAACTTCACTCGCCGGCCGATTCCTCGATCGGAACCACGCCGCTGACCCGTTCGCGCAGTTCCTTGCCGGGCTTGAAGTGCGGCACGTGCTTGGCCGGCAGCGCGACCGAGTCGCCGGTCTTCGGATTGCGGCCCATGCGCGGCGGGCGGTAATGCAGCGAGAAACTGCCGAACCCGCGAACCTCGATGCGCTCGCCCTGCGCCAGCGCGGCTCCCATCATCTCCAGCAACGACTTCACCGCCAGATCGACGTCGTCCGGCTTCAGGTGCGGCTGGCGCCGGGTCAGGATTTCGATGAGTTCGGATTTGGTCATCGGTCGCGTCGCGTCGTGACGATAGCCCGCCGACGCCGGCCCGGTAGGGGCCGGCGCGGCGTTCGCGGTGTTGCCCGGTTACTCGGACTTGTTGCCGTCCAGCTGCGCACGCAGCAGCGCGCCCAGGCTGGTGGTGCCGGTGGCGGCATCGGCGTTGGCCTTGTTGTACTCAGCCAGCGCTTCGGCGGTCTCGGCTTCGTCCTTGGCCTTGATCGACAACTGCAGGCTGCGGCCCTTGCGGTCCATACCGACGAACTTGGCCTCGACCTTGTCGCCCACCTTCAGGTGCTGGCTGGCGTCGTCGACGCGGTCATGGCTGATGTCGCGCGCGGACACGTAGCCTTCGATGCCGTCGGCCAGCTCGATGACGGCGCCCTTGGCGTCGACTTCCTTGACGGTGCCGCTGACCTTGGAGCCCTTCGGGTGTGCGGCCATGTACTGGCCGAACGGATCCTGCTCCATCTGCTTCACGCCCAGGCTGATGCGCTCGCGCTCCGGATCGACCGCCAGCACGACGGCGTCCAGGGTGTCGCCCTTCTTGAAGTTGCGGGCCAGGTCCTCGCCGGTGGAGTTCCACGAAATGTCGGACAGGTGGATCAGGCCGTCGATGCCGCCGTCCAGGCCGATGAAGATGCCGAAGTCGGTGATCGACTTGATCTGGCCGCTGACCTTGTCGCCCTTCTTGTGGGTGGCGGCGAAGGTTTCCCACGGATTGGCGGCGACCTGCTTCATGCCCAGCGAGATGCGGCGACGCTCCTCGTCCACGTCCAGCACCATGACCTCGACCTCGTCGCCGACCTGCACGATCTTGGCCGGGTTGACGTTCTTGTTGGTCCAGTCCATCTCGGAGACGTGCACCAGGCCTTCGACGCCCGGCTCGATCTCGACGAACGCGCCGTAGTCGGTGACGTTGGAGACCTTGCCGAACACGCGGCTGTTGGCCGGGTAGCGGCGGGCGATGTTGTCCCACGGATCCTCGCCCAGCTGCTTCAGGCCCAGCGAGACGCGGTTGCGCTCGCGGTCGTACTTCAGCACGCGCACGTCCAGTTCCTGGCCGACTTCGACCACTTCGGACGGATGGCGCACGCGCTTCCAGGCCATGTCGGTGATGTGCAGCAGGCCGTCGATGCCGCCGAGGTCGACGAACGCGCCGTAGTCGGTCAGGTTCTTGACCACGCCCTTCAGCACCGCGCCTTCCTGCAGCTTCTCGATCAACTGCTCGCGCTCCTCGCTGTGCTCGCTCTCGACCACGGCGCGGCGCGAAACGACCACGTTGTTGCGCTTGCGGTCCAGCTTGATGAGCTTGAACTCGAGTTCCTTGCCTTCCAGGTAGCCGGGGTCGCGCACCGGACGCACGTCGACCAGCGAACCGGGCAGGAACGCGCGCACGTCCTTGATGTCGACGGTGAAGCCGCCCTTGACCTTGCCGCTGATGCGGCCGGTGATGGTCTCGTTCTTCTCCAGGGCTTCTTCCAGCTCGTCCCACACCATCGCGCGTTTGGCCTTGTCGCGGGAAACGACGGTTTCGCCAAAGCCATTTTCGACGGATTCCAGCGCCACCTTCACGGTGTCGCCGATGCCCACGTCGATTTCGCCGGCTTCGTTACGGAACTGTTCGATCGGCACGATGCCTTCGGACTTCAGGCCAGTGTTGATGACGACGACGTCGTTGCGCACGTCCACCACGGTGCCGGTGATGATGGCGCCGTTCTTCAGCTTGGCGAGCTGGGTCTGGCTCTGTTCGAACAGTTCGGCAAAAGATTCAGTCATTGGTTGTCTACTCGGTTGATGAAACAGACCGGCTGCGCTTTCTGGCGCGGCGCGCGGTCCACCCGTTGTGGCCTTCGGCGGGATTGCCTGTCGGCCGTGGATGTCTAAGTTGGAAAACCGTCGGGAATCGTTCCCGCCGGGCCTGGCCTGCATGGGCGAAATCGCGCCGCGGTCAGCCTTGCGGCTTCACGATGGCGAGCACGCGCGCGACGACCTCTTCGATGCCCAGACCGGTGGTGTCGACGAGGACGGCGTCTTCGGCCGGCTTCAAAGGCGCCACCGTGCGCTGGGCGTCACGGGCGTCACGGGCGAGGATCTCGCGCAGCAGACCGTCGATTGTGACAGAAACCCCTTTTTCTTTCAACTGCTTATAGCGCCTTTCCGCCCTCTCCTCGGCGCTGGCGGTCAGGAACACCTTGTACGGGGCGTCCGGGAAGATGACCGTACCCATGTCGCGGCCGTCGGCGACCAGTCCCGGCGGCCGGCGAAAAGCCCGCTGGCGCTCCTTCAGCGCCGACCGGACCTCGGGGATGGCGGCGATGGCCGAGGCCACGGCACCGGTGGTTTCCAGCCGCAATTCGTCGGTGGCGTCCACGCCGTTGACCAGCACCCGCAGGTCCCCGGCCGTCTTCTCGGCGAAACCGATCTCGGTGTCGAAGGTGCAGCGGACCAGGGCCGAAGCGTCGGACAGGTCGATGTCGGCCCAACTGGCCGCCACCCCGACCGCCCGGTACAGGCCCCGGAATCCAGGTAATGCCAGCCCAGCCGCGAGGCGACGATGCGGCTGACCGTCCCCTTGCCGGCCCCGGATGGGCCGTCGATGGTGAGGACGGGGGCGGTTTCGGTCATCGCTGCGGCTGCCTTGGACGGAGAGAACCGGAATTATCGCCCAGCCGCCCGGCTCGGACGAATCGCGTTCTCGCAAATACTTGATTCGACGGGAAAACACCAGCTAGAATAGCCGGCTTCGCATTCCCGCATCCACCCAACAACCCTTTTCTGCCGAGGTTTCATCATGAAGGTCCTGTCCTCCCTGAAGTCGGCGAAGGCCCGCCACCGCGACTGCAAGGTCGTGCGCCGCCGCGGCAAGGTCTTCGTGATCTGCAAGTCGAACCCGCGTTTCAAGGCGCGCCAGCGCTGAAACCGCCCATGTGTCCTGAGGCGCGCCGTCGCCGGCGCGCTGAAACGGCATGCGTCGACAAAAAAACCGCCGAAAGGCGGTTTTTTTGTTGCCGCCATCCTTGGCGGCAACCCTCCGGGCCATCGCTCAGAACTGGTACCGCACCCGCAAGCCATAGCTGCGGGCATCGTTGAGGAATCGCACGTCGATGCCCGAACCGACCAGCGCCTTCTGCGACACGTCGTTGTCCAGCAGGTTGTTGCCCCAGGCCTCGAAGCGCCACGCCCCGCCTGGGGTGGTGAAGCCGATGCCCGCGTTCAACGTGGTTGCGCCCTTCTGCCGATCCGGGAAACCGGCGGTAATCGCGTCTTCGGTATGGTCATAGACGATTTCGCCGGTATCGTTGTCTTGGCGGATGAACTCGACGTCGCGGTTGTTGTACTGGGTCAGGTAGAACGCCGAGCGGTACGAGGCCAGCACCTGCCAGTCCAGCGTGCCGAACGACAGTTCCGTGGTGTGCTGCAGGCGCGCGTTGAAGGTCAGCTTCGAGGCCAGCGGCAACTCGTTGCCGGACAGGTCGATCAGCGAGGTCGCGCCGCCGGCGTTGTAGTTCTGGCTGCGCACGTCGGCGACGGTGCCTTGCTTGATCTCGCTGTTCAGCCACAAGGCATTGAGGTTCAGCATGAAGCCGTAGCCGAAGCGCAGCACGCTTTCGGCCTCCACGCCGTACACCGCCGACTTGCCGACGTTGCGGTTGACCAGCGAGAAGCCACTGGCCTCCCCCGTGTCTGGGTTGGTCGCGATCACCGCCAGGTCCTGGAACACCTGGTCGCTGTAGTCGTAGTAGAACGCGCTGACGTTGAAGGTCGAAGGCCGGCCGAACAGGCGGAAGCTGTTCTTGCTGCCGATCTCGTAGGCGACGATCGATTCGGGCTTGAAGGTTTCCGGGATTTCGTCCGGGTCGAAGGTGTCGTTGAAACCGCCGGCCTTGTGCCCAGTGGACACCGTGCCGTACAGCAGGTTGTCGGGGGTCAGGTCGTATTCGAAACCGACGCGCCAGTCGGTGAAGTTGAACTTGCTTTCGCCGAACTGCTGCGCCGGGATGGCGTTGACCTGCACCCACGACTGGTACGGGCAGTCGATGGTGTCGCCACCGATGTCCGGGCGGTCCACGCAGCCGAAATCGCCGCCGTTGGCGACATCGCCGATCTGCTGCAGGATGGTGTCGCGCGCGCCGGCGCGGAGGATGCCCTGCAACAGGAACCGGGCCATGTCGGCCTGTGAGGTGATGCCGCTGACGTCGAAATTGGGCCGATACATGAACGCCGGTTCGAAGCCTTCCGTGCCCAGGCGCGTGGAGAAATCGCCGCCAACGCCGGGCAGGCCCAGCGCCCAGTTGCCGCCGATGCCATAGCGCGACTTCTCCTCTTCGGTGTAGCGCAGGCCGCCCTTCAGGCGGAAGCGGTCGTTGACGTCGAAAGTACCGTCGGCGAACACCGCCGAGGACTTGCCGTTGACCTTGGGCATGGTGAATTCGGTACCGGAATACCAAGTGCCCTTGTCCACCAGCGACAGGTAGCCCACCCGCTGGTCTTCGTTGAAATGGAACAGGCCGGTGGTCCAGCGGAAGCGCGCGTCGTCGTCGGAGGACAGGCGCAGTTCGTGCACGGTCGATTCCGATTCGGTCAGCCAGTACTGGGTCGAGTAGTTGTCGTAGTCGATGCCGCCGGGATTGGTCGCGGAGACCGGATCGACGTTGCGGCCCGGCCACAGGATGCCCTCGCTCTGCGCATTGGTCTGGCGGTAATCGACGTTGCGGTAGCTGACGTCGTATTCCAGCGTCACCGGGCCGAAGTCGTAGCTGATGTTCGCCAGCGCGCCCCAGTTGGTGCTGTCCAGCACGCCCTGCGCGCCGCGATAGACGATCTTGCGCAGGTCCACCTGATCGGGCGTGTAACCGGCCTTGGCGGCGGTGTACACGTTCGCGCCCGGATAGCCGGTGCCGCCCTCCTTGCCCATGTCCGCCATCGCGAACACCGACAGCTTGTCGTCGGGCTGGTACAGGAAGGACACGCGCGCGCCGTGCTCGTCCTGGATGCCGGCCGGATCCAGGTTCTGCGCCGCGCCGGCGTTCTCGAACGAGGAATCCTTCTCCACCTTGTAGCCGGCCACACGGATCGCGGCCCAGCCGCCCAGCGGCATGTTCAGCGCGAACTCGCCGCCGCGCTGATCGCGGCTGCCGGCCTCGGCCTGCACGTAGCCGCCGAAGTTCTCCAGGTCCGGACGCTTGGTGATGATGTTCAGCGTGCCGGCCAGCGCGTTGCGCCCGCGCAGCGTGCCTTGCGGGCCCTTGTTGATCTCGACGCGCTCGATGTCGTAGAACATGCCGCCCAGGCCGCGCGGGCGCGGGATGTACGCGCCGTTGATGTGCGGCGCCGCGCCGGGATCGCCCAGTTCGGTGTTGTTGGCCGAGCCGACGCCGCGGATGAAGATCTCCAGGTTGCCTTCCTGGTTGGCCATGCTCATGCCCGGCACCAGCGCCTGGATGTTGCGCAGCTCGTTGTTGATGCCGAGCATGCGGGTGTCGTCGGCGGAAATGGCCTGCGCGGTGCCGGCGTACTTCTGCAGGTCCTGCTCGCGGCGTTCGACCGTGACGATCACGTGGTCCAGGGTCTTGGCGTCCTTGGCGTCGGGATCCTGCGCGGCGGCGGCTTCCTGCGACATCGCCGGGGCGACCATTACGCCAGCGGCCAACGAAACGAAAATCGCCTGCGCGAGCGCGCGGCGCTGGTATGCGTTCTTCATCGTCCCCTCCCAGGGCCTCTCCGATTTGAAGTGCCACCCATACCCCCTTGGTGACGGCGGTCACGGTACACGACCATGACAGCGCTGACAATCCTTGTTTTTCAGGGTCGGCAACGGCGGCCGCGGCCGGCCGGGACCAGCCGGAAATGAGATCCCGCGTCGTTCGGATCTGATTTTTTCTGCTATATAAAGCGTCATTTCCCCGGGGACGTTCCGCCATGAATCATCGCACCCATGCCCTGCCCCTCGCCGTGCTGCTCGGCCTTGCCGTGGCCGGCGGCGCCAGCGCCGATACGCTGCTGATCGATCGCGCGAACAAGCCCGTCGTCGCCGTACCGGTACGCGGCCAGACCACCCAGCAGGTGGTGGCGCGTTTCGGCGAACCGCTGCAGAAGCTGAGCCCGGAAGGCGGCCAGAAGAAACAATGGCCGGTCATCAACCGCTGGGTGTACGCCGACTTCACCATCTACTTCGAGAAAAACCGGGTGATCGACGTGGTCGCCAACAAGGCCAGCCCGGAGGAGATCGGGCCGAAGCCGGCGATCCGCTAAGCCTGCAACCTGCCTGGAACGCGCCAAAGCGGCCGGCGCGTTCTAAAATCTGCGGCCCTCCCGACGTCGCAGCCATCAACATGACCACCGCCTTCCGTTTCCCCGCGGAGTGGGAACTCCAGTCCGCCGTCCTGATCGCGTGGCCGAACGAGGGTACCGATTGGGCGCCGCGGCTGGGCGAGGTCGAGGAAACCTACGTCGCCTTGGTCGCGGCGATCACCCGCTTCCAGCCCGCGATCGTCTGCGTGGCCGACGACGACCTGGAAACCTATGCGGCGGCGCGATTGAGATCCGCGCGGGTGGACATGTCGCGCGTGCGCTTCGTCTCCAACGTCGAATACGACGATACCTGGCTGCGCGATTCCGGCCCGGTCACGCTGCGCAACAACGGAAACTTCAAGCTGCTGGACTTCCGCTTCACCGGCTGGGGCGGCAAATTCGAGGCCAGCCGCGACGACCGCCTGTGCGGCGAGTTGTCGGGCATGCACCTGTTCCACAATTACTTCGTGCAGAGCGTCGACTTCGCGCTGGAGGGCGGCGCCATCGAAACCGACGGCGACGGCACCCTGCTGACCACCTGGCGCTGCCTGCACGAACGCCACCCCAACGAGACCCGCGAACGCCTGGAACGCGCCCTGTGCGGCTGGCTGGCGCAAGAGCGCGTGCTGTGGCTCGACCATGGTTACCTGGAGGGCGACGACACCGACGCCCACATCGACACCCTGGCCCGCTTCGCGCCCGGCGACGCCATCGTGTTCCAGGCCTGCGACGACGAAGCCGATTCGCACCACGCCGAACTGCAGGCGATGGCCGCCGAGATCGCCGCGCTGCGCACCAAGGACGGCAAACCCTATCGCCTGT
Source organism: Pseudoxanthomonas sp. (assembly GCA_047601245.1). Lineage (GTDB taxonomy): Bacteria > Pseudomonadota > Gammaproteobacteria > Xanthomonadales > Xanthomonadaceae > Pseudoxanthomonas_A. The sequence goes on from JASGJU010000002.1 coordinate 931,535, forward strand.
TCCCTCTGCCGTGGGCCAAACCCATCGTCGACATCGGTGAAGATGGAAACCGACGACGACTGGCCGCTTCCTACGCCAACTACCTGATCGTCAACGGCGCGGTGCTGGTGCCGGCCTACGGCGACGAAGCCGATGCGAGGGCCGCCGAGGTCATCGCCGCCGCCTATCCGGGCCGCGAAGTCGTGCCCGTGCCGTGCCGCCCGCTGATCTGGCAGAACGGCAGCCTGCACTGCATCACCATGCAACTGCCCGAGGGACTGGTCTAAGCGTCGAAGCCTTCCAGCACGACCTTGCCCCGGGCATGCCCGGATTCGATCAGGGCATGCGCGCGCTTGAGGTTGGCGGCGTTGATCGCGCCGAAATGCTCGGCCTGGGTGCTGCGCAACCGGCCGGATTCCAGCAGTTTCGCCACTTCGCCAAGCAATTCGCCCTGCTTGCCCATGTCCGCGGTGGCGAACAGGGAGCGGGTGAACATCATTTCCCAATGCACGGACACGCTCTTGCGCTTGAACGGCGCGATGTCCAGCGTTTCCGGGTCGTCGATCACCGCCAGCCGGCCCTGCGGCGCGATCAGTTCGACGATTTGCGCCAGGTGATCGGCGACATTGGTCGTCGCGAACACCAGCCCCGGCGCGCCCAGGCCCAGCGACGCGACCTGCGCGGCCAGCGGCTGGCGGTGGTCGATGACGTGATGCGCGCCGAGTTCCCGCACCCAATCGCGGGTTTCCGGCCGCGAAGCGGTGGCGATCACGGTCAGGTCGGTCAGCTTGCGCGCCAACTGGATCGCCATCGAGCCGACGCCGCCGGCGCCGCCGATGATCAGGACGGCCTGCGCCGCGCCGGGCACCGGACGGTCCGCGTCAAGCCGGTCGAACAGCGTTTCCCAGGCGGTGATCGCGGTCAGCGGGACGGCGGCGGCCTGCGCATCGCTCAGGTTCGCCGGCTTGCGCGCGACGAGGCGCTCGTCGACCAGGTGGAATTCCGCATTGGCGCCCGGCCGGTTCAACGCGCCGGCGTAATACACCTCGTCGCCGGGCCTGAAGCCCTGCACCTGCGGCCCGACCGCGACCACCGTACCGGACGCATCCCAACCCAGTACCCGCGCCTGCCCCGCTTCCGGAACCGCGTTGCGACGGATTTTCGTGTCGACGGGATTCACCGAGACCGCCTTCACCGCAACCAGCAGGTCGCGCCCCGCGGCGACCGGCCGCGGCAATCGAATGTCGACCAACGAGGTGGCCTGCTCAATGGCCTGCGCCTGTTCATAGCCCACTGCACGCACTGCTTCGCTCCTGTCCTGCGCATGGATTTGCGTTGCAGGAAGCTTGGCTACTACCATCGAATGCCGCAAGAACGCACAATTTCCGCCAGTAGTATCAAAAAGGATACCGCCATGCCCCGCCATCGCCGCCTCGATTGCAGCCCCGGCTGCGTGGTCGAGGCCACGCTCGAACTGATCGACGGCAAGTGGAAGGGCGTCGTGCTCTACCACCTGCTGTGCGAAGGCACGTTGCGCTTCAACGAACTGCGCCGCCGCCTGCCCAACGTCACCCAGCGCATGCTGACCGCGCAATTGCGCGAACTGGAAGCCGACGACCTGATAGCGCGCCGCGTCTACGCCCAGGTGCCGCCGAAGGTGGAGTACAGCCTGACCGAGCGCGGCCGCAGCCTGCAGCCGGTCATCGCCGCGTTGAAGGCGTGGGGAGACGCCCACGCCACGCGGGAAATCGCCAGGCCCGCTGCCGCGATTGCGGCGAACTGCGCATAGAATGCCGCGATGAAAAACCGCACTCTCCCCGTCGCCCTGATCCAGGAAAAGAACCACGGCGACTCCGAGGCCAATCTGGCCGTGATCGAAACCCGCGTCGCCGAGGCCGCCAGGCGCGGCGCGAAGCTGGTGCTGCTGCAGGAACTGCACAACGGCGCCTACTTCTGCCAGCACGAGTCGGTGGACGAATTCGACCTGGCCGAGCCGATTCCCGGTCCGTCCACCGAACGCCTCGGCAAGCTCGCGAAGCAGTGCGGCGTGGTGCTGGTCAGTTCCCTGTTCGAGCGCCGCGCCGCCGGCCTGTACCACAACACCGCGGTCGTGTTCGAGAAGGACGGCGGCATCGCCGGCAAGTACCGCAAGATGCACATCCCGGACGATCCGGGTTTCTACGAGAAGTTCTACTTCACCCCCGGCGACCTCGGCTTCAGTCCCATCGACACCAGCGTCGGCCGCTTGGGCGTGCTGGTCTGCTGGGACCAGTGGTACCCGGAAGCGGCGCGGCTGATGGCCCTGGCTGGGGCGGAATTGCTGCTCTACCCGACCGCGATCGGCTGGGATCCGTCCGACAAACAAGCCGAGAAGAACCGCCAGCGCGACGCCTGGGTGCTGAGCCACCGCGGCCACGCCGTCGCCAACGGCCTGCCGGTGCTGTCGTGCAACCGCGTCGGGCATGAAACCTCTCCGCTGGGCGCTTCGGGCATCGACTTCTGGGGCAACTCGCACGTGCTGGGCCCGCAGGGTGAACTGCTGGCCGAAGCCGGCCTCGACGCGACGATCCTCGAAGCCGAAGTCGACCTGGGCCGCAGCGAACACGTGCGCCGCATCTGGCCGTTCCTGCGCGACCGCCGCATCGACGCCTACGGCGGCCTGCTGCAGCGCTACCTCGACTGATGGGCCTCGTCATCCGCAACGCCGTCGAAGCCGACATCCCTGCGATCGCCGCGATCTACGCGGCCGAGGTGCGCGACTTCGTCAACACCTACGAATACGACCCGCCCGACGAAGCGGAGATGCTGCAGCGGATGCGCGGCGTGCTGGCCGACGGCTATCCCTGGCTGTCCGCCGAACTCGACGGGCAATTGGCCGGCTACGCCTACGCCGGCGCGTTCCGTTCCCGCGACGCCTACCGCTGGGTGGTGGAGAACTCGGTCTACGTCGCCGCCGGCCGGCAGGGCCACGGCATCGGTTCGGCGCTGCTAGCGAAGCTGATCGCCGAATGCGAAGCGCGCGACTTCCGGCAGATGATCGCGGTGATCGGCGAGGCGACCAATACCGCGTCGATCAAGCTGCACGAACGCTTCGGCTTTCGCCACCTGGCCACGATGCCTGGCATCGCCTGGAAGCACGGACGCTGGCTGGATACCGTGTTCATGCAGCGCGGACTCGGCGAAGGCAACCGCGCTGCGCCGTCCGTCGGTTGACGCAGGCCGGCACTTGCTGGAAACGAACGGTCGTGCTTTTATTCGCGCATGGCCCGGACCGGCACCGCCAGCAAAGGAACCGCGACGCGTGAGGCGATCCTCGCGCATGCCTGCGCGCTCGCGCGCCTGCACGGCCTGGAAGGCTTGACTATCGGCAGCCTTGCCGAGCAGGTCGGCATGTCGAAGAGCGGCGTGTTCGCCCACTTCGGTTCGCGCGAGGACTTGCAGATCGCGGTCCTCGACCACACTGCGGAGCAATTCGCGCAGCGCGTGCTGGTGCCGGCGCTGCGCAAGCCGCGCGGGCTGGAGCGTCTGCGCGCGGTCGTCGTGCACTGGTTCGACTGGGTTCGCTACGACGACGAGGGAGAAGGCGGTTGCCTATTCGCCGCGGCCGCCAGCGAATACGACGACCGCCCCGGACCGGTTCGCGACCGCTTGCTGCAGCACCTGCGGACCTGGCGCGAGGAACTGGCGCGCGCCGCGGCCCAGGCCGTCGAAACCGGCGAACTCGCCGCCGACACCGACACTGCGCAACTGGCTTTCGAAATCTACGGCATCGCCCTTGCCGTCCACCACGATGCCGGACTCGGCGGCTACAAGACCGCCCAGGATCGAGGACTGCACGCATACGCGCGCCTGATCCGCGGATACACGCCGACCTCCCCCAACCGCTAGACCGAGGAATGTGCGATGGATGTTTTGCAGACAGAAAATAGCACGATCGTTCGTTCTATGAATCAAGGGCAGACCGGAGCGTGGATCAAGCCGGACTGGCGTCTCTCGCTACTGCGTGTGGGCATGCGCACGCTTGGCGCAATCCACACCGGGTTGGCCGCGCGGGCAATGGACAGGATCTGGTTCGACGCACCACGCACGCGACCGAAGCCGGACGCACGGGCCCGGCTCGACGCCGGCGAACGCCTGGAGTTCAAAGTCCACGGCCATCGCGTCGCCACTTGGTCGTGGGGCACGGGCCCTGCCGTGCTGTTGCTGCACGGCTGGGGCGGGCATGCAGGGCAGATGCACGCCTTCGTCGATCCGTTGCTCGACGCTAGCTTGCGCGTGGTTGCCTTCGACGCGCCTGCGCATGGCGAGTCCGGACGTAGCCGACTGGGCGGACACCGCGTCAGCTTCTTCGAAATCAGCGAGGTGCTGCAGGTGGTCGCGGCGTCGGCCGGACCGCTTGCCGGCATCGTCGCGCATTCCGGCGGTTGCGCCGCCGCGGCCCTGGCGATGCGGCAGGGCTGGGAAGCGCCGGCGAAAATCGCTTTCGTTTCGCCATTCGCGCTGCCATCGTCCGCGATCGGCGCGTTCGCACAGGCAATCGGCGCGAACGAACGCGTCGCCGAGAGATTCCGCAGCGGCGTCGAGCGCCGCTTCGGATGCCCGTGGTCGTATTTCGACATCCCCGGCCTGCCGGAACATCTGAAGACACGACCGCTGCTGGTGGTGCACGACGCGGAAGACCGCGAAGTGCCGTTCACGCACGGGCAGGCGGTCGCCGACGCGTGGCCGCAGGCGCGACTGGTGGCCACCCGCGGACTGGGGCACCGCCGGCTGCTGCAGGATCCGGCGGTGGTGTCGTGCATCGTCGGTTTCATCGCCATCGGCCTGCCGCGGGCGCAACCGAGCCATCCGGCCGACGCCCGCGGCGAACTCGACCTGGCCTACGAAAACAGCGGCTTGCCTGGCCGCCACTGGTTCGGCGGCTGAACCGGCGCGGCCGCTACGCTTCCTTTGCCGGCGCCAAAGCCCTACCCTTCCGCCCTGTCTTCCGCTCCATCGCCCGACGGCGCCGAAAGGCGCCGTCATCGTTTTCGACAGGAACATTCGCTTGCAGAACTCAGGAACCCCGGACGCGACCGTCCACGCCGACTGGCACGACCAGCCGCACCGCATCGTCGAACGCGACGGCGTGCGTTACACCCTGCTCGGCACCGCGCACGTGTCGCAGGCCAGCATCGACGCCGTGCGCGGCGCCATCGCCAGCGGCGCGTTCGACACCGTCGCGGTGGAGCTGGACGCCGGCCGCCTGCATTCGCTGACCGACCCGGACACGCTGGCCAAACTCGATCTGGTCAAGGTGATCCGCGAAGGCAAGACCGCGATGTTCGCCGCCAACCTGGCGCTGGCCGCCTACCAGCGCCGACTGGCCGAGCAACTGGGCGTCGAACCCGGAGCAGAACTGAAAGCCGCGGTGCTGGACGCGCGCCAACGCGGGCTGGACGTGCAACTGATCGACCGCGAAGTCGGCCTGACCTTCAAGCGCGCGATGCAGAAACTGGGCTGGTGGGGGCGCGCGAAGATCAGCGGCGGCATCCTGATGGCGATGCTGGCCGACGAGAAGGTCGAAGACAGCGAGATCGAGAAGCTCAAGCACGGCGATATGCTGGAGTCGAGCTTCGGCGAGTTCGAATCGGACAGTCCCGTCCTCTACGAGACCGTGATCGCCGAACGCGACCGCTACATGGCGGCGAACCTGCGCGAACTGTCCGGCGATGCGCGCGAGGTGCTGGCGGTGGTCGGCGCCGGCCACCTGGCCGGCATGGCCCAGCACCTGGCCGACGACGGCGACGCGCCGGCGGCCGTGCGCGCGGAACTGGAAACGGTGAAGCCGAAGTCGCGCACACCGTGGATGGAGCTGGTGATCGGCGCGTTCCTGGTCGGCGGTTTCGCCTGGGGATTCTGGAAGGGCGGCATCGACGTGGGCGCCGACCTGATCGTGCAGTGGGTGCTGGCCACCGGCATCCTCGGCGCGATCGGCTGCACCATCGCCGGCGGCCACCCGCTGAGCATCCTCGCCGCCTTCGTCGCCTCGCCGCTGACGCCGCTGCACCCGGCGCTGGCCTCGGGCACGGTCAGCGCCTTCGTCGAGGCGACCCTGCGCAAACCGACCTATGCGGATTTCCTGGCCCTGCGCGACGACGTCAACACGGTCAAGGGCTGGTGGCGCAACCGCGTGGCGCGGGTGCTGCTGAACTTCTTCCTGACCAGCCTGGGTACCGCCATCGGCGTATGGACGGGCGGTTTGCGAATGCTGGGCAAGCTGGTTTGAGGCGGTTCGCGATTCCCATGGAGCGGGGCCTGCCTCGCTGCCTGTGCTTCGGGCGGCCCGCGCCTATTCGACCTTGAACTTCCGGTTCGCGGCATCCAGAACTAGTACGTGGTTCAGGAAGATGCGGTTGCCGACCATGCCCTGCATGCCGGAACGCTTCATCAGCAATTGCTGCATGCGAGAAGTGCCTTCCACGTAGGTCACTTCCGAAAGTTGCAACGGCGTGCCGGAAACCTGCAATTTCCGGTCGGCCGGCGCGGAAACGACCTTCAAGGCACGCCCCCACGAATTGCCCTTCTCAATCCGGGCCGGAGCGTTCGCGATGCGTAGTTCCTGCCATTTTTCGTGATTGACCAGCAATTGATAACCGCTGGTTCCCGAATCGTAGAGCAGCTTCAGGCTTTCATTTCCAAGCGTTGCGGGGATGAGGATCTTGCGTTTCCTGAATTCAAGATCCGAGAAGCCGCTCTCCGCCGTTTTTTCGACGAACGAAACAACATTGCTCTTGAAGTCCAGCACGGCAACCCGCTTCTCCAGCAAGTCCGTACCCACGGTGCCGATGATGTTGACCGCATCCGGGCTTGCGACGTCCACGCCGCTGCCGTAATTCAACTGTTGCGAACCGGCGGATGAAACCCGGAGATCGCCGATCCCGAAGTCCATGGCGATCCGCCCGGACTCCCCGGCAGGCGCCGTTGCGCCGGGGAACGCCGCCCGAAGCGATTGCAGCGCATTCCGGTAGAAAACCGTGCTGGGCGCACCGGAATCCAGTTGCATGAAGAACGTCCTGTCGATGCCGCGGATTTTCACCGGCAACAGCAGCGCGGCATGCGGATTGCCGTCGCTCTCCACCCATTTGACCGGAATGTCCCGCGCTTCCCCCAGGACGGTCAGGCGGTTTTCCTCCGGGGTGAACTTCCGGTCGAAATAGACGTATCCGCCGACCAGCGACAAGACCACGCCAACCCCGATTGCCACGGCGATCCACTTGATGATTTTCTTCATGCGGGATTCGGCGCCTCGCGAACGCCGCGCGCCTTGTGCAACAACCGTTTGGTGCTCGCGCGCAGGTCGTCGAGCAGGGCGTAGATCGTCGGCAGGAACAGCAGGCTGACCACGGTCGAGAACGCCAGCCCGCCGGCAATGGCGCGCGCCATCGGGTAGTACGGCGGCATGCCGTCGGGGGTGTCGGTGTGCAGCGCGATGGGAATCATCGCCAGGATCGCGGTGCCCATCGTCATCATGATCGGGCGCAGGCGCTCGCGGCTGCCTTCGACCAGCGCCTCGGTGCGCGGCAGGCCGCGCCGGCGCAGGTTGTTGATGTGCTCGATCATCACGATGCCGTTGTTCACCACCACGCCCATCAGCACCAGGATGCCGATCACCGCCATGATGTTCATCTCGGTGCCGGTGATCCAGAACAGCCAATACACGCCGAAGATCGAGAACACCACGCAGGACATGATCGCCAGCGGGAACAGCAGCGACTCGAACACCGCGGCCATGATCACCAGCATCAGCACCAGCGCGATGGCGATGGCGTTCTTCATCTGGTCCATGCCGTCGAAGTTGATGTTGAAGCTGGCGCCGGAGAACGTGTAGCCGTATCCCGGCGGGAACTGCACGCCCGCCAGCGCGGTCTCGATCGACTTGCGTGCCTCGTCCATCGGCACGTCCTTGGCCAGGCCGGCCTCTACCCGCAGCATGGTCTGCCGGTTGAGGCGCTGGATCTGCGTCGCCGACGGCGAAACGCCCACGTCCACCATCGCCAGCAGCGGCACTTCGCTGCCGGAAGGCGCGCGCAGCATGAAGGTCGACAGGTCCTCGACGGCGTAGTTCTCGGAGCCGGAGAAGCGCACGTTGACCGGGATCTCGAGGTCGCCGCGGTGGAAGTCGCGCAGCGACGAACCGCGCAGCGCCATGCTGACGAATTCCGCCACCTGCTGCGCGCTGAAGCCGTAGGCGGCGGCGCGCTCGCGGTTCACCCGCACCGACAGTTCGGTGTTGGCGTCGCCGGTGTCCACGCGCACGTCGCGCAGCTTGGGATCGCGCCCGAGCATCGGCACGATATCGTCGGCCAGGTCCTTCAGCACCTCGGTCGAATCGCCGGTCAGGCTGAACTTGATGCCCTGGCCGTCGCTGCCCATGCCGCTGGGCCAGCCGACGCCGATGTTGGCGCGTGCGGACTTCGGCAGGCCCTTGCGCACCGCGTCCTGGATGCGCTGGCTCTGCTCCGGATCCTTCACGCCGTCCAGGAACAGGCGGGTCGAGGCCCAGCCCTGTTCGCTGTAGCGGCTGTAGACTTGGCGGATGCGGAATTCCTTGCGGTGGGCGTTGACGAAATCCTCGACCTTGGCCACTTCCTTGCCCATCTCCTCCTTCGAGTACGCGCCGCGCCACTGGTAGAAGACGTTGATCTCGGAAGGATCGCTGTCGTCGCCGCCGCCCTTGGTGTACTTCATCGGCACCACGCTCAGCGCGGTGATCAGGGCGATGCCGGCCACGCTCCAGCCGCGGTGGTCCAGGGTCCAGCGCAGGGCGCGCGCGTAGCGCTGCTGCAGGCGGCTGATGAACGGCGACTTCACCGCCGGCGGGGTCTTCATGCGCGCCGACAGCATCGGGATCAGGCTGATCGCGACCAGCCACGAGGCCAGCAGCGACACCGAGATGGTCACCGCCAACTGCGCCAGGTAGATGCTGATGATGTTCTTCTCGCCGAACAGCATCGGCAGGAACACCACGCAGTGGCACAGGGTGCCGGCGGACAGGGCGATGGCGACGTGGCGGGTGCCGACCACCGAGGCCAGCCACGGCTTGTCCGGGTAGCGCTCGCGTTCCTGGTAGATGCTCTCGACCACCACCACCGCGTTGTCGACCAGCATGCCGACCGCCAGCAGCAGGCCCATCATCGACAGGATGTTGAGGGTGATGCCGGCGAAATGCATGAACCCCAGGGTCATCACGAAGCAGATCGGGATGGCCGTGGTCACCATCAGCGTCGAGGGCCAGTGGCGCAGGAAGGCGTACAGCACGATCACCGACAGCAGCAGGCCGATCGCGCCGGCCTCGGCCAGCGCCACCAGCGAGCTGGTCACCGCCTGGCCCTGGTCGTCGGTCACCTCGATGCCGATGCCGCGCATCGCCGGATCGTCCTCCAGCGCCTTGATCTCGCCGCGCACGGCGCGGGAAAGGTCGACCAGGTTGGCCGCGCGTTCCTTGTAGATGTCGACGCCGACGCTGGGCTTGCCGTCCATGCGCCGCACGTAGCTCATCCGCTGCGGCACCAGATCGACCTCGGCGATGTCGGACAGGCGGGTGCCGCGGTTGTCCAGGCGCAGGTCGCGCAACTGCTGCACTTCCAGCAGTTCGCCCTTGGGCTGGATGCGCAAGCGCCGCCCGGCCTCGGTGATCTGCCCGGCGGACACCGAGAAGTTCGCCGCCTGCAGCTTCTGCACCAGATCGTTCAAGGCCACGCCGTTGGCGCTGAGGCGATCCTTGTCCAGCGCCACCAGCACTTCCTGCTTGGCCACGCCCTCGACTTCGACCCGGGCCACGCCGGGCAGGCGCTCCAGCCGCTGCTTGATGCTGCGCTCGATCAGGTCGGCGCGCGCGGTCAGGTCCTCGGCGCTGGTCAGGCGCAGGCTGATCGCCTCCTGGTCGGAGGTGCTCCAGCGCTGTACGTAGTAGCGACGCAGGTCGTCCGGCAACTGGTCGCGGATCGCGTCGATGCGCTCGCGCGCGTCGGAGGCGGCGATGGCGATGTCGCGGCTCCAGTCCGAGAACTCGACCTGGATCGACGCGCCTTCGGCGTTGGCGCGCGAATTCATCGACTTGATCCCGGACATCGTCGCCAGCGCCTCCTCGACCGGGCGCAGGATGTTGCGCTCGACCTCTTCCGGCGTCGATCCGGCGTACGGCAGCGAGACGAAGAAGAACGGGATGGTGGCTTCCGGCTCGGCTTCCAGCGGCAGGCGGAACGCCGCGATCAGGCCGATGGCCACCATCGACACGAACAGCATGATCGTGGTGACCGGGCGGCGGATCGACAGCTCGGTGATGTTCATGCGCTCAACCGCCCTGCCCGCCGTTGCCGAGCCCACTGCTGTTGCCCAGCGGGTCGTGTTCGTGCGACAGCGCCTCGGACAACTGCGCGGCGTTGCGGCGTGCGCGGCTACCACGATCCGCGTAGTACCCGTCCGGCTTGCGATCCAGCAGGTCGTAGACGACCGGGATCACCACCAGGGTCAGCAGGGTCGACACCAGCAGGCCGCCGATCACGGTGATCGCCATCGGCGAGCGCACCTCGGAACCCTCGCCGAAGGCCAGCGCCAGCGGCAGGAAGCCGAACACCGCGCACAGCGTGGTCATCATGATCGGGCGCAGGCGCGAGCGCGCGCCCTCGACCAGCGCTTCGCGCTTGGCCACGCCTTCCTCGCGCAACTGGTTGACCTTGTCGATCAGGATGATCGCGTTCTTCACCACCAGCCCGACCAGCAGGATCAGGCCGATGAACACCACCACCGACACCGGCGAGCGCGACAGCAGCAGCGCGGCGACCGCGCCGACCAGCGCCAGCGGGATGGTGAACAGGATCACGAACGGATGCAGCAGCGACTCGAACTGCGAGGCCATCACCAGGTAGACCAGGAACACCGCCAGCGCGAACGCGAACAGCAACGAGCGCAGCGACTCGTCCAGCTCCTGGCCCTGGCCGCCGATGCGCATGCCGACCTCCGCGCCCAGCGGGTTTCCGGCGGTCATCTGCTGCACCTCGGAAACCGCGGTGCCCAGGTCGATGTCGCGCAGGTTGGCGGAGACGATCGCCACGCGGCGCTGGTCGGCGCGGTGGATCTCGCTGGGTCCGGTGGTGGCGACCACGTCGGCGACCGAGGCCAGTTCCACCGTCGCCGCGCCTGCGGGGCTGACGATCAGGTGGCGGATGTCGTCGACCGAGGCGCGTTCGGATTCGCGCACCCGCACCAGCACGTCGATCTTGCGGTCGCGGAAGCTGTAGCGCGTGGCCACGTTGCCCTTGACCTTGTTGACCACCGCGTCGGCGATCTGGCGCGTGGTCAGGCCCAGCGCGGCGGCGCGGTCCTGGTCGAACACGATCTGGATTTCCGGGAAGCCCTGCTCCACCGTCGACTTGACGTCGGCGTAGTGCGGACTGGCGCGCAGCATGCCGGCCAGCTTGTTGCCGGCCACGCGGATCGTCTCCAGGTCGTTGCCCTCGATCTCGATCTCCAGCGGCGGCGACAGCGAGAACAGTTCCGGGCGGGCGAAGTCGACCTGCGCGCCCGGATAGGCCTTCATCGTTTGGCGCAGCTTGTCGGTCAGTTCCGCCTCGCGCGAGGTGTCGCTCATCACCACGGTCAGCTTGCCGATGTTCTCGCCGCTTTCGGTCGGGCTGGCGTCCAGCCGGGTGCCGGTGCCGGACACGCCGTACAGCAGGCGCACGCCTTCGTCCTTCGCGTGCCGGCCCTGCACGTCGCGGATCAGCGCGTCGGTCTGCGCCAGCGGCGTGCCCGGCGGCAGCTTGGCGGTCATCTCGAAGCGGTCCTGCGCCAGTTGCGGGATCAGGTCGGTGCCCAGCAGCGGCAGCGCCAGCAGGGTCAGCGCGAACGCGGCGGCGGCCACGCCCAGCACCGGGACCGGATGCCTGAGCGCGGCCGGCAGGATGCGCAGGTAGCCGCGCTCGGCGCGGTTGTACGGCGCCATCGCCACGTCGCTGGCCTTGCGCATCACCGGCCCGACCACCGCGCCGAGGCCGCGCCACAGGCGCACGACCAGCCAGGCGATGCCGAAGAACGCGCCGCGGAAAACGCCGCCCACACCGCGGCCGGCAAACGCCACCGGCTTCTGCCAGGTCTTTTCCGGCTGCCAGCGCGGATGCGGCGCCTCCTCCGGGAAACCCAGCGGCGGACGGCCCTTCAGCGAACTCAGCATCGGGATCAGGGTCATCGACACCACCAGCGACACCGCGATGGCGATGGCCACGGTCAGCGCCTGGTCGCGGAACAACTGCCCGGCGATGCCCTGCACGAACACCAGCGGCAGGAACACGGCGATGGTGGTCAGCGTGGAAGCGACCACCGCCATGAACACCTCGCGGGTGCCGGCGATCGCCGCGTCGAGCACACCGAGGCCGCGCTCGCGCGCCTTGGCGATGGATTCCAGCACGACGATGGAATCGTCCACCACCAGGCCGGTCGCCAGCGCCAGGCCACCCAGCGACATCACGTTCAGGCTCAGGCCGAGCTGGCCCATGAAGAAGAATGTGGCGATGATCGACACCGGCAGCGACAGCGAGATGACGAAAGTGCTCCAGCCGTCGCGCAGGAACAGGAAGATGATCAGGATCGACAGCAGGCCGCCGATCACCGCATCCAGCTTGACGTCGTCGACCGCATGGCGGATGAACACCGACTGGTCCTCGACCTGGGTCATCTCGATGTCCTTGGGCATCTGCTCGCGGATGGACTTCAGGCGCTGCTCCAGCGCGTCCGCGGTCGCGACGGTGTTGGCGTCGCCTTCCTTGTAGATCGCCAGTTCCACCGCCTCGTGGCCGCCGCTGCGGATCACCGCCTCGCGTTCCTTGTAGCCCTGGCGCACGTCGGCCACGTCCTTCAGCCGTATCGAAGCGGAACCGCTGCCGGAATTGGCGCCGCCCAGCGCCGCGATCACGTCGGAATTGCCGCTGCCCAGGATCGCCGACATCAGTTGCGCGTTGTCGCTGCTCGAGGACGCGCTGGAGCCCCCGGCCGTGGTCAGCAGCATCTCGCGGATCTGTTCGACCGTGGCGAACTGGTTGACCGTGCGCACCAGGTAGCGCTGCGAGCCCTCTTCCAGGCGGCCGCCGGACAGGTTGACGTTCTCCTGCTGCAGGCGCTGGACCACGTCGTCCAGCGACAGTCCCAGTTGCGCCAGCTTGCGCTGGTCGATGTCGACCTGGATCTCGTCCTCCAGGCCGCCGCCGACCTTGACCGCGGCCACGCCGGCCACCGGCTCCAGCTTGCGCTTGAGGTCCTCGTCGGCGTAGCGGCGCAATTCCATCAGCCGGCGGACAGCGTCGGCTTCGCTGCCGCCCTCCTGCTTCGAGGACAGCGCCAGGCGCATGATCGGCTGGGTCGACGGGTTGAAGCGCAGCAGCACCGGCGGATCGGCGTCCAGCGGCAATTGCAGCGTCTCCATCTTGTCGCGCACGTCCAGCCCGGCCTGCTCCATGTCGGTGCCCCAGGCGAATTCCAGCACCACGTCGCTCTGCCCGGTGCGCGACACCGACTTCAGCTTGCGCAGGCCCTTGACGATGCCCAGCGCCTCCTCGGCCGGCTGCGAGATCAGGGTCTCCACTTCCGAAGGCGCGGCGCCTTCGTAGTCGGTGCGCACGGTCAGCGTGGGGTAGCTGAGGTCTGGCAGCAGTTCGACCTTCAGGCTCGACAGCGAGATCAGGCCGAACAGCACCAGGGTCAGCGTCATCATCGCGACGGTGACGCGGCGGTGCGTGGCGAAACCGATCAGGCCGCCGGAGCCGCCTCCCGGAACCGCGCCGCCGTGCTGCGGACCGTGATGCCCCGGCCCGCCGCCGGCAGGCGTCTGTTGCGGGCTCATTGCTTCGCGGCCTCGACCGCCTTGCCCGTGGCGGCGGCATCGGGTTTGCCGTCGCCCAGCACCTGCACCGCGCTGCCTTCGCGCAGCGCGGCCTTGCCGGCGACCACCACCGCGTCGCCTTCCTTCAGGCCCTCGCGCACTTCGACCCAGCCGGCGGCGTCGTAGCCCAGCTTCAGGCCGGTGCGCAGCGCCTTGTCGTCGCGCACGGTGTACACCGCCGGTTCGCCGCCGTCCTCCAGCAGCGCGGCGCGCGGGATGACCAGCGCGTCGGCGCGCTGGTCGTAGTCGATGCTCAGGCGGCTGAACATGCCGGCCTGCAATTCGCTGTTGCCGTCGAACGCGGCGACCACGCGGAAGGTGCCCTTGCCGGAATCGACCACCGGCGAAACGCGATCGACCGCGCCGACGAAGGTCCTGCCCGGCAGCGCGTCGGCGGTCAGTTCGACCTTCTGCCCCGGCTTGAGCAGGGCGATCTGCCGCTCGGGCACGTTGAGCGTGGCTTCCAGCACGCTGGCGTCGACGATGCGGATGATCGGCGAGTTGATCTGCACGAAGTTGCCCGGCTTGATGTCGCGCGAAGCGACCACGCCGGAGATCGGCGCGACCACCGTGGTGTAGGACAATTCCAGCTTGGCCTCGTTGTACTGGGCGCGGATGTTGTCGAGGTTGTACTTGATCTCGTCCAGGTCGTTGGCCGAAATCATCTGCTGGCCGACCAGTTGCTGGGCGCGTGCGTAGTTGGCCTCCAGCTTGCGCATCTGCGCCTCGGCCTGGGCGACCGCCAGACGCGCGCGGTCGGGGTCCAGCCGCACCAGCGGCTGCCCGGCCTGCACGCGCTGGCCTTCTTCGACCAGCACCGCCAGCGCAACGCCGGAAATCTTCGCCACCACCTGCGATTCGGCACGCGGCTCCAGCGCCGCGCTGCCGCTCCAACTGGCGGAAATGCCGCGGCGCTCGACCTTGGCCACCTCGACGGGCACCGCATCCGGTCCCTTGTCGTCCTGCCCGGCGGCGTCCGTCTTCTTGCAGGCGCCCAGCACGGACGCGCCGGTCAGGACGATCAGGATGGAGGCCGCCGTTCGCAGGGCGGAGCGGCGGGCGGAATGGGTGGTGGAAGGCATCGGGGGCGGTCGTTGTTTAGGTGTTGTATCAAGGTATATCACCAAGGAAAAAACCTCATGCGCCAAAGGTCATGGTGACTTGCGTCGCGCGTCGCGCCGCCGCTGCGTGGCGGTCCCCGGCGGCACGCTCTATACTCCGCCGCAGCCAAGCGCCGCGACGGACGCGGTGCGCGCTAAAACGGGAAACCCGGAACAACGACATGATGCGACCGCTTTCGTTCGCCATTCGTCTGGCGTC
This sequence comes from Pseudoxanthomonas sp., assembly GCA_047601245.1. Classification (GTDB taxonomy): domain Bacteria; phylum Pseudomonadota; class Gammaproteobacteria; order Xanthomonadales; family Xanthomonadaceae; genus Pseudoxanthomonas_A. The sequence continues at coordinate 946,749 of JASGJU010000002.1, forward strand.
TTGTCTTGCACTGGCCGCCGCCGTCCCGGCGGTCGCATTCACCTCCCCCCAGGAATCCGCTCCTGACGCATCGGCCCCGGCCGCCGAACCGGCGACGCCGGCGCCAGCGCCGGCCAGCGCAGCGCCTGCCGGCAATGCCGAAACCGGCCGCACCCTCGCCTACACCTGCCAGGGCTGCCACGGCGTGACCGGCTACAAGAACGCCTACCCCAACTACCACGTGCCGCGCATCGGCGGGCAATCGGCCCCCTATCTGGTGCAGGCGCTGACCGAATACCGGGAGGGCAAGCGCAAGCACCCGACCATGCAGGCGCAATCCCAGAGCTTCTCCGAGCAGGACATCGCCGACATTGCCGCCTACCTCTCCTCGTTGAAGTAAGACCCGCCCATGACGAACGCCAAGCACGCCCTGCGTCCAGCCATCGCCCTGTCCGTCGTCCTGGCGCTCGCCGCCTGCTCGCGCGTCGAAGACCCGGCCGTCTCCGCCGCCGATCCGGGCCACGCCAGCGGCGAGCACGGTTCCGGCTCGTCGGCCGGCCTGCCCGCCGGCCGCATCGCCCAGGGCGAGGAACTGGCCAAGGCCAAGGGCAAGGCCACCGGCCAGAGTTGCATCGACTGCCACGGCAACGAAGGCAACGCCCCGATCGACGACACCTACCCCAAGCTGGGCGGCCAGTACGGCGACTACATCGCCCACGCCCTGCAGCAATACCGCGCCGGCGAACGCCAGCACATGCTGATGACCCCGCAGGCGGCCGGCCTCAGCGACCAGGACATCTCCGACCTGGCCGCCTATTTCGGCTCGCGGACTTCGCAACTGCGGGACCTGCACGGTCTGAAATGATCGCGCCACGCGCGGTCGCCGGTCGCGCCCCGACCGGCAACCCGCGCCCCACGACGTCGATCAACTGCCTTCCGGTACCGGATTGCGCTTGACCGGGATCTCCGGCGGTGGCCTGGCCGTGGCCGGCTGGTCGTTGAGGTTCGGATCGAACAGGCCGCAGCCGCCGCCCAACTGCAGCATCGACACCACGCAACGCACCTTCTTGCCGGTTCCGGGAATCGACACCTCGACCGACTTGATGCCCTTGCGCACCCATTCCTCCAGCAGCGATTCGCGCGGCACCCAGTACTTGTCGAACATGGTCGGCTCGTAGGCGTATTCGACCCGCTCCAGCCACTTGTTGGCGCGATCGGCATCGGCCGCCTGCTGCGCGCGCGAGCCCGGCGGCCCCGGCTGGGTGGTGGTCTTGCCGGCCAGGTCGTCGCCGACCCGCAGGCTGCCGTCGGCATTGAACAGGCCCGGCTTGCGGCCCGCCGCGCCGGCGTCCTGCCCCGGCGCATTGCGGTCGGAAACGCCCCAGTCGTCGCCCCGCTTCGGCGACGGCTGGCCGCCGGCGCGGTTGCCCGCGGCCGGGCCGGACAAATTGGTCGTTCCTTGGTTGCCCTGCCCCGGGGACGCCGCCGTCGCCGAAGCCGGCGCGTCGCCTTGCGATTGCGGCGCCTGCCCCGATGCCGCCGCCGATTCGGCCGCAGCGCCAGACGTCGAGGCCGGTGCGGGAATCTCGCGCTCGCGCACGCCTGCGTCTGCCCGACGCAGGCCGGGTTCGGCGCTCAAACGGCCTTCGATCTGCGGCGTGCGGACCTGCGGCAATTGGACCGGCGCGGGAATCTCGCGTTCGCGCACTTCGGCGGTCGGCTGGCGCAACTGCGGTTCGGCCGGCGCGCGGCTTTCGATTTGCGGCGCACGCAATTGCGGCAGTTGCACCGGCGCGGGGATGTCGCGTTCGCGCAACTGCGGCGTGGGTTGGGCCAGCGCCGGCACGTCGATTTCGCGCGGGCGCACGGTCGGCTGCAGCGACGGCGTTTCGACCACGGTCACTTCGCGTGTCGGGACTTCGAGTTGCGGCGTGCGCGGCGTCGCGGTCGGCGTCTCGACGATGCGCACGCGCGGTTCGGGCAGGACGAATTCGGCCGGCGCCTCGGTCGCTTCGCTGACCTGGACCGGCTGCGCGGCCGCCGTCGGCGGCGGTGGCGGCGCGGGCCGTGCTTGCGCCGCCTGCTGCGACGCGGACGGTGCGGAAGCCGCCGCCGATGCCGGCGGCGACGCAGCAGGTGCGGCGGCCGACGGGCTTGGCGCGGGCGCGGCAGCCTCGCCCGGCGCGCCGCCGCCGGTCTCTTCCGGCGTGCCCTGGCCGATGAACTCGATCTGCGTGCGGCTGCTGGCAGCATCGTCCGGCGGCGGCGGGCGCACGCCGACCAGCGCGAACACCAGCAGGAACAACGCGAACAGCAGGTGCAGCAGCAGGCTGATCGCACCGGCGAACCAGCGCAGGCCGCGCTCCTCGCGCGGCGGCGGTTCCCAGCCCTGGTAGAACAGCGCGCGGAACGCCTGCCAGCGGTTGCTCGCCTTCCACCCCGCCGGCGGTGCCGGCGGATGGACGACGAAGTGGCCGACGACCGCTTCGGACTTGTCGCGCCCGATCCCACCCTGCCGCGCCGACGACCCGCGCAGCCACACGCCCCAGCCATGCGGCAGGCCGGTGCTCTTTTCCAGCAGGAGCGCCGCCTTGCGCGGCAGCAACGCGGCGATGAGGTCGGCGGCTCTCGTCACCGGCGGCCGTCGCGATCAGGCCGCGCCGCTGCGCGGGACATAGGGCGCGTCGCCGCTCGCGTGGTCGGTGACGTCGCGCACCGCGGTGACGCCGGGCACGCGCGCCAGCAGCGTCTTCTCGATGCCGTTCTTCAGGGTCACGTCGACCAGCCCGCAGCCGTTGCAGCCACCGCCGAAACGCAACGACACCACGCCGTCGCCGCCGACCTGCTCCACCGCGACCCGGCCCTTGTGCATGGCCAGTTGCGGGTTGATCTCGTGCTCGACCACCCAGCGCACGCGCTCGACCAGCGACGCCGATTCGGCCGGCGCCTCGCCCTTGATCTTCGGCGCGCGGATCTGCAGTTGCGCGTTCGCGCCCTGCTGCACGTAGTCGATCTCGGCGCCGTCCAGCCAGCGCACGCTCTCGCCGGCCACGTACAGGGTGAAGCCCTCGCAATCGATCGCCCACTCGTCGCCGGCTAGGTCGCCGGGTTCGGCGAACTCCAGCCGCGCGTCCGCGCGCGGCGTGCCCGGATTCACCGCGCTCAGACGCACGCCCAGACCGGGCAAGGCTTCGCGCTCGATCAGCCGGCGGAAATGCTGCTGCGCGGTGTCGGAAATCTGGATCATCGGGCTATTCTAGTCGTCCGTTCGCGCAGCGCCACCGCTTCCGTTACTGGCGGGGCGCTGCGTTCAGGCCAAGACCGCAGGAGCGCCGCCGCCATGCCCGACCTGATCCCCCTCGCCCAGGCGCACTGTCTTCCGCGCAAGGGCATCGAACACCGTCTGACCCCGGCCCGCATCGCCGAACTGCTGCCGGAGGTGCCCGGCTGGGAACTGACCGTGGATCCCGTCTCGAAGCATGCCCATGCTCTAGCCAAGACCTTCACGTTCGCCAACTATCACGAAACGATGGCCTTCGTGAACGCGCTGGCGTACATCGCGCACCGCGAGGACCATCATCCCGACCTGGGCGTCCACTACAACCGCGCGGTGGTGCGCTTCTCGACCCACGACGTCGGCGGCCTCAGCGAGAACGACTTCATCTGCGCGGCCAAGGCCGACAAACTGGTGGAGGACACGCCATGAATCGCCGCATTCTCGTCGTCGCAGCGCTTGTCCCGCTTACCGCCTGCGGCCCCTCCGAACCGCAGGCGCCGGCGATTCCGTCCACCGAACTAGCCGCCGTGCGCACGCCGCCGCCGGACTACCCGATCGACCTGGCCTGCGCCGGCATCGGCGGCACCGTCACCCTGACCGTCACCATCGGCCCGGAGAGCAAGCCGCGCAACATCGCGCTGACCCACAGCAGCGGCCAGGCCGCGCTGGACGCGTCGGCGCTGAAGGCGGTGCAGGACTGGGACTTCAAGCCGGCCACCTTCAACGGCCAGCCGCTGGCGAAGACGATCCAAGTGCCGGTGAACTTCAAGCCGCCACTGGAGCGGCCAACGGAGTGCTTCAAGTACGACGAGAAGAAATGAAGCAGGGAATCCCGGACGATTCCGGGTTCGTCATAGCGTCTGGATTCCCGCTTTCGTGGAAATGACGAAGATATAAGGCACCCGTAGCCAGAATGCTCTACCCCAACCTATCCAACGCCTCGCGCAAATCCTCCGCCAGCGGTGCGTTCAGCACGTAGTCCGTCTTGCCGCCGTCCAGCGAGAATCGCAGCGAAGCCGCATGCAGGAACAGCCGCTTTAGCCCGATCTGCTCGCGCAGCCGCTTGTTGATCGTCTCGTCGCCGTACTTGTCGTCGCCGGCGACCGGGTGGCCGATGTGCTGGGCGTGCACGCGAATCTGGTGGGTGCGGCCGGTCTCGATCCGCACTTCGCAGTAGGAATGCCCGCCACGCCGTTCCAGCGCCCTGAAATGGCTCAGCGACGGCTTGCCGCTTGGGCTCACCTGCACGTGCCGCTCGCCGCCTTGGCGCAGGCCCACGTGCAGCGGCGCGTCGACCGTCATCGTGCCGTTCGGCAGGCGGCCGACCAGCAGGGCCAGGTAGCGCTTGTCGATGCCCGCGCCGTGGTCCTCACGCAATAGCGCCTGCAGTTCGGCCAGCGCCGAGCGCTTCTTCGCCATCACCAGCAGGCCGGAGGTGTCGCGGTCCAGCCGATGCACCAGTTCCAGCGACTGCCCCGGCCGCAGCGCCCGCATCGTCTCAATCGCGCCGTGGCTGATCCCGCTGCCGCCGTGGCTGGCGACCCCGGATGGCTTGTTGACGACCAGCAGGCGGGCGTCCTCGAACACGATGGCCTGCTCCATCCGCTTCAGGAACGCGGCCGGCGGCGGCGCCTTTTCTCCCTCTTCGTTGAGACTGACAGGCGGGATCCGCACCTCGTCGCCGGCTTCCAGCTTGCGCTCGGCCTTGGCGCGGCCGCCGTTGACCCGAACCTGACCGCTGCGCACCAGCTTGTAGACCAGGCTGCGCGGCGCGCCCTTCAACTGGCCCAGCAGGAAGTTGTCCAGCCGCTGCCCCTCCCGGTCGGCCGGCACGGTCACGGTCCGGGCCGGGCTGCGGGCGGGGGCGAGGGGGGCGGAAGGCAGGACGGACATTTATCTGTTAAACTCGGCTTGCGAGATAAGGGTTTGATTTCGTTGGAAGTTGCACGGCGCGTTCCCGCCAGCGGAAACCGCCGTGGGCCAGAAGCCAGGCTTCCACGATTCCGGCACAGCGCGTGACCACCGCCTTGGGGGCAGTGCATGTTAACGCGGCTGACCGGCGGACCCGGCTCCCGTCCGGCGTCTCAGGCGTCGGTAGCTGAACATGTCCCGCGCGGCGCGCAGGTACGACCCGAAAGGTCCGCCCTCGCCGCCGCCGGCCCGCAACATGAATAACAAAGCGCTCCCGCGGCCTGCCGTGGTGTCGAAGCGCTGGATCCCCGACCTGCCCCGCTGCGCCTGCGCGAGGGGCGGCAAAAACCCCGCAACGGAGCCCGGCTCCGGCGCGGGGCAGCGGTTCCAGAGGCGAAACGCCACGGCGTTCCGCGCGAAACGAGCGCGCGAGGAACGCAACTAATGAAGCGAATGCTGATCAACGCCACGCAGGCGGAAGAACTGCGCGTGGCCATCGTGGACGGCCAGTCCCTGTACGACATCGACATCGAGCAGCCGTCCAAGGAACAGAAGAAGTCCAACATCTACAAGGGCCGCATCACCCGGGTCGAACCGTCGCTGGAAGCGGCCTTCGTCGACTACGGCGCGGAACGCCACGGCTTCCTGCCGCTGAAGGAAATCTCCCGCGACTACTTCCAGGCCGGCGTCGACCATAACAAGGCCGGCATCCGCGAACTGCTGAAGGAAGGCCAGGAAGTCGTCGTCCAGGTGGACAAGGACGAACGCGGCAACAAGGGCGCGGCGCTGACCACGTTCATCTCGCTGGCCGGCCGCTACATGGTGCTGATGCCCAACTCGCCGACCGCCGGCGGCGTCTCCCGCCGTATCGAGGGCGAGGACCGCGCCGAGCTCAAGCGCGCGATGGACGCGCTGAACATCCCCGACCACATGGGCGTGATCATCCGCACCGCCGGCGTCGGCCGCGACGCGGAAGAACTGCAATGGGACCTGGACTACCTGCTCAGCGTCTGGCGCGCGATCGCCGAAGCCGCGCTCAGCAAGCCGGCCCCGTTCCTGATCTACCAGGAAAGCCGCCTGATCGTGCGCGCCCTGCGCGACTACATGCGCGCCGACGTCGGCGAAGTGCTGGTCGACACCGAGGAAATGTACGAGACCGCGCGCGAGTTCATGCAGCAGGTGATGCCGCACAACCTGCGCAAGCTCAAGCATTACAAGGACGACATCCCGCTGTTCAACCGCTTCCAGATCGAATCGCAGATCGAGGCGGCCTACGAACGCAACGTGCGCCTGCCCAGCGGCGGCAGCATCGTCATCGACCAGACCGAGGCGCTGACCGCGATCGACGTCAACTCCTCGCGCGCCACCAAGGGCGGCGACATCGAGGAAACCGCGTTCAACACCAACCTGGAGGCGGCCGAGGAAGTCGCCCGCCAGTTGCGCCTGCGCGACCTCGGCGGCCTGGTGGTGGTCGACTTCATCGACATGGAGAGCAACAAGCACCAACGCGAGGTCGAAAACAAATTGCAGAACGCGCTGAAGTACGACCGCGCGCGCGTGCAGGTCGGCCGCATCAGCCGCTTCGGCCTGCTGGAGATGAGCCGCCAGCGCCTGCGCCCGAGCCTGGGCGAATCCAGCCAGATCGTCTGCCCGCGCTGCGAGGGCCACGGCCGCATGCGCAGCGTCGAATCGCTGTCGCTGTCGATCATCCGCGTCGCCGAGGAACACGCGATGAAGGAGAACACCGGCCAGGTGCTGGTGCAGGCGCCGGTCGAGATCGCCAACTTCCTGCTCAACGAGAAGCGCGGCGCGCTGCGCGAGATCGAGCGGCGCCACGACGCGCCGATCGTGATCGTCGCCGACGAGCAGTTGCATACCCCGCACTACGAAGTCACCCGCATCCGCGAGAACGAACTGGGCGAGGAGACTTCCCGGCCCAGCTACCAGCGCGGCACCCCGCGCAAGCTGCCGGTGCATGCGCTGACCAAGGCGCAGTTGAACATCCCGCCGGCCCCGGCGGTGACCACGGTCAAGCACGCCGCGCCTGCGCCGGTGCGCGAGGAACGCGAGGCACCGATCCCGGTCGCCGCCGCGGTTCCGGTGGCGACGACCGCACCGAAGGCCAACGGCGGCGTGGTCGGCTTCCTCAAGCGCCTGTTCGGCGGCGGCGAAGAGCCGACCCTGGCGCAGCAGACCCAGCCGCAGGCCAAGCCGCGTCCGCAGCAGCGCCGCGACAACCGCGGCGGCCAGCAGAACGCGAACCGCAACAACGGCCAGCAACGCCGCGACAACAACGCCCAGGCCAAGGGCCAGGGCGCCGCGCAGCAGCCGAAAGCCAGCCAGCCGCGCAACGAGTCGCAGCAGCCCCGGCAGCCCAAGCCGCAGCAGCAAAACGCGCAGAAGCAGCCCAAGCCGCAACAGCAGCAGCCCGCACAGAAGCCGCCGCGCAACGAGCAGCCGGCCAAGCCGGCCAAACAGGAAGCGAAGGCGGAAGCCACCGAAACCGTGGCCCTGCCCGTCGCCGCAATCGCCGTCGCAGCGCCTGCGGCGGCCGTCGACGCCACCACCGCACCGGCAACCGAAGTCGTCGCCGCTGTCGCAGCCGAAGCCGTGGCTGGCGCGGACAACACGCAGTCCACCGCCGGCGAAGCAGGCGAAGGCAACCGCCGCCGCCGTGGCCGTCGCGGCGGTCGCCGCCGTCGGCGCGGTAACGGCAGCGAAGCCGCCGGCGCGGCCGATGCGCAAAACGACGCGCTGGACGGCGACGGCGACGACGCCGAGGAACAGCCGATCCTCAACCAGGGCCTGCAGCCGGAATTCGATTTCGACGACATGCCCGCGTTGAGCGTCGCCACGCCGGCGGTCGCCGCCACGCCGGAGTCCCCCGCCATCGTCACGACGCCATCGGAAGAACCCGCAGCGCCAGCCGAGCCCGCCAGGGCGGAAACCGGAACCGCGGCTTCCGCCGTCGCCGCGCAAGCCGTGATCGCCATCGTGTCGGCGGAAACCGCCGCGGCGCAAGCGATCGCGCCGGTCGTCGCCCCGACCCCGCGCCCGGCGCCGACGCCCGCACCCGCCACTGGCTCGCTGTTCTTCACCGCCGACGCCGACACGCCGGTCTCGGTGATCCGCCACCTGATCGTCGAGCCCAAGGCCCCGAATCCCGTGGAAGCAAACGACGAGGAAACGGAAGGCGGCGAGCCGCTGGCTGCGCGCGAATCGACGGCCGACGAGAACGCCGACCGCAGCGCCACCTGAGGAATATCCCCTCGGGAAAAGAAGTACGCCCCCGCGAACGCGGGGGTGTTCCGGCAAGGCGGATACGGGTGCGACGCAGTCGGACATCCGCGGCAGGCGCCGGCACGCAGGTTTGCGCTTGCATCCGACGCGCCGCCGCAGAGGGCGGCGACGCGTTTTCCGCGGACCTCGCCCAACCCCTCTCCCGGAGGAAGGAGCATCGGGCGTCAGATCGAGCGCGCGGGATCCTGCACGCCGTATTGCGCGGCCAACCGCGCCAGGGCAATGCCGTCGTGCACGCCCAGTTTCTCGAACAACCGGGCCTTGTGCGTATTGACGGTCTTTGCGCTCAGGCTCAGGCGCTTGGCGATGTCTTCCTGGCGCAGGCCCTGGGTCAACAGCATCGCCACTTCCAGCTCCCGCGGCGACAGCGCGTCGAACGGCGAGGCACCGCCGCCGACGTTGGACAGCGCCAGGTTCTGCGCCACGCTGTTGCCCAGGTAGCGCTTGCCGTGGGCGACGTCGCGCACCGCGCGCAACAGTTCGGCCGCGTCCCCCGCCTTGCCGACATAACCGGACGCGCCGGCTTCCAGCAGCCGCTTCGGCAACGGGCCGTCCTCCAACACCGACACCACGATCACCTTGACGCCGAGCTTCCCGCGCACGATGCGCTCGGTGATTTCCAGGCCGCTGAGCCCCGGCAGGTGCAGGTCGCACAACACCACGTCCGGTTTCAGCTTGCGCACCAGCGGCAGGCCCTGCTCACCGCTTTCGGCGTCCCCGACCACCTCGATGTCGGTTTCCCCGGACAGGATCATCTTCATGCCCGTGCGCACCAGCGCATGGTCGTCGATCAGAAATACCCGGATCGTCATCCCTGTTCCCCCATTCCGAATTTCCCCGAAGCAACTAAACACCAGTGCGCAGCCCCGCGCAAGTCGCCGGCGGCCGGCTCCGCTGCCGTATCATGGGCCGCGCCCGCCCGGGTGGCGAAACCGGTAGACGCAAGGGACTTAAAATCCCTCGGAGGCAACTCCATGTGGGTTCGATCCCCACCCCGGGCACCAATCCAGGAACGCCCCGCGGCGGCCTGAGCGACACTTGAATCCGCGCCGCGATGGCGGCGAATCGCGCGAAGGCCTCCGGTAAGATGCCCGTCCGGCAAAACCGAACACATCCGGAACCCGCGTGCATCCGACCTTCCTCGCCCTGCTGCTGGCCGCCAGCCAGTCTCCCGCCGTCGCCGCCAACGACAACGACCTGTCGCTGATCTGCCAGGTCCAGGACTGGGCCCCGCCGACCTTCGTCTCCAGCACCGACGCGGCGCGCGCGCGGCTGAACGACGACGACCGCAAGTGGGTCGACCAGTTCGAGAAGGCGCTGCGCGACAAGAGCCGCGAACGCGAGAACGGCGACGTCAGCGTGACCGAGTTCGACCGTTTCGTCGACCGCAGCTTCGGCGACGCCGTCCGCGCACGCGGCGACCTGCGGCCGATCCTGGAAGCGATTTCGGCCAAGTATTCGCGCAGCATCGGCGTCGACCGCCTGCTGACCAACAACAACGAGCGCACCCTGGCCGAACACGAGGCGTCGAAATCGGCCAAGCCCTACGTCGGCAAGTACGTGCAGTTGCGCTACCTGAAGGGCCTGCTGACCTGGCAGGAATCGATGCGCAGGATCGTCGACGGCGTCCCGGTCGGCATGCCCGATCCGCGCAGCGGACTGAAGCCGCTGCTGACCGCCACCGACACCACCATCACCCTGGTGCTGGCGCGGGCGCAGGACGGCGAAGCGCCGCGCACCACCGCCACCATCGACCGCTACACCGGCGAACTGCTGGTGGAGCGCAGCCGCTCCGACGGCAACCTGCTGTACACGCTGTCGGGCTTGTGCGAGAAGCAGACGCAGCCGCGGTTCTGAGGCGGCCCAGTGCGGGAAGTCGCCCGCTGCGCAGGCTGGAAGTTGGCGGCTGCGCCGCCTGCAAAAGGTCAGTCCAAAACGGCTTCCGTCTCTACCGACGCAACAGCCGCCAGCAGCGATGGATGCGCGGATTGCGCTCGAAGTCCGGCGGGATGGTCTGCGCCGTGATCTCCTCGCACTGCGCGAACGCGGCCACGCCTTCCGCGTCCAGCCGGAAGCGGCGGAAATTGTTGCTGAAGTACAGCACGCCGCCGGGCGCCAGCCGCGCCGTCGCCGCGCGGAGCAGGCGCACGTGTTCGGCCTGCACGTCGAAGTCGTCGGCGCGCTTGGAATTGGAGAACGTCGGCGGATCGCAGAACACGACGTCGTACTCGCCGCGCTCGGCTTCCAGCCAGCGCAACGCGTCCGCCTGCACCAACTGGTGGGACGCGCCGCCGAGGCCGTTCAGGGAGAGATTGTCTGCACACCATTGCAGGTAGGTCGCCGACAGGTCGACGCTGGTGGTCCACGCCGCGCCGGCCACCGCCGCCTGCACGCTGGCCACGCCGGTATAGCAGAACAGGTTGAGGAAGCGCCGGCCCTTCGCCTCCTGCGCCATGCGCGAACGCAAGGGGCGATGGTCGAGGAACAGGCCGGTGTCGAGGTAATCGAATAGGTTGACGCGCAGTTTCGCATCGGATTCGCGCACCACGACGAACTCGTCGCGCTGTTCGAAACGCCCGTACTTGCTGCCGCCCTTGCCGCGCGCGCGCGACTTGATCGCCACCTGTTCTTTTGGCGCCGCGAAGACTTCGCGCGCGGCGGCCAGCAGTTCGCCGAAGCGGCGGCGCACGTCGGCCTCGGGAATCGACGCCGGCGCGGCGTACTCCTGCACGTGCAGGAAGGTGCGCGCCTCGCCGCCGTCCTCGGCGTAGACGTCGATGGCGGCAGCGTATTCGGGCAGGTCGGCGTCGTAGGCGCGGAAGCAGGTGACGCCTTCGCGCTCGCGCCACGGCTTCAGTTTCTTCAGGTTCTTGCGCAGGCGATTCGCGACCATGCGCGCGCCTTCGGACAGTTCGCGCGGCACGGCATCTGCGCGGGCCGGCGGCGCGACCGGGTCGCAGACGATCAGCGCGCACTCGATCGCGCCGTTGAACAACTGGTATTTCCTGGCCGCGCGCAGGCCGGTGGCGAAGGCCAGCTCGGCGTTGCCGCACAGCAGGCTGGCCCGCCAGCCCGGCACGGCGCGTTTCAGCGCGTCGCCCAGCAGGCGGTACAGCGATGCGTCCGCCGCCAGACGCTCGTCGTAGGGCGGGTTGCACACGACCAGGCCGCGCTCGATGGCCAGCGGCTCCAGCCTGGCCACGTCGCGCGTCTCGAATTGCAGTTGCCCTGCCAGCCCGGCCAGCACCGCGTTGTCCTTCGCGCCGCGGATCGCGCGCGGATCGAGATCGCTGCCGAAGAAAGCCGGCCGCAACGCCGCGCGGCCGGCCTGTTCGCGCGCGACCGCGTCGGCGAACAGCGCGCGCCAGGACGCCGCGTCGAAGCCCAGCCAGCGCGTTGGCAAGACATTCCCGTGTCGCTGCAGACCGGGCGCGACATCGGCCGCCATCAGCGCGCCTTCGATCAGCAAGGTGCCGCTGCCGCACATCGGGTCGAGCAGCGCGCCGCCGACGTGGTACAGACCCAGCCAGCCGCCGCGCATCAGCACCGCGGCGGCCAGGTTTTCCTTCAGCGGCGCTTCGTTCTGCTCGCGCCGCCAGCCGCGCCGGTGCATCGGGCCGCCGGACAGGTCGATCGAGAGCGTCGCCCTTCCCTTGCGCAGCGACAGGTTGATGCGCACATCCGGGTTCTCCACGTCGACCGAAGGGCGCGGCAGGGCGAAGTCGCGGAACTGGTCGACGATGGCGTCCTTGACCCGCTGCGCGGCGAAACGCGAATGGGTGATCGCCTCGCCGGAGACGTGCGCATCCACCGCCAGGCTCATCTCCGGCGACAGGTGCCTGCGCCAGTTCGCCTTCAAGGCGCCGTCGTACAGCGCCTGTTCGTCGGGGCAGTCGAATTCGGCGATCGGCCACAACACGCGCGACGCCAGCCGCGACCACAGCACCGCGCGCTGGGCGTCGACCGGCTCGCCCTCGGCGTTGACGCCGGCCACGGTCGCGGCGGCCTTGGCCGCGCCCAGCGCCAGCAGTTCGTCGGCGAGCAGGTATTCCAGGCCCTTGGCGCAGGAGACGAAGAATTTCACAGGCTTGCCAGCAAGGCCGCGAACGCCTCCGCCGACGCGGCGACGTGGTCGCTCAGGCGATGCGTATCGTTGACCAGCAACAGGCGCGCGCGGCGCGCCTGCGCCCACTGCACGACCTGCTCTGCGGGAATCAGTTCGTCGTCCCAGCCGTGGATGATCGACGTCGGCGCGGCGGCAGCCTGCATCGCGTGCTCCGTGCCGGGCCAGATCGGCGGGGCCATCAGGAACAATCCCTTCACCGGCACCTGCAACGACGCCTGCGCGGAAATCCACGCGCCCAGACTGGAACCGGCCAGCACGACATTCCCATGTCCGCGTGCGGCAGCGGCCCGAGCCAAGTCCAGCAGGCGCGCCAGGCGGGCCGGCACGTCGCCCAGTTCGCCGGCTTCGCGCTTCGCGTCCAGGTCGGTGTAGTCGGGGCGCTCGTGGGTCCAGCCCAGGCGTTCGGCGACTTCGGCCAGCGCGGTGACCTTGGTGGCGTCCGGGCCGCTTTCGAAACCGTGGGAAAGGATGCAATGGCCGCGAGGCATGCCGGCGGGTTCCTGATTCGTTGCGAAGGCGCGAATGCTAGCATCCGCAAGGATTTCCGCCGGCTTCCGCCATGATCGTCGAACCGCTGCCCTACGAACCGAAGCTGCAGACCCGGCCGCTGGAACGGATCGACCTGGCGGTGATCCACTGCACCGAACTACCGGACCTGGCCGCCGCGCGCGAATACGGCGAGCGCATCCTCTACGACTCCGGCACCGGCAACAGCGGCCACTACTACATCGACCGCGACGGCAGCGTGCATCGCTGGATCGAACCGACCTGCATCGCCCACCACGTGCGCGGCTGCAACGAGCGCGCCATCGGCATCGAACTGGTGAACGCCGGCCGCTACCCGGACTGGCTGGCGTCGAACCGCCAGCATATGACCGAGGCCTACGCCGAAGCGCAGATCGACGCGCTGGTCGCGCTGCTGCACGGGCTGCAATTGCGGATTCCGACGCTGCGCTACATCGCCGGCCACGAGGACCTGGACCGCGAGCAGGTGCCGGCCAGCGACGATCCGGCGATCCAGGTGCGGCGCAAGCTCGATCCGGGATCGCTGTTTCCGTGGCAACGTGTGCTGCGCGAGGTGCGCCTGGAGCGGCTGGCGTCGCCGGACGCGCCGGTATAATCCGCCCACCCCACGCCGGAATCCCGCCTTGTCCCCCGACCCCATCGTCTCCGAAGTGATCGAACTGCTGTCGCTGGAGCGGCTGGAGGAAAACCTGTTCCGCGGCCAGAGCCGCGACATCGGCACCAAGTACGTGTTCGGCGGACAGGTGCTGGGACAGGCGCTGTCCGCCGCGCAATCGACCGTGGATGCGGGCAGCGGCCGCCTGGCGCATTCGCTGCATGCCTATTTCCTTCGCGCCGGCGATATCGACGCGCCGATCGTCTACGACGTCGACCGCACCCGCGACGGCGGCAGCTTCTCGGTGCGGCGGGTGACCGCGATCCAGCACGGCAAGGTGATCTTCTTCTGCGCCGCCTCGTTCCAGGCCGAGGAGCCGGGCGCGGAGCACCAGGCGCCGATGCCGCCGGCGCCGGCGCCGGAAGACGTCCCGCCCAGCCCGCCGATGCCGGCCGAGCAACTGGCCCGGCTGCCGCCGAAGATCCAGCGCTGGCTCGCGCGCGGCGGCCCGTTCGAGTTCCGCCGCGTGCACTCGCGCGACGAATTGCATCCGGAGAAGCAGCCGCCGTTCCAGCAGGTGTGGTTCCGCCTCGGCGAAGCGGTCGGCGACGCGCCGGAACTGCACCGCGCCCTGCTCGCCTACGCCTCCGACTTCCACCTGCTGGGCACGGCGACGTTCCCGCACGCGATCAGCTACTACCAGCCCGGCGTGCAGATGGCCTCGCTGGACCACGCGCTGTGGTTCCATCGGCCGTTCCGCGCCGACGACTGGCTGCTGTATTCGATCGACAGCCCCAGCGCGCACAGCGCGCGCGGGCTGGCGCGCGGGCAGATCTTCGACCGCCACGGCCGGCTGGTCGCCAGCACCGCGCAGGAAGGCCTGATCCGCGCAGCCCCGGCGGAGGATTGAGTGCGCCAGGTATTCACCAGCCAGCGCGTCGAGACCGTCGAGGGCGTGGCCAGGCTGCTCAACGACGCCGGCATCGAAACCGCGATCCGCAACGGCCGCTCGTACCAGGGCAAGCGCGGCGGACAGTTCAGCTACACCTCGCCGGCGCCGGCCCGGCTGCAGCCGTCGCTGTGGGTGCGCCATGCCGACGACCAGCCGCGCGCGCGCGAAATCCTGCGCGAAGCCGGCCTGCTGGACAGCACCCGTCCGGACCAGCGCAACGGCCATGTGTTCGCTGCCGAACGCGACGAGGACGCGCCGCCGCCGCGCCCGTGGGCCTGGCGCATCCGCGGGGTGCTGCTGGCGCTGATCGCCGCCGCCGCGGTGTTCGTGTGGCTGCACCGACGCCCCGCGCCGCCGCCGCAACCGCAACAGCCGCCGGCCGAAGAGGAAGTCCGGGTGCGGATCGCCCCGGCCGGCACCTGAATGCCGCAGTAAACCCGCGCCCGCCCGCCCCATGCCGCCTGGCCGGAATCGCCGTAGTCTAGGTCGCTTCACCCGCTTCCGAGCGCACGGCGCGCTCCAGCGCTTCCGGCACCCAGGCCGCTCGCCCGACCCATGAAACGCAAACGCGACGACGCCCCGACTTCCGCGCCCCCCTCCCGTTCGCCGCCGATCAAGCCACGGCCGGACGTGGATCTGTGCAAGCGCGGCGAAGTGCGGGTGGAACGCATCCTGGCCGCCGCCACCGAGGTGTTCCTCGAGAACGGCTACCGCAAGGCGCGGCTGTCGGACATCGTCGCCCGCGCCGGCGGCTCCATGTCCACGCTGTACCGCGCCTTCGGCGACAAGGAAGGCCTGGCCCACGCGATCATGGAGGACAGCATCCACGCCTTCGGCGCGGGCTTGGCCTCGCTGCAGGAATCGACCATGCCGCCCGAGGAGGCGCTGGCCGTCGCCACCGACCGCCTGCTGGAGGAAATGCTGACGCCCAGCCGCATCGTCACCCACCGCATCGTACTGGCCGAGGGCACGGAATTCCCCGAGCTGCGCGACTGGTTCATGGTCCACGGCGTGCAGACCGCGGAACATTCGCTGGCCAGCTACTTCATGCGCGAGACCGCGGCCGGACGCCTGACAATGGCGTCGCCGGAACTGGCGGCCAAGCACTTCTTCATCATGGTTTTCGGCGCGGTGATCATCCACAGCGCCAGCGGCCGCATCGACCAGTACGGCCGCGGGCGCCTGCAGACCGAGACCCGCGAAGCCCTGTCGATCTTCCTGCGCGGCGTGCTGCCCGCCCGGCGTCCCTGATCCCCGCCGTCCCCGTCCCCGGTTCGCGCGGGGACGGAATGGACGGCCTCCTTGCAACCCATGCTGCACCCGCACTTGACCCGTGGGAAAACCGCTTGCACACTCGGAGCGTAATCTTGGTTACGCCCTGCGGCAAGCCAGCTTTCCGGTCAGCCAGGCGCATGGGAGGGGTCGATGCGATTGTTCGCGGGTTTGCTGCTGTCGGCAGCCACCGTATTGGGCGCGGCAGGATGGCTGTCGCCGGCCGGCGCGCAGGACAACGCGCAGACCGCGGGGAAGCGTCCCCTCAACCTGCCGGAGACCAATTTCTCGTCGCAGGACCCGCAGGCCGGGCACGGCTTCGACGTCCCGCCCGGCTTCGCCAATGCGCGTGCGGCCCACAATCCGCAGGCCCCGGACGCCAAGCCGGTCGGCGAAGCCACCTGTACCGCCTGCCATTCGCGCGAGCAGCAGAACTTCGCCCACACCACCCACGCCCTGGGCATGCGCGTGGCGCTGGCCGCCGACCCGAAGACCGCGACCTGCGAGGCCTGCCACGGCCCCGGCTCGGCGCATGCCGAGAACCCCGCCCAGAAGGGCCTGATCATCGCCTTCACCCATGACGGCGGCACCCCGACCAAGACCCAGGCCGCCAGTTGCCTGGGCTGCCACGCCGGCGGCCCGCGCGACCACTGGACCGGCTCGGTGCACCAGCGCAACGACCTGTCGTGCAGCGACTGCCACAACCCGATGGCCAAGCTGTCGGCCGAAGGCCTGACCGCCAAGCAGTCGATCAGCGAAACCTGCGCGACCTGCCACAAGGACATCCGCCAGCAGTTCAACCGCCGCTCGCACATGCCGCTGCCGGAAGGGCAGATGGCCTGCGTCGACTGCCACAACCCGCACGGCACCATCAACACCGCGCTGCTGAAGACCAACACCGTCAACGAGACCTGCTACCAGTGCCACGCCGAGAAGCGCGGCCCGTTCCTGTTCGAACACGCGCCGGTGCGCGAGAACTGCCTGAACTGCCATACGCCGCACGGTTCGAACCAGCACGCGCTGCTGGTCGCACCGGTGCCGATGCTGTGCCAGCAGTGCCACTCGCACATGCGCCACCCCAACGACCTGTTCAACGAACAGATGCTGGCCAACGGCGCAGCCCCCGACGAACGCCTGATGGGGCGCGGCTGCCTGAGCTGCCACGCGCAGATCCACGGGTCCAACAATCCCTCCGGGCCGCGATTCCACAAATAGCGGGAGAGCCGTCATGTCACCAACCGCCTTGAAGGGTCGAAGCGGTCTGTTGCGACTGTCGCTGCTGTCGCTGGCGATGGGCGCGGGCCCTGCATACGCGCAGGACAGCGGCACCGGCGTCGACCTGCAGTTCGGCAATGCGCTGTTCCCGTCCGGCGCCCTGAACCAGGGCTGCGACCCGGCCGGCTACACCTGGCTCGCCGGCGAACCGAAACGCACGCCGACCGGCTTCCTGTACGCCTGCGTCCCGGCCACGCCCGAGTACGCCGAGGACGGCCCGTGGCTGACCCGCGCCACGTTCGACATCGGTTACCTGTCGGTTTCCGGCGACCAGAACGCCATGCAGTGGCGGCGCTTCTCCAACTGGGACGACGGCCTGGCCTTCGGCGCCGACCTGCGCTTCGAGCATCCGGCCGATGGCCGCTATTTCGAATTCCACGGCTGGCATCTGAACGATTACAGCCAGTACTACCGCGCGCTTTACGGCAAGGCCGGCAAGTTCCGCGTGCAGGCCTTCGTGCGCACCCAGCCGAACGTGACCAGCGGCAACGCGCGTTCGATCTGGGACGGCGTCGGCAGCCAGCACCTGACCTTGAAGGAACCGCTGACGGTCAGCACCAGCACCTCGGCCGAAGTCGCCGCGGTGTCGGCGGCGCAGCCGGAAACCACGCTGCGGGTGGTGCGCGACAAGCAGGGCCTGGGCATCACCTACTTCTTCGACAAACGCTGGACCGGCTATTTCAACGGCAGCCACGAGGAGCGCAAGGGCGCGCGCCCGTTCGGCGGCCCGTTCTTCTTCAACTACCCCTTCGCCAACAACGGCGGCGTCTATGAGATCCCGCGGCCGATCGACGACAGCACGGTCAATCTCAACGGCGGCCTGCGCTTCGTCGGCAACCTGTGGCGGATGGAGTTCGGCTATTCCGGCTCGTTCTTCCGCAACGCCTACAACAGCTACGACTACCAGATCCCGATGGGCACCGCGCCGGTGATCCCCGGCCTGTCGGGGCCGCAACTGGGCCTGGGCGAGTTTTCCTACGAACCGGACAACGACTACCACCAGTTGCGCGCCAGCTTCAGCCGCAAGATCGCGTGGAACGGCGACTTCTCGCTGACCACTTCGCTCAGCCGCAGCAGCCAGAACGACGACCTGATCGCGCCGATCAACTGCCAGGGCCAGTTCGGCATCCCGCTGCCCGGCATGCTGTACGACTGCGCCGACTGGAACACCACCGCGGCGCTGTCGCGCACCAAGGCCGACCTGGCGATCAACAGCCAGTTGCTGGACGCGCGCGTGGTGCTGCAACCGACCGACGACCTGACCTGGCGCGCCAGCGCGCGCTTCCAGCGCGACGACTACGACGGCACCTACTGGGCGTACAACCCGCTGACCGGGCAGTACGGCTACATCACCGAGAACGGCGCGCAAGGCAGCGTCGTGCCCGGCGAGATGGGCGTGTGGGACCCCGACGGCAACGCCTCGGTGCTGACCCGCGTGCGCAACCTGCCGCTGGACAAGGAAGTGCGCGAGGCGTCGACCGGCCTCGACTGGCGGCTCGGCAACAGCAATACCTTCGGCGCCACCTACACCTTCACCCGCACCGAACGCGCCCACCGCGAAGTCGCCGACACCGACGACAGCAGCCTCAAGCTCAACTGGACCAACCGCGCGCTCGACTGGCTGACCCTGCGGATCAACTACACCTGGCTCAAGCGCAGCGGCAGCGAGTACGAATACGATCCCTACGAATTCACCTTCTCCGAATCCCTGCCCGGCTACGTCGCCCCGGACGTCGGCACGGCGGCGCATACGGTCGCGGAACTGCGCAAGTACGACGTGTCCAGCCGCGACCAGAACAAGCTGGACGTGATGGCGACCTTCGTGCTGCCGCGCGAGATGACCCTGTACGCCTCGCTGCGCGGCGACTGGAACGACTACGACGCCGAACTGGGACGGCAGAAGTACGACACCCTCGGCGGCAGCCTGCAATGGGAATGGCAGCCCAGGCCCGGCAGCACGGGCGGGGCATGGTACGGCTACGACCGCTCGAAGCTGGCCTTCGCCAACGTCAACGACAGCGGCGCGATGACCGACAACCCCAGCCTGGGCGGCGAGAACTACCCGGAGGAAAACCGCTGGTGGGTCGACGACAGGCAGCGCAACCACTACGCCGGCGCCAACTGGTCGCAGCGCATCGGCCGCGCCACCCTCGACGCCTCATGGAACTGGACCTATTCGCGCGGCCTCACCGGCTACCGCTACAACTCGCCGGCGGCGCTGACCGATCCGGCGCTGGCCGCGCTGCTGGCCGGCGAATACCCGCCGATGATCTACCGCTCCAATTCCTACACGCTGGGCTTGTCGATCCCGATCAGCCCGCGCATCGGCGTGCGCCTGTTCGACACCTACGAGAAGGCTGTGCTGTCCGACTGGCATTACCTCGGCTTCGAGAACGGGCAGGTGATGGACCACCGCGTCTACACCGACGGCGGCCCGCAAAGCTACAGCGCCAACCTGCTGGGCGTGCTGCTGGAGATCCAGCTATGAGCCGAATCCTGCTGCCCTTGGGCGTCGCCGCGGCGCTTGTCGCCAGCGCGGCCGCCTTCGCGCAATCCACCGCCACCGACGAAGCCGCCGCCGCGCCGGACGGAACCGCGGCCGCCACCGCCGCGCACGCCTGGTACGACCTGCGGCATCGCGGCGCGCCGCCGGGGAATGTCGAAGCCGGCCGCCAGAAGGCCGAACTCTGCGCCACCTGCCACGGTCCCACCGGCGCGGTCTCGGTCGCGCCGATGATCCCCACCCTGGCCGGGCAAAGCGCCAGCTACCTGTACTGGGAACTGATGGAATACAAGCGCGGCACCCTCGCCGATTCGCCGATGACGGTGCTGACCGCCGAGGTGAGCGAAGAGGACATCCGCGACCTGGCCAGTTTCTACGCCAGCCAGAAGCCCGAGCCGCAGCCGGTGGACGACAGCGTCCCGCCGGCCGATCCGGCGCTGCTGGCGCGCGGCGAGGCCCTGTACCTGCACGGCGATCCGGACAAGGGCATACCGCCCTGCCAGGGTTGCCACGGCGCCGATGCGCGCGGGCACGCGCTGGCCGCCCAAGCCGACCGCAACGGCAATACGCCCTACGCGATCTATCCGTCCTTGCGCGGCCAGCACGCCACCTACCTGCAGTCGCGCCTGAGCGCGTTCCAGGAAGGCAAGATGCGCTATTCCAGCAACGATTTCGTCATGACCGGCATCGGCGAGCGCCTCGACGCGGAAAGCATCGAGGCGGTGTCCGCATGGCTGTCCAGCCTGCCGCCATGAGCCCTGCCGCCATGAAGCCGTTTCCGTCCCCGTTCCCGGTGCCGCCATGCTTGATCAGGATCAAGGCGCATCCGCGCCGCGCGGCGCAGTCTGGCACCATGCCCCGCGGAGCCGGAACGCAGACAGCCAAAGCCCGTTCCCGGGACAATGATTCCAACCCTGAGGAGTTCCACATGATCCGCAAACTGTTCTTCGCCGCCATCCTCTGCGCCGCCACGCCGCTGGCTTCGGCCGCCACCTGTTCGGTGGACCTGGAAGGCAACGACGCGATGAAGTACAACCTGGCCAACATCGACGTCAGCAAGAGCTGCGCCGAGTTCACCATCAACCTCAAGCACGTCGGCAAGCTGCCGAAGGCGGCGATGGGCCACAACGTGGTCGTGACCAAGGCCGCCGACATGGCCGCGGTCGCCTCCGACGGGCTGAAGGCAGGCGCCGCCGCCGACTACATCAAGGCCGGCGACGCCCGCGTGGTCGCCCACAGCAAGCTGATCGGCGGCGGCGAAAGCACCTCGCTCAAGATCCCGGTCGCCAAGCTGACCGCGGGGCCTACGAGTTCTTCTGCAGCTTCCCCGGGCACTCGGCGCTGATGAAGGGCACGATCACCCTGAAGCCGTAGGGCTTGCGCGGCGCAGCTTGGCGCGGCCGGCGCATTCTGGAAAAATGCCGGCGTAGCCACGCAAGATGCGGGGTCGCCCGGAACCGTGGCGGTCCCGCGTTCCACACAGCGAGCAAGTTGAATGTCCAACCTGAACCCGGTGGTCCGCTGGTTCCACCAACTCGGCTCGCCGCCCTATTTCGACCGCTTCGCGGCGCGCTGGGCGCCGTGGTGCCACCTGGTCGCGCTGGTCCTGTTCGGGTTCGGCGTCTGGCAGGGCCTGTTCGTGGTGCCCGCCGACTACCAGCAGGGCGACAGCTTCCGCATCTTCTTCATCCACGTGCCGGCAGCGTTCATGAGCCTGTCCGTGTTCGGGCTGATGGCGCTGTACGCGGCGATCGCGCTGGTGTGGCGGATCAAGCTGTGCGAGATCCTGGCGATGGCCTGCGCGCCGGTCGGCGCCGCCTTCACCCTGATCACGCTGGTCACCGGCTCGATCTGGGGCAAGCCGATGTGGGGCGCGTGGTGGGACTGGGATCCGCGCCTGACCACGGAATTGATCCTGCTGTTCCTCTATCTGGGCGTGATGGGCCTGTACGCGGCCATCGACGACCGCCGCGCCGGCGCGCGCGCAGCCGGCCTGCTGGCCATCGTCGGCGTGGCGCTGCTGCCGGTCATCAAGTATTCGGTGGTGTGGTGGAATTCGCTGCACCAGGGCCAGACCATCAGCGTGTTCGGGCAGTCGAAGATCGACCCGAGCATGGTCCTGCCGTTCTGGCTGATGTTCGCCGGCGTGCATTTCTGGTTCGCCGGTTCGCTGCTGGCGCGCGCGCGCGCCGACAACCTGCGCCGCGAGGCCGGCAAGGACTGGGTGGCGGCGCTGGCGCAGGAGGGCGGCGCATGAGCTACCTATCCTACGTGGTCGCCGCCTACGCCGTCTTCGCGGCGGTGTTGCTGTGGGATTTCGTCGCGCCGCGGCTGCAGCGCCGCCGCGCGCTGCGCGAAGCCCGCAGCCGCCTCGCCCGCGCCCCGCGTACGCGCGCCGCCGCACGCGCGCCGGAGCCGGGCCTGTGAACCCGGTTCGCCGCCGCCGCCTGCTGTGGGTCGTCGCGCTGCTGGCCGCCGCCGCGCTGGCCGCGGTGCTGGTCAGCATGGCGATCCGGCGCAACGTCACCTACCTGTACACGCCCAGCGAAGTGCTGCGCGGCGACGCCGGCGCGCACGCGCGCTTCCGCCTGGGCGGGATGGTCGAGAAAGGCTCGTTCGAGCGCGCCGAAGGTTCGCTGCAGGCGCATTTCCGCGTCACCGACGGCGATGCGCAACTGCCGGTGACCTACGACAAGATCCTCCCCGACCTGTTCCGCGAGGGCCAGGCGGTGGTCGCCACCGGCAGCCTGCATGACGGAGTATTCGTCGCCGACGATGTGCTGGCCAAGCACGACGAGACCTACATGCCGAAGGAAGTGGCGGACAAGATGGGCGTCGCGCACCGCAAGCACGACGTGCAGGCGCAGACCGCAGCGGAGAAATCGCCTTGAGGTCCGCGCGGGCGGAAAGCGGCCATGCTGCCTGAACTCGGCCAGATCGCCCTGATCCTCGCCCTGCTGGCGGCGCTGCTGCAGGCGGCGCTGCCGCTGGCCGGCGCGCAGCGCGGCAAGGCGGCGTGGACGGCGGTGGCGCGGCCGGCCGCCTATGCGCAGTTGTTCGCGGTGCTGGCCGCGTTCGTCGTCCTGACCGTCGCCTTCATCCGCCAGGACTTCTCGGTGCGCTACGTCGCCGAGAACTCCAATTCGCTGCTGCCGCTGGTGTACCGCTACACGGCGGTCTGGGGTTCGCACGAAGGCTCGCTGCTGCTGTGGGCGCTGGTGCTGGCGCTGTGGACCGCGGCGGTCGCGGAATTCTCGCGCGCCCTGCCCGAACGCGTGGTCGCGCGCGTGCTGGGCGTGATGGGCGTTATCGCGGTCGGCTTCCTGTCCTTCCTGATCTTCACCTCCAATCCGTTCGAACGCCTGCTGCCGGCCGCGGCCGAAGGCCGCGACCTGAACCCGCTGCTGCAGGATCCGGGCATGATCATCCACCCGCCGATGCTGTACCTCGGCTACGTCGGCTTCGCGGTGCCGTTCGCGTTCGCCATCGCCGCGCTGCTGGACGGCGAAGTCGACGCGCGCTGGCTGCGCTGGACACGGCCGTGGACCAACGTGGCGTGGGCGTTCCTGACCCTCGGCATCGCGCTGGGAAGTTGGTGGGCCTACGCCGAACTGGGCTGGGGCGGCTGGTGGTTCTGGGACCCGGTCGAGAACGCCAGCTTCATGCCGTGGCTGGCCGGCGCGGCGCTGATCCATTCGCAGGCAGCCACCGAGAAGCGCGGCAGTTTCGGCGGCTGGACCCTGCTGCTGGCGATCGCGGCGTTCTCGCTGTCGCTGCTGGGCACGTTCCTGGTGCGTTCGGGCGTGCTGACCAGCGTGCACGCGTTCGCGGCCGATCCGGCGCGCGGGCTGTTCGTGCTGGTGTTCCTGTCGATCGTGGTCGGCGGCTCGCTGCTGCTGTACGTGCTGCGCGCGCCGCGGATGGAAGCCGGCAAGCCCTTCACCCTCGCCTCGCGCGAGACGCTGCTGCTGGCCAACAACGTGCTGCTGTCGGCGGCCTGCGCGATGGTGCTGCTGGGCACGCTGTACCCGCTGCTGGCCGACGCCCTGGACCTGGGCAAGATCTCGGTCGGCCCGCCCTACTTCGGCCTGTTGTTCTTCGTGCTGATGGCGCCGCTGCTGGCGCTGCTGCCGCTCGGCCCGCTGGTGAAATGGCAGCGCGAACAATCGTCGAAGCCGTTGGCGATTTTGTTGCCGTGGGCCGCGTTCGCGCTGGCGCTGGCCGTGGTCGCGTATTTCCTCGCGCCGCAAGGCCGGTGGAAGACCGCCGCCGGGGTCGCCGCGTCGCTGTGGGTCGGCCTGGGCACGCTGCGCTTCGTCTGGTCGCGCCTGAAGGCCAACGGCAAGTTCACCGCGGAAATGCTCGGCATGGTCTTCGCCCATTTCGGCGTCGCCGTGTTCGTGGCCGGCGCGCTGCTGACCGATGCGCTGAGCGTGCAGCGCGAACTGGCGGTCAAGCCCGGCCAGAGCGTCGACGCCGGCCGCTACGCGTTCCGCTTCGACGGCGTGGTCGAGACGCCGGGGCCGAACTACGTCTCCGACCAAGGCAGCGTGCGGGTGTCGCGCGGCGAACGCGAAGTCGCGGTGCTGCACCCGGAGAAACGCGCCTACGCCAGCGGCGGCCAGGTGATGACCGAAGCCGGCGTCCATCCCGGCCCGCTGCGCGACATCTACGTCGCCCTGGGAGAATCGCTGGGCGGCGGCAGTTGGCCCTGCGCATCTACGTGAAGCCGTTCGTGCGCTGGATCTGGCTGGGCGCGGCGCTGATGGCACTGGGCGGCTTCATCGCCGCCACCGACCGGCGCTTCCGCCGCAGGCAGGAGCAAGCCGCGTGAGCGCCCGCCGTCTCGCCATCGCCGCCGGCGCGCTGTGCTTCGCCGCCCTGATCGCGCTGCTGGCGTGGGGCGTGCGCCGCTCCGGCGACGCCGACCGCGACGCGCTGCCGTCGGCCCTGATCGGCAAGCCGGCGCCGGCCTTCGACCTGCCGTTCCTGCACCACCCGGAGCAGCGCCTGACCCTGGCCGAACTGCGCGGCAAGCCCTTCGTGCTGAACGTCTGGGGAAGCTGGTGCCCGGAGTGCCGGGTCGAACACCCGGCGATCGCGCGCTTCGCCTACACCAAGCGCGTGCGCCTGGTCGGCTACAACCTCAAGGACGACCGCGACGAGGCGATCCGCTGGCTGGAACGCTACGACAACCCGTACAGCGACGTGATCGCCGACGCCGACGGCCGCGCCGCGATCGACTGGGGCATCTACGGCGCGCCGGAGACCTTCCTGGTGGACGCGCAGGGCATCGTCCGCTGGAAGCACGTCGGGCCGCTGGACGACGCGATCATCGCCAACGAGCTGCTGCCGTTGCTGGACAGGCTGGAACGCCGATGAACCGCACCCGCGCAAGGAAATCCGTCCTGCCGGCACTGGTTCTGCTGGTCCTGCTTGCCATGCCGGCGATCTCCTTCGCCCAGGCCGGCGACCCCGCCCTGCCGCAGTTCCGCGACGCCGCCGAGGAAACGCGCTTCCACCGGCTCACCGGCGAACTGCGCTGCGTGATGTGCCAGAACCAGTCGCTGGCCGATTCCAACGCCCAGATCGCCCACGACCTGCGCCGCGAGGTGCTGGACCTGATGCACCAGGGCAAGAGCGACGACCAGATCAAGCAGTTCCTGGTCGAACGCTACGGCGAATTCGTGCTGTACCGGCCGCAGATGGAAAAACGCACCTGGCTGCTGTGGTTCGGGCCGTTCGCGCTGCTGCTGCTGGGCGCGGCCATCGTGGTGCGCGTGCTGCGCCGGCAGGCGCGCCGCGAAGTTCCCGACGACGACGCGCAGGAGTGGTGATGGTCGCCTTCGCCTGCATCGCCGCCGCCGTCACCCTGGCCCTGCTGATCGGCGTGCTGTGGCCGCTGCGGCGCGAATCGCGCGGCCTGATGGTCGGCGCGGTGCTGGCGCTGGGCGCGGCGACGTTCGCGCTGTACCGCATCGTCGGCACGCCGGCCGCCGTGGACGCGCCCGCGGCCGCGCGCGACATGCCGCACAGCCTGGACGAAGCCATCGCCAGCCTGCGCGCGGCGCTGGAACAGCATCCCGACCAGCCCGACGGCTGGCGCCTGCTCGGCAAGTCGCTGGCGGCGCAGCAGGACTACGCCAGCTCGCGCGACGCCTTCGCCCGCGCGGTCGCGCTGAGCCCCGACGACGCCGACCTGCTGGTCGAAGCCGCCGAATCGCGCATGTACGCCGATCCCGGCCGCCGCCTCGACGGCGAGGCCGCCGGACTGCTGCGCCACGCGCTCGAGATCCAGCCCGGCCACCAGCGCGCGCGCTGGTTCGTCGGCGTCGCCCAGCGCCAGAACGGCCAGCCCGCCGAGGCGGCGAAGACCTGGGAACCGCTGCTGGCGCAGGTCGATCCCGAGACCGCGCAAACCCTGCGCGTGCAGATCGATTCGGCGCGCGCCGACGCCGGCCTGCCGGCGCTGCCACCCGCCGCCGCGCCGACGCCCGAGGCCGCGACGGCGAACGCGCTGACGGTCAAGGTCGCGTTGGCCCCCGGCCTTGCCGCGCATGCAAGCGGCGACGCCAGCGTGTTCGTGATCGCGCGCATGCCCGACGGCCCGCCGATGCCGGTCGCGGTGGAGAAGCACGCGCTGCCCGAATTGCCGCTGACCGTCGTGCTGGACGACGCCGACAGCCCGATGCCGACGCAGAAACTGTCGGCGATGCGCGAGGTCGAAGTGCTCGCGCGCATTTCCGCCAGCGGCAGCGCGATGCGCAACGACGGCGACGTCGAATCCGCGCCGGTGCGGATCAAGCTGCCGGCCGACAAGCCGGTGGAACTGACCCTCGGCGAATCCCCGTAGGCGCGGCGTCGGCCGCGAACGGGCTTTCCGATGAAAGCCTCATCGCGGCCGACGCCGCTCCTGCAGCCGCTAGAATTCGCGGCATGACCGAATTCATCCCGCCCGGCACGCAATTCCACGCCCTGCCCTCGCCGTTCCCGATGAAGCGCGGCGGCCGCCTGCATGGCGCGCGCATCGCCTACGAAACCTGGGGCGAACTGGACGCCGCGCGCGGCAACGCGATCCTGATCGTCACCGGCCTGTCGCCGGACGCGCACGCCGCCGGCAACGCCGGCAACCCCGAACCGGGCTGGTGGGAAGCGATGCTCGGCCCCGGCAAGGCCATCGACACCGACCGCTGGTTCGTCGTCTGCGTCAATTCGCTGGGCAGTTGCAAGGGCTCGACCGGACCTGCGTCGATCGATCCCGCCAGCGGCGAACCCTACCGCCTCGATTTTCCCGAACTGTCGATCGAGGACGTCGCCGACGCCGCCTGGGAGGTGGTCCGTGGCCTCGGCATCGAAACCCTGGCCTGCCTGATCGGCAATTCGATGGGCGGCATGACTGCGCTGGCGCTGCTGCTGCGCCATCCCGGCGCGGCGCGCACGCACATCAACATCAGCGGCAGCGCGCGGGCGATGCCGTTCTCGATCGCGGTGCGCTCGCTGCAGCGCGAGGCGATCCGGCTGGACCCGAGCTGGAGCGGCGGCCATTACGACGAATCCACCTACCCCGAATCCGGCATGCGCATCGCGCGCAAGCTGGGCGTCATCACCTACCGCTCGGCGCTGGAATGGGACGGCCGTTTCGGCCGCGTGCGCCTCGACCAATCCAGTCAAGGCGGGGACCGCCCGGACGAGGAACCCTTCGGCCTCGAATTCCAGGTCGAAAGCTACCTGGAAGGCCACGCGCGGCGCTTCGTCCACCGCTTCGACCCGAACTGCTACCTGTACCTGAGCCGCTCGATGGACTGGTTCGACGTCGGCGAACACGCCGGCCCGCAGCACGACGAGGACGCGGTGCTGCGCGAACTGGCCCGCATCCGCGTCGAGAAGGCCATCGTCATCGGCGCGCGCACCGACATCCTGTTCCCGCTGCAGCAGCAGGAACAGATCGCCGAAGGCCTGCGCCTGGGCGGCGCCGACGCCCGCTTCGCGCCGCTGGATTCGCCGCAGGGGCACGACGCGTTCCTGGTCGACATAGCGCGCTTCGGCGCCGCCATCGGCGGTTTCCTGGCCGGGATCTAGCTGGCCGGAACGGCGCGATCAGCCGTTCGGCCGTCCAAAAGCGCGGCCGCGCTACGGCCGTCGAAATGGTTTCCTTTACAACCTTCTTCGTCCGCATGGCTAAGATGGATCCATGCCATCGCGAGAAAGCACATGCCGGAACTCGAATTTCCGGGCCGGGAGAAACTGATCGCCGCGCTCGACGACGCCATCGCCACGGGCGATGCGCCGACCGTCGCCGAAGCGGTCCGCGTCGCGCTGGAACGCCTGCTGCGCGACGCCGCCTTCCGCCTGCCCGACCACGTGCTCCAACCGGCCGCGGACCACTATGCACGCCGCCAAATCCACGCCAGCGCGGCGCACGGCTACACCGTGATCGCAATGGCCTGGGGACCCGGCCAGGGCACCCCGCTGCACGATCACGCCGGACAGTGGTGCGTCGAAGGCGTGGTGCAAGGACGGCTGGAAGTGACCGAATACGCCCTGCTGGAACGCGACGGCGAGCGTTTCCGTTTCAAGCCGCGTCCCGGCGCGCTGGCCCAGGCCGGCAGCACCGACAAGCTGTTGCCGCCGGACGAGCACCACGTCATCCGCAATCCCGACAGCGACGGCATCGCCGTCTCCCTGCACGTCTACCAGCGCGAAATGGATCGCTGCCACGTCTTCGCTCCGGACCCGCGCGGCGGCGGCTGGTACCTGCGCAGCCCACGCGACCTGGGCGTGGACTGATTCGCGGCGACCGGCGGTTCCGGCTATACTGCGCGGCCGCGCCGGAGTGGCGGAACGGTAGACGCAGCGGACTCAAAATCCGCCGCCCTTAAAAGCGTGTGGGTTCGAGTCCCACCTCCGGCACCAGGACGACCGAGGATGCAGGGCCATGACATCCGGCATGGCCCATTCGTTCATGGGCATGCGCATGCCGTTGCCGTAGAATCGCCGGCTCCCAAACGATCCGCGCCGTCCACGCTCCCCCACATGCCCGTCTGGTTTCCGGGACTCGTCCTTGCTCTGCTGATTGGCGTCGTCGCCAGTCTCTATCTGTGGTTGATCCGCCGCCGCAAAGAAGAATGCGCCTCCGGCCTGCAGGCGTTGGCCGGCATGCGCTGGCGCGATTTCTCGCGCCTGGCGCTGGCGGCGATGGAACAGCGCGGCTATCGCCGGGTCGCGACCGGCGGCGAAGACGCGCGCGAGCAAGGCACCAGTTTCCTGCTGCAGGAAAAGGGCGGCGGCAAACCCCTGCTGCTGACCTGCAAGCACGGTTCGGCCTACCGCATCGGCCCGGCCACGATCGACGAAATCGCCTCCGACATCCGTCTGCGCGGCGCGCATGGCGGCGTACTGGTGACCGAAGGCACGCTGGACGCGGCCGGCCGCGACAGGGCCGTGCGCAACGAGATCGAAGTGCTGAGCGGCGCCCGCCTGTGGGCGGAACTCAAGCCGCTGCTCGACATTGGCCTGCGCGGGCAGGTGGTCGACGGCGCCGCCGCGCGCGCCAAGCGCCATATCGGCATCGCATGGCTGGGAGCCGTCGCCGCTGGCGCGGTCGCCGCAGTGGCGCTGCCTGGCGTGTCTACGCCTCCCGTCGAACCGGCGCCGGCCGCGCGCGCACCGGCGGCTACGCCGCCCACAACCACGCCCGCCCCGTTACTGGCCGAACCCGGGCCGCCGCGGCCTGCGGCGACCGAAGCCGACCTGGAAAAGGAACGCCTGGCGGTGTCGCGCGCGATCGCCCGCGTCGACGGCCTGACCCGCGGCATCTGGATTTCGCGCTCGACCCTGGCGGTGGACCGCGAAACCGGCGAAGAACGCGCATGGTCGCTGGTCTGCGCCGAACTGGCGCGCCATCCCGACCTGACCCTGACCCGCGTGCAGATGAATCCGCCGCCCGGCAGCGACGAACAGGTGCGCTGGCGCCAGTGCGAAGCGATCCGGCGCTGATTCTTCCGTAACGCAATGGGAAAGCCCCGGCTCCGACCGGCCTTGGCCGGATCGGAACCGGGGCTCGTTCGTCATCGGCTTCAGCGCGGCTCCCAGCCGTCGGCGGGCAGGTCGAACACCAGCACCTCGGCCCGGTTTCCGCCGGCCACCGCGACCCGGGATTCGTCCCGCATCAGCAAGGCGTCGCCGACGCGAATGCGGCGACCGTTGACCTCGGCCTCGCCGCGCGCCATGTGCACGTAAGCTAGGCGGTCCTTGCCGAGCGCCAGTTCGGCTTTCTCGTCGCCGTCGAACAGGCCGGCATACATGCGCGCATCCTGGTGGATGGTCACCGAGCCTTCGGCGCCGTCGGGGCTCACCACCAGCCGCAGCCGGCCGCGCTTGTCCGCGTCGGCATAGCGTTTCTGCTCGTACGACGGCGTCACGCCGAGCCTGTCCGGGACGATCCAGATCTGCAGGAAATGGGTCTGCCCGCTTTCGCTGTGATTGAATTCGGAATGCCGCACGCCGGCGCCGGCGCTCATGCGCTGCACCTCGCCGGGAACGATGCTGGACTTGTTGCCCATCGAATCCTGGTGGCCCAGCGCGCCGTCCAGCACGTAGCTGACGATTTCCATGTCGCGGTGGCCGTGGGCGTCGAAGCCGCGACCGGCGGCCACGTGATCCTCGTTGATGACGCGCAGCGGGCCCCAGTGCACGTGCGCCGGATCGTGGTATCCGGCGAAGGAAAAGCTGTGCCAGGAATCCAGCCAGCCGTGATCGGCATGGCCGCGTTCCCCGGCCGGTCGCAACGTGATCATGACGAACCTCGGGTGTTGTCGATGGCCGCAGCATGCGCCGAAACCCGTTGTCCATTAAGTGGATCGCCATCGACTGTCTGTTCCCTTTCCGAAACAATAAAAATAAACAGTGAAAAATAACTCGGAAAATGGAACGAACAGGGCCATCGGCCTGGCCCGTGCCGTCTCCCTGCTCTGGCCACTGCTTGCCTTGGCCGGCACGGCGCAGGGGCAGCAGGCCATCCCGGTCGAAGCTGCCCGTGCGACGACCGGCGCGACCTTCCCCGGAAGCTCGGACCTGCTCGCCGCCGCACTGGACTGCCGTCTCGACGACGCGCAGTTGCCGGAGTTGCTGCCGCGGCTGCGCAGGGAACGCCCGCGCGATTTCGTCCAGGTCGAACGCCAGTATTCGGCGCCCGACATGGATCTGTACCGGCTGTCCGATCCGGCGAGCGCCTGGGGCAGCGAGGGCCTCGCCATCGTCATCTCCGCCAACCGGGTGATGCTGGCCGTCCCAGGCCAGGATGCCGAGGTCGCCGGCCGCGTGGACGCCTTCCTAGGCGAATCGCCGCTGCCCGGCGTGCTGGATGATCGTCACGCGCTGGTGGTTTATCCGGCGCAACGGCCGGGACTGGAAGGCATGACCCTGGTCGGCTGCGAATACCGGATCGACAACCTGTCCCTGCTCGACGATCCCGCCGACGCTTGGCGCAAGCAACCAGCGCCCGGAACCTACGCCCGCTCCGAACCCCTGCGGTAATCGCGAAGCGACCAACGAAAAACCGCAAGACAGCCGTTTTTCACGGCGAAGCCGCCCAAAGGGTGACGCACGGGAAAGTGCATCATGAAAAACCCCGGCTCTAGGCCGGGGTTTTTCATGTTCATGGGCAGAACCGCGCTCAGTGCCCGCCTTCGGAACTGAGCTTGTCCAGATCGATGCCCTGCTTCTTCAGCACGCCCGACGCACGGACCGCGTAGAACGCCAGATAGGCGAAACAGGCCACACCGACCCAGAAGCTGGCGTGGATGCCCGCCTGGTCCGCCAGCGCACCCTGCAGCAGCGGCACCAGCGCGCCGCCCATGATCATCATGATCAGCAGGCTGCTGCCCTGGTTGGTGTTCCGGCCCAGCCCGGCGATCGCCAGCGCGAACACGCACGGCCACATCGTGCTGCAGAACAGGCCCGAGCTGATGAAGGCCACCGCGCTGACCTTGCCGTTGCTGAGGATGCCGACGATCAGCGCCGCGGCGCCGCACAGGGCGAAATACAGCAGCATCCGCGCCGGATTGCCGCCGCTGAGCAGGGTGATCGCGATCATCACCACGATCACCCCAACGTAGCCGTAGAACTGCGCCACGTCGTGCCCCAGGATCGAGTTGACCGCCAGGAACACGGCGAAGGCGATGAACGGCAGGATCAGCGCCAGCATCTTCTTCGCGCCGCTGCCGATCTCGAACGCGCCGGCCGCGCCGGTCCAGCGGCCGATCATCAGGCTGGCCCAGTACAGCGACACGTAGGGCGCCACCGCCGAGGTCTGCACGCCCAAGTGCTCCTGCAGGTAGGCCGGCAGGTGCGCGCCGGTGGACACTTCCACGCCCACGTAGACGAAGATGGCGATCATGCCCAGCACGAGCTGCGGATAGGCAAAGGCCGACGTCTTGTGGATCAGCCGGCCTTCGTCCTGCGCTTCGGACGCGCTGACCGCATCGAGGTCGATCTTGTTCGGCACCGACGAGAACTTGATGAACACCGCGACCAGGATGAAGGCCACGCCCAGCACCAGGTACGGGGTCTTGACGCTTTCGATGCTGGCCTCGGTGTTGCCGGCGGCGACGCTGCCGAAGATCGCCACGCTGACCAGCAGCGGGCCGATGGTGGTGCCGAAATTGTTGACGCCGCCGGCCATCGTCAGGCGCTGCGAACCGGTGGCCGGGTTGCCCATCACGATCGCCAGCGGGTTGGCCGCGATCTGCTGCAGCGAGAAGCCCAGGCCGACGGTGAACAGGCCGGAGATCATCAGCGCGAACGAACCCAGGTTCGCCGCCGGGTAGAACAGCAGGGTGCCCAGCGCCGAGATCACCAGCCCCAGGCAGATGCCGTTCTTGTAGCCGATCCGGTTCAGCAGATCCTGGCCGACGCTCTTGGACACCGCGAAATAGATCAGCGAACCGACCGTGTAAGCGATGTAGAACGCGAAGGACACCAACTGGCTTTGCGTATGGCTGAGGTCGAACGCCTTGCGGAACACCGGGATCAGGATGTCGTTGCTGGCGGCGACGAAGCCCCAGAAGAAAAACACGGTGATGAGCACACCGAATTGCGACCAGCGGGTTTGTTGTGTCGTCATGAGGCGGATTCTGGTTGAGCGCCGCAAGGCGCGGTATGAGGCTTCGCCGTCGCACCGACGGCGAAAAACTCATGAGGGGCAATACCAATACCGGGCGCGTTTCCGCGCCCTGCCGCGCAGCCTACGTGCCGCCACGGCGGCTGGGCATCTTGCAGCGCAGCAATCCAATACCAATCAAGCTCCATCGGAAACCACGCGGCGCGGCGGAATCCCGTTGCGCGCCGCGATGGATTCGCGGGCGACGTCCTCACAGCTCATAGCGGAACCCGAGCAGGTACTGGCGGCCGTATTCGGTGTATTCCTCGGGCAGCAACAGCCCGGTGGAACCGGACGATTCACTGACCTGGGTGCGGAACGGCTCGTTGTTGAGGTTGTTGACCTGGAACAGCACCGACAGCCCGTGCAGGCGGCTGCTTTCCGGGAAGTCGTAGCCCAGTTGCAGGTCGACCACCCGCTCCGGCAAGGTGTAACGGTATTGCCGCTGGCCGAATAACGCGCTGTATTCGCCGCGGTACTTGTCGCGGTAGCGTTCGCTCACGCGCGCCGAGAAGCCGTGCGCCTCGTAGTACAGCGTGGCGTTGGCGACGATCTTGGACAGGCCCGGGATGGTGTCGGTGCTGGAACCGCCGGGGCCGTCCGGATCGATCGACGATTCGGTATACGAACCATTGAATTGCACGCCGAATCCGGAAAGCGCGTCGCTGACCAGGTCGCCGGACAGGGTGGCGCTGAATTCGACACCCTTCATGCGGCCGCCGGTGCCGTTGGCCCAGGTGTAATAGCTTCCGTAGTTGGAATGCGCGGGGACGCCGGTGTCGTTGGGGAAGCCGGTGAAATCGTAGTTCTTGATCTCGTCCTGGTAGATGTAGGTTTCCAGATCCTTGTAGAACAGCGCCAGCGCGACGTAGCTGGCGTCGCCGATGTACTTCTCCACCGACAGGTCGACGGCGTTGGCCCGGTACGGCTCCAGGCGCGGATTGCCGCCGTTGCCCGACCATTCGCCCTGGCTGCTGACGCCGGCCGAACTGGCCGCGTTGAGGTAGTTGATTGGCGCGCGCATCAGGGTCTTGGCCCAGGCCAGGCGGGTGAGCCAGCCGCCGCCGAAGTCGAAGGTCAGGTTCATGCTCGGCAGGATGTCGCCGTAGCTGGCGCCCAGGGTCTGCGAGCCGGCGATGATGCCGTCGGTGGCGTTGAAGCCAGTGGAGGACTGCTCGGTGCGGATGTACTGCACGCCGACATTGCCGCGCAGGCGCACCGTTTCGCCCAGATCCATGTCCAGGTTGGCACGCGCGTAGAAGGTCTTGACCTTCTCGTCGACCGTGTAGTCCTTGAGCACGTCGTTGTTGTCCTCGCTCAGGTCCACGCTGTAGTAGCGCGACAGCAGCGCGCGCGGATCGAAGGTCAGCACCTGACCCATGCCCAGGAAGCCCAGCGAAGTCGGCGAGGACAGCAGCGAGGAGTCGACCAGGGTCGGCTCGCCGTCGAGCAGGTTGAGGAAATAGACCTGTGAACTCTTCTCCTTGGTGCGATGGTTGTAGTTGAAGCCGACGTCGTAGCTGCGCAGGAAGTCGGACGACTCCACCACCCGGTTCAGGTCGAAGCGCGCGGCCTTGATGGTGTCGCGCTGTTTCGAGTTTTCCATGCGCCCGTCGTGGCCGTAGTTCTGCACGTCCCACAGGTAGATCGAGTCCGGATCGGACAGGTCGGGCAGCGTGTAGCGGCCGAACTTGTTGCTCAACGGGATATCGAAGCCCACGTCCACTGGCGTCAGCAGGCCGGCATAGGTTTCCAGCACGGACTGCTTGCGGTCGGCGCGCGAGTAGTTCAGGTCGAGGTTGAAGGTCCACGGATCGGCGCTGAAGGTGTTCTTCCAGCCGGCCGAATACAGCTTGTCCTGGCGCAGGTTGTGGTCGTTGCGCACGATCGGCTGCACGCCGGTCAGGGTGCCGCTGGTGACGAACGGATAACCCTTGTACTGGCTGACGCCGACGTTGGCGTAGTCGATGCTGTCGCCGTCGGCGTTGACGAACCACGGATCGTTGTTCCACATCGATCCGCGCATCAGCTCGTCCTGGTCGAACTTGGAGTAGTACATGTCCAAGATGCTGTGCCAGGTGTCGTTGGGCTTGAACTCCAGCACGCCCATTACGCCGGTACGTTCCAGGTTGCGCGACTTCACCCATCCCTCGGAACCCTGCAGGGCGATGGCGTCGTCGGGCTTGCCAGGCTGGTCGGCGCCGCCCCAGCCGTCGGTGGTGGCGCCGTTGGCCCACCACCACTCCTTGTAATGCTGCTCCTGGAAAGGCGAATCCAGCCGCGCCACGCCCAGCGCCACGCCGATGCGATCGTCGGCGAACTGGTCGACGTAGGAGAACGAGGCTCGGTAACCCTTGTCGGAACCGCCGGCGGTGAGGCTGCCCAGCGAGTTGTACTCGCCTTGGCCGCCGAACACGATACGGCGCTGGCCCAGGCTCAACGGACGAATGGTCTGCAGGTCGACGGTGCCGGAAATGCCCTGTCCGATCACCGATGCGTCGGGCGTCTTGTAGACCACCACGCTGTTGATCAGTTCCGACGGGTACTGGTCGAACTCGGCGCCGCGGCTGTCGCCGGTACTCACCTGTTCACGGCCGTTGAGCAGGGTGCCGGCGAACTGCTCGGACATGCCGCGGATGTTGATCACCTGCGAGCGCCCGTCTACGCGCTGGCTGGCCAGGCCCGGCAGCCGCGAAATCGAGTCGGCGATACTGATGTCCGGCAGCTTGCCGATGTCCTCGGCCGAGATCGCCTCGACGATCGAGGTCGATTCGCTCTTGGTGTCGATCGAGGTGGCGATGCTGTGGCGAATGCCGGTGACCTTCACCGCCTCCAGGGTCCCGACGTCCTGCCGTGCGCCGCTGGCTGGCGCCTGCGTGGCCTGCTGATCCTGCGCGGCCGACGCCGGTTCTTCCGTCGTCGCCTGCTGCGCCTGTACCGGCAGCGAACAGGCCAGCGCGAGCGAGCATGCCAGCGTCAGTCCATGCAGGCGCAGGACGACGGGGGAATCGATTCTGCCGGACCGGATATCGCGTGCGATCTTGCGTGTCATGGAATGGGCCCTCCGACGGTGACCGCGCTGTCATATACGCCGTCCTTCGGCCTGTCAACGAAATCCAAACATCGCAGCGCGGCATGTCGGCAAGTCCGCGGAATTGGGCGCGATCGTCAGCGCCGTCGCACGCCTGCGGCATGTCGCACGCCGCATCGCAACATGCCTTTTGCGCCGCCCTGCCGCATCCTGATGTAATCGATTTTCCCCGGCGAAAAATGCGAATCGAAGCGACCCTGCGCAGCCCGCTCGCACACGCGTTCATATTGGTGACGTGGCTGTGGATGGCATTGCCCTGCGCGCTCGCGAGCGCGCCCGCAGGCGATGCTTCCGACGACGACGCCCGCGTCCGCGTCTGGCTGACCACGTCGGACCAAGCGAAGGCGTTGTCGGCGCAGGCGGACGTCGCTTTCTCCGAGCGCAAGCCGCTGCGCGCCGACATCACGGTCGATCCACGGCAACGCTTCCAGCGCATGGTCGGCTTCGGCGCCTCGATCACCGACGCATCGGCCTGGCTGATCCAGCAGCGCATGGACCCTGGCCAGCGCGACGCCTTGCTGCGCGAACTGTTCGGCCGCGAAGACGACGGCATCGGCCTCGACTTCGTCCGCCTGACCATCGGCGCCTCGGATTTCTCGCGGTCGCACTACAGCCTCGACGATCCGCCCGACGGCGCGCCCGATCCGGAACTGGCGCACTTCGACATCGCGCCGAACCGCACCGACGTAATCCCGGTGACCCGCGCCGCGCTGGCGATCAACCCGCGGCTGACGGTGATGGCCTCGCCGTGGAGCGCACCGGCGTGGATGAAGGACAGCGGCAGCCTGATCCGCGGCCGGCTGCTGCCGCAGTACTACGATGCCTTCGCGCGCTACCTGCTCGCCTACGTCGACGCCTACCGCGCCGAAGGCATCCCGATCCACGCGCTGACCGTGCAGAACGAGCCAGACTTCGAGCCGGATTCCTATCCCGGCATGCGTTTCAACGCGCCGGAACGCGCCCGCTTCATCGGCCGCCACCTGGGGCCGCTGCTGGCCGCGCACGCATCGCCGCCGCAACTGTTCGACTGGGACCACAACTGGGACAAGCCGGAGGAACCGCTGCAGGTGCTGGCCGATGCGCAGGCGAACCGCTACGTCGACGCGGTCGCCTGGCACTGCTACGCCGGCGATCCGTCGGCGCAGACGCCGGTGCACGACGCCTTTCCCGGCAAGGACGCCTACATGACCGAATGCTCCGGCGGCGACTGGGAACCGCTGCGCAGCGGCGGCCTGACCCTGCAGGCGCGGCGGCTGATCGTCGGCGCGACCCGGCACTGGGCGCGCGGCGTGCTGTTCTGGAACCTGGCGCTGGACGAACGCGGCGGCCCGCACGCCGGTGGCTGCGACACCTGCCGCGGCGTGGTGACGATCGATTCGGCCAGCGGAGACGTGGCCCGCACCGACGACTACTACGCCCTCGCCCACGCCAGCCGCTTCGTCCATCCCGGCGCATGGCGCATCGCCTCCACCGAAAGCGGACGCGGGCTGGACAACGTCGCCTTCCTCAACGAGGACGACGGCAGCGTGGCGCTGGTCGTGGTCAACTCGGCGCGCACCTCGCGCCGCTTCGGCGTCAGCCAAGGGAATCGCGCATTCGAATACCGCCTGCCGGCGAAAAGCCTGGCCACGTTCGTGTGGAAGGCGACGCCGGACTGAGCGGCGGCGGAACGGGCAGCGGCAGAAACGGAAACGGGCCACTTGCGTGGCCCGTCGATCCGGAACTGGTGGGCGGTACAGGGTTTGAACCTGTGACCCCTGCCGTGTGAAAGCAGTGCTCTACCGCTGAGCTAACCGCCCATGATGGGTGTTCGGACGAATCCGAGCCGCGCATGGTAGCGGCGGGCACGGTTCCGGTCAATCCGGGCCGGTCGGAACCGGCTATCTGGACTTGGATTCGCGCAGGGCCGCGATCCGCGGCGGCGGGGCGAAGCTGTCGGCGCGCGATTCGACCCAGAACTCGCGGAACACCGCGTGGTCCGGCACGCTGGCCAGCAGTTCGCCCGGCTGCAGGTAGCGGTACAGCGCCGCCAGCGATCGCACCTCGACCGGCGACACCCGGCGCAGGATGTGCTCCGGCCCCAGTTGCGCGGGATGCCGCAACCCGGCCGCGCCCAGCAGGTCGCGCAGCGCCTTCAGCGTGTTCTGGTGGAACAGGTGTACGCGCGCGGCCTTGTCGGGCACGTCCAGGTGCTTCCAGCGGCTCGGGTCCTGAGTGGCGATCCCGGTCGGGCACTTGTCGTTGTGGCAGCTTTGCGACTGGATGCAGCCCAGCGCGAACATGAAGCCGCGCGCGGCGTTGCACCAGTCCGCGCCCAGCGCCAGGGTACGGGCGATGTCGAAGGCGCTGGTGACGCGCCCGGCCGCGCCGATGCGCACGCGCTCGCGCAGGTCCAGGCCGACCAGGGTGTTGTGCACCAGCAGCAGCGCCTCGTGCATCGGCACGCCGACGTGGTCGATGAACTCGGCCGGCGCCGCGCCGGTGCCGCCTTCGGCGCCGTCGACGACGATGAAGTCCGGCAGCAACCCCGGCTCCGAGGAACCGTATTCGTTCATCGCCTTGGCGATGCCGAACCATTCCCACGGATGCCCGATCGCCAGCTTGAAGCCGACCGGCTTGCCGCCGGACAGGCGGCGCAGCCGGTCGATGAATTGCAGCAGGCCCAACGGCGTCGAGAATTCCGAATGCTTCGCCGGCGATACGCAATCGACGCCCTGCGGCACGCCGCGCGTGGCGGCGATCTCCGGGCTGACCTTGGCCGCCGGCAGCACGCCGCCATGGCCGGGCTTGGCGCCCTGCGACAGCTTGACCTCGATCATCTTCACCTGCGGGTCGTTCGCCAGTTTGGCGAACTTCTCGGGATCGAAGCGGCCCTTGTCGTCGCGGCAGCCGAAATAGCCGGAAGCGACCTGCCAGACGATGTCGCCGCCGTTCTCGCGATGGTAGGCCGACAGCGAACCTTCGCCGGTGTCGTGGTAGAAGCCGCCGCGCTTCGCGCCCGCGTTGAGCGCACGGATCGCATTCGCCGACAACGCGCCGAAGCTCATCGCCGAGATGTTGAAAATGCTGGCCGAATACGGCTGCGCCCTGTCCGCCCCGACCTCGACGCGGAAATCGTGCGATTCGACCTCGACCGGCGCCAACGAGTGGTTCAACCACTCGTAGTCGGTCCCGTAGGCGTCCTGCTGGCTGCCGAACGGCACCACATCCATCACGCCCTTGGCGCGCCGGTAGACCAGCGCGCGCTGCTGGCGCGAGAACGGCACCTCGGCGGTGTCGCCCTCGATGAAGTACTGACGCATCTCCGGCCCGACCGCCTCCAGCCCGTAGCGGAAATGCGCCAGGATCGGATAGTTGCGGCGCAAGGTGGTGCGCCGTTGCAGCAGGTCCAGCGTCCCCAGCGCGGCGAGCGCGCCGAAACCGGCGACGCCCCACCACCAGCCCGGCCAACGCATCGCCAGCGCCAGCGCCAGCGAAACCAGGGTGAAGACGATGCTCAGGACATAGGCGAGGTAGCGGTGCATTGCGTGCCTTGCAGGATTGCGCGGTGCTCGCCACGCGGATGCGCGGAAAGGGCCGGAATCGCCCGATGTGGGGCTAGGCGATTCCAGGCCATGACGATTCTGCCATGCAAAAGCGCATCGCCCCCGGATTGCTGCCGGCTTCAACCCTGGTTTTCGCCTTGGATGTTCGGCCCCTTTCCGCGACGGCGGAGCCTACGGAAGGGGATGAAAATCAAAATAATGGGCAACGGCAAGAAACTAGGCCACGTCGACGGGACAATACTGGCCGGTTTCCGGCGGCACCCGCGTTGAATGCGATCGAACCGACTGATTCGGAACGGCATACGGATGGACGACGGTGGACGCGCACCTGCACGCATCGGCGACCACGCCGCGGCGCAAAGGCTGCACGTGGTCCACGGCGTGCTGTCGCTGGAACTGGGCGGGCGGGAACGGCTGGTGCTGTCGATGATCGAAACCGGCCGCCGCCACGGCTACCGCAGCAGCGTGGTCTGTGTCGACGAAGCCGGACTGCTGGCCGAACAGGCGCGCGCGCTCGGCGCCGAGGTCCACAGCCTCGATACCGGCGGCGAACGCGCGCAAGCGACCGAACTGGCCGCCGAGCTTTTCGCTCAGCTCCGCCCCGACGTGCTGCACACCCACCAGACCGGCGCGCTCTGGCACCTGGGACGCGCGGCGCAGCGCGCCGGCATCGCGACCGTGCATACCGAGCACGGCGACCACGCCCGCCCTACCCGCGGACTGCACAACGAAATCCGCATGCGCCTGCGGTGGTGGCTCGCCGGCCGGCTGGCGCAGCGCTTCTGCTGCGTGTCCGAGGACATCGCCCGTTCGGTGCTGCGCTGGCATACCGTCGACACCGCCCGCGTCGCGGTGGTGCCCAACGGCGTCGACACCGCGCCGTACGCGCAATGCCTGCAGCGCGAAGCCGTGCGCCGTGCGCTGGGCATTCCCGCCGACGCGCAGGTGATCGGCACCGTCGGCCGCCTGGCCGAGGCCAAGCGCCAGGACCTGCTGCTGCGCGCGTTCGCGCGGATCGCCGGCGACCATCCGCGCACATGGCTGCTGCTGGTCGGCGACGGCGAGGAGCGCGCGGCGCTGGAAACGCTGGCGCATGCATCCGGCCTGCGCGGACGGATCGCGTTCGCCGGCTACCAGACGAATATCCCGCCGTACCTGGCGGCGATGGACGTGTTCGCGATGAGCAGCCGCCACGAAGACCTGCCGCTGGCGCTGCTCGAAGCATGGGCCGCGCACCTGCCGGTGGTTTCGTCCGCCGTCGGCGGCGTGCCGCACATCGTCCGCGACGGCCACAACGGCCTGCTGTTCGGCAACGGCGACGAGGCGGCACTGGCGGCGACGCTGGCGCGGCTGCTCGACGATCCGGCGTTGGCCGGGACGCTGGCCGCCGCCGGCAAGGACAGCGTGCGCGCGTCGTTCTCGCTCGAACGCATGGCCGAACGCTACGACGGCTACTACCGCGCCGCACTGGCCGCGCGCCGGGGCGCGACGGCCTGATCGCCCTATCGGATTCCGGCCGCCCGCAGCGGCGCCGTCCTACGACGGCGCCGCCCCGGTCGATCCGCCTCGTCGGCGGACATATCAGCGGTAGTTGATGCGGAACGTCACCCCGTACATCGCCGGCGCGCCGAGGAAGGCGTCGTAGGTATTGCCCGGGTTGCCCGGTTCGGGCGTGCCCAGCGCCTGCAACGGCCCGTCGAAACCGACCTGCACGTAGTCCTGGTCGAAGATGTTGGTGCCCCACAGTTCCAGCGACCAGCGCTTGTCGCGCGAGCCGATGCCGATGCGCGCGTTGGCCACGGTATAGGCCTTCTGCAGCTTCTCCGCGTCCAGGTCCGAGCCGGTGTTGTATTCGGACATGTACTTGGCGCCGATGTTGAAGCGCCCCTGCAGGTTGCCGCCGAAATTCCATTCGTAGGTGAGCGAGGCCGAGCCCGACCACTTCGGCGCGAAGCTCATCTGCGCGCCCGGCAGCTTGTACAGCGCGCCCGGATAGACGAAATCGCCGCCGGGAATGTCGTCGCCGTACTTGGTGTCGGCGTACATCAGGCCGGCCTGCAGCATCAGCCCCCTGAGCCCTTGCGGCTGCCACAGAATTTCGCTGTCCAGGCCTTGCGACACCACCTTCGGGATCGACCGCACCACGAAGCTGGTGCCCAGGAAACTGTTGAGCTGGAAATCCTTGTAGGTCTGGTGGAACAGCGTGGCGTTGAGCAGCAGGTTGCCGTCGTCCCAGGTGGTCTTGGCGCCCAGCTCGTAGCTGTCGACGAATTCGCCGGGGAACGAGGTGTCGTCGATCGGCAGGATGCCGGTGCCGCCGCTGGACAGGCCGGTGGAGGACTGCACGCGGTCCAGGTTGAAGCCGCCGGCCTTGTAGCCGCGCGCCGCCGAGACGTAGGTCATGGCGTGCTCGTTCCAGCGATAGGCCGCCTTCAGCGTGCCCGACCACTCCTTCTCTTCGCGCTCCTGACGAGTGCTGCGGCCATCGTGCAGCACGTTGGTCCACGGCAGGCAACTGTATCCGACCAGGTTGCTGACGATCGATTGCTGGGTCGCCGCCGGCAGCGAGGCGAACGGCACGCCGCGCGTGGTCAATGCGGCGGCGATGCGGCCGATCGCCGCCGCGCTGACGCCGCCGTTCGCGTCGAAGTAGGACGCGCAGCCGAGGCCGCCATTGGGGTTGGAATAGGTGGAATCGAGCGTCTTCTTCTCGCGCGTGTAGCGCAGGCCCAGGGTCACGTCCAGCGCGTCGGTCGCGTGCCAGGTGTTGTTGGTGAACAGCGCCGCATTCTTCGAATTCTGCTTGTAGT
This sequence comes from Pseudoxanthomonas sp., assembly GCA_047601245.1. GTDB lineage: Bacteria > Pseudomonadota > Gammaproteobacteria > Xanthomonadales > Xanthomonadaceae > Pseudoxanthomonas_A. The sequence continues at coordinate 989,069 of JASGJU010000002.1, forward strand.
GGTCCAGTGCGCCGAGACCGGAGAACGTCGTACCGTAGGCGCGGCCGGTGACATCCGACAGGAAGGTCGCCGCGTTCGGCAGGCTGGCCAGGGCCGGATTGATCTGCGACAGCAGGCCGATCGACAGGTACGGCTCGTAGGCCGCGCCGACGCGATAGGTCTCGGTGCGCTTCAGGTCCTCGTCGGCGTAGAACAGCCCGACCAGCCAGTCGATCCTGTCGGTGGCGCCGGCCAGCCGCAGCTCCTGGCTGAAGGTCTTGAAGCCGGTGAAGGATTCGTCCTCCTGCGGGTTGCGGTACAGCAGGTCGGCGGCGCTGAAGTCGTAGTCGAGGCCGTTGATCGACTGCCAGTCGCGCGTCGCGGTGATCGAGGTCAGGGTGGCGCCGCCGAAACCGGACAGGTTCCAGTCGACCTGCGCCTGCAGGCCCTTGTCCTTGATGTCCTGCGAGGTGCTGCGGTTGCTGTAGGCCTTGCGCGCCCACGGATCGGCCGGGATCGCGATGGCGTTGCCGCCGCCCAGTGCGTTGACCAGCGGCGCGGTGCTGCCGCTGACCAGTTGCACGGCGGTGCAGCAGTTCTCCTCGCGGCTGGTGAAGTCGCCGGCCAGCAGGATGTCGACGTCGTCGGTCGGCTCCAGCAGCAGCTTGGCGCGGAAGGTGTGGAAGTTCTGGTCGTAGTCCTTGTCCTCGCTGCGCGGGCCGGCGCCGGTTTCCACGTCCATCCAGCCGTCGCGCTTGCGCTTGGCGGCGTACACGTTGAAGGCGGCGCGTTCGCCGAGGGCGTCGTTGTAGCTGCCGGCGACGCCCAGCGCGCCGTAGTTGCCGACGGTGATCTCGCCTTCCGCCTCCTGCGAGTAGCTGGGCCGGCGGGTGACCACGTTGATGACGCCGGCCGAGGTGTTCTTGCCGAACAGGGTGCCTTGCGGACCCTTCAGCACCTCGATGCGCTCCAGTTGGCCCAGGTCGCCGAAGCCGACGCTGTTGCGCGGCCGGTACACGCCGTCGATGACCACGCCGACCGAGGATTCCAGGCCCACGTTGTCGCCGACCGTGCCGATGCCGCGGATGCGCGCGGTGGTGATGGCCTCGTTCTGGGTGCTGGTGACGGTCAGGCCCGGCACCAGCACCTGCATGTCCTTGATGTCGCGCACGCCGGTGTCCTGCAGCAGTTGCTCGGACAGCGCGGTCACCGCGATCGGCACGTCCTGCGCGGCCTCCTCGCGCTTCTGCGCGGTCACCTTCATCGTCGCCAGGGTGGTGGGTTCGTCCTTCCTTTCGTCGGTGGCGGCGTCCTGTGCGCGCGCCTGCGCGGCAGCGCACAAGGCGGCGGCGACCGCCAGCGTCAACAGGCGGCATTGCGGTCTTGAAGCAAGCATGATGTCCCCTCCCAAGGTCATCGGAACGTTGCGTTCGACTGGCATCGGCGGATGCATTCCCCCGCATCCGGGGCCGAAGCTAGCACCGATGCGCGACAACGGCATCTTGCATCGCACACGCGCCGGGATCCCGGGACCGCCCACCCGCGGCCGCCGCGCCATCGAACAATACGGCCGGGGATTCGGCTAACCTGTCAGGTTCCCGCCCCCGCCCCACGCGAACAGCACACGGAATGGCCCCCGCAGCACCCGAACACACGCCCCTGATGAAGCAGTATTTCGCCGCCAAGGCGGAATACCCGGACCTGCTGCTGTTCTTCCGGATGGGCGACTTCTACGAGCTGTTCTACGACGACGCGCGCAAGGCGGCGCGGCTGCTGGACATCACCCTGACCCAGCGCGGCAGTTCCGGCGGCGCGCCCATCCCGATGGCGGGGGTGCCGCACCACGCCTACGAAAGCTACCTGGCGCGGCTGGTGGCGCTGGGCGAATCGGTCGCCATCTGCGAACAGATCGGCGACCCGGCGCTGGCCAAGGGCCTGGTCGAACGCAAGGTGGTGCGCATCGTCACGCCGGGCACGGTCACCGACGAAGCCCTGCTCAACGAGCGCCGCGACACCCTGCTGATGGCGGTGTCGCGCGGCCGCAACGGCTACGGCCTGGCCTGGGCCGATCTCGCTGGCGGCCGTTTCCTGGTCAACGAGGTCGAAGGCGACCACGCGCTGGAAGCCGAGCTGGCGCGGCTGGAGCCGGCCGAACTGCTGCTGCCCGACGAGGAAGGCTGGCCGCCATTCCTACAACATACCGGCTCACAGATGCGCAACGGCCTCCGCCGCCGCGCGCCGTGGCTGTTCGACGCCGACAGCGGCCGCCGCCAGTTGCTGAACTTCTTCGGCCTGCACGACCTGTCCGCCTTCGGCATCGACGACAAGCCGTTGGCGACCGCCGCCGCCGGCGCGCTGCTCGGCTACGTCGAGGAAACCCAGAAGCAGCGCCTGCCGCATCTGACCTCGATCGCGGTCGAATCGGCCGGCGAGGCCATCGCGATGAACGCCGCCACGCGCCGGCACCTGGAACTGGACACGCGCGTCGACGGCGACACCAAGAACACCCTGCTCGGCGTGCTCGACGCCACCATCACCCCGATGGGCGGCCGCCTGCTGCGGCGCTGGCTGCACCGCCCCCTGCGCGACCACCGCGTCGTCGGCGAACGCCACCACGCGGTGGCGACGCTGATCGACACCGGCGCCGACACGGCGCTGCGCGAACGCTTCCGCGCGCTCGGCGACGTCGAACGCATCCTGACCCGGGTCGCGTTGCGGTCGGCGCGGCCGCGCGACCTCTCCACGCTGCGCGACGGCCTGGCGTTGCTGCCGGCGATCCGCGAAACGCTGGCCGGTTGCGATTCCCCGCGCCTGCACGCGCTGTCCGCCGAACTGGGCGAACACGCCGAGGTCGCCGCCCTGCTCGCCCGCGCGGTCGCCCCGCAGCCGCCGTTGAAGTTGAGCGACGGCGGCGTGATCGCCGAAGGCTTCGACGCCGAACTGGACGAACTGCGCCGGCTTTCGACCAATGCCGACCAGTTCCTGGTCGACCTCGAACGGCGCGAGCGCGAAAGCACCGGCATCGCCACGCTGAAGGTCGGCTACAACCGCGTGCACGGCTACTACATCGAGATCAGCAAGGGCCAGGCCGACAAGGCGCCGGTGCACTACACCCGCCGCCAGACCCTGACCGGCGCCGAGCGCTACATCACCGAGGAACTGAAGTCCTTCGAGGACAAGGTGCTGTCCGCGCGCGAACGCTCGCTGTCGCGCGAGAAACTGCTGTACGACGAACTGCTGGAAGCGCTGAACCGCGAACTGGAGCCGCTGAAGCGCTGCGCCGCCGGCCTGAGCGAACTCGACGTGCTGGCCGCCTTCGCCGAACGCGCACAGGCGCTGGACTGGTCGCGTCCGCAACTGACCGACGAACCCGGACTGCGCATCGAGCGCGGCCGCCATCCGGTGGTCGAAGCCGTGCGCGAGGAAGCCTTCGAGCCGAACGACCTGGACCTGCATCCGGACCGGCGCATGCTGGTGATCACCGGCCCGAACATGGGCGGCAAGAGCACCTACATGCGCCAGAACGCGCTGATCGTGCTGCTGGCCTACATCGGCAGCTTCGTGCCGGCGGCGCAGGCGGCCATCGGCCCGATCGACCGCATCCTCACCCGCATCGGCGCCGGCGACGACCTCGCCCGCGGGCAATCGACCTTCATGGTCGAGATGGCCGAGACCAGCTACATCCTCCACCACGCCACCGCGCAGTCGCTGGTGCTGATGGACGAGATCGGCCGCGGCACCTCGACCTACGACGGCCTGGCGCTGGCCGACGCGGTCGCGCGCCATCTCGCCGCGAACAACCGCTGCTACACCCTGTTCGCCACCCACTACTTCGAACTGACCGCACTGGCGAACGAATCGGTCGAAGGCGGCGGCAGCGGCATCGCCAACGTCCACCTGGACGCCGTCGAGCATGTCGATAAAAGCGGGGGCGACACGTTGGTGTTCATGCACACGGTGAAGGAAGGCGCGGCCGACCGCAGCTTCGGCCTGCAGGTCGCTGCGCTGGCCGGCCTGCCGAAGGCGACGCTGCAGCAGGCGCGCCGCCGCCTGGCCGAACTGGAACAGCGCGGCCGCGAGAGCCACGCCTCGGAAATGGCCCCGCAAGCGCTCGACTCCCCGCAGCAGTTCGGCCTGTTCGCGCCGGCGCCGAGCGCGGCGCAGGAAGCCCTGGCCGCGCTCGACCCGGACGAACTGACGCCGAAGCAGGCGCTGGAAGCCTTGTACCGGCTCAAAGCGCTGCTTTAGGCCCGCTCACCAGCCGACCAATTCCTCGGCGCCGCCGAAAGCCGCAGGAAAGCCCCGGTAATGCGGCAGCTCGTCCACGACCGGCAATACGGCATGCTGGCACTGCACGTGGAATTGCGGCTTGAACGCGCCCGACGGCAGCAGGAAAGCGTTGACGCTGCGCATGCCGACGCCGGCGAGTTCGGCGAACAGATGGGTGCCGCAGGCGGCGCAGCGCAGCCTCGGCGTGGTCTTGACCACGATGGGCACGGGCCCACCCCTGACGACCTCGACCGCGGCGGCCGGATGGATCGCCGCGGCCACGTAAGCCGCCGCATGGGCGGCGCGGCAGTCGTTGCAATGGCAGTAAAGCTGGACGAGCGGATCGCCGGAAACCCTCAACCCGACTTCGCCGCAGCGGCAGGACAGCTCCGATGCGTTCATTGCGCGCCCTGCGCCTGCGAGGCGCCAGGCATGCCCGGATGCGGATGCGCCGCCACCAGCGCATCGTCGCGCGCATTGGCTGCCAGCGCCGCCGGGCGCGTGGCATGGCGTTGCGCGAATTCGACGAAGGCCGGGCGCGGTTCGATCGCGCCGATGCGCAGGTAGTAGCCGAGGAACGCCGCCATGTACAGGTCGGCGGCGGTGAAGCCGTCGCCGGCCAGGTGCTTGCGGCCGGCGACCGCGCCTTCCAGCGTCCGCAGCACGTCGGCCTCGGTGCCGTAGCCAGCGTTGATCGCCGGCGCCAGCGCCCCGGCGTGCTTGGCGGTCACCAGCGATTCGACCGGTCCGGCCAGGAAGAACAGCCAGCGATAGTAGCTGCCGCGTTCCGGCGAACCCGGCGGCGGCGCCAATCCCTTTTCCGGGACCAGATCGGCCAGGTACGCGCAGATCGCCGCGTTCTCGGTGATCACCACGTCCCCATGCTCCAGCGCCGGCACCTTGCCCATCGGATTGATCGCCAGGTATTCCGGCGATTTCATCGCGGCGCCGTAATCATGGACGACCTCCTCGTAGGCAAGCCCGGTTTCCTCCAGCATCCAGCGCGCGATGCGGGCGCGGGACATCGGGTGCGTATGGAACGTCAGCGTATCGGTCATGGCGGCGGCTCCGCGGAAGGGACCGCCAGTCTGCGCGCCGCCTGCTGTCAGCCCTTGTCAGCAGTCTTGCGCTGCGCGTTCCAACGCCGCAGCAGGTTGTGGCGGCGTTCCGGGTAGCGCACGCCGGCGTCTTCCAGGTCGAGCACCCGGTCGGCGCGGAAATGGCGGAAGTCGCCGCGCAGTTCGCACCACGCGGCCAGCAGGCGCACGTCGGCGAGGAAAGCCATCGCGAACGGCCAGACCACGCGCTCGGTGACGCAGCCCTCGGCGTCGGCGTAGCGCATGCGCACCGCGTGCTCGTCGCGGATCGCACGGCGCAGCGTCGGCAGCCACGGCTCCGCTTCGGTGCCGCGCCAGTCGGCGAACAGGCCGCTGGTCTCGACCTGCAAGCGCAGGGTTTCCGGCAGGATGCCGACGATGCGGTCCATCGCCTGGTTCGCCGCCGCGGCCAGTTCCGGATCGGCGTGGCGGGCCACCCAGCGCGCGCCCAGCACCATCGCTTCCAGTTCCTCGGCGGAAAACATCATCGGCGGCAGCAGGAAGCCCGGCCGCAGGCGGTAGCCCACGCCGGGATCGCCGTCGATGTCGGCGCCCTGCCCGCGCAGCGCGTCGACGTCGCGGTACAGCGTGCGCAGGCTCACGCCCAGCCGCTGCGCCAGTTGCGCGCCGCGCACCGGGCCGCGGCGGCGGCGCAATTCGTCCAGCAGGTGCAGCAGGCGGGCGGCGCGGGCGGTCATGCGGTCGTCGCGTTGCGGAAGCCCGCACAGGATAGCCGGGGGCATCGGCGGATAACGGCATTCACGCCCCCGTCGCGCTACCATCGGCGGCCCGGCCACCCCCGGCCGCCCGCCACCCCACAAAGGACTGCAACCATGAGCAACTCGTTGGCCGAACAACTCTTCCAGCAACTCCAGGGCGCGCCCCTGCAGCAGGTGGCGCAACAACTGGGCGCCGACCCGGCCCAGACCTCCAGCGCGGTCGGCGCGGCGCTGCCGCTGCTGCTCGGCGCGCTGGGCAAGAACGCATCGCAGCCTTCCGGCGCGGAGGCCCTGTTCGGCGCGTTGCAGAACGACCATGCCGGCGGCCTCGACATCGGCAGCGTGCTCGGCGCGGTCCTCGGCGGCGGCTCGCAATCGCGGCAGACCAACGGCGCCGGCATCCTCGGCCACGTCTTCGGCGGCAACCAGCAGAACGCGGCGGCCAGCCTGGGCCAGGCCACCGGCCTGGGCGGCGACAAGGCGAACCTGCTGCTGCAGATCCTCGCCCCGATCGTGATGTCCTACCTCGCCAAGCAGTTCCTCGGCGGCGGCCAGCAGGCCGGCGTCAGCGGGCTGAGCCAGGCGCTCGGGCAGGAACGCCAGATCGCGCAGCAGCAGGGCGGCCTCGGCGGCGGACTGCTCGGCGCGGTGCTCGACCAGGACGGCGACGGGCAATTCGGCGTCAGCGACCTGCTGAAGATCGGCGGCGGACTGCTCGGCGGCCGGCGCTGATCCGCATTGCAGCGCAGCATCGAAAGGCGCCGGCAGCGGCGCCTTTTGTTTTGGTTCATCGCCCAACTGCGGGAGGGCCGGTGCGGGCAGGACACGCCGTGAACCCATCCTTGGGGGCTCGTTCGCCGCATCCATGCGGCTCACGGTCCTTCCCGCACCGGCCCTCCCGCAGTTGGGCGAAGAGCCTTCGCTTTTCCGGCATCCGGCAAGAATCGATAGCCGCGGCGTATCGCAGCCTTCGGATCGTTCGATTTCCCCTGTCATCGTGCGACGACTATGGTGGGTGCGCAGTTACCGACCCAGGCAACGTCGTCCACCCAGGGAGAATGAACAGATGCCACCCGATTCCAAATGCCCCTTCCACGCCGCCGCCGGCGGCGGCACCACCAACCGGGACTGGTGGCCCAAGCAGTTGCGGCTCGACCTGCTGAACCAGCATTCGGAGAAATCCAACCCGCTCGGCGGGCGGTTCGACTACCGCAAGGAATTCGCCAAGCTCGACTACCACGCGCTGAAGAAGGACCTGCGCGACCTGATGACCGAGTCGCAGGAATGGTGGCCGGCCGACTTCGGCCATTACGGCGGACTGATGATCCGCATGGCCTGGCACAGCGCCGGCACCTACCGCATCGGCGACGGCCGCGGCGGCGGCGGTCGCGGCCAGCAGCGCTTCGCCCCGCTCAACAGTTGGCCGGACAACGTCAGCCTGGACAAGGCCCGCCGCCTGCTGTGGCCGGTCAAGCAGAAGTACGGGCAGAAGATTTCCTGGGCCGACCTGATCGTGCTGGCCGGCAACGTCGCGCTGGAGACGATGGGCTTCCGCACCTTCGGCTTCGGCGCCGGCCGCGAGGACACCTGGGAGCCGGACCAGGATGTGTACTGGGGCCGCGAAACGACCTGGCTCGGCGGCGACGTGCGCTACGCCCGCGGCTCGGAAGGCGTGGAGAAACCGGCCGACGAGGCCGTGCTGGTCTCCGACGACAACGCCGACGGCAAGGTCCACTCACGCGACCTGGAGAACCCGCTGGCCGCGGTGCAGATGGGCCTGATCTACGTGAACCCGGAAGGCCCCGACGGCAATCCCGACCCGCTGCTCGCGGCCAAGGACATCCGCGACACCTTCGGGCGCATGGCGATGGACGACGAGGAGACCGTCGCCCTGATCGCCGGCGGCCATACCTTCGGCAAGACCCACGGCGCCGGCCCGGCCGACAACGTCGGCGCCGAACCCGAGGCGGCCGGCCTGGAATTCCAGGGCCTGGGCTGGCACAACACCTTCGGCCGCGGCAAGGGCGGCGACGCCATCACCTCCGGCATCGAGGTGACCTGGACGCAGACGCCGACGCTGTGGAGCAACAAGTTCTTCGAAAACCTGTTCGGCTTCGAATGGGAACTGGAGAAGTCGCCGGCCGGCGCGCACCAGTGGGTCGCCAAGAACGCGCCCGACGAGGTGCCCGACGCGCACGACCCATCGAAGAAGCATCGCCCGAAGATGCTCACCACCGACCTGTCGCTGCGCTTCGACCCGATCTACGGCCCGATCTCCAAGCGTTTCCTCGAGAACCCGCAGGCCTTCGCCGAAGCCTTCGCCCGCGCCTGGTTCAAATTGACCCACCGCGACATGGGCCCGCGCTCGCGCTACCTGGGCCCGGAATCGCCGAAGGAAGAACTGATCTGGCAGGACCCGCTGCCCGCCGTCGACCATCCGCTGGCAGACGCGGCCGACGTCGCCGCGCTGAAGCGGAAGATCGCCGATGCCGGCCTATCGGTGTCCGAACTGGTCTCGACCGCGTGGGCCTCGGCTTCCACCTTCCGCGGCGGCGACAAGCGCGGCGGCGCCAACGGCGCGCGCATCCGCCTGGCCCCGCAGAAGGACTGGGAAGTCAACCGGCCGCAACAACTGGCGAAGGTGATCAAGGCGCTGGAACGCATCCGCATGGAGTTCAACCTGGACGCCGAAGGCGGCAAGCAGGTCTCGCTGGCCGACCTGATCGTGCTGGCCGGCGGCGTCGGCGTCGAGCAGGCGGCGAAGGCCGCCGGCATCGAGGTCTCGGTGCCGTTCCACCCGGGCCGCACCGACGCGCGCCAGGACCAGACCGACGTCGACTCCTTCGCCGTGCTGGAGCCGTTCGCCGACGGCTTCCGCAACTACCTCAAGGGCTCTTCGGCGATCCCGGCCGAACACCTGCTGGTGGACAAGGCGCAGTTGCTGACCCTGACCGCGCCGGAGATGACCGCACTGGTCGGCGGCCTGCGCGTGCTGGGCGCCAACTGGGACGGCGGCGACGCCGGCGTGTTCACCGACAAGCCGGGCACGCTGAGCAACGACTTCTTCGTCAACCTGCTGGACATGGCGACCGAATGGAAGCCGGCCGGCGACGGCTTCGAAGGCCGCGACCGCAAGACCGGCGCGACCCGCTGGACCGGCAGCCGCGTGGACCTGGTGTTCGGCGCCAACGCGGTGCTGCGCGCGCTGGCCGAGGTCTACGCCAGCAGCGACGGCCGGCAGAAGTTCGTCGACGACTTCGTCGCCGCATGGACGAAGGTAATGGAACTGGACCGCTTCGACCTGAAGTGACCCGTCCGGGCCGATGCGACACGACAACGCCGGCGCAAGCCGGCGTTGTCGTTCCTCTGCCCGTCATGGCCCCGCATGCGCCGCCCCGGAATCCCGCGCAACCGGCAACGACGGGCGGGCGCGTTACGTCTGCGGGAATTTGGTCGGCTTCGGCTCGTCCACTTCCTTGCCGACCTGCGCACGGCCGGCAAGCTCCGCGCCGGCATCGCGCGGCAGTTTCCACATCATCCACGCCGAACAGGCCGAGATCAGCCCCACCGCCGCGAACGCCCAGTAGAAATTCGGCGCGTCGGTCGATTCCGCGCCGCGCAGCCAGCCGACGCCTTCCAGCAGGTAGCCGCCGATCGCCACGCCCATGCTCAGCGACAGTTGCTGCATCATCCCGGACAGGCTGCTGGCCTGGCTCATGCGGTGGTTGTCCACCTCGGCGAAGCTGATCGCGTTGAGGCTGGTGAACTGCAGCGAGCGCAGGCAGCCGCTGAGCAGCAGCACCGCCATGATCAGCGCATGCGGCATGTCCGGGCGGAACAGGCCGTACACCGCCAGTCCCAGCGACGCGATCAGCGCATTGGCCACCAACACGCGGCGGAAGCCGAACCGCTTCAGGATCGCGGCCGCTATGGTCTTCATGAACATCGCCCCGACCGCCGACATGAAGGTCAGCCCGCCCGACTGCAGTGGGCTGAGGCCGAAGCCCAGTTGCAGCATCAGCGGCAGCAGGAACGGCACCGCGCCGACGCCGAGCCGGAACACCAGTCCGCCGACCACGCCGGCGCGGAAGGTCGGCAACCGGAACAGATCCAGATCCAGCAACGGATGCGGGCAACGCCGCGCGTGCAGCACGTAGCCCAGCAGCATGGCCACGCCCGCCGCCAGCGCCAGCGCCGAAAGCCAGATCGGCATCAGGTGCCGGCCCAGCGTGGAGAAACCGAACATCGCCGCGGCCAGGCCGATGCCGGACAACGCGAAACCGCGCCAGTCCAGCGGCGCGACCACCTCGCGGATCTGCGGGATGTATTTCCGCGCCAGGAAAATCCCCACCAGCCCCATCGGCAGGTTGATCAGGAAGATCCAGCGCCAGTGGAAGTACGTGGTGATGAACCCGCCCAGCGGCGGCCCGACCACCGGCCCCACCAGCGCCGGAATCGTCAGCCAGCTCAGGGCCTGCACCAGTTCGCTCTTCGGGATCGCACGCAACAGCACCAGCCGCCCCACCGGCACCATCATCGCCCCGCCCATGCCCTGCAGGAAGCGCGCCAGCACCAGCATGCCCAGCGAATTGCTCGCCGCGCACGCCAGCGAACCGGCCAAGAACACGCCGATGGCGGCGCCGAAGACGGTCCGCGAACCGAAACGGTCGGCCACCCAGCCGCTGATCGGGATGAACACCGCCAGCGCCAACAGGTAGGCGGTCATCGCCAGCTTCAGCGCGATCGGATCGGTGCCCAGTTCCTCCGCCATCGCCGGCAGCGAAGTCGAGATCACGGTCGAATCCATGTTCTCGATGAACAGCGCGCAGGCGACGATCAGCGGCAGCAGGCGCGAGGGCTTCAATGTGGAAAGGCTCACCGTGGTCATCACTATGCCCGCGACCGCTGTCTATTTCTCCCTCTCCCGCGTGCGGGAGAGGGAAACGTGTGCGAAGCACACGAGGGAGAGGGCGCGGCTTTTCGCGCAGAAGCAACCACTCGGCGCCCTCTCCCGCATGCGGGAGAGGGAGAATCACAGCGCATCGATGTCCCCCAGGGCCTGGATCAGGCGGCGGGCACGCTTGTCGGGCTTGCCGGCCGGCGCGCGGTAGCCGGCGGCTTCGGCGCGGCGCAGCTCGCGCTCGGCCTCGCGGCGTTGGCGCGATTCCTCGCTTTCGCGGTACAGCGCCTGCGCAACGGCAGCCGGGCCGCGCGTGTCGCTGACGGCGACGACTTCGACCTCGAAGGTCTCGCCGCTGCGCACGATCTTCAGCGCATCGCCCGGCTTCAGCGTCCGCGCCGGCTTGGCGCGCTGGCCTGCCACTTCGACCTTGCCGGTCTCCACCGCCTGCTTCGCCAGCGCGCGGGTCCTGAAGAAGCGCGCGGCCCACAGCCAGACGTCCAGGCGGATGGAAGGGAAATCGGTCACGTCGCAATGATGCCGGATCGACGGTCGGCGCGCCGTCGAAATGCGAACGGCCGCCCAAGGGCGGCCGTTCGGCGCGTCGAAGGCAAGCCGGAATTACTCGGCAGCCTTCTCGGCCTTGGCTTCGGCCTTCGCCTTGGCAACGGCGGCCAGGTCTTCCTTGATGCGGGCGGCCTTGCCTTCCAGGCCACGCAGGTAGTACAGCTTGCCGGCGCGGACCTTGCCGCGGCGCTTCACTTCGACCGAGTCGATGGTGGCGCTGTGGGTCTGGAACACACGCTCCACGCCGTAGCCGTGCGAGATCTTGCGCACGGTGAAAGCCGAGTTGAGGCCGGCGTTCTTCTTGGCGATGACCACGCCTTCGTAGGCCTGCACGCGCTCGCGGTTGCCTTCCTTGACCTTGACGTTGACGACGACGGTGTCGCCGGGGCTGAACTGTGGAAGCTGGCGCTTGATCTGCTCGGCTTCGAACTGCTGGATGAGATTGCTCATGGTGACACCACAGGTGTTGGGGCACTTCGCGTGCGTGGGCGTGCCGTTCGGCAACTTGGACTGATGCGGTCGCCGGATTGCGCCGCACGTTTGTTGTCGGGTTCCGCTGAGCCGGGAAAGGCTCGCGAAGCCGCGCATTATGGCCAAATAATCGCGGAAAAGCAAAGACTTGCCCGAACCCGGGCCAAGCCCCGGCCGCCATCAAGTCCCGGAAGGGTCCCGTCGCGGGTTTTCGGCCTTGAACGCCTCCAGCAGCGCCCGGTCGGCCTTTGACAGGGCCGCCTCGTCCAGCAGTTCCGGCCGCCGCAGCCAGGTGCGGCCCAGCGCCTGCTGCCGGCGCCAGCGGGCGACGGCGGCATGGTCGCCGGAACGCAGCACCGCCGGGACCTCGCCCCACTCATGGCTGGCCGGATGGGTGTAGTGCGGACAATCCAGCAGCGCCAGCCCGCCGGGGCCGGCCTCGAAGCTGTCCTGCGCCGCCGATTCGGCGTCGTTCAACGCGCCTTCCTGCAGGCGCGCCACCGCATCCACCAGCACCGCCGCCGGCAACTCGCCGCCGGACAGCACGTAGTCGCCGATGGAAACCTCCTCGTCCACCTCGGCCCGCACGAAGCGCTCGTCCACGCCTTCGTAGCGCCCGCACAGCAGGATCAGCCGCGGCAGCGCGGCCAGTTCGCGCACCCTGGCCTGGGTCAGCGGCCTTCCCTGCGGCGACAGGTAGATCACCGGCGCCGGCGTCGCGTCGGCCAGCCGCACCGCATCCAGCGCGGCCCGCAGCGGCTCGATCATCATCACCATGCCGGGACCGCCGCCGAAGGTCTTGTCGTCGACGCGGCGGTAATTGCCCTCGGCGTAGTCGCGCGGGTTCCAGCCGTGCAGCAACAGCAGCCCGCGCTCCTGCGCGCGCCCGACCACGCCGAAACCGGCGCACTGGGCGACGAATTCGGGGAACAGACTGAGGACGTCGATGCGCATCTGCCCTGCCCGTCAGAACTCCGCGTCCCAATCCACCGTGATGACGCCGGCATCGAAATCCACCGCCTTCACGTAGTCCGGCTCGACGAACGGCACCAGCCGCTCGCGCTCGCCGCGCACCACCAGCACGTCGTTGGCTCCGGTCGAGAACAGGTGCGACACCGTGCCGAAATCCACGCCTTCGGCGTTGACCACGCGCAGGCCTTCCAGGTCCACCCAGTAGTACTCGCCCGGCTTCGGCGGCGGCAGCGCAGAACGCAGCACGAAGATTTCGGTGCCGCGCAGCGCCTCGGCCGCGTCGCGATCCTCGACGCCGGGGAAATCGGCGACCAGATGCTTGCCGGTTTCGCGGCCGCGCGCGCCCGCGAGTTCGCGTTCGCGACCGGCCGCGTCGCGCAGCGTCCACGGCTGGTAGCGGAAGATCGCCTCGCGCGGCTGCGTCCACGATTCCACCTTCAACTGCCCGCGCACGCCGAAGACACCGACCACGCGGCCCAGCAGGATGCGCTTCTCCAGCGTCATTGGCGATTCGGTATCCATGTCGCGGAAACGAAGAAGGCGGCTTGCGCCGCCTTCCCGGATGCCGTGGCCGATCAGGCCGCGGCAGCCTGCGTCTTGGCCACTTCCTTGTACAGGTTGGCGACCTTTTCGGTCAGCTGCGCGCCGTTCTTGACCCAGTGGTCCACGCGGGCAACGTCCAGTTCCACGCGCTTGTCGTTGCCGGAGGCGACCGGGTTGTAGTAACCCACGCGCTCGATGTTGCGGCCGTCGCGCGCGCTGCGCTGGTCGGTGACGATGATGTGGTAGAAGGGGCGCTTCTTCGCGCCGCCACGGGTGAGGCGGATCTTGACCATGTTGATTCATCCAGCGGGCGGGATGCCCGGGTAAGTGAGCCGCGTATTGTAAGGCATTGATTGCCGAAAGGAAACCGCCCCGCTCCTACAACGGCTGCCGGGGCTGGGTTTCCAGCACCCGTTGCAGCAGGCCGGGCAATTCCGCCGCCTGCGGGCAGACCCGGCCGTCGATGGCCGCGATCGCCTGGATGCCCGTGGCGTTGACCGCGAAGGCGCCCGCCAGGTCCGGCCCCGCCTCCGGCCGCACCCGCAGCCAGCGCTGCGGGACCCCGATCACCTCCAGTCCCAGTTGCAGCAGTTTCTCCATCGTCCCGCGCAGCGCCGGCCCCGTCGGCCAGAGGATGGAATGGCCGTCCCAGAACCCGGCGTTCCAGACCGAACCTTCGACTACGTCGCCACGCGAATCGACGAACAGCGCATCGTCGAACCCGGCCGCCAGCGCCTGCCGCCGGTAGTGGAACAGCGGGAAGGTGCCGACGTGCTTGACGTGCGGCAGCGGACGGACGAACTCGAAGCTCTTCACCCGGATCGCCCGCGCATCACCGGCCGCCGGCGGCGAAACCGTGGTCAGCACATCGACCGGCGCCGGCTCGGCCGGCCGCCGATGGTCGAACCGCCGCGAGAATACCGTCACCCGCAACGAACAATCGCCGCCGGCCGCATCGACCGCCGCGCGCATCGCCGCCCGTACCCGCTCCTCGTCCAGTTCCTCACCGAACAACTCGCGCGTCGCGGCGCGCAACCGCTGCAGGTGCAGGTCCAGCCCGCGCACCGCACGCCCGCGCACCTGCATCGAAGTGAAATGACCGTAGTTGGCCATCGCCAGTGCACGCAGGCCGTCGGCATCGGCAGATTGACCATCGAGAAGAGCGAAGTCCATGCCGGAATTTTAAGGGACCGCTCCCCTCCATGCGGGAACGGGTTTGCCCGCGAACCGGCATGGCGGTAGCGTGCGCCCGGCACGAAAACCGTCCTGTCGCCCAAGCCCGACTTCTCTCTCGAGCAAGCGATCCAGGCCGGCATCGACCTTACCTGACGCCCTGCGTCACTTACTGACAATTCCTGTCAGTCTTGCCGGTCTTGAGACGTACGTCGCGGCAGAACGCACAGGCACGCCGTTAAGGTAGCGCCGCTGTTGGCGCGGCAGAGGTGATTGGCACGGTTCGTGCTGCATATCTCACTGCGTGGCCAGCCACGGCACCCACGGTCCACAGACGTTGCTAGGGGGGACACGGGGGAAAGAAGTGTCCTTACCAGTTTCCAACCAACCCAACCCGAGGTTTTACCCATGAAGAAGAACATGCAGGGCTTCACCCTCATCGAATTGATGATCGTGGTCGCCATCATCGCCATCCTGGCCGCCATCGCGCTGCCGGCGTATCAGGATTACACCATCCGCTCGCGCGTGTCCGAACTGGCCGTGCTGGCTTCGGGCGCCAAGGCGACCATCGGCGAGAACATCGCCAACGAGAACGCCGTCAACGCCAATGCTTGCCGCGGCGTTAGCACGTTTAGCACGGCCACCAACAACGCTGCGTCGCTTGCCTGCGCCAGTGGCACGATCACCGTGACGGGTACCGCCAAGGCTGGCGGCGTTGTTCTTCAATACGCCCCGCAGCTGGTTTCCGCTGGCACCCAGTGGACTTGCACGTCCTCCAGCCCTGCCAAGTACCTGCCGGCCGAGTGCCGCCCGTAATCCGCATTTGGGTTTGTCTTACTTGACACCCAATGGGATGTGTTGCATGGAAGCCCCGCGAAAGCGGGGCTTCCTTCTTTAGGATGATAATTGTGGCACAAACAGGATCGCCCAAGATTAGGCAGTATGCAGTCGCCTTTTTGATCGGCATGGCCCTGTTCGCATGGCAATTGCATGTCGAGTACAGATCACTCGGTTTGGATTTCATGCACCCTAGGGCTGCGGTCATGCAGCAGCAACTACTCCAGAGACTATTGGAAGACAAAGGTGCATTGCTTGCTGTCGCAGGCTATCTGCTGACGGCGCTTGTTTCACATCTAATTCTAACTTTCCTGGCCGTTGGCGCGTTTCGTCTGTTCGCGGGGAAATTCTGGGTGCGGCATAAGGACAGCGTCCGTATGTCATCCGGATTTGTTCTCATTGCGCTGATGGCGGCGATTTTCCTCAATCGGCATCTCTTCCCGATGTCCCGGGCATTTGCGGATGCGGAATTGCTGATGGTGCAACCAGCTTCACCTGTCCTTGTCTGGGGCATCTTTGCCCTCACCGCCTCCGTGCTACTTGGCGCGTTGGCCGCCCTGCTCCAAAGTCATTGGCGGATTGTGCTGCCGGGTATCTGCGTGGCTAGCGCAATATTCTCACTGACTAGCTATGCCCAAAAGGGCACACCATTGCAGCACGCGAAACCAAACGTGATCGTGCTGGGCGTGGACTCCCTCAGAACCGACATATTGCCAGCTTACGGATACGGCTGGGATGGACTGACGCCCAATATCAACCGACAAATCGGCGATTCCGTTGTATTTGACGATGCATGGACACCGTTGGCACGTACATTCGTGTCGTACATGAGCATGTTGACCGGAAGTGAACCGCGCGAACATGGGGCAAGATTCAATCTATACCCCAGGTCAGAATTCTCCCAGGGCAATACTCTTGCCTGGATGCTGCGGCACAATGGCTATCACACGCTTTTTGCCATGGATGAAAGCAGATTCGCCAACTTCGATCAGAGCTTTGGCTTCGACGAAACAGTCACCCCGCGGGTCGGCGCGCTGGATTTTGTAATTGGCAGCGGATTCGATTTCCTCGGCACCAACCTGCTACTGACAACTCCTGGGGTCAATGAACTGTTCGGCTATGTTTATGGAAACAGAGCCGCATTTCGGACATACCGGAACGGCGACCATCCAAAGAAGGTAATAGACGCAATTAGGACGGCTCCAGCTAGCAAACCTCTGTTCTTGGTAAGCCACCTTTGCTTGCCGCACTGGCCCTATGCCGCCACCAGCCTCTTTGAGAAACCCGATATGGGGCCAGCCACCCAAGTTCCGGGATTTAGTGATATGCCTAACCGATATTTGAACGCATTATCGCAAGTCGACGCTCAACTTGCCTCGGTTATGGACGAACTAAAAAATCAAGGCCGCCTCGACAATGCATTGGTGATCGTTCTATCGGATCATGGGGAAAGTTTTGACATCAACCGCGATGTATTCCGCGACCTCGATAAGAGCGAAACGAAATTGGCCTATTTCGGTCATGGCGGATTTGCGCTGCAGGACAAGCAATACCGAATCGTGCTCGCCATGCAGTACTACCGCTCGGGCAATCCTCAATGGAGCACTAGGACAGTCAAAGGGACAGCCAGCATCAAGGATATCGCCCCCACCATTGCCGATATCTTGGATATCAAAGATGGCAGCATAAACTTCACCGGAAAATCTCTGCGGCCCGCGCTCGAAGGCCATGTACAAGCTCTACCCATCTCTACGACCTTCGTTGAGAGCGGAATCCGCTCGCTTGGGGTAGAGAAGTCGGTTATTGACGAAAAGGAGGTAGCCAACGAAATGGCCTATCTCTACAGAATTGAACCCGATCTAAGGTTCGAGATTCGGCCCGAACTGCTACCGCACCACTTGGCGCAGAAACAGCGTGGCGCCGTGAAAGGCGATATCGGCGTTGCCGTCATGCCCGAAACCGACTTGCCAAGCCTCACCAGCTCATGCTGGTTGGTCGCGGATTACAAGCAACGCACCCTGCAATGTAGCCAATATCCCTCCAAGGACTCCAGAGTCGCCGAGTTGCAGGACTCTGTGTGCCGATTCTATTCCGGCGATGCAGGCTTCGATCGGAACAGGTGGTGCACAAATATCGCTGAAACGAGAGTGCCGTAGGTTGCATATGGACGTCAGGGGGTCCCATCCAGACGGGGGCAACATCACAGTGCCTTCGGTTCGCCACCCTGTTCCAGTACATCGTTCCATACAACAACACCCCCGCGCCGAGGGTAAAGATGGCCTGCAATATGTCCCGGCACTCGATGGGCTACGTGCGGCAGCGGTGCTGCTGGTACTTGCATTTCATGCCAGAGCACCGGGATTCAACGGTGGATTCTTGGGTGTCGATCTGTTTTTCGTGCTCTCTGGATACCTGATCACGCGGCTGCTTGCCGATCAACATGATCGCGAAGGTTCAATCAAGATCGGTCATTTTTATGTCCGGCGCCTTCGCCGGCTTTACCCGGCTCTGATCTTGCTTGTTATCGCCTATCTAGCCTGTACAAGCACTCTCTTTCCCGAGGCAATTGACCGCGCTCGCGATGCCGCAGTAGCCATCCTTTATTTCTCCGATTACGGGCAAGCGTATTGGCAGGTTCCCAAGGTGCTTGGGCACACATGGAGCCTCTCGGTGGAAGAGCATTTTTACCTGATATGGCCACTTGCAATGATCTTGGTACTGAGACTGGACAACAAGCGTCGTGTGTTGGCGCTGTTGACCATGTTCTTGGCGGCAAGCGCATGGCGCTGGCTCGTGCTGGACTGGCCAACCAGTTGGTCCCATGTCTATTTTGGCTTCGACACCCGACTTTCTGGATTGATCCTTGGGGGTGCAATTGGCCTATGGCGTCCTGTAGTCCAGGCATGGTTTCCCTTCTTTGGAATCACCCTGTTTACAGTTGCAGTCTGGTTGGCAGATTGGCGTCTACCTGCCAGCTTAAAAGGTCTTCTACTGCTTGCCGAGATCGGCGCCGCATTGATCGTTCTTGGGGCAGGCCACATCAAGTTCCTTGCCATGCGTCCGATAGCTTGGCTCGGCCGCATGTCGTATGGGATTTATCTCTGGCACTACCCTGTCGTCTATTGGATGCGAAGATCAGGGCATTTCGATTGGCAAGAAATATTCATGGTCGCAGCCGTACTGAGTACAGTCATGGCGGCATTAAGCTATTACTTCGTTGAACGAAGATTCCATAAACGACAAACTGAGAGCCATGCGGACCATTCCGTGCCTCCGAGAGGCCTATTCACGGAATCGAATGGTTGAGGACTACGTCGTGCTCACTGTCCGGTTCGGTTCACTGGACGACATAGTCGAAAACGCATCGACGCCTGCTCTGACGAGGCCGGTAACGATACAGCCTTCATCGCCAAGCCGCTGAGCAACGCGACGCGTGCACGCGGCACGAACAATCTGCGCGTGACACGGGATTAGGTCAAGAGAACTTGTACAAGGCCCTGTCCGGCGAAGATAATTCCAATTTTGCTGCGGTGCTGAAAGTGGCGCACGCACTTGGCGTTCGATTACGGCCCGTGGTGACGTAGCTAGCTCGGAATCATTGGGAAAACCATGGAGTTGGAATTCGTGGCCAATCCAGGTGCCGAACGCGCCCCGGTACGGTAAAGTTGGCGCGGAACTTGGATGTCATCCGCGAAGGGGAACGGAACGCCACGTCCACCACATGGGGAATCGAAGATGAACGCCGTCGTCAGCAACAGCCCGAACCTGGTGGGCATCACCGGCATCGCCCGCCGCCTGGTCATGGACGGCGCGCTGGACGAAGCCGCCGCCCGCACGGCCATGGCCGACGCCTCCGCCGCCAAGGCGCCGCTGGCGCAGTGGCTGGCCGAGAAGAAGCTGGTCGCCCCGGCGCAGATGGCCGCGGCCAACGCCATCGAGTTCGGCATCCCGCTGCTGGACGTGACCGCCTTCGACCGCAACCAGAGCGCGATAAAGCTGGTCAGCGAGGAACTGCTGCAGAAGCATCGAGTGCTGCCGCTGTTCAAGCGCGGCAACCGGCTATTCGTCGGCCTGTCCGATCCCACCCAGACCCGCGCGCTGGACGACATCAAGTTCCACACCAACCTGACGGTCGAGCCGATCCTGGTCGCCGACGACCAGTTGCACCGTGCGCTGGACCAGTGGGGCAGCGCCGCCGACAGCTTCGGCGCCAACGACGACGACGAAGGCCTGGAGAACCTGGAAACCAGCGCCGGCGACGACGAGGCTGGCGATTCCGGCGTCGACGCCAAGGGCGACGACACGCCGGTTGTCAAGTTCGTCAACAAGGTGCTGATCGACGCGATCCGCCGCGGCGCATCGGACATCCATTTCGAGCCCTACGAGAACGACTACCGGGTGCGGGTACGCATCGACGGCATCCTCAAGCAGATCGCGCGGGCGCCGGTGAAGCTGAACCAGCGCATCGCCGCGCGCCTGAAGGTGATGTCGCAACTGGACATCGCCGAGAAGCGGGTGCCGCAGGACGGCCGCATCAAGCTGAACATCAGCAAGACCCGGCAGATCGACTTCCGCGTCAGCACCCTGCCCACCCTGTTCGGCGAGAAGGTGGTGCTGCGCATCCTGGATGGCAGCGCGGCCAAGCTGGGCATCGACAAGCTGGGCTACGAGCCGGACCAGCAGAAGCTGTTCGAGGAAGCCATCCAGAAACCCTACGGCATGGTCCTGGTCACCGGCCCCACCGGCTCGGGCAAGACCGTGTCGCTGTACACCGCGCTGGGCATCCTCAACGACGAGGTGCGCAACATCTCCACGGTCGAGGACCCGGTGGAAATCCGCCTGCCGGGCGTCAACCAGGTGCAGCAGAACACCAAGCGCGGCATGACCTTCGCCGCGGCGCTGCGCAGCTTCCTGCGCCAGGACCCGGACGTGATCATGGTCGGCGAAATCCGCGACCTGGAAACCGCCGAGATCGCGATCAAGGCGGCGCAGACCGGCCATATGGTGCTGTCGACCCTGCACACCAACGACGCGCCGCAGACCATCGCCCGCCTGATGAACATGGGCATCGCGCCATACAACATCACCAGCTCGGTGACCCTGGTGATCGCCCAGCGCCTGGCGCGGCGGCTGTGCCCGAAATGCAAGCAGCCGGTGGAACTGCCCGAACACGCGCTGCTGGCCGAGGGCTTCAGCGAGGCCGAGATCCGCGCGGGCTTCACCGTGTATGGGGCAGTCGGCTGCGACGAGTGCACCGAAGGCTACAAGGGCCGCACCGGCATCTACCAGGTGATGCCGATGAGCGACCAGATCGCCGAGATCGTGCTGGAGGGCGGCAACGCGATCCAGATCGCCGCGGCGGCGCAAAAGGCCGGTGTGCGCGACCTGCGCCAGTCGGCCCTGCTGAAGGTGAGGAACGGCATCACCAGCCTGGCCGAGATCAACCGCGTCACCAAGGACTGACCGGCCGGCATCCGTTCCGCGAACGGATTGCCGGGCAAACCCTGCCGGCCGTCACATCCGGGAATTTGCCTTGGCGGAATAACGCGTTACCATCGTTTCCTGTGAATCCGGCTTGACTGGCCGGGACTTGGGGAAAACTCATGGCCGTTACCCGCAGCGCCGCCCGGAAGACCGCGCCCGTCGTTCGCGACACCAAGTTGCTGACGCCCTTCGTCTGGGAAGGCACGGACAAGCGCGGCGTCAAGATGAAGGGCGAACAGGAGGCGCGCAACGCCAACCTGCTGCGCGCCGAACTGCGCCGCATCGGCATCACCCCGACCGTGGTCAAGCCCAAGCCCAAGCCGCTGTTCGGCCAGGCCGGCAAGCCGATCACGCCGAAGGAGATCGCCTTCTTCAGCCGGCAGATGGCCACGATGATGAAGTCGGGCGTGCCGATCGTGCAGGCGCTGGAGATCATCGGCGGCGGCCACAAGAACGCCCGCATGAAGAAGATGGTCAACGAGTTGCGCGCCGACATCGAGGGCGGCTCGTCGCTGACCGAGGCGATCAGCAAGTACCCGGTGCAGTTCGACGAGCTGTACCGCAACCTGGTGCGGGCCGGCGAAGGCGCCGGCGTGCTGGAGACGGTGCTGGATACCATCGCCAACTACAAGGAGAACATCGAGACGCTGAAGGGCAAGATCAAGAAGGCATTGTTCTACCCAGCGATGACCATCGCGGTGGCGCTCATCGTCAGCGCGATCCTGCTGATCTTCGTGGTGCCGCAGTTCGAGGAGACCTTCAAGGGCTTCGGCGCCGACCTGCCGGCATTCACCAAGATGATCGTGGCCTGCTCGCGCTTTGCGGTGTCGTATTGGCTGCCGATACTGGTCGTGATCGTAGGTGCGATCTTCGCCTTCATCTTCTTCAAGAAGCGCTCGCTGGCCTTCCAGCATTTCCTGGACCGTATGATCCTGAAGGTGCCGGTGATCGGCCAGATCATGCACAACAGCGCCATCGCCCGCTTCGCCCGCACCACGGCGGTAACGTTCCGCGCCGGCGTGCCGCTGGTCGAGGCGCTGGACACGGTGGCCGGCGCCACCGGCAACACCGTGTACGAGAAAGCCGTACAACGCATGAAGGACGACGTGGCCGTGGGCTTCCCGCTGAACATGTCGATGAAGCAGACCAACCTGTTCCCGCACATGGTGATCCAGATGACCGCGATCGGCGAGGAAGCCGGCGCGCTGGACACCATGCTGATCAAGGTGGCCGAATACTACGAGCAGGAAGTCAACAACTCGGTCGACGCGCTGAGCAGCCTGATCGAACCGATGATCATGGTGGTGCTGGGCGTGCTGGTCGGCGGCATGGTGATCGGCATGTACCTGCCCATCTTCAAGCTGGCCGCGACCGTCTGACGGCCGCCGGGATTCCGTAATGGCGTATCTGGACCAGAACCCCGCGCTGGGGTATCCGCTCGCGGCCGGGCTCGGCCTGCTGGTGGGCAGCTTCCTCAACGTGGTGATCCTGCGCCTGCCGCGGCGGCTGGAATGGCAGTGGCAGCGCGACGCACACGAAATCCTGGAGGAGCCCGACGTCTACGAGCCGCCGCCGCCCGGCATCGTGGTCGAGCCGTCGCACTGCCCGCACTGCAAGCACAAGCTGGCATGGTACGACAACGTCCCGCTGTTCAGTTGGCTGGCGCTGCGCGGCAAATGCCGCTACTGCAAGACGCCGATCTCGCCGCAATACCCGTTGGTGGAACTGATGACCTGCCTGCTGACCGTGGCCTGCGTTTGGCGCTTCGGCTTCGGCTGGCAGGGCTTCGGCGCGATCGTGCTGACCTGTTTCCTGGTCGCGCTGTCGGGCATCGACCTGCGCACCCGGCTGCTGCCGGACCAGTTGACCCTGCCGCTGATGTGGCTGGGCCTGGTCGGCAGCATGGACAACCTTTACCTGCCGGCCAAGCAGGCGCTGATCGGCGCGGCGCTGGGCTACGTGTCGCTGTGGACGGTGTGGTGGCTGTTCAAGCAATTGACCGGCAAGGAAGGCATGGGCCACGGCGACTTCAAGCTGCTGGCGGCGCTGGGCGCGTGGTGCGGCTGGCACGGGATCCTGCCGATCGTTCTGCTGTCGTCGCTGGTCGGCGCGGTGATCGGTTCGATCTGGCTGGCCGCCAAGGGCCGCGACCGCGCGACGCCGATTCCCTTCGGCCCCTATCTGGCCATCGCCGGCTGGCTGGTGTTCTTCTGGGGACCGGACCGGCTGGTCGACTCCTACCTGCGTTTCGCCGGCATGCGCTGAGTCCGGGCTGCGCCGGTCCGCACCGGGCGTTCTGACGGTCCATCGCCCCCACCCTCGCCTGCTGATGGCGGCGACAGCATGCCGACCTCCTCAGCGGTCAGTTCGCGCCATTGCCCTTTCGGCAGATCGCCCAGGCGCAATCCGCCGATCGCCACCCGCACCAGGCGCAGCACGCCGACGTCTAAGGCGGCCAGCAGGCGGCGGATCTGCCGGTTGCGGCCCTGGTCGAGGACGATCTCCAGCCACGCGTTGCGCACGCCGGCGCGCAGCAGCGTCGCCGACTTCGCTGCGAGTCTTTCGCCATCCGTTTCCACACCCGCCATCAGGCGCGCAAGCAACGCCTCGTCGGGAACCGTATCGACCTGCACGTGGTAGGTCTTGTCCGGGCCGCTGGCCGGGTCGGTGATGCGCGCCGCCCATTGCGGGTCGTTGCCGAACAGCAGCAGGCCTTCGCTGGCCTTGTCCAGGCGCCCGGCCGGCGCGATCCAGCCGATTTCGCGGCCGTCGATAAGCGCGCCGTCGAAGCAGCGGTACACGGTGTCGCGCCCGCGTTCGTCGCTGGCGCTGACGACCAGGCCGCGCGGCTTGTTGAGCATCAGGTACAGGGGACGCCGGGGCACGGCATCGTCGAGCGAGCGCCCATCCACCGATATGCGCTGGCGACCGGCGACGATCGGGAATTCCGGATCGAACACGATCCTGCCGTCGACCGCGACGCGGCCGGCGGCGATCCATCGCGCCGCTTCGCTGCGCGAACAAAGCCCCTGCTTGGACAATACCCGCGCCAGACCGTGGCGCGGCGGGCCGGCGACCGTCCGCGTCGCCATCGCCGCGGGTCGGCTTATTTGGCGCTTGCCGCCGGTTGCGGCTGGGCGACGGCCGGTGCGGCCGGCGCGGTCGGATCGGCGCGACGGCCGGCGCTGTAGCCGGTGGCCTTCAACCACGCGTCGAAATCGTCCGCCGTCATCTTCTTGCCGTTCTGGGTCATGTTGAAGCGGTACGGCGTGTTGTCGAACTCGGTCTTGGGCTTGTAGGCGGCCGGATCGTTGGCGTTGGCCGCCTGGATCGGCGGGCTGGCGACCGCCACCTGCCTGCAGGCGTCGATGCGCTGGCGCAGCAGCACGCGTTCGACCGACAGGGTTTCGTCGTATCCGCTGGCCAGGACGCCGCTGGGCGCGCCCAGTTCGGTGTTGAGGCTGAGCAATTCCGCGGAAAGCGGCGGCGTCACCGCCGCGCGCGCCGGCGCCGGTTGCACGGCCAGCGCGGCGCAATCCGGCGATGCGGCATTCGCCACGGAAGAAATGCCCAGCAACATCAGGCCGACGAAGAGACGATTGCGCATGGTGGCGGTTCCGCGAAGGATCGAATGCGGCAGAGTGTAGGCAAGACGTTCCCGTGCTGGCAAGGAATGCAATGCAGCAACGTGTCCTACTTCGAAGTTTCGCATCTTGTTCGCACGTCCACGGTTGATAGCTCACCGTCCCGCGCAACGAAAACCGGTTCATGCAGGCTGGCTAAATGGCCTGATGCCCGAACGCACGAAACCCGGCGCGAGGCCGGGTTTCGTGGGATTGTACCGGACATCCGCATCCGTTACGGATGTCCGTTGGGCTGGCGTCCGGATCAGTTCAGGACGTTCAGCTCGGTACGGCGGTTCTTCTCGCTCTTGCAGCCCGGTAGCGTCTGCGGGGTCGGCTCCAGCGGACGGCTCTCGCCGTAACCGATCGGGCCGGCCAGACGGCTGGCGTCGATGCCCTTGCCGGTCAGGAAGTCGTACACGGCGCGCGCACGGCGCTCCGACAGACCCTGGTTGTAGGCGTCCTTGCCGCACAGGTCGGTGTGACCGGCGACTTCAACGCGCAGATCCGGGTAGCGGGTCAGGATTTCAGCCGCGGTGTTCAGGATCTCGATCGAATCCGGACGCAGGGTCGACTTGTCGAAGTCGAAGTTCACGCCGTTCAGGTCGATGGTGATCGGGGCCGGCGGCGGCGGCGGAGCCGGTTCCGGAGCGGGGGCCGGCGGCGGCGGCGGCGGCGGCGGAGCGGCCTTCGGACCCAGCGGGATCACGACGCCGACCGAAGCCAGCAGGTCGCCGAAGCTGTCGGCGTCGTCGATCGAACCGTCGTACGACGGGCCAACGGCGGTGTCGTCGAAGTCGATGCGATAGGCCAGTTCGGCGCGCACGGCGACGCGGTCACCCAGGTTGGACTGCAGGCCCGCGCCCAGCTTGGCGGCGAAGTTGCCTTCCTTGCGCTCCGCCGGGGAATTCGGGCTGTTGATCACGTACTCTTCTTCGGCGCGCTGGTAGCCTAGGCCGGCCAGCAGGTACGGGTGCCAGTTCTTGTCTTCCAGCAGGAAGTGGCGACGCAGATCCAGCGAGATGCCGTACTGGCTCCAGTTGAGGTTCGGGTTGCTCTCCAGGCTCGGGTTCTGGTAGTTCAGCTCACCGTCGACCGACCAGTTGGGGCTGACGAACTTGCCCAGGCCCAGCGTACCGAACGGAGTGTCTTCGGTGTTGCGGTCGTTGTCCTGCACGTTGACGCCGACGGAACCGGTCAGGTACCAGCGATCGTCGAAATCCTGGGCGGAAGCAGCCTGCGCCACCCCGAGCCCGGCCAGCAATGCGGCACAAAGAAGTTTCTTGTTCATTTGCAGCTCCTTGGTACAAAGAAAACGGATTGTTTTGTGGGTACAAACTCTGAGGGACACAGGCTTCTACTTAGAACCGCCAGACGACCATGTCTGTCATGTCACAGCGCGCACATTATGCGTGACCCGGTGAAGGCTTTGTTAACGGTACCATAACATGTCTGCCACATCCATCCCTGCGATATGACTATGGATTCCGAGGACATGCCGCTTCGCGCGGGTTCCGGGATGGGGAGAACCATCGGCCGCACATGCGGCGGCGCATGTTTACCACTTCCAGTATGACATCGGAAGCGATTGCTGCATCGAAAGACGGAATGGTGCGACGCGACGCCCCCGATGCCGGCCCGGCCCGATTCGCCGACAATCCCCGCTCCGATATCTGGAGGCGCACCATGAAAGCCGTCGCCCTGACCCGCTACCTGCCGATCGACGACCCGGAATCGCTGCTGGACGTCGAATTGCCGACGCCCGCGCCCGGCCCGCGCGACCTGCTGGTGAAGGTGGAGGCGGTCGGGCTGAACCCGGTGGACACCAAGCTGCGCGCGCCCAAGCCTCAGGTCGAGGCGCAGCCGCGGGTGCTGGGCTTCGATGCCGCCGGCGTGGTCGAGGCGGTCGGCGCGGAGGTGACGGGGTTCCGGCCGGGCGATGCGGTCTATTACGCCGGCGACGTGACCCGCCCCGGCAGCAACGCCGAATACCAGTTGGTCGACGAGCGGCTGGCGGCCAGGAAACCGGCTTCACTGGACTTCGCCCAGGCCGCCGCGCTGCCGCTGACCGCGATCACCGCATGGGAACTGCTGTTCCAGCGCATGCCCTATGCCTTCGAGGATGGCGGCGCCGGCAAGACCCTGCTGGTGATCGCCGGGGCCGGCGGCGTGGGTTCGATCGCGATCCAGTTGGCGAAGCTGGCCGGCTTCACCGTCGTCGCCACCGCCTCGCGCCCGGCGACCGTCGACTGGTGCCGCCGGCTGGGCGCCGACGCCACCGTCGACCACCGCCAGCCGCTGGCGCTGCAGTTGCAGGCGCTGGGTCACGCCCAGGTCGACGCGGCGCTGAACCTGGCCGACACCGCGCGCTACTGGCAGGAACTGGGCGAACTGCTGGCTCCGCAGGGCCATGTCGGCCTGATCGTCGAACCGACCGCGCCGCTGCCCATCGGCGATCCGTACAAGGCCAAGTGCATCGGCATCCACTGGGAATTCATGTTCGCGCGGCCGCGCTTCCGCACCGCCGACATGGACGAACAGGGCCGGATCCTGGCCCGCGTCGCCGAACTGGTCGATGCCGGCAGGCTGCAGGGCACGCTGACCGAAACCCTGTCGCCGATCAATGCCGCGAACCTGCGCAAGGCGCACCGGCGGCTGGAATCGGGCGCGACCATCGGCAAGCTGGCGGTGGCGGGCTGGTGAACGCGTCATTGGACGGCACGCCCGCGAACGCGGCGCTGCACGCCCGCTTCGACGCCATCACCGCCGCGCAACTGCGCGCCGGCGGCGGCATGAAATGGACGACCTTCCCCGACTGCATCGGCGCATTCGTCGCGGAGATGGATTTCGGCGCCGCGCCGGCGGTCGCCGCGGCGCTGCATGCGGCGCTCGAACAGGGCCGGACCGGCTACCCGACCGCGCAGTTGTTCCACGAGTTGGCCGAAGCGACCGCCGGCTTCGTGCAGCGCCGTCATGGCTGGACGCTGCCCGTCGATGCGGTGCAGCCGGTGCCGGACGTCATCAAGGCGCTGGAAATCATGCTGCGCTTCCATCTGCCGGCCGGTGCGCCGGTAATCGTGCCGACGCCGTGCTACATGCCATTCGTGCCGCTGATCGAACAACTGGGGCATGCGGCGGTGCAGGTTCCGATGCGCCGCGACGGCGGACGCCACGGCTTCGACTACGCGGCCATCGACGCCGCCTTCGCCGCCGGCGCCCGCGCCCTGCTGCTGTGCAATCCGCACAACCCGGTCGGCCGCGTGTACCGGCGCGCGGAACTGGAACGGCTGGCGGACATCGTCGAGCGACATGGCGCGCGGGTGTTCGCCGACGAGATCCACGCGCCGCTGATCTTTGGCGGACACCGCCACATCCCTTATGCGTCGCTGTCGCCGGCCGCCGCCGCGCATTCCATCACCACCGTCTCCGCGTCGAAGGCCTGGAACCTGCCGGGCCTGAAATGCGCGCAGATCGTCTACACCAACCCCGACGACCTGCGCGCCTGGCATCGGCTCGGCCATCTTCTGACCAGCAACAGCGTCAGCACGCTGGGCATCGTCGCCACCCTCGCCGCCTACCGCGACGGCGAGGCATGGCTGGATTCGGTGCTGGACTACCTGCGCGGCAACCGCGACCTGCTGACCGGCTTCCTGCGCGAACGCCTGCCGCAGGTCGGCTATGCCGAGCCGGAAGGCACCTACCTGGCGTGGCTGGATTGCGCGGCGCTGGACCTGCCGAAACCGCTCGGCCGCTGGTTCCGTTCCGCGGCGAAGGTCGCGATGACCGACGGCGGCGAATGCGGCGCCGGGTTCGGGGATTGCATCCGCCTCAACTTCGCGATGCCGCGACCGTTGCTGGCGCAGGCGCTGGAGCGGATCGCCGGGGCGATCGAAGCCATGGGGCCGGCCAGCAAGTAACCGGCTTGCCCTGCGCGATGATTCCCGGCACCCTGCGCGCACCATACGCCAGCGTACCCTGTTGATGTCCACGCCAGCCAACGCCCTGCCCGACGCGCCGAATCCGCCGGCTCCAAACCCCTATTTCCCGCACCTGTTCGCCCCGCTGGACCTGGGCTTCACCACCCTGCGCAACCGCGTGCTGATGGGCAGCATGCACACCGGGCTGGAAGACCGCGCCCGCGACTTTCCGCGGCTGGCCGCCTATTTCGCCGAGCGCGCCGCCGGCGGCGTGGGCATGATCGTCACCGGCGGCTTCTCGCCCAATGTGGCCGGCTGGCTGAAGCCGTTCGGCAGCAAGCTGTCGTGGCCGTGGGAAGTGCGCCCGCACCGGTTCCTGACCCGGGCCGCACACGAGCACGACGCCAAGATCTGCCTGCAATTGCTGCACGCCGGCCGCTACGGCTACCACCCGCTGCAGATCGCACCGTCGCGGCTGAAGGCACCGATCAATCCGTTCACCCCGCGCGCATTGTCGGCGCGCGGCGTCGAGCGGCAACTCAATGCCTACGCCCACAGCGCGAAGCTGGCCCGCGAGGCCGGCTACGACGGCGTCGAGATCATGGGTTCGGAAGGCTATTTCATCAACGAATTCACCGCGCCGCGCACCAACAAGCGCGACGACGCCTGGGGCGGCACGCCGGAGAAGCGCATGCGCTTCGCGGTGGAGACCGTGCGCCGGGTGCGCGAGGCGGCCGGGCCGGACTTCATCATCGTCTACCGGCTGTCGCTGCTGGACCTGGTCGAAGACGGCAACCAATGGGACGAGATCGTCGCCCAGGCCAGGGCGGTCGAAGCCGCCGGCGCGACCATCATCAACACCGGCATCGGCTGGCACGAGGCGCGCATCCCGACCATCGTCACCAGCGTGCCGCGCGCGGCCTTCGCCGACGTCACCGCCAAGCTGAAGCCGCACGTGTCGCTGCCGCTGGTGGCCAGCAACCGCATCAACATGCCTGACATCGCCGAGGGCGTGCTCGCCGCCGGCAAGGCCGACCTGGTGTCGATGGCGCGGCCGCTGCTGGCCGACCCGCAATGGGTGAACAAGGCGCGCGCCGGCCAGCCGCAGCGCATCAACACCTGCATCGCCTGCAACCAGGCCTGCCTGGACCACGTGTTCGAGAACAAATTGGCCAGTTGCCTGCTGAACCCGCGCGCCGGCCACGAGACCGAACTGGTCTACCGAAAGACGTTCTCGCCTAGGCGGATCGCGGTCGTCGGCGCCGGCCCGGCCGGGCTGGCCTGCGCCACGGTCGCGGCCGAGCGCGGGCACCGGGTGACCCTGTTCGACGCGGCTGCCGGGATTGGCGGGCAGTTCAACTACGCCAAGCGGATTCCCGGCAAGGAGGAGTTCCACGAGGCAATCCGCTATTTCGGCCAGCGGATCGAGGAAACCGGCGTGGACCTGCGACTGTCCACCGCGGCGGACGCGCAGGCACTGGCCGGCTACGACGAGGTGGTGCTGGCCACCGGCATCGTGCCGCGCAAGGTCTCGTTCCCGGGCAGCGACCACCCCAGGGTCGTCGGCTACCTGGACGTGCTGGCCGGCAGGGTCGAAGTCGGCCCGCGCGTGGCCATCGTCGGCGCCGGCGGCATCGGCTTCGACGTGGCCGAGTTCCTGACCGTCGAGGGCGCGTCGCCGTCGCTGGACAAGGTCCGCTGGATGGCCGAATGGGGCGTGGACCCGCACTTCGAGACCCGCGGTTCGCTGGTCGAGGCGCGGCCGGAACCGCCGGCCCGCGAGGTCTGGCTGCTGCAGCGCAGTCCCGGCAAGCCCGGCGCGCGGCTGGGCAAGACCAGCGGCTGGGTGCACCGGGCCGCGCTGAAGGCCAAGCAGGTGCGGATGCTGGGCGGGGTCGAATACCTGGGCATGGACGACGCCGGTTTCCGCATCCGTATGGACGCGGCGGAGCAGACCCTGCCGGTCGACCACGTGGTGGTCTGCGCCGGGCAGGAACCGCGGCGCGAACTGCTGGCCCCGTTGCAGGCGCTGGACCGGACCGCGCACCTGATCGGCGGCGCCGACATGGCCGCGGAACTGGACGCGAAGCGCGCGATCGACCAGGGAAGCCGTCTGGCGGCCGTGCTTTGACGCTGCGCCGCGGCAAGCGTTGTCGTAGTCACTCCGACAAGCGCTTTCATTTTCCAATCAAACAGTTAGCGCCGCTGTCAAGCTTCCGGATTCAGCCCGGGTTGGGCTTTGTGCCCGTACCTTGCGCGCACTTTCTCTTGGCCCGCCACCCAGTTCGGCAGGCCAAACCGGCCTCCCCCTCGCACCTTGGCCGGACCCGGGCGACCCGTGTGATGGTCGCCTCCCCATGACGCCCCATTCGTGTCGTCGCCTTCCCGCCGGGAAGACGACCGATACGAGCAAGACGGAGCAAGGAGTACGCATGAAACTGGCCTGGATCCTCTGGTTGTCGCAATTGCTGCCGCAGCCGGCCGCCGATTCGCTGTGCCTTTCCACCACCGTGTACCTGGAGGCGCGCGACCAGACCTTGCGCGGCCAGCAGGCGGTGGCCGAGGTCGCCCTGCGCCGCCTCGACAGCGGCCTGTGGGGCGATTCGATGTGCGAGGTCGTGACCGCGCGCAAGCAGTTCGCGCCGACCATCGTCCCGGCCAATACCCGGCTGAAGAACGACGACGCCTGGGCGAAGTCGATCAAGGTCGCGCTGGGCGCGGAACGCAACTGGGCGCTGCCGCCCGGCCAGCGCCAAGAGATCGTGCCCGGCGCCAGCCACTTCATGGCGCATGGCGTCGCCGCGCCGAGCTGGCGCAACGCCTACCAGGTGGCGACCATCGGCGACCATACCTTCCTCAAGGTGCAGAAGCTGAAGCCGCGCTCCTGAGCGCGCGCCCGACGCTGCGCGCTCGTGAACAGTTCGTGCCGCCGAACGGCGTGCTATCGAACTGCATGCTCCCGGCGCCTGAGCAATCGGGCCGCACGATATAGTGCCGCTCCTTTCGCAACCGTCGAAACCGCATGAAGCTTTTCACCAAGCCGGGCGCCTGCTCCACCGCCGTGCACATCGCATTGCAATGGACCGGCCAGCCCTTCGAAGCGCAGATCCTGACCGCCGCCGAGATGAAGGCGGCCGAATACCTGGCGATCAATCCCGCCGGCGCGGTGCCCGCGCTGGTGGACGGCGACTTCATCCTGACCCAGAACGCGGCGATCATGGGCTACCTCGCCGATTGCTACCCGCAGGCGCAACTGGCCGGCGACGGCTCGCCGCGGCAGCGCGCCGAGGCCACGCGCTGGCTGGCCTACGTCAACTCCGACATCCATCCGGCCTACGTGCCGGTCTTCGGTCCGGGCAAGTTCATCGCCGACGCCGCGCAGTTCGACGCGGTGAAGGCCGCCGCGCGCACGCGCCTGCGCGGCCTGTACGCCAGCGCCGACGCGCGGCTGGCGCAGGCGCCGTGGCTGGCCGGGTTCCGCAGCTTCGCCGATCCGTATCTGTACGTGACGCTGCGCTGGGCCCGGGGTGCCGGCGTCGACCTGGCCGGCTTCGACCATCTGGCCGCGTTCCGGCAGCGGATGGACGCCGACCCCGGCGTGCAGGCTGCGCTGAAGGCGGAAGGACTGGCTTGAACGGAACGTCCCGCGCCGATGATGCGGCACGGGCGCCGGCTTACGCCCGCCCCGGTTCCGCTTCCAGGATCGTCCGCGCGTCGTTCAACCAGCGCTTGGCAAGGGCGTCGCTCTTGGCCTTGGCGAGGGCGTCGGCCACGTCCTGCAGCAAAGCTTCGAGTTCCTCCGCGGTCGCGCAGCGCTCGACTTTCAATTGCAGGAAATAGCCGCGCAGGCCGAGATGGGCGCGGATCGTCTCGCTGGCCAGGCCGTACAACGCCTTGTAGCGATCGACCGCCTCCGTCGAAACCGCGGCAGCCACCGCAGCGGTCGCCGCGACGGCCCCGGCGGCGGCTTCGCCCGCCGCCGACCGCTGTTCGACCAGTCCCATCTCCTGCAACTGCTGCAGGGTGTCGGCCGGCGCGCGCAGGGACTCGATCAGCGTGGCCAGCTCGGCGTCGTCGCGCTGTCCGTCGATCATCAGCAGGATCGAACGCAGGGCCGCCGGCAACTTGCGCGTGCGCTGCTCGATCTCCTGCCGGCCGGCATCGGTCTTGACGTAAGGCATTGCGGTTTTCCCCTGTGGCAGCCTCCCCCGCCGCCCGTCCGCATATTGTTACCGCGCACGGGCGGAGGATTCCAGCCGGCTGTCACATTCCCGCCACCGGCACGTGCATGGGAAGCCGGGGAGCCGCGCGCGGCTCCCGGCGGGATGCCGCCTACGGGCGCTTGTCGATCGGCACGAAGGCCTGGTCTTCCGGCCCGGTGTAGTTGGCCGAGGGGCGGATGATCTTGCCGTCGATGCGCTGCTCGATGATGTGCGCGCTCCAGCCGGCGGTGCGGGCGATCACGAACAGCGGGGTGAACATGTCGGTCGGCACGCCCATCATGTGGTAGCTGACCGCGCTGAACCAGTCCAGGTTCGGGAACATCTTCTTGATGTCCCACATCACCGCTTCCAGGCGCTCGGCGATGTCGTACATCTTCATGCTGTCCTGCTCGGCCGACAGCTCGCGCGCCACTTCCTTGATGACCTTGTTGCGCGGGTCGGACACGGTGTAGACCGGGTGGCCGAAGCCGATCACCACTTCCTTGCGCTCGACGCGCGCCTTGATGTCTTCCTCGGCCTCGTCGGGCGTGTCGTAGCGCTTCTGCACCTCGAAGGCGACCTCGTTGGCGCCGCCGTGCTTGGGCCCGCGCAGTGCGCCGATGCCGCCGGCGATCGCGCTGTACATGTCGCTGCCGGTGCCGGCGATGACGCGGCAGGTGAAGGTGCTGGCGTTGAATTCGTGCTCGGCGTACAGGATCAGGCTGGTGTGCATGGCCTTGACCCACGAATCGCGCGGCTTCTCGCCGTGCAGCAGGTGCAGGAAGTGGCCGCCGATGCTGTCGTCGTCGGTTTCCACCTCGATGCGCTTGCCGTTGTAGGCGAAGTGGTACCAGTACAGCAGCATCGAGCCCAGCGACGCCATCAGCTTGTCGGCGATGTCGCGCGCGCCGGGATGGTTGTGGTCGTCCTTCTCCGGCTTGACGCAGCCCAGCACCGACACGCCGGTGCGCATCACGTCCATCGGGTGGCTTGATGGCGGCAATTGCTCCAGCGCGGCCTTGACCGAGGCCGGAATGCCGCGCAGCGACTTCAGCTTGGCCTTGTAGCCGGCCAGTTCGGCGGTGTTGGGCAGCTTGCCGTGGACCAGCAGGTAGGCGATCTCCTCGAACTCGCTGGTGGTGGCCAGGTCGAGGATGTCGTAGCCGCGGTAGTGCAGGTCGTTGCCGGAGCGGCCGACGGTGCACAGCGCGGTGTTGCCGGCGGCGGTGCCGGACAGGGCGACGGATTTCTTCGGCTTGAACGCACCGGTGGAAGCGGGGGGGGTGGCGGTGGTTTCGGTGCTCATTGGCATTCTCCTCGGCAGAGGGTTGGCTACTCCCCTCCCCCGCAAGCGGAGGAGAGGCCGGATGAGGGGGTCATTTCTTCGCGGCGAACAGCGCGTCGAGCTTCTGCTCGAAGGCGTGGTAGCCGATGCTTTCGTACAGCTCGGCGCGGGTCTGCATGGCGTCGACCACGTTCTTCTGGTGGCCGTCGCGACGGATCGCCGCATAGACCTGTTCGGCGGCCTTGTTGGCCGCGCGGAACGCCGACAACGGGTACAACTGGATCGCCACGCCGACCGAGGCCAGCTCGTCGCGGGTAAACAGCGGGGTGGCGCCGAACTCGGTGATGTTGGCCAGCACCGGCGCCTTCACCGCGTCGACGAAGCGCTTGTAGGTGTCCAGGTCGTAGGACGCCTCGGCGAAGATGCCGTCGGCGCCGGCCTCGACGTACTTGAGCGAACGCTCGATCGCCGCGTCCACGCCTTCGGCCTGGATCGCGTCGGTGCGCGCGATCAGGAAGAAGTCCGGATCGGTCTTCGCGTCGGCGGCCGCCTTGACCCGGTCGCACATTTCCTGCGCAGTCACTATTTCCTTGCCGGGGCGGTGTCCGCAGCGCTTGGCGCCGACCTGATCCTCGATGTGGCACGCGCCCGCGCCGGCCTTGATCAGCGACTTCACCGTGCGCTCGATGTTGAACGCGCTGGCGCCGAAGCCGGTGTCGATGTCGACCAGCAGCGGCAGGTCGCAGACGTCGGTGATGCGGCGCACATCGATCAGCACGTCTTCCAGGGTGTTGATGCCCAGGTCCGGCAGGCCCAGCGAGCCGGCGGCGACGCCGCCGCCGGACAGGTAGATGGCCTTGTAGCCGGCGCGCTTGGCCAGCAGGGCGTGGTTGGCGTTGATCGCGCCGATCACCTGCAAGGGCTTTTCGGCGGCGAGTGCGGCGCGGAACTTCGCGCCTGCGGAAACGGGGGTCATGCGACGGCTCCTGTGGTGTCGGCCGGCACGATACGCCGGTCGGCTGCGGCCGGGCGCACGCCCTGCCCCGCAACGGGCCGCAAATCTGGCACCATCCGGATGGTTGATCAATCTTGATCGGATGAATCAATCTGTCGCCATGCCCGCCGACCTGCTTTCCGCCCGCGAAACCTGCCGCATCCTCGGCATCAACCAGGCCACGCTGTACGCCTACGTCAGCCGCGGCCTGCTGGAATCCCGTCCCGGCAAGGACCATCGCAGCCGCCTGTATCCGCGCCAGGACGTGGAGCGGCTGGCGCAGCGCAAGCGCATCGGCCGCGGCGCGGCGCGCGGCGCGGCGCAGAGCCTGGACCGCGGCCTGCCGGTGCTGGAAACCCGGATTTCACTGATCCGGCCGGACGGGCCGTATTACCGCGGCCGCTCGGCGGTCGCGCTGGCGCAGCAGGGCGCGACCCTGGAAGACGTGGCGCGGCGGCTGTGGGATTGCGACGGGCACGACCCTTTCGACGATGCGGCGTTCGCCGAACGCTGGCCGGACCGGGTCGCCGCGATCGCCGAAGACGCCAGCCTGCCGCCGCTGGAACGGGCGATGTCGGCGATCCCGCTGCTGGCGCTGGACGTGCGCCATTCGTTCAGTTCCGCCACCCGCGTGCGCCATCGGATCGCCGCCGGCCTGCTGCGCCACAACGCCGCGTTGCTGGTGGCGCGGCCGCCGTCCGCCGGCCCGGTACACCGGCTGCTGGCGCAATGCTGGAAACCCGGCGACGAGGGTTTCGCCGAACTGGTGCGCGCCGCGCTGATCGTCTGCGCAGACCACGAGTTGAACGTCTCCGCCTTCGCCGCGCGCGTGGTCGCCTCGACCGGCGCGCACCTGCACGCCACGGTCTGCAGCGGACTGGCGGCCCTGTCCGGCCCGCGCCACGGCGGCGCGACCGCGCGCGCGTACGCATTGATCGGCGACGCCATCGAAGCGGCTTCGCCGCGCGACTTCATCGCCGAACGCTGGCAGCGCGGCGACGATCTCCCCGGCTTCGGCCACGCGCTGTACCCGCATGGCGACCCGCGCGCGGCGGAAATGCTGGCGCGGATACGCGCACGGCATGCGGACACGCCGGAACTGGCCGCGTTCGAGGCCCTGGTCGCCGCCGCCGAGGAAGTCAGCGGGCAACGGCCGAACATCGACTGCCTGCTGGCGGCGGTCTGCCGCCTCAACGGCCTGCCGGCCACGCCGGCGCTGGTGATGTTCGCGACTTCGCGACTGGCCGGTTGGCTGGCGCACGCGCTGGAACAGCAGGCGCAAGGCCGGCTGATCCGGCCGCGCGCAAGTTATGCGGGGATTGCGCCGGAGGGCGCTGCCGCGCCGTAGCTTCTTTTCTCGTCATTCCCGCCTTCGCGGGAATGACGAGCAATAGCGGAGTTGGAAACCTCAGCCGCCCACTTCCGGTCCGCGCTCCAGCGCGCGCTTCACTTCCTCCAGCGCGTTCGGATCGTCCAGCGTGGACAGGTCGCCCGGATCGGCGCCCTGCGCCAGCGCCTGCAGCGAGCGCCGCAGCAGCTTGCCCGAACGCGTCTTCGGCAACTGGTTGACGATGTAGACGCGCGCCGGCCGCGCCACCGCGCCCAGGGTCTGCTCGACCGTCCTGCGCATGCCCTCGGCCGCCTGCGTGCGTGCGTCGGGCGCATCGGTGCTCTGGCGCAGCGTGGCGAACACCACCGGCACCTGGCCCTTCAACTCGTCGTTGACGCCGATCACCGCCGCCTCGGCCACCGCCGCGTAGCCGGACACCGATTCCTCGATCTCGCGCGTGCCCAGGCGGTGGCCGGCGACGTTGATGACGTCGTCGGTGCGGCCGAGGATGAAGGTGTAGCCGTCGTCGTCGCGGATCGCCCAGTCCAGCGAGCTGTACAGCAGTTCCTTGAAATGGCCGAAGTAGCTGTTGATGAAGCGCTCGTCGTCGCGCCAGACCGTGGTCATGCAGCCCGGCGGCAGCGGCGGTTCGATCACCAGCACGCCCTTCTCGTTGGCCTTGGCGTCGAGGCCGGTGGTTTCGTCGATCACGCGCAGCCGGTAGCCGAGGTTCGGCAGCCCGGGCGAGCCGTACTTGACCGGCTTCAGGTCCAGGCCCGGCAGCAGGCACAGCACCGGCCAGCCGGTTTCGGTCTGCCAGTAGTTGTCGATCACCGGCTTGTCCAGCGCATCGTGGATCCACTTCGCGGTCGGTTCGTCCAGCGGTTCGCCGGCCAGGAACAGCCACTTGAGCGCGGACAGGTCGTGGTCGCGGATGTAGGAGACGTCGTGCTTCTTCAGCACGCGGATCGCGGTCGGCGAGGAGAACATCGTGCGCACGCCGTACTTCTCGCACAGCGACCACCAGACGCCGGGATCGGGCGCGGTCGGCAGGCCTTCGTACAGCAGCGAGGTCGCGCCGACCACCAGCGGGCCGTAGACGTTGTAGGAATGCCCGACCGCCCAGCCGACGTCCGAGGTGGAGAACATGACCTGCCCGGGGCCGACGTCGTACACGGTGCGCATCGACAGCGCCATCGCCACCGCGTGGCCGCCGACGTCGCGCTGCACGCCCTTGGGCTTGCCGGTGGTGCCGGAGGTGTAGAGCAGGTAGCCGGGCTCGTTCGACTCCAGCCACTGGATCGGGACCTCGACGTCGCCCGCTCCTGAAGCAAGCGTCTCTTCGCGCAGCCGCACGTAATCGACGTCGCGGCCTTCGACCCGCGGTTCGGCCGGATCCAGCCCGCGCGAGACGATCAGCACCTTCGGCGGCGGCGTCTTCGCCTGCGCCAGCGCCTCGTCGACCAGCGGCTTGTACGGGATGACCTTGCCGCCGCGGCTGCCGGCGTCGGCGGCGATCAGCAGTTTCGGCTCGGCATCGTCGATGCGCCGCGCCAGGTTGTGCGCGGCGAAGCCGCCGAACACCACCGAATGGACCGCGCCGATGCGCGCGCAGGCCAGCATCGCGAACACCGCCTCGGCCATGTTCGGCATGTACACGACCACGCGGTCGCCGCGGCCGACGCCCAGCCGGACCAGCACCGCCGCGAACGCGTTCACTTCGCGGTGCAGTTCGCGGTAGCTGATCTCGCGGGTGACGCCGGTCTCGGTGGACACGGCGACCAGCGCCAACTGGTCGGCGCGCTCGGCCAGGTGGCGGTCCACCGCGTTGTAGCAGATGTTGGTTTCGCCGCCGACGAACCACTTGCGGAACGGCGGCTGGGAATAGTCCAGGATCTTTTCCGGCGGCTTGCGCCAGTAGATGGCCTGGGCGGCCTCGGCCCAGAATTCCTCGGGGCGCTCGATCGAGCGGCGGTATTCGTCTTCGTAGCCCATTTCCCTCTCCCGGGACCGGAAACGGGGGCAAGCGTAGCGCCGCGGCGGGCGGATGTATCGTCGCCTTTGGTATCAATGATCGATTCGATCAACCTGTCTGTTCATTCCAGTTCGTCAGCCCGGATCGTCACTCCAGTTCGATCCCGATCGCCGCCGCGGCGTCGCGGGCGATGGCCCGGGCCACGTCGATGTTCTCGCCGCGCGCCAGGGTCACGCCGACGCGGCGGTGACCCTCGACCCGAGGCTTGCCGAACAGGCGCAGCGCGCTGTCCGGCCTGGCCAGCGCGGCGCCGACGTTGGCGAACTTCGGCACGCCGTGGCCCTGCGCCAGCAGCGCGCAACTGGCCGACGCGCCGTACTGGCGGATGTCCGGAACCGGCAGGCCGAGGATGGCGCGCGCATGCAGGGCGAACTCGCTCAGGTCCTGCGACACCAGGGTGACCAGCCCGGTGTCGTGCGGGCGCGGCGACACCTCGCTGAACCACACTTCCCCGCCCTTGACGAACAATTCCACGCCGAACACGCCCCAGCCGCCCAGCTCGTCGGTGATCTTCTTCGCGATCTCCTGCGCGCGGTTCAGCGCCAGCGGCGACATCGGCTGCGGCTGCCAGCTTTCGCGGTAGTCGCCGTCCTTCTGCAGGTGCCCGATCGGCTTGCAGAACGAGGTGCCGCCGGCGTGGCGTACGGCCAGCAGGGTGATCTCGTAGTCGAAATCGACGAAGCCTTCGACGATGCAGCGGCCCGCGCCGGCGCGGCCGCCGGTCTGCGCGTACTCCCACGCCGCTTCGATGTCGGCCTCGTGGCGCACGGTGCTCTGGCCCTTGCCGGAGGAACTCATCACCGGCTTGACCACGCACGGCAGGCCGATGGCGGCGACCGCCTCGCGGTATTCCTCCGCGGTGTCGACGAAGCGGTACGGCGAGGTCGGCAGGCCCAGCGTTTCGGAGGCCAGGCGGCGGATGCCCTCGCGGTCCATCGTCAACCGCGCGGCGCGCGCGGTCGGAACAATCCTGATGGGAGCCGCCTTCTGGCCGAAGTCGCGCTCCAGTTCGACCAGGGTCTCGGTGTGGATGGCCTCGATCTCCGGCACCACCAGGTGCGGCTTCTCCTTTTCGATCAACGCCTTCAGCGCCGCCGGGTCGAGCATGTCCAGCACGTGGCTGCGGTGCGCGACCTGCATCGCCGGGGCGTCGGCGTAGCGGTCGGCGGCGATCACTTCCACGCCGAAACGCTGCAGTTCGATGGCCACTTCCTTGCCCAGTTCGCCCGAACCGAGCAGCAGGACGCGGGTCGCGGACGGGGACAGCGGGGTACCGAGCGTGGTCATGGGCAGGCGTGCGGGGAAAGGGCCGGCAATTCTAGCGGTCCGCCACCACGTCCACCGCTCTCTCCCGGGAACCGACAAATGGCTCTTGACTTGTGATATCAAATTGATATCTTTTATTCCAGCCACCCGGAGAACCACCATGAAAGAGAACCCCATCCGCTCCCTGCCCGGCATTCCCTACCTGATCGGCGTACTGGTGCTCGCCGTCGTCGCCGTCTGGCTGGTCGTCCGCGGCGCCGGTCCCGATCCGGACAGCGGCGTCGCCTCCGCCGCGCTGATCGTCGCCGGCATCGTGGTCGGCATCGTCGCCTTCCTCAGCCTGATCGGCCTGTACACGGTGCAGCCGAACCAGGCCGCCGTGCTCAGCCTGTTCGGCAAGTACGTCGGCACGGTCAAGGACAACGGCCTGCGCTGGAACAACCCCTTCTATTCGAAGAAGAAGGTCAGCCAGCGCGTGCGCAACTTCGAATCCGGCAAGCTCAAGGTCAACGAACTGGACGGCTCGCCGATCGAGATCGCCGCGGTGATCGTCTGGCAGGTGGTCGACGCGTCCGAAGCGGTCTACAACGTCGACGACTACGAGAGCTTCGTCCACATCCAGTCCGAATCCGCGTTGCGGGCGATGGCGACCAGCTATCCCTACGACCAGCACGAGCCGGGGCAACTGGCGCTGCGCAGCCACGCGGCGGAGATTTCCCAGCACCTGAAGGACGAACTGGCCGAACGCCTGGCCAACGCCGGCGTCGAGATCCTCGATGCGCGCATCAGCCACCTCGCCTACGCGCCGGAGATCGCCCAGGCGATGCTGCAGCGCCAGCAGGCCAACGCGGTGGTCGCCGCGCGCACCCAGATCGTCGCCGGCGCGGTCGGCATGGTCGAGATGGCGCTGCAGGAACTGGCCAAGACCGGCATGGTGCAACTGGACGAGGAGCGCAAGGCGCACATGGTCAGCAACCTGCTGACGGTGCTGTGCTCCGACCGCCCGACCCAGCCGATCGTCAACGCCGGCTCGCTGTACTGAGGCCGCCATGACGACTACCGCAATCGGCGCCGCCGTCGTGATCGTGATCGTCGCCATCGCTGCGCGCCGGCGGCGCGGGAAGTAGGCCGCGATGTCGGAGAAGAAAGCCTATCCGCTGCGCATCAACGCCGAGGTTCTGGCGGCGGCGCAGCGCTGGGCCGACGACGAACTGCGCAGCCTCAACGCGCAGATCGAGTACGTGCTGCGCGACGCGCTGCGCAAGGCCGGGCGGTTGCCCGCGCCGAAAACGCAACCGGAGGACGAGACGTGAGCAAGCAGTGGAAATACCTGGTGGTGGAACTGAAGACCGGCCTGATGGGCGGCTTCAAGCTGGAGGCCCTGCAGGAAGAACTGGACAAGCACGGCCGCGCCGGCTGGGAACTGGTCAACGTGGTGCACGCCACGCCGACCGTGTCCTCGCCCACGCTGGTCTTCAAGAAGGAAGCGTAAATGTCCGCCGCACCCGCCCTGCCCGCCTCCACCGCGCCGTGGAAGCCCGACCTGAAGATCGCGGCGCTGTTGGCCGTGGTTTCGGCGCTGGCGGTGGCCGCGGTGATGCCGTACATGGCGCAATTGATGCCGCAGAAGTTCGCCGCGCTGCCGGTGCCGATGTGGATCCTGGTGGTCGCGCAGTCGCTGCAGGCGCTGGTGCTGATCGGGCTGATGTCGCTGGCCGGCCTGCGCATGGGCCATCGGGTCGGCCTTGGCGCGCCGCTGATGCAGCAGTGGTTCGGCAAGCGGCCGTTGGCCGCGCCGCTGCGGCCCTTGCAGGCGGTCTTGCTGGGCATCGCCGCCGCGCTGGCCATCGTCGCGCTGTCCGCGCTGACCGACCCGTTCCTGCCCAAGCCGCTGCACGCGCCGGCGGCCGCCGGCGCAGGGCGATCGGCACTCAACGGTTTCCTCGCCTCGTTCTATGGCGGCATCGCCGAAGAACTGCAACTGCGGTTGTTCCTGATGACGCTGATGGTGTGGGCGGTGGCGATGCTGAAGAAGGCAAAGCCCTCGCCACGCGTCTACTGGATCGCGATAGCGATCGCCGCCGTACTGTTCGGCGTCGGCCACCTGCCTGCCGCGCACCAGGTCTGGGGACTAGACGCCTTCGTCGTATTCCGCACGGTGCTGCTGAACGCCATCGCCGGGCTGGCCTGCGGCTGGCTGTATTGGAAACGAGGACTGGAAATGGCCATCGTTGCGCACTTCAGCGCCGATATCGTGCTGCATGTGCTCGCACCGCTGGCGGCGAAGGGGGCCGGCGCATGAGCAAGGCGAGAACCACCACGCAGGAATTCGCCGTCGTTCCGCCATCGCCCGCGCTGTATTGGTTCTTCGCGGCGCTGTGGCTGGCGCTGACGACTCTGGTGCTGTTGCGCACGGATGCGAGCGGATGGCACGCCGACCCGGTGCCGTGGTGGCTGGTTCCGCCGTTCGCCTGCGCGCTGCTGGTGGTCGGCCCGATGATCTGGGTGCTGCATCGGCGCATTTCGATCAAGGACGGCAGCCTGGTCGTCGCCGCCGGCATCGGCTCGCGCAAGCAGGCCATCGCCGGACTGGCGCTGGACAAGGCGCGCATCCTCGACCTGGACGAACACACCGGGTTCAAGCCCATGCTCAGGCTGTTCGGCGCCGGCCTGCCCGGCTACAGGACCGGGCACTACCTGCTGCGCAACCGCGCCCGCGCCTTCTGCCTGCTGACCTGCAACGAGCGCGTGCTGGTGCTGCCGCAGCTCGATGGCAAACTCATCCTGCTCAGCCCGGAAAACCCGCAGGCGCTGCTGGAAAAGCTGCGCGAACTGGCGCAGGAAACCGCCCGCCGCTAAGCTGCGCCGATGCGCGCCCGCCATCGCATCCTGTTGAACACGGCCGATATCGAACTGTGGCCGGCATGGCTGCTGTGCGCACGCGGCAACGCCGACGCGCGCGCGCTGGCGCAGGCGGAATGGTGCCTGCGACGCAAGCGCGATGGCCGCTACCTGGCCGCTTCGTCTCCACGTGGATTGCTGCCGCTGCTGCCGCATTGGACGCAGGACGTGGACAGCGATGCGGCGCTCGATGCGCTCGCCCCGACGCGGCATGGCGAAAGCGAATTGCCGCTGCTGGGACTGAAACACCGCCTCGACCTGCTTGGCCTGGATGCGCAAGCCTACGAAGCCCGCACCGGGCTTGCGCTTGTCGCCGAACCCGCCACGCTGGCGCTGGCCGGCTTCGACCGCTATCGCCGCCCATTGTGGCTGACCGCCGCCACGGCGCGTGCATGGAACCTGATGCAAGGTTCCGCCCGACGCGACGGCATCGCGCTCGACGCGATTTCCGGCTACCGCAGCCACGACTACCAGCTCGGCATCTTCGAGCGCAAGCTGGCGCGCGGGCAAACCGTGGCGCAAATCCTCAATGTCAACGCCGCGCCCGGCTACAGCGAACACCATAGCGGCCACGCGCTGGACATCGGCACGCCGGACGAACCGCCGGCGGAGGAATCGTTCGAGCACACCGATGCGTTCGCATGGCTGACGCAACACGCCGGCGGGTTCGGTTTCCGCATGAGTTATCCAAGAGACAACCCCCACGGCATCGTGTACGAACCGTGGCATTGGTATTTCGCCCCATAGGGACGCGCCGCCTCGATCCTGCGAACCTTATTAGTCTTGCGAACGGTTGGTCTTCGACACGGTGACGTTCTGCCCTTCGCCATCGGCGATCCGCCACAGGTACAGGCTCGCGTAGGTCCGGTACGGCCCCCATTTCTCGCCGCGCGCTAGCAACTGCTTCGGCGTCGGCATGCCTTCCAGCCTGTCGACGCGCTGCGCGCCCTTGCGGACGCCGAGGTCGTCGACCGGCAGGATGTCCGGGCGGCCCAGGCGGAACATCAGCATCATCTCCACCGTCCAGCGGCCGATGCCGCGGATCGGGACCAGCGCGGCGACGATCTCGTCGTGGTGCATCGAGCCCATCCGCCGCAGCGTCGGGATTTCGCCGCGCTCCTCGCGCGCGGCCAGGTCACGCAGCGCCAGCGTCTTGTTCCCCGACACGCCGCAGGCGCGCAGGCCGGCGTCGTCGATCCTCGCCAGCGTGTCGAAATGCAGGCGCTTGCTGCCGATCGCCGCCTCGACGCGGCCGACGATGGTCGAGGCCGCCTTGCCGCTGAGCTGCTGGAACAGGATCGCGCGCGCCAGCGCATCGACCGGGTCGAACGACTTGCGCCAGCCCGGCTCGGCTTCGAGATAGCCGACGCGCTTCATCCACGCGCCCAGCTTGCGGTCGCGCTTGCTCAGGTAGTCGTAGGCCGCTTCGGTATCGAAGCCACGGACATGGCGGGTCATGCGCCCATGCTAACCGAAGGCGCGGCCGGGACCGCTATCCGGATCCTGCGGCCGGCGCCCCCTCTTTCACGCAATGGCAGAGGGGAAAAGCGTCAGCGCCGCACCGCGTCCACCGCCCACAGCAGCCAGCCTAGGATCAGCACCGTGCCGCCGACCGGGGCAAGGCGGGTGCCGGTGCCGGCTAGCGCGTTCAGCGCCAGACTGCCGGAAAACAGCAGCACGCCCAGCAACAACAAGCCCAGCGCCAGCTTGCCCAGCCGCCGCGCAGTCGCCGGCGCCAGTGCCGCCAGGGCGAGGCCGTGGC
The DNA here is from genome assembly GCA_047601245.1 of Pseudoxanthomonas sp. Classification (GTDB taxonomy): domain Bacteria; phylum Pseudomonadota; class Gammaproteobacteria; order Xanthomonadales; family Xanthomonadaceae; genus Pseudoxanthomonas_A. The sequence goes on from JASGJU010000002.1 coordinate 1,033,395, forward strand.
CGAAGGCGTACAGCGACGCCATCTGCAGGTGCGACTGCGCCGTGGCGTCGGCCACGCCGTGCGCGGCATAGGCGGACAGCGCCACGGACACGGCCGCCAACAGGCCGCCCAGGCAGGCGAGAAACGAAGGTTTGCGTTGGCGGCGCTCTTGGAACATCGCGGGGAAGCCTCATCGGATTGCGTGCGGCTTCCTGCCAGTCGGGATCGTGCGGCCGGATGCGCGAAGCGCCGCAGGATCGCGGCGCTTCGCTGGATGTTGCCCGGGTTACTGCTTGATCGCCCAGTACACGTCGAACTTGCCGTCGGCGGTGAACGAGCCGTCCACGCCGCTCTTCCACGACTCGTAGGGGCGGTCGGTGACTTCGTGGCCGTTGGTCATCGACCATGCGCGCACGTTGCTGCGCACCGCATCGAGTTCGGCCATGTAGCCGGTGTAGCTGGCGAATGCGGACTTGTGCGCCTCCTTGTGCACGTACTCGACCGGGGTGCCGGAGACGTTGACCTTCAGCGTGCCGGCGGCAACGGGGGTTTCGTCGGCCTTGTCGGCCTTGTCGTCGCCGGGCTTGGCCTTGGCGTCGTCCGCCGGCTTGGCGCCGCTCTTCTTGCGCACCGGCTGGGCCACGTCGAAGGCGTACTTCTCGGTGCCGAAGTCGGTGGTGACGATACGCACCGGACCGGCCGCTTCCAGGCCGTTGGACTCCATCACCCGCTTGATCCATTCCTGGTTCTGCTTGATCGAGGTCTTGATGGTGTCGTTGTTGCGGTCGATGTTGCCGGCGTTGACGAACAGCAGGTCCTCGGCCGGCACGTCGACGATCTTCAGGTCGGTCAGCCTGATGCCCTCGGCGCGGTAGTCAAAGTTCGGCACCGTGGCCAGCAGGTTGGTCAGCTTGCTCAGGCTAGCCTTCATCGGATCGCCGACGTGGCTGCTCAGGTACATGCCCATGTAGCGGCCGATCAGGTTGAAGCCGTAGGTGGTGTCGTAACGCTGGGTGATCTTGACGTTGCGGTTGTTCTTGCCGGTCGGTTCGAGACTGAAGGTGGTCTTCTTGTCGGTGCCGGAACGGCCGTCGACGATGGCGTAGGCGACCTTGGCCGAACTGCCGGCGCCGGCCGGGGCTTCGCTCTCGACGATTTCCCAACTGCCCTTCTTCCACTGCGGCAGCGCATTGGAGGCAAAATCGACGCGCGCGCCGACGCCGGCGTTGTTGGCGTCGCCGCCGGAATAGGAGAGTTCCGCCGGGTTCTTCGGCAACAGGCTGCTCCAGTCCTTGAGTCTGTGCACGTTGTTGAGCGTGTCATAGACGATGGTCATCTTGCGGTTGGTCTCGACGCTCTCCACCAGATGGCGTTTGGATGGCAATACCAATCCGACGACCAGGAACAGCGCCAACACCAGCCCAAGTGCGATCAGGAACTCGAGAAAACGGGTCATTCAACAGTCTCCGGGCCTGTGCCGTGGCCATATGATCAAAAGCAGACGCCAATCGTAGCAGGCCGAACGGGGCGCGGTCAGCCACCCCGGCGCAATTCGGGCAATGAACGGAATCCTCACATCGCGCCGCGCCGCAGCAGACCACCCGCCCCGGGATAATGATGCCGTCGCAACGGCAGGCGGCAACGAATAGCCGACTGCCCGGTGCTACCGGGACGTTCAGACCAGTTGCAACTCAAAAGCCTTCAAAACCGCCCTCGTCCGGTCCCGGACCCCCAGCTTGCTCAGGATGTTGGAAACGTGGTTCTTGATCGTGCCTTCGGCCACGCCCAGCGAATTGGCGATCTCCTTGTTGGAGAAGCCGCTGGCCATCAGCCGGAGGATCTCGGTCTCGCGGTCGGTCAGCGGGTCGGGGCGGTCCAGGCTGACGAAGTCGTTGCGCATGTGCTCCAGGCCCGACAGCAGGCGCTGGGTCATGGCCGGCTGCACCAGCGAGCCGCCTTCGGCCACGGTGCGGATCGCCCCGACCAGTTGCTCCAGCGACACGTCCTTCAGCAGGTAGCCCTTGGCCCCGGCCTTCAGCCCGGCCAGCACCAGTTGGTCGTCGTCGAAGGTGGTCAGGATGATGCTGGGCGGCAGTTGCCCGGCGGCGGCCAGCGCCTGCAGGGCCTCCAGCCCGGACATCACCGGCATGCGCATGTCCATCAGCACCACGTCGGGCCTGACCTGCGGGATCAGTTCGACCGCCTGCTGGCCGTCGCCGGCCTCGGCGACGACCTCGATGCCGTCGTCCAGCGCCAGCAGCGAGCGGATTCCCTGCCGCACCAGGGTCTGGTCGTCGACCAGGCAGACCCGGATCATGCGGCGCCTCCGGCGAGGGATCGGGTTCGGGACCGAGCTTGTGAATCCGTCTGCATTTCTTCCTCGTCGGCATGCAGGGCGGCGAACGGCTCGCCGCCCTCGGTCGGCAGCCACAGCGACAGGTGGAAGCCTTCGCCTGGCCGGGTGTCAATGGTCACGTCGCCGCCGTGCTGGCGCAAGCGCTCGCGCAGGCCGCGCAGGCCGTTGCCGGCGACCACGCGCTCGGCGCCGCGGCCGTCGTCGCGGGCCTCGATGGCGATGCGCCCGCCCTCGCTGCGGCAGGAAATCCACAGGTTGCGCGCCTGCGCGTGGCGGGCGGCATTGGTGATGATCTCCTGGGTGCAGCGCAGCAGCACGTGGGCGCGCTCGGGGTCGTTCAGGGCCAGCGGCTGGGCGATGTCCATGTGGATCGTCAGCGCCGGCACGCCCTCGGCCAGCGGCAGCAGCGCCGCGGCCAGGTCGATGCGGTCGCCCTCGCGCAACTGGCTGACCGCCTCGCGCACGTCGGTCAGCAGCAGCCGCGCCAGCGCGTGCGCCTGCTTGACGTGCTCCTGCGCGCGGCCCTCGGTGACGTGGCCGGCCACCTCCAGGTTCAGGCTCAGCGCGGTCAGGTGGTGGCCCAGCAGGTCGTGCAGTTCGCGCGAGATGCGGGTGCGTTCGTTGACCCGCGCGCTTTCGGCCAGCAGCGCGCGGGTGGCGCGCAGCTCGGCATTGAGCCGGCGCTGCTCGTCGCGCGCGCTGGCCTGCTGGCGGGCCACCCAGGCGGTGATCAGCACGAAGGCGGCGAAGCCGGTATAGAAGGTGGCCTGGAATACCGCATCCCAGAAGCCGAAGTCCTCCAGCACCATGAACGACGGCACCAGCGCCACGTGCGCCGACACCAGCCAGGCCACCGCCAGGCGCAGATCCAGCAGCCACGGCAACACCCCGGCCACGATCAGCATCAGCACCGCGCTCAGGCCGGTCTGGGTGTAGAAGCCCAGGGCCACCGCGGCCGAGGTCAGCACCACCAGCAGCGCCAGATCCAGCGCGGCCGGCTTCGGCCGGGGGCGTTCGCCCAGCCCGCGCGTGGCCAGCCAGTAGCAGGCGCCGAAGGACAGGTAGGCGACCAGCGCCATCGGCACGTTGACGCCCTGCCCGTCCGTACCGCTGGACGGCGGCAGGAACCATGCGTTGCCGGCGATCGGAATCCCCACCAGGGCCCACGTGTACAGGCCGGCGGCTCGCAGCAGACGGGTATGGCTCAGGCGCGACCACATGCCGCCATCTTAGGCCGATTGCGCGCGCGGCACGCCGCCCGGAAGTCATGCCCGTCCGCGTCCATGCGCGGTGCGCGTTAAGAACCCGTCATCGCCGTGCGACTTGCGCCCATGCGATAATCCCGGCCGGGCTGCGGCCCGCCTGTTTTCTGGAGATGTTGAATGTCGATCGTCATCCGCGACGTGCGCGAGCACGAGCTGGATTCCGTCCTGGCCCTGAACAACAACGCCGGCCTGGCGATCCTGCCGCTGGATGCGGCGCGGGTGCGCCGTTTCTACGAAACCGCCGAATACTTCCGCGTCGCCGAGCGCGACGGCAACCTGGCCGGCTTCCTGGTCGGCTACGGCTCCGGCGCCGACCACGACAGCAGCAACTTCGCCTGGTTCCGCGAACGCCATCCGGAGTTCTTCTATATCGATCGCATCGTCGTCGCCAGCCGCCGCCGCGGCGGCGGCGTCGGCCGCGCGTTCTACGCCGATGCGCAAAGCTACGCCGAACTGCGCTACCCGCTGCTGGCCTGCGAGGTGTTCATCGACCACGGCGCCGACCCGGCGCTGCTGTTCCACGGCAGCTTCGGCTTCAAGGAAGTCGGCCAGCACGTGATGCCCGGCGTCGACGTGCGCGCCAGCATGCTGCTGAAGGAAATGTGCAGCTACGAATGGGTGCGCGACACCTACGGCGACGCCCTGCCCGACCTGCCGTGGACGCGCGGGCGCACGCTGCCGCAGCCGGCCGGCGAACGGCATACCGGCACATGAGCGCGATTTCCGCGGCCACCGGCTACGAACAGGCCGGCGAACTGAAGATCGGCCAGGTCGGCATCGCCAACCTGCGCGTGCGCACGCTCGACGTCGACGCGCTGGTGCGCGAGATGCGCGAGCGGGTCGAGCGCGCGCCCAAGCTGTTCGGCCGCGCCGCGGTGATCGTCGATTTCGGCGGGCTGGCGAAGACGCCCGATTTCGACAGCGCCAAGGCCCTGCTCGACGGCTTGCGCGCCGCCGGCGTGCTGCCGGTGGCGCTGGCCTACGGCACCCGCGAGATCGAACAGCTTTCCGAACAGCTCGGCCTGCCGCTGCTGGCCAAGTTCCGCGCCCAGTACGAGCGCGTCGAGGCGGCGCCCGAACCTGCGCCGGCCCGCGCCGGCAAACCCGAGCCGGCGCCCGCACCGAAACCGGCGGCGGCCGCGAGCAAGCCCGGCCTGGTGCACAAGTCCCCGGTCCGCTCCGGCCAGCAGCTCTACGCCGAAAACCGCGACCTGACCCTGCTCGGCGCCGTCGGCGCCGGCGCCGAAGTCATCGCCGACGGCTCGATCCACGTTTATGGCACCCTGCGCGGGCGGGCGCTGGCCGGCGCGCAGGGCGACGCCAGCGCGCGCATCTTCTGCCGCGACTTCCATGCCGAACTGGTCGCCATCGCCGGCAACTACAAGGTGCTGGACGAAGTCCCCAGGGAACTGCGCGGCAAGCCGGTGCAGGTATGGCTGGAAAACGACCAAATCATGATCGCTCCGCAGGAATGACCCGCGCGGGCGGCAACGACAAGAACAACAAGGAGAACGACATTGGCTGAAATCATCGTAGTCACGTCCGGCAAGGGCGGCGTCGGCAAGACCACCACCAGCGCCAGCATCGCCGTCGGCCTGGCCCGGCGCGGCAAGAAGGTCGCGGTCATCGACTTCGACGTCGGCCTGCGCAACCTGGACCTGATCATGGGCTGCGAGCGCCGCGTGGTCTACGACTTCGTCAACGTCACCCAGGGCGAGGCCACGCTGAAGCAGGCGCTGATCAAGGACAAGCGCTTCGACACCCTGTACGTGCTGGCCGCGTCGCAAACCCGCGACAAGGACGCCCTGAGCAAGGAAGGCGTAGAAAAGGTGCTGAAGGACCTGGACGCGGACGGCTTCGATTTCATCGTCTGCGACTCGCCGGCCGGCATCGAGAAGGGCGCGTACCTGGCGATGTACTTCGCCGACCAGGCGGTCGTCGTGGTCAACCCGGAGGTTTCCAGCGTGCGCGACTCCGACCGCATCCTCGGCCTGCTCGACTCCAAGACCCGCAAGGCCGAAAGCGGCGAGACCCTGCAGACCCACCTGCTGCTGACCCGCTACAACCCGGCGCGGGTCGAATCCGGGGAGATGCTCAGCATCAAGGACGTCGAGGAAGTGCTGGGACTGAAGGCGATCGGCGTCGTCCCCGAGTCCGGCGACGTGCTCAACGCCTCCAACAAGGGCGAGCCGGTGATCCTGGACCTGGAATCCCCGGCCGGCCAGGCCTACGACGACACCGTGGCCCGGCTGCTGGGCGAGCAGCGCGAGATGCGCTTCATCACCCTGGAGAAGAAGGGCTTCTTCAGCAAGTTGTTCGGAGGCTGAGGCATGGGCATCTTCGACTTCCTCAAGACCAAGAAGAACACCGCCGAGACCGCCAAGAGCCGCCTGCAGATCATCATCGCGCAGGAGCGCAGCGCCCGCGGCGGCCCCGACTACCTGCCGCTGCTGCGCCGCGAACTGCTGGAAGTGATCAGGAAGTACGTCAACGTCGATCTGGATTCGGTCAAGGTGGACCTGGTCAAGGACGGCGACCACGACGTGCTGGACATTTCCGTGGCGCTGCCGGAAAGCTGATCGGCACCATCCGCGGCACGGGCGCGGCGTTCGTGCGTCGCCTCGTTTCCCGTCGCGGAACGGCAAGAACGACCCTTCCATTCCACGACAGCGCCGCAGCCATGACGACCACCGCCCTCGACCGCCTGCTGCTTGCGATTGCGTTGTCGTCGGCCTTCGCGCATCCGCTGCATGCGCAGGATAAACAGGAAGAACCCGCGTCCGGGCATGCCGTCACCGCCGAAGACGCCACGCACCTCGAAAAGCTGCAACTCGCGATCAAGCTGATCGGGGAGAACCGCCATGACGAAGCCATCCACGACACGCTCGATCCGCTGATCGCCGACTTCGAAGCGAAATACGCCGATCCGGAAACCCGCTACTACTGCCCGAACACCCCCGCCGAAACTTTGGCCTATCTGGTAGGAGCCGCCGCCGAGTCCGATCGCGGCGAATCGAAGTTCAAGCAGACGTTAGCCGTCGCGCCGACCTGGGCATACGCCTATTACTACAAGGCTTATGCATTGCTGGACCTCGACCGGGTCGAACAGGCGCAACCCTTCCTCGAAAAGGCGCTGCACCTCGCGCCGATGAATCCGATGTTCCTCTCCGAATTGGGCCATCTGCGCCGGATGCGCACCGATTGGGAAGGCAGCCTGGCCGCATACGCCGATTCGCTGGACGCGACGGCCACCGCATCGACGGACGAGGCGAGGAAACTGGACCAGGCGCGCGCGCTGCGCGGCCAGGGCTATGCGCTGATCGAACTCGGCCGGCTCGACGAAGCCAAGGCCAAGTACCGGAAATCGCTGAAACTCGATCCCGGCAGTTCGGTGGCGAAAGGCGAACTGGAATACCTCGACAAACTGAAGTCGAAGAAATAGCCCCGCCCCGATGCACCGCTTCACCGAACCCGAAGTCGAGATCGACACCGACGCCGCGCCCGTGCTGCGCGTGCGCGACGTCGCCTTCGACGACCTGCGCGCGCTGCTGGCCGGCTTCGACCTGCAACTGCACCGCGTCGGCGACGGCGAAAGCATCCCCGGCAGCTTCTGGGGCGAACCGGAGGCCGGCGTGATCGCCAGCAACGTCTACGCGCGCGGCGACACCCCGGTGCATTCGCTGCTGCACGAGGCCTGCCACCTGATCGTGCTGCCGCCGGAGCGGCGCGCGGCCGTGCATACCGACGCCACCGATTCGGATATCGAGGAAGACGCCACCTGCTGCCTGCAGGTCGTGCTGGCCGCACGCCTGCCCGGCGTCGGCAGCGAGCGGCTGATGGCCGACATGGACGCATGGGGCTATTCGTTCCGGCTCGGCTCGACCCGGGCGTGGTTCGAACAAGATGCAACCGACGCGAAGGCATGGCTGCAGGAACACGGATTGCCGGTTTCCTGATACCCGTATCCCGCAACGTCCAGATCCGGGCGCGTGGCGACGCGCCAGGCACAATGGCAGTTGACAGTCCATTGCGGCGCGGCTGCAAGAGCGAGGCCTGCCAACCGCCTGACGCGGGAAAACCTTCCGCGTTTCGACGCGTTCCACATCCGCGGCCGCTGCGGCACACTGTCGCGATGATCCCATCCGACGATCCCCGCTGGGCCGGGCTGCGCGTGATCGCGCATGGCGCCAACCGCCTGTGCGCGATCGACCCGGACGACCCGGCGCATTGCCTGAAGTTCGAGCTGCCGGCGCCTGCGCGCACCCGGGTCGGCCTGCGCCAGCGCTTGCGCCGCGCGCTGTCGCGACGTTGGCCGCGCTTCGCCGAGAACCGCACCGAACTGCGCGCATGGCAACGCCTGCGGCGGCGCTTCGGCCACGGGATCGAGGACCGCTTCGCCGGCTGCGAGGGCATCGTCGAAACGCCCTGGGGCGAAGCGCTGCGCTGCCGCTGCGTGCGCCTGCCGGACGGCAGGCCGGCGCGCAGCCTGTATGCGCACCTGTTCGACGGCGCCCCGGAATTTCCCGCCGATGCGCTGTGCGCGGCCGTCGAGGACTTCGAGCGCTTCCTGGTCGAGCGCGGCATCCCCCTGTTCGACCTCAATGCCGGGAATTTCGCCGTCGTCCCCGCCGCGGACGGCGTGCGGCTGGTCTGCGTGGACGCCAAATCGACCCTGGCCGGCAAGGAAATCCTGCCGCTGTCGCGCTGGCTGCCGTGGCTGCGCCGGCGCAAGACGGCGCGCCGCGCGCAACGCCTGCGCCAACGCATCCGCGACGCCCTCGCCCGCCCGGGCCTTGCGTTGCCCGATGGCGGCCACTAGCCTGCCGCTTCCGGTCGCCCGACCACCTGATTGCGGGAACCCTTCCGTGAAACGCCGCCTGCTGCCCGTCCTCCTCGCCAGCGCCTGCCTGGCCTCGATGCCGTCCTGCAAGAAAGAAGCGCAACCGGATGCGTCCGCGGCGCCGAAGGGCGAAAGCGCCGACGAATTCGTCGCCCGCGTCAACGACGAATACCGCGAACTGTATCCGGAGCTGTCCTCGTCGCAGTGGCTGGCGGCCACCTACATCAACAGCGACAGCGAGCGGCTGGAAGCCAAGTACAACGAACGCTACCTGGGCAAGCTCAACGACTGGATCGAGCAGGCCAAGCGCTTCGACGGCCAGCAGATGAAACCGGAAACCGCACGCGCCATCCGCTTGCTGAAGCAGATGACCGCGATGCCCGCGCCGAAGGACCCGGACAAGCTGGCCGAACTGGCCGAAATCGCCTCGCGCATGGGGCGCATGTACGGGGCCGGCAGCTACTGCACCGGCGAAGGCGACGCGCGCCGCTGCCGGCAGATCGGCGAACTGTCCGCAGTGCTGGCCAACAGCCGCGACTACGACAAGCAACTGGACGCATGGCAGGGCTGGCACACCGTCTCGGTGCCGATGAAGGCCGACTACGCGCGCTTCGCCGAACTGGTCAACGAAGGCGCGAAGGAAATGGGCTACGCCGACGCCGGCGAGATGTGGCGCAGCGGCTACGACATGCCGCCGGCCGAGATCGCCGCCGAGACCGACCGCCTGTGGGGCCAGATCAAGCCGCTGTACGAACGCCTGCACTGCTACGCCCGCACGCAACTGGTCAAGCAGTACGGCGCGCGCGGCGAAGTCGAGGGCGGCCTGCTGCCGGCGCACCTGACCGGCAACATGTGGCAGCAGGACTGGGGCAACCTGTGGGACCTGCTGCAGCCGTACCGCAACGCCGGCGAACTGGACATCACCGGCGCGCTGCAGAAGCAGTACCAGGCCGACTACGCCGCCGAACTGAAGAAGGCCGGCCCCGAAGCGGATGCCGGGCGCCGCTTCATGGCCGAGCGCGCCGCCGGCCTGGCGGTGGCGAAACAGATGACCGAACGCGCCGAGGATTTCTACGCCAGCCTGGGCATGCCGGAACTGCCGGACGGCTACTGGCGCAAGTCCCAGTTCATCAAGCCGCTGGAGCGCGACGTGGTCTGCCACGCCAGCGCATGGGACATCGACATGGCCGGCGACGTGCGCACCAAGATGTGCATCCAGCCGAACGAGGAAGACTTCACCACCATCTACCACGAACTGGGCCACGTCTATTACTACCTGGCCTACAACAAGCTGCCGCCGCTGTTCCAGGGCGGCGCCAACGACGGCTTCCACGAGGCCATCGGCGACACCATCGTGCTGGCGATGACGCCGCAGTACCTGCACTCGGCGGGGCTGGTCGACGAACAGCAGCAGAGCCAGGAGGCGCTGGTCAACGCGCAGATGCGCATGGCGCTGGCGAAGGTCGCGTTCCTGCCGTTCGGACTGATGATCGACCACTGGCGCTGGGGCGTGTTCGACGGCTCGATCAAGCCGGACCAGTACAACGCCGCGTGGTGGCGGCTGAAGGCGCAGTACCAGGGCGTGGCCCCGGCGACGCCGCGCGGCGAGGAATTCTTCGACGCCGGCGCCAAGTATCACGTGCCGGGCAACACCCCGTACCTGCGCTACTTCCTGTCGCACGTGCTGCAGTTCCAGTTCTACAAGGGCCTGTGCGAGGCCGCGGGCCACACCGGCCCGCTGTACGAGTGCACGTTCTACGGCAACAAGGCCGCCGGCCAGAAGTTCTGGGCGATGCTGGAAAAGGGTTCCAGCCAGCCGTGGCAGGCGACGCTGAAGCAGTTGACCGGCGAGGACAAGCTGGACGCCGCGCCGCTGCTGGAATACTTCGCGCCACTGGACGAATGGCTGAAGCAGCAGAACGAGGGCAAGACCTGCGGCTGGCAGGCGGCCGCGGCGGAAGCGAAACGATAGGATCGCGCCGCTTCCGCCGTGCGGGTCTTCGGCCTCAATCCAGCGCCCGCCCCTTGCGCCAGTAGCCCATGAAGGTGATCGCGGACTTCGGCAGGCCGCGCTCGCCCAGCAGGTGGCGGCGGATCGACATCACCACGCCGGCCTCGCCGGCGATCCATGCGTAGAAACCGCAGGCCGCATCGGCGGCGCGTTCCCAGACGATCTCGCGGTCGATGTCGATCTCGTCCACCGCGCCGCCGACGGTCGCCGGCACGCCGGCGGACGTGAATTCGGCTGCGCGTACCGCATCGAGCAGGCGCACGCCATGCTCGTGCGGCCGGCTGCCGCTCGCCGTGGCCCGCGGCAGCCATACCACCCGCGCCTGCGGCGGCGCCGGCAGCGGCAGCGCGTCCTCGGCCAGCGGCACTTCGATGAACGCCTGCACCGCCGGCGGCCGCGGCATGGCGGCCAATCCTTCCAGGATGTTGGCCCCCGCCGGCAATGCGGTTTCGTCGGCGACCAGCAGGACCTCGCGTACGCCTTCGGGCGGACGCCATTCCACCCCGCCCGGGTCCGGCTGCGCGCGATCCGGCGCGATCACCACCACCCTGTCGCCGGGGCGCGCCCGCAAGGCCCAGCGCGAGGCCGGGCCAGCATCGCCATGCAGGACGAAGTCGACTTCCATCTCGCCGCTGCCCTCGCGCATGCGGCGGATGGTGTAGGTGCGCATCGGCGAGCGTTCGGCCGGGTCCATCGCGCGGTATTGCGGGTACCAGTCCGGTCCACGCGGCACCTGCAGCCGGCCGGCGTCGTTGGGGAAGAATATCTTGATGCGCTGGTCCGGCCCCAGCGTGCAGGCGTCGGCCAGGTCACCGCCGCCCAGCACCACCCGGGACAGCGACGGGCTGAGCCGGGTCTTGCCGAGCACTTCGGCGTCGAAAAGACGGAAGGGGATGCGTTGCGCCATGTCGCGGCTCCAGTTGCTTGACGTCGTAGCGGCTGGAATCGAAGCGCGATCCTGGCTCCCGCGCGACGGAACGGAGGCGTCCCGCCGCGCGGCCGGCATTCTAGCGGCGCGTTCATGCAGAAAACGTTATCGGCCTGCCCGGAATCCCGGCGCGGCGGCCGGAGCGGCTATAATCGCCGGGCAATACAGGTGGGAGAAGCGGCGGCCGCAAGCCGACGCTGCCGAAGGCGCAAACGCCCGTAATCGCTCAGGCCGAATACCACCGCCGCAACACAAACTCTGGAGAGACCGGCCCGCGCCATCACGGTGCGCGCGTCGGCGCCGAAGGGGCACGAGGCCGGTTTCCACCCGGATGCCGCCTCCAAACTCTCAGGCAAAAGGACAGAGGGGCACGACGCACGCGCGTCCACGCGCGGCTTCCTTCCGCCATCACGGATGCCCTTCCCATGTCCCAGCCCTCCCTGCGCGAACTCGAACACCACGCCGCCTTCGTCGAACGCCACATCGGCCCCAACGACGCCGAGATCGCGCAGATGCTGCGCGCGGTCGGCCACGACTCGCTGGAGTCGCTGACCGACGCCATCGTGCCCGGCTCGATCAAGTCCGCCGCGCCGCTGGCCCTGCCCGAATCGCTGACCGAGGTCGAGGCGCTGGCGAAGATCCGCGCGATCGCCGGCAAGAACAAGGTGCTGCGCAGCTTCATCGGCCAGGGCTATTACGGCACGCATACGCCGAACGTGATCCTGCGCAACATCCTCGAGAACCCGGCCTGGTACACCGCCTATACGCCGTACCAGGCGGAAATCTCGCAGGGCCGCATGGAGGCGCTGGTCAACTTCCAGCAGATGGTCGCCGACCTGACCGGCATGGAGATCGCCAACGCCTCGTTGCTGGACGAGGCCACCGCGGCGGCCGAGGCGATGACCCTGGCCAGGCGCTCGGCCAAGTCGAAGTCCAACACCTTCCTGGTCTCCGGCGACGCCCATCCGCAGACGCTGGAAGTGCTGCGCACCCGCGCCGAGCCGCTGGGCCTGGCCATCGAGGTGGCCGACTCGGCCGATGCCTTCCACGCCGCACTGGAGAAGGGCGACTTCTTCGGCGTGCTGGTGCAGTACCCGGCCTCCAGCGGCTGGCTCGACGACTGGGGCCGCTACGCCGGCGTCATCCACGCGCACAACGCGCTGTTCGTGTTCGCCACCGATCTGCTGGCGCTGACCCTGCTCAAGCCGCCGGGCGAGATGGGCGCGGACATCGTCATCGGCAACAGCCAGCGCTTCGGCGTGCCGTTCGGCTTCGGCGGCCCGCATGCGGCGTTCATGGCCTGCCGCGACGCCTACAAGCGATCGATGCCCGGCCGCCTGATCGGCGTGTCGGTCGATGCCGAAGGCAACCACGCCTACCGCCTGACCCTGCAGACCCGCGAGCAGCACATCCGCCGCGAGAAGGCCACCTCCAACATCTGCACCGCGCAGGTGCTGTTGGCAGTGATGGCCTCGATGTACGCCGTCTACCACGGCCCCGAGGGACTGACCCGCATCGCCCGCCGCGTCGCGCGCCTGACCGCCATCCTCAAGGCCGGCCTGCAACAACTGGGCTACGACCAGTTCCACCACGACAGCGCATTCGACACCCTGGGCCTGAAGACCGGCGAACGCACCGACGCGCTGATGGCGCGCGCGGTGTCGCTGGGCGCCAACCTGCGCAAGGCGTGGGGCGAGTACATCTGCATTTCGCTGGACGAGACCGCCACCCGCGCCGACATCGAGCTGCTGTGGCGCATCTTCGGCGGCGACGACGCCACCCTGCCCTCGATCGACGCGCTGGACGCGAACGCGCCGTCGCTGATCCCCGCCGAACTGGAGCGCAGCAGCGCCTTCCTCACCCATCCGGTGTTCAACACCCATCACAGCGAACACGAACTGCTGCGCTACCTGCGCCAACTGGCCGACAAGGACCTGGCGATGGACCGCACGATGATTCCGCTGGGCTCGTGCACGATGAAGCTGAATGCTACTGCCGAGATGATCCCGGTGACGTGGCCGGAGTTCGCCAACATCCACCCGTTCGTCCCCGCCGACCAGGCGCAGGGCTACAAGGAACTGATCGACGGACTGGAAGCGATGCTGGTGGAAGCCACCGGCTACGACGCGGTGAGCCTGCAGCCCAACTCCGGCGCGCAGGGCGAATACGCCGGCCTGCTGGCGATCCGCGCCTGGCACGCTTCGCGCGGCGAAGGCCATCGCGACATCTGCCTGATCCCCGAATCCGCGCACGGCACCAACCCGGCCTCGGCGCACCTGGCCGGCATGAAGGTCGTGGTCACCAAATGCGACGCCAACGGCAACGTCGACGTCGCCGACATCCGCGCCAAGGCCGAGCAGCATTCGGCCAACCTCGCCGCGATCATGATGACCTATCCGTCCACCCACGGCGTGTTCGAGGAGGACGTGGTCGAGATCTGCGAGATAGTGCACAGGCACGGCGGACAGGTGTACACCGACGGCGCCAACATGAACGCGCTGGTCGGCGTCGCCAAGCCGGGCAAGTGGGGCTCGGACGTGTCGCACCTGAACCTGCACAAGACCTTCTGCATCCCGCATGGCGGCGGCGGCCCGGGCGTCGGTCCGTGCGCGGTGAAGTCGCATCTCGCCCCGTTCCTGCCGGGTACGCTGGGCAAGGACGGCGTGCGCACGCAAGGCACCGGCAACGGCGCGATGGTCAGCGCCGCCAGCTTCGGCAGCGCCTCGATCCTGCCGATCAGCTGGATGTACATCGCGCTGATGGGCGCGGCCGGCCTGCGCAAGGCGACCCAGGTCGCGCTGCTCAACGCCAACTACATCGCGAAGAAGCTGGCGCCGCACTTCCCCACGCTCTACACCGGCCGCAACGGCCTGGTTGCGCACGAATGCATCCTCGACCTGCGCCCGCTGGAGAAGGCGACCGGCATCGGCGCCGAGGACGTGGCCAAGCGCCTGATCGACTTCGGCTTCCACGCGCCCACGCTCAGCTTCCCGGTCGCCGGCACGCTCATGGTCGAACCGACCGAAAGCGAATCGCTGCACGAACTGGACCGCTTCTGCGATGCGATGATCCAGATCCGCGACGAGATCCGCGCGATCGAGGACGGCCGCCTGGACCGCGACGACAACCCGCTGAAGCACGCCCCGCACACCGCCGCGGCCGTCAGCGCCAGCGAATGGACGCACGCCTATCCGCGCGAACTGGCCGCCTTCCCGCTGCCGTCGCTGAAGCAGAACAAGTACTGGCCACCGGTCGCGCGCGTGGACAACGTCTACGGCGACAAGAACGTGTTCTGCACGTGCATCCCGGTGGATGCGTACAGGGAAGAAGCCCAGGCGTAAGCCCCTGCGCCATCCTTTTCCCCGCAAGCGGGGGAAGAAGGATGCGCGCCGGCTTCGCGAAACGAAAAAAAAGCCCCGCTTTCGCGGGGCTTTTCCGTTTCCGGGCGAATGCCTGCCTACTTCGCGTTCTTCTCCAGCCACGCGTCGATTTCCGGGCGACGGGCGGCGTTGAGCTTGATCCGGTTCTGGATGCCGGCGATCGCGGTCTCGGTATCGCGGCGCGAGGTCGGGGCGATGTACTTGTCGGCGTAGTCCTTCAGCTTGTCGACCATCTTCGGGTCGTTGGAGCCCGAGCCCAGCGCCGGGTAGTAGCGGCTGCGCGAGGTGGAATCGACCAGCTTGTCCACCTGTTCGCGGTGGGCCAGGGCGAAGTCGAAGGCCATGTCCGGTTGTTCGCGCGAAACGCCGGCGATCATGCCGGCGCTGTTAGTCGCCCCCGGCTCGTCGGTCAGGGCCATGTCCAGCGCCTTCTGCGCCAGCGCCTTGTCCTTGGCGGTGGCCAGCAGGCCATAGTACTGGTCGCGGATCATCGACGAGGTTTCCTTCTTCGCCATCTCGTGCAGCTTGTCCCAGGTGGCGGCGTCGGCGTTGCGCGCGACGACGCCCAGCACGGTGCGGCGCAGGTCGGCCGGCAGCGCCGACGGGTCGGTTTCCGACGCGGCGAAGCGGCGGCGAGCTTCGGCCAGCACCTTCTCGTCGCCCAGGCCGCTGAGCTGGCCGATCAGGCGCGTGCGCAACTGCTTGGTCACGGCGCTGTCGCCGTCGCGGTTTTCCCAGCCCAGCTTCGCGAACACCGGCGACAGCCGCGAGAGCGCGTAGCGCTTGGCCGGCGCGGCCGCCTTGTCGTCGTCGCCGTACACGCCGGTGATGCCGGCAAGCGTGCCCGCCACCTGCGACCAGATATCCGGCGAAGCGTCCAGCGGCACCGACTTGGTCAAGTCCAGCAAATTGGCGGTCGGCTGCAGGCCGACGGCCGTCATCGCGCCCACGTCCATCATCACGCCGAGCTGGTCGACCACCACCAGCTTGTTGAAGTTCGCGGCCAGCGCCTTGAACTGCGCCGGCGAGTACAGCGTGCGGTAATAGCCCTTCTGGCCGGCGTTGACCAGCACCGGTGCGTCGCAGCCGGGCAGTTCGACGCTGGCCTCGCCATCCACCAGCACGGCGGCCTTTTCGCCGCCCACGGCCTGCAGGCTCACCGGCACGCGCCAGCGCAGCGGTTCCTTGTTCGGGCGATCGATGGTGTATTCGCCCTGCTTCAGCGAAACCACGGTCTTGTCGTCATCGCACTTGGCATCGACCTTGATCAGCGGAATGCCCGGCTGCAGGGTGAAATCGTGCGCCACCTGCATGAACTGCTTGCCCGGCGCGACCTTGTCCATCTCCGCCCACAGATCGTCGGTGGCGGTGTTGCCGTAGGCGTGCTTCCTGATGTAACTGCGCACGCCCTCGCGCCATGCGTCGGCACCGACGTAGTCCTCCAGCATGCCGATCACCGCGCTGCCCTTGCCGTAGGTGATGCCGTCGAAGGCCTGGCTGGCCTGCTCGACGGTCTCCACGTGCTGCACCACCGGATGGGTGGTGGCGATGGCGTCGCGGCCCATCGCGCCGCGGCTGGTGTAGACCGCGTCGACGCCGCCGATGTTCCATTCCGGGTGCAGCCTGGCGGTGGTGCGGCCCTCCATCCAGGTGGCGAAGCCCTCGTTCAGCCACAGGTCGTCCCACCACTGCATCGTCACCAAGTTGCCGAACCACTGGTGCGCGATCTCGTGCGCGGCCACTTCGAACACGCGCTGCTCGTCGCTGACGGTGGCGATGCTGGGATCGATCAGCAGCGAGTATTCGAAGGTGAAGATCGCACCCCAATTCTCCATCGCGCTGAAGAACTGGCTGCGGCCCGGCGCGGCGATGTTGTCCAGCTTGGGCAGCGGAAAGTCCACGCCGAAATAGTCGTTGTATTCGCGCAGCACGTCCTTCGACGACTCCAGCGCGAACTTGGCCTGATCCACCTTGCCGGTCTGCGCGATCACGCCAACCTCGGTGCCATTGTCGGCCTTGACCGTGGCGCGCTCGAATTCGCCGACGCCGAAGAACAGCAGGTAGGTGGACATCTTCGGCGAGGTCGCGAACTTCACCTTCACCAGGCCGTTGCCCGTTTCGGTGCGGCTGGCGACCGGCATGTTGCTGACCGCCATCTGCGCGGCCGGCACGGTCGCGGCCAGGTCGAAGGTGGCCTTGTAGTTCGGCTCGTCCCACGACGGCACGAAGCGGCGCGCGTCGGAATTCTCGAACTGGGTGTAGAGGGCGCGCTTCTGGCCGGCGTCAGTGGCGTAGTCCAGCGCGAAGATGCCGTTGGCCTGGGTACCGATCTTGCCGGCGTAGTCCATCGACAGGCGATAGCGGCCCGCCGGCAGCGGCTTGTCGAAGGCGAAGGTCGCCGTCTGCGCCTCGTTGTCCACGGCGACCTGCGGCGCGGCGAACTTCTTGCCGCCCTTCGCGGTCACCAGCGCCACGTTGGAGAAGGTCATGTCCAACTGGTTCAGCACGATACGGTCGGTGGCGGCCAGCACCTCGATGTCGATGTCGACGTGGCCGTCATAGTCCATCGTGTCGGCGTGCGGCGTCACCGCGATGTCGTAGTGCAGCGGACGCACGTCGCGCGGCAACTGGGTGGTGACCAGCTTGGCGGCGGCCGTATCGGTCTGGGCCACGGCGGTGGCGGACAGGCTGGCCAGGGCCAGCGCAAGGGCGGTTACCAGGGGACGACGCATCGGCGGTTTCTCTCTCTCGGGACAGGCACGGGGCCGGACAATGGACGATGATCGCCCGCCCACCCGACCCCGGGGCACCGCCAGAAGTCATGCCATGGCCGCCGGACCGGCATGCCGGCAAAGCCGGCGCGCGCCGTGTTAGCTTCCCGTTTTTCCGCGAATCGGGAGGAAAGGCATGCATCGCAACGGAACAGGCCACCGGCGCAGGAACTGGCTGGCGGCGTCGCTGGCGGCCACGGTCGCGACGCTGGCGCCGTCCCTCCACGCAGCCGGCACCGGCGACGAGGCCTACGCCGCGGTCGATCCGTTCATCGGCACCGGCGGCGAAGGCCACACCTTTCCCGGCGCCACCGTACCCTACGGCATGGTTCAGTTGTCGCCGGACACGCAGATCAAGTCGCGCAAGGAGGGCTACGGCTGGGCCGCCGGCTACCGCTACGACGACCGCACCATCGTCGGCTTCTCGCATACGCACTTCTCCGGCACCGGCCATTCCGACCTGGGCGACGTGCTGCTGATGCCGCTCAGCGGCGAAGCCAAACTGGAGCGCGGCGACGTGGACGAACCCGGCAGCGGCTACACCTCGCGCTTCCGCCACGATACCGAGGTCGCGCAACCCGGCTACTATGCGGTGACGCTGGACGACGGCGGCGTGCGCGCCGAACTCACCGCCAGCGCGCGCGTCGGCTGGCACCGCTACGCCTTTCCCGCCGGCAAGCCGGCGCACGTCGTCGTCGACCTGCGCACCAGCATGTACGACTATCCCGGCAAGGTGCTGTGGTCGCGCCTGCGCGTTCGCGAGGACGGCACCGTCACCGGCTTCCGCGAGACCCGCGGCTGGGCGCCGGGCCGGCAACTATATTTCGCGATGCGCTTCTCGCTGCCGGCCAGCGGCCACGACCTGCACGACACCGAACAGGACGTGGCCTACCGGGGTTTCCCGCCGCCGGGCGAGAAGGACCCGCGCCGGCGTGCGCAGATCGAGGGCCGGCAACTCGTCGCCGCATTCGACTTCGACAAGGCCGCCGGCAAGCAATTGCTGGTGAAGGTGTCGATCTCGCCGGTCAGCGAGGACAACGCCATCGCCAACCTCGACGCCGAAGCGCCGGGCTGGGACTTCGACGGCGTGCGCACGGCGGCGAAGCGGCAGTGGAGCGAAGCGCTCGGCGCGGTCGATGTGCAGGGCGACGCCGAACAGCGCAAGCGCTTCTATACCGCGCTGTACCACACCATGCTCGGCCCCACCCTGTTCATGGACAGCGACGGCCGCTACCGCGGCCCCGACAACGCCGTGCACCAGGCCAAGGGCTGGACCAACTATTCGACCTTCTCGCTGTGGGACACCTACCGCGCGCTGCACCCGCTGATGACCCTGCTGCAACCGCCACAACATACAAACGACGTGGTCAATTCGCTGCTGGCGGCGCGCCGCGAAAGCCCGTACGGCGTGCTGCCGGTGTGGGCGTTCCACGGCCTGGAAACCTGGTGCATGATCGGCTACCACGCCGTGCCGGTGATCGCTGACGCGTACATGAAGGGCATCCGTGGCTACGACGCCGACGAAGCCCTGCAGGCGATGGTCGCCAGCGCCGACTACGGCCCCTACGACGGCATCGCGCAATATCGCGAACTGGGCTGGGTGCCTATCGACGAGGAAGGCGAAGCCGCGAGCAAGACGCTGGAGTACGCCTTCGACGACTGGACCATCGCGCGGATGGCGCAGGCGATGGGCAAGCAGGACGTCGCCGCCGAATTCGGCCAGCGCGCGGCCAACTGGAAACACGCCTTCGACCCGGCCACCGGCTTCATGCGCGCACGCAAGCGCGACGGCAGCTTCCGCGAACCCTTCGACCCCACCGCCAGCGGCTACGGCACCGACTACACCGAAGGCAATGCCTGGCAGTATTCGTGGTACGTACCGCAGGACGTCGCCGGCCTGGCCGCCGCGCATGGCGGCGCCGACAGGCTGCTGGACAAGCTGGACCAGGTATTCGACGCGCAAGTCGACCCGAAGATCTTCGAACACATGGAAGACATCACCGGCCTGATCGGCTGGTACGCGCACGGCAACGAACCCAGCCACCACGTCGCCTACCTCTACGCCTACGCCGGCCAGCCCTGGCGCACGCAGGCACGGCTGAAGCGGATCATGGACACGCAATACGCCGCGCGCCCGGACGGCCTGGCCGGCAACGACGATCTCGGCCAGATGTCGGCGTGGTACGTGTTCACCGCGCTGGGCTTCTACCCCGTCGCGCCAGGGAGCAACCAGTACGTCATCGGCCGCCCGTTTCTGCCGCAAGCCACGCTGAACCTGCCCAATGGCAAGCGTTTCGCCATCGTCGCCGAAGGCCTGGACGATGCGCATGCCTACATCGGCGGCGCGACCTTGAACGGCAAGCCATTGGATCGCGCCTGGCTCACCCACGAGGAAATCCTGGCCGGCGGCGAACTGCGCTTCACCATGCAGGCGGAGCCGAACAAGGCATGGGCCACCGATCCGGCGCAGCAGCCGTATTCGATGTCGAACCGATGACGGCGAGCACATGATCGCCGGCGGACGGCCGCCGGCGAACGTCTCCGGCGCCCGCAGCGTTTGCGCCTGTCCGTCACTTGACTCGGGCGGGGATTGGTGCTGAGGTAATCCCTCAGTGCGGCGTAGCCGGGCCATTGCGGCCTTCGATGAAACGCCGCAGCAGCGCTGCCCGAACGGTTTGCCCTTGGTACGACAAGAGGCCTGTTATGCCGAACTCGCGAGGCAAGCTGATGTTGCTGGCCGTGTCGTGGGCGCTGCCGCATTCCGCGCTGGCGCAGGACGCCGGGAACGATGCGTGGACGTACCGCTTCGTGCCGTATCTATGGGGCTCCGCGATCGACGGTACCCTGGCGCATCGGCGGCTGCCGGTCGACCTGCATGCGAACATGGGCTTCGGCGACGTATGGGACCACCTGGACGTCGGCGCAATGGGCACGTTCGAGGCCCGGAAAAGCGAGTACGGACTCCTGTCGGACGCGATGTTCGTCAAGCTGTCGACGACGGCGCAAGCGCCCGTCGCCGGTGCGGCGGTCCCGATCCGGCTCAAGGCGCGCACCGCCACGGGCCTCGTCGCGTTCCAGTACCGCTGGCGGGAAAGCGCGACCGGCTACCTCGATCTGGTCGCGGGCGCGCGCGTCTGGTCGGCGCGGACCCGGTTCGGCTACGCGCTGCCGATTCCGCCGCCGCCGCCGGTGCCGCAGCAGTATTCCGGCGAGCAGCAGGAAACCTGGTTCGACCTGCAGATCGGCGTCAAGGGTAGGCACGCATTCGCGAACCGGATGTTTTGGGGCGGCTGGATTCTCGCGGGCAGGGGCGAATCCGACCTGTCCACGGATGCGATGCTGCTGGCCGGCTACGGCATCAGCGACCGGCTTGCGTTCGTCGCCGGTTACCGCCTGCTCTCGACCGACTACGCCACGTCGAACGGATTCAAGTTCGACGCCACCCTGCAGGGCCCGGCGTCGGCCTGGAATACCAGTTCTAACAACGCCGACTTCCCGCCACGCTTCGGAGCCGAACCATGCGCATCGCAACGAAAGGCCTGTACGCCGCCGGCATGCTCGGATTGGGAATCGCCGTCGTCCTGCCGCGGGCGGACGCCGCGGAAGCGGACCCGCGGCTGCTGGCCGCGGCCCGCGCGGAACAGGCCGCGGTGATCGGAACGCTGGAACGCCTGGTGACGACCGAATCGGGATCGGCGGACGCCGAGGGGCTCGGGAACCTCGCCGTCTACCTCGACGGGCGCCTGTCGGAACTGGGGGCGAAGACCGACCGGATCGCCTCCGCGACCGGCGGGCCCGACATCGTGCGCGGCGTGTTCGACGGCAGCGGCACGCTCAGGATCATGCTGATCGCGCACATCGACACCGTCTACGGGAAGGGCATCCTCCGGACCGAGCCGTACCGCCGCGACGGCAATTTCCTGTACGGCCCCGGGATCGCGGACGACAAGGGCGGCGTGGCCGTCATCCTGCACGCGCTGAAACTGCTCCGCGCGGCGGGCTGGAACGATTACGCGCGAATCACCGTGCTGTTCAATCCGGACGAGGAAATCGGTTCGCCCGGTTCCGGCGAGACCATCGCCAGGCTCGGCGAAGCGCAGGACGTGGTGCTGTCGTTCGAGCCCTCCCCGGCCAAGGCCGTGATCCAGCACGAAGGCGTGCTGCTGGGCGCAGCCGGAACCTCGCAGGTCACGATGACGGTCGAGGGACGGTCGGCGCACGCCGGCGCGGCGCCGGAACAGGGACGCAACGCCCTGATCGAACTGGCGGACCGCCTGCTGCAGACCCGCGACATCGCCGCCGGCGTCGACGGCGCGCAACTGAACTGGACGACCGCCAGCGCGGGCTCGGCGCGCAACCAGATCCCGGGAAGCGCGGAAGCGATCGGCGACGTGCGCGTGACCGCGCCGGACGCGAACGACAAGCTGCTGGCCGCGCTGCAGGCCAAGGTCGGAGAAACGGGCCTGGTGCCGGACACCACGACCCGGGTGACGCTCGAACCGCTGCGCCCGATCTACGCGGCGGGAGCCCGCGGCCAGGCGCTGGCCGATCTCGCCCGCGACATCTACGCCGAACTCGACGGCCGGCAACTGCTCATGCACCCGGGGACCAACGGCGGCACCGACGCCGGCTTCGCGGGCCGCTCGGGGCATCCGGCCGTGCTCGAGGGCCTCGGCCTCGCGGGCTGGGGATACCACGCCCGGGACGAATACGTGGAGATCGACTCCATCGCGCCGCGGCTTTACCTGGCTTCGAGGATGCTCATCGAGCTGGGCAGGAAAGCGCACGCACCGTCCCCCTGAGCGACCCTGTGCAGCGGAACGACCGGCAGATGCTGACGCCCCTTCCGCGCACGCGGGACCACCTGCCGCCCCTGTTGCGCGGCATCGGCTTCCTGCTGATCCTGCTGACCAGCCTGGTGGTCGGCATGTCGGAGTATCACGCCAACGCCGAGGCGCGGGAACGCACGGGCCAGGCCAAGGCGCGCATCGACGCGGAGGCCGCGACGGCGCCGGAAAGCCGCCCGGCGGACGCCGTCGCCCGCGAGATCCGCCTGCTGCGGTTGCAACTGCGGGAAGACGACCTAGCCGACAAGGTCTTCGAGAATCCGTGGTTCCAGCTCCTGGGCGCGCTCGGCTCGGGGCTGGTAGCCGTCTCGTTCCTCCTCGAGGCCTGGGCGAAGTGGCCGCGGCGCACTGATGCTCCACCACGGCCCTGAATCGCCCTCGCGACAGAGCCCGTTCCGTTTCCTTGGCATCTCCGACCGGCGCGACGGGTCGCGGGCGGCCGCCGGTTATTCGCAGCTCACCCGCACGATCGTGTTGTCCTTGTCCAAGTAGACGCGCAGGCGATCGTTGCGTGCATCGCCACGGACGACCGAATGCGGCCCGATCGGATTGACCAGTCCGGCGCCGCTCTCGACGTACAGGCGTCGCATGACCGGCTCTTCGGCCTTCTGCCCGATCGCCCACTCCAATCCGTCATCCTTGCAGACGCCCGCGGCGTCGGTCCGGTCGGGCGCCGAGGCGCACCCGCCCGCGCCGAGCGCCGTGCAGGCCAGCAACAGGGCAATCGGGGAATGAGGCTGCCTGGACTCTCGCGACATGCGGCCGGTTCGTGGTTGATGTCGGCCAAGGATGCTAGCACTTTCCCGACGAGCCACCCAGTGCTCCCTGCACGGCGGACGCCGGCGAATGCGACCGCGCCGGACCAACGACGCGACCTGCATTCAAGACGCTGCGATCGCAGCGCGAAGCCTACGGGTTCGCAGCGGCTTCCTGCTATGCGAACGGATCCTGCAACACCATCGTATGCTCGCGGTCCGGGCCGGTGCTGACGATGGCGATGGGGCAGCCGGCCAGTTCCTCCAGCGCGCGCAGGTAGGCGCGCGCGGCCGGCGGCAGCTTGTCCCATTCGGTGACGCCGTGGGTGTTCTCGCTCCAGCCGGGGAACTCCAGGTACACCGGCGTGCACTCTTCCCAGCCCTGCGCGTCCAGCGGCGCGTATTCGCTGCGCTTGCCGTGGTATTCGTAGGCGATGCAGACGTTGAGCTTCTCCATGCCGTCGAGCACGTCGAGCTTGGTGATGCACAATCCGCTGATGCCGTTGATCGCGACGGCGCGCTTCAGCGCGACGATGTCCATCCAGCCGCAGCGGCGCGGGCGGCCGGTCGAAGCGCCGTATTCGGCGCCGCGGTCGCGGATGCCCTGCCCCACTTCGTCGTCCAGTTCGGTCGGGAACGGGCCGCCGCCGACGCGGGTGGCGTAGGCCTTGGCGATGCCGAGCACGTAGTCGATGGCGTCGGCGCCGACGCCGCTGCCGGCCAGCGCGCCGCCGGTGGTGGTGTTGGAACTGGTGACGTAGGGATAGGTGCCGTGGTCGATGTCCAGCAGCGCGCCCTGCGCGCCTTCGTACAGCACCTTCTTGCCCTGCTTGCGCAGGTCGTGGAGGATGCCGGCCACGTCGGCCTTCATCGGCTCGACGTATTCGCCAAAGGCCAGCGCCTCGTCCAACGTCTGCTGGTAGTCGACCGCGTCGACGCCGAGGTACTGGGTCAGCACGAAGTTGTGGTAGTCCAGCGCCGCGCGCAGCTTTTCGGCCAACTGGTCCGGGTAATGCAGGTCGGCGACGCGGATGCCGCGGCGCGCCACCTTGTCCTCGTAGGCCGGGCCGATGCCGCGGCCGGTGGTGCCGATGGCCTTGCCGCCGGCGGCCTTCTCGCGCGCCTGGTCCAGGGCGATGTGGTACGGCATGATCAGCGGCGTGGCCGGGGAAATCTTCAGGCGGCTGCGCACCTCGACGCCGCTGGCTTCCAGTTCCTCGATCTCCTTGCGCAGCGCGGCCGGGCTCAGCACCACGCCGTTGCCGATCAGGCACAGCGCGCCCTCGCGCAGGATGCCGGACGGGATCAGGTGCAGCACGGTCTTCTTGCCGCCGATGACGAGGGTGTGGCCGGCGTTGTGCCCGCCCTGGAAGCGCACCACGGCGCCGATTTCCTCGGTGAGCAGATCGACGATCTTGCCCTTGCCTTCGTCGCCCCACTGGGCGCCCAGAACCACGACTGACTGACCCATGACGGGTTTACTCCTTTGCTGGCGGCCATCGGGGCCGCCGTGGATGATCGCGCCGGGACGGTTGCAGCGGGGTGACGCCGCCATCGGGGCGACGCCGGCCGCGACCGGCCCGGACACGGAAAAGCCGGCGGGACGCTCGCCCCGGCCGGCTTTGCAAGATTTTACAGGGATTTGCGTGGGGATGGGGCTGCTTCTCCTTCTCCCCGCGAGAGGGAAGAAGGAGAGCACGCTGATTCCACGATCCGGGCGTTTAGCGGTCCGACTTAAGGTATTGCAGGAACGGATCGTTGCGATCCAGCACGATCACGCCGTTGCCGTCGGCGAACGAGGCGCGATAGGCCTCCAGGCTGCGGTAGAAGGCGTAGAAGCCGGGGTCGCCGGCGGTCGCCTGGGCGTAGACGCGGGTCGCCTCGGCGTCGCCCTCGCCGCGCAGCTTCTGCGCGTCGCGCTCGGCTTCGGCCACCAGCACGGACTGGTCGCGGTCGGCCTGGGCGCGGATGGTGCGGGCCTGCTCCTCGCCTTCGGCGCGCAGCTTGCTGGCCACCTGCTTGCGTTGGGCGCGCATGCGCTCGTAGACGTCGGTGATGACCTGGCTGTCGGTCGGCAGGTCGATCTGCTTCAGCCGCAGGTCGACGATCTGCATCCCCAGCGTCGCCGCGCCCTCGTTGATGCCCTTCAACTGCGCGGCCACGATTTCGTTGCGGTCGCCGGAAACCAGTTGCTGCAGCGTGCGCGCGTTGATCTCGTTGCGCAGCGAGTCGGTGATGATCGGCGCGAGCCGCGCCTCGGCCACCTTCTCATCGCCGCCGCCGGTGGCGCGATAGAACGCACGCGCGTCGGAGATGTAGCCGATCGCGAAGAAATCGATGCTGACGTCCTTGCGTTCGGAGGTCAGATAGCGCTCCGGCTGGGTCTCCAGCACCTTGAAGCGGCGGTCGAAGACCTTGGCCGTTTCCACCAGCGGCCACTTGAAATGCAGGCCCGGCTGGATGTCGGCGCGCACCACCCGTCCCAGGTTCAGCACCAGCGCGGTCTGGTCCTCGCGCACCACGTAGACCGAGCCGAGCAGGCCCAGCAGCACCGCCACCGCCACCGCGACGATCAGGGAAGCTCTCATCGTTGCACCTCCTCGCGGCCGGCCGGGCGCGTCGGGCGCACGCTCTCGCGCGGCGTCGCCGCGCTTTCCACCGCCGGCATCACCAGTTCCGTGGCCGCCGGAGCGGGCGCGGCCGTCGCATCAGCGCCGGATGGCGCCGGCATCGGCACGTAGATCAGTTGCCGGCCGTCGCCGCCGACCACCTTGCGGTTCTGCGCCAGCACCTTCTGCACGGTTTCCAGCCACAGGCGCTTGCGGGTGACCTCCGGCGCCGACTTGTACTGCGCGTACAACTGGCTGTAGCGACTGGCGTCGCCCTGCGCCTTGGCGATCACCGCCTCCTTGTAGCCTTCGGCCTCGGTGCGCCGGCGCGCCGCTTCGCCGCGGGCCTCCGGCACGATCCGCGCCGCGTAGGCGCCGGCCTCGTTGACCAGGCGGTCCTTGATCTGCTGTGCGCTGTTCACCTCGTCGAAAGCCGGCTTCACTTCCTCCGGCGGGCGCGCGTCGGGCAGGTTCAGTTCGGTCACCACCAGGCCGGTGCGGTAGGCGTCCAGCGAGGCCTGCAGGCGTTCCTTGGCCGACACCGCCAGCGGCCCGCGCGCGCCGAGCACGGTATCCAGGTCGGAACGGCCGACCTGTTCGCGCACCGCGCTCTGCGCGGCCTGCTTGAGCACCTCGTCGGCGTCGCGAGTGCCGAACAGGAACAGGCGCGGGTCGGCGATGCGGTACTGGACGTTCAGCGAGACGCTGACGATGTTCTCGTCCCGGGTCAGCACCGGCACGGTATTGCTGAAGGTCTCGATGCGGGTGGCGTTGACCTTCTGCACGCTCTCGATCGGCCACGGCCACTTGAAGTTGGGGCCGGGCTGCATGATCCGGCTGAACTGGCCGAAGCGCAGCACCACGCCGCGCTGCTGTTCGCCCACCAACTGGAAGCTGCTGAACAGCACCAGCAAGGCGACCGCGACGACGGCCCAGCGCCAGCCGCCGCCGTCACCGTCGAACAGGCCGCGCAGCCGCGCTAGCAGGTCGCCCGCGCCGTTGCCGCGCGGCTTCCACGGGTTGCGCTTGTCGTTGCCGCCAGAACCGCTGCCGGGTGTGTTCCAGGCCATGCCCTCTCCGAATTTCCCATTGTTCGCTCGGGCCTCGGCCTTCGCGTTCCCGAATTCTACAAGATACGGCCGGAAAACCGGCCCGGCGCCCTATTCGGCGGCCATCTCCGGCAGCAGCGCCTCCAGCGCATGCCCGCCGGCCTGCGCCGCCAGCCGCTGCGCATCGGCCAGCGCCAGGTCGATGGTGAGATGCCAGCCGTGCTCGTCGTGGTCCTCGCCCAGCACCGCGCCCAGCGCATGCAATCGCGAACGCAACCGCGCCGAATGCGCCGGCAGGTCGATGCTGCCGCGCACGCGGCGGAACCCCAGCCGCTGCGCCAGCACGCCGCGTAGCAGGTCGATGCCCAGCCCGTCGCGCGCGGACACCCAGACCCGCTCGTGGCCCTCGCCGGGCACGTCGTGGCGCGGCTGCATGCTTTTATCGGGCATGAAGTCGATGCGGTCGATCTTGTTGTAGACCAGCAGTTGCGGGATGTCGCCGGCGCCGATCTCCTTCAGCACTTCATCGACCTGGCCGATCCGTTCGTCGCGCAGCGGATCGGCGGCGTCGACCACGTGCAGCAGCAGGTCGGCCTCGCGCGCTTCGCTCAGGGTGGAACGGAATGCGGCGACCAGTTCGTGCGGCAGGTCGCGAACGAAGCCGACCGTGTCGGCCAGCACCACTGCGCCGCCGGGCAGCTCGATGCGGCGCACGGTCGGATCCAGCGTCGCGAACAACTGGTCGGCGGCGTAGGCTTCCGCGCCGGTCAGCGTATTGAACAGGGTCGATTTCCCGGCGTTGGTGTAGCCGACCAGCGCCACCCGCGGCAGTTCGCTGCGTACGCGGGCGCGGCGCATCTGCGTGCGCTGCACCTCGACCTTTTCCAGCCGTTTCTGCAACTGCTCCACGCGCTTCTGCAGCAGGCGACGGTCGGTTTCCAACTGGGTTTCGCCGGGGCCGCGCAAGCCGATGGAACCGCCGCGCTGGCGTTCCAAGTGGGTCCAGCCGCGCACCAGTCGCGTCGCCATGTGCCGCAACTGCGCCAATTCGACCTGCAGCTTGCCTTCGTGCGAACGCGCGCGCTGGGCGAAGATGTCCAGGATCAGCCCGGTGCGGTCCAGCACCCGGCGTTGCAGCGCCTTCTCCAGGTTGCGCTCCTGGCCCGGCGACAGCCCAAAATTGACCAGCACCAGGTCGGCCTCGGCGGCATCGGCGGCGACCTTGGCCTCCTCCAGCTTGCCGCTGCCGATCAGGGTGGACGGATTGGGCCGGTCGATGCGCGCGGTGACCGTGCCGGCGACGGTGGCCCCGGCCGAACGCGCCAATTCGGCGAACTCCTCGACCACGTCGTCGGCCAACGGCCCCGCATGCGGCAGGATCAGCAGCGCGTGCTCGCCCTTTTTCGATCTTTCGAACATCAGCCAAGTGTGGGGGCTGGAAGCCGGAAAACAAAGGGCAGCAGCGTTTTTATGTCCGCAAAGAGCGCCAAGGATTCAATGCAGGCAGGTTTTTGCCGTTGCCATTGATTTTGACTTCGGGCCCGTCCGCAGCGGCGGAGCCGGCGGGCATAACCCCGATTCGCAAGAATCAGGTTAAAGACCGAAGGCTATTCGCTCTCCTCGGCAGCCGCCTCATCGCCTTCCTCGCCCTGCGCCACCGGCCCCACCCGCACGTTGCGCGCCGGCACCACTGTCGAGATCGCATGCTTGTAGACCATCTGGCTGACCGTGTTGCGCAACAGCACCACGAACTGGTCGAAAGACTCGATGGTGCCCTGCAACTTGATGCCGTTGACCAGATACACCGACACCGGCACCCGCTCGCGCCGCAACGCATTCAGGAAAGGATCCTGCAAGGACTGCCCCTTGGACATTTTTCTAATACTCCTGGCCTGCTCGAAGGAAGGCTCGTTCTTATTGCCGGCGCGGCTCTGCGTTTTCCCCACGCGCCACCCCGGTCGCCCGATGTTACACAACCAGACGCGTTTGACCAGCCTATCGGGTCACGGATCCCGGCCCAGGAACGAATCCAGCGCCTGCCGCAACGTCCCCGTGTCGCGCTGCGGATCAAACCAGCGGGCGTCCAGTTCGCCCCGCAACCAGGTCGACTGGCGCTTGGCCAACTGGCGGGTGGCGAAGATCGCGCGGTCGCGGAATTCCGCCGCGTCGGTGGCCCCGTCCAGGTGCTGCCACGCCTGGCGATAGCCGACCGCGCGGATTGCGGGAAGGTCGAACGCCGCCGGATGCGCCCGCAATTCCGGCAGATCGCGCAACCGCCGCACCTCGTCGACAAATCCCGCGGCCAGCATCACGTCGAAGCGCCGCTCGATCCTTTCGTGCAGCACGGAACGCTCGCGCGGGGCCAGGACCAGCTTCAGCACGCGGAACGGGAAGCGCGCGCGCGTCGTTTCGCGTTGCCATGCGCTGATCGGCTTGCCGCTGATCCGGAATACCTCCAGCGCACGCTGGATGCGCTGCGGGTCGGTCGGCTTGATCCGCCGCGCCGCATCCGGGTCGATCTTCGCCAGTTCGGCATGCAGCGCCGGCCAGCCGAGTTCCTCCGCCTCGGCGGCGATTTCCGCACGCACGCCGGCGTCGGCCTCCGGCATTGGCGACAGGCCATGCAGCAAGGCCTGGAAATACAGGCCGGTGCCGCCGGCCAGGATCGGCAGCCTGCCCCTCGCCGCGATGTCGTCGAGCGCGGCCCGCGCATCCGCGGAGAATTCGGCGGCCGAATACGGCTGCCACGGATCGCGCACGTCGATCAGATGGTGCGGGACGGCTGCGCGTTCCCTGGCGCTGGGCTTGGCCGCACCGATGTCCAGGCCGCGATAGATCAGTGCCGAATCGACGCTGACGATTTCGCCGCCAAGTTCCTGCGCCCATTCCAGCGCCAGCGCCGACTTGCCCGACGCGGTCGGGCCCATCAGGGCGATGGCGGGGGGGCGGACGTCGGCGGGCATCAATCGTCCGGCCACGCGATCGCCGGCTTCGCGTCCTTGCGCGGCAGCGGCGTCGCGGCGACCGCGTTCCAGACCTTCAGCGCATCGACGGTGGCGGCGACGTCGTGCACGCGCAGGATCGCCGCGCCGTTCTGCGCGGCGATCAGGTGCGCCGCGACCGAACCGGCGACGCGCTGCGCCGGCGCGTCGCGGCCGGTGATTTCGCCGATGCTGCGCTTGCGCGACAGCCCCGCCAGCACCGGCACGCCGAGTTCGGTGAAACGCCGCAACTGCGCCAGCAGCGCCAGGTTGTGCACGGTGGTCTTGCCGAAGCCGAAACCGGGATCGACGACGATGTTCTTCTTCGCGATCCCCGACATTTCGGCGGCGAAGATGCGTTCGGCCAGGAAGCGGTGCACCTCGGCGACCACGTCGTCGTATTCGGGCGCATCCTGCATCGTGCGCGGCTCGCCCAGCATGTGCATGATGACGACCGGCACGCCGAGTTCGGCGACGGCATCGAGCGCGCCGGCACGCCGCAGGCCGCAGATGTCGTTGACCATGCCCGCGCCGGCGGCGACCGCGGCGCGCATGACTTCCGGCTTGCAGGTGTCGACGCTGACCGGCAGCGAGGTCCCCCGCACGAGCCGCTCGACGACCGGAACCACGCGGCGCAGTTCCTCCTCCAGCGGCACTTCCTCCGCGCCCGGCCGGGTCGACTCGCCGCCGACGTCGAGCAGGTCCGCGCCCTCCTGCGCCAGCTTCAATCCATGCGCGACCGCCGCCTCCAGCGTGTCGTGCGCGCCGCCGTCGGAAAACGAATCCGGGGTGACGTTGACGATGCCCATGACCCGCGGCCGGTCGAGCTTGAGGATGCGGCCGGCGCAGTCGAGTTGCGGAGTGGTGTCGAACATGGGACCGGCGCCGGAAATGAGAAAGGCCAGACAAAAGTCTGGCCTTTCGTCGCGCGGCTGGCAACGCCGCGGTCAGGTCTGCGCCGCCGGACCGCCGATCGGCGTCGGCGGACGCGGCTGCTTGCGGCCCTTGTCGGTCTTGCCCCAGTCCGCCGGCGGCGGCACGTCGCGGCCTTCCATGATCGCGTCGATCTGCGGCGCGTCGATGGTCTCGTATTCCAGCAGCAGCTTGGCCATCTGGTGCAGCTTGTCGATGTTCTCGGTCAGGATGGTCTTGGCGCGGGTATAGGCGTTGTCGAGGATCTCGCGCACCACCTCGTCGATCTTGCGGGCGGTCTCGTCGGAAACGCTCTTGTGCTGGGTCACCGAACGGCCCAGGAACACCTCGTCCTCCTCCTCGCCGTAGGCGATCGGGCCGAGTTCCTCCGACAGGCCCCACTTGGTGACCATGTTGCGGGCCATCTTGGTCGCGCGCTCGATGTCGTTGGACGCGCCGGTGGTGACCTTGTCGGTGCCGAAGATCAGTTCCTCGGCGACGCGGCCGCCGTACAGCGTGGCCAGGCGGCTGTGCAGGCTTTCGCGGGTGGAACTGTAGCGGTCGCCCTCGGGCAGGAACTGGGTCACGCCCAGCGCGCGGCCGCGCGGAATGATCGTGACCTTGTAGACCGGGTCGTGGTCCGGCACCAGCCGGCCGATGATGGCGTGGCCGGCCTCGTGGTAGGCGGTGTTGGTCTTTTCTTCCTCGCTCATCGCCATCGAGCGGCGCTCGGCGCCCATCAGGATCTTGTCGCGCGCGCGGTCGAACTGCTCCATGCGCACTTCCTTCTCGTTGGCGCGCGCGGCGAACAGCGCGGCCTCGTTGCACAGGTTGGCCAGGTCGGCGCCGGAGAAGCCCGGGGTGCCGCGGGCGATCGTCATCGGGTCGACGTCGTCGGCCAGCGGCAGCTTGCGCATGTGCACGCGCAGGATCTGCTCGCGGCCCTTGACGTCGGGCAGGCCGACCACGACCTGGCGGTCGAAGCGGCCGGGCCGCAGCAGCGCCGGGTCGAGCACGTCCGGGCGGTTGGTCGCGGCGATGACGATCACGCCCTCGCCGCCCTCGAAGCCGTCCATCTCGACCAGCAACTGGTTCAGGGTCTGCTCGCGCTCGTCGTGGCCGCCGCCGAGGCCAGCGCCGCGATGGCGCCCGACCGCGTCGATCTCGTCGATGAAGATGATGCACGGCGCGTGCTTCTTGGCCTGCTCGAACATGTCGCGCACGCGCGACGCGCCGACGCCGACGAACATCTCGACGAAGTCGGAGCCGGAGATCGAGAAGAACGGCACCTTGGCCTCGCCGGCGATGGCCTTCGCCAGCAGGGTCTTGCCGGTGCCCGGCGGGCCGACCATCAGCACGCCGCGCGGGATCTTGCCGCCCAGCTTCTGGAACCGGGACGGATCGCGCAGGAACTCGACCAGTTCGCCGACCTCCTCCTTGGCCTCGTCGCAGCCGGCGACGTCGGCGAAGGTCACCTTCACCTGGTCCTCGCCTTGCAGCTTGGCCCGCGACTTGCCGAAGGACATCGCGCCCTTGGCGCCGCCGCCGCCGCCCTGCATCTGCCGCATGATGAAGATCCAGAAGCCGATGATCAGCAGCACCGGCAGGAAGTTCATCAGGATCGCCGCCAGCGAGATGCCGCTGCTGGGCTTCTCGCGGGTCACGACCACGTTCTTGTTGACCAGCACGTTGATCAGCTCGTCGTCCTTCGGGCCGTAGACGCTGGCGGTGCTGCCGTCGGCGCGCTTGTAGACGATGGCGTTGGTCGCCAGCGTGGTGTCGTTGGTGAACTGCACCGACTGCACCCGGCCGCTGTTCACTTCCTGCAGGAAGTCCGAATAGGCGATTTCGCCCGCGCCGCCGCCGCCGCCGCGATTCGGCGAAAAGCTCTGGAACACCACCATCAGCACGACGGCGACGACCACCCACAACAACAGATTCTTGGCCAAGTCGTTCATCCTCATTCGATTCCCGGTGTTCCTCTCGCCTACCTTACTGCAATTCGTTCATCGCGGCTGCGGCCGCTTGCCCTGCCCCAGCGCATACACCTCCGGCGACCGCCGGCGCGAGGCGTCCGGCTTGCGGATCGCGACCTTGTCGTAGCGCTTGCGCAGCTCGCGGACGTAGTCGTCGAAACCCGTGCCCTGGAACAGCTTGATCAGGAACGCGCCGCCGGGCCTGAGGTGGCCGTCGGCGAAATCCATCGCCAGCTCGGCCAGATGCATTGCCCGCGGCTGATCCACCGCATCCATGCCGCTTTTATTGGGGGCCATGTCCGACAGTACAAGGTCGACCGGCTTCCCGTTCAGCATCGCCTCCAGTTGCGATAACACGCCGTCTTCCCTGAAGTCCCCATGAAGGAACTCCACCCCGGCCAGCGGCGGCATCTCCAGGATGTCCATTGCCACCACCCGGCCGCTGTCGCCCAAGGCTTGGCGGACGTACTGCGACCAGCCGCCCGGGGCCGCGCCCAGGTCCACCACCACCATGCCGGGCTTCAGCAGGCGGTCGCGGGCGACCAGTTCCTCCAGCTTGTAAGCCGCGCGCGAACGCATCCCCTCGGCCTGGGCCTTCTTCACGTAGGGGTCGGAGAAATGTTCCTTCAGCCAGCGCTGGCTGGATTTGCTGCGGGTGGCCATGCGGGGTTTCCCTGCCCGGCAGGCGGACGAGGGCGGGGAGCGGCGGGGAATCGGGCCGCCATGATACCCTGAACCCCCTTCACAGCCCGTTTTCCTGCATGCCGACCGCGCTCACCGCCGCCCAGACCCGTTTCCTGCGCGGCCAGGCCCACGACCTGAAGGCGCTGCTGCAGACCGGCGGAAAGGGCGTCACCCCGGCCTTCCTGGCCGAGCTGGACGAGGTGCTGGAACGCCACGAGCTGGTCAAGGTCAAGGTCGCCGCCGAGGACCGCGAGGCGCGGGACGCGCTGATCGCCGGGATCGTCGGGCATACCGGCGCCGCGCTGGTGCAGCGCATCGGCCACGTCGCCATCCTGTACCGGCCGGCCAGGGACCAGCGGCAGATCGTGTTGCCGCGCGCATAACGCAGCACCGGCATGTACCTGAACCGCGAAATCCCCGACTACGCCTATGTCCTGCTCGGCGCGGACGGCCGCAGCGCGCGGGTCAACGACCGCGTGCTGACGTCGAGCTTCATCCTGTCGCCGATGCAGTTGACCGAGCAATGGACGAGCGGACCGGCGACCTCGCTGACCGCCGAACACCTGGCGCCGCTGCTGGCGCTGGACCCGGAGCTGGTGCTGCTGGGCACCGGCGAGCGGCAGGTATTCCCGCCCGCCGCCGCGATGGCCGTCTGCCTGACCCGCGGGATCGGCATCGAGGTGATGGCCAACCCCGCCGCGGCGCGGACGTTCAACGTGCTGGCGAGCGAGGGACGGCGGGTGGTCGCCGGATTCCTGTTCAACCCGGCGTAGGCCGCATCAGGGTTTGGGGCGGCACTCCCCGCCATAAGCCTCATCGTACGGCTTGTCGAAACAGGCAATCAGCCCGTCCACCACGTCGATGTTCATCGGCCAACGCATTTTCATCGTCTGCCCGTTGCCCACCTCCAGTTCCATGTAGCCATCCTTCACCGGCGGCATGCCTTCCGGGATGGGAGCTTGCGCCAACCGGTCGCGCGCGCGCAGCAATCCCTGCCTGTCCCTGCGCAGAAACGCCACCGTTGCATCGACGTATTCGTTCCATGCCTCCTGCCCGGGCTCACCGTCTTTCCTCGCCGCAGACAACAAGCCGATCGCACGCTCGGTCTGGCCGGCGCTTGCGCGCATTTGCCCCTCATGCCAGTTCAGGATAGGCGTATCCAATCCATGCTTGCGCTTGTACGCGGCGATCAGATCGGCAGCCGCTATTTCGCATCCGGGAATGTTCCCGATCGCCCGCCACCCGCCGCCGCCATTGGACACGTCCTGGTCGAAGGCATTTTCGTCCAGTGCCAGCATCGCCGCCTTGTCGTAGGCGCACTTGTCCGCCGCCGGAGGTTCGGTCGCGTGGGCGAAAAACGGAAAACACAGGAAAGCCAGCAGTACGGACCCTTTCGTCATTGCTCACTTCCTCGGCAAATAATCCTGCGGATCGACCGGCTTGCCGTTGTAGCGGATCTCGAAGTGCAGCATGTCGCGCGCCGCGCCGCTGCGGCCCATCTCGGCGATCTGCTGGCCGGCCTTGACGATCTGGCCTTCGTTGACCAGGCGCTTGCGGTTGTGGCCATAGGCCGACAGCCATTGCTCGTCGTGCTTGACGATGATCAGTTCGCCGTAACCGACCAGCCCGGCGCCCGAATACACCACGGTGCCGTCGGCCGCCGCGCGCACGGCCTGGCCGCCGCTGCCGGCGATGTCGATGCCCTGGCGGGTGGCGTCGCCGTTGGCGAAGGTGCCGATCACCTGCCCTTCGGTCGGCCAGCGCCAGTTGAAATTGCTTCGCGCCGGCGCGGCCGGCGGCGCGGGCGTGGGTGCGGAAGCGGCCGGCGTCGAAGTCGTCGGCGGACGCGTCGGGGTCGTGGCCGGTTTGCCGGCGGGGGCCGTGACCGATGCGACCTTTCCCGACGAGGAGCCCGGCGGATACAGCCGCAAGCTCTGCCCCGGATAGATCGTGTACGGCGGCGGGATGTTGTTCCACAGCGCCAGGTCCATCGGGCTGATGCCGTTGTTGACCGCGATGCGGTACAGCGTCTGTCCCTTCTGCACCTGGGTGGTGGCGCCGTACTTGGGCTGGGAGACGACGGCCTTGCCGCCGGACGCCGATGGCGAACGCACCACCGTGGTGGTGCCGCAACCGGCGAGCGCCGCCAGCGCCAGCGCGAGAACGGAAACCTGGACCAGTGCGTTGCGCGCGGGATTCATCCGTCTGCCTTCTCCATGCTTCATCCGGGATTCCTCATCCGGGTCAACCGGCGAACTTCGCCTTCCACACCACCCAGCCGACCAGCGCGACCAGCAGCAGGCTGGCGGCCCAGCCGAGCGGCTCTATCCAGCGCCGCAGCAGCGCCCCGGCCCTCTCGCCGCCCAGGCGGATCGCCAGCGCCAGCAGGTACACGCGCTTGGCGCGGCCGATCAGCATGCTCGGCACGTATTGCAGCATGGGCACGCCGACGATACCCGAAGCCCACGTGAACACCTTCATCGGGATCGGCATGAAACCGCCCAGCACCAGGAACGCGAACACCGCCCACGGCGATTCGGCCATCTTCGCCTGCACGGTGACGATGCCCGATTCGATCGCCGGCAGCATGCCCAGCGCGGCGAACA
Source organism: Pseudoxanthomonas sp. (assembly GCA_047601245.1). Taxonomy (GTDB): domain Bacteria; phylum Pseudomonadota; class Gammaproteobacteria; order Xanthomonadales; family Xanthomonadaceae; genus Pseudoxanthomonas_A. Next base: position 1,069,344 of record JASGJU010000002.1, read on the forward strand.
GCGGCTTCAGCGCGGCGAACGCGTAGTGGCCGAGGAAATAACCCACCATCGCGCCGGCCATCGATCCGGCCAGGCTCAGGGTGGCGAACCAGAAGCCGCGCTTCGGCTGCGCCAGCGCCATCGGCGCGAGCATCACCTCGGGCATCACCGGAAAGACGATGGCCTCGAAGAAGCTCAATACGGTCAGCAGCGCCGGCGCGCGCGGATGCTTGGCCCAGCCGATCGCGCGTTCGTACAGCGGCCCGAACAGTTTCATCAGTCCAGCGTGCCCGACAGCAGGGGAACGAAGGTGACCGCGGCCAGCGTTTCCTGGTCGACGCCGCCGTCCGCGCGCCGGGTCAAGCGGACCAGCGACTGCGTGCCGCCGCCGCCGACCGGCGCGACCAGGCGCCCGCCGATCGCGAGTTGTTCGACCAATGCGGACACCAGCGCCGGGCCCGCCGCGGTGACGATGATGGCGTCGAACGGCGCGTGTTCCGGCCAGCCGATGCGGCCGTCGTCGTGCTTGCTGCGCACGTTCAGGCCGAGCGTGCGGAAACGCTTGCGCGCCTGCCGCAGCAGGTCGCCGATGCGTTCGACGGTGTAGACCTCCATGCCCAGCGCGGCCAGCACCGCGGCCTGGTAGCCGGAGCCGGTGCCGACTTCCAGCACCTTGTGCGGCGGCGCGACGTCCAGCAGCGCCTCAGTCATGCGCGCCACCACCCACGGCTGCGAGATGGTCTGGCCGTGGCCGATCGGCAGCGCGGTGTCCTCGTAGGCGCGCGTGGCCAGCGCCTCGTCCACGAACAGGTGGCGCGGCACGGTGCGGATGGCGTTGAGCACGTTCTCGTTGACGATGCCGCCGCCGCTGTGGGCGCCGTCGCGCAGGCGCTGCACCAGGCGGTCGCGCACCCGCTGCGAGGTCATACCCAGGCCGACCGCCTCGGGCTGCAGGCGCAGGCGCGACATCATGCGCCGTTCTCCAGCGCCGCGGTCAGCCCGCCGACCCAACTGGCGACCTTGTCCAGGGCCTGGAAACGGGTCAGGTCGACGTGGATCGGCGTGATCGAGATGTTGCCGGTGCGCACGGCATGGAAATCGGTGCCGGGGCCGGCGTCCTGCTCGGGGCCGGCCGGGCCGATCCAGTACACGACGCCGCCGCGCGGATCGTTCTGCGGCAGGCAGGGCTCCGAACGGTGGCGGTTGCCGAGCCGGGTGACCTCGAACCCGGCCACCTCGTCCCACGGCAGGTCGGGCACGTTGACGTTGAGGATGGTGTCGGCCGGCAGCGGATCCGCCTTCAGCCGCGCGACGATCTCGACCGCAGCGCGCGCGGCGGTGGCGTAGTTGCGCGCCACGTGGTCGGTGGTGACCAGTGACATCGCCACCGCCGGCAGGCCGAGGAAGCGCCCTTCCATCGCCGCCGACACGGTGCCGGAATAGATCACGTCGTCGCCGAGGTTGGCCGAATTGTTGATGCCGGACACGACGATGTCCGGGTCGAACTCGAGCATGCCGGTCAGCGCCAGGTGCACGCAGTCGGTCGGCGTGCCGTTGACGCGGATGGTGTGCGCATCCAGCCGCTTGGTGCGGATCGGCAGGTCCAGCGTCAGCGAATTGCTGGCGCCGGAGCGATCGCGGTCGGGCGCGACCATCCAGACTTCGTGCCCCGCGCCGCGCAGGCCGTCGGCCAGGGCGTGGATGCCCGGTGCGTCCACGCCGTCGTCGTTGCTGACCAGGATTCTCATGCGCAAAGGCGTTCCCTCATGGTCGGCCATGATACCGGAAGCCCGTGGCGGCATGCCGCGCCCAAGGCGCGCGACACGCTCTATCCTTGCGGCATGGCGAAATTCCCCGACGACGAAGACGACACGGCCCTGTTCCGCAGCGCCATCGGCCCGGTCAAGCCGCTGGCCGCCGCGCCGGCCCCGCCGCGCAAGGCGCCGCCGAAGCCGCGCGCGCGGATGGCCGAGCGCGACGAGATCGACGCGCGATCCGAATTCCAGCGCGGGCTGGACGAAATGGCGCTGCTGCAGGCCGGGGACGTCCTCAGCCATCGCCGCGATTCGCTGCCGCCGCCGGTATTCCGGCGGCTCAAGCGCGGGCAATTCTCGGCGCAGGACGAACTGGACCTGCATGGCGCCACCGTCCTGCAGGCGGAGGGCCTGCTGCGGCAGTTCCTGAAGGAAGCGCACGACCACGAATTCGGCTGCGTGCGCATCGTCCACGGCAAGGGCCTGCAGTCGCAGGACGGCGCGCCGGCGTTGAAGAACCTGGTCGACCGCCTGCTGCGCCAGCGCAACGACGTGCTGGCTTTCCACTCCGCACCGCCGAACCAGGGCGGCACCGGCGCGGTGCTGGTGTTGCTGCGGCGCGCGTGATGTTTTGCCCGTCATTCCCGCGAAGGCGGAAATGACGGGCAAAAGCAGGATTCAGACCGTCCCCAACTCGTGCAACAACGCCGTCGCATAGCTGCCCGGCGGCAAGGCGAACGACAGCCTCAAGGTCGTTGCGTCCGGCCATTCCCATGCCAGTCCCGCCACCTTCAGCCGCAACGCGCGACGCTCCTGCTTGAGGCCGGCGGATTCCAGCCCGCCGCGCAGGCGCAGCGCGACATCGTCGGAAACCGCCGCCAGTTCGACCCGCGCGCACTCGCCCGCGCTGCGCAGATCCCCGCTTCCCCACAGCGGGCCGCTGGGATGGATGTCGAAATCCGCCAACCGCCGCGCCAGCGCCTCGCTCCATGGCTCGGGACCGAACACGCTGCGGCTGCCATCGAGCATCCACACCTCGCCCTCGAGCGGCTTGTCCCACGCGTCGCCGGCGATGCGCGCGGCCAGCACGCGGTTGAACAGTTCCGAGCGCGCCGCCGACAGCAGCAAGGAACGCTGCTCGCGCTTGACGCGGCGCCCTTCGAACATCGCCAGCGCCTGCGCCACGTTGCCGCCGTCGCGGCCGAAGCGCTGCTCGCCGAACCAGTTCGGCAACCCGCGCGACGAGATCGCCCGCAGCCGCCCGGCGATCGCCGCTTCGTCGCCGACGACTTCCCGCAGCACCAGCACGAAACGGTTGCCGGCCAACGCGCCGCGCGGCAGCTTGCGGTTGTGCCACGTGGATTCGAGGACCTGCAGCCCCTCGACCTGCAGGGTTTCCAGCGGCGGCGCGATCTTCTTCGGCAGGTGCACGCTGAACCGCTGCCGGGTGACCGCATGCCGGTCCTTCAGCCCGGCGTAGCCGACGCCCATCTCGGGAATGCGCGCCCAGCGCGCGAGTTCCCTCGCCACGAAGGCGGTGTTGAGGCCGCGCTTCTCGACCGTCAGCAGCAGGTGCTCGCCCTCGCCGGCCGCCTCGAACGCCGGGAGTTCCTCGACGAAGAAATCCTCGGGCGCGGTGCGGATTTTCGCCGCGAGGACGGCGGGGCCGAAGGCCCGCGGGAGTTCCGAACTCATGCCCTGACCAGCAACACCACCGCCTGCGCCGCGATGCCCTCGCCGCGCCCGGTGAAGCCGAGCTTCTCGCTGGTCGTGGCCTTGATGCCGATGTCGTCGATGCCGACGCCCAGGTCGGCGGCGATGACCTCGCGCATCGCCGGCGCATGCGGACCGATCTTGGGCCGTTCGCAGATCACGGTCACGTCGGCATTGCCGACCTTCCAGCCTTTCGCGGCGATCAGTCCGTTGCAATGGCGGACGAAGGCGCGGCTGTCCGCGTCCTTCCACCTGTCGTCGCTCGGCGGGAAATGCACGCCGATGTCCCCCAGCGCCAGCGCGCCAAGCATCGCGTCGCACAGCGCGTGCAGCACCACGTCGCCGTCGCTGTGCGCCAGCACGCCTTGCACATGCGGCACGCGCACGCCGCCGAGCATCACGTGGTCGCCTTCGCCGAACGCGTGCACGTCGAAGCCCTGGCCGATGCGGATGTTGGTCATGCGGATATCGTAGCCGGTGGCGGCGCGCCTTGCCTGCGCCTATGGGCGTTGCGAGAGGACGAAGCGGAACCGCGCCAGGTCGGACGGCGTGGTGATCTTGAAATTGTCCTCGCTGCCCTCGACCAGCAGCGGGCGCAGGCCCTGGCGCTCCATCGCCATCGACTCGTCGGTGACCTCGACGCCGGCCCTGGCCGCGTCCTCCAGCGCCTTCGACAGTTGCAGGCGCCGGAACATCTGCGGGGTCAGCGCGCGCCACAGGCGCTCGCGCGACTCGGTGGCGTCGATGCCGCCGTCGTCGCCGGCGCGCTTGAGCGTGTCGCGCACCGGCGCGGCGAGGATCGCGCCGACCGGATCCTCGCGGCCACGCTCGATCAGTTTTTGCAGATCGCCCAGCGCCAGGTTCGGCCGCGCCGCATCGTGCACCAGCACGAAATCGTCGGCGCGCACCTCGTCCGGCAAGGCGTCGACGCCGGCAAGCACCGAGGCCGCGCGGGTCGCGCCGCCGACGGCCGCCAGCAGCGGCTTGCCGGCCGCCGCCATCCGCAACGTCTCCGCCCGCGCCGACCCGTCGGGATCGTTCCCCGACACCACGACGACCGCGCCCTCGACCAGCGGATGCGCCAGCAGCGCGTCCAGCGTATGCGCCAGCAACGACCGGCCGTCGACCTCCAGGTATTGCTTCGGCGTGTCGCCGCCGAAACGGGCGCCGCGTCCCGCCGCCGGCACCACCGCCCACAGGCCGCGCATCAGCGTTTCTGCTCCGTTTCCGGCGTTTCGGCCGGGGCCGGCGCGCCGCCCGGCGGTTCGACCACGCGGTAGAACTTCTCGCCCGGCTTGATCATGCCCAGTTCGCTGCGCGCGCGTTCCTCCACCGCCGCTTCGCCGGACTTCAGGTCCTCGACCTCGGCGGCGAGCGCGGCGTTGCGCTCCCTCAACCCCTCGTTCTCGCGCTTCTGGTGCTCGACCTGGCTGGCCAGCGCGGCGACTTCGCCGGAACTGCCGCGGCCGAACCAGAACTGGTACTGCAGGAACGCCAATAGCGCCAGCAGCAGCAACAGCACCCAGGGCAGGCCGCGCATGCCGTCGCGCCCCGATCAGGCCTTCTTCTTCAACGAAACGAAGGCGTTGCGGCCGGCATAGCGCGCGCCGCCGCCCAGCGCCTCTTCGATGCGCAGCAACTGGTTGTACTTGGCCACGCGGTCGCTGCGGCACAGCGAGCCGGTCTTGATCTGCGTGGCCGTGGTCGCCACCGCGATGTCGGCGATGGTGGTGTCCTCGGTCTCGCCGGAACGGTGCGAGACGACCGCCGCGTAGCCGGCGTGATGCGCCATCGCGATGGTTTCCAGGGTCTCGGTCAGCGTGCCGATCTGGTTGACCTTGATCAGGATGGCGTTGGCGATGCCCGCCTCGATGCCTTCCTTGAAGATGCGTGGGTTGGTGACGAAGTTGTCGTCGCCGACCAGTTGCACCTTGCCGCCCAGGCGCTCGGTCAGCAGCTTCCAGCCGGCCTGGTCGTCCTCGGCCATGCCGTCCTCGATGCTGACGATCGGGTACTGCGCGGCCCAGTCGGCGAGGAAGTCGACGAACTGCTCGCTGCCCAGGCGCTTGTTCTCGCCGACCAGGTTGTACTTGCCGTTGTCGTGGAATTCGCTGGAAGCCGCATCCAGGCCCAGCAGCACGTCTTCGCCGGCGGTGTAGCCGGCCTTGCCGATGGCTTCGAGGATGGTGTCCAGCGCCTCGACGTTGCTGCGGAAATCCGGCGCGAAGCCGCCTTCGTCGCCGACCGCCGTGCTCAGGCCGTGGCCCTTCAGCACCGACTTCAGCGCGTGGAAGATCTCGACGCCGGCGCGCAGCGCCTCGGAGAACGACCCGAAGCCGACCGGCAGCACCATGAATTCCTGGAAGTCGACGTTGTTGTCGGCGTGCGCGCCGCCGTTGATGATGTTCATCATCGGCACCGGCAGTTCGACCCGCGACTCGGTGGTGTCGGACAGGTGCTGCCACAGCGGCGCCTTCTTCGACGCGGCGACCGCGTGCGCATTGGCCAGCGACACGCCCAGCAGCGCGTTGGCGCCCAGGCGGCCCTTGTTCTCGGTGCCGTCGAGGTCGATCATGCGCCGGTCGAGGCCTTCCTGGTCGAAGGCGTCGAAGCCCTTCACCGCGGCGGCGATGACGGTGTTGACATTCTCCACCGCCTTGCGCACGCCCTTGCCCAGGTAGCGGGTCTTGTCGCCGTCGCGCAGTTCCACGGCCTCCCGGGTGCCGGTGGAAGCGCCGGACGGCACCGCGGCGCGGCCGAACGAGCCATCGCCGAGCGTGACTTCGGCTTCGAGGGTGGGATTGCCGCGGGAATCGAGGATTTCGCGGGCGTGGATCTTGGCGATGCTGGTCATCGGATCGTCGGTTCGTCAGTGTTGGAATTGGATGCGGCGACGCCGTGCTTCCGAGGCACGGCGCCGGGATTCGGGTAACGTCGTGGAACTGCGCGCCAGGGCGGGTCCACCATCGCTCACGCCCGCGCTTCCTTCAATAGCTTGCCGCCTGCCCCGCTTTTAAACGACTTGCACTCGCGCGCGGCGCGGATGAAGCCGACGAACAGCGGGTGGCCGTCGCGCGGGGTGGACAGGAATTCCGGATGCGCCTGGCAGGCCAGGAACCACGGATGCACGTTGCGCGGCAGTTCGACCATTTCCACCAGCAGGTCGTCCATCGACTTGGCGGAAATCACCAGCCCCGCGTCTTCCAGTTGCGTGCGGTAGCGGTTGTTGAACTCGTAGCGGTGGCGGTGGCGTTCGCCGACCACGTCCTTGCCGTACAGTTCGCGCGCCAGCGTGCCCGGCTTCAGGCGCTGCTCCTGCAGGCCCAGGCGCATGGTGCCGCCGAGGTCAGACTTCTCGTCGCGCTTCTCGACCTCGCCGGTCGCCGTGCGCCATTCGGTGATCAAGCCGATCACCGGGTGCGGCGACAGCTTGTCGTTCTCGGTGCTGTTGGCGCCTTCCAGGCCGCAGACGTGGCGCGCGTAATCGACCACCGCGGCCTGCATGCCATAGCAGATGCCGAAATAAGGCACGCCGTGTTCGCGCGCGTACTGCGCGGTCAGCACCTTGCCCTCGAAGCCGCGGTCGCCGAAGCCGCCCGGCACCAGGATGCCGTCCACGTCCTTCAGCGCGGACAGGTCGCTGCCTTCCAGGTCCTGCGCCTCCAGCCATTTCAGGTTGACCCGGGTGCGCTGGCGCAGGCCGCCGTGCTTGAGCGCCTCGCCGACCGACTTGTACGCGTCCTGGTGGTCCACGTACTTGCCGACCACGGCGATGGTCACCTCGTCCAGCGGATGCAGGGTGGCGTCCACCGCCGCCTCCCACTCGGACAGGTCGGCGGTCGGGCTGGCCGGCAGCCTGAACTGATCGACGACGATCTGGTCCAGGCCCTGCTCGTGCAGGCCCAGCGGAATCCGGTACAGCACGTCCACGTCCTGCACGCTGATGACGGCGCGCTCGGGCACGTTGGTGAACAGCGCGATCTTGCGGCGTTCGCCGTCCGGGATCGGCTGCTCCGAACGGCACAGCAGTACGTCGGGCTGGATGCCGATGCTGCGCAGTTCCTTGACCGAGTGCTGGGTCGGCTTGGTCTTCAGCTCGCCGGCCGCGGCGATGTACGGCACCAGGGTCAGGTGCATGAACAGCGCCTTCTCCGGGCCGCGTTCGGTGCGGATCTGGCGGATCGCTTCGAGGAACGGCAGCGATTCGATGTCGCCGACGGTGCCGCCGATCTCGACCAGCGCCACGTCGAAGCCTTCGGTGGCCTCGTCGATGCAGCGGCGGATCTCGTCGGTGATGTGCGGGATCACCTGCACGGTCGCGCCGAGGTAATCGCCGCGGCGCTCCTTGCGGATCACGTTCTCGTAGATGCGGCCGGTGGTGACGCTGTTCTTGCGACTGAGCCGGGTGCGGACGAAGCGCTCGTAGTGGCCCAGGTCCAGGTCGGTTTCGGCGCCGTCGTCGGTGACGTAGACCTCGCCATGCTGGAACGGGCTCATCGTCCCGGGATCGACGTTGATGTAGGGGTCCAGCTTCATCATCGTCACCCGCAGGCCGCGGGCTTCGAGGATGGACGCCAGCGACGCGGCCGCGATGCCCTTGCCGAGCGAGGACACGACGCCGCCGGTGACGAAAACGAGGGGGGTGACGGGGTTGAGGGGGGTCATGGCGCCGGGCCTCCCGAAAGCCATAGTTTACCGGCTTGGCGGCTTGCCGACAAAGCCACCGCAGGTGGCTTGTTCGCCTGCGAACAAAGCCAGCCCCAGCAGCTTGTTCGCTTGCGAACAAAGCCGGCACGAGCAGCTTGGCCATTCGCGAACAAAGCCGCTGAAGGCGGTTGACGGGCGGCCGGAAACGGCGACGCCCCGGCGAACCGGGGCGTCATGGCCTGCGAACGGCATGCAACGGCGTGGATCAGGGCGTCTTCTTCGCCTCTTCTTCCTCTTCCTGCTGCGCCTGTCCGTCCTTCTTCGACTTGGCGCGATCGGCCGCCACTTTTTCGTTGGCGGCGCGGCGCTCGGCGCGCTTCTGCTCCTCGGAACGGTTGTCGTCCTGCGCGCTTTGCGCCTTCTTGGCCGCAGCCGCGCCCTGCCCGGATTGCTGCGCGAAGGCCACGGAAGCCGCGATGGCGGCCGCTGCGGCGGCCAGGATCATCCATTTGTTGCGCTGGGTCATGGTCGATTCTCCCTGCGAATCTCCTTGGCGGAGTCGGCGCGCACCATAGCGCAACGCCGCCCACCGCCCACTGAACGTGCAAAAACCGCGTTCAGGCCGCAAACTTCCGCCTTTCGCAAGCGCCCTCACCGTTCATGAGCTCACGCTACAACGCCGCCGACATCGAAGTCCTCTCCGGCCTGGATCCGGTCAAGCGCCGCCCGGGCATGTACACCGACACCAGCCGGCCCAACCACCTGGCGCAGGAAGTCATCGACAACGCGGTGGACGAGGCGCTGGCCGGCCACGCCGGCCAGATCGAGGTCACGCTGTACAAGGACGGCAGTTGCGAGGTCGGCGACGACGGCCGCGGCATGCCGGTGGACATCCACCCGGAGGAGAAGATCCCCGGCGTGGAACTGATCCTCACCCGCCTGCACGCCGGCGGCAAGTTCAACAACAGGAACTACACCTTCAGCGGCGGCCTGCACGGCGTCGGCGTCAGCGTGGTCAACGCGCTGTCGAAGCTGGTCGAGGTGCACATCAAGCGCGAAGGCAACGAACACCTTATTACTTTCCGCAACGGCGACCGCGCCACGCCGCTGGAAGTGGTCGGCACGGTCGGCAGGAAAAACACCGGCACCCGCGTGCGCTTCTGGCCCGATCCCAAATACTTCGATACGCCGAAGTTCAACCTGCGCGCGCTGAAGCACCTGCTGCGCGCCAAGGCGGTGCTGTGCCCCGGCCTGACTGTGAAGCTGTTCGACGAAGTTACCGGCGAGCACGACGAGTGGCGCTACGAGGACGGCCTGCGCGACTACCTGAAGGGCGCGCTGGCCGGCGTCGAGATCCTGCCGCCGGAACTATTCGCCGGCGCGCTGAAGAAGGACACCGAGGTCGTCGACTGGGCGGCGGCGTGGGTGCCCGAAGGCGAACTGGTGCAGGAAAGCTACGTCAACCTGATCCCGACCGCGCAGCACGGCACCCACGTCAACGGCCTGCGCAGCGGCCTGACCGATGCCCTGCGCGAGTTCTGCGATTTCCGCAACCTGCTGCCGCGCGGGGTCAAGCTGGCGCCGGAAGACGTGTGGGACCGCGTTGCCTTCGTGCTGTCGCTGAAGATGACCGACCCGCAGTTCAGCGGCCAGACCAAGGAGCGCCTGTCCTCGCGCCAGGCCGCCGGCTTCATCGAAGGCGCCGCGCACGACGCCTTCAGCCTGTGGCTGAACCAGAACGTCGAGTTCGGCGAGAAGATCGCGCAACTGGCGATCGAACGCGCCAGCGCGCGGCTGAAGACCGAGAAGCAGATCGTGCGCAAGAAGGTCACCCAGGGCCCGGCCCTGCCCGGCAAGCTGGCCGACTGCATCTCACAGGACCTGTCGCGCACCGAGCTGTTCCTGGTCGAGGGCGACTCGGCCGGCGGCAGCGCCAAGCAGGCGCGCGACAAGGACTTCCAGGCGATCCTGCCGCTGCGCGGCAAGATATTGAACACATGGGAAGTCGCCTCCGGCGGCGTGCTCGCCTCGCAGGAAGTGCACGACCTGGCCGTGGCCATCGGCTGCGATCCGGGCAAGGACGACATCTCAGGCCTGCGCTACGGCAAGATCGTGATCCTGGCCGACGCCGACAGCGACGGCCTGCATATCGCCACCCTGCTGAGCGCGCTGTTCCTGCGCCATTTCCCGGCGCTGGTCGACGCCGGCCACGTGTTCGTGGCGATGCCGCCGCTGTTCCGCGTCGACGTCGGCAAGCAGGTGTTCTATGCGCTGGACGAAGAGGAAAAGCGCCTGCTGCTGGAGAAGATCGGGCGCGAAAAGATCAAGGGCCAGGTCAATGTGACCCGCTTCAAGGGCCTGGGCGAGATGAACCCGTCGCAGCTGCGCGAATCGACCATCCACCCGGACACCCGCCGGTTGGTGCAGCTGACCGTGGACGACGGCGAGCAGACGCGCTCGCTGATGGACATGCTGCTGGCGAAGAAGCGCGCATCGGATCGAAAGAGTTGGCTGGAAACCAAGGGCGACTTGGCATCCCTCGAGGTGTAACGGCCATTCATTGTCGCCAGCTGTTGCGACGGCATCATTCCCTCATCGGCGGAATGCCTGTCGAGGCGCGGCGGGAGACGAAGGGCGACCCGGCTTCGCTGGAAGTTTGAGCAAGTCGCCCTATTGCATTAGGCCCTTCTCGTCGCCCAATATCGTGACGGGCCGCCGGGGGGCGGCCACCTAAGTCATCGAGGGGATCATGGATATACGGCTGCCGCCGCGCGCTTGCGCGGTACCCCTGCTGCTTGCGCTGTCCATCGGTGCGGCGGCACAGACTCCCAGCGCGGAGGATTTTGCCAAGCGCCCGGACGCTTGGGAATTGTCGCTTTCACCATCCGGCCAGCATGTGGCCATGGCCGTGCCGACCCCGGACGGCATGGAAACACGTCTGGAAATCGTGGACATTTCGACCGGCAAGTCGCAGATCCTGCGCTTCGGCCCGCAACAGCACGTTTCCGACATCACATGGACCGCGGACGACCAACTGGTAGTCGCACGCGCGGAACTGGAGCCATTGAAGGCCCGACCGAGAACGATGGGAGAGCTTTACAGCACCGATGTGAAAGGCAAGAACCAGGACGTGTTGTTCGGTTACGTGCCGGAGCGGGAAGGCAAGCGCGGCAAGCGCAACGATCACGGCTGGTCCACGCTTGCCAAGGTCCATCACCAGCGAGCCGGGCATGGCGCTGGTCAATTTCACCTGCTGGGACTGCGGCGAAGAACCGGACACCGTCATCTTCCGTGTCGACACTCGCACCGGCGAGCGCAAGGAGGTCGAACGCACCGACGGCCGCGCAAGCTACCAGTTCGATCAGACCGGCGAGGCGCGCCTGCGCATCACCTGGGACGACAACGACGAACCCGTCCTGCACTACCGGCGCAACAAGGGCGATGCATGGTCGCCGCTTCCCAAATCGATAGCCGGGAGACTTATCTACAACGCGCGTTTCGCCAGCGACAACAACATGGTCTATGCATTGGTAACCGACGGTATGGAGCCCGCACAGGCGTATCGCATCGACCTGCAGGCCGGAACCCGCACCAAGCTGGCAGGCAATCCCGACGTGGCGGTCAGCGGCTTCATGTACGCAGGCCTGGGCGGCGTGCCATTCGCGGTTACCTACGATGCGCATGCTCCGTCGCTGCAATACATCGATCCGGAATCGGACTGGGCCAAACTGCATGCCACGTTGATGAAGCTCTTCCCCGGAGAGATGCTGACGTTCAACAGCTTCAGCCGCGATGGCAACAAGGTGCTGTTCGCGGTCTGGTCGGATCGCGACTCTGGCAGCTACTACGTCCACGACCGCGCCACCAACAATGTCCAGAAGATCATCGACTATCGCGATTGGCTGAAGCCGGAAGCGATGGCGCAGATGCGCCCCATCGAATTCACCAATCGCAGCGGGCAAAAGATCTACGGCTTCTACACCTCCAGAGGCACAGGCCCGAAGCCGATGGTCGTAATGGCGCACGGTGGCCCGTTCAACGTCTACGACTCCTGGGGCTTCGACGACGAGGTGCAGTTCCTGGCCAGCCACGGCTACGCGGTGCTGCAAGTGAACTACCGCGGATCCGACGGGCGCGGGGAAGGCTTCGAGCGCGCCGGCTGGAAGGGCTGGGGCACCACCATCCAGGACGACATCACCGACGGCGTGCATTGGGCGATAGACCAGAAACTGGCCGATCCTGAGCGCATCTGCACCTTCGGCGCCAGCTTCGGCGGCTACACCGCGCTAATCCAGCCGATCCTCAATCCAGGCATGTACAAGTGCGCGATCGGCTACGTCGGCGTGTACGACTTGCCTCTGCTGCGCAAGACGGACAAGAACATGGGCCAACGGAAACGCACCGCCCGCTTCTTCGACCGGACATTGGGCACCGACATGGACGCACTGGCGAAAATATCGCCGGTCCAGCGTGTCGCCGATCTCAACGTGCCCGTCATGCTGGTGCATGGCAGCGATGACCGGACCGCGGACCTGAACCAGTACAAGGCAATGAACGCGGCCCTGCGCACCGCCGGCAAGCCGGCCGAGACCTTCCTAGCCTCTGGCGAAGGCCATGGTTTCTACAAGCCGGAGAACCGCGCCGAGCTGTTCCGCAGGCTGGAGGCATTCCTGAACAAGTACATCGGCCCAGGCGAGAAATAAGCCCACTGGTACAAGCCCGAGGGGAAGAGCGACACGAAAGTCTCCATGCAGGGTTGTTCTACCTCCCGGGCGCGCCATCGGCTGCGATCCGGGCAAGAACGACATCTCCAGACGGACGATGCGGCATGACAACTGTCATGCCCGATGTCTTGCGAATCGCACTGCCGCCACGTGGCGGCCGTCCCTAGTCTTGCTCCGACCCCACAGGAAAGGAGCGGAAGCATGGCCATCATCGCAGGCAAGCACATGGCCCGGATCGCGGCGTCGCTGACGCTCTGCGCCGGCATCGGCATCATCGCGTTGGCATGGGCCGGCGACGCCGCGCAACCGCCGCACCCGCGCACGCCGCAGGCCTTGGGTACGGACCAGTTGTTCTGGAAGACCCTGCATTCGGGCGACTACGCCGGCATCGACCAGGCGCTGATCGCCACGACCGCCGCCTATCTCGGCGACACCCGCGACCCGACGACGGCGGCGCACCTCGGCTTCCTGCACATCTGGCGCATCTCCGAACGCGCCCGGCTGCAGCGCATGCCGCCGACGATCATCGACGACATGGCGCTCTCCCGCCGCTATTTCGAACGTGCGGTGCAACTGGATCCCACGGACGCGCGCTACCGCGGCTTCCTGGCCAGCGCGATGCTGGCGCAGGCGAACATCGACCACGACCCGGAACTGGCCGCGCGCGGCGCCCAGGAAATGCGCGCCGCCGTCGAGGCATGGCCCGCCTTCAACCTGTTCACTTCCGGTTACATGCTGGCCGGCAGTCCCCGCGACAGCGAGGCTTTCAGACAGGGCCTGCGGCAGCAATGGCAGAATCTGGAAATCTGCTCGGGCGGGCGCATCGACCCGGCAAAACCCGACCTCTCCGCCTTCCTCGAAACGCAAGAAGCACGCCGCCGGTCGGGGACGATGGGCCGCGACGCGCGCGCCTGCCTGAACAGCGAAATCGCCCCGCACAACATGGAAGGCTTCTTCCTCAACCTGGGCGACATGCTGGTCAAGAGCGGCGAAGTGGACACCGCGATCGCCGCCTACCGGGCCGCGCAGCGCACCCCGGGCTATCCGACATGGCCCTACCGCGACGTGCTGGACAAGCGCATCGAGGAAGCGCAGGCCAACGTGACCCGGTTCAACGCGGAAGGCGACCGCAGCATGATGTTCAACTCGTCGTTCTCGTGCATGGCCTGCCACCAGTCGAGCCCGTAGCCAGCGCTGGCGGATCAGCCCGCGCGCAGCAGCGGCTGCCGGCGCCAGTAGGTGATCGAACGCCACAGCCATTCCAGCGGCCCGTAGCGGAATTTCTTCAGCCAGAAATGGCTGAAGACCGCCTGCAACGCGAACACGACCACGACGAACAGCATCTGCCCCGGCCGCGACACCTGTCCCCACCAGCCCAGTCCATAGCCATAGAAGCACAATGTGCCGACCACCGACGCGCCGATGTAGTTGCTCAGCGCCATCTGCCCGGCTGGACGTAACAGCGCCAGCAGGCGGCCGCCAGCCTGCGTCTGCGCCAGCCAGGCCACGGCGGAGAAGTAACCGATGCTCAGCGGCAGGCTCGCCCACGAGAACAGCATCATCGACGCCAATGCCGCCGGATTGCGATTGTCCGCTGGCGTGAACGTCGGCGCGTGCAGCCATACGCTGGCCAGGGTCATGGCCAGTCCCAGCGGAATTCCCCAGGCCGCCAACCGCTTCAGCAGGCCCAGGTGCGCGAGCAGGTCGCCGACGATACCGGCGCGCACGAAGCCGAACCCGATCAGGAACATCGGCAGCGCGAGAAAACACAGGCCGACGGCCTTGGGCATGTCCTCGACGAACCTGCCGGCGCGGTACGCCACCGCTTCGGCGAACGGCGCCTGCGTGCCGATGCGGGTATCCTCCGCGCGCCGCGCCTCGTGCTTCTTCGACTGTTCCTCGCGCTTCTGCGACTGCGCGGGCGTCTCCGGCGGCATGTGCGAGGAGAACGCCGCCATCGTCCCCGCACCCAGCAGCCCGGCCAGCATCGGCAGCGAATACAGCAACGCGCCCAGCCAGACGAACCGCCCGGGCGCGCCGCGCCGCAACACCCACATCAGCACGCCGACGTAGAGCACGAACGCGGCGTTGACGAAGGTCGCGCCGGACTTCAGCAGCGCGCCGACCGCCAGCACCGTCGACAGCAACGACAGCCACACTCGCCAGTTGCGGGTGACGATCAGCAGCAATCCGGCGGCGGCGATCGCGTAGTTGTGCAGGATGTCCCCGGTCCAGACGACGATGAAGTGCACGACGCCGAACAGCAGCAGGCCGAGGATGCGCCGCAGGTACGGCGCGACGAAGCCGCGGCCGCTGCGCTCGGCGCGCCCCAGCATCACCGCGAAACCCATGCCGAACAGCAGCGAGAACAGGGTCCAGAACTTGCCCTGCACCAGCACGTAGACCAGCCAACTGACCGTGTAATCGGCGCCGTGCAGCTTCGGGTCGATGCCCATGCCCAGTTCGGCCATCGGCCGCGTGAACCATTCGACGTTCATCAGGAAGATGCCGAACAACGCGAAGCCGCGCACGATGTCGAGCGCGTCGATGCGCTGGTCCTGGGCGATCGGCGCGAGGGCGGCCGTCGTGGGGGTCGCGTCGGATGCCTGCATGGCCTCGCCTCGCCGGGAATGGTGGGAACAGCCTAGCGTGCCCGCGCGGCGAATGCAGTGTGGGAAGTCATCCGGCAGCAGATGCATGCCCTGGAAACGAGGAAGCCCGCGAATACGCGGGCTTCCTCGCGGACCATGCCGTCATTAACGACTACGGCGCGTCACCTTCCGGCGGCGGCAACGGACCGCCATCCGGTCCCGGCGGCGGCAGACCGTCGTCCGGACCCGGACCGTTACCCGGCCTCGGGCCGTTGCCCGGACGCGGGCCGAACGACGGCGCGGCGTCGAACTCGGCGCGGCTCAGCTTGCCGTCCTTGTCGGTATCGGCCTTGGCGAACCATTCATCGCGGCGTTGCTTGGCCTGCTTCTCGCGTTCGGCCTTGCGCAGGTCGCGGTCGGCCTGGTCGATTACGCCGTCCTTGTTCAGGTCGGCCCGGTCGAAGAACTCGGCCACGCGCTTGTCGGCGTTGGCCTGCGCTTCGGCGCGGGTGATCTTGCCGTCCTTGCCGAGATCGAAACCGCGGCCGAAGCCGCCTTCGCCACGCGGCCCGAAACCGGGCGGTCCGCGATGGCCGTCACGGCCGCCGTGGCCGTGGAACGGGCGCTCGTCCTGATCCAGCTTGCCGTCCTTGTTCTTGTCCAGTTCGTCGAATCTTTCGGCCAGCCACGGGAATTTCGCCGCTTCAGCCTTGTCGATCACGCCGTCGCCGTTGGCGTCGATCTTCGGCGGCGCGGCGCGCTTGTCGGCATCGGCCTTCTGGTCGGCGGCGCAGGCCGTGGTGATGCCGGACAGGGCCACCAGCACGGCCATCATCAGCAGGTTCTTGCGAGTCATGGGTTCTTGCCTCTCGTTCACCGTGGCGCGGATCGGCCACTGGCGACGAGAACGCGCCCGCGCCACGGCGGTTGACCCGCGCCGGGCGATATTCAGTTGGCGGACAGTCGCAGCCCCGGCGACGCGTCGGCCGCAGTATGCTGGCCCCGCAATCCGGACCGGAACCCGCGATGGGCACCGATTTCAACGCCATGCACGACGATCTGCGCCTGTTCCACACCGGCGAGCATCCATGCGGCTATTGGCCGGAACGGAGCGCGCGCGACCTGGTGCTGGACCCGCGCGATCCACGGCTGCCGTCGTTCTATCCGACCGCGCTGGGCTGGGGCTTCCGCCGTTCCGGCGACCTGGTGTACCGGCCGCATTGTCAGCATTGCCGCGCCTGCGTCGCGGTGCGGATTCCGGTGGACGAATTCGCGCCCGACCGCAGCCAGCGCCGCTGCGCCGCGCGCAATTCGCAGATCGAAGCGCGGGTGGCCGCGGCCGAACGCACCGACGAACACCTGGCGCTGTACCGGCGCTACCTGCACGCGCGCCATCGCGACGGCGGCATGGACGGGCACGGCGCGGTCGAATTCGACCAGTTCCTGGTCGGGAGCTGGTCGCGGGGGCGTTTCCTCGAACTGCGCGACCGCAGCGCCGAGGGCGGCGGCCGGCTGGTCGCGGTCGCGGTGACCGACGTGCTGCCGGACGCGCTGTCGGCGGTCTACACCTTCTACGACCCGGACTACGAAGCATGCAGTCCCGGCACGCTGGCGATCCTGCGCCAGATCGAATGGGCGCGGCAGGACTACCGCCGGCACCTGTACCTGGGCTACTGGATCGATGGCCACCGCAAGATGGACTACAAGCGCCGGTTCCGGCCGCTGGAAGCGTTCGACGGACGGCAGTGGCGGCCGTTCGGGGAACGGTGACCGGCGGACGGCGCGCGCCGGTCTTGCTACCCTTCGCGACCCGTTCCCGCCTTCCGCAACCTGCCCCACGACCATGACCGAATCTTCCGTCCTCGTCGCCGACAGCGGCGCCATCCGCCAGATCACCGTCAACCGCCCGGACAAGCTGAACGCCCTCAACGCGGCCACCCTGGACGCGCTGTACGCCGCCTTCGACGCCGCCGCCGCCGATCCCGCCGTGCGCGTGGTGGTGCTGACCGGCGCCGGACCGAAGGCCTTCGTCGCCGGCGCGGACATCGCCGAAATGGCCGACCTGGGCCCCAGCGGAGGCCGCGAGGTCTCGCTGCGCGGCCAACGCCTGATGCGGCGGGTCGAAACCATGCCCAAGCCGGTGATCGCCAAGATCAATGGTTTCGCCCTGGGCGGCGGACTGGAACTGGCGATGGGCTGCCACCTGCGCATCGCCGCGGACACGGCCAAGGTCGGCCAGCCGGAAATCAACCTGGGCCTGATCCCCGGTTTCGGCGGCACCCAGCGCCTGCTGCGCCTGAGCGGACGCGCGGCGACGCTGGAACTGTGCCTGCTGGGCGCGCCGATCGACGCCGAACGCGCGCGGCAACTGGGCATCGTCAACCGCGTGGTCGCCGCCGCCGAACTGGACGCCGAAACCGCGAAACTGGCCGAACAACTGGCGGCCTCCGCACCGCTAGCCCTGCGCGGGATCCTCGACGCGGTGGTCCACGGCGGCGAATGCGGCCTGGAAGAAGGCCTGCATTACGAAACCGCGCAGTTCGCCCTGCTGTTCGCCAGCGACGACATGCACGAAGGCACCCGCGCCTTCCTCGAACGGCGCAAGCCCGCATTCACCGGCCACTGATGGCCGCGCGGCAACCGCACGACTGCGACGACGGCGCACGGCTGGCCGCGTTGCTGCGCGCCGGCGCCATCGATGCCGCGATCGAAGCCGGGCTGATGGATTACGTTCCCTGCCCCGACTGCGACGCCGACGCCGCGGCTGGCCTCCTCGCCGCGCAGCGACGCCTGTCCACCGCCTGGGCCGCGCGCGAGCGCTACCGCGCCCGCGAAGCGCGGCTGGCGCGGATCGCCGCCGAACGCGCCGCGCGCCGCGCGCCGCCACAGGCGCAGAAGACCGCATTGCCGCCGGCCGCCGCCCTGGCGCTGGCGCGCGCGAAGGCCAGGGCCGCACGACGCGACGACCAATGACGACGAAAGCCACCGCCAAGGCAGCGAAAACAACCGTCGCGAAGAAAGCCGCCAGACCCGCTCGCTGCAGCATGCTCACGCACGCGGAAGTCGTCGAGCTGTTCACCCGCCTGCGAGAACTGAACCCCAGGCCGACCACCGAACTGGAATACCGCACCGCGTTCGAACTGCTGGTCGCGGTGGTACTGTCGGCGCAGGCCACCGACGTCGGCGTCAACAAGGCCACGCGCCGGCTGTATCCGCTGGCGAACACGCCGCAGGCGATGCTGGCGCTGGGCGAGGAGGAACTGAAGCGGCACATTTCCACCATCGGCCTGTTCAACGCCAAGGCGAAAAATGTCATCGCGCTGAGCCAGATCCTGGTCGAGGAACACGGCGGCGAAGTGCCGCGCACGCGCGAGGCGCTCGAGGCGCTGCCCGGCGTCGGCCGCAAGACCGCCAACGTGGTGCTGAACACCGCCTTCGGCGAACCGACGATCGCGGTGGATACGCATATCTTCCGGGTCGCCAACCGCACCGGGCTGGCCCCGGGCAAGGACGTGCGCACGGTCGAGGACAAGCTGCTGAAGGTGGTGCCGGACGAGTTCAAGCCCGATGCGCACCACTGGCTGATCCTGCACGGCCGCTACGTGTGCAAGGCGCGCAAGCCCGACTGCCCGCACTGCGTGATCCGCGACCTTTGCCGGTTCAAGGACAAGACCGCCGCCTGACCCGGTGGCGTAGACTATCGCCCCGGCCCGCGAATCGACGGGTACAGACACAGGCAAGACTACCGCGCCAGCGGCATGCGCGATCCGGAGTCCCACCCACATGATCTTCGAAACCCTCGAAACCTCCGGCCACGAACAGGTGCTGTTCTGCAACAGCCCCGACGCCGGCCTAAAGGCGATCGTCGCCGTGCACAACACCGTGCTCGGCCCGGCGCTGGGCGGCATCCGCATGCGCGCCTACGCCGACGAAGGCGCGGCGCTGACCGATGCGCTGCGGCTGAGCCGCACCATGACCTACAAGAACGCGCTGGCCGGCCTCAACGTCGGCGGCGGCAAGACCGTGCTGATCGGCGACCCGGCCAAGGACAAGACCGAGGCGATGTTCCGCGCGCTGGGCCGCTACATCGATTCGCTCGGCGGCCGCTACATCGGCGCCGAGGACGCCGGCACCGACGTCAACGACATGGAGCACGTCTACCGCGAAACCGAGTACGTGGTCGGCGTGCACCAGGTGCACGGCGGTTCCGGCGATCCGGCGCCGTTCACCGCCTACGGCGCACTGCAGGGCCTGATGGCGGCGCTGAACCGCAAGTTCGGCAACGAGGAAATCGGCAGGTACCGCATCGCCGTGCAGGGCCTGGGCCACATCGGCATGGAGTTCGTCAAGCTGCTGAAGGAGCGCGGCGCGAAACTCGTCGTCGCCGACCTCGACAAGGCGCTGGTCGAGCGCGCGGTAGACGAGTACGGCGCCGAGGCGGTCAAGCCGGACGAGATCTACGACGTCGCCGCCGACGTGTTCGCGCCCTGCGCCTTCGAGTACGCCATCGACGAGAACACGCTGCCGCGGCTGAAGGCCAAGGTGATCTGCGGCACCGCCAACAACCAGATGTCGCACGCGGTCGGCGTCGAAGCGCACAAGCGCGGCATCCTGTACGCGCCGGACTATGCGGTCAACGCCGGCGGGGTGATGAACGTGTCGCTGGAGATCGACGGCTACAACCGCGAGCGCGCGATGCGGCTGATGCGCAACATCTACCACACGGTCGGCGCCATCTTCGACCTGTCGGAGAAGGAAGGCGTCGCCCCGCAATACGCCGCCGACCGCATCGCCGAAGCCCGGATCACCGCCATCGGCAAACTGAAGCTGCCGTTGGGCCGCACCGCGCCGCGCTTCATCGGGCACCTGCGCGGCGAGCGCTAAATTCCAGGAAAAATCGCAGGCCGGGGCCGCGCCCCTGACCTCGCGCGCCGATTACCGACCCGGCGGCGGCGGAGCGATGTTGGTGGCGATGATTTCCTTGAGCATCGTCCCGCCGATCGCACTGCATTCGGGCTTGTCCGGCCCTTCCCATCTGATCGCGGTGCCGCGAACCACGGGACGGACGAACCGCCAGGGCCAGAAGCCGAAACGCTGGGAGCCGTTGTAATTGATGACCGCCTCCCCGCCCGCCTGCCTGACCTGCCCGGCGAAACCGTCAAGCATGTCCTTGACGCTTCCGAAGCTGCCTTTGCCCAACTTGATGTCCTTGACCTTGACGTACTTCACGCCATCCGGCGGAGCGCCGGTCAGGATGCACATATCGTCGCCCGCGACGACGCCATCGGCGGGAGCGGCTCCCGATTGCGCAAGGGCGGCCCCCGCCGCCGCCACGGATGCGATGATCATCGAACGCAGGAAAGCAGCGGTCCGCATCGGAAAATCCTCCTTCGTTGGATCGTCGGTCGAATGCGCGTGGTCGCGCACGAAGCATCAGAACCCGTACCGCAACTTCGCCGTCCAACGCCGGTCGTCGAAGGCCGAACCGACGCGCTGGTCGTAGCCGAACGACAAGGTCGCGCCGCGGCCCAGCGCCGCATCCGCGGCGAAGCCGAACAGGCCGCTGTCGCGCGAATACCCCTCACCCTGCAGCGGCGACCACGATTCCGCGCCGACGAAGCTGGCGTCGATCAGCAGATCGCGTTCGGACAGCGACTGCCGCCACTCGGCGAAACCGTGCAGGCCGAAGCGGCCGCGGCGGCGCTCCGCGCGCAGACCAACGATCGCCTGCGTGCGTTCGGCGGTGCTGGCTTCGGCCTTCAGGCCGAAGCCGTCGGCGCCGTTCTCGACGAAGCCGTCGCGATCCATGCGCACGTAGTCGACGCCCGCATACGGCGTCAGCGACGCAGCATCGCCACCGAAGCGATAGCCGGCTTCGACGCCGACGTCGACGAAATCGCCGGCGTATTCGCTGGCGACGCCGGCGCGGCGTTCGCCCAGCCACAGGTCGCGGCGCAACTGCCGCTGGTAGCGGCCGGCGCCGACCTGCCCCATCGCGTAGCCGTTGCCGCGCATGCCGCCGAGGTAGAACTGCGCCTGGGTCTGGCGATCGTGGCTGCGGTCGCCACGACCGCCGGCGAGAAGGCCATCGGCCCTGGTTTCGCCGAACGCGAAGCCGGCCACCGCATTCGCGTACGCGCCCAAACGCAGGTCGCTGCCGATCAGCCAGCCGCTGGACTGGAAGCGACCGATCCCGGCGCCTCCCTGCCCCGGCTGGCCCAGCGCCTGCGACCAGTCGCCCTGCAGGCGCGGCCTCGCGGCCAGTTCGCCGAAGCGCGACGACAGCGCGCGCCGGTTCGCGTCGATGCTGTCGAAACCGTTGGCGTCGGCGACGGCGTGCAGTTCGCCGGACAGGCTGCGCAGCGAAGCGACGGCTTCCTTCTCGGAGGAAGCAGCCTGTATCCGTCCGGCTGCGGCGATGAAATCAGTGGAGATTACGTCACCGCCCTGCTGTCCGTCGATGGCGTCGAACGCGGCTTCGACGCGCCGCGCGGCGCCGAGCGAGGCCGGGGTGATACCGGCCATTGACATCGCGGCTGCGGCGACGTCGAGCCGGGTGATGTTGAGCAGCACGTCTGTCTCCGTGTATGCCAAACTGCCCTCGAAAAAAATCCCGGACGCCGCACTCAAGGAACCGAATCTCCCGGAAAGGCCTTCGTCCGCCACGAGGACCTTTTCGCTGCTTCCGCGAACATATCCATTGGCGACGCCCAATACTTTCGCATTGCCTGCGATCTGGGCCGTTCCGGTCACGTGAAGCGTCGATCCGATCTCGAACTCGAGAGTGGCGCCTTCATTCTGCTGGTAGTCGGCATACACCAAATGTTCCCTTCCCCCTCCCTGGACGCCCAGCACGCGCAGCACTCCCGCATTGGTCAGGTCACCATTGACGGTTCCTCCCGTCTGGATGCCGCTTTGGCGATAGCCCACGTACAATTCCAACGTCCCATCGGAACCCACGTATACCGGGCCTTCCGACAGCGTACCCATCACTGCCAGCGTGCCTTCCTCGATGCGCGTCTCTCCAGTGAAGCGGTTGATCCCGGCGAGCTGAAGGCGCCCAGTTCCACGCTTGACGAGTCCCCCGCTGCCGGCAATGTTGTTGCTCCACGTAGAAGCAATGCCATCGAAATCGGCGACCACGTCGCCCCAATCGAACTTGCCGGGACCATTCACTGCTGCCCCCACATTCAGCCGGCCATAGCCGAATACTGGATCGGGCCCCTCGGCGCCGAGATCGGTGGCCGTACCCAGAATGGTTTGCCGTACCAAGTCGTTGTCGAAATAGGGAAATGCCTGCCAGACCAGTGCGGCCGCTCCTGAAACCTGTGGCGCGGCCAGCGATGTGCCCGACCATTGCCAGTATTCCGGCGCAGTAGCCGCGTCGTCGGTGCCGGTGACGACCACTGTTCCCGGCGCGGACAGGCAATAGTGCATGGCGATGCCACATGCATTCGAATAGTCGGCCAGGAAGTTGGCGCTTTCGGAGCTGAGCGCCGCTACCGCCAGCCAACCCCGCTCCAAGTACGCTGCCGGCGTGGTTCCGTCCGGTCCCGGCTGGCTGGGCAGCGCCGCCATATCGGTGGGATCGGCGCGCGATTCGTTACCGGTGGCAAACACCACCAAACCATCGTTTTGGCCAATGAAGCGTGCGTATTCGTCGGCGATCAACGCCGTGGTATCCGGATTGTTCCAGTACAGCCCGCCCCACGAGTTGTTCATGATCCGCACGCCGCGCGCGATCAGGTCGTCGTGGATCGGCCCGATGCCCAAGCCGCTGGCCTCTTCGTCGCTGCCGACTTCATTGCCCTCGCCCGAACCGTCGTCTTCCGGCGATTCATCCCAGATAATCCGTGCGGAAACGATGCTGACCCCGGGGGCGATGCCGCCCGGCCAGGCGCCGAACGGCTGGCCGGCGATGATCTGTGAAACCGCGGTGCCATGGCCGACCACGTCGTCCACGCTCAGGTCGTTCGGCGGCGACGGTACGTAGACCAAGTTGGTCACCCGGCCTTGCAATGCCGGATGCAGGTGGTTGACACCGGAATCGACCACGCCGACCACGACACCGGCGCCGCTAAGGCCAGCTTCGTGGGCCGCCTGTGTATTCGTCAGCGAGATGTGCCCGCCATAGGCCGGGTTCGGAGTGGTGACCACCGGCGGAGTCGGTGTGGTCGGCGTAGTTGGCGGCGGTACCACCGTCGGTGGTGGGTTGCTGCGGACGTTTCCACCTCCGCCACCGCAGGCAGCCAAGCACGAAACCACCGCCAGGAGCAGCACCCCACGCAATCCCAGCCCGATCGATCCTGCATCCCGTCGCATCGTTTCCGTCCTTATCCCCTGGATTGCCCGGGCCATCCCCGACACCATGCCGGGCAGCCTGCCGAATTTACAATACGGCCCGCCCACAGTACCCGGACCAAAGTCCATTTAGCGCAAACCCGCCGGCAGGGTGATAATGCGCGCCATTCCAAGACCGCTTCAATGGGAGTCCACGCCATGTCCGACATCGTCATCGCCGCCGCCCAGCGCACCGCCATCGGCGCCATGCTCGGCCAGTTCACCGGCGTGCCCACGCCGACCCTCGGTGCCACCGCGATCCGCGCCGCGCTGGAACAGGCGGGGGTCCCCGCCGCCGACGTCTGCGAAGTAATCATGGGCTGCGTGCTGCCGGCCAACCTGGGCCAGGCCCCGGCGCGCCAGGCCGCGCTGGCCGCCGGCCTGCCGCAGTCGGCCGGCGCCACCACGATCAACAAGGTCTGCGGCTCGGGCATGAAGGCGATCATGCTGGCGCATGACCTGGTCAAGGCCGGTTCGGCCAATGTAGTGGTAGCCGGCGGCATGGAGTCGATGACCAACGCCCCGCACATGGTGTCCGCGCGCACCGGCCTGCGCTACGGCGACGCCAAGCTGGTCGACCACATGGCCTGGGACGGCCTGACCAATCCCTACGACGGCAAGGCGATGGGCGTGTTCGCCGACGCCACCGCCGCCAAGTACGGCTTCAGCCGCGAGGACCAGGACGCCTACGCCATCGAATCGGTCAAGCGCGCGCAGGCCGCGATCGCCTCCGACGCGTTCGACGGCGAGATCGTCCCGGTCAAGGTCGCCGGCCGCAAGGGCGAGGTCGAATATTCGGTGGACGAACAGCCGGGCAAGTCCGACGTCGCCAAGATCCCGACGCTGCGGCCGGCGTTCAACAAGGACGGCACCGTGACCGCCGCCAGTTCGTCCAGCATCTCCGACGGCGCCGCCGCCACCGTGGTGCTGAGCGCGGACGAAGCCGCGAAGCGCGGCATCAAGCCGCTGGCGAAGATCGTCGCCCACGCGACCAATTCGCACGAGCCGGAGTGGTTCACCACCGCCCCGGTCGGCGCGATCCAGAAGGTGCTGGACAAGGCCGGCTGGAAGGTCGGGGACGTCGACCTGTTCGAGATCAACGAGGCCTTCGCCGTGGTCGCGATGGCCCCGATCAAGGAACTGGGCATCCCGCACGCCAAGGTCAACGTCAACGGCGGCGCCTGCGCCCTGGGCCATCCGATCGGCGCTTCCGGCGCACGCCTGGTGGTGACCCTGCTCAATGCCCTGCGCAAGCGCGGCGGCAAGCGCGGCGTCGCCAGCCTGTGCATCGGCGGCGGCGAGGCCACGGCCATTGCGGTCGAACTGGTTTAGGCCTCGGACAGCCGCATCGACCTGTCCCGGCTGCGCCTCGCACAGGGCTTCACTTCTTCTGTACGAAGATGAATACGCAGCCGCTTGACACCCGAAATGGGCTTGTCATCATGTTTCCGGCGCGCAATAGCGCGTTGCCACTCAACAGACGAGGAATTGCAAGATGACCATCAACAAGGCTCTGATCGCGCTGGCCCTGGGTTTCGCCCTGGCCGCGTGCTCGAAGCAGGAAGAAGCGGCTGCTCCGGCCGCCGAAGCTGCCGCCGCCCCGGCTGAAGCGGCTACCGACGCCGCCGCTGCCGCGACCGACGCTGCTGCCGACGCCGCGACCACCGCCGACGCCGCCCAGGACGCTGCCGACAGCGCCGCCGCTGCCGCCGACGCTGCTGCCAATGCCGCCGCTGACGCTGCCGCCCCGGCTGCCGACGAAGCCGCTGCCCCGGCCGCCGAAGAAGAGAAGAAGTAATAACTTCTCCTTTCCGGAACGACTGACGCATGCGTTGGTAGTTGAAAAATGGAAAAGGCCGCCGGCTCGGGCCGGTGGCCTTTTTCAGTAGTCGAGGATCAGGATAGAGGCGCGAGCCGCTTCAAACCGTTCCTCATGCAATGTCGATAGTTCCCGTTTTCCGATTCGTCCTCCCATCCACCCCTGGAGAAATCCCATGAAGACCAAGCTGTTGATCCTGGCCGCCGCCAGCGTGTTCGCCCTGGCCGCCTGCAAGAACACCGCCGAAGGCGCCGCACAGGACGCCGCCGCCGCCGCCGACACCGCCGCTGCGGCCGCCGACGACGCCGCTCAGGCCACCAGCGACGCCGCCGCTGCCGCGACCGATGCCGCCGCCAACGCTGCCGACGCGACCGCCGAGGCCGCCGCCGACGCGACCGACGCCGCCAAGGACGCCGCCAGCGACGCCGCTGCCGCCACCGCCGACGCCGCCGGCACTGCGGCCGATGCCGCCAAGGACGCCGCCGCCGACGCGACCGACGCTGCCAAGGACGCCGCTGCCGACGCCGCCGCCAAGGCGAAGGACGCTGCCGCCAAGGTCGAAGAGGCCGCCAAGAAGTAATCGACGGCGATATCGCCGTTATCTGCAAGGCCCGCGCAAGCGGGCCTTGCTTTTTGTGTCCGCCATCCCTGGCGGACGCCCTATGGACTCCATCGCCGGCGCGATGTCGAGAATCGCTCCCGGCGATTTTCCATGTTGCTGCGGCGTCAGAAACGCCAGTTCGCCTTGATCCAGGCGTTGCGTCCGGGTTCGGCGATGCGCACCGGATCGGCCGGATAGCCGAAGTCGGCGCTGCCGGCCAGGTTCAGGTGTTCGCTGTATTGGCGGTCGAACACGTTGTCGACGCCGGCGGTGAAGTGCAGCGCGTCGTTGACCCGGTAGCCGGCGTTGAGCGCCAGCGTGGCGAAGCCGGCGCTTGGGCCCAGGTCGCGTCCGACCACGTTGCCTTCGTCCACCGCCACGCGCGATTGCCGGGCCACGCCGCGCAGCAGGGCGCCCGCCGACCAGCGTTCGCCCTCCCATGAAGCGGTCAGGCGCGCCTCCAGCGGCGGCATCTGCGGCAACGCGCCGCCGTCGCTGCGGTTTTCGCCCCAAGCGTAGGCCAGGGTGCCGCCCAGCTTCCAGCCATTGGCCGGACGCCATTCCACGCCGGCCTCGCCGCCGGCGATCCGCGCATCGACGTTGCCCACCATGCTGGTCGTGCCCATCATCCCGCCCTCGGCGTAGACGAAAAGGATGTAGTCGCCGATGCGGCCGGCATAGGCGGACGCCCATGCGTCGAAACGCTCGCCGCGGTATTGCAGGCCCAGGTCGAGCTGCGTGGTCCTTTCCGGCCGGATGCCGGCGAAGGCATTGGCCGCGCCCATCGGCCCCATGTCGGCGGAGAACAGTTCCCAGTAGTCGGGCATGCGCTCGCTGTGGCCGAGGCCGGCATACCAGCTCAGCGCCGCGCCGATGTCCTGTTCGTGGCGCAGGAAGCCGCTGCCCAGGCGCTCGCGGCGGGTCTGCCCGGCGGTCGGGTTGGGCATGCCCATCATGCCGGCCGTGGCGCGATGGTCGCCGGCTTCGGCGCGGTCGATGCGCAGGCCGGCGATCCAGCGCCGCGGCTTGCCGTGGCCGAAGGTGATCTCGGCGAACGCGCCCAGGTTGCGCAGGTCCGCGTCCTGCACCCGCGGCAACGCGCGATAGGCGTTGCGGCCCATCGCGCTGCGTTCGCGGTGGCGGCTTTGCTGGGCGTCGACGCCGGCGGTCGCGGCCACTTCGCCCCACAGCCACTCCGACGCGATGCGGCCGCCGCGGGTGCGGCGATCCACGTTCGACGCCATCGGCATCGGCATGCTGCCCGTCGGGTTCGGCGTGCGCAGCGTGTAGTTGTCCATCACGTGGTCGGCGAAGTTGTCGTACAGGTTGGCCTGCAGCGATTCCCACGCGCCCGGCAGGCCGTTCTTCTCGAAACGCAGGCCGTAGCTGGTGCGTTCGAACGCCGCCCCGTCCATGCCGCGGCCGGCATAGCGCGCCAGCGCATCGCCGCGGCCGGCCGACAGTTCCAGCACGGTGTCGGCGTCCGGCGTCCAGCCCAGCGCCACGTCGCTGTTCCACTTGCGCCAGCGCGACGGCACCGCGTTGCCGTCGCCGTCCGCGTAGTCGTCGGACTCCGAGCGGTTTCCGTTCGCGCGCACGTAGCCGAAGCGGTTGCCTGCGGTGGCGTCCAGCACCTGGTCGTTGCGGCCGCGCGAGCCGGCCAGCGCACTGGCCTCGCCTTGCAGGGTCGGCGCGTCGAAGTGCGGTGCGTCGCGTTCAAAGCGCACCGTGCCAGCCGATGCACCCGGTCCCCAGCGCACGGTCTGCGGGCCCTTCACGATCGTCAACCGGTCGAAGGTCTCCGGCGCGATGTACGACAGCGGATTGTCCATCCGCGCCGGACAGGCGCCGACCAATGCGCCGTCGTTGCTGAGCACGTTCAGGCGCGAACCGAACATGCCGCGCAGCACCGGATCGCCGTTGGTGCCGCCGTTGCGGATCGCGGCGAAGCCGGGGACGGTCTTCAGGTAGTCGGCGCCGTCGCTGGCCGGCACCGGCTGGCGCGGCAGTTTCGGGTCGGTAGTCCAGGTCAGCGGCGTAACCGGGGCGCTGGCGGTCACCACCAGCGCGTCGAGGGTGCGGACGTCGTCCTTCTGCCTTTCCTCGGCAACGGCCGGCGGGCAAGCAAGGGCGACGAGGATGCAGCAGGAAAGCGCCGCCACGGCGGGCGGGCGAACGGAATGATTCATCATGGCGCTCCGAAAACACGGGGAAGCACGGTGTCCCGAACGGGAAGCCGCGCAAAAGTCGGGGTCGTGTCGTCAGGCGGTAAGCGGCGGGCCGCGCGGCGCGTGCGCCAGCCAGCGCGGCGCATCCGCTGGCGGCAGGAGATCCGGGTTCGCGAACGCCGGCGCGGGCAAGGCCGGCGGCAGCGCCAGCGCCACCGCCAGCACCGGCAGCACGCGTGCGGCGAGCAGGCAGTAATCGCAGTCGACGCCGTGGTCCGCATGCGTCGGCGGCCCGCCGCGGCTCTCGCCGGCGGACGCGGACGGCACCGTATGGCCGGCATGCGATTGCGCCGGCCCATCCAGCGACTGCAAGCCGGCCGCGGTGCACATCGGCTGCCCGTCCACGGACGGCTGCGACTGCCGCCAACGGCTCGCCAGCGGCGCGCACACCATCAGCAGCACCGCAAGCGATGCGAGCCGAAGCATGAAGGCATGAAGCCGGCGTGCGCGATCCATGCCGCCGATTCTATTCCATGGATTTAACTTCGGCATCACGGTATGTCCACACTTCGCAAGCGAAAGTAGTCAATCTTTCGCCCCCCTCAGGAGACGCTCCCATGTCCATGTGGAAAGACCCCGGCGCCAAGAAGGACCTGCCCGCTCCGCAACCGCCCTCGCCCGCACCGGAATTCCCGTCCAGCGTCCCCGCTCCCGTCCCGGCGGCCGCGTCGGAGCGTGGCGTGCCCGCCAAGGAGTCGCTGATCTCCGCCGACCTGACCATCGAAGGCAAGATCGAAGGCGCCGGCCATGTGCGCATCGCCGGCAAGTTCAAGGGCGACGTCAACGTGCAGGGCGACCTGACCATCGAACTCGGCGCCAAGGTCAACGGTAGCGTCAAGGCGAAGAAGGTCACCGTCGCCGGCGAACTGGAGGGCAACATCGATTCCGCCACCCAGGTCGACGTGCTCGCCTCCGGGGCCGTGATCGGCGACGTCAAGGCCGGCACGGTGACCGTGGCCGCCGGCGCGCGCATCCGTGGCCAGGTCGATTTCGGCTGGAGCGACGACAAGGCCAAGTCGGCGAAGGGCGGCGCGGAGCACGGCGCGGCCGCATGAGCGCGCCGCGCCCGGGCAGCGCGGGCGCGACCCGCGCCTGCCCGCATTGCAAGACCGAAATCCTGGAAAGCGCGTCGGTGTGCCCGTCGTGCCGGCACCACCTGCGTTTCGACGACGCCGCGATCACCGCGATGCGCGCGCGGCCGGTGGCCACGCCGCTGCGCGTGGAAGGCACGGTGCAGCACCCCGCCGACGGCGGCCCGTGGGAATACACGGTGGTCGTGGTGATCCGCAACGACCGCGGCGACGAGGTCGGGCGCCAGGTGGTCGGCGTGGGCGCGATGCAGCCCGGCGAGCAGCGCAGCTTCTCGCTGGCGGTGGAAGTGGTGCAGCGCGACGACCTGAAGGGCAAATTCCGCCGGCATTGACGCGCCGCTGTTACCCGCAGTTGTCGCAACCCCCGCAATCGCCGCCCGCGGCCCTGGCCTCCGGCGCGATCCGTCTCCCCAGCGCGCGCAGCCACGCCGGCCGGCCTTCGCGCAGCATCGGCAGCGCCAATGCGATGCGCAGTCTGCGCACGCCGCCCGGGAACTGCTTCTTCGCCACCACCCATGCGCTGACCAGCACGGCCAGCGCGATCGCGGCGTATTGCAGCAGCAGCGACGCGCTCATCGCCTCAGCCCGCGCCCAGCAGCACTGCGACCTGGTAGGTGGCGAACGAGGCCGCCCACGCCAGTGCGAACAGGTACAGCATCGCGCCGAACATCTTCTGCCACGAGTTGGTCTCGCGCTTGATCGTCGCCAGCGTGGAAATGCACATCGGCGCGTAGATGTACCAGACCAGCAGCGACAGCGCGGTGGCCAGCGACCAGCCGTCGGAAATCAGCGGCGCCAGGGCCTGCGCGGCGGCATCGTCGTCGGCCGCCGACAACGCATAGACCGTGGCCAGCGACGACACCGCGACCTCGCGCGCGGCCAGGCCGGGGATCAGGGCGATGCATATCTGCCAGTTGAAGCCCAGCGGCGCGAACACGAAGGCCAGCGCATGGCCGATGCGGCCGGCGAAGCTGTAGTCGATCGGCGGGCCGACCGACCCTGCCGGCGCGCCGGGGAAGGACAGCAGGAACCACAGCAATACCGTCAGCGACAGGATGATGCCGCCGACGCGCTTGAGGAAGATCGCCGCGCGTTCCCACAAGCCGATCAGCAGGTCGCGCGGGTGCGGCAGGCGGTACGACGGCAGTTCCAGCAACAGCGCGTGCTCGCCCTGGTCGCGCCGCCAGCGCTTCATCGTCCACGACACCGCCAGCGCGCTGGCGATGCCGGCCGCGTACAGGCCGAACAGCACCAGGCCTTGCTGGTTGAAAACGCCCCAGACGATCTTCTGCGGCACGAACGCGCCGATCAGCAGGGCGTACACCGGCAGGCGCGCGCTGCACGTCATCAGCGGCGCGACCAGGATCGTCGCCAGACGGTCGCGCGGGTCCTGGATGCTGCGCGTGGCCATGATCCCGGGGATGGCGCAGGCGAAGCTGGACAGCAGCGGGATGAACGAGCGCCCGGACAGGCCGGCGGCGGCCATCATGCGGTCGAGCAGGAAAGCCGCACGCGGCAGGTAGCCGCTTTCCTCCAGCGCCAGGATGAAGGCGAACAGGATCAGGATCTGCGGCAGGAACACGATCACGCCGCCGACGCCGGCGATCACGCCATCGACCAGCAGGCTGTTGAGCGGACCTTCCGGCAGCACGGCGGCGACGGTTTCGCCCAGCCAGGCGAACCCGGCCTCGATGCCGTCCATCAGCGGCGTCGCCCATGCGTACACCGCCTGGAAGATCAGGAACATCACCGCCGCCAACGCCAGCAGGCCGAACACCGGATGCAACAGCCAGCGGTCCAGCGTGTCGTCGATGCGTGCGGTGCGCGTGGGCATGGCCACTGTCGCGGCCAGCAGGTCGCGGGTTTCCTGGTGGATGTCGACGCCTTCGGCCAGGCGCTTCGACGGCGGCTGCGGGTCTTCGGCCATCCGCTCCAGGCGTTCGACCAGCGCCTGCGCGCCGTGCCGCCGCACGGCGACGGTCTCGACCACCGGCACGCCCAGCCTGTCCTGCAATCCGGCGAGGTCGATGGCGATCCCGCGCCGGCGCGCCGCGTCCATCATGTTGACCGCGACGATGAGCGGTTTCCCCAGTTCGCGCAGTTCCAGCGCGAAGCGCAGGTGCAGGCGCAGGTTGGTCGCGTCCAGCACGCAGACCAGCACGTCCGGCGCGGCCTCGCCGGGATAGAAGCCGCGCAGCACGTCGCGCGCCACCGCCTCGTCCAGGCTGGCGGCGTTGAGGCTGTAGGCGCCGGGCAGGTCGAGCACGGCGTAGCTGCGCCCGGACGGCGCCAGCAGGCGGCCTTCCTTGCGCTCGACGGTGACGCCGGCGTAGTTGGCGACCTTCTGCCGGCTGCCGGTGAGCTGGTTGAACAGCGCGGTCTTGCCGCAGTTGGGATTCCCGACCAGCGCCAGCCGCAGCGGCGCAGGCGCCGTGGCCGCGTTCATGCCGTCGCCCCCGTGCGCACCCTCACCCGCGCGGCCTCGGCGCGGCGCAGCGCGAAACGGGTGAAGCCCACCTGCACCAGCAGCGGTTCCCCGCCGAGCGGACCGGCGGCCACCACTTCGACCGGCTCGCCGGCGACGAAGCCCAGTTCGCGCAGGCGACGGGCGATGGCGTCGCCGGGAACGCGGTCTTCCACGGATTCGACGGTGCCGGCGATGCGGCGCGGTAGTTCGAGCAGGGTCACGGCGGTTCGTTCGCTTTCGACGGATGGCAACGAGGGCGACAACCCCCTATCGTCGCGGAATCACGCCTGTTCGAGCAATCCCTGCCCCAGGAAGCCCGAGGCGTCGGCGACGCCCGGCAGCACGTAGTAGAAGCCGCCGCCGATGGGCTTGATGTATTCCTCCAGCGGCTCGCCGTCCAGGCGCTTCTGGATGCCGACGAAGCCCTCCTCCAGGTCAGACTGGAAGCAGACGAACAGCAGGCCCTGGTCCAGTTGCCCGGACTTGGTGAAGCCGCTGGAGTAGTTGAAGCTGCGGCGCAGGATCTGCCGCGCGCCCGGGGTGCGCGGGTTGGCCAGACGGATGTGCGCGTCCAGCGGGGTGATGCGGCCTTCCGGGTCGTTGCGGTAATCGAACGCGTCGTGCTCGTGGCGCATGCCCAGCGGCGCACCGCTGGCCTTGTGCCGGCCGATGATCTTTTCCTGTTCCTGCAACGGCGTGCGGTCCCAGAACTCGACGTGGTTGCGGATGATGCGCACCGCCTGGTAGCTGCCGCCCGCGGCCCAGGCCGGTTCGCCGGAACCGGGCTGGACCCAGACGATGCGGTCCATCGCGGCGCGGTCGTTGGCGTCCGGATTGCCGGTGCCGTCCTTGAAGCCGAGCAGATTGATGATCGAGTCCTTGCCCAGCTTCTGCACCGTGTGCGGCGGCAGGAACGCCTCCTTGCTCCAGCGCAGGTTGAGCATGCCGGCCAGGTTCTTGAGGATGTCGCGCAGGGCGTGGATGTTGGTCTCGGCGGTGTTGCTGCAGATCTGCAGCATCACGTCGCCGTCGCACCAGGCCGCATCCAGCGCGTCGTTGCGGAACGCCGGCATGGTCGCCAGTTGCCGCGGCTTGAGCGCGGCCAGGCCGAAGCGGCCGTCGAACAGCGAGGCGCCGACGCCGACGGTGATGGTCAGGTTGTCCGGGAACACCTGCGGCCCCAGCACCCCCGAGTCGTAGGGCGGCAGCTTGGGGTCGCGCTCCGGGATCGCGCCGCCCTTCATCAGGAAGACGATGCGCTCGGTCAGCTTGCGCAGCATCCGCTCCAGCGCCGGCCGGCCCTCGCCGACCACGTCCATCGCCACCGCAATCGCCGCGGCCTGGGTCGGCGTGGTCACCCCGGCCTGATGCGGGCCATGGAACGGCTGCGCCTGCGCGGTACCGTCCGGACTGGCCTTGCCGTCACGGCTGCCGTCGCAGCCTTGCAGCACGGCCATCCCCGCCGCGCCACCGGCCGCCAGCAGGCCGCCCTTGAGCAGCGCCCGGCGGCCGGGATCGGCGGCCGCGCCGGTGCTGGCGGCGGCGGGTTGCGGCGGGTCGTTGCGGGACCTGGTCATCTTCGACGTCCGTCTTACAGGCCCAGGTGTTCGAGCGTCGCGGTGAAGTCGTGCGACAACTGCGTCGCCGCGGCGGACAGGCGCGCGCGTTCGGCATCGGCCAGGGGCTGGCCGTCCGCCGCCGGCTGCAATCCTGCCTGCAGCGTGTCCAGCCCTGCCTGCAACGCCGCCTTCTGCTGCGGCGCGTGCTCGCCCAAGGCGCGGTCGAACACCGTCGCCAGCTTGCGCAGGCCGACCACGTTGTCGGCCGCATCGGCCAGGTCGGTGCCGGCCCTGGGGTTGTCCAGCCCTTTCAGCTTGCGCTCGGCGATGCGCTGCGCGGCCAGCGACGCGCCCTTGAACAGGCCGTCCACGCCGATCTTCGCCGAACCGATGCCGTCGGCGAACGCCTTGGCGTCGGCTTCCAGCTTGTCGGCCAGTTCCGGCAGTTGCTGCGCCGACGCGGCGTCCGCGCCGAACAGCGCCGCCTCGATCCGGTGCCAGCCGACGAAATCCGGGTCGGACTCGCCGCCGCGGTACAGCGTGGCCGCGCCTTCCAGGCGGTCGTACTGCGCCGAGGCCAGCACCGCCACCGGCGCGAGCTGCTGCCATGCGCGCCGCGACGGGCCGTACAGTTGCCGCGCACGGGCCAAGTCGCCGGCGCGCAAGGCGGTGGCGAATTCGCCGACCTCGCCCTGCATCGCCTGCAGTCGCTCGTGCACGAACACCTTGTACTCCGCCTGCGCCGACACGAATTCCAGCGGCGTCGGCCCGGTCTTCGGCGCATCGGCGTTCTCGGTGACGACCAGGGTGCCGCGCGGGTTGGTCAGCAGGCCGCAGGTCATCACGTAGGTGCCGGGCTTGAGCGTGGTGGTCAGCTTCTGCACCAGCCCGGGCACGATGTTCTCGCGCTCGTCGACCACCATCACCCCGTCGAGGATCTCCCACTCCAGCGGGCGCATGCTGCGGTTGCTGATGACGAAGCGGTTCTTGCCGGCCTTGACCGTGACCTCGTTGGGCACGCAGGCGGTGTCGGTGACGCTGACCGCGGTTTCCGGCACGCCGTCGGCCGGGGTTTGCGGCGGCGGCGCGCAGGCGGCCAGCGCCAGCAGGCCGGCGGCGACCGGCAGCGCACGCGCGAGGTGGGAACGCAAGCGCGCCACGTCAATCCACTCCCAGCGCGCCGCGCAGTTGCGCCAGGTGCTCGGCCAGCGCGCTGATCGCACCCTTCAGCGCGTTGCGGTCGGCGTCGGTGACCTCGTCGTAGTGCGCCCAGCCGTCGCCGCGCCGGTACTTGTCCAGGTACTGGTCGACGGTGGCGAAGTTGGCGTCGACCTCGGCCAGCAGGTCCGGGGCGGCGCGTTCGATCAGCGGACGGAACAGTTCGATGATCTTCTGCGAGCCGTCGATGTTGGCGCGGAAGTCCCACAGATCGGTGCCGGCGTAGCGGTTCTCCTCGCCGCTGATCTTGGTCGCCGCCACTTCCTCGACCAGCACCGCCGGGCCGCCGACCACCGGCTTGGGTTCCAGCGGCAGCGCGGCGATGCGCTTCTGCAGTTCCAGCGTGTCGGCCAGCAGCTTGTCGGCGATCGGCGCAGCGCCGTCCAGATTCTTCAGCTTGAAGATGGCGTATTCCAGCCGGTGCCAGCCGCTGAAGCCGGGATCGGCCTCGCCGCCCTTGAAGTCGTCGGCGCGCGCGTCGAGGGCGGCGTCCAGGTCGGAAAATAGTTCTGCGATCGGTTCCACCCGCTCCCATGGCTGCCGCACCGAGGGATACAGGCGGGCCGCTTCGTCCAGCTTGCCGGCCTTGACCGCGGCGACGAACTGTTCGGTGCCGGCGACCAGGTCCTGCACCTGCCCGGTCACGTAGATCTTGTATTCGGCGATCGGCTCGACCAGTTCGGCCGGATCGACGGCCGATGCCGCGGCGGCTTGCGGCGCGGCCTGCGGTTCCTGCGGCGCCTTGCCGCCGCAGGCGGCCAGCGCCAGCGCACACAGCAGCGCCAGCGGGCGCAGGGAAGTCGGTCGGGTTGTTTTCATGGAATGCCCTTGTATGCGGATGGAAACCGGATCACGTCGCCTGCGGCGCGCGCGCGGGCCGGCCCTGGCGGTCGCCGCGGAAGTACAGCCACAACACCGGCAGCAGGTACAGCAGGTACGCGGCGACCTCGCCGACGGTGGGATGGTCGTTGTAGCCGAACACCGCGGCCAGCACGCTGCCGGCGACGCTGTAGACCGGCAGCGTCTGCGTCCAGTCGAAGGCGATGGCTTGCAGGTGGTTCCAGACCCCGGCCTCGTGGAGCTTGGTCAACGCCCCGGCCAGCAGGCCGGCGGCGACGAAGATGATGAACACGCTGGTGATGCGGAAGAACCGCTGCAGGTTCATGCGGATCGAGCCGTAGTACATGCCGAAGCCCAGCGCCACCGCCAGCGCTAGGCCCAGCGACGCGCCGACCAGCGCCACCCGGGTGGGATCCTGCTGCATGATCGCCAGCAGGAAGAACAGCGATTCCAGCCCTTCGCGCGCCACCGCCAGGAAGGCCATGCCGACCAGTCCCCAGGTCCAGCCGTTACCGCCCTTTTCCAGCGCGCGATCGATGGACTGCTGCAGTTCGCCCTTGATCGACCTGCCGGCCTTCTTCATCCAGAACACCATCGAGGTCAGGATCGCCACCGCGACCAGCGCCACCACGCCTTCCAGCAGTTCCTGCTGCTTCTGCGGGTATTCGTGGCCGCCCCACACGATCACCGCCGCCACCGCCGCGCACAGCAGCACCGCCAGCACGATGCCGGCCCAGACCCACGGCATCGCGTGGCGGCGGCCGGTCTGCCTGAGGTAGCTGGCGATGATGCCGACGATCAGCGCCGCCTCGATGCCCTCGCGCAGCATGATCAGGAACGGGGCGACGAAGGTGGGGTTGAGCATGCCGGATAACGCAAACAAGAATTGATCTCGATTGTACACGGATCGCCCGCCGCCGGGCGGCGGGGGTGGCTTGTCGCCGGGCGGCCGAAGCCGCAGGATTGGCCGTCATCGCGTGCGAACCACGTATCCCCGAACAATGGAACCGGCCCCCACCTACCCGCGCAACGATGCCGTGGCCGGATCGCCCGCCGACGGCGACGCTGCGGAGACGCTGGCCGCCCTGCGCGAGGCGCTGGCCGCTCCGTGCCTCGATGCCGCCACCCGCGACCTGCTGCTGCGCGCCCGCGACGCCCTGCAGCAGGCGCTGGCCGACGCCGACAGTTCGCAGCAGCGCTACCGCGCGCTGTTCGACGCCGTGCCCGACCCGGTCAGCATCATCGCCGAGGACGGCACCGTGCTGGACCTCAACAAGGCCGGCATCGCCGCCTACAAGCGCCCGCGCGAGGAGATCGTCGGCAAGGACATCCGGGTGCTGAACCCGGACCTGCCGCACGACCACCTGGACCCGGTCCACGAAACCCTGGACCGCGGCGAGACCTACGTCATCGAGGTCACCAACATGCGCGCCGACGGCACCCGCTTCCCGGTCGAGGTGCACACCGCCAACTTCGATTTCGGCGGGCGCCGGGACATGGTCGCGGTGGCGCGCGACCTCAGCGGCCGGCACGAGGCGGAACTGCACTTCCGCGAGCTGATGGAAGTCATCGACAAGGGCATCGTGGTGCAGAACCGCGACTTCGACGTGATCTACTCCAATCGCGCGGCGATGCGCGCCTTCGGCATCGACGAGAACCAGCGCCTGACCGAGCGGCTGCGCCCGGAGCACTGGCGCTACTTCGACCGGGACGGCCGCGACCTGCCGGAGCAGGAACTGCCGCCGAACCGCGCGCTGGCCACCGGCCAGGTGGTCGAAGGCGTATTGCTGGGCATGTACCACCGCCGGCGCAAGCAACTGATATGGCTGACGATGAGTTCGGTGCCGCAATTCGCGCCGGGCAGCGACTGCCCCACCCAGGTCGTCACCATCTTCAGCGACGTCACCGCGCTCAAGCGCGACAGCGCCCTGTTCGACCGCGCCCAGGCGCTGGCCCACATCGGCGGCTGGGAATGGGACTCGGCCCGCGACAACAT
This sequence comes from Pseudoxanthomonas sp., assembly GCA_047601245.1. Taxonomy (GTDB): domain Bacteria; phylum Pseudomonadota; class Gammaproteobacteria; order Xanthomonadales; family Xanthomonadaceae; genus Pseudoxanthomonas_A. The sequence goes on from JASGJU010000002.1 coordinate 1,106,911, forward strand.
CTACCTGACCGACGAGGCGTTGCGCATCCTCGGCCCGGCGCAGCCGCCAAAGGCGCTGGGGGACATGCTGGCCTGCCTGCGCACGCCCGACCGCCGCCGCCTGCGCGCCGCGATCGACGAAACGCTGCAGGCCGGCGGCAGTTTCGACATGGAACTGCAGGGCAGCCGCGGCGACGGCCATCCGTTCTGGATCCGGGTGATCGGCGAAGCCGGCCTGGTCGAACCCTCCGCCTCGCGCATCACCGGCACCCTGCAGGACATCTCGCAGGACAAGCAGGCCGAGGAAACCCTGCGCATCCAGGCGCGCACCGATCCGCTGACCGGACTGATGAACCGCGACGCGGTCCTCAACGAACTCACCGACCGGCTCGGCGACCCGGCGCAGGCGCAGGTCGCCGTGCTGTACGTCGACCTGGACCGCTTCAAGACGGTCAATGACGTGCTGGGCCACAATTCCGGCGACGAACTGCTGGTCCAGGCCGCGCACCGCATCGTCGGCGCGGTCGGCAGCGAGGGCCGCGTCGCCCGCTTCGGCGGCGACGAATTCCTGGTGGTCTGCGACATCGCCGGTGACCCGCGGCAACCCGAACGCCTGGCCGACGCGGTGCTGCGCGCGTTCTCCGACAGCTTCCGCTTCGGCAAGGACGAGTTCACCATCACCGCCAGCATCGGCATCGCCCGCGCGCCGCACGACGGCACGCGCCCGCAGCAACTGATCCAGAACGCCGACGTGGCGATGTACGAAAGCAAGCACCGCACCCGCAACGCCTGGCACGCCTTCACCCCGGAACTGGCGCGGCGCCAGCAGGACCGCCTGCAGATCGAGACCCAGTTGCGCCGCGCGGTCGACAACCACGAGTTCCACCTGGTCTACCAGCCGCAGGTCGACCTGCGCCGCGGCCGCATCGTCGCCGCCGAGGCGCTGATCCGCTGGCAGAGCCACCAGTTGGGCGAACTGCGCCCGGACCTGTTCATCAGCCACGCCGAAACCACCGGCGACATCGTCCGCATCGGCAACTGGGTGCTGCGCGAGGCCTGCCGCCAGGTCGCGCAATGGCGCGACGCCGGGCTGGGCATCGTGCGCGTTGCGGTGAACGTGTCGTACCGGCAGTTCCTCGGCGAGAACCTGTCCGAGAGCGTGCGCGCGGTGCTGGCCGAATTCGGCCTGCCCGGCTCGGCGCTGGAACTGGAATTCACCGAACGCGTGCTGATCGAGGACGCGCCGGCCACGCTCAAGACCTTCGCCGAACTGCGCGCGCTGGGCGTGATACTGACCATCGACGACTTCGGCGAAGGCTACAGCGCGCTGAACTACCTGCGCCGGCTGCCGATCCACGGACTCAAGCTGAGCCAGTTGTTCACCGTGGGCGTGCCGAACAACCGCTCCGACGTGGCGGTGTGCCAGGCGGTGTCGGCGATCGCGCACAGCCTGGGCCTGAGCCTGGTCGCCGAGGGCGTGGAATCGGAGGCGCAGCGCCAGTTCCTGCTGCAGCTCGGCATACCGGTCGGTCAGGGCTTCCTGTTCGCGCCGGGCCTGCTGCCGGATGAACTCGCGCGCCGCCTGCGCCTGGCCACCAGCAGGACCGAGCATCCGGTGCATGGCTGAAGCGGCGCATCGTTCCCCGTGCCTCGTCGGAATCCCGAAATGAACCTGCCCGCCGATTTCACGCTGCGACCGATCCGCCCCGGAGACGACGCGGCGATGGCGGCGATCATCCGCACGGTGATGCCGGAATTCGGCGCCAGCGGCGAAGGCTTCGCGATCAACGACCCGGAAGTGGACTGGATGAGCCGCGCGTATTCCGAACCGCGCTCGGCCTACTACGTCGTCGACAGGGACGGCGAAGTGCTCGGCGGCGGCGGGATCGCGCCGCTGTCCGGCGGCGACGACAGCGTATGCGAGCTGCGCAAGATGTATTTCCTGCGACAGGCGCGCGGCCTGGGCGCGGGCGTCTCGCTGATGGCGAAGTGCCTCGAAGTCGCGCGCGGCTTCGGCTTCCGCCGGTGCTACATCGAAACCCTGACCGGCATGGACGCGGCGATGCGGCTGTACGAACGCAGCGGGTTCGGGCGCATCGACGCGCCGCTGGGTGCGACCGGGCATGGCGGCTGCGACAGCTTCTACCTGCTCGATCTTTGAAACCTGCGATCGCGGCTTCGTCGCACAAGGCCGCGGCCGTAAGCCGCTCCCGCATGGCATCCGGTAAAATGCCGGTTCCCGTCGACCGGATCCTTCCATGCAACCCTCCGATACCCGCGCCATCGTCACCGGCGGCGTTTCCGGCCTCGGCCTCGCCGTGGCGAAGTTCGTCGTCGCCAACGGCGGCAAGGTCGCGCTGTTCGACGTCAACGACGAGAAAGGCGCGGCGGCCGTGGCCGAACTCGGCGCCGCCAACGCGACGTACTTCCGCACCGACGTGACCGACGAGGCCGCGGTCGCGGCCAACGTCGCCGCAGCGAAGGATTTCCTCGGCGGTCTCAACGCCGCGATCAACTGCGCCGGCATCCTCGGCTCGGGCCGCGTCCTGGGCAAGGACGAGTTTGGCAAAAGCCGCGCAATGCCGCTGGCGACCTTCCGCAGCACCGTGCTGGTCAACCTGGTCGGCAGCTTCAACGTGGCCAAGGCCGCCGCCGAACTGATGCAGCGCAACGACGCCGGCGAGGACGGCGAACGCGGCGCGATCGTCAACACTGCCTCGGTGGCTGCATACGAGGGCCAGATCGGCCAGGCCGCGTATTCGGCGTCGAAGGGCGGCGTGGTCGGCATGACCCTGCCGATGGCGCGCGAACTGGCGCGCTTCGGCATCCGCGTCAACACCATCGCCCCGGGCATCTTCTGGACGCCGATGGTCGACGGCATGCCCGAGGCCGTGCAGCAGTCGCTGGCCGCGTCGATCCCGTTCCCGTCGCGCCTGGGCAAGCCGGAGGAATTCGCCGAGACCGTCGGTTTCATCCTCGGCAACCGCTACATCAACGGCGAAACCATCCGCCTGGACGGCGCCGTACGACTGGCGCCGAAGTAAGCGTTTTTCCCGAGCCAACAATCACGGTTTTCAACGGACGCATGTCCGGTCATCACCAATAACGGCTTCTCCATGAAAGCTTTCGAAATCAAGAAGGGCAACGTCGTCGAATACAACGGCGCCGTGTACCAAATCCGCGACATCGAGCGCAGCAGCCCGCAGGGTCGCGGCGGCAACGTGCGCTTCCGCTTCGTCATGTACTCCGTGCCCGGCGGCAACAAGCTGGACGTCAGCTTCGACGCCGACGATTCGCTGACCGAGGTCGAACTGCTGCGCCGCCAGGCCAGTTTCTCGTACAAGGACGGCGAGGCCTTCGTGTTCCTCGACGACGAGGACTACACCCCGTACACGCTCGACGCCGACGCCATCGGCGACGACGCCGGCTACATCACCGACGGCCTGGCCGGCATCTACGTGCAGGTGATCGACGAGCAGCCGGTGGCGATCCAGCTGCCGCAGCACGTGGCGCTGGAAGTGGTCGAAACCCCGCCGGAACTCAAGGGCGGCACCGCGACCAAGCGGCCGAAGCCGGCCAGGCTGTCCACCGGCATCGAGATCATGGTGCCGGAATACATCGGCAACGGCGAACGCATCCTGGTCAACACCACGACCGGCGAATTCGGCGGACGCGCGACGGACTAGCCGGCTTTTCTCCCCTCTCCCGCTTCCGGGAGGGGGAACCCGTCAATCGAACATCTTCCCCGGATTCAGCAGCCCCTTGGGATCGAGCACGCGCTTGATGCCGCGGAAAACCGCCACTTCGGCGTCGCTGCGCGTGCTCGACAGGTAGGGCTTCTTCACCAACCCGATACCGTGCTCGGCGGAAATGCTGCCGCCGAACCGCTGCAGGGCCTGCGCCAGCAGCTTGGTGACCTTCTCGCAGGCGGCGATGAAGTCCGCGTCGCCGCAGTCGTCCGGCTTCAGCACGTTGATGTGCAGGTTGCCGTCGCCGATGTGGCCGAACCAGACCACGTCGAAATCCGGATAGGCGTCGCCGAGCAGCTTCTGCGTTTCCCGCAGGAAGGCCGGCATCCGCGAGATCCGCACCGAGACGTCGTTCTTGTACGGCTTGTAGCGCGCCAGGCTCTCGGTGATGCCTTCGCGCAGCCGCCACAACTGCTGCGCCTGCGCGTCGGACTGCGAGACCACGCCGTCGACGATCCAGCCCTGCTCCATGCCGAACTCGAACGCCGCCATCGCCGCCGCTTCGGTGGCTTCGTCGCCGACGGCGAATTCGGCGACCACGTAGTACGGATACGCGTCGTCGAACGGCTTCTGCGCGCCGTGCGCCAGCACGTGGTGCAGCGCGCGGTCGGTGAAGAATTCGAAGGCCTCCAGCCGCAGCCGTTCGCGGAACGCGGCGAACACCTGCATCAGCACCTCGAACGACGGCAGCGCCAGCAGCATCACGTTGCTCGGCGGCGGCGGGTCGGCCAGCCGCAGCGTCGCCTCGACCACGATGCCCAGCGTGCCTTCCGAGGCGATGAACAGGTGGCGCAGGTCGTAACCGCTGGAATTCTTGAGCAGCGCCTTGTTGAGTTCCAGCACCTCGCCGGCGCCGGTGACGACCTTCAGCCCGGCGATCCATTCGCGGGTGTTGCCGTAGCGGATCACGCGGATGCCGCCAGCATTGGTGGCGATGTTGCCGCCGATGCTGCACGAGCCGCGCGAGGCGAAATCGACCGGGTAGGCCAGGCCATGTTCCCGCGCCGCGTTCTGCACCGCTTCCAGCGGCATGCCGGCCTGCACAGTCAGGGTGCGGTCGATGGCGTCGAAGTCCAGCGCCTTGTTCATGCGCTCCAGCGACAGCACCAGTTCGCCGTTGGCCGCGACCGCGCCGCCGGACAGGCCGGTGCGCCCGCCCGAAGGCACGATCGCAACGTCGTTGTCGTTCGCCCAGCGCACGACGGCCTGCACTTCCTCCACGCCGCCCGGCAGCGCGACCGCCAGCGGCGCCGGCGTCCAGCGCCGGGTCCAGTCGCGGCCGTAGTGCTCCAGGTCGGCGGGATCGGTATTCAGGCGCAGGTCGGGGACGGCCTGGCGCAGCGATTCGAGACGCGGGTCGGGCATTGCGGATGCGGGACGTGGAAGGGCGGAAAAGAATAGCAGTCGCGACGCGGCTGCCGCTTCGCGGCGGCGGCGAAAACAAGCGTTTCATCCGCAACCAAGGCCGAGGGCGCATGCCTGCCGCTAGAATGCGCAGTTCCCCACCCCGCCCGGCCGCACCATGTCGAAGAAGACCTCGTTCCCCAAGCAGGACATCCGCGTTTTGTTGCTGGAAGGCGTCAGCAGGACCGCGGTGGAGACCTTCGAGGCAGCCGGCTACACCCAGATCGAATTCCACGAGAAGGCGCTGCCGGAAGACGAACTGAAGCGGCGCATCGCCGAGGCGCACATCGTCGGCATCCGCTCGCGCACGCAACTGACCGCCGACGTGCTGGCGCAGGCGCGGCGCACGATCGCGGTCGGCTGCTTCTGCATCGGCACCAACCAGGTCGACCTGGAAACGGCGGAACTGGCCGGCATCCCGGTGTTCAACGCGCCGTATTCGAACACCCGCAGCGTCGCCGAGCTGGTCATCGCCGAGGCGATCATGCTGTTGCGCGGCATCCCGCAGAAGAACGCGCAATGCCACCGCGGCGGCTGGTCGAAATCGGCCGCCGGCAGCCACGAGGCGCGCGGCAAGACCCTGGGCATCGTCGGCTACGGCCACATCGGCACCCAGGTCGGCGTGCTGGCCGAATCGATCGGCATGAACGTGGTCTTCCACGACATCGAGACCAAGCTGTCGCTGGGCAACGCGCGCCCGGCCGCCGACCTGCGCGAGTTGCTGGAACGCAGCGACGTGGTCACCCTGCACGTGCCGGAGACGCCGGCGACGAAGAACCTGTTCGGCGCGGCCGAGATCGCGGCGATGAAGCCCGGCGCGCACCTGATCAACGCCTCGCGCGGCACCGTGGTCGACATCGACGCGCTGGCCGCCGCCCTGCGATCCGGCCGCGTCGGCGGCGCGGCGGTGGACGTGTTCCCGGTCGAGCCGAAGGGCAACGCCGACGAATTCGCCTCGCCGCTGCGCGGCATCGACAACGCGATCCTGACCCCGCACGTCGGCGGCAGCACGCTGGAGGCGCAGGACAACATCGGCATCGAGGTCGCGGCCAAGCTGGTGCGCTACAGCGACAACGGCAGCACGCTGTCGGCGGTCAACTTCCCCGAGGTCACCCTGCCCGGCCACGACGGCAGCCGCCGCATCCTGCACATCCACCGCAACGTGCCCGGCGTGCTGTCGCGGATCAACGACGTGTTCCGCGAACGCGGGGTCAACATCGACGGCCAGTACCTGCGCACCGATCCCAAGGTCGGCTACGTGGTGATCGACGTCACCGCCTCCGAGGAACAGACCGGCGCGCTGCGCGATTCGCTGGCGGCGATCGACGGCACCCTGCGCACGCGGGTGCTGTACTGAGGCGGGAGTCGCGCTGTAATAGTGTCCGCAGCCGGCCTGCCGGCACCCTGCGCTCGGCATCGTCGGGACATCCGCATGACCCATTCGCACCACGGCACGCACCACCACGACGCGCACGGCCACGGCGCGACGACGCGGATGTTCGCCGCCGCCACCCTGCTCAACCTCGCCTATACCGCGCTCGAGGCCGGCTACGGATTCCTGACCAATTCGCTGGCGCTGCTGTCCGACGCCCTGCACAACCTGGGCGACGTGCTCGGCCTGGGCCTGGCCTGGACCGCCGCCGCGCTGGCCCGGCGCGCGCCGACCGCGCGCCATACCTACGGCTGGCGCCGCGCCACCCTGCTCTCGCCGCTGGCCAACGCGCTGCTGCTGATCGGCTTTTCCGGCGCGCTGCTGTGGGAAGCGGTGCGCCGCTTCGGCGACCCGCCCAACATCCCCGCCATGCCGGTGATCGTGGTCGCCGCCATCGGCATCGGCATCAACCTGCTGTCGGCATGGTGGCTGCACGGCGGCCACGCGCACGACCTCAACAAGCGCGGCGCCTACCTGCACCTGCTGGCCGACGCGGCGGTGTCGCTGGCCGCGGTGGTGGCCGGCATCGGCATGCTGACCCTGGGCTGGTGGTGGCTGGACCCGTTGACCGGCCTGCTGGTCGGGCTGGTCATCGCCGTGGGCACCTGGGGGCTGCTGCGCGACAGCTTCGATGCGGCCATGGACGCGGTGCCGGCCCACATCGACCAGGCCGCGGTCGCCGGCTTCCTCGCCCGCCAGCCGGGCGTGACCGCGATCCACCACCTGCACATCTGGCCGCTGGGCGCCGGGCAGGTCGCCCTGACCGCGCACCTGGTGCGTCCCGAAGGCGAAGACGACGACGCCTTCATCGACGCCACCGCGCGCGTGCTGGACCGCGAATTCGGCATCGACCACGCCACCTTGCAGATCGAGCGCAGCGCCGATTGCGGCCACGGCGAACACGGCGCGGGACCGCACCAGCATTGAAGGCCCTCCGGGCGCGCGGCCCGGCCCCGGAACCCGGACCCGCGGGCTTCGCCTATAATCCGGCGATTGAGCCACCGGCGCGGAATTGCCCATGATCAACGAAATCAAGAAAGACGCGCAGACGCGCATGACCAAGAGCATCGACGCGCTGCGCAACGACCTGAGCAAGCTGCGCACCGGCCGCGCCACCACCGCGCTGGTCGACCACCTGAAGGTGAACTACTACGGCTCGGACATGCCGCTGACCCAGGTGGCCAGCGTGGTCGTGACCGATGCGCGCTCGCTGACCATCACCCCGTGGGAAAAGCAGATGGTCGGGCCTGTCGAGAAGGCGATCCTGGCCTCCGACCTGGGCCTGACCCCGAACACCGCCGGCACCACCATCCGCATCAACCTGCCGGCGCTGACCGAGGAGCGCCGCAAGGAACTGACCAAGGTCGTGCACGGCGAAGGCGAGGACACCAAGGTCGCGATCCGCAACATCCGCCGCGACGCCAACCAGCAGGTCAAGGACCTGCTGAAGGAAAAGGCGATCACCGAGGACGAGGTGCGCCGCGCCGAGGAAGACATCCAGAAGCTCACCGACAAGGCGATCAAGGACGTCGACGACGTGGTCAAGGCCAAGGAACAGGAACTGATGGCGGTTTGAGCCGCGCGCGGACCGCCATGACCGCCGCCACGCCCGTCGCCGCCAGCGTTCCGCGCCACCTCGCCGTCATCATGGACGGCAACGGCCGCTGGGCCGAGCGGCGCAAGCGCCCGCGCATGATCGGCCACCGCGCCGGCGCGCGCGCGGTCGACGCCTGCATCGACTTCTGCCTCGGCAAGGGCATCGGGGCGCTGACCCTGTTCGCCTTCTCCAGCGAGAACTGGGGCCGGCCGGAGGAGGAAGTCGGCGCGCTGATGAAGCTGTTCCTGGGCGCGCTGGAACGCGAGGTCGACGAACTGCACCGGCGCGGCGTGCGCGTGCGCTTCATCGGCGAACGCGAACGCTTCTCCGCGCCGATCCGCGAACGCATGGACAAGGCCGAGGCGCTGACCGCCGGCAACGCGCGCCTGCACCTGAACATCGCCGCCAGCTACGGCGGCCGCCAGGACATCGCCCGGGCGGCGCGCGCACTGGCCGCCGAGGTCGCCGCCGGCAGGTTGCGGCCGGAAGACATCGACGAGGCCGCGGTGGCGGCGAGGATGGCGCTGGCCGACCTGCCGCCGCCGGACCTGTTCGTGCGCACCGGCGGCGACCGGCGCATCAGCAACTTCCTGCTGTGGCAACTGGCGTATACCGAACTGTGGTTCACCGAAACGCTGTGGCCCGACCTGGACGCCGCGCTGCTGCAGCAGGCCCTCGACGACTTCGCCGGGCGCGAACGCCGCTTCGGCCTCACCGGCGCGCAGGTCGCGCAGGCTTCGCCATCCCAACCGGAGAGCTCCGCCGCATGACCCGTACCCGAGTCCTCGCCGCGCTGGTGATGGCGCCGGCCGCCATCGCCGCGATCCTGTTCCTGCCCACGCCGTGGCTGGTCGCGCTGGCGGCGCTGGTGTTCCTGGCCGGGCTGTGGGAATGGCTGAAGCTGTCCGACATCGACGACACCCTGCCGCGCACCCTGCTGCTGGCGGCCAACCTGCTGCTGATCGTGCTGCTGGTCTGGGCCTCGGCCGGCTCGCTGGTGCTGTTCCAGTTGGTGGCGCTGGCCGGCGTGGTCTGGTGGCTGCTGGCGCTGCTGTGGCTGGGGCGGTTCGACTTCGCCAGCAACCACGAAACCTGGGCGCGCGCGTTCAAGCTGGCCGCCGGCACGCTGGCGCTGGTGCCGGCCTGGTGCGCGCTGGCGCTGATCCACGGGCAGGACGCCGAGCCGACCGCGTGGCCGCTGGTCCGGCAGGGCCACGTCTGGCTGCTGACCGCGCTGGCGATCGTCTGGGCCGCCGACAGCGGCGCGTATTTCGCCGGGATGAAATGGGGCGGCAAGTGGTTCGGCAGCCGCCGGCTGGCGCCGCGGATCAGCCCGAACAAGACCTTCGAGGGCCTGCTCGGCGGGCTGGTCGCCGGCGTCGCCGTCGGGCTGGGCCTGGCGGCGCTGGCCGGGCTGTCGCCGGCGCAGGTCCCCGCCATGGCCGTGCTGGCCGTGGTCACGGTGCTGTTCTCGGTCGTCGGCGACCTGTTCGAGAGCCTGATCAAGCGCCATGCCGGGGCCAAGGATTCCGGCCACCTGATCCCCGGCCACGGCGGCGTGCTCGACCGCATCGACGGCGTGCTGGCCGCGTTGCCGGTGTTCGCGATCGGCAAGGAACTGTTCGGGCTTTGAGAAACGCTTGATGACCTGCGCGGCCGAAAAACGCAACGTCGCCGTGCTCGGCGCCACCGGCTCGATCGGCGCCTCGGCGCTGGACGTGATCGCGCGCCATCGCGACCGCCTGCGCGCCAGCGTGCTGGCGGCCGGCAGCAACGTCGATGCGCTGGTCGCGCTGTGCGCGGCACACCGTCCGGCGCACGCGGTGATCGCCGACGAGAGCCGCTATCCGGCACTGCGCGACGGCCTGCGCGCGGCCGGGCTGGACACACAGGCGCACGCCGGCGGCGCGGCGCTCGACGCGCTGGTGGCCGGCGACGCCTGCGACACCGTGGTCGCGGCCATCGTCGGCGCGGCCGGGCTGCATTCGACCCTCGCCGCGGCCCGCGCCGGCAAGCGCCTGCTGCTGGCCAACAAGGAATCGCTGGTGCTGGCGGGCGAGCTGCTGATGGCCGCGGCGCGCACGGCGAACGCCGAAATCGTGCCGATCGACAGCGAACACAACGCGGTCTTCCAGTGCCTGCGTTCACGGCAGGCTCAGGACGACGTCCGGCGGATCGCGCTGACCGCCTCCGGCGGTCCGTTCCGCGGCCGCACGCGCGAGCAACTGGCCGCGGTCACGCCGACGCAGGCCATCGCCCACCCGAAATGGTCGATGGGCCCGAAGATCTCGGTCGACTCGGCGACGCTGATGAACAAGGGCCTGGAAGTGATCGAGGCCCACCACCTGTTCGGCCTGCCCGCCGCGCGCATCGACGTGCTGGTGCACCCGCAATCGCTGGTCCACGCGCTGGTCGAATTCATCGACGGCTCCACCCTGGCGCAACTGGGCCTGCCGGACATGCGCACCGCGCTGGCGGTCGGGCTGGGCTGGCCGCAACGGATCGAATCGGGCGTGTCCGGGCTGGACCTGCTGGCGCAGTCGAAGCTGGAATTCGAGCCCCCCGACCTCGACGCCTTCCCCTGCCTGCGCCTGGCCAGGCAGGCGCTGGAGGCCGGCGGCGCGGCCCCGGCGGTGCTCAACGCGGCCAACGAAGCGGCCGTTTCAGCCTTTCTTCAGGGCAAAATCGGTTTCCTGTCCATCCCCGCGCTGGTCGAGTCCGCCCTGGCCGCGCAACCCGCCATCCCGCCGCAACCGTCGCTGGACGCCTTGCTGGCGGCCGATGCGTGGGCCCGCGGGTTCACCGCAGAACAAATCGCAAGGCTGCCGCTCCCCGCATGAACGACATCGCAGGCTCCATCTGGTGGATGATCGTCGCGCTCGGCGTGCTGGTGACCTTCCACGAATTCGGCCATTTCTGGGTGGCGCGCCGCTGCGGGGTCAAGGTGCTGCGCTTTTCGGTCGGCTTCGGCAAGCCGCTGTGGTCGCGCCGCGACCGCCACGGCACCGAGTTCGCCGTCGCCGCCATTCCGCTGGGCGGCTACGTCAAGATGCTGGACGAAAACGCCGGCGACGAACCCGTCCCCGCCGACCAGCTTGCGCAGAGCTTCAACCGCAAGCCGGTCTGGCAGCGCATGGCGATCGCCGCTGCCGGCCCCGCCGCCAACGTCGTGCTGTGCGTGGCCTTCCTGTGGGCGATGTTCGTGATCGGCAAGGCCGACTGGTCGGCGACCGTGGGCCACGTGCAGGGCATCGCCGCACAGGCCGGCTTCGAACGCGGCGACCGCATCCTCCGCGTCGGCGACCGCGAGGTCGCGACCTGGGCCGACGCCGCGACGGCGCTGACCGTGGCCGCGATCGACCGCCAGGACGCGGCGGTGGAAGTCGAGACCGCTGCCGGCGCGCACCGCACGCGCACGCTGCCGCTGTCGCGGCTGCCGCAGGGTTTCGACCAGGAGAACGCGATCGCCCTGTCCGGGCTGGCGTGGCGTCAGGACGTGCCCGGCAACGTCATCGGCCAAGTGCGCCCCGGCCCGGCCCAGGGCGTGCTGGAGCCCGGCGACGCCGTCATCGCCATCGACGGACAGCCGGTGCGCGACTGGCCCGACCTGTCCGCCCACGTCGCCGCGCTGGCCAAGCAGGGCGGCGAAGGCATGATCGAAGTCGAGCGCCGGGGCGAGCGCCTGGCCTTCCCGATCCGCCCGGCCGAACTGGTCGCCCCCGACGGCACCCGCTACACCGGCCTGGGGATCGAAGTCTCCCGGCAGGAGCCGCCCCGCGACGCCATGCAGCGGCTCGGCCCGCTGGCCGCGGTGCCGGCCGCGCTGCGCGAGACCGGCCGCATGACCGCCGAATCGCTGGGCATGGTCCGGCGCATGCTGACCGGGCAGGCCTCCACCAAGAACCTGTCCGGCGCGATCACCATCGCCCGCGTCGCCAACGCCACCGCCAAGCGCGGCGCCGGCTGGTTCTGCTGGTTCCTGGCCACCCTGTCGCTGGGGCTGGCCATCGTCAACCTGCTGCCGATTCCGGTTTTGGACGGCGGGCACCTGCTGTATTACCTTATTGAGTTGGTCAAAGGCAGTCCGTTGAGCGAACGCAGCATGATCGCTGGGCAATACGTGGGCCTGGCCATGCTCGCCGGCCTGATGGGCCTGGCGTTCTACAACGACATATTCCGCCTGGTGAGCTGATGCCCCCGAACTTTCCGCCTTCCCCGGCCTCCAAGCCCGGCCAAGATCCGCTCACCCACCCGACCGACCCCACCGTTTCCTCCCCGGATTTCCTGAAGATGACGCGACTGCCGACCCGCCGCCTGCTTGCCCTAGCCCTGGCTTCGGCCATCGCCTTGCCGGTCGCGGCGCAGACCACCGGCGCCGCGCCGCCGCTGTCGCCGGCGCCGGCCGCTAGCGACGGCGCCGACGCCTTCACCGTCACCGACATCCGCATCGACGGGGTGCAGCGCATCTCCGCCGGCACCGTGCTGACCTACCTGCCGATCGAACGCGGCGATACCGTCACCCCGGCCAAGGTCGGCGATGCGATCCGCGCGCTGTACAAGACCGGCTTCTTCGAGGACATCCGCCTGGATCGCCAGGGCAGCATCCTGGTCGTCACCGTGGCCGAGCGCCCGGCGATCAACAAGCTGACTCTGGAAGGCAACAAGGACATCAAGACCGAGGACCTGACCAGCGGCCTGAAGGACATCGGCCTGGCCGAGGGCGAGACCTTCGACCGCCTGGCCCTGGACCGCGTGACCCAGGAACTGGTGCGCCAGTACAACAACCGCGGCAAGTACAACGTGCAGATCACCCCGACGGTGACGCCGCTGGACCGCAACCGCGTCGACGTGACCATCAAGGTCAAGGAAGGCAAGGCGGCCAAGATCCGCCACGTCAACCTGATCGGCACCGAGAAGTTCAACAACGAGGACATCCTCGCCGGCTGGGAGTCGAAGGAAAACAACTGGCTGTCGTGGTACCGCCGCGACTCGCAGTACTCCAAAGAAAAGCTCTCGGGCGACTTCGAGAAGCTCAACTCCTGGTACCTGGACCGCGGCTACGTCGACTTCAACATCGACTCCTCGCAGGTGTCGATCAGCCCCGACCGCCAGGACATGTTCGTCACCGCCGGCGTCAGCGAGGGCGAGCAGTACCGCGTCGCCGACGTCAAGGTCAGCGGCGACACCGTGCTGCCGCTGGAGAACGTCGAACGCATGGTGATCGTGCGCAAGGGCCAGATCTTCTCGCGGCGCCTGCTCGAGGCCACCTCGACCGGCATCACCAACACCTTGGGCAACATCGGCTACGCCTTCGCCCAGGTCAATCCGATCCCGACCATCGACCGCGAAAAGCGCACCGTCAGCGTCAATTTCCAGGTCGTGCCCGGCCCGCGCGTCAACGTGCGCAGGATCGTCTACAAGGGCAACAACCGCACCTCCGACGAGGTGCTGCGCCGCGAGATGCGCCAGTTCGAGGGCACCTGGTATTCGCAGGCCGCGATCGACCGCTCCAAGATCCGCCTGCAGCGCCTAGGCTATTTTGAGACGGTGGACGTCGAGACCCAGCCGGTGCCGGGCACCGCCGACTTGGTCGACGTGGTCTTCAACGTCAAGGAAACCACCTCGGGCAGCTTCGTGTTCGGCCTAGGCTACTCGCAGTCGTACGGCCTGACCTCGTCGGTGGAGCTGTCGCAGAACAACTTCCTCGGCACCGGCAACCGGGTGTCGGTCGCCTTCTCGCGCAGCAGCTATCTGGAGCGCTATTCGTTCTCCTACACCAACCCGTTCTTCACCGACGAAGGCATGTCGCTGGGCTACAACGCGTGGTGGCGCGAGTACGACTACTCCGACTACAACACCGCGCAGTACAACAGCACCAACGCCGGCGCGCAGGTCGTGTTCGGCGTGCCGATCACCGAGTACGACAGCTTCTCGCTGATGTTCGGCATCGACCGCAACCAGATCAGCACCTACGACGGCTACACGCCGGAACCGATCATCGACTACGTCAAGGCGGTCGGCAGCCGCACCTTCCACGCCTGGCGCGGCGAGATCGGCTACGCGCGCGACACCCGCGACGACTACTTCATGCCCACCCGCGGCACCTACCAGCGGATCTCGGCCGAAGTCGCCCTGCCCGGCTCCACCGCCGAGTACTACAAGCTGAACTACTCGTTCTCCAAGTACTGGCGGCTGTCGCCGGCGCTGATATTGAACACCCGCCTGGACCTGGGCTACGGCGACAGCTACGGCAACGATATCGTCAGCTACCTGTGCGTGAACGACGACAATACTGGCTATACCAAAGGATGTACGCCGGACTCTACCAACTACAGCCGTACGCTGAAGGCTTCCGGCCTGCCGTTCTTCGAGAACTTCTACGCCGGCGGCACCAACTCGGTCCGCGGCTTCGAGGACAACACCCTCGGCCCGCGTTCGGAGGCCACCTACTACTACAGCAAGGGCCAGCCGCTGGGCGGCTCGTTCAAGACCGTCGGCTCGTTCGAGATGTACTTCCCGCGGCTGTTCGACTCCAACGCCGCGCGCATCTCCACCTTCGTCGACTTCGGCAACGTGTTCAACGGGGCCAACGACTTCGACAGCAGCGAGTTGCGCGCCTCGGCCGGCGTGGCCCTGCTGTGGCGCGCGCCGGTCGGCCCGATCTCGATCAGCTACGCCATTCCCTTGCGCAAGGAGGAAGGCGACGAGATCGAACGCCTGCAGTTCACCTTCGGCGGCCAGTTCTGACCGCTGCGCAATACGGTTGCGGATGTTCGGGGCCCGGATTCGTCCGGGCCCTTTTCGTTGCGGTGCCCGCGGTTTTTGCCGCAGGCCGTGGCCCACCCGTTAAACTAGCCGTCCATGAATGTCCCTTCTTTCACCGCCGGCGAACTGGCCGAACGCTTCGGCCTGGAACTGCGCGGCGACGGCGACGCGACGGTGACCGGCGTCGCCACGCTGGCCGCCGCCGGCGAAGGGCAGCTCGCCTTCCTCGCCAACTCGCGCTACCGCGGCCAGTTGGCCGAAAGCGGCGCGTCGGTCGTGGTGCTGCGCGAGGAGGACGCCGACGCGGCCCCGCGCGCGGCGCTGGTCGCGCGCGATCCCTACGCCGCGTTCGCGAAGATCGCCGCGCTGTTCGAGCAGCGCCCCGCACGCGAACCGGGCATCCATCCTTCCGCCGTCGTCGATCCGTCCGCGACGGTCGCGCCGACCGCGCACGTCGGCCCCTTCGCCAGCATCGGCGCGAATTCGCGCATCGGCGACGGCTGCGTGATCGGCCCCGGCTGCGTGATCGGCGAGGACTGCGAGGTCGGCGACGGCTGCGAACTGGTCGCGCGCGTCACCCTGGTCACGCGCGTGCGCCTGGGCAAGCGCGTGCGCATCTATCCAGGCGCGGTGCTGGGCGCCGCCGGCTTCGGCCTGGCGATGGACTTTACCGATAACAGCGGCGGCAAGTGGCTCAACGTGCCGCAACTGGGCGGCGTGACGGTCGGCGACGACTGCGAGATCGGCGCCAACACCTGCATCGACCGCGGCGCGCTGGAAGACACCGTGCTGGAAGAGGACGTGCGCCTCGACAACCTGATCCAGATCGGCCACAACGTGCACATCGGCGCGCACACGGCGATGGCCGGCTGCTCGGCCGCGGCCGGCAGCGCGAAGATCGGCCGCTACTGCCTGATCGGCGGCGCCGCCGGCGTGCTGGGCCACCTGGAAGTCTGCGACAAGGTCACGATCGACGCGATGTCGCTGGTCACCAGCTCGATCCGCGAGCCCGGCGCCTACGCCTCGGGCACGCCGCTGGACGACAGCCGCAACTGGCGCCGCAACGCCGCGCGCTTCAAGCAACTGGATTCGATGGCGCGGCAACTGCACGCGCTGCGCAAGAAGGAGGAAGAATGACGTCCGCCCCGCAACTGCCGATCGATGCGATCGCCATCCGCAAGCTGCTGCCGCACCGCTACCCGTTCCTGCTGGTCGACCGCATCGTCGAACTGGAACTGGGCAAGCGCGTGCTGGCCTACAAGAGCGTGAGCCAGAACGAGCCCTTCTTCAACGGCCACTTCCCGGATCGCCCGATCATGCCCGGCGTGCTGGTGGTGGAGGCGCTGGCCCAGGCCGGCGGGCTGATGACCCTGCTCTCGCGCCCGGCCGGCGCGCCGCTGCGCACCTTCTACATGGCCAGGATCGAGAACGCGCGCTTCAGCCGCATGGTGGTGCCGGGCGATCGTCTGGACCTGGACGTGACCCTGAAGCGCCACATCCGCAACGTGGCGATCTACACCGGCGTGGCCAGCGTCGACGGCGAACAGGTCGCCAGCGCCGAGGTCGTGTGCGCCGAGGACATGACCACATGACCGTCGCCGCCATCCACCCGACCGCGGTCGTCGATCCCTCGGCGAAGCTGGGCGCGAACGTGCGCATCGGTGCGTTCACCGTGATCGGCGCGGACGTCGAGATCGGCGATGGCAGCGAAATCGGCGCGCATTGCAGCGTGCTGGGGCCGACCCGGATCGGCCGCGACAACCGCATCGTCGGCCACGCCGCGATCGGCGGCGATCCGCAAGACAAGAAATTCGCCGGCGAGCGCGTCGAACTGGTGATCGGCGACCGCAACCTGATCCGCGAATTCGTCACCTTCAACCGCGGCACCGGCGACGGCGGCGGCGTCACCGCGATCGGCAACGACAACTGGTTCCTCGCCTATACCCACATCGCCCACGACTGCCGGGTCGGCGACCGCTGCGTCTTCTCCAACAACGCCTCGCTGGCCGGGCACGTCGAGGTCGGCGACTGGGTCATCTTCAGCGGCTTCGCCGGCGCACACCAGTTCTGCCGGGTCGGCGCACACGCGTTCATCGGCAAGGGCGTATTGCTGGCCGCCGACGTGCCGCCGTACACGATGGTCGCCGGCGACGAGCACGGCCGCCCGCGCGGCATCAACAGCGAAGGGCTGAAGCGGCGCGGTTTCGACGCCGAACGCATCGCCGCGATCAAGCGCGCCTACCGCACCCTGTACGTCGCCGGCCTGCCGCTGGCCGAAGCCAGGCAGCAACTGGCCGAACAGGCGCAAGGCAGCGACGACGTGCGCGCGCTGCTGGAATTCATCGACAGCGGCGAAAGGCCGTTGTTGCGGTGATGCGCGGCAAGCTGCGCGTCGCGCTATGCGCCGGCGAGGCTTCCGGCGATGCGCTCGGCGCGGGCCTGATCGCGGAACTGCGCGAGCGCTTTCCCGATGCGGAATTCGCCGGCATCGGCGGCGAGCGGATGCGCGCGGCCGGTTGCGAGACCTGGTTCGACGCCGGCGAGCTGTCGGTGATGGGCTACGTCGAGGTGCTGAAGCAACTCCCGCGCCTGCTGCGGGTGCGCAGGGAATTCCGTGAACACATACTGGCATGGCGGCCCGACGTGTTCGTCGGCATCGACGCGCCAGACTTCAACCTCGGCGTGGAA
Source organism: Pseudoxanthomonas sp. (assembly GCA_047601245.1). Taxonomy (GTDB): domain Bacteria; phylum Pseudomonadota; class Gammaproteobacteria; order Xanthomonadales; family Xanthomonadaceae; genus Pseudoxanthomonas_A. The sequence goes on from JASGJU010000002.1 coordinate 1,124,525, forward strand.
GCCTGGCTGAAACGGCGCGGCCTGCGCACCGTGCACTACGTCAGCCCGTCGGTATGGGCATGGAAGGAGAAGCGCGCGGAGAAGATCGGCGCCAGCGCCGAGCGCGTGCTGTGCCTGTTCCCGATGGAACCGGCGATCTACGCGAAGCACGGCGTCGACGCGCGTTTCGTCGGCCACCCGATGGCGGATGCGATCCCGCTGGAGCCGGACCGTGCGCAGGCGCGGCGCGACCTCGGCCTGCCTGACGCGGCGACCGTGCTCGCGGTGCTGCCCGGATCGCGCATGAGCGAGGTCTCGCGGCTGGCCGAGCCCTTCCTCGGCGCGGCCAGGCTCGTCGCCGCCGCGACCCCGAGCCTGCACGTCGTCGTTCCCGCCGCGAATGCGCGGATCAAGGCCCTGCTCGAACAGGCGCTGGCGGCGCAAAGCGCCGGCCCGTCCGGGTTTCCGGACAACGCCACGGTCGCGGTGCTCGATGGCCAGGCCCGCGAAGCGATGATCGCCAGCGACGCGGTAATGCTGGCTTCCGGCACCGCGACGCTGGAGGCGATGCTGTGCAAGCGGCCGATGGTGGTCGGCTACCGGATTTCGCCATTGACCTACAAGGCCGTCATGGCGCTGGGCCTGATCAAGGTCGACCGCTACGCGCTGCCGAACGTGCTTTCCGGCGAAGACCTGGCGCCCGAGCTGATCCAGGACGACTGCACGCCCGAAAAACTCTCCGCCGCGATCCTGCGCTGGCTGCACGACCCGCAGGCGGTCGCCGCGCTGCTGCCGCGCTACCGCGAACTGCACCTGCAACTGAAGCGGGACGCATCGGCGCGGGCGGCCGAAGCGGTGGCCGAGCTGGCCGCAAGCGGTCCCGGAAGCGACGAGACGCCATGAGGATCGCCGTCCATCACCTCGTCGCCGGCGTCGACGAAGCCGGTCGCGGCCCGCTGGCCGGGCCGGTGGCGGTGGCCGCGGTGATCCTCGACCCGGCGCGGCCCATCGACGGCCTGGACGACTCGAAAAGGCTCGCCGAGGCGAAGCGGGAGGCGCTGTACCCGTTGATCGTCGAGCGCGCGCTGGCGTGGCGGCTCGAATTCGTCGAAACCGGCGAAATCGACCGACTCAACATCCTGCAGGCCACACTGGCGGGCATGCGCCGCGCCGTCGCCGCGCTGCAGCCGGCCGCGCGGCATGCGTTGATCGACGGCAACCGCCTGCCGAAGGATCTGCCCTGCCCGGCCGAAGCGCTGGTGGGCGGCGATGCGCGTGAACCGGCGATCATGGCCGCCTCGATCCTGGCCAAGGTGGCGCGCGACCGGCTGATGCTGCGACTGCATGCGCAATGGCCGCAGTACGGCTTCGACCGGCACAAGGGCTATCCCACGCCGGAGCACCTGGCGGCGCTGGCCAGGCACGGCCCTTGCCCGCAGCACCGGCACAGCTTCGCGCCGGTCCGGCGATTCCTGCCGCCGTAAGGCGGCTCCCGCCGCGGGGAAAGGCGGAAGCGGCGCTTCTGCTAAAATTCCGCGCGCATTCGCACATGGCCGCATCCCCCGCTTCGGCCCGCCTTCCGTTCGAACCACCCTGGAGTCCCAATGTCCGCTGACCTGCTCAAGGCCCTTGGTCTTGCCCCGCTTCATTCAGGCAATCCGAATTCCGGCACCTACCTCGGCAACGACGAATGGTCGCAGACCCGCGACGCCGGCGTGCTGCAGTCGGTCAACCCGACCACCAACGAAGTCATCGCCGAGGTCTTCGCCAGCAGCCAGGCCGACTACGAAACCGTCGTCGCCCGCGCCCAGGCCGCGTTCAAGGTCTGGCGTACCACGCCGGCGCCCAGGCGCGGCGAGGCGATCCGCCTGTGCGGCGACGCGCTGCGCAGGAACAAGGACCTGCTCGGTTCGCTGGTGGCGCTGGAGATGGGCAAGTCCAAGCCCGAAGGCGACGGCGAAGTGCAGGAGATGATCGACATCGCCGACCTGGCGCTGGGCCAGAGCCGCATGCTGTACGGCTACACCATGCACAGCGAGCGCCCCGGCCACCGCATGTACGAGCAATGGCACCCGATCGGCCTGGTCGGGATCATCAGCGCGTTCAACTTCCCGGTCGCGGTGTGGTCGTGGAACGCGTTCCTGGCCGCGGTCTGCGGCGACGTCTGCATCTGGAAGCCGTCCAACAAGGTGCCGCTGACCGCGGTCGCGACGATGAAGATCTGCAACGACGCGCTCAAGGCCGGCGGCTTCCCCGACCTGTTCTTCCTGGTCAACGACGCCGGCACCGAGCTGGCGCAGCGGCTCGTCGACGACGCGCGCATCCCGCTGATCAGCTTCACCGGCAGCACCCAGATCGGCCGCATCGTCGGCGAGCGCGTGGCCCGGCGCATGGGCCGCAGCCTGCTGGAGCTGGGCGGCAACAACGCGATCATCCTCGACGAAACCGCCGACCTGAAGCTGGCGATCCCCGGCATCGTGTTCGGCGCGGTCGGCACCGCCGGCCAGCGCTGCACCACCACGCGCCGGCTGATCGTGCACGAAAGCATCTACGACGACGTGCTGGCCACGCTGGTCAAGGCGTACAAGCAGGTCGAGACCAAGATCGGCGACCCGCTGGACCCGTCCAACCTGATGGGCCCGCTGAACAGCAAGGCCGCGGTGGCGCAGTTCCTGGATTCGGTCGAAAAGGCCAAGGCCGCCGGCGGCAAGGTCGAGACCGGCGGCGCGGCGCTGACCGACCGCCCCGGCAACTTCGTGCTGCCGACGATCGTCAGCGGCCTGAAGAACTCCGACGCCATCGTCCAGCACGAGACCTTCGCGCCGATCCTGTACGTGATGAAGTACGCAACCCTGGACGAGGCCATCGACATGCAGAACGGCGTGCCGCAGGGCCTGTCGTCGTCGATCTTCACCACCAACCTGAAGGCCGCGGAGAAGTTCCTGTCCGCCGCCGGCAGCGACTGCGGCATCGCCAACGTCAACATCGGCACCAGCGGCGCCGAGATCGGCGGCGCGTTCGGCGGCGAGAAGGAAACCGGCGGCGGCCGCGAATCCGGCAGCGACGCGTGGAAGGCGTACATGCGCCGGCAGACCAATACCATCAACTACTCCGACGCGCTGCCGCTGGCGCAGGGCATCAAGTTCGACCTCTGATGCCCTTGCAGAAGCGGCGCGAGCCGCGACCGCAGCGCCGGTCGCGGCCGATGCCGCTCCTACGGGAATCCGCATGAGCCACCTCGCCCCCACCGAACGCTTCAGCAACCGCGTCGCCGACTACGTGCGCTATCGGCCGGACTACCCGGCCGCACTGCCAATGTGGCTGCACGAGGAGATGGGGGTGGCGCGCAACGCGAAGGTCGCCGACATCGGCGCCGGCACCGGCATCTCGTCGAAGATGCTGCTCGACGCCGGCCATGCGGTGGTCGCGGTCGAGCCGAACGCGGCGATGCGCGCGGCGGCGCTGGAATGGCTGGGCGGCAACCCGGATTTCTCCGCCACCGACGGCAATGCCGAAGCGACCGGGCTGGCCGACGCCAGCGTCGACCTGGTCGCCGCCGCGCAGGCCTTCCACTGGTTCGACCAGGCGGCGGTGAAGCCGGAATGGCGGCGCATCCTGCGCCATCGCGACGGGAAACCCGGCCTGGTCGCGATCTGGTGGAATTCGCGCAGACTGACCGGCACGCCGTTCCTCGAAGGCTACGAACGCATCCTGCTGGACTACGGCCTGGACTATTCCAGCGTGTCCGAACGCTATAGCGACGACGCGCACATGCGCCGCTGGTTCGGCGACGGCCTGCGCGGCATGGCGCGTTTCCCGCATTCGCAACGGCTGGATTTCGATGCGCTGCGCGGCCGCCTGCTGTCGTCGTCCTACGCGCCCCCGGCCGGCCACGAGCGCCATGCGCCGATGCTGGCCGCGCTGCGCGAACTGTTCGACGCCACCGCGCGCGAGGGCTTCGTCGATTTCGACTACGACACCCGGATTTTCGCCGGCGTCCTCGACGAGGACGCCCACCACCACCCCACCGGAGACATCGCATGAACGCTCCCGTCCGCCAGACCAGCACGCTCGCCATCATCAGCCTGGTCGCCGGCATCCTCGGCTGGACCCTGTTCCCGTTCCTCGGCAGCCTCGGCGCCATCATCACCGGCCACTTGGCGCGCAAGGAGATCCGCAACAGCCACGGCGCGCTGGACGGCGACGGCCTCGCCATAGGCGGGCTGGTCCTCGGCTGGGTCGCGGTGATCTGCACGCTGCTGGCGATCCTGGTCTTCGTGCTGTTCTTCGGCGGCCTGGCCTGGCTGGCCCACGCCAACAGCTGAGCCGGATGTACGCGCTTGCCCGCCCTTTCCTGTTCGGCATGGACGCCGAGCGCGCCCATGCCTGCGGGCTGCGCGCGCTGGAACTGGCCCATCGCAGCGGCATCGCCGGCCTGCTGGCGGGTCGGCCGGCGCCGTTGCCGACGCGGGCGCTCGGGCTGGCGTTCCCCAACCCGGTCGGCCTGGCCGCCGGGCTGGACAAGAACGGCGCGCACGTCGACGCGCTGCTGGCGCTGGGCTTCGGCTTCGTCGAAGTCGGCACGGTCACGCCGCGCCCGCAGGCCGGCAACCCGAAGCCGCGCCTGTTCCGGCTGCCGGAACAGCAGGCCATCATCAACCGCATGGGCTTCAACAACGACGGCGTCGATGCGCTGGTGGCCAATGTCGGGCGCGCCAGGCGCCGCCACGACGGCCTGCTGGGCATCAACATCGGCAAGAACAAGGACACGCCGAACGAGGACGCCGCGCGCGACTACCTGCACTGCCTGGAACGGGTCTACCCGCTGGCCGACTACGTGACCGTCAACATATCCTCGCCCAACACCGCCGGCCTGCGCGAACTGCAGGAGGAACAGGCGCTGCGGCAACTGGTCGGCGCGCTGCGCGAGGCGCAGGAGCGGCTGGGCGCGCGGCACGGCAAGCGCGTGCCGATGCTGGTGAAGATCGCCCCCGACCTGTCCGACGCCGACACCGACGCCGCCGCGCGCGTGCTGGGCGACCTGGCGGTCGACGGCGTCATCGCCACCAACACCACGGTAACGCGCCTGGGCGTGGCCGGCGCCGCGCATGCCGACGAAGCCGGCGGCCTGTCCGGCACGCCGCTGCTGGGGCAATCGACCCACGTGCTGCGCCGCCTGCGCACGCGCCTGCCGGAAGGCATCCCGCTGGTCGGCGTCGGCGGCATCCTGTCCGGCGCCGACGCGCTGGCGAAGATGTCGGCCGGCGCGAGCCTGGTGCAGGTCTACACCGGACTGGTCTACCGCGGCCCGGAACTGGTCGGCGAATGCGTCGAGGCGATCCGCCGCCGCCGCGATTTCCGCAGCGGCTTGGTGCCCACCGCATGAACGATCCCGGCTGGCGCGTCAGCGAGAACGCAAGCCTGCGCCAACGCAACACCTTCGGCATCGACGCGAAGGCGCGCTGGCTGCTGGAAATCGACGACATCGGCGCGCTGCCGGCGGCGCTGGCGCAGCCGGCCTGGCGCGACGCGCCGCTGCTGCCGCTGGGCGCGGGCAGCAACCTGCTGCTGGCCGGCGACTTCGACGGCGTGGCGCTGGCGTTCCGCGCGCGCGGCGTGGCGATCCTCGGCGACGGCGAAACCGTGCACCTGCGCGCGCAGGCCGGCCTGCCGTGGCACGACTTCGTGCTGTGGTCGCTGGACCACGGGCTGTGCGGGCTGGAGAACCTGTCGCTGATCCCCGGCAGCATCGGCGCCGCACCGATCCAGAACATCGGCGCCTACGGCGTCGAGATCGGCGAATTCATCGACACGGTCGAGGCCTTCGACCGCACGTCCGGGACCTTCGTCCGCATCGCCCGCGCCGATTGCGCGTTCGGCTACCGCGACAGCGTGTTCAAGCACCACGCCGACCGCTACGTCATCGTCGCGGTCGAATTCCGGCTGCCGCGCCGGCGCGAAACCAGGATCGGCTACGCCGGCATCGCCGAGGAACTGGCGGCGATGGGCGTGGCCGAGCCGACCGCGCGCGACGTGTCCAGGGCCATCGTCGCCATCCGCCAGCGCAAGCTGCCGGACCCCGGGAAACTCGGCAACGCCGGCAGCTTCTTCAAGAATCCGATCGTACCGGTCGCGCTGGCCGAATCGTTGCAGCGAAGCCACGACGGGATTCCGGTATTCGGCGCCGGCGACGAGGGCGTGCGCAAGATCTCCGCGGCATGGCTGATCGAGCAGGCCGGCTGGAAGGGTTTCCGCGAAGGCGACGCCGGCGTGTCCGCCGAGCATGCGCTGGTGCTGGTCAACCACGGCAACGCGACCGGCGCGCAACTGCTGGCGCTGGCGCGGCGCATCGCCGCGTCGGTGCGGGAAAAATTCGGCGTGGAGATCGAACCGGAGCCGCGGATCGTCGGCGCGAGTTGGCTGGCGGCCGGTGAACCGTAGCGCAATTCCCGACCATGACCGCCATCGACCAGCCGCTGCCCACGCCCCACCATCCGCTGCGCGCCGCCGGATTGATGCTGGCCAGCACCCTCGCCTTCGGCCTGATGGCGATCACGATCCGCTACGCCTCGGCGACCGTCGCCACCACCGAGATCGCGTTCTTCCGCAATTTCTTCGGCCTGCTGGCGCTGCTGCCGCTACTGCTGCGCCGCGGTTCGCCGTTGCCGCGCACCCGCCACCTGCCGCGCTACCTGCTGCGCACCGCGGTCGGACTGGCGTCGATGCTCTGCGGCTTCTGGGCCATCGGCCACCTGCCGCTGTCGCAGGCGGTGTCGCTGTCGTATTCGACGCCGCTGTTCACCACCATCGCCGCAGTGCTGTGGCTGGGGGAAAAGGTGCGCATCCGCCGCACGCTGGCGGTGCTGGCCGGCTTCGTCGGCGTGCTGGTGGTGCTGCGTCCCGGCGCCGGTTTCGATCCCGGCATGCTGGTCGCGCTGCTGGCGGCGGTGCTCAGCGCGCTGGTGGCGATCCAGATCAAGCAACTGGCGCGAATCGACACACCGGACACGATCGTGTTCTACACCTACGTGTTCTGGGTGCCGCTGTCGCTGTTCCCGGCGCTGCTGCAATGGACCTGGCCGTACGGCGTGACCTGGCTGTGGCTGGCGCTGACCGGCCTGTTCGGCACCGCCGGACAGGTGCTGTGGACGCGCGCGCTGCGGCTGGGCGAACTGTCGGCGCTGCAACCGATCGGCTTCATGCAGTTGCCGCTGGTGATCGTGCTGGGTTGGTGGCTGTTCGGCGAAACCCTCGACCGCTGGACCCTGCTCGGCGCGGCGATCATCCTGGCGTCGAACGCCTACATCGCCCACCGCGAAGCGCTGCTGTCGCGGCAGTCTGCCTCGCAGGCGCCCAGCGAGGCCGCCAAGCCGGCCGAATGAGCCAGCCGTGAATTCCGGCACGGGCGCCGTCGCGCCGCCGGTGCTATTGATGCGGTTCCTTCAACCGGACCACGCCCATGCGCCTTGCCCCGACCCTGCTGCTTGCCGCGTTCGCCGCCCCCGTCTTCGCCCAGGCTCCCGCCGCGCCGGCCGCGCAGCCCGTCAACTTCAACGTTCCCGCCGCTGCGGACAAGGACGTGGACAGCATCGACGCGATCGTCGCCGCGCTGTACGACGTCATCTCCGGTCCGGTCGGGCAGGCGCGCGACTGGAACCGGCTGCGCTCGCTGTTCGTACCGACCGCGCGAATGACGCCGGTCGGCGTGCGTCCCGACGGCAGCGTCGGGATGCGCCTGCTGCAGGTCAACGACTACGTCGCTTCGTCCGGCCCGCTGCTGGTCGAAAAGGGCTTCCACGAACGCGAACTGGCGCGCCGCACCGAACGCTTCGGCCACATCGCGCACGTGTTCAGCACCTACGAGGGCAAGCTGGACGCCGACGACCACGCCATGCGCGGCATCAACAGCCTGCAGTTGATGCACGACGGCAAGCGCTGGTGGATCGTGTCACTGATGTGGGAAGCGGAAAACCCGGCGCTCAGCCTGCCGGCGGAATACCTGCCTGCCAGGGCCGGCGGCGGCTGAACACCTACGCATGGGTCGCTGGGCTGTGCTCCGCGTGCCGACCACGGCGGCGAAGCCTGGCGAGAATCTGCGATGCTCAAGTCCTTGCGTGTCAATAGCCTGCACAAGAGTTCGGCGACCCGGCGTCAATTACGTTATCACTGCATTTCTGTGGTGATATCGGTTATCACCCCGGATCCAACGGATAACGCCTTCGATGCTTGATCCGGCTCCAGTACCCATGGCCATTCCAACGCATTGTTTTCCAATGGAATTTCCCCGATTGACGCCCCGGCTCCACCCACCCCAGAATCCGCGCTATACCCCGCTTCCGGGGTCTAATAGGCGTTAGAAGGCACAGCCACTCACCTGCGATCATGGAGATCATATGAAAAGCACATTCGTCGCCACCATCTCGATCACCCTATTGCTTATCGCTCTTCCAAGCCACGCAGCAGATAAGAAACCCGCAGCCAAACCTCAATTGAAAGAAGCACCATCGCTAGACTTAGCTGGAATCTCGTTTGGCCAGCCCGTTACGATGAAGGAGTGCCCTTCAGAGATCATCCTAAGAGACTACCGAAGTTACAAATCCGACATGGGCTTGAAGCCAGAAGATAAGCCATGCTGGAAGCACACATATCGCGGCAAGCCATTGGAGCCTCTACCGCAAAACGGGAAAATCAACATCATTACATCCACTGACTATCCTGGCGTTAAAGACATCACAGCACAGATCGTCAATGGCTCCGTGGAAGGAATCACACTGATCACTTACGGGAAAAATTGGCAGGATAGAATATTTGACAATCTCAGTCAGAAATACGGCACCCCAACCACGAATGAAACCACCACAGAGCAAAACATGATGGGTGCCAAGTTCTCCAACATTGTTGCGGAGTGGAAATTCACGAACCTAAACGTTAGCTTCGCAGGCATCATGAGCGATATCCACACTGGAATTGTGTCCGCAACAACACCCACTGGAGAAAGGGCCGACGAGGTTGAACGCCAAGAGAAGAAAAACTCGGAGCCAAAGTTGTAATTCGGAGTGCCTTCTAACAATTCATTCAAGCCGACGCCACTTCGTGGCGCGGCTTAACTCAGGCGTTAGCTGCTAACAGACATGGCCGCGATCTTTGCATTCACCTGCTCATGCTGCGGGAAGCTCCATGAGGGTTCGCCCAGCTTCGGGTACAAGGCCCCAATGCCCTTTGACCACTTGTCAGAGCATGACAAGCAATCAATCGCGCAGATCAACGACGACCTTTGCAAGATCGAGCACCCGGAAGGCACTGACTACTTTGCTCGGGTTGTTTTGGAGCTTCCCATCCACGGAACTGAAGAGCCATTCCTTTGGGGTGTCTGGGTTTCGCTTAGCAAAGAAAGCTTTGACAAGTACACGTCAACCTGGGGCGAGCATGATGAATCAGACAGCTACTTTGGCTGGTTCAGCAATCGCCTTCCGTATTACCCTGACACAATCAACCTCAAGACAAATGTTCGACCTCGGAATGGCGGCGCGAGACCTTATCTTGAGCTACAGCCAAGCGACCATCCACTAGCTGTTCACTATCATCATGGCCTGAGCGCTCAAGAAGCGCAGAAGATCGCAGAAGAGGTTATGCATGGACGCAGCTAACAATTCATTTAAGTCGACGCCACTTCGTGGCGCGGCTTAATTCAGGCGTTAGGGCCCAATGACAGCACTTCGGCAATTCATCGTTGTAGAGCTAGCGGCACTTGTGGCCTTGCTCCTTACTGCCGCAGGCATCGCTGCTTATGGCGCAATTGACTCTGCATCGCACACCAATTCCCTTGTCAGTCCAAGTGGCTCGGCTTGGTTGGGCTTTAGCTACACCACCGTCATTGGCATCATTCCTGTCGCCCTCTTTGGTGCGCCCATCTATTTCGCACTTATGCGGCGGGGCGTGGCCAGTTGGACAAACGTCTCTGTTCTCGGCCTAGCGCCAGGTGTGCTCCTACTATTTTTGGCTGCCGACCTCGGGCTGTGGGCAATCGCGTGCGGCATGTTGGTCGCGTCCATTACCCATCTTGCTTGTCGTCGGTTGGGCTCTAACAATTCATTCAAGCCGAACGGGCTTCGCCCGTCGGCTTAATTCAGGCGTTAGGGAGCGGAAATAAGTCATGTATATCTGGAGCATCTTATGAAGATGAAGAGCTTTATCGCATTGCTAGTTCTGCTCGTCGCAAGCGCATCAGCCTTTGCTGTCCGTTATCAACAAAACAGCCTGTACCGCATATATTACGAGAATCCCGCCAAAACAATTATTGCCGGGGAAGCAATTCTCTCTTGTCCGAACTATGTCAGCAACAGCGGCTGGCTCTTTCTAGAAGGGCACGAGACAAACTATTTCAATGATTTTGTAGGAGAGGCGTGTCCTAATGGCCCAGCCGTTCCGATTGGCTGCTGGTATGACCTATCCTGCCCTACCGATCCATAACTAATCAGCCCTCAGTAGACCGCTCCCCAACAATTCATTCAAGCCAAACCCGCTTCGCGGGTCGGCTTAATTCAGGCGTTAGAACTCACTATGGCCTTCAGCGAACGAACCAAACTGATCGCTAAAAATAGATCAGCGCACCGTTGCTGCATCTGCCATGCCGTATTCGTTGAAGTCCACCACATTGTCCCCCAAGAGCTTGGCGGCTCGGACGAGCTTGATAACGCTGCGCCTCTTTGCGCGAGCTGCCATGACCTCTACGGCGGCAATCCCGACAAGCGAAAGTCGGTAAGACAAATGCGGGATCGCTGGTGGAAATCCGTTGAAGAAAGGGATCGCAGAATCTACAGATCAACTACGTTTGGCGACTGGCTAAAGATCGACAGCGATCCATCACACCACAACAAGCTAAAGGCAACATCGATAGCGCTTTACCACGTTGTCTTTGCGGACGAGAATTTTGATACAAGCGCTCAAATACTTGCCAATCTGATCCGTAAAGCGCAATCCGTTAGTCCAGGACAACCGCGCCGTCTTTTCCTAGACATTGATGGTCATAGAAATTCAAATGGTGGATTTGATCATGACATGTTCGAGTTGCAGATCAATTTCGTGGCCGAGTTTTTATCACAATGGCTCACTAGTGCGCATATGCCTCTCGTAGAAATTGAGTTCAACCACACTCAAAGGAACGATTTTCCAGAGCAACTCAACATAAGTGGCGAACTTGGACAGAAGGACATCAATAGCGCCATTGATGGGAATGCGGAGGCAATCTGGATATCGGATAAAGCAAAATGGATCTATCTAGAGTGAGTTCTAACAATTCATTTAAGCCGACGCTGCTTCGCAACAACACCTACATCGCCCATCGCGAAGTGCCTGCCGGCGCGGCAGTCAGCCTCCAGCGCACCGACCATGACGGCAAAGCCGGGTGAATAACGCACGACCGGCCCGCGGCAAGCCCGCGGATCAGCCGGCGTTTGGATCCCTGCCGGAGCGGATGGCCTCGGCCAGGTTGGCAAGTGGTTCGTCCAGCGTCTTCGGATCGGCGGCCAGCAGGGGCGCCAGATAGCGCCGCCGCCAGAACTCGGCTTCGTCCTGACGACCGGCGCGCTGGTTGGCGCTGACCAGTTCCCAGACCGCGCGCAGGGTGACGGGATGGCGTTCGCCGAGCGTGCGCCGGCAAAGTTCCACGTACTCGCGATACGCGGCCTGGCCTTCGGCGATGCGGCCCAGCTTCATCAATGCGTCCGCGCGGACCGAGAAGATCCCGCGGTACTGTCCGTGCTTCTCGCCCAGCGCCTCCCGCGCCAGCGGCCGCACGTCGTGCAGCAGCTTCAACGCGTCATCGTAGCGTCCCGCCCAGCGCAGCGTGCTGGCATGGTTGATGACGATGGAAAGCGTGTCCGGGTGCCGGTCGCCCAGCCGCCGGCTGCGCGCCTCGATCACCTGCTGTTCCAGCGGCAGCGCGCCGAGGTAGTCGTGCAGGCGCGCATGCGTGGTCGCCAGGTTGAGGCGGGTGCGGACGGTTTCCGGATGCTCGCGGCCCAGCACCCGTTCGCGCGCTTCCAGCACCGATTCCAGCAGCGGCAGCGCTTCCTCGGCCCGCCCGGAGTCGGCGTACATCGCGCCCAGGGTGGCGCGTGCGGCCAGGCTGCGCGGGTGTTCGTTGCCGTAGCGCGCGATGATCGTTTGCACCAGTTGTTCCTGCAGCGCCACCGCTTCGACCTTGCGCTGGGCCTGCATGCGCAGCACCGCGAGGCTGCGCTGCGCCTCCAGCGTGTCGTTGTGCTGCGGGCCGAGCAGCGCCTTGCGCGTTTCCACCACCTTCTCCATGTTGGCGGCAGCCTCGTCGATGTCGCCCAGCGACCGCTGCGACGCGGACAACGCGCTGCGCGCGGCGGCCACGGCCAGGTCGTTTTCGCCGTAGCGCGCGACCAGCCCGTCGAGCAGTCGCTGGCGCAGCGTGCGCGCGGCGCGGAGGTCGCCGCGCGCGGCGACGATCTCGGCCTGCGCCAGTTCCAGCCCGACCCGGGTCGCGTCGTTCGCCGGCAGTCGGCCCGCTTGCGGCAGGCTGCGGCGCAGCACCGCCTCGGCGGCGGCATAGTCGGCCACGGCCACCAGCGCGGCGACCTGCGCGCGGCGCGCGCGCAGGGTTTCCGGCGCCGCCTCGCCGAGCGTCGCGGCGCGTTGGTCGGCGACCCTAGCGAAGGCTTGCGTGGCCTTCGCGTCCAGTCCCAGCGCCGCCTCCACCCGCGCCACCGATTCGCGCAATTCCGCCGCCAGTTGCGGGTCATCGGCGAAATCGCGCTCCAGCGCCGTTTCCGCGCCCGACAGCAGGCCGTAATCGACCAGCCCGCGCGCCACGTCGGTGGTGTCGACGCGGGCCAGCGCGGCGCGGAACGGCTCCAGCCGCTCCGGCGCGGTCGCGCCGACCTGGCGCTCCAGTTCCTCGCCCATGCGCGCGCCGAGCGTCTGCATGTCCAGCGATTCGAGCATCGATTGCTGGAAGTCCACGACCTTCTTCAACTCGCCGCTGCGCCGTTCGGCCACCCGCCGCTGCTCGCGCGCCTGCATCAGGCCATGCAGCGACGCGGCCACGCCGGCGACCAGCGCCAGCACGACCACCGCGGCCGCGGCGATGGCGACCCGGTGGCGGCGCATGAACTTGCCCCAGACGTAGGCGCGGCCGGCCGGCACCGCCTGCACCGGATCGCCGTCGAGGAAGCGCTGCAGGTCGCGGGCCAGGTCGATCGCGGTCGGATAGCGGTTCGCGCGCTCGACGTCCATCGCCTTGCGCACCACCCAGTCCAGTTCACCGCGCAGCACCCGGCGCGCGGCGCGCACGCCCATGCCCAGCGAGGCTGCCTGGCGTTCGGCCTCGTCGCCGCGCAGCGTCGTCAGCCGCGACGACGGCGCGGCCGGACCGGATGCGCCGTCGGGCCGCACGCCGGCCAGCAGTTCGTGCAGCACCACGCCCAGCGAATACACGTCGCTGCGCGTGTCGATGGCGGCGACGTCGCCGCGCGACTGTTCCGGGCTCATGTAGACCGGCGTGCCCGCCAGTTCGGCTGCGCCCTCCTGCAGGCGCGCCGCGGTGGCGATGCCGAAATCGATCACCTTCGGCAGCGGCCGCCCGTCGACCTCGGCGACCAGGATGTTGCCGGGCTTCAGGTCGCGATGGATCACGCCGCGCTGGTGCGCGTGCTGCACGGCCTCGCAGATGCGCACGAACAGCGCGATCCGCTCGCGCAGCGGCAGCGCCCTGTCGCGGCAGTAGTCGGTGACCGGGCTGCCCTCGATGAATTCCATCGCGAAGTACGGCGAACCGTCGTCGCTGGCGCCGGCGTCGAATATCTGCGCGATGCCCGGGTGCTGCATCTGCGCCAGCAACTGCCGCTCGATCTCGAAATGGGCCAGGTGCCGCGCCTGCAACCGGTGGCCGCGCAACAGCTTCAGCGCCACCGTGCGCCGCACCGGCTCCAGTTGTTCGGCGCGATAGACCTGGCCCATGCCGCCGCTGCCGATCAGCGCCGCGATCCGGTAGCGCCCCAGCCGCGCGCCCGGCGGCAGCGCATCCTCGGCCGTCGCCGGTGCGTCCGTCGATGTCGTCTGCAGCAGCAGGGTCGGCTCATCGCCGCCCGGCGTTCCCCCGGAAATCATCGAGCGCCCCCCCGTTTGCGCTGTTCCTGGAACCTGCCGTGCGCCCTGAAGCGCATCGCCTGCGCGGATCCGGACGTGTCGGGATAAGGCCAGCTTCGCGGCGTCCCGGTCACGCCCGCACGCTGCGGAGCGCACGGCACGCCCTCATGGTAGCGGAACCCTGCACGGCGCATGGGCACGGGCTACACTTCGGCCGATTCCGCCCCCTTCCACGCCAATGGCGACCGGCTCCCTGCCCCTCGACACCACCCAGCGCACGCAGCTCAGCGATGGCCCCGACGCCGTCGAATCGGCCAGCGCCTGCGTGGTGGTGATCCACGGCGAAGGGCTTGGCCGCCGCGTCGACATCGGCAGCCGCGAGGTCGTCGTCGGCCGCTCGCAGGACGCCGACCTGCACATCGGCCATCCCAGCGTCTCGCGCGTCCATTGCCGCATCTGGCGCGACGGCGACGGCTACTTCATCCGCGACCTCGGCGCGACCAACCCGATCCGCGTCAACGAGCAGCCCATCGCCGAAACCGAACTGCACGACGGCGACCACATCGTGGTCGGCGAATGCGTCCTCAAGTTCATCAGCCGCACCGGCGTGGAGGCGCGCTACCATGAAGAAATCTACCAATTGGCCACGCTCGATGCGCTGACCGGGCTGTGCAACCGCCGCCACCTGATCGAGATGGCGGACAAGGAAATCGCCCGCGCCTCGCGGCACGGGCGCGCGCTGTCGATGTGCATCATCGACGTCGACCTGTTCAAGCCGGTCAACGACCGCTACGGGCACATCAACGGCGACGAGGTGCTGCGCCGGATCGCGACGACGATCCGCGACCACGCCCGCGGCGACGACATCGCCGCGCGGATCGGCGGCGAGGAATTCGCCGTGCTGCTGCCCGAATGCGACCTGGACGCGGCGCGCGGCTTCGCCGAGCGTCTGCGCAAGGCGATCGCCGCCGCGCCGGTCGAACTGGGCGGCGAAACGCATCGCATCACCGTCAGCATCGGCGTCGCCGCGCTGACCACCGGGCGCGACAATTGCAGCCGCATGCTCGCCGCGGCCGATGCCGCGCTGTACCGGGCCAAGAACGGCGGCCGGAACCTGGTTTGCGTCGAGCCATGACGACCGCCGGCCGGCCCGGCGCCCGCATCCGCATGCCGCCCGCGTCGCCCTTACGGCACGTGGCCGTTCATCGCGGGGCCGCATCTCCCGCGCGCAGCCAACGCCTGCGCAACCAGCCGTCGCAGGGCTCGGAAAACCCGCGCGCGACCAGCAGGCCGAAGGCCCAGCACAAGGCCAGCAGCGGCAGGTACCACCAGAACCCGCTGCGGATGTCGCCGCCGCAAAGTTCGTAAAGCGCCACCAGTCCGAACACGACGAACATGTGGCCCAGGTAGATCTCGTAGCTGAGCCTGCCGAAGCCGCGCAGCCAGCCCAGCCCGCGCATCGGCACGCCGCCAGCCTGCGATCCGGCCACCCCCATCGCCGCCGCGCCGGTCAGCACCAGCATGTAGCCATTGCCCAGCGAAGCCCAGACTTCGCGGCCGCACAGGAACACCGCCAGCAGGCCGACCGCGCCGGCGATCCGCAACAGGCGCGCGGTGCGCGGCGGCACGGTCTTCCCGTGCAGCAGCAGGGCCGTCAGCACGCCGGTGGCGATCGCGGCCATCCCCGGCAGATAGGCCTTTTCCTGCCAGATCTCGTTGCCGGCCAGCGCCGCGCGGGTGGCCGGCAGCGACAGCGCGAAGGCCGCCAGCAACGCGATCAGCAGCGCGCGGTTGCGCACCAGCAGGCACAGCAGCGGGAACCCCAGGTAGAAGGCTTCCTCGATCGACAGCGACCACAGCACGTCCCAGCCGCCCGGCAGCCAGCCGGTGCGGCCCTCGTACCAGTTCAGGTACAGGCCCAGCGCCGACAGCAGCGCGCCGGGCAAGGACTGGCCCGGCCCGTCGATCACGTAGTTCGGCACGCCGAGCAGGTGCATCGCGCTCAATACCGCCAGCAACAGCAGCAGGCACGGCGCGATCCGCGCCAAGCGGCGCACGTAGAACGCGCGCAGGTCGATGGCCGCCAGCGTTCCCCAGCGCCGCAGCGAATGCGTGGCGATCAGGAACCCGGAAATCACGAAGAACACGAACACCGCTTCGTAGCCGTTGTAGCTCAGCGCGTTCAGCACGCGCTTCGGCAGCCAGTCGGCCAGCGCGGTCTTGTTCAGCGGAATGCGCAGCGCAAGATGGTGCACGACCACCAGCAGGATCGAAACACCGCGCAACGCGTCGATGCCGGGATTGCGCGTCCGTGTATCAGACACGCGCGTACTTCTTCTCGACGTACTCGTCCACTAGCGCGACGAACTCCTGCGCGATGTTCTCGCCGCGCAGGGTCACGGTCTTTTCGCCGTCGACGAACACCGGCGCGGCCGGCGCCTCGCCGGTGCCCGGCAGCGAAATGCCGATGTTGGCGTGGCGCGATTCGCCGGGACCGTTGACCACGCAGCCCATCACCGCCAGGGTCATGCTCTCCGCGCCGGGATGGCTGATCTTCCATTCCGGCATCTTCGCGCGGACGTGCTCCTGCACCACCTTGGCCAGTTCCTGGAAGAACTCCGAGGTGGTGCGCCCGCAGCCGGGGCACGCGGTCACCAGCGGCGTGAACGCGCGCTGGCCGGTGGTCTGCAGCAGTTCCTGGGCGACGATCACTTCCTGCGTGCGCGGCTGGCCCGGCTCCGGCGTCAGCGAGATGCGGATGGTGTCGCCGATGCCTTCCTGCAGCAGCACCGCCAGCGCGGCGCTGGAAGCCACGATCCCCTTGCTGCCGATGCCGGCCTCGGTCAGGCCCAGGTGCAGGGCGAAGTCGCTGCGCCGCGACAGGTCGCGGTACACGGCGATCAGTTCCTGCACGCCGGAGACCTTGGCCGACAGCACGATGCGCTCGCGCGGCAGGCCGATCTCGACCGCCCTTTCCGCCGAATCCAGCGCGGAACGGATCAGCGCCTCGCGCAACACCTGCGCGGCGTCGTGCGGCTGCGCCAGCTTCGAGTTCTCGTCCATCAACCGCGCCGCCAGCGACTGGTCCAGCGAGCCCCAGTTGGCGCCGATCCGCACCGGCTTGCCGTAGCGGATGGCGAATTCGATCAACTGGCCGAACTGCAGGTCCTTCTTCTTGCCGAAACCGACGTTGCCGGGATTGATCCGGTACTTGGCCAGCGCCTCGGCGCAGGCCGGCTCCTTTTCCAGCAACTGGTGGCCGTTGTAGTGGAAGTCGCCGATCAGCGGGACGTCGACGCCCATCAGTTCCAGCTTCTCGCGGATGCGCGGGATCGCGGCGGCCGATTCGGGATTGTTGACGGTCAGCCGCACCAGTTCGGAGCCGGCGCGCCACAGTTCGGCCACCTGCCTGACGCTGGAAGCCACGTCGGCGGTGTCGGTATTGGTCATCGACTGCACCACGACCGGACGGCCGCCGCCGACGACCACGCTGCCGATGTCCACGGCATGCGTGGGCCGGCGGGCGCTGACGCCCGACGGCGCGGTCGGGCGGGTCACGCCGTCATGTTGGGCGTCGTAATTCATGGCGGGCATTTTACCGCGCCCGCCGGAAACCATACGTTACCGCGGATGCGGTCGGTCGCCTGCGGCACAGCCTGCTTTCCGATCACGCTTCCCGGATGCCGCCGAGCGCGGACGGGTACAAGCCTGTGCGACTTTCGGCAACATGGATGTTGCCGAAAAGCCCCCAAGGACGGGTTCACGGCGTGTCGCACAGGCTTGTACCCGTCCGCGCGTGCCGCATAACCGAAACCCACACGCGAAAACCGCGATAATCGCCGGATGCACGAAGCGCCCGACCGCCAGATCCTGACCCCCAGCCAACTGAACACGCTGGCCCGCAGCCTGCTGGAGGACGCCTTCCCGCTGGTCTGGGTCGAAGGCGAACTGGGCAACGTCACCCGCCCCGCGTCCGGGCACCTGTACTTCACCCTGAAGGACGCGCGCGCGCAGGTGCGCTGCGCGATGTTCAAGCCGAAGAGCACCTGGCTGAAGTTCCAGCCGCGCGAGGGCCTGCGCGTGCTGGCGCGCGGGCGGCTGACGCTGTACGAGGCGCGCGGCGACTACCAGTTGGTGCTGGACCACATGGAAGAGGCCGGCGAAGGCGCGCTGCGCCGCGCGTTCGAGGAACTGAAGAACAAGTTGGCCGCCGAGGGGCTGTTCGACGCGGAGCGCAAGCGCGCCCTGCCCGCCCACGTGCGCCGCCTGGCCGTCATCACCTCGCCCACCGGCGCGGCGGTGCGCGACGTGCTCAGCGTGCTGGGGCGGCGCTTCCCGCTGCTGGAAGTGGACGTGCTGCCCAGCCTGGTGCAGGGCGATACGGCCGCGGCTCAGATCGCGACACTGCTGAAACGCGCCACCGCCAGCGGCCGCTACGACGTGGTGCTGCTGGCGCGCGGCGGCGGTTCGCTGGAAGACCTGTGGGCGTTCAACGACGAAACCCTGGCGCGCACGATCGCCGGTTCGCCGGTGCCGGTGGTGTCGGCGGTCGGCCACGAAACCGACTTCACCCTGGCCGACTTCGCCGCCGACCTGCGCGCGCCGACGCCTTCGGCCGCGGCCGAGCTACTGGTGCCCGACCGCCGCGACCTGGCCGCGCGCCTGCACGCCCTGCAACGCCGTCTGTCCACGCTGCACGCGCATCGACTGCGCGACGCCATGCAGCGCGCCGACCGCGCCGCGCTGCGCCTGCAGGCCCTGCGCCCGCAGGCGCGGCTGCAACTGCTGCAACGCCGCCAGGAGGAAGCGCGGCGTCGGCTCGACCAGCTCTGGCGTCGCCGGGTCGAACGCGAAGCCGCGCGCCTGCGCCACGCCGCCGGCGTGCTGCGCGCGACCCAGCCGCAGCGGCGCCTCGCAGCCCTGAACGAACGCCTGCTGGCGCTCGGCCCGCGCGCGCAGGCGGCCATCGCAAGGCGGATGCAGAACGACGCGCTGAAACTGCGCGGACTGGCGCGCGGGCTGGAAGCGGTCAGCCCGCTGGCGACGGTGGCGCGCGGCTACAGCATCCTGTCCAAGCCCGACGGCACCCTGGTTCGCTCCGTGGCGCAGGTCGAAAGCGGCGAGCGCCTGCGCGCGAAGCTGGCCGACGGCGACCTGGATCTCGGCGTCCTGTAGGACGCTCCCCAGGGATTGCATTGCGCGCGCGATCGGCAACCCCGATGCCCTTCGACGGACGTTCCATGTTTCCGTGCATGCCCCGATGCCCCGCTTCACCAACGCCCTGCCGCCGCCCGCTTCCCGGCCGGGGCCGCTTGGGCTTACGCTGGCGGCCGTGAACGACGCCGCGGAAACCACCGACGAGGCGCTGATGTCGGCCTGGGTCGCCGGGGACGCGCTCGCGTTCGAGCAGCTCTACGCCCGCCACCGCGGCCGCCTGTACCGTTTCCTGCTGCGCCAGTTGCGCGACGCCGCGCTGGCCGACGAGATGTTCCAGGACGTCTGGCAGAAGGTGATTGCGGCGCGCGCCGTTTGGCAGCCGCAGGCCGCCTTCGGCGCATGGCTGTTCCGCATCGCGCACAACCGCCTGGGCGACCACTGGCGCGCCACGAAGCACCGCCCGGCCGCGCCCGAGGACGCCGACCAGCGCCTGGCGCGCATCGCCGACACCGACACGCCGGAACGGCAACTGTCCGAATTCGAACAACGCCGCCGCCTGCAACTGGCGATGGCCGAACTGCCGGACGAGCAGCGCGAGGTGCTGCTGCTGCGGCTGGAGCACGAACTGACGCTGGAGGAAATCGGCGAGATCACCGGCGCCGGCCGGGAGACGGTGAAATCGCGGTTGCGCTACGCGATGGACAAGCTGCGCGCGAGGCTGAACGAATGAACATGCGCCCCTTCGAACCGCTCGACGAAGAAGAACGCGCACTGGCCGCGCTGATCGCGCGCGAAGGCCCGCACGCCGAGCCGTCGCCGGCGCTGGACGCGAAGATCCTGGCCGCGGCGCATTCGGCGGTCGCCGCCCGGCCGTCGCGCCACGCGCCGCGCTGGCCGTTGTGGACGGGCGTCGCCGCCTCGGCGCTGCTGGCGGTCGGCATCGCCTGGCAATTGCGGCCGGCGCATGAAATCCGGTCGGCGCAGGGTCATGCCGACGCACCACTTGCCGCCGTCGAATCGACGCCCTCCGAACTCCCCGCCGAAGCCGCGAACGCGCCGTCCGCTGCGCCGGCCATCGCCCCGCCCCCTTCGGCCGCGCCCGCTGCCCCGGTGGCCGAGCCCGCGCCACCGCCGAAGCCGCAAGCAATCGCGCCCAAGCCCGCTTCGCCAGCCCTTGCGCCGCCTGCACCTCCGCCACCTCCTGCGCCCGTCGCCGACACGGCGGCGGATCGCGTATTCGCGGCGGAACCGCCAGCGGCCATCGCCGCCGCTCGCGGGGAAGCGGAAGCCTTCCGCGCGCAGACGCAGGCCGAGAACGCACGCGCCCGGTCGGCCAAGGCCATGCGCGAAGCGGCTCCGTCGCCGCCTGCACCGCCCGCGCCCGCGCCCGCCGCCGCGGCCGCCGGCGACGCCACACTGGATTCGATCGTGGTCCTGGACGCGAAGTCCCAATCCACGCTCGCCGCCGTCCCGGTCGCGGAAGACGCGAAGCTGTCCCGGCGCAAGTGGCTGCGGCGCATCGAACAGCGCCATGCGCAGGGCGACGACGCCGGCGCGCGCGAAAGCCTGCGGCGCTTCGTCGAAAAGCATCCGCGGACCGAACTGCCGCCGGAGCTGCGCGGACTGCTCGAAGAATGACCGACACCCTCGCCGCCCCGGCGACGTTGACCATCGAGGTCAAGCACAGCCGCTTCATCGCCCACGCCGCGCCGGTCGCTTCGCCGGACGCGGCGCTGGTCTTCGTCGACGCCACCGGCGATCCCGACGCGACCCACAACTGCTGGGCCTACCGCATCGGCGGCGAATACCGCAGCAGCGACGACGGCGAACCGGCCGGCACCGCGGGCCGGCCGATCCTCGCCGCGATCGACGGCCAAGGCTACGACCGCGTCGCGGTCGTGGTCACCCGCTGGTTCGGCGGCGTCAAGCTGGGCGCGGGCGGACTGGTCCGCGCCTACGGCGGCGCGGCGGCCGAATGCCTGCGTCGCGGCGAGCGCCTGCCGCTGGTCGAAACCCGCGAGTTGGCGCTGTCCAGTCCGTTCGACGAACTCGGCCACGTGCATGCGGCGCTGGCGTCGTTCTCGGCCGAAAAACTGTCGGAGGCGTTCGACGAGAACGGCGTGCGACTGGCCCTGCGCCTGCCGGCCGACCGCGTGGCGGCCTTGAAAATCCACCTGCGCGACGCCACCCGTGACCGGGTGCGCTTCGAACAAGGCGAAACCTGATGTCCTCCGACTCCACGGCGTCCGGGCCGAAACCCAGGCTCGGCAGCCTGCGTGCGCTGTGGCCGTTCGTGCGCCGCCACCTGGGCCTGTTCCTCGGTTGGCTCGCGGCGCTGGGCGTGTCCTCCGCCGCCTCGCTCAGCCTGCCGGTCGCGTTCAGGACGATGATCGACGAAGGCTTCCGCAGCGGCAGCGCCGGCAGCATCGACCGCGCCTTCCTGCTGCTGTTCGGCGTCGCCCTGGTGCTGGCCGTCGGCACCGCGGCGCGGTTCTTCTTCGTGTCGCTGCTGGGCGAGCGCGTGGTCGCCGACCTGCGCAACCGCCTGTACGGGCATCTGATCGGCCTCGACACGGGGTTCCACGAACGCAACCGCAGCGGCGACCTGGTTTCGCGCCTCACCGCCGACGTCGAACTGATCCGCAACGTGATCGGCAGCGTCATGTCCATCGCCCTGCGCAGCAGCATCACCGCGGTCGGCGCGCTGGCCATGCTGTTCGTGACCAGCCCGCGGCTGGCCGCGTGGGCGCTGGTCGGGATTCCGCTGGCGGTGCTGCCGGTGATCTTTGGCGCACGGCGCATCCGCGGCATCTCGCGCACCAGCCAGGACCGGGTGGCCGACGCCAACGCGCTGGCGACCGAAACCCTCGGCGCGGTGCGCACGGTGCAGGCGCACGCGCGAGAGGGCTACGAACGCGGCCGCTTCGCCGAAGCGGTGTCGCACACGGTGCGCGCGGCGCGGCGCCGGATCGGCGCGCAGTCGCTGATGACCGGCAGCACGATCACCCTGTTCTTCGGCGCGATCACCCTGGTGCTGTGGTCCGGCGCCCACGACGTCATCGCCCACCGCATGAGCGCCGGCACGCTGATCCAGTTCGTGCTGTACGCGCTGTTCGGCGGCGGCTCGGTGGCGGCGCTGGCCGAGGTCTGGAACGAACTGCAGAAAGCGGCCGGCGGCATGGGCCGGATCGCCGAGTTGCTGGAAGAAAACGCCGCCATCGTGGCCCCGGCCCGGCCGCAGACGTTGCCGCGCCCGCTGCGCGGCGAGGTGGAACTGGGTCGCGTCACCTTCCGCTACCCGTCGCGGCCCGATGCGCCCGCGCTGGAGGATTTCGACCTGCGCGTCCCGCCGGGCGGCACGGTCGCCCTGGTCGGCCCGTCCGGGGCCGGCAAGAGCACGGTGTTCTCGCTGCTGCTGCGCTTCCACGACCCGGAGGCCGGCCGGGTCGCGATCGACGGGATCGACGTGCGCACGCTGGATCCGCTCGCCCTGCGCGAGGCCATCGCGCTGGTGCCGCAGGCGCCGACGATCTTCGCCGCCAGCGCGCGCGACAACATCCGCTACGGCCGGCTCGACGCCACCGACGCCGAGGTCGAGGCTGCCGCGCGCGCCGCGGAGGCGCACGATTTCATCATCGCCCTGCCCGGCGGCTACGACGAACAATTGGGCGAACGCGGCGCACGCCTGTCCGGCGGCCAGCAGCAGCGCATCGCGATCGCCCGCGCGCTGCTGAAGGACGCGCCGGTGCTGCTGCTGGACGAAGCGACCTCCGCGCTCGACGCGCAGAGCGAACGCGCGGTGCAGAGCGCGCTGGAACGTCTGATGCGCGGCCGCACCACCCTGGTCATCGCCCACCGCCTGGCCACCGTGCTCAAGGCCGACCGCATCGTGGTGATGGACAAGGGCCGCATCGTCGCCCAGGGCACGCACGAACAACTGCTGGCGCAGGACGGGTTGTACGCGGAACTGGCGCGGCTGCAGTTCATCGACTGAGCCGCGCGCAAACCGATGCGGCGATCCGTGATGCGCGGCGCAGCGGGTATCATGCGCCGATGAAGCAAATCACCATCCACACCGACGGCTCCTGCCTCGGCAATCCCGGTCCCGGCGGCTGGGCCGCGCTGCTGCGCTGGAACGGCCGCGAGCGCGAAATCGCCGGCGGCGAGGCGCAGACCACCAACAACCGCATGGAGCTGCTGGCCGCGATCATGGCGCTGGAAACGCTGAAGGAACCCTGCGCGGTCACCCTGCACGCCGATTCGCAATACGTGCGCCAGGGCATCACCGAATGGATGCCGAACTGGATCCGCCGCAACTGGAAGACAGCCGGCGGCGACCCGGTCAAGAACCGCGACTTGTGGGAGCGCCTGCATGCGGCCACCGGGCCGCACCGAATCGACTGGCGCTGGGTCAAGGGCCACAACGGCGACCCGGACAACGAGCGCGTGGACCTGCTGGCGCGCGAACAGGCGACCAGGTTCCGCGACGCGGCCTGACCCGGAGGTCGCAGCGGAAGAGACCGCATCCTGCGACAATCGCTCCACCACGACTCCCCGACACCCGATGCGCCAGATCGTCCTCGACACCGAAACCACCGGCCTGGAATGGAAGAAGGGCAACCGCGTGGTCGAAATCGGCTGCGTCGAACTGCTGGAGCGCCGCCCCACAGGGCGCACCTTCCACAAGTACATCAACCCGGAACGCGACTTCGAGGCCGGCGCGGCGGAAGTGACCGGCCTGAACCGGGAGATGCTGGCCGACAAGCCGGTGTTCCGAGAGATCGCCGACGAGTTCATCGCCTTCGTCGAGGGCGCGGAGCTGGTGATCCACAACGCCGCCTTCGACATGGGCTTCCTCAACCACGAGCTGTCGCTGCTCGGCCCGCACTACGGCACGTTGAGCGAACGCGTCGCCGTCGAGGACTCGCTGCTGCTGGCGCGGCAACGCTTCCCCGGCCAGCGCAACTCGCTGGACGCGCTGTGCAAGCGGCTGGGCGTGGACAACTCCGGGCGCACCAAGCACGGCGCCCTGCTCGACGCGGAACTGCTGTGCGAGGTCTACCTGCACCTGACCGCGGGCCAGGGCGAGATCGGCTTCGGTTCGCCCGATCAGCCGGCGACGCAGCAGGCCGCCGCCGCGGTGACGTTCGCCGCGACCGGCACCGAGCGGCCGCGCGTGAGGATCTCCGCCGACGAACTCGCGGCGCACGAAGCGCGGCTGGAGAAGCTGCGCAAGAAGGCCGGCTCGGCGATGTGGGATTCCGTTCCCGTATAGGAACGTCGGCAGCCGCTAATGGCAGCGGACCAGGATCGCGGTGACGTTGTCCGAACCGCCGCCGTCCAGCGCCGCGGCGATCAGCGTGTCGACGCATTCCTGCGCGCTGCAGTCGGCATGGCGCAGAGCGCCGGCGATGCCGCTGTCGTCCACTTCCTCGGTCAGACCGTCGCTGCACAGCAGAAGCTGCATGCCCGGCTTCAACTCGCCGGTCAGCGTCTCGACGTTGAGCACCGCCGGGTCGGTCACGCCCAGCGCCTGCGTGATCACGTTGCGGTGCGGGTGCGAGCGCGCCTGCTCCGCGGTCAGCACGCCCTGGCCGATCAGGTCCTGCACGTAGCTGTGGTCCTGGCTCAACTGCGCCAACTGGCCGTCGCGCCACAGGTAGGCGCGGCTGTCGCCGACCCAGGCCACCTCGAAGCGGTCGCCCTGCACGCGCGCAGCGACCACGGTGGTGCCCATCGGCAGGCTGTCGTTGCGGCGGCGCGAGTTGCGGATGATCTCCTCGTCGGCGATGCGGATCGCCTGCGCCAGCGGCTTGCCGTCGCGCACTTCGCGGACGATGGTCTCGCGCGCCAGGGCGCTGGCCACCTCGCCGCAGGCGTGCCCGCCCATGCCGTCGGCGACCAGCCACAGGCCCAGTTCGCTGTCGCCGTAATAGGTGTCTTCGTTCAATGCTCGGCGCAGGCCGGTATGGGTGAGGTGTCCGAATTCGATCATGGGCCGATCATCTTTTCCTTCGTGTCCGTCTCGCTTGGAGCCCGGGATTCCGTTCTGGACAAACGGCATGATTGCCACGGTCCGGCCAGATGACAAGCGCGATCGCCGCCGCGCTTCATCCGCGATTCGCGCTTGCCCGGGCGATCCGAATGTGAGACCAGGGGCTTTCAGAAGCCGGCGGGAGCGGCGTCGGTCCGCCACTTCGAGGCGACGCGGATCGGCGTCAAGGGTGCGACCCGCTTTTCGGCGCCGATCAGGCAGCCGGCGCGCAGCCACCCGATCGCGTGCTTCGCGCCGCGGCCACTCCAGGCCGGCCCCAACCATTCCGTCTCATTCGGTTCCGCATGCAGCCCTGCGGCGCGCAAACGCTGGCGCCACGCCGCCGGCGTTCGCGCCACCAGGCCCGCCGAGCGCCAGCGCAATCGCCAGGGGCTGTACGGATTCAGCGCGAACAGCCACAACCGGCCGCCGGGCTGCAGGATGCGCTCGACCTCCTCCGGCAAGTCCGGCAGGCAGCCGTCGTCGAATGCGTGCTGCACGACGATCACGCCGAAGCTCTCGCTGGGCAGCGGCAACGGCAGGCCGCAACGGAAAGCGCCGGACAGGCCCGCCGCTTGCCGATGCAGGCGCAGCCCGCGCGGCGGCAGATCGGCGGCGGCGGCGGTCGCGAACGGGGTCAGCCACAGCCACGGCTGCGGCGCGCGCGCGACCAGCAGTTCGGCGATCCGGTCGCGTTCGGCCGCCAACAGCGGCAGGCCGCGGGCGCTGCCGAACCAGTCCAGCGGCGCGGTCGGGCGGTGGGCGGATAGGACTGGCATCGCCGGGATTGTAGGGCCTGCTCCCGCCCGCTACCGCCGCGGATGAACTTCTCCTTCAGCCGGCATCGGCGATCATCGCGGCATGCGCCTGCTCGCCCTGCCCGCTTTCGAGGACAACTACGTCTGGACCCTGGCCGGCGACGACGGCCGCGCCGTGGTCGTCGATCCCGGCGACGCCGCCCCGGTGCTGGCCGCGGCCGGGCAAGGCCTGAAACCGGCCGCAGTGCTGGTCACCCACCACCACGCCGACCACTGCGGCGGCGTGGCCGCGCTGTGCGAGCGCTGGCCGGCGCTGCCGGTGTTCGCCGCGGACGACCCGCGTATCGCAGCGACCGAACGGGTCGGCGAAGGCGACCGCATCCCGTTGATCGGAATGGAATTCTCGGTGCTGGCGGTACCCGGGCACACGCTCAGCCACATCGCTTTCCACGGCGGCGGCAACGGTCCGTTGTTCTGCGGCGACACCCTGTTCAGCCTGGGCTGCGGGCGCCTGTTCGAAGGCACGCCGGCGCAGATGCTGGCTTCGCTCGACCGGCTGGCCACCCTGCCGGCCGTCACGCCGGTCTGCTGCGGCCATGAGTACACTCGGGCCAACGCCGCGTTCGCCCTGGCCGTGGAGCCGGACAACGCGGCCCTGCGCCGACGCAGCCAGGAGGTCATCGCCATGCGCGAAAACGGATGCCCCAGCCTGCCTTCGACGATCGCCGTCGAACGCGACTGCAATCCCTTCCTGCGGGTCGACGTCCCGGCCGTGCGCGCCGCCGTCGGCGCGCGCCTGGGTCGCGAGCCGGCCGACCGGACGGAAACCTTCGCCGAATTGCGGCGCTGGAAGGACGGTTTCCGGGGATGAGCCGGAAACGGAAGGCCCGCGTTCCCGGCGCGGTGTTGATCCTGCTGAGTTGCGTCGCGGCCGGCCTGTCGGCGCAGACCGCACCCGAACCCTTCGCCGCACCCGCGCCCATCGACCTGCCGGCCGAACCGCCCATTCCGGTACCGACCGAACCGGCCGCGGTCGATGCCGCGCCCGCTCCCGAGCACCTGCGCAGCGGCCGCGAAATCTACGACCGCTTCCGCGCCGGCTTGGCCGACCCGACCTGCGACGCCGACGCCGGCAAGCGCTGGCAGCGGCAGTTCCGGCACGCGCCGGGCCAGTTGATCGAGCCCGACGACGATCTGCTGCCGATCTTCGGCTACGTGGTCGACGCGCTGTACGAAGCGGGACTGCCGACCGAGTTCGCGCTGATCCCGTTCGTCGAAAGCGGCTACAAGCCCGGCGCGCGCAGCGCCAGCGGCCCGGCCGGGTTGTGGCAGTTCATCGGCAGCACCGCCCGCAACCACGGCGTCGGCATGCGCGGCGGCTACGACGGCCGCCTGTCGCCGGTGGAATCGACCCAGGCGGCGGTGCGCTACCTGAAAACCCTGTACGGCATGTTCGGCGGCGACTGGCGACTGGCGGTGATGGCCTACAACGCCGGCGAATACCGCGTGCTGCAATCGCTGCGCCGCGCCGGCATGAACGCGCGCAACGCCCAGCCCTCGGCATTGCCGGGGCTTTCCCCGGTCACCCATGCCTACGTCGACAAGCTGCACGCCCTGGCCTGCCTGTTCGAGCAGGCCGACGACCGCGACGAATGGCTGCGCACGCTCGACCGGCCGGTGCCGCGGCTGGTCGCGACCGCGTTGCCCGGCGATGCGACTAGCCTCGATGCCTGGTCGCGCCGGCAGGGCCACGATCCGGCCTTGCTGCGCCGGCTCAATCCTGCGCTGGCCGGCGGCATCTCCGCCGGCGGCAAGCCGCTGCGCATCCTCGCGCCGGCCGCCGCCGGCGACGCAGTGGCGGCAGCGGTCGCGTCGGCCTCGCCGCTGCCGGCGGCCGGCGACGGCGACATCCCGGCGGCATCCACCGCCACCGCCGATACCGGCGCACCCAACGGCGCCGACAAGCCAAAGAAGGCCATTGCCCGCCGTTCGCACGTGGTCAAGCGCGGCGAATCGCCGTGGAGCATCGCGCGCCGTTACGGCCTGAGCGTGGCGCAATTGCAGGCGTTCAACCATCTCGACGGCGGCAGCGCACTGCGGCCGGGCATGGTGCTGCAACTGGAAGAAGAGCCCATACGCTAGGGCATGTCGCGTGCGGGCGGACGCAGCGCCCGCCCGCGCGTGGCAAAATGCCGCGTCCTTCATTTCCACAGACGGGAACAGTCATGGGTTTTCTGCAAGGCAAGCGTGCCCTGATCACCGGCATCGCCAGCGAACGTTCGATCGCTTCCGGCATCGCCGAAGCCATGCACCGCGAAGGCGCGGAACTGGCCTTCACCTACCTCAACGACAAGCTCAAGCCGCGCGTCGAGAAGGCCGCCGCTGAGTACGGCAGCGACATCGTCCTGCCGCTGGACGTCTCCGACGACGCACAGATCGCCGCCTGCTTCGAGGAACTGGGCCGGCGCTGGGACGGCGTCGACATCGTCATTCACGCGATCGCGTTCGCGCCGCGCGAGGCGGTGGCGGGCCAGTACATCGACGGCGCCACCCGCGACAACTTCGCGCTGGCCAACGACATTTCGGCCTACTCGCTGACCGCGTTGGCGCGCGCCGCGCGCCCGCTGATGCAGGGCCGCAACGGCTCGCTGCTGACCCTCAGCTACCTCGGCGCCGAGCGCGCGCTGCAGGGCTACAACCTGATGGGCGTGGCCAAGGCCGCGCTCGAAGCCAGCGTGCGCTACCTGGCGGTGGACCTCGGACCGGAGGGCATTCGTGTCAACGCGATCTCGGCCGGGCCGATCAAGACCCTGGCCGCATCAGGCATCGCCGGCTTCCGCAAGATCCTCGGCCACGTCGAGCAGTACGCACCGCTGCGGCGCACGGTGAGCATCGAGGACGTCGGCAACGTCGCCGCGTTCCTGTGCTCGGACCTCGCTTCCGGCATCACCGGCGAGGTGACCTACGTCGACGCCGGCTACAACATCCTGGGCATGACCGGTATCGACACCGAATAACGGCCACTCTCTGCCCGGAACGAAAAAGCCCGGCATTGCCGGGCTTTTTCTTGCGCGCGGGGCGCGAGGCCTACAGCCGGTCCTCGTGCACCACGATCTTGAACTGCTTGCGGGTGGCGTCGACGAACGACTCCGCCGAGGCCGAGGTATGCACCTGCAGCAACTGCTGCTTCAACTGCGCGCGCTGCTCCGCGCTGACCTTGGACAGGTCGGCCGGATTGACCTTGTTCACCGCGAACACCGCATAGCGGCCGCCGCCCAGCGCGATCCGGCCGACCGACGGCTTGTCCCCGTCCGGCGGCTGCGCGGCGAAGATCGCCTCGTTGCCGTCGGCCGACGGCATCGGCACGCCGCGCGGCAGGCCGGGGATGTCGTTGGATTGCAGCTTCTCGGCCGCGGCGACGTCCTTCAGCGATTCGCCCTTGCGCAGGCGCTCCAGCAGCGCATCGGCCGCCTTCCCGGCCGCCTTGGCCTCGCGGTCGGCGCGGATCGCCGCGATCACCGCATCGCGCACCTGCGCCAGCGGCTGCGCCTGCTCGGGCGTGTGCTCGACCACGCGGATCACCACGCTGTGCGACGGCGCGATCTCGATCGGGTCGCTGACCGTGCCGTCCTCCATCAGTTGCTCGGAGAATGCCGAGCGCAGCACCGCCGGATTGGCGAGGACGCCCGGCGCGTTGCCGCGCGAGAACGGGCCGGCCTTCTGTACCGGCAGACCCACCGCCGCCGCGGCCGGCGCCAGCGCGGTGGGATTCTTCAGGGCTTCGTCGGTCAGCTTGCCGGCCAGTTCGTTGTAGGCGCGGTCGCGCGCGCCTTCGGCTTCCTCGCGCGCCAGTTCGTCGCGCACTTCCTCGAAGCCCTTGCCATGGCCGGGCTTGATCTCGCGCACCTGGATCACGTGCCAGCCGAATTCGGACTTGACCGGGTCGCTGACCGCGCCGGCCTGCAACGCGAACACCGCATCCTCGAACGGCTTGACCATCGCGCCGTTCTGCTCGATCCAGCCCAGGTCGCCGCCTTCGTCCTTCGATCCGGTGTCCTCCGAATTGGCCTTGGCCAGCGCTGCAAACCGTTCCTCAATAGTGCCGGCGCCCGGCGCGCGCGCCTGCTCGGCCAGGGATTTCGCCTTCGCCTCGTCGGCGACCAGGATGTGCGACACCAGCCGCTGCTCCGGGCTGACGAAGCGGGCCTTCTCGGTGTCGTAGCGCTTGCGCAGCGCGGCATCGTCGGCAGGCTCGGGCGGCGGCAACTGCGCGGCGTCGATGTCGACGTATTCCAGCGTCACCATCTGCGGCTGTCGGTAGGCGGCGGGATGCGACTCGTACCAGGCCTTGATCTCGTCGTCCCCGACCGGGGCGGCGTCGGCGGCCACGGCCGGCAACAGCGCGATGGTGACGTCGCGGGTTTCGCCCAGCAGGTTCAGCAACTGGTCGACCTGCCTGGCGGTGACGAAATCCGAATCGGCCACGCCCAGCGGCAGCAGCGACATCTGCAGGCGCTCGCGTTCCTGGCGTTCGAACTGCTGCGGCGACAACGGCGGCTGCTGCGCCGCCAGCAACGCGAGATAGCGCGACTGGTCGAACTTGCCGTCGAGCTGGAAAGCCGGCTCGCTGGCGATCGAGGCGCGCACCGCGTCGTCGCCGACGCTGACGCCGGCGCGGCGCGCGGCCAGTTGCAGCGCCTTCTGGTCGATCAACTGCTCCAGCACCCTGCGCTTGTTGTCGGCGCTCTCGAATTCGTGCGGATCGAAGTTGTCGCCCTGCGCCTGCCGCTGCTGCATGCGCGTGCGTTCGAACGCGCTGCGGAATTCCTCCGGGGACACGTCCTCGTGCTGCCACAGCATCGACAGCGGCCACCAGGACGGCGCCAACTTCCACCACGTCGGCGGCGCCTGCACCCGCGCCAGCGAAGTGTCGTTGCCGCCGGTCAGGTACTGCTCGACGCCGAAGAAGGCGAACGGGATGATCAGCAGACCGAGCACGACGGTGGCGATCCACCCGGAGGTCTTGTCACGGAGTTTCTGCAGCATGTGGCGTCTGGCCTTCCAGCCTGTTTTACGAGCCGTCCAGTGTACCCGAATCGCCCGCGGACATGCCCGCAGGCAGCATGCCCGGAAAAGAAAAAAGCCCGCGTTTTGCGCGGGCTTTTCCTTGCAGATGGCGGAGCGGACGGGACTCGAACCCGCGACCTCCGGCGTGACAGGCCAGCATTCTAACCGGCTGAACTACCGCTCCATTGAAACTGAAAACCTTTCCGGCCAGTGGTGGGTGCTGAGGGTTTCGAACCCCCGACCCTCTCCTTGTAAGGGAGACGCTCTACCGCTGAGCTAAGCACCCGGGTGCTTGCCGTCGGGCAGCGATTCGTCCCTGCCCGGCCGAGTTGGCTAGTTTACGGCATCCTTGAGCGCTTTGCCAGCCTTGAAAACGGGATTCTTCGAAGCCGGGATCGCGATGTTCTCGCCGGTCTTCGGGTTGCGGCCGGTGCGGGCGGCGCGCGCGCGGACCTGGAAGGTGCCGAAGCCGACCACGGTGACGCTGTCGCCCTTCTTCAGCGCGTCGGTGACGCTGGCGACGACCGCATCGACGGCGCGGCCCGCGTCGGCCTTGGTCAGCCCTGCGGCTTCGGCGACGGAATCGATCAACTCGTTCTTGTTCATATGTTCAACTCCCTATGGCGGCGATGGGCCGCGGAATGTGGATCGGACGAAACTGCACGCATGCAGCCGAGGGACATCCGATGCTTCGACGCGAAACGCATCGCTGGCGAGGCGCTCGTGAAGGGCGATTTATACCAGCGGCTCCATGACCGGCGCAAGAAAAAACCGCGGATTTCCGCGGTTTTTGCTGTTTTCCCGTCAACCCGGCGCGCAACATGAACCGCCCGTGCGGCAAGGCCGGATCAATGCTTGACATCGGCCTGCGGAGCGGGCTTGGAATCGCGCACCGGCGCTTCGCCGCCGTCGCCGGCCGCGGCCGGTGCCAGCGGGCGTTCCAGGGCCAGATCGAGCACTTCGTCGATCCAGCGCACCGGCACGATCTTCATGCCGGTGGTGACGTTGGCGGGAATGTCGGCCAGGTCCTTGCGGTTCTCTTCCGGGATCAGCACCGTGGTGATGCCGCCGCGCATCGCCGCCAGCAGTTTCTCCTTCAGTCCACCGATCGCCGAGACGCGGCCTCGCAAGGTGATCTCGCCGGTCATCGCCACTTCCTTGCGCACCGGCACCTTGCTCAACGCCGACACCAGCGCGGTGACCATCGCGATGCCGGCGCTGGGACCGTCCTTCGGCGTGGCGCCGTCAGGCACGTGCAGGTGCACGTCGTGCTTCTGCAGGAACTCGCTGTCGATGCCCAGTTGCGTGGCACGCGAACGCACCACCGACAACGCGGCGGTCGCCGATTCCTTCATCACGTCGCCCAACTGGCCGGTCAGGGTGATGCCGCCCTTGCCCGGCACCAGTGCGACCTCGATCTGCAGCAGGTCGCCGCCGACCTCGGTCCAGGCCAGGCCGGTGACCAGGCCGACCTCGTTCTGCTCCTCGGCGCGGCCGAAGTCGAAGCGGCGCACGCCCTGGTACTTCTCCAGGTTCTTCGAATCGACCTTGACCGTCCGGGTCTTTCCCTTCTTCGGGCCGGCCAGCGCGATCTCCTTCACCACCTTGCGGCAGATCTTGGCGATCTCCCGCTCCAGGTTGCGCACGCCGGATTCGCGCGTGTAGTAGCGCACGATGTCGCGCACCGCGCTTTCGTCGATCTTCAGTTCCTCCGGCTTCAGGCCGTTGGCCTTCAATTGCTTCGGGATCAGGTAGCGCTGGGCGATGTTGAGCTTCTCGTCCTCGGTGTAGCCGGGGATGCGGATCACTTCCATGCGGTCCAGCAGCGGGCCGGGGATGTTCAAGGAATTCGACGTGGCGACGAACATCACCTCCGACAGGTCGAGGTCGACTTCCAGGTAGTGGTCGTTGAAGCTGTGGTTCTGCTCCGGATCGAGCACTTCCAGCAGCGCCGACGACGGGTCGCCGCGGAAGTCCATGCTCATCTTGTCGATCTCGTCCAGCACGAACAGCGGGTTCTTCGAGCCGACCTTGTTGAGGTTCTGCACGATCCGCCCCGGCATCGAGCCGACGTAGGTGCGGCGGTGGCCGCGGATCTCGGCCTCGTCGCGCACGCCGCCCAGCGACATGCGCACGAACTTGCGGTTGGTCGCCTTCGCGATCGTCTGCCCCAGCGAGGTCTTGCCCACGCCCGGCGGTCCGACCAGGCACAGGATCGGCCCCTTCATCTGCTTGACCCGCGACTGCACCGCCAGGTATTCGAGGATGCGCTCCTTGACCTTCTCCAGGCCGTAGTGGTCGGCGTCGAGCAGTTCCTGCGCGACCTTCAGGTCCTTGCGCACCTTGCTGCGCTTCTTCCACGGCACGCCCAGCAGCCAGTCCAGGTAGTTGCGCACCACCGCGGCCTCGGCCGACATCGGCGACATCTGCTTGAGCTTGTTGAGTTCGTTCTTGGCCTTGGCCTCCACCGGCTTGGGCATGCCGGCCGCGGCGACGCGGCGCGCCAGTTCCTCCAGCTCGTTCGGCGCCTCGTCCAGTTCGCCCAGCTCCTTCTGGATCGCCTTCATCTGCTCGTTGAGGTAGTACTCGCGCTGGCTCTTCTCCATCTGCGACTTCACCCGGCCGCGGATCTTCTTCTCCAGTTGCTGCACGTCGATCTCGCCGTCGACGAAGCCGACCAGCAGTTCCAGCCGCTCGCCGACCTCGACGGTCTCCAGCAGGCGCTGCTTGTCGGCCAAGCGCACGCCCAGGTGCGCGGCGATGGTGTCGGCCAGGCGCGAGGGCTCGTCGATGCCGCTGAGCGTCTGCAGCAGTTCCGGCGGCAGTTTGCGGTTGGTCTTGACGTATTGCTCGAACAGGCCCATCAGCGAACGCGCGACCGCCTCGATCTCGCGCGGTTCGCGGGCGAAGTCGGATTCGACCACTTCGGCGCGCCCGTACAGCGCGCCGTCGCGCTCGGCGACGTCGGCGACCCTGACCCGGTCGGTGCCTTCGACCAGCACCTTGATCGTGCCGTCGGGCAGCTTCAGCAACTGCAGCACCTGCGCCAGCGTGCCGATCTGGTACAGGTCGGTCGCCGCCGGGTCGTCGGTCTCGGCCGACTTCTGCGCCAGCAGCAGGATGCGCTTGTCCGCCTCCATCGCCTGTTCCAGCGCGCGCATCGACTTGTCGCGGCCGACGAACAGCGGGATCACCATGTGCGGGAACACGACCACGTCGCGCAGCGGCAGCACCGGCAGGTCGAGGGTTTCGGGGGCGGCGATTCGGGGCATGGGGGCTCCTGCGGGGACGGCGCGCGGCGCGCGCCGGAAATGACAATGGCCCCGTTATGGGGCCATTGGCGGGCGGATGCAAGCGGTGGAACGGCGAACCTTGGACCGGGGCGGCCGGCGGTTCATGCGCCGGCTCATTCGGCCGCCGCGATCTTCGCCGGCGGCGGGTTCTGGTAGATCAGGTAGGGCTCGGACTTGTGTTCGATGACCGACTCGTCCACCACCACCTTGCCGACGTTTTCCAGCGACGGAAGCTCGTACATGGTATCCAGCAGCACCGATTCGACGATGGTGCGCAGGCCGCGCGCGCCGGTCTTGCGCTTCAGCGCCTTGCGCGCGATCGCGGTCAGCGCGTCGGGGCGGAATTCCAGTTCCACGCCTTCCATGTCGAACAGCTTGCGGAACTGCTTGGTGATGGCGTTCCTGGGCTCGGTCAGGATCTTGACCAGCGCAGCCTCGTCCAGCTCCTCCAGCGTGGCGACGACCGGCAGGCGGCCGACGAATTCGGGGATCAGGCCGAAGCGGATCAGGTCTTCCGGCTCCACCTCGGCCAGCACCTTGCCGGTCTCGGCCTTCTTGGCCGAACTCTTGACCTTGGCACCGAAACCAATGCCGCTGGCGTCGGTGCTGCGCTGCTGGATGATCTTGTCCAGCCCGGCGAAGGCGCCGCCGCAGATGAACAGGATGTTCTTGGTGTCGACCTGCAGGAATTCCTGCTGCGGATGCTTGCGCCCGCCCTGCGGCGGCACGCTGGCGGTGGTGCCCTCGATCAGCTTCAGCAGCGCCTGCTGCACGCCCTCGCCGGACACGTCGCGGGTGATCGACGGGTTCTCGCTCTTGCGGCTGATCTTGTCGATCTCGTCGATGTAGACGATGCCCTGCTGCGCCTTGTCGACGTCGTAGTCGCACTTCTGCAGCAGTTTCTGGATGATGTTCTCGACGTCCTCGCCGACGTAGCCGGCCTCGGTCAGCGTGGTGGCGTCGGCGATCGTGAACGGCACGTTGAGCAGCCGCGCCAGGGTCTCGGCCAGCAGGGTCTTGCCCGAGCCGGTCGGGCCGATCAGCAGGATGTTCGACTTGGCCAGTTCGACGTCGTCGTTCTTCTGCCGGCTCTCGATGCGCTTGTAGTGGTTGTACACGGCCACCGCCAGCGTGCGCTTGGCGCGCTGCTGGCCGATGACGTACTGGTCCAGCACCTCGAGGATCTCGCGCGGCTTGGGCAGGCTGCTGCGGGCGGACTGAGCCTTCTCCTCGAGTTCCTCGCGGATGATGTCGTTGCACAGCTCGACGCATTCGTCGCAGATGAACACGCTGGGGCCGGCGATCAGCTTGCGGACCTCATGCTGGCTCTTGCCGCAGAAGGAGCAATACAGGATCTTGTTGCTGTCGCCGGTACGGCCCTGACGGTCTTCGCTCATTGCTTTGCTTGCCACTGGTTCGCCGGGTGGCCGGCGGGGATTCCAAATTCGAGAATAGCACAGGCCCGGGAGGACGCCAGTCCAGCCCGGGAACCCATGCAATTATTTGATTTTACGAAAATGTCCGCCAGGATCAGCCGGCCTGGATCGAATCTTCCGGACGCCGTTCGAGCACCTGGTCGACCAGCCCGTAGGCCTGCGCTTCGGCGGCGGACTTGAAGTTGTCGCGCTCGGTGTCGCGCTCGATGGTTTCCAGCGCCTGGCCGGTGTGCCTGGCCAGGATCTCGTTGAGGCTGGCGCGCATCTTCAGGATTTCACGGGCGTGGATGTCGATATCGGTCGCCTGGCCCTGGAAGCCGCCCAGCGGCTGGTGGATCATCACCCGAGAATTCGGCAGGGCGTAACGCTTGCCCTTGGCGCCCGCGGCCAACAGCACCGCGCCCATGCTGGCGGCCTGGCCGACGCAGATGGTGCTCACGTCCGGCTTGATGTACTGCATGGTGTCGTAGATCGCCATGCCGGCGGTGACGATGCCGCCGGGCGAATTGATGTAGAAACTGATGTCCTTCTCCGGGTTCTCCGCCTCCAGGAACAGCATCTGCGCGACGATCACGTTGGCGACGTGGTCGTCGACCCCGCCGACCAGGAAGATCACCCGTTCCTTCAGCAGGCGCGAGTAGATGTCATAGGCGCGCTCGCCGCGGCTGGTCTGCTCGACCACCATCGGGACCAGGTTCAGGGCTTTGGTTTCGATGCTCATTGATGTTCCTGTCGTTTGTAGGAGCGGGCTTGCCCGCGACCGCTTTCTTGAGTTCGCGAAAGAAGCCGCGGGCGCGACGAGGGGCAGTCGCGGACAGATCCGCTCCCGCCTCCCGTCACTGCCGGATGGCATCCTGGAAGGACAACGCCTGCTCGGTGTGCTGGGCGCGCTCGGCGATCCAGTCGATCACCTGCTCCTCCATCACCCGGGCCTGCAGCCCGTTCATCAACTGGGGATCGTTGCGGTACAACTCAATGACCTGTTCGGGCTCCTCGTAGGTCGAGGCGATCAGGCGCAGGGTTTCGTTCAGGCGCTTCGGATCCAGGCGCAACTGGTTGCGGCGCGCGACCTCGCCGACCAGCAGGCCGACGAGGACCCGTTTGCGGGCCGGGTCGAGGAAGTTCCGCCAGGCGTCGGCCGGCGGCGGCGGCAGGTCCTGGCCGGCGCGGCGGGCCTGTTCGACCTGGTTGGCCAGCAGGCTGCGCGCCTCGTTCTCGACCAGCTTCGGCGGCATTTCCACGTGCGTCCAGGTGGCGATGATCTGCTCGCCGACCTCGCGGCGCAGGCGGTTGGCCAGCGCGCCCTTCAGTTCGCGCTCCAGGTTGCTGCGGATGTCGGCGCGGAACTGCTCCAGGTCGCCGCTCCGGACGCCGAAGCTCTTGATGAAGGCCTTGTCCACTTCCGGCAGCACCGACTCGGCGACGTCGGTCGCCTTGACGTAGACCTTGACCTGGCGGCCGGCCAGTTGCGGCACGCGCCAGTTGGCCGGGAAGTCGACGTCGATTTCCTTCTCGTCGTCCTTGGCCAGGCCGACCAGCGCGTTCTCGATCTGCGGGAACATCACCCCGGAACCGATGATCGTCGCGCCCTTCTCCACGCCTTCGGCGGGCAGGCGCTCTTCGCCGGCCTGCGACCAGGTTTCCAGCGCCACGCGGTCGCCGACCTTCGCGGCGCGATCGACGCTCTTGTATTCGCGGCGCTGCAGGCGCAGGTTCTCGACCATCTGGTCTATGTCGGCCTCGGTGACCTCCGAGGTGTGGCGGATCACGTTGAGCTTGCCGACGTCGATGTCGCCGAAGTCCGGCACCACCTCGAAGGTGGCGACCCATTCCAGTTCGCTGCCGGCGACCGGCTCCAGGCGCGGGTTGCCGGCCAGTTGCAGCGCGTTCTCGCGCACGGCCGAATCAAAGGTCTCGCGCAGCAGGCCGTCCAGGGCCTCGGCGCGGACCTGCTTGCCGAAGCGCTGCTCGATGACCTTGGGCGGCACCTTGCCGGGACGGAAGCCCTTGATCCGCGCGTTGCGGGCGATTTCCTGCAGACGGCCGCCGATATGGGTGTCCAGCCGCTCGGCCGGCAAGGTGAAACTCATGCGGCGCTCAAGGTTGCCGAGCGATTCGAGCGAAACTTGCATAAAACCTGACTCCTGCCGCCGCGCCGGGCGCGGCCGTGTTGATTGATCGGAGCGCGGCGCGGACCTGCGGCCTGCTCCGGCTGAACGGGATATTTTCGCCGATTATGCCCGGCGCTTCCAGTGGCGGCGCAATCGCGGCCGGCGCGGCGGCCGCCGCGACCAAAGTCGCTGGGACGATCAATGCCGTTCGGGCATAATTGCGCACGAAACTTCATCCGGCGCCACCGCTCCCCCGGCTTTCGCGCCCCCTGTATCGGAAACAGACCAATGACCCAGACGATTACGGTCATCCGTGGCGACGGCATCGGCCCGGAGATCATGGACGCCACCCTGCACGTGCTCGAAGCCCTCAAGGCCGGCCTGTCCTACGAGGAAGCCGACGCCGGCCTGGCGGCACTGGAGAAGCACGGCGAGCTGCTGCCGCAGGCCACGCTGGATTCGATCCGCCGTAACAAGGTCGCGCTGAAGAGCCCGCTGACCACGCCGGTGGGTGAAGGCTTCAGTTCGATCAACGTGGCCCTGCGCCGCACCTTCGACCTGTACGCCAACGTGCGCCCGGCCAAGTCGTTCCCCAACACCCGCTCGCGCTTCCCCAGCGGCATCGACCTGGTCACCGTGCGCGAGAACACCGAAGGCGCGTACATCGGCGAAGGCCAGTCGGTCACCGAGGACGGCGAGACCGCGACGCTGATGCAGAAGGTCACCCGCAAGGGTTCCGAGCGCATCGTCCGCTACGCCTTCGAACTGGCCCGCAAGACCGGGCGCAAGAAGGTCACCGTGGTGCACAAGGCCAACATCCTGAAGAGCACCTCGGGCCTGTTCCTGAAGGTGGCGCGCGAAGTGGCCGCCGAGTACCCGGAAATCCAGTGCAACGAGATGATCGTGGACAACACCTGCATGCAGCTGGTGATGAACCCCGAGCAGTTCGACGTCATCGTCACCACCAACCTGTTCGGCGACATCCTCTCCGACCTGTGCGCCGGCCTGGTCGGCGGCCTGGGCCTGGCCCCGGGCGCCAACATCGGCAAGGACGCGTCGATCTTCGAGGCGGTGCACGGCTCGGCTCCCGACATCGCCGGCAAGGGCATCGCCAATCCGTGCGCGCTGCTGCTGGGCGCGGCGCAGATGCTGGACCACATCGGCCAGCCGCAGAACGCCGAGCGCCTGCGCAACGCCATCGTCGCCACGCTGGAGGCCAAGGACAACCTGACCCCGGACCTGGGCGGCAGCGGCACCACGATGAGCTTCGCCCAGGCCATCGCCAGCCGGCTGTAGGCCGCGAACGACAAACCGAGGCACGCAAAAAAGGGCGCCACAAGACGCCCTTTTCGCTGGCCGGATGCGTTTGCCGGGCCATCGCATCCGCACATGCGCGAATGCGGCTTCGTGTTGACAGTCGCCACACCGCCCCGGACAATGCACGTCCCGCGCGCCGTAAGGCGCGCGGGACGTGCACAGCGACCACTCGAACCCGTCCGGGGTATAGCGCAGTCTGGTAGCGCATCTGCTTTGGGAGCAGAGGGTCGGGGGTTCGAATCCCTCTACCCCGACCAGCTCGGTTCAAGTCCGGTGCCGCTATCATGGGAGCATCCGCGCCCGTAGCTCAACCGGATAGAGCACCGGCCTTCTAAGCCGGCGGTTACAGGTTCGAGTCCTGTCGGGCGCGCCATCGCCGCATGGCAAGCTGCACTTGGTCGTACAGGTTTCAATGGTGGCTGTAGCTCAGTTGGTTAGAGTACTGGATTGTGATTCCAGTTGTCGGGGGTTCGAGTCCCCTCAGCCACCCCACTTCGCAGGCGTTCCGTCGTTGCGGGATTGCCGAATCGCATGGTTGTCGTTACACTGTGCAACCGTTTCGGGGCCGTTAGCTCAGTTGGTAGAGCAGTTGACTCTTAATCAATAGGTCCAAGGTTCGAATCCTTGACGGCCCACCAATAAAAAAAAGGACTCAGGCGCAAGCCTGAGTCCTTTTTTCTTGCCTGATATCGACTGTGTACTGCCGGTGCGCTTTTCGACGCGCTTCGATTCGATTGACGGAATTCCGCGCCTCTGGGCCTGAACCCGGGAGCCGGGGATTCAGCCACGACGGATCGGCTGGGAATACCCGCCCGCACAAGCCAGCAGAAACGAAAAAGCCACCCGCGAAGGTGGCTTATTCGTTGCAGATGGCGCGCCCGGAGAGATTCGAACTCCCGACCGCCTGGTTCGTAGCCAGGTACTCTATCCAGCTGAGCTACGGGCGCGTGTGACAGAAGCGGAATTTTGCCCGATCGCGGATGCTTTCGTCAATTCCGTTTCCGCGTTGCCGGCACTCGGAACGACCGTTCCGGTACTGGCGGAGTGAGAGGGATTCGAACCCTCGATAGAGCTTTTGACCCTATACTCCCTTAGCAGGGGAGCCCCTTCGGCCTCTCGGGCATCACTCCGGGAACATGGCCGCGGCCAAGCCGCGACGCGAACGAATAGGATACCGGATGGGGTGCATCCGCGGCAATCGCGGCAATGCGGTGCGTGCCGGATCAGCCGGTCGCGGCGTCGCTCTCGGCCGGATCGGCCACGTGGCTGTCTTCGCCGCGCTGGATGCGCTGGTAGATTTCTTCGCGGTGTACTGCGACATCCTTGGGTGCGGTGATGCCGATGCGCACCTGGTTCCCCTTGACGCCGAGTACGGTGACCGTGACCGAATCGCCGATCATCAAAGTCTCGCCGACACGGCGGGTCAAAATCAACATTGGCATCCTCCTGATTCGGCGAATTCCCGCCGGGAGGCATCCGTGGTCGCGCAGACACCCACGCTGGCCCCCTGAATATTAGTCATGAACGTGAACATGGTAGCGAGGGGGCCAATCCCCCCGCAATCACGAAAGGTTACATTGAATCACATTTAGCGCCCTTTAGTGCAGGCGTTCCGAAACCCAGCCTTGCACCCCCCGCAAGGCAGCTGCAAGGGCGGGCCCGTCCTCGCCACCACCCTGGGCGAGATCCGGGCGGCCTCCGCCCTTGCCACCGATCTGACCGGCGACGTGGGACAGCAGTTCCCCGGCCTTGACCCTGCCCGTTGCGGCGCCGTTCACGCCCGCGACCAGCGCGGCCTTGCCGTCGCTGGCGCCGGCCAGGACGATCACCGCATCGCCAAGCTGCTGCTTGAGCCGGTCCATCGCTTCGCGCAAGGCCTTGGCGTCGAAACCTTCGAGGCGCGCGGCCAGCACGCGAACCCCGGCCACTTCGATCGCCGAAGCGGCCAGGTCGGCCGTGGCACCGGAGGCGGCCTTGGCTTTCAGCGATTCCAGTTCGCGCTCCAGCTTCTTCTGCCTCTCGGTCAGCACGCGGATCTTCTCGACCACATCGGACGCATTGCCGCCCAGCAGACCGGCGGCCTGCTGCAGGCGCGCCTCCTCGCCCGCCACGTGGTCCAGCGCCGCCTGCCCGGTCAGCGCTTCGATGCGACGCACGCCGGAGGACACGCCGCCCTCGGCGACGATCTTGAACAGGCCGATGTCGCCGGTACGGCCGACGTGGGTACCGCCGCACAGTTCGACCGACTCGCCCATCTTCACCACGCGCACGCGCTCGCCGTACTTCTCGCCGAACAGCGCGATCGCGCCATAGTCCAAGGCTTCCTGCATGGCCATTTCCCGGATCACGACCGGATGGTTGGCGCGCACCTCCACGTTCACCAGGCGCTCGATCTCGGCCAGTTCCTCGGCCGCGACCGGCTGGAAGTGCGAGAAGTCGAAGCGCAGGCGATCCGGCGCGACCAGCGAGCCCTTCTGCGCCACGTGGGTGCCGAGCCGGCCGCGCAGCGCGCCGTGCAGCAGGTGGGTGGCCGAATGGTTCAGCACCGTGGTGGCGCGGCGGGCCGGATCGACCGAACCGACCAGGCGGTCGCCCACCTTCAGCGTGCCCTTGGCGAGCCTGCCGAAGTGGCCGAAGAACTGGCCGGCGAACTTCTGCGTGTCGCTCACCGGGAACTCGACGCCGGAAGCGGCGAGCATGCCGGTATCGCCGACCTGGCCACCGGATTCGGCGTAGAACGGCGTCCGGTCCAGGATCGCCACCGCTTCGTCGCCGGCGCCGACCGACTGCACCGGCGCTCCATCCTTCAGCAGCGCGACGACCTGCAGGCCATCGGCGTCGAGGCGCTCGTAGCCGAGGAATACGGTCGGCGCCAGTTGCGCGACCAGTTCCGCCGGCAGGCCGGCGTGCGACTTGAAGCTGCCGGCCGCGCGCGCTGTTTCGCGCTGCCGCTCCATCGCGTCCTCGAAGCCGGACAGGTCCACGGTCAGGTCGCGTTCGCGCGCGATGTCCTGGGTCAGGTCCAGCGGGAAGCCGTAGGTGTCGTAGAGGCGGAAGGCTTCATCGCCGGGAATGATGCGGTCGGCTTTCGCGGCGATTTCGTCGAAGATCTTCATGCCCGCGTCGAGCGTTTCGGCGAAGCGCTCTTCCTCGGCCTTCAGCGCACGCTCGACCGTGGTCCGGGCCGCCGGCAGTTCCGGGTAAGCCTCGCCCATCAGTTCGCACAGAGTCGGCACCAGCTTGTGGAAGAACGGCTGGCGCATGCCCAGCATCCAGCCGTGGCGCAGCGCGCGGCGGATGATCCGGCGCAGCACGTAGCCCCTGCCCTCGTTCGACGGCAGCACGCCGTCGACGATCAGGAAGCTGCATGCGCGGATGTGGTCGGCGATCACGCGCAGCGATTTGTTCTCGAGATCTTCCGTGCCGGTCAGCTCCGCAGCCTTGCGGATCAGGGTCTGGAACAGGTCGATTTCGTAGTTGCTGTGGACGTGCTGCAGGATCGCGACCAGGCGCTCCAGGCCCATGCCGGTGTCCACGCACGGGGCGGGCAGCGGCACCAGCGCGCCGTCGGTCTGGCGGTCGAACTGCATGAAGACGAGGTTCCAGATTTCGATGAAACGGTCGCCGTCCTCGTCCGGCGATCCCGGCGGACCGCCGGGGATTTCCGGGCCGTGGTCGTAGAAGATCTCGGTGCACGGACCGCAGGGGCCGGTATCGGCCATCTGCCAGAAGTTGTCGCTGGCGTAGGGCGCGCCCTTGTTGTCGCCGATGCGGACGATGCGGTCGGCGGGGATGCCGACCATGTCGCGCCACAGCGCGTAGGCCTCGTCGTCGTTGTGGTAGACGGTGACCAGCAGGCGTTCCTTGGGCAGCTTCCAGACTTCGGTCAACAGCTCCCACGCCCAAGCGATGGCGTCCTTCTTGAAGTAGTCGCCGAAGGACCAGTTGCCGAGCATCTCGAAGAAGGTGTGGTGGCGCGCGGTGTAGCCGACCGAATCCAAGTCGTTGTGCTTGCCGCCGGCACGCAGGCAGCGCTGGACGTCGGCCGCACGCACGTAGCTGCGCTTCTCGGCGCCGAGGAATACGTCCTTGAACTGGACCATGCCGGAATTGGTGAACAGCAGGGTCGGGTCGTTGCCGGGCACCAGCGGCGCCGACGGCACGATGGTGTGGCCCTTGGAGGCGAAGAAGTCGAGGAAATCCTTGCGGACGCGGGCAGTGGTGAACGTGGGGAGGCTGTCGCTGGTCATCTGGCTGGCTTGGGCATACGGGCGGCGCGGAACCCGCCCGGGCGCCGACGCGGCCGCCCCGGCGGGTAGTCACCCGGGAAAGGACGTCAAGATTAGCAAACCGGGCGATGCAGCGGGCCGGCGGCTACGGGCCGAAGCGGCCGTGGCCCGCGCGGGCGGCGGTACCGTTCAGTCGTCATTGCCGCGCAAAGCGGCGCGGATGCTGTCGCCGTCGAATCCCCGGCGGACCAGCAGGTCGCCGGCCTTGCGCCGCTGCGCCGGATCGCCAGGCCCGGCTTCGCCGAAACGGCGGCGAACCAGGTCGCGGGCGACTTCGGTCCAATCTCCGTCGAAACCCTCCATCGCCGCGGCGATGGCCTCACGGTCGAGTCCGTGGGTCCCGAGTTCCGCACGCACGTGCAGCGGGCCGTACCCGCCGGCGGCGCGGTTGCGGACCAGGAACTCGGCGAAGCGGGCATCGTCCTGCCAGCCTTCCGCAGCCATCCGCTCGACCGCGACCCGGGCTTCATCCGCCTCGACCCCGCGCGCGGCCAGCTTGCGCGCCAGTTCCTTGCGCGAATGCTCGCGGCGAACCAACAGGCCGAGCGCGCGTTGCGCCGGGGTCGGTTCCGGACGCCGGGATTTGCGCCGCGACTGCGGCGATGCAAGATCGCCCTCGCCCGGCGGACGACCGAATTCGTCGTTCCCGCTCATCGGCTTCGCGGCTTCCTGGCGACCGCCTTGCGCGCCGGCTTGGGTTTCGGCGCTGGCAAGGCATCGGCCGTGGCGCGGATCAGTCGTTGCAGGCGTTCGGCATCGTCGAGATATTCATCGATAAGGAGCCAGTTCTTCGCCCCGGGATACGGCGGCGCTTCGGCCGCATCCGGCATTAGTGCGCGCCCGGCTTCGGTCGGCTTGAGGAAGAGCTGGTTGTCGGCGGCCAATGCGACGATCTTTCCGTCGAAGTAGAGGCCGTATTCGCCGAACATCTTCCTGTACGCGAGCCGGTCCGCC
This sequence comes from Pseudoxanthomonas sp., assembly GCA_047601245.1. Taxonomy (GTDB): domain Bacteria; phylum Pseudomonadota; class Gammaproteobacteria; order Xanthomonadales; family Xanthomonadaceae; genus Pseudoxanthomonas_A. The sequence goes on from JASGJU010000002.1 coordinate 1,169,035, forward strand.
AGACCGGACTGCTCGTGTACGTATTCGATGAAATCGCGATCGGTGGCCATGACTCGGTTGCAGAGGCGGGACGGCCGCTGACGATACGGCCGCCCCGCCCTGCCTCAATCGTCGCTGCCGTCGTCGGCTTCGTCGCGATTGGCCTCGGCCGGCTGGAACTTCTCGCGCAGTTCCGCTTCCAGCTTGGCCGCGACCTGCGGGTTCTCGCGCAGGTAGTTGCGGGCGTTGTCCTTGCCCTGGCCGATGCGCTCGCCGCCGTAGCCGTACCACGCGCCGGCCTTCTCGACCAGCTTGGCGTCCACGCCCATGTCGATCAGTTCGCCTTCGCGGCTGATGCCCTCGCCGTAGAGGATTTCGGTGACCACCTGCTTGAACGGCGGCGCCAGCTTGTTCTTGACCACCTTGATCTTGGTCTGGTTGCCGATGATCTCGTCGCCCTTCTTGATCGCGCCGATGCGGCGGATGTCCAGGCGCACCGAGGCGTAGAACTTCAGCGCGTTGCCGCCGGTGGTCACTTCCGGGCTCTGGCCGGGCATCATCACGCCGATCTTCATGCGCAACTGGTTGATGAAGACCACCAGTGTGTTGGAACGCTTGATGTTGCCGGTCAGCTTGCGCAGGGCCTGGCTCATCAGGCGGGCCTGCAGGCCGGGCAACTGGTCGCCCATCTCGCCCTCGATTTCGGCCTTGGGCGTCAGCGCGGCGACCGAGTCGATGACCACGATGTCGATGGAGCCCGAACGCACCAGCATGTCGGCGATTTCCAGCGCCTGTTCGCCGGTGTCCGGCTGGCTGAGCAGCAGGTCGTCGACGTTGACGCCCAGCTTGGCGGCGTAGATCGGGTCCAGCGCGTGCTCGGCGTCGATGAAGGCGGCGGTGCCGCCGGCCTTCTGGCACTGGGCGATGGCCTGCAGGGTCAGGGTGGTCTTGCCCGAGGATTCCGGGCCGTAGATTTCGACCACACGGCCCTTCGGCAGGCCGCCGATGCCCAGCGCCAGGTCCAGCATCAGCGAGCCGGTGGGCACGACCTCGACCGCTTCGATCACGCGATCGCCCATGCGCATCACCGAGCCCTTGCCGAACTGCTTCTCGATCTGGGTCAGGGCCGCGGCCAGGGCGCGCTTCTTGTTCTCGTCCATCGTGGTGTCCTTCAGTGTCTGGAAATCGGGAATGGGTGCAGGTTAACGGCGGTGCATCTCACGGACTGCGACGGCGTGGCCTGCCGGGAAAAAATATTCCGCAGGAAGAAGACCATACATAGGCCGATGCCGGGCCGCGGCGTCGGAAAAGTCCGCATCGTGGCGCTCTTCGTCGTCGTGTTCATCGGCTGGGCCTCACCAGGCCGCAGTACAGGCCCTCGATGGCGAAATCCTGGTCCGGCTGCACCTCGATCGGCGCGTAGTCGGGATTGCGCGGCAACAGGCGGATGCGGTCCTTCCCGATCTTCAGCAGCTTGACCGTGATCTCGTCGTCGACGCGCGCGACCACGATCTGGCCGCTGCGCGCGTCGTGGGTGCGGTGCACGCCGATCAGGTCGCCGTCGAAGATGCCCTCGTCGCGCATCGAATCGCCGCTGACCTTGAGCAGGTAATCCGGCGAAGGATGGAAAAAGGTGCGGTCCAGCATCACGTAGCCGTGCGCGTCGGCGTCGGCGCCGATCGGCGCGCCGGCGGCGACGCGACCGAGGATCGGCAGGCGCAGCGCATCGTCGTTGGCGGCCGGCAATTCCAGCGCCCGCTGCGGCGGTTGCGGCGCGTGCAGCAGGCGGATGCCGCGGGCGCGGCCGGAGACGCGCTCGATGGCTCCGGCCACTTCCAAAGCATCGAGGTGGTACTGCGCCGCACGCACGCTCTTGAAGCCGAAGGCCCGCTGGATTTCGGTCTGCGACGGCGGCACGCCCTCGGCCTCGATACGCTCGGCGATCAGGGCGAGGATGGCTTGCTGGGTTTCGGTCAGATCCATGGTTAGTAGTAATACTACTAACTTGATTCCTGACGCAAGTCTCTTGACGAAAATTCAAATTAATTTATGTTTTACGAAAATTATATGCAGTAGTCGAAACCCAAACCCAACCTGGAGTCGAACATGAAGCTGGTCGCAAGTACTGCCCTGATCGTCCTGTCCACCCTGCTGCTTGGCTTCTACGTCTTGATTTGGCTGGCGGCCCCATCGACAGCCTCTCTCATCGGCGCCGGCAGCCGCGTTGTCTTCATCCATGCCATTGGGGTCGCCGGCCTGCTGCTGGCGGTCATGGCGCGCAGGGAACTATGCCGGGAGCGGAACGAAGCCGCGCGGCTGAAGCAGGAAAACGAGAGCATCGTGTGATGGCTATCGTCGTCAACCTCGACGTGATGCTGGCCAGGCGCAAGATGAAGTCGAAGGATCTGGCCGACGCCGTCGGCATCAGCGAAACCAACCTGTCGCTGCTCAAGCAGGGCCACGTCAAGGGCGTGCGCTTCAATACGCTGGAAGCGATCTGCAGGGAACTGGACTGCCAGCCCGGCGACTTGCTGGAATACCGAGCCGACGGCTGAGGATGCGTGCGGCGGCGCTACTTCCTGCCGCCCCGCCACATCGAGAACAGGATCCACACCCCGCCCAACGCAGCGCCGACGAAGCCGGCGACGCCGACCGCCAGCAGCCAGCGGCTGGAGAAGTCGCCGCGGGCGCTGTGCATCACGATCGACGAACCGACGATCAGCGCGGCGGTGATGACGCCCATCGTCAGCCGGTTGGCGGCGCGATCGACCTGATGGCCGAATTCCTTCAGCGTGTTCACCTCGATCTGCATCTGCAACCGTCCGCGGCGCGCGGACTGCAGCAGCCGGTGCAGGTCGCGCGGCATGTCGCGCAGCAGGTCGACCATGCCGCCCAGCGCGCGCTTGCCGCGTCGCGCCAGCACGTCCGGCGCATAGCGCCGCAGCATCGCCCGTTCCAGGAACGGCCGCGCCTCGCCGGCCATGTCGAAATCCGGATCCAGTTGCCGGCCCATGCCCTCCAGGGTCAGGAAAGCCTTGATCATCAGCGCCAGGTCGGCCGGCAGGGTCAGGCCGTGTTCGCGCAGCAACGTGGTGACGTCGAGCAGCATCGCGCCCATGCGCAACTGCTTCAGCGGCACGCCGCGATACTGGTCGACGAACAGGTCGGCGGCTTCCTGCAGGCGCGTTTCGTCGACGTCGTTGCCGCCTTCGGTCCAGTCGATCAGCACGTCGGCCACCGCTTCGGCGTCCTGCGTCACCAGTCCGTGCAGCAGGCGCACGATCTGGAAGCGGCGCTGCTCGGTCACCCGCCCGACCATGCCGAAGTCGATCACGCCGATGACGCCGCCGGGCAGATAGAAGATGTTGCCCGGGTGCGGGTCGGCGTGGAAGAAGCCGTCTTCCAGCACCATCTTCAGCACGATGCCTGCGCCCGTGCGCGCCAGTTGCCTGCGGTCCAGCCCTGCCGCGTCCACCGCGGCCAGGTCGCGGCCGGGAATACCGTCCAGCAGTTCCTGCACGTTGAGCCGCTCGCTGGTCCACTGCCAGTACACGCGCGGGATGACGATTTCCGGATGACCGGCGAAATTGGCGGCGATGCGCTCGGCGTTGCGGGCCTCGGCGGCGAAGTCGAGTTCGCGCCGCAACGAGGCGGCGAACTCCTGCACGATCCGGCACGGGTGGTAGCGGCGCAATTCCGGCAGCTCGGTTTCGGCGATCGCGGCCAGGTGCTTGAGCAGGCGCAGGTCGGCCTCGACAGTGTCGCGGATGCCGGGCCGGCGCACCTTCAGGATCACGTCGCTGCCGTCGGCCAGCACGGCGCGATGCGCCTGCGCCAGCGACGCGGCGGCGACCGGCTTGGGATCGATGGCGGCGAAGATCTCGTCCGGGTCGTCGCCGAGATCCTCGATCAGTTGCGGCAGGATCTCCTGGTAGCGCAGCGCCGGCACCGCGTTCTGCAGTTCGCCCAGTTCGTCGATCCACGACGGCGGCAGCAGATCCACGCGCGTGGCCAGCACCTGTCCCAGCTTGACGAAGGTCGGCCCCAGGTCCTGCAGGGCGTTGCGGACGCGCGTGGGTACGTCCATCTCCAGCAGACCCTCTTCGACCGACTGCCAGTGCAGCAGGCGGCCGGCGCGTTCCAGCGCACCGGCCAGGCCGACGCGCCGGACCACGTCGCCGAAACCATAACGGACCAGCACCGAGGCGATTTCCTGCAAGCGGCCGAGGTCGCGGACCGTGCCCAGTTTCTCCCACATCAGACGCGCCCTCGCGCCGGCGTACGGTCGTTCATGGCAGCAACTGCTCCAGCCCACGCAGCGCCGTGGCCACGGTCTGCCGGCGCACCGCTTCGCGGTCGCCGTCGAAATGGAACACGTCGGCGCGGGCATAGCCGCCGCGCCGCTTCCAGGCGATCCACACGGTGCCGACCGGCTTGTCGTCGGTGCCGCCGCCGGGACCGGCGATGCCGGTGACCGCGACCGCGACGGTCGCGCCGGAATGGATCAGCGCGCCGGACACCATCTCGATGGCGGTTTCGCGGCTGACCGCACCCTGCACTTCCAGCGTCTGCGGGCGCACGCCCAGCAGCGCCTGCTTGGCCTCGTAGCTGTACGCGACCATGCCGCAGTCGAACCACTCGGACGAGCCGGCCACGTCGGTCATGCACTTGGCGATCCAGCCGCCGGTGCAGCTCTCCGCGGCGACCAGATGGTCGCGGGCGGCAAGCAGGCGCGCGCCCAGGGCGCTGGCAAGCGTAGCGAGTTCGCCGTCGGAGGGAATCGACATGATGATGAAGCGCCGTCGTGGGGGAACGCCGCCGTTGTAGCCCAATTCCGCCGGCTTGGCGAGTTCCGGCCCGGGATCACGCCATCGCGCGGAGCTTGCCTTCGTGCAGTTCCAGCACCCGGTCCAGCCGCTTGGCCAGGCGCAGGTCGTGGGTCACCAGCACCAGGCTGGTCCGTTGCGCGCGGTTGAGTTCCAGCATCAGCGCGAACACCGTAGCCGCGGTCTTCTCGTCGAGGTTGCCGGTCGGTTCGTCGCCCAGCACGCAGGCCGGCTTGTTGACCAGCGCGCGCGCCACCGCCGCGCGCTGGCGTTCGCCGCCGGACAGTTCCCCCGGCTTGTGGCCCAGGCGGTGGCCTAGGCCCACGCTTTCCAGCAGGGCCTGCGCGCGCTGCGCGGCGTCCGCCACCGGCGCGCCAGCCAGCAGCACCGGCATCATCACGTTTTCCAGCGCGGTGAATTCCGGCAGCAGGTGGTGGAACTGGTAGACGAAGCCCAGCGCCTGGTTGCGCAATGCGCCGCGCGCGGCGTCGGACAGCGCCGACATCTTCTGCCCGGCCACGTAGACCTCGCCTGCGGTCGGCGTGTCCAGCCCGCCCAGCAGGTGCAGCAGCGTGCTCTTGCCGGCACCGGACGCGCCGACGATCGCGACGGTTTCGCCGGCGTCCACGCGCAGGTCCAGCCCGTCGAACACCGGCGTCTTCAGCTTGCCCTCGGCGTAGGTCTTGCCGAGTTTCTCCGCGCGCACGACCTCACTCATAGCGCAGCGCCTCCGCCGGCTGGGTGCGCGCCGCGCGCCAGGCCGGGTACAGCGTGGCGATGAAGCTCATCGCCAGCGCGACGCAGGCGATGACGGCCACGTCGCTGGCTTCCAGTTGGTACGGCAGGCCGGTGATGTAGTAGACGTCCGGCGGCAGCAGCACGACGTTGAAGACCCGCTCGATCAGGGCGAGGATGCGCTCCAGGTTCAGCGTCAGCACGATGCCGCCGACCACGCCGATCGCGGTGCCGATGATGCCGATCAGCGAACCCTGCACCATGAACACCTGCATCACTCCGCGCGGGCTCAGCCCCAGCGTGCGCAGGATCGCGATGTCGGCCTGCTTGTCGGTGACCAGCATCACCTGCGACGACACCAGGTTGAACGCGCCCATCGCGATGATCAGCGACAGCAGGATGCCCATCACCGTCTTCTCCATCTTCAGCGACTGGTACAGATTGGCGTTCTCGTAGGTCCAGTCGCTGACCCGGTACGGGCGGTCGTGCAGGCTGCGCGCCAGGTCGCTGGCCACTTCCATCGCCTGGTCCATGTCGTGCAGTTTCAGGCGCACGCCGGTGACGTCGTCGCCCATCCGCAGCAGCCGCTGCAGGTCGGCCATGTGCACGACGGCGAGGTTGCGGTCGATGTCGTTGTGGCCCACGGCGAAGATGCCGGTGACCTTGAAGCGCTTGGCCCGCGGCACCGCGCCGATCGGCGTACCCTGGAAGTTGCCGGTGGTGACGTTGACGCCGTCGCCGACGCCCACGCCCAGCCACAGCGCCAGTTCCTGGCCCAGCAGGATGTTGAACTCGCCGGGCTTCAGAGAATCCAGGCTGCCCTGCTTCATCTTGTCGGCCAGCACCGAGACCTTCGGCTCCTCGGACGGCAGCACGCCGCGCACCATCGCGCCCTGCGGTTCGCGGTTGCCGGACAGCAGGCTTTGCACGTCTACGAACGGCGCGGCCCCGGCCACACGCGGATCCTGCATCGCCACCTTCACCGCGTGCGGCCAGTCGTGCATGTCTTCGCCGGCACCGCTGACGGTGGCGTGCGCGGTCATGCTCAGCAGGCGGTCGCGGATCTCGCGCTGGAAGCCGCTCATCACCGCCAGCGTGGTGATCAACACCGCCACGCCCAGGGCGATGCCCAGGATCGAGGCCAGCGAGATGAAGGAAATGAAGCCGTTGCGGCGCTTGGCGCGCAGGTAGCGCAGGCCGATGGCGACGGGGATGGGTTTGAACATATTCCGGCTATGGTGCCATCACCCGCCGGTCCCGCGTAGTGTCGCCGGCGCCCGCGGCCAGACGCAGTTCACGTCGCCGCGGCGGCGGCAGGGTATCCGGCCAGAACGACAACCGCCCCGCTCGGCCGTCGGCCTCCCGCCACTGCACGAAGGCCAGCGGTCCGCGCCAGTGCACCCGCACGGCTTCGAGCGGGCGGCCGTCGAGCATGGCCGGCGATGCGTTGCCGGGGAAGACGAATTCCCGTGCCGGCCGCCCGGCTTCCCGGCGGATCGTCCAGATGCCGTAACCGAGCGCGGCCAGGGCCAGCGGCCATGCCGCGATGCGCGGCATTTCCGAAGCGAGCACGGAAAAGGCGGCCAGCAGGGAAATCAGCGCCAGCGCCGCCAGCAGCCAGCGCGACGGCCGCCATTCGAGCCGGCACCCGGGCGCGTTAGTCGGGGGACTGCAGCCGGCGGATGCGCTCGACGAGCGGAACGAGTTCGGCATCGGCGCATTCCTCGTAGCCCATGAACCAGCGCCAGAGCTTATCGTCCTCGGTTTCGACCAACCGTAGGAAAACCCCGCGTTCGGCCTCGGAGGATCGCGTCCATTCGCGGTCCAGCCAGCGGTCGAACAACTGGTCCAGTTCGCGCATGCCGCGACGGCAGCGCCAGCGCAGGCGCTTGAGTTCGATGTCGTCGGCGGTTTCCATCGTCGCAAAAGCGTTCCGCCCTCGCATGGAGGGCGGAATCCGGGGCTCAGGCCGCGCGGGCCATCATCAGCTTCTTGATCTCGGCGATCGCCAGCGCCGGGTTCAGGCCCTTGGGGCAGGTGCGGGCGCAGTTCATGATGGTGTGGCAGCGGTACAGCTTGAACGGGTCTTCCAGGTCGTCCAGGCGCGCGCCGGTGTCCTCGTCGCGGCTGTCGATGATCCAGCGGTAGGCCTGCAGCAGGATCGCCGGGCCCAGGTAGCGGTCGCCGTTCCACCAGTAGCTGGGGCACGAGGTCGAGCAGCACGCGCACAGGATGCATTCGTACAGGCCGTCCAGCTTCTCGCGGTCTTCCGGCGACTGCAGGCGCTCGCGGTCCGGCGGCGGCGGGGTCTGGGTACGGATCCACGGCTTGATGCTGGCGTACTGCGCGTAGAAGTGGGTCAGGTCCGGCACCAGGTCCTTGACCACGTCCATGTGCGGCAGCGGGTAGATCGGCACCTCGGCCTTCTTGCAGTCGCTGATCGCGCGCGTGCAAGCCAGCGTGTTGGTGCCGTCGATGTTCATCGCGCACGAACCGCAGATGCCCTCGCGGCACGAACGGCGGAAGGTCAGCGTGGGGTCGATCTCGTTCTTGATCTTGATCAGCGCGTCGAGAACCATCGGCCCGCACTTGTCGAGGTCGATCTCGTAGGTGTCGGTGCGCGGGTTGGCGTCGTCGTCGGGGCTCCAGCGGTAGACCTTGAAGGTGCGCACGTTCTTCGCGCCCTTCGCCGGGAAATGCTTGCCCTTGGTGATGCGGGAATTCTTCGGTAGTGCGAATTCGGCCATCTGTCTGTCTCGCCCTGGCTTAGTAAACGCGCGGCTTGGGCGGCACCACGTCCACGTCCTTGCTGAGCGTGTACATGTGTACCGGGCGGTAATCGAAACTAGTCTTGCCGGTCTGCGGATCGACCGTCACCAGCGTGTGCTTGTGCCAGTTGACGTCGTCGCGTTCCGGGAAATCCTCGTGCGCGTGCGCGCCGCGGCTTTCGTGGCGCTGTTCGGCCGAATTGATCGTCGCCACCGCGTTGAGCAGCAGGTTGTTCAGTTCGTAGGTCTCGATCAGGTCGGAGTTCCACACCAGCGAGCGGTCGGAGACCTTGACGTCCTCGAAGCCGGCGAAGATCTCCGCCATCTTGTCCACGCCTTCCTTCAGCGTCTTGCTGGTGCGGAACACCGCCGCGTCGGACTGCATGGTCCGCTGCATGCGGTCGCGCAGCACCGCGGTCGGGGTGGAGCCGTCGGCGTTGCGCAGCTTGTCCAGCAGGCCCAGCGCCTTGTCGCAGGCGTCCGACGCCAGGGTCTTGTGCGGCGCGCCCTTCTTGACCGTCTCGGAGCAGCGGTTGGCGACGGCGCGGCCGAACACCACCAGGTCGAGCAGCGAGTTGGAGCCGAGGCGATTCGCTCCGTGCACCGATACGCACGCAGCCTCGCCGATGGCGTACAGGCCCGGCACCACCGCGTCCGGATCGTCGCCGACCTTGCGCACCACCTCGCCGTGGTAGTTGGTCGGGATGCCGCCCATGTTGTAGTGCACGGTCGGCAGCACCGGGATCGGCTGCTTCTCGACGTCGACGCCGGCGAAGATGCGCGCGCTCTCGGCGATGCCCGGCAGCTTCTTGTGGATGACCTCGGGGCCGAGGTGGGTCAGGTCGAGCAGGATGTGGTCCTTGTGCTCGCCGACGCCGCGGCCTTCGCGGATCTCGATGGTCATCGAACGCGACACCACGTCGCGCGAAGCCAGGTCCTTGTAGTGCGGCGCGTAGCGTTCCATGAAGCGCTCGCCGTTGCTGTTGCGCAGGATGCCGCCTTCGCCGCGCACGCCCTCGGTGATCAGGCAACCGGCGCCGTAGATGCCGGTCGGGTGGAACTGCACGAACTCCATGTCCTGCAGCGGCAGGCCGGCGCGCGCGACCAGGCCTCCGCCGTCGCCGGTGCAGGTATGCGCCGAGGTCGCGCTGAAATACGCGCGGCCGTAGCCGCCGGTCGCCAGCACCACGCCGTGGGCGCGGAACAGGTGCAGTTCGCCCGCCGCCATGTCCAGCGCCAGCACGCCGCGGCACACTCCTTCCTCGTCGAAGATCAGGTCCAGCGCGAAGTACTCGATCATGAAGCGCGCGTCGTGCGCCAGCGACTGCTGGTACAGCGTGTGCAGCATCGCGTGGCCGGTGCGGTCGGCGGCGGCGCAGGTGCGCTGCGCCGGCGGGCCCTCGCCGAACTTGGTGGTCATGCCGCCGAACGGGCGCTGGTAGATCTTGCCTTCCTCGGTGCGCGAGAACGGCACGCCGTAGTGCTCCAGCTCGATGATCGCCGGGATCGCCTCGCGGCACATGTATTCGATCGCGTCCTGGTCGCCCAGCCAGTCGCTGCCCTTGATGGTGTCGTAGAAGTGGTAGCGCCAGTCGTCCTCGCCCATGTTGCCCAGCGCGGCCGAGATGCCGCCCTGCGCGGCGACGGTGTGCGAGCGGGTCGGGAAGACCTTGGTCAGGCACACCGTCTGCAAGCCCTTCTGGGCCAGGCCGAAGGTGGCGCGCAGGCCGGCGCCGCCGGCGCCGACCACGACCATGTCGTACTTGTGTTCTGTGATCTTGTATGCGGACATCGGGAATCGTTTCCTTGGCGGAAGCGCGGCGCTCAGGCGGCCAGCGCGATGCGGGCGACGGCGAAGATGCTGACGATCGCGCCCAGCACCGCGATGAACCTGACGCTGGTCTGCAGCGCCAGCGCCAGCAGCGAGTTGTGCACGTAATCCTCGAGCACCACCTGCAGGCCCAGTTGCGCGTGCCAGAACGCGGCGACCAGGAACCCGACCAGCAGCACCGCGTTCCACGGCCTGGACACCGCATCGACGGCGGCCAGGTAGTCGCTGCCGACCAGGCTCAGCACGAAATACACGAACCAGATGCCCAGGAAGACCAGCGCGGTGGCGGTCAGGCGCTGGTGGACGAAATGCGAGGTGCCGGTCTTGGCCGCGCCCAGGCCGCGGGCGTTCTTCAACGGCGTGCGGAAACGGCTCATGCGACGCCTCCCTTGCAGGCCACGACCCAGATCAGCACGGTCAGCACCAGGCTGCCGACGATCGACAACCAACTGCTGCGGATGAAGGCCGGCTTGCTGTAGCCGATGGCGAAGTCCTGCACGATGTGACGGATGCCGTTGCACAGGTGATAGGCGAAGCACCAACTCCAGCCGAACAGGAACAGCTTGCCGTACCACGCGCCGGCCAGGCCGGTGAAGCAGGCCCAGTGTTCGGCGCCCAGCATCAGGCACAGCAGGCCGGCGGCGATCACCAATGCGCCGGCGGCCAAAACGATGCCGGTGGCGCGGTGGAGGATGGAGGTGGCCATCTGCACCTGCCATCGGTAGACCTGCAGGTGCGGCGAAAGCGGACGGGGACGCGCCATGTGCTGGACTCGTTGTCTCGGCTGGGCGGCGGCACCGGAAACTGCCCGGTGCGGTCGCGTTGGCTGGGCGGCGCCGCTCAGAAATCGATGCAGCGCCCGTTCTTTTCCCAATCCCCGTAACGCGTCGGCTCGGGGCCATCGCGACCGCCCACTTCCTTGGGCTGCGCGCGTTCCTGCACCGCATCGGCCTTTTCGGGCTGCTGCGTTTCAGTCGCGACTTCGGTGCTGGGAGGGGTTTGTCCTATCATGCAATGCACAAAATTCTAGTCCTGCGCCCCGTGGCTGACAACCTTTCCCATACCGCTGCCGCCGGCTTCGCCCTGCCCGACCACGCCGTGGTCGCATTGGAAGGCCCGGATGCCGCCGGCTTCGCCCACGCGCAATTCGCCAACGACGTGACCGGGCTGGCGATCGGGAAATGGCAATGGAATGCGTGGCTTACGCCTAAGGGGCGGGTGGTCGCGCTGTTCGCGTTGCTGCGCCCGGCCGAGGACCGGATTCTCCTGTTGCTGCCGGACCATGCGGCCGCCGCGCTGGCCGGCGAACTGCAACGATTCGTATTCCGGCGGAAGCTGAGGATCGAGGTCCGCGACGATCTGCGCGTAAGCGGCGCGTTCGCTTCGCCGGCCGCCGCACGCGGCGCGGAACTGGCGGAGATCGAAGGCGCGCTCGAACTCGATTTCGGCGCGGCGGGCGGCGCACGCCGCCTGCGCATCGGCGGCGGCGCATCGCCGCAGGATGCGGAAGCGGTCGCGCGCTGGTTCGCCTTCGATCTCGCCCATGGCCTGCCGCGCCTGCCCGAATCGCAGCGCGGGCAATGGACGCCGCAGCAACTGTCGCTGGAACGCCTGCCCGCCTTCAGCGTGAAGAAGGGCTGCTATCCCGGGCAGGAAATCGTCGCGCGCACGCACTTCCTCGGCCAGGCCAAGCGCGGGCTGGCGCTGTTGCAGGCGGATGCGCCGCTGGCGGCGGGTGCGGAAGTCGCGGCGGCCGGCAAACCGGTGGGCACGATCGTCAGTGCATCCCCGATCGCGCCGTGGCTTGCGCTGGCGGTGCTGCCGCTGGAACGCGACGCGGCCGCCCTGGCCGGCGGTGGCGTGGCGGTTCGAGAGATTGCGCTGGCGGAAGGGTTGCGCCGGTAATGCAAGGCCCGAACAATTCCGCTTCCGCCCGGCATGACCGGACGCTGCCGCGGCGTAGCACTACGCCAGCCAGTCGGCGAATGTCCGCACGAATCCCAGCAGGAACTTACGCGTGCGCTCGTCGGCGATCTCGCCGTTTTCGTCGATCAGCCCCTCCTTGTACTGGATCGCGATCTCCGGCTGCGGCAGCACTGCCAGGCCGACCGCGGATAGCACGTTGCGCAGGTGCTGCTGCGCCGACACCGTGCCGTGCGCGCCGGGCGAGGCGCCGATCACCGCGGCGCGCTTGCCGGCGAAGGAATTCTTCCCCGCCGGTCGCGTGCCGATGTCGATGGCGTTCTTCAGCACGCCGGGAATCGAACGGTTGTATTCCGGGGTGACGAACAGCAGCGCGTCGGCGGATTCGATCGCCTGCTTGAACCGCGCCGATGCGGCGGGAAGGTTCTCGTCGTCGTCCTGGTCGTAAAGCGGCAAGCCGCCGATGCCGACGGGGACCAATTCCAGCGCATCGTCCGCCAGTTTCTCCACCGCGCGCGCCAGTTGCCGGTTGAACGAGCCCTTGCGCAAGCTGCCGACGATTACCGCGACTTTCGGTCTGGCCATGTCCGTCTCCTTTTTGCCGGAAGATTCCATGGGAACGGCTTACAGCCACGTGCTCTTCGTCAAGAAGATCATTGTAACCGCCGACGGAAGCGGCGCGGCTGTAAGCCGTTCCTACGGGCAAGTCGAGGGTATCAGGCCAACCGCTGCGCCGCCGCCACGATGTCCTCCTCGCCCGGCAACACCAGGAAGGCCGCGCCGGCCAGCGGCGTATAGGTGTCGGCGCCGACCACGCGCTGGAACGGCCGCGCGCGATAGCCAGCCTCCGCGATCGCGGTGATGACGCCTTCGCCCACGCCGGCCGAATGCCGGCCTTCGTCGACGATCAGGATGCGCTCGGCGGTCTTCGCCTGCTCGGCGATGAAGCCTTCGTTGAGCGGCGCCAACCAGCGCAGGTCGACCACGCGCACCTTCCAGCCCAGCGCCGCTTCGATCCGGCACGCGGCGCGCAGGCTCATCGGCACACCGTTGCCGTAGGTGAACACCACCAGGTCGTTCGCGTCGGCATCGTAGACGCGGCCTTCGCCCAGCGTCATCGCCTGTTCCGGCGGCGGATACGGGAACTGCCACTGGCCGTCGCCGGCTTCGTACAGGTCCTTGGTCATGTACAGCGCGATGGGTTCCAGGAAGACCGACACCCTGCCGTCGACCTTGGCCAGCGCCGCCAGCGTGCGCAGCATCGCCGCCGCGTCGTCGCCGCGCGACGGGCAACCGACGACCAGACCCGGAATGTCGCGCAGCGCGGCGATCGAGTTGTCGTTGTGGAAATGCCCGCCGAAGCCGCGCTGGTAGCCCAGCCCGGCGATGCGCACCACCATCGGGTTGCGGTACTGGTCGTTGCTGAAGAACTGCAGCGACGCCGCCTCGCCGCGGATCTGGTCGCAGGCGTTGTGGAAATACGCCAGGTACTGGATTTCGGGCACCGGCAGCATGCCGAGGTTGGCGTAGCCCTGGGCCAGGCCCAGGATCATGGTCTCGTCCAGCAGGGTGTTGAACACGCGGCTGCCCTTGAACGCCTTGTGCAAGCCCTTGGTCACCGTGTACACGCCGCCCTTCTGCGCCACGTCCTCGCCGAACAGCAGCGATTCCGGGTACTTGCACAGCAGGTCGTGCAGCGCGTTGTTGATCTGGATGGCGAGGTGCCGCGGCGGCAGCTTTTCAGGCAGCTTTTCCTCGCTGCCGAATACGGCGACGCGGCGCTCGTGCGGCGCCGGGCGCGCGGCTTCCTTCGCCACTTCCTTCGGCGTGTACGGCGCCAGCGGCGCCATCACGTGTTCCAGCGTTTCGATCTTCGGCCGGCGATCGGCTTCCTCGGCAGCGGCGAAGCAGCGCTTGCGGATGCCTTCGTACAGCGCCAGCAGTTCTTCCTTCGAGTACAGGCCGGATTCCAATGCGATGGCGGCGCTGCGCAGCAGCGGGTCAGTCGCCTCGACCGCGCACAGTTCCTCGATGCTGCGCCATTCGATTTCGAAATCGGTGCCGGCGTGGCCCATGATCCGGGTCGTACGCAGGTGCAGGAAGGTCGGCCGCCGCGTCGTGCGGCAATGCTCGACTGCGCGCTGCACGTCGGCGTAGCCGGCGGCCAGGTCGAGGCCGTCGGCATGGAAGTAATCGAGGTCGGCGCGGTCGCGGAAGTTGCGGCCGATCCAGCCACCCGGCGTCTTCACCGAGATGCCGATGCCGTTGTCCTCGCAGACGAACAGCACCGGCGCCGGCAGCTTCTGGTAGGCAGTCCACGCCGCCGCGTTGAACGCGGTCTGCGCGGTGGCGTGGTTGCTCGAGGCGTCGCCGAAGGAGCAGATCGCGATGCTGTCGTCCGGAATCGGCAACGCATGGCCGATGCGCCTGGCCTGCTCGATCGCGACCGCCGTGCCCAGCGCCTTCGGCAGGTGCGAGGCGATCGTCGAGGTCTGCGGCAGCACCCACAACGGCTTGCTGCCCCAGACTTTGTGGCGGCCGCCGGAAGCGGGATCTTCCGCGCTGGCGGCGAAGCTCAGCGCCGAATCCATCACCGGGTCCATGCCCGGCAGCTTGCGGAAGCGCTCGGCCATGAAGCCGCCGCTGCGGTAGTGCAGGAACGCCGGGTCGGTGTGGCGCGTGGCGCGCGCGACCATCGCGTTGCCTTCGTGGCCGCTGCTGCCGATGGTGTAGAAGACCTTGTTCTGCACCCGCAGCACTCGCGCCATCAGGTCGAGGTGGCGCGACACCAGTTGCGACTCCAGCAGTTCGGCGAAGCCGCGCGCGTCCAGCGCGCTGTTCGGCAGCACGGCGGCCGTCGCTGCCGGCTTCGTTCCGACCGGGCCGTTCCAGTCCTGCACGAACTCGACGAAGTTGCGGTCGCAGATCTCGGCGCGGTTGAGACCCTTCATGCGGGCCGGGATGGGATTGGGAACGGTGGCGAACATGTCTGTCGTGATTCCAGTGGAAATGTTGAGGCTATGTCGCGGGAACGGACCGGCGCCGCTCCTGCCATTGCGCGCGGGTCTGGCCCCAGATGTCGACCGTCGCGTCCTGGAACGGAGGCGGCAGCCTGCCCGGGCCCTTCATCGTCGAACCCAATCGCTTCGCCACGTTCTGCGAGGCGACGTTGCCCGGGTCGATGCAATGGATGATGTCGTCCCACCCCAGGTTGGCGAAGGCCCAATCGATCGCCGCGGCGCCCGCCTCGGTGGCGAAACCCTTGCCCCAGGCGCGCGGGTGGAACCCGTAACCGATCTCGTTGCCCGGCCAGCCCTCCGGCTTCCATGGGCCGATCTGGCCCATCCACAGCCCGCTGGCTTTCTCGATCGCGCTGAACATGCCGAAGCCCTGCACGAACCACGCGCCCGGCTGCCACAGGAAACGCCGCCAGGCTTCGCCGCGGGCCACGTGGCCGCCGATGAAACGCGCTGCGTCCGGGTCGGCCTGCATTTCCGCGAAGGCGTCGAAATCCTCGGCGCGCGGTAGGCGCAGGATCAGCCGTTCGGTTTCCAGCAGGGGACTGGGATTCGTCATGGGTTCGACGCCGCCAGCAATGCCGCGTTCTCCGCCGCCGGCGCCGGCATCTCAATGAAATCCGGCGTCCCGCGCACGCGCGCAAGCCAGGCGCCGACGCCCGGATACGCCGACAGGTCGAATCCGCCGTGATGGGCAACCGCGGTGTAGGCGAACAGCGCGATGTCGGCGATGCCGTAGCGCGGGCCGGTGAACCAGTCGTGCGCCTGCAGGTGCCGCTCCATCACCGTCAATGCGGCATTGCCGCGCTCCAGGCAGCGTGGCAGTTCCAGCGTGCGCCGCGGCGAATCCAGCGGCGTCCAGCCGCGGATGAAGCGCGCCACGGCGATGTACGGTTCATGGCTGTACTGCTCGAAGAACATCCAGCCCAACGCCTGCGCACGCTGCCACGGATCGTCGGGCAGGAAGGCCGTGCCTTCGGCGAGCCAGAACAGGATCGCGTTCGACTCGACCAAGATGCGGCCATCGTCGAGTTCAAGCATCGGCACCCTGCCGTTGGGGTTCTTGGCCAGGTATCCGGGCGTGCGGGTCTCGCCCTTGACGATGTCGGTTTCGATCCAACGGCATTCGCGCCCGAGCTGGGCGAGCAGCAGGCGCAGCTTGTGGCAATTGCCGGATGCCGAATAGCCGTAGACGGTGATCACATCGAAACTCCCTCAAGCCCTGCCCCGGCCTTCCCCGCACGCGGTGGAAGCAACCTCAGAACGCGTTGATGCCGGTCAACTCGCGCCCGATCACCAGTTGGTGCACGGTCTCGGTGCCTTCGTAGGTGATGACCGACTCCAGGTTCAACGCATGCCGGATCGCGGCGTGTTCGGTGGTGATGCCGGCGCCGCCAAGCAGGTCGCGGCACTCGCGGGCGATGTCGATGGCCATGCGGCAGTTGTTCCACTTCGCCAGCGACACCTGCTGCGGCTGCATCTGCCCGGCGTCCTTCAACCGGCCCAGTTGCAGCGACAGCAGTTGCGCGGTGGTGATGCGTCGCGCCATCTCCGCCATCTTGATCTGCGCGCTCTGCGTGGCCGCGACCGGGCGACCGAACAGGATGCGTTCCTTGGTGTACGCCAGCACTTCCTGCAGGCAGGCCGTGGCCGCGCCGACCGGGCCCCAACTGATGCCGTAACGCGCCTGGGTCAGGCAGCCCAGCGGACCCTTCAGGCCCTTCACGTTGGGCAGGCGGTTGGCCTCGGGCACGCGCACGTTGTCGAAGAACAGCGCACCGGTCACCGAGGCGCGCAGGCTCATCTTGTGCTTGATCTCCTGCGCGGTGTAGCCGGGCATGCCCTTCTCGACGACGAAACCCTGCACGCCGTCGTCGGTATTGGCCCAGACGATGGCGATGTCGGCCACCGGACCGTTGGTGATCCACATCTTGCTGCCGTTGACGATCCAGTCGCCGCCGTCCTTCTTCGCATGAGTCTTCATGCTGGCCGGGTCGGAGCCGCCGTGCGCCTCGGTCAGGCCGAAGCAGCCGATGACCTTGCCTGCGGCCATGTCCGGCAGCCAGCGCAGGCGCTGCTCCTCGCTGCCGTAGGCGTAGATGGGGTACATGCACAGCGAGCTCTGCACCGAGACGAAGCTGCGCAGGCCGCTGTCGCCGCGTTCCAGCTCCTGGCAGATCAGGCCGTAGCTGACGCCGTTGAGGTCGGCGCCGCCGTACTGTTCCGGCAGCGAGCTGCCCAGCAGGCCCAGGTCGGCGATCTCGGGGATCAGTTCCGCCGGGAAGCGGCCCTGGTCGAAGCAGTCGCCGATGATCGGCAGCACGCGCTCGTCGACGAAGCGCGCCACCGAGTCCTGGACCGCGCGCTCGTCTTCGGTCAGCAGGGAACGGACATCGAACAGGTCATGCGGATCGAGCGCCATCGGGGATCACCGGTCGGGAAAATCCCGTCATTGTATTCGGCGCATCGCCGTTTGGCATCGACCCGGTCCCGCGAAACACGTTCCGCGAAAACGACGAGGCCGGCTCTGGGCCGGCCTCGCGGTGTTGCATTGCAATGCCTGATCTTGCGCGGCTCAACCCTGCTTGCCATTGGCCGGAACCGCGGCCACGACCTGTCCGTCGACCACCGGCAGACGGTCCGAGGCGGGCTTCTCATCCATGCGTATTGTCTTCTCTTCACCATTAAAACGATAGGTCACGTCGTAGCCCTGCACCTGGTCGACCTTGCCCAGGGCGATGCGGTTGCCCGGCTTGGTGTCGGTTCGCATGGTGCCGGTGGTGCCGTCCGGATTGCGGTAGGTCACGTTGTAGCCGGTGACGCGCGAGGTCTCCGACGTGGAATTCTCGGTATGGCACTGGCGCTCGGTGCGGGTGACCACGCGCTTGTCGGCCTGGTTCTGCTGGATCTTGCGGCCGGCCAGGGCGCCGCCCACCGCGCCGGCGGCCGTGGCCACCTTCTTGCCGCTGCCGCCGCCGACCTGGTGGCCGAGCAGACCGCCGATCACCGCGCCGGCGGCGGTGCCGCCGATGTTGTTCGGGTCCTTGCGCGGGGCTTGTTCCTGCACCGCCACGTCTTCGCAGACTTCATGCGGGGTCGTCGTGGAACTGGTTTCGCGCACCGCCTCGCTGCCGATCACGGTGGCGTACAACTGCTCCTTCGCGGTGACCGGGGCCACCTTGAGCACGTCGGCGTACTGCAGGCCGCCGACGGCTTCGATCTGGTTGTCGGGAGCGGCATCGTCGACCGCCAGCGCCGGGTCGGCAGCCGCTTGCTCGGCCACGGCCGGGGCGGACGGGGCGCTGTCGCGGCTGCTCATGAACGCCGCCGTGGCGACGCCACCGACCAGCAGGGCGCCGGCGGCGATCAGGATCGTGGTGGTGGTGCTTTTCATGTTCGTTCTCCGGGCGGTGGCCCCCTGTTTCTGGCCGGCCCATTCCATCACGAAAAAGCTGAACGGCGACCCGACCTTCACCGGCAAACCAAAGCCGGCATGAACGCGGGCGGCGTGCTAGCTTGTCCGCCGTCCAAAACCGGGATGCACGCCACAATGGCCAACCCCCTGCTGTCGCCCCTGCTGCAATGGGCCGGGAAACTGCGCTTCCCCACCCTGTTCTGGCTGGTCGCCGTTTTTTTCGTGGTCGACCTGTTCGTGCCGGATTTCATCCCGTTCGCCGACGAAATCATCCTTGGCCTGGCGACCGCGCTGCTGGCCAGTTGGAAGAGCCGCAAGCAACCGCCGCCGCTGAACCCGCCACCGGAGCCGCGCGACGCCCGCTGATGCGATGTCCCGCCCCGCGCCACTGACCGACAGCCATTGCCACCTGGACGCGGCCGAATTCGACGCCGACCGCGATGCCGTTATCGCCCGCGCGCGCGCCGCCGGCGTCGCCCGCCAGGTCGTGCCGGCGGTGGCCGCAGCGGGCTGGCCGAAGCTGCGCGATGTCTGCGCGTCGGCCGACGGCCTGTTCCCCGCCTACGGCCTGCACCCGATGTACCTGGCCGGACACCGACCGCAGCATCTGGCGGAATTGCGCGGCTGGATCGAACGCGAGAAGCCGGTCGCGATCGGCGAATGCGGACTGGATTTCTTCGTGGAGGAGCTGGATGCGGCCTTGCAACGACAATACTTCGAAGCCCAGTTGCAGTTGGCGCGCGAATTCGGCCTGCCGGTGATCGTCCACGCCCGCCGCGCGGTCGACGCGGTGATCGCCGCGGTGCGGCGCATCGGCGGCTCCAAAGGCGACACGTTGCGCGGCGTGGTGCACAGCTATTCCGGCAGCGAGGAACAGGCCCGGCAATTGTGGAAACAGGGCTTCCTGCTCGGCCTGGGCGGACCGGTCACCTACGAGCGCGCCAACCGCCTGCGCAATCTGGTCGCGACGATGCCGCTAGAATTCCTGCTGCTGGAAACCGACGCGCCCGACCAGCCGGATTCGCGGATCCGCGGACAACGCAACGAGCCGGCGCGGCTGGATTTCGTCTGCCGGACCATCGCCGCGCTGCGCGGGATCGCGCCGGACGAGCTGGCGCGCGCGACCAGCGACAACGCAGAGCGGTTGTTCAAGCTGCCGATGTAGGAACGGGCTTGCCCGCGACCGCCATGCCCGGTGCTATGCGGACGCTTCCTCGGCAACGACCGGCTCCCGGCCGCGGGCGGCCTCGCGCCTGCCCAGCAATTCCAGCGCCTTGCCGACCATCGCGAACGCGAACGCGCCGGTGATGTGCGTCGCCGCGCCGAGGCCGACGCCGCAGTCCAGCTTCAGCGCCGCATCCGCGCCCAGTTGCGGGCGCAGGCCGCAGACGCTGCCGTCGGCCTGCGGATACCTGACGTTTTCCAGCGAATACACCGCCGGCACGCCGAAATAGCGCTGCGGGTTCTTCGGGAAATTGAACTCGCCGCGCAGCTTCTTGCGCACCAGCGCCAGCAGCGCGTCGTGCTCGGTGCGCGACAGGTCGCGGATGCGCACCTGGGTGGGATCGGTGCGGCCGCCGGCCGAGCCGCTGACGACGATCGGCAGCTTGCGCCGCCGGCACCACGCGATCATCTCCACCTTGGTGCGGAAACTGTCGCAGGCGTCCAGCACCAGGTCGTAGTCCCGGTCCAGCATCTCCGCGAGATTGGCGCCGGTGACGAAGGCCGGCACCGCTTCCGCTTCGATCAGCGGGTTGATCGCGCGGCAGCGCTCGGCCATGGCATCGACCTTATTGCGTCCGTATTGGCCGGCCAGCGCCGGCAACTGCCGGTTGGTGTTGGAGACGCAGATGTCGTCGGCGTCGATCAGCGCAAGGTGGCCGATGCCCGAACGCGCCAGCGCCTCGGCCACCCACGAGCCGACGCCGCCCAGCCCGACCACGGCCACGCGGCAGCGCGCGAACCGCTGCACCGCGCCCTGCCCATACAGGCGGTCGATACCGGCGAAGCGGTCGTGCAGTTCCCGGCTTTTGTCGCGGCTGTCCATCGGGGTATTGTACGAGGCTGCAGAAACCACGCCGCCAGCATCCGCCACGAGGAGCCAGCCCCATGTCCGCCGAATTGCCCGCCAAAAAGTCGAATGCGTCCCGCTACCTGTTCCTGTTCCTGCTCGGCCTGGTGGTCGGTGCGGTCGCCGCGGTGATGGGGTTGCGCGCATGGCAGCAACGCCAGGATCCGTTCCCGGACGCGGTGATGCACGTGATGGGCAAGCACAGCGGCCTGCTGCAGCAGACCATCCAGCAGAACCGTTGCGCCGCCACCGACACCGTGCCGCACCTGCGCACCCTGCGCGCGATGGCGAACGACCTGGAAACCGCCTTCCCGGGACTGTCGGAGGACCAGCGCTTCTCCACCCACGCCAGCCAGTTCCGCGCCAAGCTGGACGCTGCGATCGCCACGCCGCCGACCGACTGCGCCGCCGCCACCCAGGTCGGCGAGCAGGTCAAGGAAAGCTGCAAGGGCTGCCACCAGGACTTCAGGGGATAACGCGTGTCGACCAAACCGCTGCTGCCCGCCCTCGCCGCCAGCCTGCTGCTGGCCGCCTGCGCCACCGCCCCGCAGGGCCGGCCGGTGGTGACCTCCGGTCCGGGCCAGCATCCGCCCGCCACGACGGCGGGCCCGGCGGCTGCGCCCGGACCAACAGTCTGCATGGATTGCGGCACCGTGGTCCACGTCCAGTCCGTGGCTGCCGGCAAGGCGTCCGGCGCGCTGGGCGGCATCGTCGGCGGCGTCGCCGCCAAGCCGGTCGCCGGACAGCTCAGCTACGACATCCACGTGCGCCTGGACGATGGCCGCACGGTGGTCGTCCGTCAGGACGAAGCCGGCGGCGTGCGCGAAGGCCAGCGCGTGCGCGTGGCCGGCGGCCGGCTGGTCGCGCCTTGAACGCCGCCGCGGCGTACAGGCAAAAGAAACCCGGCCGCAGCCGGGTTTCGAAAAGATGGATGCTGCAAGCCTCAGAGCGGCTGCACGGCGTCGGCCTGCAGGCCTTCTGCCCCTGCACCACGGTGAAGCTGACCTTCTGGCCTTCCTTCAGGCTCTTGAAGCCCTGAGTCTGGATGGCGCGGAAGTGCACGAACACGTCTTCGCCGTTTTCGCGGCTGATGAAACCAAAGCCCTTGGCATCGTTGAACCACTTGACGGTTCCGTTCTCACGCTCGGACATCGTTGACTTACTCCCTGGAACTGGCGGTGGAAACGCCGGGACGCGGCGGCTGGTTGCAAGGAGGCGTGTAACGATGGAGCGGATCGGGCGATCTACCACATCAGGCCACGGTTACGGGTGACCCTTGACAAGCGCAGCGTTTGCACATTAACGCGGCGTTTATGAAAAATCAATCGTCTGCGGCAGCCGATTTCCCATCGCAAGTCATTGATATAAAAGGAAACACGAATTGCCCACCGAAATCCTCCTGTACATCCTGGCCGGCGTGATGGTGCTGGCCGGCCTGCTCGGCGTGATCCTGCCGGCCCTGCCCGGCCTGCCACTGGTGTTCGCCGGCATGCTGTTGGCGGCCTGGGTCGACGGGTTCCAGCATGTCACGTGGGTCGCCCTGACCGTGCTCGGCCTGCTGACCTTGCTGTCGCTCGCCGCCGACCTGTTCGCGACCGCGGTCGGGGCGAAGAAGGTCGGTGCCAGCCGCAAGGCCATCGTCGGCTCGATCCTGGGCACCTTCGCCGGCTTGTTCTTCCTGCCCTGGGGCCTGTTCGTCGCGCCCTTCGTCGGCGCGCTGATCGGCGAGCTCTGGCATGGCCGCGAATGGCGCAAGGCGACCAAGGTCGGGCTGGGCACCTGGCTGGGCATCGCCCTGGGCGTGGTGCTGAAATTGGGGCTGGCGTTTGCGATGCTTGGCCTGTTCGTGCTGGCCTGGCTGGTATGAACCCGAATCGCGTGGGGCCCGCCACGACGAGGATCGCGCACCGATGACCCGACTGATCTTCCCCTCCTTCGCCCTGCTTGCCTTCGCCGCGGCCGCGCAGGCGCAGGAAGCGCCTACGGCCCCGGTCTCGCCGGAAGCCTGCACCGGCATCGAGTCGGACGCGCAACGGCTGGCCTGCTACGACGCGGCGATGGGCCGCGCCACGCGCGACGCCGCCACCGCCGACGCAGTGGCCGCCTACGCCGGCTTGGTCGCGCGCGACGCGCGCCAGCAGGCCGCCGCGCAAACCGCGGCCGGCCCCGAAGAACGCCGGGACCAGCGCGCGCGCCGGCGCCTGAGCGAGTTGTTCGGCCACGACGACGACGCCTATCGCGACGCCATCGCCAACGTCGGCAAGGGCTCGCTGCTGGACGGCCGCTGGGAACTGGCCAAGGACTCCAAGCTGGGCACGTTCAACCTGCGCGCGTACAAGCCGGTGTACCTGCTGCCGGCGTTCTGGACCAGCGACGTCAACGAGACGCCGTCCTCGCCCAACCCCGACAACACGGTGACCACGCCGCAGGACCTGGACAACACCGAGTTGAAGTTCCAGCTCAGCTTCAAGACCAAGGTCGCCGAGAACCTGTTCGGCGACAACGGCGACGTCTGGGTCGGCTACACCCAGAGTTCGCGCTGGCAGGCGTACAACAGCGAGGCATCGCGGCCGTTCCGCGAAACCAACTACGAACCCGAAGCGATGCTGGTGCTGCGCACCGGCTACAGCCTGGGTGGCTGGAAGGGCCGCCTGCTCGGAGTCAGCCTGAACCACCAGTCCAACGGCCGCAGCGATCCGCTGTCGCGAAGCTGGAACCGGGTGATCTTCAACATCGGCCTGGACCACGGCGACTGGGCGCTGATGCTGCGGCCGTGGCTGCGCATCAAGGAAGACCGCAATGACGACAACAACCCGGACATCGCCGACTACGTCGGTCGCGGCGACGCTACCCTGGTGTGGAACAGGAACGGCCACGAACTGTCGCTGATGGGCCGGCACTCGCTGCGCGGCGGCGACGATGCGCACGGCGCGGTGCAGGTGGACTGGGGCTTCCCGATCGACCGCGGCCTGCGCGGGCACCTGCAGCTCTTCCACGGCTACGGCGAGAGCATGATCGACTACAACCACAAGGCCACGTACATCGGCCTGGGCATCTCGCTGCTGGAGTGGTTCTGAGCTTCCGCTCCTCTGCCACTCAGCGCTCGATCAGGCGGCCGCCGCATTCGAGCACGCACTGACGCCACGCCGTCCGGCACGGACCGGTATCGGCCGCCGGGGTGGAGCAGGAAAGCGGCCGCTGATTGACGGCCTGGCAATGGCTGCGATCCTCGGCGCGGGTGTAAGGATCGCAGTGCTCGTCGACCCGCGCCTGCTGGGACGAACAGTGCCTGGCCGCAGAAGCGGCTTCGGATTCCGCCTGGCTGTAGCAGAGATTCTGGACGGCATCGCATCGCTCGGCGCAGATCCGGCCGGCCTCGGTCTGCGGCCGCTCGATCGTGTACGCACTGCAACCCGTCACGACACCCAGGATCAAGCCCAAGCAGCAAGAACGGATCATGGCCACTCCGTTTCATCTTTGCCTTGCCGCAAAGATACTCCCCTCAGGCCCAGTCGGTCAGTCCCTCGCGTGCATAGACCTCGCGGAACGAGGGCAGCGACTTCATCCGTTGCGCATGCGCATGCAGCACCGGCCAGGTATCGGTCGGCTTCGGCATGTTGCGCGACCAGCGCATCAGCATGACCAGCAGGAAATCGGCGGCGGATCTGGTTTCGCCGAGCAGGTACGGGCCGTGCGCCTGCAGGTGGTCGGCGACCAGCCGCCAAGCGGCTTCCAGATCGGCGCGCGCCTGCGACCTGGCCGCGTCGACGTTCGCCGCGCCCGCCGGTTCCTCCGGATAGAACCAGTCGCGGTAGGCCGGCATCAGCGTGTCGGCGCAGAAGAACATCCAACGGTAGTAATCGCCGCGCGCGGGCGTGCCGACGGCGGGCGCGAGGCCGGCCTGCGGGTGCAGGTCGGCCAGGTGCATCGCGATCGCCGCCGATTCGGTCAGCACCTGCCCGTCGATCACCAGGGTCGGCACCCGGCCTTGCGGGTTGAGCTTGAGGTACTCGAGCGACTTGTGTTCGCGCTTGTCGAAGTCGAGCAGGCGAAGTTCGTGCGGGATGCCGAGTTCGATCAGCAACCAGTGCACGACGAGGGAGGCGGTGCTTTGGGAACCGTAAAGAATGGTGGCCATCGGGAATGCTCCTGCCTGTTGTTGAATCGGTGCCATTCTGCCCCTGCCCGACATCCGCCGGAGCGCGGCGGGCGGAAGCCCTACTCGACCACCACCGGGATCTTGCCGATCCGCGCCTGCCACTCGCGCGGGCCGGTCTTGTGTACCGATTCGCCGGTGGAATCGACCGCGACGGTCACCGGCATGTCCTTGACCTCGAATTCGTAGATTGCCTCCATGCCCAGGTCGGCGAAGCCGACCACCCGGCTGGCCTTGATCGCCTTCGACACCAGGTAGGCCGAACCGCCGACCGCCATCAGGTACACCGACTTGTGCCTGCGGATCGCGTCGATCGCCGCCGGACCGCGCTCGGCCTTGCCGACCATGCCCAGCAGGCCGGTCTGCGCCAGCACCTGCTCGGTGAACTTGTCCATGCGCGTGGCCGTGGTCGGGCCGGCCGGACCGACGACTTCGTCGCGCACCGGATCGACCGGGCCGACGTAGTAGATGAAGCGGCCGTTGAAATCGACCGGCAGCGGCTCGCCCTTGTTCAACATGTCGACCATGCGCTTGTGCGCGGCATCGCGGCCGGTCAGCAGCTTGCCGTTGAGCAGCAGCACTTCGCCGGGCTTGAATTGCGCGACCTCGTCGCGGGTGATGGAGTCGAGGTTCACCCGGCGCGCGTTCTGCGGGTTGTAGGTCAGCTTGGGCCAGTCTTCCAGCGACGGCGGGTCGAGCGCGACCGGGCCGGAGCCGTCGAGGGTGAAGTGCGCGTGGCGGGTGGCGGCGCAGTTCGGGATGAGCGCAATCGGCAGGTTGGCGGCGTGCGTGGGGTAATCCTTGATCTTGATGTCCAGCACCGTGGTCAGGCCGCCCAGGCCCTGGGCGCCGATGCCCAGCGCGTTGACCTTGTCGTAGATCTCCAGGCGCAGTTCCTCCAGCCGGTTCGACGGGCCGCGCGCGACCAGGTCGCCGATGTCGATCGGCTCCATCAGCGCTTCCTTGGCCAGCAGCATCGCCTTCTCGGCGGTGCCGCCGATGCCGATGCCGAGCATGCCCGGCGGGCACCAGCCGGCGCCCATCGTCGGCACGGTGCGCAGCACCCATTCGACGATGGAATCGGAGGGGTTCAGCATCGCGAACTTCGACTTCGCCTCGGAACCGCCGCCCTTCGCCGCGACGATCACGTCCACCGTGTTGCCCGGCACGACCTTGACGTTGACCACCGCCGGGGTGTTGTCCTTCGTGTTCAAGCGCTTGCCGGCCGGATCGGCCAGCACGCTGGCGCGCAGCTTGTTGTCCGGGTGGTTGTAGGCGCGGCGCACGCCTTCGTTGACCATGTCCTCGACGCCCATCGTGGCGTCGTCCCAGCGCACGTTCATGCCGATCGCCAGGAACACGGTGACGATGCCGGTGTCCTGGCAGATCGGGCGGTGGCCTTCGGCGCACATGCGCGAATTGATCAGGATCTGCGCCATCGCGTCCTTCGCCGCCGGCGACTGCTCGCGCTCGTAGGCGGCGGCCAGGTTGCGGATGTAGTCGACCGGGTGGTAGTAGCTGATGTACTGCAGGGCGTCGGCGACCGACTGGATCAGGTCTTCCTGGCGGATGGAAACGGGCGTGGCGCCGACGGCGGGAACGGAAGCGTGCAGATTCACGGCTGGCTCGATGGCTGGCGGGGAAATTCGCCTATTTTAGGGCAAAGTGGCGATCCTCACGCTTCGACCAAGCCGCGATCTCCGCACTGACCCTGGCGGTCGCGGTCAACAACGCCTGGAACCGCCTCAACGTCGGCCTGAAGCCGGAACTTCCCTGAGTCCTGCGCAACGGCCATGTCGTGCGACGGACATACGGCCGCAACACGGCATGGCCAACCTTCCTAGCTTTAGGCTTGCACGGGAGCGACGGATGGACGGCGACAACACGGCGGCAAAACGGGCGAACGGCTTGCAATCGCCGCCGGCGCCGGCGAGGCTGGAAACCCCGACCGCGAAATCCGCCATGCCCGTCGCGCACCGGCTGCTGATGTGCCCGCCGACCCATTTCGCGGTCGACTACGAGATCAATCCGTGGATGCGCGGCCAACTGCACCAGGCCGACCGCGGCCGCGCGCAGGCGCAATGGGATGCGCTGGCGGCGATCGTCGGCCGGCTGGCGGCTGTCGAGACCGTCGCTCCCGCCACCGGCCTGCCGGACATGCCGTTCGCCGCCAACGCCGGGCTGGTGCTGGAGGACGCCTTCGTGCCCAGCCGCTTCCGCCACGCCGAGCGCCAGGGCGAGGAAGCGCTGTTCACGGCCTGGTTCACCGAACGCGGCTACCGCATCGTTCCGCTGCCGGCGGGAATCGATTTCGAAGGCGCCGGCGACGCGCTGTTCGACCGCGGCCTGCCGCGCCTGCTGTGGATGGGCCACGGCCACCGCAGCGACGCCGAAGCGGCGCCGGCGCTGGCCCGGTTGTTGGACGTCGAAGTCGTCCCGCTGCGGCTGGTCGATCCGCGCTTCTACCATCTGGACACCTGCTTCTGCCCGCTGCGCGGCGGCTGGCTGCTGTACTTCCCGGAGGCGTTCGACGATGCCGCCCGCGCGCGGATCGAAGCGCGGGTGCCTGCGGCGAAGCGCATCGTCGTGGGCGAAGAAGACGCGCTCGCCTTCGCCTGCAACGCGGTGAACCTGGGCGATGCCGTCATCCTCAACCGCGCCGGCGATGCGCTGAAGTCGGCGCTGTCCGCCGCCGGCTTCGAGGCGGTCGAAACGCCGCTGGACGAATTCCTCAAGGCCGGCGGTTCGGCCAAGTGCCTGACCTTGCGGCTGGACGAACCGCCCGTATCGGCATGATGCGGTTCCGACCGACGGTTGCAGCGTAGCCGCGCGTCGCGGTTAACTTGCCGCAGCGCCACCCGGGAACCACGCCATGAAGCCGCTCGCCGCTTGCCTGTTGCTGGCCGCCGCCTCAGTATCCGCGCAGCCATCGGACGAGAGCCCGCCCATGCACGCCACCGGCACCTTCGAAGTCAAGATCGCGCCGCAGCAGCCTGACAACCCGGACGCGCAGGCCGCGGGGCTGGCGCGGCTGGCGCTGAACAAGCGTTTCCACGGTGCGCTGGAAGCCGAGAGCCACGGCGAAATGCTCGCCGACAGCGACGGCAGCCGCGCCGACGGGGCATATGTCGCCATCGAGAAGGTCGACGGC
This sequence comes from Pseudoxanthomonas sp., assembly GCA_047601245.1. Taxonomy (GTDB): domain Bacteria; phylum Pseudomonadota; class Gammaproteobacteria; order Xanthomonadales; family Xanthomonadaceae; genus Pseudoxanthomonas_A. The sequence goes on from JASGJU010000002.1 coordinate 1,196,907, forward strand.
AAGCTGGACGGACGCGCCGGCAGCTTCGTGCTGGTGCATCGCGCGCTGATGCGCAACCGCACGCCCGAACGATGGTCGGTGCTGGTTTCCCCGGGATCGGGCACCGGCGAACTGGCCGGCATCGACGGCGAAATGACCATCTCCATCGCCGACGGCGTGCATTCCTACGACCTGGCCTACACCCTGCCCGGCGAACCGGCCGACCGCTCCGAATAAGCCGCGCGGCTCGCGCCGCCCCTGCCGTCCGTGCACAATGCCGGCATGGCGGACACGGCGATCCCGGCTTCGGGCAAGGACAGCGAAGGCGGCGGCCGCAAGCCGCAGCCCAGCCAGCGCGGCAAGCCGAGCATGCGCGAGCGTTTCGACGCGATGCGCAACCTGCCGCCGTTCCTGAAGCAGGTCTGGGCCACCAGTCCGGGGCTGACGGTGTGCAGCCTGGGGCTGCGGCTGGTGCGCGCGCTGCTGCCGATCGTCACGCTGTACGTCGGCAAGCTCATCATCGACGAAGCGGTGCGCCTGGTCGGGCTGGGCCTGCACTACGACACGATTCCCGAGACCTGGCGCAGCGGCCAGTTGAACCAATTGCTGTGGCTGCTGCTGGCCGAGTTCGCGCTGGCGATCCTGTCCGACCTGCTCGGCCGCCTGATCAGCTACGCCGACGGGCTGCTGTCCGAGTTGTTCACCAACGCCACCAGCATTCGCCTGATGGAGCACGCGGCGACGCTGGACCTGGAGGATTTCGAAGACCCCGACCTGCAGGACAAGCTGGACCGCGCACGCCGGCAGACGATGGGCCGGATGAACCTGATGAGCCAGTTGTTCGGCCAGGCGCAGGACGCGATCACCGTGGCCAGCTTCGCCGCCGGCCTGCTGGTCTACGCGCCGTGGCTGATCGTGCTGCTGGCCATCGCATTGATCCCGGCCTTCGTCGGCGAGTCGCACTTCAACGCGATGGGCTATTCGCTGAACTTCCAGTGGACCCCGGAGCGGCGGCAACTGGAATACATCCGCCAAGCCGGCGCCAGCGTGGAGACGGCGAAAGAGGTCAAGATCTTCAACCTCAACCGCTTCCTGATCGCGCGCTACCGCGCGCTGGCGGACAAGTTCTACGCCGCCAACCGCGCGTTGGCGCGGCGGCGCGCGTTCTGGGGCACGCTGCTGGCCGCCTTGGGCACGCTGGGCTACTACGTCGCCTACGCCTACATCTGCTGGCGCACCGTGCGCGGCGACTTCAGCATCGGCGACCTGACCTTCCTCGCCGGCAGCTTCCGCCGGCTGCGGCAACTGCTGGAAGGCCTGCTGATCGGCTTCTCGCAGGTCGCCGGACAGGCGCTGTACCTCGACGACCTGTTCTCGTTCTTCGAGATCGAACCGGAGATCAAGGTGCCGGAGAACCCGGTCCCGTTCCCGAAGCCGATCCGGCGGGGCTTCGTGTTCGAGAACGTCGGCTTCCGCTATCCGGACGCGGAACGCTGGGCGGTGCGCCACCTCGACTTCGAACTGCGCGCCGGCGAGGTGCTGGCGCTGGTCGGCGAGAACGGCGCGGGCAAGACCACCCTGGTCAAGCTGCTGGCGCGGCTGTACGACCCGGACGAAGGCCGTATCCTGCTGGACGGCCGCGACCTGCGCGACTACGACCTGGACGAGTTGCGCGCCAACATCGGGGTGATCTTCCAGGATTTCGTCCGCTACAACCTGACCGCCGGCGAGAACATCGGCGTCGGCCAGGTCGACGCGATGAACGACAAGGAACGCATCCGCCGCGCCGCCGAGCGCGGCATGGCCGACGAGGTGATCGCCTCGCTGGCGAAGGGCTACGAGCAGCCGATCGGCCGCCGCTTCAAGGACGGCGTGGACCTATCCGGCGGGCAATGGCAGAAGATCGCGATCGCCCGGGCCTACATGCGCGACGCGCAGGTGATGATCCTCGACGAACCGACCGCGGCGCTGGACGCGCGCAGCGAGTTCGAGGTGTTCCAGCGTTTCAAGGAACTGTCCGACGACCGCACCGCGGTGCTGATCTCGCACCGTTTCTCCAGCGTGCGCATGGCCGACCGCATCCTGGTGCTGGCCGGCGGCAGCGTCGAGGCCAGCGGCACCCACGAGCAACTGATGGCGCAGGGCGGCCGCTACGCGGAACTGTTCGAATTGCAGGCGGCCGGCTACCGTTGAACGGAATGGAGGATCGCAAGCGATGAAACGTATTTCGTGGGCATTCCTGCCGGCGCTGCTGCTGGCCGCGCACGCGGCGTCGGCGACCGACTACGCCGAGGCCAAGGCGCTCGCCGACCGCGACGAGGCCGGACTGGAAAAGCTGACCGCCGAATACCTGCACAAGGCGCAGGCGCATGCGGCCGACGCCATCGTCCAGGCCTGCGCCGCGCCGGACGCCGACACCTCGGCTTTCGTGGTCGTGGCGCGGCTGGACGAAAACGGCAAGGCGGTCGAAACCTGGCGCCAGGGCGACACGCCGCTGGCGATCTGCTTCGAGAAGCAATTGTGGGGCCGCACGATCGCGGCGCCGCCGCGCGCGCCGTTCCACGTCTCGTTCGAGATGAGCTTCACGCCCTAGCGGCGCCATGCGCGGTCCCGGCGCTAGCGCAACTCGAAACGATCCGCGTCGAGCATCGCCGGGAAACGTTCGCGCCAATCCCGCAACGCCGCGGCGGAGAGGGTCGTGGTCGCGACCGCTTCGCCTTCCGGGATTTCCAGCAGGGGCTGGCCGAGGAAATCGACCGCCGCGCTGTCACCGGAATAGTCCAGCCCGTTGCCGTCGCGGCCGGCGCGGTTGACCGCAGCGACGTAGCACAGGTTCTCGATCGCGCGCGCGCGCAACAGCGTTTTCCATGCGTAGGCGCGCGGCGAGGGCCAGTTGGCGACGAAGATCTGCAAATCGAAATCCAGTTGCCCCGGACGCTCCACGTCGAAGCGGTTGCGGCAGAACACCGGGAAACGCAGGTCGTAGCAGACCTGCGGATTGATCCGCCAGCCCTTCCATTCCACGCCCAGCCGTTCGCTGCCGGCGGCATAGCGCTTGTGCTCGCCGGCATAGCGGAACAGGTGGCGCTTGTCGTAGTGTCGCAGTTCGCCGTCCGGCGTGGCCCACAGCAGACGGTTGAACACCTGCACGACGCCTTTGCCATCGGCCACGCGCAACTGCACGCTGCCGGTGACGGCGGCGTCTAGCCGCTTCGCCTGTTCGCGGATCCACGCCACCGTCGGCCCGTCCATGCCTTCGGCCTTGTCGATGGCGTCGTTGGAGAACCCGCTGGTGAAGGTCTCCGGCAGGATCACCAGATCGGTCTTGCCGGCCAGCGGCGCGATCAGACCGCCGTAGTATTCGCGGTTGCCGGCGGGGTCGTGCCAGCGGGTTTCGCCCTGCACCAACGAGATTCGCAAATCCTGCATCGCAGTTCTCCCATAGGAGCGGCGTGAGCTGCGACCGGGCTTTCACGGGAAAGCCTCATCGCGGCCCGCGCTGCTCCTACAATTTCTTCAGGCGTTCGATGGCCGCGTCCAGCGTCGCGGGGTTCTTGGCGAAGCACAGCCGCGCCAGGCGCTGCCCGGCCGGCGGTTTCTCGTAGAACGGCGACAGCGGGATCGCCGCAACGCCGATTTCGGTGGTCAGCCACTTTACGAACTCCGCGTCGGGCAGGTCACTGACCGCCGAGTAGTCGACCAGTTGGAAGTAGCCGCCGGGCACCGGCAGAGGCCTCAGCCGGGTTTCCAGCAACTGCGCGCGGAACCGGTCGCGCTTTTCCTGGTAGAACGCGCCCAATTGCTCGTAATGCTCCGGCTCGGCGCGGATCATCGCGGCGAAGGCGTGCTGCGCCGGGCCGAAGCTGGTGAAGGTGTTGTACTGGTGGACCTTGCGGAACTCGGCGGAAAGCGCCGGCGGCGCGATCGCATAGCCGATCTTCCAGCCGGTGCAGTGGTAGGTCTTGCCGAAGCTGGAAACGACGAAGGCGCGTTCGCGCAGTTCCGGCCAGCGCAGCGCCGATTCGTGGCGACGGCCGTCGAAGACGATGTGCTCGTAGACCTCGTCCGAGACCAGGAAAATATCGGTGCCGCGCAGGATGTCGGCCAGCGCGCGCAGGTCCGCCTCGTCCAGCATCGCGCCGGACGGATTGTGCGGGCTGTTGATCATCAGCAGCCGGGGTCCTGGGCGTGATCGCCGCCTGCACCCTGCTCCAGTCGACGGCGAAGGTTTGCGGATCCAGCGGCACGTGCACCGCGGTCGCGCCCGCCAGTTCGATCGCCGGCTCGTAGCTGTCGTAGGCCGGATCGAGCACGATCACTTCCTCGCCCGGCCGCACCACCGCATGGATGGCGTTGAACAGGGCTTCGGTCGCGCCACTGGTGACGGTGACCTCGGCGTCGGCGTCGACCTGCGCGCCGTAGCAGCGCAACGCCTTTTCGGCGATCGCCTGTCGCAGCGCCGGCACGCCGGTCATCGGCGGATACTGGTTGTGGCCCTCGCGCATGGCCTTGTCCAGTTCGTCGACGAGCCGTTGCGGGACCGAGAAATCCGGGAAGCCCTGGCCCAGGTTGACCGCGCGGTGCTCGGCCGCCAGTTGCGACATCACGGTGAAGATGGTGGTGCCCACCTTGGGCAGTTTGGTTTCCGGCAAGGGCATCGGCCGATCCGCGCGGGAGCGTGTTGGGGACCGAAAGTTTACGCAATGTCGGCGATGGGCGATGATGGCTTCATGGAGGCAGGTGGCATTTCCGGCACGGAACGACCCGACCCGGAGCGGGTGGCGTCGCTGGCGGACGAATACGCCAGGTCGCATTACTTCGTCGCCATCGGCAAGCGCGAATGGCTGTTCCAGGTCGGCCAGGACGCCAGCGACATCGAACGCCAGTTGATCGCCGACAGCTATCTGTTCATCACCGCCTGGAATCCCGCTTCCCGCATATTGGCCGCGGCGGAAAACCGCGCGGCAGGCGAGCGGCTGCAGGCGCGTGTGTCCGCCGCCGGCTATGCTGCCAGCCCGGCGCTGGGCTGCGACGCGGACGGCGGCGGCATCGAACGCGGCCTGCTGGTGCTGGACGCGCCGCTGGCCGCGGCCGACGCGATGGCGCGCGAGTTCGGCCAGCTCGGCACGCTGTACTGGCGACCGGACGAACCGGTGCGGCTGCGGATGCTGGCGGCGCGGCCGCCCGGCTATCCCGCGCATCCCCACATCGACTGGATCGGCTGAGCCGCGCGATACAATCGCGGCGATGACCGCACCGTCCCGCCCACCGCTGCTGCGCGCATGCGGCCTGACTTTCTCGCGCAACGAGCAGCCGGTGTTCGCTCCGCTGGATTTCTCCGTCGACCGCGGCGAGGCACTGCTGGTGCAGGGCGGCAACGGCGCGGGCAAGACCACCCTGCTGCGGGTGCTGGCCGGGCTGCTGCGCGCCGACGCCGGGCGGATAGACATCGAAGGCGACGCGCCCGACCCGCTGCAGCGCGCCCGCGCGATCGCCTACCTGGGCCACCTGCCGGCGTTGAAGGCCGACCTGGACGCGCGCGAGAACCTACAGTTCCTCTGCGGCCTGCACGGCGGCCGCGGCAACCGCACGCCGCAGGCGGCGATGGTCGAGGTCGGCCTGGCCGGCTACGACGACGCCCCCGCGCGCACCCTGTCCGCCGGGCAGAAGAAGCGCCTGTCGCTGGCGCGGCTGTGGCTGTCGCCGGCGCCGCTGTGGCTGCTGGACGAACCCTACGCCAACCTCGACCTGGACGGCATCGAACTGGTCAACCGCATGGTCGCCGCGCACCTGCGCGACGGCGGCGCGGCGCTGGTCACCACCCACGGCGCCTACGCCGCGCCGCCGGTGCGGACCAAGCTGCTGCAAATGGAGGATTGCCGCGCATGATCCGAGCCGCACACGCGCCTGCCCGTTCGGGGAAGGAAGGGGTTTCGTGAGTTCCCCTTCGCTGTTCTCCGCCGCCCGCGCGCTGCTGCTGCGCGACCTGCGCCTGCTGTGGCGTCGCCGCGGCGATGCGCTGCAGCCGGCGCTGTTCGCATTGTTGGTCGTTGTGCTGTTCGCGCTGGCGCTGGGCCGCGAACCGCAGGTGCTGGAGAAGGTCGCCGCCGGCGTGCTGTGGCTGGCGGCGCTGCTGTCCGGGATGCTGGCGCTGGATTCGCTGTTCCGCAGCGACGCCGAGGACGGCTCGCTGGAGCAATGGCTGCTGGCGCCGGTGCCGCTGGCCTGGCTGGTCGCGGTGCGGGTGCTGGGCCACTGGCTGGCGACCGCGCTGCCGCTGATCGTGGCCGCGCCGCTGCTGGCCGAACTGATGCACCTGCCGCACGCGCAGTTGCCGGCGCTGCTGGTGTCGCTGCTGCTGGGCACGCCGCTGCTGAGCCTGCTGGGCGCGGTGGTCGCCGCCCTGACCGTGGGCATGCGCCGCGCCGGCATCCTGTTGGCGTTGCTGGCGCTGCCGCTGTACGTGCCGGTGCTGGTGTTCGGAGCCGGCAGCGTCGCCGCCGCCGCGCAGGGGCTGGACGCCAGCGGCGCATGGCTGCTGCTGGGCGCGGGCCTGCTGCTGGCGCTGGCGCTGGCGCCGCTGGCCGCCGCCGCGGCGATCCGCATCGCACTGGGCTGAAACGCGAATGGCCCGCTTTCGCGGGCCATTCCGGCATGTGCTGCAACCGAGGCGCTGCGGCGCTCAGTGGTGATGGCCGCCGTCGCCGTGCACGTGGCCGTGCTCGATTTCCTCCGGCGTGGCCTCGCGCACTTCGACGACCTCGATGTCGAAGTGCAGGTCCTTGCCGGCCATCGGGTGGTTCAGGTCCACGTCGACCACGCTCATGCCGATCTTCTCGATGGTCACCGCGCGCGGGCCGAAGTTGGTCTGCAGCACCACCTGCTGGCCCGGCGCCAGCTTCTGGTTGCCGAAATGCTTCTTCGGCACGCGCTGGGTCATGCCGGGGCGGCGCTCGCCGTAGGCGTCGACCGCGGCCACGTCCACGCCGAAGCTGTCCCCGGCCTCATGGTCCTGCATGGCGGTTTCCAGGCCCGGGATGATGTTGCCGTGACCAACTAGGATCGCCAGCGGCTCGCGGTCCTTCGAGGTCTCGGCCGGGGGCTGGCCCACCTCGGAGACGGTGTAATGGAAACGGACGACGCTGTCTTTGGCGATTTTCATTCGTGACTCGGTTGGGGGCTGCGGGCGCAGCGGGGCGGCTTGCCGGCCGGGGGCGGTTGCGGTCAACATGGACCGCGATGAAGAACGCGCATTATCCCGGCTTGGCCGGCCGCATTCCAGCCGCGGCGGCACTGGCGGCGGCGCTGGCGCTGGCGGCCTGCAGCGGCCACAAGCAGGCGGTCCGCAGCGCGCCGCCCGCCGCCCGGCAATGGCCGCAAACGACCCCCGCCAACCCGCAGGCGGCCAACGCCGTGCTGATGCGCGCCCTGGGCCTGGTCGGCACGCCCTACCGCTACGGCGGCAACACCCCCGAATCCGGCTTCGACTGCAGCGGGCTGGTGACCTACGTCTACCGCGACATGCTGGATCTGCGCCTGCCGCGGACCTCGCGCGAGCTGGCCCAGGTGCAGGGGCCGAAAATCGCCCCGGCGCGGCTGGCCGCCGGCGACCTGGTCTTCTTCGGCAGCAAGGGCAGCGTCAGCCACGTCGGCATCTACGTCGGCGAAGGCCGCTTCGTCCACGCGCCCAGCAGCGGCGGCACGGTGCGCCTGGACTACCTGGACGGACCGTACTGGCGCGACCACTACACCGGCGCCAAGCGGGTGCTCCACTGACGCGGTTCTCGAAACTGCGACATAAGGTTCGCAAAACGGGGAAGAATTAACCTGCGTTTAACAAGCGGCGCCCCCAGTAACGGCATTATCCCCGGTCATTCCCGCTCCATGATCCTGCCGTGACGACCGACGCCCTGCCGACAGGCCGACCTGCCGCCATCCGCCGCCTTCGCGGCTGCCGTCCCGCCCTCTCCGTCCTGATCGCCTGCGCCCTTAGCACGGCCTCCGCAGCCGCCTTCGCGCAGAACACCGGCCCGATCGAGCCGCCGGCCGAGAAAGCCCCGGCCACGGAGGCGCCCGCCGTCCCGGTCGCGGCCAGCGCCGACGTCGCCGAACGCGCGCCGGACGCCGCCATCGCCAACTCCACGGCCCCGGCATCCTCCGCATCGGCGCAGGCCGGCGACGCCGACACCGTCGACAACCTCCGCGAAAAGGCCTCCCAGGCCGCCACCGCCACCCTGACCGCGCTGCTGCCGCGCCTGGCCGCCAGCGACGCCCTACCGCTGCTGGACCGCTCCACCGTGCTGGCCGGCGATCTCAGCCGCCTGCTTTCCAGTTACGAACGCAGCGCCGCCGCCGGCATCGGCGAAGCCGGCGACAACAAGGTGCAGACCGTGATCAAGCGCGCGCTGACCCTGCTCGGCACGCCGTACCGCTGGGGCGGCACCTCGCCGGAAAGCGGCCTGGACTGCAGCGGCCTGGTCGGCTACGTGTTCCGCACCGCGCTGGGCGTCGAACTACCGCGCGTGTCGCGCGAGATGGCCGCCAAGGACGACGCCGAGCTGATCCGCAAGCGCGAGGACCTGAAACAGGGCGACCTGGTGTTCTTCGGCGGCAAGGGCCGGGTCAACCACGTCGGCATCTACGTCGGCGAAGGCCGCTTCCTGCACGCTCCCAGCCGCGGCAAGGACGTGCGCGTGGACACGCTGATGGACGGCTACTGGGCCAACAAGTTCATGCAGGCGCGGCGGGTGGCGCTGTAACGCGACCGCCGGCGGCATCCCGGACCGGAAACCCGCAAAGGCCGCGCATCGACGCGGCCTTTTGCTTTTACTGCGCCAGCGGCGCGCGGTAATGGGCCACGGTCTGCTCGATGTCCTTGCTCAGCGCCATCACCTTCTGCGCGTATTCGGCCAGGCGCCGATCCTCGTCGCAGTCTGGCTGCCAGCCCGGCACTAGCGCCGGCACGCCGTCGGCCATCGCCACGAACACGATCACGCAGTGCGTGCACAGCCGTTCCTCGCCCTGCATCGGGTCGCGTGCGCGCACGTCGATGGCGAAGTGCATGCTGGTATTGCCGGTGTGCACCAGCTTGGCGGTGATCGCGACCAGGTCGCCGATCCGGATCGGCGCGACGAAGCGGATGCCGCCGACCGCGACGGTCACGCTGTAATGGCCGCTCCAGCCGACCGCGGCGGCGTAGCCGGCTTGGTCGATCCACTTCATCACCGCGCCGCCGTGGACCTTGCCGCCGAAGTTGACGTCGCCGGGCTCGGCCAGGAAACGCAGGGTCAGTTCGCGTCGCTCGCCGCTCATCGTCCGTCGCTCCGAAGTCGCTCCATGAAACGCTCGACCAACGTCACGCCGTCCATGTCCTGCGTCACGACGCCTCGCCCTCCTCGATGCCGAGATTGGTCGGCGCCGCGTCGTAGATGCGCCGGTCAAGCATGCCCGTCTCCTTCGCCACCAGCACCGGCACCAGCATCTGCCCGGTAACGTTGGTCATCGTGCGCATCATGTCCAGCACGCGGTCGATGGCGTACAGGTAGCCGATGGTCTCCAGCGGCAGGCCGGCGGCCGAAAGCACCACCGTGGCCATGATCACCGCGGTGCCCGGCACGCCGGCGGTGCCGAAGCTGCCCAGCACCGAAGCCAGGGCGATGGTCAGGTACTGCGGCAGCGACAGCTCGATGCCCGCGTACTGCGAGATGAACACCGCCGCCAGCGCCGGGTAGATCGCGCCGCAGCCATCCATCTTGATGGTCGCGCCCAGCGGCACCGCGAACGCGGCGTAATCCTTGTCCACGCCCAGGTTGTGGGTCGCGCTGCGCAGCGAGACCGGCAGCGCGGCGAAGCTGCTGGAAGCGACGAAGCCGACCTGCATCCCCGGCGCTGCGCCGCGGAAGAACTTCAGCGGATTCAGCCCGTGCGCCAGCAGCAAGCCGCTGTACACCACGACGATGTGGAAGGCGCAGGCCGCGTACAGCGCGACCACGAACATCAGCAGCGGGCGCAGTTGTTCGAAGCCGTAGCCGCCGACCAGCGCGGCGATCAGCCCGAACGTGCCCAGCGGAGTGAACTCCAGCACGAAGCGGGTCACCTGGATCATGATGTCGCTGGCTTCGCCGACCAGCTTGCGCGCGGTGGCGGCGCGCTCGCCCAGCTTGACCATGGCGAAGCCGACCAGGCCGGCGAAGAAGATCACCTGCAGCACCGTGCCGCTGCGCGGCACCAGCACCCTGGTGCCGTCGGCGAGCTTCGCGCTCGCCGCCCCGCCCAGCGCCTGGAACGGGTTCGACGGCACCAGGTTCAACAGCATGTCCAGCACGCCCGGCACGTCCTTGGGCTTGTAGTCGGACGCCATCTGCAGCACGCCGACGCCCACCCCCGGCTTGACGATCCAGCCGAACGCCAGGCCCACGCCGACCGCCAGCACGGCGGTGATCGCGAACCAGGCGAAGGTGCGCCCGGCCAGCGCGGCGATCGACTTCTGCCCGCTCAGCGAAGCCACCGCGTTGATCACCGCGAAGAACACCAGCGGCACCGCGATCATCATGATCAGAGTGACGTACAGGTCGCCCAGCGGCCCGAACCAGCGCTCCGCATCCTTGCCGAACGCCCAGCCGGCCAACGCGCCCAGCGCGAAGCCGGCGACGACGCGCTGCCAGAACGGGATCCTCAACCAGGCCGCCACCAGTTTCATCGACGCATCCGCAGGGAAACAGGCCGCCACGATAGCCCAGCGCCGCCGCGAAGACGACTGTACCCCCGGAAAACGGCGTCGCGCGAACGCGCGCGGCGGCAGGCATGCGACGGAATTCCGTGTCATCGGCAGGACACGCGCCGCTGTTGTCATAATTGGCTTTCCCGTTCTTTCCGGAGCCGCACGATGCGCCATGCCGCCCTCGCCTTTTCCTGCGCCACGACCCTGGTCCTGCTCGCCGGCTGCGCGACCACCGCCCCTTCGCCCGGCTCCGCCGGCGCGGGCAAGGCCTACGCCATCGACGTGCCCGCCGTGGCCCATCCGCAGGGCGAGACCCCGGCCTGGTGGTACCGCAGCGGCGCGGCGCGCGCGGCGGCCAACGGCGCGATGAACGGCAAGGCGAAGAACGTGATCCTGTTCCTCGGCGACGGCATGAGCCTGACCACGGTCGCCGCCGCGCGCATCCTCGACGGCCAGCGCAAGGGCCAGTCCGGCGAGGAGAACCGGCTGTCGTGGGAGAACTTCCCCGCCACCGCGCTCAGCCGCACTTACAACACCAATTCGCAGACGCCGGATTCGGCCGGCACCATGACCGCGATCACCACCGGGGTGAAGTCGCACATGGGCGCGATTTCGGTGTCCGCCGGCAAGCGCGACGATTGCGCCGAAAGCCTGCAACACCGTCTGCTGACCTGGCTGGAACTGGCCGACAGCGCTGGCCTGGCGACCGGCGTGGTCACCACCACCCGCCTGACCCACGCCACTCCGGCCGCGACCTACGCGCATTCGCCCGACCGCAATTGGGAAAACGACGCCGACCTGCCAAACGAAGCGAAGGAACAGGGCTGCAAGGACATCGCCCAGCAGCTCCTGGACAAACGCTACGGCCGCGGCCCGACCGTGGCCCTCGGCGGCGGTCGCGAGGAGTTCACCAGCTACGCCGAACGCGATCCCGAATACGACGACAAGGTCGGCCTGCGTCTGGACGGCCGCAATCTGGTCGAAGAATGGCGGCTCGCCCATCCCGGCGGCGCCTACGTGTGGAACAAGCAGCAGTTCGACGCGGCGCAGGACGCGCCGGCGCTGCTGGGCCTGTTCGAATACGACCACATGCGCTACAACCACGACCGTCCGAAGGATCCCGGCGGCGAACCCAGCCTGGCCGAGATGACCACCGCCGCGATCCGCACGCTGTCGAAGAATCCCGACGGCTACGTGCTGATGGTCGAAGGCGGCCGCATCGACCACGCCAGCCATGCCGGCAACGCCTTCCGCGCGCTGGACGAAACCATCGAGTTGTCGAAAGCGGTGCAGGCCGCAGCCGATGCGACTTCGGCGGACGATACCCTGATCATCGTCACCGCCGACCACTCGCACACGCTGACCTTCGTCGGCTATCCGCTGCGCGGCAATCCGATCCTGGGCAAGGTGCGCGGCGGCAGCGGCGAGGACAGCAGCAGCGATTTCGCGCTCGATGGCCTCGGCCTGCCCTACACCACTCTCAACTACATGAACGGCCCCGGCTACACCGGCGCCAGCAACGAAGCCCCGGCCGGACCGAAGAAATTCGACCATTCGCCAAGCAGCTTCGAAGCGGCCGACGGACGCCCCAACCTGCGCGACGTGGATACCGAGGATCCGGACTACATGCAGGAAGCGCTGTTCCCGAGCAAGGCCGAGACCCACGGCGGCGACGACGTCGGCATCTGGGCGCGCGGCCCCGGCAGCGAGGCGGTGCGCGGCTCGGTCGAACAGAACGTCATCTACCACTTCATCGTGCAGGCCACGCCGAAGCTGCGCCAGCGCCTGTGCGCGGCCGGCGACTGCAATGCCGACGGCGTGCCGGTGGAACTGCCAAAACCGGCGGACTTCGAGAAGAAGTAAGCGCTTCCCGCCAGCGAAGGCGGGCACAAAAAAACGGGCGCCGAGGCGCCCGTTTTTTGCATCGAAGCGAACCCGACGGATCAGGCTTCGGCTTCGACGACCACCTTGACCGTGGTTTCGACGTCCGCGTGCAGCTTGACGAGGACTTCGTACTCGCCGATGTTGCGGAACGCGCCTTCGCCCAGCACCACTTCGCTCTTTTCCAGCGGCAGGCCGGCGGCGGTGAAGGCCTCGGCGATGTCGCGCGGGCCGACCGAACCGAACAGCTTGCCTTCGGTAGAGGCATTGGCCTTGATGGTCACGCTCGCGCCTTCCAGCTTGGCCTTGCGGGCCTCGGCGGCGTCGTGCGAAGCCTGGGCCTTGGCTTCGTATTCGGCACGCTTGGCCTCGAACGCGGCGACGTTCTCGGCGGTCGCCGGCACGGCCTTGCCCTGCGGCACCAGGTAGTTGCGGCCATAGCCCGGCTTGACGTTGACCTTGTCGCCAAGGCCGCCGAGGTTGGTCACTTTCTGCAGGAGGATCAGTTCCATTTTCTTTTCTCCGATTCGTTAGCGACCCGCGGGCCGCAACTGGTTTGCTGTCCGAATGGACGTTATGGGTAAAGGTGCAAGGGTGAAGTCGCCCGCTGCGCGGGCTGCAAAGGAAAGGCTCACCCTTCATCCTTTGCAGGCGGCGAAGCCGCCGACTTCCCCCTTACCGGCGACTCACACGTCGTGGTTGTCGGTGTACGGGATCAGCGCCAAGAAGCGGGCGCGCTTGACCGCGGTCTGCAACTGGCGCTGGTAGCGCGACTTGGTGCCGGTGACGCGGCTCGGCACGATCTTGCCGGTCTCGGTCAGGTACTGGCGCAGGGTGTTGAGATCCTTGTAGTCGATCTCCTTCACGCCTTCGGCGGTGAACTTGCAGAACTTGCGGCGACGGAAGAACTTGGACATGTGCGTGGCTCCTTAGGCGGCTTCGGCGGTGTCGGTGTCGGCGGAGCCGACGCCCTCTTCGTCGTCGCGACGGCGACGCTCGCCCTTGTCCTTCTCGTCCTTGCTCTTGAGGATGAAGGAAGGCTCGGTATCCGGACCGTCGCGCTTGACGACCAAGTGGCGCAGCACGGCGTCGTTGAAGCGGAAGCCTTCGGTCAACTCGGCCAACACCGACTGGTCGGCCTCGATGTTGAGCAGCACGTAGTGGGCCTTCACCAGGTTCTGGATCGGGTAGGCCAACTGGCGGCGGCCCCAGTCTTCCAGGCGGTGGATCTTGCCGTTGCCGCCTTCGACCAGCGCCTTGTAGCGCTCGATCATCGCCGGCACCTGTTCGCTCTGGTCCGGATGGACCAGGAACACGATTTCGTAATGACGCATTGTGGTTTACCTTGTGGATGAGGCCGCGCGAGGAATGCGGGCCGGACAGCCCCCCGACGTCCGGAACGGGCGCGGTGGAGCAAGGACTCCCGGTCGGCAGCGCCGATGGGAGCCGCATATTCTGGCAGATCAACCACTTGGGCGCAAATCCGCCTTCAGGCCGGAAACGGGCCCACGGAGGACGAGGGAATGACCCGACTGCTCCTGGTCGAAGACGATCCCGTCAGCCGCGCCTGGCTGGGCGCGGTGCTGGAGACCCTGCCGGCCGCGGTCGACACCGCCGGCTCGCTGGCCCAAGCCCTCTCCGGCGACGTGTCCCAGGACCTGTGGCTGCTGGACGCCAACCTGCCCGACGGCAGCGGCGCGGCACTGCTGGCCGAACTGCGCTGGCGCCGCCCGGCTACGCCGGCACTGGCGCATACCGCCGACGCCTCGCCGTCGCTGCGCGCCGGCTTGCTGGCCGCCGGCTTCGCCGGGGTGCTGGTCAAGCCGCTGGCGGCCGCCGGCCTGCTCGCAGCGGTGCGGCAAGCGCTGGGGCTGCCCGCCGACGACACCGCCACCGCGCCGACCCGCGCCGACGCATTTCCGCTCTGGGACGACGCCGCGGCGTTGGCCGCGCTCAAGGGCGACGCCGGCAACGTCGCTGTGTTGCGCCGCCTGTTCCTGGCCGAATTGCCGAAGCAGCAGGCCACCATCGCCGCCGCGGCGGAAAACCGCGACGTCCAGGCCCTGCACCGGGAACTGCACCGGCTCAAGGCCAGTTGCGGCTTCGTCGGCGCGGCGCGGCTGCAGGCGGTCGCGGAGGCCTTCGACCGGGCGTTGCCGGAAGTCGCGTTGCTGGACGAATTCAGCGAAGCCGTGCGGCGACAGACCCTGCAAGCCCCGGAGGCATGACCCCGGTCTACGGCTTCGACTTGAGACGGCCCAGCTCGCCGATCATCTCCCACGACTTCAGCCCGCGCGCGCCCAAGTGGTGCGCCAGCACGCCGCGCATCGGCAGGCGCAGGCTGGCGAGGTCCTCGTGATCCGGCAGTTCGTCGGCGGCCAGCGCCCGCAGCGCGCGGCCGGTGGCGAAGGTGCTGCGCTCGCCGTGGCCGCGGTCGCTGCCGACGCGGCGCGGGCCGTGTTCCGGATCGAGCCGGTAGCGTGCGGCCGGGTCGATGTCCGCGCCGTCGCCGTCGCTGTCGAAGGCGAAACCGAAGCCCAGCGCTTCGAGCAGGTCGCGCTCGAACCGGCGCAGCGTCCACGCCAGCGCGTCGCCCGCGCGCAGGCGTTCGCGGGTGCGCGCGTAGGCGGCGAACAGTTCCGGATGCGGGTCGTGGCGCGGGGCCAGCCGCAGCACCAGTTCGTTGAGGTAGAAGCCGGCCAGCGCGGCGTCGCCGGCCAATCGCGGCGCGGCGTCGAGCGCATCGGCCGCGCGCAACTGCGCCAGTTCGCCCTGCTGCACGGCGTCCAGGCGGATGAACTGCAGCGGCTGCAAGGCGCATCGCAGCAGATGCTTCTTCGGCCCCTGCACGCCGCGCGCGACCAGGCCGATGCGGCCGTGTTCGGCGGTCAGCGCTTCGACCAGCAGGCTGGTTTCACGCCAGGGGCGGGCATGGAGGACGAAGGCGGGCTCGGCAGTCAGGCGCATCACCGCTCCTACTCATAACCGAACGCCTTCAGCGCCGCCTCATCGTCGGACCAGCCTTCGCGCACGCGCACCCAGGTTTCCAGGAAGACCTTGCGGCCGAACAGCCTTTCCATGCCGAGCCTCGCCTTTGCGCCGATCTCCTTCAGGCGCGCGCCGGCCTTGCCGATGACGATGGCCTTCTGGCTGTCGCGCTCGACCCAGATCACCGCGCCGATGCACAGCAACTCTCCATCCTCGGCGAAGCGCTCGATCTCGACCGTGGTCGCATACGGCAGTTCCGCGCCCAACTGGCGCATCAACTGCTCGCGCACCAGTTCGCCGGCGAGGAAGCGTTCGCTGCGGTCAGTGATCTCGTCCTCGGCGAACATCGGCGGCGCTTCCGGCAACAACGCCAGCACGTCCCGGACCAGCGCCTGCAGGCCGTTGCGCTTGAGCGCGGAAACCGGGTGCACCGCGGCGAAGTCGCGGCCCTCGGTCGCCTGCGCCAGGAACGGCAGCAACGCGCCCTTGTCCTTCAGCTTGTCGATCTTGTTGACCACCAGAACGATCGGGATGCCGGCGTCGCCCAGCACGTTGAAGGCCAGCGTGTCCTCCTCGTCCCAGCGCCCCGCCTCGATCACCAGCACCGCCGCGTCGACGCCTTCTAGCGCGCCGCGCGCGGCGCGGTTCAGCGCGCGGTTCATCGCCTTCTTCTGCTGCCGGTGCAGGCCGGGCGTGTCGACCAGCGCGATCTGCCCTTCCGGGAAGGTGGCGATGCCCAGCAGGCGATGGCGCGTGGTCTGCGGCCGGTTGGAAACGATGCTGACCTTGGCCCCGACCAGGGCGTTGACCAGGGTCGACTTGCCGACGTTGGGACGGCCGACGACGGCGACGGCGCCGGCGCGGTGCGGGGATTCGGGGGGTGCCATGCGGCAATTGTATCGCCCGCCGCCCGCGCGGGCGGGCCCGCCCTACGAAAGCAGTTCCAGCAAGGCCGCCGCCGCCGCCTGCTCGGCGTTGCGGCGCGAACTGCCCTCGCCCACGGCCGACAACGGCGGCTCGGCGATGCTGCAGAGGGCCTGGAACACCTTGGCGTGCTCGTCGCCGCTTTCGCCGACCAGTTCGTAGGCCGGCCGCGGTTTCTGCCGCGCCTGCAGCCATTCCTGCAGGCGGGTCTTGGCGTCCTTCTCCGGCTTGCCGACCGGCAACGCGGCGATGGCCCGTTCGAACCACGGCAGCACCGCCGTACGGCAGGCGTCGAAGCCGGCGTCCAGGTAGATCGCTGCGACCACCGCCTCCAGCGCGTCGGCGAGGATCGAATCGCGGCGATGGCCGCCGGACTTCATTTCGCCCGGCCCCATGACCAGGCGCGGGCCGAGCTGCAGTTCGCGCGCGATCGCGGCCAGCGAGGCTTCGCGCACCAGTTCGGCGCGGGCGCGGGTCAGCACGCCCTCGTCGGCCTTGGGCCAGCGCCGGAAGAGCGCCTCGGCGACCAGCAGGTTGACCACGCCGTCGCCGAGGAATTCGAGCCGTTCGTTGTGCTGCGGGCCGGTGCTGCGGTGGGTCAGCGCCCGCTGCAGCAGTTCCGGATCCGCGAAGCGGTGGCCGATGCGGTCGCCGCCGGCGACGGGACTATTCGCCGCCGCCACCACGCCGGGTCAGGTCCTTGTTCACGTTGAACTTGCCGACCACGTCGAGGTTGCCGATCAGCGGCTTGCGCACCTCGTAGTCGACGGTCATGTTCCAGCCGTTGTCGACGCGGCTGATCTTCACGTTGTCCGGCTTCACGTTTTCCGAGTAGTTGATGTACAGGCGGCGGAAGAACAGGTCCTGGATCTTCGCCGGATCCATGTCGCCGACGCCGGGTTCGCCGGCCAGGCCGGTCACCGCGCTCTTGACCGCATAGTATTCCTGGTACATCGGGAACAGCTTCATGCCGATGAAGGCGGCGAAACCGACCACCGCCAGCACCACCAGGAAACCGATCAACGTAATGCCGCTCTGCTTGCGCTTCATGTGCCTGATCCCCCAAGAGTCGAATGCCATGATGTTGCACCCTCGCCGATGATGCCCGACCGCCGGCGCCGAAACCGTGCCAACGATACCCGAATCCGCAATCAGCGGATGCGGGTGCCGATCCGCGACGCGTCGAAACCGTTGCTGCAGAACCAGCCCGAGCAGTTCAGCCAGACCAGGAAGGCCTTGCCGCGCAGGTCCTTCTCCGGCAGCACCCCCCAGTAGCGGCCGTCCTCGCTGTTGTCGCGATTGTCACCCATGACGAAATAGTGGCCGGGCGGGACTTCCCATTCGCCGGCGCCGCGCGCCAGTTCCAGGTTCTCCAGCACTTCGTGCGGCCGTCCCGGCAGGTCCTCGCGCAGCAGGCGCACGCCCGGGATCCCGGCGCGCGGGTTGTCGTAGGCACCCAGTTCCGCGTAGGCCAGCGGCTGGCCGTTGATCGACACGGCGTTGTCCTGGAACGCGATCCTGTCGCCCGGCAGGCCGATCACGCGCTTGATCCAGTTCTGACTCACCACCGGCGTGTCCGGGCGCGAACAGGAAGCGTCGCCGCTGCGCACGACCTTGCCGTCCACCGGGCAGGGATAGCCCGGGAAGTGGAACACCACCACGTCGCCGCGGCTGGGCTCGCCCAGGGCGACGAACTTCTTGTTGTTGATCGGCAGGCGCAGGCCGTAGGCGAACTTGTTGACCAGGATGAAATCGCCGATCTCCAGGTTCGGGTACATCGACGCCGACGGGATCTTGTACGGCTCGGCGACGAAGCTGCGCAGCACCAGCACGATCGCCAGCACCGGGAAGAACGCGCGCGAGTAGTCGACCACGGCGGGCTCCTCGTCCAGCAGCCCGCCGCGGGCGGCGCGGCGCTTGGCCAGGAACAGCTTGTCCAGCAGCCAGACCACGCCGGTGAACAGCGTGGCCACGACGAGGATGGTTTCGAACCAGATCATCCAATCCATGCGATTTCCTTGAAACGTGACGGGTGATGGGCGATCCGCGGTTCGCTGCGCCGGACTGCCGCTTTCCGGACCACGAAACGCCGATCACGAATCACGGTTATTTGTTGTCCACCTGCAGCACCGCCAGGAAGGCCTCCTGCGGGATTTCCACCCGGCCGACCTGCTTCATCCGCTTCTTGCCCTCTTTCTGCTTTTCCAGCAGCTTCTTCTTGCGGGTGATGTCGCCGCCGTAGCACTTGGCCAGCACGTTCTTGCGCAGCGCCTTGACCGTGGTGCGGGCGATGATCTGCGAGCCGACCGCGGCCTGGATGGCGACGTCGAACATCTGCCGCGGGATCAGCTCCTTCATCTTCTCGCACAGTTCGCGCCCGCGGCGGTCGGCCTGGGCGCGGTGCACGATCAGGCTCAGCGCATCGACGCGGTCGCCGTTGATCAGCGTGTCCACGCGCACGAACGGGCCGGCCTGGAAGCGCAGGAAGTGGTAGTCCAGCGAGGCGTAGCCGCGGCTGACCGACTTCAGCCGGTCGAAGAAGTCCAGCACCACCTCGGCCATCGGCAGTTCGTAGGCGATCTGCACCTGGCTGCCCATGTAGGTGATGCCGAGCTGGCTGCCGCGCTTCTCCTCGCACAGGGTGATGATGTTGCCGATGTAGGCTTCCGGGGTGAGGATGTTGGCGCGGATGATCGGCTCGCGGATCTCCTCGACCAGGTTCGACTGCGGCAGCTTGGCCGGGTTGTCCAGCGAGACGACGCCGCCGTCGGTCCTCACCACCTCGTAGACCACAGTCGGCGCGGTGGTGATGAGGTTGAGGTCGTATTCGCGCTCCAGCCGCTCCTGCACGATCTCCATATGCAGCATGCCGAGGAAGCCGCAGCGGAAGCCGAAGCCCATCGCCTCGGAGCTTTCCGGCTCGAAGCGCAGCGCGGCGTCGTTCAGGCGCAGCTTCTCCAGCGACTCGCGCAGCGCCGGGTAGTCCTCGGCGTCGACCGGGAACAGGCCGGCGAACACGCGCGGCTGCATCTCCTGGAAGCCAGGCAGCGGCTTCGGCGCGGGATCGGACGCCAGGGTCAGGGTGTCGCCGACCGGCGCGCCGTGCACGTCCTTGACGCTGGCGGTGATCCAGCCCACTTCGCCCGGGCCCAGGCGCTTGAGTTCCTTGCGCTTGGGCGTGAACACGCCGACCTTGTCCACCTGGTGGGTGCGGCCGGTGGACATGACCAGAATCTTGCTACCGGGCGCGATCTCGCCCTGCATGATCCGCACCAGCGAGACCACGCCCAGGTAGTTGTCGAACCAGGAATCGACGATCAACGCCTGCAGCTTGTCGGTGTCGCGCGGCTGCGGCGGCGGGATGCGCTGGACGATGGCTTCCAGCACATCCGGTACGTTGAGGCCGGTCTTGGCGCTGACCGCGACCGCATCGGAGGCGTCGATGCCGATGACGGCCTCGATCTCGGCCTTGGCGCGCTCGGTGTCGGCGGTCGGCAGGTCGATCTTGTTCAGCACCGGCACCACTTCCAGGCCCTGTTCGACCGCGGTGTAGCAGTTGGCGACCGACTGCGCCTCGACGCCCTGGGCGGCGTCGACGACCAGCAGCGCGCCTTCGCACGCGGCCAGCGAGCGGCTGACCTCGTAGCTGAAGTCGACGTGGCCGGGCGTGTCGATGAAGTTGAGCTGGTAGGTCTGGCCGTCGCGCGCGGTGTACGGCAGCGACACCGACTGCGCCTTGATGGTGATGCCGCGCTCGCGCTCGATCGGATTCGAATCGAGCACCTGCGCCTCCATCTCGCGGGCCTCGAGGCCGCCGCAAAGCTGGATGATGCGATCGGCCAGCGTGGACTTGCCGTGGTCGACGTGGGCGATGATGGAGAAGTTGCGGATGTTCCGCATGGAAGCTGGCTGCATGGGGGCGGCGCGCGGCCGTCTTGGGTAGTCAAGCGGTGCATTATCGCACGCCCGGCAGGCATCCAGCCCGGCCCGGGCTATGGCCCGGGCCGGAACGATTCGCGGCAGCGGTCAGTCCTTGCCGTTGCCGGCAGTCACCGCGACGAACTGGCTGCGTCCCTGCGGGCTGCGCACCAGCAGCATGACCACGTCGCCGGGCTTCACCCCCGCCAGCGCCTTGTTGAAGGCAGCCACGTTGCTCACCTTGGCATGGCCCACCTGCAGCACGATCAGGCCGCGCTGCAGGCCGGCATCGGCGGCGGCCTGCCCGGTGATGTCGGTGATCTGCACGCCCTGCCCGGCATCCAGCCGCAACTGGCGGCGGTCGTCCGCGCTCAGATCGGCCACCTCGAGCCCCAGCAGCGACGACCTGGCCTGGGCGGCTTCTTCCGGCTGATCGGAGGAATCATCATCGCCTTCGCTTTCGGCATCGTCTCCGTCAGAACCCTTGAGCTGGGTCAGGACCACGTCGAAATTGCGCAGCCCGCCGTTGCGGAATACGCCCACGGTGACCTTGCTGCCGGCCGGCATAGCACTGATCAGCGGCGGCAACTGGGTCGAATCCAGGATCGGCTTGCCGTCGACCGAGCGGATCACGTCGCCCGGCTGCAGGCCGGCCTTCTCGCCCGCACTGCCTTTCTGCACTTCCTGCACCAGGGCGCCATGCGTATCGGGCAGGTTGAAGCCCTTGGCCGAATCCGCGCTGATCGGCCCGACGACGACGCCGATCTGGCCATGGCTGACCTTGCCGGTCTTCTTCAACTGGTCGGCCGACTTCATCGCCACGTTGATCGGGATGGCGAAGCTGACGCCCATGTAGCCGCCGGATTCGGTATAGATCTGCG
This sequence comes from Pseudoxanthomonas sp., assembly GCA_047601245.1. Taxonomy (GTDB): domain Bacteria; phylum Pseudomonadota; class Gammaproteobacteria; order Xanthomonadales; family Xanthomonadaceae; genus Pseudoxanthomonas_A. The sequence goes on from JASGJU010000002.1 coordinate 1,218,198, forward strand.
AATTGATCCCGACCACCTCGCCGCTGGTATTGAGCAGGGGCCCGCCCGAATTGCCGGGGTTGACCGCCACGTCGGTCTGAATGAAACCCACCGGACCGGTGGTGCGGCCCAGCGCGCTGACGATGCCGGCGGTCACCGAATTGTCGAAGCCGAACGGCGCGCCGATCGCCACCACCCATTGCCCGGCCTTCAGCGCATCGGAATTGCCGATGCGGATGCTGGGCAGGTTGCTGCCGTCGATCTTCAGCAGGGCCACGTCGTATTGCTTGTCGCTACCGATGACCTTTGCCCTGAACTCACGCTTGTCGCTCAGGGTCACCGTTACCGTGTCCGCGCCCTGGATGACATGGTTGTTGGTCATGACATAGCCATCGGGCGAGATGATGAAGCCGCTGCCCAGGCCGGCGCTGGGCTGAGGCTGCTGCCGGAACGGGAAACCGCCATCGAAATCCTGCCCGAAGAAGCGGCGGAAGAATTCCGGCATGTCGTCTTCGCCCGGCATCTGCCGGTTGCGGTTGCGGCCCTGCGCCTGCTGGATCTTCGGTGTGCTCTTGACCGAGATCTTGACCACGCCCGGCCCGACCGTCTCCACCAACTTGGTGAAATCCGGCAGGCCGGTGACGATCTGCGGCGCGCTGCTCTGCGCGATGGAGCTGGTCACGGCGGGCGCGGCGGCGTTCGTCGCCGGGCGCGCGCAGGCGGCCAGCGGCATGGTCAGGATCAGCAGGCCGAGCAGGCCGTTGCGGGCGCGAGGGTTGGTCGGGTTCATGCGTCTTGTTCGGTTGTGGGTTGTTGGTACGGGACGCGGCATCGCGGCGTGCGGCTCGCGTTTTGCCCGCCGCTCCCACATCCGGGGAGTGGCGAGCAAACAGGTTAGTCAGTCCTGCGGCTCCGCATCGGCCGGCAGCGCGATCGGCGGCGAATCCGGCAATGCGCGCGGCTCGAACGGATGGAAGGCGCGCACGGCGTCGTTGCCGCCGTAGCTGGCGCTGAAGGCGTTGCCGGACGGAAGGCCCTGCAGCACCGACCGCGGCCACGGCCGCGCCGAGGGGACGTGCACGTCGCGGACGGCGCTGGCGAACGGGTCGGACGGCGCGGCGGTTGCGGACGCGGCATCCGCGACCAGCACCGGCGCGACGGTCGGCGCGGCCTCGATGCCGGCCGCCGCGCGCTGCGGTTGCGGCTTGCGACTGGCGGCGGCCACGCGCGCGGCCTGCTGCGTGCGGGTGGCGCTGCGGCGCGTCGCGGCGATCGGCGGAGGCGTGGCGACGACGGGCGCGGCGACGGTTTCCCGGGCCGCGGGGCTGGCGTCGGCCAAGCTGATCGATGGGGCGGCGGCCGGAGACGGCGACGCCACCGGCGCCGCGGCCAGCGGTATGGCTTCCTCGACCTCCGGCGACTGCTGGCGGCCGACGAACAACGCCACCGCCGCGACCGAAGCCGCCAGCGCGCCGCCCCAGCGCAGCAGACCGCCGCGCGAACGCGCCTGCGTCGGCGCGCCGTGCGATGCATCCGCCGCTCCCGCGCCGGCCGCGATCGCCGCGCCGACACGATCGGCGAAACCGGCCGGAGCCGGCGCCACCGCCTGTCCGCGCAGCACGTCGGCCAGCAGTTGCCAGCGCTCCCACTGCGCGTTGAGTTCCTCGTCGTGCCGCAGCCGGCGCAGCAGGAAGCGCGCCTGGTCCGGCGCCAGATCGCTGTCCATCAGCGCGGACAGTTGCTGCCGGTAGTGCAGTTCGAACTTGTCGAGGTGGAGATCGGAATTCATGGTCAAGTCGCTCAGGAACGGTTGCGCTCGCGGGTGGCGCTGGGGGTGTCGAGCAGGGGCCGGAGTTCGGCGTCGATGGCCTCGCGCGCGCGGAAGATGCGCGAGCGCACCGTTCCGATCGGGCAATCCATCTTCTGCGCGATTTCCTCGTAGCTCAGGCCGTCCACCTCGCGCAGGGTGATCGCGGTCCGCAGTTCCTCCGGCAGCGTGTCCACCGCCTTCATCACGGTGCGCTCCAGTTCCTGCCGCATCAGTTCGCGCTCGGGCGTGTCGGTGTCGCGCAGGCGCGCGCCGGACTCGAACTGTTCGGCGTCCGCGGCGTCCACGTCGTCGGTGGGCGGGCGGCGGTTGTGGGCGACGAGATGGTTCTTCGCTGTATTCACGGCTATCCGGTGCAACCAGGTGTAGAACTGGGCGTCGCCGCGGAAACCGCCGATCGCGCGATAGGCGCGGATGAAGGTTTCCTGGGCGACGTCCTGCGCTTCGCTCCAGTCGTGCACGTAACGCCCGACCAGCGCCACGATCCGGTGCTGGTACTTGCGCACCAGCAGGTCGAACGCAGCGCTGTCGCCGCGCTGTACGCGCCCGACCAGCTCCAGGTCCAGCTCCTGCGGCAAGCCCGCCTTCGACGGATCCGCTGACGAATCGGGTTTGCTCGCCGCATTGGCCATGCCGTACCGCACTCCTGTCGGCCCGGCATCGAACCGGACCCTGTGACAACACCGGGCGGAAAAAAGTTCACTCGCCCACGAAACGAAACCGGGTCGGGCCATCCGATCCGCATTCGGCCGGCCAATCCCGCGCCGGCAGCCATGCCGCAGACATGGGGATTTGACGGAGGCTGAACAACCCCGGGATGATAGTCGCCTTCCCCATACGTATACGGATGGCTCCTGGCATGGCGACGAGCTTCGATGGGCTGCGATTCAGCCACTGGCGCACCGAACAGCGCGACGACGGCGTGGTCGTGCTCGCGTTCGATCGCCAGGGCGCGTCGGTCAACGCCTTTTCGCAGGACGTGCTGATCGAGCTGGCCGACATCGTCGAGCGCCTGTCGATCGATCCGCCGAAGGGACTGGTGCTGCGCTCGGCCAAGGACAGCGGCTTCATCGCCGGCGCGGACCTGAAGGAATTCCAGGAATTCGACCGCAGGGGCACCACCAGCGACGCGATCCGCCGCGGCCAGATGGTGTTCCAGAAGCTGGCGGAGCTGCCCTTCCCCACCGTCGCCGCGATCCACGGCTTCTGCATGGGCGGCGGCACCGAGATCTCGCTGGCCTGCCGCTACCGCGTGGCCAGCAACGACGCTTCCACCCGCATCGGCCTGCCGGAGACGCAACTGGGCATCTTCCCCGGCTGGGGCGGCAGTTCGCGGCTGCCGCGGCTGGTCGGCGCGCCGGCGGCGATGGACATGATGCTGACCGGGCGCGCGCTGTCGGCCAACGCCGCGCGCGCGATCGGGCTGGTGGACAAGGTGACGGACCAGGCGACGCTGGTCGACGTCGCCGCCGCGCTGGCGCTGCAGGGCGCGAAGCGCCCGTTCAAGCAGCGTTTCCTCGGCTGGATCACCAACACCTGGCCGGCGCGCAAGCTGCTGGCGCCGCAGATGGTCAAGCAGGTCGCGCGCAAGGCGCCCAAGGCGTTCTACCCGGCGCCGTATGCGCTGATCTCGACGTGGGAGCGCTTCGGCGGCAAGGGCATCGGCGCACGGCTGGACGCCGAGCGCCGCGGCGTGGTCAAGCTGGCGGCCACGCCGACCGCGCGCAACCTGATCCGCATCTTCTTCCTAACCGAGCGCCTGAAGGGCCTGGGCAAGGGCGAATCCGGCATCGCCCGCGTGCACGTGGTCGGCGCGGGCGTGATGGGCGGCGACATCGCCGCCTGGGCCGCGTACAAGGGCTTCGAGGTGACCCTGCAGGATCGCGAGCAGCGCTTCATCGACCCGGCGTTGCAGCGCGCGCAGGCGCTGTTCGAGAAGAAAGTGAAGGATCCGGCCAAGCGCCCGGCGGTCGCCGCGCGGCTGCAGTCCGACCTGGCCGGCGACGGCGCGGCGCAGGCCGATCTGGTGATCGAGGCGATCATCGAGAACCCGGAAGCCAAGCGCGACCTGTACCAGTCGCTCGAGCCGAAACTGAAGGCCGACGCGCTGCTGACCACCAACACCTCCTCGATCCCGCTGGTGGAGTTGCGCGAGCACATCGCGCGGCCGGCGCAGTTCGCCGGCCTGCACTACTTCAACCCGGTGGCGCAGATGCCGCTGGTGGAAATCATCCGCCACGATGCGATGGCCGCCGAGACCGAGCGCCGGTTGGCCGCGTTCTGCAAGGCGCTGGGCAAGTTCCCGGTGCCGGTGGCCGGCACCCCGGGTTTCCTGGTCAACCGGGTGCTGTTCCCGTACATGCTGGAAGCGGCCACCGCCCTGGCCGAAGGCATCCCCGGCGCGGCGATCGACAAGGCGGCGGTGAAGTTCGGCATGCCGATGGGGCCGATCGAACTGATCGACACCGTCGGCCTGGACGTGGCCGCCGGCGTCAGCAAGGAACTGGCTCCGTTCCTGGGCCTGCAGGTCCCTGCCGCACTGGGTGAGGTGGAACCGGGCAAGCGCGGCAAGAAGGACGGCCAGGGCCTGTACAAGTGGGAACAGACCGAAAAGGGCAGCAAGCCGGTCAAGCCGCCCGTACCGGCCGACTACAAGATTCCGGAAGACCTGGAGGATCGCCTGATCCTGCCGCTGCTCAACGAGGCGGTGGCCTGCCTGCACGACGGCGTGGTCGCCGATCCCGACCTGCTGGACGCCGGCGTGATCTTCGGCACCGGCTTCGCCCCGTTCCGCGGCGGCCCGATCCAGCACATCCGCAGCGTCGGCGCCGACGCCCTGCTGCAAAGGCTGAAGACCCTGCAGGATCGCCACGGCGACCGCTTCGCCCCGCGCCCGGGCTGGGATTCGCCGTTGCTGCGCGAGAAGCCGGTATAACCTTCCTTCCCGGCTGAAGCGTGCCAGGCGCTGTACATCGAACATGCCCGACAATCCATACGCATCCGCAGCAAGCCGCTATTTCCGGATTCTTCTCGGCCTCGCCGGCACATTGCTTTTCACAGGCACCGTCGTTCGCTCTCTTTCGTCTGGGCGCGTATATGGCCCATGGCTCTACAATCGAGTCGTCAGGGACCCCTACACCATTTCGGCCAATCCATCCCAGTTCTGGCTGCTGGTGATCCTGTACATGACACTAGCTGTGGCTTTCGCAATGTTGGCCTGGAGGGCTCGTCGCGGATAACGCACCCGACAATTCATCCGAGCCAATGTCGTTGCGCGGCATGGATTGATCCAAACGCCATGCATTTTCACGTGCATCACGTGCTCCAGAAACCACTCCACATTTCCCGACACGACCGACACTTCATGTTCAACCTGTCCGCACCCACCACCGGCGTCTTCTTCCTTTCCCTGCTGCTGGGCGGCATCGGCGTAGCGGCGAAACTGGGCTACATCCCGGTACTGGCGCCGCACGCGTTCTGGATCGTCGCCGCCGGGTTGGCGGCGTTGCTGGTGGGCAACCTGTTTAAGGGACTTTGAGGCGGCCGACAAGCTGAAAAAAGGAAGCCCTCCTTGCGGAGGGCTTCTTTGCTGCGTCTTCTGCATCGCGCTTGGGGGTTACCGCGGCGGCTGGTCGTCGCGCTTGTCCTGTGGGTGCCCGGACTGCTGCGAAGGCTTGCCTTGCTGCTTGCCCTGCTGCTGTTGTTGCGGCGAGCGGTTCGGTTGGTTCTGCGAACGGCCGGCATGGGCGGGCGGATGGCTTTCCCAATGGCCGCGTTGCGAATACCACGACTTGCCGCGGTAATGGTTGTCCCAGTAGGCGCCCAGGACGAAGCTCAGGACCGGCAGGCCGATCTCGGCGCCGTAGCGGCTGACGCCGACCCGGCGGCCGCGGTAGTCGTAATCCAGGTAACCCGACGATATCCAGCCGCGTTCGCGGCCGACTCCGACGTCGCACCACGACCAGTCGTTGATGCAGCCGTAGATTTCCACGCGCTGGCCGGCGCGCAGAGTGACGATGCGCGGATAACCGGCGTCGGGACCGGTGCGAAGGTTGACCGAAGCGTTGGTATAGGCCGTCTCAGCGGATGCGATGGCCGGCACGGCCAGCATGCCCAGGGCGACCAATGCGGTGGCGGCAAGTTTCTTCACGGCACGACTCCTGTCGAATGCGGACGCGGTATTGCGTCGCTTCGGCAAGGTTAACGGCAGGAAGATTGCAGCGTTGACGGGCCGGCTCGATCGTTCAGGTTCCGGCAGGCATGCCCCATGTCCCCTGCCGGCCCCGGCAGCACGCTACATCGTATGCGTCGGCTTGTCCGCGTTGAGCGTGCCGGCCAGCAGCGTTTCGATGCGGTTCTTCACCGCCTCGCCCTCGCCGGTCTCGGCGAACTGCACGCCGATGCCGGCCGTGCGCGCGCCCTGCGCACCGGCGGGCGTCACCCAGACCACCTTGCCGGCCACCGGCAGGCGTTCGCTGGATTCGGGCAGGGTCAGCAGCAGGAACACCTCGTCGCCGAGGAAATAGCGCTTGGGCGTCGGCACGAAGATGCCGCCGCCCTTCACGTAGGGGATGTAGACGCTGTAAAGCTGCGCCTTGTCCTTGACCGCCAGCGACAAAATGCCCTGGCGGCCGCCCATTGCTGCGTTCATGCCTTGCCTCCACGTTCCCCGGTTTGAGCGGCCGCGCGTCCGACGCCGCGCCAAGCCAGCAGCAGCTCCGCCATCGCCAGATCGCCGCGTACCGTCGTGCGCAGCAGGTCGCGGGTGCGGTTGGCGTGGTCGAACCACGCCGCCAGCTTGTCCATCGCGGCCAGGTCCGTCAAGCCGGCGGCGCGGGCCAGCGCCAGGTCGGCGGCGTGGCGCAGGCGCAGGCCGGCATGTTCGTCCGCCGCCCAGCGCTGCGCGACCTCGACCGGTGCGCCCTGCCCGCGCTCCAGCTTGTCCAGGTCGTCGGCAACTTGGCGGCGCAGAGCCAGGCCCTCGCCGCGCAGCCATTCGTCGGCCAGGCCGGGATGGCCGCGCGCGGCGTCCAGCGCCTCGGCGGCGGACTTGTCCGGCCAGCCGCGTTCGCGCAGCCAGGCCAACGCTTCGGCGCGCGGCGGCAGCTTGAACTCGAGCCGCTGGCAGCGGCTGCGGATGGTCGCCGGCAGGCGCATCGGCTCGGCGCTGAGCAGCCACAGGTAGCGGCCCGGCGCGGGTTCCTCCAGCGTCTTCAGCAGCGCGTTCCAGGCCGCGCGGTTGACCGCGTCGGCCGGGTCGACGATGGCGACCTGCGCCTGCCCGTACTGCGGGGTCAGCGCCAGTTGCTGCGACAGTTCGCGGATCTGGTCGATCACGATCTCGGTGCGCAGCTTGTCGCCGGCCTTGGTCGGCACGAACGAAATCACGCGCAGGTCCGGATGGGTGCCGGCGGCGATTAGTTGCGCGTTGCGGTCGCCGGGCGCGGGTTCGCCGCCGCACAGCACGCGCAGCGCCAGCCGGTCGACCAGCGCGCGCTTGCCCAGCCCGGCCGGCCCGCAGACCAGCAGGCCGTGGCCGAGGCGGCCGGCTTCGAGCGCGGCCACCGCCTGCTCGTAGGCGCGCTGCTGCCACGGCGAGAACGCGTTGCCGGCGGAAGCCGGGCTGCCGGAGGCCAGCGCGTTCATGCCTGCGCGTCCAGCCATTGCGACAGCGCCCGCGTCACCGCGGCGGCGACGCCGGCCGGCGACTGCGAGGCGTCGACCACGCGGAAGCGCTGCGGATCGGCGGCGGCGCGTCGGCGGAAGCCTTCGCGCACGCGCTCGAAGAAGTCGTCCTGTTCGCTCTCGATCCGGTCCGGCCACAGGTCACGGCCGGCGGTGCGCGCGCGGCCTTCGCGCACGTCCAGGTCCAGCAGCAGGGTCAGGCCGGGGCGCAGGCCGACCACGCGTCGCTCCAGTTCCGCCACCAGCGATTCGTCCAGGCCGCGCCCGGCCGCCTGGTAGGCGTAGCTGGAATCGGTGAAGCGGTCGCTGACCACCCACGCGCCGCGGCGCAGCGCCGGACGGATGACCTCGCGCACGTGCTGCGCGCGCGCGGCGAACATCAGCAGCAGTTCGGTTTCCGGGGCGATGGTTTCGTCGTGCGGCGACAGCAACAGCTCGCGGATGCGCTCGGCCAGCGGCGTGCCGCCGGGCTCGCGGGTCGCGACGACTTCGAAGCCGCGCGACTGCAGCAGCTCGCGGATCGCGGCCAGCGCGCTGGTCTTGCCCGCGCCCTCGCCGCCTTCCAGGCTGACGAAATGCGGATGGCTGACGACGGCTTCGGTCATTGCGGCGGGATTTCCTGCGCGGGTGGCGCGGCGTCCGTGCGGCGCTGGCGCAGTTGCTGCAGATAGCGCGCGACCGCGGCGTTGTGTTCGGACACGGTGCGGGAGAACGCATGCCGGCCGCTGCCGTCGCCCACCGCGACGAAGAACAGCGCATCGCCGCCGGCCGGATTCGTCGCCGCCTCCAGCGCCTGCCGGCCCGGCATCGCGATCGGCGTCGGCGGCAGGCCGGGACGGGTGTAGGTGTTGTACGGCGTGTCGGTCAGCAGGTCGCGCTTGCGGATGTTGCCGTCGTAGCCGGCGCCGAGCCCGTAGATCACGGTCGGATCGGTCTGCAGCAGCATGCCGGTCTGCAGCCGCCGCACGAACACGCCGGCGATCTGCGGGCGCTCGTCGGCGACGCCGGTTTCCTTCTCGACGATGGAAGCCAGGATCAGCGCCTCGTCCGGCGTCTGCAGCGGCAGGCCGGTCGCGCGCTTGTCCCAGGCCTGCGCCAGCGCCTTCTCCATCGCGGCATGCGCGCGCGCCAGCACGTCCAGGTCGCTGTCGCCGCGCGAATACAGGTAGGTTTCCGGCAGGAAGCGGCCTTCCGGATGCTGGCCTTCGTGGCCGAGCGCCTTCATCAGCGCCGCGTCGTCCAGTTGCGCGGTTTCGTGCCGCAGCGGCTCGGCCTGCGCCAGCGCGGCGCGCAACTGGCGGATGTTCCAGCCTTCGACCAGGGTGAAGCGGTGCTGGATCACCCTGCCGTCGCGCATGTTGCGCATCAGGGCCAGCGGGGTCGTGCCCGGCTCCAGCGCGTATTCGCCCACCTTGAGGCGGCCGGCCACGTCCATGCGCCGCGCCAGCAGCCGCCACTCGACGTCGTTGCCGTCGCGCACGCCCTGCTCGCGCAGCCTGCGCAGCACGCGGGCGAAGGAGTCGCCGGATTCGACCACCAGCGAATCGCCGGCGTGCAGGCCGGCGAGCGGCCGATGGGCGAAACCGTCGTAGCGCTGCCACAGCCACACGCCAGCGGCCGCCGCGGCCAACAGCAGCAGGGCGAAGACGATGGCGATGTTGCGACAACCGCGTTTGCAGCCCGATGCCACGGGGACCTCGTTCATGTTTCTGCGGCGTCAGGATACCCGCAGGCCGTCTCAATCTGTAGGCGCGGACAAGTCCGTTCGCGTCCGCCCACCTACAGCGCCCTCAGCAGGCCGCGCGCCTTGGCCCGGGTCTCGTCCAGCTCCCTTTCGGGAACGGAATCGGCGACGATGCCGGCGCCGGTGCGGAAGCGCGCTTCGCCGCCCTGCCCTCCACTACCGTTCGGGGATGCGCGCACCTCGGCGCTGCGGATCAGGATGTTCAAGTCCATGTCGCCGTCCCGGTTCAGCCATCCGAACGCGCCGGTGTAGGCGCCGCGCGCGGTCCGCTCCAGTTCGGCGATGATCTGCATGCAGCGCACCTTCGGGCACCCGGTGATGGTGCCGCCGGGAAAGGTCGCGCGGATCGTCGCCCCGGGCGTGGTTCCCGCACGCAGGCGGCCGCGCACGTTGCTGACGATGTGGTGGACGTGGGCGTAGCTTTCCACCGTCATCAGTTCGTCGACCTCGACGCTGCCCGGCGCGCAGACCCGGCCCAGGTCGTTGCGCTCCAGATCGATCAGCATCACGTGTTCGGCGCGTTCCTTCGGGTTGCCGACCAGATCGCGGATGCGCGCCGCGTCGTCGTCGCCTTCGAAACGCGGGCGGGTTCCGGCGATCGGCCGGGTCTGAACCACGTCGCCGCGCACGGACACCAAGCGCTCCGGCGACGAACTGACCACCGCCCAGCCGTCGCCGGCGAACAGGCCGGCGAACGGCGCTGGATTGGCCTCGCGCAGGCGCGCGTACAGCGCGGCCGGGTCGAGCGGCGCGTCGAAACGCGCGTTCCAGCCGCGCGACAGGTTGGCCTGGAAGACGTCGCCGGCGGCGAGGTAGTCGAGGATGCGCCCGACGCCGTCGATGAAGTCCTGCGGCTCGTCCTCGTCGATGCGCGAAGGCGGCTGCCATGGCGGCAACGGCGCGATGGCGCGGGCGGCGTCGACGTCGGCGAGCAGGGTTTCCAGCAGCGCGGCGTATCCGGCTTCCACGACGGCGACGCACTCGCCGCCGATGCGGTCGCGCAGGATCGCAGCCGGGCAGCGCAAGGCGAGCGCAACCGGCAACATGCCGTCGCCGCGCGGCAGATCGAGCACGGGTTCGACCTGTCCCGCCAGTTCGTAGGCCAGCAGCAGCGCCCAGCCGCCGCGGAACGGCCAGCGTGCGTTTTCTTCGGACACATCGCCGCGGGCGATGCGTTGCGCCTCCCATTGCGTATCCAGCGCAGCCAGGAAATCGCCTTCGACGGCGTTGCCGTCGAGATCGCGCGTCGCGCCATCGGCATCGAGGCGCAGGCCTTCGCCATCCGCCATCAGCAGCATGTCCCAGCGGCCCTGCGCGGTGCCCGAGGCGGTCGATTCCAGCAGCAGCGGGTAGCGCGAAGGCAACAGCCGGTGCAGCGCCAGCAGGTCGATGTCGGGGGGAAGCGCGTGGGTGGCGATCATCTTTTGCTCGTCATCCCGGCGCAAGCCGGAGGCGCCTTCCAACGGACGAATGTCCGGTCATTCGATCTTCGCCGCTGCTGTTGTGGAAACGCCAGAGCAAAAGCCAGGTCCCGGCTCGCGCCGGGATGACGACAGACGCATCCGCGCCCGATCAAATCCGCTTGAACACCAGCGTGCCGTTGGTGCCGCCGAAGCCGAAGCCGTTGGACACGGCCACGTCGATCTTCTTCTCGCGCGCGACGTTCGGCACGTAGTCCAAGTCGCAGCCCTCGCCCGGTTCGTCCAGGTTGATCGTCGGCGGGATGATGCCGTGGTGGATCGCCAGCACCGAGAAGATCGCCTCGACGCCGCCAGCCGCACCCAGCAGGTGGCCGGTCATCGACTTGGTGCTGCTGACCATGATCCTGTAGGCGTGATCGCCCAGCGCGCGCTTGACCGCGAGGGTTTCGGCCAGGTCGCCCAGCGGGGTCGAAGTGCCGTGCGCGTTGAGGTATTCGACGTCGGCCGTGGCGACCTTCGCGTCCTTGAGCGCGGCGACCAGGCAGCGAGCGGGGCCTTCCCCGTTCTCGCTGGGCGCGGTCATGTGGTGGGCGTCGCTGGAGGCGCCAAAGCCGGCCAGTTCCGCATAGATGCGCGCGCCGCGGGCCTTGGCGTGCTCGTATTCCTCCAGGATCAGGACACCGGCGCCGTCGCCCATGACGAAGCCGTCGCGGTCCTTGTCCCACGGGCGCGAGGCCTTGGTCGGCTCGTCGTTGCGCGTGCTCATCGCCTTCATCGAACAGAAGCCGGCCACCGAGGTCGGCGCCGAACCGAGTTCCGCGCCGCCGGCCACCATCACGTCGGCGTCGCCGTACTGGATGGTACGCATGGCGATGCCGATGCTGTGGTTCGAGGTCGCGCAGGCCGACACCACCGAATAGCTCGGCCCCTTGATGCCCTTGATGATGCTCAACTGGCCCGGCAGCATGTTGATGATGGTGCTGGGCACGTAGAACGGCGAGACCTTGCGCGCGCCGCCCTCGTGCAGGCGCAGGGTCTGCTCCTCGATGCCGTGGATGCCGCCGATGCCCGAGCCGACGATCGCGCCGATGCGCTCGGCGTTGGCCCCGGTGATCTCCAGGCCGGAATCCTCCAGCGCCATGAACGACGCGGCCAGGCCGTAGTGGATGAACGGGTCCATCTTCTTCGCGTCCTTGGCGGGCACGAAGGCGGTCGGATCGAAGCCGCGGACTTCGCCGGCGATCCTGGTGGTGTAGCCCTCGGTATCGAACGAAGTGATCGGACCGATGCCGGAGCAGCCGTTGACGATGCCGTCCCAGCTGCTGGCCAGGTCGTTGCCCAGTGGCGAAACCATGCCCATGCCGGTGACGACGACGCGACGCTGGCTCATATGCGGCTCCTTACGTTCATTGCAGCCGGCGCGGCCGGCCTCCCATACGCGCGGGGCCGCATCCGCGGCCCCGGCGAAACGACTGCTGCTGGCGGATCAGGCCTTGACGTGCGCCTTGATGTAGTCGATGGCGGCCTGCACGGTGCCGATCTTCTCGGCTTCCTCGTCCGGGATCTCGCACTCGAATTCTTCCTCCAACGCCATCACCAGTTCGACGGTGTCCAGCGAGTCGGCGCCCAGATCGTCGACGAACGACGCGCTGTTGGTGACTTCTTCTTCCTTGACGCCAAGCTGTTCGACAACGATCTTTTTGACGCGCTCTTCAATACTGCTCATGTGATATCGCTCCAGTAAGGAGTTGGGGTTGCAAGAATCGGTATGCCGTCGCGGGCGACGGCGGCCGGGCCATAGTTTAGTGGAATCCGGCGGCGCCGGGCAGTCGCCGGAAAATATATCTCAATCAATCACTTGCGCGGGAAACGAATCACGGCATGTACATGCCGCCGTTGACGTGCAGGGTCTCGCCGGTGATGTAGGCGGCCGACGGACCGGCAAGGAAGGCGACCGCGCGGGCGATGTCGGCCGGTTCGCCGAAGCGCCCCAGCGCGATCTGGCCGAGCATCGCGGTCTTCGCCTCTTCCGGCAGCGCGCGGGTCATGTCGGTGTCGATGAAACCGGGCGCGACCACATTGACGGTGACGCCGCGGCTGCCGATTTCCTTCGCCAGCGACTTGCTGAAGGCGATGATGCCGGCCTTGGCCGCGGCGTAGTTGGCCTGCCCGGCGTTGCCGACCACGCCGATCACCGAGGCGATGTTGACGATGCGGCCCTTGCGCGCCTTCATCATGCCGCGCATCACCGCCTTGCTGGTGCGGTAGACGCTGGTCAGGTTGGTGTCGAGGATCGCCTGCCAGTCCTCGTCCTTCATCCGCATCAGCAGGTTGTCGCGGGTGATGCCGGCGTTGTTGACCAGGATGCCGATCGGGCCGAATTCCCTGGCGACGGCGTCGATCAGCGCCTCGACTTCCGCGCCGTCGGCGACGTCCAGCTTGCGGCCCGCGCCGCCATGCGCGGCCAAGCGCTCGCCGATGGCGGCGGCGCCGGCCTCGCTGGTCGCGGTGCCGATCACGGTCGCGCCCTGCGCCGCCAGTTCGTCGGCGATCGCCGCGCCGATGCCGCGGCTGGCGCCGGTGACGAGGGCGATCTCGCCTTTCAGGAGTTCGGTCATGTCTGCAATCTCTCGGTTTTTCTTTCAGAAGTTTATCGGTCGCTAATGAGCCGCCGGATGCGGTGGCAGCCCTTACCGGCAACCCGGAATCGGCAACCGCCCTACTTCCATTCTTCCAGCGCACCGGCGAAATCCGCCGGCGACGCCAGCGAGCGCGCATCCAGCGACTTGTCGATGCGCTTGACCAATCCGGTCAGCACCTTGCCGGGACCGCATTCGGCGATGCGGACGACGCCATCCGAAGCCAGCGCCTGCACGCATTCGGTCCAGCGTACCGGCAGGTACAACTGGCGCACCAGCGCATCGCGGATCGCGTCGATGCCGTCGTGGACCTTCGCATCGACGTTCTGCACCACCGGCAGTTGCGGCGCGTTCCAGCGCAGTCCGGCCATCGCCGCGGCCAGTCGGTTGGCGGCCTCGCGCATCAGCGGCGTGTGCGAAGGCACGCTGACCGCCAGCTTCACCACCTTGCGCACGCCGCGCTCGGTCAGCAGCGCGATGGCGCGCTCGACTGCGGCGGCGTCGCCGCCGACGACGACCTGTCCCGGCGAATTGAAGTTGGCCGGCACCACGACCTGGCTGTCGGAAGCCTGCCCGCACACTTCCGCGACCAGCGCCTCGTCGGCGCCCAGCACCGCCGCCATTGCGCCGACGCCTTCCGGGGCGGCATCCTGCATCAATTGCCCGCGCAGGCGCACCAGGTGCGCGCCGTCCTTCAGCGACAGCGCCCCCGCCGCCACCAGCGCGGTGTATTCGCCCAGGCTGTGGCCGGCCAGGCGCGACGGTGCGACGCCGCCCTGCCGCCGCCACAGCCGCCATACCGCGATGCCCGCGGCCAGCAGCGCCGGCTGGGTGTATTCGGTGCGGTTGAGCATTTCCTCGGGCCCGCCCTGCGACAGCGCCCACAGGTCGACGCCGGCGCCGTCAGAGGCTTCGGCGAAGGTGTCGCGGATGCCGGGATGCAGTTCCGACAGTTCGGCCAGCATGCCCAGCGATTGCGAGCCCTGGCCGGGGAAAACGAAAGCGGTTTGCGCGGCGGTCACACGGTCGTCCGTCGGGAAAACGAGCGGCGATGATACGTGCGAAACGCGTCGCCTGTCTGTACCCGGGCGTATGCGCGGGGCCGCGATCAGGCCAGGAACTTCAACAGGTCGAGTTCGCCGTCGAGCAGCCAGTCGAAGCCCAGCGCCACGCCCAGCACCAGCGCGAACGTGCTGGCCACCTGGACGACCAGCACCGCCTGCGCCGTCAGCCGCGCATAGCGGCCCAGGTGCCGACCCATGCGTGTGATCCGTCCCAATCGCGTCGCCACGTGGTTGGCGTGCGCCACGACTTCTTCGGCCTCGCCGCTCAACTGCTCGTGCAGCAGGCCAGCGAGCGCCTGCGGACGGTCGGCGTAGCGCTTGGAGGCCCCGTGGGCGAACAGCAGCCAGTCGCGCGCCTGCGCCTGCTCCAGGGTCATCACTTCCAGCGGATCTTCCTCGAAGTCGATGAAGCCGATGCGCTCGCCGTCGAAGGTCATGTTGCGCGGCACCGGCTGGCCGAAATAGGCGCCGTCGCGGTGGCCGCGGCGGATCGCATCGGCGGCCGACGCGGTCAGCATGTCCAGCCGCACCGGATCGTTGGCGGCCTCGCCCATGCATGCGCCCAGCGACGGGCCGTTGTCGCTGAGGATCAGGGTCGCCTTGCCGTCGCCCAGCACTTCGGGCACGTGCACGCCCTGCGCGCGCAGTTCGCCCAGGCGGCGCATCTCGGTCTGCTTGGCCCGCGCGCCGGAATGGTGCGGCGGCGGCTTCAGCGCGGCGGCGTCCAGCCAGTCGGCCACGCCGTCCAGCAGGCGCAACGCACCGCCGCGGTGGTGGGTTCCGTATTGCTTGAGCCAGGCGCGACGCCCCTGAAAGGTGATCGACTCGACCATCGGCGGCCTCCGGCGACGCCCGTGGGGAGGGCGATGTCGGAAAAATGTTATCAGTCTGTCGTAAAGTTGTTGTAACGCCAGCCAACCGGCGGTCACGGGCGCATGGCGACGCCGCCATGGAGGAATCCATGGCGGATGGTCTGGCGAATGCGGAAACGACGGCGGCGCGCGGGCCGGCCGTCAGTAGCGGATCAGCGCCGAACCCCAGGTGAAGCCGCCGCCGAAGGCTTCCAGCAGCAGCAACTGGCCGCGCTGCACGCGACCGGAGCGGACCGCGGCGTCCAGCGCCAGCGGCACCGAAGCGGACGAGGTGTTGCCGTGGCGGTCGACGGTGACGATCACCTGGTCCATCGACATGTCCAGGCGCTTGGCGGTGGCTTCGATGATGCGCAGGTTGGCCTGGTGCGGGATCAGCCAGTCGAGGTCGCTCTTGTCCAGGCCGTTGGCGGCGAGGGTTTCGTCGACCACGCCGTCGAGCGCCTTCACCGCGTACTTGAAGACGTCGTTGCCCTTCATGTTGATCTTGGCGCCGCAGTTCGCCTCGCCGGGCTTGAAGCCGGCGGAAACGCCGACCGGGTTCCACAGCAGATCCTTCTTGCTGCCGTCGGCGTGCAGGTGGGTGCTGAGGATGCCGGTTTGTTCGTCGGCCTTCAGCACCACCGCGCCGGCGCCGTCGCCGAACAGCACGCAAGTGGTGCGCTCGGTCCAGTCGACGATGCGGCTCAGGGTTTCGGTGCCAACCACCAGCACGGTCCTGGCGTCGCCGCAGCGGATGAACTTGTCGGCCACGCTCAGCGCATAGACGAAGCCCGAACAGGCGGCGTTGACGTCCAGCGCGGCGCAGCCCTCGGCGCCCAGGCGGGCCTGGATCAGGCAGGCGGTGGACGGGAACACCAGGTCGGGCGTGGTGGTGCCGACCACGATCATGTCGAGATCGGCGGCGCCCACGCCGGCCGCTTCCATCGCGCGCAGGGCGGCCTGGTGGCCGAGGTCGGCGGTGGTCTGGCCTTCGGCGGCGATGTGGCGCTCGCGGATGCCGGTGCGCGAGCGGATCCACTCGTCGCTGGTGTCGACCATCTTCGACAGGTCGTCGTTGGTCAGCGTCTTCTCGGGCAGGTAGCTGCCCGTGCCGGCGATGCGTGAATAGATGCGCCCGGAGGACGCCTGCCCGTGGCTGGCCGGCTCGGTCATGCTTGCTCCCGTTGAGGACCCGTGGAAGGCCCGGCGATGCCGGGCATCGGCGATGCGGGCCGCATCATCCGCGCCGCGCGACGCGCCGCGCGGCGGGAACGGCCCGGGGTCGGCTTATTCTTCGTCGACGACCGCGGACTTGGTCTGGATGACCTTCTTGCCGCGGTAGTAGCCGTCGGCGGTCACGTGGTGACGGATGTGGGTCTCGCCACTGGTCGGGTCGGTGGACAACTGCTTGGCGGTCAGGGCGTCGTGCGAGCGGCGCTGGCCGCGGCGGGACGGGGTGACTCGGGATTTCTGTACGGCCATGGTCTTGCTCCAATCAACAAGTTGTATCCAAGTGGTTTTTTAGTTGTATTGCATTGAACTGAACAATGCTGCCACCGAGATGGTCAGTTTTTCTTCAACGACGCGAGCGCCGCGAAGGGGTTGGCTTTCGCCAATTCTGCTTCCTGGGCCGGCCAGTCGCGTTCCACCGCTTCCGAGCCCGGCTCCACCGGCACCGGCGGAACCGCCAGCACCAGTTCGTCCTCGACGATGTCCAGCAACCGCAGGTGCCCGTCCGGCGGCACCAGCAGCGCCTCGTAGTCCGGCGGCAGCGCGGCCTCGTCCGCTTCCTCGCTGCCGCTACCCGCGCGTAGCAGGCCCAGCCGCTGCACGACCCGCACCGGCAGCAGGAACCTGCGCAGGCTGCGCTGGCATTCCAGCGGCAATTCCGCTTCGACCCGCAGTTCCGCGCACGCCACCTGCAGGGCGTCGCGGTCGAACTGCAGGCTCCAGGCGACTTCGCCCTGCGCGTCGGTCAGCAACCCGTCCAGACGCCGGAACGCCGCCAGCGGCGTGCGGCCCTCGAACCGCCGCCGCCCCGCCACCGCGCGCCAGGCGTCCACCGCCTGCTGCTCGTGGCCGAATCCGTGGGTGTCCGTGGACATAAGCGCGTAATTATCAAGGGGATGTCGCGGCAGTGTCAAACTTGGTCGGGCCGCCGCGAACCGGCAGACTTGCCGGCCCCCGCCCGGACCGCCACCGATGCCGCTGATCCTCGCCTCGACCTCGCGCTACCGCCGCGAACTGCTGGAACGCCTGCGCCTGCCCTTCCACGTGGCCCGGCCCGAGGCCGACGAGACCCCGCTGGCCGGCGAATCCGCCGCCGCGCTGGCGCAGCGGCTGGCGCGGGCCAAGGCCGCCGACGTGGCCCGCCGCCAGCCGGAAAGCTGGGTGATCGGCTCCGACCAGGTCGCCGAACTGGACGACGGCCGCCTGCTGGGCAAGCCCGGCACCCGCGACGCCGCCCTCGCCCAGTTGCGCGGCATGTCCGGCCGCGCGGTGCGCTTCCGCACCGCCGCCTGCCTGACGCGCGGCGAGGTCCGGCTGGAAACCCTGGACACGACCACGGTGCGGTTCCGCGAACTCGACGACGGCGAAATCGGGCGCTACGTCGACGCCGAACAGCCGCTGGACTGCGCCGGCAGCTTCAAGAGCGAAGGGCTGGGCATCGCCCTGTTCGACGCCATCGAGACCCGCGATCCGACCGCGCTGGTCGGCCTGCCGCTGATCGCCCTGGCGGGGATGCTGCGGCAAGCCGGATTTGCGCTGCCGTGATCCTCAGCGCGGCGTCTGCGCCGGCGCCGTTTCCGGTTCCGCCTGCGCCGGGTCGAACGGGGCGAAGCCGTAGGCGCGCAGCGCCTGCAGCCGCTGCACGGCCAGATCGGTCCGCCCGAAATAGGCCTTGGCCAACGTCGCATCGTCGACCTGCGGCCAGGACTGGCGGATCAGCGACGCCGTCTCGCGGGTTTCCTTGCCGGTCCTGGCCGCTTTCTTCGCCATTTGCAGTCCGTTGGCCACGATCAGAACGGTCAGCAGCATCGCCAGCCGCGTCAGCCAGCGCCGCGCCCACGGCGACAGGTCGGCGCGCAGGGACCAGAACAGGCCCAGCCACCCCAGCCAGAACATCGAGGAAAAACTGACGTAGCGCGACGCGAAGGCGTGTTCGGCGCCGAACGGCGCGGCCCGGCCCAGCGCGGTCAACACCGCGCTGCCGGCCCCGAACACGATCAACCCGAGCCACGGCAGCGCCTCGCGCCGCCACAGCCCGGCGCGCAGCAGCGGCCACGACGCCAGCAGCGCCAGTGCCGTGACGCCGACGCCTAGATGGCGCGCAAAGCGCGCCGCGCCGCCGCCGAGGAAATTCAGCGCATAGTGTCCCAGCAGCAGCGGCCCGGCGCCGGTTTCGCCGGGAACGGCCAGGGCGCCGTAGCGCCACGCGCCGTATGCCGCGAGCGCCAGCCACGGCAAGGCATGCAAGCCACGCATGGCCAACGGCGATTCGCGGCGCAGCGCGATCAGCAGCAACGCCGCGGGGATCAGCGCCAACGCGGTGGAAAAGCTGATGCAGGCCAACATTGCGCCCGCCAGCGCGACGACGTTCCGCCGCCAGTTCAACTCGCCGGTCCCCAGCGCCTGGATGCACACGCCGGCGCCGAACAGGCACAGGAACACGGCCACCTGCCAACCCCATTGCAGGTTGGGCAGGTGCCCCGGCGTCAGCGCCAGGAAGACCAGTCCGAACCACGCCCACGCGCCGGTTTCGCGCTGCAGGAACGTCGCACGCGCCATGCGCAGCGCCAACGCGGCGAATCCCAGCAGCAGCGCGAAGCTCGCCAGGCAGTCCAGCCACGGCCGCCCATGCGACAACGCGGTCGTCGCCAGCAGCACGTAATAGGCCCCCGCGTGCAGGTGGCTGCCGTCGTGCACCTGCCACAGGCCGGCGTCAGCCAGGCCGCGTTCGCGCCAGGCCTGGTACATCGGCACCAGGTCCAGGTGGTCCCACAGCATCATCGGGATATGCCACGCCAGGGTCATCGCCAGCAGCGCAACCGCCAGCAATGCGAACATCCACGTCGCGCGCTTGAGCGCGATGGCTTGCGACACGTCCTGCATCCGTTGTTCCCCCTTTTCGTCGAATCGAATCATTCGTTGCCGATGCGAACCGCGCGCTCGGCCCAGGTTTCGTCGCTGCCGTCGGCGCCGTGCACGATCATCCCCAGCCAGTGCCTGCCCGGTGCGACCCCCGAAGCGTCCACCTGCGCGTGGAAGCCGACGCGCGGATGGTTCGGGTCGAGGGAGCGGCCGTCGTAGAACCCGGCGACGAAACCGTTCGCCGCGCCGTATTCGGCTTCCGCCACCGGCTTGCCGTCCAGGGTGACGGTGACGCCGGACACGCCGACGCGATCCTTGATCGCCCAGCCGCCGACCTCGAACTTCGCCGGCACGCTCTCCCCGGGACCCGGGAAATTGATATAGGCCTGCACCGGCGGCACGCAGGGCGCCTCCGCGCGCACGGCCGGCAGCCGGAACAGCAGGAAACGCTGCGCACCGCGGTCGGCATTGACCACGCGCGGCGGCGGCAACGCGCCGACCCGTTCGCACAGGCCCTGGTAGTGCGCCAGCAGGTCGCGAAACTTGACGTCGGTGGCGCTGGCCACCAACAGCGTCGGCGTGGAGCGGCCGCCGTCGCTCTGCAGGCCCCACAGGCGCAGTTGCGGCGCGCGGCCGTGCTTGTGGTTCAGCGGATGGTCGAGCACGGGAATGTCGGCGTCGTCGAGGCTGAAGCCCAGCTCGGCGCCGATCTTGAAACTGTCCGCCAGCAATCCGGTCCCCGGCGGCATCTGCGCCAGTTCCTCGCGCACCGCCTGCGCCAGTTCGTCCCAGCCGGCGAAGTTGTACGGGTAGTACTTGCTGTCGGCCTGCGCGGTGCGGAACGACGGCACCGACACCGCGAAGTAATAGCCCAGCATCGCCGCCAGTCCGAGCCCGGCCATCGCCCACGTCGCCCCGCGCAGCCACCGCGGCCACGTCGCCAGCAGCGCCGGCGTCGCCAGCAGCAGGGCCAGGTAACCGGGCAAGGGCCAGTGGAAGCTGACCCGTTCGACGTCGGCGAAGAAGCCCAGGGCGAAGTAGCCCAGCGTCGACACGCCGCCGAGCAATCCGAACCAGCGCCATTGCTCCGGCGCTTGCGCCGCCGGCCTGCGCAGCGCGCCGGCGAACACGCGCATCAGCGCCCAGAACAGCAACGGCGTCACCAGCAGCGCCTGTATGCCGAGGAACGAGAAACCGAACCACTGGAACGACCACGGATGCCGGTCGATCAACTGGAAGCGCAGGCCGGCGTCGGCGTTCTCCAGGTTCCACGCCAGCAGCGGCGCCCACGCGGCCACGCCCAGCGCCAGCGCGATCCACACGCGCACGTCCATCAGCACGCGGCGGCCCTGCGGCAACAGCAGCAGCGCGACGAAACCGACCCCGATCACGCCGATGAAGCGGTAATGGCTCAACGCGCCGATCACCAGCCCCAACGCCAGTTCGACCGCGCTGCCGGCGTCGACTTCCCGCAACAGGCGCGCGCCGGCGTCCAGGCACAGCACCGTCGCCAGCACCATCGACACGTCCGGCAGGGCGAGCAGGCCCAGCGTGCCCGACAGCGGCATCAGCAGCGCCAGCATGCCGGCGCGCCAGCCGTTGTCCTCGCCGTACCAGCGCGCGGCGACGTGCGCGACCAGCCACGGCAGCAGCGCCGCCATCGCCAGGAACGGCGCGCGCAGCGCCAGCACGTGCTGGCCGCCGGCTATCAACGAGCCTGTCTCCGTACCCAATCGCGCCAGCCACGCGGTCAGGCCCGGCAGGTCGGAATAGGCCGCGGCCGGATGCCGGCCTTCCTGCCAGTAGAAGGCCTCGTCGACGAACAGCGGCAGGCGCGCGGCGATCGCGATCTTGACCACGGTCACGGCCAGCCACAGCGCGACGAATGCGCGCTGCGCGCTGCTGTTAACCTGTGCCGAACCTTGCTGCATGGGCGCTGGGCCGTCCGAGTGCGAAACGAGATGGGGAATGCGATGCCGACTGCCGTCCGCGAAATGCTAACCGATGACCTGCGCGGAGCCGTGCATGCGGCGCAGGAACAGGTCAACGCCCTGGTGCTGGGCAAGCCGTTCGAGGTGCGGCTGGCCTTCGTCGCGCTGCTGGCCGACGGCCACCTGCTGATCGAGGACCTGCCCGGCTTGGGCAAGACCACGCTGGCGCACGCGCTGGCGGCGACGCTGGGCCTGGGTTTCCAGCGCGTGCAGTTCACCTCCGACCTGCTGCCGGCCGACGTGCTCGGCGTGTCGATCTACGATGCCACCGCGCGCCAGTTCCAGTTCCATCCCGGGCCCGTGTTCACCCACGTGCTGCTGGCCGACGAGATCAACCGCGCGCCGCCGCGCACGCAGAGCGCACTGCTGGAGGCGATGGCCGAACACCAGGTGACGCTGGACGGCGTCACCCGCGCATTGCCCGAGCCCTTCTTCGTCATCGCCACGCAGAACCCGGTCGACCTGTCCGGCACCTATCCGCTGCCGGATTCGCAACTGGACCGCTTCCTGCTGCGGATGGCGCTGGGTTATCCGAACGCCGAATCCGAACGCGCCCTGCTGGCCGGCGCCGACCGCCGCGAACTGATCGCGCAGGCGCGGCCGCTGCTGTCGGCCGACGACGTGCTGGTGCTGCGCTGCACCGCCGCCGACGTGCACGCCAGCGACGCCTTGGTCGGCTACGTGCAGGCGCTGCTGGCGCGCAGCCGCGCGCACCCGGGCGTGCGCGTGGGCCTGTCGCCGCGCGCCGGCATCGCCCTGCTGCGCGCCGCGCGCGCGCATGCGCTGCTGCTGGGCCGCAACCACGTCCTGCCCGAGGACGTGCAGGCGCTGTTCGGCCCGGTCGCCGCGCACCGCCTGGTGGCCGAAGCAGAAGCGTCCTCCGCGGCGGCGCTGGCCAAGGCAATCCTGCACGCGGTGCCGGTGGACTGAGGCGAATGGGCGAACGCGGCGTGTCCACGTCGATGCGCGAACGCGACGCGCACGCGTCAAAGCGCAACCGCAACGCGCCTGTGTCGATGCGCAAGCGCATCGACGGATGGATCGAAAAACTGGCGCGGCCGCGCCAGCCCGAACCGCTGCCCGTCGCCATCGACCGCCGCCGCGTCTACGTGGTGCCCACGCGCTTCGGCCTGTTCTTCGCCTTGCTGCTGGGCGCGATGCTGCTGGGCGCGCTGAATTACAACAACAACCCGGCCCTGCTGCTGGCGCTGCTGCTGGCCGCCGCCGGGCTGGCCAGCCTGGTGGCCGCGCACCTGCAACTGTCGGGCCTGCGTGTCGACGCGATATCCGCCGAGCCGGTCGCCGCCGGCAATGCGTTGCGCACGCACCTGGCGCTGGCCGTGCGCGACCGACGCCTGCGACGCGGACTAAGCCTGCAGGTCGACGGACAACGCGCGCGCGCACCGACATTCGGCGACGAAGCCGTCGTCGAGTTCGACCTGCCGACCGTGCGCCGCGGCTGGCTTACGCTGCCGCGCATCCGCATATCGACCACGCAGCCGCTGGGACTGGCGCTGGCGTGGTCGTGGATCTGGCCGGACACGCCGCTGCTGGTCTACCCCGCGCCGGAACCGCAACCGCCTCCCCTGCCCGGCGGCGAAGGCGGCAGCGCGCATGCGCGCCTGCACCCGGCCGGCGACGAGGTCCACCACCTGCGCCCGTACCGCGCCGGCGATGCCCGCCGCGCGATCGCATGGAAACCCTCGGCGCGGCGCGACGCCCTGCTGGTGCGCGAATACGAGCAGCCGGTCGGCGCCGAAACCGTGCTCGACTGGTTCGCGCTGTCCTCGCTGCCGTGGGAACTGCGCATCCGCCGCCTGGCCGCATGGATCGACCTGGCCGAACGCGAAGGCCGCCGCTATCGCCTGCGCCTGCCGGGCCAGCCCGCACTGGGCCCGGCGCACGGTCCTTCGCACCGCCACCTGTGCCTGCGCGCGCTGGCGCTGATGCCGGAAGGATGAGGTCGCGATGATCCGTTCCCACCCGCGATCCCGCTGGCTTTCCACCGCCGAACGGCAACCCGCACGCGAATCGCTTTTACCGTTGCCGTTGATTTTGACGTGGCTTTTGACTTCGAGCCCCTTCCGCAGCGGCGGAGCCGGCGGGAATAACCCGCAGGGCGGCGCACAGGGATGTGCGCCGTTTTTCGCCGCGGCAGGATGCCGCGTCGAAAAATCCCGTCGGCGGAGCGAACCCTCCGCGCGCAGCGCGGAGGGCGCGAAGGCAGGGTGTGCTTTCTTTTGGTTACTTTTCTTTGCACAAGCAAAGAAAAGTAACCCGCGCGCCAGCGCGGAACGCTTTATTGCCGTTGTTCGTCTTGCCTCCCTCGCAGGAATGACGAGCAAGAGCAACGACAGGTCCGAGGCTTCGCGGCAAGCATGAGTACGAAACCCACCATACCCCTCGACGCCGACACCCACGCCTGGGCGCTGGCCGCCGGCGGCCTGGCCCTGCTACCGCTGCTGCTGCAATTGCCCGGCCGGCTCGCGATCGGCATCGGCGTCACCGCCCTGCTCGTGGCCACGCTGTCGTGGCGCAAGCCATTGCCGATGCTGCTGCGCCTGCTGCTGGCGCTGGCGATGCTGGCCGCGGTGCTGTGGGTGATGGGAACGCGCTTCGGCCGCGACACCGGCTGCGCCCTGCTCGCCGCGATGCTGGCGATCAAGCCTTCCGAGGCGCACAGCCTGCGCGACGCGCGCAGCCTGGCCGGCTTCGCCCTGTTCGCGCCGTTCGCCGCTTTTCTGCTCGACCAGGGACCGCTGACGATGGCGCTGGGCCTGCTGGCCGCGCTGGCCGGCCTGCTGGCGCTGCAACGGCTGGCCGACGCCGAAGCGCAAATCGCCGGCGAGGCGCCGCCGCTGCGGCAACGGCTGCTGGCCACCGGCAGGCTGGTGGCGCTGGGCCTGCCGCTGGCGCTGGCCGCGTTCTGGCTGTTCCCGCGGCTGGCCTCGCCTCTGTGGGGCGTGCCGGAACGCGCGCTGGCCCGTCCCGGCCTGTCCGACCGGATGGCGCCGGGCGAGTGGCTGGACCTGATGGCCGACGACACCCCGGCCCTGCGCGCGCAGTTCTTCGGCCCCACTCCTAGCCCTCAGGAAATGTACTGGCGCGGGCCGGTGCTGTGGGATTTCGACGGCCGCGAATGGACGCAGTCGCCGTGGCTGCGCGGCCTGCCTCCCGCACCGGCGACGCTGCAGGCCGCACGCTGGGACTACGAGATCGAGCTGGAAGCCACCGACCGCCGGCAACTGGTCGCGCTGGACCTGCCGCTGGCCGCGCCAGCGGGCGCGTCGCTGTCGTTCGACTACGGCTTGTACGCGCCGCGGCCGTTGAGCGCGCTGACCCGCTGGCGGATGCAGTCCTCGCCGCCGCAAAGTTTCGAGCCGGAACTGCGCCCCACCCTGCGCCGGATCGCGCTGCAATTGCCGCCGGACCGCAACCCGCGCACGCTGGCGCTGGCGCGGCAATGGCGGGGGCAGGCCGGCGACGACGATGCCGCCATCGTCCGCCGCGCGCTGGACTGGGTCCGCGCCGAGTTCGGCTACACCCTGGACGTGCCGCTGCCGGGACGCGACGGCGTCGACGAATTCCTGTTCGACCAGAAACGCGGCTATTGCGAACAGTTCAGTTCCGCCTTCGTCGTGCTGATGCGCGCCGCCGGCATCCCGGCGCGGGTGGTCACCGGCTACGTCGGCGGCTACCGCAACCCCTTCGGCGGCTACTGGGTGGTGCGGCGGATGGACGCGCACGCCTGGGCCGAGGTATGGCTGCCGCAGCGCGGCTGGACGCGGGTGGACCCGACCGCGGCGGTGGCGCCGGAACGCATCTACGACACGCTGGAACAGCGCGCCGCCGCCAGCGAAGGCGGCCTGGCCCGGCTGGGCCGGATCGGCGACTTCGGCGACTGGCTGCGGCGCGGCTGGAACGACCTGGTGCTGGGCTTCAACGCCGGCCGCCAGCAGGCCCTGCTGCAGCCGCTGGGCATCGAGCGCCTGGACGGCCGCACGCTGGGCGGGCTGTTCGCCGTGACCGCGCTGCTGGCGCTGGCCGGCATGGTCTGGCTGCTGGCGCGCGGCGAGCGCGAACGCGACCCGCTGCTGCGCGCCTGGCACCGGCTGGACCGGCGCTACGACCGGCTGGGGCTGGGCCGCGAAGCGCACGAACCGGCGCTGGACTGGGCGCGGCGCGTGGCCCGGATGCGGCCCGACCTCGGCCCGGCCCTGCTGCCGCTCAGCCGCCGTTTCGCCGACGCGCGATACGCTGCCGCAGTCGCCGATGCGGACGCGCTGCTCAGGGACTTGCGCCGGCACCGCCCGGAGAAATGAAGACCGATAACCGCCATGAAGTTTCCCTTGGAGTGATGCCGATGAAGACCCGCCTGTTGATGATCGCCGCAACCAGCGTCCTGCTGGCCGCCTGCGCCACCGCGCCCAAGCCGCTGCAAGGCACCTACACGCCGGTCACGCCGCGCGACGCGACCGCCGGCGCGCAGGTCGGCTCCAGCGTGCGCTGGGGCGGCAGCATCGTCGAAACCACGCCCGGCCCGGACAGCACCTGCTTCCAGTTGCTGTCGCGTCCGCTCAACGCCACCGGCCGCCCGACCAGCGGCACGCCCGACGCCACCGACGGCCGCTTCATCGCCTGCCGCGCCGGCTTCTACGACCCGGCGGTGTTCGCGCCCGGCCGCGAAGTCACCTTCATCGGCCGCATCGAAGGCTACGAGACCGCGCGCATCGGCGAATACGACTACAAGCTGCCGAAGGTTGCCGCCGACGTGGTCTACCTGTGGCCGCAGGTGCGCGAAGTGGAAGTCCGCCCGTATCCGTACTACGACCCGTTCTGGGGCCCGGGCCCGTACTGGTGGGGCCCGCGCTGGGGCTACCGCGGCTGGTGGTGAGCCCACCCGAAGCCCGACGAAAAAACGCCGCTCGATGAGCGGCGTTTTTTCTTCCGCGTTCCCGGCACGCGACCCAAGTCGACCGCCAAGAATGGCGAAGGCGCTTTCCGCGCGCCCTACGCGCCGAAATGCCCCAGCGGCGCGCCGGCCAGCAGGTGCAGGTGGATGTGGTAGACGGTCTGCCCGGCGTCGCCGCGGCAGTTCATCACGATGCGATAGCCGTTCTGCTCGAACCCCTCGCGGCGCGCGTATTCGGCCGCGGCCAGCGCCAGCTTGCCGATCAGTTCCGCATCGCCCGCGCCGGCGTCGTCGAGCGTTGGGATGTGCACGTTCTTCGGGATGAACAGCACATGCACCGGCGCCTGCGGGGCGATGTCCTTGAACGCGAGGATGTCGTCGTCTTCGTACACGATCGTCGCCGGGATCTCGCGGCGGATGATCTTGCCGAAGATGGTGTCGTTGTCGGTCATCGGGGTCTCCTCACGAAACGGATTGTTTGATTGTGCAGGAGCGGCATGAGCCGCGAAGGCTTTCGGCCACGGAACGAAAAGCCTTCGCGGCTCGCGCCGCGCCTACGGAGGCATCTCGCTGCGCGAGCCGAAGGCGTGCGATAGCGTGCCGCGGTCGACGTATTCCAGTTCCCCGCCCAGCGGCACGCCGTGCGCCAGCCTGCTGGGCTTGACCCCGTGCTGGCGCGCCAGTTGCGCCAGGTAGTGCGCGGTGGCCTCGCCTTCGACGGTCGGGTTGGTGGCGATGATCATTTCGGCCACCTCACCGGCAGCCAGGCGTTCGGCCAGCCTGTCCAGGCCCAGTTCGCGCGGGCCGATCCCGTCCAGCGGCGACAGCCGGCCCTGCAGCACAAAATAGACGCCGCGGTAGCCGGTGGCCTGCTCGATGGCGAGGCGGTCGGCCGGCGATTCCACCACGCACAGCAACTGGCGGTCGCGGCTGGCGCTGGCGCAGACCGCGCAGACCTCGCCTTCGGTGAAGTCGCGGCACTGCGCGCAATGGCCGATGCGCTCCAGCGCCTCGGCCAGCACCCCGGCCAGTTGCAGGCCGCGCTCGCGTTCGCGCTCCAGCAGGTGATAGGCCATGCGCTGCGCGCCCTTGGGGCCGACGCCGGGCAGCACGCGCAGGGATTCGATCAATTGTTCGAGGAGGGAGGCGGTCATTGGCTCTTGCCCGTCATTCCCGCGAAGGCGGGAATCCAGTGTCTTTCGCTGTCCTGTTTCAAACGCAAAGGCAAAGCCGAGTCGCTGGATTCCCGCCTTCGCGGGAATGACGGGCCAGAAATCAGAACGGCAGCTTCATCCCCGGCGGCAGCGGCATGCCGGCGGTGGCCGCGCCCATCCTCGCCTTCGATTCGGCGTCGACCTTGTTCGAGGCGTCGTTGAAGGCGGCGGCGATCAGGTCCTCCAGCATCTCCGCGTCGGACAGCAGCGACGGATCGATGCGCACCTTGCGGCACTCCTTGGCGCCGGTCAGGGTCACCCCGACCATGCCGCCGCCGGCATTGCCGGTCACTTCCAGGCCGGCCAGTTCCTGCTGCGCGCGCTGCAGGTTCTCCTGCATCTTCTGCGCCTGCTGCATCAGTTGGGCGATGTTTCCACGCATGTAGGGTTTCCCTCGGTCAATTGTCGAACGGGCGGATCGAATCCGGCACCAGCTTCGCGCCCTGCGCCATCAGCAGGCGCACGTCCGGGTTGTTCATGAAGCTCTCCTCGGCGGCGCTCTGGCGCTCGTCGCGCCGGGCCGCATTGACCTGCGCCAGCGTCTGCGCGGTCGACGCGCCGGCCTCGAACGCGATCCGCGGCGCGGCGCCCAGCGCCGGCGCCAGCGCCGCGGCCAGGTCGCCGAGCGACCGCTCCGAACGCAGGTACTCGAAACCGGCCGGCAACGACAGCTTCAGTACGCCGTCCGCGTAATCGACGAAGGCGGTGTTGGCCGCCAGTTCCTTCGACGGGCCGCGCAGGTTGCAGGCGGCGACCAGCGCCAGCCATTCCTCGGCATCGGCGATGCCGCGCGCTGGCATCGGCGATCCGGCCTTTCCTGCATCGACCGCTTCGTCTTCGCGGGAAAAAGAGGCCGTTGCCTTTGCCGCCGCCGGTTCGCGAACGCCGGCGGAATACGCCTCGTCCCGACTTTCTTCCGCGACTCGCGGCCGGGCGATCGGAGAGGGCGCCGACTGCTGCGCCGCCATCGACGGCGCGGGCGGCGTGCCGGCCGTGGTCGCACTGCCGCTGGCCTGCGCGGCCGCCGGCGCGGCGTCGCCGGCCTGCGCCGGGCGGAACGCCAGCATCCGCAGCACACTCATCTCGAAACCGGCACGGGCACTTGGCGCCAGCGGCAGGTCGCGGCGGCCGTTGATCGCCATCTGGTACCAGAGCTGCGCCACTTCCGGACGCAGGCGCGCGGCGAACGCGGCCGCGTCGAGGCCGTCGGCTTCGACGGCGACTTCCGGCACCAGTTGCTTCACCTGGATGCGATGCAGGGCCTCGGCCAATGCTTCCAGCACCGCGCCCCAGTCCGGCGAGAAATCGGCCAGTCTGGCCACGGTGTCGAGTAACGCCGCGCCGTCGCCTGCGGCCAGTGCATCCAGCATCGCGCCAACCTGGGTGCGGTCCACGGTGCCGAGCATCGTCGCGACGGTGGCGTCGTCCAGCTTGCCGCCCCCCGCTCCACAACCGCCATAAGCGATGGCCTGGTCCAGCAGCGACAGGCCGTCGCGCAGCGAACCGTCGGCGGCCTTGGCGATCTGGCGGATCGCGCCGTCGTCGGCGTCGATGCCCTCGGCCTTCAGGATCCGGTCGATCTGCCCGGAAATCTGGCCTTCGTCCAGCCGCTTCAGGTTGAACTGCAGGCAGCGCGACAGCACCGTCACCGGCAGCTTCTGCGGATCGGTGGTGGCGAGCAAGAACTTGACGTGCTCCGGCGGCTCTTCCAGCGTCTTCAGCAGGGCGTTGAACGCCGCCTTCGACAGCATGTGCACTTCGTCGATCAGGTAGACCTTGTACTTGCCGCGGCTGGGCATGTACTGCGCGTTCTCGATCACCTCGCGCACGTCGTCCACGCCGGTGTTCGACGCGGCGTCGATTTCCAGCAGGTCGATGTAGCGGCCGGCGTCGATCGCCAGGCAGGTCTCGCATTCGCCGCAGGGATCGGCGCCGGCGCCGCGCTCGCAGTTCAGCGACTTGGCGAAGATGCGGGCGATGGTGGTCTTGCCGACGCCGCGGGTGCCGGTGAACAGGAAGGCGTGGTGGACGCGGCCGCTGTCCAGCGCATTGGTCAGGGCGCGGACCACGTGCTCCTGCCCGACCAGTTCGGCGAAACGCTTCGGACGCCACTTGCGGGCGAGGACAAGATACGACATGCCGCCATTGTGCCGTGCCCCGGGGCTCCTTCCAACAACCGGATATCCGGGCCGTCGCAACGGCTTGGGTCCATGAATGGCCGACGGCTTTGCCTTTCCGTGGCCGGTACTCGCAATAAGTGGCCACTCCGGCTAGAATTCGCGGTCCCGAAACGGCCAGAAAGCCATTCCCGGGTCCCGGAGAGGTGTCCGAGTGGTTGAAGGAGCACGCCTGGAAAGTGTGTAAGCGTCTAAACCGCGCTTCGGGGGTTCGAATCCCCCTCTCTCCGCCAGATTAGTAAATGCGAGTCCCTCGCAAAAGCCTGTACATCTATGTGCGGGCTTTAAAATGAACAAATGCGTCGCGCACGCATCGTCTCTATGGTGGCCCCGTCGGTCCCTCGCGACGCTAGATCGAAAACCCCGCCAGGGCCGGAAGGCAGCAACGGTATCGGTCGATGCGGGCGCCGAGGTCAGCCGGCGGGGCCATCGCCATTTCCAATGCGCATCGCGCATTGGAAATCCCAAAATTTGCTGCGCGAATTTCGGGCCCCGGGCGCATGCCACCTATCCCCGCGCCTTCGGCGCGCCCCCTTAACAAAGGGGGCTCTTCAATCCAGGCTTACCTGCCCGACACGCAATGCGGTCGGTTCGGCCAGTTCGACGACTTCGCCCAGATGCGCGATGCGGTGGCCGCGCGCCGCCAGCGCCGCGCCGTCCGCCGCGCCGGCGTAGTGGTACAGCACGCAGCGCTTCAGCAGTTCCGGCGGGTATTCGCGTTCCAGGTCGTCGATGCCGCTGTGCGAGGGATTGCCGTGCAGCGCGCAGTCGTGGGCAATCAGTTCGCCATCGTCGGCGAACCTGGCCAGCATTTCCGGGATCGGCCGGGTGTCGCCGCTCCAGGTCAGGCTGCCCTTCAGGCGCAGGCCGAAGGCGCTCTGCGGCCAGTGGTGGCGCACCGGGAACACTTCCAGGCGCACGCCGTCGTGCCAGAAGTGGTCGCCGACCGGGATCAACTGGAAAGCGTCCCACAGGTTGGTGCCGCCCTCGGCCAGCACGTTCGGGTACTCGCCGACGCGCTGGTGCAGCAGCGGCACCAGCGCCGCGGGCACGTACAGCCTGACCTTGCCGCGCCGCGCCTCGAAGAAATACGCGCTGACGAACAGCCGCTCGAAGCCGGACACGTGGTCCAGGTGCGCGTGGGTGACGAACATCGCGTCGGGATACGCGCCGCCGTACTGTTCGAGGTAATGGCTCAGCCCTTCCCCACCGCAGTCGATGGTCAGCCACGGTGCGCCGTCGCGCTCGATCGTGGCCATCGCCGAGCCCAGTTCGGTGGCGAAGGCATTGCCGACGCCCTGGAAGCGCAAGGCCCACGTCATGTCGGAACCACCCTCAGAAGCCGCGCCATCAGATGCCGCGCTCCCAGGCGATGTCGTAGGCGCGGCGCAGGCGGGCGAAGTCGCGGTGCACCGCATCGCGCCCGCGCTGGCCGTCCAGTTTCAGCACCGAACGCAGCAGCCGCGACAGGTTGGCCTCGCGCCAGCGCGTGGCCGGGATCCGCAGCACGCCGCGGTCGAAATCGATCAGCCAGCCCTTGCCGCCGCTGTCGAACAGGATGTTGTGCGCATTGAGGTCGGCGTGATCCAGTCCGGCGCGATGGAAACGCGCGATCAGCCGGCCGGTTTCCTCCCACGGCGCGTCGCCGCCGGCGAGCTGCAGACGGTCAGCGAAGCTGCGCACGTCCGGCAGCCGTTCCAGCAGGATCGCGGCGCGGTAGCTCAGGCCTTCGCGCACGTAGCTGGCGGCGATCGGCCGCGGCACCGGCAGGTCCTGCTCCAGCAGCAGGCGGGTCAGGCGGAATTCGGCGAAACTGCGCGTACGCGCCGCGCCGCGCCACAGGTAGCGGTCGCGGCTGAAATTGGCGGCCAGGCCGCCCCGCCGGTACTGCCGCAGCAGCGCCTGGCCGAACGGCGCGTCGACGAACCATGCACCGCCGCGCCCGCCGCTGCTCACCGGACGTGAACGTTCGCCCCAATGCGCGGGCGACATCCACGCCGGCTCGGCTTGCCGGAACCGCTTGCGGTCGAACAGAATCGCGCCGTAACCGCGCTCTTCGCGGAACGGCGTCAGCCCTTCTGTCGCATCGAACCCAGTCATCTTCGCGAGTCTAACAACACTTGCCGCAAATTCCCCACTCGCTCTGCCTGCTGCGCCTGTCCGCCCTCGGCGACGTGACCCACGTCTTGCCGCTGGTGCACACCCTGCGCCGCGCCTGGCCGGACGCACACCTGCACTGGATCATCGACAAGGCCGGACACAGGCTGCTCGACGGCCTGCCCGACGTGCGGCTCCACGTCTACGACAAGAAAACCGGGCTGGCCGGCATGCGCGCGCTGCGCCGCGAACTGCCGGTCGAAAGCTTCGACGCACTACTGCAGATGCAGGTGGCCTTCCGCGCCAATCTGCTGTCGGCGTTCGTGCCGGCGCGGCGGCGGATCGGCTACGACAGGTCGCGTTCGAAGGACCTGCACGGGCTGTTCGTCAACGAACGCATTCCCGACCGCCCGGGCATCCACGTGCTGGACGCCATCGGCAGCTTCTGCGAACCGCTGGGGCTGAAGCAGACCGAGGTGGTCTGGAACCTGCCGGTGCCGGACGAGGCCTACGACTGGGCCGCGCGGCAATGGGAAGACGACGGCACCCCGGTGTTGATGGTCTCGCCCTGCTCCAGCCATGTGCGCCGCAACTGGTTCCCCGAACGCTACGCGGCATTGGCCGACCACGCGGCCGCGAAGGGCTGGCGCGTGGTCCTATGCGGCGGCCGCAGCGAACTGGAACGCGCGAGCGCCGACGCG
Organism: Pseudoxanthomonas sp.; assembly: GCA_047601245.1. GTDB lineage: Bacteria > Pseudomonadota > Gammaproteobacteria > Xanthomonadales > Xanthomonadaceae > Pseudoxanthomonas_A. Next base: position 1,250,593 of record JASGJU010000002.1, read on the forward strand.
ATCCTCGCGGCGATGAAGCATCCCGCGCTGGATCTGGTCGGCAAGGACACGCTGAAGCAGCTTCCGGCCCTGCTCGCGCGCGCCAACCTGTTGGTGACGCCCGACTCGGGGCCGATGCACATCGCCAACGCGATGGGCACGAAGGTCCTGGGCCTGCACGCGGCCAGCAACCCGGTCCGTAGCGGCCCGTATTCGGATCGTCGCTACTGCGTCGACAAGTACGACGCGGCGGCGCGCAAGTACCTGGGCAAGCCGGCCGACGCGCTCAAATGGGGAACGAAGATCGAGTTCGACGGAGTGATGGAACTGGTCGGCGTCGACGATGCGATCGCGGCGTTCGAGCGGTACGTGCACGACCACACGATCTAGGCCGCCGGGAACCACAAAGGCCATGCCCGCGATCACGGAATTGCTGCACACCGACCTGCCGTTGCTGCAGGCGCCGATGGCGGGCGTGCAGGGCAGCCGTCTCGCCGTCGCGGTCTGCGAAGCCGGCGCGCTCGGCGCACTGCCCTGCGCCCTGCTGTCGCCGTCGGCCATGCGCGAGGAAATCGCCGCGATCCGCGCGGGCACCGACCGGCCCTACAACGTCAACTTCTTCTGTCATGCGCCACCGCCGCCGCAACCTGAGCGCGAAGCCGCCTGGCGCGCACGGTTGCTGGCGGAATACCGCACGGCCGGGATCGATCCCGCCAGCGTCCCCAGGGGACCCGGCCGCCGCCCCTTCGATGCGACCGATCTGGCGTTGCTGCTCGACTGGAAGCCGCCCGTGGTGAGCTTCCACTTCGGCCTGCCGGCGGAGGAACTGCTCGCACCGCTGCGCGGATACGGCTGCGCGATCCTGTCCTCGGCCACAACTGTCGAAGAAGCGCGCTGGCTGGAGACGCGCGGCGTCGACGCGGTCGTCGCGCAAGGACTGGAAGCCGGCGGCCATCGCGGCCATTTCCTCGCGGACGACCTCACCCGGCAAATGGGGACCTTCGCGTTGTTGCCGCAGATCGCCGCCGCGGTCCGCGTGCCGGTGATCGCGGCCGGCGGCATCGCCGATGCACGCGGCGTCGCTGCGGCGATGGCGCTGGGTGCGGCGGGCGTGCAAGTCGGAACGGCATGGCTGTTGTGCCCCGAGGCCGATACCAGTGCGCTGCACCGTGCGGCGCTGGCATCAGCAGCGGCTTGCCACACCGCGCTGACCAACGTGTTCACCGGACGCCCTGCGCGCGGCATCGTCAATCGCGCCATGCGCGAATACGGGCCGATCGATCCCGACATACCGGATTTCCCGCTGGCCACCGCCGCCTGCGCGCCATTGCGCCGCGCGACCGAGGCGCGCGGCGGCGATGACTGGACGCCGTTGTGGGCCGGGCAAAGCGCCGGCGGCTGCCGCGAAATCCCTGCGGCGGAACTGGTGCGGCGGCTGGCCGCCGGCTTCGCCTACGGCGCCGCGCCGGTCCTGTAGTCCTGGTACGACTTCTCCTCGACGTAGCTCGACCCCAGCGCCAGGTTGATCTCTTTCTTGATCCGCGCGCGCTCGTCGTTCTCGAAATAGACGCTGCGGGCCAGGCGGATGAACTCGGCGTCGAAGGCTTGCGCCTTCTCTTTCAGGCGGATGTCGTCCTCGATCTCCCACAGGCGTTCGTTGACCGCCTTCAACTCGGCGCGCAGCTTGGCCACGTCGCCGCCGGCGGCCGGGTGCGCCATCCAGGTCTTCTCCAGCGCCGACAGTTCGTTGCGCACGTTGGCCAGCTTGGCCGGATCGGTCATGCGCTCGGACTTGATCTGCAGGATCGCGATCTTGTCGAGCAGTTCGCCGAAGGAAACGGGAGTGAGGATTTCGGACATGGGCTTGGCTCGGATGCAGTGGCAGGATTGTAAACCCGCCGGCGTCACTCCCTCTCCCCTCGTGGGAGAGGGAAACGTGCGCGTAGCGCACGAGGGAGAGGGGTCGGCTTTTCGCAGAAACAGAAGCGCGCTCGCTGCGCTCGCTCCCCTCTCCCACGAGAGGAGAGGGAAAGCCAACTACTCGAAACTCCCCACCGAATCGTGCGCTAGGTTGTCGAAGCGTGTGTATTCGCCGAAGAACTTCAGCTTAATGCTGCCGGTCGGGCCGTTACGCTGCTTGCCGATGATGACCTCGGCCAGGCCCTTGTCGGCCGATTCCTTGTTGTAGTACTCGTCGCGATAGATGAACACGATCACGTCGGCGTCCTGCTCGATGGCGCCGGATTCGCGCAGGTCGGCCATCACCGGGCGCTTGTCGGTGCGGGTTTCCAGCGAGCGGTTGAGCTGCGACAGCGCGATCACCGGCACGTTCAGTTCCTTCGCCAGCGCCTTCAGCGAGCGCGAGATCTCGGAGATTTCGGTCGCGCGGTTCTCGCTGTTGCCCGGCACCGCCATCAGTTGCAGGTAGTCGATCACGATCAGGCCCAGGTCGTGCTCGCGCTTGAGCCGGCGCGCCTTGCTGCGCAGCACGTCCGGCGACAGCGCCGGGGTGTCGTCGATGAAGATCCTGGTTTCCTTGAGCAAACGAATGGCGCTGGTGACGCGGCTCCAGTCCTCATCCTCCAACTGGCCAGTGCGCAGGCGGGTGGCGTTGACCCGGCCGACCGACGACATCAGGCGCATCGCCAACTGGCTGGCCGACATTTCCATCGAGAACACCGCCACCGCCTTCTTCGACTTGAACGCGGCGTATTCGGCCATGTTCAGCGCCAGCGTGGTCTTGCCCATCGACGGGCGCGCGGCCAGGATCAGCAGGTCAGTCGGCTGCAGGCCGGCGGTCATTTCGTCGAACTCGGTGTAGCCGGTCGGCAGGCCGGTGATGCTGCCGCCGTTGTTGAAGCGATCCTGCAGCACGTCGAAGGCTTCCTTCAGCGCGGTGTTGACCGCGGTGAAGTCGCTGCGCCCGCGCGCGCCGGCCTCGGCGATGGCGAAGACCTTCTGCTCGGCGCTGGCCAGCAGTTCGGCGCTGTCGCGGCCTTCGGGCTGGAAGCCGTCGTTGACGATGCCGGTGCCGACCTCGATCAACTGACGCATCACCGCCTTGTCGCGGACGATCTCGGCGTAGGCGGCGATATTGGCGGCGCTGGGCGTGTTGCTGGCTAGTTCGATCAGGTAGGCGCCGCCGGCGACTTGTTCGGACAGGCCCTGCGAGTCGAACCATTCGCCCAGCGTGACCGCGTCGCAGGGACGGCTCTTCTCCGACAGTTCAGCGATGGCGCGCCAGATCAACTGGTGGTCGCGGCGGTAGAAATCGTTGGCGGCCAGTTTGTCGCCGATGCGGTCGAACGCTTGCGGGTCGAGCATCAGCCCGCCGAGCACCGCCTGTTCGGCCTCGATGCTGTGCGGCGGCACGCGCAGGTGTTCGATGCGGGTGTCGCTGGGATCGTTGCGGAAGCTGGGACGAGCGGACATGGATGCGTGCGACTTGAAGGGAACCGGATCGGGCATGGTAGTGGCCGGGTCGGTGGATGCGCGACGGAACAAGCTGTGGATAAGTGGATCCACAGATAACCGATGGCGATCTCAAATGCTGCGACGCATGCCGTAGCCGTGGCTGTGGCTCTTGCTTTTGCCTCGGCCTTTGATTTCGGGCCCCTTCCGCAGCGGCGGTGCCGGTGGGAAAAACCCGCAGGGCGGCGCACAGGGATGTGCGCCGTTTTTCGCCGCGGCAAGAGGCCTCGTCGAAAAATCCCGTCGGCGGAGCGAACCCTCCGCGCGCAGCGCGGAGGGCGCGAACGCAGGGTGTGCTTGACCAGCCATTCGGCTGTTGAAAAGCGTCTCTTTTGGTTACTTTTCTTTGCACAAGCAAAGAAAAGTAACCCGCGCGCCAGCGCGGAACGCTTCACCGCCTTTGCTCGTCTTAACTTTCTCATGGGCAATTGACGAGATAAGAGCAACGACAGCGGTAATAACAGCAAGAGCAAAAGCGTTTCGCCCTAACGGGCGAGTTACTTTCTTTGCTTGTGCAAAGAAAGTAACCAAAGAAACACACCCCGGGCGGCGCGCCCGCCGCTACGCGGCGGGTTCGCAAGTCCGACGGGAATTTTCGTAAGCCGCATCCTGCGGCTACGAAAACGGCGCACATCCATGTGCGCCGCCCCTGCGGGGTTTTACCCGCCGGACTTGCCGCGCCTCACGGGGGCCCAAGATCAAGATCAAAAGCAACAGCAACAGCAACAGCAACGGCAAAAGCACCCCTCATCCGCCCTTCGGGCACCTTCTCCCCTCTCCGCGGGGAGAAGGAAAAACGCGCAATCAGCCGCCACCGCCACCCGGCTTGCCGTGGATGCCGCCCTTCGCCAGTTCCGCCGGATCGAGCAGCGACTTCAGCACCTTCTCGTCCAGCCCGGTCGCCTCCCTGGCCACGTCCAGCACCGGCCGGCCCTGCTTGTAGGCCTGCTTGGCGATGGCCGCGCCCTTCTCGTAGCCGATCACCGGGTTCAATGCGGTGACCAGGATCGGATTGCGCTCCAGCGCCTGCTTGACCACGTCCTGGCGCACCTTCAGCCCGGCGATGGCGCTGTCGGCCAGCAGCCGCGACACGTTGGCCAGCAGCTTCACCGAATCCAGCAGGTTGGCCGCGATCAGCGGCAGGGCCACGTTCAACTGGAAATTGCCGGTCTGTCCGGCCACTGTGATCGCGGCGTGGTGGCCGATCACCTGCGCGGCGACCATCACCGTCGCCTCGGGAATCACTGGGTTGACCTTGCCCGGCATGATCGACGAACCCGGTTGCAACGCCGGCAGTTCGATCTCGCCCAGCCCGGCCAGCGGCCCGGAGTTCATCCAGCGCAGGTCGTTCGCGATCTTGATCAGCGCCACCGCCAGCGCGTTGAGCTGGCCGGACAGTTCCACCGCGTCGTCCTGCGCGGCCAGTCCCTCGAACTTGTTGGCCGCGCTTTCGAACTTCGCGCCGGTCAGCTTCGACAGTTCCGCCGCGACCTTCCTGCCGAAGCGCGGGTCGGCGTTGATGCCGGTGCCGATGGCGGTGCCGCCCAGCGGCAGCCAGCGCAGGCGCTTGAGGCTGTCGGCGATGCGCTCCTCGGCGGAGCGCAACTGCGCTGACCACGCCGAGAATTCCTGTTCGAAGGTCAGCGGCATCGCGTCCATCAGGTGGGTGCGGCCGGTCTTGACGACCTTGCGCAGCGAACGGCCCTTGCGGTCGATGGTCCGACGCAGGTGGCCGAGCGCCGGCAGCAAGTCCTCGACCACCGCCAGTTGCGCGGAAACGCGGATCGCGGTCGGCACCACGTCGTTGGAACTCTGGCCCAGGTTGACGTGGTCGTTGGGGTGCACGGCGGACTTGCCCTTGCCGGCGCGGGTGGCGAGGTTGGCGATGACCTCGTTGGCGTTCATGTTCGACGAGGTGCCGGAGCCGGTCTGGTAGACATCGATCGGGAAGTGCGCGTCGTACTCGCCCGCAGCCACGTCCAGCGCGGACTTGCGCACGCGCGCGGCCACGCCCTTGGGCAGCAGGCCCAGGCCGGCGTTGACCTCGGCGGCGGCGGCCTTGACCAGGCCCAGCGCGCGGATGAAGCCGCGCGGCATCGGCTGGCCGGAAATCGGGAAGTTCTGCACGGCGCGCTGGGTCTGCGCGCCCCACAGGGCATCGGCGGGCACGCGCAGTTCGCCCATGCTGTCGTGTTCGATGCGGAAGGAATCGCTCATGTAACCGTCTCCATCGGGGGGTTGGATGCACGGCTGGCTTTCCGGGCGCGGCCGGTCGCTGGCGGGTCGCGCAAGGATACGTCAGTGGCGACTGGGCTAAAATGAAACCTTCGCCGCATCGGCCGGCCATGCCGCCGCTTCCCCCGCCGTTTCTCCCGTCGTTCCCCCACACCGACCTCCCGCCTTCATGTCCGAATCCGCCCTGCTCGCCCTGTCCCCGCTCGACGGCCGCTACGCCGCCAAGGTCGACGCGCTGCGCCCGATCTTCTCCGAGTACGGCCTGATCCGCGCCCGCGTGAAGGTCGAGATCGAGTGGCTGCTGGCGCTGGCCGCCGAACCGGGCATCGTCGAACTGCCGGACTTCTCCGCCGCCGGCAAGGCCAGGCTGCGCGCGCTGTCCGACGGCTTTTCGGTCGAGCAGGCGGCGCGGGTCAAGCAGATCGAACACACCACCAACCACGACGTGAAGGCGGTCGAATACTTCATCAAGGAACGGTTGAAGGACGACGCCGAGCTCGGCCCGGCGCTGGAATTCGTCCACTTCGCCTGCACCAGCGAGGACATCAACAACCTGTCCTACGGGCTGATGCTGGAACAGGCCCGCCGCGACGTGCTGCTGCCGGCCTGCACCGGCATCGCCGTCTCGCTGCGCAGGCTGGCGCAGGCGCAGGCCGCGCAGCCGATGCTGTCGCGCACCCACGGCCAGACCGCGTCGCCGACCACGCTGGGCAAGGAAATCGCCAACGTTGTCGCGCGGCTGGAGCGGCAGATCCGGCAGATCGCCGCGGTCGAACTGACCGGCAAGATCAACGGCGCGGTCGGCAACTACAACGCCCACGTGGTTAGCTATCCGGACGTGGACTGGCCGGGATTCGCGCAGCGTTTCGTCGAAAGCCTGGGCCTGGTGTTCAACCCTTACACCACCCAGATCGAGCCGCACGACAACGTCGCCGAAATCGGCGACGCCGCGCGCCGCGCCAACACCGTGCTGGTCGACCTGTGCCGCGACGTCTGGGGCTACGTCTCGCTGGGCTACTTCAAGCAGAAACTCAAGGAGGGCGAGGTCGGCTCCTCGACCATGCCGCACAAGGTCAATCCGATCGACTTCGAGAACGCCGAGGGCAACTTCGGCCTGGCCAACGCGCTGTTCGAGCACTTCAGCAGCAAGCTGCCGATCAGCCGCTGGCAGCGCGACCTGACCGACTCCACCGTGCTGCGCGCGCTGGGCACCGCCTTCGGGCATACGCTGGTCGCGCTGGATTCGCTGGCCAAGGGCCTGGGCAAGCTGGAAACCAATCCGCAGCGCCTGGACGCCGATCTCGACGCGGCCTGGGAAGTGCTGGCCGAGGCGGTGCAGACGGTGATGCGCCGCCACGGCCTGCCGAATCCCTACGAGCAGTTGAAGGCGCTGACCCGCGGCCAGGGCATCACCGCCGACTCGATGCGCGCGTTCATCGAATCACTGGAGCTGCCGGCGGAGGCGAAACAGCGGTTGCTGGCGCTGACGCCGGGAACGTATATCGGCCTGGCCGACAAACTCGCGAAAGATATTTGAGGGCCGTCGTCCCGGCGGTTTTCAACGGCCGGCACGACGATCCAAGGCAACCACGGACGCGCCCATGATCGACCGTACTCCCATAGAACTGGACGCCGCGGCAACCGGAATCTTCCCGCTCGGCATGACGCCGGAGAAGTTCCTGCGCGAGTACTGGCAGAAGCGGCCGTTGCTGATCCGCAACGCCTTCCCCGGTTTCGAATCGCCGCTGCAGCCGGAAGACCTGGCCGGCCTGGCCTGCGAGGACGGCGTGCTGGCGCGGATCATCAGCGACGATCCGAAGACCGGCGCGTGGACGCTGCGCACCGGGCCGTTCGCCGAAGAGGACTTCCCCGGCATGCCGCGCGAGCACTGGACCCTGCTGGTGCAGGACGTGGACAAGTGGGACGCCGACGTCGCCGCGCTGCTGGACCGCTTCCGCTTCCTGCCGCGCTGGCGCATCGACGACATCATGGTGTCCTTCGCCGCGACCCACGGCTCGGTCGGCGCGCACGTCGACCAGTACGACGTGTTCCTGCTGCAGGCGCAGGGCCAGCGCCGCTGGCAGATCGACGCCGGCGAGTCGCTCAATGGAAAGCAGCCGCCACTCGCCTTCCGCGACGACGCCGAGATCAAGCTGCTGCGCGAATTCGCCCCGACCCACGACTGGGTGCTGGACCCCGGCGACATGCTCTACCTGCCGCCGAACGTGCCGCACCACGGCGTCGCGGTGAACCCGTGCCTGACCTTCAGCGTCGGCATGCGCGCACCGTCGGCGGCGGAACTGATCGGCGACTGGCTGGACGCCCTGATCGCCGACGCCGACGAGAATGTGCGCTACCACGACGAGGACCATCGCCGCCGCGAAGGACCCCTACGAGATCGACGCCGAGGCCATGCACCGCGTGGTCGAGGCGCTGAACGCGCTGCGCATGAACGACCCGGACAGACTGGGCGCCTGGTTCGGCCGCTTCATCACCACCTACCGCTCCTCCGGCGACATCGTGCCCGGCGGCGAGCCGCGCTCGCGCATCGAGGTCGAATGGGATCTCGAGCAGGGCGCGGTGCTGCGGCGCCATCCGTTCGCGCGACCGGCGTGGCGGAGGACTCGGCAGGGCGCGGCCCTGTTCTGCAGCGGCCTGGACTTCGCCCTGCCGGCGAAGGACGCGAGCAGGCTCGCGGCCGCCGCCACGATCGACAGCACGCTGTACAACGCGCTGTCGCAGGCCGGCCGCGACGCGGCGTTCGAACTGTTCGAACTCGGCCACTACCAATTGTCCGGCGACGACGACTGAGCGCCGTCGCCGGTGCCGCGCGCGAAATCCGGGAAACCCGCCATGTCCGACTTCAGCGTCCAGCCCATCGACTATGCCGCCGGCGTCGACGACCTGCGCGCCGTGCGAGACGCCGTGTTCGTCCGCGAACAGGGCGTGCCGCCGGAACTGGAAAGGGACGCGCTGGATCCGCTCTGCCATCATTTCGTGGCCCGCGACCCCGCCGGCCAAGCCATCGGCACCGGCCGGCTGACCCCGGAACGCAAGCTGGGCCGGATGGCGGTGCTGCCAGCCTGGCGCGGCCGCGGCGTCGGCGAGGCCCTGCTGCAGGCGCTGGTCGCGAAGGCGCGCGAACTGGGCTGGCAGGAACTGTCGCTGCACGCGCAGGCGCCGGCCGAGGGCTTCTACGCCCGCAACGGCTTCGTGCCCACCGGCCCGCGCTTCGAGGAAGCCGGCATCCCGCACCAGGCCATGTACCGGGCCCTGGACGGAGCGACCGACATCGCCTCGCGCGAGGCCGCGGCGGCGATCACCGCCGCCATCGTCCTGCACGCCCGGCGTTCGCTGGTCGTCTACAGCCGCGACCTCGATCCCGGCCTGTTCGACGCCCCGGCCGTGCTCGACGCGCTGCGCCGGCTGGCGACCCGCCGCGGCGCCGGCGCCGAGATCCGCATCCTGCTGCACGACCCCCTCGCCCCGCAGCGCGCGCTGGCCCCGCTGCTGCCGCTGGCCCAGCGCCTGCCCAGCGTCTTCGCCTTCCGCGAGGTTTCCGACCCGGTCGACCTGCCCTGCCCGTCGGCCTACGTCGCCAGCGACGGCGGCGGTTACTACTTCCGGCCGTTCGCCCACCGTTTCGACGGCGAAGCCGACCTGGCGAACCCCGGCCGCGCCCGCCAGTTGCGCGAGGAATTCAACCAGGTCTGGGAACGCTCGCGCCCCTGCAGCGAATTCCGCGCACTCGGGATCTGAAGCATTCGATGCGCCTCGGGCGCTCCGCCCAGGCTCCGCCTTTAGTCCAACGCGGTCGCGCCCCGTTCGCCGCATGGGCGTATAATTCGAAAGCTAAGCCCCGTCCGGGCGGAATTGCCGGAAACCCCTGACGGATCAGGACTTTGGCCACCCCCTCGCTGCCCTAACGTGATCGTGGACAATCTACTCAAGCAGTTCGCGCAATCCTCGCAACTCAACGGGGGCAATGCCTCCTACGTCGAAGACCTGTACGAACAGTACCTCGTCTCCCCCGACAGCGTCGACCCGAAGTGGAAGGCCTATTTCGACGGCTTCAAGGGCCGCGAAGCGGGCGACGTGCCGCATTCGGCGGTCATCGCGCAGGTCGCCGAAGCCGCCAAGCATGCCGCCAACAACGGCTACGCCAGCGCCCCGGCCGCCGCCGGCGACGGCGAACTGGGCCGCAACGTCGGCCGCCTGATCACCGCCTACCGCTCGCGCGGCCACCTCGGTGCGAAACTCGATCCGCTGGGCCTGACCCCGCCGACCAATCCGCCCGACCTGGGCCTGGAATTCCACAACCTGCACGCCTCCGACCTGGACAAGGAAGTGCCCACCGGCGGCATCGCCGGCAAGCCGACGATGAAGCTGCGCGACCTGCTGGCGCGCCTGCAGGCCACCTACACCGGCCCGATCGGCGCCGAGTTCATGTACATCTCCGAGGTCGAGCAGCGCCAGTGGCTGTACCAGCGCCTGGAAGCCGCCGGCGACGACTACGGTCTGGACGCCGACGCGCGCAGGCGCACGCTGGAGCGCATCACCGCCGCCGAGGGCCTGGAGCGCTACCTGCACACCAAGTACGTCGGCCAGAAGCGCTTCTCGCTGGAAGGCGGCGAATCGCTGGTTCCGCTGATCGACGTGGTGATCCGCCGCGCCGGCGCCGACCGGGTCAAGGACATCGTGATCGGCATGGCCCACCGCGGCCGCCTGAACATGCTGGTCAACGTGCTGGGCAAGAACCCGCGCAAGCTGTTCGACGAGTTCGAGGGCAAGTTCGAGCACGCCCACGACGACCGCGCCCACACCGGCGACGTGAAGTACCACATGGGCTTCTCCGCCGACATCGCCACGCCCGGCGCGCCGGTGCACGTGGCGCTGGCGTTCAACCCCTCGCACCTGGAGATCGTCAACCCGGTGGTCGCCGGCAGCGTGCGCTCGCGCCAGGAACGCCGCGCCGACAACGACCGCCATGCGGTGCTGCCGATCCTGATCCACGGCGACGCCGCCTTCGCCGGCCAGGGCGTGAACATGGAGCTGTTCCAGATGTCGCAGGCGCGCGGCTTCGCCGTCGGCGGCACCGTACACGTGGTGATCAACAACCAGGTGGGCTTCACCACCAGCGCGCGCGACGACGCCCGCTCCACCCTGTACTGCACCGACGTGGCCAAGATGGTCGGCGCGCCGGTGCTGCACGTGAACGGCGACGACCCGGAAGCGGTGGTGTTCTGCGCCCGGCTGGCCTACGACTTCCGCCAGCAGTTCAAGAAGGACGTGGTCATCGACCTGGTCTGCTACCGCCGCCACGGCCACAACGAGGCCGACGAGCCGGCGGCGACCCAGCCGGTGATGTACCAGGTCATCCGCAAGCTCAAGACCACCCGCGAGCTGTACGCCGCCAGGCTGGAGGCCAACGGCGCCCTGCAATCGGGCGAAGGCCAGGCCCTGGTCGACGGCTACCGCGCCAAGCTCGATTCCGGCGAGGTCGCCACCGAACTGGCCACGTCCAAGCCCGAGGACTACGAACTCAACATCGACTGGTCGAAGTACCTGTCGGGCAAGCCTGGCGACAAGGTCGACACCCGGTTCAAGAAGGCCAAGCTGCAGCAGCTGGCGAAGATCATCAACACCATCCCCGACGGCGTCGTCTTGCACCCGCGCGTGGCCAAGATCTACGACGACCGCCTGAAGATGACCGCCGGCGAACTCGCCGGCGACTGGGGCTTCGCCGAGAACCTGGCCTACGCGACCCTGCTGTCGGAAGGCCACCGCCTGCGCCTGGTCGGCCAGGACGCCGGCCGCGGCACCTTCTTCCACCGCCACGCGATCCTGCACGACCAGAAGACCGACAGCTACTACCTGCCGCTGCGGCAACTGGTCGACGACGCCGACGACGCCACCGTGATCGACTCGCTGCTCAGCGAGGAGGCGGTGATGGCGTACGAGTACGGCTACTCCACCGCCGATCCCAACACCCTGTGCATCTGGGAGGCGCAGTTCGGCGACTTCGCCAACGGCGCGCAGGTGGTGATCGACCAGTTCATCGCCGCCGGCGAGGCCAAGTGGGACCGCATCAGCGGCCTGGCCCTGTTCCTGCCGCACGGCTACGAAGGCCAGGCCCCGAGCACAGTTCGGCGCGGCTGGAGCGCTTCCTGCAGCTGTGCGCGCTGGAGAACATGTTCGTCTGCGTGCCGACCACCCCGGCGCAGGCCTTCCACATGATCCGCCGGCAGATGCGCATGAGCACGCGCAGGCCGCTGGTGGTGATGACGCCGAAGTCGCTGCTGCGCCACAAGCTGGCCGTGTCGACGCTGGACGAACTGGCCGGCGGCGAGTTCCAGACCCTGATCCCGGACGCCTCCGCCGACCCGAAGAAGGTCAAGCGCGTGGTGGCCTGCTCGGGCAAGGTCTACTACGACCTGCTGGAAGACAGACAGAAGCGCAGCCAGGACGACGTCGCCCTGATCCGCATCGAGCAGTTGTACCCGTTCCCGCGCGAAGCGCTGACCGCCGAACTCAAGCGCTACCCCAAGGCCACCGACGTGGTCTGGTGCCAGGAAGAGCCGCAGAACCAGGGCGCGTGGTACCAGATCAAGCACCACCTGCAGGCCTGCCTGGCCGGCAACAAGGCGCAGACGCTGCACTACGCCGGGCGCCCGCGCTCGCCGTCGCCGGCCGCCGGCCATTTCAACGAGCACGTCGAGGAACAGCTCAAGCTGGTCGCCGACGCGCTGGTGAATCCGCTGGGCGAACAGATCGCCGCCGAATAATCCCATCCCGCCCTACCGACCGACATCCCCAGGACGCACCGCATGGCCACCGAAGTCAAAGTCCCCGTACTGCCCGAATCCGTCTCCGACGCCACCATCGCCACCTGGCACAAGAAAGTCGGCGACGCGGTCAAGCGCGACGAGAACCTGCTGGACCTGGAAACCGACAAGGTGGTGCTGGAAGTGCCTTCGACCGTCGACGGCGTGCTGAAGGAGATCAAGTTCAAGGAAGGCGACACCGTGACCAGCCAGCAGTTGCTGGCGATCATCGAGGAAGGCGCCGTCGCGGCCGCGCCCGCCCCGGCCGCCAAGGAAGCCCCCGCCGCCGGCGCCCAGCAGGTCCAGCCCAAGGCCGAAGCCGCGAAGGCGGCCGCCGCCGCGCCGGCATCGACCACGCCGGCCCCGGTCGCCTCGGCGAGCGACGGCCTGCCCCCGGGCGCGCGTTTCACCGCCGCCACCCAGGGCATCGACCCGGCGCAGGTCGAAGGCACCGGCCGCCGTGGCGCGGTGACCAAGGAAGACCTGATCAACTACGCCAGCGGCAAGACCGCCGGCGTCGGCGGCGGCGCGCGCCCGGAAGAACGCGTGCCGATGACCCGCATCCGCAAGCGCATCGCCGAACGCCTGATGCAGTCGAAGGAATCGATCGCCATGCTGACCTCGTTCAACGAGGTCAACCTGGCCAAGGTCGCCGCCGCGCGCAAGGAAATCGGCGAGGAGTTCCAGAAGACCCACGGCGTCAAGCTGGGCTTCATGAGCTTCTTCGCCAAGGCCGCGGCCAACGCGCTGAAGAAGTACCCGATCATCAACGCCTCGGTCGACGGCGACGACATCATCTACCACGGCTACGCCGACATCAGCATCGCGGTGTCCACCGACAAGGGCCTGGTCACGCCGGTGCTGCGCAACGCCGAGCGCATGTCCTTCGCCGGCATCGAGAAGGCCATCGGCGACTACGCGGTCAAGGCGCGCGAGGGCAAGCTGACCCTCGAGGACCTGCAGGGCGGCACCTTCACCATCACCAACGGCGGCACCTTCGGTTCGCTGATGTCCACCCCGATCGTCAACCCGCCGCAGAGCGCGATCCTGGGCATGCACACCATCAAGGAGCGCCCGGTCGCCGAGAACGGCCAGGTCGTGATCGCGCCGATGATGTACATCGCGCTGAGCTACGACCACCGCATCATCGACGGCAAGGACGCGGTGCTGTTCCTGGTCGACATCAAGAACCAGCTCGAGAACCCGAGCCGGATCCTGTTCGACCTGTAATCCGCAAACGCACGGTGAGCGCGCCTCGCGCGCTCACGCCGGCGAAGGGAAAGCAATCCTCCCGCATCTTCGCCACTCGCCGCCGCATCCATTGATGGGCGTCAGATCCTCAGGAACAAGGTTTTCCGACAATGAGCGAACAACAGCAATTCGACGTCATCGTCATCGGCGCCGGCCCGGCCGGCTACCACGCCGCGATCCGCGCCGCGCAACTGGGCATGAAGGTCGCCTGCGTCGACGCCGCGCTGGGCAAGGACGGCAAGCCCGCCCTCGGCGGCACCTGCCTGCGCGTGGGCTGCATCCCGTCCAAGGCGCTGCTGGACTCCACCCACCAGTACTGGAACATGCAGCACCAGTTCGTCGAGCACGGCATCAGCTTCAAGGACGCCAAGCTGGACGTGCCCGCCATGATCGGCCGCAAGGACAAGATCGTGAAGCAGTTCACCGGCGGCATCGGCATGCTGTTCAAGGCCAACAAGGTCGCGCCGTACTACGGCTTCGCCCAGTTGCAGCCAAGCAACGTGGTCAAGATCAAGCAGCACGAGGGCGGCGAGGTCGAGCTGAAGGCCGCGAACGTGATCCTGGCCGCCGGCTCGGATTCGATCGAACTGCCGTTCGCGAAGTTCGACGGCGAAACCATCGTCGACAACGTCGGCGCGCTGGACTTCACCGAGGTCCCCAAGCGCCTGGCGGTGATCGGCGCCGGCGTGATCGGCCTGGAACTGGGCAGCGTGTGGCGCCGCCTCGGCGCGGAAGTGGTCGTGCTCGAAGCCCTGCCGGACTTCCTGCCGGCGGCGGACGCCGAAGTCGCCAAGCTGGCCGCGCGCGAACTGAAGAAGGAAGGCCTGGACATCCGCCTGGGGGCCAAGGTCTCCAAGGCCGAGGTCGTCGGCAAGGGCAAGAAGAAGGAAGTGGCGATCAGCTACGCCGACGCTTCCGGCGAGCAGAACCTGACCGTGGACAAGCTGCTGGTGGCCGTCGGCCGCCGCGCCGCCACCAAGGGCCTGCTGGCCGACGGCACCGGCGTGCAGGTCAACGAGCGCGGCCAGATCGTGGTCGACGAGCACTGCCACACCGGCGTCGACGGCGTCTGGGCCATCGGCGACTGCGTGCGCGGGCCGATGCTGGCGCACAAGGGCTTCGAGGAAGGCGTCGCGGTGGCCGAACTGATCGCCGGCCTGCCCGGCCACGTCAACTTCGACACCATCCCCTACGTGATCTACACCGCGCCGGAAGTGGCCTGGGTCGGCAAGACCGAGCAGCAGCTCAAGGCCGAGGGCGTGCCGTACAAGACCGGCAGCTTCCCGTTCGCGGCGGTCGGCCGCGCGGTGGCGATGGCCGAGCCGGTCGGCTTCGTCAAGGTGATCGCGCACGCCGAGACCGACCGCGTGCTGGGCCTGCACCTGATCGGCCCCAGCGTGTCCGAACTGGTCCACGAAGGCGTGCTGACGATGGAGTTCAGCGGCTCGGCCGACGACCTGGCGCGCATCTGCCACGCCCACCCGACCCTGTCCGAGGCGATCCACGACGCCGCGATGGCGGTGGACAAGCGTGCGATCCACAAGGCGAACTGACCGCCCAGGCGATGCTTGCGAGGCCCCGCTCCGGCGGGGCCTCGCCGTTTCGGACGCCGCAACGCCCGGCCCGACGCCGCGGCGTCCTCCTTCGGCGGGCAACCGCGAACCCGCCTATCATCTGCGCTTCCGCGGCAAGGAGCCCATTCGATGAGCCAGTCCGTCAAGCACAACCCCGCATGGACGATCGCGCTGCCGCTGGCCGGCGCCGCGATCCTGGTCCTGTCGAAACTCGCGCCGGACCTGCCCGGCGCGACCCTGCTGCTGATCGCCGGGCTGGTAGGCAGCGTGATCGCCTCGGTCCACCATGCCGAAGTGATCGCGCACCGCGTCGGCGAGCCGTTCGGCACCCTGGTGCTGGCCCTGGCGGTGACGATCATCGAGGTCGCGCTGATCGTCTCGATGATGCTGTCCGGCGGCGAGGGAACCACCGGGCTGGCGCGCGACACGGTGTTCGCCGCGGTGATGATCATCCTCAACGGCCTGATCGGCATGAGCCTGCTGGTCGGCGGCCGCCGCCACCGCGAGCAGGAATTCAAGCTGGAAGGCATCAACGCCGCGCTGGGCACGCTCAGCGTGATCGTGGTGTTCACCCTGATCGTGCCGAACTATTCCACCAGCGCGCCCGGCCCGGTCTACACCCGCAGCCAGTTGATCTTCGTCGCGGTGGCGACGCTGGCGCTGTTCGCTGCGTTCACCTTCTTCCAGACCGTGCGCCACCGCGACTATTTCCTGCCCGCCGAAGAAGGCCACGACGATCCCGACGAACACGCCAGCCGGCCCGGCAACGCGGAAACCTTCGCCAGCCTGGGCATGCTGCTGGTGGCGCTGACCACCGTGGTGTTCAGCGCCAAGGCCATCTCGCCGATGATGGAGGCCGCGCTGCACGCGGCCGGCGCGCCGCCGGCGACGGTCGGCATCCTGATCGCCGCGATCGTGCTGCTGCCCGAAGGCACCGCGGCCGTGCGCGCGGCGGCCAGCAACCGCCTGCAGACCAGCCTGAACCTGGCCATCGGCTCGGCCATCGCCAGCATCGGCCTGACCGTGCCCACCGTCGCCATCGTCGCGCTGGTGCTCGACTGGCCGCTGTCGCTGGGCCTGGACATGAAATCGACCGTGCTGCTGGTCCTGTCGCTGTTCGTCACCTCGATCTCGCTGCGCACCGGGCGCACCACCGCCCTGCCGGGCGTCGTCCACCTGGTGATGTTCGCCGCGTACCTGTTCCTCAGCTTCGTGCCTTGAGCTTTTCCCGATGAAAACCGTCTGCGTCTACTGCGGCTCCAACGCCGGCAGCAAGCCCGTCTACGCCGAACGCGCGACCGCGCTGGGCCAACACCTCGCGAAGGAGGGGCTGACGCTGGTCTACGGCGGCGGCAACGTCGGCCTGATGGGCATCGTCGCCGACGCCGCGCTGGCCGGCGGCGCCGAGGTGATCGGCGTCATCCCCGAGCAACTGGTGAATTGGGAAGTCGCGCACAAGGGCGTGACCCGGCTCGAGGTCGTCGCCAACATGCACGAGCGCAAGATGCGCATGTTCGACCTGTCCGACGCCTTCGTCGCCCTGCCCGGCGGCTTCGGCACGCTGGACGAGATGTTCGAGATGCTGACCTGGCGGCAACTGGGCATCGGCGACAAGCCCTGCGCCTTCCTCGACGTCGACGACTTCTACGATCCGCTGCTGGCGATGATCGACCGCATGGTCGAAGAACGCTTCCTGCACCCGGAACAGCGCGCGGACCTGTGGCACGGCGAGGACATCGACGCGATGCTGGCGTGGATGCAATCGTATCGGCCGGCCAGGGCCGACAAGTGGCTCGACGAGAAGCGGCGCAGTTCATTGCGGTGATATTCCGGTGCGTTGCGGCGCGGCTGGACGAGAAGCGACGCAGTTCCCTGCGGTGACAGGCGGACGCATTACGGCGCGTCCAAGCCGCCGGCACGCGATCCCGGTGCGGCGCCCTTCAATCGATGCGCGGCACCACGATCGCCGTATCGGTCTTGACCCGGTTCAACGCGATCAGGGAACGGTAGTTCACGACCAGTTCGTTCTCGGAGAACAGGCGGCGGGTGATGCCTTCGTAAACGCGCATGTCGGCGCAGACGATGATCAGCACGAAGCTCACTCCGCCGGTCACGTAGTAGCACTGCTGCACCTCGGGCGCGTCGCGGAACAGCGCCTTGGCCGCATCCACCGTCGCCGCGCGCTCGTCGATCAACTGCACTTCGACGATGGCGGTGATCGTGGCGGATACCGCGTCGGCGTCGACGATGGCCACGTTGCGGGCGATCACGCCGGCCGCTTCCATCGCCGCGATGCGCCGCTGCACGGCGGCGGCGGACAGGTTCACCTGCTCGGCGATGCTTCGCTGCGGCGTCTTGTTGTCGCGCTGGACGATGCGCAGGATAGCGCGGTCCTGACGGTCCAGTTGCGGGGCGGGCTTGGCGGTTTTCCGAGGCATGGCGGGTTTTTTTTGCGTTTACTCGCCTGAAATGTAGCGCAATCACCGCATTAGCGAGAATAACATTCGCCAATGACCACGCTGCCGCCAACCGCCATCGCCGGCGCCCACCCACGCAACCAGTCGCTCGGGATCGCCTGCGGCGTCGGCGCGGGCGCGCTGTGGGGCCTGGTGTTCCTCGCGCCGGAACTGGTGCGGGAATTCAGCCCGCTGCTGCTCAGCATCGGCCGCTACCTCTGCTACGGATTGATCGCGGCGGCGATGCTGGCCCCGCGCTGGCGCACGCTGGTCGCCGGCCTGCCGCGGCGGCGGTGGCTCGACCTGTTCTGGCTGTCGCTGTGCGGCAACACGCTCTACTACGTGCTGCTGTCCAGCGCCGTGCAGACCGGCGGCATCGCGATGACCTCGCTGGTGATCGGCTTCCTGCCGGTCGCGGTGACGATCATCGGCAGCCGCGACCACGACGCGGTGCCGCTGGCGAAACTGCTGCCGTCGCTGCTGGCCTGCGCCGCCGGGGCCGTCTGCATCGGCTGGCAGGCGCTGGCGCATCCGGCCGCCGCCGGCGGATCCGGCCAACGGCTGGCCGGGCTGGCGTGCGCCGTCGGCGCGCTGGCGTCGTGGACGGCCTACGCGGTCGGCAACGCGCGTTGCCTGGCCCGGCTGCGGCAGGTTTCCGCGCACGAATGGAACCTGCTCACCGGCCTCGTCACCGGCGCGCAGAACCTGGCCCTGGTCCCGCTTGCGCTGGTTCTGGAGACGAGCCGCCACGGCGACGGCGGATGGGCGCGGTTCGGCGCGGTTTCGGTCGGCGTCGCGGTGCTGGCCTCGATCGGCGGCAACGGATTGTGGAACCGGATGAGCCGCCTGCTGCCGCTGACCCTGGTCGGGCAGATGATCCTTTTCGAAACCCTGTTCGCGCTGCTCTATGGCTGGCTGTGGGAACGGCGGCTGCCGTCGTTGCCGGAAACGGCGGCCCTGGCCTTCGTGGCGACCAGCGTGCTGACCTGCCTGTCCGCGCACCGCAGGCATCCGTCCGGCGCCTAGAGCGTGTCATGCGCTCTAGAATCGATCTCCTCAACGCCCGCACCTGCGCGGACGACGACAGGCACGGAACCATGAGCGCGATCCCCACCGCTTTCACCGCCTTCCGCATCCATGACGATGAAACCGGCTACCGCGGCGGCTTCGAAAGCATCGCGCTGGACGACCTCAATCCCGGCGAGGTGACGATCAAGGTCGCGTACTCGTCGGTCAACTACAAGGACGCGCTGGCCGGCGCCGGCAAAGGGAAAATCCTGCGCAGGTTCCCGCTGGTCGGCGGCATCGACGTGGCCGGGCACGTGGTCGAATCGGCCGATCCGCGGTTCCGCGAGGGCGACGAAGTCCTCGTCACCGGCTGCGGCCTCAGCGAGACCCGCGACGGCGGCTATGCGCAATACGCGCGGCTGGAATCGAAATGGGTCGTCGCCCTGCCGAAGGGCCTGTCCCTGCGCGAAAGCATGGTCATCGGCACCGCCGGCTTCACCGCCGCGCTGGCGCTGTACCGGATGCGCGAGAACCGGCAGACCCCGGCGCTCGGCCCGCTGGCGGTGACCGGGGCCACCGGCGGGGTCGGCTCGCTGGCGGTGGACATCTTCGCCAGGGCCGGTTTCGAGGTGCATGCGATCAGCGGCAAGCCGGAACAGGCCGCCTACCTGCAATCGCTGGGCGCGGCACGGGTGCTCGGCCGCGACGCGCTGGCGACGACCCGGCCGCTGGAATCGACGCGCTTCGGCGGCGGCCTGGACAACGTCGGCGGGCCGATGCTGGCCAGCCTGCTGGCGCAGACCGCGCCGTTCGGCAACGTGGTCTCGGTCGGGCTGGCCGCCAGCGCCGACCTGCCGATCACGGTGATGCCATTCATTCTGCGCGGGGTGTCGCTGCTGGGGGCCACGTCCAGCAACACCGCCCGCGACATCCGCGACGACATCTGGCGCTTGCTGGCCGACGAATGGAAGCCCGCCCACCTGGATGTGATCTGCCGCACGGAAATCGCCCTGGACGGCCTGCCGCAGGCGTTCGCAAACCTGCTCGAAGGCGGTTCCGTGGGCCGCACCGTGGTCAAAATCGGATGACCGGGCGGGTGGGCGGGCCCGGTGGCCGCCGCGCCCCCTAGCCAAGCCGCAAACTCACACTACAATCGGCGACGGGGCCAACCTGGGGGATTTATGGCACGCATTCTGATCGTCGACGACTCGCCGTCCCAACTGCTGGGCATCCAGCGCATCGTCGAGAAACTGGGGCACGAATCGATCACCGCCGAAGACGGCGCGCAGGGCGTGGAAGTCGCCAAGCGCGAACTGCCGGACATGGTGCTGATGGACGTGGTGATGCCCAACCTCAACGGCTTCCAGGCCACCCGCAGCCTGAGCCGGGAGGCGACCACCAAGCACATCCCGGTGATCCTGGTGACCACCAAGGACCAAGACACCGACCGCATGTGGGGCATGCGCCAGGGCGCGCGCGCCTACCTGACCAAGCCGTTCTCCGAGGACGAACTGGCCGAGGTCATCGAGCGCGTGTTCAACAGCACCAACGACGCGGCCTGAAGCCGAAAAAACGCGCCGGTTCCCCGGCGCGTTTTTTCTTCCACTTGTATTCCCGCGCGGGCGGTATCGATGGGCGCTTTGCCCAGCCTTTGCCCGTCCTGGAATCCCCGTCTACGCCGCCGCTTCGCCGAAGGCCTTGGCCATCTCGCGATAGGCCTTGCGCTGCGCTTCGTTGGCCGCGCGCGGCGCGGTGATTTCCAGTTCGACGATCTGGTCGCCCGGCGGGGTCGAACCGCTGCCCGGCAGGCCGCGGCCGCGCAGGCGCAGCTTGCGCCCGGCTTCCGAATCGGCCGGCACCTTGACCTCGACCGCGCCGCCCAGGGTCGGCACGCTCAGGCTCGCGCCCAGCGCCGCCTGCCACGGCGTCACCGGCAGCGTGTACAGGATGTTGCGGCCGTCGACCTCGAACTGCGGATGCGCGGCGTATTCGACCTCCAGCAGCAGGTTGCCGCCGCCGCTGCCCTGCCCGGCCAGGCGGATCACCTGGCCGGGACGGATGCCCTTGGGCACGCGCACGTCCAGTTGCCTGCCGCCCAGATTGATGCGCACGCTGCCGCCGTCGTGGACCGCCTGCAGCGGCACCGCGAACTTGGCCCGCGAATCGCCGCGCGGCGCGGCGCGTCCGCCGCCGTTGCCCGCGGCGCGACGGCCGAACAGGTTCTCGAAGAAATCGCTGAAGCCGCCGCCGCTGCCGCCGGCGCTGCCGAAGATCTCGTCGAAATCGAAGCCGCCGCCGTCGAAACCGCCCTGGCCGAAGCCGGGCGGCGGACGGAACTCCTCGCCCGGGCGGTACCCCTGCGCGCGCAACTGGTCGTAGGCCGCGCGCTTCTGCGGATCGCGCAGCGCCTCGTAGGCCTCGTTGACCGCCTTGAACTTCTCCTCGGCGCCGGCTTCCTTGCTGACGTCGGGATGGTATTTGCGCGCCAGCCGCCGGTAGGCGGTCTTGATCTCGGCCTCGCCCGCGCTGGGCTCGACGCCGAGGATGGCGTAGTAATCCTTGAATTCCATTGGATGTCCCTGGGAAGCAAAGCGGCCCGCGGCATTGCTGTCGCGGGCCGATTCTACTCGTCGCCGGACCGGCGCCGCGGCGCCGGGCGGCCGTTTACTGCATCGACGGCGCGCCGACCTGGATGCGGCGCGGCGCGGCTTCCGGCTTCTTCGGAATGACGATCTCGAGCACGCCGTTCTTGCCGTGCGCGGAGATGCCGTCGGCGTCGGCGCTGTCCGGCAGCGCGAAGCGGCGGTGGAAGCTGCCGTAGCGGCGCTCGATGCGCGAGAAACGTTCGGTCTGCGTGCTCGATTCGCTGCTGCGTTCGCCCTTGATGCTGAGGATGCCCTTGTCCATCTGCACCTCGATGTCGGCCGGATCGATGCCCGGCAGGTCGGCGTAGATGACGAAGCGGTCGGTTTCCTCCTTGATGTCCACCAGCGGCGCCCACTGCGCGGTCACCACGGCCGAGCCGTCGGACTCGCCGTTGTCGAAGAAACGGTCGAACACCTGCTTGATTTCATTCTGCAGCGCCTGCTGCGTCGGCCACTGCGGGTAACGGATGAGGCTCATGATCGATCTCCTGCCTTGTTATGCTGTGTCTGCGACGGCGCCTCGCGCCGCCATGACTGCAAGGTAGGTTCCGCACCGATCTTTTCAAGGGACGTCAAGATCGCTTGCGCCCGCATGCCGTCGGCGACCGTCGCGCCATTCATTTTCCAGTTAGCCTCAGGAGCACCCCCCATGAGCATCCAGATCGGCGAACGCATTCCCGAAGCCATCCTCAAGCGCATCCGCGAAGGCGTGGAGACGGTCGACACCGGCACGCTGTTCGACGGCAACAAGGTAGTGCTGTTCGCGGTGCCGGGCGCGTTCACCCCGACCTGCTCGGAAGCGCACCTGCCCGGCTTCGTGCAGCACTTCGGCGACTTCCGCCGCCGCGGCATCGAGGTCTACTGCACCGCGGTCAACGATCCGTTCGTGATGCAGGCTTGGGGCCGCGCGGAAAACGTGCCGGACGGCTTGCAGATGCTGTCCGACGGCAACGCGGATTTCGCCAGGGCGATGGGTCTGGAAATGGATGCCAGCGGCTTCGGCATGGGCCTGCGCTCGCGCCGCTACGCCCTGTACGCGGAGAACGGCGTGGTCAAGAGCCTGTGGGTGGAAGCGCCGGGCGAGTTCAAGGTGTCGTCGGCCGAATACGTGCTGGAGCATCTGCCCGGCTGACGCGCGCGGCGGCGCCGGCTTCGTTCCGGCATCTTCACTCCAGCACGCGGAAACGGACCTGCGTCCACGCGCCGGTATCGGCCAGCGCGGTCAGGACGTGTTCGCCGGTCTCTGCGTAATCGCGGACGAACCATTGCGCGCCCTCGGTCTCGGCGACCCACCGGCCGTCCAGCAGCCATTGCACGCGCGCCTGCGCGCCCAGCGCCCGCAGTTGCAGGCGCGCGGCGTGCGCGCTGCCCGGCGCGCGCGCCAGCGTGGCGCGGTCGTTGAGTCCTTCGATGCGCAGTTCCGCGGCGGCGTCGCGGCCGTCGTCGGCGCAGTCCGGCGACAGCGGCGGCAACGACGAATCGCGGCGCGCCTGTTTCGACAGCCACGGCGAAGCCAGCACCGGCCAGCGCGCGATCTGCGCTTCCACGGCGCGGTGCGGCCTGGCGCAGTCGGCCGACAGCCGCAGGCCGGTGGCGGCGTCCTTGCGGAAGCGTTCGCGGCCCGCGTTCCACAGGCGCGCGTCGCGTTCGGCGAAGGTCGGCGGGATCGCGCCGTCCAGCGTCCACGCCTTCATCCGGCGCTGGCAAAGCTGCGGCGCGTCGGCCTCCGGCGGCAGGCCCAGCGGCCAGCAGATCGCGGTTTCGTCGACGCCGGCCGGGCGCGGCGGCGGCACGGCGTCGCCGCGCGCGCGTGGCAGGCTGTCGATCACCTCGAACATCAGCGGCAACGCGGTCACCGCGCCGTACTGGCCGGGCAGCGGCGTGCCGTCCGGCCGCCCCACCCATACGCCGACGGTGTAGCGGCGGGTGCCGCCCAGCGCCCAGGCGTCGCGGAAGCCGTAGCTGGTGCCGGTCTTCCACGCCACCTTCGGCCGGCCGCCGGTATCGAAGGTGTCCAGCGCGTAGCCGGGGCGCGGATTGGCTTCCAGCATCTCGCGCACGATCCAGGCCGCGCCCGGCGACAGCAGGCGGCGGTCGATGCGCGGATCTTCGGGGCGATAGCGCACGCGCCCGGCGACGCCGTTGCGGTTGAGCGCGGCGAAGGCGCCGACCAGATCCTGCAGGCGCGCGCCGGCGCCGCCAAGGATCATCGCCAGGTTGGGCGGCGAGCCGCGCGGGAACTGCAGGTCCACGCCGCCGTTGGCCAGCCGCGCGGCGAAGCGCGCCGGCCCGACCCGATCCAGCAAATCCACCGCCGGCACGTTGAGCGACAGCCGCAGCGCCTCGGCCGCGCCGATCGGACCGTTGTAGGCCAGGCCGAAATTGCCCGGCCGGTAGCCGCCGAAGCCCTGCGGCGCGTCCACCAGCAGGCTCTCGGAATGGATCAGGCCGTCCTCCAGCGCCAGCCCGTACAGGAACGGCTTGAGCGTCGAGCCGGGCGAACGCCAGGCCTGGACCATGTCGACGTGACCCAGCCGCCTGGCGTCGCCGAATTGCAGCGAGCCGACGTAGGCGCGCGTCTCCATGGTCGTGTTGTCCACCACCAGCAGCGCGGCGGAAGTGCGTTCGGGCAGGTTGGAGAAATACGCGGCAATGCGCTCCTCCAGCGTGCGCTGCAGGTCGGCGTCGAGGGTGGAGACGATGCGCTCCGCCTCCGGATCGGCCGCGTGCAGGCGCTGGGCCAGCAGCGCGGCCGACAGCGGCGGCTTCAGCGAGCGCGCCGCCACCGGCTCGATCATGGCGTCGTCCACGTCGGCGCGGCTCCACGTCCCCAGCGCCGCCATCCGCCGCAGCACCTTGTCGCGCGCCGTGCGCGCGGCTTCGGGATGGCGGTCCGGGCGCAGCCGGCTGGGCGATTGCGGCAGCACCGCCAGCAGCGCCGCCTCGGCCTGCGAAAGCCGGCTGGACGGTTTGCCGAGGTAGGCCCAACTGGCCGCCTCGACGCCTTCGATGACGCCGCCGAACGGCGCGCGCTCCAGGTAAAGCTGCAGGATCTGCGCCTTCGACAAATGCGCCTCCAGTTGCAGCGCGCGCAGCGCCTGCCGCGCCTTGCCCCACGGCGTGCGCGTGGACGCGCCGTCGTCGCCGTCGAGGATGCGCGCCACCTGCATGGTCAGGGTCGATCCGCCGGAAACGATGCGCCCGTGCCGCAGCAACTGGCTGCTGGCGCGCAGCATCGCCCACGGGTTGACGCCCGGATGACGCCAGAACCAGCGATCCTCGTAGCCCAGCAAGGCCTGCAAGTACAGCGGCGAAACGCTCTGCGCCGTAGCCGGATAGCGCCACACGCCGTCGGCGTCGGCGAAGGCGCGCAACGGCGTACCGTCGCGCGCGACCACCAGCGTCGAGGTGTCGCGCGATTTGGGAAGCCTAGGCGGGAACGCGAGGTCGAGCAGCAGCAACACGGACAGCAGCGCCACCGCGCCCCAGCGTAGCCAGCGCAACAGGCGGAACCGACGGCCCTGCGGCGCCGGCCCACCTTCTCCGGGAGTCAATGCAGCCGGCACGTCACGGTTGCACCACCTGGATCGTCGCCGGCGACACCTTGCCCACGCCGCGCAGGTCGGGGCGGTACATGTCCTCGACCAGCGGCGGCGGCACCAGGTAGGTGCCCGGGGTCACCGCGCGCACCAGGTAGAACACCCGCGCGGTGCCGCCGCGGCTGAGTTTGAGCGCGGCGACGTAGCGGTCGTCGCGGAATTCCTCGTGCTGCACGTCGGCGGCGCTTTCGCGGTCGCTGATGTCGATGCCGTCCACCATCACGTCGGCCCACTGCTTGGCGTCGCCGAGGTTGAAGTTCTCGATCTCCAGCCCGGCCGGCAGCAGGTCGGTGAGCAGTGCATCGGCCATGTCGGTGTTGGCGGTGATGCTCACGCCGACGATCAGCGCGTCGCCTTCCTTCAGCGGTCCGCCCGTCCACGGCTTGCCTTCGGTGGTGAAGTACCTGCGCTGCACGCCGATCACGCTGTCGTCGTAGGCCGGCGGCGTGCGCGGAATGCCGGCGATTTCCAGGCTGGCGAAGACCGGCGGCGTGCCTTGCGGATCGAAGCTCACGCCCCGGGCGAGGGTCGCGCCGTCGAAGCCCTGCGCGGTGATGCGCTTGCCGTCGACCGCGATTTCCTGCCCGCCGACATGCCAGGCGCCGGACAGGGTCTTCGCATGACCGTCGCCCAGCAGCGCCTTGCCGAGGCGGCCGATCGCCACCTGTTCCTGCGTGCTCAAGTAGAACCACGAACGCTTGCGGCGCTCGTCCAGCGTGCGTCCCAGCGCCACCACCTTGTCGGCGAAGCCGGGCGTGTCCAGCTTGCGCTCGCGCAGCAGCGCCAGCATCAGCGCATCGTCGCGCAGCACGGTACCGTAGTCGCCCAGCCAGGCCGGACGGTTCGCGTCGTCCAGGGCGAAGCCGGCGTCGATGGCCTGCTGGCCGCGCTTGCGGTCGCCCTGCAGGCTCAGGGCGATGCCCAGATGCACCAGCGGCAGGCCGCTCAAGGCATCCTTGCGGTCGTTGTCGTACATCGCGCGCAGGGTGCCCAGCGGCGCGCGCCCGACCCGCGCCAGCACGTAGCCGGCATAGGCCTTGCCGGCGAACTGCAGGTGCTTGCGGTACTGGTAGCCGTAATACGGATCGCCGCCGGACAACAGGCCCTCGTTGAGGCGATCCAGCGCCTTCTGCAGCACCGTCTCCGGCACGGCGAAGCCGGCTTCGCGCGCGTCGAGCAGGAACTCGGCCACGTAGGCGGTCATGTACGGCGAGACGAAGCCGCCGTCGCCGCCCCACATCGAGAAGTTGCCGTTGTTGACCTGCATCGCCGCAATGCGGCCGAACGCGCCCTCCATGCGTTCCTGGCGCTTGGCCGCGGCCAGGCCCTTGACGCCCATCAGATCGGCGGTGGCGGGATCCAGGATCAGCGCGGCGTAGCCCTTGCTGGTGGTCTGCTCGATGCAGCCGTAGGGATACTTGAGCACGTCCTCCAGCGCCGCGGCGAACGGCAGCGGCGGCAGCGCGCTGACCACCATGCGCGCGTTGACCGAGCCGTCCATCAGGCCGTCGGCGAAGCCGGGGCCCATCACGATCGGCGCCAGCGGATCGACCACCTTCGCCTGGGTACGCACCACCGCCGGCCAGCCGGCGCGCACCGGCACGTCGAGCTTGCGGTCGACCTTGTAGTCGGTGCCGTTGCCGTCCACGCGGATGCGCACCTGTGCCACGCCGTAGCCTTCCTTCGCCGTCAGCGGGAAGGACAGGGTCTGCTTCACTCCGTCGCCCAACTGCAGGCTGCGGCCGCCCTCGCCCACCGCCAGCGGACCAACGCCGTCCACCTGCACCTTGAACGCGCCGGCTATGCCGGTGAAGTTCTGCACGTCCAGCGTGACCGTGCTGCGGTCGCCCGGCGCCAACACGCGCGGCACGCTGGCCTCGGCCACGATCGGCGCGCGCACCACGGTCTCGGCGTCCTTGCCGCCGTACTTGTCGTCCGAATACACCAGCGCCGACACCCGCAGGGTGCCGTTGAAGTCCGGCACCTTCAGGCGGATGCGGGCGACGCCCTTGGCGTCCAGCCGCACCGGCCCGGAGAACAGGTCCACGGTCTGCACGTGCGCGGTCGGCCGCCGCGCCTGCGGCAGCGCGCCCAGGCCCATGTCGCCGCCGAAGCGCAGCTTCGCGGTGTCGCCTTCGAAACTCTCGATCACCCGCCCGTACACGTCGTAGGCGTCCACCGCCAGCCGGCGCTGGGCGAAGAACCAGCCGTTCGCGTCAGGCACCGGATAGCGGGTGATGTTGAGGATGCCCACGTCCACCGCCGAGACGGTCACGTGCGCCACCTGCCCCGCCAGTTGCGGGACGCCCACCGTCACCGGCAGGTCCTGCTCGGGCTGCATCAGCTTGGGCACGCTGAGGCCGACGGCCACCTTGCGCCCGCCGCGATCCATCGGCACGAAGGCCACGCCCACCGCGCGCGCCGGGGTGATCTTCGACGTGGCGCTGCCGCCGCGCAGCACCAGCGCGGTGACGTAGACGTCGTGCCGTTCCCAGTCCTCGGTGACCGGGATGCTGAAGGTGCTGCCGGGCTTCACGTCCACTTCCTGCACGTACAGCAGGCGGTCGCTTTCGACCAGCAGCAGGCCCCTGCCGGGGTGCGGTGGCGTGACCGTCACCTTGAGCGTGTCGCCGGCGCGGTACGCGGTCTTGTCCAGCGCCAGCTTGACCTTGTCCGGGCGCGCGTCCAGGCCGCGGTTGTCGTCGTCCCAGCCCCAGCCGGCGTTGAACGGATAGCGCACGACCAGCCCGCTCTGCGGATCGGTCACTTCCAGGCGGTAGCCGCCCCATTCCACCGGGAAGCTCACCCTGGCCGCGCTGTCGCCACTGTCGACGGTCTTCTCGCCAACCTTGTCGAAGCGCTGCACGTAGTCGTACTTCCAGCCGGTGTCCTCGTCGTAGCTCCAGTGGTACTCGCGCACCTCGCGCACCAGCGCCACCTTCAGGCCCTTGCCGGCCACGCGCTTGCCGGCGCTGTCGAAGCGGGCGATCTCGAAGCCGGCGTCGGTATTCGCGCCGGAGCCGTCGGCGTCTTCGAACAGCGGCCGCACGCCGACCAGTGCTTGCGCCGGCCACAGCACCCGCTTGAGCACGCGGTTGACCGTGCGCCCGCCGCTCTCGTAGACGCTGCCGGCGACCATCGCCGCCACCGGCGTATCGCCCTTGACCTCGTCCGGCCAGTTCACGTCCTGGGCGAAATGGCCCTTGTCGTCGAATTCGCCGTCGACCACGTCGCTGGCGTCGCGCGGCAGCGATACGGTCGGATCGCCGAAGAACCAGCCCGGCAGGTTGTCGATCGGATGCTGCTCCACCGCCACCGCCAGCTTGGCGGTGAAGCGGTTGCCCGCCGCCGGCGCGCCGTATAGATAGGCCGCGTCGGCGCTCAGCGCAATGGGTTTCCCGCGTTCCAGCGTCTGCGGCGCGGACAGGTCCAGCTTCAGGCGTTCGGGCAGGAATTCCTCGATCCGCAGGGTCATGCCTTCGACCACGTCCTTGCTGGTCGGATCGGTGCGGAACTCCACCTGCCAGCGGCCGGTCGGCGCTTCGGCGGGGATCGCCTGCTCGAACTGGAAATAGCCCTGCTCGCCCTCGCTCAGCCGGGTCTCGCGGAAGGTCTTGCCGTCCGGCTGCTTCAGGCGCAGGAACAGCGGCTGGCCGGCCTTGACCGGCTTGCCGTCGTGGTCGCGCAGCAGCGCCGATACGCGCACGGTCTCGCCCGGCCGGTACAGGTCGCGGCCGGACCAGGCGAACACGTCGAACCAGGCGTCCTTGCGCCCGGCCACCGCGAACTCGCTCAGGTCCAGCGCCGGCTGGTTGAACGGCAGCATCGCCGGATCGTGGCCGCGGTTGGCCACCAGCACGTGCGCGCTGTCCAGCGTGTATTTCAGCAGCGCATTGCCGTTGCCGTCGGTCTGGCCCTTGAGCACCACCTGGCCCTTCCGGTCCAGGATCTTCAGTTCGGCCTTGCCCAGGGCCGCGCCGCTGGCCAGCGAGGCGGCGTGCACGAACAGCGTGTCCTTGTAGGCGCGCACGTGCAGGCCGAGGTCGGTGACCGTGAAGTAGGTGGCGGTCAGCCCGCCTGAGAATTCGGTCGGCCGGCGCATCACCGCCACGTACAGGCCCGGTTCCTGCAGTTCCTTGACGTGCTGGATCGGCAGGTAGCTGAGCGCGCGCTCGTTGGGCTTGCCGTCCAGGGCGAAGCGGTTGACGTAGACCGGCTCGGCCAGGTCGCCCAGCGGCTTGCGCCCGCCGTAGCTGCGGTCCAGGTCCCAGCCGTCGTTCATCTGGCCGTTGCGGAACTGGGCGAAGAAGCGCGGCAGCGCATCCTCACGCACGCGCAGGAACTGCACGTCCACTTCCGGCACGTTCAACGACACCACCGGCAGGCCGCGGCTGTCGCGCGCCGGCAGCACGCTGCCCTGCGAAGCGAAGCCGACCACCGGCTTCATCGGCCCGGTCTGGACCTTGCGCTCGACCGCCTCCGGCAGCTTCGAGCCGTCGGCCGCCTGCAGGCCGGTGTCGATCTTCACCGTGTATTCGCGCGCCGGCTCCACCGACGGGCAGCGGATGATCTTCGGTCCTCGTCGTCCAGCACCCAACTGCTGCGCACCCCCGCGCCCTTGTCGTCGGTGACGTGCAGAACCGCGTCGAAATCCTGGTCCTGCACCAGCGGCCGGCTGAATTCGATCGCGATGGTCAGTTCGCCGTCGTCCTGGTCCGGGTACATGGCGACCACGCCGAAGCCTTCGACCTGCTGCCGCTGCACGGCGATCGCTTCGCCGCTGGCCTCGGGCAGTTGCCCGGTCTCGTTGCGCTTGCAGCCGGCGGCGGCCAGCAAGGCCACGGCCGACAGCGCGAAGAACAGGTGCCGCGCCACGCGCGACGCGCGACCCTTGCCCGAAGCCGATTCCATGCACGCCTCCCGATCCGGTTGCCGCGGAAGTATAAGCCGCGTATCAAGGCAGGAAGAGGTTTCCGATCCATCGACAGCAACCTAGCGTCCCTAAAGTCCCGCAACGCCGTTGCCGTTGATCTTGATTTTGATTTTGATCTTGGGCCCGTCCGCAGCGGCGGAGCCGGCGGGAAAAACCCGCAGGGCGGCGCACAGGGATGTGCGCCGTTTTTCGCCGCGGCAGGAGAGGCCGCGTCAAAAAATCCCGCCGGCGGAGCGAACCCCCCGCGCGCAGCGCGGAGGGCGCGAAGGCAGGGTGTGCTTGACCAGCCATTCGGCTGTTGAAAAGCGTCTCTTTTGGTTACTTTGACCAGACATTCGTCTGTTGAAAAGCGCCTCTTTGCACAAGCAAAGAAAAGTAACCCGCGCGCCAGCGCAGAACGCTTCACCGCCCTTGTTCAAAAAAAGACCCCGGCAGTTGCCAGGGTCTTCGGAACATCAGGCCTGCGGCTGCTCGACCGTCGCCTCCGGCGGCGTCGGGCTGTCGCCGTCGCCCTCGTCGTCCAGCGAAGCGTCCAGCCGTTCCACCGCCTGCAGCACCTCGCCCTCGGACAGGCGGATCAGGGTGACGCCCTGAGTGTTGCGGCCGACCTGCGAGATCTCCGCGGCGCGCGTGCGCACCAGGGTGCCGCCGTCGGAAATCAGCAGCACCTCGTGCTGCTCGGTCAACTGGATCGCACCGACCAGCTTGCCGTTGCGCTCGGTGGTCTGCAGCGCGATCACGCCCTGGGTCCCGCGGCCCTTGCGCGGGTATTCGTCGACCGGGGTGCGCTTGCCGTAGCCGTTCTCGCTGGCGGTCAGGATGTCGCCGTCGCCCTCGACCACGACCAGGCTGCGCACCTCCTCGCCCGGCGCCAGCCGGATGCCGCGCACGCCGGTGGCGGTGCGGCCCATCGCGCGCACTTCGTTCTCGGCGAAGCGCACCGCCTTGCCGTTGCTGGCGAACAGCATCACGTCGCGCTCGCCGTCGGTCAGCGCCACGCCGACCAGGGCGTCGCCCTCGTCCAGGTTGATCGCGATCTTGCCGCGCGCCAGGCGGAAGGCGAACTCGGTCAGCGGGGTCTTCTTGACCGTGCCGTTCTGGGTGGCGAAGAACACGTACTGCCCTTCCGCGTACTCGCGCACCGGCAGCACCGCCTGCACCTTCTCGTCCGGCTCCAGCGGGATCCAGTTGACGATCGGGCGGCCGCGCGCGTTCGATCCGGCTTCCGGCAGCAGGTGCACCGGCAGCCAGAACACCTTGCCGTTGCTGGTGAAGGTCAGCAGTGTGTCGTGGGTGTTGACCAGCCACAACTGGTCGATGAAAT
Source organism: Pseudoxanthomonas sp. (assembly GCA_047601245.1). GTDB lineage: Bacteria > Pseudomonadota > Gammaproteobacteria > Xanthomonadales > Xanthomonadaceae > Pseudoxanthomonas_A. The sequence continues at coordinate 1,281,892 of JASGJU010000002.1, forward strand.
CCTCTTCCTTGGTCGCTGCCGCGCTGCGCCCGCGGCCGCCGCGCCGTTGCGCGCGGTACGCGCTGGCGGGCTGGCGCTTGGCGTAGCCGGCGTGCGACAGGGTGACCACCACGTCTTCCGGCGCGATCAGGTCGAGGATGTCGAGGTCTTCCTCGCTCTGGCGGATCTCGCTGCGGCGCGCGTCGCCGAACTCTTCCTTCAGGTTCAGCAGTTCGGTGCGGATGACTTCCTTCAGCACGTCCGGGTTTTCGAGGATGCGGATCAGGCCGGCGATCACGTCCAGCAGTTCGCGGTATTCCTCGGTCAGCTTTTCCTGCTCCAGCCCGGTCAGGCGGTGCAGGCGCATTTCCAGGATCTGCGTGGCCTGCACGTCGGTGAGCTGGTATTCACCACCGAGGAAGCCCACGCCCTGCGGCAGGTCCTCCGGCCGCGAGGCTTCCGCGCCGGCCGCGGCCAGCAGCGCGCCGACCAGGCCCGGCGCCCAGCGCTTGGCCAACATCTTTTCCTTGGCTTCCTGCGGGTTCGACGAGGTCTTGATCAGTTCGATCATCTCGTCGATGTTGGCCAGCGCGACGGTCAGGCCTTCGAGGATGTGCGCGCGGTTGCGCGCCTTGCGCAGTTCGAAGATGGTGCGGCGGGTGACCACCTCGCGGCGGTGGCGGACGAAGGCCTCCAGCATCTGCTTCAGGTTCAGCAACTGCGGGCGGCCGTCGACCAGCGCGACCATGTTGATGCCGAACACCGATTCCATCGGCGTCTGCGAATACAGGTTGTTCAGCACCACCTCGGCCGATTCGCCGCGCTTGACCTCGATGAAGATGCGCATGCCGTCCTTGTCGGACTCGTCGCGCAGCTCGCTGATGCCTTCGAGCTTCTTCTCCTTGACCAGTTCGGCGATCTTCTCGATCAGCCGCGCCTTGTTGACCTGGTACGGGATCTCGGTGACGACGATGGCCTCGCGGCCGGTGCGGTCGTCGACCTCGATCTCGGCCTTGGCGCGCATGCGCACGCGGCCGCGGCCGGTGCGGTAGCCAGTAACTATCCCGGCGGTGCCGTTGATGATGCCCGCGGTGGGGAAATCCGGGCCGGGGATGTACTGCATCAGGCCGTCGACGTCGATGGCCGGGTCGTCGACCAGCGCGATCAGTCCGTCGACAATCTCGTTGAGGTTGTGCGGCGGGATGTTCGTCGCCATGCCGACCGCGATGCCGGCGGAACCGTTGACCAGCAGGTTCGGCACCCGCGTCGGCAGCACGCTGGGTTCGAGTTCCTTCTCGTCGTAGTTGGGCTGGAAGTCGACGGTTTCCTTGTCGATGTCGGCCAGCAGTTCGTGGCTGATGCGCGACAGCCGCGATTCGGTGTAGCGCATCGCCGCCGGCGCGTCGCCGTCGACCGAACCGAAGTTGCCCTGCCCGTCCACCAGCATGTAGCGCAGCGAGAACGGCTGCGCCATGCGCACCAGGGTGTCGTAGACGGCGCTGTCGCCGTGCGGATGGTATTTGCCGATCACGTCGCCGACGATGCGCGCCGACTTGTAATAGGGCTTGTTGCTGTGCGCGCCGAGTTCCTGCATGGCGAACAGCACGCGACGATGCACCGGCTTGAGGCCGTCGCGTACGTCCGGGAGGGCGCGGCCGACGATCACGCTCATGGCGTAATCGAGGTAGCTGCGGCGCATCTCGTCTTCGAGGTTGACGGGGATGATTTCCTTGGCGGTATCGGCCATTCGGGGTTCCGTGCGGGCTCTAATGATGGCCAAAAACCGGGCTGCCGGAACGGGTCCGACGAGCGGTTTTCGGGGGGAATTTTCGGCACGGAAATTGTACCACAGACGGGCATCGCCACGACCGGGTTTTGGCCGCGAAAATCAAGGATTTAGACCCGATTTTCCCCTACTGCGCCGGCGCAGGCCTGAGCTGCGTCGCCGACGTGCTTTTCGGCGGGCCAATCCGAAATACCCGCAACACGGGCAAGCGGAGCGCACCCGGGCTTTTCGTCGCGACACGATGTCGCTGCATTGGATCCGGCCCCATGTCGGGCACGGGACAAGCCCTTCGGCCTTACCCAGGCTGCGACAGGCAACGAACGCACATTTCCACCCGTACCGGTTTTCCCCATACGACGATCGCGGCTAGCCTGCCCGTCCAGCATCCCCAATCCAAAGGCGAAAGGCACATGACGACAATCGCAGTCTTCGGCGGCACCGGCTACACCGGCGGCAACATCGTCAGGGAGGCGGCCAGCCGTGGCGGCCTGTCCGTTCTTTCCGTCAGCCGCTCGCAGTCCGCAACGCCGCCACGGGGCGTCGCCACCATCGCCGGCAGCCTGCCCGACGTGGCCGAATCCGTGGTGGGAAAGGCCGACGTCATCGTCGCCGCGCTGTCGCCGCGTGGCGACAGCGCCGGCAAGCTCCTCGGTTACTACCAGCGACTCGCGACGCTGGCGGCGGCCGGCGGCAAGCGTCTGATCGCCATCGGCGGCTTCAGCTCGCTGCGCCCTGCGCCCGATGCGCCGCGTTTCGCCGAAGGCGAACTGCCGCCCGAACTCGGCAACTTCAAGCAGGAAGTCCTGGAGATGAACGGCATCCTGGGCTGGCTGCAGAACGAAGCGCCGGAGTCGCTGGACTGGCTTTTCGTCAGCCCCGCCGAGACCTACGTTTCCTTCAATCCGGGCCAGACGCTGGGCCGTTACCGCATCGGCGGCGACGTGGCGTTGCGCGATGCGGACGGCAAGTCCGAAATCTCCGGCGCCGACTTTGCGCTGGCCATCGTCGACGAGATCGTGGCGCCGAAGCACAGCGGGCACATCAGCGTCGCGTATTGACGCAGCCTCCGCTCTACGAAAAAGCCGCCTTCATCTTCTCCGTGTCCGGCTTCTCGATCACGCCCTTCTCGGTGACGATGGCGTCGATCAGTTCGCCCGGCGTCACGTCGAACACCGGATTCCAGGCCCGGACGCCTTCGGCCACGGTGCGCACGCCGCCAATGCCGAGCAGTTCGGCCGGATCGCGTTCCTCGATCTCGATCAGGTCGCCCGACGCGGTCGCCATGTCCACCGTCGAGGACGGCGCCACCACCATGAACTTCACCCCATGATGGCGTGCGCTAATCGCCAGTTGGTAGGTGCCGATCTTGTTGGCGGTATCGCCATTGGCGCAGATGCGGTCGGCGCCGACGACCACCCACTGCACCGCGCCGGTCTTCATCAGGTGCGACGCGGCGGCGTCGGCGATCAGCGTTGCGTCGATGCCGTCCTGCTGCAGTTCCCACACGGTCAACCGCGCGCCCTGCAGCCACGGCCGGGTCTCGCCGGCGAACACGCGGGAAATCCGTCCCTGCGCGACGCCGGCGCGGATCACGCCCAGCGCGGTGCCGAAGCCCGAACAGGCCAGCGAGCCGGTATTGCAGTGGGTCAGCACGCCGCTGCCCGGCGCGATCAGCGCCGCGCCCAGCGCGCCCATGCGGCGGTTCGCGGCCAGGTCTTCCTCGGCGATGGCCAGGGCTTCCAGTTCCAGTGCTTCGCGCCAGGTCGCGCCGGCGTTCGCCAGCGCATCGCGCATGCGCGCCAGCGCCCAGGCCAGGTTGACCGCGGTCGGGCGCGCGGCGCCCAGTCGCTGCAGCGCCGGCTCCAGCTTCTGCAAGGCGTCCGCGCCATCGGCGGCGATGACTTCGCGCGCCGCCAGCACCACGCCCCAGGCCGCGGCGATGCCGATCGCCGGCGCGCCGCGCACGATCAGCGCACGGATGGCGTCGGCCACCTCGTCGCCGCTGCGGCAGCGAACCCATTCCTGCGCGAACGGCAGCTTGCGCTGGTCGAGCAGCTCCAGCGCCTCGCCGGTCCAGTGGATAGGGCGGACGCGGTCGTAGCGGGCATAGTCGAAGTTTTCGTCCATGCGCGAAGTTTAGAGCGTGCCGTGCGCTTTTGCGCACCTTTCCGCACGCCTGCGTCGTTGCAAGGCAGGGACGACGGCGTCGCCGCATCAATCGACGCGGAATTCGCCGCGGCAACCGCCACTGACCCACACGCCGTTGCGGTCCCAGCCCCAGTTGCGGCCGCGCACGCACTGGGTCTTCGACAACTGCCGCGTCAACTCCACGCCGCGGCGGATCGTCGCCTGGCAGGTGCGGTAGCGGTTGTCGGTGGACTCGCAACGCAGGGTCTGGCCATAGCCGCCATTGCCGGGATAGTTGTCGCCGGGATAACGGCCGCCGCGACCCGCAACGAATTCGGCCCGGCAGCCGCCGTTGACCCACACGCCACTGCGATCCCAACCCCAGTTGCGGCCTTGCACGCAGCGCGTCTTCGACAATTGCCGCACCAGTTGCACGCCGCCGTTCGTGTCGACGGAACAACTGCGCTGGCGGTTGTCGGTGGACTCGCAACGGAAGGTCCGGCCATAGCCGCTGTCCTGATAACGACCGTTGTCCGGGTAACGACCATCGCGCGGGTAGCCGCCGGCATTGACGGGATCGATCACGCAGCCGGACAGCACCACGACCAGGGCCGCCATCGCGACCGGAACCAGGGATTTCAGTGCGCCGCCCATCGTCGCTCTCCTTTCGCAGTGGACGCGGCCACGTTCGCATCGGTTTCATGAACATGAACCCAAGAAACCGTTTCCGTTTCCCGGCGTTTCCGCTGGCCGTTCAGGCGCGGGTGAAATCGAAGGCCAGCACGTCGGCGATGCGTTCGCTGCGCAGCAGCGCCATCAGCAAGCGATCGACGCCGAGCGCGACGCCGGCGCAGTCGGGCAGCGCAGGCAGCGCTTCGAGCAGGCGCTCGTCCAGCGGCAGCGCGACGATGCCGCGACCGCGGCGCACGGCGCAATCGCGTTCGAAGCGCCGACGCTGTTCGGCCGCGTCGTTGAGTTCGTGGTAGCCGTTGGCCAGTTCCAGCGGCCCCAGATACAGCTCGAATCGCTCCGCAACCGGTGGATCGCTTTCGCGCAGCCGCGCCAGCGCGCATTGCGAGGCCGGGTAGTCGTATACCGCCAGCAGGCGATCCTGCGCGAACGACGGCTGCAGCTTGTGCGTCATCAGCAGGTCGAGCCAGTCGTCGCGATCCAGGCCATTGCCGTCGACGGCGATGTCGCTGCCGGCATCGCGCAATTCGTCCAGCGATGCGCGCAATGGATCGATGCCGAGGCGCCCGCGATACAGGTCGCGGAAGCTGGTCTTCTTCACCTCGGCGTTGCGGCCGACCAGCGCCAGCGCCGCCTGCACGAGTTCGACGGTTTCGTCGATCAGCCGCTGGTGGTCCCAGCCGACGCGATACCATTCCAGCATCGTGAATTCGGGATTGTGGCGTCCGCCGGCCTCGCCGTCGCGGAACACGCGGCCCAGTTCGTAGCAGTCGCCGATGCCGGCGGCGAGCAGGCGCTTGAGCGGGAATTCCGGCGAGGTGCGCAGCCAGCGCGTGCGCGTCGCGCCGTCGGTACGGCCGCCGAACTGCAGCGAGAACGAGGCGATGTTGGGGTCGGTGTTGCCGGCGACCGACATCACCGGGGTTTCGACTTCCAGCACGTTGCGCTGGTGGAAGAACTCCCGGATCAGGCGGTTGAGCCATGCGCGCAGGCGCAAGGCGTCGAAATGGCCGGTGGATTGGAACCGGCTCATGCGCTTGCGCTCCCGGCAAGCACGGTCATGGGCGCCGCTCCAGGAAGGCGAGTAACTGCGCCTCGTCCCAGATTTCGACGCCCAGTTCCTGCGCCTTCGCCAGCTTGGAACCGGCCGCTTCGCCGGCAACGACGATCGAGGTCTTCTTCGACACGCTGCCGGCGACCTTGGCGCCCAGCGCTTCCAGCTTCGCGCCGGCTTCGTCGCGGCTCATCGACGCCAGCGCGCCGGTCAGCACCACGGTCTTGCCGTCGAGCGGACCGGCCGCGTGTGCATGCGCCTTCGGCGCGATCTCCAGCAGGTGCGCGAGCATCGCGCCGCCGGCGTGCAGCAGCTTGGCGTTGCCCTCTTCTTCCAGCCATCCGGCGAGCGCGTTCGCGGCCTCGGAAGGCAAACCGGCGGCGACGAAATGATGCGATTCCGCGTCGACGATCGCATCGACCGACGGGAACGCAGCCGCAAGCTGCTTCGCGCGCACCTCGGTGATCCTGGGGATTTCCAGGTCTGCCAGCAATGTCGCCGGGTCGAGGCTGCCGCGCAGCTTCGCGCTGGGCGCATGCGTGTCGGAAATTTCGACGCCGCGCGCCAGCAGCAGGTCGATGACCCGCTGGTTGCCCTTCTGGTCGAAGAAGTGTCCGAGCGAACGCGCCACCTCGCCGCCGATGTCGGGCACGCGCTTGAACAGCGGCCACGGCATGCGCCGGATCAGCGCGAGATCGCCGAACCACTGCGCCAGCGCCTTGGCCGTGCTCTCGCCGACGTGCTCGATGCCCAGCGCGAACAGGAACCGCTCCAGCGTGGCGCGGCGGCTGGCGTCGATGGCGGCAACCAGGTTCTCCGCCCACTTGGTCGCGATCTTGCCGGCCTTCACCGTCTCCGGGGTGGTGCCGTCGCGCTCGTCGGCGCGGCGTTTCATTTCGAGCAGGTCGTCGAGCGTCAGCTTGTACAGGTCGGCGACGTTTTCCACGAAGCCCAGGTCGCACAACTCCTCGACGAAACGGTCGCCCAGGCCCTCGATGTCCATCGCCCGGCGCGAGGCGAAGTGGCGGATGGTTTCCTTGCGCTGCGCCGGGCAGCTCAGTTCGCCGCTGCAGCGCCAGACCGCCTCGCCTTCCTCGCGCACGATCTCCGAGCCGCACACCGGGCAATGCGTCGGCATCTTCCACGGCTTCGCGTGCGCGGGGCGCTGCTCCAGGATCACGCCGACCACTTCCGGGATCACGTCGCCGGCGCGGCGCACGATCACGCTGTCGCCGACGCGCACGTCCAGCCGCGCGATCTGGTCGGCGTTGTGCAGGGTCGCGTTGGTGACGGTGACGCCGGCGACCTGCACCGGCGCCAGCCGCGCGACCGGGGTCGCCGCGCCGGTGCGGCCGATCTGAATGTCGATCCCCTCGACCGTGGTCGTCTGTTCCTGCGCCGGGAACTTGTGCGCGATCGCCCAGCGCGGCGCGCGCGAGACGAAACCCATCTCGCGCTGGCCGGCGTAGTCGTCCAGCTTGTAGACCACGCCGTCGATGTCGAACGGCAAGCCGTCGCGCTTCCCGCCGATGCGGCGGTAGTAGTCGAGCAGGCCGTCGGCGCCCTCGACCACCTCGTTGAGCGGGCTGACCGGGAAGCCCCATTCGCGCAGCTTCTTCAGCGTGGCCGAATGCGTGTCCGGCAGTTCGCCGCCGTCGACCGCGCCCAACGCGTAGGCGTAGAACGACAGCGGCCGTTGCGCGGTGATGCGCGGGTCCAGTTGGCGCAGCGAACCGGCCGCGCCGTTGCGCGGGTTGGCCAGCACCTTGCCGCCGTGCAGGCGCACCTGTTCGTTGTATTTCTCGAAGTCGGCGCGCGGCATGAAGACTTCGCCGCGCACTTCCAGCACGTCCGGCCAGCCCTTGCCGCGCAGTTTCAGCGGATCATCCTCATCTTTCTCGATGCGCAAGCGCAACGGGATCGCCTTGACCGTGCGCAGGTTCGGGGTCACGTCCTCGCCGGTCGCGCCGTCGCCGCGGGTCGCGCCCTGCACGAACCTGCCGTGCTCGTAGCGCAGGCTGATCGCCAGGCCGTCGAGCTTGGGCTCGGCCGAGAAGATCAATTCCCTGCGTTCGAGCTTCTCGTCGATGCGGCGGACGAAATCGCGCACCTCGTCGTCGTCGAAGGCGTTGCCCAGCGACAGCATCGGAACGACGTGGCGCACTTCGGCGAACTTCGCCGACGGCGCGGCGCCGACGCGTTGGGTGGGCGAATCCGGCGCGGCCAGTTGCGGATGCGCGGCTTCCAGCGCTTCCAGTTCGCGCAGCAGGCGGTCGTACTCGGCGTCGGTGATGTCCGGTTCGTCGAGCACGTAGTAGCGGTAGTTGGCGTCTTCCAGCCGGCGGCGCAGTTCGGCGGCGTGCGCGGCGGGGTCGGTGCTTGCGGTCATCCACGGATTTTACCCGGCGGCGGCTTGTCGCCGGGCACGCCGCGCGTTAGCTTCCGGGAGTTCCCTTCCCGGTCCCGCGAGCAGCCGAAAATGAACCCGCCCATTTCCCGCCGGGGTTTCCTCGGCCTGTCCGCCTGCAGCCTGGCCAGCGCCGGCCTGGCCCCGTTGATCGGCGTCGGCGGCAGCGCACGGGCGCAGCAATTGCCGCCCCTCCCGCCCGGCATGGACGACCCCGACGCGGTCTTGCTGAACTTCAACGAGAACCCATTGGGGCCGTTCCCGGAAGCGCTGCACGCCGCCGCGGAAATGCTGCCGCGCTCGAACCGCTACCTGTTCGGCCTGCAGCGCGAACTGGCCGGGCTGTTCGCCGAGCAGAACGGCCTGCGCGCGGACAGCGTCGCCGGATACTGCGGCTCCGGGGTGGCGCTGGATTCGGCGGCGCTGGCCTTCGCCTCGGCGCAGGCCGGGCTGGTGATCGCCGACCCCACCTTCGAATCGATCGCGCAGATGGCCGATGCGCACGGCGCCAGGATCAGCCGCGTGCCCCTGCGCGCCGATGGCGCGCACGACGTGCGGGCGATGGCCGCGGCCGACCCGAAGGCGGGACTGATCTACCTGTGCAACCCCAACAACCCCACCGGCTCTATCACCCCGCGCGCGGACATCGACTGGTTGCTGGCGAACAAGCCCGCCGGCAGCGTGCTGCTGGTCGACGAAGCCTACATCCATTACAGCGACGAGCCGGACACGCTGGACCTGGTCAAGGCCGACGCCGACGTCATCGTGCTGCGCACGTTCTCCAAGATCTACGGCATGGCCGGCATGCGCCTGGGCCTGGCGATCGCGCGCCCGGACCTGCTGCGCAAGCTGGTGCTGTTCGGCAGCAACAGCCTGCCGGTGCCGACGGTGGCGGCAGGCCTGGCGAGCCTGAGGCACCCCGAGCGCCTGGCCGAACGCAAGCGCGAGAACACCGCCGTGCGCGATTCGACCCTCGCCTGGCTGCGGCAGCGCGGCTACGACTGCCTGCCGACCCAGGCCAACTGCTTCATGGTCGACGTCAAGGGCGAAGGCCGCGCCTTCACCCGGGCGATGGCCGGGCACAAGGTCTTCGTCGGCCGCAGTTGGCCGTCGATGCCGCAACGCGTGCGCGTCACCGTCGGCACCGAAGTGGAGATGCAGAAGTTCCGCGAGGCGTTCGCGAAGGTGACGGCGGGCTGATCGCGCGGCGGCAACCAGCGGCGATTCCGCTTCAGGCCGGCGGATTCGCGGAAGCGGCCTGCAAGCGCAGGCCCGACTCCGCATCGAAGAAATGCAGCCGCTCGCGCGCCACGTCCAGCGCCACCGTCTCGCCCGTCGCCGGCGCGCGCTCCGGCGCCACCCGTGCGACCAGCAACTGGTCGCCGTGTCGCAGGTGGACGAAGGTCTCGTTGCCGACCGGCTCGATCGCTTCCACCTGCGCGCGCAACGCGCCCGCGCCCGCCGACGGCGACAGGTGTTCCGGGCGGATGCCCAGCGCGACTTCACGGCCCGTTTCGATGCCCGGCGCCCGTCCGAGCGCGAGCGACTGTCCGTCCGCCAGCCGCAGGCTCGCGCCGGCGCCGTCGTCCTCCAGCCGGCCGCGCAGCACGTTCATCGCCGGGCTGCCGAGGAATCCGGCGACGAACAGGTTGGCCGGGCGCTCGTACAGCGCCATCGGCGTGTCGATCTGCTGGATCGCGCCTTCGTTCAGCACCACGATGCGCTGGCCCAGCGTCATCGCTTCGACCTGGTCGTGGGTCACGTACACCATGGTTGCACCGAGTCGCCGGTGCAGCCGCGCGATTTCGGTACGCACCGAATGGCGCAGCTTGGCGTCGAGGTTCGACAGCGGTTCGTCGAGCAGGAACACCGACGGCTCGCGCACCAGCGCGCGGCCCAGGGCGACGCGCTGGCGCTGGCCGCCGGACAGTTCACGCGGCAGTTTGTCGAGCATGCCGGCCAGCCCCAGCGTTTCCGCCGCCGCGTCGATGCGCCGCTTCACCGCGGCCTTATCGAAACCGCGCAGCTTCAGGCCGAAGGCCAGGTTCTGCGCCACGGTCATGTGCGGATACAGCGCGTAGTTCTGGAACACCATCGCGATGTCGCGCGCCGACGGCGCAACGTCGTTGACCACGCGCCCGCCGATCCGCAGCGCGCCTTCGCTGATCTGCTCCAGCCCGGCGATCATCCGCAGCAACGTGGACTTGCCGCAGCCGGACGGGCCGACCAGCACCATCAGTTCGCCATCGGCGACGTCGAAGGTGGCGTCGTGCACGGCGACGTGGCCGTTCGGCCAGACCTTGCGCACCCGTTCCAGCCGCACTTCCGCCATCTTCGCTCCGGTCGCTCGCGACGCCCGCAGGCCCCTCCCGCGGGATTTCGTCCCTTCGTTCGCGCCCGGCGTCGATGACACCCCGGCGCAATTCGGGCTATTCTGCCATGTAACCGTTTTCACCTAAAAATACCGATTGGACTGCTACAAGGCAGCCGGAAAAACAGCGGAGGGGCCATGCCCAAGTCGTACACCTTTCCCCCGGATTTCATCTGGGGCAGCGCCACTGCGGCCTACCAGATCGAAGGCTCGCCGCTGGCCGACGGCGCCGGGCCCAGCATCTGGCAGCGCTTCGCGCACACGCCGGGGCGGATGCTCAACGGCGACACCGGCGACGTGGCCTGCGACCACTACCGCCGCTGGCGCGAGGACGTGGCGCTGATGAAGGAACTGGGCTTGCAGGCCTACCGCTTCAGCATTTCGTGGAGCCGGGTGCTGCCCGAGGGCCGCGGCCGGGTCAATCCGAAGGGCCTGGACTTCTACGAACGCCTGGTCGACGCGCTGCTGGAAAACGGCATCGAGCCGGTCGCCACCCTGTTCCACTGGGACCTGCCGGCGGCGCTGGACGACCGCGGCGGCTGGCTGAACCCGGACATCGCCGACTGGTTCGCCGAATACGGCGCGGTGATGTTCCAGCGGCTGGACGGGCGCATCAAGCGCTGGGCCACGCTCAACGAGCCGTGGGTGGTCACCGACGGCGGCTACCTGCACGGCGCGCTGGCGCCGGGCCACCGCAACAAGTACGAAGCGCCGATCGCCAGCCACCACCTGCTGCGCGCGCACGGCAAGGCGGTGCAGGCCTACCGCGCCAACGGCAGACACGAGGTCGGCATCGTCGCGAACATCGAGCCGAAGTACCCGGCCAGCGATTCGCCGGAGGACCTGGCCGCGACCCGGCGCGCCGACGCCTACATGAACCGGCAATACCTGGACCCGGTGTTCCTGGGCGCGTACCCGGAGGAATTGCGCGAGATCTTCGGCGAAGCCTGGCCGGACTGGCCGCAGGCCGACATGGACCTGATCCGGCAGCCGATCGATTTCGTCGGCATCAACTACTACACCCGCAACGTGACCCGCCACGACGAGTCGAACTGGCCGCTGCGGGCCGCGCCGGTGCGGCAGCCGTTGCATACGTATACGGAAACCGGCTGGGAGGTATTCCCGCAGGGACTGACCGATACTCTGGTCTGGGCCAAGCAGCGCTACGGCGGTCCGAAGATGTTCGTCACCGAGAACGGCGCGGCCTTCTTCGATCCGCCCCGCCCCGAGAACGGTCGCGTCCGCGACCCGTTGCGCGTCAGCTACCTGCGCCAGCACCTGCGCGCGGTGCACGCCGCGATCGAGGCCGGCTGCGACGTCGGCGGCTATTTCGTCTGGTCGCTGCTGGACAACCTGGAATGGTCGCTGGGCTATTCCAAGCGCTTCGGCGTGGTCCACGTGGACTTCGACACGCTGGCGCGCACGCCGAAGGACAGCGCACGCTATTATTCGAAGATCGTCGCCAGCCACGGCGATGCGTTGAAGAACGACGAAGAAACCGAGGGATGGGGATGAGCAAGCACCAACCGGGCCGTCGCGCGTGAGCGGCGACGGGCACGTCCTGCTGGCCGACATCGGCGGCACCAACGCGCGCTTCGCGCTGGGCGACTGCGACGCCGCCGCGCCGCTGCTGGAAGACAGCGTGCGCGAGTTCAAGGTCGCCGATTTCCCGTCGCTGGCCGATGCCGCCCGCCATTACCTGGAGCAGACCGGCGCCGACGCGCGCAACGGCGTGTTCGCGGTGGCCGGCCGCATCGACGGCGACGAGGCGCGCATCACCAACCATCCGTGGGTGATCTCGGTGGCGCGCACCCGCACCGCGCTGGGCTTCGACGGGCTGAAGCTGGTCAACGACTTCGCCGCGCAGGCGATGGCGGTGTCGCTGCTGACCCCGAACGACGTGGTCGCGATCGGCGGTGCGTACTGGCATCCTGCACCGCTGTCGGAAGCGCGCACCTATGCGGTGATCGGCCCCGGCACCGGCCTGGGCGCCGGCGGCCTGATCGTGCGCGACGGCCGCCGCTACCCGCTGGAGGCCGAAGGCGGCCACGCCAGCTTCCCGCCGGGCACGCCGGAAGAGATCGAGATCCTCGAGCACCTGTCCAAGCAGTTCGGCCGCGTCTCCAACGAGCGCCTGATCTGCGGCCCCGGCCTGGTCAACCTGCACCGCGCCCTGTGCGAGATCGCCGGCATCGACCCGGGCCAACTGGAACCGCCGGACATCACCGCGCGCGCCGCCGCGGGCGACGCGCTGTGCCTGCGCGCGCTGGACGTGTTCTGCGCGGTGTTCGGCGCGATCGCCGGCGACCTGGTGCTGACCCTGGGCGCATGGGATGGCGTGTTCCTGACCGGCGGCATGGTGCCGAAGGTGCTGCCGTCGCTGCAGCATTCCGGCTTCCGCCAGCGCTTCGAGCACAAGGGGCGTTTCTCGCCGGCGATGGCGCGGATCCCGACCCTGGCGATCATGCATCCGCGTCCCGGCCTGCTGGGCGCGGCGGCGTTCGCGGTGGAAACGTACGGGTCGGGCGGCTGAACCTTTCGATCAAGGTCCCGGCCCGAATTCAATGCATTTCGGCCGCCCACGCCTCGGCGTCGGCTCCGGCAGGGATATGCATCGGTGCCGAGGACTCGGTCGCCGCGCGCCACACGGCTTCGGCCACGTCCTGCGCGCGCGTACCCGGGCCAGTGGACGCCTGCATGCGGGCGATGGTCTGCTGCATGAACTCGCCGTAGACCGGGTCGTCGAAGCCGTTTAGGCGGGTACGCGCGGTTTCGCGGAAACGCGTCTCGCCCGACGAACCGGGCAGCACGATACGTACCCGCACGCCGAACTGTTCGACCTCGGCCGCCAGCGACTCGGTGAACGCATTCACCGCCGCCTTGCTCGCGCGGTAGATCCCGACCAGCGGCAGCGGTTTCAGGGTCGCGCTCGAGGTGACGTTGACGACAACGCCGGCCTTGCGCTGCCGGAACTGCGGCAGCACCGCCTGCGTGACCGCGATCGTGCCAAAGGTGTTGGTCTCGAACAGTTCGCGCACCGTCTGCATGGACGTGAGCTCGAACGGCACGGCCGCGCCGAAGCCGGCGTTGTTCACGAGCACGTCGATCGGCCCGGCGGCCTCGATGGCGCGTCGGATGCTTTCGGGGTCGGTGACATCGAGCTGCAGCACGCGCAGGTGCTCCGAGGACGGCAGCACGTCTTCGCGCGGGGTGCGCATCGTGGCGACGACGCTCCAGTCGCGCGCGAGGAAATATTTCGCGGTTTCGAGGCCGAAGCCGGACGAACAGCCGGTGATGAGGATGGTCTTCATGCGCGTTCCTTGAAGTGGTCTGGGCGTCCGCCATAATATGAATGATCCTTCATCTTCGGTATTCGCTTATGGCAAAGCCCGGAACGACCGCGCTGAAGCCGCGCAAACAGCCGCGCCAAGCGCGTTCGCAAGCCACGGTCGATGCGATTTTCGAGGCGACCATTCAGGTTTTGCTGGCCGAGGGCCCGCAGCGCCTGACCACCATCCGCGTCGCCGAGCGCGCCGGGGTCTCGGTCGGCACGCTGTACCAGTACTACCCGAACAAGCAGGCGTTGCTGTTCGGCGTGTTGCAACGCCACATGCAGCGCGTCGACGAGGTAATAGGAAGGGCCATCGCCTCGGTCCAGCACACACCGCTTGCGACGATGGTTCCCGCCGTCATCGAAGTGTTGGTGCGCGAAAAGACTTCGCGCATCGACGAATCGCGGGCGCTCTATGCCATCGTCAACCAGTTGGAGGCGCGGGAATTGGTCCGCTCGGCGGAGAGCCGCGCACGCACGCGTCTCTCCGCCCTGCTGGAAACCGCGACGGATGCGCGGTTCGACGACATTGGCGTGGTCGCCTACATATTCTTCGCGGCCTTGAACGGCCCTTTGCGCGTCGCACTCGAGGGCGGGGCGTCGCCGAAGATCCTGCACGCGTTGCGCAGCCAGATGGAATCGCTGTGCCTTGGCTATCTGGAACGTGAAGCACGACCACTCGCCGCCAAGAGGTAGATACCACTACGATTCCATTGGCAAACCACTTCTTTCGTTTGCCCACGCACAGGCGCACAATGCAAGCATGCCTGAATTCGCAGCACAGCCGATTTCGCCATGAGCCTGCATCCCACGCCTCTACACAGCACGATCCAAGCCGTCACCGAACGCATCCGCCAACGCAGCGCAGCGCTCCGCGCCGCCTACCTGCAAGGCATCGACAGCGCCTTCCGCGACGGCCCGCACCGCAGCCGCCTGAGCTGCGGCAACCTGGCCCACGCCTTCGCCGCCTGCGGCCCGACCGACAAGGGCCGCCTGCGCGGCGACGCCACCCCCAACCTCGGCATCGTCACCGCGTACAACGACATGCTCTCGGCGCACCAGCCGTTCGAACACTTCCCGGCGATCATCCGCGACGCCGCGCGCATGGCCGGCGGCACCGCGCAGGTCGCCGGCGGCGTACCGGCGATGTGCGACGGCGTCACCCAGGGCCGTCCGGGCATGGAACTGTCGCTGTTCTCGCGCGACGTGATCGCGCAGGCGACCGCCATCGCGCTGAGCCACGACATGTTCGACGCCGCGCTGTACCTGGGCGTGTGCGACAAGATCGTGCCGGGCCTGCTGATCGGCGCGCTGGCCTTCGGCCACCTGCCGGCGGTGTTCGTGCCGGCCGGACCGATGACGCCGGGCATCCCCAACAAGAAGAAGGCCGAAGTGCGCGAGCGCTACGCCGCCGGTCTGGCCACGCGCGAGGAACTGCTGGAATCCGAATCGGCCAGCTACCACGCCCCCGGCACCTGCACCTTCTACGGCACCGCGAACTCCAACCAGGTGCTGCTGGAGGCGATGGGCCTGCAGTTGCCGGGCACGTGGATGGTCAACCCGGAGCAGCCGCTGCGCGAGGCGCTGACCCGCGCCGCGGCCGAACGCGCGCTGCGGATCACCGTGCTCGGCGACGACTACCGCCCCATCGGCCACCTGATCGACGAGCGCGCCATCGTCAATGCCATCGTCGCGCTGATGGCCACCGGCGGCTCGACCAACCACACCATCCACTGGGTCGCGGTGGCGCGCGCGGCCGGCATCGTGCTGACCTGGGACGACATCGACGCGATCTCGCAGGCGGTGCCGCTGCTGGCGCGCGTGTACCCGAACGGCGACGCCGACGTGAACCGCTTCGCCGCCGCCGGCGGCACGCCGTTCGTGTTCCGCGAACTGCTCGACGCCGGCCTGATGCACGACCTGCGGACCATCGTGCCCGGCGGCATGCGCGCGTTCTGCGAGGAGCCGCGCCTGCTCGACGGCAAGCTGGCATGGACGCCGACCACCGCGCAAAGCGCCGACGCCGAGGTCGTGCGCCCGGCCGCGCAGCCGTTCGAAGCGCAGGGCGGCCTGCGCCTGCTGCGCGGCAACCTCGGCCGTTCGCTGATCAAGATCTCGGCGGTGAAGCCGGAACACCGCAGCATCGAAGCGCCGGCGGTGGTCGTGGACGACCCGCGCGCGCTCAACAAGCTGCACGCGGCCGGCGCGCTGCCGCAGGACTTCGTCGCCGTGGTCCGCTACCAGGGCCCGCGCGCCAACGGCATGCCGGAACTGCATTCGCTAGCGCCGCTGCTGGGCCTGCTGCAGAACCAGGGCCGGCGCGTCGCGCTGGTCACCGACGGCCGCCTGTCCGGCGCCTCGGGCAAGTTCCCCGCGGCGATCCACCTGACCCCGGAAGCCGCCAGCGGCGGCCCGATCGGCAAGCTGCGCGAAGGCGACCTCATCCGCCTCGACGCCGCCGCCGGCGTGCTGGAGGCGCTGGTGGACGCCGGCGAATGGGCGGCGCGCGGGATCGCGCCGAACACCTCGCCCGCGCCGCTGGACCTGGGCCGCAACCTGTTCGCCTTCAACCGCCGCGTGGTCGCGCCGGCCGACCTCGGCGCGCTGTCGATCTCGTGCGGACCGCCATCGGCCGACGGCGACTGGGAATACGACGCCGAATACGACCTGGGCCACGGCGTCGAAGCCGTGCTGGCCCCGCACGAATCCAAGGACGCCTGAGCCATGACTTCCATCGCCGAACACCAGCGGCAAGCCGAAAAAATCCTGCGCGGCGCCGGCATCCTGCCGGTGGTCACCGTGCACACGCTGGAACAGGCGCGCCGGGTGTCCGCCGCGCTGCTGAAGGGCGGACTGCCGGCGATCGAACTCACGCTGCGCACGCCGGTGGCGATGGACGCGCTGCGCATGCTCAAGCAGGAACTGCCGGACATCGGGATCGGCATGGGCACCGTGGTCGCGCCGAGACAGATCGAGGAATGCGTCGAGGCCGGGGCCGACTTCCTCGTCACCCCCGGCGCCTCGCCGGCGATGGCGAAGCTGCTGGCGCAGGCGCCGTTGCCGGTGGTCCCGGGCGGGGCGACGCCGAGCGAATTCCTGGCGCTGATGGAACTGGGCTTCCGCGCCTGCAAGCTGTTCCCGGCCAACGCCGCCGGCGGCATGAACCTGGTCAAGGGCCTGGCCCCGACGCTGCCGGAACTGAAGCTGTGCCCCACCGGCGGCATGAACGAGGACAACGCAGCCGACTTCCTCAAGCAGCCCAACGTGGCCTGCATCGGCGGCTCGTGGATGGTGCCGGGCAACTGGATCGAGGCCGGCGAATGGGACAAGGTCGAGGCGGCTTCGGCGCGCGCCGCGGAGATCGTGCGCAAGGCGCGCGGCTGAAGCCCGTCGCGGCTCACGCCGCTCCGCCCCTATGCAGGGGCGAATCCGAGCGTCACGCGATCGTTCCGCCAGGCCCGCGCCTGCAGCAGGTACCAGAACGCCAGCAGCGCGCCGAGTTGCCATTCCACCGCATGCGCCACGCGGTCGCGCGCCGCTTCGCTGTCGAGGACGAAGTCGCAGCCGACCTTGAACACGCCTTCGGCCAGCATCGCCGCGCACAGCGCCAGCATCGCGACGCGCATCCGCGGCGACAATCGTCCGCGCCGCCACGCCAGGCGCAGGAACAGCAACTGCGCCAGGTAGCCGCAGCCGAAGAACAGCGTCACGCCATAGCTGCGCAGGAAGTTGTAGACCGGCCCCTGGGTGCCGAGGAAGGCGACGTAGACCGCCAGCGCGTGCGCCGACGCCAGCCACAGCGCCAGCAGCCACGCGCCACCGGCGTCGCGGGCGGCGGCCGGATCGCGCAGCCACGCGCGCGACAGCCAGCCGTGCGCCGCCAGCAGCAGCGAACACGGCAGCACCAACAGGCGGAACAGGGCATTGCCCAGGCCATGCCGCGCGGCGCGGCTGACCGAGGTGCAGCCGTCCCAGTACGGGTTGCAGGCTTCGGTCCAGCCGCCGCGGATCGACAGCCACCAGCCCAGGTGCCCGGCCAGCAGCAAGGCCGCGCCGACGCCCAGCGGAACCAGCCACAGCGGGAACGAGGTCCGTCGCATGCGCCTGCGCTCAGCCCTTCACGCTGCCCAGCGTGAGTCCCTGCACGTAATGCCGCTGCAGCAGCAGGAACAGCAGCAGCACCGGCAACACCGTGACTACCGCGCCGGCCATCATCAGTTCCACGTCCAGGATGTGCTCGCGCGACAGCGAGGCCAACGCCACCGGCAGGGTGTAATGCTCCTGCCCGGTCAGCACGATCAGCGGCCACATGAAGTCGTTCCATGCGGTCATGAAGGTGAATACCGCCAGCGTCGCCAGCACCGGCCGCAGCATCGGCAGCACGATGCGGAAGAAGATCCGCCATTCCCCCGCGCCGTCGATGCGCGCGGCTTCCAGCAGCTCGTCGGGGATGCCGCGCGCGTATTGCCGCACCAGGAAGATGCCGAACACGCTGGCCAGCGCCGGCACGACCACGCCGCCCAGGCTGTCGACCAGGTGCAACTGCTTCATCAGCAGGAACAGCGGCAGCATCGCCACCTGCGCCGGGATCACCAGCGCGGCCAGCAGCGCGCGGAACACGCGCTCGCGCCCGGCGAAGCGCAGCTTGGCGAATGCGTAGCCGGCCAGGGTGTTCAGCAGCAGCGAACCCAGCGTGATGCCCGATGCCGCCAGCAGGCTGTTGCCGAAGTTGCGGGCGATGCCGGTGCGCGCGAACAGCTCGCGGTAGTTGTCCAGCGTCGCCGCCGACGGCAACAGCGGCGGCGGGAAATGGCTGGCGCCGCCGCGCGGCATCAGCGACACCGACAGCATCCACAGCAGCGGCGCGACGCTCAGCAACGCCAGCGCCAGCAGCGCGCCGTTGATCCACAGCGCATGCAGCCGGGTCGCGCCGATCTCGCGGCTCATGCCCAGCCCTTCCTGCGCCCGAAGCGCAGCATCAGCGTGGTCGCGACCGTGATGATCGCGAACAACAGGAACGCCACCGCCGAAGCGCGGCCCAGGTTCCACCACTTGAAGCCTTCCTCGAACATGAAGTACAGCACGCTGACCGTGCTCTGCAGCGGGTCGCCGCGGGTCATCACGTAGGGCTCGGCGAACAACTGGAAATAACCCGATACGGTGATCACCGACACCAGCAACAGCACCGGGCCCAGCATCGGCAGGGTGATGTGGCGGAACTGCCGCCAGCGGCCAGCGCCGTCGATGCGCGCGGCCTCGTACAGTTCGTGCGGGATCGCCTGCAACCCGGCCAGCAGGATCACCATGTTGTAGCCGAAGTTCTTCCACGCGGCGAACAGGATGATCGTCGGCATCGCCCAGCGCGGGTCGCCCAGCCAGTCCACCGGCGACACGCCCAGCCAGCCCAGCGCCCAGTTCACCAGCCCGTACTCGGTGTGGAACAGGTAGCGCCAGATCACCGCCACCGCGACCAGCGTGGTCACCACCGGCGCGAACAGCGCGGTGCGGAACAGCGGCTTGAATTTCGCCAGCGGCGAATCCAGCAGCAGCGCCGCGCCCAGCGACAATCCGATCGACAGCGGCACGCCGACGGCGACGAAGTACGCGGTGTTGCCCAGCGCCTTCCAGAACATCGGCGTGCGCAGCAGGTCCAGGTAGTTGCCCAAGGCGACGAAGCGCAGGTTGCGCGCATCGGCCAGCGCATACAGGTCGAAGTCGGTCAGGCTCAGCGCCAGCGCCGCCAGCACCGGCAACAGGAAGAACACG
This sequence comes from Pseudoxanthomonas sp., assembly GCA_047601245.1. Classification (GTDB taxonomy): domain Bacteria; phylum Pseudomonadota; class Gammaproteobacteria; order Xanthomonadales; family Xanthomonadaceae; genus Pseudoxanthomonas_A. Next base: position 1,301,403 of record JASGJU010000002.1, read on the forward strand.
CCGATCACGATCAGCGCCGGCGCGGCGAACACCCAGGCGGTGAGCGGCAATCGCTTCACGGCCGACCGCCTTCCAACATGGACGCTCCCACGCCCTCTCCCCTTGTGGGAGAGGGAAATGCGTGCGCAGCACGCGAGGGAGAGGGGTCGGCTTTTGATTTTCGCGAAACAAAATCACGCTCGCTACGCTCGCGCCCCCTCTCCTGCCCCTTCGGGGCATCCTCTCCCACGAGGGGAGAGGAAGGAGCCATACCCCTTTCCGAAAGACTTTGCGAATCCTGGGCATCTTCCGGTTCCGCCGTGATCCGACCCGTGCGGTACATCCACCGCCGCTTCTCCAGGATCGCGTCGACCCGCGCATCAAGATCGGCGACCGCATCGTCCCGGCTTTCGCCGCCACGCACCACCCGTTCCGTCGTCAGCCGCATCTCCTGGGCGATGCGCTCCCACTCCAGCACCTTCGGTGTCGGCTTCACCCGCTCCAGTTGGTCGCGGAACGCGCGCGCGTATTCGTCGCCGGCCAGTTGCGGCGACTGCCATGCGCTGCGCCGCGGCGGCAGGTCGCCGATCAGCGCGTGGAAGCGTTGCTGCACCTGCGGCCGCGACAGGTATTCCACCAGCTTCCATGCCGCCTGCGGATGCCGCGACGACTTGAAGATCACCAGGTCGGTGCCGCCGGCGATGCCCGCGCCCGGCCCGTCCGGACCCGGCAGCGGCATCGTCGACCATTCGTCGCGCAACCGCGCCGGCGCGCGCTGGCGGAACTCGCGGATGTTCCAGGGCCCGGACAGGTAGAAGGCGAAGTTGCCCTTGAAGAATTCGTCCCAGACGTTGGCGAGCTGCGTTTCCGACGCCTTCGGCGCCCAGTCCTGCGCGAACACGTTGGCGTAGAACGCCAGCGCGCGGCGGAATCCCGGCGAGGAGAAATTGCCGCGGGTGTCGTGCTCGCGCAGCAGCGGATCGCCGCCCTGCAGGCCCAGCGACAGCGGCTGCTCGAACTCGTTCAGCGGCAGCAGGATCGCATGGCGCTTCGGGCCGACGTGCGCCTTGACCTTCGCCATCGCCGCGTTCCACTGGTCCCAGGTGCGGATCGGCAGCGCCACGCCGGCGTCGCGCAGGATGTCCTTGCGGTAGAACAGCAGGCGCGTGTCCACGTACCACGGAACCCCGACCAGTTCGCCGTCGATCACGCCGGCCTGCCAGACGCCGGGAAAATAATCCTCGCGCTGCACGACCGGCGACGACTCCGCGAAATCCCGCAGCGGCCGCAATGCGCCCAGCGCGGCGAATTCCGGGATCCAGGTGTTGCCGAGCTGGCACACGTCGGGCAAGGCGTCGGCCGCGTAGGCGGTCAGCAGTTTCTCGTGCGCGGCGGTCCACGGGATCGGCTGCAGTTCAACCTCGATGCCGGGATTCTCGCGCTCGAAGTCGGCGACCAGTTCGGTGACGACTTCGGCTTCGCGGCCCATCGCCCAGAAGGTCAGTTTTTCGCGGCCGTCCTTTTCGCCGCAACCGCACAGCGACAGCAGCAGGGCCAGCAGGCCCGCCAGACCCGCCGTGCCCCCCGCCGAACTGCGTGCGCGCGTACCCATGCAGGCCAGTCTATCCATTCACCCCGGATTATGTGGGAGCGCCCGCACGCCAAGCTCCCGCCTATTCACTTCGTCTTGTCGTCCCGCGGATCCTCTTCCTTGCGCGCGGCCTCCAGTTCGGCGTTGATCGCGCGCGACTCGGCCATGCCCATCTCGCGCGCGGTCGCCGCCTCGGCGTCGCTGGCCTTGCCGTCCGGCGCGGGCTGTTCCTCTTCCGGCGACAGCCAGCCGCCGCCGAAACCGGCGCGCTCCAGGCCGCGGCGGATGTGCGGGTTCTTCTTCATCGCCGACCACACGAATTCGTTGCGGTAGTTGGCGATCATCGCCAGGATCGGTCCCTGGTCGATGCCGATGTAGTCGCTGGCCACCCAGCCCTGCCCGGGCACGATGCGCCCGGCCTTCAGCGGGATGTCGTACTCGAAGCTGGGATTGAACGCGTCCAGGAAGCCGTAGCTGGAATACAGGAAATCCCCGTAGCGCTTGTACATCTCCTCGGTCGCCGGGATCACGATCTCCGGCGCGAACGGCAGCGAGGCGATCGCCGCGGTCGGGGCGATGGTGCCGTCGTCGTAGACGTCGCGCAGGCCGACGCCGCGCGCGGAATAGCCGCGGAATTCGCGCTGCTCGCCACGGTATTCCTGCACCGTGCGCTGCGGGCCGTCGCTGGCGGTCAGGCCCCAGACATTCTCGCCGTAGCCTTTCCACTTCATCGGGTTGGCGATGGCGTATTCGCGGTGCGCAAGCGCGGCGCGGCGGCTGTTGAGCGAGTAGTCGATGCCGCGCTCGCGCATGTAGCCGTCCTGGATGTCGCGGAAATCGATCCAGACGTGGCTGTACTGGTGGCCGAACATCGGGCCGAAGGACAGGTATTCCTGCCCCTGGTACACGCCCCAGGTATCGACGTAGCCGCGGGTCCAGACTTCCCAGGTGTCGTCGCTGACCGGATGGGTCGGGGAACCCAATGCCAGCACGTACAACAGCATCGCCTCGTTGTAGCCGTTCCAGTCGTGGCGGATGAAGCCGCTCTCAGGGAACCAGCCCATCGACAGCAGCGGCGGGTTCTGCTGCATCCAGGTCCAGTCGACGCGGCGGTAGAGCTGTTCGGCGATCTCGCGGATCTCCTTCTCGCGCGGATCGTCGCCCTGGTAATAGGACTGCGCGAACAGCACGCCCATCATCAGCAGCGCGGTGTCGATGCTCGACAGCTCCGACCAACTGGCGTAGCGCTTGCCGGTCTGCATGTCGAGGAAGTGGTAGTAGAAGCCCTTGTATCCGGCCGTGCCTTCGCGTTGCCGCCCCTGTGGCGCGTCGCGGAAGAACTTCAGCGTGGTCAGGGTGCGGTCAACCGCCTGGGTGCGGCTGACCCAGCCGTTCTCGATGCCGATCGGATACGCGGTCAGGGAGAAACCGACCGAGGCGACGCTGGCGAACGGCCGCGACGGGTAGCGGTCCGGAGTCAGGCCGTTGAGTTCGTTGCTGGTGTCCCAGAAGAACTGGAAGGTGCGCCGCTCGATGTCGCGGAACAGCGGCGGCAAGTCCGGCTTGACCGGCTGCCCGGGCTTGGCCGGCTCGACGGTCGCCGGCTTCTCCCCTGGCGGCGGCGCGGCCAGTTGCGGCGGCGGCTTCGGCTGCGACTCCGGTTCGGCCGACTTCTTGCACGACGCGAGCATGGCCACGGACATGCCCAGCAGCATCCATGCGACCAGTTGCAGCGAAAACGGCTTGTTCACGATTTTCCCCGCATGTAAACGATTACATAAATATACGAAACAAAGCGGATTCCTGCGAGACCGATATTCATGTCGGTACAGGCGCCTTGCAGTAACGATCGATGAAAGCCTGGTGGGGCGGCATCGCATCGGCGCAATTCGAAACGACGCTGGCGACGCGCGCCACGAAATCCAGCACCTGTGGTTCGGGCAATTCGTCCAGCAGCGGGTGCCAGCGGCGCGGGACGATGCCCTGCCCCACCAGCACCTGCAGCCAACTGCTGACGGCGAAGAACTCGGCGCCGTTGCGGTGGTAGCAGCCGCTGCCACGGAACAACGCGATCACTTCCTGCAACGCATCGGGAATATCCATCGCCGCGCAATGGCGCCAGAACGGCGTGTCGTCGCGGACGGTGGCCTTGTAGTGCAGGATCAGGAAATCGCGGATGCGATCCCACTCGAACGCCGTGGCCTCGTTGTAGCGGCGCGCCAGCGCGGGGTCGAAATGGCGATCGGGAAACACATCCAGCAGCCGGAACAGGCCGTTGTGGACCAGCAGGATGCTGGTCGACTCCAACGGTTCGAGGAACCCGCTGGCCAGGCCCAGCGCGACCACGTTGCGCTCCCAGAAACGCTCGCGACGGCCGGTGGAGAAACGCAGCAGGCGCGGTTCGCCGCAGGCGGGGCCATCGAGGTTGGCCAGCAGCGTGTCGGTGGCCTGGGCATCGCTGAGGAAGGCGCTGCTGTACACGTGGCCGTTGCCGACGCGGTGCTGCAACGGGATGTGCCATTGCCAGCCGGCCTGGCGCGCGATGGAACGGGTGAAAGGCTCCGGTGGACCGGCCGGGTCGCAGGGTACGGCAACCGCGCGGTCGCAGGGCAGCCAGTGGCTCCAGTCCAGCCACGGCACGCCCAGCGCATCGCCCAGTAGCAGGCTGCGGAAGCCGGAGCAATCGATAAACAACTCGCCCTCGATGCGGCGGCCATCCTCCATGACCAAGGCCTGCACGAAGCCGTCCTCCGGCCGCAACTGCACGTCGACGACGCGACCCTCGTGACGGACTACGCCCTGCTTCTCGGCGCGCGCACGCAGGTAGCGCGCGTAAAGGCCGGCATCGAAATGATAGGCGTAGGCGATGTCGGCCAGCGGCGAACCAGCCGGCGCATCGGCCGGCGCGGTCATGAAGCGCCCGCGCGAGGCGGCCACGTTCTGCAGGCAATAACGGCCCACGTCCGCCTCGGCCTTGCCCGCCTGCAACGCGCGCCGCCACAGGTGTTGGAAGGCGATCGGCCCGTAGTCGTAGCCGACCGCGCCGAAGCCGTGCATGTAGCGGTTGCCCAGCCGCCCCCAGTCGCGGAATTCGATGCCGAGCTTGAAGGTGCCCTGGGTGCTGCGGACGAAGTCGGCCTCGTCCAGCCCCAGCGCGCGCTCGTTGAAGGTGCGCACGCCGGGCACGGTCGCCTCGCCCACGCCGACGATGCCGATCTCCTCCGATTCGACCAGCGCGACCCGGCAATGCGGAAAGTGCCGGATCAGCGCGGCGGCGGCCGACCATCCGGCCGAGCCGCCGCCGACCACCACGATGCTGGCGATGTTGTCGGGATTCATGCCCGCCTCATTCGCCGTCCCCCGGACAAGACAAGGCCGCTTGCGCGGGCCTTGTCGGGCGACAACGGCGAGCCGCGGTCACCAAATGACGCGCGCGCTCATGAACAGCGTGCGCGGTTGGCTGTAGCTGGTCGAGGTGTTGGTGTCGTTGAAGGTCACCGTCGGCGAGTACACGCCGCCGGAGCCATAGGTGAAGTAGTAGCTGCTGAAGTTTTCCCAGTTGAAGACGTTGATCACGTCGGCGCGCACCTGCACGGTGACGTTGTCGGTGACGTGCATGTCCTTGGACAGCGACAGGTCCAACTGGCGGGTGCCGAAGACGTCGCCGCCGACCAGGAACTTCTGGCCGGGCACCCGGGTGATGGCGGCCGGCGTTGGCGTCTGGTCGCTGGAGTACTCCGTCGGGACGATCACGTTCAGCGGCTGCGGCGTGGCCAGGGTCAGCTTGGCCGACAGGGTGATGGCCCAGGGCAGGTCGTAGATGCCGGTCAGCACCATGCGGTGCTTGGGCACCGACTTGAGGTTGATGAACGGGTAGTCGAAGATCGTGGCGGCGTCGAACGCATAGTGCTCGTCGCCGCCGCGATTGCCCTTGGCGCTGGAGAAGGTGTAGGCGGCGGTAAGGCCCCAGCCGGATTCCTTGGTGTAGGGCTTGTCGGCCGACAGCAGCACCTGCTTGGTCTTGGTCTCGATGCCGTTGTCGCCCAGGATGATCGAGCCCAGGCCCTGGGCGGTGTTGCCCCACGGCTGGCTGCCGTTCTGCCAGAAGCTGCCGTCCGGGTAGCGGCTGGCCAGGGTGAAGGCCAGGCCGTCCTTGCTGTGCACGTAGGCCACGGTGGCCGAGGTGTTCCAGTCGCCCATCTGGTGGCGGATGCCCAGCGAGAACTGGTCCGAGTACGGCGTCTTGAGGTCGTTGTTGAGCATGTCGACCTCGGTGCCGGTGCGCGCGGTCGGGTCGACCACCAGTCCGGACACCGCGTCGATGCCGGACAGGTAGGCCGGGTCCCAGTTAACGCACTGCTGCGGCACCAGCGCGGTGCAGGCGCCGGACTCCAGGAACTTGATCGTATAGGTGGACAGCGCACCCTTGACCTGCTCCAGGCCCATGTAGTCGTACAGGTTGCGGTCGTAGCTGCGGCCGGCGCCGCCGAACATCACCCACGACTCGTCGCCGTTGAAGTCGTAGGAGAAGCCCAGGCGCGGCGCGAAGTTGTTCTTGTCGGCCTTGCGGTTGCCGCCGGTGCTGATGTAGTCGTTGATGTCCAGCCCGCTCAACGCCAGGCTCTGGGCGTAGGTCTGGCCGTCCGGCCCGTTCGGATCCTGGGCGTTGACCGCGTCGATCACCGCCTGCGGGGTCTGGTAGTCCAGGTAGGACGGCACCTTCTCGTAATCCCAGCGCACGCCCAGGTTCAACTGCAGCTTGTCGGTCACGTCCCAGTCGTCCTGGATGTAGAAGCCGAACTGCTTGTCCTTGGTGGTGACGCTTGGCGAGTAGCCCGCGTACGGATAGCTGAACTTCACCTCATAGGGGATGTCGGCGGTGCCCGCGCCGTCGGTGACGGCGTAGTAGAAGGACGGGTTGACCGTGGAGTTCTCGCTCTGGGTCAGGTCCACCTGCTTGTACTTCACGCCCATCTTGATGACGTGGTCGCCGTGCCAGCTGAAGCTGTTGAAGGTCAGGTCGTCCTGGAACGCCGGGCCCTTCTGGCCCTTGCGCTGGATCGCCAGGCCGGAGGTGGCCTCGTCGAAGATCAGCTTGTCGTTCTCGTTCTGCCCGGCGGTGTAGATCTTCTGCGCACCGATGGTCCGCGCGGTCGGGTTGAACAGCACGTCCTCGTAGGTGATGCGCGCCTCGTTGAACCAGCTCTCGCCGTAGTGCTGCCACAGCAGGTCGTAGCGGTCCTCGGTGTTCTTGTTGTTCTTGGACGCGTCGGCGGTGGTGTTGCCGCCGATGCTGTCGATGCTGTCCTCGCGGCGGACCTTGGCGGTCAGTTCCAGGCGATCGTTGTCGCCGATCTCCCAGTCGATCTTGCCGAAGTACAGGTCCTCGTTGAACGGACGGGTGACCGGGCCGTACTTGGCCTGCACCGAGGCCGGCAGGTCGTCGGCGTAGGACGTGAAGTTGGTGTTCGTCACCGCCACCGGGTCGTCGGGGATGACGAAGCCCTTGCCCTCGTAGGACACGAAGAAGTGCATCTTGTCCTGGATGATCGGGCCGCCCAGGGCGAAGCCGTACTCGTTCTGGTGGGTCTGCTGCTTGTCGCCGCCGCCGGGCGCGGCCTCGGCCACCGTCTGCGCGCGCCAACTGGAATCGGTATGGCGGCCGAACACCTCGCCGTGGAATTCGTTGCCGCCGGACTTGGTGGCCGCCACGATCGCCGCCGAGCCGACCTGGTCGAACTCGGCCTTGTAGTTGGAGGTGATGACCTTGTACTCGCCGATGGCCAGCTGCGGGAACGGGTTGCCGGCGCTCTGCTGCTGGCCGGACACGCCGCCGAACAGATAGCTCTTCTGGCCCACGCCGTCGATGTAGACGTTGACCGCCGAAGTCTGCTGGGCGCCGCCGCGGATGTCGGTGTGGCCCGAGGAGTCGGTGCTGAACTGCATGCCCGGCACGGTGTCGGCGAATTCCAGGAAGTTGCGGGTCAACTGCGGCACGGTGCTGATCTGCTTCAGCGAGACGTTGGTGCCGACTTCCGAAGTCTTGACCTCCTGCAGCGGCGCCGCCACGACCGAGACGGTCTCAAGGGTGGTGGCGTCGCCGGCCGGAGCGGCCGGAGCGGAAACGAGATCCAGGCTGACCGAGGTCGCCACCGCCAGGGTCACCGTCTTGGAATTGCCGCCGGCCTCGACCGCGTAGGTGCCCGGCGGCAAACCGACCAGCGCGTAGCTGCCGTCAGCGTTGGCGACCACCTTGCGGCTCAGGCCGGTGGCGGTGTTGGTGGCGGTCACCTCGGCGCCGGCCTCGGCCTTGCCGCGCAGGGTGGCGTTGGCCGACTGCGCGAACGCCGGCGCGGCGCCCAGCGCCAGGCAACTGGCCAGTGCGCAGACCAGCAGCTTGCGGGACGGACGGCTGCGGCGGTTTCTTGTCGTTGTTTTCATATTGTTTCCCCTCCCAGGGTCTGAATTCTGTGTGGATTGCGTATCTGCTCTGGAAAAAACGTTTACATCCGCGGACAAAATTTTTTTCAGCCGCCTCCGCGCGACGTTCGCACGCTGGACTGGCGAACGATCAGTTCCGTGGCCAGCATCTGCGCGGATGCGGCCTTTCCCCTGTCATCGACGGCCTCGAGCAGTTGCGCCATCGCGCGGCCGCCCAATTCGGCAATGTTGACCCGGATCGTGGTCAAGGTCGGGTGAACGAAGCGCGCCAGTGGGATGTCGTCGAACCCGGCCAGGGCGATGTCGTCGGGCACGCGCACGCCGGCTTCGCTGAAGGCGTACAGGCAGCCCAGCGCCATCATGTCGTTGGCGGCGAACACCGCGTCGGGCCGCGGCTTCGCGGCGAGGATCTGCTTGCCGGCTTCGTAGCCGGAGGCTTCGTCGAAGTCGCCGGCCAGTTCCCACGGCTTCTGTTTCGGCAGCAGCCGCGCCAGCGCGTCACGGTAGCCGCGCAGGCGCTCGCGCGCGTCGAAGTTGTCCTGCGGCCCGCCGATGAAGGCGATGCGCTCGTGCCCCGCTTCGACCAGGTGCGCGACCATCGCGACGGCGCCGCCGTGGTTGTCGATGCCCAGCGAGGCATAGGCCGGATCCTGCGACTGCGCGTTGAGCATCACCACCGGCAGGCCGGCGGGCAGGTTGTCGGTCAGGAAACCGGGCTGGTCCGCGTAGGGCGACAGCACCAGCAGGCCGTCCACGCGGCCGCGCATCGCACGCAGCGCCTCACCCTGCTCTTCCGGGTGGCCGTGGTAGCTGGAGACCAGCAGGTGCCGGCGGTGCGCGCGCGCCACCGCGTCGATGCCGCGGATCAGTTCGGAAAAGAACTCACCGTAGAGGTCCGGCAGGACCACGCCGATGGTCTGGGTGCGGCGGCTGCTGAGGCTGCGCGCGGCGGCGTGCGGCTGGTAGCGCAGGCGCTGCGCGGCCTCCAGCACCGTCTTGCGCACGCCGGCGGCGACGTTCTCGTGACCGTTGAGCGCGCGCGACACCGTGGCGACGGAAACCGCCGCTTCGCGCGCAACGTCCTTGATGGTGACCGTGCCGCCTCGCGCCATCCGCCGCCCCTCCGCGACGATGCCTGTGGTTGGGGGCGGACTGTAAACGTTTTCAGGCCAAGACGCAAAGCCAATCCGAGGCCAGCCAGGAAATTCTTTGGATTCAATCGGTTAGTCTAGATGGCTCATTCCCGACCACCTCGAACTTCGCCTGCAGGCTCGCCTCCGAACTGCCGCCGGCAAACACGGTGAACGTGCCCGGTTCGACCACCTTCTCCAGCCTGGCGTCGTAGAAGGACAAGTCCTCCGGCTTCAGTTCGAACGACAGCGTGCGGCTCTCGCCCGGCTGCAGGCGCACCCGGCGGAAGCCGCGCAGTTCGCGCAGCGGGCGGGTGACGCTGGCGACGTCGTCGCGCAGGTACAACTGCACCACTTCGTCGCCGGCGCGCTTGCCTGCGTTGGTCACGGTCACCTCGACCTGCTGGGTGGCGTCGGCGCGCAGCTTCGGCTGCTTCACCTTCAGCCCGCCGTAGCGGAACGTGGTGTAGCTGAGGCCGTGGCCGAACGGGTACAGCGGCGTGTTCGGCGCATCCAGGTAGTGTGAGGTGTATTCGCGCGGCTTGCCGTCGGCGGTGAAGGTCACCGGCCGGCCGGTGTTGCGCTCGGCGTAGTAGATCGGCACCTGGCCGACGTTGCGCGGGAAGCTGGCCGGCAGGCGGCCGGCCGGGTTGTAGTCGCCGAACAGCACGTCGGCGATGGCGTGGCCGCCCTCGGTGCCGGGGAACCAGGCTTCGAGCAGCGCCGGCACGGTGCGGTCCAGCGGCTCGATGGTCAGCGGACGGCCGTTGAACAACACCGCGACCACCGGCTTGCCGGTCGCCGCCACCGCTTCGGCCAGTTTCTGCTGCACGCCGGGCAGGTCGATCGAAGTGCGGCTCTTCGCCTCGCCGGTCATGTTCTGCGCTTCGCCGAGGAACAGCACCACGGCGTCGGCCCGTCTGGCGACGGCGACGGCCTCGGCGAAACCGGATTCGTCCGCGCCCAGGATGTCGGCCCCCTTCGCATGCAGCACGCGCGCTTCGCCCAGCGTCTCGCGCAACGCCTGCAACGGCGTCACCGCGTCCTCCGGACGCCCCGCCCCGGCCCAGTTGCCGATGATGTCGCGCTGGGAATCGGCCAGCGGGCCGATCACGGCGACGGTGCCGATGTCCTTCGACAGGGGCAGCACCGACTTGTCGTTCTTCAGCAGCACCAGCGATTCGCGCGCGGCCTCGCGCGCGGCCTGGCGGTGTTCCGGCGTCAGCGTGCGCGCCTGCTCGCGGCTGGCGTCGGCGCAGTAGCGATAGGGATCGGCGAACAGGCCCATGCGGTACTTGGCGCGCAGCACGCGGCGCACCGATGCGTCGACCACCGCCGGGTCCAGCCTGCCGTCGCGCACCAGCTTCGGCCCGTACTTGCGGTAGATGTCGCTGACCATGTCGATGTCCACGCCGGCGTCCAGGCCCAGCACGCCGGCGGCGGGATCGGCGGCGGCGACACCATGGTGGGTCAGTTCCCAGACGCCGGTGTAGTCGCTGACCACCACGCCGTCGAAGCCCCACTGCTTGCGCAGCACGCCGTCGATCAGCGCGCCGTTGGCGTGCATCGGCACGCCGTTGAGTTCGTTGAACGCCGCCATCACCGTGCCGACGCCGGCGTCGACCGCGGCCTTGAACGGCGGCAGGTAGACCTCGCGCAGGGTGCGCTCGGACAGGTCGGCGATGTTGTAGTCGCGGCCGGCCTCGGCCGCGCCGTAGGCGACGAAGTGCTTGGCGGTGGCCAGCACGGTGCCGTCCTCGCCGGGCTTTTCTCCCTGGAAGCCGCGCACGCCGGCGACCGCCAGCGCGCTGCCCAGGTACGGGTCCTCGCCGGAACCTTCGGAAATCCGGCCCCAGCGCGGGTCGCGGGCCACGTCCACCATCGGCGCATAGGTCCAGTGCACGCCATATGCGCTGGCCTCGACCGCGGCGATCCGCGCCGCGCGCTCGACCGCCTCGGGGTCGAAGGTCGCCGCCAAGCCCAGCGACTGCGGGAAGATGGTGCGGAAGCCGTGGATCACGTCGTAGCCGAACAGCAGCGGGATGCCCAGCCGCGATTCCTCGACCGCGACGTGCTGGTACCGGCAGGTACGCTCGGCGCCCATCACGCCGAGGTAGGAGCCGACCGCGCCCTTGCGCACGGCGTCGAGCCCGGCGGCTTCGGCCTTCGGGCCGGTGTTGGCGTCGGGGCCGGGCGGCTGGTTCAACTGGCCGAACTTCTCTTCCAGGGTCATCTTCGCCAGCAGGGCTTCGACGAAGCGGTCCTCGTCGCCGGCGGCGTCCTGCCGCGCGGCGGCGATGCCGGACACGCACAGGCCGACGGCCAGCGCCACGCAAAGCCGGCCTTTGCCGGATCGATGTCTGATGTCTTTCACCGCCCCTCCGCAGTTCGCATTTTTTGGAAACGCGACGGAATGTAAACGTTTTCAGTCCACCTGTGAACCCGCTTCCTCCGGCGTCCGCGCCTCGATCCGCATGGCGTGGATGTCGGTGGCCATCATTTCGCCCAGCGCCGCATACACCGCCCGGTGCCGGGCCAGCGGCGGCATGCCGGCGAAGGCGGCGCTGACGATCCTCACACCGAAGTGGCCGCGGCCGTCCTTCGCCCCGGCATGACCGGCGTGCCGGTGGCTGTCGTCCGCCACCTCCAGCGACTGCGGCCGGAAGGCCGCTTCGAGGCGAGCGCGGATTTCCGCCGTCCGGCGCGCGCCGGCGTCGCCCTCGCCCGCCGCGGCCGCGCTCACGGCAGCGCCTTGCGGAACGGGCGCACCTCGACCCGGGCATAGACGCCGGCCTCGACGAACGGATCGGCCGCCGCCCAGGCCTTCGCCGCTTCCAGCGACTCGAACTCGGCGATGATGACGCTGCCGCTGAAACCGGCCGGGCCGGGTTCCGCCGCATCGATCGCCGGGCAGGCCCCGGCCACCAGCAGGCGGCCCTCGCCCAGCAGGGCCTGCAGCCGCGCCAGGTGCGCCGGCCGCGTCGCCAGCCGTTTCGGCAACGAAGCCTCGGCGTCGTGCGCCTCGATCACGTACCACATGTCCGCACCTCCATGAATGACCTGGCGATTGTAGGACGGCCCCAGGGCCTGTCGTCGGCTCCTCCAGCGACCCTAGACACGGGCCGCGCCAGCGCTTAACCTTGGACGCATCAGTCCGGCCGGCAGCAGCGGCCACGCCTTCCAGCGACAGATTCGCTGTCCCCATCCCGCCGGACGCACGACCTTGATATTGATGTAGCCCGCCGCCATCCGCCGTGGCCGCGGTCGGCTGTTTGATGTGGGAAGCGCCCCCGCGGCGCAACAGGGCTTCCAGTGCAGTCTCCCGGATACGCCGGCATCGCGCCGCCGCATCCGGCCGGCGCCGCGACGGAAGATCGGCAACACGCTGTACGGCAAAACCGAATGACATCCGAACTCGCGCAAGACGCGAACCCGCCAAGCGATATGCGCTCGCAAGAGCCGGCCCGGCCGCAGCAGCAGGAAATGCCGCTGGCGGTGGTGCACGGCCAGCCGCTGCTGCAGATGCCGCAGGACCTGTACATCCCCCCGGATGCGCTCGAGGTGATCCTCGAGGCGTTCGAGGGCCCGCTGGACCTGCTGCTGTACCTGATCCGCCGGCAGAACCTGGACATCCTCGACATCCCCGTCGCCGAGATCACCCGGCAGTACGTGGAATACATCAACGTGATGCAGGAACTGCGCTTCGAGCTGGCCGCCGAGTACCTGGTGATGGCCGCGATGCTGGCCGAGATCAAGTCGCGCATGCTGCTGCCGCGCCCGGAAGGCGTGCCGGAGGACGAAGGCGACCCGCGCGCGGAACTGGTGCGCCGCCTGCAGGAATACGAGCGCTTCAAGCAGGCCGCCGAGGACCTGGACGCCCTGCCCCGCCAGGACCGCGACACCACCCCGGTCAACGCCTTCGTGCCGGACCGGGCCGCCGTGAAGCTGCCGCCGCCGGTGGACCTGCGCGAGATGCTGCTGGCGCTGCACGACGTGCTCAAGCGCGCCGAGCTGTTCAGCGGCCACGCGATCAAGCGCGAGGCGCTGAGCGTGCGCCAGCGCATGGGCGACCTGCTGACGCGGCTGGAGGACGGCAAGTTCCACCGCTTCGAGTCCATGTTCACGGCCGAGGAAGGCAAGCTGGGCGTGCTGGTCACCTTCCTGGCGGTGCTGGAACTGGCCAAGGAACAGTTGCTGGACGTGGTGCAGGAGGCCCCGCTGGCCCCGATCTACGTCAAGTCGCTGGCGCTGAACAACACCAACGAGCCGTTGCAGTTCAGCAGCGAATTCGACGACGAGGACGCGGCGAACGACGCGGAAACCTGAGTTTTCCGCTCGTCGTACCCGTGCAGGCGGGAATCGCTCTTCGCTCGTGCTTCTGTTTCCGGCCGTCATGGACGGCAAAGGCAGAAGCGATGACCCGACATTGCGTCGGTCGAAAGCCCCGCCTTCGCGGGAATGACGATGGAAACAATTGCGGCGACGGAAGCGATACGACGACGCAAGCACGACCACCCTGGAAGCACCCGGAACCCGATGGAACAACAACTCATCAACCGCATCGTCGAAGCCGCGCTGCTGGCCGCCAGCCAGCCGCTGACCCTGGCGCAGTTGCACGGCCTGTTCCCGGAGGAACAGCCGGCCCCGGCCGGCAGCGTCGAGAAGGCGCTGGAGCAACTGCGCGAAGCCTGCGCCGACCGTGGCGTGGAACTGGTCGAGGTGGCTTCCGGCTTCCGCTACCAGGTCCAGGCCGACGTGCACGAATGGGTCGCGCGGCTGTGGACCGAGCGCAAGACCAAGTACACCCGCGCCACCCTGGAGACGCTGGCGCTGATCGCCTACCGCCAGCCGATCACCCGCGGCGAGATCGAGCAGGTGCGCGGCGTCGCGGTCAGCAGCAACATCATCCAGGCACTGGAGGAACGCGAGTGGATCCGCGTGGTCGGCCACCGCGACGTGCCCGGCAAGCCGGCGCTGTTCGGCACCACCAAGGGCTTCCTCGACTATTTCGGCCTGAAGTCGCTGGACCAGTTGCCGCCGCTGTCGGAACTGAAGGACATCGGTGAACTGGAGCCGCAGCTACCGTTCGACGGCGCGCCCGTGCCGGCCGGATTGCCGCAGGACGATGAAGCGACGGCAGGCGACGACACCGCCGGCAACGAGGAAAACGACGGAGTCAATGGCTTCGGCGAAGAAGAAACGGGGCGAGAAGAAACGGGGTCGGAGCACGTTTCTTCCGAAGATTCCCACGATACCGAACCCTCCAGCGAAGAAACGTGCTCCGACCCCGTTTCTTCCAACGACAACGAAGATGACGCCGCCCACGTGGCCCCGTCGAAGCAGGAAGAAGAATGAACGCAACGCCCCGCAACAAACTGTCGCTCAAGCGCGACGCCGCCGATGCCGCCGCCGTGTCGGCCAAGCTGGAAGAACGCCTGCACAAGGTGCTGGCGCAGGCCGGGCTGGGCTCGCGCCGCGCGCTGGAGCAGCGCATCGCCGACGGCCTGGTCAAGGTCAACGGCGAGGTCGCGCAGACCGGCATGTCGGTCAAGGCCGGCGACAAGATCGAACTGGACGGCAAGACCTTCGTCGCCAGCGCGCTGGCCGAACCGCCGCGCGTGCTGATGTACAACAAGCCCGAAGGCGAAGTGACCACGCGCGACGACCCCGAGGGCCGCCCGACCATCTTCGAATCGCTGCCGGCGCTGAAGGGCGCGCGCTGGATCGCCATCGGCCGCCTGGACATCAACACCAGCGGCCTGCTGCTGCTGACCACCGACGGCGAACTGGCCAACGCGATGATGCACCCCTCGTTCGAGGTCGAGCGCGAATACGTGGTCCGCGTGCGCGCGCCGGAAGGCCAGGACAGCGTGCCGGACAACCTGGTCGATCGCCTGGCGCGCGGCGTGGCGCTGGAGGACGGCCCGGCCAAGTTCGACCAGATCGAGCGCATCGGCGGCAACGAAACCACGCAATCGCACGAGTGGTTCCGCGTCGTGGTCAAGGAAGGCCGCAATCGCGAAGTGCGCCGCCTGTGGGAATCGCAGGGCTGCCAGGTCAGCCGGCTGAAGCGGGTGCGCTACGGCGAGGTCAGCCTGCCGCAGCCGCTGCTGCGCGGGCAGTCGCAGGAACTGCCCGAGGCGCAGGTCGAGGCGCTGCGCAGGAAACTGGGACTGGAAGACGGCGCGCCGGCCGCGCTGACCCTGCAGCCGGTGATCGGCCAGCGCAAGGCGGCGAAGACCGCCGTGCACGTCGCCGGCGCGCGCGGCGGCCACGCCTACGTCAACGGCCACAACACCGCCGACGAGGGCCGTGAACTGCGCCGTTTCGACACCTTCCGCGAAGACGGCCGCCGCGGCCGCGGCGGCAAGAAGCCACACGGCGGCCTGACGGTTTCCGGCGAGGCCGCCGCCAAGCAGTCGCAGAAGCCGTTCAAGCAGCGCAAGCAGAAGGGCCCGAAACCGCTGCCGGAAGGCAACCCGGCCGCGTTCCGCACCTGGTACGTGCCCGAAGGCGTCGACACCGGCCCAGCCGGCCACCGCAACGCCGGACCGGGCGCGAAGAAACCCTACGGCGGCAAGCCGGGCGCGCGTCCGGGCGCGGGCCGGCCCGGCGGCGGCAAGCGCGGCGGGCAAGGCGGCTTCGCGCAGGCCGGCGAAGGCGGCTTCGGCGGAGCGCGCGGCAACGCCAGCGGCAATTCCGCCAAAGTGGGGCAGCGCGCAGCCAAGCCTTACGGCCATCCCGGCAATGCGCCCAGCTTCCCGTCCGACCACGCCACGCCCGGCGGCCACACCCCCTACGGTCAGCCGCGCACCGCGCGCGGCCCGGCCCGGCCCGGCGGCGGCAAGCCGGGCGGCGGCTTCAACGCGCGCCCGAGCGGCGGCCGCCCGCATCCGCGCGGCGGCAATCGCGGGCCACGCGGGTAAGGCCAACGCGCTTTTGCGCGGCACTGCCGTGCGGCTGGCCGAACGCCCGGCGCGCTGCACCAGACCGGACCCCAGCCACGGCCGATCACCTGCGCATCAGATAGGATGCGGCATCACAGCCGCGAAGCCTTTCGTTCCGAACAAGGGACAGCTTCGCGGCTGACGCCGCGCCTGCACGGCAAGTCATTGGGAAGAGGCCTTATCGCGTCGGATACAATGGCGCGTTAGCCGATCGAATACCCCACGACATGTCTTCCTCCTACGGCGCCGAAACGGTGCTCAGCGTCCGTCACTGGACCGACGACTACTTCAGCTTCACCACCACCCGCCGCGACGGTTTCCGCTTCGAGAACGGCCAGTTCGTGATGATCGGCCTGGAAACGGAGACGCGGCCGCTGCTGCGCGCGTATTCGATCGCCAGCGCCAATTGGGAAGAGCAACTGGAGTTCTTCAGCATCAAGGTGCCCAATGGCCCGCTGACCTCGCGCTTGCAGCACATCCAGCCCGGCGACAGCGTGCTGGTCGGGCACAAGCCCACCGGCACCCTGCTGATCCACGACCTGCACCCCGGCCGCAACCTGTACCTGCTGGCCACCGGCACCGGCCTGGCGCCGTGGCTGTCGGTGATCAAGGACCCGGAAACCTACGAACGCTTCGACAAGGTGGTTCTGACCCACGGCGTGCGCCACGAGAAGGACCTGGCCTACCGCGACTATTTCGAGAAGGAACTGCCGCGGCACGAACTGCTGGGCGAGGTCATCCGCGAGAAGCTGCTGTATTACCCAGCGGTGACGCGCGAACCGTTCCACAACCACGGCCGCCTGACCGACCTGCTCGCCAGCGGCGAGATGGCGCGCACGCTGGGGATCGAACCGCTGGATCCGCAGCACGACCGCGCCATGATCTGCGGCAGCCCGCAGATGCTGGCCGACTTCCGCGCCCTGCTGGACGCGCGCGGCTTCGAGGCCTCGCCGCGGATCGGCAGCCCCGGGCATTACGTGTTCGAGCGCGCCTTCGTCGAGAAGTGACGCGCGCCTGGCGTCAGCCGGAGGCGCAACCTGCATTGCCGGCCGATTGCATGCCCGCCTGCAGCAACGGCGCCAGTTCCGCCTGCTCGATGGGCGTGATGCCGGCCTGGAAGCGGTGGTTGAGCAGGTGGACCAACGCCTTGGCCCACAACCCGTTCCACGCGGTGCCCGCGTGGCCGTCGGCCAGCACCGCGTTCCAGGGGGCGTCGCCTTGAGTATTGCAGACCCTGAAACTTCCGACGACGACGACTTCGCGATAGGCGGGCGTGCCGTCCGCCGCGCGACCGCCCCATAGCGCCGCAAACCACGCGCGGTCGTTGAAGAACGCGACGCGCGCATCCCGGGCCGCCATCGCCTTCAGCGCGTCGTCGTAGCGGTCCAGCGCCAGCGCGATGTTGCGCAGTTGCCGGGGCGTCTGCCACAGATGGATGTTGCCGCCGACGTTGGCGTCGTCGAATATGCCGACCAGCACCACCCGGACCTGCGGATGGTGCGCCTGCAGGTAGGCCACTGCGCGACCGACCTCGGCGATGCAGCGGTCGATGCTGCCGAGAACCTCGGGATCGCTCGGATCCTCGGCGAGCCGCTCGAGGTGTCTGCGCTGGCCGAAGCTGTTCACGCCGATGCGGATCACCACCACGCCATCCCGCCATCGCGCGGGCGCCTGATCCATCAGGCGCACCAGCCGGGGCACCTGTCGCTGCTGGCCCATCAGGTCATCGCAGACGGCACCGGATATGGCGAAGTTGTACCGGAAATCCCGCTTCATCGGGCTGCGGGCCGGCAGGCCGAACCTCTCCATGAGGCGGGCGATTGGCCCGGGCGTTCCATACCTTCCCCAGTCGCCCAGATTCACCTGCCGTCCCCGCAGGCGCTGCAGGGCCTCCGTCCATTGCAAGGTGCCTGCATGGTAGACGGGGCCGCCGCGCGATCCATCTCGTCCAGCGATTCCCTGATAGGACTGGCTGTCCGAATCGCCGACCACGGCCAAGCGCATCGACGGCGTTTCGTCGTCGGCGATGGCGCAGCCCTGGATCGGGAGCGCCGCAAGCGCGGCGAGAAGCAGGGTCAGGCGTTTGGCGTACATCGTGGCGGAACCAGGCAACCCGGCGATTGAGCATGAAACGGCGCTTGCGCGCGGATCAGGCCATTTTGCCTGCTCCGGCGCGGCGGGTGTCCCGGCCGGGTTCGGTCAACGGCGCCCTACCGCTCGCCGTAGCGCAGCCACAACTTCGCGCTTTGCGCGTCGGCGAACAGGCTGACCTGCACGCCGTCGATGCGGCCCAGCACGACGCCGTATTCCACCTGCGGGATCAGCCGCGCGTCGCGCAGCACGAAGGCCACGCGCGTGCCGGCCGCGGCCATCGTAGACGCCACGTCCTCGCGCAGCAGTTCGAGCATGCGCTCGTATTCGTGGCGGCTCAGCGTCCCCTTGGCGTGGGTGCGATCGATGACCAGCACGCGCCGGGCGCCGGTGCGGGCGACTTCGGCGCCGATCCGGCGCCAATAGCCGAGCGCATCGTCCAGCGTGCCGCCGACACCGGACAGGGTCGCTTCCAGCCAATCGCGACGACTGGCGAATTCCACCTGCACGGGTGGCTGCCGGGTCATCCCAAGGCCTTTTCGACATCCGCGGCCAAGGCCGCCGGCTTGTCGGCCGGCGCGTAGCGCGCCAGCACATGGCCGTCGCGGCCGACCAGGAACTTGGTGAAATTCCACTTGATCGCGGCCGTGCCCAACAATCCGGTCCGTTCCCGTTTCAGCCATCGCCACAGCGGGTGCGCACCGGCGCCGTTCACATCGACCTTGGCGAACATCGGGAAGCTGACGTCGTAAGTCAGCGTGCAGAAGTTCCTGATCTCGGCTTCGTCGCCCGGCTCCTGATGGCCGAACTGGTCGCACGGGAATCCCAGCACCACCAGGCCGCGGTCGCGATAATCGCGCCACAGCTTTTCCAGCCCTTCGTATTGCGGGGTGAAGCCGCACTTCGACGCCACGTTGGCCACCAGCAACGCCTTGCCGGCGTATTGCGCCAGCGGCTGCTCGACGCCCTCGATATCCTTCGCGCTGAAGTCGAAGATCGTGGTCATGCAGGCACTATAACGCCGACCGCAACCGACTGCGGACAGATGCAGTCGGCAACGCCCATCGCCGGCCCGCCGGCGACTCCAGGCGGCCGGGCGGAGGTCTTCCGCCCGGCCACCGTCCATTTCCGCAACCGATCCCCGGTCAGTAGTCGTAGCTGACGGTCAGGCGCGCGTAGCGCGGGGTCTGGTAGGCCACCGGCTGGTTGTACAACGGATGCGTCGTGTCGTCGGTCAATTCCGAGAACGGATAGATATTCGTCGCGGTCTGCTCATTGGTGATGTTGAACACGTTGAGGTTGAAGGCCAGCTTGCCGTCGGCGAAATTCGGCTTGTAGGTCAGGCCAAAGTCCAGCGCATTGATCCAGCCCAGGCGCCCCTGCGAGCCCGGCGGCGAGGGTTCGCCATTGCAGAAATGGTAGGGGTAGCCGGTGACGGAACTGCCGTAACCGGCCGGATCGTCGCTGTTGTAGTTGTCGCCCGCATAGGCGCCCAGGCAATTCTTCGGCGCGCCGGAAATCAGGCTGATGTTGCCGGAAACGCCCCATTCCGGGGTCAACTGGTAGTAGCCGTAAAGCTTGACCTGGTGGCGATGGTCGTTGGACTGGTCGCCGTTGAAGTTTTCCATCAACGCCGCGTGGTCCCAGCTCTGCGTGGTCGACACCGCCGCCTGGCCCTGGTAGCTGCCCAGCGCGCCGCCGGTGCGCCACAGGTCCGAGCGCAACTGGCCCTCGGTGGTACCGTAGCTGTGCGACCAGACATAGTTGAACTTGGCGTACCACTTGCCGTCGAACGGGCGCTCCAGGTTGAATTCGACCGCCGAATATCTACGCTTGAATTCCGGGAATCCCTGCTGTTCACGGGTGACGGTCAGCTCATGCACTTCGCCGTCCCAGCCGACCACGCGATAGATATTGGTGCGCCCTGGATTGATCGCCGCCGAGCCATAGGTCTTGGAAGGATCCCAATACCAGGTCTTACCCTCCAGTTCCTGCGATTGCAGGCCGGCGGCGATGGCGGCGTTGACCAGCCCGGTATTGCCCAGGTCGACGTTGATGTCGTCGATGCCGACGTTCAGGCGACGATGGGTGGCGCGCACGCCGTAAACCCAGCCGTTTTCGAGCTGCTTGGTGAAGCCCAGGATGATCTCGTCCTGGTTCTCGCCCTTGATGTCCTTGGCCGAGCTGGTCTCGATCGCCTGGCCGACCAGGCCGAACTGGGAATTGGCCGATACCGGGTAACCCAGTTGGCTGGCGATGATCGGCGTGCCGTCGGCGTTGATGCCGCTGTAGGTGTAATAGGTCGTGGTGCTGATGACGGCGCCACCGGCGAGAAGGCCGGCAAACGAATTAGTCGGCAGGCCCAGGTAGTAGCGACCGACGTTGCCGAACACCTTGAGCGAGGAATCGCCGTTCACGTCCCAACTGAAGCCCAGCCGCGGCGCCAGCAGCAGGTCGGTATCGACGAAGGCTTCGCTGGAATTGGGACGGTAGTTGGCGAACTTGTCGCCGCGCAGGCCCAGGTTGAGCAGCAGGTTGTCGGTCACCTGCCACTTGTCCTCGATGTAATACGCATCCTGCTCGGCCCGGTTGGAATACAGCGCGTAGCTGGCGTTCTGGGTGACGTAATAGCCTTCCGCGCCGTAGACCGGATCGACCAAGGCTGGCGAGGGCGCTCCGATGCCGCCATTGGCGTTGGCCGCTTCGCTGATCAGGCCATTCGATCCGATGCCATATGGGTCGTCCGTCTTGCCATAGGTCCACGAATAGCCTGGACCAGAACTGGATGTACCCAAGTCATGGCCTTCGGCTTTCTGATTGTCCACGCCGAAGCTGAGCGTGTGCCTGGCGATGCGCCATTCCAGGTTCAGACGCAGGTTTTCCTTTTCGTACTCGCGATCCGGCGAGGTCACCGTGGCATTGGAGACCGGCTGCCTGCCATTGATCGCCGTACCGCCGTTGTAGGCAGGATTCTGCAGGCCGGTGTCGTTGATCACCGGACCATTGGCCGCATCGTAGTCGTACAACGTCACCTCATCCGGCGTGGTCATCTTTCCGTAAAGCGCGGTGACAGTGATGTTGTCACCGAGGTAGCCGGTGTACTTGCCGGTCCACAGTGTCGGCCCGGTCTTCTGTTCAGATTCGCCGCCATAGTAGGCGCCGCGCGTACGATTCACGTAATCGTACTTATAGATCGTGCCACTGGTTTCGGACTCGTCGCTGGCGCCGGTCAGTTCCAGCAGATGGTTGTCGGTGATGTTCCAGTCCAGTTTGGCGTACCAGCGCTTCTGTTCGTATTCGTAGTCGGTCAAGGCGCCGGCGGTGCTGACGCCCGATGTTCCGACGCTGGCGCCGGAATCGCGGTTGGGCAGGATGCGGATGCCATCGGAATCAACCTTTTCGGCAGCAAGGAAGAAGAACAGCCGATCCTTGACGATCGGGCCTCCGATGTAGGCGCTGTAGGTGGTGCTGTCGTTTTCGGTCTCGCTCAAGGGCTGGTACAGGCCGTTGGCGCCCTTGGCATACCGATAGGCGGTGTTGTCGGTGCTGGAAGCGAGGCTGTCCTGACGCCAGTACAGGTCTTTCTGACTGGCTTTCAGGCTGTCCGGTTCCCACGTGACCGCCGCGCCGAAGTGCCAGTCGTTGCTGCCGCGCTTGCCGACCTGGTTGATGACGCCGCCGTTGGAGCGGCCGTACTGCGCGCCGTAGCCGCCGGTGAAGATTTCCTGCTGGTCGATCGCGCCATAGGGCAAGGTCAGTCCGCCGAGGCTGGTCGCCGAATTGGTGCTGTTGAAGCCGTTGAGGTAATAGGCGTTCTCCGACGCCGCCGAACCGCCGAAACTGGCCAGCGTGCCGCCCAGCGGGCCGTTGTCGTAGCCGCCGCTGTTGACCACCACGCCCGGCGCCAGCAGGGCGATGGCTTCCGCGGTGCGGCCCAGCGGCAGTTGCTGCAACTGCTCGGAAGTGACTACGGTGCGGGTGTCGACCTGGGTCACGTCGATCGGCGTGACGCGCGAACCGGTCACGCTGACCGTGCTGAGGGTGGTGGCTTCGCCGAAGGACACGTCGCTGGTCGCGCCGACGCGGATGCTGACGTTCTCGCGGGTGCCGACCACCGCGTCGCCGGACTTGGCCGTCACCTTGTAGGTGCCCAGCGGCAGGTTGCCCAGCGAATAGCGGCCGTTGGCGTCGACCGGCACTTCGCGCCTGAAACCGCTGTCGTTCTCGATCAGGACGGTGGCGGCGCCGGACGGCGCGATGCCGGAAATGCCGCCGGTGGTGGACTGGGCGAAGGCCGGGCTGCCGGCGAATGCCAAGGCCAAGGCAAGCGTGGACCTGGCCAAACGGACTTGCGTTGTACGACGTCTGTTCTTGTTCATGGACCGGCTCCTGGGTGGTGGGGAGGAAGCGAATACGACGGGGCGCTGTAACGCGACACCGGTTCGCCGGCCCCCTTCCAGGCCGGATACCTGTGATTTGAACGATGGTCTGTTGCGGACTGCGCCCTCTTCGAAAGATTAACTTTGTCGTAACGCCGTCGTAATAAATATCCCAACCCTTTTCATAACGCAATGGCATGAGCCTCCAACGCGTCCTGCTGCCCCCACAGCGATCCGTCGGCATACTGGACGTCGCTGCAACCATCCAACTCGCCCCATTCGCCCTATCCCGAGAGCAATCGATGAAAAAGGCCCCCCTCACCGTCGCTGCGATGCTGTTCGTCACCTCCCTCGGCAACCCGGCGATAGCCGCCGACACCGTGTCGGAACAGGCCCGCGCCCTGCACCAGCGCATCCTCACCCTGGACAGCCACCTGGACACGCCGGCGAATTTCGCCCAGCCGGGCTGGGACATCCTGGAACGCCACGATCCGGCCAAGGGCGGCAGCCAGGTCGATTACCCGCGCATGGTCGACGGCGGCCTGGACGGCGGTCTGTGGGTGATCTTCACCCCGCAGCGCGGACGCACGCCGGAAGACGACCGCACCGCGCGCGACCACGGACTGCAGCGGCTGGTGCAGATCCGCGAGATGGTCGCCGCGCATCCGGACAAGTTCGAACTGGCGCTGACCCCCGACGATGCGCCGCGGATCGCGCAGGCCGGCAAGCGCGTGGTCTACGTCAGCATCGAGAACGCCTCGCCGCTGTCCACCGACCCTTCACTGCTGGAGGCCTATTACAAGCTGGGCGTGCGCGTGCTGGGGCTGGTGCACACCACCAACAACGATTTCGCCGATTCGGCCACCGACAAGCCGGAATGGAACGGGCTGAGCCCGAAGGGCCGCGAACTGGTCGCCGCAGCCAACCGGCTGGGCATCGTACTGGACCAGTCGCATGCCTCGGACGCGGTGTTCGACCAGTTGCTGGAACTGTCGAAGGCGCCGATCGTGCTCACCCACACCAGCGCCGACGCCGTCCACGAGCACCCGCGCAACATCGACGACGAGCGCATCCGCAGACTGGCGGCGAAGGGCGGCGTGATCCAGGTCAATTCGCTGGGCGCCTACATCGCCGACACCGGCGCCACCCCGGAATACCGCGACGCGCTGGGCAGGCTGTACGCCGAGTTCGGCGGCCGCCGCAACATCAAGGACGTGGACCGCGAAGCCTTCGTGCAGAAGAAAGAGGCCCTGGACGCGCAATACAGGATCAGGGAGGCGACCTTCGACGACTACATGGCGCACATCCTGCACATCATCGAAGTCGCCGGCCCCGACCACGTCGGCCTGGGCGCGGACTGGGACGGCGGCGGCGGCGTCGCCGGGCTGGAGGACATTTCCCTGCTGCCGAAGATCACCGAACGCCTGCTGCAGGCCGGCTACGACGAGCGCCAGATCGAGAACATCTGGAGCGGCAACCTGCTACGGGTGATGCGCCAGGCGCAGGCGCTGGCAGAAAAGCCGGACGGCGAAGCCTGACCCCGGGCAATACGAGCCGAAACGGAAACGGCGGGCCAAGGCCCGCCGTTTCCTTTGCATCGCGATTCGCGCGGCGCGCGATCAGAACTGCACGTCGCCGAAGACGCCCAATTCCTTGGTTTCCAGTTCCGACGCGGTTTCCGCCTTGGTGTACTTGTAGACCGTGGCCAGCTTGATGCCCTTGGTCACCGGGAATTCGACGCCCAGGTGGTAATAGGTGTTGGCGTAGTCCGGGTTGACGTCCTTGCTGGTGTCGACCTTGTCGTAGCGGGCGAACGCGGTGATGCCGCCTTGGGTCAGCGCGGCGCTGGCCCAGGCCGACCAGCCGGCGGCCTTGTCCGGTACGGCGTTGGTGACCGCCCAGTTCTTGGCCTGGAACCATTCCGCGCCCAGCCGGAACTTCGCCGAGGCGTAGGCCGCCGTCACGTTGACGCGATCGCCGGTGTGCGGCGGGTCGTAGGTCTCGGTCTCGTTGCCGCGCTTGCCGGAATAGCCGCCGACCGCAATGACCGTGTTCTGGGTCGGCGCGTAGCCCACGCGCGCCTCGAAATCGACGCCCTTGCTGCGGCTCGGGTTGCGGTAGCCGCGGCCGTTGGTGATCGCCGCCGCGTAGTTGAAGCCGCTGGCGGTCTCGCCGCCGGCGTGCAGGCCCCAGTCCGCCGAGGTGCCGTAGGACAGGCGGTCGGTGACGGTGTTCTGCACGTAGCGGTAGCCGTAGTACTTCTCGACGAACGGGATCCACGGCGTGTCGGCGGCGCCGGCGCGCAGGAACAGCGCGTCGCTGTACTTGGCCTGCACGTAGGCCTTCTTGATGAACACCTCGACGCTGTTGCCCTGGTTGACCGAACCGCCCGTGCCCGGCGAGATCGACAGGTACTGCGCGTCGCTGGTGATGTTGGCGGACCACACGTCGTCGAACTTGTGGTCGAAGGTCAGGTAGAAGCGGGTGACGTCGAAGCCGGTGCCGGTATTGTTGGTTTTGACGCCGTTGTTTTCCTGCTGGATGCTGGTGGCGTCGAAGAAGATGCGGCCGCCGACCTTGGTGTCGTTGACCAGCTTCTTCAGCGAATCGACGGCCGGCACGACCGTCTCGTTGACCTTGGCCTGCTCGACGTTGACTTCGGATTGCGCATCCGAGCGCGCCTCCAGTTCCTCGACCTTGGACTGCAACGCGGCGATCTGCGCCCTCAGTTCGGCGAGTTCGGAAGCGGACTGCGCGTGCGCGACATCGGTGGCGGCCAGGCCGGCGAGGCCGAGGCTGGCGGCAATGGCCGTCGCAAGCAGATTGGAACGCATGGGATATCTCCGGGTGGGAAGTTTTGGTAATGCCGCAGCCGCCGACGAGCCGCGGCGCAACGGTGGTCAAGATTCCGTTATGCGGATGACGGTTCCGGGTCATTCGAATGACAACCGCATGACAGCGGCATGGCCGGACCCCAGCCCGCGTATGTCCGCATGAAGAATCGACATGTGGCCGACCACCGCCCGGACCGCGGCCTCCTCCTCCCGACGATCGCGCCGGCTCGGCGCCCAATCGGCGGATCGCCGATCGCGATCCCGTCCCCGCGCCGGGTCATGTCGTCGTCATCTTTCTGAAACCTGATTGCAGCCGATGTGTCATGCGGCCGGGATGCAATACGCCGGGGACGGGCATCAGCCCCGCATTCTTTTCCGCTTCCAGGAGCCAGACGTGACTCACCACCGCACTTTCCGCATTGCCGCCGCGTTGCTGGCGACGGCCATGACCTTCACCGCCCAGGCCGCCGACGTGACCGGCGCGGGCGCCTCGTTCGTCTATCCCGCCGTCTCCAAGTGGTCGGCCGACTACAAGGCCGCGACCGGCAAGGAAGTGAACTACCAGTCGATCGGTTCCGGCGGCGGCATCGCCCAGATCAAGGCCGGCACCGTCGATTTCGGCTCGTCCGACGCCCCGCTGAAGCCCGAGGAACTGGCCCGCGCCGGCCTGGCCCAGTTCCCGTCGGTGATCGGCGGCGTGGTCCCGGCGATCAACATCGCCGGCGTGTCCGCAGGCGCGCTGAAGTTCGACCCGGACGTGCTGGCCGACATCTTCCTGGGCAAGATCACCCAGTGGAACGACCCGCGCATCGTCGCCACCAACGGCGGCGTCAACCTGCCGGCGCAGAAGATCACCGTCGTGCACCGCTCCGACGGCTCGGGCACCAGCTTCAACTTCACCAACTACCTGTCCAAGGTCAGCCCGGAGTGGAAGCAGAAGGTCGGCGAAGGCACCACGGTCAAATGGCCGGTCGGCATCGGCGGCAAGGGCAACGAAGGCGTGGCCGCCTACGTCAAGCAGATCAAGGGCAGCATCGGCTACGTCGAACTGGCCTACGCGCTGCAGAACAAGGTCGCTTACGCGCGCCTGAAGAACGCCGCCGGCAACTACGTCAATCCCAGCGACGACAGCTTCGCCGCCGCCGCGGCCAGCGCCGACTGGGCCAGCGCCAAGGACTTCTACCTGATCGTCACCAACGCGCCCGGCGACAACGCCTGGCCGATCACCGCAACCAACTTCATCCTGGTGCACAAGGGCGGCAGCGCCGGCACCAAGGGCGCGCAGGAATTCTTCCGCTGGGTCTACGCCAACGGCGACGCCGCCGCCACCTCGCTGGGCTACGTGCCGCTGCCGGACTCGCTGGTGCAGCAGATCGAAGGCTATTGGGCGAAGACGCTCAAGTAAGCCTTACAGGTACAGGACGGCAGGCTCCCTCCCCCTGCCGTCATCCTGAGCGCGGGCCGCGAGGCCCGCGCTTTTTTTGGTTTTTCGCCCGATTGCGGGATGGCGATGACGGCACGCACTCCATCGAATCAGGTTTCGAGCCGATAGCCGACGCCGTACACCGAACGGATCCAGTCCTCGCCGCCGATGTCGGCCAGCTTGCGCCGCAGGTTCTTGACATGGCTGTCGACGGTGCGGTCGGTGACGATGCGATGGTCGGCGTATAGCCGGTCCATCAACTGGTCGCGCGAGTAAACCCGTCCCGGATTGGCGGCCAGCGTGCGCAGCAGGCGGAATTCGACCTGGGTCAGTTCCAGGTCGCGGCCGCCAATGCTGGCGCGGCAGGCCGCTTCGTCGATCGACAGGCCGGGCACCGCGGCGGCGTGCGGGTCGTGGCGGTGCCGGCGCAGTACGGCGTGGACCCGCGCCACCACCTCGCGCGGACTGTACGGCTTGCAGATGTAGTCGTCGGCGCCGACTTCCAGGCCGAGCAGGCGATCCACCTCTTCGACCCGCGCGGTGACCATGATCACCGGCACCGCGCTTTCGGCACGCAACTCGCGGCACAGCCCGACGCCGTCGCGGTTGGGCAGCATCAGGTCCAGCAATACCAGATCGGGCGCGAACCGGCGGAACGCCGGGACGACCTCGGCGCCATCGGCGACCCATTCGCTGGCATGACCGGCCGCGTGCAGGTAGTCGCGCAACACGCCGGCCAGACGCGGCTCGTCCTCGACCACCAGGATGCGGGCGGGGGCAAGATCGATGGTCACGGCGACGCCGGCAGGGAAACGACGATGCGCAGGCCGCCCAGCGCCGAGGCTTCGGCCCGGATCGTGCCGGCATGCGCCTGCACGATGTTGCGGCAGATCGCCAGGCCCAGGCCGCTGCCGCCGCTGGCGCGGTTGCGCGAGGCGTCGACCCGGTAGAAACGTTCGAACAGCCGTTCGCGCTGGTCCTCGGCCACGCCTGGCGCGCTGTCCTCGATCTCCACCTGCACCCGCTCACCGTGACGCCGTGCGCGCACCGCGACCTCGCCGCCGCGGTCCGTGTAGCGCAGCGCGTTCTCCAGCAGGTTGGCGAACAACTGCTGCAGGCGACGCTCGTCGCCTTCGACCCGCAGCGGCGCGTCGGCGAGCGATTCGTGCAGCGCCAGTCCGGCATCGGCGAAGCGCCCGCGCATGCCGACGACGGCGGACTGCAGCACTTCCCCCAGGTCCAGCGTGGCGAAGCGGCAGGACACCTCGCCGGCCTGGGTCACCGACAACTCGTGCAGATCGTCGATCAGCTTGCCGAGCTGCTGCACTTCGCCTTGCAGCGGCCCCAACGTGGTCGGGGTCATCGGACGGATGCCGTCCTGGATCGCCTCCAGTTCGGCGCGCAGCACCGCCAGCGGGGTGCGAAGTTCGTGCGAGATGTCGGCCATGAAGTCGCGGCGGTTGCGCTCGGTGTGCTCCAGCGTATCGGCCAGCCGGTTGACGTCGGCGGCCAGCCGCCCCAGCGCATCATCGCCGGGGCGCTCGACGCGATGGCCGTAGTCGCCCGCGGCCAGCCGATGCACGGTGTCGGTCAGGCTGCGCACGCGTCGCATCAACATGCGCGAGAACAACCAGGCCAGCAGCGCGGCGACGATCACCGAAGCGGCGCCATTGGCCCACCAGCCGCGCACCTGCGCGCGATAGAAGCGCACGTCGCCGGCGGCGATGGCCTTCTGGAACGGCACCATCGCCAGCCAGCCAACGGTCCTGCCGTCGATCTCCACCGGCAACCGGATCCCATCGCTGCCTGCCGCCGGGTTGCCGGCCAGGTGCGCGCCGTCGGCATCGAGCAGCGCCAGTCGCGGCACTGCGCCGGTCTGGTCCGACACCGAAGGCGTGCGCGGGACGTCGTCATCGCGGGGTCGCTCCGGACGCAACAGCCTGAACCAGGCTTCCGGATCGTCGCGCACGAAATCCCAATCCCCGTGCTGGCGCCAGGCCGCCTGCAACCGCGGCAAGACCTCGCGCATGCGCTCCTCGCCCTGTTCGTTGAGGTAGCCCATGAACGAGCGCTCGAACAGGGCCCTTCCGATCATGCCGCTGGCGGCCAATACCAGCGCGCAGGCGACCAGGATCATGAGGAACAGCCGGGTGGAGATGCCTAACTTCATCAGGCCGCTACTTGACCGCACCCGGGCCGCCGAAAGCAAGGCATTGGCGGCCCATTCAGCCAATCTCCCCATTTGCTCCACATTCGCGCCGGAACATGCACAGTCTCCATCCACCACCACTGCCCGGGTTGGCCGCATGTCTCCGTCCGTCCGCCATTCATTCCCCCATCCGATCCGGCGTGCGCTGGCGCCCGTCGCGCTGGCCCTGGCGTTGGCCGCCTGCGGTTCCGAGCAGGCCCAGCAACAGCCGCAGGCCACGGTGGGCGTGCAAACCGTGGCCACCCAGCGCCTGGCGACCGAGCAGACCCTGCCCGGCCGCACCGTCGCCTACCTGACCTCGGACGTGCGCCCGCAGGTCGGCGGCATCATCCAGAAGCGGCTGTTCACCGAGGGCCAGGAAGTGAAGGCCGGACAGGTGCTGTACCAGATCGACCCGGCCAGCTACCAAGCCGCCTACGACAGCGCCAAGGGCACGCTGGCCCAGGCCGAGGCCGCGGTGCTGTCCTCGCGCCCGCAGGCCGAACGCTACGCCAACCTGCTGGCGATCGACGCGGTCAGCCGGCAGGACGCCGACGACGCCACCGCCACCCTGCGCCAGAACGAGGCGGCGGTGGTCGCCGCCAGGGCCAGCCTGCAATCGGCGAAGATCAATCTCGACTACACCCGCATCACCGCGCCGATCTCCGGCCGCATCGGTACCTCGGCCTACACGCCGGGCGCGCTGGTCACGGCCGAACAGACCACCGCGCTGACCACCATCCAGCAACTCGACCCGATCTACGTCGACGTCACCCAGACCAGCGCGCAGTTGCTGGCGCTGCGCAAGCAGATCGACAGCGGCGCATTGCAGGCCGTGGACGGCAAGGCCGAGGTGAAGATCCTGCTCGAGGACGGCAGCACCTACGCCCGCACCGGCACGCTGGAGTTCGTCGGCGCCTCGGTGGACACCGGCACCGGCAACGTCACCCTGCGCGCGGTGGTGCCCAACCCCGACGGCCTGCTGCTGCCGGGCGCCTACGTGCGCGCGGTGCTGCCGATGGCGGTCAACGACAAGGCGATCCTGGCGCCGCAGGGCGCGGTCACCCGCAACACCAAGGGCGAGGCCACGGTGAAGCTGGTCGGCGACGACGGCAAGGTGGCCGAGCGGGTGATCCAGGTCGGCGATGCGATCAAGGACCAGTGGGTCGTCACCGACGGGCTGAAGGCCGGCGAGAAGCTGATCGTCGACGGCGGCAGCAAGGTGTCGGCCGGCCAGGCGGTCAAGGCCGAGGAAGCCGGCGCGGACGCCGCCAAGGCCGACGCCGCCGGCGCCAAGGCCGAGTAAGGCACCGACATGGCCCGCTTCTTCATCGACCGCCCCATCTTCGCCTGGGTCATCGCCATCGTCATCACCCTGGCCGGCACGCTGGCGGTGTTCACCCTGCCGGTGGAGCAGTACCCGGACATCGCCCCGCCCAGCGTGTCGGTCCGCGCCACCTATACCGGCGCTTCGGCCGAGGCGACCGAGAACTCGGTCACCCAGGTGATCGAGCAGGCGATGACCGGCCTGGACAACCTGCTGTACATGTCCTCCAGCAGTTCGTCCTCCGGCAGCTCGTCGGTGACGCTGACCTTCGCCTCCGGCACCGACCCGGACACCGCGCAGATGCAGGTGCAGAACAAGATGCAGCAGGCCGAGTCGATGCTGCCCGACGCGGTGCAGAGCACCGGCGTCACCGTCACCAAGTCCTCCGGCAGCATGTTCATGGTGCTGGCCTTCACCTCCGACGACGGCAGCATGGGCGGCACCGACATCGCCGACTACATGGTGTCCACGCTGCAGGACCCGATCAGCCGCGTCTCCGGCGTCGGCAACGTGCAGGTGATGGGCTCCAAGTACGCCATGCGCATCTGGCTGGACCCGGAGAAACTGCGGACCTACGCGCTGATGCCCTCGGACGTGACCAGCGCGATCCAGTCGCAGAACGCCGACGTCTCCTCCGGCTCGCTCGGCGCGCTGCCGGCGGTCGAAGGCCAGGCGCTGAGCGCGACGGTCACCTCGCGCAGCCGGCTGCAGACCGCCGACCAGTTCAAGGCGATCATCCTCAAGTCCGACGACAGCGGCGCGACGGTGCGCCTGTCGGACGTCGCCCGGGTCGAGCTGGGCAGCGAATCGTACTCGGCGGTGAGCCGCTTCAACGGCATGCCGGCCGCCGGCATGGGCATCGAGCTGGCTTCCGGCGCCAATGCGATGGACGTGTCCGACGCGGTCGAGGCCAGGCTCGCGGAGCTGGCGCCGTTCTTCCCGGCCGGGCTGAGCTACCACGTCGCCTACAACACCACGCCGTTCGTGCGGATATCGATCGAGGAAGTGGTCAAGACCCTGGTCGAGGCGGTCGTGCTGGTGATCGCGATCATGTACCTGTTCCTGCAGAACTGGCGGGTGACGCTGATCCCCGCCGTCGCGGTGCCGGTGGTGCTGATGGGCACCTTCGGCGTGCTGTCGCTGCTGGGCTACTCGATCAACACCCTGTCGATGTTCGCGATGGTGCTGGCGATCGGCCTGCTGGTGGACGACGCGATCGTGGTGGTCGAGAACGTCGAGCGGGTGATGAGCGAGGAAGGCCTGTCTCCGTACGAGGCCACGCGCAAGTCGATGGGCCAGATCACCGGCGCGCTGGTTGGGATCGCCCTGGTGCTGACCGCGGTGTTCCTGCCGATGGCGTTCTTCGGCGGCTCCACCGGCGCGATCTATCGCCAGTTCTCGGTGACGATCGCTTCCGCGATGATCCTGTCGGTGCTGGTGGCGATGACCCTGACCCCGGCGCTGTGCGCGACCATCCTGACGCCGATCGAAAAGGGCGGCCATGCCGGCGGCAAGGGTCCGCTCGGTCGCTTCTTCGCCTGGTTCAACGAACGTTTCGACCGCGCCGGCCAGGGTTACCACGGCGGCGTGGCGTATCTGACCGGCCGCCGCAAGTACGGCGTGATCGCCTACGCGGCGATCCTGGCGGCGCTGGGCCTGCTGTTCTGGCGGCTGCCGACCTCGTTCCTGCCGGAGGAGGACCAGGGCATGCTGATGGTGCAGATCAAGCTGCCTTCCGGCTCCACCCAGCAGCAGACGCTGAAGGTGATGGACCAGGTATCCGAATACGTGCGCCAGCAGCCGGAAGTCGATTCGATGATGGCGGTGGCCGGCTTCAGCACCGGCGGCAGCGGCCAGAACTCGGGCATGGGCTTCGTGCGCCTGAAGGACTGGAGCGAACGCGACGCCGACGCCGCCTCGGTCGGCATGCGCATCACCGCCGCGATGTCGCAGAAGTTCCGCGATGCGCAGGTCTTCGCCATCGCCCCGTCCGGCATCCCCGGCCTGGGCCAGAGTTCCGGCTTCACCTTCCAGTTGCAGGACCTGGGCGGGGCCGGCCACGAGGCGCTGGTGTCCGCGCGCGAACAATTGCTGGCGCTGGCGGCCGACAACGACAAGCTCGAATCGGTGCGCTACGGCAGCCTGGAGGACGCGCCGACCTTCGACATCAAGATCGACGACGCCAAGGCCGGCGCGCTGGACCTGAGCCTGAGCGACATCAACAGCACGCTGTCCACGGCGCTGGGCAGCAGCTACGTCAACGACTTCATCAACCGCGGCCGGATCAAGAAGGTCTACGTGCAGGGCGAAGCCGGCGCGCGCATGCTGCCGCAGGACATCGGCCGCTGGTCGGTGCGCAACGGCAACGACGCGATGGTGCCGTTCTCGGCCTTCGCCAGCACCGGCTGGAGCTACGCGCCGGCCTCACTGGCGCGCTTCAACGGCTCGGCGTCGATGGAGATCAGCGGCCAGCCCGCCGACGGGATCAGTTCCGGCACCGCGATGAGCGAGATGGCCGCGCTGGTCAAGCAGTTGCCTAGCGGCTTCGGCTACGCCTGGTCCGGCCTGTCCTACCAGGAGCAGCAGGCCGGCTCGCAGGCGCCGCTGCTGTACGCGGTGTCGCTGCTGTTCGTGTTCCTGTGCCTGGCGGCGCTGTACGAGAGCTGGTCGGTCCCGTTCTCGGTGATGCTGGCGGTGCCGATCGGCATCGTCGGCTCGCTGCTGTTCACCACGCTGCGCGGGCTGGAGAACGACGTCTATTTCCAGGTCGGCCTGCTGGCGACGGTCGGCCTGGCGGCCAAGAACGGCATCCTGATCGTCGAGTTCGCCAAGGAACTGGAGGAACAGGGCAAGTCGCTGATCGAGGCCACGCTGGAAGCGGCGCGGCAACGCCTGCGGCCGATCCTGATGACGTCGCTGGCCTTCATGCTCGGCGTGCTGCCGCTGGTGGTCAGCACCGGCGCCGGCGCCGGCGGCCGCCATTCGCTGGGCACCGGCGTGTTCGGCGGCACCCTCGCCTCGACCGCGTTGGGAATTTTCTTCGTCCCGCTGTTCTACGTGATCGTGCGCAGCCTGTTCCCCGGCAAGAAGGATCCCGGCAAGGCCGCCGCGCGCGAGGAGACGAACCCATGACCCGCGTCAGTATTTTTCCCCGCCTCGCCCTGGCGAGCGCCTGCGCCGTCGCGCTGGCCGGCTGCGTCAGCATGGCGCCGCGCTACCAGCGCCCGGACGCGCCGGTGGCGACGCAGTTCCGCGACGCGCCGGCCGGCGATGCGTCCGCCGCCGCCGTGGCCGAACTGGACTGGCGCGAGGTGTTCCTCGATCCGCGCCTGCAGCAGGTGATCGCGCTGGCGCTGGACAACAACCGCGACCTGCGCGTGGCGTTGCTCAATATCGAGAAGGCGCGTGCGACCTACCGCATCCAGCGCGCCGACCTGCTGCCGTCGGTCGACGCCTCGGCCAGCCAGACCGCCCAGCGCAGCAGCAGCGCCGCCAGCGCCACCGGCACTTCGCAGGTCGGCCGCAGCGTCAGCGCCGAGGTCGGCTTCAGCAGTTGGGAACTGGACCTGTTCGGCCGCATCCGCAGCCTGAAGAACGAGGCGCTGGAAACGTATCTTGCGACCGAGCAGACCCAGCGCGACACCCGCCTCAGCCTGATCGCCGAAGTCGCCGGCGACTGGCTCGCCGTGGCCGCCGACCGGCAGTTGCTGGCGCTGGCGAAACAGACCTACGAAAGCCAGCGGAAAACCCTGGAGTTGACCGAACGCCGCCATGCCGAAGGCGTGGATTCGGGCGTCGACCTGGCCTCGGTGCAGGCCAGCGCGGAAAGCGCGCGCGCCGACGTCGCCAGCTACGGCACCGCGCTGGCGCAGGCCCGCAATGTGCTGGAACTGGTGGTCGGCGCGCCGGTGCCCGACGACCTGCTGCCGGGCGCGGACAGCGACGCGGACGCGGTGGCGCTGGCGCCGCTGCCGGCCAACCTATCCTCGGCGGTGCTGCTGCAGCGCCCGGACGTGCTCTACGCCGAGCACGCACTGAAGGCGGCCAACGCCGACATCGGCGCGGCGCGCGCGGCGTTCTTTCCGACCATTTCGCTGACCGCCTCGACCGGCCGCGCCAGCGACGAACTGTCCAGCCTGTTCGACGCCGGCACGCGGACCTGGTCGTTCGTTCCGAGCATCAGCCTGCCGATCTTCCACGCCGGCGCGCTCAAGGCGTCGCTGGATGCGGCGAAGATCGAAAAGCAGATCGCCGTGGCCGAATACGAGAAGGCGATCCAGGCCGCCTTCGGCGAGGTCGCCGACGCACTGGCCGCGCGCGCGCGGGTGGACGAGCAACTCGACGCCCAGCGCGCCTACGTCGCCGCGACCGGGCGCAGCCGGGAGCTGACCGAAGCGCGCTGGCGCAGCGGCGCGGACAGCTACCTCGACGCGCTGACCGCACAGCGCGCCCACTACGGCGCGCAGCAGGCGCTGATCAACCTGCGCCTGACCGAAGCCAGCAATCGCGTGACCCTGTACAAGGTGCTCGGCGGCGGCGCGGACGCCTGGCCCGACGTCCCGGTGGCGGGCCCGTCCCGCTGAGGCCCTCGCGCCCGCCCCTCCGCCGGGCATCGCCGGACGACCGCGACGGCGTCCGGGGCGGCGTCATCCATCTGTAACAAAAACATCATTTCATAGGCGGACCCGGCGGCATCGCCCGCGCTTTCCTCACGGAGTCCTCCCATGAACCTGAAACCGGCGCGCATCGCCCTGCTCACCCTTTCCGTCGCGCTCGCGGTCGCCGCCTGCAAGCCGGCCGCCGATGGCGCCAACCCGGCCGCGACCGCGCCGGGCGCCGACGCCGGCGCGGCCCCGGCCGCCGCCAATCCGAACGCCGCGGAAATCTCCGGCGCCGGCGCTTCGTTCATCTATCCGCTGGTGTCGAAGTGGTCGGCCGACTACAACGCCGCCACCGGCAACAAGATCAACTACCAGTCGATCGGCTCCGGCGGCGGCATCGCCCAGATCAAGGCCGGCACCGTCGATTTCGGCTCGTCCGACAAGCCGCTGCCGTCGGAGGAACTGGCGCAGTCGGGCCTGTTCCAGTTCCCGTCGGCCATCGGCGGCGTGGTGCCGGTGGTCAACCTGGAAGGCGTCGAGGCCGGCAAGCTGCGGCTGACCGGCGCGCTGCTGGCCGACATCTTCCTGGGCAAGGTCGCGAAGTGGAACGATCCCGCCATCGCGGCGGTGAACCCGGGCGCCGCCCTGCCCGACCTGAAGATCAACCTCGTGCACCGCTCCGACGGCTCGGGCACCAGCTTCAACTTCACCAACTACCTGTCCAAGGTCAGCCCGGAGTGGAAGCAGAAGGTCGGCGAAGGCACCAGCGTGCAGTGGCCGGGTGGCGTCGGCGGCAAGGGCAACGAAGGCGTGGCCTCGTACGTGAAGCAGATCAAGGGCAGCATCGGCTACGTCGAACTGGCCTATGCGCTGCAGAACGGCATGCCGTACGCGGCGATGCAGAACGCCGCCGGCAACTTCGTGCAGCCCGACGCCGAGACCTTCGCCGCCGCCGCTTCCAGCGCCGACTGGGCGAACGCCAAGGACTTCAACCTGGTCATCACGAATGCCTCTGGCGACAACGCCTGGCCGATCACCGCCACCAACTTCATGCTGGTGCGCAAGGACGGCAAGCGCAACGCCGACACGCTGGCGTTCTTCAAGTGGGCGTTCGAAAGCGGCCAGCAACAGGCGCAGGCGCTGGACTACGTACCGCTGCCGGCGGAACTGGTGCAGCAGATCGAGGCCTACTGGGCCAGCCAGCCGAAGTGACCGCCGCCGGGCCCGCGCAACGCGCGGGCCCGGTGCGCTTCCACGCCAACGATCGCCAAACGACAACCGCCAATCCATGAACGCCACCGCGCTTCCCGCCGCCGCCTCCGGCCGCGACACCCGCGACGCCAACGCCGACCGCCGCTTCCGCTGGTTCCTGGTCGCCACCGTCGCCTTCGTGCTGGTCGCGCTGGCGAGCGCCGCGCTGTCGATGCTGTGGGGCGGCCGCCACGTGCTGCTGCACCAGGGCATCAGCTTCTTCTATTCCGCCGACTGGAACCCGGTCGAGAACAAGTACGGCGCGCTGGCGCCGATCTACGGCACGATCGTGACCGCGATCATCGCGATGCTGATCGCGGTGCCGGTCAGCTTCGGCATCGCCTTCTTCCTGACCGAGGTGGCGCCGCGCTGGCTGCGCGCGCCGGTCGGCACCGCGATCGAACTGCTCGCCGGCATCCCGTCGATCATCTACGGCATGTGGGGCCTGTTCGTGCTGGTGCCGGTGATGACCGAATACGTCACGCCGTGGCTCAACGACCACGTCGGCACCCTGCCGATCATCGGCCCGCTGTTCCAGGGCCCGCCGCTGGGCATCGGCATGCTCACCGCCGGCTTCGTGCTGGCGATCATGGTGATTCCGTTCATCTCCTCGGTGATGCGCGAGGTGTTCCTGACCGTGCCGCAGCGGCTGAAGGAATCGGCCTACGCGCTGGGTTCGACCAAATGGGAAGTGAGCTGGGACATCGTGCTGCCGTACACACGCAGCGCGGTGATCGGCGGCGTCTTCCTCGGCCTGGGCCGCGCGCTGGGCGAAACCATGGCGGTCGCGTTCGTGATCGGCAACAGCGTGCGCCTGTCCGCCTCCCTGCTGGAGCCGGGCACCACCATCGCCGCGCTGATCGCCAACGACTTCGGCGAAGCCACCGAGACCTACCGCTCGGCGCTGCTGCTGCTGGGCTTCGTGCTGTTCATCGTCACCTTCGTGGTGCTGGCCGCCGCCCGCTACATGCTGATGCAACTGGCGCGCAGGGAGGGCAACTGATGAGCGCCCATGCTTCCACCGGGCTTTATACCCGTCGCAGGATCGTCAACGCGGTCGCCGTCTCGCTGTCGGTCGCCACCGCGCTGTTCGGCCTGTTCTTCCTGGCGTGGATCCTGTGGACGCTGCTGGCGAAGGGCGTCGGCGGCCTGAGCCTGGACCTGTTCACCAAGACCACCCCGCCGCCGATGCAGGAAGGCGGCCTGGCCAACGCCTTCTTCGGCAGCGCGGTGATGTGCGTGCTGGCGCTGCTGATCGGCACGCCGCTGGGCGTGGCCGCCGGCACCTGGCTGGCCGAATACGGCAACGCGCGCAAGGCCGGCACCGTGGTGCGCTTCGTCAACGACATCCTGCTGAGCGCGCCGTCGATCGTGCTGGGCCTGTTCGTCTACGCGATGATCGTCGCCACGACCGGCTTCTCCGCCATCGCCGGCGCGATCGCACTGGCCTTCATCGTGCTACCGGTGGTGGTGCGCACCACCGACGAGATGCTGCGGTTGGTGCCGCAGCAGATGCGCGAGGCCGCGCTGGCGCTGGGCGTGCCGCAATGGAAGGTGATCGTGCAGGTGCTGTACCGCAGCGCCAGCGCCGGCATCGTCACCGGCATCCTGCTGGCGCTGGCTCGCATCTCCGGCGAGACCGCGCCGCTGCTGTTCACCGCGTTCGGCAACCAGTACTGGAACTCCGACATCCGCCAGCCGATGGCCAGCGTGCCGGTGGTGATGAACCAGTTCGCCGGCAGCCCCTACGAGACCTGGCAGGCGCTGGCCTGGGCCGGCGCGCTGGTCCTCACCCTGTTCGTGCTGCTGGTCAGCCTGAGCGCGCGCGGCATCCTGCTGCGCAACAAGATCATCCATGACTAACATCTCTTCGGACCCGACCATGAACGACGCTCATTCCGGCGCTGCCGCCCAGCGCATCAGCACGGTGACGACCGACCGCGGCGTGCTGCCGCCAGCCCCGGTCAAGCTGGAAGCGCGCGGTCTGGATTTCTACTACGGCCAGTTCCACGCGCTGAAGAACATCAACCTGCAGATCCCGGAAAAGCGCGTGACCGCGCTGATCGGCCCGTCCGGCTGCGGCAAGTCGACCCTGCTGCGCATCTTCAACCGCATCTACGCGCTGTACCCGAAGCTGGAGGCGCGCGGCGAGGTGCTGCTGGACGGCGAGAACATCCTCGGCCCGAAGTACCCGATGAACCGCCTGCGCAGCAAGGTCGGCATGGTGTTCCAGAAGCCGGTGCCGTTCCCGATGACGATCTACGAGAACGTCGCCTACGGCATCCGCCACCACGAGAAGCTGTCCAAGTCCGACATGGACGAGCGCGTCGAACAGGCGCTGCGCCAGGGCGCGCTGTGGGACGAGGTCAAGGACAAGATGGGCCAGAGCGCGCTGGGCCTGTCCGGCGGCCAGCAGCAACGCCTGTGCATCGCCCGCGCGGTGGCGCTGAAGCCGGACGTGTTGCTGCTGGACGAGCCGACCTCGGCGCTGGACCCGATCTCGACCAGCCGCATCGAGCAACTGGTCGAGGAACTGAAGCAGGACTACACCATCGCGATCGTGACCCACAACATGCAGCAGGCCGCGCGCGTGTCCGACTACACCGCCTTCATGTACCTGGGCGACCTGATCGAACACGACGTGACCTCGACGATCTTCTCGCACCCAAGCAAGCAGCAGACCGAGGACTACATCACCGGGCGGTTTGGGTGAGCGGTCGCGCTTAGCCGATGCCCTATCGGCATCGGCTGCGACCGCGAACGCCCGGCCACGGATGGCCGGGCCGGACGATCCGAAGCCAGAGACGCAACGCCATGGACGGCAGCGAGATACCCAACGAAACGAATCCCAGGACCCAAGCCATGAGCACCCAACCCCACGACCACATCGTCAAGAGCTACGACGAGGAACAGCGCAACGTCTCCGACGAGATCCTGCGCATGGGCGAGATCGCCGTGGCCCAGCTCGAGGCCGCACTGGACGTGGTCGAACGCCGCGACGACCGCGCCGCGCAGCGCATCATCGCCAACGACGAGGCGATCGACGCGCTGGAAAGCAGGACCAGCCACGACGTGATGCAGCTGGCGCTGCGCGGGCCGATGGCGCGCGACCTGCGCGTGATCCTGGCCTCGCTGCGCATCCCCACCGACCTGGAGCGGATCGGCGACTACGCCGCCAACGTGGCCAAGCGCAGCATCGCGCTCAACGCCGCGCCGCCGGTGCCGCACGCCACCGGCCTGCGCCCGCTGGGCCGGCTGGCCGCGCGCCAGGTGCGCGACGCGATGGCCGCCTACCGCGACAACGACGCCGAGAAGGCGCTGCAGGTGCGCGCCAACGACGCCGAACTGGACGCCACCTACACCGCGCTGTTCCGCGAGCTGCTGACCTACATGATGGAAGACGCGCGCAACATCACCCCGTGCACGCACCTGCTGTTCATGGCCAAGAACCTGGAACGCATCGGCGACCACGCCACCAACATCGCCGAGAACGTCTGGTTCCTGGTCAAGGGCGACCAGCCGCTGCCGCCGCGCGACAAGCGCGACGAGACCAGCACCACCGGCGCCATCTGACCGCCGCCAGCCTTCGCAGGAGCGGCGGTCTTCAGCAGCCGAACGGCTGTTCGAGCCGCGTACGCTTTTTGCTCGGATCGAGGCCGGTTTCATTCGCGGCTCGCCCCGCTCCTGCGGATGCCGGGCCTGTTAAGCTTTCCGGATGACGGAAAGCGCCGCTCCCCCACCCTCGCCCATGTCCCGACGCTTCCGCGGCTATCTGCCGGTGGTGGTGGACGTGGAAACCGGCGGCTTCGACTGGAACCGCCACGCGCTGCTGGAAATCGCCGCGATCCCGATCGACATGGACGAGAACGGCCTGTTCGTGCCGGGCGAGACCACCAGCGCGCACCTGGTGCCCGCGCCGGGCACCGAGATCGACCCGAAATCGCTGGAAGTCACCGGCATCCAGCTCGACCATCCGTTCCGCTTCGCCAAGGAGGAAAAGGCGGCGCTGGACCATGTGTTCGCGCCGGTGCGCGCGGCGGTGCGCAGGCACGGCTGCCAGCGCGCGATCCTG
This sequence comes from Pseudoxanthomonas sp., assembly GCA_047601245.1. Lineage (GTDB taxonomy): Bacteria > Pseudomonadota > Gammaproteobacteria > Xanthomonadales > Xanthomonadaceae > Pseudoxanthomonas_A. The sequence continues at coordinate 1,341,657 of JASGJU010000002.1, forward strand.
GTCGGCCACAACGCCCATTTCGATCTCAATTTCCTCAACGCCGCGGTCGCGCGCGTGCAGCACAAGCGCAATCCGTTCCATCCGTTCAGCGTGTTCGACACCGTGACCCTGGCCGGCGTCGCCTACGGCCAGACCGTGCTGGCGCGCGCGGTGCAGGCCGCCGGCATGCCGTGGGACGCCGACGAGGCGCATGCGGCGGTCTATGACGCCGAGCAGACCGCGAGGCTGTTCTGCAAGATCGCCAACGCATGGCCCGCGCCGACGGCCGGCTGAGGTCGGCGCTTCCCCAGTAGGAGTGGCGTAAGTCGCGAACGCCTTTCGTTCGGATCGCCGCGGTTTGACTGGAGGGCATTCGCGGCTTACGCCGCTCCTACGCCTGTCCGAATATCGTTACGTGCGGATGCGATCAGGCGTTGCCGCGCTGGCGCACCGCCTCGAACAGGGTCACGCCGGCGGCCACGGACACGTTGAGACTTTCGACCTCGCCTGGCATCGGGATCCTCGCCAGGCCATCGCAATGCTCGCGCGTCAGCCGGCGCAGGCCGTCGGCCTCGCCGCCCAGCACCAGCGCGACATTGCCGCGCAGGTCCAGCGAATACAGCGACGCCTCGGCCTCGCCGGCCAGGCCGTAGATCCACACGCCGAGCTTCTGCAGGTCGCGCAGGCAGCGCGACAGGTTGGTCACCGCGACCACCGGCAGGCGATCGGCCGCGCCGGCCGAGGTCTTGCGCACGGTCGCGTTGACCGTCGCCGACTTGTCCTTCGGGATCACCACCGCGGTCGCGCCGGCCGCCGCCGCGCTGCGCAGGCAGGCGCCCAGGTTGTGCGGGTCCTGCACGCCGTCCAGCACCAGCAGCAAGGCCTTGCCTGCCGCCGCTTCGACCAGGGCCGGCAGTTCCGCCTCGCTCCAGGTCTTCGCCGCGGCATAGCGCGCGGCCACGCCCTGGTGCCGCAATCCGCCGGCGACGCCGTCCAGCGCCTGCCCGGTAACTCTGCGCACATCGATACCCTTGCGCCGCGCCTCGTCCGCGATCTCAGTCAAGCGCGGGTTCTTGCCGCCTTCGACCAACACCTCGCGCACGTTGTCGGCGTCGTGCTCGATGGCCGAGGCCACCGCGTTGAGGCCGACGATCCACTGGTTCTGCTTGCTCATGGGCGGTACGCGCTGCGGTCTGCGACAGGCCGCGGATTATCGCATCACCGCGGCGGCCACGCGGCGGTGTCGTGGTCGGGGTGCTGCATGGACACGATCCGCGACAGGAATTCGAGCGCCGGCAGGTCCTCTTCGGTGCGCCGCGCCGGCAGTTGCGCCAGGCCGTCGACGAAGGGCAGCTTGCACTCCGCGCCGTACTGGACGTGCGGCGCGTAGCGCTCGGGATGGTCGAACGCGCCGGCCGCCAGCGCCACGCCGTCGGGCGCCTCGTAGGTCAGCGGCGTGCCGCAATCCGGGCAGAAGCCGCGCCTGACCAGGTTCGAGGAGGCGAAGCGCTTCGGTTCGCCGCGCGTCCACTGCAGTTCCGCGCCGCGCGTCGAGACCAGCGGCGCGTAATAGGCGCCGAACGCCTTCTGGCACATCCGGCAATGGCAGATCGAGGCGTCATCGAGCGCACCGGTGACGCGGAAGCGGATCGCACCGCATTGGCAGCCGCCGGTGTGGGTTTCAGTGTACATGGAATTCTCACCGTCTGTTTCGCTCGTCATGACCAGACATTCGTCCGACCATGGCGAGCGAAATCAATACTTCCGCTTCTTCCGCTTCGCCGGAAGCGCCCGCTGCCCGGCTTCGGCGGTCTCTTCCTCGCGCCGCTCGACCAGCTTGAAGTCGATCTTGCGCTCCTCCATGCTCGCCTTCAGCACCAGCACGCGCACGCGGTCGCCGAGGCGGAACTCCAGGCCGCGGCGTTCGCCGGAGAGGATCTTGCGGATCGGGTCGAAGTGGTAATAGTCGTGCGGCAACTGGGTCACGTGCACCAGTCCGTTGACCTTCGACTCGTCCAGTTCGACGAACAGGCCGAAACTGGTCACCCCGCTGATGACGCCGTCGAACTGGCCGCCGACGTGCTGCTCCATCCACGCGGCGCGGTAGCGCTCGTCGACCTCGCGTTCGGCCTCGTCGGCGCGGCGTTCGCGCTCGGAGCATTGCAACGCCAGCGCCGCCATCGTCGCCGGCGGATACGGGTATTTCTCCGGCCTGCCGCCGGCCAGCGCGTACTTGATCGCGCGATGCACCAGCAGGTCCGGGTAACGGCGGATCGGCGAGGTGAAATGCGCATACGCCTCCAGCGCCAGGCCGAAGTGGCCGGCGTTGTCCGGCGAATACACCGCCATCGACTGGCTGCGCAGCAGCACCGATTCCAGCAGCGTCGCATCGGCGCGCTCGCGCACCTTCTTCAGCAGGTTGGTGAAGTCGCGCGGCTGCACCTTGGCCCACGGCGGCATCGACAGCTTGAACTCCTTGAGGAATTCCAGCAGGTCGGCGTACTTGCTTTCCGGCGGCCGCTCGTGGATGCGGTACGGCGCCGGAATGTGCCTGGAAAGCAGGTATTTCGCCGCCTCGACGTTGGCCGCGATCATGCACTCCTCGATCAGCTTGTGCGCGTCGTTGCGCACCAGCATGCCGGCCTGCGTGACTTCGCCGCGGTTGTCCAGCACGAAACGCACTTCCGAGGACTCGAACTCGATCGCGCCGCGCTTCTGTCGCGCCTTGGCCAGCACCTGGTAAAGCTGGTGCAGCCGTTCGACCTGCGGCAGCAGCGCGCCAACTTGGACGCGCGCCTCGGCGTCGCCCTCGCCCACCGCCTTCCACACCTGCGTGTAGGTCAGCCGCGCGTGCGAGTTCATCACCGCTTTGTAGAACTTCGACTTGGTCACCTCGCCGTCGCGGTTCACCTGCATGTCGCAGACGAAGCAGAAGCGGTCCACCTTCGGGTTCAGCGAGCAGATGCCGTTGGACAGCGTCTCCGGCAGCATCGGCACGACGAAGCCGGGGAAGTACACCGAGGTCGCGCGCCGCTGCGCCTCCTCGTCCAGCGGCGCGCCCGGGCGCACGTAGTGGGAAACGTCGGCGATGGCGACGACCAGGCGGAAGCCGCCGCGGTTGGGTTCGCAATACACCGCGTCGTCGAAGTCCTTGGCGTCCTCGCCGTCGATGGTGACCAGCGGCATGGCGCGCAGGTCGACGCGGTCGCCGACCGTCGACGGCTCGACCGTCAGCGGCACGGCCGCCGCCTCGTCCAGCACCGCCTGCGGGAATTCGTGCGGGATGTCGTGGCCGTGGATCGCGGTCTCGACCACCAGCGACGGCGTGAGCTTGTCGCCCAGCACCGCGATCACCTTGCCGATCGGCGGGCGGCGCGCATCCGGCGCCTGGATCAGTTCGCAGACCACCAACTGGCCGTCGCGCGCGTCGCCGCGCTGGTCCGGCGGCACCTGCACGTTGCGCTGGATGCGCTTGTCGTCCGGCTCGACGTAGCTGATGCCCGCCTCCAGCACGAAACGGCCGATCATGCGGCTGACGCGGCGCTCCAGCACTTCGACGATGACGCCTTCGCGGCGGCCGCGCCGGTCCAGGCCGGTGACGCTGGCCATCGCGCGGTCGCCGTGCAGCACCTTGCGCATCTCGTACGGCGGCAGGAACAGGTCGTCGCCGCCGGCGTCGGGACGCAGGAAGCCGAAGCCGTCCGGATTGGCGATCACCGTGCCGGACACCAGGTCCATGTGCTCGGCCGGGGCGAAACCGCCGCGGCGGTTTTGCAGCAATTGCCCGTCGCGCACCATCGCGCCCAGGCGCTTGCCCAGCGCGGCGAAGCGGTCCGGCGCGGTCAAGCCCAGCTTCTCCGCCAATGCCTCGGCGGTCTGCGGGCCTTCGCTGGCCGCCAGCAGCGCGAGGATGGATTCGCGGCTGGCGATGGGCTCGGCGTAGCGTTCGGCCTCACGCGCGGCATGCGGATCCTGGAACGACTGCGGCTCGAACGGCAGCTTCGGCGCGGCGCGGACGCGGCTGGCAGGCTGCTTCGACTTCGACGCGCCTGACGCGCGCGACGACTTGCTCCTGCCCGGCGCGGCCTTGCCCGGCGCGGACTGATGCAGCGATTCCGGCATCCATGCCGGCAGGTTCGAACCGGATTTGCCGGATTTGCCCGGCTTGCCGCCCTGCGTCCCGGCCGACTTGCGCGACGCGGCGCCGCTCTTCCCCTTGCCCGATGCGGACTTGCCGCCGTCCCTGCCCGTTTTTTTGCTCATGCGGGCATGGTACACCGCGGCCGGCCGGCGCCCGTCGGGAATCGCCGCCGGCCGCGCGTTGACAAGCCGTGGCGGCTCGCCCAGAATACGCGGCTCCGAACGCCCAGGTGGCGGAATTGGTAGACGCACTAGTTTCAGGTACTAGCGGGTAAAACCGTGGAGGTTCGAGTCCTCTCCTGGGCACCACGTTCGGAATCCGACGACATCCAGCGAAGTCCGAGGAAGTCAGAAAAACCCCGCGAATCGCGGGGTTTTTTGTTGCCGCCATCCTTGGCGGCAACCCTCCGGGCCATCGCTTGCGCAATATCAAAAATTGCTCCGGGCAATTTTTTGTTGCTTAACCGTCCGATACCGTCCGCCCGGATTTGGCCCGGGCGCATTTCATGGGTCCGGTTCCGGGCACCACCTGGAAGTCGAACCTCGCGTCCCGACGCTGACGGAAACCACGCTGAGGCCCTTGAAGCCGAAAGCAGGATGGCGCCGAATCGCCGACCCGGGCAGTCTTTGCGTCGCAATGCACTCCAGCGGCTTGGCTCGCATTGGCCGATCAGCGCGAGTGGCCTCCACCCCGCAGGCAAATCGCGTTTTCCCGGGGCGAAGGCGCGAACTTTGGCTCTCTCGCCCGGCACGTCACGATCTTGCACACCATGAGCGGTTGCGATTTGCGATCACCCCATGGGACAACGCCAGACTGTCCGGTATTCGGCCACATGCGACATGAGACCGGTCGTTGGCCGATCTCGTCCCCGCAGCGCGTGTGACTGATGGAGAAGGCGCCTTTCGTCTCCCTGGACATGCCAAGCGCCCTTCGGACCCTGTCGCACTTACCGCCCGGATGACGCCACCTGCATCAGGCATGGACGCCCGGAAAGATCACCACGGGAACCTATCTCCGTCATCCACGACCACGGATACATGGAGGCCCCATGAAATCGCAGTCCCCTCTCGACGCCCTGCCCGAACTGCCGATCGCACTGTTCGAACTGTCCAGCAAGCTCGGCTATTCCGAGCGCGCGCCGATCATCACCAACCGGCCCAAGGCGATCAAGCCGAAGCGACGCCCCAACGTGGCGCCCCATGCACCGAATCGCGCCAGCCACGAGGTGCGCACCTATTTCGCGTGGGTCATCTATCCCCACGTCGTATGCACGCCCTTCGTGAAACCGGAAGCCGTCGCGAACCTGCGGCTGGAACCCGGGGAACCACCAACGCCTGAGCACGCGGCGGATCTTCCCGCGATCGCGAACACCCGCCGCTTCTACAAGTTGACCCGCTTCCAGGGCCGCCCCCTGGTGACGCCGTGGGGCTGCGAGGTGCGCTACGGTCCGTGGTTCGCGACGATCGTCGCCACCGCGCCCTGCACCGACGGATTCTCCGACCGCTGGGTGCTGTCCTCGTCGGTCCTCGAGATGCAGATCGTGTGGGACGGCACCGCCGCTGACATCCCTTCGGTACCCAACCTGACCGTGGTCTGGGATCCGAACACGCCGGCAAAGGTCACCCACGAGTGCTGTCCGGGATACCGCTGGTGCCCGTCCAGCCAGTCCTGCCTGGCGAACGGCATTCGCTGTCCCGATCTGATCACTCCGTAACGGACGACAAATCCAGGAGATGGCCGATGGACGAGCGCACACCCATTGAAATCGCGGGGAACTACCCGCCGCGGAAGTCGACGATGGTGCGGCGGTGCACCGTACCGATCATCGGAGAGCCGGACGAATGGCTGTTCGACCAGGTCACCGCGGAGCTGGTCGCCTTCCTCAATACGCCCGGCCTGAAACGGGACGACCTGTTCGCCACGTTCCGGGACACGGCCGGCGCGTTCGTCGCCCCGTCGCTGCACAACATGGGCAAGGGCCGGTTCTTCCGCGGGCGCGGGGCCAAGGCGGCGACGCGGCTGGCCGAGGCCAGGCCGCAATCCTGGCTCGACGTTTTGCGGGTCCGGGACATCGGCCCGGACAGCTTCTACGACATGTTCAACATCATGGCGGTGCGCTGGGTGCATCGTTTCGGGGAAAGCCTGCCGGTGTTCGTGGCGGCGGACGGATCGCCGCTCGACGGCGTCGATCTGGCGATACGCTCCGGCCCGGGCATCGCAACGCCGCTCGCCGTGACGGTCCGGCACGGCATCGGGATCGATCCGGCGACCGGCGCCGTCGTCGCCTTCCCCTCGGTCGGGGAATACGTCGTGGCCAATGCGAGCGCATCGATCCGGGTCAACGTTCCCGTGGCGACGGCCGTCACGCGGGTCGGCATCGGATCGACCAGTTCGCTCCGGGTCTTCCACGATCCGGAGATCGTGACGCTGTCGGTGCACCCGGCGCAAGCGTCCTACCCGGCCAAGCACGTGCAGTCCCTGGCGACTTTCGACAAGGACGGCGCGCCATGCGGCTCGTGCGACAAGTTCGCGTTCGTCAAGCAGGAGGACCTGGAGAACGCGCCAGTGCTGACCGCGAACACCGATCCCGCTCAGGACAGCACGCTCCTGTCCGGCCTGTCCGCCGGGCGCTACGTGATCGCCGGTCATTCCGAGGCAGGCATCATCGTGACCACGACGCGCGACGTGGTCATGGACGCCGGTTCGATCCGGGAGATCGGGCTGGACCACAGCTTCGACCTCACCCGGCTGGATGCCGAACCGCCGCGCAAGGCGTTCCTGCAGGGCAACGTGGTCCAGCAGCACCAGCAAAGCACGCGCTGGTGCGGGCTCTTTTCCCTGGCCCATGCGTTCAGCTACTGGGCGCCGCTGCGCTACAACCCGATGGGCGACAACGGCCAGTGGGCAGGCGAGCACATCAAGGACGGCTGGACGTCGACCTGGCTGCATTCGCTGCTCACCTACGCCAGCGCCGGCATCATCCCGGCGGTGGCGTCGATCTTCGTCGACGACCCCTCGCCGGGCACGCTGCAGGAGACCATGACGCTCGGCGCCCGGTTCTACGGTTTCTCCTACCAAGGCTATACCTACGACTCGCTCGGCAAGTCGGACGCGCTCAAGCAGCTCAAGCGCTGGATCCATGCCGGCGTTCCGGTCATCGTCACCATCGACGAACTGATGGACCAGGGCGAGGGCCACTGGAGTTCGGAACACTACAAGGTGCTGGTCGGCTACGACGACGACGCGAAGCTGCGGTACGTCGACGACGACGGCAACGAACACACCAGCACCGGCGCGTTCTACTTCCAGAACTCGGGCGGCCAGGGCGAGACCCGCGGCGATCCCGGCATCCTCGATCCGAACCTGCGCGAGACGCACGCCGATTACGACACGGTTCCGATCGGCAACGAGGCCGACTCCTACACCGTGTTCTGGCAGAAGTGGAAAACCGGCGGCATCCCGACCTTCAGCGATTCCTACTGGTGCCTGCCGATCTATCCGCTGGATTTCGTCGATGTCTACTCGCCCAGCCCTGACGCGTGATCCAGCCGGGAAATAGCGTCAGCGCGCTTCTCAAAAACCGCCTTCACGGGACCATCTGCTTCAGCGGTCGATGCGGCGCCAGTCTCATCCATGATGCATTGCACGATGGAATGATGCATTGCAGAACCAAGAGAACGATCATCGCTCCGCTCTCGATAACGAGGATTTCACTTGACCCGACCATAATCGGTTCCAGTCGTAGCCAGCCGATCCAAGGAGAGCTAGCCATGGCCCGCACGTCCGCACCTCGCTCCCGCGCGCAATCGCGCGACAAGACCGCCGACCGCCGCGGCAGCGGCAACGAACTGCACCAGCCCGCCGGCGGTTCCCATCCGCCGCTGACCACCAACCAGGGCATCCCGGTACCCGACAACCAGAACTCGCTGCGCGCGTTCGCGCGCGGGCCGACGCTGCTGGAGGATTTCATCCTCCGCGAGAAGATCACCCACTTCGACCACGAGCGCATCCCCGAGCGCATCGTGCACGCGCGCGGCAGCGGCGCGCACGGCTATTTCGAACTGACCAAGTCGCTGAAGAAGTACACCACGGCGAAGATCCTGACCGAGACCGGCAAACGCACGCCGGTGTTCTGCCGCTTCTCCACCGTCGCCGGCGGCGCCGGCTCGATCGACACGCCGCGCGACGTGCGCGGCTTCGCGGTCAAGTTCTACACCGAAGAAGGCAACTGGGACCTGGTCGGCAACAACATCCCGGTGTTCTTCATCCAGGACGCGATGAAGTTCCCCGACCTGGTGCACTCAGTGAAGATGGAGCCGGACCGCGGCTTCCCGCAGGCCGCCAGCGCCCACGACACGTTCTGGGACTTCATCTCGCTCACGCCCGAGTCGATGCACATGATCCTGTGGGCGATGAGCGACCGCGCGATCCCGCGTTCGCTGCGGATGATGGAAGGCTTCGGCGTGCACAGCTTCCGTCTGCTCGACGCCAGGGGCGAATCGACCTTCGTCAAGTTCCACTGGCGGCCGAAGCTGGGCCTGCAATCGACCTGCTGGGACGAGGCGGTGAAGCTCGCCGGCAACGACCCGGACTTCCACCGCCGCGACCTGTTCGAGGCGATCCAGCGCGGCGACTTCCCGGAATGGGAATTCGGCGTGCAACTGTTCACCGAGGAAGAGGCCGGGAAATTCCCCTTCGACCACCTCGACCCGACCAAGCTGATCCCCGAGGAACTGGTGCCGCTGCAGATCGTCGGGCGCATGGTGCTGGACCGCTGGCCGGACAACTTCTTCGCCGAGACCGAGCAGGTCGCGTTCTGCCCGGCGAACATCGTGCCCGGCATCGACTTCAGCAACGATCCGCTGCTGCAAGGCCGGTTGTTCTCCTATCTCGACACCCAGTTGATCCGCCTCGGCGGCCCCAACTTCCACCAGATCCCGGTCAACGCGCCGAAGTGCCCGTTCGCCAACCTCCAGCGCGACGGCCACATGCAGATGCGCGTGCCCAAGGGCCGGGTCAACTACGAGCCCAGTTCGCTGCAGGACGACAGCCCGCGGGAGACGCCGGCGGGTTTCCGCAGCTTCGCGCAGGCGGCCGACGACGGCGCCAAGGGCCGGGTCCGGCCCGAGAGCTTCGCCGACCACTACTCGCAGGCGCGGCTGTTCTACCGCAGCCAGAGCGAGGTCGAGCAGGCGCATATCGCCTACGCGCTGGTGTTCGAACTGTCGAAGGTGGAGACCCCGGTGGTGCGCGAACGCACGCTCGGCCACCTGCGCCACGTCGACGCCGACCTGGCGAAACGCGTCGCCGACGGTCTGGGAATGGCGAAGCCGCCGCCCGCGGCGAAGGCCGCCGTCGCGCCGCGCGACCTGCCGCCTTCGCCGGCGCTGCGGCTGATCGGCAAGGCCCGGCCGACGCTGGCCGGCCGTGCGGTCGGCATCCTGGTCGACGACGGTTCCGACGGCACCGCGGTCGCCGCGCTGCGCAAGGCGGCCGAAGCCGAAGGCGCGCAGGTCAAGATCGTCGCGCCGAAGATCGGCGGGGCCATGCTAAAGGGCGGCAAACGCCTGCCCGCCGACGGCAAGCTCGACGGCACGCCGTCGGTGGTATTCGACGCCGTCGCCGTGGTGCTGTCGAAGGCGGCCGGCGAAAAACTGGCTGCCGAAGCGGGCGCGGTGGACTGGCTGCGCGACGCCTACGGCCACCTCAAGGCGATCGCCTTCGACGCGGGCGCCGAGGCGCTGCTGCGCGCGGCCGGCATCAAGCGCGATGCGGGCGTGGTGCCCGCCGCCGACGTCAAGGCCTTCCTGAAGCAGGCCGCGACCCGGCAATGGGCGCGCGAGCCGACCCTGCGCACGCTGCCCTGACCCGCTCCGGGAGAACGCCATGACCGACAACATCTACGAAGCCCTGCGCGAAAGCCACGAGATCCAGCGGTCGCTGTGCCGCCGGCTGCTGCGTTCGTCGCGCGGAGAGAAACGGATCGCCCTGTTCACCGACCTGCGCATCGAGCTGGCCGCGCACGCCGCCGCCGAGGAACGCTTCCTGTATGCGCCGATCCTGTTGGCCGACGCCGGCCTGGACGCCTCGCGCCACGCCCTGCACGAGCACCACGAGGTCGACGAGATCATCGAGGACATGCAGGTCGCGGACAAGACCGGCGCCGGCTGGATGGCGAAGGCGCGCAAGCTCTCGGAGAAGGTGCACCACCACCTGCGCGAAGAGGAGAAGAAGTTCTTCCAGGTGTCCGGGAAGATCCTTTCGAAAGCGCAGAAGCACCGGCTGGCCCGGCAATACCGCCGCGACTACGCGCGCATGCTCGCGGCCTTGCGCGAGGAGTGAGCCGGCGGCGGCGACCCGTCCCGGCGGGTTCTTCCGCCACTGTGCTTCCCGGAGTTCTTCGTCCCGTTGCCGGATGGCCGGCCCGGAGCGGGACCGTGAGCCGCATGGATGCGGCGACCGAGCCGCCAGGGATGGGTTCACGGCGTGTCCCGCTCCGGGCCGGCCATCCGGCAACGGGACGAAGAACCTTCTCGGAACCACCCTCCAAGCCTTCGCCGGGGCGATGTCGAAAATCGTTCCCGGCGGTTTTTTGATCCAGGTCAATGCGCCGGCCGCCGCCGCAGCGCCTAATCCCTGCGCCATGATCGACATGACCTTCGACGACGACCTGCTGCGCCGCTACGACCGGCCGGGGCCGCGCTATACCTCGTACCCGACCGCGCCGCAGTTCCATGCCGGCTTCGGCGAGGCCGAATTGCGCGCGGCGGCGGCGGCGAGCAACGGCGACCCGATCCCACGGCGGCTGTCGCTGTACGTGCACGTGCCGTTCTGCGAAAGCCCGTGCTTCTACTGCGGCTGCAACCGCATCATCACCCGCGACAAGGCGCGCGGCGACGCCTACCTGGCCCGGCTGTACCGCGAGATCGCGCTGACCGCGCCGCTGTTCGACCGCGACCGCGAAGTCGTCCAACTGCACTTCGGCGGCGGCACCCCGAACTTCCTCTCGCCCGCGCAACTGGGCGAGACGATGGAGACCTTGCGCAGCCACTTCAATTTCTCCTCCTCGGACGAGCGCGACATTTCAATCGAGCTGGACCCGCGCTTCGTTTCGCCGCGGGACATCGCCGAACTGGCCCGCATCGGCTTCAACCGCGCCAGCTTCGGCGTGCAGGACTTCGATCCCGCCGTGCAGGAAGCGGTGAACCGCGTGCAGAGCGTGGAAGAAACCCGCGCGGTGGTCGAAGCCTGCCGCGCCAACGGCTTCCGTTCGGTCAACGTGGACCTGATCTACGGGCTGCCGAAGCAGCGCCTGGCGGGCTTCGCCGCCACCCTCGACACGGTGGCGGCGATGCGCCCGGACCGGGTCGCGGTCTACGGCTATGCGCACCTGCCGCAGTTGTTCAAGCCGCAGAAGCAGATCGACGCCGCCGACCTGCCCGATGCGGAAACCCGGCTGGCGCTGCTGCAACTGGCCATCTCCCGGCTGGCCGAGGCCGGCTACGCCTACATCGGCATGGACCATTTCGCGCTGCCCGACGACGAACTGGCCGTGGCCCAGGCGCGCGGCGGACTGCACCGCAATTTCATGGGCTACACCACGCACGCCGACAGCGACCTGGTCGGGCTGGGGGTCAGCGCGATCAGCCACGTCGGCGACACCTTCAGCCAGAATCCGCGCGATCTCCCCGGTTGGCAGGCGGCGCTGGACGAAGGCCGGCTGCCGGTGTTCCGCGGCATGCGCCTGGACGAGGACGACCAGTTGCGCGCCGACCTGATCCAGTCGCTGATGTGCCAGGGCGAGGTGCCGGTGCACGCGCTGGAACGGCGCTACGCGATTTCCTTCCGGGAGTATTTCGCCGCCGCACTCGAACGCCTGCGCCCGCTGGCGGCGGACGGGCTGGTCGAGTTCGGCGACGGCTTCGTCCGCGCCACCTCGCGCGGGCGGCTGTTGTTGCGTAACATCGCCATGTGTTTCGACCGCTATCTCGACCAGCCATCCGACACGCCTGCGCCACGCTTCTCGCGCGCGATCTGAATCGCGCATGGAGCCGTGCGTGAGCCTCGCCACGTTCCCGCGGCTCGACGGCCGCATCATGGCCGACGACGGCAACGAGTTGCGCTTCTGCTCCACCTGCGCGTTCTCGCAGGCTTGCCTGGAACAGGGCATGGACAAGTCCGCGCTGCGCGACCTGCACGTGCTGGTCGAGCACGTCGGCCCGTTCCACGCCGGCGAGCACATCTTCCGCGAAGGCGAGCCGTTCGAGGCCATCGCCGCGGTGCGCGCCGGCACGGTCAAGACCTACGTGATCGACCACGACGGCCGCGAGCACGTGCTGGGCTTCCACCTGCCCGGCGAGGTGATCGGCCTGAACGCGATCGACGGCGACCACTATCCCTGCAACGCGGTCGCGCTGGACACGGTGATGCTGTGCCGGTTCTCGTTCCCCAAGATCGCGGTGCTGGCGACCCGGCTGCCGGGACTGCAGCGGCACCTGTTCCGCCTGCTCAGCCGCGACATCGGCCGCGCGGCGCTGCTGGCCGGCGACTGGAGCGCCGACCAGCGCATGGCGGCGTTCCTGGTCGGCCTGTCGCGGCGGCTGGCGGCGCGCGGCTTCTCGCCCAAGCGCTTCCAGTTGACGATGGCGCGCACCGACATCGCCAACTACCTGCGGCTGGCCCCGGAGACGGTGAGCCGCGTGCTCAAGCGCTTCCAGCAGGACGGCCTGCTGGTGGTCGACCGGCGCGAACTGGAGCTGGTCGGCCGCGAGGCCCTGGAAGCGCTGGCCCGCCCGGTATTGCGCGACTGAATCCGCAGTAGCGGGAACAACCGTCTTTTGCAGATGGCTTGCAGCGGCGTTGATTCTCCCTCTCCCCTTGTGGGAGAGGGAAACGCTTGCGCAGCAAGCGAGGGAGAGGGGTCGGCTTTTGACTTTGGCTTTCCCGCGAAAAGCCGATCCCTCTCCCTCGTGCGCTTCGCGCACATTTCCCTCTCCCACAAGGGGAGAGGGAGAATTCCACTGCAAGCCGCTCCCATACCGGCACAACCCCACGCGCAGTTGACCTATGTCATGGCGGCCTGCTGCGCCGCAACCAATGATGCCCCTCGTTCCAACCATCAGGAGAGAGGCATGTCCATCACCAAACGGCTGTGGCTCGGCCTGGGGACGCTGTTGGTCGCCAGCTTCGCCGTCATGCTCTGGCTGGGCGCGGACCTGGTCCATACCGCGCCGCCGGTTCCCGACCGCGTGGTCGCCGCCAATGGCCAGGCGCTCTACACCCGCGCCGACATCGACCGCGGCCGCCAGGTCTGGCAAAGCATCGGCGGGCAGCAGTTGGGCTCCATCTGGGGCCACGGCGCGCTGGTGGCGCCGGACTGGTCGGCCGACTGGCTGCACCGCGAAACCGAAGCGTTGCTGGAGTTGCAGGCGCGCGCGGACACCGGATTGCCCTATGCGGCGCTGAGCGAAGGCGAGCAGGCCAAAGTGCAGGCCGCGGTCAAGCCGTTGATACGCACCAACACCTACGACGCGGCGAAGGACGAGATCGTGGTCGACGACCTGCGCGCGCAGGCGATCAGCCAGGTCGCGGCCCACTACGAAAGCCTGTTCTCCAACGATCCGGCCACCCACGACCTGCGCGAAGCCTATGCGATGCGCGAGGACACGGTGCCGGATGCGGACAACCGTCGCGCGATGACCGCGTTCTTCTTCTGGACGGCCTGGGCCGCCGGCACCGACCGCGCCGGCGAAAGCAACCGCACCTACACCAACAACTGGCCCTACGAGCCGCTGACCGGCAACAAGCCGACCTCGGACACCTTCATGTGGTCGATGTTCTCGTTGCTGTTCCTGATCGGCGGCATCGGCCTGCTGGCTTGGCACTACGCCGCCTACCACGGCAAGGAAGCGCTGCCGACGCCGCCGGCGCAGGACCCGCTGCTGGGCCTAACCATCACCCCGTCGATGCGCGCCAGCGCCAAGTACTTCTGGGTGGTGGTGGCGCTGTTCCTGGTGCAGATCCTGCTGGGCGCGACCACCGCGCACTACCAGGTGGAAGGCCAGGAAGCCTACGGCCTGAAGATCGCCGAGTTCATTCCCTACGCATTGACCCGCAGTTGGCACACGCAGTTGGCGGTGCTGTGGATCGCCACCGCGTGGCTGGGCACCGGCCTGTACATCGCCCCGGCGATCTCCGGGCATGAGCCGAAGTTCCAGCGCGCCGGTGTCAACTTCCTGTTCGTCTGCCTGCTGGTCATCGTGGTCGGCGCGTTCGCCGGGCAGTGGTTCGCGGTGATGCAGAAGCTGGGGCTGGAGCACAACTTCTGGTTCGGCCACCAGGGCTGGGAATACGTCGACATCGGCCGCTTCTGGCAAGCGTTCCTGTTCGTCGGCCTGCTGGTGTGGCTGGCGCTGGTCGGCCGCGCGCTGTGGCCGGCGCTGAAGCGCAAGGACGAGATGTCGTCGATCGTCGGCCTGCTGTTCCTGTCCACGATAGCGATCGGCCTGTTCTACGGCGCCGGCCTGATGTGGGGCGAAGGCAGCCACATCTCCGTGGTCGAGTACTGGCGCTGGTGGGTGGTGCACCTGTGGGTGGAGGGCTTCTTCGAGGTGTTCGCGGTGGCGGTGATGAGCTTCCTGTTCGTGAAGCTGGGCCTGCTGCGCGGCACGTCGGCGACCGTCAACGTGCTGTTCGCCACCATCGTCTACCTGACCGGCGGCGTGCTGGGCATGTTCCACCACCTGTACTTCGCCGGCACGACGACCGCGGCGGTGGCGCTGGGCGCCAGCTTCTCGGCGCTGGAAGTGGTGCCGCTGGCGCTGATCGGCCTGGAAGCCTACGAGACCTGGAGCCACAGCCGCGCCACGCCGTGGATGGCGCGCTACAAGTGGCCGATCATGTTCTTCCTGGCGGTCAGCTTCTGGAACCTGGTGGGCGCCGGCCTGTTCGGCTTCCTGATCAACACGCCGCTGGCGCTGTACTACATGCAGGGCCTGAACCTGACCCCGCTGCACGGCCACACCGCGCTGTTCGGCGTGTACGGCATGCTCGGCATCGGCCTGATGCTGTTCTGCCTGCGCGGCCTGCGCCCGCAGGCGCGCTGGCCCGAAGGCCTGCTGCGCGCCTCGTTCTGGACCTTCAACATCGGCCTGAGCCTGATGGCGGTGCTGACCCTGCTGCCGATGGGCGTGCTGCAGCTCAACGCCGCGCTGGAACACGGCTACTGGTTCGCGCGTTCGGCGGAGTTCATGAACCGCCCGATCATCGACATGCTGGTGTGGATGCGCATGCCGGGCGACGTGATCTTCAGCGTCGGCGCACTGGCGCTGGCCCTGTTCGTGCTGAAGCTGTGGCTGGGACGCGGCCGCGCAATCGTGCGGGCCGAAGACAGCCGCTGACGGCCATTCGCGGCCCGACCGGCAACGGCCGGGCCGCTTTCCGCTTCACAGGAGAGGACAACCATGGAATTCTCCCTGCGCGTCGCCAACCAGACGCCCAACCTGGCGGCCATCGGCCGCAAACTGTCCGCCGTCGATCCGTCGGCGCTGTTCGACCTGGCCGCCGACGGTCGGGCCGTGCGCATCTCGACCATGGCCACCAGACAAGAACTGCTGGACTGCCTGCGTGCGGCGGGCGTGAACGCCATCGCCGCCGACGACATCATCCAACTGCCCTCGGTGTGCTGCGGCGGTTGCGGGGGTTGAGCGGGAAGGGCCGCAGGCCGCCATCGGAAAGTGTCTCTGACACCTTTTCCTGACACCTTTTTCCGGACACCGTTTTCCCGTTTGACACCCCTCCGGTTTTTCTATAGAACCACTTGCGTCACTATCCGTGACATGCCCGTGGAAAGGATATGCGCAAATATATCCGACACATTGTATTTGTAGGTGCTCTACTCGCTGTCGCAGCAGTTGCCTACGCCGCACCGGTTGAGGGGTACGAAATCACCTATTACGATCAATACGGCAACGTCGTTGGAAAAGAAGCCCTTTACTGTAACGGCGTTCGATTCCAATGGGGGCAAATCACGACCAACTACGATGCGGAAACCTGGAGTTGCTCATCTGGCGGGCCGTAACCCTCCAGAGAGAGTCGAAAAAAAACCTTGGAGCACGCCTTTATGGCGTGCTCTTTTTCATATGAGAGGGTGAGAAACCGGAAACGGTGTCAGAGAAACTTCTCACGAGACCATCTTCACGGAGCTACCTGCTTTCGCGGCCGGTGCGCAGGCCGGATGCCGGCAAAGCGCTTCAGCTTTGCCCTCCATCTGTGCCCGGAAGCGGTCGGTGCTCCAAGCCCTTTGCTGCTGTAAGCATGTCCGTATCTCAGTAACGGTCTCGTCCTTGGCACGTACCGGGTTGGGTTCGATGTAACGCGGGCCATGCCTGTGCAGGCGAATTCCTCAAGCCAGTCGGTACACTGACCCCTGTTTCCGGCTCCAGCGCGCCTGTCCGCGTGTCCTGGAGTCCGGCATGCCGCAAAAGAGGGATCCGGCCGTGGGCCTGGAACAAGAGGACAATCCTTCCGCCTTCAAGCACAACATAGGCCCGGCGCTGCTGAAGAGAATGGGCAAAGAGATCAAGGCGGTTCATCCCGCCTTCGATCGCAAGGCCTTCGAAAGCATCGACCGGGATCTCGCCGAACTCGAGCTCAAACCCCGCGTCGCGCGGGTCAGGGACGAGCTTCGCCGGCTTCTACCCGCTTCCTACAAGGAAGCCTTGGCCATACTCCTTGCCGCCGCCCGAAGCAGGAACCTGAGCGGCTTCGATATCTGGCCTCTCACCGACTTCGTGCAGACCTTCGGCCTCGGCGAGAGGAAACGTTCGCTCGACGCCCTCAAGGTTCTCACCCGTCTTTTCACCTCGGAATTCGCCGTCCGGCCCTTTCTTCGTCTTTATCCCGAACAGACGCTGGCCTATCTCCTCCGCTGCACCGCGTCCGGCAACGAGCATGACCGACGCTGGGCCTCGGAGGGCTCGCGCCCTCGCCTTCCCTGGGGCGAACGCCTCCAAGATCTCGTCGCCGACCCGAGGCCGACGCTGCCGATCCTGAGGGCCTGGTCTTCGACGAGTCCCTTTACGTGCGAAAGAGCGTCGCCAACCACCTGAACGATATCGCCAAGGACCATCCCGAGTACGTGGTGAAGACCCTGCTCGCCTGGCGGAAGGAGGCGAAGACTCCGGACGAGAAGACCCGGCTCATCTGGATCACCAAACACGCTCTGCGGACCCTGGTCAAAGCCGGACATCCCCGGGCCCTCGAGGCGACAGGCGTCGATTCCGAAGTCGCGGTCCGCATCCGGGGCTTCCGCTTCGAGGAGGCGGTGTATGCGATGGGGGAGACGCTCGTCTTCGCCATCGATCTCGAATCCCTGTCCACGAAGAGCCAGCGCATCGTGCTCGACTATGCGGTCCACTACCGGAAGGCGAACGGCACGCTCAGTCCGAAGGTGTTCAAATGGAGAACCTTCGAGCTCCCGGCCAAGGGACGGATACAGCTCGAAAAGCGCCACGCGCTGAAAGACGTGACGACCCGCGTGCATTATTCGGGCGAGCACGCCCTCTCCATCCAGATCAACGGCCGGACGCTGAAGACACTGCGCTGGGACCTGGCGTTCTGAACCCCGCGCAACCTTTTACCCGCAACTCTTCGGTCCGCTGGTTCCGCGGCGGGCAAGTCTGCACGATCGCACTTCGTCGCTGTCCATCGACGCGAACCGGACCAGACTGGATTCCGGGCGCTCTAACGTGGTGGCGGTCGGCTATGCGGAGCCGAACCGTGTCACGGCCGGCCTACCCTCCCAAGCCCATGCCTACGCCCCGCGGCCCTCCGCGCCGGATCGCGCGCGCCTGACCTGCATCAAGGCGGCCGCCGGGATCCGCCCGGATAGTACGCACATGGCCGCACCGCAATCTTCTGCTTCCCTCTCGCCGCAGATGCTGGCGCAGGCGCCGCACCGGCTGCTGTTCTTCGTCGGCGCGCTGAACGTGCTGCTGGCGATGGGCTGGTGGCTGCTGTGGCTGGTCGATGCGCGCTGGCAGGCCGTCGGCCTGCCCGGCGGCACGCCTTACGGCGGCTGGATCCACGCCTTCGTGATGCAGTACCAGTTGCTGCCGCCTTTCATGTTCGGCTTCCTGATGACCACCTTCCCGCGCTGGACGGGCATGCCGGACCTGTCGCGCTGGCGTTACGTGCCGGTGGGCCTGGGCCTGCTAGGTGGGCAACTGGCGGTGGTCGGCGGCATGCTGTTCGGGCAGCCGGCGATGGTTCACGTCGGCGTGCTGATGTCGCTGGCCGGCTGGAGCTACGGGCTGGCGCAATTGCTGCGGGTGCTGCGGGCCGAGCGCTGCGCCGGGCGCGGGCCGACCTGGCACGCATGGTCGTGCTTCGCGGCGCTGTGCCTCGGTCTTGCCGGGCTGGCCGCGATGACCGTGTTCCTGCACGGCGGCAGCCCGTGGGCGATATTCGTCTCGATCAAGCTGGGCACCTTCGGCCTGCTGCTGCCGGTGTACCTGACGGTGGCGCACCGCATGTTCCCGTTCTTCGCCGGCAACGTGGTGCCGGGCTACCGCGCGTGGCGGCCGATGTGGCTGTTGGCGGCGATGTGGGCGCTGTTGCTCGCCCACTTAGGGTTGGAACTGGTCCACGCCTATGCCTGGCTGTGGCCGGTCGACGCCGCGCTGGCTGCGGGCGCGGCCTGGGTGCTGTGGCGCTGGTGGCCGCACGGCAAGGCGCCCGGCATCCTGCGGGTGCTGTTCGCCGGTTTCGCCTGGCTGCCCGTCGCCTTCGCGCTGTATGCGGCGCAGAGCGCGGTTTATGCGGCGACGGGCGCGTTCGTGCTGGGTCGCGGCCCGGCGCATGCGCTGTTCGTCGGCTTCTTCGGCAGCCTGCTGGTGGCGATGGTGACGCGGGTCACCCAAGGACATTCGGGACGGCCGATGGCGATGCCGGCCGTGGGCTGGTTCGCGTTCGTGGTGCTGCAGTTGGTCGCGGTGGTCCGCATCGTCGCCGAGATCGCGCCGGACGGCTACGCCTGGCAGGCGCTCGCCGCGGCCGGCTGGCTGGCGGCGTTCCTGCCGTGGGTGCTGCGCTCGCTGTCGATCTACCTGCGCCCGCGCGCGGACGGACGCCCAGGCTGAAGAACCACGCATGTCGCCGATGATGGAGTTCTACCCGCAGATCAAATGGACGCACGTGCACGCGGTGATGTGCAGCGGTGCGTTGTTCGCGCTGCGCGGCGGCGCGGCGCTGCTGGGCGCACGCTGGCCGCGGCACTGGCTGCCGCGCTACGCCAGCTACACCATCGACACCATCCTGATCACTTCCGCCACCATGCTGTTCTCGATGCTGCCGGGCGCGATGTTCGCCAACGGCTGGCTGGCCACCAAGCTGTGCCTGCTAGTGGCCTACGTGTTGCTGGGCGTGCTGGCGATGCGTCCGCAGCGCACGCAGGCGCAGCACGCGGGCTTCTACGCAGCGGCGCTGGCCGCCTTCGCGTTCATGTTCGGCATCGCCCGCTTCCATCATCCGCTGGGCTGGCTGCTGCCGCTGCTGGGCTGAACGCCGGCTCGTCGTAGACGACGCCGTTTCCTCCGATCGCACCCGGTCTTGACCCAGGTCAAGCAAACCCGCGCCTGTGCGCCGTGCATGGCCGCCGATTGATCCGGATCAACGAAGTCCCCCGTCGCGGCCGCAATGCTTGCGGTCGATCCAGGCCGCACCACTCCAACCGGGAGTACCCAGATGAAATCCGCCATCCGCTTCACCGCCACGATCCTGGCCCTCGCCGTCGCCATGGGGCTGTCCGCCTGCCGCAACGACTCGCCGCAGCAACCCGCCGCCAATGCCGCCGACTCCGGCGGCTCCGCCAACGGCGATTTCGGACCGCCGCAGGGCGAACCGGTCAAGGCGGTGCTGACCAGCCCGCCGCTGGTGCCGCCGGCCACCGGCCGCACCGCGCCGGCCAAGGTCATCGTCGAGCTGGACGTGGTCGAGAAGGAGATGGAGATCTCCGAAGGCTCGACCTACACGTTCTGGACCTTCGGCGGCACCGTGCCGGGCAGCTTCATCCGCGTGCGCCAGGGCGACACGGTCGAGTTCCACCTGCGCAACATGCCCGACAGCAAGATGCCGCACAACATCGACCTGCACGGCGTGACCGGCCCCGGCGGCGGCGCGGCCTCCAGCTTCACCGCGCCCGGCCACCAGTCGCAGTTCACCTTCAAGGCGCTCAACGCCGGCCTGTACGTCTACCATTGCGCCACCGCGCCGGTCGGCATGCACGTGGCCAACGGCATGTACGGCCTGATCCTGGTCGAGCCGCCGGAAGGCCTGCCCAAGGTCGACCGCGAGTACTACGTGATGCAGGGCGACTTCTACACGGCTGGCAAGTACCACGACAAGGGTCACCAGGCCTTCGACATGGAGAAGGCCATCGACGAGAACCCGACCTACGTGCTGTTCAACGGCCGCGAGGGTTCGATGACCAACGAAAAGGCGCTGCAGGCCAACGTCGGCGAGAAGGTGCGCCTGTACGTCGGCAACGGCGGCCCCAACCTGGTGTCCAGCTTCCACGTCATCGGCGAGATCTTCGACAAGGTCTGGTACGAAGGCGGCAGACACTACCAGGAGAACGTGCAGACCACGCTGATCCCCGCTGGCGGTGCGGCGATGATGGAGTTCCACATGGAAGTACCGGGCAGCTACGTGCTGGTCGACCATTCGATCTTCCGCGCCTTCAACAAGGGCGCGCTGGCGATCCTCAAGGCCGACGGCCCCGAGGACAAGACGGTCTACTCCGGCAAGGAAGTGGACGAGGTCTACCTGGGCGACAAGGCCGTGGGCACGCCGTCCACCTCGGCGGTGGGCGTGGCCGCGGCGGCGACCGCCAGCGGCAAGGTCACCCGCGAGGAACGCATCGCCGCCGGCGAGGTGCTGTTCGCCGGCACCTGTTCCACCTGCCATCAGGCCAACGGCGAAGGCCTGCCGGGCGTGTTCCCGCCGCTGGCCAAGTCCGACTTCATCGCCGCCGACCCCAAGCGCGTCGCGCAGATCATGCTGCACGGCCTGCAGGGCAAGGTCACGGTCAATGGCAAGGACTACGAGTCGGTAATGCCGCCGATGGCGCAGTTGACCGACGACGAGGTGGCCAACATCGGCACCTACGTGCTCAACAGTTGGGGCAACCCCGGCGGCGAGGTGAGCCGCGAGGACGCCGCCAAGGCGCGCACCGCCGCGCCTGCCGGCGCCGGCGGAGCGGAGCACTGAGATGCGCCGCGCCGCCCTGCTCGCCATCGTCCTGTCCTGCGCCGTCGTCGATGCAGCGGCGCAGGATTACGTGGCGCTGCCCGGCGGACAATTCCGCAGCGCGCTGCGCTACGAGGACGTGAAGGACGGCGTGCGCATCGCGCCGTTCCGGTTGATGCGCACCCCGGTCACCAATGCGCAGTTCCTGGCCTTCGTGAAGGCGAACCCGCAGTGGCGGCGAGACCGCGTCGCCGGCGTGCTGGCCGAATCGCGCTACCTGTCGCACTGGCAGGGCCCGACCGAGCTGGGAGCGAAGGCGCTGCCGGAACAGCCGGTGACGTGGGTGAGCTGGTTCGCCGCCTCCGCCTATTGCCAGGCGCAGGGCGCGCGTCTGCCGAGTTGGAGCGAATGGGAATACGCGGCGGCCGCCGACGAGACCCGCCGCGACGCGCGCAAGGATCCGGCCTGGCGCGAACGCATCCTCGCCTGGTATTCGCGGCCCTCCGGCGCCGCGTTGCCGCGCGTCGGGCTGCAGGCGCCCAACGCCTGGGGCGTGCAGGACCTGCACGGGCTGGTCTGGGAATGGACCGACGATTATTTGTCGCTGATGGTGTCCGCCGACAACCGTAACCAGGGCGACGCCGACACCGCGAAGTTCTGCGGCGCGGGCGCGCTGTCGATGGACGACCGCGACAACTACGCCGTGTTGATGCGGGTGGCGATGCTGTCCTCGCTGGAGGGCGCCAACGCCACCGCCAACCTCGGCTTCCGCTGCGCCAGGAGCATGCCATGAAATCCATGAAACGACGGTTCGCAACGTTCGCGGCGATCGCCGCCCTGCTGGCATTGGCCAGCGCCACGGCCGCGGCGGCGCAGCCGGCGCCGCTGCCGCAGGATTCGGTCTACCAGTTGCCGCTGCGCCTGACCGACCAGGCGGGCCGCAGCGCGGACTGGGGCGCGCGCCGCGGCAAGCCGCAACTGGTGTCGATGTTCTACACCTCGTGCCAGTACATCTGCCCGTTGATCGTGGATTCCGGCAAGGCCATCGAGAAGAGCCTGACGCCCGCGCAGCAGCAGCGGCTGGGCATCCTGCTGATCAGCATAGATCCCGTCCGCGACACGCCCGCGGCGCTGCAATCCGTGGTCGACAAGCGCCGGCTCGACACCGCGCGCTGGACCCTGGCCTCGCCGCCCGCGGACGACGTGCGCGCGGTCGCGGGCGTGCTCGGCATCCGCTACCGGCAACTGGCCGACGGCGAATTCAACCATTCCAGCGCCTTGATCCTACTGGACGCGGACGGTCGCATCCTCGCCCGCAGCGAGCAGGTCGGCGGCAAGCCGGATCCGGAGTTCGTCGCCGCCGTGCGTCGCGCGCTGGAACCTTGATCCGCCCGCCGCGACTGGCCCTGCGCGCCAATCGCGGCGCGGATGCGCCGCCGTGGAACGCGCCGGCGCAGCGCCCTCGCGTGGTTCGGCATCGAGCGGGCGGGTAGAATTGCGCGATTCCTCCGTCGCGCATCGTCATGACCGAAACCGTCCGTCCCGCCTTCCACGGCTTTGAACAGATTCCCCTGCGCGAGTACGCCGAGCGCGCATATCTCGACTACTCGATGTACGTGGTGCTGGACCGCGCCCTGCCCTTCATCGGCGACGGCCTGAAGCCGGTGCAGCGGCGCATCGTCTACGCGATGAGCGAGTTGGGCCTGAACGCGGCGTCGAAGCCGAAGAAGTCCGCGCGCACCGTCGGCGACGTGATCGGCAAGTTCCACCCACACGGCGATTCGGCCTGCTACGAGGCGCTGGTGCTGATGGCGCAGCCGTTCTCGTATCGCTATCCGCTGATCGACGGTCAGGGCAACTTCGGTTCGCCGGACGACCCGAAGAGCTTCGCGGCGATGCGCTACACCGAAAGCAAGCTCACGCCCATCGCCGAGGTGCTGCTCGGCGAACTGGGACAGGGCACGGTGGACTGGGACCCGAATTTCGACGGCACCCTGCAGGAACCCACCTGGCTGCCGGCGCGCCTGCCGCATCTGTTGCTCAACGGCACCACCGGCATTGCGGTCGGCATGGCCACCGACGTGCCGCCGCACAACCTCAACGAGATCGCCTCGGCCTGCATCCGCCTGATCGACGACCCGGATGCGACGGTCGCCGACCTGTGCGAACACGTGCGCGGCCCGGACTATCCGACCACCGCCGAGATCATCACCGCATCCGCCGACCTGCGCGCGATCTACGAAACCGGCAACGGCAGCGTGCGCGCCCGCGCCACCTGGACCCGCGAAGGTAGTCATAACGGCGGCAACATCGTCGTTACCGCGTTGCCCTACCAGGTCTCGCCGTCGAAGGTGATCGAGCAGATCGCCCAGCAGTTGCGCGCCAAGAAACTGCCGTGGCTGGACGGCGAAGGCATCCGCGACGAATCCGACCACGCCAACCCGGTGCGGCTGGTGCTGTTCCCGCGCAGCAACCGCGTGGACGTGGAACAGTTGATGGGCCACCTGTTCGCCACCACCGACCTGGAAAAGAGCTACCGCGTCAACCTCAACGTGATCGGCCTGGACGGCCGCCCGCAGGTCAAGAACCTGAAGACGCTGCTGAGCGAGTGGCTGGCGTTCCGCTACGACACGGTGACGCGCCGGCTCAAGCACCGCCTGGAAAAGGTCGAGCGCCGCCTGCACCTGCTGGAAGGCCTGCTGGTCGCCTTCCTCAACCTGGACGAGGTGATCCGCATCATCCGCACCGAGGACGAGCCGAAGGCCGCGTTGATCGCACGCTTCGACCTCAGCGAGGAACAGGCCGACTACATCCTCGACACGAAACTGAAGCAACTGGCGCGGCTGGAGGAAATGAAGATCCGCGGCGAACAGGACGAACTGGACGCCGAGCGCGACCGCCTGATCGCCACGCTGGATTCCAAGGCCAAACTGAAGAAGCTGGTCAAGGACGAGATCGCCGCCGACGCGAAGAAGTACGGCGACGCGCGCATGTCACCGCTGGTGCAGCGCGAGGCCGCGCAGGCGCTGGACGAAACCGAACTGGTCGCCAGCGAGCCGATGACCGTGGTGCTGTCGGAAAAGGGCTGGGTACGCGCGGCCAAGGGCCACGACGTCGATGCGGCCACGCTGTCGTACCGCGAAGGCGACGGCCTGCTGGCGGCGGTGAAGTCACGCAGCACGCAGCAGGTCGCGTTCCTCGATTCGGAGGGCCGCAGCTATTCGACCGCCGTGCATACGCTGCCCAGCGCGCGCGGCAACGGCGAGCCGCTGACCGGGCGCTTCTCGCCGGCGGCGGGCGCGTCGTTCCAGGCGCTGGCCAGCGGCGGCAACGACGACCGCTTCGTGCTGGCGTCGAGCCACGGCTACGGCTTCGTCACCCGCTTCGAGAACCTGACCGGCCGGCAGAAGGCCGGCAAGGCGATGCTGAACCTCGCCGCCGGCGCCCGCGTGCTGCAGCCGGCGGCGGCGGCGAGCGTCGAAACCGACCGCGTCGTCGCGGCGACCAGCGCCGGCCACCTGCTCGCGTTCCCGCTGTCGGAGCTGCCGGAACTCGACAAGGGCAAGGGCAACAAGATCATCGACATCCCCAAGGCCAAGCTGGGCACCGAACGCGTGGTCGCGATCGCCGCGGTGTCGCCGGGACAGACCCTGCAGGTGAGGAGCGGCCAGCGCACCATGTCGCTTTCGTTCAAGGACCTGGACGAATACGTCGGCGCGCGGGCGACGCGGGGCGGGTTGCTGCCCAGGGGTTGGCAAAAGGTAGATGGATTGGATGTTCAGTAGTTCCCCCTCGCCGCTCGCTGCGGCTCGTTCCCCATCGCGATTTCCATCGGTCGGCGGGGCGCGGCAAAAGGTGGATGGGTTGGATGTCGCCTGATCCATCGCCCCATCACATTGGAGGAATCGCGCAATGAACCCCGATTTCTGGCTGCAGCGTTGGCAAGACGGACAGATCGGCTTCCACCGCGGCGAAGTGATGCCGCTGTTGCAGCAGCACTGGCCTGCGCTGGGCGTGGCGGCGTCGAGCCGCGTCTTCGTACCGCTGTGCGGGAAATCGCTGGACATGCACTGGCTGGCCGCGCAGGGCCATCGGGTGACCGGCTGTGAGCTGTCGCCGTTGGCGGTCGACGCCTTCTTCGCCGAAGCGGGCTTGGCGCCGCAGGTCGAAACCGACGCCGACGGCGTCCACCACCGCGCCGGGCCGATCGACCTGATCCGCGGCGACGTGTTCGCCCTGACCGACGCCACCCTCGGCGCGATGGCGGCCGTCTACGACCGCGCCGCGCTGATCGCGCTGCCGCCGGACCTGCGCCGGCGCTACGCCGCCGAGGTCTACGGTCGCCTGCCAGTTGGCTGCCGCGCGCTGCTGATCACGCTGGAATACCCGCAGGCGGAAATGGACGGACCGCCGTTCTCGATACCGCGGGAAGAAGTGCAGGCGCTGTTCGCGCCGGCGTGGGAAATCGAGTTGCTGGACCGGCGCGACATCCTCGCCGGCGAGCCGCGCTTCATCGCCGACGGCGTCACCGCGCTGCACACCGCCGTCTACCGCATGCGCAAGGCCTAAGCCCTGACCGACACCCTCGGCGTCACTCGCCGACGCCGCCCTGGTCGATCTTCGATGTCTGGTACAGCTCCAGGCCGATGCGCTTGATCAGGCCGAGCTGCTGCTCCAGCCACCAGGCGTGGTCTTCCTCGGTGTCCTGCAATTGCTTGAGCAGCATGTCGCGGCTGACGTAATCGCCGCGTTCCTCGCACAGCTTCATCGCCGCGGCGAGGTTGGCGCGCACCTGGTACTCGACCTTCAGGTCGGCCTCGAGCATCTCCACCACGGTCTTGCCCGGCGCGAACGCGTGCGGGCGCATGTCCGGATCGCCTTCGAGGAACAGGATCCGGCGCAGGATCGCGTCGGCATGCTCGGTTTCCTCCTGCATCTCGTGGTCGATGCGCTCGTACAGCGCCTTCAGGCCCTGGTCCTCGTAGCGGCGCGAATGCAGGAAATACTGGTCGCGCGCGGCCAGCTCGCCGCGCAGCAGTTCCTTGAGGCATTCGACGATTTCGGGATGACCCTTCATGGCGGCGCTCCGGCGACGGGAAAACGGCGGCCATGATGCCGGATCGGTCGCGGCGATGCTTCAATGGGAATCAGTTTCAGACGCAGCCCGATTTTCCGCCCTGGCACGCCGCGACCGGACAGGCATCCGGCCACGGCGCGCGGCATGCGTCACGCCGCCGCCACCGCCTCGTTGTGCACGCCGGCCACCGCGCGGCCGGACGGGTCGGCCATCTTCGCGAAGCTGGCGTCCCACGCGATCGCCGCCGGCGAGGAACAGGCGATCGACTTGCCGCCCGGCACGGTCTCGGCCGCGGCCGGCGACGGATAGAACTGCTCGAACAGGCTGCGGTAGAAGTACGCCTCCTTGGTCTGCGGCGGATTGACCGGGAAGCGCTTGTCGGCGGCGGCCAGTTCGCGGTCACTGACCTGCGCCTCGGCGTGCGCCTTCAAGCCGTCGATCCAGCCGTAGCCGACGCCATCGCTGAACTGCTCCTTCTGCCGCCACAGGATCTCCTCCGGCAGGTAGCCCTCGAACGCTGCGCGCAGCACGCCCTTCTCCATCCGCTGCGGGCCGTCGCTGCCCTTGAGCACCATCTTGTACTTCGCATCCATGCGCATCGCCACGTCGAGGAACTCGCGGTCGAGGAACGGCACCCGCGGCTCCACGCCCCAGGCCATCATCGACTTGTTGGCGCGCAGGCAGTCGTAGTTGTACAGCGCGTCCAGCTTGCGGATCAGTTCCTCGTGGAACTCGCGCGCGTTCGGCGCCTTGTGGAAATACAGGTAGCCGCCGAAGATCTCGTCGCTGCCCTCGCCGGACAGCACCATCTTCACCCCCATCGCCTTGATCCGCCGCGCCAGCAGGAACATCGGCGTGGACGCGCGGATGGTGGTGACGTCGTAGGTCTCGATGTGGCGGATCACCTCCGGCAACGCGTCCAGGCCTTCCTCGAAGGTGTACTCGAAGCCGTGGTGCACGGTGCCGAGCATGTCCGCCGCGATCTTCGCCGCGGCCAGGTCGGGCGAGCCCTTCAGGCCGATGGCGAAGGAATGCAGGCGCGGCCACCAGGCCTCGCTCCTGTCGCCGTCCTCAATGCGGTGGCGCGCATAGCGCGCGGCAACCGCCGCGACCAGCGACGAATCCAGCCCGCCGGACAGCAGCACGCCGTAGGGCACGTCGGTCATCAACTGGCGGTGCACCGCGGCCTCGAAGGCTTCGCGCAGTTCCTGCAGCGATACTTCCACGCCTGCCACCGCGTCGTAGTCGCGCCACGGGCGCTGGTAGTACCTCTTCAGTTCGCCGCTGGCGGTGTCGTACCAGTGGCCCGGCGGGAACTGCGCGACGTCGGCGCAGGCATCGGCCAGCGACTTCATCTCCGAGGCCACGCGCAGGCGGCCTTCGCGGTCGTGGCCCCAGTACAGCGGCATCACCCCGATCGGGTCGCGGGCGACGATCGCGCGGCCCTTCGCCTTGTCCCACAGGGCGAAGGCGAAAATGCCGTTGAGGCGGTTGAGGAAGAATTCCGGCTCGTCTTCGCGGTACAGCGCGTTGACGACTTCGCAGTCCGAGCCGGTCTGGAAGGCGTAAGGCTGCTTCAGTTCGGCCTTCAACTCACGATGGTTGTAGATCTCGCCGTTCACCGCCAGCGCCAGCTCGCCGTCTTCCGACAGCAGCGGCTGCGAGCCGCCGGCCGGATCGACGATGGCCAGGCGCTCGTGCACGAGGATCGCGCCCTCGTCCAGGTACACGCCGCTCCAGTCCGGGCCGCGATGGCGCTGGCGTTGCGAAAGTTCCAGCGACTGCCGGCGCAGCGCCTGCAGGTCGTCGCCCGGTTGCAGGCCGAAGATGCCGAAGATCGAACACATGTGAGGGTTTCCGTGGGTGGGTTTTGTCGAATCCCCGGCCAGGGACGGCCGGGCTTTTGTAGAGGGATACACATACAAAAAAACCCGCATCTGGCGATGCGGGTTTGTGCTGTCCGGCTGGTGTTCCCTAGCCTAGTCGCGGCCCCGCATCGGCCGCGCACGGTTGTCCGCGCGCAGATTGTTGCGATTGCCATTATTCGCGGCGAGGGTGCGGGAAAACGTCATGCGGGCAAAGCTAACCGATCCTCCGGCGTCGGCGCAACAGTTGCGCCGGCAACCTTCCCGTTCACGGCGCATCCGCCCCGCTCGCCTCGGTTTCCTCGCCGTCGGTTTCGACCCGGTTGCGGCCGTTGCGCTTGGCGCGATACAGCGCCGCGTCGGCGCAGCGGATCAGTTCGGTCGGCTCCAGCGCCGCATCGGGCACCCTCGCGCACGCCCCCAGGCTGACGCTGCAGGACGCGCCGGCCCCGGCCATGATCCGCGCC
Organism: Pseudoxanthomonas sp.; assembly: GCA_047601245.1. Taxonomy (GTDB): domain Bacteria; phylum Pseudomonadota; class Gammaproteobacteria; order Xanthomonadales; family Xanthomonadaceae; genus Pseudoxanthomonas_A. The sequence continues at coordinate 1,370,433 of JASGJU010000002.1, forward strand.
ACCCGTTGCCGCACGTTCTCGGCCCGCGCCCGGGCCTGCTCCAGCGAAACGTCGGGTAGGACCAGGGCGAATTCCTCGCCGCCGTAGCGGGCAGCCAGTTCGCGCGGCGACGCGACTTCCGCTTCCAGCGCCTGCGCCACGCGGCGCAGTTGCAGGTCGCCCTCCTGGTGGCCATGACGGTCGTTGAACTGCTTGAAGTGGTCCACGTCCAGCATCACCACCGCCAGCGACTGGCCCAGCCTGGCGCAATGCAGCCATTCGCGCGCCAGGGCCTGCTCCAGCGCGCGCCGGTTGGCCAGGCCGGTCAGGCCGTCGAGGCTGGCCAGTTCGGCCAGCTTGCGGTTGGCCTGCTCCAGTTCCGCGGTGCGCTCGGAAACCTTGCGTTCCAGTTCCCGGTTGCGCGCCAGCACCTGGCGATAGCGGTACCGCGCCAGCAGCCAGACCGCGCCGGCGACCAGCAGCAGGCCGGCCAGCCAGAACGACGCCCGCACGCCGGTGCGCTCGTACCAGGCCGCCTCGACCCGCACCGGATAGCGCAGCATCTCCACGCTACGGCCATCGTGCGTGCGCGCCTGCAACTCGAGGGCGAATTCGCCCGGCGGCAACCGCAGGTAGTTGAGCACGCGGTTGTTGCTCCAGGCCGACCACTCCTCGTTGTAGCCCAGCATGCGGTAGCGGAACTCCAGGTTGGGCTCCATCGTGGCCAGGCCGAAGCGGAAGCCCAGGCCCGAATGCGGCGGCAGCACCTGCACCTTCCCGCTTGCCAGCGGCAGCAACGACAGCATCCGCCCCGCCCTGCGCAGTTCGACGCGATCCAGCGCCGCGTGCAGCGGCAGCGGCTCGGGGCTGGCGACCCCGGGATCGAACTGCAGCAGGCTGTCCCAGGTGGCCAGGCGCAATTGGCCGTCGGCCTGCAATTTCACCGCCCGGTAGCCCGGCGCGAGGCCGGCCGCCAGTTGCAGCGGGCGGAAGGCGGCGGCCTGAGGCGGGCGTTGCCACAGTTGCTGCGAGGTCCAGACGAAGCTGCCCAGCGCGGTCTCCACGCCCTGCAATTCCCTGGCCCGGTCCAGCCCCGGCAGCGCCGGCAGTTCGGCGGCGACGAAGCGTTCGCCCTCCAGTCGCTGCACGCGCTCGCCGGAAATCGCATAGAGGCGGCCATCGAGCCGGAATAGGTGCGTGCCGAACTCCGGATCGGTCACCAGCCCGTCGGCGGTACCGAACCGGCGCCGCTCGCGCAGATCGCCGTTGCCGGGATCGAAGCGCCAGCGCAGCGCACCGCCGCGCGCGTCGCCCAGCCACATCTCGCCCGACGCGGTTTCATAGACGCCGCTCGGCATTGCGCCCTGCAGGTCCCAGCTCGCCGCCACCTGCCAGCGCCCGTCGCGCTGCGCCAGCCAGTACGCCGCCCGGTCGCCCACCGCGAGCACGCGCCGCGGATCGAAGCCCGAACGCAGCAGCCGCTTGACCGATGCGTATTCCGCCTCGACCAGCCGCCGCGGCCGCGCCGCGCCGCGGTCGAGGACCTGCAGCCCCCAGCGGTCGCCGACGATCAGACCGGCTTCGGTCGGCTCCAGGGCGAAGGCTTCCAGGTTGTTCTTCGTCCATCCCTGCGGCGCGAAGCGCGGCGGATCGCCGGGCCGCGCCGCCGCGCCGCGCAGCACGTCGCTGGAAGTGGCCACCCACAGCGCGCCGTCGTACCAGGCGCTATCGTAGGCCAGGTTGCCCAGGCCATGCCGCCAGTCGTAGACGGTCCACGGCGACGGCAGCCGCAGCCGCGTCAGTCCGGCCTCGCTGGCCACCCACAGCCGGCCCTCGCGATCGGTGGCGAAGGCATTGGCCGCGCCCGTGCCCAGCACGATGCGGTCGATCAGGCGCAGCTCGGGCGAAAACCGCATCAGCACGCCGTCGGTGCTGCCCACCACCCTGCTGCCGTCGGGCAATGGCCAGCCGTAATACGGCGGATGCTCGGCGAACACCGCGTCGGCGTCGGTGGCGAGCTTGCGCACGCCGCCGGCGTCGCCCAGATAGAAGCCGTCGCTGGCCGCGATCAGGATCCCGTCCGGGCGCGGCTGCATGTCGTGCACAGGTCGGGCGGCGAACGCGCGCGCGCCGGGGATCGGCACCGGCACGCCGTCGTCCACGCGGCACAGTCCGACCCCGCCGATGCGCACGTACACCGAGTCGCCGACCGTGAACAGGACCTGGCGCGTCTCCGGCGGCAGCGGCCAGTGCCGCGCGCCGCCGTCCCTTCCCAGCCGGAACAGCACGGTTTCGCCGAGGAAATACAGGCCGCGCGAGGTCTCGGCGATGCTCCAGACCTCGCCCGCGGCCAGCGACCTGACGTTGCCGAACTTCGGCAACAGGTCGTCGAAGACCAGGCTGCCGTCCGCGGTCTTGCGCAACTCGCCGAACAGGTCCACGCCGCCGACGTAGAACTTGCCGTCCGAGGCCAGGAACAGCGATTTCGCCGCCGATTCCCGCGGCAGTTCGAACAGTTCCCAGGCGCCGCTGCCGGAAACCATCACACCGCGGTCGCTGCCGACGTACAGCGTGCCGTGCGCATCGGCGGCGATGGCGTTGTAGTCGGGGCCGGCCGGCAGTTCGACCGCCGAGTAGCGCTGCATCAGCGGCAGGCCGTGCATCGCGGCGGCGGCCCGCTGCGCGCACAGCAGGGCCGGCAGCACGAACAGCAGCGCCAGGAAGCGGAACCGGATCATCGGCCGATTATGCGATGGATCGGCGGCCGCATGCCTTGGACCTTGGCCGCATGCGTCCATGTCAGGCGAGCAGGCGCTCGATCAGGCCGCGGTACAGGTCCGGCAGCGCCTCCAGATCGGCCACCGCGACGTGTTCGTCGACCTTGTGGATGCTGGCGTTGACCGGACCGACCTCGATGCACTCCGCGCCCAGCGGGGCGATGAAGCGCGCATCCGAAGTGCCCCCGGCCGTGCTTTCCTCCGGCGGCGCGCCGGCGAACCCGGCCAGCACCTCGCGCGCGACCGAGCGCAGCCTCCCCTCCGGCGTGTGGAAAGGCTCGCCGCCGCGGTGCCAGCGCAGGTCGCGTTCCAGCCCGTGCCTCGCCAGCATCGCCTCGACCTCGGCCTCCAGTTGCGCCGCGCGCCACGCCGGGTTGTAGCGCAGGTTGAACAGCACCTGCAGTTCGCCGGGGATCACGTTGTTGGCGCCGGCGCCGGCGTGGATGTTCGAGATCTGGAAACTGGTCGGCGGGAAGCCTTCGCCGCCGTCGTCCCACCGGCGCGCGGCCAGTTCCGCCAGCGCCGGCAGCGCCTGGTGGATCGGGTTGCGCGCCTTGTCCGGATAGGCGACGTGGCCCTGCACGCCGCGCACGGTCAGCGTCGCCGACAGGGTGCCGCGGCGGCCGACCCGCAGCAGGTCGCCGAGCTTCGCGGCGGACGAAGGCTCGCCGGTGACGCACCAGTCGATGCGCTGGCCGCGCTCGCGGAAGACCTCCGCGACCTTGCGCACGCCGTCGACGGCATCGCCTTCCTCGTCGCTGGTCAGCAGCAGCGCGACCGTGCCCGGATGGTCGGGGCGCGCGGCGACGAATTGCTCCAGCGCGACGACGAAGGCCGCCACGCTGCCCTTCATGTCCGCCGCGCCGCGCCCGTACAGCGCGCCGTCACGCACTTCCGGCCGGAACGGATCGCTGGCCCAGGCCTCGACCGGCCCCGGCGGCACCACATCGGTGTGGCCCAGCAGCACCAGCACCGGCGCGCCCTCGCCGTGCGTGGCCCACAGGTTGTCGACCTCGCCGAAACGCAGGTCCTCGGTGGCGAAACCCGCCTGCTGCAGCCGCCAGGCGACGACCTGCTGGCAACCGGCGTCGTCCGGGGTGACCGAGCGGCGCGAGATCAGCTCGCAGGCCAGTTTCAACACCTCGCTCATGCCGTCGCGCCGCCCCTACCCGACGCCGAAACGTTGCTTGAAGCCGTTGTCGGAAAACCCCTGGGTCACGACGCCGTCGGCGGTGACCACCAGCGGCCGGCGGACCAGTTGCGGATGCTCGCGCAGCAGCAGCTTCCATTCGGCCTCGCTGCCGGGCGACTTGCGGTTCTCCGGCAACTGCCGCCAGGTGGTCGAGGACTTGTTGACCAGCGCGTCGAAGCCGCCGACCTTGCCGGCCCATTCGACCAGCGTTTCCGGCGACGGCTTGTACTCGCGGTAGTCGACGAAGGCGTAGGGCACGCCGAAGCGGTCCAGCCACTTCGTCGCCTTCTTGCAGGTGTCGCAGTTCTTCAGTCCGTACAGCGTGGTGCTCATGCGGCGTTCCAGGTGTCGGCGCGCTCAGCGCAGCGGATGCGCCGGCACGCCCTCGTGGGTGATCTTCACCGGCAGGATATGGCCCTGCGCGTCGAAGTACATGCGGTCGATCGAGGTCGCCCGGTGGTTGCGGTCGGTCTCGCCCAGCGGGCGACGATGGTAGACGATGTACCAGCTATCGTCGTCGGGCGCGTGGATCAGCGAATGGTGGCCGGCGCTGGTCGCCACCTGCGGGTCCTGCTGCAGGACCTTGCCGATGCGCCGGAACGGCCCGGTCGGCCCGTCGGCGATGGCGTAGGCCACCGAGTAGTCGGGGTCGCCCCAGCCGCCCTCGGACCACATGAAGTAGTAGCGGCCGCCGCGCTTGAACATCATCGGCCCCTCGACGTACTCCGGCCCCGGGGTGATCTCCTTGAACAGCGTGCCGTCGGGCAACGGCAGCACGCCGCTGAAGTCGTCCTTCAGGCGCACCAGATTGGCGTGCTTCCAGCCGCCGTAGACCATGTACCAGGCGCCGTCGTCGTCGCGGAACACGAACTGGTCGATCGGCTGGGCGCCGTTGTGGAACCCGTCGATCAGCGGCTTGCCGAGCAGGTCGCGGTACGGGCCTTGCGGGCGCTCGGCGACGGCCACGCCGATGCCGCCGACCTCGTCGTCGTTCTGGATGTCGTTGGCCGAGAAGAACAGGTAGTACCTGCCGTCCTTTTCGACCACCGACGGCGCCCACAGCGCCTGCTTCGCCCAGGACACCGCCTCGATCCGCAGCGCGTCGGCATGCCGGGTCCAGTGCACCAGGTCCGGCGAGGAGAACGCGTCGAAGCCGCGCTGCTCCGCGTAGGGCCGCGAAGTCGTCGGGTAGATCCAATAGGTGTCGCCGAACAGCGCAGCCTCGGGATCGGCGTACCAGCCCGGCAGGATCGGATTGCCGGACATCGGCACGGCCGGCGTGGCCGCCGCCGCGGCGAGCGCTGCCCAGGCCATCGCCGCCGCGGCCAGCCACCGCATCGCTGTTTTGCCCTGTTTCATCGCCGCTCCCGGTTCGGATCCCGGGAACGATCTTAAATCGATTCAAATTCCGGATGCCCGCGACCGCCGTCACGATGACGACGGAACCGGACGGAATCGCGCGCCGTCCGGCAAGGCGCCAGCCACACAGGCCGGCGCCGGGCGCGATCAGCGCGCGACCACCGGCAGCTCGATATAGCTGGCCGCCTCGGCCGAATGGTGCAGCGCGTTGTCGGCCACCACCGGCTGGGCCTCGGTTTCGTTCGGGCCCCCGGTGTTGAGGTTGCGCGCGAACTTGGGGAAGTTGGAGCTGGTCACCTCGACGCGGATGCGGTGGCCCTTGCCGAACTGGATCGAGGTGGTGATCGGAGTCGGCTTCAGCGTGTACACCTGCCCCGGCTGCATCGACTCCGGCTGGGCGTAGCCGTCGCGGTAGCGCGCGCGCAGGATGGTGTCGCCGACGATCCAGGCGGTGCCGTCCGGAGCCACGTCGACCAGCTTCAGCGCGAAGTCGGTGTCGCGGGCGCTGGAGGACACCTTCAGCACCGCATCGACGAAGCCGGACACCTCCATCGGTTCCTCCAGCGCGTCGCTGGTGTAGACCAGCACGTCGTGGCGCGCCTCGATCTGGCGCTGGTCGAACGCGCCGGCGGTCACCAAGCCGCCGTTGCAGCAGTCGCCGCCGCCGATGGTCTGCACCGGGTTGGCCGGGTCGTAGCGGTAACTATCCTTCGGCTCGTCGGCGGAAGGCGCATCGAACGACAGCCGGCCGTCGCCGTACATCGAATTGGCCTTGCCGCCCGAACGCAGGTACAGCCGCACCGGCTTCGCCGCCTTCGGCGGCCACTGCGCGTCGGACTGCCAGCGGTTGAGGCCCATCGTGAAGTAGCGCACGTGCGGGGTGGACGCCGGGAACGCCTTGGGCTGGTCCTTCAGCCAACGGTCGAAGAACGCCCAGATCTGCTCGCCGACCGGGAAACTGGCATCGCCCATGTCGCGGTCGCCGACCTTGTAGTCCTTGTCCAGCTTCCAGAACTGGCAATGCGGGTTGGGGCCGATCACCGCGTACTGGTTGGCGCTGGCCTCGCGGTCGGAGTCCACCGTGCTGGCGTGGTTGAACAGCGCCATGTTCGGGCCGATCGACACGTCGTACCAACTGTTGAACCACAGCGCCGGCACGCCCCAGCCCATCGAATCGCGGTACAGCCCGCCCTGCTCCCAGAACGCATCGCCGGGGCCGTGCCCGATCATCGACTCGAACGTCGCCGGCGGTTCGCCCAGCGACGACAGCAGTTCGGCGTACGGCAGGTGCCAGATGTGCTTCTGCCAATCGACCTTGGGCTTGCTCGCGTCGAGGTCGTTGTAGCCGGCGACGCGCGCGCGCATCTTGCCGCTCAGGTCCTGCGGCAGCTCGGCGCGCAGCGGATTGTCCACGCCGTACATCCACACCGCGAACAGCGTGCGCGGCACGCCGCCGGTGTAGAAATTGCCCTGTTCCCAGAACGGGCCGACCTTGCCGATGCCCGCGCCGGCTGCCATCGGCACCATCGCCGCGTGCGCCGGGTGGTTCATCGCCGCCAGCGCCAGTTGCCATTCGGCCGAGGACGAACAGCCCAGCGTGCCGACCTTGCCGTTGGACCACGGCTGCGCGGCGATCCAGCTCAGCGCGTCGTAGCCGTCGGTCTGCGGATAGCCGAGGATCTGGTACTTGCCCTGGCTGAAGTAGCGCCCGCGCTCGTTCTGGATGACGAAGGCGTAGCCGTGGCGCACCGCCTCGATCGCCAGCCGCGCGCTGGTGCCGCGCGGGTTGTGTTCGTTGTACGGGGTCTTCCACAGCACCGTCGGCAACTTGCCGGTCGCGCCCTTGGGCCGCCAGATGTTGGTGGACAGGCCAACGCCGTCGCGCATCGGCACCAGCACCGCGGTTTCGGCGTCGGCGATGCCGGCCAGTTCGGCGCGCAGGCCTTCCTCGCTGTAGCGGCTCAGGTCTTCGGTCGCGGACGCGGACACAGAGGTCAACGCGGCGGCGATCAGGACGGCGGTCAGGCGTGTCTTCATCGTGTGGCTCCCGGTTCGGTTCAATGCTTCGGCGCAGGCCGGCTTCCGCCCGCCATCCCCGCCCGCGCGGGAATGGCGGCGGCAATCCTCAATCCGCCAGCCCGCGCAACAAATCGTTCACTGAGGTCTTGCTGCGCGTCTTCTCGTCCACCCGCTTGACGATCACCGCGCAGTACAGCGAATGGCTGCCGTCCTTCGCCGGCAACTGGCCGGACACCACCACGCTGCCGGGCGGCACGTAGCCGTAGGACACCTCGCCGGTGGCGCGGTCGTAGATGCGCGTGCTCTGGCCGAGGAACACGCCCATGCCGATCACGCTGTGGTGGCCGACGACGACGCCTTCGACCACTTCCGAGCGCGCGCCGATGAAGCAATGGTCCTCGATGATCGTGGGGCTGGCCTGCAGCGGCTCCAGCACGCCGCCGATGCCGGCGCCGCCGGACAGGTGGCAATGCCTGCCGACCTGCGCGCAGGAACCGACCGTGGCCCAGGTATCGACCATCGTGCCCTCGCCGACATGGGCGCCGATGTTGACGAAGCTCGGCATCAGCACCACGTCCCTGCCGAAATACGTGCCGCGGCGCGCCACCGCGCCGGGCACCACGCGCACGCCGGCGGCGCGGAACTTCGCTTCGTCCCAGCCGGCGAAGCGCGCCTCCACCTTGTCCCAGAACGGCGCCGGCGCGGCGTCGATCACCGCCATGTCGTTGACGCGGAAGTACAGCAGCACCGCCTTCTTCAGCCATTCGTTGACCCGCCAGCCGCCGTCGCCGTCCGGCTCGGCCACGCGGTAGCGGCCGGATTCCAGGCCGGCGATGGCGTTTTCCACCGCCGGGCGCACCGTGGCGGCGATGTCGCCGGCGGTCAGTTCGGCGCGGCGCTCGAAGGCGCCTTCGATCGTTGCGCGAAGTTCGTCGGCGCTGCTGGACGACATGCAGTGTTCCTTGGAAGGTTGCGGGACGCGCCAGTTTAAGCGGTATCGCGCGCGCCGTAGCAGCGGCGCGAGCCGCGAAGGGCTTTGATGGGAAAGCTTCATCGCGGCTCGCGCCGCCGCTACATCGCGCCGGAAGCCGCCGCGATCGCCGCCTGCAAGGCCTCGCGCAGTTGGCCTTGCGCGGCCTCGTCCAGCGGCCGGTCGCTTTCGTCGGTGATCTGGAACACGTCCTCGGCGCGTTCGCCGAAGGTGGCGATGCGCGCGCCGTGCACGCGCAGCCGGCATTCGCGCAGCGTGCGCGCCACGTCGGCCAGCAGGCCGGGGCGGTCCGGCGCGACCAGGCTCAGCAGCGTGCGGCGGCCATCGGGCGTGGCGGCGAATTCGATCCGCGGCGCGAAGCGGAAATGGCGCAGTTGCCGCGGCAGCGCGCGGCGCGCGGCGCGCACCTGGTCCAGCGGCCCCTCCAGCACGCGGTGCAGGCCGGCCGCCACCTCGTCCGGATCGGCGCTGGCCCAGTTGTCGGCCGGCAGGATCTCGAAGGTGTCGAAGACCATGCCGTTGGGCGCGTCGAGCACGCGCGCCTGGTGGATGGCGAAGCCCATGCGGTCCAGCGTGGCCAGGATCGCCGCGAACAGGCCGTCGCGGTCGGGCGAGAACACGAACACCTCCATCGCCGAGCCGTCGCTGCCGATGCGGCGCGCGGCCACCTGGGTCTGGCCGAGCCGGATGCGCGAGAGTGCGGTCGCCTGCCACGCCAACTGGTCCGGGCGGTAGCGCAGGAAACTTTCGTCCGGCATGCCGGCGAACTGGCGGGCGATGGTCGCGTCGTCGATGCCCTGCGCCGCCATCAGCGCGCGCGCGGCCTCGCGCGCCTCGGCGATGCGCGCGGCCGCGGCCACGGCGCGTTCCCCTCCTTCGCGCAACGCGCGCCGCGTGGCGAAATACAGGTCGGCCAGCAGCCGGTCCTTCCACGCGTTCCACAGCTTCGGGCTGGTGCCGGCGATGTCGGCGCAGGTCAGCAGGTACAGATAGTCGAGGCGCTCGCGGTCGCCGACCAGCGCGGCGAAGCGCGCGATCACGTCCGGGTCGGAGATGTCCTGCTTCTGCGCGGTCACCGACATGCGCAGGTGCTGCTCGACCAGCCAGGCGACCAGTTCGGTATCGGATTCGCTCAAGGCGTGCGCCGTGCAGAATTCGCGCGCATCGACCGCGCCGAGTTCGGAATGGTCGCCGCCGCGGCCCTTGGCGATGTCGTGGAACAGGCCGGCCAGCAGCAGCAGTTCCGGCTTGCGCAGGCGCGGCCACACCTCGTGCGCGATCGAGAAGCGTTCGTCGGCCTGCGCGGAAGCGAAACCGGCCAGGTTGCCCAGCACCATCAGCGTGTGCTGGTCGACGGTGTAGACGTGGAACAGGTCGAACTGCATGCGCCCGGACACCCGCGCGAACGCCGGGATCCACTGCCCCAGCACGCCCAGCCGCGCCATCCGCGTCAGCGTGTCGACCGCGCGCGGGCCGCGCAGCAGCGCCATGAAGCGTTCACGCGCCGCCGGCGTGGCCATGATGTACGCCGGCAGGCGCGGCAGCGCCTCGGCCAGCGCGCGCGCGGTGTGCGAGCGCAGGCCGCGCACCTGCGCATGCGCAGCCCAGGCCGCGAACAGCGCGAACACCTCGCCCACGTCGCCGCGCGGCCAGGCCGGATCGCGCGCGGCCAGGTAGCCGCCGTACAGGTCGAAGCGCTCGTCCAGCCGCTCCGGCACCAGCGCGCCGTCGAACTGTTCCTCGAAGCGCTGCAGCAGCCGGTCGCCGACGCGGCGCACGATCGAGGCGCTGCGGTAGAAGCCCTGCATCATCTTCTCGACGCCGAGGTTCTCGGCGTCGTCGACGAAGCCCAGCCGCGCCGCCAGCGTCTTCTGGTAATCGAAGCGCAGGCGTTCCTCCGGCCGTCCGGCGACCAGGTGCAGGCCGTAGCGCAGGCGGCTGAGCGCGGTGCGTTCGCGCGCCAGCGCGCGCGCTTCGTCCGCGCCCAGTTGGCCCAGCCCGACCAGTTGCTCGAGGTCGCGCACGCCCCAGGTGCGCAGCGCCATCCAGCCCAGCGTATGCAGGTCGCGCAGGCCGCCGGGGCCGTCCTTGACGTTCGGCTCGAGGTTTTCCGAGGTGTCGCCGAAGCGCGCGTGGCGCCGGCGCATCTCCTCGCGCTTGGCGAGGAAGAATTCGTGCGGCGGCCACACCTCGTTCGTCGAGATCGCCGCGTCCAGCCGTTCGACCGCCGCCGCGCCGGCCGCCAGCGGCCGCGCCTCGATCAGCGCGGTCAGCACGGTCTGGTCGTCGGCGCAGGCCCGGGTGCATTGCCGCGGCGAACGCACCGCGTGGCTGGCCGGCAACCCGGCGTCCCACAGCAGCGCGAAGAAGCGCGACAGCGCGTCGTGCCACGACTGCTGCGCGTCGTCGTCGGCCAGCACCAGCAGGTCGATGTCCGAATGCGGGAACAGTTCGCCGCGGCCGTAGCCGCCGACCGCGAACAGGGCCAGCGGCGCATCCACCGGCACGCAGCGGTCCCAGGCTTCCTGCAGCAGCCGGTCGACCGCGCGCGCGCGCAGCGCCAGCAGGCGGTCGGTGCGTTCGCTGCGGGCGAAGCGCTCGGCCAGGCGCGCGTCCTGCCCGGCCAGCAGCAGGCGCGCGCGCGCGGCCCATTCCGGATCGCGCTGCGCGCTGTCCTGCACGGCGGACGGCGACGATGGCGATCCGTTCGCCGCCATGCCCGTCATCGGGTCAGGCCAGCCAGGCGTCGTTGTCGTCGCCGGGGATGCGGGTCAGCACGTCGACGCCGTCTTCGGTGACCGCGACCATGTGCTCCCACTGCGCCGACAGCTTGCGGTCCTTGGTGACCACGGTCCAGCCGTCCGGGAGCACCCGGGTGAAGCGGCTGCCCTCGTTGATCATCGGCTCGATGGTGAAGGTCATGCCCTTCTTCAGCACCACGCCCTCGCCGGGACGGCCGTAGTGCAGCACCTGCGGCTCGTCGTGGTAGACCTTGCCGATGCCGTGGCCGCAGTACTCGCGGACCACGCTGAAGCGCTCGGCCTCGGCGTACTGCTGGATCGCGTGGCCGACGTCGCCGAGGGTGGCGCCGGGCCTGACCGCCTTGATCCCGCGCCACATCGCCTCGCGGGTGACCTCGACCAGGCGCTTGGCCATCACCGACGGCGTGCCGACGAAGTACATGCGGCTGGTGTCGCCGTGCCAGCCGTCCTTCAGCACGGTCACGTCGATGTTGATGATGTCGCCGTCCTTGAGCGTCTTGTCGCCGGGGATGCCGTGGCAGATCACGTTGTTGGCGGAGATGCAGGTCGCCTTGGGATAGCCGCGGTAGCCGACGTTGGCCGGGACGGCCTTCTGCACGTTGACGATGTGGTCGTGGCAGATGCGGTCCAGTTCGGCGGTGGTCACGCCCGGCTTCACGTATTCGCCGACTAGGTGCAGCACTTCGGCGGCCAGGCGGCCGGCCTCGCGCATCTTCTCGATTTCTTCGGGGGTCTTCAGGTGGAGTGCCATGTGCGAATTATCGCCCAATTCCCGGCGCGCCCGGCGCCTGGCGGCTGGACTGGGCTTTCCTTGCCAATCAACGGCTTGCCGAGAATCAAGCTCTCGATACAAGAGAGACATTGATAATTGCATCATAGAAATTAATACTTTCGTCACAAGACCAACCGGGGGACGCCAGGTGAACCTTCACGCGAACCGCCAGGGCGCCCAGGTACGCGCCTCCCCGATGGCGTGGCTTCCGGCTTGGCCAGGAACCGTCGCCGGACAGGCGGCGATCCTGGTCCGCACGCTCCGGGGACATGCGCCCGCGATTGCCGGGGAGGCCGCGACATTCTCCCTCGACGACGACGAACGTACGCCGGTCGGTCCGATGACCAAGCCTCGGTCAACTTTGGACGCCGCGCGGCAGACGGGAACGCGGCAACGTCGACGCGCACCGAAGGCCGCCCTGGGTTGCGCGGTCTGCGAACCGCCCGCAGAGCGCTCCATCAGTACGTCACAGGCTTTGGCACGGTCCTTGCTCATTGCCATTCCAGCAACGGTACGACCGCGTTCGCGCTGCTGCAGGAACCCGTCATTGATTTCCGTCGGATCCCTGCCCGCACTCGCACCGGCACGGTCGCACTCCGGCGCTCGTTCACCGATCGCCACCCACACAAGCCATCGATCCACCACACCATGAAACGTCCATTGCATCGCCTCATCATCATCGTTGCCCTGCTCATGGCCGGCGCCGCCAATGCGGCCTCCCTGCGCATCTCGCCGATCGGACTGGACATCCCATCCGACGAACGCGCGGCGTCGATGACCCTGGTCAACACCTCCGTCGAGCCGGTAAACCTGCAACTGCGGGTGTTCCAATGGAGCCAGCGCGACGGCCGGGACGTCTTCGCGCCGACCACCGACATCCTGGTGACGCCGCCGGCGACGACCATCCCGCCCGGCGCCTCGTACACCGTGCGCGTGGCGCGCACCGGCGCCGCGCAGCCGGACAGCGAACTGAGCTATCGGCTGTTCATCGACGAACTGCCCAAGCCGGTGGATCCCGGCACGGTCAACCAGGGCGTGGCGATGGTGCTGCGCACTTCGCTGCCGGTGTTCGTCGTCGACCCGAAGGCCTATCCGAAGCTGGCCTGGGAACTGCGGCAGGACGCCGAGGGCCTGCACCTCAAGGCCACCAACAGCGGCGGCCGCCACGCCAAGATCAGCGGCCTGGCGCTGCACCCGCAATCCGGCGACCCGATCAATTTCGGCGACGGACTGAACGGCTATGTGCTGGCCGGCAGCAGCCGCGTCTTCGACCTCAAGCCGCTGGGCGCAAAGCCGGACCTCCTGCCTGCCGGCGCGGCGTTCACCCTCACGGCCAAGAGCAACGGCCAGGACATCCAGGACTCGGTCCTCGTATCCGTCGATGCGCACTGAATCTGCCCTCCGGACGCATTCGCGGCTCGCCCGGGTCATCGCGTTGATCCTGGCCACGGCCGCGGCGCAGCAGGCCCGCATTGCGGTCGCCGAGCCGGCGATGACGGCTTCGGTCGCGATGCCGGAGCCGCCGCCCGCCAGCGCCGACGCTGCCGACGAGCCGGTCACGCTGATGCTCTCGGTCAGCGTCAACGACACCCGGATGCAGGAACTGCTGGAAGTGCAGCGCGCGCCGGACGGCGGCTTCAGCGCGCTGGCCGGCGACCTGCGTCGCTTTCGCCTGAAGCTCCCCGCCGGTCTGGCCGATACGGCGCGCGTCGCATTCAAAGACATCCCCGGCCTCGCGGCCGAGTACGACCCCGGCCAACAGGCCCTGGCGCTGCAGGTCTCCGACTCGGAACTGGAGCCGTACCAGGTGCAGTTGGGCGGAGACGTCCCGCGTACGGACCTGGCGCTGATGCGTCCCACCGGCGCGGGCATCCTCAACTACGACATCGTCTCCGGGCGGCAGGACGACCACAGCTATGCCTCCGCCAGCCTGGAAGCCCTGCTGACGGGCCGCTACGGCGTGCTCTCCAGCACCGCGCTCTACGACAGCGACGCCGTGCCGGGGCAACAGTCCAAGGCGGTCCGTCTGGACACCCGCTGGCAATACATCGACGCGCGCGCGGTGCGTTCCTACATCGTGGGCGACTTCAACAGCAACGCCCTGGGCTGGAACAACAGCGTGCGTCTGGCCGGCCTGCAGATCGCCAGCGATTTCGAACAGCGCGCGGACATCGTGACCGCGGCGCTGCCGCAGTTCTCCGGCTCGGCCGCGCTGCCCTCCACGCTCGACCTGTACGTCAACCAGCAGAAGGTCTATTCCGGCCAGGTCCCTTCGGGGCCTACGAACTGAAGTCGCTGCCCTACGTCTTCGGCAACAACGTCACCGTCGTCACCACCGACGCCAGCGGGCGGCAAATGGTGACCACCCAGGCCTACTACTACAACGCGTCCCTGCTGCGCCAAGGCATCACCAAGTATTCGCTGGACATCGGCGTGCCGCGCTTCAGCTATGGCCAGCGCTCGGACGACTACGATCGCACGGTGTTCGGAGCCGGCTCGATCCGTCGTGGCCTGCTGGACTCCAGCACGGTCGAAGGACACGCCGAGTTCAGCGGCGACGGGCTGTCCAACCTCGGAGGCGGGCTGATCCAGGGGTTGTGGGGGCGCGGCACCCTCACGGCCGCCGCCGCCGCCAGCCGCTACCGCGGCTACAGCGGCTCGCTGGGCTATCTGGCCCTGGAAGGGCAGGTGCTGGGCATGCGCGCCTTCGCCAGCAGCCAGCGCACCTTCGGCGATTATTTCGATCTGGGCCGCGTGTCGAGCGCGCGCTACCTGCACCGGGAGTCGGACAGCGCCAGCTACCTGGACGGCACGGCGGTGGCGAAGGTCGTGGACCGGGCGGGCGCCAGCTTCACCCCCTGGTTCGATCCCACGTCCATCTCGCTGAGCTACAACCGCATCCGCTACGGCGACAGCCAGACGCGGACGGCGAACCTGTCCCTGTCCCGGGGACTGAGCCGGCGGGTATCGGTGTTCGCCAACGGCTACAAGAGCCTCGGCGGCGACCACGACAGCGGCGTCTACGTGATGTTCAACGTGAACCTGGGCCTCAACACGCAGGCCTCGGTCGGATTGCAGAACAGCAATGGCCAGGCCCGCTACACCCAACAGGTCAGCAGCAACATGGGCGCGCGCCAGGACAGCGTCAACTGGGCGCTGTCCAATACCTCGGGCGACGGCGAGCAGCAGCAGAGCGCTGCGCTGGGCTACCTGTCGCGCTACGCCCGCCTGAGCGGACGTTACTACCGCTATGGCGACGACCGGCGCAGCGAGGTGGAAGCGGCGGGTTCGGTGCTGGCCACCGCCGCCGGCGTGTTCGCCGCCAACAGCATCGGCGACGCCTACGCCATCGTCCAGAACGCGGGCCCGGGCGCCGAGATCCTGCAGGGCGGCGTACGGATGGGGCACGCCAACCGCAACGGCCGCTTCCTTCTGCCCAGCATCCAGCCGTACTACGAACAGCGGCTGTTCGTGGATCCGGCCGGCCTGCCCGACGGCTGGGAACTGGACCAGACCGAGCGGACCGCGGTCGCCGGCTACCGGCAGGGCGTGATCGTCGATTTCGGCGCGACCCCCGTGCATGGCGCCGTGCTGGTGCTCAACGACGCCGACGGCCGCCCCCTGGCCCCCGGCCTGACCGCCAGCCTGGCCGGCGGCGAAAGCGCGGTCGTCGGCTACGGCGGGCAGGTCTACCTGCGCCACCTGCAGGCCGACAACCGGGTGACCGTCGATCTGGGTTCGTCCGGTGCCTGCTCGGTGGAGTTCCGCTACGACGCCGACGGCCCGGCGCAACCGACACTGGGGCCCTATCCATGTCGCTGACACGTCTCGGCCCATCGCTGCTGGCGCTCTGCGCTTGCCTGTCCGTGCCAATGCCGGCCTGGGCCCAGAGCGTGGGCATGCCCACGCAATCGGCGCCGGAGGAATTCGGCCCGACCGGAACCCATGGCGGCGGCCAGCCGCAATGGCACGGCCGCCTGCACGTGCGACTGCAGGTCGTACCGAGTTGCGTGCTCGGCTTCGCCTCCGACAACCCGACCGGGGTGTACTGCACGCGCGGGGTCCGCTACCGGAGCCGGATCGTTTCCGAAGCGACCGGCGATCCCGCTGCGCCGCCCGCCATCCCATCCCCGTGGGAGGCCATCGCCCCTCCTGCCCCCACGCTCACCCGCGTGAGCCTCCAGCGCTTGTTCGTGGAGTTCTAAACCGATGAAACGCCCTCCAGTCCCCAGCCTGCTGGCCGCCCTGCAACGGCGTGCGATCGCGTTACTCGCCTGCACCGGCCTGCTGAACCATCTGCTGCTGGCCTCGCTCGCCGGCGCCTCGCTGATGGCGGTGGCGCCGCAGGCCCAGGCCACCTGCGTGGCCAGCAATAGCACCTCCCCGCAGACCTATACCTACACCTCGGCGACCATCGGCAGCAGTGCGTCGGTCGATCTCAGCTTCCTGTGGCGGTGCTACCAGAACGGCAGTTCGGGCACCGAGAGCAGCAGCAACTACACCTGCTACATGGCCAGCTTCGGCGGCACCGCCGCCAACTCGTCCACCTCGACCACGCTTCCCTACAGCGTGCGGCTGTACCGCGGCACCAGCCTCAACACCACGGCCACGACGGTCGCGAACACGGCCGCCAGCGCAACCTGGTACGGAAGGTTCGACACCTTGGCGCACGGCTCCAACTACGAAACCGTGCGGGTGATGGTAGCGGCGAACGCGTCCAGCACCGCGTTGCCGATCGGCACCTATACCGCTTCGATCGGCGCGTACATCGACGAGCAGGCCAACACCGGCAGTTGCGAAGGCTCCACCAGCAGTTGGGACTCGGGCAGCACCACGGTCACCGCCAACTTCGTGGTCCCGTCGTTCTGCCAGTTGGTTTCCAACACCGGCCTGGACTTCGGTTCGATCAGCACGATCGGCACGCTCGCCAGCGCGATCGACGCGACCGCCAGCATCGTCGTCAAATGCAACGCCAACGCCCCCTATACCGTCTACCTCGGGGACGGCAACTACCGCGTCTCCAGCGGCAGCGGCCTGCGCCGCATGGCCAACGGCAGCGCGCGCATCCCCTACCAGTTGTACAAGGAAAGCTCCCGCACGAACGTGTGGGACGCCACCGGCATCGGCGCCGGGGCGACCGGCGGCAGCGGCGGCATCTCGGCCACCGCGAACGGCAGCAACCAGACGCTGACGGTCTATGGGCGCATCCCGGCCGGACAGACCATCCCGGCGACCACCGGCACCTATTCCGACACGGTGGTCATCACCGTGGCCTATTGAGCACCGCCCATGCGCACCCACGCCCCGCTCGCCCTCGCTGCCACCCGCAGGCCGGATTCGTCCGGCGGGCACAGAACACTTGTCCGGCAACAAGGGGGGGCCGGACAAGCGCACCACACCCCCCGCGACCACCTGCCGTCCGGCAGGAACACACTGCTTTCCCTTCACTTCCACAACATGAGGATTTTCCAAATGCGCAAGACTTCCATCGCCCTCGGCCTCGTCGCCGCCATTGCCGCCATGCCGGCGTTCGCAGCCACCTCCACCGGCAGCCTGACCGTCAAGGCCACCGTCGTCTCCTCCTGCGCCGTCAACACCAATACGGCCGGCACGGTGACCAATGCGGTGCTCGACTTCGGCAACATCACCACCGCCAACCTGGGCAGCAGCATCGACGCCGACACCACCGGCAGCGGCGGCACTTCGCTGACGGTGCTCTGCAGCAACGGCACGAACTACACCTACTACGCGAACTACGGCTCCAACGCCAGCGGCAACCAGCGGCGCATGGCCAACGGCACCGAAATGATCGCCTACGACCTGTACTCCAACCAGGCGCGCAGCACCGCGTTCCCGACTTCGGGCAGCACCGCGTCGGCCACGGGAAACGGCAGCGTGCAGAGCTACACCATCTATGGCCGGATCCCGGCCCTGAGCAGCCTGCCGACGGCCGGTACCTACACCGACACCGTCACCCTGACGGTGGAGTACTGATCGGTCGGATACGGCTGAGAACCCCTGCAGCGTGGCCTGGCGCGGCCAGGTCACGCCGTTGGTTTTCTTTTCCCGGACCTTCGGCCCTGGGCCACATCCCGCGACAGCCCAGAACGGCCGGCCGGGTGATCCGTACACCGAATCTGTGGCCGCAACCGGATTTCCGGCCGCCGGAGCGCGATCCGCTGGCCGCCGCGGGCCTTTTACGGTAGTATTCGCGCGCCGCGTTCGCTAGGCGCGGGAATCGCCGTCATCGGCAAATACACACCTGACGCCCCATAACCGTGCCCGGGGTGCCCGTCCTGCAAGGCGGGTTCGGACACGGAAGCGACAGGGAGGCCCAACCCCGGAACCGCTCGCCACCGCTCCCAAGCGGCGGCGAACCGCACAATCCTACGCGGCAGGTTCCCCATCAGGAGTCACCAAGCAATGCCCCAGATCACCATGCGCCAGATGCTCGAAGCCGGCGTCCACTTCGGCCACCAGACCCGTTACTGGAACCCGAAGATGGCCCCGTACATCTTCGGCGCCCGCGGCAAGATCCACATCATCAACCTGGAAAAGACCGTCCCGCTGTTCAACGACGCGATGAACTTCATCAGCGGCGTCGCGCAGAAGCGCGGCACCATCCTGTTCATCGGCACCAAGCGCAGCGCCCGCGACGCGATCAAGGAAGAAGCCGAGCGCGCCGGCCAGCCGTACATGACCCAGCGCTGGCTGGGCGGCACCCTGACCAACTTCGCCACCGTCAAGAAGTCGGTCGCCCGCCTGAAGGAACTGGAAGCCGCCGAGACCGACGGCACCTTCGAAAAGCTGGTCAAGCACGAAGTGCTGGGCCTGCGCCGCGAGCGCGACAAGCTGCTGGCCTCGCTGGGCGGCATCAAGGACATGAACCGCCTGCCCGACGCCCTGTTCGTCATCGACATCGGCCACGAAGACATCGCGATCAAGGAAGCCAAGAAGCTCGGCATCCCGGTCGTCGCGGTGGTCGACTCCAACTACGACCCGGCGCTGGTCGATTACGCCATCCCGGGCAACGACGACGCCATCCGCGCCGTGCAGTTGTACGCCCGCGCCGCCGCCGACGCCGTGCTGGAAGGCAAGGCCGCCGCACCGAACGCCGCGACCGTGCGCGAAGAGGAGTTCACCGAGGGCGCCGAGGCCAAGCCGGCCCGCAAGCCGGCCCGGAAGGCTCCCGCGAAGAAGGCCGACGAGGCCGCCGCCGCCGAGTAATGCCGGCGCAACGCAGCCGCGCGAACATGCGCGGCTGCCGCCACCCAGTAGGAGCGGCGTGGGTCGCGAAGGGCTTTCCCGTGGAAGCTTCATCGCGGCCCACGCCGCTCCTGCACACGTTTCTACCGCAAATTTCGAGGTTTACCCATGGCTGAAATCACCGCTTCCCTGGTCAAGGAACTGCGCGAGCGCACCGGCGCCGGCATGATGGAGTGCAAGAAGGCGCTCACCGAAAGCAACGGCGACATCGACGCCGCGGCCGAAGCGCTGCGCAAGTCGGGCCTGGCCAAGGCCGACAAGAAGGCCGGCCGCGTCGCCGCCGAAGGCCGCATCGGCGTCGCCCAGGACGGCGGCAAGGCCGTGCTGGTCGAAATCAACTCCGAGACCGACTTCGTCGCCAACGACGCCAACTTCAAGAGCTTCGTCGACACCGTCGCCAAGGCCGCGCTGGCCGCCGGCAGCGCTGACATCGAGGCGCTGAAGGCCGCCAAGCTGGGTTCCGGCGAGACCGTCGAGGAAGCGCGCGCCACCGCCGTGCAGAAGCTGGGCGAAAACATCCAGATCCGCCGCCTGGCCTGGGTCAACGGCGGCAACAACGTCGGCGCCTACGTCCACACCAACGGCAAGATCGGCGTGCTGGTCGAACTGGCCGGCGGCAACGCCGAGCTGGCCAGCGGCCTGGCCATGCACGTGGCGGCGATGAACCCGCCGTACAACAAGGCCGCCGACGTGCCGGCCGACTTCGTCGCCAAGGAAAAGGAAATCGAACTGGCGAAGATGAGCGAGAAGGACAAGGCCAAGCCGGCCGAGATCCTGGAAAAGATCATCAGCGGCAAGATCAACAAGATCGTCAACGAGGTCACCCTGTACGGCCAGAACTACGTGCTGGACAGCGACAAGACCGTCGAGGCCGTGGTCAAGGCCGCCGGCGGCGACGTGGTCGGCTTCCAGCGCCTGATGGTCGGCGAAGGCATCGAGAAGGTGGTCGAGGACTACGCCGCCGAAGTCGCCAAGGCGATGCAGGTCTGATCGTTCGCCTCACCGAAGCACGAAAAAGCCGCGAGAAATCGCGGCTTTTTTGTTGTTTTTTTCAGAGCCGCGACCTCCGACAGCGTACATTTGCCGTTGCTTTTGCCCGTCATTCCCGCGAAGGCGGGAATCCAGCGACTTCCAGGCAGTGAAAGCAAAGGCACTGGATTCCCGCCTTCGCGGGAACGACGAGCGAAAACTCCCCCTGCCCCCTTGACCCAACCTCAGCTAGAATCCCCGCGTTTGCCCGCCTGCCGAGAATCCCCATGACCGCGCCCCTCGCCTATCGCCGCATCCTGCTCAAGCTGTCCGGCGAAGCGTTGATGGGGGACGAGGACTACGGCATCGACCCGGCGGTGATCGGCCGCATCGCCAAGGAGGTCATCGAGGCGCACGACGCCGGCGCGGAGATCGCGCTGGTGATCGGCGGCGGCAACATCTTCCGCGGCGCCGGCCTCGCCGCCGGCGGCATGGACCGGGTCACCGGCGACCAGATGGGCATGCTGGCCACCGTCATCAACGCGCTGGCGATGCAGGACGCGCTGGAGAAGCTCGGCGCCAAGGTCCGGGTAATGAGCGCGCTGAAGATCAACGACGTCTGCGAGGACTACATCCGCCGCCGCGCCGTGCGCCACCTGGAAAAGGGCCGCATCGCGATCTTCGCCGCCGGCACCGGCAATCCGTTCTTCACCACCGATTCGGGTGCGGCGCTGCGCGCGATCGAGATCAACGCCGACCTGCTGCTGAAGGCGACCAAGGTCGACGGCGTCTACGACAAGGACCCGAACAAGCACACCGACGCGGTGAAGTTCGACAAGCTGAGCTACGACGAAGTCATCGCCCGCAACCTGCAGGTGATGGACACCGCCGCCTTCGCCCTGTGCCGCGACAGCGACCTGCCGCTGCGCATCTACGACCTGTCCGTGCCGGGCAACCTGATGCGCATCCTGCGCGGCGAGAACATCGGCACCCTGGTCAAGGGCCGCGGCTGAGCCACTTCCTCGCCATCCGCCGTAGTGACGCGTCGGCGTCGGCGTCGGGATCCGTATCCGCCGCCGCGGCCAGTTCGCCGATGTCCCGCCACGCCAGCGCGTGCGATTCGGCGCTGACCACGTAGGCCTCGCTGTCGCCGGCGTGCACCACGTAGCGCGCGTCGTAGTGCCAATGGCCGGGCGCGTCGCCGCGTTCGGGAATCCAGTGCCGGTCCAGGTCGAACAGCGCGTCGCCTTCGACCGACAGGCCGGGCAGGCCGGATTCCTCTTCGGCTTCCCGCAGCGCAACACGCGCCAGGTCGGCGTCGCCGTCGGCATGCCCTCCCAATTGCACCCAGATACCCAACTTGCGGTGATGGGTCAGCAGCACGCGACGGCCGTCGGCGCTGACCAGCCAGGCCGAGCCGGTGAAGTGCCCGGCCAGGCGGGCGCGTTCGAACGGACGGTCGGGATCGGCCAGCAAGGCCCGGAACATCGCCACCGTGGCGGCTTCCCGGGGCCAGCGCGCCTCGTAATCGGCCAGCGCCGCCGACAATTTCGAGCCTTCTTCGTGCACCGGCCGCACCATTCGGGGGAAAGGGATCGGGATGCCGTTCATTATCGCCGTTTGGGTGCACTGCGGCTTGTGTGGAACCAAGCGCGGCAGGTAAGGTTTCCCACTTCCGTCCGCCGCCGCTACGCCGGCTGCAGGTTTTGTCAGTCTTCAAGCAAGGGGACATCTCAATGCTTTTCAAGCGCGTCAAGCCGCTCGACCTGATCCTCCAAACGGCCGAGAAGAAGGCGCTCGTGCGCCAGCTCGGCCCGATCCAGCTCACGCTGCTCGGCGTCGGCGCGGTCATCGGCACCGGCATCTTCGTACTGACGGCCGAGGCCGCGCAGAAGGCCGGTCCGGCGATGATGGTCGCGTTCGTGATCGCGGCCGTGGTCTGCGGCCTGGCCGCGTTCGCCTATTCCGAGCTCTCGTCGATGGTGCCGGTCTCCGGCTCGGCCTACACCTACACCTACGGCGTGATGGGCGAACTGGTCGCCTGGATCGTCGGCTGGGCGCTGGTACTCGAATACGCCATCGGCGCGACCGCGGTCTGCGTCGGCTGGTCCGGCTACATGAACGGCCTGCTCGCGCACACCACGTTCTTCGGCCTGGTCGAACCCGGCGCGCTGGCGCTGCCCAAGGCGCTGCAGACCGGCGCGTTCTCCGGCGGCGGCTTCAACCTGCTGGCCTTCCTGATCGGCATCGCGGTGACCTGGCTGCTGGTGATCGGCACCTCGAAGAGCGCCAAGGTCAACGCGGTGCTGGTCGCGATCAAGATCGTCGCGCTGACGGTGTTCATCGCGCTGTCGGTGCCGGTCGCCAAGTCCGGGAACCTGCAGCCGTTCCTCCCGGGCGGCTGGGGCACCCCGCTGGGCGGCATCGGCGTGCTCGGCGCAGCGGCGTCGATCTTCTTCGCCTACGTCGGCTTCGACGCGGTCTCCACCGCCGCCGAGGAAACCAAGAACCCCAACCGCAACATCCCGATCGCCCTGATCGGCTCGCTGACGATCTGCACGATCTTCTACCTGCTGGTCGGCTACGGCGCCGCCGGCTCGGTCGGCGCGCAGCCGCTGATGGGCGCCAACGGCCTGCCGATCGACCCGGGCACCCCGGAGATGACCGCCGCCTGCGCGCTGGCGGCCAACGCCCAGGCGCTGGTGTGCAGCAACGAGCCGCTGGCGCACGTGCTACGGGTGCTCGGCCACGTCCAGATCGGCAACTGGATCGGCGTCGCCGCGATCGTGGCGCTGCCCTCGGTGATCCTGATGATGATGTTCGGCCAGACCCGCATCTTCTTCACGATGTCGCGCGACGGCCTGCTGCCGGAAGCGCTGTCGCGGATCCATTCGCGCTTCCACACCCCGCATGTGGTGACGATCATCACCGGGATAGTCGTTGCGATCTGCGCCGCGCTGTTCCCGGTCGGCAAGCTGGCGGACACCTCCAACGCCGGCACCCTGCTCGCCTTCGCGATGGTCTCGATCGGCGTGATGATCCTGCGCAGGCAGCAACCGGACCGCCCGCGCTCGTTCCGCGTGCCGATGATCTGGGTCGTGTGCCCGCTGGCGGTGCTGGGCTGCCTGCTGCTGTTCGTCAACCTGAGCATCGTGGCCAAGGTCGTGTTCGTCGTCTGGGCCGTGATCGGGCTGGTGTTCTACGCGCTGTACGGCTACCGCCGCAGCGACCTGGCGCCGGGCCGCCACCCCGAACAGGACGACGCCCACCTGGAGGCGGCGCCGAAGTTCCACGAAGGCCCCGACCTCGGTCCGTAACCGCAACGACGCGAAGGCCGGCCCCCATGCCGGCCTTCCGCGTTTCGTCGCCTTCTTCCCTTCTTCGCACCGGACCCGTCCATGAAGCAACTGCTCGCCACCAAGCACCCCCACGCCAGCCATGCCGACGCCCAGGGCCTGAGCCTGCAACGCGCGCTCGGCCCGTGGGGCCTGACCGCGCTGGGCATCGGCGCGGTGATCGGCGGCGGCATCTTCGTCATCACCGGGCAGGCCGCGGCCGAGCACGCCGGCCCGGCGATCGTGCTGTCGTTCGTGCTGGCGGCGATCTGCTGCACCTTCTGCGCGCTGGCCTACGCCGAATTCGCCGCGATGGTGCCGGTGTCGGGCAGCGCCTACACCTACACCTACGCCACCCTGGGCGAACTGGCCGCATGGTTCATCGGCTGGATGCTGGTGCTGGAATACGGCGTATCGGCGTCGGCGGTCGCGGTCAGCTGGACCGGCTACTTCCTCAGCCTGCTCGACCATTTCGGCATCCACCTGCCGGCGGCGCTGGTCAGCGCGCCGCTGGACGCGAAGCTGCGGCCGACCGGCGCCATCGCCAACCTGCCCGCGGCCGGCATCGTGCTGCTGCTGACCTGGCTGTGCTACGTCGGCATCCGCAAGTCCTCGGCGATGAACATGGCGATGGTGGCGCTGAAGACCGGGCTGATCCTGCTGGTGATCTTCGCCGGCTGGAAGTACGTCGACCCGGCCAACTGGCACCCGTTCATCCCAACCAACGAGGGCCCCGGCAAGTACGGCTTCGAAGGCGTGCTGCGCGGCGCGGCGCTGGTGTTCTTCGCCTACATCGGCTTCGAGGCGGTGTCGGTGGCGGCGCAGGAATCGCACAAGCCGCAGCGCGACCTGCCGATCGGCATGCTGCTGTCGCTGGCGATCTGCACCGTGCTGTACATCGCCATGGCCGCGGTGATGACCGGCCTGGTGCCCTTCACCCTGCTCGGCACCGACGAGCCGGTGGTGACCGCGGTCGCCGCGCATCCGGAACTGGGCTGGCTGCGCGTGATCGTCGAGATCGGCGCGCTGATCGGCCTGTCCTCGGTGGTGCTGGTGATGATCATCGGCCAGCCGCGCATCTTCATGATCATGGCGCGGGACGGCCTGCTGCCGCCGGTGTTCACCCGCATCCATCCCGAATACCGCACCCCGCACATCAACACCGTCATCACCGGCATCGGCATCGCCGTGCTGGCGGCGCTGTTCCCGCTGGACGTGCTGGGCGAACTGACCTCGATGGGCACGCTGATCGCCTTCGCCGCGGTCTGCGCCGGCGTGCTGATCCTGCGCCGCACCCAGCCGGACCTGCCGCGCCCGTTCCGCATTCCGTTCGCCTGGGGCATCTGCCTGGCCGGCATCTTCTGCTGCCTGGCGCTGCTGTCGACGATGACCGCGCACAACTGGCTGCTGATGGTGGTGTGGACCGCGCTTGGCTTCCTGATCTACTTCCTGTACGGCTACCGCCACAGCAAGCTGCGCGGCAACTCCGGCTCCGCCTGAGTCGCCCCCCGACTCGGGGCTGGCGTTGCACAACCGCGCATGCCACTGGCGGTAAACTATCGGCATGGACGCCCTGCCCTACGACGCCGCCCGCCTGCGCGAAAAAGCCGACGAGATCATCGCCAACGTGCGCGAGCTGGCGCAGGCCGGCTGGACCCCGGCGACCAGCAGCAATTTCTCCGAGCGCCTGGACGAGAAGCATGCGGCGATCACCGTTTCCGGCCGCGACAAGGGCCGGCTGACGCCCGACGACATCATGGTCGTGGACTTCGACGGCCGGCCGGTCGCCACCACGCTGAGGCCGTCGGCCGAAACCCTGCTGCACACGCAGTTGTACCGGCGCTTCCCCGACATCGGCTGCGTGCTGCACACGCATTCGCCGGTGCAGACCGTCGCCTCGCGCCTGTACGCGGCGCAGGGCCGGGTCCGCTTCGAGGGCTACGAGTTGCAGAAGGCCTTCGCCGGCAACACCACCCACGAAGCGGCGATGGACGTGCCGGTGTTCGCCAACACCCAGGACATCACCGTGCTGGCCGCGCAGGTCGACGCGCTGCTGGACCGGCAGCCGCTGTGGGGCTACCTGATCGACGGCCACGGCCTGTACGCCTGGGGCCGCGACATGGCCGAGGCGCGCCGGCACCTGGAGGCCTTCGAGTTCCTGCTCCACTGCGAACTGGAATTGCGCAAGCTGCGCTGAGCACGGCCGCCGGCCACGCCGGAGCAACCGCTGATAACCTCCCGGAATCAGGGCATTCCGCCGCCGTAACGGAAGCCGTCGCCACGGTTTGCTACCCTGTCGCCCCTCCCCACATCGGACGAGCCGCCGCCATGAGCCGTTTGCGCATCTTTTCCGAAAACGACCCGGCCGCGCCGGAGTTCGCTAGCCACGACCCGGACCTGATCGCCGCGGAACTGCGCAGGATCGGCGTGACCTTCGAACGCTGGAAGGCGAGCAAGCCGGTCGCCGCCGGCGCCACGCCCGAGGAGGTGCTGGACGCCTACCGCGCCGACATCGACCGCATCAGCGCCGAGCGCGGCTTCACCACCGTCGACGTCATCAGCATCGCCCCGGACAACCCGAAGAAGGACGAACTACGCGGCAAGTTCCTCGACGAGCACTTCCACCAGGAAGACGAGGTGCGCTTCTTCGTCGACGGCTCCGGCCTGTTCACCCTGCACGTGGACGGCAAGGTCTACGAGATCGAATGCGTGAAGGACGACCTGATCGCGGTGCCGGACGGCGTCACCCACTGGTTCGACATGGGTCCGGAACCGCGCTTCGTCGCGATCCGCTTCTTCCAGCAGCCCGACGGCTGGATCGGCCATTTCACCGGCAGCGACATCGCGCAGCGGTTCCCGCGCTACGAGCAGCCGTCGGCGGACGTCGCGCGCGACCGGGCGGCGTGAGCCGTCGCGCATGAGCCGGGCCGTCCTCACCGACATCGAAGGCACCACCAGCAGCATTTCCTTCGTCAAGGACGTGCTGTTCCCCTACGCGCGCCGCGCCCTGCCCGGCTTCGTCGCCGAACACGGGCGGGAGCCGCAGGTGCGCCAGTGGCTGGATGCGGTGGCGGTCGAGAACGGCGGCATGTGCCAGGATGAAATGATCGTCGAGACCCTGCAGGGCTGGATCGACGAGGATCGCAAGCACACCGCGCTGAAGGCGCTGCAGGGCATGGTCTGGGAAGCCGGCTACCGCGACGCCGACTTCACCGCGCACATCTATCCCGACGCCGCGCCCGCGCTGCGCGCCTGGTGCGCGGCCGGCATCCCGCTGTACGTGTATTCATCCGGCAGCGTGCCGGCGCAGAAGCTGTTCTTCGGCCACAGCGACGCCGGCGACCTGACCGGGCTGTTCTCCGGCTGGTTCGACACCGAGGTCGGCGGCAAGCGCGAGAGCGACAGCTACCAGCGCATCGCCGCGGCCATCGGCCTGCCGCCGGCGCAGATCCTGTTCCTGTCCGACGTGGTCGAGGAACTCGACGCCGCGCGCGATGCCGGATTGCGCACGGTGCTGGTCGACCGCCATTCCGATTACCCGCAGCCGCGCACCGGCGACGCCGCGCACGGGCACGCCCGCGTCGAGAGCTTCGACGGGATTTCCCCCGGCGCGGATTGAAGCGGCCGCCGGCACAGCCCAACATCCGGAAGGACGCAAACACGAGGCATGTCTCCCGACAGATTCGAGAGTAATTCTCGTTTCTACATGCCGCCGCGCGAATCCCTAGAATTCGCCGCGCGCAGCACGCAAGCCATATCGCCAGCCAGCTCCGCGTCCGGCCCGCCAGCCCAGATCAGCCGATCCGTCAGCAAGCCCGGAACTGCCGATGCCTCCCGCCGCGGAGGCATTCGCGTTTCTGGCAGGGCATTCAGCCGTGGATCTTCTCGCCGCGCGCCAGCATCGCCACCAGCCTTTCCACGCGCGCGGCCTTCGTTTCCGGCTTGACCGCGCTCTGCACCCGCCAGCAGAACGAATAGCGGTTGGTCTTGTCCAGCTTCTCGAAGAACGCCTTGGCCTTGCGGTCCTTCGCCAGCGCGGCGGCCAGCTCCGGCGGCACTTCCATCTTCGCCGCGCCGTGGTAGGCGGCATCCCAGCGGCCGTCGGCTTTTGCGGCCTCGACCTCGCGCAGGCCGCCGGCGCGCATGCGTCCGGTCGCGACCAGCCGTTCGACATGGGCGACGTTGATCTTCGACCACAGGCTGCGTTTCTTGCGCGGGGTGAAGCGTTGCAGGAAAAAACACTCGTCCAGGCCCTTCTTCAGCCCGTCGATCCAGCCGTGGCACAGCGCCACGTCCAGCACTTCGGCATAGGTCACCGAGGCGATGCCGGAACCCTTCTTGGCGATCTTCAGCCACAGCCCGGCGGACTGCGGGTAACGCTCCAGCCAGCGTTCGAAGGTATCGGCGTTCCGGAAATGCCGGATCGGTAGCTCGGGGACAGGCATGGCGCCAGCATACCGCTGCCGCCCAGCGGCGTTCGAAACCCCGGGAAAGATGGCCGGCCGCGAAGCCAAGTCCCGTTTCAGGATATCGACAACCGGTGCGACGGCTTACGCCCAAGGGGGGATGGTGAACAAGTTCAGATGCTTAGAGCAGGACGCCTCATCCATTCGCCTGGATCGCGTGGCTTCGGTCTGCCGCCATCGGCTGCTGGACCATCCCGCCCTGTCGCTGGAGAACCTGGCCCGGGTGCTGCCGACGTTGCCGGAAAATCAGGTATACCACTCCAACGGCCGCCTGCAGTTCGGCGACAATTTCGACCGGGCCCATATCGAGCATCGCCCGGAATCGAACCTGCAAAGCGCGCTGGAAAGCCTGCGCGACACCGACGCCTACATCATGGTCAGGCAACCGGAGACGGCCGAGTCCTTCAAGCCGCTGCTGGAGGATCTGAAACACGACGTGGAACTGCTGGTCAAGGAAGCCGGCGTGCCTGCCGGCATCGACGAAGCCATGCTTTACATGTTCATCGCCTCGCCGAACAGCGTCACCCCGTTCCACATCGACCGCTACTCGACCCTGCTGCTGCAGTTCCGCGGCAGCAAGCAGGTCACGGTGTTCCCGCCGTGGGATCCGCGGGTGGTGTCGGACGACGACACCGAGCAGTTCTTCGCCAGAAGCGGCCGCCGCCCATCCTGGCGCCCGGAAATCGAGCCCCTGGGCACGACGTTCGACTTCGCGCCGGGTCAGGCGCTGCACATCCCGTTCGCCGCCGGCCATCACGTGCGCAACGGCAGCGACGACGTCTCCATCTCGCTCTCGATCATCTTCAATACCCCGGAAACCCGCAAGATCATCAACGCGTTGGCGATGAACCACCGGATGCGGCGATTGGGCATGACGCCGGCTCGGGTTGCGCTGGATGCCCCCGGCGTCGAAGGCAAGGCGCTGGCCTGGCGGATGGCGCGCAGCGTGCTGGGCCGCGGACGCGGCACGCTCAGTACGTCGTGACTGCGTCAAGCCGGTAGCGCAGCGAAGCGCGCCGTTCGCCCTGCCAGCGGTCGAAGGCGCGCACCTCGACCACGTGCTCGCCGACGGCCAGCGCGGTTGGCAAGGCGCCGCGCCACAGGTGCTGCGACGGCGTGGCTTCCGGCGAACGGTCGAAGCCGCGCAAGGCGTCGGCCGCGTCGTCCTTCGCGTTCTCCGCGAGCAATCCCGGGTCCGGCTGCACGACCTTCTTCATCGGTTGCCACGGGCCGTCGTCGACGCGGTATTCGACCCGGGTTCCATCGTCGCCCATGAACACGTTGGCGTACACGCCCCAGGCCGGATACGCGCCCTGCCGCAGCACCTTCGGCGCATGCAGCGCCATCGCCGCATCGGGATCGCGCGCCGGATGCCACGACAAGGCGTATTCGCCTTGCGGCTTGACGGTGAGCAACGCGTAACCGTTCGGCGTACCGTCGCTCATCGTGCTGTCGGGAATGCCGGCCGCATCCTTCACGCCGGACCAGAACGCGCCGCAGGCCGCGCCGACGTTGTATTCGTGCAGCGGCTGCGCGCCATGCCAGCCCTGCTCCGCGCCGTGGAAGAAATGGCGCTGGTTGTGGGTGTGCGCGCTCAGGACCAGCACGTGCGGGAAATCCTGCAGCAGGGCGAACAGGCGCTCGCGGTCGGCGTCGCGGAAGGTGTCGCGCCCCGGCTCCTCGAACAGTGGTATGTGCACCGCGACCACCAGCAGCCTGTCCTTCGGCGCCGTGCGCAGGAACGATTCGAGGAATTCGAACTGGTCCTCGCGGAATCCGCCGATATAGGCCGGCTTGTGGCCAGGCATCGCGATCACGTCGTCCAGCGCGACGAAGGTCGCCAGTTTCTCGCGCCGGCCATGGCTGTCCTCGCCGAACGCGGCATGGAAGCGGCGCAGCGACGAAGCGTCATCGGCGGCATCCGTGTCCACGTCGTGGTTGCCCGGCAGGTACAGCCACGGCACGCCGAGCGCGGCGTCGACCTTCTTCACTTCCGGATACAGCTCCGGCGTGTCGTCGACGATGTCGCCCAGCGAGATGCCGAGCTGCGCGCGGTGACGCCCGACCAGCGGCTCGACGATGTCGCGCCGGTAGTAGTCCACGTCGACCTCCGATTTCACCTGCGGATCGGCGAAGACCAGAACTTCGAGCGTCTGCGGCGCCTTCGCCGCGAATGCGGCGCCCGCCAGCAGCCACAGCAACAACGGCAGCAACGTCGATCCAGCGCGCATGATCCGGTTCCGGTCGGGAAGACGCCTGGATTATCGCCCATGTCGTTCGCGCAGGACGGCGACGGCGTCGGCCAGCGACAGGCCACGCGCGCGCAGCAGCACGATCAGGTGGTACAGCAGGTCGGCGCTCTCGCCGAGCAGGGCGGCATCTTCCTGGGCCACGCCGGCCAGCGCGGTCTCCACGCCTTCTTCGCCGACTTTCTGCGCGATGCGGCGCACACCGGACTCGAACAGCCTGGTCGTATAGCTGCCGGCCGGTCGTTCCTGTTCGCGCGAGGCGACCAGCGCGTCGAGTGCCGCAAGGAAATCCCCCGGCGCTTCCGGGAAACAACTGGCGCGACCGAGGTGGCAGGTCGGCCCGTGCGGACGCGCCAGCACCAGCAGGGTGTCGCTGTCGCAATCGACCTTGATCTCGACCAGGTCGAGGAAATGGCCGGAGCTTTCGCCCTTGGTCCACAGGCGCTGCTTGCTACGGCTATAGAAGGTGACGCGCCCGCTTTCGCGCGTGGCGGCCAGCGCCTCGGCGTTCATGTAGCCCAGCATCAGCACGCGCAGCGTGTCGGCGTCCTGCACGATCGCCGGCAACAGGCCGTCGCCCTTGCCCCAGTCGAGCCCGTTTTCGCCGGAATCGTTCGATCCGTCGTTCACAACCGCACCTCGATGCCCTGTCCGCGCAGGTGGTTCTTCAAGTCCGGGATCGCGATCCTGCCGCTGTGGAACACGCTGGCGGCCAGCGCGCCATCGACGTCGGCGCGCTTGAACACGTCGGCGAAGTGCGCCGGCTCGCCCGCTCCTCCCGACGCGATCAGCGGTACGCCGCAGATCGCGCGCACCGCCGCAAGCTGCTCGATGTCGTAGCCCTTACGCACGCCGTCGCTGTCCATGCAGTTCAGCACGATCTCGCCCGCGCCCAGTTCCTGTGCGCGCGCCACCCAGTCCAGCGTACTCAGGCCGGCCGCGCGCATCTTCGACGGGTCGCCGGTGTACTGGCGCACGCGCCATTGCCCGTCGGCCTCGCGCACCGAATCCACGCCGACCACCACGCATTGCACGCCGAAGGCCGAAGCCAGTTCCGAAACCAGTTCCGGCCGTTCCAGCGCCGGCGTGTTGACCGAGACCTTGTCCGCGCCAGCATGCAGCACCACGCGCGCGGTCTCGACGCTGCGAATGCCGCCGGCCACGCAGAACGGGATGTCGAGCAGGCCGGACACGCGCTCCACCCAGGCCACGTCGACGTTGCGCCCTTCCGGACTGGCGCCGATGTCGTAGAACACCAGCTCGTCCGCGCCTTCGTCGCGGTAGCGCAGCGCCAACTCGGCGATATCGCCCATGTCCACGTGGTCGCGGAACCTGACGCCCTTGACCACGCGGCCGTCGCGCACATCCAGGCACGGGATGATGCGCCGGCTCAGCATCGCAGCGCCTCGGCCACGGTGAATTTGCCTTCCAGCAGGGCGCGACCCAGCACGATGCCGGCGCAGCCGCGTTCGCGCGCGGCGCGCAGGTCGTACAGGCCGCTGACGCCGCCGGAGGCCTGCACGTGCAGCGATGGGGCGATCTGCGCCAAGTGTTCGTACAGGCCGAGGTTCGGCCCGGACAACATGCCGTCGCGGGCGATATCGGTGCATAGCAGATGTTGCAGCCCGGCTTGCGCATATCGCTGCGCCAATTCGTCGAGAGCAACGCCGGAATTCTCGGTCCAGCCGTGCACCGGCAACTGCCAGACGCCCGCATCGTCCTGGCGCGCGTCCAGCGCCACGGTGATGCGCTCCGCGCCGAATTCGCCGAGCCACGCGATCACCTCGTCCGGTCGGCGCACCGACAGCGAGCCGACCACCACGCGCGACGCGCCGGCGTCGAGGATGCGCCGCACGTCCTCGCGCGAACGCACGCCGCCGCCGGTCTGCACCTTCAATCCCGTCTCGCCGGCGATGCGCGCCAGCAACGGCGTCAGCGTATAGCCGCCGGCCCGCGCCGCATCCAGATCGACCAGATGCAGCCAGTCCGCACCCTGCCCGGCGTAATCGCGCGCGGTCGCCAGCGGGTCGTCGCCGTAGCGCGTCTCGCGCGCGTAGTCGCCCTGCGCCAGCCGCACCACGCGGCCGTCGCGCACGTCGATGGCCGGGTAGACCTGGAACCGTGGGGAACGCTCGTCCATGCTCATGCCAGTCCGTATTCGATGAAGTTCTTCAGCAACCGCGCACCGACCTCGGACGAACGTTCCGGGTGGAACTGCGCCCCGGCGACGTTGCCGCGCTGCACGACGGCGGCGAATTCGCGCCCGTATTCGCAACTGGCGACGCAATCCCCGCCCACCGGCGCGGCGTAGCTGTGCACGAAATAGGCGTGCGCACCGTCGGCGATGCCTTCCAGCAGCGACGCACCGCGGCGGCGGCGCAAGGTATTCCAGCCCATGTGCGGAATGCGCACGCCCTCGCCGGCAGGCAGCTTCGTCACCTTGCCGGGCAGCAGGCCGAGGCATTCGACATCGTCCTCCTGCGAATGCTCGAACAGCAACTGCATGCCGACGCAGACGCCCAGCAGCGGCTTGTCCAGCGCGCGCAGCGCATCGACCAGCCCGTGCGCGCGCAGCTTCGCCATGCCGACCGCTGCCGCGCCGACGCCGGGCAGGATCACCCGGTCGGCTTCGCGGATGGCCTGCGCGTCGCCGGTCAATTCCGCATCCACGCCGATGCGTTGCAGCGCGGCGCGCACCGAGCCGATGTTGGAGCCGCCGCCGTCGACGAGCACCACCTTGGGAGCCGCGGCCTTCACAACGCGCCCTTGGTCGACGGCAGTTCCGCGCCCTCGCGCCGGATCGCCTGCCGCAGCGCGCGCGCCAGTCCCTTGAAGCTGGCTTCGATCTTGTGGTGGTCGTTGTCGCCGCGGACCTGGATGTTGAGGTTCAGGCCGGCCGCGTCGCACAGCGAGCGGAAGAAATGTTCGACCAGTTCGGTCGGCAGGTCGCCGACGCGCTCGCGCCGGAATTCGCCGTCGAATACCAGGTACGGACGTCCGGAGAAATCCAGCGCCACCTGTGCCAGGGTTTCGTCCATCGGCAGCACGAATCCATAGCGGCCGATACCGCGCTTGTCGCCCAGCGCCTGCTTCAAGGCCTGCCCCAGCGCCAGCGCGGTGTCCTCGATGGTGTGGTGCTCGTCGATGTGCAGGTCGCCGTCGGCCCTGATCGTCAACGCGAAGCCGCCGTGCTTGCCGATCTGTTCCAGCATGTGGTCGAAGAACGGTAGGCCGGTGCGGATGCTCGGCTCGGCCGCGCGATCGAGGTCGAGTTCGACCACGATGTCGGTTTCCTTCGTCCTGCGGCGGACGCTGGCGGTGCGTGGCGCGTCGGCCAGCGTGTGGGCGATGCCGGCCCAGTCCCATTCGCCGCCGAACTGCGGCGTCCGCAACTGGAATCCGCGGATGCCCATGTTCTGCGCGAACTGAAGGTCGGTTTCGCGGTCGCCGACCATCGCCGAACGGTCCAGGTCGATGCCGCGGTCGCGCAGGTAGTGCAGCGCCAGGCCGATGCCGGGCTTGCGCGTGGGCAGGTTCTCGTGCGGGAAACTGCAATCGATCAGTTCCTCGCGGAACACGATGCCCTGGCTTTCGAAGATTTGCAGCATCAGCCTATGCGGGCCGTCGAAGCTTTCGCGCGGGTAGCTTTCGGTGCCCAACCCGTCCTGGTTGCTGACGATGACGAACTGAAAGCCGGCATCGCGCAGCTTCAGCAGCGCCGGGATCACGCCGCGGACGAGACGCAGCTTCTCGTAGCTGTCGATCTGGAAATCGGCCGGCTCCTCGATCAGAGTGCCGTCGCGATCGATGAAAACGATTGGGGTGCTCATGCCGCCGCCTCCAGCGCACCCAATGCCGCCAGCACGCGGTCGTTCTGCGCCGGCGTGCCGATGCTGATGCGTAGCGCGTCGGCCAGTTGCGGCGCGGCGCGCTGGTCGCGCACCACCACGCCGGCGGCCAGCAGCGCGCGAAAGGCGGATTCTGCATCGGCGAAACGCGCCAGCAGGTAATTGCCTTGCGACGGATACACGCGGCGCACCTGCGGCAGCGCCGACAGTGCCGCAGCCAGGCGCGTGCGTTCGGCCTTGACCAGCGCGATCCGCTGCCGGCTCTGCGCCAGCACAGCGTCGGACAGTCCGGCCAGCGCCAGTTGCGCACACGGGGTCGGCACGGGATACGGCGCCTGGCAGCGGCGCAGCACGGCGATCAGTTCCGACGCGGCGATCAGCGAACCGATGCGCGCGGCAGCCAGCGCATGCGCCTTCGACAGCGTGCGCAGCACGGCGATATTGGGGAGCTGCGCGATCAGGCCGATGGCCGATGGCGTATCGGAGAACTCGCCATAGGCTTCATCGACCACGACCAGCGCACGGCCTTCGAGTCGACGCGCCAGCGTTTCGATTTCCGCCAATGCGATCGCCGCACCGGTCGGGTTGGCCGGCGAGCACAGGAACACCAGCTTCGCCGAATTCGACAGCGCGGCTTCGGCGACCGAAGCGAGATCCGGGGCGAACCCCCCGCTTCCATCAGGCATGACGCCATCCACCAGCGGCACTTCGACCAGCGGCGCGTTCTGCAAGCGCGCGCAGACCGCATACATGCCGAATACCGGCGGCGTGGTCACCACCGCATCGCGGCCCGGCTCGCACAGCGCGCGCACCAGCAGGTCGATGGCCTCGTCGCTGCCGCGGCCGACCAGCAATTGCGCGGCGTCGCAGCCGTACAGGGCCGCGAGCCTCTCGCGCAGCGCCGGCGGCTGCGGATCGGGATAGCGACGCGAAGCGCCGCCGCCGTCGGCCGGGTTCGGCCACGGCGATTCGTTGGCGTTGAGCCAGACCTCGCCCTGCAGCTTTTCCGTGCGCGCCGACGAATAGCCGGCGAAGCCGCGCAGATCCTCGCGAACCAGTTCGAGGACGCTCATGCCGCACGCTCCATGCGCAACGCGACTGCGTTGGCGTGCGCGTCCAGGCCCTCGGCCTTCGCCAGCGTCAGCGCGTCGCCGCCGATCGCGCCGATGCCGTCGCGGCTGGCCGACTGCACACTGACGAAATTCTGGAAACTGGCGACGCTGACCCCGCTGTAGGCGCGCGCCGCGCCATTGGTCGGCAGGACGTGGTTGGTGCCGCTGCAATAGTCGCCCAGCGCCTCCGGCGTGTAGTCGCCCAGAAACACCGAGCCGGCGGCTTCGACCCTGTCCAGCCATGCGCGCGGTTCGCGCAGGGCCAGGATCAGGTGTTCCGGCGCATAGGCGTTGCTGATCGCGAAGGCGTCGTCGAGGTCTTCGACCTTGATCAGACGCGACGCCGACAGCGCCTTGGCCGCGATGCTCCGGCGCGACAACGCGGCAAGCTGCACGGCGAGTTGTTCGCGCACTTCCCGCAGCAGCGCGTCGCTGTCGGAAACCAGCAGCACCTGCGAATCGGGGCCGTGTTCGGCCTGCGACAGCAGGTCGGCGGCGACGAAGGCCGCGTCCGCGCCGGCGTCGGCGATCACCAGCACTTCCGACGGCCCGGCCGGCATGTCGATGGCGGCGGCGGCGGCCTGCGCGACCTGCTGCTTGGCCTCGGTGACGTAGCCGTTGCCAGGGCCGAAGATCTTGTCCACCTTCGGCACGCTGTCGCTGCCGAACGCCAGCGCGGCGACGGCCTGTGCGCCGCCCAGCTTGAACACGCGGGTCGCGCCGGTCAGTTGCGCCGCGACCAGCACGGCGGGATCGGCGCTGCCGTCCTTGCGCGGCGGCGTGCACAGCACGATTTCGCGGCAGCCGGCCAGCTTCGCCGGCACGCCCAGCATCAGCGCGGTCGACGGCAGCGGCGCACTGCCGGCCGGCACGTACAGGCCGACGCGGACGATCGGCCGGATCGCGCGCTCGCAGACCACGCCCGGCGCGGTTTCGACCGAATAGGGCCTAGCCATGCCGGCGCGATGGAAGGCTTCGATGCGGATGGCGGCCTGTTCCATCGCGGCCAGCAGTTCCGGCGCGATGGCGGTGCGCGCGGCGGCGAATTCTTCCGCCGTTGCTTCGAACGACGCCAGTTCGACGCCATCGAAACGCGCGGTGATTTCGCGCAGAGCCGCGTCGCCGCGCGTGCGCACCTGCTCCAGCAGCGCGGCGACATTGACGCGGGTTTCGGTGGCGACCGCCTGTACCGGCCGGGTCAAGGCGCGCGCGCGCGCGGCCGCGTCCAGCGTGCGCCAATCCAGGATGTCCATGCCCGGCGCGCTCATGCCAGCGACCTCTCAACCGACAGCACCATCAGGTTGCGCGCGCCGGCGCGCTCCAGTTCCTCCAGCAACTGCCAGCTCACCGCGCCGTGGTGCATGGTCTGCAGGCCCAGCGTGCCGTCGCCGTCGGCGGGAAGCCGGGTCAGCGGATCGGCGTCGCGCAGCAGCTTCGACAGCGCATCAACGTTTTCCTCCGGCGCACGGAACATCAGCAACTGGTGGTTCTTCGCCGCCAGCACGCCGTCCATGCGCCGCAGCAGCATGGCCATCAGTTCGGCGCGGGCGTCGTCGTATTCGCGCACCGGTCCGGCCAGCACCGCTTCGCTCTGCAACAGGGTTTCGACCGGCTTCAGGTGGTTGGCCGCCAGCGTCGCGCCGCTGGAAACCAGGTCGCAGATCAGGTCGGCGGTGCCCAGCTTGGGTGCGATCTCGACCGAGCCCGACAGTTCGACCACACCGGCGGCGATGCCGTTGGCGTCCAGCCAGTTCGACAGGATCGCCGGGTAACTGGTGGCGATGCGCTTGCCCTGCAATTGCGCCGGGCCGGTCCATTCCCATTCCTCGGGAATCGCCAGCATCAGCCGGCAGTCGCCGAAGCCGAGCGGGCGCAGTTCGCGGTACGCCTGCGGAATGCCGTTGCGCGCGCGCGCGCCGGCTTGTTCGTCCAGTTCGTTGCGGCCGACCACGCCCAGGTCGCAGACGCCGTCGGCGATCAGGCCGGGGATGTCGTCGTCGCGCACCAGCAGCAGGTCGATCGGCAGGGATTCGCCGTAGCAGAACAGCCTGTCGCGGCTCTCGCGCCAGCTCAGGCCGCAGGCGGCCAGCAGCGCGCGCGCCGGTTCGGCCAGGCGGCCGCTTTTCTGGATGGCGATGCGCAGGCGATCGCGCGACGCGTTGGTGTTGAGAACGGTCATCGGAAGGACTCAGTGCGAGGCGGAGGCGCGCGCCGGCTGCCTGCCCTGCTTCAGGCGCTCGAGCGCCGCCGCGTAGCCGCCGGCGCCATGTTCCAGGGTGCGGGCGACGCGACCCACGGTGGTCACGCTGACCTGGGTCAGGTCGTGGATTTCGCGGTAGGGCACGCCCTTCAGCAGCAGCGGCACCACCCGCCAGCGGTCGGCCATCGCCTCCAGTTCCGCTGGGGTGCACAGGTCGACCAGGAAAGCGCGGACTTCCTCGGGCCTGTCCAGCGCGGCCAGCGCGCGCGCCAGCGCCTTCAGGGAGGCATCGGCATCGCGTTGCGGCAGGGGTTCGGGACGCTGTTTCATATGGAGCAATGTATTAATACACTAATACATTAGACGATTCCCGAGCGAGATTCAACCCCTGCCCCGAGACTTGGACCGAGCAGGCAACCTGGTCTATCGTCGCCCCTGCCGATCCAGAAGCAAGGAATCGAGGAATGCGCAGATACGGATACCTGGTATTGCTGGCCGCCTTGTATGCCGGTCCAATCCAGGCGACACCGCCTCCCGCCGATGAAAAGCCCGCGGCAGCGACCCCGATCCGCTCGCAAGCCGAACTGGAAACATGGCTGCGGCAGCAACAGCGCGCCGGCCAGCCCACCCCGTTCGACCGGATGACGCCCGGCGGCCGGGAGCGCTTCCTGTCCGGCGGCCTGGGTTTCGGCAGCAAGGGCTTGGCCAGCCTGAACCCGACCGTCCTCTCCGAAGAACTCGACCCGGTGGATATCCGCGCCGTGCTGGCGCTGTTCTTCGCCGATCCCGACGCCTACCTCCGGCTCGTCCCGCAGGCCGACCCGCGCACGCGCGCCATCGCCACCCAGCGCCGCAACGGCATCAGCGACATCGAACACCGCTACAACCACTTCTATCTGCGCGATACCCGGTCGCAGGAATCCGGACGCATGAGCGACCTGGAACTCGCTGCCGCCACCGAACAAGCCTACGAGGCCGAATTCGCCGGTGCCGACGACGATGCGAAACTGCGCGCCTACAACGACAGCGACCTGCAACTGCTGCTGCGCGCCGCGCGGGAAGCCACCCAATATTCCGATTCCGGATCATTGGCCGACAGGGCGTTGGCCTTCTTCGACGAATACGAGCGTCGCGGTTTGGCGGCCGACGAGGACGTCGCCAGGATCTTCGACGTGCTGCTGGCCGCGCGCCGCTTCGATGCGGCGCGGGAATTCGCCGCACGGCATCCGAACGCGGACTTGCCCGAACTGCCCGCCATCAAGGACGAGGCCGCTTCCGGCACGCCCACGCTCTGGGAATTCAGCGAAGACGGCAAGCAACTGACCCGCCGCGCCCTCGACCTGAAGCCGACCCAGATCCTCGTTACCGCAGGCTGCCACTTTTCCGCCGATGCGGCCGAAGATATTTCCGCCGATCCGATGCTGGGCCCGGTGTTCCGGCACCACGCGCACTGGCTGTCGCTGGCGCCCGGCCGGGAAAGCCTGGGCGCCCTGGTCGATTGGAACCGTAAGCATCCGCAGGCGCGGATGACCCCCATCCACGACCGCGAAGAATGGCTGATCATCCGCAATTGGGACATGCCGGTGTTCCACATCGTACGCGACGGGAAGATCGTCGAAAGCGTTACCGGCTGGCCGCGCAATCCACAGGAGAACCGCGAACCGCTGATCGCCGCACTGAAGCGCGCCGGCCTGCTGTCCGAATGACGGCGGCTCGCCTGCGCGCACGCAAACCCGCGCGCAGGTGGGAATGCATCTCCGGCCGTCCGGTCAGCGCCCCGACAGCGCCCTCGCCTGTTCCAGCTCAACCTTCAGCGTTGAAGCCAGTTCGTCGCGCTTTACCTCGAACTGCTGCTCGCGCTGCAGGTCCTTGACCGCGACCACGCCGCGCGCGGCCTCGTCGTCTCCGCACAGCACGACGAAACGGATGCCGGCGCGGCTGGCGTACTGGAACTGCTTGCCGATCTTCTTCGGCTCCATCTGCACTTCGGCGTTGATGCCGCCGGCGCGCAGGCGGCGGGCGATGTCCAGCGAATCGGCCATGCGCGCCTCGTCCATCAGCGCGACCATCGCCTGCACGCTGCTCTCGTCGACGCCGGAAATCAGCCCGGCCTCGCGCAACTGCCAGAACAGCCGGGTCATGCCGATGGAAATGCCGACGCCCGGCAGTTTCGACTTGGTGTAGTGGGAAGCGAGGTTCTCGTAGCGCCCGCCGGAGCAGATCGAACCGATCTGCGGGTAGTCGTTCAACTGGGTCTCGTAGACGGTGCCGGTGTAGTAGTCCAGGCCGCGCGCGATCGACAGGTTCAAGCAGTACGCGTTTTCCGGCACGCCCAGCGCCTTGACCAGGGCCAGCACTTCGCGCAGTTCGGCCGCGCCTTCGTTGAGCGTGGCGTTGCCGCCCTGCGCGACCAGCCCGTCGAGGATGGCCAGCGCGTCGGCGTGGCCGTTCGAGCGGATGCCGACGAAATCGAGGATGCGCTGCACCGCGCCGGCCGGCAGGCCGAAGCCCTCGCCGGCCAGCGTCTCGCGCACGTAGTCGGCGCCGCGCTTGTCCAGCTTGTCGACCTCGCGCAGCACCAGCGCCTGCCGCTCCGGGTCGGCCACGCCCTGCGCCTCGAAGAAGCCGCGCATCAGCTTGCGGTTGTTGAACTGGATGGTGAAGTCGCCGATGCCCAGTTCGGAGAACACCGCGTGGATCACGCCGACGATCTCCGCGTCGAAGCGGATGCTCAGCTCGTCCTTGCCGATCACGTCGATGTCGCACTGGTAGAACTCGCGGAAACGCCCGCGCTGGGCGCGTTCGCCGCGATAGACGCGCTGGATCTGGTAGCGACGGAACGGGAACGCCAGTTCGTGCTCGTGTTCGGCCACGTAGCGCGCCAGCGGCACGGTCAGGTCGAAGCGCAGCGCCAGCTCCGGATAGGCATGCCCGGGCAGGCCTTCTTCGCGCTTCTCGAGCGCGCCGGTGGACTGGGCGAAATAGACCTGGCGCTCGGTCTCGCCGCCGGACTTGGTCAGCAGCACCTCGGACAGCTCGAACACCGGCGTCTCCACCGGCAGGAAGCCGAAGCGTTCGTAGTTGCGGCGAACCGTGTCCAGCATGCGCTGGAAGGCGATCTGCTCGCGGGGCAGCAGTTCCATGACCCCGGGCGGCGTGCGCGGCTTGATCAAGCGGGAGGCTCCAGAATTCGGGCGGTCGGGCGGGAAGCTGTTCATTTTAGTCCGTGAACCCCTTGCCCGGAACCGCCCCGGCTGAATACAATAGGCGGCTCGCGGGGTGTAGCTCAGTCTGGTAGAGCGCTACGTTCGGGACGTAGAGGTCGCAGGTTCAAGTCCTGTCTCCCCGACCAATCTGATTCGCATGACGGACACCGGCCTCGCGCCGGTGTTCGCTTTTCCGGCCCCGCACGGCCCGGCGAGGAGTTTCCATGGCGCTGCCGCCCGCCCCGACGAACGCCCGCAGCGGGCGATGGCTGGTCCTGGCCGGCATCCTGCTGGCCGCCTTCAACCTGCGCACCGCGGTGACCTCGCTGACGCCGCTGCTGGACGTGCTGGGTTCGGCGCTCGACTTCGGCCCCGCGATGATGGGCGTCCTCGGCATGGCGCCGACCGCGGCCTTCGCCCTGGCCGGCGTGCTGACGCCGGCGCTGGGCCATCGCGTCGGCCTGGAGCGCACGGCGCTGCTGGCGATGGCGCTGGCCGCCGCGGGGCTGCTGGCGCGCGCGCTGGC
The DNA here is from genome assembly GCA_047601245.1 of Pseudoxanthomonas sp. Lineage (GTDB taxonomy): Bacteria > Pseudomonadota > Gammaproteobacteria > Xanthomonadales > Xanthomonadaceae > Pseudoxanthomonas_A. The sequence goes on from JASGJU010000002.1 coordinate 1,411,461, forward strand.
CGGCGGCGCCGGCGGGTTGCTGGCCGCCAACGCGCTGGCGCTGGTCGGCATGGGCATCGGCAACGTCGTGCTGCCGCCGCTGGTCAAGCGCTATTTCGCCGACCGGGTCGGCGCGGTCAGCACCGCCTACATCACCGTGCTGCAACTGGGAACGATGCTGCCGGCGCTGGCGGCGGTGCCGCTGGCCGACGCCGCCGGTTGGCGCGTCTCGCTGGGCGCCTGGTCGCTGCTGGCGGTCGCGGCCGCGCTGCCGTGGATCGGCGTGCTGCACAGGGAACGCCAGGCCGGCACGGCGCTGGCGCGGCTGCGCGACGCGGCCGTGCGGCCCGGCGACGAAGCGCCCGAACTGGCCGCGCCCGCGCCGGCGGGACGCGTCTGGCGCACTTCGCTGGGCTGGGGCATGGCGCTGCTGTTCGGCATGACCTCGTCGATCACCTATGCGGTGTTCACCTGGCTGCCGAAGCTGCTGGTCGAGGCCGGCGCCAGCCTAGCCTTCGGCGGCGCGATGCTGGCGCTGTTCTCTGCCCTCGGCCTGGTCGGCGCGCTGATCATGCCGCTGCTGGCCGTGCGCCTGCGCAATCCGTTCGCGCTGGTGCTGGGCTGTTCGCTGTTCTATCTGGCCGCGTTCGCCGGACTGCTGTGGGCGCCGATGCGAGCGCCGGTGCTGTGGGTGGTCCTGCTGAGCGTGGGGCCAAGCACGTTCCCGCTGACGCTGACCCTGATCAACCTGCGCACGCGCACGCCGCGCGGGGCGACGGCCCTGTCGGGCTTCATGCAGGGCGTGGGCTACGCCCTCAGTTGCCTGGGACCGCTGCTGTTCGGCTGGTTGCATTCGCTGACCCACGGCTGGCAGACGCCGTTCGCTTTCCTGCTGCTCTGCGCCGGCCTGGCGGTGACGGGCGCGTGGTTCGCCTGCCGGCCGCGGCGGCTGGAGGATTGCTGGTAGCGCTGCAGCTACGCTTGCTGCAGGTCCGGATGCCGCACCTGCCCTTCGCCGCGCACCACGAAACGCTCCACCGTCAGCGCCTCCAGGCCCATCGGTCCATAGGAATGCAGGCGCGTGGTCGAGATGCCGATCTCCGCGCCCAGGCCCAGTTCGCCGCCGTCGCTGAAGCGCGACGAGGCGTTGACCATCACCACCGCCGAGCGCAGCGATTCGACGAACTTGCGCGCATTGGCCTCGTCGCGGGTGACGATGACCTCGGTGTGGTCGGACGCGTATTTGCGGATATGGGCGATGGCCTCGTCCAGCGAATCGACCACGCGCACGGCGATGACCAGGTCGAGGTATTCGGCGGCGTAGTCGTCCTCGGTGGCCGGCTTGGCGTCGGGCATCAGCGCCAGCGCGCGGGCGTCGCCGCGCAGTTCCACGCCGCGGCCGCGCAGCAGCTCCGCCGCCTTCGGCAGGAAATCGGCGGCGATGTCCCGGTGCACCAGCAGGGTCTCCAGCGCGTTGCAGGCACTGGGCTTGGCGACCTTGCCGTCCAGCAGCAGGCGCAGCGCCACGTCGAGGTCCGCGCTGGCGTCGACGAACTGGTGGCAGACGCCCTTGTAGTGCTTGATGACCGGGACGCGCGCGTGCTCGGCGACGAAGCGGATCAGGCCCTCGCCGCCGCGCGGGATCGCCAGGTCGACGATGTCGGTCAACTGGATCAGCTCCAGGATGGTTTCGCGTCGCAGGCTCCTCGACCAGGGTCAGCGCCGCGGCGTCCAGCCCGGCCTCGTGCAGCGCGCGCTTCAGCGCAGCAGCGATCGCGGTGTTGGAATGGATGGCCTCGGAACCACCGCGCAGGATCACGCCGTTGCCGGCCTTGATGCACAGCGCGGCGGCGTCGGCGGTGACGTTCGGCCGCGCCTCGTAGACCATCGCGATGACGCCCAGCGGCACGCGCACGCGTTCGACCACGATGCCGTTGGGGCGCGTCTCGCGGCGGGTGACCAAGCCCACCGGATCGGGCAGCGCGGCGACTTCGCGCAATGCGGCGGCGACGTCGGCCAGCCGTTTTTCGTTGAGCAGCAGGCGATCGAGCATGGCGCTGCCGATGCCCTTGGCTTTCGCCGCCTCGATGTCGCGCGCGTTGGCGGCGAGGATAGCTGCGGCGTCGGCCTCCAGCGCGCGCGCCATCGCTTCGAGCAGTGCGTTCTTGTCCGCGGTGGGCAACTGCGCCAGCGCCTGCGATGCCTCGCGGCAGGCCAGGGCGAGGGATTTGATGTCGGTCATAGCAGCACCAGGTCGTCGCGGTGGATGACGTTTTCGCCGTAGTTGTAACCCAGGATCGCCTCGATGTCGCGCGAATGCCGGCGCGCGATCTGGCGCACGTCGACGGCCGAATACTGGCTGATGCCGCGGGCGACGGCCTGGACAACGCCGTCGCCTTCACGCAAGGCGACTTCGATCATGTCGCCGCGGCGGAAGTCGCCTTCGGCGCCGGTCACCCCGCCCGGCAGCAGCGAAGCGCCCTTCTCGCGCATCGCCTTCGCCGCGCCGGCATCGACGACGATGCGGCCGGCTTCGACCGGCGCGTGGCGCAGCCACGACTTGCGCGCGGCCAGCCGGTTCTGCGCGGGGCGGAAGCGGGTGCCGCGCAGCCGGCCCTGCGCCAGCGACTGCACCGTGGCCGCGTCGGCGCCGTTGAACAGGAAGGTCTCGATGCCGGCCGCGGCCGCCTTCGCCGCCGCTTCCAGCTTGGTGCGCATGCCGCCGGTGCCGGCCGCGCTGCCGGCGTCGCCGGCCATCGCCAGGAACGCCGGCGTCAACGCCTCGACGTCAAGGATCGGCCGCGCGTGCGCGTGGACGCGCGGATTGGCCGAATAGAAGCCGTCGATGTCGGTGGCGACGAACAGCGCGTCGGCGTCGACCAGCGCGGCGACGGTGGCGGCCAGGTTGTCGTTGTCGCCGAGCTTGAGTTCGTCGACCGAGACGGTGTCGTTCTCGTTGACCACCGGCAGCGCGCCGAGTGCGAGCAGCTCGCGCAAGGTGGCGCGGGCATTGAGGTAGCGGCGGCGGTTGCGCAGGTCGTCGTGGGTCAGCAGCACCTGCGCGACCGGACGCTCGAAGAAGCGTTGCCACAGTCCGATCAGTTGCGCCTGTCCCAGCGCCGCCAGCGCCTGACGTTCGGCCATCGCGACGCCGCGTTCGGCCTTGCGGTGCAGGATGCCGCGCCCGGCAGCGACCGCGCCGGAGGAGACGATCACCACTTCGCGCCCGGCGACGAGGCTGGCGGAGACGAACTGCGCCAGCCCCAGCGCGTGGCGCGGGCTCAGGCCTTCGCCATCGGCGGCCAGCAGGCTGCTGCCGACCTTGAGCACCGCGCGTTTCCATTGCGGCAAGGCCTGTTCGGCGAAGGCGGCGGGCGGGCTCATGACGCCAGCGAATCCCAGCGCGCGTTCAATTCGTCCAGGCGCAGGTCCGCCGCCGCGCCGGGCGAGGTGCGCGCGGCCAGGCTGGATTCCGGCGTCCTGCCCTCGCCGGCCTTGTCGCTCGCGGCCGCGGCGGCCTTGTAGGCCTCGCGGAACGGCACGCCGGCGATGGCGGCCTCGACCGCGACGTCGGTGGCGTACATGCCGCCGTCGATCGCGGCGCGCAGCCTGTCTTCGCGCCACTCGAGGTTGGCGAACAACGCCGGCAGCAGTTCCAGCGCGGCCAGTCCGCGGCCGAAGCCGTGGAAGATCGCGCCCTTGCTGGCCTGCAGGTCGCGGTGGTAGCCCGAGGGCAGCGACAGCAACTGCTCGATCTCGGTGCGCGCGGCGGCGACGCTGGCGTGGGTGGCGCGCATCAGTTCGATCACGTCCGGATTGCGCTTGTTCGGCATGATCGAACTGCCGGTGGTGTACTGTGCCGGCAGCGCCACGAAACCGAACTCGGCGCTGGTGAACAGCGACAGGTCCCATGCCGCACGGCGCAGGTCGAGGGTGGCGCTGCCCAGCGCCTCCAGCGCCGCTAGCTCGAACTTGCCGCGCGACAGTTGCGCGTAGATCGGCGACACCTGCATGCGCGCGAAACCGAGCGCCTGCGTGGTGTGCTCGCGATCGAGCTTGAGGTTGACGCCGTAACCGGCAGCGGTGCCCAGCGGATTGCAGTCGACCAGCTTCAGCGTGTCCGCGGCGCGAACGGCGTCGTCGATGAAGGCCTCGGCCCAGCCGGCCCACCACATGCCGGCGGAAGAGACCACCGCGCGCTGGACGTGGGTGTAGCCGGGCAGCGGCAGGTCCTTCTCGGCCTGCGCGCGGTCGAGCGCGACCCGCGCGACGTCGCGACACAGGCCGGCCACGCGCGCGAGCTTCTCCTTCAGCCACAGCCGGGTGGCGACCAGGATCTGGTCGTTGCGGCTGCGCCCGGTGTGGATCTTGCGGCCGGCGTCGCCCAGGCGTTCGGTCAGGCGGAATTCGATCGCCGAATGGCCGTCCTCGTAGCGCTCGTCCAGCACGAACGCGCCGCCGCGGAAATCGTCGGCCAGCGCGGCCAGTTCGCGCTTCAGGCCCGCCAGTTCGTCGGCGGTCAGGATGCCGATGCGTTGCAGGCCTTCGGCATGCGCCGCGCTGGCGGCGATGTCGTGCAGGAAGAACTCGCGGTCCAGCAGCACGTCGTCGCCGGCGAGGAACTTCTGGATCTGCGCGTCGACCGCGACGCCGGGTTTCTGCCACAGCAGGTCGCTCATGCCGCCTCCGAAAAGAAATCCTGCGACGGGATCCCCGCCAGTTCGTCGAAGCCGAAGGCGAGGTTCAGGTTCTGCATCGCCTGCGTCGCCGCGCCCTTAAGGAGGTTGTCCAGCGTCGCCACCACGACTACGCGCTTGCCGCCCGGGGCCACGGTGAAACCGCCGATTTCGACGCCGTGCCGGTTCGCGATCCGGCTCACCCACGGCGCGGCGTCGCTCACGCGGATCAGCGGTTCGTCGCGGTAGCGCTTGCGGTACAGCTCGCGGACTTCCTCGACCTTGGCCGGCTGCTGCAGCCACAGGTTCGCGGTCAGGGTGATGCCGCGGAAATGCGGCGCGACGTGCGGCATGAACTCGACCGGCACGCCGAGCTGGCGCGAGACCTCGCGCTCGTGCATGTGGTCGGCCAGCGAGTACGGCATCAGGTTGTCGCGCAGCAATTCGACGTCGTTCCTGTCCGACGGCGTGGTGCCGGCGCCGGAATAGCCGGACACGCCGAAGCATTGCGGCGGGCCGGCCAGCCGGTCCAGCAGCGGCGCGATCGCGAGCTGCATCGCGGTCGCATAGCAGCCGGGATTGCTGATCCGCTTCTGCCCGGCGTACCTGTCCCGCGTCAGTTCCGGCAGGCCGTAGAACCAGGCGTCGTCGAAGCGGTAATCGGCGGACAGGTCGACGACGACCGGATCATGGTCCGCCGGGCCGACCTTCGCCGCGTTGATCGCGGCCACATAGTCGCCGGCCTTGCCGTTGGGCAACGCCAGCACGACCGCGTCGGCGCGCTTTTCCGCGGCCGCTTGCGGCGACAGGTTCTCGTAGCGCAGCCCGCCCGCATACGCCGGGTTGCGTTCCGTCACCGGCTGCCCGTCGAGTTCGCGCGACGAGACGAAGGCCAGGTCGAATTGCGGATGGTTGGCGACCATCCGGATCAGCTCGCTGCCGGTGTGGCCGCGCGCGCCGACGATGCCGACTTTCTTCGTGTTCATGCGGAAACCTCGTGCGAATGCAGCTTCGCCAGCAGATCGCGCTTCACCTGCGGCCACTCGCTGTCGATGATGGAGTACAGCGCCGTGTCGCGCGGACTGCCGTCGGCGTGGCGCTTGTGGTTGCGCAGGACGCCATCCTGCTTCGCGCCCAGCCGGGCGATGGCCGTGCGCGAACGCGCGTTGTGCGTGCTGGTCTCGAACCCCACGCAGATGCAGCGCATGGCCTCGAACGCGTATTGCAGCAGCAACAGCTTGGCCTCGGTATTCAGGCCGGTGCGCTGCACCCTCGGCGCGTACCACGTATAGCCGATCAGCGCCCTCGGCACGCTATCCTCCAGCGCGTACAGCCGGGTGGTGCCGACGATTGCGCCGTCGGCGTCCAGCACGGCGAACGGCAGGCTCTCGCCCCTGCCGTGCGAAAGCAGCGCCTTTTCGACATAGGCGGCGACGCCGTCGCGGTCGGGGATGTTGGTGAACCACAGGCCGTCCAGGCCCGCGTGGTCGCGCGCCGCACGCAAGCCGCTGGCGTACTCCATCGCCAGCGGCGTCAGGCGCACGCACCGGCCCTGCAGGGTCGGCGTTTCGCGCCAGGCTTGCGGCAGCGGCACGTCGGGCATCGTCATTCCACCCAGCTCGCCGGCCGCGTCGCGGTATGGCGCGCGCAACGGGCGATGTCGTTGAAGTCATCGATGCCGTACCAGAACAGCTTCCACTTGTCCTGCTTGTAGCAGCCGTCGGATTCGCTGTAATAGAAGATGTTGACCGGATTGTTGTGGCGCGAGCGCCAGAACATCTTCGGGTTCTCCTCCCGCGCCACGTGCCACACGGCGCGGCCGAGGCCCTCGCCCTGCGCCTCGTCGAGCACGGCGAACTTGTCCAGGTAGGCGAAACCCTCTTCCCGGGTCAGGACCATCGCCGCGCGGTAGGTCTCGCTGACGTAGACGCGGTATGGCGTGGTCTTGTCGAAGTAGTCGTCGACCAGGGTGCGGCCGAAGCTGGATTCGATCAGCGCGCGCAGCCGCTCGCGGTCCACGCCGTCCCACGACTCGAAGCGCAGCACGCGCTCGCCGCGGCGGATCATGGTGCCCGAGCCGCGATGGGTGAACAGTTCCTTGGCCAGTTCGCCGGGCTTGGTCATCGTCACCGACGAGGTCAGCGGCAGCGCGTCCAGCAGTTCCTTGATCTGCTCCACCTTCACGCGCATGCCGCCGTTGATCCACGGCTGCGCCATCAGTTCGTCGTACTCGGTGGTCAGGTTGATCGACTCGATCAGCTTGCCGTGCTCGTCGAGCAGGCCGCCGGTGCCGGTCAGGAACACGATCTTGTACGGCTGCAGGGTCTTGACCAGTTCGTTCGCGGCCCAGTCGGCGTTGACGTTCAGGTACTGGCCGCCGACGGTGACGCCGAGGCTGGCGATCACCGGGATCGCGCCGATGCGGATCGCCGCCTCGATCGCCGAGGTCTCCACCCGCGACACGCGTCCGACCAGGCCATAGGCGTCCAGGCCGAGGAATTCGGCCTCGAACACGTTGGTGGTCAGCGAGGTCGCATGCACGCCCTGGGCGTGCAGTTCCGACACCAGCTTCATGTTCTCGCGGATCATCACCTTGCGCACGATGGCCAGCGCCTCGCTGCCGGTGAAGCGCAGGCCGTCGACGGTCTTCTTCTCGATGCCGGCGGCGGCCAGTTCCTCGTCCAGTTGCGGACCGGCGCCGTGGATCACGATCGGGGTCAGGCCGACCTGCTGCAGGAACGACAGCGACGACACCAGTTCGTCCAGGTTGTCGCGCAGGATCGCGCCGCCGACCTTGATCACGGCGAAGCGCTTGGCGTCCAGTTCCGAGAACCGCTTCAGGTACTGGTCGATCTCCTTCGCGCTGCCCATGTTGGAGAGCAGCTTGACGATGGTCTGCCGGGTCTGCTTGTTGGATTCGATGTTCATTGGGAGAAGAGGCGTTGCACGGTTTCGGCGTAATTCCGGAGTTGTTGCAGGGAAACCCATTCGTCGGCGGTGTGCGCCTGGGCGATGTCGCCGGGGCCGTAGACCAGCGCGGTCAGGCCGGCGGCGGAGAACAGCGAGGCCTCGGTCCAGAAATCGACCGCGTTGCCGACCGGAAGATTCAATTCGTCGGCCAGGTCGCGCGCCTGCAGGCGACGCTCCTCGGCCTTGGCCACGTCGCCGGACGGCAACGACGGCCCCCAGAAGGTCGGCTCGTATTCGGCCAGCGCGTCGGGATTGGCCAGGCCCTGAACGCCGCGTGCAGTTCGTCCGCGTCCTGCGACGGCAGCGGGCGGAAGCCGAAACGCACTTCCGCGCTGGGCGCGACCACGTTCGCCTTGATGCCGCCCTCGACCTTGCCGATGTTGAAGCGCAGGCCGGTCAGGCCACCGAAACGCAAGTGCTTCTGCGCCTCCACGTAATCCAGCGCGGAGACGCCCCAGCGCATCGCGTTGTGCAGCGCGGACAGTTGCAGCGCGTTCTCGGCGCTGGCATGTCCCGCCTGGCCCTTGAACGCCATGCGCACCGCCGCGATGCCGCGATGCGCGAGCACCGCCTCGCCGCGGGTGGGCTCGGCGACGATCGCCTCGCGGAACCTGTACTCGCGTGCGTTCCTTGCGAGGAAGGCGGCGATGCAGCGCGGATCGTTGGCTTCCTCGTCGCTGGAAAACAGCAACGCGGCGTCGCCCTTGCCCGCCTGCGCCGCCGCGATCAGCGCCGCCGCCGCGCCCTTGATGTCGCAGGCGCCCAGCCCGATGGCGCGGTCTTCGGTGACGCGCAGCCGGTGCGGATCCGCGGACCAATGCGGCGAATCCGGCACGGTGTCCAGGTGCACGTTGAACACGCGCCTGGGATTTCCGCGCCTCGCCAGCAGCGACACCGCGCCGGCGCCGTGGTCGGTCACTTCGACGTCGAAATCCGGCAGTTGCCCGCGGATGTAGTCGAAGATGCCGCCGGTGGTGATCGCGCGCGGTGGATTGCGGGTGTCGAAGGACACCAGCCTTTGCAGATGCATCAAGGTGAAATCGAGCAGGCTCATGCGGCGTTTCCGTTTCCCTGCGACGCCGCCGCTTCCCGGCGCTGCGGCTGCGTGGCGTGCAGATACGCGGTGAAGGTGTCCGCCGGCGGCTTGATCGACAGCGATTTCAGGATCGCGCCGACCGCGCCGCGGTGGTAGGCGCCGTGCGCGATCAGGTGGTGCAGCATTTCGCCGCGCGACATCTCGCCCGCCTGGCCGTCGGTGAAGCGGAAACGGATCCGTTCGTCGATGCTTCCCGTTTCCAGGTCGCGCACGTAACCGACGTACCACGCATCGGACCGGCGGACGCCTTCGGCAAGCGCGGCCAGTCCCGGCGTCTCTTCGGTGTTGGTGGCGGCATGCGCATGCGTCGTTCCGGTCAGGTGCGCGGCGAAGATCCGGTCCACCACGTGGGTGTGGTTCAGGATCCGGATCGCCTTGCGCAACTCGTCCGGGAAACGCTCACCGTCGATGCCGGCGACGGCCGCCAGCAGACCCGCGTTCGCCCATGCCTTGTACTGGAAAAGGGAAGTCAACATCGGATTCAAGGCATCCGGCTCAACGGTTGACCTCGGCCCACAGCGTCGAGCTCATGCCGAACAGCTTGATGAAGCCCTCGGCCTCCTCCACGCCCCAGTCGGCCGACTGCGCGTAGGTCGCGCCCTTGGCGTTGAGGATGTGCGGCGATTCCACCGCCACCGCATCGACCCGCCCGCCCGAGGTGCGCAGCGTGACCGTGCCATTGACCGTGGCCTGCGACGAAGCCAGGAACGCCTCCAGGTCGGTCTTCAGCGGATCGTGGTAGAAGCCTTCGTAAACCAGTTCCACCCACTTGCGCGCCACCTCCGGCTTGAAGCGGTTCTGCTGCTTGCTCAGCACCGCGTCCTCCAGCGCGCGGTGCGCGGCCAGCAGCGCGGTCAGGCCCGGCGCTTCGTAGACGATGCGGCCCTTCAGGCCGATCACGGTGTCGCCGGTGTAGACGCCGCGGCCGACGCCGTAGGAAGCGAACAGGGTGTTGAGCTTGGCCAGCAGCTGCGCGCCGGCCAGCGGCTTGCCGTCCAGTTCGATCGCTTCGCCGTTGACGAACTTCAGCGTGGCCTGCAACGGTTCCAGCGGCCACGCGCTGCGCGGCGCGCACCAGCCGCGCGCGCCTTCGCCGGGCGCTTCCCACTTGTCGATCTCGCCGCCGGACATGGTCACGCCCAGCAGGTTCTCGTTGATGGTGTAGGCCTTCTGCTTGGCGCGCACGCCGAAGCCGCGCTCCTCCAGGTACTTCTGTTCGTAGGCGCGGGTCTGGGTGTGCTGCTTCTGGATTTCGCGGATCGGCGCGAGGATCCGGTAGTCGCCCGACGCCTTGATCGCGAGGTCGAAGCGCACCTGGTCGTTGCCCATGCCGGTGCAGCCGTGCGCGATCGCGTTCGTGCCGAGTTCGGCCGCGCGCTTGAGCGCGACGTCGACGATGAGGTAGCGATCGGACACCAGCAGCGGATACTGACCCTGGTAGCCCTCGCCGGCCCAGACGAAAGGCTTGACGAAGCCTTCCCAGATCGCCGGTCCGCCATCGACGGTGACGTGCGAGGCCACGCCCAGTTCGGCGGCGCGCTGTTCGATGAACGCGCGCTCCTCGGCGTCCACGCCGCCGGTGTCGGCGAACACGGTGTGCACGTTCCAGCCCTGCTCCTGCAGGTACGGGACGCAGAAACTGGTGTCGAGTCCGCCGGAGAAGGCGAGGACGATGTCTTTGCTGCTCATGTGGGGTCTTCCGGTTTCGGTAGCGTAGGAAAAGTGGATTACGGATTCGCCAGCGCGGCCATGATCGCCTTCTGAACGTGCAGGCGGTTCTCGGCCTCTTCGATGGCGATGCAGTTGGGCGAATCCATCACCGCGTCGGTGGCCTTGACATTGCGGCGCAGCGGCAGGCAGTGCGAGAACACGCCGTTGTTGGTCAGCGCCATCTTGGCCTCGTCGACGATGAAGTGCTTGTACTGGTCGCGGATCGGTTTTTCCGGCGCCCAGTTGCCGAAGAACGGCAGCGCGCCCCAGCTCTTGGCGTAGACCACGTCGGCGCCGGCGTAGGCGCTTTCGATGTCGTGGCTGATCGCGAACGATCCGCCGCTTTCGGCCACGTTGTCCTTCGCCCAGCCGATGTAGCGCTCGTCGAGCACGTAGTCCGGCGTCGGACACAGCAGGGTCACGTCCATGCCCATCCGCGTGGCGATGGTCAGCGCCGAGTTGGCGACCGCGGTGTTCAGCGGCTTCGGATGGTAGGTCCAGGTCAGCACGTACTTCTTGCCGCGCAGGTCGGTGGTGCCGAAATGCTCCTGCAGGGCCAGCGCGTGCGCCAGTTCCTGGCACGGGTGGGTGATGGTCTCCATGTTGATCACCGGCACCGGCGAATACTTCGCGAACGACTTCAGCACGACGTCCTCGCGGTCCCGCCGCCAGTCCACGAACTTCGGGAAGGCGCGCACGCCGATCAGGTCGACGTAGCGGCCCAGCACCTTCGCCACTTCGGCGATGTGCTCCTCGGTGTCGCCGTCCATCACCGTGCCGAGGTCGAACTCGATCGGCCACGTGTCCTTGCCCGGCTGCAGCACCACCGCATGACCGCCCAACTGGAAGGCGCCCAGCTCGAAACTGGTGCGGGTGCGCATCGACGGGTTGAAGAACACCAGCGCGATCGATCTACCCTTCAGCGCATCGCCGATCCTGTCCCGCTTGTACGCGGCGGCCTGCGCCAGCAACGCATCCAGGTCGGTGCGGCTCCAGTCCTGGGTATTGAGGAAGTGCCTGATGGAGGTGGATCCGATGGAGCCTGGCTTGGGGGACATGAGGGAATTCCTTGCTGATGAAACATTTGCGGCGGCGAAAACGAAAAAACCCAGCTTCAGGCTGGGTTTCCGAACGAACAGCACGAGGCTCCGGTTACCCAGCGAAGGAATCGGGTTCCGGTCGGCGCGCGCGCGAAGTCATGCCCGAGGCCATCCGGGCGGCGCTGGCGTGGGGGTGGGCGGTCGTGTTCATCGCGCGAATGTTCGCATGTGCGGACCCGCCGTGCAAGGCGCGGGCCCGCGATGGCGGCCGGTCAATCGCCGCCGTCCCGCCCGGGAAGGTACGGCGCCACCGAAATGCGGATGCGCAAGCGGTTGCCGGGATCCTCGGGCAGGCGCGAGCGGTATTTCATGCCCTTGTACATGTAGTCCACGTCGTAGGCGACCGGACGCTGGTACTCGCGCGACGACGGCACCGAACGGCAGCGCGGGGCCGGCTCCGCAGCGGCCGGCTTGGCCTGCTCGTGCTTTTCGTCGCCGCCGAACAGTCCCTTGACCGAGCCCCACATCCGCGCCCAGCGCCCTTCCTCTTCCTGCCCCGTCCTGGCGGCCTGCTTCGCGGGCTTGGGCGCATCCTCGCAGACCACTTCGGAACGGGTCGCGCGCAGGGTCTCGTACACCGGCTCGACGTTCAGCACCTGGGCGTAGTCCAGGCGCACGTTTTCCATCTGCAGCGGGGCCTCGTCCACGCTCTGGGCCAGCAGCGGCGCCGGGACGGCCAGCGCCAGGCACAACGAGAAAAGACAACGGCGGGGAAAGCGCATGCGGCGGGCGTTCCGGTGGCTTGGAAACCGGGTCCAGTGTAGGCGGCGCGCCTTGAGTGGGGCTGAACCGCGCCCCACCCGCGCCGGCGCGCCGGTAGAATTGCCGGGTTCCCCAGTCCTGCCCCCCATGAGCCTGCGCCTGCACAACAACCTGACGCGGCGGCTCGAACCGTTCGCGCCGCTCGACCCCGCCTGCCCGACGATGTACGTGTGCGGGCCCACCGTCTACAACTACGTGCACATCGGCAACGCGCGCGGGCCGGTGGTGTTCGGCGTGCTGGCGGCGCTGCTGCGCCGGCGCTACGGCCGGCTGCGCTACGCGCGCAACATCACCGACGTGGACGACAAGATCAACGCCGCCGCAGCCGAGGCCGGGGTGCCGATCTCCGCGATCGCCGAACGCTTCGCCGCGGCCTACCGCGAGGACATGGCCGGGCTGGGCGTCGACGGCGACTTCGCCCCCGACATCGAGCCGACCGCGACCGGGCACATCGCGCAGATGATCGCGATGATCGAGAACCTGATCGCCGGCGGCCACGCCTACGCCGCCGAGGGCCACGTGCTGTTCGCGGTCGCCAGCTTTGACGGCTACGGCAAGCTGTCGCGGCGCGACCCGGAGGAAATGCTGGCCGGCGCCCGGGTCGAAGTGGCCCCGTACAAGCGCGATCCGGGCGATTTCGTGCTGTGGAAGCCATCCTCGGACGACCTGCCGGGCTGGGATTCGCCGTGGGGCCGCGGCCGCCCCGGCTGGCACATCGAGTGCTCGGCGATGGCCGAGGCGCACCTGGGCCGGACCATCGACATCCACGCCGGCGGCGTCGACCTGCAGTTCCCGCACCACGAGAACGAGATCGCGCAGAGCGAATGCGCGCACGGCGGCAAGGTCTTCGCCCGCTTCTGGCTGCACAACGGCATGCTGAACTTCGGTGGCGCGAAGATGAGCAAGTCGCTGGGCAACATCGAGCGCGTGCACGACCTGCTGCAGAAGCATCCGCCCGAGGCGCTGCGCTACGCGCTGCTGTCGGCGCACTACCGGCAGCCGCTGGACTGGAACGACGCGCTGATCGAGCAGAGCGTGCGCACGCTGGATCGGCTGTACGGCACGCTGCGCGACCTGGCCGACGTCGATGCCACGGCCGCGATTCCGCCATCGGTCGAAGACGCGCTGGACGACGACCTCAACACGCCGCTGGCGCTGGCCGAAGTCGCACGCATCGCCGGCGAGGCGCGCAAGGCCGCCGGCGCCGACGCGAAACACGAGTTGAAGGCGCAGTTGCTCGGCGCCGGTCGCGTCCTCGGCCTGTTGCAGCAGGACCCGGCGGCATGGTTCGCGCGCGGCGCGTCGAACGACGACGACGCGCGCATCCAGGCGCTGGTCGACGAGCGCGCCGCGGCGAAGAAAGCCCGGGATTTCGCCCGCGCCGACGCGATCCGCGAGCAGCTGGCTTCCGAAGGCGTTTTGCTGGAAGACACGCCGCAAGGCGTACGCTGGAAACGCGCCTAGCTCTTGCCGTCATGACCGGACATCCGTCCGCTGGAGGCTCCGCCTTCGCGGGAATGGCAAACCATAGAGAAACTGATGTTGTGACCGAAAAGACCTTTCCCCTCGAACCCACCGCCGCCGAGGCGCAGCAGGCGATCCGCGAGGAGTTCGCCTTCTTCGGCGACTGGTCCGAGCGCTACCAGTACCTGATCGACCTCGGCCGCAAGCTGCCGCCCTTCCCCGAGCAATGGAGGACCGAGGAGCACCGCCTGCTCGGCTGCCAGTCGCTGGTCTGGATCGTGACCGAAGGCGATGCGGACAAGCTGGACTTCCGCGCGGTCAGCGATTCGGCCATCGTCTCCGGTTTGATCTACCTGGCGCTGCGGGTCTATTCGGGGCGCAGCGCCCGGGAAATCCTCGACACCGAGGCCAGCTACATCGCCGACATCGGCCTGGCCAAGCACCTGTCGCCGACCCGCAGCAACGGCCTGGCCGCGCTGCTGGGCTTCATCCGCCAGGCCGCGCAAGCGGCGGAAAACGGCACGGACGCCCGGGCGAGGCTGGCGTGAGCGACGAGGCCGGCAAGCCGCGCGCCAGCACGCTCGCGCTGCTGCGCAACCGCCGCTTCACCGAACTGCTCGCGTTCCGCCTCTGCACCATCTTTTCCTACCAGATCGTCGCGGTCACGGTCGGCTGGCACATCTACAAGCTCACCGGCGACACCTTCAGCCTCGGCCTGGTCGGGCTGGCGGAAGTGCTGCCCTACCTCTGCGTGGCGCCGTTCGCCGGCTACCTGGTCGACCACCTGCCTCGGCGCAGGCTGGGCATGGCGGCAAGCGCGGCCCTGCTGCTGACCGCGCTGATCCTGGTCGCCGTGGCCCTCGGCCTGGTGCCGGCGAAGGGGACCTGGCCGATCTACGCGGCCATCGTGTTCACCGGCGCGGCGCGCTCCTTCCTGAGCCCCATCTACAACGCGATGTTCGCGCGGGTCATGCCGCGCGAGGACTATGCGCGCGGCGCCGCGCTGGGCGGCATCGTGTTCGACGTGGGCACCGTGCTCGGCCCGGCGCTGGGCGGGCTGCTGGTCGGCTTCAGCGGCACGCCGCTGGCCTATGCGGTCGCCTGCGGCTTCGCCGGGCTGGCGATCGTCGCGCTGGCGCTGTTGCGGGTCGAGGAACCGAAGCCCGCCATCGGCGGCGCGCCGATCTTCGCCAGCATCGCCGAGGGCGCGCGCTTCGTGTTCTCGCAGCAGGTCATGCTCGGCGCGATGGCGCTGGACATGTTCTCGGTGCTGCTCGGCGGCGTGGTGGCGATGCTGCCCGCCTTCGTCCACGACATCCTGCATTACGGCCCGCAGGGGCTGGGCATCCTGCGCGCGGCGCCGGCGGCCGGCGCGATCGTGATGGGGCTGTGGCTGGCGCGGCATCCGCCGATGCGGCACGCGGGGCGCACGCTGCTGTACGCGGTGGCCGGCTTCGGGCTGTGCGTGATCGCCTTCGGGCTGTCGCGCCACTTCTGGCTGTCGTTCGCGATCCTGCTGGCCTACGGCGCCTGCGACGCGGTTTCGGTGGTCCTGCGCACCACGATCATGCAACTGATCACGCCGGACGAGATGCGCGGCCGGGTTTCGTCGATCAACGGCATCTTCATCAGCTCGTCGAACGAACTGGGCGCGTTCTACGCCGGCAGCATGGCCAGGCTGCTGGGGCTGATTCCCGCCGTCATCGTCGGCGGCTTCGCCATCCTCGGCGTGGTCGGCATCACCGCGACGGCGGCGCCGAAGCTGCGCAGGCTGGATTTGCGCGAGTTGCAGTAAACGCGAAGCCCCGCGGGCGCGGGGCTTCGTGGTCGCAAGATCGGCGCGGCGACCGATCAGTCGCCCTGCTGCTTCTCCATAACGAATCACTTTTCAACCCATTGATTTTATTGATATTTAATTCGCATTTTTCAGGGCGCCTGCGAAAACCGCAGAGGTTCCTTGCCGAAGATACCCCGAGAACTACGCAAATAGTCGATTAAAAAGCTCGGAGCCCCATTTCAATTCACCGGCCATGAAGGGGTACCCCCAGCTCCCTCTTGCTCCCACATCACCTGCTTCATCGCTGCCAGTGAAACGGCCAATCGTGTCTTCGGCAATGCCACAGGCATGCTTGCCGAATTCGAGCAGGTCGGCACGCGCTCGGAACAGGAACCGGCCAAGGTCAGCGCCAGCGAATCCTCCAGAAGGTAGCAGGCGGTGGGAACGATGTCGTAGCACGGAGCCAGCCGCACATCGTTCGCATTAGGATCCGTGCGCCGGACGCCGATCTCATGATCGAAAAATAGAGCACTTCGCACATGCAAGCTCGGCCTCAATGTGACAAGAAGCGGATTGACAGGCGTTCATGTGCACTACTCTGGCACCGCAGCGTTAATACGAGCTATTAGCGTAGCCCCATGCTTCCCGATATCCCCCAAGGTGTCGAAGCGTGCGAGGCAACTTCCCGCCAACACCACGAACATCAACGTGTTGAGTCCCGATATCCATGCCGTTGGCCTCGATGGATCGGTTCCAACCGCCAGATAGAAGAAGAAAACTGCAATCAGCGCGAGCACTACATAGCCCAGCATCATCACCACCCTCAACCAGCGACGGACCACTGGGTCTCCAAATTCCTGTTTCTTCCAGTTCAGTTGCCCGGTTAAGTGATCGAAGCGGACCAACGGCCAGATGGCGACCAAGTCGAGCAGCGTTTGCGTCGGAAACGGAGTCCGGCTGATCTTACGGATGATGTCCGCCGGCAGATAGGTTCCAACCAAATGGCGCATGGTGACTTCAAGGCGCATGTCATCCATGTCGTCGACGGACTGCCACCGGTCGAGGAATTCGATGCGATTGCGCCTCCTGGAATCGTGCAGGACGCTGAGCTTGTTGATGGTCCATGCGCCGATCAGAAGAAATGCCGCTGGCAACACGAACGGTTTGCCGAGGAGAGACAGGAGTTGCTCGAACATGCGGTATCTGCCTTCAGTTTGACCAACGACATTGGCTTAGATTGCACGGTGCTCCACTACATATCGACCACATGCAGTTAATTTCGACGATCGCTTCTTGGTGTGTAAGGCAATAGTACCTCCGCATTAGGCTTATTGAGGTTGAACAGTTTCTGCTCGCGTTTTGATCGCACCTTGTTCATGGCGTTCTGCGCCATGTTGCGAACCTGATTGGCATAGATCGAGGCCCATCGTGTCGAGTCAGATGGAGGACTGAGCCAGAGATCTGCCCTATGGTCTATGGTCTTGGACAGTAGTGTGAGCGCACGCCAGAAATCGACAGATGTTTCGGCGTTGCACATATTCCCGTACCAGTGGTGCGCCCATTGATTGCGCTCGAAAGCATCCTTCGCCGCGCGGTAAGTCTGGGCTAGCAGGCCTGTCGCATCCTCGTATCTTTCAAGCTCGGGAATCCAGGCGCTCACATCGTTCCGAAAACCGCAGATTGCGATCGCTCGCGCTTGGAGGAGAGGTTCGACGGCCAGGATCCAGTTCCCAACGCAAGCATCGAGCAACTCGCCGTGGCCCCACCGTTCTGCTGCCAGGACTTCCAGCGCGAGCGCATGGTCGTCCGACGCCGAGCCGAGACGACGCTTCCGCTCCTTGTCCAACAAAGGTGATGTCCCGGGCGACCAAAGCGCGCGATGCTCCATCGTCAGTCGGGCCTGGCCGTATGAAAAGGTCACGAAGTCGTCAACTTCGAGGTACCCCTCGATGAGATCCAATGCCCGCTCGGGATGCATCTGCGAAAGATGTACTGAGAGAGCTAGCGCGATGTTCTTGCACAAGGGGCGGCGAGCCCTATCCAGGCGGAGAAGCGTCTCCGTCCATTGCGTGACATATTCCGGAGCTGCTCCAGCGATGGCGGAAATTTCGTCCACCGACGCCGGATGAAGGACGAACGATACCCCGTCGCGCTCAAGCTGGGACACGAACCTGTCGTATGCGTCCTCGTTCGACTGTCGCTCCGATTCATAGCTCTCTAGATCATTGCCAAGGTGGCGCACGACCTCTGCCTGGCCGCTTTCCTTGGTGCGACGCGATTGCGTGGAAATATGAATGCCGTAGTCATCGTCGTCGATTCCCGTCTGAAAACTGACGTCAACAGCGGGTGGCGCCACACTGCCGTCGACGGCATTCCTGATATTCCGATCGAGCAGTGATGCAAAAGCTCTTGCGGCCTCGACGGATGTGGTGGCAAGCCTGCCCGCATACTCGGGCGCGATGCGATGAAAGACCCGAGTCGCGTCTGCACCTGAGCACCTTGCCGCTCGGATCAAGACCAGAGAACCGAGACGCTTCTCGGGGTCGTCATCCGTTTCCGCCGCGGACCAGTCGCCGTCGAGCATGCTTGCAAGCTGCCGATCGGTCCCCCGATCGAGGACGAGCGCGAGCGCGTACGTCCTTACGCGCGGGCTGTCGAACCGGCACAGAGCGAGAACGGCATCTTCCAACGAATCTGGCATCGGGATGGAGTGGATGAAGCTCAGCAGGTAGCAGATTGCACGCTCATTGCCGGAGTCCACCGCCTCGGCGAGTGCCTGCCGAATGTGGGGGAGCCCGACCTCGTGGGCCTTGAACGACCGGAATAGGCTCAAAAACAGCGACTTGCCCGGCGCATCAGCCAGCAGCGCTTCCAACTGTCGTGTCCCAGAGACGTGCGGGAACGCGATCGATAGGCACATGTTGCTCAGGAAACTGGCGTGGTCGTCTGGCAGACCGGAGCAGTGGGCCTGGATATCTCCTTCGCGGATCTTCAGGCATGCCTCGGCAAGATCCTGGCCGATCACCGCACCATGCTTGTCGAGGGCGAGGATGCACTGGCGGAACGCCATCCCGGTGCGCGATCCGGCGTCGACAGCCAGTTCCCGGATCTTCTCCACTGCCGTCTCGCTCTGGAACCGGGCGAGCACCGGGATGGTCTCGTTGAAGGCGAGATCGTCGGAGTCTGGCCCGAGATGTTTGAAGATTCCCTTGACGGATACGTCGCGCATGCGCTGCGTGCACTCTTCAAGGTTGTTCGGAGCCGGGGCATCAGGATCGCTCGGATCGAGAAAGCGCCATCCCCTCCTGCTGTCGCCGGGTGAGTACGGTGCGCCGCTCGATCTCAACGAGCGCGTGATTTCATTCGCACGGCGCGCATCCTCGGAAGCGCCTGTCATGCGAAGAAGGGTAACCGCAGCCCATCGGCCGGTGGCGGAGGCCTCTTGCAAGGTGAACAGGTCAACCTGCCCAAGCAGGCCAGCATGCATGTCGCGCCAATCGACGGTATTCAGCCAACACAGCCAGTTGAGGTCATCATCGTTGTGGAACGGCTGCGGATCCAGACAGGACGCAAGGGCAAAGGTCGCAAATGCTCCTGTATATGGCGCGAGTGGCTTGCCGGCGAGAAGGGAGAAGGCGATTCGATGCAAGAACATCGGATTAGCGGGAATTTCGGTGATTCCCGAGTACAGGCGCCGTTCTGCATCCGATAGGCCATCAACGGCTGCAGCCAGTTTCGTTCTTGCCTCTTGTAGTTTTGCTTCCACCTTCTCAAGACTGTCTTCCCGGCCGGGATGGATTGCCCGTGAAGGTTCCAGGGAATGAGTCACCAACCATCGTTCGACGTGCTTGGACAGAGCAGGCCAAGTCTCGACCGACTGTGCCACCCTCCAGACGGCCAGTTTGACCCAGCCGAGATTCGGCTCATGGGACTTTTCCAAGCACAAGTGCTGGGTCGCTGCCATGAAAGCGTCGGGTCGTCGGGAGGCGAGGGCGACGAAAGGCAATAGATCTTCGTGATTAGGGTTCTGCGCTTCGGTGAACGCGATGATCAACGCAGTACAGATGTCGTCGTGGACCTTTTCGTCGGCACAGCCTACGGATAGGGCAGCGAGCAGCACGCCGGCGGTATCGTCGAGCGCGGACACCGGATCCGTAAGCGCCTGCACGGCAGGTACGAGATCGCGCTCATTGCGCCGCGCTGTTTGCAGGCGATCCAGCACGGCTAGGGCCAAAGCAAGTCGGATGCCATCCCGGCTCAGGGTGTAACGGCTTGGATCTTCATCCAGTGGATGGAAATAGTGCTCCTCCACGACCGCATCGATGGACTCGAATACTCCAACGTCATCGACCTGACTTCTTTCTATCCGATCGATGAGGTTCTTCGCATGGTCACTTAGGCGCCGAACCAGCTTGTGCGCTGGCATCGAGCTTGCGCCGGTGCGATAGGACGCAAGCAGATGTTCGAACAGCAGCCGACCGACATCTAACTCCTCTAGGCCTTCGATTGCTTCGCTGGTTAGTAGTTCCGTTGCAATTCCAAGCAGCCTCGGGTTCAGCAGGGCACCTCAGAACGGAGGAAGACAGCACACCAGGGTCCACTCCGCGAGCGCGCAGAATGCCGTCGCGTTCCTCTTCGGTCCAATCAGGAACCGGAACCGTCGAGGGCTTGGAAGACATCAGTCGCGTGGCTATGTTGGCGTCGTAGTACGCCCTTCGCGATGAGACGACGATACGGCCGCCCGCCCGCCGGATATCGTGGTCCATATCCTCGATCGTTCTTCCCCAATCGACGGTCTGCTGCTGATTGATGCCATCGAAATAGACGACAAACCGAACTGGGTTCGCCTCAGAAACAGAAAGCCAGCGTTTGAGCTTCCTCCGCCAGCGTGGGGTTTCCACGAGTACATCGGTGTCCCCGCATTGGCGGCCGATGGCCCTCGCCAGCACGTGGATCGAGTCTTCGACTGGGGTTCCTACAAAGGCGTCCGGTGCCAGATAGAACAGCGCAGGAGGATCGGGACACGACAGCCAGGATTGAAGCACGGCCCAGGACTTGCCCACGCCTTCGTTGCCGGTAACGAATAATGGCGAGCCGTCCCCATTCCCATGCAGGTGCCCGCGGATGCGCTCATGGATTCTCGGGCGGGGAATTATGCCTCCGGGAGCGGGTGCGGCTGGCGCCAGAGGCTGCCCAAACGCCCGCCTCGCCACATCACGGTCGGACAGTGCTGCCTTCAACCAACTGATGTTCCGCGCGCGCATCTTCTCGATGCTCAGCTGCGCGGAATCCATAAGTCGCGCTATCTGCTGTACGTACTCGTCGAAACGGGTATCGTTGCGCAGGCAGGCAATGCCCTCAGCCATCTGCAGCTTTTCCCGGTCGCCCAGTTCGCATGCACTCAGGAACTGCGACAGCACTTCGTCCTGCACCATAGCGCATGCAACGCCAAGTAGCGGCAGCCCGGCAATCGCGTCCCAATCGAGAATCACCACTTCCAGCGCTTGCGCGTCTGCGATGTCGACCACATCGCCGGCCAACTGTGCGGAGACCGCGGTGGTGGCTGCAAGCACCCAGACGTCGACATCCTGCCGTTTCGACAGTTCGGCCAACTTCGAAAGGACGCTTTCCCGCGAGAGCGCGCCATCGTAGCGTTTGCACTCGTAGGCAACATGGTCGGCCGTGAAGGAGGATACGGCGTCCGACCCGCCTTGAAGACCACTGCCGGCGAGACGGAAGGGAATGCCGGAGATCGTGCCGAGCACGAGCCCTGTCAGGCCCTCAAATCCCAATTGTCCGGTTGGGTGCAGGGTGATGAGAGCCCGCCTGAGCAGCTCGATCGGATCAGACTCGGCATTCTTCATGGCATGAACTACCGTTCTTTTTTGAACTCGACAGATGAGTTCCTGGCAGAGGTCATGGTCAGTCCTCCTATGGTGCGGGAGCGGGCTCGGTTGCGCCGTCGAACCAGTTGTCAAGCATTGCCAAAGAGACGTCGGAAAGCTCCTGGGTGAAGAGCAGCGCCAATCGCGTTATCGGGCGGGAACAGCACACATAGAACAGATTGCGGTTCCTCTCGAACGCATCCTGCTTGCCGGCCGGCACTCCTTCGGCCGACCATTGCAGGAACTGGTCGAAGTTGTACTTGTTCCAGCCGCGCCCGAGAACGACCAGAACATTCTCGAACTCGTCGCCCTTCACGCTGTGCTTGGTTGCGAACGGCGTATAGCCGTCGATGAACCTGTCCAGGGCAATGATTTCCTTGTAGGGAACGTCCCGCAACTGCCGTATCTGCTGGACCCGGCGTGGCGGCTCTTCCCCTTCCTCACCATGCCACTCCGCGGCCTCGCCAAGCGCGCTGAGCACAGCGTCTGGCGGTCGCGGATGCGCATGTTCGAGTATGTAGTCCAGCACTTGGCCTATCGTCCCATCGATCCGGATCTTGACGAGGCCCTCCATCGAGGAGAACCATGCGATCTTGTCCCCATGCGAAGAAACGGCAGGCGTCGAGCCGCCAAGCAACGAGAACATCTCCCCGAACCGCTTGTGATGGAAAGCCGTGCATGCGGGTTCGAGCGCGTCGCAAAAGAACGCAATGAGCGGATCTTCTTTTTTTATGAACTGATCCGTATAAGAAAAGATCTTGGTGATCGAATCGTAGCCCTGCTCTGAAGCAAGAACATTGTGGGTGAGCATGAGAACCTTGGTTCGCTGGGGAGCCAGGTCCCACCCGTCCGATTCCAGCTTCTTGATGAGCGTCGCCAAGTAGGCATGGGCCACCTCGGCGGGGAGATCGCCTTTCCAGTGTCCGCCTCCCGCGCCGGTTCGGCGTTCGCCTTGCCAGGCGTTGGTGTGGAACGCGATCGCCGAACCAACGACACCCTCGTCCTTCGCCGCTTGTGGCAGATCTGGTCTCATCCTGTTCAGGACATCGACTATCCTGGTCGCTGAGCGGAAGTTCGCCTTCTTACCGATTTCCGTCAGCGCTTCATGGGCGACGTGGCCACATGTCCTGTCGTAAATGCGCTGCCAGTGATCACCGAACAAGCCGATCACTGGACCGGCCGCGCGTCCGAGCAGGTGCTCGCTCATGCTGGTCATCACCGCCACGTCCGTATCCTGGTATTCGTCTATCAATACGAATGGGTACTGTTGCGCAAGAAGCGCCTGAAACTTCACGTTCGGGAGCAGAGAAACCATCAGCCCCAAGACGTCGTCGTGGTGCAGAGTGACGGTGTCGGCGGTGACACGGCGGTGGCCGAGTTCGTACTCGACGGTTCGGCTGCCGATTCCGTCGGCCTCGGCCAGCTTCTCTTCCCATTCCGGCATCACCGCGACCAATAACCTCAGCGCCGGCTGAAATTTCCTGATCAGCGACCAGCAGAACGCATGGATGGTGTCGACAAAGACCAGCGGGTCGCCGTCGATGCGGCTGTTAATGACGGCCGTGGCCGCGTTGGTGTAGGTGATGCAAGCGATGCGCTGGTGGTTCCTACGTAGCTTGGGACCCTCATGTTCAATGAGGTGCTTGAGCGCTCCCACCAGCGAATAGGTCTTGCCCGCGCCGGCGCCGGCTTCGAGCAGGAAGTTGCGATGGTCCTGCAAGCATTGTGCAACAAGTGCTTCCGCTTCCCGCGCGGCGATCAGCGCGGGGCTGACTTCGGGTACGGCATTCATGCAGCCACTTCCGCTTCGCCGGGTGGCGCGGGCACAGGGGGCAGGTCGCCTTCAGCGAGCCATACCAATCCGCTCCGGATGTAGCGCGGGATATTCCAGTCGCCATCGGACAGGGCATGCTCGAGTGCGAATTTGGATTTCTTCACCTCTTTCGCTTCTTCCCAAGCCTGGGTTTCCTTCTCCTGCTCGCCGGGTCCCGGCAACGGGAAGAGTTCCGGGTTTGCCAGCATGAACGCATCTTCGAAACTGCGGCCGCAAGGGCCCGCCTCGGTCTCAGGACACTGGTGCGCGAGCCGCAACCGGCCTTTGGTCCTGGCTGCATCATCGGCCACCAACAGTTCCGCAGGGGTGATGTCATTGTTGTCGTACCAGGACTTCAGGCACGCGTTGCTGGTCTTGTGTCCCTGCGACACTTGGCAGGCTACGAGCTTGCCGGCGCCGTTGGCCTTCACGCTATCGAGGTCGGTGATGACCAAGGTCCGGAGCTCAAGGAACTTGACGAGGTCGAAGAAGATGTGTGCATAGGCGCCGCCAACTTCGACGACAGAGAGATACTGGCTACCGAGCTTCTTTCCCTCCGCAAGGTCCTTGTCCAACATCCGGATGATCCTTGGTAGCAGCAGTCTTTCCGTTGTGCCTTCGATCAGGACCGCCTTGTCTGCGAAGAACAGATCGCATCGGGTGAGGGTCATGTATTGATGCAGGAAGGTACGATCCGGTTCAGGCTTACCGGCAAGCCCTCTCCTGAGATCCTTGACCTTGGTGCTGATGGTGCCGTTCTTGTCCGCGGAAGCCAGAAAATACCGGATCGTCTCGAAATGAGCTTCATTGGCGACATGGGACGAGTGAGTCGAAACGACGAACTGCACGGGCCACGACTCACCGGTTTCCTCATTGAAGGCCGATGCGATGTCCGCGATTTTTCGGATGAATACTTCCTGCATCTGCGGATGTAGGTGGACCTCAGGCTCCTCGATGAAAATGAGGTGCACCGAGGGCCTGGGCTCCATCGCAAGATAGAGCTTGAAGAACTCCCGGAGCTGCAGGAGGATCAGGATGATATTGCGCGTTCCCAGGCCGCTGTAGGCCTCGGGAAGATGGATGCCATTGGATCCGGTATACCGGACTTTCGTGTGGTTGGTCAGGAGCTTGGCGACATCGAGAGTCGTTTCGGTCAGGAGTTTGGGGTCGTTGAGGCCCGGATAGCCAAATAGCGACAATGCGGGAAGCAACTGGTCGAGCTTCTCGTTGAAGTCGTTGCCGATCTTGTCTTGGATGGACTTGACCGCGACCTCGAGTTCCTGGGCGATGACGTGGCTGTCCGTGTCGTCCGTGTTGCTCTTGGCCGTCGAGAACAGATTCTCCAGCACCTTACCGATGACTACGCGCTCTTTCTGGCTAGCGTCATCCAGTCCCCGCTGTGCGCTGATGAAGCCGCCGACGCACAGTTTCCTCAGCGTCGACTTTTCAATGCCTTTCTCGTTGGTTTCATCGTTTGGGTCGACGGCGACGAAGGTGGTTTCGTACAGTGACGGAATTCGGTCGCGGAGGAGGCGGAAGAAGTTCGGTCTCGCATCCTCGTCCGTCTCCACAAAGTCGCCAAACAGTTCAGGCAGCTTCCCGTCCTTGAGCGCGTACCGGACGACGGCCAAGGCTTCCGTGCATTCGGGGTCGAGGTCGACGATCAACTCGCTGAGCAGGCCGAGGTGCTCGCCCTTCTCATACGAAAAACGAAGCCGGACTTCTATCGCAGGCAAGATCTTCCTTATCTCGACCTCGTCCTCGCCCTCGGATTTTCGGAGATGGGAATCCCAGAACTGGTCGTAGCAGCAGAATGAGAAGTCCTCCAGGGAAAAAGAGGGAGAGGCATCGGACAGAAGGCGCTTCATCACTTCTGTCAAGGATGTCTTGCCGCTGTTATTGCGCCCGACGATGACGGTCGTTCTGTTCTCCAGAAGCAACTGGACGTCGTGCAGCAGCCTGAAGTTCTTGGCTTCGATTTGCTTGAGATACATCGCCGCCCCCCCTGAAACGTGCAATGAGTCGAATCCCCTGCAGTCTGCCAATATTTAACGGATTGCGCCAAGAATTTTGGGCCCCTATCGGAACAAGCGCATGGACTGCGGCGGTACGGCGCTAATGTAGAGCTTTGGCTCTGGCATGCGCTAGCCAATCCACCCCATCCTCTGACAGCAAGCTACGCTGAGCAGCATTGTTCGGTGCCTACCACACACCGCAGGGAATTAGTCGAGGAAAGCCCGCTCAACCGCCTCGACGATATCGGACCACACCCCGGGTTCTCGCAAAACCGGCATTTCCTTGGCCAGCACGTTGCTCAGTTCACCCCGATTCTGTTCGATCGAACGCAACACCCGGTCAGCCTGCTGATCCGGCATCTCGACGATCTCTTTCAGTGCCGCACGCGCTCGCGCGTGACGACGAAGGTAGCGCGATTCCTCACGCATCTGTTCCTTCAGGGTACGCACCAGGATGTTGGACAAGAACGCCACATGCGGCCCGAGATCCGGATAACGCCATAGCGGCCTGGCCTGCTCGGCGCCACCGAAAGCGAAGTTCGATACCACGCCATCCGAGTAGGTGGTCTGCACAGGCTCGAACGTTACGTACTCCCGTACTCCTTGCATCAAGGGTTTGGACATTTGATCCAGTACGCGCTCGTAACTGCGCCGCTCGCCGACATCGTCGGTGATGACTGCGGACACTGGCAGGATTACCGGATCAGGGATCACCCCATCACGTCGCAATACGTCGTTGATCAGGAACCGATGCACGCGCCCATTGCCGTCGGCCAGGGGATGGATGTAGACGAAGCCGAACGACGCCACGGCGCTACGCATCACCGGCGATTGTCCCTGCGTTCTTTCAAGAAAGACACGCAATCCATCGAGCATCTCCGGAACATCCTCGGCAATCGGGGCCACGTAATGCACCACCTCCTGGTAGCGCACTACCTCACCCACGAATACCGGCGATTGCCGTATCCCGAAACGCACAAGCGTGGTCCGCTCACCAAGGATCTCGCGTTGCAATTCGGCCAGCACTGTATCGGTCAGCGGCCATTCGCCCTGGCCGGTACGCCGTGCCATCACGTCCGCAAAACGCTGGACACGAGTCGCCTGATCAGCCTCCCCTTCAATGGCAAAACTGGCCCGGCTTTCCCGCAGCGTCATCCACGCCGCGGCACGCATCAGCAGATCCTCGCCAAACTCGTCGGTCAACTCACCGAACAGGGCCGTTACGTCCAACTCGGCCGCCCGTACGACGGCCTCGTTCTTCACCACCATCGGGCAGAAGTCCCGTGTGCCCGGCAAGTTGTCGTTCACCCGCCAACGCTGCACTTTCACCGCACGCTCGGGTGAGGCGGCCACCATCTTGGCGGAGTCGATCGCATCGACGTAGTTGCCCCCCAACCGCTCCGGCACCTGCAACAGGTCACCGGTGAGCCACTCGTACAGGAACGCTGCCCGACGGGCGTACTGCCCAGTTGGTTCAGCCGCAATCCACGCCTGGACGAAATCAGGGCCAGCCTGAGCAAACAGACGGGACAAGAATTCCAAATGCGTGACTTCATGGCGCAAGTGGAATTGCAGATGCGCAGCCGGCGTAGCCGCAGGCCGCATGATCTCCAGATACGTTTCCAGCCGGAAACCCTCATTGATCTCCGACGCGCGTCGCCCGCCCACTTGGCTGAGGACGGGCAATCGCCCCATCGGCTCCACCCCGTAGGATCGGGCCAGCCATGCAGCTCCTATGGGGTCAGCGGGGTGGTCACTCATCGGCGCGCTCCTGATAGGAAGGAAGGCAATTCAGCCCGCACAAAAACGTCGAAGCTTGGGAGAAATGCCATCACAGGCGCTTAGAGATACACAAAAACGATTAAAAATTCAATGAATTGATCAAAAATGATTAGACCGGACTTCCTTAGAGCCTGAGAAGCGCCTTGCCAATCAGTTGCCCGGCAGTTCATCCCCGGCCCCGGATGACATGGCCCCCTCCTTTAAACGGAGAAGCATCGCTGCCGTCCGCTTCTCGCAAGCCAGCAGGCCGGACCAAGCATCCATCATCTTGCAGCGCTCCTCCAGATACGAGGCCCGGTTGTAGGCTCGACGACTCTTGTTCGTCTCCTCATGGGCCAGTTGCCGCTCGATGGCATCGGCATGGAATCCCCGCTCATTGAGTTCCGTCGAAGCCAGCGCACGAAACCCGTGGATTGTCGCTTCCCCCTGGAAACCCGCGTAGGCCATGGCCTTGCGCAAACCGGACTTCGTCATCGCCTGCCCACCGCCACTGCGATGCGGAAAAAGCAGCTCACCGTTTCCGGTGAACCGGCGCAGCTGGGCCAACAGCTCGCGGACCTGAGGCGAGAGCGGCACCACGTGTTCCCGTCGCTTTCTCATGCGTTCGGCAGGTATCCGCCAATACTTCCGCCCATCCGCTTTCGGATCCCACGCTGCTGGATCGAACTCACTCCATCGCGCCAGGCGCACCTCCTGACTGCGCACGAAGGTATGCACGAGCATCTCCAACGCAATCCGGGTCTCGGGATTGCCGGGATAGCGATCCAATGTCGCCAGGAAGGCTCCTACCTCTCCAAACGCCATCGCGGCATGTTGACCACGCTCCGGCGGGATCAGGACATTCCGCAGATCCCGGGCTGGATTCGACACGAGGCGACCGGTGGCAACTGCGTAATTCAGTACGCTGCGTATCCGTTGCAGCAGGCGTCCGGCAGAATCGAAAGCACCTCGCCGCTCCACCTGACGTACCGTGAAAAGGATGTCTACCGGCGTCAGCTCGGCAACCGACGTACAGCCCAACCGAGGAAAGACATCGTTCTCCATCTGGGAGATGACACCGAGCCGGTGTCCTTCCGACCAGCGATAGCCCTTGATCCTGACCCACTCCAGGCAGACGGTTTCAAAATTGTTGGAGGCTCGTGCAACGGCTTCGCGTCGTTCCGCACGTCGCGCCATCACCGGATCCCGGCCTTGGCGCAGCAAGGTCCGCGCTTCATCACGACGTTGACGCGCCTCCGCCAGAGACACTTCGGGATAGACACCGAACGCAATCAGCTTCTCGCGCCCGCCATAGTAGTACTTCATCCGCCAGTAGCGGTTGCCGCTAGCCAGGACCTGAAGGAACAGACCAGCACCGTCGAAGTGCTTGCCGCACCTGGCGCTGCGAATCTGGTTTGCGTTCAACTTGTCGATTGCCACTTCACCACACCTCGGACGTCTTCAACGACGTTCGATCTTAGTGGCGGGAAGGCAAAATCAACCCCGGAAAACACCCTCGAAAACGAGGGATTTCCTGATTAGCCCCGAGACTTCATGAGACTACAACCTATTGAAATCATAGGGATTCACATCCTTGTGAGTCCATATGGTTTCATATGAAACTTTAGTCCCCCTGTTGCTTCTGCAGGTGCTCCCAGCGTTCCTGCGCGTCGATGGTGCGCTCGGCCTGCGGGCGCGCCTCCAGGCGTTCCAGGCCGATCTCCTCGCCGGTGTCGACGCAGTAGCCGTAGTCGCCTTCGTCCACGCGGCGGATGATGCTCTCGATCTTGTTGATCAGCTTGCGGTAGCGGTCGCGGGTGCGCAGTTCGAGGGCGTTCTCGGTCTCGCGGGTGGCGCGCTCGGCCTCGTCGCCGACGTCGCGCACTTCGTCCTTGAGGTTCTCGATGGTCTGGCGCGATTCCTCGACCAGTTCTTCGCGGCGGGCGAGCAGCTTCTGGCGGAAGTACTCGAGCTGCAGCGGGTTCATGTATTCCTCGTCCTCGGACGGCTTGTAGCCGGCGGGAACGATCGGGCGGCCGGTGGCCTCGTCGACCTTGTACGGCACCATCTTGACCTTGCGCTGCGGCGCGGGCGCGGCAGGCGCGGGATTGCGCACGGCCACGGCGACCTTGCCGACGGGCAAGGGACGCGGGCTCGCCGGCGCGGGGGTTGCGGGCTTGGGAATCGGTTTCTGGGCTGGCACGGGCTTGGCGGGGGATGGGGTCTTGGCCGCGGGTGCGGGCCGGGCGACGGGCTTCGCGGCCGGAACAGGCGCGGGCTTGGTCGCCACCGGCTTCACCGGTTGCGCGGTCGCCTTCTTCGGCGGCGCAGCCTTGGCGGCGGGCTTGGGAGCGGATTTGGCGGCGGTTTTCGCCGCGGGCTTGGCGGCGGACTTGGGAACGGGCTTGGCGGCCGGCTTCTGCGCGGCCGGCTGCTTCTTCGTCGCGACCGCCGGCTTGGCGACCGGCTTCTTCGCCGCAGCCGCCTTCGCGACCGGCTTGGCGGCCGGTTTCTTCGACGCCACGGCGGCCTTGGCGGCGGGCTTTTTGACGGCAGCCTTCTTGGCGACGGGCTTGGCAGCCGGCTTCTTGGCCGCGGCGGCGGGCTTTTTCACGGCCTTGGCGGCCTTCTTCGCAGGTTTCTTCGCGGACACGTAACCACTATTCCCTGTTTCTTCCCGGTGGCCGGGAAAGCGCGACTTTATAGCCCACCCGGCCGGTCGCGGCAACCATCGCCGCGGCTTGCCGCTATCATGCAGGCATGGTCGGCCGCTTCCTCATAGCGCTGCTGCGGGGTTACAAGCGTTTCCTCAGCCCATTGCTGGGGCAGCGCTGCCGTTTCGCGCCCAGTTGCTCCGAGTACGCGATGGAGGCCATCGCCCGTTTCGGCCCGCTCAAGGGCGGCTGGCTGGCCGCCCGCCGGATCGGTCGCTGCCACCCCTTGCATCCGGGCGGCTACGATCCGGTTCCGCCCTCCTCCCACTCCGACACCCCGCAAGGCTGCTCATGCCCGCCACGCTGATCGTCAACGCCCGCCTGGTCAACGAAGGCCGCGAATTCGATGCCGACCTGCGCATCGAGAACGGCCGCATCGACCGTATCGACGGCCGCATTTCCGCCAAACCCGGCGACCAGGTGATCGAAGCCGGCGGCCGCCGGCTGTTGCCGGGCATGATCGACGACCAGGTGCATTTCCGCGAACCCGGCCTGACCCACAAGGGCGACATCGCCAGCGAATCGGCGGCGGCGGTGGCCGGCGGCCTGACCAGCTTCATGGACATGCCCAACACCAATCCGCCGACGCTGGACGCGGCGGCGCTGGAAGCCAAGTACGCGCTGGCCAAGGGCCGCGCCTGGGGCAACCACGGCTTCTACCTGGGCGCCAGCAACGACAATCTGGAAGCGGTGCGCACGCTGGACCCGAAGACCGCGCCCGGGATCAAGGTGTTCATGGGCGCCTCGACCGGCAACATGCTGGTGGACGACCCGGACACCCTCGACGGCATCTTCCGCGAGGCGCCGACGCCGATCATCACCCACTGCGAGGACACGCCGACCATCGATGCCAACCTCGCCGCGTTCAAGGCCAGGTACGGCGACGCGCTGACCCCGGAGATGCACCCGGACATCCGCAGCCGCGAGGCCTGCATCAAGTCGACCCGGCTGGCGATCTCGCTGGCGCGCAAGCACGGCACCCGCCTGCACGTGCTGCATATCTCCACCGCCGACGAACTGGCGCTGTTCACGCCCGGCCCGCTGGTGCAGGAAGACGGCCGCCGCAAGCGCATCACCGCCGAGACCTGCATCCATTTCCTGCGTTTCGACCGCGCCGACTACGCCGCGCTGGGCAACCTGATCAAGTGCAACCCGGCGATCAAGGACGCCGGCGACCGCGAGGCGCTGGTCAAGGCGCTGGCCACCGACGTGATCGACGTGCTGGCCACCGACCATGCGCCGCACACGCTGGAGGAAAAGCAGAAGCCCTACGCGCAGGCGCCGTCCGGCCTGCCGCTGGTGCAGTACGCGCTGGTCGCCGCGCTGGAGCTGGTGCACGAGAAGAAGCTGACCAGCGCGCAGGTGGTGCGCAAGCTCGCGCACGCGCCGGCGCAGTTGTTCGACGTCAAGGAGCGCGGTTTCCTGCGCGAGGGCTACTGGGCCGACCTGGCGCTGATCGACGACGAGCCGTTCACGGTAGCGCGCGAGGACGTGCTTTCGAAGTGCGGCTGGTCGCCGTTCGAGGGCCGCACGTTCCACTCGCGCGTGGCCGCGACCTGGGTCAACGGGCGCATGGTATGGAACGGCGAGCACCTGATCGGCACGCCCAACGGACAACGGCTGGAGTTCGATCGTTGATCCGCTTCGCGCTGGCCGCACTGCTCGCCTTTGCCTTGCTTCCGACCGCCCTGCCCGCCCAGACCGGCGGCGCGCAAACCGCAGGCGACCGGCGCGTCGTCTTCCCGGCCAGCGTCTCGCAAGGCGCGCTGGTGCTCGGCAAGGTGCCTGCGGGCAGCAAGGTGACCTATGCCGGGCGCACGCTGCGGGTCAGCGGCTACGGCACCGTGGCGTTCGGCGTCGGCCGCGACGAGAAGGGGCCGCTGCGCGTCGCCATCATCCGTCCCGACGGCGGCAGCGAGAGCGCGAGCATCGCGGTGACGCCGCGCGACTGGCCAGTGGAGAACATCAAGGGCGTGCCGCCGAAGACGGTGAACCCGCCGCCGGAAATCGCCGCGCGGATCGAGCGCGAACAGGCGCAGGTGACCGCCGCGCGCCAGCGCGACGACGATCGCACCGACTTCGCCCAGACCTTCATCTGGCCCGTCAAGGGCCGCATCAGCGGACGCTTCGGCAACCAGCGCGTCTACAACGGCACGCCGAAGGCGCCGCATTCGGGCATGGACATCGCCTCGCCGGGCGGCACGCCGGTGAAGGCGCCGGCGGCCGGCGTGATCACCTTCGCCGTGCCGGACCTGTACCTGACCGGCGGCACCGTGGTGCTGGACCACGGCTACGGCGTCAGTTCCAACTTCCTGCACCTGTCGCGAATCGACGTGAAGGTCGGCGACCGCGTCGAACAGGGCCAGGTCATCGCCGCGGTCGGCGCGACCGGGCGTGCGACCGGGCCGCATCTGCATTGGGGGATGAATTGGTTCGATGTGCGCATCGACCCCCTGCTGGTCCTCGAACGCGGGAAGTAGAACCTCGCCGGTTCGATTTCCGCACTCGCTGCGGCTCGTTGCACATCACCGGCGAACGAATTCCCCCGCGGCGCGGTTCGACGTGCGCATCGACCCCTTGCTGATCCTCGAACGCGGAAAGTAGAACCTTCCCGGTTCAAATTCCGCACTCGCTGCGGCTCATTCGACAACGCGGACCACTGATTCCTGTTCGGCAATCAGCATGCGAATGCTGCGCGGCGAATTGATCGGCAACGAATTTCGCCGAGGCAGAGATGGATAACTCCGCCCATGAACCCTGGCCCAAGCAAAAACTCATAGCCTTGGCTTCAACGAAAACCAGTCAAATCAAGCTGTTTTTTGATCGAAAACGCGCACGGCGCACGAAAGCGTCGTGTATCATCGTCGCCGCCGGATGAGCCATCGTCCGGCGCTTCTCCTTGGGGAGTAGCCGGCTTCCGTCCCCGGAAGCGCGTCCGTCAACATGCTCGGCCCGAATCGGCCGTGGCGGGCGCGGCCATCGCGGCAGGCGAGACCAACGAGCGATGCACGCAGCCACGGCCGGGCGCGGGCGCGCTCGTTCGTCCGCAATCGTCCCGGCCGCCGCAACGCCAACGTGAACTTTTTCTCGACCGTCCTGCTCGGCCTTGCCATGTCCACCGACGCCTTCGCCGCCGCCATCGGCAAGGGCGCCGGCATGTCGCGGCCGCGCTGGCGCGATGCGCTGCGCATCGGCGCGGTCTTCGGCGCGGTGGAAGGACTGACGCCGCTGGTCGGCTGGCTGCTGGGCACGGCGGCGAACCGCTTCGTCCGCGACTGGGACCATTGGGTCGCCTTCGGCCTGCTGTCGCTGCTGGGCCTGCACATGCTGTACAAGGCGCTGGCCGGCGACGGCGGGAACGACGCGCAGGAAGAACGGCGCGACGGGATGCTGGGCATCGCCCTGACCGGTCTCGCCACCAGCATCGACGCGCTCGCGGTCGGCGTGGGCCTGGCCTTCGTCGAGGTGAACATCGTGGTCGCGGCGGCGACGATCGGCTTGTGCACCTTCGCGATGGTCAGCATCGGCATCATGGCCGGGCGCGCGCTGGGCCGCCTGTTCGGCAAGCGTGCGGAGATCGCCGGCGGGCTGATCCTGATCGCGGTCGGTGCGGCGATCCTCTACGAACACCTGAGCGGCGCGGCGGGGTGACGGCAGCGTCGCGGCCCCCGGCTTCCGGCGCACCACGGACACGACTTCCCGCCGCAAATCCGCGCCGCTACGCGGCGTTGACGCCGCTCACGCGCGCCACCGCATCGTGCGGGTGCAGGCTTTCGTAATGAGAAACGGTGGCCTCGTAGCGGGCGATGCGCGCATCGCTGGCCAACGCCGCCGCAACGCGTCGCGCGGCGTCTTCGCAGAACATCAGGTTTTCCGCGTTCAACCGCGCGAACGCCTGCTCGTCGATGCGCTTGACCGCGGTCTGCACCGGCGTGGCCAGCGCGGCCTCCAGCGCATCGATCAGCGCCACCAGCGGCAGTTCGTCGAACTGCGGCTTCAGTTCGACGCGGACCTGCGCGCGACTGCGCTGCGCATGCGGCGTGGCGGCCATGCCACGTTCCGAGGCCAGCCAGTCCCGCACCGCGTCGACCGACGGCGCCCGCACGGCGGCGAAGTCCGCGGCGAAGCGCTCGGCGTTGGCCTGCCGCGACAACGCCGCCGAGGCCGGGCAGGTGCTGGAATATTCGACCGCGACGCCGAGCGTCAGTTGCAGATGGCCTTCGCGCAGCACCGCCTGGATTTCCACCGGGTACTTCTTCCAGCCGGCGAAGCCGCTTTCCAGTGCGCGCCGCTGCAGCAGCGCCTCATGGCGGACGACCAGGCGCGCCGCGTCGGCCAGGCCGGATTGCGAGGCGATGCTTTCCTGCAGCAGCCGGCGCAGGCCGGCCGGGGTGATCGATTCGCGGGCGAGGCCTTCCTGCAATTGCAGGTACAGCCGCGACATGTGGATGCCGCGTTCCTCCGGCCGGGTCAGGTTGACGGCGAAGTCGATGCTCGCGGCCGCCTGCACGTGGCCACCCGCGCCGTCGGGCACGCGCACCGGCAGGGCGATGTTGTCCATGCCGACCCAGTCCAGCGCGCGCGCCAGCGGCACGGACTGTTGGGCGACGTCGGGCAGACCTTGCCCCCGCGACGGCGCGGGGTCGGGACGGATCACGGGGGACATGGCGGGGGAATTCGTCAAAGCGGACCGCGATTGTACCGATTCGGCCGGGAACACTGCCGCAACGATGCGTTCAGGCCCGCGCCGCGCGCCAGGCCAGCCACAGGACACGCAGAGCCTGCCCCGTACTTGATACGGGGTGCGAGGGCGTTTTCGCGTCCCCGCGCTTTCGCGCGGATGGGTCCGGCCCCACGCCTTCATGCCGCTGCAAGCGCGAACGCGCCAACGCCGACCACAGCCGGCGCGCCCTGCCGCCCTTCACTCGCGCCGGCCAGTGTTGCAGCAAGGCCCGGGCCCACTGCGCTTCGTCCAGTCCCTGCGGGACCGCCGCCGCGCCGGCGGCCCACAGACGCGAGGCCAGCATCTGCGCCGCGAAGCTGCGTATCTGCGCCTCGTCCGTCGGCAAGCCGGACAGGGTCGCTTCCGCGTTCGCGATCGCCAGCGCCAGCGGCCGCACCGTGTCGAAAGCGGCCTGCGGGCCGGCCGGCCGCTCGCGCAGGCGCTGCAGCGCCGGGAGACTTTCGGCCAGGTCGAAGAACTCCGGGCCTGCCTGCGGCTCCAGCACGCGCCCCAGCGGGTGCCGCGAACGACGCCGCGACCAGTCGCGCAGTTCCTCGCCCCACCAGGCCAGTTTGGCGTCGGCCGGCAGCAGGTCGCCGGCGACGTTCATTGCGTCCTCGAATTCCTGCAGCAGCGCGAACCACGCCACCGCCGTTTCGCGCTGCGCGGCAGGCACGAAAACCTCGGCCACCTGCCATTCCGGCCAGCGGCTGCGCCATTTGCCGAGGAAGCTGTCGAGGGCGGTGGTGTCGGTCATTGCGGGGAGCGGTGAAGTCGCCCGCTGCGCGGGCCGGGAAGTCGGCGGCTGCGCCGCCTGCGAAGGGTCCGCAACCGTGGTTTGCCTCAACTCGCAGCACGCCGAAGGCGCGACCTGCGCGAGGTCAGGGCCAGTTTGCCGGATCCGCGAGTTGCGAGGGTCGTTCGATCATCGCGTCGGCGCCCCACTGCGCCGGCGATTCGTCCGGCATGCGGTAGCCCCACAGCGCCGCGACCGAACGCATCCCGGCCGCGCGCGCGGCGACGATGTCGCGCTCGTCGTCGCCGACATAGACGCAGTCGGCCGGCGCGACGCCGACGCGCTCGGCCGCCGCCAGCAACGGCAGCGGATGCGGCTTGCGCTCGGCCAGGGTGTCGCCGCCGATCAGCACCGCGCTGCGGGTCTCCCAGCCGTGGTGCGGCAGGATGTCGCGGGCCAGGTATTCGGGCTTGTTGGTGACGATGCCCCACCTGGCGCCGGCGCGCTCCAGCGCGTCGAGCATTTCGGCGACGCCGTCGAACAGCCGGCTGTGGCGGCCGATCTCGCTGCGGTAGGTATCGAGGAATTCCGGCACCCAGGCTTCGCGTTCGTCCGGCGACGCGTGCGCGAACGCCGCGGCCAGCACCGCGCGCGCGCCGCGCGAGACGTGGTTGCGCACGTCCTCCAGCGCCAATGGCGCGAGGCCGCGCGACGCGCGCATGCGGTTCGCGGTGGCCAGCATGTCCGGGGCGCTGTCGAGCAGGGTGCCGTCGAGGTCGAACAACGCGACGCGCGGAAACTTCGCCAAGGTCATGCGGGCTTCACCGCGCAGGCGAGGTAGTTGACGTCGGTGCGGCGGGCGATCCGCGCGCGGTTGCGCCACGGCTCGTAGGCCAGGCCGCTGACGTCCTCCAGTTGCAGGCCGGCGCTGCGCAGGCCGGCGGCCAGTTCCGAGGGCCTGATGAACTTCTCGTAGTGGTGCGTGCCCTTCGGCAGCAGCCGCGCGAGGTATTCGGCGCCGACGATGGCCAGCGCGAACGCGGCCGGGGTGCGGTTCAGCGTGGACAGGAACAGGCGTCCGCCCGGCTTCAGCAGCTTCGCGCAAGCGTCGATGATCGCGGCCGGATCGGGCACGTGCTCCAGCATTTCCATGCAGGTGATCGCGTCGAAGCCGGCCGGCGTCTCGGCGACCAGGGTTTCGACCGGCTTCAACTGGTAGTCGACCTCGACCCCGGATTCCAGCCGGTGCAGCTTCGCCACCTTGATCAGTTCCGGCGACAGGTCCAGCGCGGTGACCTTCGCGCCGCGTCCGGCCAGCGCCTCGCTGAGCAGGCCGCCGCCGCAACCGACGTCGAGCACGGCCGCGCCCTGCAGCCGCACGCGGGCGGCGACGTAGTCCAGCCGCACCGGATTCAACGCGTGCAGCGGCTTCTGCGGGCCGTCCGGGTCCCACCAGCGGTTGGCGAGGGCGCCGAACTTGTCGAGTTCGGCCTGGTTGAAGTTCTTAGAAGCGGCGGCGGTGGTCATGTCGGCATTCTCCCATCGCCGTCGCTCCCACCTACGAGGGAACGACGGGCAAAAAAATATCACGAGGTGCGAATCGCGGCGATCCGCGTGCGCCACTGCCTGGCGTTGGCAACCACGCCGGCGACGTCGATGTCGACCAGTTCGCGCCGCACCAGCTTTGGCTGGCCGGCGATCCATACGTCGTCCACCTGCTGGCGGCCGGTCGCGTAGACCAGTTGCGAAACCACATGGTGCAGCGGCTGCGTTTCCAGCGCCGACAGGTCCACCGCGACCAGGTCGGCCTGCTTGCCCGGTTCGATGCTGCCAATGCGGTCGCCGAAGCCCAGCGCGCGCGCGCCGCCCAGCGTGGCCGCACGCAGCGCGGCGAAGGCGTCCAGCGCGGCGGCGTCCTGCGCGACCGCCTTCGCCAGCAGCGCGGCGGTGCGGGTTTCGCCGAACATGTCCAGGTCGTTGTTGCTGGCGCAGCCGTCGGTGCCGACCGCCAGGTTGACGCCGGCGCGTTCCAGGGCGCAGGCCGGGCAGAAGCCGGACGCCAGTTTCAGGTTCGATTCCGGGCAGTGCACCACGCTGACGCCGCGCTCGGCGCACAGGTGGATTTCCTGCTCGGTGAGCTGGGTCATGTGCACCGCGACCAGGCGTTCGTCGATCAGGCCCAGCCGGTCCAGCCGCGCGATCGGGCGCAGGCCGTGTTCGTCGATGCTCTGCTGCACTTCCTGCGCAGTCTCGTGCAGGTGCAGGTGCACGGGAATGTCGAGCTGGTCGGACAGCAGGCGCACGCGCTCGAAGTTGGCGTCGTTGACCGTGTACGGCGCATGCGGCGCGAACGCGGTCGAAATCAGCGGATCGTCGCGCCAGGCGTCGTGCACTTCGCCGGCGCGGTCGAAGTATTCGTCGTCGCTCTTCGCCCACGCGGTCGGGAAGTCGATCACCGGCAGCCCGACCCGCGCGCGGAAGCCATGCTTCTTGTAGACCGCGGCCTGCACGTCGGGGAAGAAGTAGTTCTCGTTGCAGCAGGTGGTGCCGCCGCGCAGCATCTCGGCGATGGCCAGAGCGATGCCGTCGGCGACGAAATCCGGCCCGATCACCGCGCCTTCGATCGGCCAGATGTGCTGCTGCAGCCACACCTTCAGCGGCAGGTCGTCGGCGATGCCGCGCAGCAGAGTCATCGGGTTGTGGGTGTGGGCGTTGACCAGGCCGGGGATCAGCGCCGATTCGGGCCGCGCGACGACCTGCTTCGGCGCGAAGCGCGCGCGCGCCTCGCGGATCGGCAGCACGGCAACCACTTCGCCGTGCGAAACGGCGACGGCGTGGTCTTCCAGCACCACGCCATGCGGTTCGACCGGGACGACGAAACCGGCTTCGACTAGCAGGTCGACGGCAACCGGCTGCGCTTCGCTCATGCGGCCGGCTCCGTCTTCGCAGGGCGGAAAAAGAAGCGGCGCGCGATCATCGTCAACGGGTAAATCGACCAGAAGATGAAGCCACCGGTCCACACCGGCAGCACGAACGCCAACGGGATGCAGGAGGCAAACACGAACAACGGAATGAGTCCGCGAACCAACTGCCAACGGACTTCGGTTTCGCCCAGCCTCTCGCGCAGGTTCTCTTGCTTTATCGCCACCCATCGGGTCAGCGATGCGAAGAACGAGATGCCGGACAGCACGAAAGCGTAGAACGCGAAGCGGCCCGGACCGTGGCCCATGAACGCCTCCGAATACAACCGGGTCGCGAACGGCATCATGGCGACGAACATCAATTGCAGCACCGAGCACCAGACCAGCTTGCCGGTGGTGCGGGTGATGAGCTTCCATGTCGACATGTGCCCGACCCAGTAAACCGCGGTGACGATGAAACTGATCACGTAGGCGATGAAAAGCGAGACGGTCTCGTTCCAGGCTTCGTCAGCACCGATGCGCTCGATCAACTCGGCCCCCGGCAGGCGCAACTCGATCGCGAGCAGGGTCATGGCGATGGCGAAGACCGCGTCGCTGAAGAACACGACGCGTTCGTGCGGGAGCAAGTCCCCCCGGTCTTTGGATTCGTCGCGGCCGTATTCGCTTTCGTCCATGGGCTCATTTCACCCGGCTGACGTATTCACCGGTGCGGGTGTCGACCTTGATGACCTCCTCCTGGCCGACGAACAGCGGCACCCGCACCACCGCGCCGGTTTCCAGCGTGGCCGGCTTGCCGCCGCCGCCGGAGGTGTCGCCGCGCAGGCCCGGGTCGGTCTCGGTGATCTTCAGCTCGACGAAGTTCGGCGGCTGCACGGCGATCGGGGTGCCGTTCCACAGCGTCACCACGCATTCCTCCTCGCCCTTGAGCCATTTCTCGGCGCCGCCCATGCCGTTGGCGTCGGCCTGCACCTGCTCGAAGGTTTCCGGCTGCATGAAGTGCCAGTACTCGCCGTCGCTGTACAGGTACTGCATGTCGGTGTCGACCACGTCGGCGGCCTCGACCGAGTCGGTGGACTTCATGGTGATTTCCTGCACGCGGCCGGACTTGATCAGGCGATAGCGCACGCGGGTGAAGGCCTGGCCCTTGCCGGGCTTGACGTAGTCGGTTTCGGTGATGACCGCCGGTTCGTTGTTGACCAGGATCTTCATCCCGTTCTTGACGTCGTTCATGCCATAGCTGGCCATGCAAAACTCCTTGGGGTAAGGCGAACCCCGCCGCGTAGGGCAGCCGGGCAGCTAGAATGGGGAACCCGCCGCGACCGGCGGGCCTTTGTTTTCGTGGCCTTATGATACCCGCAGCCTCCCTCCCGATGCAGGTGCCCCCCGGCAAGCGCTGGCAGGCGCTCTGGCGCGACGCCGTGCGCGATCCGCGCGAACTGCTGGCCCTGCTGGGCCTGACCGAAGCGGCCGCCGGCATCTCCGACGCGGCGGCGGCGCAGTTCCCGCTGCGGGCGCCGCGCGGCTTCGTCGCGCGCATGCGCAAAGGCGACCCGCACGACCCGCTGCTGCGCCAGGTGTTGCCGCTGGACGCCGAAATGCGCCCGGCCCCGGGCTTCGGCCTGGATGCGGTCGGCGACGCCGCGGCGAAGGCCGGCGCCGGGGTCATCCGCAAGTACCGCGGCCGCGCCCTGCTGGTCACCACCGGCAGTTGCGCAGTGCATTGCCGCTACTGTTTCCGCCGCCACTTCCCCTACGCCGACGAGACCGCCGCCCGCGACGGCTGGCGCGAAGCGGTGGCGCTGATCGGCGCCGATCCGGGCATCGACGAGGTAATCCTGTCCGGCGGCGACCCGCTGTCGCTGTCGACGCCGAAGCTGGCCGAACTGACCGCCGCGCTGGCCGGCATCCCGCACCTCAAGCGCCTGCGCATCCACAGCCGCCTGCCGGTGGTCCTGCCCGAGCGCATCGACGCCGAACTGCTGGCCTGGCTGTCCGCCCTGCCCTGGCCGGTCGCCTTCGTCATCCACGCCAACCACGCCAACGAATTCGACGCCTCGGTCGACGCGGCGCTGGCCGCGCTGCGCGAGGCCGGCGCGGCGGCGCGCGGCCTGGTCCTGCTGAACCAGGCCGTGCTGCTGCGCGGGGTCAACGACAGCGTCGACGCCCTGGCCGCGCTGGGCGAACGCGGCCTCGCCGCCGGCGTGCTGCCCTACTACCTGCACCAGTTGGACCGGGTGCAGGGCACGGCCCATTTCGAGGTGCCCGACGAGCGCGCCCGCGCCCTGCACGCGGCGCTGGCCGCGCGCCTTTCCGGCTATCTGGTGCCGAAGCTGGTTCGCGAAGTGGCCGGTGACAGCGGCAAGCGGCCGCTCTGAAGACCCGTCGGAGGCGAGCGGATTCCGGCCGGGCTTCGCCGCAAACCGCAAACCGGGAATCCAGGTCCCACTCCCGCCGCCGCGGCGTGGACGCCGCCGCCCCGCATCGTGTATTAATCCCGTTCCCCCGACGGAAGTGTTTCATGCAGACCGGCAAAGACACGACCATCCGCCTGGTGGTCATCGACGACCACGGCGAGGACGCGGAAGCCATCGTCAACGTCTTTCGCAACAACGGCATCGCGGTGCGCCCCTTGCGCCCGCTCGGCGCGGAAGAACTGGCCCTGCAGATCGAATCCCAGCCGGTCGATGTGGTGCTGGCCGCGCGCAACGCCCGCGGCGTCCCGCTGCAGAAGGCGCTGGCCACGGTCGCCGCCAGCGGCAAGGACGTGCCGGTGGTGGTGCTGGCCGACGCCGTCGATGCCGAGCAACTGGCCGCCGACGTCGCCGCCGGCGCCCGCAACGTCGCCCTGCGCCCGCATCCGGAGCACCTGCTGAAGGTGGTGCTGGCCGAACTCGACGACCTCAACGCCCGCCGCGCGCTGCGCCGGCTGGAGGCGCAGGTGCGCGAGACCGAGCGCCGCTGCGACGCGCTGATTTCCTCCTCGCGCGATCCGATCGCCTACGTCCACGAAGGCATGCACATCCGCGCCAACGAAGCCTACCTGGAGATGTTCGGCTACGAATCCTTCGACGAGATCGAAGGCATGTCGCTGCTGGACATGGTCGCGCCGCAGTACGTCGGCCAGTTCAAGCAACTGCTCAAGCAACTGGGCAAGGGCGAGACCCCGCACGACTTCGCGCTGGAAGCGCGCACCGCGGACGGCGCGACCTTCCCGGCGATGCTGGAATTCGCCACCGCCACCTACGAGGGCGAGGCCTGCGTGCAGGTGGTGTTCCGCCGCCGCGAGGAGACCATCGACCCGGAACTGGCGCGCGAAGTCGAGGAACTGCGCCAGCGCGACCCGGTCACCGGCCTGCTCAACCGCCCGACCTTCCTGCGCGAACTGGAGGATGCGGTGGCAGCCGCCGGCCGCGGCGACGCCCAGTACGGCCTGCTGCTGGTCGAACCGGACCACTACGCCCGGCTGCTGCCGGAAATCGGCCTGGACGCGGCCGACGCGCTGGTCGCCGCCTTCGCCGCGCGCCTGTCCTCGGCGCTGGATCCGGACATGCGCGCCGCGCGTTTCGGCGAACACAGCCTGGCCGTGCTCAGCAGCGGCCGCCACGACCGCACCGCCGCGCTGGCCGAGAAGATCCGCGCCGCCTTCGCCGGCTACGTGTTCGAGGTCGGCCAGCGCACCGCCACCGCCACCGCCAGCATCGGCGGCGTGCAGATCGGCGAGAAGAACGCCAACGTCGGCCAGGCGCTGGCGCGCGCCAGCGAGAACCTGCAGGGCCTGGCGGCGCTGGGCGGCAACCGCGTCGACATCTTCGACCCCGGCGCGGTCGACCGCGCCGAGGAGGAACGCATCCAGAGCTGGATCTCGCTGATCAAGCGCGCGATCGCCAGCGACGGCTTCAGCCTGAACTTCATGCCGGTGGTCAGCCTGAAGGGCGAACCGGGCGAACTCTACGAATGCCTGCTGCGGCTGGAATCCGGCGAAGGCGAGACGGTCACGCCGGCCAACTTCATGGGCATCGCCGAGGCCCACGGCCTGCTGGCCGACATCGACCGCTGGGTCGCCGCCCACGCGATCCAGCTCGCCGGCGAACGCCTGCGCGGCGGCCACGACACCCGCCTGCTGCTGAAGATCAGCCCGGAATCGTTCGCCGACCCGCGGCTGCTGGACGCCATTGACCAGGCCCTGACCCGGCACGGCGTGCCCGGCGACCGGCTGTGGCTGGAAACCCCGGAGGCCAAGGTGTCCACCCACCTGCGCCAGGCGCAGGAGTTCCTCGCCGCCGCGTCGCGGCTGGGCTGCAAGGTCGGGCTGGAACGCTTCGGTTCCGGGCTGGATTCGTTCCAGGTGCTGGAGCACTTCAAGCCGGCCTTCGTCAAGCTCGACCGCAACCTGATCGAGGACCTGCCCAGGCACGACGACAACCAGCGCAAGATCCGCGAGATCGTCGATCGCGCGCAAGCCACGGGCGTGGTGTCGATCGCCGAATACGTGCAGGACGCGGCGAGCATGGCCCTGTTGTTCGGCGCCGGCGTCGATTACGTGCAGGGCTATTTCCTGGCCCAGCCGGGCCCGACGATGAACTACGACTTCTCGTAGGGCCGGCGGACCCGGCCGCTGCGGCGGGCTTCGGTCAGGCGAAGGTCTGCGACGCCACCGGCGCATTGCGCAGCGCGGCGATGCGCTGCTCCAGCGGCGGGTGGCTCAGGAACAGCTTCTTCAGCCCATTGCCGATGCCGCCGGCGATGCCGAACGCGGCGATCTGGTTCGGCAGCGTGCTCTGGCCGTGGTTCAGTTGCAGCCGCTCCAGCGCGGCGATCATCTTCTGGCGGCCAGCCAGGCTCGCACCGCCGGCGTCGGCGCGGAATTCGCGGCGGCGGCTGTACCACATCGCGATCATCGTCGCGAACAGGCCCAGCACCATTTCCAGCACCATCACGATGGCGTAGTAGGCGATGCCGCGACCGCCGCCCTGGCGGTTGCCGGACAGGTAGCTGTCGATCACCCCGCCGACCACGCGCGCCAGCACGATCACGAAAGTGTTCAGCACGCCCTGCAGCAGCGCCATCGTCACCATGTCGCCGTTGGCGACGTGGCTGACCTCGTGGCCCAGCACCGCCTCGGCCTCGTCGCGGCTCATGTTGCGCAGCAGGCCGGTGGACACCGCCACCAGCGCGTGGTTGCGGTTGGCGCCGGTGGCGAAGGCGTTGATCTCCGGACCGTCGTAGATCGCCACATCCGGCATGCCGATGCCGGCGGCCTGG
Source organism: Pseudoxanthomonas sp. (assembly GCA_047601245.1). GTDB lineage: Bacteria > Pseudomonadota > Gammaproteobacteria > Xanthomonadales > Xanthomonadaceae > Pseudoxanthomonas_A. The sequence goes on from JASGJU010000002.1 coordinate 1,454,825, forward strand.
GCCTGGCGGCGCACGGTTTCGAGCAGCCAGCGCTCGCCGTCGTTGCGCGGCTGTTCGATCACCTGCGCGCCGGTGGCGCGTTTGGCCATCCACTTGGATAGCAATAGCGAGACGAACGAGCCGCCGAAACCGAAGATCGCGGCCATCACCAGCAGGCCGCCCATCTGCGAAGGGTTGACCCCCAGCAGCGACATCACGATCCCGGCCAGGATCAGCACGGCGAAGTTGGTGGCGAGGAACAGGGCGATACGGGTGAACACGGCGGGGCTCCGGTGCGGTTTCGGGTCGATCCGTTGTCGATGATTCGGGCGCGGCGGCTTGAATTCAAGCGCGAAGCTGACCGACGATTCAGTTTTTCCGCCCGCCCACCATGCCCTCCCCCGATCCCCTACCGCGGCCGCTTCGCGCCCTCGCCGACCGGCGCGCTGCATGCCGGCTCGCTGCTGGCTGCGTTCGCGAGCTGGCTGCTGGCGCGCCATGCCGGCGGCGAGTGGTGGCTGCGGATCGAGGACATCGACCCGCCGCGCGAGGTCGCCGGCGCCGCCGAGGCGCAACTGGCGGCGCTGCGCGCCTTCGGCCTGGTCGCCGATGCGCCGGTGACGCGGCAGAGCGAACGCTCGGCGCTGTACCAATCCGCCCTGGAGCGCCTGCTGGCCGACGGCAGCGCCTTCGTCTGCCATTGCAGCCGCGCCGAGCTGGCGGCCGGCGGCGGCATCCACCGCCGCTGCGTCGCCGCCCGCCCGCGCCCCGATCCCACCATCCGCCTGCGCGTGCCCGACGGCGTGCGCATCGGCTTCGACGACGGCCTGCAAGGCCGCTTCGAACAGGACCTGGCCACGGAAGTCGGCGATTTCGTGCTCAAGCGCGCCGACGGCTGCTGGGCCTACCAGTTGGCGGTGGTCGTCGACGACGCCGCACAAGGCATCACCGACGTGGTCCGCGGCGCCGACCTGCTCGATTCCACCCCGCGGCAGATCTTCCTGCAACGCGCGCTGGGCCTGCCGACGCCGCGCTACCTGCACCTGCCGCTGCTGCTGGACGAAACCGGGCAGAAGCTGTCGAAGTCGAACGCCGCCCTGCCGGTGGACGCCGCTGCGCCGCTGCCGGCGCTGCGCAGCGCGTGGCGACTGCTGGGGCAGGACGCGACCGCGCTGCGCGACGCGGTCGACGTGCCGGCGCTGCTGCGCGCCGCGGTCGCGGCCTTCGACCCGTCGCGGCTGCCGCGCGGCGCCGGCATCGCGGCGTTGCAGCGCACAACGTGATTGCTGTCGGCGCTGTCTAGAATCCCCGCGAACCCTTCCACGCAACGTTTTCCCCCGGGGAGCATGTCCATGAGCACCACTCGCGTCGCACTCGTCACCGGCGGCACCGGCGGCATCGGCACCGCCATCTGCAAGAAACTGGCCGACATGGGCCACAAGGTCGCCACCAATTACCGCAACGAGGAAAAAGCCAAGGCCTGGCAGGCGCAGATGAAGGCCGACGGCTACGACTTCACCCTGGTCAAGGGCGACGTGACCTCGCCGGAAGAAGCCGAAGCGATGGTGCGCGAGGTCGAGACCCAGCTCGGCCCGGTCGACATCCTGGTCAACAACGCCGGCATCACCCGCGACGGCACCTTCCACAAGATGAGCCCCGCGCAGTGGAACGACGTCATCAACACCAACCTCAACTCGGTGTTCAACGTCACCCGCCCGGTGATCGACGGCATGCGCGAGCGCAAGTGGGGCCGGGTCATCCAGATCAGTTCGATCAACGGCCTCAAGGGCCAGTACGGCCAGGCCAACTACGCCGCGGCCAAGGCCGGCATGCACGGCTTCACCATTTCGCTGGCGCGCGAGAACGCCAAGCTGGGCGTCACCGTCAACACGGTCTCGCCGGGCTACGTCGCCACCGACATGGTGATGGCGGTGCCGGAGGAAGTGCGCGCCAAGATCGCCGCCGACATCCCCACCGGCCGCCTCGGCAAGCCGGAGGAAATCGCCTACGCGGTCGGCTTCCTGGTCGACGACCAGGCGGCATGGATCACCGGCTCCAACCTCGACATCAACGGCGGCCACCACATGGGGTGGTGAGCCGGGACGACCGGACATGCGTCCGTTGAAAGACGCCTCTCGCCTTCGCAGGGATGACAGACGGTAGGGGCGGCTGCTCCCCGCCCCTGCCTTTTGCTGCGCAGCATTTCCGGGCCGCCTGAACGGGCGGCCCGCCCCTCCCGACAGTTGCATGCACTGTTGCGGTGCGTCATGCTGCAAGCCTGTGCATCCAGGGCAAGCCGAACCGATGGCCGCGATCCGCATCATCAAGAAGTATCCCAACCGTCGTCTCTACGACACCGAGATCTCCAGCTACATCACCATCGAGGACGTGCGCCAGTTGATCGTGGACGGCGAGGACTTCGAGGTCCGCGACGCCAAGAGCGGCGAGGACCTGACCCGTTCGGTGCTGCTGCAGATCATCAGCGATCAGGAGCAGGACGGCGAGCCGGTGCTGTCCACGCAGTTGCTCAGCCAGATCATCCGTTTCTACGGCGATTCGCTGCAGGGCTTCATGGGCAACTACCTGGAGCGCAGCATGCAACTGTTCCTGGAGCAGCAATCGCAGTTCCGCAACCAGATGGGCAACCTGCTGGGGCAGACGCCGTGGAGCATGATGAACCAGTTGACCGAGCGCAACATGGAACTGTGGCAGGACTTCCAGCGCAACCTGACCGGCGGACTCGGCCGCAGCACCGGCAAGCCGCAGGATCCGCCCGCGCCGCCGCCGAAGCCAGGGCGTTCGCGTTGATCCACGAAGAAAGGCGCCGTCGGCGCCTTTCTTGTTTTCGTCGTTGTATGCGTCGTTTACCGATCGACGCAGGGGCGTACCTGCCGCCTCATCGCTGCTGCCCGCCGCAATACTTCCGGTAGAACTCCTGTGCCTTCGGCTGCAATTGCTGCAGGTGGGCGATGCGGTTGGCCGGGTCGGGGTGGGTGGAGGCGAATTCCGGCGGCCGCTGGCCGCCGTTGAGCTGCGACATGCGTTCCCACAGCGGCACGGCCTCGGCCGGGTTGTAGCAGGCGGCCGCGGCCAGCATCAGGCCCACTTCATCGGCCTGGGTTTCGTGGTTGCGGCCGTACGGCAGCACCAGCCCGTATTGCACGCCCGCGCCCAGCGCGGCCATGGTCTGCTGGTCGATGCCGGACATGCCGGCCGCCACCTGCCCCAGTTGCACCAGCTTCTGCTGCGCCATGCGCTGCGCGCCGTGGCGCAGCAAGGCGTGCGAGATCTCGTGGCCCATCACCACCGCCATCGCGTCGGCGTTCTGCGCCACCGGGACGATGCCGGTATAGACCGCGATCTTGCCGCCGGGCAGGCAGAAGGCATTGGCCTCGTCGGAAGCGATGACGTTGACGTCCCACTGGTAGTTGCTCAGGTCCGGCGCGGCCTGCCCGTGCTCGGCGGCCAGGTCGGCGGCGACCTGCGGCACGCGCGCGATCAGGCGCTGGGCGATGGTGCGCACCTGCTGGCTGACCTGCTCGTTGGCCGGCACCAGCGCGCGTTGCGCCTGCGCGTCGCCCAGCACTTCCTGGTAGGCCTGCGCGCCGAGTTCGGCCTCCTCCTGCGGCGTCGCGCCGTAGTGCGCGGCCTCGCCGGTGTAGGGATCGGTTTCCTTGCTGCCGAACCAGCTCCACGCCGCGTAGGCGGCGAAGCCGAGCAGGATGATCCAGCGCAGGTTGATGCCGCGCCGGCGTGGCTGTTGCTGCTGTCCGTAGCTGCTGCCCCCGAATGGGTCCGCCCTCATCGCCCGCCCCTCGTGCCGGATTCCTGCGCCGGATTGTAGGCCGTTACCCGCTCGTGTGGAGACGCCTCAAATCCCGCGCACCACGCGGAAGCCGATCCGCGCGTTGGTCATGTCCGAATCCACCGACGAACGCCACGCCGCCCGCGTCTGCTCCGGCGAACTGGCCCACGAACCGCCGCGGACCAGCCGCGCCCGGCAGCCGGGGTTGAACCACGCCGCGCCGTCGGCCGGAGCCCGGCGGTAGCTGGCATGCCAGCAATCGGCGACCCATTCGCTGACGTTGCTGCCCAGGTCGGCCAGTCCCCACGGGTTGTCCGGAAAGCTGCCCGCCGGCGCCGGCCCCCACCAGCCGTCGCCGTAACCGATGAAGGCGTTGTTCCAGCGCCGCCCGCTGGGCGAAACGTCGTTGCCGCCGGTCAGGTTGCCGGCGCCCTTCGGCGGCTGGCCGCCGTCGCCCCAGGCGTAGCGGCCCTGGCGGCCGGCGCGCATCGCGTATTCGAATTCGGCCTCGCTCGGCAGCCGGTAGCCGTGGCCGGTCTGCGCCGACAGCCAGTCGGCATAGGCTTCGGCGTCGCGCACGCTGACGTGCAGCACCGGCTGGTCGTCTGCGGCCTTCGCGCCGGCGTAGTCGGATCGCCAGTCCACGCCGCTGCGGCGGACGAAGTTGCCGCTGCGCTCGTCGTAGGCGATCGAATGCCCGCGCCGGACCGCGCGCGGACGGTAGCCGGTGGCCTCGACGAAGCGGCGGAACTGCGCCACCGTCACCGGCGTGCGCGACATCGCGAAACCATGGTCGAAGCGCACGTAATGCGCGGGCTTCTCGTATTCGGGCGCGTTCTCGTCGGTGGCCGCCGCGCCCATCGTGAACGCGCCGTGCGGCACCACGACCATCTGCGGTCCGCGCCCGCCGGGTATTTCGTCGGTGAACGACTGGCCGGGACGGTAGCGGCCGTAATAGGTGGCCAGTTCCACGCGCTGGCGGAAATCCACCGCGACCGGGTCGCCGGGCGCGGCGATGCGCAGAGCCTCGGCCAGCTTTTCGCGCGCGTGCCGCAGCACCAGCGGCGTCAGCGGCGCGGACATGTCGACGATGGCGGCGTCGCGCAGCGCGGCGACGCGCGCATTGCGGATGTCCTCGACCCGCTTGCGCGCGTCGACCACGGTCGTGGCCTTGCTTCCGCGCGGCTGCTCCGCATGCGCCAGCCACGTCGCAGCGGCGTCGAAATCGGCGGCGTGCGCGGCGTCCTCGGCGCGGCGGATCATCGCGCTTTCCACCGCGGCCAGCCCCTGCTGCGCGCGCGGCTGCTTCGGCGCGGCTTCCAGCGCGGCGCGGAACGCGGCCAGCGCGCCGCCGCCGGATTCGCCCAGGCGACCTTCGCGCAGTTCGCGTTCGCCGTCGGAATTCAGCTTCCACGCCAGTTCGGCGTTGTCCAGCCTGTCCAGATACGCGGCGACGCGGCGACCGTCGGGATCCAGCGTGCGCGCCACCGCGCCGATCTCGCCGGCGCGGCGCAAGGCCTCGGCATCGTCGCCGGCGGCGGCCAGCGCCGCATCGCCCTGTTCCAGCAGCGCCGCCAGCGCGCGTTCCAATCCTTCCTGCGCGCGCGGATCGTCGGGCTGCAGCCGGCGGATCGCCAGGTACAGCGGAATCGCATCTTCCGCCGTCGCGTACAGCCGGCCCTGCGCCAGCGCCTTCGCCGCTTGCCGGCGCGCCTGCGCGACGTCCTGTGCCGGCAGGTCCGGCAGCGGCGGCTGCCAGTTCAGCGCCGCGGCGACGCTGTCGTCGCCGCTGACGGTGACGTTGCCGGTCGCCGCGATCTTCTCCTTGCGCACGCCGGCGTCCTGCGGCTGCGGCGCGCGCTGGCAAGCCGCCAGCAACGCCACGGACAACAGCAGGGCACGGGTCGCGCGCAAGAAACGGCCTCCGGATCGGGGAGCTAGACTATTGTCGCCCGACACGGCGAAAGATGCCCATCCCCAAGGAAACCGCGTGCCGCACTGGATCGATTCCCCCGCGCAACTGGCGCAACGCCTGCAATCGCTGCCCGCGTGGGTGGGACTGGATACCGAATTCATCCGCGAACGCACCTACTGGCCGCAACTGGCGCTGGTGCAGATCGCCATCGACGATGGCGCCGGCGAACAGGATGTCCTCTTGGTCGACCCACTGCCGCCGGGCATGACCGATGCGCTGAAACCGCTGCTGACCGCACCCGGCACGACCAAGGTGATGCACAGCGCCAGCGAGGACATCGTCGCCCTGCACCACGCCTGCGGCGTCACCCCCGCGCCGCTGTTCGACACCCAGATCGCCGCCGCGCTGGCCGGCGTCGGCGCCGGGCTGGGCTACCAGAAGCTGGTGCAGGAAATCGCCGGCGTCGCCCTCGACAAGGGCGAAACCCGGTCGGACTGGCTGCGCCGGCCGCTGAGCGCCGCGCAACTGCAATACGCGGCCGACGACGTCCTCCACCTCGGTGCGCTGTATTCAGCCCTGCAAGGCAGGCTGGCCGCACTGGGTCGCGAAGACTGGCTGCGCGCCGACTGCGCACGCCTGGTCGCCAACGCCGACGATGCCGGCGAACGCTGGCCGCACCTGTCGATGCGCAGCGCGCAATTCCTCGACGCCGACGCCCAGCGCATCCTGCTGCGGCTGCTGCGCTGGCGCGACGCGCAGGCGCGCAGCAGCGACCGCCCGCGCAACTGGATCCTGGACAACGAACTGGCCGCGACCCTGGCGCGCACCCCGCCGGCCGACTTCGCCGCGCTGACCGCGTGGCTGGACCGCACCCCCAAATCCCCGCGCAAGCTGGCCGAACCGCTGTGGCGCGCCCTGACCACGCCGTTGCCGGACGAAGCCGGCATCCCGCTGGCCCGCAACGGCAACAACGACGACAAGGCCGCGCTCAAGCGCCTGCAGGACGCCGTCGCCCAGCGCTCGCGCGAACTCGGCCTGCCCGACGGCGTACTGGCCTCGCGCCGCTGGCTGGAAGTCCTGCTGGACCGCGGGGAATGGCCGCCGGCCCTGCAGGGCTGGCGGCGCGAGCAACTCGGATCCCTGCTGGCCCCGCTGTTGGCTTCCCCGTCTGCTTCCGGGTAGAATGCGCGCCCCAACACAAGTTTCCGGGGCCATAGCTCAGCTGGGAGAGCGCGTCGTTCGCAATGACGAGGTCGGGAGTTCGATCCTCCCTGGCTCCACCAAGACACCGTCCAGGCGGCTCCAGCCGCTTCCAGAAAACCCCGGAAATCCCGGGGTTTTTTGTTGCCTGGCGTCCAACACGTTCCAAGGACTTCCAGCCGAAGCCGCGTCGCTCGAACGGTAACTTTGGACGGCGGGCTGATTCCAGTTCGGTGCAGTTACCGCCAGGAATTGCCGTGATGCCGCCGACCGATACCGCTATCCGCAAGGCCAAGCCGGCGACAAGCCCGCCAAACCGACCGACAGCGGCAACCCGTATCCGAAGCCGGGCTTTCGGATCAGGCTCGGTCCAGCGCTTCTTGTGATGCCGGCGCCATGGTCGAAGCACGCAGCATCAGGCTGAAATCCAATGTTTGTTGATGCGGGACTTCCACCGCCTCAATGATGGCGAGCAGCAGCTTGACGGCCCGGATGCCAATCTCCCGCATGGGCTGGCTGATGGTCGTCAGCGGCGGCGTCAGGTAGCGGGACGAAGCCAGATCGTCGAAACCGACGACCGAAAAGTCCTCCGGCACGCGAACTCCCAGGTCCCTGCACGCGGCGAGGACGCCCAGCGCCATCTGGTCGCTGAAACAGAACGCAGCAGTGGGCGCGGGTGCGTTGCCCAGCAGCTTCTTTGCGGCCGCATGGCCGGACTCGACCGAAAAGTCGCCCGGCGCGATCGTCAGCAGGCGCAGGCGCCCCCGCGACCTGGCAGCGGCCCTGACCCCTTCCAGCCGCTGTTGATGCAAGGGATTTTCAGGCGGCCCGCCCACCACGGCGATCCGCTTGTGCCCCAACCCATACAGATGCTCCATCGCAGCGCGCGCGGCAGCCGCGTTGTCGATGTGGACGCTGGGAATCCCCAGCGCCGGGTCGAACTCGCATCCGTTGACAACCGGCGCAGTGACGCCCAGTTGCTTGACGATCTTCCGCGCCGTTGGCGGAAGCCGGTGCCCCAGGACGATCAGGCCGTCCGCCTCGTTTCGACGAAGCATCTGCGCGTAGCGTTCCTCCCGTTCCGGTTGGTGCTGGGTGTCGCCGAGCAGGACGGCGTAGCCGGCCGCTTGTGCGGCTTCCTCGGCCCCCTGAAGGATTTGTGCGAAGAACGGATTGGCGATGTCCGGCACCGTGACCAGGATCTTGCCGCTTCGCTGGGTCTTGAGCGTGCGCGCCGCCGCGTTGGGAACATAGCCCAACTCCGCGGCGGCCTGTTCGATGCGCTTGCGCGTGGCCGGCAGGACTTTCTCCGGCCGGGAAAGCGCGCGCGACACGGTGCCTGCCGATACCCCGGCCTGCTTTGCGATGTCGTAGATGGTGGGCATTAGTCCGGCTTCCGTCGATGCGGTGCACAACGATTGTCATGACTTTCCCATGCTAGGATCATGCAATCGATTGCATCGATATGGACGGCATGAAAACACTCAAGGGTCCAGCGCTGTTCCTCGCGCAGTTCATCGGTGACGAGCCTCCGTTCAATCGGTTGGATATTTTGGCCGAATGGGCCGCAGGGCTTGGCTATTCTGGCGTACAAGTGCCGACCGGCGCCCCCCACATCTTCGATATCGCCCAGGCCGCCCGGAGCCAGGCCTACTGTGACGACATCGCCGGCATGCTGGCCCGGCACGGCATCCAGATCACCGAGCTGTCCACGCACCTGCAAGGGCAATTGGTCGCCGTCCACCCAGCCTACGACATCCTGTTCGACGGCTTCGCCCCGCAGGACAAACGCGGCAATCCGTCGGCCCGGCAGGCTTGGGCCGTGGAACAAGTGACCTTGGCGGCCAAGGCCAGCCAGCGTCTGGGGATCACGGCGCACGCCACGTTTTCCGGCGCGCTGGCGTGGCCCTATTTCTACCCTTGGCCGCAGCGGCCGGCGGGGCTGGTCGAAGCAGCCTTCGCCGAACTCGGTCGCCGCTGGCGTCCCATCCTGGATGCGTTCGATGCTTGCGGGGTGGACCTGTGCTACGAGATCCATCCGGGCGAAGACCTGCACGATGGCGCGACCTTCGAGCGATTCCTCGAAGCCGTCGACCACCACCCGCGCGCGAAGATCCTTTACGACCCCAGCCACCTGCTGCTGCAGCAGATGGACTATCTCGGCTTCATCGACCGCTACCACGACCGGATCGGCATCTTCCACGTCAAGGACGCCGAGTACCGCCCCAATGCACGCAGCGGCGTCTATGGCGGTTACGAAAACTGGATCGATCGCCCCGGCAGGTTTCGTTCGCCGGGCGATGGCCAGATCGACTTCAAGACGATCTTCTCCAAACTGGCCCAGTACGACTTTCCGGGTTGGGCCGTACTGGAGTGGGAGTGCTGCCTGAAGCACCCGGAAGACGGCGCGCGCGAGGGCGCAGCCTTCATCCGCGAGCACATCATCCGCGTGACCGAACATGCGTTCGACGATTTTGCCGACAGCGGCGCCAGCCCGGACGCGCTGCGCGGCGTGCTGGGGATTTGATCCGACCTGGGAGGGGAAACCATGACATCCACCTTGGCGCGCCTGAGCGCGATGATGTTCCTGCAGTTCTTCATCTGGGGCGCGTGGTTCGTGACCCTGGGCACGTACCTGGTGCAGGGGCCGCTGCAGGCCAGCGCAAGCCAGGTGGCGACGGCGTTCCTGAGCCAGTCCATCGGCGCCATCGTCGCGCCTTTCCTGGTCGGGCTGATCGCGGACCGCTACTTCGCGGCGCAGCGCATCCTGGCGGTGTTGCACGTGGCGGGCGCGGCGCTGATGTGGGGGGCTTCCGCGGCAACCGGCTTCGGCGCGTTCTCGACCTGCGTGATGGCCTACATGCTGCTGTTCATGCCGACGCTGGCGCTGGCCAACAGCATCGCGATGCGGCACATGCAGACGCCGGAGAAGCAGTTCCCGCCGGTGCGCGTCGCCGGCAGCATCGGCTGGATTGTCGCCGGCGTGCTGATCGGCTGGCTGGGTTGGGAACAGGCGCACCGGCTCGAGCTGACCTTCCGGATGGCCGCGGCGGCCTCGCTGGTCCTCGGCCTGTATGCGCTCACGCTGCCGCATACGCCGCCGCTGGAACGGCAACGCCACGCGCGGCTGGGACAAGTGCTGGGGCTGGATGCGCTGCGCCTGTTGAAGTCGCGTTCGTACCTGGTGTTCTTCCTGGCCTCGATCGCCATCTGCATCCCGCTGTCGTTCTACTACAACTTCACCAACCCCTACCTCAACGACCTGGGCGTGCGCGGCGCGGCCGGCCTGCAGTCGCTGGGCCAAGTGTCCGAAGTGCTGCTGATGCTGGCCATGCCCTTCCTGTTCGCACGGCTGGGCGTCAAGACCATGCTGGCGCTGGGCATGGCGGCCTGGGTGCTGCGGTATGGCCTGTTCGCCTATGGCGATGCCGGCGCCGGGTTCGCACTGCTGGTGGCCGGCATCGTCCTGCATGGAATCTGCTACGACTTCTTCTTCGTCACCGGCCAGATCTATACCGACGCCCATGCCGGCCCCGCCTCGCGCAGCAGCGCACAGGGCTTCATCACGCTGGCGACATATGGCGTGGGCATGTTGATCGGCAGCTTCCTGTCCGGGGCGGTCGTGGAGCACTACACCACGGCGGCGGGCAGGGACTGGCAGCAGATCTGGCTATTCCCGGCGGGCGTCGCGCTGATCGTGCTCGTGGCCTTCCTGTTCCTGTTCCGCGAACGCCCGGCCGCCACGGCCGTTGCGCGCTGAGGACCGGACCGATGGGCAAGCTTGGGGTCGCCATCGTCGGCACCGGAATGATCGGCGCCGTGCATCGCCGCGCGGCGCTCCTGGCGGGCGCCGTTGTCAGGGGCGTCAGCGCGTCCTCGCCGGAGCGCGCCAGGGAAACGGCGCGGGCCTGGGATGTTCCGCGCGCTTATCGCGGCATCGAAGAAGTCGTCGCCGATCCGCAGGTGCAGGTCGTGCACGTGTGCACGCCCAACCACCTGCACCGGCCGATGGCGCAGGCCGCGCTGGCGGCGGGCAAGCACGTGGTCTGCGAGAAGCCATTGGCCACGACGCTGGAAGATGCGACCGCCCTGGCGGCGTTGGCTGCTTCGACCGGGCGGGTGGCCACCGTGCCCTTCGTCTACCGCTACCACCCGGTCGTGCGCGAAGCGCGCGCGCGCATCGCTTGCGGCGAATTGGGTCCACTGCACCTCATCCACGGCAGCTACTTGCAGGACTGGTTGCTGGATCCCGCCAGCAACAACTGGCGCGTCGATCCGGCGCTGGGCGGCGCTTCCCGCGTGTTCGCCGACATCGGCTCGCACTGGTGCGACCTGGTGGAATGGGTGACGGGAGAACGATTCGTCGAAGTCAGTGCCGCATTCGAAACCGTGATCGCCGAGCGCGGCGCCGCGACCGGCCAGAGTTTCGCCGCGCCGGCAGCGGGCGGCCGCAGGCAGGCCGTGGTCAGCGAAGACGTCGCCGCGGCGATGTTCAAGACCACGAGCGGCACGCTGGCCTCGTTGACCGTCAGCCAGGTCTCGGCCGGGCGCAGGAATCGCCTGTGGTTCGAGATCGACGGCGCAAAAGCCAGCGTCGCGTTCGACCAGGAGGATTGCGAACGGCTGTGGATCGGGCTGCCCGACCAGCGCGAGGAAATCTTCGTGCGCGGCCCGGGCGCGGGAAGCGCCGAACAGCGCAGGCTCTCGGTGCTGCCGGCCGGCCACGCGCAAGGCTACGGCAACTGCTTCGAGGCTTTCGTCGCGGATACCTATCGCGCCATCGAGGCCGAACGGCCGGAAGGGCTGCCGACGTTCGACGACGGGCTGCGCTCGGCCCTGATCGTCGATGGCGTCATCGCATCGGCCAGGACGCGCGCGTGGACCCCCATCGCCTCGGATAATCGCCACAAGAATTGAATCCTGCGAATACAGGCCAATGACCTGTTTGCAATCATCGGAAGCCCCCGGAGGAAGCCATGACCCTCATCACCCCGTTCCGCATTGCCGCCGCCGCACTGCTGTTGTGCGCCGCCCTGCCCGTGTTCGCACGGGACGCCGCAACCCAGGTCAAGCCCATCGCGGTGCAGATGTACTCGCTGCGCAGCATCGCTTCGCTGGAGGACCGGCTGAAGATCGTCCACGACGCGGGCATCCACGCCGTGGAAACGGTTGGCACGCAGGATGTGCCGGCCGGGGAACTGAAACGACTGCTGGACAAGTATTCGATCAAGGCCATCTCGACCCACGCGCCATTGTCCGAACTGCGCGACAACCTCGACGCCGTGATGGCGTTCAACAAATCGATCGGCAACACCATGCTGGTGGTGCCTTACCTGATGAAGGAGGATCGCCCGACCGATGCCGCCGGCTGGATGGCGCTGGGCAGGGAGCTGGGGGAGATTGCGAACAAGGCCCAGGCCGAAGGCTTCACGCTGGCCTACCACAACCATGATTTCGAGTTTGCCGAGTTCGACGGGAAAACCGGCCTGGAGTACCTGTTCGAGGCCGCCGGTCCTGCGGTCAAGGCGGAAATCGACCTGGCCTGGGTTGCCCGCGCCGGCCACGACCCGGCAGCGCTCCTCGGCAAGTTCCGCGGACGCGTGTTCGCCGTGCACGCCAAGGACAACGCGCCGGAAGGCCAAGCCGAGCAGGAGTCTGGCTTCGCCGCCGTGGGCAAAGGCGTCCTGGATTGGGATGCGATCCTTCCCACGGCAGCGGATGCGGGAGTGAAGTGGTACATCATCGAGCACGACCATCCGCTCGATCCCGCCGCCGTCATCAAGGCCGGTGCGGCCTTCCTCAACGAACGCCTGCCCGCAGGCGCGAGCCGTTGATGCCGCGGGAAGACCCATCCTGAAGCAACCTTGCCCGTCTCCTACAACTCACGCACCCAGATGTTGCGGAAACCGACCCTGGAATCGTGATCCTGCAGGTAGATGGGGGCGCAGCCGTGCGGCGAGTAGGAAGGCGCGCCAATGTACTCGGTCTTGCCCGACAAGACGGTGTCGTCCTGCACGAGGACACCGTTGTGCAGCACGGTGATCCGGGCGGGTGAGACAAGTCCGCCGCCTTCCGAGAAGCGCGGCGCCTTCCAGATCACGTCGTACTCCTGCCATTGGCCCGGGGGGCGCGAGGCATTCACCAGCGGGATGGCCTGCTTGTAGATCGAGGCCGCCTGGCCGTTGGAATAGGTCGGGTTGTCGTAGCTGTCGAGCACCTGCAACTCGTAGAGCCCCTGCAGGAAGATCCCGCTGTTGCCGCGGTGCTGGCCATCGAATCCCGCGGTCTCGACGGGGCTGCGCCATTCGACATGAAGCTGGATGTCGCAGAAGCTCTTTCTGGTGCGGATTCCCTTGCTGCCCAGCGCCACGGTGAACGCGCCATCGGCCACGGGCCAGGGCGCATTGCCGCCTTGCTCCGATTCCCAAGCCGAAAGGTCCGTACCGTCGAACAACACCACGGCATCGGATGGGGCGGCGCCCGTGGGCGTGGCAACGGCCGCTGGAACCGGCTTCCAGACTTCGGTCCTGGCTGGCTCGGGCCGCTGCTCGCCTTGTGCGCGGGCGAACACGGGAGCCACGGCCAGGATGCCGGCTGCCATCAGGATCGGCTTCGTCAACATTTTTTCCTCCAGTAGATCAACGCAAGCGAATCGGCGGCTTTCGTCAGCCGGTCGCCCAGGCGGGCGTACCAGGTTCATAGACCATGTCGCCGTCGTAGTACCCTGGCACGGCGACGTACCGCAGCGCCTCCGTTGCCCCCACTTCGGAAGTGAAGAAGCTGAAAATCGCAAGTTGCTTGATCATCGTGAAGTAATGCGTTTCCACCGCCCCCGTACCGGCATTTTCGGAAACCGCCTTCACGGCAATGGACTGGATCCTGGCCTCGGCGTCCAGGGCGCGCAGCAGTTCGGTGCGGGCTTCGGGCTTCATCGCCAGGAAGCTGCCGCCGGCACGCTTGTCGAGATCGGCCAGGCCCGCACGGAATGTCGCCTGCTCCTCGGCGGTGTAGCAATCGATCACGTATTGCGCCATGAACGGGCCCGCGCCCGCATCCTTTGCCCCGGGCGTTCGGGTCCGCGGCAGGATCGTCTCCGCGATCTCGTCCAGCATGGCCACTTCGCCATCGGAGAAAGCCCCCTCCCCTTTCGGGACCGGCGACTGACCAAGAACGAAGGCCGGCATGCCGATCATCGCTGCGCCGGTGGCGGCATAAATCATTTTCAGGAGCTCGCGACGTTCCATCACAGGTTCCCCGCCTTGAGTTCACGGACCGCATGGTCCGCGGCGCGCGCCGTCAGGGCCATGTAGGTCAACGACGGGTTCACGCAGGCACTGGAGGTCATGCAGGCCCCGTCCGTCACATAGACGTTCGGCGCGTCCCAGACCTGATTGTGCATGTTGAGGACCGAGCTCTTCGGATCACGGCCCATGCGCGCCGTGCCCATTTCGTGGATGCCCATGCCCGGGGCGTAGTCGCCCTCGTACACGCTGACGTCCTTGACGCCCGCGGCTTCCAGCATCTCGGCGGCGTCCGCGCCCATGTCCTTGCGCATGGCCAGTTCGTTCCCGCGCAGGGACACGTCCATCGCCAGCACCGGCAACCCCCACTTGTCCTTGCGGTCCGGATCCAGGCGGATCGTGTTGTCGTGATGGGGCAGCATCTCGCCGAAGGCCGTCATGCCGATGGTCCAGTCGCCCGGCACGCTCAACGCTTCCTTCAGTCCGGCGCCGATGCCCAGCTCGGCAACGTCGCGCGACCAGCCGGTGCGACTGGCCGCGCCCTGGTAGCCGAACCCGCGGACATAGTCGCGCTTGTCGCCACCGACGTTGCGAAAGCGCGGAATGTAGAAACCGCAGGGGCGACGGCCAAAGTAGTACTTGTCCTCGTATCCCTCGACCGCCCCCAAGGCGCCCACCTTGAAATGATGGTCCATGACGTTGTGGCCCAGTTCGCCCGAAGACGATCCCAGGCCGCCTTCCCAGATGTCGGTGGCCGAGTTCATCAGCAACCACGTCGAGTTGAAAGCCGATGCATTGAGGAAGATGACGCTGGCCGTGTACTGATAGGTCTGGCCGTTCTCGGCATCGATGATCTCGACCCCGCGCGCCCGCTTGCGGTCCTTGTCGTAGAGCACCTCCTTGACGATCGAGAACGGGCGCAGCGTCAGGTTGCCCGTCTTCATCGCCGCCGGCAGCGTCGCCGACTGGGTCGAGAAATAGGCGCCGTACGGGCAGCCCAGCACGCACTTGTTGCGATACTGGCAATTGACGCGGCCCTGCTCGATCTTGGGCTCGGTGATGTTCGCCACGCGCGCGTGGATCAGGTGTCGCGCACCGCCAAACGCTTGCTCGATCCGCGCCGCCACGTCCTTCTCGACGACGTTCAACGGGACCGGCGGCAGGAACTGGCCGTCGGGCAGGACGTCCAGCCCCTCGGCGGTGCCGGAAATGCCCGCGAACTTCTCGACGTGGTCGTACCAGGGGGCGATGTCGGCGTAACGGATCGGCCAGTCGATGGCGATGCCCTCTCTGGCGTTCGCCTCGAAGTCCATTTCCGAGAGGCGATAGCTCTGCCGGCCCCACAACAACGATCGACCGCCGACGTGATAGCCGCGGAACCAGTCGAACCGCTTGGTTTCCGTGTAAGGAGAGTCCTGCTCATTGGCCCACATTCCCAGCGTGTTTTCCGCCAGGGCATAATCGCGCTTCAACACGGCGTAGTCCGCCTTCATCTTCTGGGTCGGCCGGTTGCGATGCGGGAAGTCCCACGACTCCTTCATTGCGTTGACGTAATCCTTGACGTGCTCGATGTTGCGCCCCCGCTCGAGCATCAGGACCTTGAGGCCTTCTCGGTCAGTTCCTTGGCGGCCCAGCCGCCGCTGATTCCCGATCCGACGACGATTGCGTCGTAGTGATTGTCTGCCATGGGTGATATGCCCTCGGTGGATATCTGGTTTTTCAGCCGTCGCAAAGGCGTATCGCCTCACGCAATGAGGCCACGGGATCCGGCGCCTCGGGAATGAACTCCTGCGCCAGATAGCCATCGAAGCCGGTCTCGCGAATTGCGCGGCAGATGGCGGGATAGTTGAGCTCCTGGCCTCCATCGATCTCGTGCCGTCCCGGTACGCCCGCAGTGTGGTAGTGCTTGAAGAACTGATGGTTCTTGCGGATGGTGGCGATGACATCCCCTTCCATGATCTGCATGTGGTAGATGTCGTAGAGCAGCCCGAAGTTGCCCGATCCTATCCGCTTGCACAGTTCGACGCCCCATGCCGTGTGGTCGCAAAGGTAGTCGGGGTGGTCCACCTTCGAATTCAGGAGTTCCATCACCAGCGTGACGCCACGCTTCTCGGCATGCCCGAGGATGCGCTTCAAACCGATCTCGGCGTTCGCCAATCCTTCTTCCGGATCCATGCCGCTGCGATTTCCGGAGAAGCAGATGAGGTTGCGGTAGCCGGCATCCGCCACCAGGTCGATATGCCGGGTATACCGCTCCGCCAACTCACCGTGGAATTTGGTGCCAGCAAAACCTTTTCCCAGGCTGATCTCTGCGCCGTTGCACATCGCGCTGACCACGCCATGCGCCTTCAATACGGGCCAGTCTTCCGGGCCGACCAGGTCGATCGCGGAAAAGCCGATGTGCTTCACCGCCTGGCAGAGCTGGGCGACCGACAGTTGGTTGAACGTCCAACGGGCAACGGAATGTTTCAGATTGCCTTTGAGCGGCTTTGCGGAGGCGAGCCCGGGGACGCTGCTTGCTGCGGCCAAGCCGAAGCCGCCCACGACCGCTGCGCGCAGCAGGTTGCGCCTTGTGGATTCAGGGTTCAAGGAACTCACCCCGGATTCCCCAATCCAGAAAAACGGCCATGCCCGAGCAAGGCAAGGAGGCACGCATCTTGTCGTGGGATGCGTGCCCGCCCTGGATGCGATGCGTCGGTTTGATCAAGTAGGCATCCACCTGGCTACCGGCCTCCCAACCGGCGCGAAACTTGAAGTCCGCCTTGATGCAATCGATTGCACGATAAGCAGCGACACGACCGATTGCAAGGCCTTTGCTCCTGGACTTCTTGCTGCGGGGCACAACACCTTGCACCCACCTGCGCGACGCGAGGAACAGATGCCAGGGATCGCCAATAGCGACGGCATTCGCCATGCCCTTCGGGACGATGAAGCGCCTTGTTTTTGCATCCTTAAAACAAGAACCCCGCCGGCAATGGCCGGCGGGGCGATGGAACACCTTGGCGATACAGGATCAGAACTTGTAACTGAACCCCGCCAGCGTGGTGCGGCCGTATTCGAAATAGCTGAAGGGACGGCTGGCTGCGTCGCCGGAATCGTAGGTGATGAACGGTTCGTCGCCGATGTTGCTGACTTGCAGGTACAGCGACAGGCCCTTCAGCGCGCTGCTGTCGGGGAAGGTGTAGTTGACCTGTGCGTCCTGCACGGTTTCGCCCTTGATGTTCTGCATCGACAGGTCGGCGCCGTAGCCGCGGGTTTCGCCGTAGAAATCCGAACGGGTGCGGCGGCTGTAACGCACCGAGAACCCACCGCGCTCGTAGTACGCGGTCACGTTGGACACGTACTTGGACAGGCCCGGCACCTGGTCGGCCGGACTGTCGTCGCGGGGGCGCACCGCGCTGCGGGTGTCCGAATAGGTGGCGATGATGCCCAGGCCGTTCAGCGGCTTCCACAGCAGATCCAGCGGAATAGACGCGGTCAGTTCGATGCCGCGGATGGTGCCGCCGTGGTCGTTGACCGGCTGGCTGATGCTGCCCTGCGTGGAATCCGGGTAAATGGTCTGCCCAGGCAGCGGCGGCGGCAGCGGATAGCCCGCGTAGTCAAAGGCGACCTTCTGCGTGCGCACCCAGGTGCGCAGGTCCTTGTGGAACCACGCCGCGCCCAGGTAACCGCGGTTGCCGGCGGCGGTGGTGAAGTATTTTTCCAGCGACAGGTCGAACGCATCGGCCAGCCACGGCTTGAGCCGGGGGTTGCCGCCGCTGCCGGACCACTCCTCGCGGGTGGTGTCGATGCCCACGTCCATGCCGGCCTTCAGGTAGTCCATGCGCGGGCGCGCGATCTGCCGCGCGGCGCCGAAGCGCAGCAGCGTTTCCGGCAGGATTTCCAGGCCCAGGTTCAGGCTGGGCAGGAAGTTGCTGTAACGGATGCCGTCGCTGATGAGGTCGCCTTCGGCGTTGCCGGCATAGGTGCTGAAACCGGTGGCGCCCTGGTCGGTGATGACCTGCTGGAAGCCGACGTTGCCGCGCAGCGGCTTGCCCCACAGGTCGGCGTCGATGTCGGCCTTGAAGTACAGCGTGGTCACCTTTTCCTCGATCGACCAGTTCTTCCCGGCGATCTCGGGGTAGTAATTGGGCAACAGGTTGTACACGCCGGAATTCAGCAGGCTGTTGGCGTCGATGTAGCCCAGTTGCTCGAAGCCGCCGAAGTGGAAGTCGCTGGTGCCGCCGGGGAACGGCACGCTGTCGTGGGTGCCGTCGTCGGCGGCGATGCAATCCTCCAGGCACAGCTTGGCTTCGAGCGAACCCTTGGACTTGGTGCGCTTGCTGTAGTTGACGCCGAAGTCGATGCCGCTGACCACGCCTTCGTCGATGCTGCGGACGGCGTTGAGGCGGAACGCCTGGATCTTGTCGTCGATCGCGAAGTCCTTCAGGTAGCCGTCCTGGCCCCAGCCGCCGTTGTCCTTCAGCTCCAGGCCGGACGCGGTGAGGTCGGCGTCGAACAGGTAGTTGTAGTACTGGCCGCTGGGGTCCAGCACCACCCGCGCGGTGACCGCGCCGTCGTTGGCAGCGGGACCGGCGTAGGTTTCCAGCACGCGGAACCGGCGCTCCACCTTGGACATCGACAGGTCGGCGTTGAGCGTCCAGTCGTCGTTGAGGTGGAACTTGTTGTTCAGGCCGATCGAATCCAGCTTGTCGTTGATCGGGTTGCTGTCCATGCGCACCACCGGATGCACGTTGGTCCAGGTGCTGTCGGTGATGGTGTCGCCGGTGGTGGTGTAGCCGGGTTGCAAAATGCCGCTGCCCCACGCGGTGCCGAATTCCATGCCGGTCTTGACTTCGGTCTTCTCGAACTTGGAGTGGAACCAGTCCAGCGTGCCTTCGTAGAAATCGTTCGGCTTGAACTGCACGGTGGCAGCCACGCCGGTACGTTCGTGATTGTCGTCGAAGCGGTACAGCTTGCCGCCGCCGAGCACCATGTTGCCGCTGCCATCCGGCGCGGCGGTGTAGCCCCAGGATTCGTTCTGGTAACCCGGCTGCGGGCTGTCCATCTTCGACACCGCCAGCATCACGCCCAGGCGCTTGTCCATGAACTGGTCGATGTACGTCGCGGTGGCGCGGTAGCCGTGTTCCTTCTGGTCGCCGATCTTGTTCTGGTCGTAGCGCGCGTTGAAGCTCATCACCCGTTCGTCGTAGTCCAGCGGGCGCACCGTGTGCAGGTCGACGGTGCCGGACAGGCCCTGGCCGACGAGCGCGGCGTCCGGGGTCTTGTACACGGTCACCGAGCTGAGCAGTTCCGACGGGTACTGGTCGAATTCGACGCCGCGGTTGTCGCTGGTGCTGGCCTGCTCGCGGCCGTTGAGCGTGGCGGTGGAGAAGTCGGCGGACAGGCCGCGGATGTTGATCTGGGCGGCGCGGCCGCGTTCGCGCTGCGCGGTCAGGCCCGGCAGGCGCGCGATGGAGTCGGCGATGCTGGCGTCGGGCAGCTTGCCGATGTCCTCGGCGGAAATGGCTTCGACGATCGAGGTCGAGGTCTGCTTGGTGTCGATGGACTTGTCGATGGCCGAGCGGATGCCGGTCACCGTCACCTTGTCCAGGTTGGTGGCGTCGGCCTGCTTGGCCTGCTCGGCCTTCTTCGCATCGTCAGTGGTTTGCGTGTCCTGGTCGGCCGCCTGCGCATGGGCGGCGTTCGCGCCCAGCGTCATCGCCGATGCCAGCGCCACGCACAGCAGATTGCGCTTGAGATGCAACATCTTCCCCTCCAGTCGAATGTTGTCTTGGTGATCGCGTTGTGTTCGCGAAAGCGGCATTTGCGGCCTTCGACGGACGGCAATGGTAGTCGTCCGGATGCCTGCACAAATCAGCCTGCATACGTATTCATGCGGGACTTTCGCGTTTGGCGGATGTCCGCCAGCAGGCGCGGAATGCGTCTTCTCCCCGGCTTACGGGGGAGAAGGAACGCCATCATTTTTATTCGGCGGGCTTGCCAAGCAGGAACCGCAGCGGTCGGTCCACGCGCCGCCGCCATGATTCCTCGGAATGCTTGTCGCCTTCGAATTTCAACGTGATCCAGTCGACGCCTTCGCGGTAGCCGCGTTTGCGCATCGCCGTGTCCATGCGCTGCTGGTAGGGCGCATACGCGGCGTCCAGGGTTTCGGTGCCGAAGTCGAAATAGAAACGGTGCGTGCCGGGGGCCGGCAGGTGGTCGCCAAACCAGTCGATGGCAATGCCGTCGCCGGCGGTCCAGTGCGTGGACAGTGCGCCGGCGCCGCCGAACACTTGCGGATATTCGGCAATGGCATACACCGAGATCAGGCCGCCCATGCTCGAACCCATGGCGAAGGTATCGTCGCGACCGGGCAAGGTGCGGTAGTGCGCATCGACGAAAGGCTTGAGTTCGTCGACGATGAAGGCCAGGTAGTCGTCGGATTTCACCTCGGCCGGCGGCATCGACGGGTAGCCTGCCAGGAAGACCACTTCCTTGTCGTCGTCCAGCGCCTTGCGCGGCATGTATTCGGCCAGGCGCGCGGGCGTGTTCCAGATCGCAATGACTATCGCCGCGCGGATCTCGCCGGCCGCGGCCAGGCGCGAGATGGTTTCGTCGATGCCCCAGTCCTTGCCGCCGTAGGCATTGGTGGCGTCGAACAGGTTCTGGCCGTCGTGCATGTACAGCACCGGATAACGCCGCGTGTCGTCGTCGCCGTAACCGGGCGGCAGCCAGACATCGACGTTGCGCGGCTGCACGTGTTGCGAAGGGAAGTTGGCGTAGCGGATCAGTCGCCCTTCGATGGCGGGTGCATCGACCGGTTGGCCCGCGGGCGCATCCGCCGCGTGCAGCGGCGCGCAGATGGCCAGCGCGAGGGCGGCGATGAAAGCGATCAGCGGGGACGGCGACATATGCATGGCTCCATCACGGTCCGGCGATGGCATCCGCGCGTTCTTCATCCGCAACCGTCGCCGGGGCGGCATCCAGCGCGGCATAGCAGACGCCATAGCCCGGCAGTTGCAAAAAACCGTCGCGAAGACTGCCGGCGGCGAGTCCTTCGACCTGCAGCGCATCGGCATCGAAGCCGTCGAGCGGCACCCGCTGCGGCTGCGGCGAGAGGTTGAAGGCGACGAACAGCCGCTGCCGCGCGGTGCCGCGGACGAAAGCCAGCACCGGCTCCGGCGTGTCGACGAAGCGGATGTCGCCCTCGAGCAGCGCCGGCTGCGTGCGCCGCCAGCGCAGGAAGCGGCGCACCGTGTTGAGCGTCGAATCCGGGTCGCCGAGCTGGTCCTCGACGCTGCGGCCGCGATGCGCCGACGGCACCGGCAGCCACGGCGTGCCGGTGGTGAACGCGCCGTCCTCGCGGTCGCGCCACGGCATCGGCGTGCGGCAGCCGTCGCGGCCCTTGAAATTCGGCCAGAAGGTCTTGCCGTACGGATCCTGCAGCGCCTCGTAGGGCACGTCCGCCTCGGGCAGGCCCAGTTCCTCGCCCTGGTACAGGCACACCGAGCCGCGCAGCGAGCACACCAGCGCGACCAGCATCGCGCCGAGCTGCGGCGGCGGATTGGCGCCGCCCCAGCGCGTCACCGCGCGCGGCACGTCGTGGTTGGAGATCGCCCAGCACGGCCAGCCTTCGCTCATCGCCGCCTCCAGCCGCTCCACCGTGGTGCGGATGTAGCCGGCGCTGAAGTCGTCGGTCAGCAGTTCGAAGCTGTAGCCCATGTGCAGGCGGCGGTCGTTGACGTACTCCGCGGTGGTCGCCAGCGAATCCTCGGAGGAGATCTCGCCCAGCGCGGTGGTGCCGGGATAGCGGTCGAGCAAGTCGCGCAGCGACTCGAGGAACGGCAGGTTCTCCGGCTGCGTGTTGTTGTGGTAGTGGTACTGGTAGGCGTAGGGATTGTCGGGACTGAAGCCGCGGCCGGTGCGCTTTTCCTTCGGCTTGGGCGGGTTGTCGCGCAGTTGCGCGTCGTGGAAGCAGAAGTTGATCGCGTCGAGGCGGAAGCCGTCGACGCCGCGGTCGAGCCAGAACTGAACGTTGTCCAGCGTCGCCGCGCGCACCTCGGGATTGTGGAAGTTCAGATCCGGCTGCGACGACAGGAAGTTGTGCAGGTAGTACTGCTCGCGGCGCGGCTCCCAGCGCCAGGCCACGCCGCCGAACAGCGACATCCAGTTGTTCGGCGCGGTGCCGTCGTCCTTGGGGTCGGCCCAGACGTACCAGTCGGCCTTGGGGTTGTCGCGGCTCAGGCGGCTCTCGCGGAACCAGGCGTGTTCGCTGGAGGTGTGGCTGAGCACCTGGTCGATCATCACCCGGATGCCGAGCGCATGCGCCTTCGCCAGCAGCCGGTCGAAGTCGTCGAGCGTGCCGAACAGCGGATCGACGTCGCGGTAGTCGGCGATGTCGTAGCCGAAGTCGGCCATCGGCGACTTGAAGAACGGCGAGATCCAGATCGCATCGACGCCGAGGTCGGCGACGTGGTCGAGCCGTTCGACGATGCCGGGCAGGTCGCCGACGCCGTCGCCATTCGTATCCATGTAGCTGCGCGGATAGATCTGGTAGATCACCGCGCCGCGCCACCAGTCCGTCGACTTCTGCGTCGCCACGCCCCACTCCCGTCGTTTTGCCGGGCGCAACTATTCCACAGCGCCTAGTGCCGCATGAGGGCGACAAGTCACGCCCTGCGATGAATACGTATGCAGGCGCGACGCGCCCGCTGCATCGGCGAACGCGTCGCCAGCGGCGGAAAACCGCTGGAAACAAGCCGAAAACCGCAACCGCGCCAGCGCGACGGCGGGCATCGAATTTGCTGCGACGCGGCAAGAACCTGTGTCCGCATTGTGGGGACAATGCGCGCGCCGCCGCAGCCGCGTGGCGCAACAGATGGAACCCGATGCAATGACGAGCAAGCCGCAACTGTCGTTCTGGCAGATCTGGAACATGTGCTTCGGCTTCCTCGGGATCCAGTTCGGATTCGCGTTGCAGACCGCGAACGTCAGCCGCATCTTCCAGACCCTGGGCGCGGACATGGAGCAGGTGCCGGGGCTGTGGATCGCCGCGCCGCTGACCGGGCTGCTGGTGCAGCCGGTGATCGGCTACTTCTCCGACCGCACGTGGACGCGGCTGGGACGCCGGCGTCCCTATTTCCTGTGGGGCGCGATCTTCTCGACCGTCGCGCTGTTCGCGATGCCGAACTCGCCGCAACTGTGGATCGCGGCCGGCACGCTGTGGCTGCTCGACGCCTCGCTGAACGTCTCGATGGAGCCGTTCCGCGCCTTCGTCGGCGACCAGCTTTCGCCGCGGCAGCGGCCGGCCGGGTACGCGATGCAGAGTTTCTTCATCGGCGTGGGCTCGGTGGTGGCGAGCCTGCTGCCGTGGCTGCTGGCGAAGGCGGGCGTGGCCAACACCGCGGCCGCGGGTGTGGTCCCCGACACGGTGCGCTATGCGTTCTACGCCGGCGGCGCGGCGCTGCTGCTGGCGATCCTGTGGACGGTGGCGCGTACGCGCGAATATCCGCCGGACGTGCTCCGGTCCTTCGACGACGCCGGGCTGCAAGAGGCCAACCGCGCCGCGGTCATGGCGCCGCCGGCGTCGGGCGGCGTGCCGTGGCTGGTCGCGGGCCTGCTCGGCGTCGCCGCGGTCCGCTTTTTCGGCTGGGACCGGATGCTATACGTGCTGGCGGCGCTGCCGCTGGCCTATGGCGTGCTGCGCCTGATCGCAGCGCGGCTGGCGCCGACGTCGATGCTCGCCGCGGTCGTGTCCGACCTGCACGACATGCCGGCGACGATGCGGCAACTGGCGCTGGTGCAGTTCTTTTCCTGGTTCGGCCTGTTCTGCATGTGGCTCTACACCACGGCGGCGGTGACCCGGCACCACTACGGCGCGACCGACGCCGCCTCGGCGCTGTGGAACGAGGGCGCGAACTGGGTCGGCGTGCTGTTCGCCGCCTACAACGGCTTCGCCGCGGTCGCGGCGATTGCGATCCCGTGGATGGCGCGCCGCTTCGGCCTGCGCGTCAGCCACCTGGCGAACCTGCTGCTGGGCGGCATCGGCCTGCTGTCGATGGCGGTCATCCGCGATCCGCAATGGCTGCTGCTGTCGATGGTCGGCGTCGGCTTCGCCTGGGCGTCGATCCTGTCGCTGCCCTACGCGATGCTGACCGACAGCCTGCCGGCGGCGAAGATGGGCGTGTACATGGGCATCTTCAACTTCTTCATCGTCATCCCGCAGTTGGTGGCGGTGAGCACGCTGGGCTTCCTGCTGTCGCACCTGCTCGGCGGCGAACCGATCCGGGTGCTGGTGCTCGGCGGCGCCAGCCTGATCGTCTCCGGCTTCTGCGCGCTGCTGGTGCGCGTGCCCCGCGCCGCGCGCGTCGTCGCGCAGGGCGCGGACGCGTGACGCCCGGCAACCGCGGGAGGTCATGAAAACGACAGCCGCGGGCTTCGATCCGACAGCCGCGGCGGATGTCCGCGCCGTTTTTCGCGTCCAACATGGAGAGCCTTGTTTCCGCCCTTGCCGACGAGACCGCCGTGACCGCTTCCCTCGATGCCCTTGATGCCCCCTATCCGCTGAACGACGACCAGATCGCGCGTTTCCGCCGCGACGGCTTCATCCGCCTCAAGGACGTGTTCGACGCCGACACCCTGCGCCGCTACGGCGAGGAGATCACCCGGCTGACCATCGCCCTCAACACCCAGACCGTGCCGCTGGAGCAGCGCAGCACCTACGACCGCGCCTTCCTGCAGGTGATGAACCTGTGGGAACAGGGCGGACCGGTGCGCGAATTCGTGTTCGGCAAGCGTCTGGCCGGCATCGCCGCGGCGCTGCTGCAGGTCGAGGGCGTGCGCCTGTACCACGACCAGTCGCTGTACAAGGAGCCGGGCGGCGGCATCACCCCGGCGCACGCCGACCAGTACTACTGGCCGCTGGACAGCGACCGCACGGTGACGGCCTGGGTGCCGCTGCAGGCGGTGCCGCAGGACATGGGACCGCTGGGTTTCTACGCCGGCAGCCAGGACGTGGAGTTCGGCCGCGACCTCGGCATCTCCGACGAGAGCGAACGCGAGATCACCGCCAACATGCAGGCGCACGGCTTCCCGTTCGTGGACGGTCCGTTCGACCTGGGCGAGGTGAGTTTCCACCTCGGCTGGACCTTCCACCGCGCCGGGCCGAACCGCTCGGCCACGCCGCGATCGGTGATGACGGTGATCTACATGGACCGCGACATGCGGCTGAAGGCGCCGGACAATCACATGCAGCGGAACGACTGGGCGCAATGGTGCCCGGGCGCGGTGGTCGGCGAGATCATCGACACACCGAAGAACCCGGTCCTGTTCGAGCGCGACGCGGCGTGAGCGTACTGCGCGGGCCGGCCGCGATCGCGGATGGCGAAGGCCGGTTCCGCATCGACGTGATCGAAGTCGATCCGCCCGCCCCGGGCGAGGTGCGGGTGGAAATGCTCGCCGCCGGCGTCTGCCACACCGACCACGCTTCGCTGCGCTGGCCCGGTCCGCTGGTGATGGGACACGAGGGCGCGGGAACGGTCGAAGCCGTCGGCGAAGGCGTCCGCGGCCTCGCCCCCGGCCAGCGCGTGCTGCTGAACTGGGCGATTCCCTGCGGCGCCTGCGCGCAATGCCGGCGCGGCGCGCAGGCGCTGTGCGAGCGCACGCTGGAACGCGACCCCGCCCGCCTCGGCGACAGCCGCGCGCACGACGGCGGCACGCGCTGGCGCGGCGCGGCCGTCGCGCGCGCGTTCCAGCTCGGCACGTTCTCGCGCTACGCGCTGGTGCGCGCCGAGGCGGTGGTGCCGCTGCCGGACGCGCTGCCGCCGGACCCGGCCTGCATCCTCGGCTGCGCGGTGATGACCGGGGTCGGCTCGGTGGTGAACATCGCCCAAGCGGCGCCGGGCGACAGCGTCGCGGTGCTCGGCTGCGGCGGCGTCGGACTCAACGTGGTGCAAGGCGCGAGGCTGGCCGGCGCCGGTACGATCATCGCCATCGACCGCGTGCCGGAACGGCTGGAGCGTGCGCGCGCTTTCGGTGCGACCCATTGCGTGCAGGCGCTCGCCGACGACGTCGACGGCATCGTCGAACAGGTGCGCGCGCTGACCGGCGGCCGCGGCGTGGACCACGCCTTCGAAGCCACCGGCGTCGCCGCCCTCGCCTTCCTGCCGCTGCGGCTGGCGCGCGACGGCGGCAACGCGCTGCAGGTCAGCGGCGCGCACGGCCAAGGCCTGGTCGAGCTGACCGACTTCTTCTGGAACAAGCGCTATCTCGCGCCGCTGTACGGCGGCTGCGTGCCGGCGCGCGATTTCCCGCGCCTGTTCGACTGGCACGCACGCGGCGAACTGGAGGTCGATGCCCTAGTCAGCCATCGCTATCGCCTCGACCAACTGGACCGCGCCTTCGACGACATGCTCGCCGGGCGCAGCAGCAAGGCCGTGCTGGTGCTGTCGTGAGCGATACCGCGCATCCGTTCCGCACGTTGGAACTGTCCGATCCGGCGATCGACCCGCGCGGGCTGCGTTTCGCCACGGTCAAGAGCGCGGCGCTGGGCCAGCGCGCCGACGTCACCCTGTGGCTGCCGCCCGGCGCGGAAACGCTGCGCGACCTGCCGGTCGTCATCCTGCTGCATGGCGTGTACGGCTCGCACTGGGCGTGGGCGCTGAAGGGCGATGCGCACGGCGCGGCCGCGCGCCTGGTCGCCGAAGGCGCGCTGCCGCCGCTGGCGTTGCTGATGCCGTCCGACGGACTGTGGGGCGACGGCTCCGGCTATGTCCACCATCGCGCGCAGGATTTCGAGCGCTGGATCGTGGACGAACTGCCTGCGCTGGCCCGCGCCGCATTCCCGGCGTGCGGCGAGCGTTCGCCGCTGCTGGTCGCCGGGTTGAGCATGGGCGGCTTCGGCGCATTGCGCCTGGCCGGCAAGCATCGCCGCCGCTTCGCCGCGGCAGCCGCGCATTCGACGATGACCGACGTCGCCCAGTTCGACGCGCTGCTGGCCGAATCGCGCGAAGGCTGGAGCGACGACCCGCGCGACGCCAGCGTGCTTGCCGCGCTTTCGGCGCCGGGCGATCCGCTGCCGCCATTGCGCTTCGATTGCGGCCGCGAGGACCCGTTCATCGCCGCGAACCGCGCGCTGCACGACGCGCTGGACGCACGCGGCATCGCCCACCAGTACGCCGAACACGACGGCGGCCACGAATGGCCTTACTGGTCGCGGCACATCGAGGACACGCTGCGCTTCTTCGGCGCGGTATTGCGCGAAACCGCCGCGCCACCACGGGAGGACGCATGAACGCACGCATCCACTGGACACTGCCGGCGCTGCTGGCGCTCGCACTGGGCCTGGCCGGCTGCCAGGAGCCGCCGAATGCCGACCATGCGCAGCCAGCCGAAGCCCCGCCGCCTGCGGCCGCACCGGCAGCGGCCGGCGAGGAAGTCTTCTACCACCTGTTCCAGCGCAGCTTCCGCGACGGCAACGGCGACCGCATCGGCGATCTTGCCGGACTCACCGACAAGCTCGACTACCTCAAGCAACTGGGCGT
Source organism: Pseudoxanthomonas sp. (assembly GCA_047601245.1). GTDB lineage: Bacteria > Pseudomonadota > Gammaproteobacteria > Xanthomonadales > Xanthomonadaceae > Pseudoxanthomonas_A. The sequence continues at coordinate 1,482,488 of JASGJU010000002.1, forward strand.
CACTTCGCTGCTGCTCACGCCGCTGCAGCCCTCGCCGTTCTACCACAACTATTTCCCGACCGATTTCGAAGGCATCGACCCGGCCTACGGCACGCGCGAGGACTACCTCGCCTTCGTCCGCGCCGCGCATGCGCGCGGGCTCAAGGTCTACCTCGACCAGGAAATCCAGTACGTCGCCGAAGGCCACCCATGGTGGACCAGATCCCTGCAAGACCCCAACGCGCCGGAAGCGCGTTTCCTGCTGTGGCGCGACGCGAAGAAAGGCGTGGCCGAACCGTTCCTCGACCGCGCCACCTGGGAGCATTACGACGGCCGGAAACTCGGCATCGCGATGATCGACCTCGACAACCCCGAGGTGCGCGACTACTTCCAGCGCGTGCTGCTGTCCTGGGCCGATCCGCACGGCGACGGCAGCGGCCGCGACGGCGTCGACGGCTTCCGCATCGACCACATGATGGACGACCTCGACAACAAGGGACTGGCGACCAACCTGTTCGCCGGATTCTGGCGGCCGATCTTCGCTGCGCTGCGCGAGCGCCGCCCGGGATTCCGCATCCTCGCCGAACAGAGCGACTGGGGCTACGGCGAGGACTGGCTGACGCGCGGCGACGCCGACCTGGTGTTCGCGTTCCCGCTGCGCGCGGCGATCGTCGCGCTGGACAAGCGCAAGATCGTCGAAGCCCTGCGCGAGACGGCGCGGATCACGCCCAGGGGCAAGGGCCAGATCGTGTTCATCGAGAACCACGACACCGAACGCTACATGTCGCTGGTCGAGGGCGACGCCGCCAAGGCCCGCGCCGGGGCCGCGCTGTCGCTGCTGGCGGCCGGCGAGCCCCTGCTCTACTACGGCCAGGAACTGGGCATGCGCGGCATGCCGCGCAGCGATCCGAGCCTGTCCGATCGCGCCCACATCCCGCTGCGCGAGGCGTTCCGCTGGTCGGCTGACCTCGAAGCGCCGGGTTCGGCGATCTGGTACGCGGGCGCCGGCCGCTGGTGGTGGGACGAGCGCAGCAACCGTTCGCACGACGGCGTTTCGCTGGAAGAGGAAGCGGACGATCCCGGTTCGCTGTACCGCTGGTACCGGCGCCTGCTGGCGCTGCGGCAGTCGCGCGCCGAACTGCGCCACGGCGACCAGCGCATCCTCTGCGACGACGACGGCGACGTGGTCTGCCTGCTGCGCGAGGCCGATGGCGCGCGCACCCTGCTGCTGGCCAACCTGGGAACGACGCCGGCGGCGCTGCCGGACGCCGCCGCGGCCGTGGCCGGCGGGCTGGAGGAACTGGCCGCGTCCGTCTCCGCGCGCGCCGACGGCGGCGAACAGATGCTCGCGCCGATGGAGGTGCGTATCCTCGGAACCCCCTGATCCGGGTTCCCTCGAACGTGTCGCCGTCCGCCCGTCCCGAAACCGCGCCCGCGCCGCCCGCCGGAAACGGCGTGCCGCACTTCGATGCGCCGTACCTGGAGCGGCCCCTGTGCGAGCCGGTCGAACTGCGCGCCGGCGCGCGCATGCGCATCGAGCGCGTGCGCCAGGGCGCGGAGGCGGAAGCCAGCGTCGCATTTCCGCACTTCCACGACGTGCACGAGGTGGTGCTGTTCGGCGCGGCAGGCGGCTGGCTGTTCGCCAACGGCCGGCGCTGGCCGCTGCGCCCGGGATGCGTGGTTTCGGTACCGTCGATGCGGCTGCACGATTTCGCGCTGCAGGCCGGGCCGCGGGACTGGGCGCTGCTGCAGATCGACGCGCACAGCGCCGCGGCGCTGCTGGAAAACCCGGCCCTGTCGCCGCTCGCCGACGTGCTCTGCGTGCGGCCCGATCGCGCGGCGCGCGCACGACTGCAAGGGCTCGCCGACTGGCTGCTGTCGCTGCCGGACGACGATGCGCAGGCGCCGGCGCTGGTGGAACTGCTGCTGCACCAGGTGGTCCGCGCCGCGCGCGTGGAAGGCGAACGCCTGCACGCGGACGCGGACGCGCTGGAACGCCTGCGCCCGGCCATCGAGCGCCTGCGCCGCGATCCGTCGCGCGCGCCCTCGGCCGAACAGGCGGCGGCGCTGTGCGCACTGTCGCCGGCCTACTTCAGCCGCCGCTTCAAGCGGCAGATCGGGATGTCGTGGAGCGACTACGTGCGCGCCCACCGCCTGCACCTGGCCAGCCAGCGCCTGCTGGCCAGCGACCACAGCGCGGCCGCGATCTCCGACGCGCTCGGCTTCTCCTCGCCCTCGCATTTCGGCGAACTGTTCCTGCAACGCTTCGGCATGACCCCGGCGGCGTACCGCCGGCACGCGCGCGAGGCCGGCGCGCGGCGCTGACGGACCGGAGACCCGCCGGACCGCCGGTATGCGCTTCAGGAAAGCGCCTCTTCCAGTTCGCAACCGTCCTCGGCCATCCGCTCCGCCGCCGCGCCCTTCGCGTAGTTGCCCGACAGCGGGCAGTGCGCCTGCATGTAGTCGATTTCCAGGTTGACCCGTTCGACCAGGAAGTCGATGAAGGCGCGCACCTTCGGCGACTGGCTCTGCCCGCGCGGGAACACCGCGTTGAGTTCGTAGTCGCCGCCCGACCAGCCGGGCAGCACGCGCTGCACCAGGCCGTGCTCGACCATCTGCTTGACCATCACGTCGGCGCCGACGATCAGCCCTTCGCCGCACAGCAGCGCACCCTTCAACGCGGCCGGGTCGTTGGCGACCATGACCGGATCGATCGCGAACTCGCGCGGGCCGTTGCCGTCGTCGAGCGTCCACTGGTAGCCGCCGCCGCTGCGGCGGTGCTTGGGCATCGCCAGCGTGCGGTGGTACTGCAGTTCGTCCGGATGCAGCGGCTCGCCGTGGCGCGCGACGTAGGTAGCGGCGGCGAACACCTGCGTGCGCAACATGCCCAGCTTGCGCGCGACCAGGTTCGAGTCGGGCAGCTCGCCCAGGCGCAGGGCGACGTCGATCTCGCCGCCGATCAGGTCCAGCGGCTCGTTGCTGAGGATCATCTCGATGCGCACTTCCGGGTTGCGCGCGTGGAATTCGCCCAGCAGCGGCGCGATCTTGTCGATGCCGATCGAATACGGCGCGGTGAAGCGCAGCCAGCCGCGCGGACCGCTCTGCAACTGGCCGACCGCGCTTTCGGCTTCGGCCAGCGCGCTGGAAATGCGCTGGGTGTGCTCGTAGTAGACGTTGCCGGCCTCGGTCAGGCCCAGCTTGCGCGTGGTCCGGTGCAGCAGTTGCGCGCCCAGGCGCGCCTCCAGTTCCTGCACCTTGCGGCTGACCGTGGTCTTGGGCAGGCGCAGCGACTTGGCCGCGCCGATGAAGCTGCCGTGCTCGACCACCTTGGCGAAGATCAGGGTGTCGTTCAGATCATGGCTCATCGAAAATCTCCGGGGCCGGATTGGCCCGATGGCGGGACGATAATTCCCTCAAATCCAGACTAATCAAGTACCGATTACAGGCTTATGTTGTCGACCAGTCGCAACGACAGGTTCGCAACCTCATGAACATTCTTCCCCTCGCCCTGGCAGGCAAACCACCGTCATCGGCCGAGAAATCGACGTTCTCCACGATGCACGCGCTGGTCGACAGGTTGGCCCGGACGGATTCCGGGACGGCGGCATCGGGCCGTGCCGGTCGGGACCGGCGGGGGGACGAGCAGAAGCATACGGCACCGACCCGCGAATGGAACGACGGGATTGTCCCGGGAGCGGGAGTAAAAATTCCATGAGCGGGATATTGAACCCGTCGGTCGTGGTGCTCGGCGCCAGCGGTACGGTCGGCACCGGCGTGGTCGGCGCCCTGCTCGAGGCCGGCAGCCCGGTATTGGGCATCGCCCGCGATCCGGACCGGCTGGCGAAGCTGGCGGAGCGTTTCGCCAGCGAACCGGGACTGGAACTGTTGCAGGGCTCGGTCGCCGACGACGAACAGGCCGCGCTGCTGGCGCGACGCCTGCGCCTGCGCGGACGGCCGCTGCGCGCCGTCGTCGCCAGCCTGGCCGGCCCGCTGGAACGTGGACGCCTGCTCGACCAGCCGGTCGATCGCCTGCAGCGCAAGCTGGAACTGGACCTGCTGCCGCACCTGGCCGCGGCCCGGCACCTGCTGCCGCTGCTGGCCGAATCGTCCGCGCTGGCCGGATCGCAGCCGGCCAACTACATCCTGGTCGGCGCGACCGGGGCCGAATGCGGCTGGGCCGGTTACGGCGACGCGTCGATCTGCGCCGCCGCGCAGGCGATGCTGGCGAGGGTATTGCACGGGGAAGCCGCCGCGCTCGGCGTGCGCGTGCAGATGCTCTCGCTCGACCATCCGATCTGCGACCCGAGCGACGCCAACCGCAACTGCGCGCGCTGGCCCAGCGCGCTGTCGGTCGGCCGGCGCGCGGTGTCGATGCTGCACGAGGACCGGCCGGTGAAACCGGTGGTGCGCTTCTCCGCGGCATGGACGCCGCCGCCGGCCCGCACCCTGTTCCCGGCGCCGGCGCTGCTGCCCGCGCCGCAGGTGCCGTCGTGACCCCGCGGCGTTTCCTCACAGCGCACGCCTCCCCCGTCATTCCCCTCCCCCACGGAACCCGCCCATGAACCTCCTCCCGAATCCCTCTTTCCCGAAGCGACGCCTGCTCGCCCTCGCCGCCGCCGGCGCACTCGCGGTCGTCGCGCTGTCCGGCTGCAGCGGCCAGGCCGAAACCGCGGCCATGCCGCCGGCGGCGGTCGGGGTCGCGCCGGTGCTGGTCAAGGAAGTCAGCCAGTGGGACGAATACAGCGGCCGCATCGAGGCGGTCGAAAGCGTCGAGCTGCGCCCACGCGTGTCCGGCTACATCGATCGCGTCGCCTACAGCGAAGGCCAGGAAGTGAAGAAGGGCGACGTGCTGTTCGTCATCGACTCGCGCAGCTACCGCGCCGAACTGGCGCGCGCGCAGGCCGAACTGGCGCGTGCGCGCAGCCAGGCCGCGCAGAGCCGCAGCGAAGCCGAACGCGCGCGCGTGCTGTCCGGCCAGCAGGCGATCTCGACCGAGGCCTGGGAACAGCGGCGCGCCGCCGCCGCGGTGGCGCAGGCCGAAGTGCAGGCCGCGCAGGCGGCGGTCGAGAGCGCGCGCCTGAACCTGGAATGGACCCAGGTGCGCGCGCCGATCGACGGCCGCGCCGGGCGCGCGCTGGTCACCGCCGGCAACCTGGTCAGCGCCGGCGACGGCGCCAGCGTGCTGACCACCGTGGTGTCGCAGGACAAGGTCCATGCCTACTTCGACGCCGACGAAAGCGCGTTCCTGCGCTACGGGCAGATGGCGCGCGAGGGCCAGCGTCCGAGCGAACGCGACGGCAAGGTGCCGGTGCAGGTCGCGCTGGCCGACGAGCAGGGCTTCCCGCACGAAGGCACGGTCGACTTCCTCGACAACCAGGTCGACCGCAGCACCGGCACGATCCGCGCGCGCGCGGTGCTGGACAACCGCGACCACGTGTTCACCCCGGGCCTGTTCGCGCGCGTGCGCCTGCTCGGCAGCGGCCGCTTCAAGGCGGTGCTGATCGACGACAAGGCGGTGCTGACCGACCAGGACCGCAAGTACGTCTGGATCGTCGACAAGGACGGCAAGGCGCAGCGCCGCGACGTGCAACTGGGGCGCGACACCGAAGGCCTGCGCATCGTCGAGAAGGGCCTGGCCGCCGGCGACCGCGTGATCGTCGACGGCGTGCAGAAGGTGTTCATGCCGGGCATGCCGGTGGACGCCAAGCCGGCCACGATGGGCGCGCCGGCCGCCTCGGCGGGCGTGGCGATGAACTGACGCCGCGCCGCCGCTCCCTCGCCCGACGGCGAGGGAGGAAAGCCCGATAAACCGCCGCCGCGCATGCGCGTGGCGGGCAATGCCCTTCCTCCGCGATCGCGCGGGGGCCGGTGCGCCGTTCCCGCAATACCTCCTTTTCCAAGGAAATCCACCCCTATGGACTTCTCCAAGTTCTTCATCGAGCGGCCGATCTTCGCGGCGGTGCTGTCGATCGTGATCTTCGCCGCCGGCCTGATCTCGATCCCGATCCTGCCGATCGGCGAATACCCGGACGTGATTCCGCCTTCGGTGGTCGTGCGCACGGTGTATCCGGGCGCGAACCCGAAAGTGATCGCCGAAACCGTGTCCACGCCGCTGGAAGAAGCGATCAACGGCGTCGAGGGCATGATGTACCTGAAGTCGGTCGCCGGCTCCGACGGCGTGCTGCAGATGACCGTCACCTTCAGCCCCGGCATCGACGCCGACGACGCAGCGGTGCGCGTGCAGAACCGCGTCGCCCAGGCCAATGCGCGCCTGCCCGAGGACGTGCGCCGGCAGGGCGTGACCGTGCAGAAGCAGTCGCCGACCTTCCTGATGGTGGTGCACCTGACCTCGCCGGACGGCAAGTACGACACGCTGTACCTGCGCAACTACGCGCGCCTGCACGTCAAGGACGCGCTGGCGCGCATCCCCGGCGTGGGCGACGCGCAGGTGTTCGGCGGCGGCGACTACGCGATGCGCGCGTGGCTGGACCCGGACAAGGTCGCCGCGCGCGGCCTGACCGCCTCCGACGTGGTCGCGGCGATGCGCGAGCAGAACGTGCAGGTCTCGGCCGGCCAGATCGGCGCCGAGCCGATGCCCGACAGCCAATTCCTGACCCTGATCAACGCCCAGGGCCGCCTGCGCACCGAGCAGGAGTTCGGCGACATCGTGCTCAAGGCCGGCGCCGACGGCGAGGTGGTGCGGCTCTCCGACGTGGCCCGGCTGGAACTGGGCGCGGGCGACTACACCCTGCGCGCGCAACTGGACGGCAAGAACGCGGTGGGCATCGGCATCTTCCAGGCGCCCGGCGCCAACGCGCTGGAGATCCGCGACCAGGTCATCGCGAGCATGGACGAGATGACCCGGTCGTTCCCCGAGGGGATCAAGTACGAGGCGGTGTACGACACCACCATCTTCGTGCGCGACTCGATCAGCGCGGTGGTGCACACGCTGATGGAGGCGGTGCTGCTGGTGGTGCTGGTGGTGATCCTGTTCCTGCAGACCTGGCGCGCCTCGATCATCCCGCTGATCGCGGTGCCGGTGTCGGTGGTGGGCACCTTCGCCGGCCTGTACCTGCTGGGCTTCTCGATCAACACGCTGAGCCTGTTCGGCCTGGTGCTGGCGATCGGGATCGTGGTCGACGACGCGATCGTGGTGGTGGAGAACGTCGAGCGCAACATCGAGGAAGGGCTGTCGCCGATGGCGGCCGCGCACCAGGCGATGAAGGAAGTGTCCGGCCCGATCGTGGCGATCGCGCTGGTGCTGTGCGCGGTGTTCGTGCCGATGGCGTTCCTGTCCGGGGTGACCGGCCAGTTCTACAAGCAGTTCGCCACCACGATCGCCATTTCCACGGTGATCTCGGCGATCAACTCGCTGACCCTGTCGCCGGCGCTGGCCGCGCGCCTGCTGAAGCCGCACGACGCGGCCAAGGACGCGCCCTCGCGGCTGATCGAGCGCCTGTTCGGCTGGCTGTTCCGCCCGTTCAACCGCTTCTTCAACGCCGGCTCCGGTCGCTACCAGAAGGCGGTCTCGCGCATCCTCGGCCGCCGCGGCGCGGTGTTCGCGGTGTACGCGGTGCTGCTGCTGACCACCGGTTTGATGTTCAAGGCGGTGCCGGGCGGCTTCATCCCGACCCAGGACAAGCTGTACCTGATCTCCGGGGTGAAATTGCCCGAGGGCGCCTCGATCGAGCGCACCGACAGGCTGCTGCGCCAGGTGGCCGACATCGCGATGGAGACCGACGGCGTGGCCCACGCCATCTCCTTCCCCGGCCTGAACGCGCTGCAGTTCACCAACACGCCCAACACCGGCGTGGCCTTCCTGGTGCTCAAGCCGTTCAACGAGCGCGGCGGCCGCAGCGCGGCGGCGATCAACGCCGAGATCAACCAGAAGATCGCCGGGCTGCGGGAAGGCATCGCCTTCTCGATGATGCCGCCGCCGATCCTGGGCCTGGGCAACGGCGCCGGCTACCAGTTGTTCGTCGAGGACCGCGCCAACCTGGGCTACGGCGCATTGCAGGACGCGGTCAGCGCGCTGCAGGGCACGCTGGCGCAGACACCGGGCATGAGCTATCCGTTCGGCACCTACCAGGCCAACGTGCCGCAACTGGACGCGGAAGTCGACCGGGTCAAGGCCAAGGCCCAGGGCGTGCCGCTGACCAACCTGTTCGACACCTTGCAGACCTACCTGGGCTCGGCCTACGTCAACGACTTCAACCAGTTCGGCCGCACCTGGCAGGTGATCGCCCAGGCCGACGCGCCGTTCCGCGACAGCGTCGAGGACATCGCCAAGCTGCGCACCCGCAACGACCGCGGCGAGATGGTGCCAATCGGCTCGATGGTGAAGATCAAGCAGACCTACGGCCCCGATCCGGTGCTGCGCTACAACGGCCACACCGCCGCCGACCTGGCCGGCGAGGCCGACCCGCGCGTGCTCTCGTCCACCGAGGCGATGGCCAAGGTCGCCGAGCTGGCGCAACAGGTGCTGCCCAACGGCATGCACATCGAGTGGACCGACCTGAGCTACCAGCAGGCGACCCAGGGCAAGGCCGCGCTGATCGTGTTCCCGCTGGCGGTGCTGCTGGTGTTCCTGGTGCTGGCCGCGCTGTACGAGAGCTGGACGCTGCCGCTGGCGGTGATCCTGATCGTGCCGATGTGCCTGCTGTCGGCGCTGTTCGGGGTGTGGCTGACCGGCGGCGACAACAACGTGTTCGTGCAGGTAGGCCTGGTGGTGCTGATGGGCCTGGCGTGCAAGAACGCGATCCTGATCGTCGAGTTCGCCCGCGAGCTGGAGATGCAGGGCCGCGGGATAGTGACTGCCGCGCTGGAAGCCTGCCGCCTGCGCCTGCGCCCGATCGTGATGACCTCGATCGCGTTCATCGCCGGCACCGTGCCGCTGGTGCTCTCGCACGGCGCCGGCGCGGAGGTGCGCGGCGTCACCGGCATCACCGTGTTCGCCGGCATGCTCGGCGTGACCCTGTTCGGCCTGTTCCTGACCCCGGTGTTCTACGTCGCCCTGCGCAAGCTGGCCAACCGGCCGCTGGTGCAGCACGGCGCATCGACCTTCGCCGCCGAGGCGGTGGAAGCCTGATTCCTCCCATCATCCAATCCAGGGATACACAACCATGAACTCGAATTCGAAGATCGCGCTGGTCACCGGCGCCACCCGCGGCATCGGCCTGGAGACGGTACGCCAGTTGGCGCAGGCCGGCGTGCACACCGTGCTGGCCGGCCGCGACCCGGCGCGCACGTCCAGCGCCGCGCTGGACTTCCAGCTCGACGGCCTGCCGGTCGAAGCGCTGGCGCTGGACGTGGCCGACAGCGCCAGCATCGCGGCGGCGGCGGCCGAACTGGAGCGCCGCCACGGCAAGCTCGACATCCTGGTCAACAACGCCGGCATCCTGCGCGACGAACCGGGCAGGAAGGTCTCGGAACAGACCCTGCAAACCTGGCGCGAGACCTTCGACACCAACGTGTTCGGCCTGATCGCAACCACCCAGGCCTTCCTGCCGCTGCTGCACAAGTCGCCGGCCGGCCGCATCGTCAACGTGTCCAGCCTGCTCGGTTCGCTGACATTGCACAGCGACCCATCGTCGATCATCCATGACATGAAGATTCCGGCCTACAACGTGTCCAAGAGCGCGGTGAACGCGTGGACGGTGCAGTTGGCTTACGAATTGCGCGACAGTGCGATCAAGGTCAACACCATCCATCCCGGCTACGTGAGGACCGACATGAACAACTCCGGCGGCGAGCAGCGCGGCGAACTCGAAGTGCCCGATGGCGCGCGCACTAGCGTGAGGCTTGCGCTGATCGACGACGATGGCCCGAACGGCGGCTACTTCCATCTGGACGAGGTGCTGCCGTGGTGATGCGCCCGCTCGCCGTCGGCATCTTCTCCGCGCTGCTGGCCGCCTGCACGGTCGGCCCGGACTACGTGCGCCCGCAACCGCCGCAGGTGGACAGCTACATCCGCCAGGAAGCCGCCGACGCCGGAACGCCGACGCCGGAAGCCGATGCCGAGTTCTGGCGGGATTTCGGCGACCCGCTGCTGGAACGGCTGGTCGACGCGGCGCTGCTGCACAACCACGACCTGCGCATCGCCTGGGCCAACTACCGGCAGGCCAACGCGCTGCTGCGCGGCGCCCGCTACGACGCCCTGCCGACGCTGACCGCCGGCGCCGAAGCCGCCGACGTGCGTGGCAGCGCCGACCAGTTGCCCGGCGTCGACCGCGCCGGCCGCGATTACGACCAGTACCAGGGCAGCATCGGCTTCAACTGGGAACTGGACCTGTTCGGCCGCATCCGCCGCGGCGTCGAGGCGCAGCGCGCCGAGACCGCCGCCAGCGCCGAGGACCTGGCGGCGATGCAGGTCGCGGTGGTCGGCGAACTGGCGCGCAGCTACTTCCAGTTGCGCGGCTGGCAGGAACAACTGCGCATCGCCGGCGAGAACGCCGACAACCAGGCGCGCACGCTGCAACTGCTGCAGGCGCGCTACGACGCCGGCATGGCCACGCCGTTCGACGTCGATCGCGGCCGCACCCAACTGGAGACCACGCGCTCGCGCATTCCCGCGCTGGAGGCGGAGGTCGCGGTGGCGACGCACCGGATCGCGGTGCTGACCGGCAGCGCGCCGGAGACGCTGGCGGCGGAACTGGAAACGCCGGGCGAACTGCCGGCGCTGCCGGAACGCGTCGCCGCCGGCGCGCCGGGCGAACTGCTGCGCCGGCGACCGGACGTGGCCGCGGCCGAACGCCGGCTGGCCGCGGCGACCGCACGCATCGGCGTGGCCACCGCCGACCTGTTCCCGCGCTTCACCCTGGGCGGGTTGATCGGCACCCAGGCGTTCGACGCCGGCGCGCTGTTCGAGCGCGACAGCGAGACCCGGATGCTGTCGCTGGGCGTCGACGGCTCGTTCCTCAACGTCGGCCGGGTGCGCGCGCGCATCGCCGCCGCCAATGCGATGGCGGCCGCCGACCTGGCCGCCTACGAGCGCACCGTGCTGGTCGCGCTGGAGGAAACCGAGAACGCGCTGGTGCGGCTGTCGCGCAGCGGCCGCGAGAACGCGCACCTGGAACAGGCGGCAGCCGCCGGCGCGCGCGCGGCCGGACTGGCGAAGGTGCGCTTCGACCACGGCGCGATCGACGTGCTGGAACTGCTGCAGGCCGAAGACGCGCGCCTGCAGGCCGAGGACGCGTTCGCGCAGAGCCGCGTGCGCAACACGCTGGCGGTGGTGTCGCTGTACCAGGCGCTGGCTGGCGGCTGGCCGGACCGCGTACCGGAGGAAAGCATGGCCGGCAATCGTTGAACCGGCCGCGTGCGGCCGGTTCAACGGACCGCGGGTGCGGCCACCGGATCGTGCCGGCACCATAACGCCGTGCACGCCACGGTGACGGCCAGCACCGGCACGGCGGCCAGCGAGATCGCGGTCAACAGGTCGTCGTGCAGCAGGTACTGCGAAATCCCGCCGGACAACAACGGCCCCAATGCGCAGAAGCCCGCGATCAGGAAACTGTAGCTGGCGAAGGCGCGCGCGCGCAGTTCACCGGGCGCCAGATCCTGCAGCATGGTCGGGATCAGCGCGTTGGCCACGCAGGTCGAAAACAGGAATCCGCCGGCCAGCCACAAGGCCGAGGATGCCTGCGGCGCGAACGCCAGCAACGCGGCGCAAGGCACGGCGACGGCGGTCGCCACGCCCATGATCGCCGGCCGCGCACGCATGGACATGCGCGCGCGCAGCGCGCGATCCAGCGCCCATGCGGTCGGCAGGCTGCCCAGGTTGCCGACCAGGATCAGCACGCCCAGCGTGTTGCCCACCGTCGCCAGGTCGGCGGCGAAGCGGCGGTCCAGCGCCATCGCGATCATCGGCACCACCGCCTGCACGGCCACGGCGACGCCGCCGGCGGCGCCGACGAACAACGCGACCGGCAACCGGTTCGCGCGCACGAAGGCCAGCAGGGAAACCGCGCCCGCCTGCACGGCTTCCCTGTCGCGGCGGCGCGGCGGATCGAGCACCGTGCCGCCCAGCAACAGCAAAGGCGCGGCCATGCCGGCCAGCATCAGCAGCGCACGACGCCAAGGCTCCAGTTGCGCCCACGGTCCGCCGAAGTCCAGTTGCGCCGCCAGTTCCAGCAGGTGGCCGCCCAGGTAGAAACCGGTGCTGGCCCCGGTGGCCATCAGCGCGGCGAAGGCCAGGTTGGCGCCCACCCGCAAGCGCTCGCCGACCAGGTCGGGGATCATCGAATAGACGACCGGGATCATCGCGAATTCGGTGATGCCCGCCGCCGCCCAGCCGGCGAACAGCCAGGGAAAGCTCGGCGCCAGCGCGCCCAGCACGGTCAGCCCGGCCCAGGTCGCGATCAGCGCCAGCAGGATGCGCTTGCGCGAATAAACGTCGCTCAGCTTCGCCAACGGAACCGCCAACCCGCTGGCGATCAGGATGCCGGCGACGCCATGCAACGCTCCCATCGCCGCGTCGCCGACGCCGAAGGCCTGCCTGATCGCCGGGGACAGGATCGCGTGCAGGCCGCGATCGCTCATCTGCACGCCCGCGACGACGCCGAGATAGGCGACCGTAACCAGGCCGGCCCACGGCCACGCGGCATCGCGGCCTGGCGGCGCGACCGCGATGTCGGGCGCCTTCATGCGCGCGGAACCGTCACCAGGTGTAGCGCGCGGTGGCGGTGACCGAACGCGGATAGCCGTAATAGCACCAGTCGCCGGTGTTGCAGGCGCTGATGTATTCCTTGTCGGTCAGGTTCTGCGCGTTCAACTGGAAGCGCCAGTAGCCGAAGTCGTAGTGGACCGCGGTGTCGAACAGGGTATACGACGGCGTCTTCCATTCGTTGGCCGCATCGCCGTAGTGATCGCCGACATAGCGCACGCCGGCGCCGAAACCCAGGCCCGCCAGCGCGCCGCCGGTGATGGTGTAGTCGCCGCCGAACGATGCGGAGTTTTTCGGCTGCAGCGGAATCTCCTTGCCCAGGTTGCTGGCGACCGTGGTCTTGGTCGCTTCCGAATCGATGTAGGTGTAGGCGCCGTAGAGGCTGAAACTGCGGGTGACGTTCCAGCGCCCCTCCAGTTCGAAGCCGCGCGAGCGGTACTGGCCCTGCTGGATCGTGTATCCGGCGTACAAGGGATCGACCACGCTCACGTTGTTCTGCTCGATCTGGTAGGCGGCCACGGTGACCAGCGCATTGCCGCTGGCCGGCTGGTACTTGAGGCCGACCTCGACCTGCTCGCCGGTGCTCGGTTCGAGCGACTTGCCGCCGCGCTGCGGCGCTTCGCTGCCGGGAATCACCTCGAACGACTGGCCCCAGCTCACGTACGGCGCGAAACCGTTGTCGAACAGGTAGGTGACACCGACGCGGCCGGAGAACTGGTCGTCGCTCTGGTGCGGCGGCGTGGTCGCGTCCTGGTCTTCCGTATCCGTGCCCACCCAGTCCTGGCGGCCGCCGAGGGTCACCAGCCACCGGCCGATCCTGATCTGGTCCTGCACGTACAGGCCCAGTTGCCCGATCTTCTGGTCGATCGAGCCGGTGAACGTCGGCTTCGCGCCGGGCATGGTGCCGTAGACCGGAGCGAAGGCGTCCAGCCCGGTCGCGCTGAAGTCGAAGCCGTAGGCGTAGTCGCTTTGCAGGCGGCGGTAGTCCAGGCCGGCCAGCAAGGTATGTTCGGCGGCGCCGGTCTCGAAGCGCCACTGCAGGTTGTTGTCGATGCCGAAGGTCTTCGCGTCCTCCTTGATCGACCACAGGTAGCGGTACAGCGTGCGCTGGTCGCCCAGATAACCCCACGGCACCACCATCACCGTCGGGTCGATCTTCGAATCCTCGTAGCGCAGGTTCTGCTGGAACACCGTGCCGCCGCCGAAGTCGTGGCGGAATTCGTAGCCGATCGAGGCCAGCGTCTTCACGTAGTCGTTGGTATCCGGCTCGCCGGTGTACAGGCTGGGCGAGATCTTCCCGTTCGGGTTCGGCAGCAAGGTGCCGACCGACGGCAGGAAACCGGCGCCGTTCTTGGTGTCGGCCTTCTGCCAGCGCGCCAGCACGGTCAGTTCGTTGGCCTCGTCCGGCTTCCAGGTCAGCGCCGGGGCGAGGTAGTAGCGGTCGTCGTGGATGTAGTCGACGAAGTTGTCGCTGTTGCGCGCCAGGCCGGTCAGGCGATACAGCAAGGTGCCGCTTTCGTTGAGGCGGCCGCCGATGTCGAACGCGGCCTGCTTCATGTCGTCGGTGCCGACCTGCACCTCGACTTCCTTCAGCATGTCCTCGTTCGGACGCTTGGTCACGTAGTTGACCAGGCCTCCCGGCGGCATCGCGCCGTAGTTGACCGAGGCCGGTCCCTTCAGCACCTCGATGCGCTCCATGCCATAGGGTTCGATGCGGGTCTGGCCGCTCCAGGTGCCGGTCGGCAGCGCCAGGCCGTCCAGGTAGCGCGCCGGTTCGAAACCGCGCACCAGCAGCCACTCGCTGCGGGTGTCCATGCCATAGGCGCCGCCCTGGGCGCCGGCGGTGTACCACATCGCCTCATCGACCGCGTGCAGGCCGCGGTCCTGCAGGTCGCGCGCGGTGACGATCGAGATCGACTGCGGCACTTCCACCAGCGGCGTGTCGGTCTTGGTCGCGGTGCCGGTGTCCTTCGGGATCGGGGCGGTCACCACCACCGCATCCAGATCGGTGGCCCCGCCATCGGCCTGCTGGGCGAAGGCGCTGCCGGCGACTGCCAGCAGCAGCGTCGCGGCGATGGCGTCGCGCAGGAGGTCGCGTCCGCAGGAAACGGGGTTCGTGGGGCCATTCATCGGGATCACCGCATCGGTTTGATTAATAATTATTCTCATTATCACCCAAACCGGGCGCCTTGCAACGATTCGTTAATGCGTTTGAGCGGCCCAGCCTGCCCTGCCCCACGGCACACCGCCCCAGGCAAATTCCGCCGCGCGGGAAAAGGATCAGGCGCCGGACGACCGGCGCAGCGCCAGCTTCACCGGAATCGTGCGGCTTTCCACCGCCTCGCCGTTGATCAGCGCGATCAGGCTCTCGACCAGGATGCGCCCGGCCGCCTTGGTGTCCTGCTGCACCGTGGACAGGCCGGGGTTGACGAAGCCCGCCATCGGGATGTCGTCGAATCCCGCGACCGCGACGTCGTCCGGCACCCTCAGGCCGCGTTCGTGCAGGACCTTCATCGCGCCGATCGCGATCAGGTCGCTGGCGGCGAACACCGCGTCGAATTCCACGTCGCGCGCCAGCAGCGCCTGCATCGCCTCGACGCCGGACTGCTCGGAGGTGACCGCATCGACCTGCAGCCGCGGATCGGCGTCGACGCCGGCTTCGCGCAACGCGTCCGCGTAGCCGCGCCAGCGCTCGAAGAACTCGGGATAGTGGTTGGACGCGTGGCCGAGGAAGGCGACCTTCCTGCGCCCCTGCGCCAGCAGGTGCGCGGCGATGTCGTGGCCGCCCTGGAAATTGTCGCAGCCGATCGCCACGCCCGGCTGGCCGGGCAAGGCCGCGCCCCAGCGCACGAAATGCGTGCCCTGCTCGACCAGCCGCTGCAGCCGCGACACCGATTCCAGGTAGTCGCCGTAGCCGAGCAGGATCAGGCCGTCGGCCTTGTTGCTGTCCTCGTAGTCGACGTGCCAGTTGGTCGAAAGTTGCTGGAACGAGATCAGCAGGTCGTAGCCCTGCTCCGCGCAGGCGCGGGTGATCGAGCCGAGCATCGACAGGAAGAACGGGTTGATCGCCGAATCGTCCGGGGTCGGGCCCTCGAAGAACAGCAGCGCCAGCGTGCCGGAATGCTGCCGGCGCAGGTTCGATGCGTTCTTGTCGACCTTGTAGTTCAGCCGCTCGGCGATCTCGAGGATGCGGCGGCGGGTTTCCTCGTTGACCATCGGGCTGCCGCGCAATGCGCGCGAGACCGTCGGCTGGGAAACCCCGGCCAGGTGCGCGATGTCCAGCGAAGTCGCCTTGCCCTTGATCTGCATGGGCGGATTCTGGCAGAAAGCGCGCCGACCCGCCCGCCGCCGCGGGCCGGGATCAGGACAGGATGGCCTGCTTCAGCGCGTCGTAGCGCGCCGGCGTCGGCGTGGCCTGCGCCGGACGCCGCAGCAGTTCGTCCAGCGCCGGCGGCACTTCCACAGCGCGGCCGATCAAGGGCTCGACCACGCTTTCGAACTTGGCCGGATGCGCGGTGGCGGCCACCGCCCAGTCGCCACCCTCGCCCGCTGCGCGCAGGTCTTCCAGCACCTTGACCGCGGTCGCGGTGTGCGGGCAGAAGATCTCGCCGTGATCCCTGTAACGGCGCGCGATGACGTCGCGGATCGTCGCGTCGTCCACGCCGTGCGAGGCGAACGCCGCGCGCAGCGCCGCATCGTCGCCGCGATACATCCAGCGCATGCGCTCGAAGTTGCTAGGCGCGCCCACGTCCATCGCGTTCGCCAGCGTCGCGACGCTGGCCCGGGGCGAGTACTCACTGCCGCCGAAATAATCCGGCAGCACCGTGTTGGCGTTCGTTGCCAGCACGATGCGGCCCAGCGGCACGCCCAGCGCACGCGCCAGGATCGCCGCCAGCGCGTTGCCCAGGTTGCCGGTGGGGATCACGAAGTTCAGCGCATGGCCGGTCGCGGCGCGATGCGCCAACGCCGCGTGCGCGTAGTAGCTCATCTGCGGCAGCAGGCGGCCCAGGCTGATGCTGTTGGCCGAACTCAACGGCGCTTCGCCCTGCAACGCGGCGTCGCTCAGCGCCTGCTTGACCAGCGCCTGGCAGTCGTCGAACGAACCGGCCACGCGCAGCGCGGTCACGTTGTCGCCGAAGCAGCCGAGCTGGTGTGCCTGCCGCGGCGACACCCGGCCTTCCGGGTACAGAACGATCACGCGCAGGCCCGGCTGCCGGTGGAACGCCGCTGCGACCGCCGCACCGGTGTCGCCGGAGGTGGCGACGAGGATGGTCAACGGCCGGCCTTCGCCGCGACGCAGGCGCGTCAGGCATTGCGCCAGGAAGCGCGCGCCGAAATCCTTGAACGCGGCGGTCGGGCCGTGGAAAAGCTCCAGCACGTGGTCGTTCGCCGTCTTCAGCGGCCGCAGCGGCGCGGGGAAATCGAATGCGGCGCCGCAGATCGACGCAAGTTCGCCTTCGAGGTCGTCGCCGGCGAAGAACGGACGCAGCAGCTCGGTCGCGGTCCGCGCGAGGTCGACGCCGGGCGCGAGTTCGCGCGGTTCCGGCAGGGATTCCGGCACGTACAGGCCGCCATCGGGCGCGAGGCCAGCGGCGATGGCCTGGCTCAGGGTTGCGGCGGATGAAGCGTTGCGGGTGGAAATGAATTGCATAACATAGCCTTTGTTTTTGCTCGTCATTCCCGCGAAGGCGGGAATCCATGCCAATACAGCGACAAATCGCGGTGTATTGCCTTCTGCAAATATCCCGACATGGATTCCCGCCTTCGCGGGAATGACGACGATTGATTTTTCCGGTTTATTCCAACACCACAGCGCCGGGCGATTCGATCGGCGACACCCAGGCTTGCGAATCGAAACCGGCGGCGGCGAAAGCCTGTCTCACCTTCGGCGCAGCGGCTTCGGCCTCGGCCTTCGTCGCGAACCAGCCGAACACGCTCGGCCCCGCGCCGGAAATGCTCGCGCCGAATGCGCCGCCGTCGAGCATCGCCCGTTTGGCCGCGTCGAAACCGGCGATCAGCGGCGCGCGCCGCGGTTCGACCAGCACATCGTTCAAACCGGCGCGCACCAGGTCCGCGTCGCCATTGAAACAACCGGCAAGGAACAACGAAAGATTCGCGCTTTGATGCACGAATTCCTTGAGTTCGTAAGCGCCCTGCAAGGCCGCGCGCGCGCGGCGCGTTTCCAGGATCGCTTCGGGATGCACGAGCAGCGAATGCCATTCGCGCGGCGCCGGAATCTTCGCCAGCCGGTCGGCGGTCGCAAGCACCAATCCGCCCAGCAGCATCGGCCCGAGGTTGTCGCCGTGCCGGCCGCCGCTGGCGACCGCCTCGCCGGCCAGTGCGAACGGATACAGCGCCTCGCGCGGCAGCGGCGCGTCCAGCAGTTCGTTCGCCGCCACCAGTGCGGCCACGCACGAGGCCGCCGATCCGCCCATGCCCGAGCCCAGCGGGATGCCCTTGTCGATCTCGACCTCGAAACCGAACGGCAGCGCCAACGCCTCGCGCAATGCGATCAGCGCGGCGCCGGCGGTGTTCGACGGCGCATCCAGCGGCAGTTCGACCGCGACGCCGCGGATCGCCGCGATGCGCACGTCCGCCGCATCGATGCGGCGTACCGTCACCGTATCGCCGACGCCTTCGATGACATGGCCGAGGATGTCGAAGCCGACGCCGACGTTGCC
This sequence comes from Pseudoxanthomonas sp., assembly GCA_047601245.1. GTDB lineage: Bacteria > Pseudomonadota > Gammaproteobacteria > Xanthomonadales > Xanthomonadaceae > Pseudoxanthomonas_A. Next base: position 1,500,809 of record JASGJU010000002.1, read on the forward strand.
GACCGAGGCCGGCGCGAATGCCCGCGCGGACGATCTCACAACCTCGCCCCCTGCCCCGCGGCCACGCGCAGCAGGTCGGCGAACACGCCGGCCGCGGTGACTTCCCTGCCCGCGCCCGGACCCTGCACCACCAGCGGATTGTCGCGATAGCGCGTAGTGGTGAACTGGACGATGTTGTCGGTCAGGCGCAGGTGGGCGAAGGCGTGGCCGCCGTCGACTTCGACCAGGCCGACGCTGGCCCGGCCGGCCTGGTCCAGTTTCGCGACGTAGCGCAGCACCTTGCCGGCGGCCTTCGCCTTCGCCAGCCGCTCGGCGAAGCCGGCGTCGACCTCGTGCAGCCGCGCCAGGAATTCGTCCACGCCCGCGCTGCGCAGCGACTCCGGCACCAGGCTTTCGATCCGCACGTCCTCCAGCGACAGGTCGCGGCCGGCCTCGCGGGCGAGGATGGTCAGCTTGCGCCCCACATCCACGCCGGACAGGTCGTCGCGCGGGTCGGGCTCGGTGTAGCCCAGCGCGCGCGCTTCGGCCACCAGTTGCGAGAACGGCGCGCTGCCGTCGAACTTGTTGAACAGCCACGCCAGCGTGCCCGAGAAGATGCCTTCGATCGACAGCAGTTCGTCGCCGGTGTCCAGCAGGTCGCGCAGCGTCGAGATCACCGGCAGGCCGGCGCCGACCGTGGCCTCGTAGCGGAAGCGCGCGCCGCTGGCCGCGGCGGCCTCGCGGATGGCGTGGTACCGCGCCAGCGCGCCGCTGCCGGCCTGCTTGTTCGGCGTGACCACGTGGATGCCGGCGGCCAGCCAGTCGGCGTAGTGCGCGGCGACCTCGGGGCTGGCGCTGCAATCGACGATGATCGCGTGCGGCAGGTGAGTGTTCTTCAGGTGCGCGGCCAGCCGCGCCAGGTCGGTCGCGTCGGCCGAGGCATCGAGCGCGGCGCGCCAGTCGCCGCGCACGCCGCGTTCGTCCAGCAGCATCTTCCGGCGCGAAGCGATCGCGCACAGGCGCAGGTCGAGGTTGGCCTTGCCCAGCAGCTTCGGCTGCGCCGCGTGCAACTGGTCCAGGAAGGCCGCGCCGACGTTGCCCGGCCCGATCACGCCGACCGCGAAGGTCTGCGGCGACAGCCAGAAGCTGGCGTGCGCGGCGCGCAGCGCCTTGGTCGCGTCGCGGCTGTCGATGGCGACCGAGATGTTGCGTTCGGAAGACCCCTGGGCGATGGCGAGGATGTTGACCTGCGCGCGCGCCAGCGATTCGAACAGCCGCGCCGACACGCCGGGCGTGCCGGCCATGCCGTCGCCGACCGCGGCCAGTACGCTGATCCCGTCGGTCAGTTGCACGCGCTGGATCTGGCCGATGTGCAATTCGTGCGCGAACGCGGACAGCAGGGCGTCCTGCGCGCGTTTGGCCTCGGCGCTTCTCACCACGCAGCAGATCGAATGTTCGGACGAGCCCTGCGAGATCATCACCACCGACACGCGCGCGTCACGCAGCGCGGCGAACACCCGCTGCGCGGTGCCGGGCACGCCGATCAGGCCGGTGCCTTCCAGGTTGACCAGCGCCAGCTTGTCGCTCAGGGTCAGGCCCTTGACCGGGCCGGACGGGTCGCTCTCGGCGACGATGCGGGTGCCGGGATGGTCGGGGTTGAAGGTGTTGCGGATGATGATCGGCAGGCCGCGCTCGATCGCCGGCGCCATCGTCTGCGGATGCACGACCTTGGCGCCGAAGTAGGCCAGTTCGCAGGCCTCGTCGTAGCTCAGCGCGGAAAGCTGCACCGCCTCCGGCACCACCCGCGGGTCGGCCGAGAGCACGCCGTCGACGTCGGTCCAGATGTGCAGTTCGTCGGCGTCGAACAGGGCGGCGAAGATCGCGCCGCTGTAGTCGCTGCCGTTGCGGCCCAGGGTGGCGAAACGGCCGTCGCGGTCGCGGGCGACGAAGCCGGTGACGACCACGCGCGGCTGCGGATTGCACGCGCGCCATTCGGCCAGCTTCGCCGCGCTGGTCTCCCAGTCCACGTGCACGCCCAGCTCGTTCTGCTCGACCACCAGCACCTCGCGCGCATCCAGCACCGCGCAGTCCTCGCCCCGCGACTTCAGGTATTCGCCGAGCAGCCGCGCCGAGCAGACCTCGCCCAGTCCCTGCACGCGGTCCAGCACCTCGTCGGGCAGGCCGCCGATCACCACCAGCGCACCGAGGATCTCCTCCAGCTTGCCGAAGCGCTCGTCCAGCCACTCGATCACCGCGCCGGAACCCTCGCCGAGCAGCGCCACTGCCGCGCCGCGATGGCGCGCGCGCAATTCGTGCCAGCGCTCGCGCCAGGCCTCGTCGCCCTTCGCCGCCAGGTTGCACAGGTCGATCAGCGCATCGGTGACGCCCTTCATCGCCGAGACCACGGTGACCTGTTCGCGTTCGCCGCGCGCCAGCAGCAGCGCGGCGACGTGGCGGTAGCGTTCGGCGTCGGCGACGGAAGTGCCGCCGAACTTGTGCACGACGGTGCGCAGCGGCTGCGCGGCTTCGGTTTCGGGGAGTGCGGCGGCGGCGGACGGCATGGCGGAACGGACCTCGGGTGGGTGAGGCCCCGCGCGCATCAGGTCGTGGGCAGCCCCGCGACCTGATCCGGTGCGGGGCGGTGTGTTCGAAAGTTACGCGTACACGACCGGCCGCACCACGGTAATGGTGGTGGTGCCCATGATCGTAATGGTGGCGGCGGCGGTACGCATCCGCGACAAGATGCCATGCCGCCCCCCACGACTGTCAAGCGAGGGTTGCAGACGAAACGGATGCGGGGGCGACGAACGGGCCGGCCCTGTCCGGGCCGTGGATTCCCGCTGCTTACTTCGAGGCATTGACCGCATGCGGACGGGTGCCGTTTTCCTGGTCCATCCGGTTGCGTTCCTCGTGCAGGGTCTGGACCTGTTCGGCGCTGAGTCCAGCGTGCAGGGTCTGCTTGAGCCGCTCCAGCCAGGGGATGCGCTCCGGGTCGGGCAGGTCGCGGACGCGCAGGCGCAGTTCGTAGCGCTGCTGCGGCGTCATCCGCAGGTATTCCTGCGCGGTCGGCACCGGCGGGGCCGGCGGCGGCGACAGCATGAACGCCACCGCGCGGCCGATCGCCGCCGGGATCACGCTTCCGTGGTCTTCTCCGGCGATCTCGTCGAAGCGCGCCTCGATGCCCGGCATGTCGCCGAGCACGGCGGCCGCTTCGCGGGCGTTGTCGACCTGCGCGCGTTCCCTCAGGCGCTCCGCCATCCTGTCGGCGCCCGGTTGCGCGCGCATGGCCGGCGACAGCGATTGCTCGAATTCCCCGGCCGTGAGCAACAACCGCGCGCGCGGGCCGGGATGCGGTTGCGGGCCGGCGAATTCGCGCAGCCTGTGCTTGACCACGCCGTCCCCGTACCACAGCGACGGACTGGCCGCGATGCGCGACTGGAATGCGTCCGGCCGCCGCACCAGCGTGTGCAGCACGAACAGTCCGGCGAAGGAATGCCCGAAGATCGCCTGCTTGCGCTTGTCCAGCGGGAACATGCCGTCGAGCTTCGGCTTGAGGTCGTGTTCGACGAACGCCAGGAATGCGTCCGCGCCGCCGCCGGCCATGCGCCTCAGGCGCGGATCCTCGGCCGGCACCGGCGTCAAATCCAGGGTCCGCTCGGCATGGATGTCGCTGCCTTCGGGATAGCCGATGCCGACCACCACGGTCGCGATGTCCCTCGGCACGTCGGGACGGCGCTCGAATGCGCGCACGGCTTCCACCGCGGTCAGGAACATGGCGTTGGCGTCCAGCACGTAGAGCACGCCATAGCCCTCCGCCGGCGGCGGCCTGTCCGGCGCGGCGACGAAGATGCGATATTCGCGCCGGCTTTCGCTCGCGCGCATGTCCCAGTACTTCGCGCCGGCGACCTGCAGCGGGACCGGCCGGTCCATATCCGCCGCCCGCGCGCCGGCGACGGCCGGCAGCAGGCACAACGCCAGGCACAACCGCCGCATCCACCCTCCACGCAAACGCTGCATGCGCTTCTCGCCTCGTCGATCCGCCGCCATCGCGGCCTGCTGTCGGGCGCCGCCGCGGCCGCCGTGCGTCGGCGCCGGGCGGCGTGTTTCCGGGTCCGTCAATCGAACGGGAACTGCTCCGGCGGCAGCAGCGCGAAGCGCACCGCCAGGCTCGCCGCGGCCGGTGCCGACGAACCGTGGTCCTCGCCCGGCAGCACGCGGTGGCGCACCACCAGCGCCTTGTCGCGCGCGAGCAACCCGGCCATCTGCGCGACCCGGTCGACCTCCTTGATCCGGTCCAGCGCGACGCGCTGCTGGTCAGCCGCGGAAGCGGCCTGCGCGGCCGGGCTCATCGCCTGCTCGTACTGGCCGACGGTGAGCAGGACGCGCGCGCCCTTGCCGCCGCCGCCGGCGACGAAACGCTCGGCCTCGGCGAACGGCGCGCCGTCGTTCCACCAGACCGAAGGGCTGACGGCGATGTAGCTCTGGAACGCCTCCGGGTGGTTGAACAGCGTGTGCAGGGTGAACAGCCCGCCCAGCGAATGGCCGAACAGCGCCTGGCGCGAGCGGTCGATGGCGATGCGTTCCTGCACCGCCGGCTTGACCGCCTGCTCGATGAAGGCGAAGAAGGCGTCGGCGCCGCCGGTCGGCATCGGCGGGCCGCCGCTGGGAGAAGGCACGCCGCCGGGTACCGGCGTGGTCAGGTCGAAGTAGCGCCCGGGCAGGTCGAACAATCCGTCGCCGGGCACGCCGATGCCGACCACCACCGCCGGTCCGACCCCGGACCAATCGGGGCGGAACGCCTGCAGGCGCGCGCTGTCGGCGACGGTGGGGAACATCGCGTTGGCGTCCAGCACGTAGATCGCCGGGTAACCGCCGGCCGGCGCGGGCGCGTCCGGACGGGCGATGCTGATGGTGTAGATGCGGCCGTTGGGGCCTTCGAGGTTGAACTGCGAGATGCGCGGATTGGCCGCGGCTACCGGCGCGGTGCCGTGGGCGGCGTCCATGCGGTTGCGCTCGTCGTGCAACGCCAGCCGCTGTTCCTCGGGCAACGCATCCACCGCCGCCTTCAGCCGCGCCAGCCAGGGCTGGCGCAGGTTCTCGGGCAACGCGCGCACCTTCAACCGCAACTCGTAGCGCTGCTGTGCGGTCATCGCCAGGTATTCGGCGCCGCTCGGCACCGGCGGCGCATCCGCCTGCTGCGCGGCCGCAGCCGGCTTGTCGCCGGGCCGCGCCGGCGCGGGCGCGACGACGCCCAGGGCCAGGATCGCGGCGAACAGCATATTCGTGGCTTTCGTCATGAACGGGCTTCCGGTTTGGCGGGAACGCGGCGCAGGAAGAACCTCGCCGCCCGGCTGATCGCGGCGGGCGGCACCGACGCGTGGGTCTCGCCCGCGAATACTTGCGAACGCGCATCGACGCCGTGCTCGCCGAGCAGGCGGGCGAGCCCGAGCGCATTGTCGACCTGCCCGAGCGCGACCATCGCCTCGGTCCGCTTGGGGCCCAGGAACGCGGCTTCCTCGGCGTCCGGGTGCTGTTCGTTCTCGCCCACCATCAGCAGCAGGCGATTGCGCAACGGGTCGCCCTTCACCGCCGCCTCGGCCAGGCGCAGCACGTGGCCCTGCCGGTACCACAGCGACGGACTCGCGGCGGCGACCGCGGCGAACAGGCCGTTGTCCTTCAGGAAGCAGTAGGCGCTGAACAGGCCGCCGTACGAATGGCCGAACAGGTACGACTGGCGCGGATCGACCGATGCACGCGCGGCCACCGCCGGCATCAGCCGCCGGCGCAGGAAGTCGATGAACACGTCGGCGCCGCCGGCCAGGCGGGTGGGATTGCGGTCGTCGTACTCGGGCGCCGGGCGGGTCGGCGGCGCGTAGTCGTAGTTGCGCGAGACCACGTCGATCGGGCCGTCGACGTCGTAGCCGACGCCGACCACCGCCGCCGGCTGGTAGCCGGCCATGAACGATTCCAGCCGGACCGCTTCCGCCATCGTGGCGAAGAAGGCGTTGCCGTCGAGCACGTAGATCACCGGCCAGCCTTCCGGCGGCGGCGCGCCGGCCGGAAGGGCCAGCATGACGCGATAGTGTCGGCGGCCGTCGTCCGAAACCATCTCCCACTGTGCCGAACGCGGGATGGCCACCGCTCCGTCCCCGTCCCGTTCCGCAGGCGGGTTCGCGCGCGCGGCGGACAGGCCGGCGACCGGCGCCGCCAGCCCCAGCGCCAGCAGGCATTCACGCCGGCGCATCGGCGCCCCCGCTCGTGCGGGCCGGTTGCCCGGCCCGCGTACGTGACGATGCGATCGACGGTTCTCTGGCCAACTTCCACATCTCCGCTTTGCCCGGCGCCGGTGGCTACGTTACCAGCGCTTGTCGAACGACAGCACCAGGGTACGCCCCAGCACCGTCGCGTTGGCCGGGTCGTAGGGGTCGGCCAGGGTGTCGTTGGCCGCGGTGCCGCCGTCGATGAACGGCGGTTCGCCGTCGGTGAAGTTGATCGCCGTGAAGTTGATCCGCGAATCGGAGAAGAAGCCGCCGCGGCTCGACAGGTCGTAGCCGATGTTGAAGTCGAAGGTCTTCCACGCCTTGATCTTCACCGGGCTGGTGATGGCGACCGGCACGCCCGCGGCGTTCGGCTGGAAGCAGCCCGACGCGCATTCGTAGTCGTCGACGTAATTCATCGTCAGCGATGCGTTGAGGTTGCCGTAGTTCCAGTTCACGCCCGAGGTCGAGCGCAGCGGCACCGGGTTGCCGATGGCGCTGTACTTGCCCAACTGGTCGACGTAGCCCGAACCCGGGGTCGCCTCGACCTCGTACGAGCGCAGCCAGGTGCCGCGGGTGAAGAATTCCAGCGAGCCGCCGTAACTGGTGTCGAAGCCGTAGCTGAGGTTGAAGTCGACGCCGTCCATCTTCAGCGAGGCGAGGTTGAGCTGGGTGGCGTTGACGATCATCGCCACGTCCGCCGCGCTCTGCACCGGGCCGGCGCCGAGCTGGCCGAGGTAGCGCGGATCGTTGTCGATCAGGTCCTGCACGCGCGCCGCGCTCGGGTTGATCTCCAGGCTGTTGATGTACGGCGTGGTGCCGGTGGCGAACAGTTGCGCGAGGATGCCGCCGAGCTGGCCGGCCTGGATGCGCACGATGCGGTCGTCGATCTTCAGGTTGAAATAGCTGGCGCTGGCGTGCAGGCCCGGCGCCCAGGTCGGCTTCCAGTCGAAGCCCAGGGTCCAGGTCTTGGCTTCCTCGGGCTTCAGCGTGGGGCCGGCGCCGCCGGACACCACGATCGCGGTGAAGGTGCAGCTGCCGGCGCCGCCGGGGGTGCCGGTCACGCCGTTGAGCGGGACCATCGTGGTGGTGCACGGCGCGGTGTACAGGTCGGCGCGCATGAACGCGCCGTTGCCGCCGGTGATCGGCTGCACGCCGTTGTAGGCGTAGCGCATCGGCGGCGCATGGAACGAGGTGCCCCAGCTGCCGCGCAGGGTCAGGCCGTCGGTGGGCTTGAAGTCGATGCCGACCTTGGGGTTGAAGGTGGAGAAATCGCCGAGGCCGCTGCCGTGCTCGTAGCGGCCGGCGATCGAGACGTCCAGTTTCTTTGCGAACGCCTTCTCGTTGTCCTTGCCGATCAGCGGGAAGGCGAGTTCGGCGAACACCGCGCCCACGTCGCGCTCGGTGGTGCCGAAGGTCTCGTGCCGGTCGGAGGTGCTGCGCCAGTTGAAGTCGAGCGAGCCGCCGATGTTCTCGCGGCGGTAGTCGACGCCGGCGGCCAGCTTGGCCATGCCGCCGGGCATCGCGAACAGGTCGCCGTCGACCTTGAAGCTGGCCTGCGCCAGCCACGAGGTGAAGTCCAGGTTCTCGTAGCCGATCAGTTGCGACAGCACCTGCTCGGACAGCGGATCGGTGGTCCAGGGATTGAACGACTCGTAGTTCAGGCCCGCGCAATAGGCCTGCTGCGCGGCGGACGCGTTGCCGGCCAGGCCCTGGCTGCACTGGATCGAGGTCGGGGCCTGCGCCAGGCCGCCGGCCGCGGTGGGCAGGTAGTCGTAGATGTTGGCGTTGCGCTGCACGTCGGAGTTGCGGAACTGCTCCTCGCGGCTGTACGACAGCGTGGCCTCGCCGCGCCAACTGCCGCCCAGCTCGAAGCCGGCGCCGAAGGTGGCCGCCAGGCTGTCCACGCCGACTTCGCGCTGCAGCGGACGATCGTCGATCAGCACGCCGTAGTTGTTGGCCACGCCGGGGATGTAGTACGGGTTGTTCGGACCCAGCGTGCCGTACAGGGCCTGGTAGCCCTGGTTGTAGGTGCCGCGGCGCCGGGTATAGCGCAGGTCGCCGTACAGCTCGACCGATTCCCCGACCTTGTGCTCGAAGCCGAGGAAGGCGCTGTGGCGCTCCATCTCCGGCAGGATGTCGACCATGTCCCACGGGTTGTAGGTGTTGCCCACGCCGTCGGTCACGGCGACCAGGTCCGCCGCGGTCAGGCCGGTGCCGGCGCCGCCGGGCACGCGCGAGGACACCACGCCGTTGCCGGCCGCGGTGCCGGTGAACAGGTTGGCCGCCGCGCCGGCGCGCGCGGTCATGCGCCGCCAGTTGACGCCGCCGCGATTGCTGAAATCGCCGCCGTTGTAGATTTCGCGGTCGTTGGCCAGCACGTTCTCCTGGCGGTTGTACTCGTAGCCCACGATCAGGCCGCCGCCGTCCCACTGCTTGCCCCAGGTCTGGCCGACCTGGATCTGTTCGCCGCCGCCCTGGCTGGTGGTGCCGTAGCGCAGGCTGGTATGGGCGCCGTCGTCGCTGCGCTTGGTGATGATGTTGACCACGCCGCCGACGGCGTCGGAACCGTACACCGCCGAAGCGCCGTCCAGCAGGATCTCGATGTGCGAGACGGCGTTGGTCGGGATCGAGGAGATGTCGACGAAGTCGCCGTACTGCCCGGCCGCGGCTACCCGGCGGCCGTTGACCAGCACCAGCGTCGACAGCGCGCCCAGGCCGCGCAGGTTCACGCCCTGGCCGCCGGTCATGTTGGAGCCGGCCACGCTGGAGTCCTGGCCGCCCTGCACGTTGTCGCTCATGCCCACGCCGCCGGCGAAGTTGGCCGGCAGGTCGCGCAGGAAATCGCCGATCGTCGCCTTTCCGCTCTGCTCGATCTGTTCGCGGCCGATCACCATGACCGCATTGCCCGCGGGCTGTGCGCCGCGGATGTTGGTGCCGGTGACGATCACCGTGTCCAGGTCGGTGGCGCGCGACGGTCCGGCTTCCTGTGCGTACAGGCTGCCGGCGATGCTCAGCGCAAGGATGGAGATGGACATGCCACCTGCGATACCGCGAATGCAACGTGCTCGACTGCTCATCTATTTCCCCCGAGGACTTGATTGGCTGACCGATGGATGGATGGATCTGTTGTGCATTCCCGACTGCCGGCGCGCACCCCCATGTGCCCTGCCCGGCCCGAACCGGCCCCATGCCACGGACGGGCCGGGAACCGGAGCGAATTGCGATGGAACGATGGCCGGATAACAGCAAAGCCCCTATCAACTGTCAAGAATAATTACGATATTTTTTAAGCGAACGCCCCTCATCCCCATTGGTTTCCCTGGAAACATCCATAATTCCCCTTGGATTTCAAATGATTGGATTCCCAGCCTGCGTGACAGGGGAAATCGCGTTATCGAAATTTCGCCGATCCATGCTGCGAAGCAACACGATCCAAACCTTGATTTTCGATATTCCGGGCGCACACTGGCCGCCATGAACGCGATCCAGACACCCCACCCTTCGGCGCGCACCCTCGCGCGGCGGGCCTACCACCGGCTGCGCCGCGATATCGTCCACGGGCAACTGGCCGCGGGCAGCAAGCTCAAGCTGGAAGCGCTGGTGCAGCAGTACGAGACCGGCATGTCGCCGCTGCGCGAGGCGCTGGCCCGGCTGGTCGGCGATCAGCTGGTCAAGACCGAGGACCAACGCGGCTTCTGGGTCGCCCCGTTGTCGCTGGAAGAACTGGACGACGTCTCGCGGGTGCGCAACCTGATCGAGACCGAGGCGCTGCGCCTGTCGATCGAGCGCGGCGACGCGGCCTGGGAAGCCGGCGTGCGCGCGGCCTTCGACGCGCTGACCGAAGTCGAGAAGAACGTCTCCGGGGTCGAGCACCCGCTTCCGCAGGAAGTGCTCGACGAGTGGGAGGAACGCAACCGCCGCTTCCACTTCGCGCTGATCGCCGCCTGCGATTCGCCGTGGCTGATCAAGCTGCAGGAACTGCTGTACCACCAGGCCGAGCGCTACCGGCGCGTCTCGCTGCACGCCTCGCACCGCAAGCGGTTCGTGCACGACGAGCACCTGGCCATCTTCGAAGCGGCGATGGAACGCAACGCGCTGCGCGCCTGCCGGCTCACGCAGGACCACCTGATGCGGACCTACGACGAAGTGCGGCGGGTCATGACCGCGCTGGAAGCCGCGGACGGCGGCGAACGCCGCGCCTGACAGGCCCTTCGGCGCTACATCTTGTATTCGAACACCAGCTTGAGCGTGGTCGTCGCCTCGCCGCGCCGGTTCTCCACGCTGCGGCCGGCCAGCGCCTGCCATTCCACGTGCTTGCCGACCTTGCGCTTGGCGCCGACGTTGGCGCGCAGGTGCATGGCGCCGACGTCGCTGCGCGGACTGTCGGCGACCAGCTCCACGCCCGCGGACCACTGCGGGCCCCGAAATATTCCAGCAGCACGCCCGCGCCGACCTGGTCCTGGTCGCGGCCGAAGGTGCGCGAGGCGCTGATTTCCCCGGTCAGTCGCAGGTTGCCGAACTGGCGGCCGGCGCGCAGCGGCAATTCGAACGCGTAGGCGCCGGCGCCGATGCCGGCGCGGTCGTCGCCGGTCGGCACGCTCAGTTCCGGCTCGATCGTCACCGCCGGCCAGGCGTCGCCCTCGTCGAGCATCCGCCACTTCAGGCCCACCGACAGGTCGCGCAGGCCGCCCCTCGTCGTGCCGCCGGTCCTGTCGACCACGCCGTAGCCGGTGCCGATCGACAGTTCCAGCCGCTCGTTGAGCGGGCCGCCGATGCCGAACTTGGGCAGCACCCACGTGTCCTTGCTGTCGCTGTGCTTCCATTGCAGGTTGTTCTTGAACTTCAGCCCCTTCGCGGTACTGGTGCTGCCGACCTCGTAGGGGCCGGCGACGGCCACGGACGGCAAGGCGAGCAGCAGCGAGAGCAGCGACAGGCGCAACGGGGAAGTGGCGGGCATCGGCGACGGCCTCCGGACCAGGGAAGCGGCCAGGGTGCGGCGGCGGCGATTACCGCCTGTTGCCCGCCACATTGGCGATCGGTAATCCGCCGGCTCGCGCCGCCGCGCTATCCTCGCCGGCAACGCACGGTAGGGAGGAAGAGGTGCGGATCCTGTTGGTCGAAGACGATGCCGAGACCGCCGACTACATCGGCGAGGGCCTGCGCGAGCAAGGGCACCAGGTCAGCCACGCGGTCGACGGGCGCGACGGGCTGTACCTGGCGATGAGCACGACGCCGGAGCTGCTGATCGCCGACCGCATGCTGCCGGGACTGGACGGACTGTCGATGGTGCGCGCGCTGCGCAGCGCCGGCGCCGACCTGCCCGTGCTGTTCCTGACCGCGCTCGGCGGCGTCGACGACCGCGTACTGGGGCTGAAGGCCGGTGGCGACGATTACCTGACCAAGCCGTTCTCGTTCGCCGAACTGTCGGCGCGGGTGGAGGCGCTGGCGCGGCGGCCGCGCGCGCTGGCGCCGCAGACCCTGCTGCGCGTGCACGATCTGGAGATCGACCTGCTGGCGCGCAGCGTGCGCCGCGGCGAGCAGCCGATCGAACTGCAGCCGCGCGAGTTCCGCCTGCTCGAATACCTCGCGCGCAACGCCGGCCAGGTCGTGACCCGCACGATGCTGCTCGAGCACGTGTGGGACCTGCACTTCGACCCGCAGACCAACGTGGTGGACAGCCACATCAGCCGCCTGCGCGCGAAGATCGACCGCGACCGTCCGACGGCGCTGATCCACACCGTGCGCGGCGCCGGGTACCGCCTCGATGCGGGCTAGGCTGCTGCATACCAGCAGCTTCCGGCTGACGCTGCTGTACGCCGCGCTGTTCGTCGCCTCGGTGGCGGTGCTGCTGGCGGCCGTCTACCTGGAAGTGCGGTCCTACGGGATCGAGCTGCAGGACGAGCTTGTCGACCGCGAGGCCGACTACCTGCGCAAGGCCGGACGCAACGGCCAGCCCGACGCGCTGCGGGATCTGGTCGCGCAGCGGCTGCGGCAGCCGCTGATGAAGTCGATGCGCTACCTGCTGCTCGACGCCGACGGCGAGGTGCTCGAAAGCAACGTGCCGGCGCAGGTCCCGCGCGAGCAAGGCCACTTCTGGTTCCGTATGCCCAAGGGCGACAAGCCGCACGAACAACGCCTTGTGCGCGCGGTCGGCAAGCGCCTGCCCGACGGCGGCTACCTGATGGTCGGCGAGGCGGGCAAGGCGATCGAGGAGTTCGAGGACCTGCAGGAGGCGCTGGTCCGCGATCTGGGCTACGTGCTGCTGGCGGCGCTGGCGCTGGCGCTGGGCGGCGGCGCGTTGATGAGCCACCTGCTGCTGCGGCGGGTCGAGCGGGTGGACCACGGCATGCGCGAGATCATGCTCGGCGACCTGTCGCGCCGGCTTCCGGTCGGGCGCGGCGACGACGAGTTCGACCGCCTGTCGGCCGGGGTCAACGCGATGCTGGAGCGGATCGAGTCGCAGGTGGAAGCGTTGCGCCAGGTCTCCGACGACATCGCCCACGACCTGCGCACGCCGCTGGGCAGGTTGCGCCAGCAGCTCGAACGCGGCCGGCGGCTGCGCGATCCCGACGCACTGCAGGCGGTGCTGGAACGGGCGACCGTCGAGGCCGACAACGCGCTGCGCACCTTCGCCTCGCTGCTGCACATCGCCCAGATCGGCAGCGATCCGCGGCATGCCCAGCGCGTCCGCGTGGACCTGCCGGAACTGCTGGAAACGCTGGCCGAAGTCTACCAGCCCGACTTCGAGGCGCGCGGCCAACAATTGCATTGCGAAATCGCGCCGGAGCTGGCGGTGGCCGGCGACCGCGACCTGCTCGGGCGGATGTTCGCCAACCTGCTGGAGAACGCCGGCCGCCATTGCCCGCGCGGCGCGCGCATCGAACTGCTGGCGCGGCGCGAGGCCGAAAATGTGCGCGTGGTGGTCGCCGACAACGGCCCCGGCATCCCCGAGGCCGAGCGCGAGCGCGTGTTCCGCCGCCTGTACCGGCTGGAACGCAGCCGCACCTCGCCGGGCAGCGGCCTGGGACTGACGCTGGTGGACGCGATCGCGCGCATGCACGATGCGCGCATCGAACTGGCGGACAACGGCCCGGGTTTGCGTTTCAGCGCGATCCTGGCCGCTGCGGCGCCGGGCGGACCGCCGGACGCCGCAGCGGCCGCGTGACTCAGCCGGCGGAACACAGCCGCGGCTGCCGCTTCAGCAGCTCGCGGGTGCGCTCGAAACCGGCGACCGCCTTCGGATCGAAATCCTTGACGCCCTCGGATACGTACAGCCCGACGATCAGGTCGCCCTGCTTGTCGTAGAAGCCGAGGATGCGGGTGAACTTGCCGGCTTCCTTCGTCGGCAACTGCAGCGCCCAGATCTGGTCGACCTCCTGCGGGGTGATATGGCCATGCACGCCGGCGCCTTCGTCGGCGTACATGTCGTACCAGATCGGCGTGCTGGTCGACTGGGTCTGCGGCACCTTGCTCGGGAAGTTCCACACGTGCATGCCGCCGGAGGTGAAGACGATGCCGATCTTCGTGTCCGCGCCCCAGGCGTCGACCGACTTCCACACGTCTTCGAAGAACAGCCGATTCGAGCGCACGCCGTAGGCGTGCTCGGGCTTCAGCGCGCTGACCACGCGCGTTTCCTTCATCCGGAACAGGCGGCCCACCGCCGGCGGCGGCGCGGCCGGGCGGACCTCGTCGTAGTAGTGGCGGATCACCTTGGCGTCATCGGACGACGCGCAGGCGTCCTGGGCGCGCGCATGGCCGGCGACGGCCAGGGCGGCGAACAGCGGCAGGCTCGCGAGCAGACTTGCAGGCTTCATCATCGCTCCATCGGTTCGGGGTGGATCGGGATCGCGCCGGCGGTGCGGCGGCGCGCGGTTCGGTCATGCCTCGGGATCGCCGTGGGTCAGGTAGTCCCACATGCGCTCGAGCAGGCGGCCGTTCCAGGTCGCGCGCGCGGCCGACTGCGCGGCGCTGAAACGCACCGGCGGCAGGCCCGCGGCAAGGCAGTCCAGTTCGACCCGCGCGGCGTCTTCGAGATACCAGGCCAGCACCGTCGCCATCGGCAGCGAGTCGCCGGCGAGCACCGCGCCGTTGCCGCGCATCACGATCGCGCGCGCGTCGCCCAGCGCCTGCGCCAGTTCGACCGCCCGCGCGTCGTCGCGCAGCAGCAGCGGGTCGTCCCACAGCGGCGGCTGCGGATGGAAATAGCTGCCGAAGCCGTGGCAGGGCTGCGGCGTGCGCCCGAGCGCGCTCAGGCTCATCGTCTTCGGCGGCTGCACCCGCGCGACGCCGCCGACGTCGGGACGCAGGCGGTAGATCTCGCGATGGACGCGCACCTCCGGCAGCACGCCTTCCGGTAACGGACCGTCCAGCGGCACGACGGTGCAGGACTCGTCCGGTTCCACCAGCCCCAGCGGTCGCGACGGCGCGACCAGGAACGAGGCCGCGTCGATGCGCGCGCTGCAATGGCCGTAGGCATGCACCAGCCCGTGCCGGCCGAGCGCGCGCGCGGCGGCCCGGACCGTGCGGGCAAGCGCCTCGATGCCGGCGTCCGCGGCCACGCGCCGGCCCCGTCAGCCCAGCCGCCGCCGCACGATGCGGTCGAAGGTGGCGGCGGCCACCGGCAACAGCGCATCGTCGAATCGGAAGGTCGGGTGGTGGCACATGGCACTGTCCATGCCCAGGAACAGGTAGGCGCCGGGCCATTGTTCGAGCATGTACGAGAAATCGTCGGAGAACGGATACGCGCGCAGGTCGGTGAACACGTGCTCGGCGCCGAGCACGTCGGCCAGCGCCTCGGCCGCCAGCTTCGCCTGCTCGGGCGCGTTGATGCACGGCGGGCAGGAATGCGGGATTTCCAGGCTGATGGCGCAACCGGAAATCTGCGCGTGGCCCTCGCACAGCGCGCGCAGGCGCTTGAGCATTTCCTCGTGCACTTCCTTCGACAGCGAACGCAGGGTGCCGCTGAGCGAGGCGGTGGCGGGGATGATGTTGTGGGTGGTGCCGGCCTGCAGCTTGCCGACGTTGATCAGCGCCGGCTCCATCGGGTCGATGTGGCGGCCGACGATCGCGCCGATGTCCACCGCCAGCCGCGCGGCGACCTGCAGCGGATCGTTGGCGCGGTGCGGCGCGGCGGCGTGGCCGCCGACGCCTTCGATCTCGATCTCGAACACCGCCAGCGATTGCAGGGTCGCGCCGGCGCGCACGCTGGCCTGGCCCGGCTTCAGCGCCGGCATGTTGTGGAAGGCGTAGACCTCGTCGCAGGGGAAACGCGCGAACAGGCCGTCCTCGATCATCTTGATCGCGCCGCGCCCGCCCTCCTCTGCCGGCTGGAAGATCAGCACCACCCGGCCGCTGGCCGGCGGGTGCGCGATCAAGTGTTCGGCCGTGCCGAGCAGGGCCGAGGTATGGCCGTCGTGGCCGCAGGTATGGGCCACGCCCGGACGCTGCGAGCGGAACGGCAGGTCGCCGAGATCGCCTACGTGCTCGTCCATCGGCAGCGCGTCCATGTCCGCGCGCAGGCCGATCGACGGACCGGGCTTGCCGCTGTCGATCACCGCGACCACGCCGGTGACGCCCAGGCCGGTATGCACTTCCAGCCCCAGCCCGCGCAGCACCTCGGCCACCAGGGCCGAGGTGCGTTCCTCCTCGAAACCCAGTTCCGGCCAGGCGTGGATGCGGTGGCGCCACTCGGTCATCCGCGGCGCCAGGGCAAGCAGGGAATCGGGGACGGCGGCCATCGACGCGGGAACTCCGGAGCTGGGTGCGGTGTTGTCCGAATCAGAACAGAGACCCCTGTTATTGTCAAACATAATTTCGATATTTATGTGCAACCGGGGCGAGGATCAGGCATGATTCCATCCCGACGATTAGTGAATTTCGACTTTTTACCTTATTCTCCGCGGGACAGGCGCAGCCAGCCTGGCTCGCGGGATGCAGGAATTTCGCAAATCCGCACAGCACCACCTATCACGGACAGACCATGAACCAGCCCGCAGCGCAGCCCCAGGAAAACGCCCTTCCCGTGCTGACCCACTACATCGGCGGCCGCCCGGTCGTCTCCGCCCGTACGCCGTTCGCCAACGTCGATCCGACCACCGGCGAAACCGTCGGCTACGTCCACGAGGCCGACGCCGACATCGTCGACCAGGCGGTGCGGGCCGCGCGCGCGGCGCTGCGCGGGCCGTGGGGCTGGTTCACCGACGAGCAGCGCGCGGCGGTGCTGCGCAAGGTCGCCGACGGCATCCGCGCCCGCTTCGACGAGTTCGTGGCCGCCGAGATCCGCGACACCGGCAAGCCGGCCGGGCTGGCCAGCCACCTGGACATCCCGCGCGGCGCGGCCAACTTCGACGTGTTCGCCGACCAGATCGCCAACGCCGCCACCGAGGCCTTCCGCTCGCCCACGCCCGACGGCGGCACTGCGCTGAACTACGGCCTGCGCACCCCGCGCGGGGTGATCGCGGTGATCTGCCCGTGGAACCTGCCGCTGCTGCTGATGACCTGGAAGGCGGCGCCGGCGCTGGCCTTCGGCAACACCGTGGTGGTCAAGCCCTCGGAGGAAACGCCCAGCACCACCACCCTGCTGGCCGAGGTGATGAACGCGGCCGGCGTGCCGGAAGGCGTGTTCAACGTGGTCCACGGCTTCGGCCCGGACAGCGCCGGCCAGTACCTGACCGAGCACCCCGACGTGGACGCCATCACCTTCACCGGCGAGACCCGCACCGGCGCGGCGATCATGAAGGCCGCCGCGGTCGGCGTGCGCCCGGTGTCGCTGGAACTGGGCGGCAAGAACGCGGCGCTGGTGTTCGCCGACTGCGACCTGGATGCGGCCGTGGCCGGGGTCATCCGCTCGGCCTTCCTCAACGCCGGGCAGGTGTGCCTGGGCACCGAACGCATCTATGTGGAACGCTCGATCTTCGATGTCTTCGTGCAGAAGTTGAAAGCCGCTGCCGAAGCGCTGCGCCCGGGCGACCCTTATGCCGAAGGCACCAACTTCGGCCCGCTGATCAGCCGCGAGCACCGCGACAAGGTGCTGTCCTACTACACCCGCGCCCGCAACGAGGGCGCCACCGTGGTCGCCGGCGGCGGCGTGCCGGCGCTGCCGGCGCCGCTGTCCGGCGGCTGGTGGGTGGAACCGACCATCTGGACCGGGTTGCCGGCCGATTCGGCGGTATTGACCGAGGAGATCTTCGGGCCGTGCTGCCACATCAGTCCGTTCGACCGCGAGGAGGAAGCCGTGGCCGCAGCCAACGACAGCCCCTATGGCCTGGCCGCCTCGATCTGGACCCGCGACCTGAGCCGCGCCCACCGCGTCGCCGCGGCGATCGAGGTCGGCATCGCCTGGGTCAACAGCTGGTTCCTGCGCGACCTGCGCACCGCCTTCGGCGGCGCCAAGCAATCGGGCATCGGCCGCGAGGGCGGCGTGCACGGGCTGGAGTTCTACACGGAGCTGCGCAATGTCTGCATCAAGCTTTGAGGCACTGGCCGCGTCCGCGCCGGTGCGCGAGGCCGCGCGCCTGCTCGGTGACGCCGCGCGCGACGTGGCCGCGTGCGATCCGGTCAAGCCGCTGCTGGAAGGCGCCGGCATCGATGCGGCCTACGCGGTGCAGCACCTGCTGACCGAACAGGCGCTGGCCACCGGCCGGTGCATCGTCGGCCGCAAGATTGGCCTGACCTCGGCCGCCGTGCAGGCCCAACTGGGCGTGGACCAGCCCGACTTCGGCATGCTGTTCGACGACATGGAATACGGCAGCGGCCAGGAAGTGCCGCTGTCGCGCCTGATCCAGCCCAAGGTGGAGGCCGAGATCGCCTTCGTGTTCGAGCGCGACCTCGACGCCGAGCGCCCGGCGCTGGGCCACGTGCTGGCTGCGATCGGCTACGCGCTGCCGGCCATCGAGATCGTCGACAGCCGCGTGCGCGACTGGAAGATCGGCATCCTCGACACCATCGCCGACAACGCCTCCTCCGGCCTGTACGTGCTCGGCGGCGCGCCGAAGAAGATCGACGCCTTCGACCTGGCGCTGTGCGGCATGTCGCTGGAAAAGGCCGGCGAGCCGGTCTCGGTCGGCTGCGGCGCGGCCTGCCTGGGCAACCCGCTCAACGCGGTGACGTGGCTGGCGCGCACGATGGCGCGGCTGGGCCGGCCACTGCGCGCCGGCGACGTGGTGCTGTCCGGCGCGCTCGGGCCGATGGTCCCGGTGCGGGCCGGCGACGTGTTCGAGGCGCGCATTTCCGGGCTGGGCAGCGTCTCGGCCACCTTTTCGAGGGAGTGAAGCGATGCACAAGATCAAGGCCGCGATCATCGGCTCGGGCAACATCGGCACCGACCTGATGATCAAGATCCTGCGCCACGGCCGGCGCATCGAAATGGGCGCGCTGGTCGGCATCGACGCGGCTTCGGATGGTTTGGCGCGCGCGACGCGGTTGAACGTAGCGACCACGCACGAAGGCGTCGAAGGCCTGGCGCGGCTGGAGCAATTCAAGGACATCGACGTGGTGTTCGACGCCACCAGCGCCAGTGCGCACGTAAGGAACGATGCCTTCCTGCGCGAGCGCAAGCCGGGCATCCGCATGATCGACCTGACCCCGGCGGCGATCGGCCCGTACTGCATCCCGGTGGTCAACGGCGAGGTGCACCTGGACGCGCCGAACGTCAACATGGTCACCTGCGGCGGCCAGGCGACGATCCCGATGGTCGCGGCGGTGTCGCGGGTGGCCAAGGTGCACTACGGCGAGATCGTCGCCAGCATCTCCAGCAAGTCCGCCGGCCCCGGCACCCGCGCCAACATCGACGAGTTCACCGAGACCACCTCGCGCGCGATCGAGTCGCTCGGCGGCGCCACCCAAGGCAAGGCGATCATCGTGCTCAATCCGGCCGAGCCGCCGCTGATCATGCGCGACACGGTCTACACCCTGTCCGACTTCGCCGACCAGGACGAGATCGCCGCCTCCGTCGAGCGCATGGCCGCCGCCGTGCAGGAATACGTGCCCGGCTATCGCCTCAAGCAGCGCGTGCAGTTCGACCGCATCGACGCGCCGGTGCGCATCCCCGGCGTGTCCGACGCGATCACCGGCCTGAAGACCTCGATCTTCCTGGAAGTCGAGGGCGCCGCGCACTACCTGCCGGCCTACGCCGGCAACCTGGACATCATGACCAGCGCCGCGCTGCGCACCGCCGAGCGCATGGCCGAACGCATGCTCGCCGCCCAGCAGGCTGCGTAAGGAGAGCACCCATGGCCTTCGACCCGAACAAGAAGCTCTACATCTCCGACGTGACCCTGCGCGATGGCAGCCACGCCATCCGCCACCAGTACAGCGTGCAGAACGCCATCGACATCGCCCGCGCGCTGGACGCGGCGAAGGTGGATTCGATCGAGGTCGCCCACGGCGACGGCCTGCGCGGCTCCAGCTTCAACTACGGCTTCGGCGCGCACACCGACCTGGAATGGATCGAGGCGGTCGCCTCGGTGGTCAGGCACGCGAAGATCGCGACCCTGCTGCTGCCGGGCATCGGCACCATCCACGACCTCAAGGCCGCCTACGACGCCGGCGCGCGCATCGTGCGCGTGGCCACCCATTGCACCGAGGCGGACATCTCGCGCCAGCACATCGAGTACGCGCGCAAGCTCGGCATGGACACGGTCGGCTTCCTGATGATGAGCCACATGCAGACGCCCAAGGGCCTGGCCGAACAGGCCAAGCTGATGGAAAGCTACGGCGCGACCTGCTGCTACGTGGTCGATTCCGGCGGCGCATTGGGCATGAACGACGTGCGCGATCGCTTCCGCGCGTTCAAGGACGCGCTCAAGCCGGAAACCCAGACCGGCATGCACGCCCACCACAACCTGTCGCTCGGCGTGGCCAACAGTATCGTCGCGGTCGAGGAAGGCTGCGACCGCATCGACGCCTCGCTGGCGGGCATGGGCGCCGGCGCCGGCAACGCGCCGCTGGAAGTGTTCGTCGCTGCGGCCGAGCGGCTGGGCTGGAACCACGGCTGCGAGCTGTACACGCTGATGGACGCGGCCGACGACATCGTGCGCCCGCTGCAGGACCGCCCGGTGCGGGTGGACCGCGAGACGCTGGCGCTCGGCTACGCCGGCGTGTACTCCAGCTTCCTGCGCCACAGCGAGGCCGCGGCGAAGAAGTACGGACTGAAGACCGTGGACATCCTGGTCGAGCTGGGCAAGCGGCGCATGGTCGGCGGCCAGGAGGACATGATCGTCGACGTCGCCCTGGACCTGCTGGCCGGCGGCAAGACCGGCAAGGCGGAGGCCGCATGAGCGCCGCCATCGACATCGCCGCGCTGGCTGAGCGCCTGGACCAGGCCGCCTTCGCCGCCGCCGAGACGCCGCAGTTGGAAGAGGCGATCACGCTCGAGCAGGCCTACGCGATCCAGAAGGCCAGCATCGAGCGCCGGCTGCAGCGCGGCGAGCGCCGCATCGGCATCAAGATGGGTTTCACCAGCCGCGCCAAGATGGTGCAGATGGGCGTGTCCGACCTGATCTGGGGGCGGTTGACCTCCGGCATGCTGGTGGACGACGGCGGTGGCATCTCGATCGCCGACTACGTGCACCCGCGGGTCGAGCCGGAAGTCGCCTTCCTGATCGGCAGGTCGCTGTCCGGCCGGGTCACCGCGCCGCAGGCGCTGGCCGCGGTCGAGGCGGTGGCGCCGGCGCTGGAGATCATCGATTCGCGCTACCGCGACTTCAGGTTCTCGCTGACCGACGTGGTCGCCGACAACAGTTCCTCGTCGGGCTTCGTGGTCGGCCCGTGGCGCAGCGCCGCCACCGATCTGGACAATCTCGGCCTGGTGATGGCCTTCGACGGCCGCCCGCAGGCCTTCGGCTCCACCGCCGCGATCCTCGGCCATCCGCTGCGCTCGCTGGTGGCGGCCGCGCGCGTGGTCGCCGAAGCCGGCGAGACCCTGCAGCCCGGCGACATCGTGCTGGCCGGCGGCGCCACCGCCGCCAGCGCGCTGCGCGCCGGCGTCCATGTGTCCCTCGAAGTCGAAGCGCTCGGCCGCTGCGGCTTCCACGTACAGGAGTAGGCGATGCCCATCGTCCATGCGCACATCCTGGCCGGGCGCACGCCCGAACAGAAACAGGCCTTCGCGCGCGCCGTCACCGACGCCGCGACCGCCCACCTGGCGGTGCCGGCGACGGCGGTGCGGGTGCTGATCCACGAGATCCCGCCGGCGGAGTGGTTCACCGCCGGCGAACCGAAATCGCCGCCGGCCGGCGCCGGCTGACGCGCACGCACGCGCCGCGCGAAACATCCGCCCACTCCGTCCGCAACGATTCCGCGCCCATGTCCGAAGCCACGCCCCCGCCTCCCGCCGCCGTCTCGCCGGCCGTCGCTTCGACGGCGGCATTCCCCCGCAAGCTGTGGCTGCTGTTGCTGACGGTATTGGCGGTGGTGGCGCTGACCGAATGGATCGGGCCGCTGTCGGTGCCGGTGTGGATCGCCAAGATCGTGATCCTGCCGATGCTGATGGCGCTGGTCCTGACCACCGCGCTGGCGGCGTGGCGCGCCAGGCTGCCCGCGGGCCTGCGGCTGGACGTCCCGCTGCAACGCTACGCGGGCAAGCTGCTCAACGCCGCGCTGCTGCTGTTCATCGTCAAGCTGGGACTGATGGCAGGCCACTCGATGCCGCAACTGCGCCAGGTCGGCTGGGCGCTGGCGTTCCAGGAACTGGGCCACGCCTTCGGCACGATGGTGCTGGCGCTGCCGCTGGCGTTGCTGCTGGGGATCAAGCGCGAAGCGGTCGGCGCGACGTTCTCCATCGGCCGCGAAAACAGCCTGGTCATCATCGGCCAGAAGTACGGCATGCAATCGGCCGAGGGCCGCGGCGTGCTCGCCGAATACATCACCGGCACTGTGCTGGGCGCGGTGTTCATCACCCTGCTGGCCAGCGTCATCGCCCCGTTGGGCCTGTTCGACCTGCGCTCGCTGGCGATGGGCGCGGGCGTGGGCTCGGGCAGCCTGATGGCGGCGGCGCTGGGGGTGATCTCCGTCGGCCAATCGCCCGAGACGGTCAAGGAACTGACCGCGATCGCCGCCGCCGCGAACCTGATCGCCGGCGTGGTCGGATTCTATTTCGCGCTGTTCGTCACCCTGCCGCTGTGCAACTGGCTGTACGCGCGGCTGGAGCCGGTGCTGGGCCGGACGGCGCTGGCCCGGCGCGCGCCAACGACCGACGACCTCGATCCGGACGCCGCGCTGGCAGACGAAGACGAGCATCCCTCCTTCATCGACAGCGTGCTCGCCCTGCTGCTGATGGTCGCGGGCATCGCCATCAGCAACCGCATGGGCTTCGGGGTGTCGTTGCAGCAGACGCTGCCGGGCGCGGCGGCGATGGTCGCCATCGTCCTCGTCGGCATCGCCCTCAAGCGCGTGCTGCGCAAGCTGCCGCTGATGCTGTTCCTGGCCGTGGCCGCCACGCTGGCGACGATCCCGGGCGGCTGGCCGCTGGCCGGTGCGATCGCCGAAACCACCGACCACGTCCAGTTCATGAGCCTCACCACCACGGTGCTGGCGCTGGCCGGCTTCTCGGTGGCGCGCAAGCTGCCGATGTTCCGGCGGCTGGGCTGGCGCATCGTGGTGGTGTCGTTGACCGCCACCGCCGGCACCTTCATCGGCGCGGCGTCCATCGCCGAGTTCTTCCATCGCTGACGGCGCCGGAACGACGCAACGCATGGCCATGACGATCGGCGACTCCACGATGCAGGACGGTTCGCCCGCGCGCTGGGCGTGGCAGGTGCGGCTGCTGCATTGGCTGGGCGTGCTGCTGGTGCTGGCCGTCGCCGGGATCGGCCTGGTGATGGTGGAACTGGAACGCGGCAGCGACCTGCGCAAGCTCTGCTACGAGCTGCACAAGTCGCTTGGCGTCACCGTGCTGGCGGTGACCGCCCTGCGCGTGCTGGTGCGCGCATCCACCCGCGCGCCGTCGGCGTTGCCGGGGCCCGCATGGCAAATGCGCGTGGCGCGGCTGACCCACGTGTCGATGTACGTCCTGCTGCTCTTGGCGCCGCTGTCGGGCTGGTTGCTCAATTCGGTCGCCGGGCAACCGTTGCCGTGGTTCGGCCTGGTCGACCTTCCCGCGCTGACCGCGAAGAACCCCGACCTGCGCAAGCCGGTGGATGCCGCACACGTGTGGCTGTTCTGGACCCTGGTCGCGCTGGTTGCGCTGCACGTGCTGGCGGTGATCCAGCACCAGTGGTTCCTGCGCGACGGCGTCCTGCGGCGGATGCTGCCGGCCCGCGGCCGCCGCGGCTGACCGCGTCCAGGATCCGGCCGATGTCCGTGAGCGTCTTCGACCTGTTCAAGATCGGCATTGGCCCGAGCTCCTCGCACACCGTCGGGCCGATGCGCGCGGCCGAGCGCTTCGTCCACCGCCGCCTGCTCGATACCGGCCTGCTCGAGCGCACCGCCCGCCTCCGCGCCGAAGTCTTCGGCTCCCTCGCCCTCACCGGCCGCGGCCACGGCACCGACAAGGCCGTCCTGCTCGGCCTGGAAGGCGAACGGCCCGACCGGATCGACCCGGACCTCATCCCCGCCGCGCTCGAACGCATCCGCTCCAGCAAGCGCATCCGCCTCATGGGCCAGCTCGAGATCGCCTTCGACGAGAAGCGCGACCTGCTCATGAACAAGCGCCAGAAGCTGCCCTACCACACCAACGGCATGCGCTTCACCGCCTTCGACGCCGGCGACGCGGTCCTGGCCACCCGCGACTACTACTCCGTCGGCGGCGGCTTCGTGGTCAACCAGGACGAGGCCGCCGAGGACCGCATCGTCGCCGATTCGACCCCGCTGCCCTACCCGTTCCACAGCGGCGCCGAGCTGCTGGCCCGCTGCGGGGAAAGCGGACTGAGCATCGCCGGGCTGATGTTCGAGAACGAACGGGCCTGGCGCGACCCCGACGCCATCCGCGCCGGCCTGCGCGAACTCTGGCAGGCCATGCAGTCCTGCGTGGCCCGCGGCATCCGCGAGGTGGGCACCCTGCCCGGCGGCCTGCATGTGCCCCGGCGCGCGCCGGTGCTGTACCGGGAACTGGCGTCCCGGCCCGAGGCGGCGATGCGCGATCCGCTGACCGTGCTGGACTGGGTCAACCTGTACGCCCTGGCCGTCAACGAGGAGAACGCCGCCGGCGGGCGCGTGGTCACCGCCCCGACCAACGGCGCGGCCGGGATCGTGCCGGCGGTGCTGCACTACTTCGACCGCTTCTGCATCGGCGCCAGCGAGGACAAGGTCTTCGACTTCCTGCTCACCGCCGCGGCGATCGGCATCCTGTACAAGGAGAACGCCAGCATCAGCGGCGCCGAGGTCGGCTGCCAGGGGGAGGTCGGGGTGGCCTGTTCGATGGCCGCGGCGGGGCTGGCCGCGGCGCTGGGCGGCACGCCTTCGCAGGTGGAGAACGCGGCCGAGATCGGCATGGAGCACAACCTGGGGCTGACTTGCGACCCGATCGGGGGGCTGGTGCAGATCCCGTGCATCGAGCGCAATGCGATGGGGGCGGTCAAGGCCATCAACGCCGCGCGCATGGCCTTGCGCGGCGACGGCAGCCACAAGGTCAGCCTGGACAAGGTCATCAAGACCATGCGCGACACCGGCCGCGACATGCAGGACAAGTACAAGGAAACCAGTCGCGGCGGGCTGGCCGTCAATGTCATCGAGTGCTGAGCGTTTGCGCCATGCGAATCCCCGGCACGCCGACTCCCCCCCTTTCCCACCCCTCCCATTCCACAGTGAGGATCGTCATGATCGACACCAACCGGCAACGTCTCCGTCCGCTCCGCTTCGGCGCGCTTTTCCTGGCGATCTCATTAGCCGGCGTCGTTCCCGCCTTCGCCCAGGACGCCGCCGAACGCGCCGAAATCCTCGAACAGATCAAGGCCCTGCGCGCGGAACAGGCGCGCATCGCCGAATTGCAGCGCCAGACCGACGCCAGCCTGCGTGCGTTGGAGGAACGGCTGGGCGCGGCGCCGCCCGCCGCGCCGCAAGCGCCGGCGACCCAGGTGGCCGCGTCCGCCGCAGGCCAGCCCACGCTCGCCTCGGGAGAAACCCAGAAGCTGAAGATCAGCGGCGACCTGCGCGTACGTGGCCAGTACGACAATTCCGACAGCGACGGCAAGAACCGCAGCAGCAGCCAGGTTCGCGCGCGGCTGGGCGCGACCTACGCCATCAACGATCGCCTCACCGCCGGCGCGCGCATCGTCACCGGCGACGACGACGACCCCAACAGCAGCGACGTGCAGTTGTCCAACTGGGACGACGACCTCAAGGTCAGCCTCGACCAGGCCTACCTGCAGGCCAACTTCGGCAACCTGAAACTGTTCGGCGGCAAGATGCCGCAACCATTCGTCCGCACCGAACTGGTCTGGGACGGCGACGTCAATCCGCAGGGCGTGGCCGCCACCTACAAACGCAAACTGGGCAACGGCGGCGCGTTCCGCGCCAATGGCCTGTTCTTCGTCGTGGACGAACAGGCGGCTGGCCCGGACAGCACCATGCTCGGCGCGCAGCTCGGTTACGACACGCCGCAGCTCGGCGACTGGAAGTTCGACGGGTCCGCCGCGTTCTACGACTACACGCTGGACAGCGTGGCCGGCGCCGATTCCGGCGACTGGCGCACCAACCTGCTCAACCCGGACGGCAGCTACCTGTCGGATTTCCGCCTGGCCGACGTCATCGTCGGCGCCAGCTACGCGGGCTTCGGCGAACGCTGGCCGCTGCGCATCGTCGGCGACTACGTGAAGAACACCGCCGCGCGCACCGACGGCGATACCGGCTACGGCCTCGACCTGGCGCTGGGCCGCGCGAGCAAGGTCGGCGACTGGCGTTTCAGCTACGGCTACGCGGCGGCGGAAGTCGACGCGGTGCTGGCGGCGTTCTCGCAGGACAACATCGGCATCGGCACCAACTACCGGATGCACTCGCTCGGCTTCGACTACGTGCCGTGGCCGAAGACCACCGTCGGCGCGGTCTGGTACCGCTACCGCCCGGACGCCGCCGAATACGCCGGCGGCAACGACCCGGGCGACTGGCTCAACCGCTTCCGCGTCTGGCTGATGGTCGGTTTCTGAGCATCGCGCGGCGACGGGGAGGCGCGCAGGGAAAGCCGTGGATGCCTTTTGTCATCGAAACGGCGCGGGGATACGATTGCCGCGATCGAACCGGCCGATAACGGAACCCGCATGGATCATCCCGGCAAGCCGCTGAGCCGGCAGGTCGACCTGAACCTGCTGGAGCTCTTCGACGTGGTCTACAAGACGCGCAACCTCACCGTGGCCGGCCACCGGCTGGGACTGTCGCAATCGGCGGTCAGCTACGGCCTGGCACGTTTGCGCGACATGTACGGCGACGCCCTGTTCGTGCGCATGCAGCGCGGCGTGCAACCCACGCCCTTCGCCGACGGCCTGGTCGAACCGGTCGGCGCCGCGCTGTCGATCGTGCGCGGCACCCTGCAGCGCACGCCGTTCGTGCCCGGCGAGGCCAGGCGCTCGTTCCGGCTGGCCATGTCCGACATCGGCGAACGCATCTTCCTGCCGCGGCTCAGCCGCTGGCTGACGGAACATGCGCCGGGAATCGCCATCGAAACCCTGTCGCCGGACCTGCCGCGACTGCTGGAGGGACTGGGTTCGGGCGAGATCGACCTCGCCATCGGCTTCCTGCCCGGCCTGGGCAAGCGCGTGCACCAGCAAACGCTGATGGACGAGCACTTCGTCTACATCATGCGCCACGACCATCCCGAATACGCCAGCCGGCTTTCGTTGAGCCGCATCCGCCGCCTGCGCCATGCGCTGGCCGATCCGCCGGGCGCCAACCACGCCGCGGCGGTGGAGAAATCCCTGCGCGCCGCCGGCGTGCGCGCCGGCATCGCCTTGCGCGTGGGCAGCTTCCTCAGCCTGGGCTCGATCGTGGCCGCCACCGACCTGGTGGCGCCGGTGCCCTCCAACCTCGCGGCGACGGTGGCCGGGCATCTGGGACTGCGGATCTGCACGCCCGCCATCCGCTTTCCGGGCTTCGAGGTCTGCATGCACTGGCATCCGCGCTTCCATCGCGACCCGGCCAACGTCTGGCTGCGCGGCCTGCTGGCCGAACTGTTCCGGCCCTCCTGACGGGTCGGCCGCACGGTGAGCCTGTCATCAATCCCACGGATAACATGAATATCGTAATTTCGTTTCACGCATATCTGCCCCGGCGATACAGTCGTTCGCATCCAACACCGGAGCAACGCGCATGGGACAGATACTGGGGCTTGGCGTTTCGCACTATCCGCCGTTCAGCGGCCGCGACGAGGACATGGCCAACATCGTCCGCGGCCGCATGAAGGACCCGGACATCCCGGCCTCTGCCAAGGATCCGGCAAACTGGCCGCCGCTGATGCAGGAAGAATGGGGCGACGACCAGGGCGTGGCCGCGGCCACCCGCCACCGCGAAGCGATGGTCTCCGGCATGCGCCGGGTCAAGCAGGCGCTGGACGACTTCAAGCCCGACTTCGTGCTGATCTGGGGCGACGACCAGTACGAGAATTTCAAGGAGGACATCGTCCCGGCCTTCGCCGTGCTGGCCTACGACGACACCGAAGTGTTCCCGTGGAAGCACGCCAGCGAATCGGCGATGTTCGACGCCTCCAAGAAGGACGAATGGGGCGGCGGCAAGCCGAACGCATGGGGCGAGGACGCCAACACCCGCTTCGTGGTGCGCGGCCATCCCGAGGCGGCCAAGCACCTGGCTGGCGAACTGCTGCTCAACGAGTTCGACATCGCCTACGCCTACAAACCGCTGCACCATCCCGGGCTGGCCCACGCCTTCCTCAACGCGGTCCTGTACCTCGACTACGACCGCAAGGGCTTCCCCTACCCGGTCGTGCCGATCTCGGTGAACTGCTACGGCCGCAGGATCATCAGCCACCGCGGCTTCATCAGTCGCTGGGCCGACCGCGACCGCCCGCTGGACCCGCCGTCGCCGACGCCGCGGCGCTGCTTCGATTTCGGCGCCGCCATCGGCCGCATCCTCAAGGCCAGCCCGTGGCGCGTGGCGATCGTCGCTTCGTCCAGTTGGTCGCACGCCTTCCTGGTCGACAAGACCTACCGCATGCAGCCCGACGTGGAAGCCGACCGCGTCCTCTACGACGCCATGGTCAAGGGCGACTACGCGTTCTGGCGCAACTACACGCTGGACCAGATCGAAGAATCGGCCCAGCAGGAAGTGCTGAACTGGTTCGCCCTGGTCGGCGCGATGGATGCGCTGGGCGCGCGACCGGCCTGGTCGGAATTCGTCGAAACCTACCTGTTCAACTCCAGCAAGGTGGCCGCGGTGTTCGAAACGGCCTGAACCGGTCGATCATCCGCCTGGCGGGAGACGCGTCCCGAAAGGCGCGACCTGCCCTGGTGGCTGCGACCCATGCATGGGTCGCAGCCATGACATGGCCCCATGAAACCAATCGCCATACGCGATTTCCCAATCGGGGTCGCGGGGTCTAGCCTTGGATCGGGACATTTCATCCAAGGGAAACCATTTCATATGGCAACGGGTCGTCTGCAGGGTAAGGTCGCCATCGTCACGGGGCTGGGCAGCGGCATCGGCCAAGGGTGCGCCCTGATGTTCGCCCGCGAAGGCGCGCGGGTGATGAGTTGCGACATCAATCCCGAAACCGCGGAGGCGGCCCTGGCGCAAGCGCGCGCCGAAGGCCTGGCGCTGGACAGCCTGCATCCCTGTGACCTGACCCGGCCCGACGACGTGCAGAAGCTGGTCGACCTGACCGTCGAGCGCTACGGCGGGATCGACATCCTGGTCAATGCCGCGGCCTGGGGCGCGTTCGAGTTCATCGAGGAGATGGACTTCGACGGCCAGTGGAAGAAAACCCTGTCCGGCGAACTGGACGTGGTCTTCCTGGCCTGCAAGGCGGCATGGCCGCACCTGAAGCGGAGCGGCCGCGGTTCGATCGTCAACTTCGCCTCGGCCAACGCCTACGAAGCCCTGTCGGGTTCCGGGGCGCTGGCCCACTGCGCCGGCAAGGGCGGCGTCCTCGCGTTGACCCGGCAACTGGCGATGGAAGGCGGCCCGCACGGCATACGCGCCAATACGATCTCGCCCGGATTGATCGTCACCGGCGCGACCAAGCCGCGGCTGGACCACGAACCTGGATTCAAGGAAACCGTGCTCGCCAAGATGATGGTCGGCCGCCTGGGAACGCCGGAAGACACCGCGTATTGCGCGACCTTCCTGGCCTCGGACGAATCCGGCTTCGTCACCGCCTCGGACTACAAGGTCGACGGGGGCGCCACCTCCTGGTGAGAAACGCCGCCTTCCCCGGCAAGGCCGGCCCGCCAAGCCGCCTGCGGCTTGCGTTCCCCTTGGTCGCGGCATCCGCGACCTTCCTTGCGACCGGGTTGGCCGACGCGGCGGACCGGAACGGCGACCATCGCATCGTCGAGACCAGGATCGAACTCGAGGCCGGCGCCGCTCATTTCGCGCCCTGGCCGCAGGCGCAGAAAACCATCCATGCCGGCCTGGGCTACATCGAACCGTTCGGCGCCGCCCATTACGCCTGCGGGAACGGCTTCCGCGAGGAAGCGGAAAATCCCGTGCCGGCGGGGATCAAGGCCTGGTTCTCCGACAACGCGGCGGACAAGAACCCGCTGTTCTGCGTCTATCGCCTGCAAGACGGCGACCTGTACGCCTACGACGTGGTGATCGGGAACCAGTTCCACCGGCCGGAACGGGACGAGCACAAGGACATCCTGGTCAACATCGTCATCGGCGGCACCGGCGCCTACCGGAACGCCAGCGGCGTCTGGACCGGCGCCACGCTGGGCCGGGGCGAGCACCGGGAAATCCAGCCCGGCACGACGCTGCCCGCATCCATCCTCAAACTCATGGACGGATACGTCCGCCTGCCGGCGGAATGATCGCAGCGCTGCGGGCGGCATGCCGCCGCCGGGCGCCTCGATCCGTCGCCGGCGTCGCGCCCCTCAGATCGGGGCGCGCAGCACCTGCAAGGATTCGGACATCAGCTTGCTGTGCTCCAGCGGCGAACCGTGGTTCATCTCCAACTGGCCCAGGCGCACGGAGTTCTCGACCACGTGGCGGCAACGGTCGAAGCGGCGCGCCTCGAAGCGCTGCAACGCCGCTTCCGCGGTTCCCGCCGCGGCCAGTTCCTCGACCAGCACGATCGCGTCCTCGATGGCCATGCCCGCGCCCGAAGCCAGGTGCGGCGTGGTCGCGTGCGCCGCATCGCCGATCAGCACGATCCGGCCGCGGTGCCAGGGCAGCGGCAGCAACTGGATTTCCAGCGGCTTGTAGTTGACCGTGTGGGCGTTGTCGCCGAGCACCGTTTCGCGGATCTGCGGAACGAAACTGCCGAATCCGGCCAATTTCTCGTACAGCCGGTGCGGCTGGTCCGCCGGATCGACCCAGGGATTTTCCGGCTGGGCATGCAGCAGGAACATGTACATGTGCGTGGACGAAACCGGATTGAAGCCCAGCTTGACGTCCTCGCCCATGAAGAAATGGCTGCGGTCGAAACCCGGCGGACGCTCGGCCAGGATCCGGTAGATCACCTGGCCGGTGAAATGCGGCTTCGGCGCATCCGGGAACACCTGCGCGCGCACGCTGGAAAAGATGCCGTCGGCCCCGACCACCAGATCGTAGTCGGCGGCGCTGCCGTCGTTGAACGCCACCCGGACATGGTCGCCGGCCTCGGCCAGCGTGGTGAAGGTCTTGCCAAGCTGCACGTCGACGCCCGCTGCCAGCGTCCGTTCGGCCAGTATCTTGTGCAACACCGGCCGCAGGATGCCGCCGGTGGCCGGCAGGCCGTCGTCCAGGGGCGGAATCGGCATCTCGCCCAGCAGGTTGCCGCCCTGGTCGTGGAGCTTGGCGCCGCTCCACGTCGCGCCCTGCGCGACCACTTCCTCCAGCACGCCGATCGTGCGCAATGCGCGCAGCGTCGGCCCGGTGATGGTGAGGCCGGCGCCATACGAGCGCCAGTCGGTATCGATCTCGACCAGATCCACGGCGACGCCGTGCTTGCGCAACTGGATCGCGCAGGACATGCCCGCGGTGCTGCCGCCAATGACCAGTACCCGGCGCAACCCGCCCAAGGCGGATGCCGCATGTTCGTTCACTGCTGTCGTCATCTATGGTTCCCGTCCCGATGTCACGCGACCGCGCAGGCGCCGTGGCGTCCCGCGCATCGCGACCGCCAACGCTAGTCGCCGGGAACGCATTTGCAAAGCGCATTGTCGCGATTGCAGGCATCCGTCTTGGCGATGGCTCGCGCGGACGTTTCCCGTTGCGATGCAGCATCCGCAACCCATCCGCGGCAGCCATGCGCGCAATCGCGACAAACGATTGGCTGCCTCGCCGGCGTACCGCCTACATTGGCAGCGATCCCCGGCAATGCGGCAGACGTTTCCACCTTGGACAATCAATACGACATCATCGCCATGGGCGCCGGCCACAACGGCCTGGTCGCCGCCGCCTACCTGGCCAAGGCCGGCAAGAAGGTGCTGGTGCTGGAACGCAAGTCCTATCCCGGGGGCGGCGTCTCCACCCGTCAGCTCAACACCCCCGGCTACTGGCACGACGAGCACTCCAGCGTGCACATCATGATCCAGGGCAACCCGATGCTGCGCCAGGACGAACTGGGCCTGATCTCCCGACACGGGCTGGAATACCACTATTCGCACGTCCCGCACGCGACGATCTTCCCCGACCAGTCGGTGCTGTACACCTACAAGGACATCGACAGGACCTGCGAGTGCTTCGCCAAGGTCTCGCCGAAGGACGCCGAGACCTACCGCGGCTTCGTCAAGATCAGCCAGCAGATCCTGCAGGTGTTCATGCCCGGCCTGTACGCACCGCCGCCGCCGCTGGGCGAGCTGGTGGCGATGCTCGACCGCAGCGACGAAGGCCGGCTGATGCTGGAGTACATGACCCGCGACTGCCTGAGCCTGGTCAACGACCTGTACGAGTCGGACAAGATCAAGATCCACCTGCTGCGCCTGGTCAGCGAGAACCTGCAGCACCCCAACGAGCTGGGCACCGGCATGGGCGTGCTGCTGATGCCGGGCATCATCCACACCTACGGCGTGTCCCAGCCGGTCGGCGGCAGCGGCAAGCTGACCGAGTCGCTGGTGCGCTGCATCGAATCCTACGGCGGCGAGGTGCGCTGCAACGCCGAGGTGGCGAAGATCCTCACCCGCGACGGCCGCGCCAGCGGCGTGCAGATGGCCGACGGCGAGCGGATCGCGGCGAAAGACGCGGTGATCGGCGCGATCCACCCGCACGTGGTGCGCAAGTTCGTCGAGGGCGTGCCCGAGCCGGTGCTGAAGAAGGCCGAGCGCACCCAGTTGGCGCCGTTCTCGATCATGGTCAGCCACTACGACCTGAAGCGGAACTGCGAGTACTACGCCGGCGAGGAAGTCGGCTACGCGACCATGCTCGAGTTCATGGCCACCGACAACCTCAACGAGATGCTGGCCGACTTCGACGACCTCAAGCGCGGCCTGATCACCGAGCGCCGGCTATGCGCCGGCGGCGACGAGAGCATCGGCGACAAGACCCGGGTGCCGGCCGGCGCCGGCATGTTCCACGGCATCACCTTCGCCCCGTACCAGGTCACCGATCCGCGCTGGAAGGACCGCCGCTGGGACGAGTTCAAGGAGGAGATCGGCGACCTGTCGCTGCAGCACTACCGCAAGTTCGTCAAGAACCTGGACGGCGACAACATCGTCGCCCGCAAGATCGTCAGCCCGCTCGACCTGGAACGCAGCTCGCCCAACAGCATGATGCGCGGCGACCTGCACGGCGTGGCGCCGTACTTCCACCAGAGCGCCGGCGCGCGCCCGACCCAGGACCTGGGCCAGTACACCGTGCCCGGCGTGGAGCGGTTGTACCTGGCCGGCCCGTTCCAGCACCCGGGCGGCGGCGTCTACGGCGCCGGCCGCGCCACCGCGATCAAGATGTTCGAGGAACTGGGCATGGACTTCGGCAGCGTCGCCGCCGGCGCGCGCCAGGACAGCGGCAACGCCGGGACCGTCGCCGCGGTCAAGCGCCAGGGCATGGTGCTGCGCGGCCCGGCCGACGAGGAGCTGATGCAGGTCGAATCGCTGGACCGGATCGGCGACGAGCTGGTGATCAAGGGCAAGAGCTTCGGCACCATGCCGATGGAAGCCCGCCTGGACGCCGATTCGGCGCGCGCCGGGCTGAAGCTGCTCGGCCTGCGCAGGCTGGCGTTCCTGGCTTCGCTGCCGTTCCGCAAGGGCAAGGCCTGAGCGCGGGGGCACGCCGATGGAACGCAGCCGCTTCGACGAGTACATCGCCCGCTTCAACGCCGAGGACGCCACCGCCTTCGACGATTTCCTCGCCCCGGACATGCACATGCAGAACGGCACGCTGCATTACGACGGCGTGCAAGGCATGAAGGACCATTACGCCAGGATCTGGGGACGGATGAAGGAAACCCTGGAAGTGGAGGACTACGTCACCGACGGGCAGCGGCTGGCGATCCAGATGCACACCCGCTTCGACGTGCTCAAGGACGACCAGGAATCGCCGTTCGGCCCGGTCCGGCGTGGCGAACGCTTCGACTACTACGGCCTGATCCTGTACCAGATCCACGGCGGCAAGTTCCAGGACATCAAGGTGGCCTATCTCGACTTCGTCCGCACCGGGCTGGACGGCAGCGCCGTCTCGATCGGCATCCCCCATTGAATCCCGCCATGAGCAAACAACCCGTTCCTCCCTTGCACGGCAAGGTCGCGATCATCACCGGCGCCGGCGGCGGCATCGGCACGGCCACCGCCCGGGTCATGGCCCAGCGCGGCGCGCGCCTGCTGCTGGCCGACGTCGACCTGGCCGCCGCGCAGCGGGCCGCCACCGAGATCGAACAAGCGGGCGGCAGCGCGGTGGCGGCGCACCTGGACCTGGCCGAGGAACCCAGCATCCGCGCCTTGTTCGCCAGCGCCCTCGACGTCTACGGCCGCCTCGACATCCTGCACAACAACGCCGCCGACCAGTCGCCGGAACTGACCCGGCGCGACGGCAACGTCGCCGGCATGGACGCCGAGGTCTGGGACCGGGTGTTCCGGGTCAACGTGCGCGGGACCATGCTGTGCTGCAAGCACGCGATCCCGCACCTGCTGAAGCAGGGCGGCGGCGCGATCGTCAACACCGCCTCCAACCTCGGCCTGCAAGGCCAGGTGATCCAGGCGGCGTACTCGGCCTCGAAGGCGGCGATCCTGCAGCTGACCCGTTCGATCGCCGCCTCGCACGGGCGCCTGGGCATCCGCTGCAACGCGGTCTCCCCCGGACTGGTGCTGTCGCCGGCCGCGCGCGCCAACCTGCCCGCGGACCTGCTCGAAGCCGTCGAGAGCGAAACCCTGACCCCTTACCTGGGCACGCCCGAGGACATCGCCTGCGCAGTGGCCTACGCCGCTTCCGACGAGGCCCGCTACCTGACTGGGCAGAACATCGTGGTGGACGGCGGGACTTCGTCGCACGTGCCCGGGTTCGCGCGATTCCACGACCTGTTCGGAGCATCGGCATGAAGATCGCCTTGCTGGGCGCGACCGGCAACGCCGGTTCCCGCATCCTCGACGAACTGCTCGCGCGCGGGCACGCCGTGACCGCGATCGTGCGCGATCCCGGCAAGCTGGCGCCTCGCCCTGGCCTGAGCGTGGTCGACGGCGACGCCAACGACCGCGAACGCCTGCCGGCGCGGCTGGCCGGTCACGACGCGGCGATCAGCGCAATCAAGTTCAAGGACGCCGATCCGAACCTGCTGATCGATGCGGTGCGGCAGGCGCGGGTGCCGCGCTACCTGGTGGTCGGCGGCGCCGGCAGCCTGTGGGTGGCGCCGGGACTGCGCGAAGTGGACAGCCCCGGCTTCCCCGCGCACGTGCGCCCGGAAGCGCTGCGCGGCGCCGAGTTCCTGGAAAAGCTGAAGGCCTCGGACCTGGACTGGACGTTCCTGTCGCCGTCACGGCTGTTCCAGCCGGGATCACGCACCGGGAAATTCCGGCTCGGCGACGACGACCTGCTGGTCGGCGCCGACGGCGCCAGCCGTATCTCGTTCGAGGACTACGCGGTGGCGCTGGTCGACGAACTGGAACAGCCGCGGCATTCCCGCCGGCGCTTCACCGTCGGCTACTGACGCGCGATCCATGACCACGATGCGAACCCAGGTCGCGATCATCGGCGCCGGTCCCGCCGGCCTGCTGCTCGGCCAGTTGCTGCACCGCGCCGGCATCGACAACGTCATCGTCGAGCGCCGCAGCGGCGACTACGTGCTCGGGCGCATCCGCGCCGGCGTGCTCGAACAGGTCACGATGGACCTGCTGCGCAAGGCCGGGGTGCAGGCGCGCGCCGAATCGGAAGGGCTTCCGCACCACGGCATCGAACTGCTGTTCGACGGGGCGCGCCACCGCATCGACATGCACGCGCTGACCGGCGGCAAGCAGGTCGTGGTCTACGGCCAGACCGAAGTGACCCGCGACCTGATGCAGGCGCGCGAGACGGCGGGCCTGGTCACGCTCTACGGCGCGGACCGCGCACAGCTGCACGGACTGCAGGACGCAGCCCCGCATGTGACCTGCGAAGTCGACGGCGCGCAAGTGCGGATCGACTGCGATTACATCGCCGGTTGCGACGGCTTCCATGGCGTCAGCCGCGCCAGCATCCCGGCCGACGTGCTGCGCACCTACGAAAAGGTCTACCCGTTCGGCTGGCTCGGCCTGCTGGCCGACGTGAAGCCGGTCTGCGACGAACTGATCTACGCCAACAGCGAACGCGGCTTCGCCCTGTGCAGCATGCGCAGCCATACCCGCAGCCGCTATTACCTGCAGGTGCCGCTGACCGACAAGGCCGAAGACTGGAGCGACGACGATTTCTGGGACGAACTGCGCCGCCGCCTGGATCCGGCGGCGGGCGAACGCCTGGCCACGGGGCCGTCGCTGGAGAAGAGCATCGCGCCGCTGCGCAGCTTCGTGACCGAGCCGATGCGCTACGGCCGGCTGTTCCTGGCCGGCGACGCCGCGCATATCGTGCCGCCGACGGGCGCCAAGGGCCTGAACCTGGCGGCGTCGGACGTGGGCCTGCTCGCCGACGCGCTGGAGCGGCATTACCGCGAGCGAGACGCCGCGGCGCTGGACGAATATTCCAGGTGCTGCCTGGCGCGGGTGTGGAAGGCGGAACGCTTCTCATGGTGGTTCACTTCGCTGATGCATCGTTTCCCGGGACAGGCCGGGATCGACCACAAACTGCAGCGCGCCGAACTCGAATACCTGGTCTCCTCGCAGGCCGCCATGACCGCGCTGGCGGAGAACTACGTCGGCCTTCCCCTGCACTGAACGACACGGCGCCCACAGGAGGCCCCGATGCGGAAATACCATCGCTGGATCAGCCTGCCGTCCGGCTTGCTTCTGCTGTTCATGGGCATCACCGGCTCGCTGCTGGCAATCGACGACATGACCTCGCCCTCCGCGCTCGAACGACGGGGCGGCGCGCCCGCCGGCAAGGCGTCCACGGCATCGCCGCTGCCGCTTGCGCAGGCGTCGCGGCTGCTCGACAACGCCTTACGGGCCGCACGCGCCGACGGCGGCGACGTCGCCTCGATCCGCCTGTTCGCACAGGACGGCGACGTGCGCGCGGAGATCGAGCGCATCGGCAAGCCGCCGCTCGCGGTCGACGCGTTGACCGGTACGCCGATCGCCGCGGCCGGCGCTGCGGCCGGCGGCCCTCCCGGCGTGCCGGCCTGGCGCGTCGCCACCCACGGCTGGCTCGAATACCTGCATCGCGGCGCCTTCGCCAGTTGGCCCGGGATCGTCGCGGTCATGCTCGCCGGCATCGCGCTGATCGCCCTGTCGGTTACCGGCCTGCTGGTCTACCTGGACATGTTCAGGCGTCGCCGCCAGAACGGGCGCAACGAATGGTTCTGGCGCTGAACGGCGCCCTGTCGCAAGCGGAGACAACGATCATCGCTGCTGCATCCTGCAAACCCCATCCCTTCGACCTCAGCGGCAAATCGGCATTGGTGACCGGCGCCACCCGCGGCATCGGCCTGGCCACCGCCATTGCCTTCGGCCGCGCCGGCGCGCGGGTGACGCTATCCAGCGAGGACCCGGCCGACTGCGCGGCAAGCGCGCGGCGGCTGCAGGCCGAAGGCATCGACGCCATCGGAATCGCCTGCGATGCGGGCGACAAGGCCCAGGTCGAGGCGTTGGTCGAGGCCGCGCTGCAGGCGCGCGGCCAGGTCGACATCCTTGCCTGCAATGCCGGCATACCGGGACCGCACGGCCCCTCGGCCGCGGCCAGCGACGCCGACTGGGACCGGGTGATGACCATCAACCTGCGCAGCGCGTGGTGGTTGAGCAGCCGGCTGATCCCGCTCATGGCCGAACGCCGCGACGGCGTGGTGATCGCCACTGCCAGCCTGTCGGCGCTGCGCGGCAACAAGGCGATCGGGCTGTACGGCGTCTCCAAGGCCGGGTTGGCGCAGCTGGTGCGCAACCTCGCGGTCGAATGGGGGCCGCACAACGTGCGCGTCAATGCGATCTCGCCCGGCGTCATCCGCACCGACTTCGCGCGTCCCATTACCGACGACGACGACGCGGCGCACCGTCGCCTGCAGCAGACGCCCTTGCGCCGTTTCGGCGAAGCGGACGAAATCGCCGGCGTCGCACTGCTGCTGGCGTCGAAGGCCGGCGCGTTCATCACCGGCCAGAACATCGTGGTCGACGGCGGCACCACCATCAGCGACGGGAACTAGCCCATGCCTTCTGCCCTGCCCCCGTTCAAGCGCGTCGTCACCGGCCATGACGCCGACGGCCGCGCCATCATCAGCCAGAGCGGCGCGCCGCCGCAGGCGTTCGCGTCGCGGACCCTGCCCGGCACCGTGTTCCACGAGATCTGGAAAACCCGCGCCACGCCGGCGCCGGTCGACAACGGCGCCGATCCGACCCTGGTTCCATTGCAAATGCCGCCGCCGCCACATGGCAGCGCGGTCCGCGTGGTCGACATCCCGCCGGACAGCATCCAGGAGCGCCTGCCTCCCGAGCAGATGGCGGCGCATTTCGCCGAGATGGGCGGCGCACACGCCGGCCAGGCCGGGACAGATCCGCGCCACCGTTTCATGCACCGCACCGAGACCATCGACTACGGCATCGTCGTCGCCGGCAAGGTCTGGCTGGTGCTCGACGAGGACGAAATCGAACTCTCGCCGGGCGACATCGTCGTACAGCGCGGCACCAACCACGCTTGGAGCAACCGGACCGAGTCCGTGGCGCGGATGATGTTCGTGCTGCTGGACGGGCGCTTCGCGCTGCCGTAAGCGAAGCCGTACAGGGATTCGCTTACGGCCGCATCTCCAGGCAACACAGGCAACAGCCCGCCGCATGGAGCGCCGGTCACGGCTCCCAGCGAACGCGTATTTCCCCGTCGCGCACCTCGACCGGCAAAGCGGAAAGGAATTCGCCGTGGCACGGCCCGAACGTGCACAGCCCGTCTTCGATGGCGAAATGCGCACCGTGCACATAACAGACGATCTCGCTGCCGTCGGCGTTGAGGAAGCGGTCCTTGGCGTATTCCAGACCCACGCCATTGTGCGGACAGGAGTTGAGGTAGGCGTGCACGCGGGGGCCGCGCCGCACCACGAACAGCCGGTCCTCGCCGCGGCCATCGGGCATGAAACCCCGCGCCGCGCCATCCGGCATGTCTTCCAGCCGACACAACACGCGCCAGCCGGAATCCACCTCGCCGTGGGCCACCTTAGTGCGGGTCGCCCCCGTTGGGCGACCACAGCGGGCGATAGTCGAACAGGTAGATCTGCGAGGTCTTTTCGTCGGCCGGCGCTTCGCGCGGCACCCAGTCGTCGTCGTGCAGATCCATGTCGGCGTCGAATTCCAGCGCGCCGCCGAACGGGCTATGGAAATACCAGAAGAAGTTGGAACCGAAGATGTGCCGTCCCGGCCCCCAGAAACTCTTCCAGCCCTTGTCGCGGAACTTCCAGCCGGCCTGCAGCAGGTCGCTGATGCCGGCGAAATGGAAGGTGAAGTGGTTGACGCCGAGCATCTGCGGCGGCGCCTGGATCAGGAACAGGGTGTGGTGTTCGAGGGTGCCGGCCGGGCGCAGGAACGGACCGACGCCCGTGAAACGATCGACCACGCGGAAGCCCAGGCGATCGACGTAGAAGCGCTCCGCCTTGGCCACGTCGGGAACGAAATACACCACGTGCGACAGCGAACGCGGCAGCGGCTCGGCGTCGAACACCGCGGCGACCACGTTCGGCGGCCGTTGCGCCGGCTGCCCCGGCGCGTTGATCAGCACCGGCGGCGCCTCGATCGCGCGGCGCACGGTGACGCGGAACCCGATCGCGATGCCGGAATCGTCCTTGCTGTGCAGCACGCCCTCGGCGTCCAGCACCGCCGGGCGGTCCTTGCCCAGCTCCGCGCCGATCAGGTCCAGGGTGGCCTTGTCCGGCACGCCGTAGATCGTTTCGCGGATGTTCGGCGAACGCGCGAATGCTTCCGGCAATCCCGCGTCGCCGGCGCGGCGCACCTCGACCGAGGTCCCGTCCAGCGATTCGTAAAGCGCGCCCCGCAGGTGCTTCTCCGACTTGCGCAGGCCATAGTCGTGCAGGCAGTGCAACGATGCGTCGAGGTCGTCGACGCCGAAAACCAACGAGTCCAGACCAATGATGTTCAAGATTCCACTCCCTCCCGATCGGCATCGGGCCACGACCGCGCCGCACGGGTTTTCCTGCGGCCATCCGGCATCCTAGCGTTGCGGGAGAATGCGCGGAAATGGGATTTGCCCATGCCTCGCATCGCCACCGGGCATGCCCGCGGCAGGACGCCATGAAGCTCCCCGGCGCCATCCGCGGCGGAAAGACCGCGGACGCGCGCAGGGAAGCCGGGGGAAAGCGTCAACGCAGCGGCTGCACCCGGAACTCGATCCGGCCGTTGTAGCGGCCGGGCGTCAGCGTGGTGTCCTTGCCGTCCACGCGCAGCGTCAGCCGGTATCCCGGCGGCGCCGCGATCTGCGCGCCATCGGCCAACGCAAGTCCGGTCAGGTAGGAATCGCGGGTGACCACCCACTTCGATCCGCTCCCCACCGATACATCGATCCCGTGCTTGCCGCTGGCCGGCCCCAGCGTATTGACCACGTCGCCGATCTGCCAATAGGTCTCCGGCGTCGGTTCCTGGCCTCCGATCGGCGCCTGCGCGCCGGTCGAGATCGCGCCGACCACGCTGGCGTTCTCCAGCTTCAACGACAACGCGCCTTCCTCGGTGCGGGTATTGAGGAAGTCGCCGTTGAGGGCGACGTTGCGCAGCACGACGTCCACGTCCGGGCCAACGTCCGGCGGTGCGCCCGGCATGCCGCCGGGGCCCGGCGCGGGAGTGGCCTGTTCACCGACGATCGGCCCCGCTGGCGGACCGCCGGCCATCATCTTCTTCAGGAACGGATCGTCGTTGACCATCGCCTGCAGGATCACGCCGTTGCCCGCATGGATGCGCGCATCGTCGATCAGCACCTTCGCCCCGCGTCCCTTGACCTGGATCGCGGTGGTGCGGGTGTTGAACACGCTGCCCTTCTCGATGGTCAGCGTGCCCCCGCCATTGCCGCTATGCATCATGACGCCGTAGCGACGCGAATTGACCACGGTGCCGTCCGTGAACAGCCCCGAACCCTGCCCGGCCATGATCAGGCCGATGTCGGCGACGTTGAAGGTCGTGTTGCTGAACGAATCCAGCGTGTCGCCGATCGAATAAGCGCCGTAGCCGCTGTCCACGGTCTCGATCAGGCTGTCCTTGACGTACATCCGCGTCACCGCCGCGTCGTCGGTCGACAGCACGCCCCAGCCCTGCGCGCGGATGTGGCTGTTGGTGTAGTACACGGTGCCGTAGTCGACCAGGTTGGTGGCGCGGACGTTGCCGGAAAGCCCGAGCATCCACGGCACTTCCATCATCTTGCCGACCTCGATGGTGAACTTGTAGTCCGGCGGCAGGGCGCCGTTGAACACCTCGATGTCGGCGTCGTTGACCCGCAGCGTGCTGTGGCCGCCGACGAACACCGCGGTGCGCACCGCGCCCCGGGTGCGGATCCTGGGACGGTTGACTACCACGTCGGCCTTGCCGCTGGTCATGATCGCCGCGCCGAAACCGGCGAAATCGTTGCCGCCGTTCCCGGTCAGGTCGATCACCGGATCATCGATGACGTACTTCGAATCGCCGGTGACGATAATGCCGTTGAACCTCTCGTCGCGCGATTCGACCTTCAATCCGTTCGCGCGGCCGTCGCCGACGTCGCCGCCCAGCACCGCCGCCGGCACCGACTTGCCCGCGACATAGCGGCCGTTGTCGATGTAGACCGCCGTGCGGAAATGATGCGGCTCCAGATCGTGGTACTTGACCACGATATCGTCCGCCGGGGTCAACACGACCTTGCCGGCGTACGTCCCGGGACGGATCGGCACGCTGACGCCGTTCACCGCGAGCGTCAGGGTCTTGCCGGCCGGGGCCACCACACGCGTGCCTTCCGGGATCACCAGGCTGCGGTATTCGCCGGCCTTGTCCACCACCCACTCGCCTGCCGGCGCGACGAAGACGCCGCCGGCCTGCTTCGCCTCCAGCGTCGCCGTCGGCAACGAAAGCGCCAAGGCCACCGCCAGCGCGACCCGCCTGCCAACCGCCGGGAATCCCGGCCGGAACACATCACCCATGATCACTCCTTGCCAAATGTTTCGAACGTTCTGCTCATGCGCATGCTACGGAATCGACCGCAGTCGCCTGAAATCGACATTGCTTATCGACGGCAACGCATTTCGCGATTGCTGCGGTGCGGGAGATGCGGGCGGGCGGACTCAGAACCGCCACGTCGCCTGTACGCCGTACATCCGCGGCGGCGCCAACTGGATGATGCCGCCGGCTGCGGGGCTGTATGCCGTGATCACCGGCACGTCCTCGAGGTTGGTCACGTACGCGGTCAACGACCAGGTTGCCGACGGGCTTTCGTAGGTCAAATAAGCATCGGTGCGATGGTAGGCATCCTGCAGCGAGCCGCCGGCACGCGTGTAATAGGCCCACGATTCCGTCTGGTAGTGCAGCTTGACGCTGGCGGTCAGGGAATCGCCGCGGGCGAAGTCCCAGACATGCTGATAGGCCGCATTCCACGACCAGCGCGGCGAATGGTTCAGTGGCTGCCCTTCCTCCAGCGTCACCACTTCGGGAATGGCGCCGGTCTGGCGGCCCACTTCCGAATGCAGCCACGCCAGCGAGGCGTCGATCTTGTCGTTGGCCGTCGCCAGCCAGCTCGCTTCGACCTCCGCCCCGCGCACCTCGACGTTCTTCGCGGTGAATACGCCGGAAGACCAGGTGGCCGGGTCGAAGAACGACAATTGATAGCCGTCGAAGCGGTTGAGGAAGGCCTCCGCGTTGAGCTGCAGGCGGTTTTCGAGGAAACGGTTCTTGCTGCCAACCGCCCAGGCCGTCACCGTTTCGGGGTCGTAGGGCGCATCGGCGTAGAAGCCGCCCGCGCGGAAGCCGGTGGAAACGTTGGCGTACAGCAGGCTGGAGGCGCCGATGTCCTTCTCGATCCCCGCTTTCCAGGTGGTCTTGGTGAACGTGGTGGCGAAGGGCGTGCCGCTGTTCACGATGGAAGAAGGCTGCGAATCGTCGTAGGGCACATCGACCTGCATGATGCTGCGGTCGTCGTGCGAATAGCGCAGGCCGGCGGTCAGGCGCAGGTCATCGCGCAGCGACAAGGTCGCCTGGCCGAAGCCGGCCCAGGACTCGGATCGCTGGTAGCGCGTATACGTCCATGCATTGACCGGCTGGTTCATCACCAGGATGGATTGCGGCGCATTGGAGTCCAGGTAATGCAGGCCGGCAACCCATTGCAACCGGGCCCCGGCCTGGGATTCCAGGCGCAGTTCCTGGGTCAGTTGGCGCTTGTCGTACTGCTGGATCTGGCG
The DNA here is from genome assembly GCA_047601245.1 of Pseudoxanthomonas sp. Lineage (GTDB taxonomy): Bacteria > Pseudomonadota > Gammaproteobacteria > Xanthomonadales > Xanthomonadaceae > Pseudoxanthomonas_A. Next base: position 1,544,018 of record JASGJU010000002.1, read on the forward strand.
ATCCCCGGAATACGCGGAATCGGCATCGAAGTGATCCTTGTACCAGGTCGGCTGCCAGACCAGGCGGAAACGGTCGAAATCCCAGCGCAGTTCGGAGTGCAGCAGCGTCGTGCGCACGTTCTTCTCGGAATCCGCCGGCAAGCCGCTGTACCAGGGATCCGGCAGATCCTCGACCGCCGTCGGATACGGCGAATAGGCCGCTCCCGGCCCGTTTCCGCCCAGGCGGTTGACCTGCGCGCCGGCGACCATCGAAAACACGTCGCCCGGGCGCCATGCAAACTTGACCCGCGCCGAGGCGATATCCGCATCCTGCTGCCCAGTGCTCATGTAGCCATCGCGGCGCTGGCTGGCGAAGGCCAGGCGCAATGCGCTCGTCTCGCCTGTCGGCAGATTCAACATGCCCTCGCCGCGACGCTCGCCATAGTTGCCAACGCCGAGTTTCAACAATCCGGAACGATCGCCGATCTCCGGATCGTTGCTGACGATATTGATTGCCCCTCCCACCGCATTGGCGCCCCACAACGTTCCCTGCGGTCCACGCAGAATCTCCGCCCGGTCCAAGTCGTAGAAAGCGGCGCGCGAAATGTCGCCGCGGTCGGTGTAGACGCCGTCGACATAGATCGCATTGGGCGAGTCCGTGTTCGGCGAAAGGTTATTGGAGGTTCCGCGGACGATGAAAGTCGGCCCCTCGGCCCCGTCCTGCACCTGCACGCCCGGCGCTCCGGCGACGATTTCGGCGATCGTCAAACGGTTCTCGCGCCTCAATTGCTCGCCATCGAGCACGGTGACCGACGCCGGCGTCTTCTGCAGGTCGCCTTCCCTGCGCTCGGCCGATACCTTGACCGTGGAAAGCTGCACCGCGCCGGCATCGGCCGCACGGTCCTGCCCGGAGCCTTCCGCGTCCCTTCCGTCGGACGCGCAAGCGGCGGAGGCGCCCGCCGCCAGCAAGGTGGAGAACAACACCTGTTCCAGCATCCGGCGTGTCCGGATGTTGTCGTGATTCATGGCATGCCCCTCCCAGGGCAATTGCGTGGATTCGGGCTTCCGCCGCAGGAACGCGGCGGTGCGCCTCAGAAGTTCAGGTCGAGCGCGACGCCATAGGTGCGCGGATCGCTGACCTGGGCGGCGGCGAGAACCGGGACCGGCACCAGCGAGAACAGTTTCTGCGCCTTGTTCTCGATGTTGCGCACGTACAGCCGTACGCCCCAGTTGCCGGCGGACGGCCGATAGATCAGTGACGCGTCGCTTCTGGTGAAGCCGGACTGGATGTCCAGGTTGTCCGGCGCTTCATCGATGCTGGAGTCGTAGCGCGAGGAATAACGGACGTCCACGCGCGCGTTGACGCTGGCGCCGGAGGCCAGGTCCCAGAAATGGTTGTAGCTGAAAAGGCCGGACCAGGTCGGGGAATTCGGCATCACCTGTCCGCTCCGGTCCACTTCGCCGCTGGTATCGACGTACCTGAATCCGCCGAAATTCGCGTGCAGGTAGGCCACGTTCAGATCGAGCTTGTCGCTGGTGGTCGGCACCCAGCTCAGTTCCAGTTCGGAGCCGTAGATGCGCGCATCGGACGCATTCTGGATCTTCTGGGCGATGCCGCCGGCGGTGGTCGGATCCAGGAAGGGAAGGCGCGCCTGGAAATCCTCGTAGTCGTACCAGAACGCGCTGAGGTTGAGTTGCAGGCGGTTGTCGAAGAACCGGTTCTTGCTGCCCGCTTCCAGGGCCGTGATCTTCTCCGGCTCGTAGACCGAACTGTCGTAGGTATTGATGCCGCCGGCCTTGACCCCATTGCTGACGTGGAAGTAAAGCAGCGAATCCCGGCCTACGTCGAACTCCACGCCCGCCTTCCAGGTCGCCGCGCTCCAGTCGTGGGCGTAGTGCGGTCCCGGCGCGAACGTGGTGTCTCCGGTCTTGGTCAGGAAATCCATGGACTTGCGGTCCACCGTATAGCGTGCACCGGCGACCAGACGCAGGCGCTCACTCACCGGAATGGTTGCCTGGCCGTATGCGGCATACGACTCCGCCGCCGCATCGCGCAGCACGTCGTCGCCTACCGACGACACCTGGTGCGGCGCGTCGATGACGATGGCCGGGCTGGAGTCGTTGACATTGCGGCCATCGTAGTAATACAGCCCGCCGACCCATTGAACCGCGCTCCCGGAAGACACCAGGCGGACTTCCATCGACCTGGCGTATTCGCTGGCGCCCTGCGCCGCCGCGCCCACCGGCAGCAGCATCGAGTCTTGGTACTGGTGCGTTTCCGAATAGGCCGGCAACGCGGTCAGCGTGGCGAAACCGAAGTCGTAGTCCAGTTGCGCGTAGACCCGCGACATTTCGACTTCCTGCACGCCGGAAACGACGATGGAATCCCACGGGTCGCTTCCCGACAGCGGCAACGGCACGGTGGCGGCGGGCGTGCCGGTCTCGCGCGAATGGTCGGCGGTCAGCCGCAGCGTCAATGCATCGCTGGGCCTGTACAGGAATTTCAGCCGCGCGGCGGTGCTGTCTTCGGCATTGGCGCCATTGGACAGATAGCCGTCGTGCTTGCTGCTGGCCCACGCCACGCGCGCGGCCAGCACGTCGCTGATCGGCAGGTTGGCCGCCGCTTCGGTACGCACCGTTTCGTAGTTCCCCAGTTGCAGCCCGGCCGAACCGGAAAAGCCGCCGAGAACGGGATCGTTGCTGATCACATTGATGCTGCCGGCGTTGGCGTTGCGCCCATACAGCGTGCCCTGCGGCCCACGCAGCACCTCGACGCGCTGGATGTCCAGGGTATTGGCCAGCGCGACCGCCGCCTGCTGCTGGTACACGCCGTCGATGCTCAGGTTCACCGCCGGATCGCCGCCTTCCTGCGCATCGCCGGTGGAACCGACGCCGCGGATGAACACCGCCTGCCCTTTCGTGCTGTTCTGCATCACCACGGCCGGCGTCTGCGACAGCACGTCGCCGATGTTGACCAGGCCGCGCTCGCGTATCTGCTCGCCATCCACCGCGCTGATCGCCACCGCGGTCTTCTGGATGTTCTGCTCGCGGCGCTCGGCGGTGACCACCACATCGTCCAGCGTGTGGACGCTGGCGTCCTTCGCCGGTTTCGCTTCCTGGTCGCCCTGCTGCGCGTTCGCGCTGGCGGCCACCGCCGCCAGTACGCTCATGCAGGCCGCTGTCAGCAACGATCTCTTCATGCATTCCTCTCGATTCTGTCGGCGCCCGCCGTCTTGGAAATCAATACGCCACGGGCAATGTTTCGTTCCTCGCCCCAAAAACCACACGTGAGGCATCGCGGATTCCCACTGATGGATCGTCGTCAGGCCCGAGGAGAGTGGAGGGGAAGGTTCTCCCCGGACCTAACGACGACCATGACCTGGTCGAACCCCGGAATCCCCATCTGCGGGACGATGGCAGCGTCACTTGCCCGCGCATCAGCATCGTCAACGTGGCTCCGGGCCCGTACTACTACCTATCTGCTGCGGACTGTTACTGCCCTTAGTCGCCGTTGATGCAGACCAATCCTCCGAAAACCGGGGAGGTTCCGAACTTCGTCATGGTTGCCCCGCCTTCGCTGGAGCCCCGTAGCTGAAGGTCTCGCTGAAAGTGCGGTAAGGCACCGGAATCTTCGGCTTTTCGCCGCGCACGACGTCGATGCCATAGCTTTGGTAGCCGCTGCCTGGGGCATCGAACTTGGGCGCTTCCGGGTCCTCCCACGGCAATACCTCGCCCGGCTGCACGACCAGTTGGGCGCCGGCCGGCGTCGGCTTGGTCCAGTCGCCGCCCGGCGGTACCGAGAAATCGGTGTACACGGTGAAGTGCCAAATCCGCCAATCGTCGCCTTCCTTGATGAAGTCGATGGCGTAGCGCTCCCACATGTAGTTGGCGCTGGGCTGGCCCAGTGGCGTCTGGGTCACCTGGCCAGGCGAGTAGAACAATCCCTTGGCTGTCTTGCCGTCACCGGCGACGACGATCAACGGGGTGGTCAGGGTGTGGATCATCATCGTGCCGGCCAGCAGGTTCTCCGGCACGTCCTTGATTTCCGGATGCCGCTTGGACAGCGCAGCCAGATCCTTCCGCGCCTGGCGCTCGAACCAGTCGACGTAGGCGTACTGCAGCGATTTCGCGCCGACCCAGTAACCGGCGTTGGTGCCGAAACTCACGTCCGGCTGGTCCATTGTGAACAATTCGTCCAGCTCCCGCTGGTGCTGTCCCGCCGAGTAATACCAGGCGTGGCGGCTCATCAGTTCCTGGATGGCCGCCAGGTCGACCAGGCGCTGCAGCGCCTGCGCCTGATTGGCCGGCGTCACCGCCGGCGCCTCGACGGCCTGGGCACGGCCGCCCAGGCCCAGTGCGGCCAAAGCCGCCAGCGCGCACGCCTGCCGCCGAATGCGATGGCGGACGGATTCAATACGATTGCCTTCCACGTATGCGGTCTCCTGCCTGGGCATGTCTCCGTGCCGAACCGGTCCGGCCGATGCCGGACCGGTTCGGCCCAGCGGTCAGAACTGCGGCAGTTCCTGCTCGCAGTTGCAGTTGTTGTATTTGGACTGGCTGAAGGTGGAGTACGGTTCGGGCAGCTTCGGCCAGATCACCGAGGCCCGTTGCGGGCTGTAGGCCGGATAGCTGTACAGCGGCTTGCGGAAGCCTTCCGGCAACTCGCCGCCCATGCGTTCGCCTGCTTCGCCCTTCACCGGCGTCAGCGGATGGCCTAACGCCAGATCGCCCAACTGGTCGTTCAGTTGCTTCAGCATGCTCTCGGGCAGGCCCGGCACGAAGTCATAGGCCATCTGCAGGTGCCATATCTTCCACTTGCCGTCTTCCTTGACGAAGTCGCCGCCGTACTTTTCGTTGAACAGCATCGACTGCAGGTGGATCTTGCCATCCTGGTACATCGGCATGACCCCGACCCCCGGCGAATACCAGGCGCCCTGTGCGGTCTTACCGTCGTCGGCGATCTCGATGATCGGCGTCGTGCTGGTATGCATCACCCACTCCGCGCCGGCGCCGAAGTTCTCGGGTGCGTCCTTCACCGACGGATCGATCTCCGAAAGCCTCTTCAACGCCGCCTGCGCGTCCGCGCGGCTCTTCTCGCCGTAGGCCTTGCGGATCGTCTCGATGCCGTACATCACCCAGGCGGGGCTGCCGAAGGTGGCGGTATCGGCATACTTGCCGTTGCGCGACACCCAGTACTCGTCCAATTCCTCCAGGTTGAGGTTGGCCGCGTGCATGTATTCGTGCCGGCTCATCAGGTTCTGGATCGCGATCGTCGCGGCTGCGCGTTCGCCTTCGGAAATGACCGCGTGCCCGGACTTGCCGTCGGCCGCGGCCGACGGTTGCGATCCACTCGGGGTCTGCTTGCACGCGCCTAGCAACAAGCCCATAGCGATGGCTGAACAGAGAATTTTCGTCGCGGTCTTCATCGGTACTCCTGGGGTATTGGCGGGATGGATATCGCCGGATGGAAGGCAATTAGAATTTCAGGTTGAGATTGACGCCCCAGGTCCGCGGATCGGTGATCAACGCGCGGCCCCATGGCAGCAGGCCGACGATCTGGGCCTTGTCCTCGATGTTGCGCACCCAGGCCGTCATCGACCAGCCGCCGGCGCCGGGGACGTAGCTCAGCGAAGCGTCGCTGCGGGTGAAGCTGTCCTGGTGGATGTCCGGGTTGCCGGGCAGGTCGGTCTGCATGGTCGCGTCGTACTCGTCGGACCAGCGCACGCTGACGTTCGCGCTCAGCAGGCCGCCATTGCCCAGAACCCAGTCGTGGGAATAGCCGAGCCGCGCGGTCCATTCCGGCGTGTTGGCCACCCGGGCGTAGGACGCATAGGCGATCTGCGGCTCGTCGATCTTCCCGTAGCGGGCGTGGGTGTAGGTCAGCGCCAGCCTGAGTTCGTCGTTGTCGGTGAAGCGGTAGCGCGTATCCAGTTCGCCGCCGTAGATCTTGCCTTCGCCGGCGTTGGCGACGAACTGCTGGAACAGCGTGTCGTTGCTGGGATCGTCGTCCTCGAGCGCGTCCGGATTGATGTTCTCGACGCCGAACGCCTGGTACTGGACCTGATAATCCTCGTAGCGATACAGGAACGTCTCGGCGTTGATCTGCAGGCGGTTGTCGAGCAGGCGGCTCTTCACGCCCAGTTCGAAGGCGGTGAGGTACTCGGGATCGTAGCTCTTGGGCGGCGAGGCCGTGGTGGAGAAGCCGCCGGACTTGTAGCCGCTGGCGACCTGCGCGTACAGCATCGCGCTCGCGCCGAGGTCGTACTCGATGCCCGCCTTGTAGGTCAGCGCGTTGGCGTCCGCGGTATAGGTCTGCGGGCCCGGATCCCACGAACCGATGATGCTCTGGTAGTCCGTCAGCCAGGCCTTGTGGTCGCGGGTATAGCGCAGGCCCAGCGTGCCGCGCAGGGCGTCCCCGAGGGGCCAGGTCAACTGGCCGAACACGGCCTTCGAGGTGGTCGGCTGGACTCCGCCGAAGTCGATGTAGTCGGTCAACGACAGCGCCGGATCGGTCTGGCTGTCCGCCAGCAGGCTGACGTTCTCGCTGTGCAGGTAATACGCGCCGACGACCCACTTCACCGGCGACTGCTGCGGCGAGGCCAGGCGCGCCTCCAGGGTGTACTGCTTCTCGCGCCACCGGTCCTCGGGCAGCGAATCCGGCTCGCCGTCCAGATCGTCGTCGGCGATGCCGCTGACCAGGTCGGTGAAGACGTGCCGGTCGGACCGGCTGTACGCGGGCAGCACCGTCAGCACGCCCCAGCCCAGGTCCCAGTCCGTCTGCAACGAAGCCGTCGTGAAGGCGTATTCCTGCCACTGCGCCGGATGCTCCGGGTCGACGTCCCACGGATCGTCGTAATCCGTCCGCCACTGCAGCCAGACCAGCGGCGGCGGGATGTTGCCTTCCGGATCCGTCGGAATGGTGAAGGCGCGCGGCACCGTGGTCACGCCCAGGTTCTTCAGGTGCAGGTAGTCGACGCTGGCCAACAGGCTGAAGCGTTCGCTGGGCTTGTACAGGGCCTTGAAGCGCGCGCCATAGACGTTGGAATCGCCGCCGCCGTTGCTGTAGTAGCCATCGCGCACTTCGCGCATGCCGGCGAAGCGCAGCGCCAGCGCGTCGCTGACCGGAAGGTTGACCGCGGCGTCGGCATGCGCCAGGCCGTAACCGCCGGCCTGCAGGTTGAGCGCCGACTCGAACTCGTCGACCGGCGCATTGGTGATGACGTTGACCGTGCCGCCGGTCGCATTGCGGCCGTACAGGGTTCCCTGCGGCCCACGCAACACCTCGACGCGATCCACGTCGTACATCGCCGCCATCACCGCTTCCGCGGTGCCGCTGTAGACGTTGTCGCGCATCACCGACACCGCGGAATCGATGTAGTTGCTGTCGCCGTTCGAGCCGACCCCGCGGATGTAGATCTGGCCGCCCTGCGGGCGCGACTGGATCTCCACTCCCGGCGCTTCGCGCAAGGCCGCATCGATCGTGGTGACGCCTTTCCTCAGAAGCTCCTCGCCGCTTTCCACCGAGATGGCGATGGCGGTTTTCTGCACGTCCTGCACGCGCCGCTCGGCGGTAACGGTGACGGTGTCCAGTTCCGTCGCCTTTTTCGGCGCCTGATCCTGCTCCGGAGCGAAGCCCGCGTTCTCCTGGATTCCAGCGTCGGGCATCGCGCCGGCGAAGGCGAACCCGGCCGGCTGCGCGAACAGCGCGCACGCCACGGCCGCGCTCAACCTGCCGCTCGACAACAAGGACATCTTCTTCACTTCCAACCTCCAAGCCGGATTGGCGGAAAAGGAGCACGCTGCGAGCGCAGTCACCACGACCTGCGATCGCGCAACACCTGAGACCTGCGACGCTCCGTGCGCCAGCCGCGTGGCGACAGGTACGGCATCCGCAACGCCTAGCGGGGCGGCGGCTCCTTGCCTTCCATCAGCGGCGCCATCTTCTTGTCGAACTCTTTCATCTCGGCCAAAGTCAGCTTGCCGTCGCCATTGGCGTCGATGCCGCCCGGAGCGGATTCGTTGAACATGCGATCGAAGGTGACGCAACCCTGGTCGTTCTTCAGCATGTTGTAGGAAGACAGCGGCGCGCCCGCCTTCACCACCCATTCGTCGTAGCTCATGCAGCCGTCGCCATCGGCGTCCACTTCGGCCACGTAGGGCGAAATGTCGAGGGAGCGCGGCGCCATCATCGGCGGCGGGCCGCCCGCCTCGGGTCCGGCGGCATCCGCCGCCCCTGCGGAAGCCGCGGGCGCGGCGGCGGGCGCGGCGGGTGTCGGCTCGTCGGCCGCAGGCGCGCGTTGCGCCTGGCTGCATGCAACCAGGGCAAATGAAAGGACTACCGCTGCGAGGCAGCGCGTCAGGCAACCGGCAATCGCCGGCGCTTCAATCTTTTTCGTGGCGCAAGAACCCCACGCCCCGCGCGGCATCCGCGCGGTCACATTGCCGATCATCGATCGCCCTCCCGAAGCAACCCTGTGTCGTTATGTCGTCGCCAAGTGCTGATTGGCGACCCGCTTGCATACGTATGCAAATCCTCTTAAAAAGACATCCATGACGCTTACGGGACGGACTATATGCAGCCCCCGGAGCGCCCGGAAATCGTTATTCGCGACATCTGCCATCGATGCGACGGATACCATAACGGGCCACCCTCCCGACCGCCCCGCCACGCCTCATTGGGATAGCGATGACCGGCAAGCACCCGCTCCGCAAACCCGCCACCGCATTGGATGTCGCCGCGCTGGCGCAAGTCTCGCAATCCGCGGTTTCGCGCACCTTCACCCCGGGCGCAAGCGTCTCCGACGCCACGCGCAAGAAGGTCATGGCGGCGGCGCGGCAATTGAATTACACGCCCAACAACATCGCGCGTTCGCTGATCACGCAGAAATCCTGGATCGTCGGCGTGGCGATGACCTATCTCGACAACCAGTTCTACCCAGAAGTGCTGCAATGCCTGTCGGACGACCTGGGCAATGCCGGCTACCGCGTGCTGCTGTTCCTCACCCATGGCAACCGCGACGCCGACCCGATGCTCGAGGAACTGTTGCGCTATCGCGTCGACGCCCTGATCCTGGCTTCGACCAGCCTGTCGTCGCGACTGGCCAGCGAATGCGCGCGCGTGGGCGTGCCGGTGGTGATGCTCAACACCATAGATCCCACCAGTTCGATTCCCAGCGTGTGCGGCAGCAACGCCGTCGGCGGACGGGCGATCGCCAGCTACCTCGTCGCCGCCGGCCACAAGCGGTTCGCCTTCGTCGCCGGCGCCGGGGAATCCTCGACCACGCGCGATCGCGAGCATGGTTTCTCGCGCCGCCTGCAAGAACTCGGCATGGGGAAACCGGTCCGCGAGGACGGCTACTACACGTTCGACGGCGCCGCAACGGCCATGCGCAGGCTGCTGAAACGCAAGCAACGGCCCGACGCGGTGTTCTGCGCCAACGACCACATGGCGCTGGCCGCGATACAGGTGGCGCGCGGAGAATTCGGATTGCGGGTCGGCGCTGAACTGTCGATCGTCGGCTTCGACAACGTCGGCATCGCCAAATGGCCCGGATTCGATCTGACCACCTACTCGCAGCCGGTCCCGGCGATGGTCGCGGCAACGATCTCGATCCTGCGCACGCTGTTGCAGGGCCGTGCGCTGAAGTCCGCGCACACGGCGATTCCGGGACAGTTGATCGTCCGTGGTTCGGCGCGCGTTCCCGAGAGCGGCGTCGAACCGCTCGCGGATGGAACGCTGATCTGGGAAACGCCCGACTAAGCAGGCGTCGGTATCGAACGGCTGCGGCAGCGCGACCGGGCTCCGCGCGGGATGGCCGCAGACGCCCTCCTGATCACTGCCGGCCGGCTTTCCCGTTTTCCTCGGGAGGCGGATAGCCCTTCGCCGTCAAGCAAGCGCCAAACTTTTCCATGTCAGGTTGCTTCTCGCCGGGCTTGGGTTCATCGCCCGGCCTGGGCATCGAAGCCAGGCCCTGTTCGACAGCGCACGCCTTGATCGCCTTCTGGAATCCCTCATCTTGGCCGCTGTCCGGCACGGGCGCACCGGCGCTTTTCCGAGGGTCGTCAGTCGCGGCTGCGTGCACCGCGCCGCTGCAAACGATCGCGACAACCACAAAAGCGGATTTCATGTATTTCACGCTGCACCTCGATCGGATCAAAAGGGATTCCAGGAAGGGAATGGCGCGTACGAGGTCCGTTGCGCATCCGAACCGACGCCATTGCCTGCACGGGGCGACGCAATGGCATCGCTACATGCTCAGAATTTCGCCCATAGCTGCACGCCATAGGTCCTGGGCGCCGCAACGTTCACGGTATCTATGGCGTCTGCCGTCATCGCCTCGCTGAAGTTTGTGACCACGGCTTTGTTGCCCAGATTGTTGCCATAGACGCCCATGCCCCATTGCCCTGACGCCGCCGTGTAGGTCAGCGACAGGTTGTACAGCCAATAGGAAGGCTGCAGCGCCTTGGGCTCGTTGACGTCGGCGGTCAGCAGGCTCGTGTAGGACGACGCCGAATAGTGCAGGTTCGGCTTGAGCGCGATGCTGCCCCCATCGGCCAGATCCCAGTCGTGCTGATAGGAGACGCTGCCCGAGGTGCGCGGCGCGGACGGCTTGATCGCTCCGCTGTAGTGGGCCAGTTGCTCGGCGAAGGAAGCGGCGGCTTCCGGATCCGTCACCGACGGATCGTCGAACGGCGGCTGCGTGCCGAACGTGGCGTCCAGGTAGTTGAACGCGACGTCGACGCGGTCGCTAATCGTCAGCGCGTAGCTGATCCCCAGGTCCAGGCCCCTGATCTTCATCCCCTTGGCCGCGGCGCTGTACATGCTGGGCGGCGCCTGGGGCGAGGCCTGGTAGGTCAGGCCGATGGGATAGTTCTTGTAGGTGGAGTAATACAGTTCCACGTTCACCTGCAATGCGTTGTCCAGGAAACGGTTCTTGCTGCCCAGGGCGTAGCTCGTCATCTCCTGCGCGGGGTTGCCGGTGATGCCGAACGGCGATCCGGAGACGTCGCCCGAACGGTAGCCCGTCGAAACCGTGCCATACAGCATCGAGGCGTCGGCGACATCCCATTCCATGCCCAGCCGCCAGGTCGGCTTGCTGTAGTTGTAGGTCGCCTCGGCCAGGGCGCCGCTGCCGCCGCCGCCGAAATCGCCGCCGGCGTACTGCATGGTCCTGCGATCGCGGGTATAGCGCGCGCCGGTGACCAGCCGCAGGGCGTCGCTCAGCCACGTCGTGGCCTGGCCGAACACCGCCCACGAACGCGTCTGGTTGCCGGGGGTCAGGTCCGCCGGCGGCCCGTTGGCCGGCTCGGGTGAAATGAAGGTGGTGAACACCTGCGGTTCGTCCGCATCGTAGTAGTACGCCCCCACCTGCCAGACGAAGCGCTGGTCGTCGGGCGAGGCGAAGCGCACTTCCAGCGAGTCCTGGGTCTTGGTCCGGACCTCGGTCTGCGGCACGCCGCTGTTGACTTGGTAAGCATCGTAGCTGTTCTTCAAATGCGCCGGCAGCACGAACAGGGTGCCGGCATCGGTGCGCCACTGCAGGTTGATGCTCGCCAACTCGGACTTGGTGTTCTTGTAGACGTTGGAAAGATCGTCGTCGTACCAGGGGTCCCATCCAGAGCGGTCGGGCCAGTCGGCCGATACGTCGGAACTGCCGTTGCCCTTGCCGCCGAGCCGGCTCTGCTCGTAGGTGAATACCAGATCCAGGTCGTCGCTTGGGGCGTAGCGCAGCTTGACGCGCGCGGCGCGATCGTCCTGGTCGTTGCGGCCGTTGTTGAGATAGCCGTCACGCTGGGCTGAGGAAAATGCCGCCCGCAACGCCCATTTCTCGCCCAGCGGCGCGTTCAGCACCGCATTCCCCTCGATCAAGCCGTAGTTGCCGAAGCCCAGGCCCGCCGACCCCTCCAGCGAACCGAGCACCGGCTGGTTGTAGGTGATGTTGATGGCGCCGCCGAGCGCATTGCGCCCGTACAAGGTGCCCTGCGGTCCCATCAGCACCTCGACCTGGGAAACGTCGAGCAACATACTGCGCGCCGAATCCACGCGGTCGAACAGGACGCCATCGCGATAGGTCGGCACCGCCTGCTCGCCGCCCGGCCGGCCGGTGGCCCCCACGCTGCGCACCGCGAACTGCGGCCCGGTCGCGGTTTCCTGCACCTGCACGCCGGGCGTGGCGCCCAGCACGTCGGACAGGGTCAGCTTGTGCTCGTCGCGCATCGTCTCGGCGTCTATCACGCTGACCGAGATCGAAGTCTTCTGCAGGTTGGTCGTGCGTTTTTCCGCGGTGACGGTCACCGTTTCCAGCTGGGTCGCCTTGACGTCTTTTCCCTTGCTTCCGTCACCGGCTTCCTGCGCGGCCGCATCCCGGCCCACGGCCAGGATGGCCAGCGCCAGTGAAACCACCAACAGATCACGCCGAGCCGAACGGCCCCGCCCATTCGTCGTCTTCATGCCTTCCCCTCCCAAGGAATCCGAGTTTTTTGCGGACGCTTCCCATACGAAGGTCCGTCACTTCATCGCACTTCCGCGGCGGCCCCGGCAGCGGCCGCCGTTTCTCGCATCAGGCGTCACTCGATGCGGAGTTTTCCGCCCCCGGCCAACGGGTAGTCGCCGTGCTTCAATGCATTCCCCTCGCCGGCGGTCGCCTGAACGACCACGCCTGCGGGCGCATCGATCTGGGCCAATTCCACCGGACCGAGCAAGGTCACGCGCGAATCCGCCGTGGCCGTCCATTTGCTCTTGCCGTCCAGGCGCAGCTGCGCCCCCGTGACGGCGCCCTTCAGCGTGGCGTCCTGCAGGCTCAGGCGCAGGTCACGATCGCCATCGCCGTGGATCACGTCGCCGGCGACGGTCGCATTCTTCAGCGTCGCGTTGATGCCCGACACCCGCTGCCCGGCGACCTTGGTCGCATGGCTGTCGTCGTTCACCACCGACTTCAGGAATTCGCCGGACCCGGACGCGATGTCCGCCCCGTCCACCACGATGTCGGCATTGGCGCTCTTCACCAGGATGGCGGCCTCCTTGGAGACATACTTGCCGCCATGGATGTTCACGTGCCCGATTTCCGGGCCGCGCCCCATCACGCTGTGGACCATGACGATGTTGCCGCGGCTGTCCGCCTCCGACTCGTTCAAGGTCAGGGCGCCTTCGCCAGCGACGATCGCGGTGTAGGTGGGCGTGTCGAACTTCGTGCGGTTGATCACTACGGTGCAGTTGTGATCGGCATAGGTGCCGTAGCCGCTGTCGAGGACCTTGACCTGGCTGTCGTTCGCTTCCAGGTAGGAATGCCCCGGCGCATCGGTCGAAAGCGCGCCCCAGCCCTGGGCGATGATCGTCGAATTGTAGAAATAGCTCTTGGAGTCGTTGGCGGTGATCACCGTCCGCGCGGTGCCCTTGATCCCGAGCGGCGCCGGCGCCTCCTTCATCCCCGGGCCGATCTTCGGCACGTAATCGGCCGGCAGCGTGCCGCCGTTGGCGCGCAGCGTGGAGTCGTAGACCTTGACCACGCCGTTGGTGATGGAAGCGACCGCGTTGGAGATCACCCCGTTGGTGGTGATCTGCACGTTGCGCAAGGTCAGTTCTGCGCCGCCTTCGGCCATGGCCCCGGCACCCAGGCCGAGGAAGTCGTTGCTTCCGTCGCCCTGCAGTTCTATCACGGCGTCGGAAAGGACGTAGCGGGTGTCCTTGCCCCTGACGAGAACCGCATTCAGATCGTCGCGATCCGACGCGATGCGGACGCCGGTGGCGGAGGTGTCGCCGACCTGCCCGCTGTAGACCAGTCCGGCGAGCGAACGGTCCTTCACGTAGCGGCCGTCGACGACGTAGATGCCGGCGCTGTATTCGGTCTCCGCCGTCGTCGGCATTTGCGGCATGCCGGGAGGGGCGCCCGCGAAGTCGGGGCCCGGCGCACCCGGCGGCGGTGGAGCTGCGGCGTCCACCGCAGGCGCCGACGATGCCGGTCCCCTGCAACCAGCGCCGACCAGCAGGGCCAGCGCCAAGGCGGTGGACAGGGGAATCTTGCGTACTCTCATTTCGAATTCCTCGTTGAGTTTCGACCTGATGGCGATCGCGTTGGAAACGCGCCTTTAAAGCGGGGAGAGTTGAAATAAACCGGGAATTCCCCCGGAAAGCCGCGCCGTCGGTTTCGTCCGTGCGCGCATGACGATTCCGTGCTTTCGCATTCCTCGTCCCTCCCGGGGCCTCGGTCCGCTGGCTCGACTTCCGGAGCGCCGGAAGACCGCGGGGATGGACCGCGGCAATCCACTCCCGCGCTGCGTCACTCGAAGTTCCAGTTCAGGCGCAGACCGGCGTAGCGGCTGGCGTCGCGCGCCGGCTGGCCGGTGATCCCGATCGCCGAATCGCTCCAGATGCCGCTGAAGTTGTCGGTGACGTTGACCATGTAGAACTTGTCGAACACGTTGTTGACGAACAACGAGGCGCTGAATTTGCCGCTGTTCCAGCTGCCGGTCAGCGACAGGTTGAAGATGCCGAACGCCGGCTGGTAGGTGTACGGATTGTTGTCCGCCTGCATGTTGGTGCCGCTGCGCCAGGCGTATTGGCCGGACAGGGTCAGGTCGGGCCGCTTGCCGCCGTCGCCGAACCATGTGTAGTCCGCGCCGGCGTTGGCCTTGAACTTGGGCGCGTCCGGCATCGACTTGCCCGACAGGTCCTGGTACGTGCCGTCGACGCAACCTTCCGCCTCGCTCTGGCTGGTGTTGCCGCCCCAGCATGGCGCGCCCTCGAAGTCCACGAACACGGCCCGGATCCAGGCGATGTTGGCGTTGAGGTGCAGCGCCTCGGTCGCGACCAGGTTGAAGTCGGATTCCAGGCCGCGGGTGCGCGCCTTGCCGGCGCTGGACAGGTGCAGGTCGGCCAGGTAGCCGTTGGTGGTTTCGTAGGTCTGCACCTGGTAGTTGCGGTACGTGGTCTGGAACAGCGCGGTGTTGAGGGTCAGCCTGCGGTCCAGCAACGCCAGCTTTAAGCCCAGTTCGAAACTGTCGACGGTTTCGTTGTCCACCGGGTCCAGCGGGTCGCTCGACGAGAGCGAGGCGGCGGTGTTGAAAGCCATCGGCTTGTAGCCGCGCGCATAGGTCAGGTAGCCCATCGCATCGGGCGTGAAGCGCTTGCGCAGCGAAACGTCGCCGACCCAGGTGTTTTCGGCGGCTTCGTTGCCGCTGTAGTAGCCGTTGTAGATGTCGTCCTTCCAGTAGCTGACCTTGTCGTGGTTGAAGCGCAGGCCGGTCAGCAGGTCGAAATCGTTGGGCAGCTTCCAGGTGACGCGGCCATACGCGTCCAGGGTCTTGGTGTTCGAATCCACCACGTATTGGTAGGGGTTGGCGAACATCGTGCGCACGCCGCTGCTCCAGACGTCGGTTTCGGAATAGAAGACGCCGGCGACGAAGTTCACCCGCCCGTCCAGCGGCGAGGCGATCTTGAATTCCTGCGATTTGGTGGTCGGTTTCAGGATGATGTGCTGCGAGTTGTCCCAGGACGCGGCGCAGAAAGGGGGAATGCCCAGTTCGCTGCACACCATGCCGGTCAGTTCGTTCAGCCAGTAGGTCGCGGTGACGCCGGCGTCCTGCACCATGTCCTGGCGCTCGCGCTGGTAGGCGGTGGTCGAGCTCAGCGTGTAGTCGCCGAGGCGCCAGTCGACGTTGGCGCTGAAGTCGTTGCCGCTGGTCTGCGCGCGCATGTCCACCGGCGAGTTGTAGTCGGTATTGCCCCAGTGCGGGGTGATGCCGGCCATCGCCTCATCGTAGGCGACGCCGTCGTACGCGGTGCCTGGGAAACGGCTATTGAAGATGGCCTGTCGGGTCAGATATTGATAGGCGAAACTGCCGCCCTTGGCATCGATCTTGTAGCCGTGCGCGGCGAGGGTGATGTCCACGTCGTCGCTGGGATGCAGCGCCAGCTTCAGGCGCGCACCGTCGCTGTCGGTGGTGGAATCCTTTCCGGTGGCAATGTTGTGGATCGGCAGTTCCACCCGGTGCTTGTAGGCCGACAGGCTGAACTCGGCGCCTTCGCTGATCGGGCCGGACACGAACCCGTCCAGCTTGTACTCGCCGTCGCCGGTCGCCAGCGCGCCGAGCGAACCGCTCCAGTAGTCGGTCGGCTTGCGGGTGACCAGGTTGATCACGCCGGCCGATGCGGCGCGGCCGCCGAGGGTGGACTGCGGACCCTTGAGCACTTCGACGTTGGCCAGGTCGGACAGTTCGTTGACCCCGGCGGCGTCGGAAGACACCGGCACGCCGTCCACCATGATCAGCACGCCCGAGGTCAGGCCGACGGCGGTCTCGTCGGCGTTGGTGGAGATGCCGCGCATGGCGATCGGCACGCGGCCGTTGTTGGTGCCCTTGAGTTGCACCGAGGGCACCAGCTTGTTGAGGTCGGAGATGTCCGAGACGTTGGCCTTCTCCAGCGTCTGCTGCGATACCACCGCGGCGGCCACCGGGGTGTCCTGCAGGCGTTCGCTGCGCTTCTGCGCGGTGACCACCACCTCGTCCAGGGTTACCGCCTTCTGTTGCGACAGGCCGTCCGCTTCCTGCGCGGCCACGGCTGGCGCGTGAAGCACGATGGCGATCGTCGCGGCCAATACCGCATGTCCCGTGCGCAACGGCGCGACACGCATGTTCTTCTCGTACATCGGCATTCTCGTCCCCTCCCAGGGCATCAGCTTCGTCATCTCCCTCGCGAGAACCCTAACCACGGTCCGTCTTCCGATGAAATTGGTTATCTCATTGACTGACATCGCCTTTCCCGATGCTTGCCGTTTGCGGCGGCAGCGGGGAATGCCGCATTGCAGCAGCCAGGCCGGCCGCAACCATCGCTTTTCCGACTGACCCGCATCGGACGAATTCATTTGCATCGCCGCAATCGATGCAATCACCATCTGGCCGTCATCGCGCGCAGACGTATGTCCATGCGCGCGTTACCCCCAAATAACCCATCGATCGGCCTGGGAGGGCACTGGCATCATGGCGACATCGCCCGCAGCAACCAAACCACGCAACGCCGGAACCGCTACCGGCATTGCCCTGATATTGCCCATCGCCCTTTCGGTGATGGGCGCGGTGCTGCTGGCGCCGATCGTGCCCAAGCTGTTCGAGCAGTTCCACGACATCCCCAACGCCAACTACTGGGTGCCGGCCCTGCTCTCGATTCCGGCCTTGTGCATCGCCATCGCCTCGCCCTTCGTCGGCGCGCTCGCCGACCGGATCGGGCGGCGGCGGCTGCTGATCATCTCGATGGTGGTCTATTCCCTGTTCGGCATCGCGCCGCTGTTCCTGGACAGCTTCGGCGCGATCATGGCCACGCGGGTCGGCGTAGGCCTCTGCGAAGCCGTGGTGCTGACCTGCTCGACCGCGCTGATCGGCGACCTGTTCGACCACCAGCGCCGCGACCGCTGGCTCGGCAGCCAGGCGGCCACCGCGTCGATCACCGCGTTCCTGCTGTTCCCGCTGGCCGGTTGGCTGGGCGACGCATTCGGCTGGCGCGGCCCGTTCCTGGTCTACGCCAGCGGCCTGGTATTCCTGATCGGCGTCCTGCTCTTCACCTGGGAACCGAGCAAACAGGACGCGTACGGGGTTTCGCGCAGCGACGCCGGCCAGAAACCGGCCTTCCCGTGGGCGCACATGCTGCGCGTCTGCGTGGTCACCGTGGTCGGCGGCAGCATGTTCTACATCATCCAGTTCCAGATGGCGAACGCAATGAATTCGCTGGGCGTGGCCTCATCGGCCAGGACCGGACTGCTGCTGTCGCTGGCCAGCCTGGGCGTGCCGGCCGGCGCCATCACCTTCGGCTTCGTCAGGAAATATCTCAGCGTGCCTGCCCTGCTGGCGATCGAGTTCGCGTTGCTGGCGATCGGCTTCTACGGCATGGCGAAAGCCTCGCAGCCGGCGACCTTCATCCCGCCGGGCATCCTCAACCAGTTCGGCGCGGGCATGCTGCTGCCGACGTTGCTGACCTGGGCCATGCAACCGCTGGCTTTCGAAGTGCGCGGACGCGGCACCGGCATCTGGCAGGGCACTTTCGCCGCCGCCCAGTTCCTGAGCACGTTGTCGTTCTCGTTCGTGATGGCCCGGGTCTCCGGCATCCAGTCCGCGTTCCTGGCCTTTTCGGCGCTGGCCGCGGTCAGCCTGGCGGTAGCGCTGGCCGTGCTGGCCTTCCGCCGCGGCGCAGGCGCGGACAGTGCCGGTATCGTCAATGACAACATCAATTGAGCGGCGGCTTTCCACTGCCCGGGGAAGCTTTCCGGGCGCTCTGCGCGCCTCCCGGAACTGAAGACAACCGGGCGGCCGGCGAATAGCCGGCCATCCGTCTGGCTTTTATCAGCCCTTGGCCGGGCCGCCGGCGCGCCGGCGCTTGATCGGCACCACCGAGGCGCCCCGGCTGGCGTCGCCTGGCATCGACAATGCGCCATCGAACAGCGACTCGACCGTGGGCATCGCATGCGCCATCTCGACGATGCGTTCGCGCAGCCATTGGCTGCCCGGATCCAGGTCCCGATAGCGATGCCATTGCAGCACCTCGACCAGGCGCGGCATTTCGAACAGCGGCTGCACCAGCCGGATCGGCAGGCTCTGCAGATAGTTGACGGCCATGCGCGCATGCAGAGTGGCGACGCGGTCGGTATCGACGATCAACTGCGGCAGCAGGTGGAAGGAATTGGCGGTCACTTCGACGCGCCGCTCCGTTTCGCCATGGGTCTTGATCATCCACGACTCGAACATCGGCAAACCCTGGCTTCCGGTCTGGAAGGAGACGTGGCCGGCATCCAGGTACTGCTCCAGCGTGATGGTATCGCCCACGTGCGGATTGCCCTGCGCAACGGCGACCACGTAGGAGTCCTCGAACAGGGTTTCCCGCGACTGCGTGGGCGACGCGAACTGTTCCGGGCAGATGATGAAGTCGACGTCGCCGCTCTCCAGCTCGTGCGCGGAGAGCTCGCTGGGATGGCGGAACTTCCAGGTGATCCCCGGCGCTTCCCGGTGGACGCGCTGCAGGACGTCGCAGAGGAACACCGCGGAAACGTAGTCGGACGCGACGAAGGTGAAATGCCGCTTCATCACCTTCGGGTCGAAGTCAGGACGGGTGGCGATGGTGGCGTCGATGCGCAACAGGACGTCGTTGACCGGATCGATCAGGCTTTCGGCCAGCGGCGTCAGTTCCATCCTGCGGCCGACCTGCACGATCAGCGGATCGTCGAAATAGTCGCGCAGGCGGGCGAGGATGCCGCTCATCGCCGACTGGGTGACGTGCAATGCCTCGCCGGCGCGGGTCACGTTGCGCTTTTCCAGCAGCACTTTCAGGGCCGACAACAGGTTCAGGTCTAGCTTGTGGTAGCGCACGGGCCGCCTCCGGAAGGAATTCCACCGCGCCCGGAGTCTAAACCCCGCATTCGCCGGCTGGCATTTTGCATCACAGCATGGGGGTTCGTGATGCTCGGCATTGTGAGGTTCGATTTCCGCGGCAAACGCCGCTTGACCATGATGGCGCCAACGCAATTCCGCCGCTGTGTGGGCGTCGGCGGAATGGAATCCTCATTCTCAGGGACGTCATGAATCTTCTCGTCACCGGTGCAAACGGCTTCATCGGCAAGGCCCTGGTGCGTCGTCTGCTTGCCGGCGTGGAAGGATTGCCGGTACGCCGGTTGGCGCTGCTGGACGTGCGCCTGGATCCATCCGACGATCCGCGCGTCCGCGCATTGCCGGGCGATCTGGCCGACACGTCGGTGCAGCAGGCGGCGTTCGCCGAACCGATGGACGCGGTATTCCATCTGGCCAGCATTCCCGGCGGCATGGCCGAACAGGACTACGCGCTGGCGCGCAGGGTCAACCTGGATGCGGTGGCCGACCTGCTCGACCGCGCCGCCGCACAGGCGAAGCCGCCGGTATTCGTGTTCGCCAGTTCCATCGCCGCGCTGGGAGCGCCGCTGCCGGCGCAGGTCGACGACCGTACGCCGCTGCGTCCGGGCATGAGCTACGGCGCGCAGAAGCAGATCGGCGAGATCCTGGTGCAGGACTTCAGCCTCCGCGGGAAGGTGGATGGCCGCTGCGTGCGCCTGCCCGGCATCGTCATGCGCCCGCCGGCCAGGACCGGACAGCTATCGGCGTTCATGAGCGACCTGATTCGCGAGCTGCATGCCGGCCGCCCGTACACCTGCCCGGTTTCGCCGCAGGCCACGTTGTGGCTGATGTCGCTGCAACGCATCGTCGACAACCTGATCCACGCGGCGCTGCTGGATCCGGCGCGACTGGCCGGCGGCGATTCGCGCGCATGGACCTTGCCGGCGCTGCACCTGTCGATCGCGGAACTCGCGGCGGCGGCGGGACGTGTCGGCGGACATCCGGTCGAATCGCTGCTCGACTTCCGCCCCGACCCGAAGCTGGAAGCCGCGTTCGGCGCCTACCCGCCCCTGTCCACTCCCGCCGCGGACGCATTGGGTTTCCTGCACGACGGTGACGCCGATTCCCTGGTCCGCCGCGCCATCGCATCCGCCAACGAGGCCATCCCGAATGCTTGACCTCCCCGCCAGGACCCGAAGCAATCCGCTGCGCGACTGGGCGGTGGACCGCGCCGACATCCGCCACGTCGGCGTCGGCCTGCAGCGTCCCGAATGCATCCTCGCCGAAGCCGACGGAACCTTGTGGACCGCGGACGCGCGCGGCGGGGTGATGCGGATCAATCCCGACGGCAGCCAGCAACTGATCGCGCAGACCGGCGTCAGCAACGACGGCAGCGCCCAGGACCTGATCCTGGGCAAGACCCTGCCCAACGGCATCGCCTTCGACCGCAACGGCGACATCCTGATCGCCAATTTCGGCACCGACGCGATCGAGCTGATGACCCGCGACGGCCGCTCGCGCACGCTGTACGACGCGATCGACGGCCAGCCATTGGGCAAGACCAACTTCATCCTGACCGATTCCCGCGGACGCATCTGGTTCACGGTGACCACGCGTCTGCAACCGTGGACCCGCAACATCAACGAGAAGACCGCCGACGGCTACGTGGGCCTGATCGACGAGCATGGCATCCGCATCGTCGCCGACGGCTTCGTCGGCACCAACGAGATCCGCTTCGACGCCGGCGAGGAATGGCTGTACGTGGTCGAATCCAACGCGCGCCGCATTTCGCGGCTGCGCGTGCGGCCGGACGGCAGCCTGCACGACCGCGAGGTCTACGGCCCGTCCGACCTCGGCGGCACGCCGGACGGGTTCGCCTTCGACAGCTACGGCAACCTGTGGATCACCCTGATCCTGGCCGAGCGCCTGATCGCGCTGACCCCCGAGGGCGACGTGCTGACCCTGCTCGACGACGGCAAGCCCGAACAGATCGCGATCTACGACCGCCACTACTTCGCCGGCACCGTGACCCCCGACCTGATGGACGCCACCGCCGGCGGCATCGCCCCGCTGATGGCCAGCCTGACCTTCGGCGGACCCGACCTGCGCACGGTCTACCTGGGTAGCCTGAAGGGCACCACGCTGCCGTGTTTCCGCTCGCCGGTGCCGGGGCTGGCCTTGCCGCACTGGCATCGCGGCAAGGCAGCGGCGGCATCGTGAACACGCCTCCGCGAGGACCACACTGCAAGGCAGGAGGAGAAGAAATGGCAACATCCGTTCGCAACGCCCGCCGGCCCATCCTGTTCCGGCCATTGCTGCTGATCGCCTTGCTGGCCTTCGCCGCCACGACGGCGGCGCAATCGGCCGGCGACTTCCTGACCCAGTATCCGGGCGTCTATCCGGAGCACGGCAAGGCCCTGGTCGAGCGTTACCTGGCCGACAACCGCGCGATCGAGGCGCGCGGGCCGGTCGACGTCAAGGCGCTGGTCGAAGGCCGGCTGCCGAAGGACACGCCCGGGATCGGGCCGGCGGTAGTCGTGACCGAGGCGATGGTCCGCTACAACAACGGCAAGTACGACCCGGACAACCCGCTGCTGAACGTCGCCGAATACGCGCGCAAGCTGGGCTATCGCGACATCCTCGCCTATCCGACCTTCGGCGCCAACGACGACATCTTCATGGTGCCGTTCCCGGGCGATGCGCGCGACACGCTGCTGGTGTCGCAGTTGAACCACAGCATCACCAGCCATGCGCCGATCTACCCGGGCGACACGCTGTACCTGGTCGCCAACCACCGCAGCGTCACCGACCTGACCCCGCAGCAGGGCTCCATCTATCGAAGCCTGGCGATCCGCACCGACGGCAGCATCTACAACCAGCGCGGCGACAAGGTCAACGACGTGGTCTTCCGCGTCGTGGAAAGCGTGAAGGTCTACCGCGACGACAAGCGCCCGCCGGGCAAGCCCGACTTCTCCCGGATCTGGGAAGCGCCGGACTGGAAAACGCGGCCGGCGCACGTCTACACCGACGCCGACTGGGACAAGATCAGGCAGTTGTGGCGCGCGGAAAAGCGTCAGGGCGCCAAGCCGCTGTACTGGGAAGACGTGAAGGTCGGCGACCAGCCGGCGTGGACCGTCGACGGCCCGATCGACGAGGGCGCCATGCCGACCAAGCCCTACGGCATGGGCGCGGGCGGCAACCGCACGCTGAAGCCCGAACTTCTGGACCCCAGGAAGTCCCGCAAGCTGGTCCGGGGCGACGACGGCATCTGGCGCCCGCGCAACAAGGCCGACTACGTGCCCGCCGTGCCCGACGGCGCCGCCGCGCCGCCGCCGCCATCAAACGACGGGGCCGACGTCGACACCCAGAATATCCACAAGAAGGACGATGCGGGCGTCGATACCGCCGACGTTCACAAGAAGGAAGACAGCCGCGGCATCCTGATCAACTTCGTCGGCCGCGACCTGGCGATCCGCCACGTCCACAACTGGATCGGCGATCGCGGCTGGCTGTACAACATCCGCTGGGGCATCATGCCGGCCGCCACGCACGCCGCTCTCGGCAAGCCGGTGCCGGAAAACCCCGATGCGGTGGACTTCCTGTCCAAGGTGCCGTTCCTGCAGGGCAGGACCGTCAACGCCCATCCGCTGACCGGCGACCTGTTCATCGTCAAGTCCTACGTCTACGACAAGTATTTCCGCGACGAACAGGGTTACGCCGAGCTGGCCTGGTGGATCGAGACGATCGACGGCTACATCGTCGAGGCCGGCGGCGCGACCGTGCGCCTGCCGTCGCGCGACGCCAACCTGACCATCGCGCCGGAGGAGTCGCGGCGATGATCCTGGAAATCGCCGTGTTCGACATCGCCGAGGGCCACGAAGCCGCGTTCGAAGGCGACTTCCAGCGCGCGCGGGAAGTGCTGGCGATGGCCCCGGGACACCGCTCGAACGAGCTGCTGCGCTCGCACGAACGGCCCTCGCAGTACGCCCTGCTCGTGCGTTGGGACACGATCGAGGACCACGTCCGCGGTTTCCGCGGTTCAGGGCTGTTCGCCCGCTGGCGCGAGCTGCTGCAACCGCACTTCGGCGCCGCGCCCGAGGTCGTGCATTACCTCCCCACCACCGACGGCGCGCCCAGCGGCGCCGTCGCCAATACCGCAACAGGAAGCTCCCCATGATCCGCCATCTCAAGCAAGGCAAGCCGGCCGCAGCCAAGGCCGAACTCAACGCCCAGGTCCGCGACACCGTCGAGAAGATCATCGCCGACATCGAGGCGCGCGGCGAAGCCGCCGTGCGCGATTACTCCGAGAAGTTCGACAAGTGGAACCCGCCGTCGCTGCGGCTGACCCCGGAGCAGATCCAGGCCTGCATCGACAGCCTGCCGGCGCAGGCGATCGAGGACATCAAGTTCGCCCAGGCGCAGATCCGCCGCTTCGCCCAGATCCAGTTGCTGTCGCTGCGCGACGTCGAGGTCGAGACCCTGCCGGGCGTGGTGCTGGGCCACCGCAACATCCCGGTCAACTCGGTCGGCTGCTACATCCCCGGTGGCAAGTATCCGCTGCTGGCCTCGGCGCACATGAGCGTGCTCACCGCCAAGGTCGCCGGGGTCAAGCGCGTGATCGCCTGCGCGCCGCCGTTCGACGGCAAGCCCTCGCCGGAGATCATCGCCGCGATGGCCCTGGCCGGCGCCGACGAGATCTACGTGATGGGCGGCGTGCAGGGCGTGGCGGCGATGGCGCTGGGCACCGAGAACATCGCCTCGGTGGACATGATCGTCGGCCCCGGCAACGCCTACGTGGCCGAGGCCAAGCGCCAGTTGTTCGGGCGCGTGGGCATCGACCTGTTCGCCGGCCCGACCGAGACCATGGTGATCTGCGACGACACGGTGGACGCCGAACTGGTGGCGGTCGACCTGCTCGGCCAGGCCGAGCACGGCCCGACCTCGCCGGCCTACTGCATCACCACCAGCAAGAAGATCGCCGAGGAACTGCCCGCCGCGATTGAGAAGGTTCTGGCGCGGCTGGAAACCGCGCCGATCGCCAGCGTGTCCTGGCGCGACTACGGCGAAATCATCCTGTGCGACACCGACGAGGAGATGCTGGCCGAGTCCGAGCGGCTGTGCTCCGAGCACGTGCAGGTGATGACCAGGGACCCGGACTGGTTCCTGCAACGCATGACCAGCTACGGCGGCCTGTTCTTGGGCGCGCGCACCAACGTCTCCTACGGCGACAAGGTGATCGGCACCAACCACACCCTCCCCACCATGGGCGCCGGCCGCTACACCGGCGGACTGTGGGTGGGCAAGTTCATCAAGACCCACACCTACCAGCGCATCCTCACCGACGAAGCCAGCGTGGCGATCGGCGAGGTCTGCTCGCGGCTGTGCGCGCTGGAGCACTTCGCCGGCCACAAGGAACAGGCCGACATCCGCGTGCGCAGGCTGGGCAAGGGCAAGCAAGCCGATGCCGCCTGAACCCGCCAACGGCAACGCGCCGGTCGCCGTCGTCACCGGCGGCGCCGGCGGCCTGGGCGCGGCTATCTGCCGCGGACTGGCCGAAGCCGGTTTCGCGGTCGTGGTCGCGTATCGCAGTTCCGCCGCGCCGGCGCGGGCGCTGGCCGCGGAACTGCCGGGCAATGGGCATCGAGCCATGCAGGCATCGGTGACCGACAGCGATTCGCTGCAGGCGCTGGCCGCGCAGGTACGCGAGGCGTACGGCCGCGCCGACGTGCTGGTCAACTGCGCAGGCACCACCCGCTTCGTCGCCCATGCCGACCTGGATGCGCTCGACGACGCCCTGATCGACGAGATCCTGGCCACCAACGTTCGCGGCGCCGTCGCCGCCACCCGCGCGTTGCTGCCGCTGCTGCACGAAAGCGCCCTGCCCGGCGGCGGCGTGGTGGTCAACATCAGTTCGATCGCTGCGCGCACCGGCATGGGCAGCAACATCGCCTACTGCGCGTCGAAGGCGGCGCTGGACAACCTGACCCTGTCGCTGGCGCGCGCGCTGGCGCCGCAGGTCCGCGTGGTGTCGGTGGCGCCGGGTCTGGTCGACACCGATTTCGTCAAGTCGCTGGACGTGGAATGGCGCGACCGGCAGTGCGCATCGACGCCGCTGGGCCGACTGGCCGCACCCGAGGAAATCGGCCGCGCCGTGGTCATCGCCGTGCGCGACCTGACCTTCTCCACCGGTTGCATCCTGCCGGTCGACGGCGGCCGCCCGCTGCTCTGATTCTCCTCTGCAATACGTCCTCCTCCGCAATACGGAAACGCACCGATGAAATTCGCTTCACTGCGCAATGGTGGCCGCGACGGACGGCTGGTGCTGGTCTCGCGCGACCTGGCCCGCGCGGTCGACGCCACCCACATCGCGCCGACCCTGCTGGCCGCGCTGGAACGCTGGACCGATCTGGAACCGCAGTTGCAGGCGCTGTACGCGCAACTGCAGGAAGGCCGCGCCGACGGCGCCTTCGACTTCGACCCTGCCCAGGCGCTGGCGCCGCTGCCGCGCAGCCACCAGTTCGTCGACGCCTCGGCCTTCCTCAACCACGGCAACATCATGGAGCAGGCCTACAACCTGACGGTGAAGAAGACGCCGGGCGTGGCGGTGCTGGTGCCGCGCCAGGGCGACGACTTCCGCGGCCCGCGCCAGGACTACGAGTTCCCCGACGCCGAGGACCAGTGCGACTTCGAGGGCGAGTTCGCGGTGATCACCGACGACGTGCCGATGGGCGCCACCCCGGAACGGGCGCAGGCGCACGTCCGCCTGGTCACCTTCCTCAACGACGTGAGCATGCGCAAGCACCTGTTCCGCGAGATCCAGATGGGCTTCGGCCTGGTCCAGGCCAAGCCGGCGACGGTCTTCGCGCCGGTGGCGGTCACCCCGGACGAACTCGGCGACGCCTGGCGGGACGGCCGCGTGCACCTGGACATGACCGTGCACCGCAACGGCCAGCCGTTCGGCCATCCCAACGGCGGCGAGATGGACTGGAGCTTTGGCCAGCTGATCGCGCACGTGGCCTACAACCGCCGCCTCGGCGCCGGCTTCGTGCTCGGCTCGGGCACCGTCTCCAATCGCGGCTACCGCCAGGTCGGCTCGGCCTGCCTGGCCGAGCAGCGCGCGGTGGAGGTGATCGACCACGGCGAATCGACCACGCCGTTCGTGCAGTTCGGCGAATCGCTGCGGTTCGAGGTGCTCGACGCCACCGGGCGGTCGGTGTTCGGCGCGATCGACGTGCGCTTCGTGCCGGCCGCGCGCGGCGATGGCTGACGCCGGCGCGTCGGGCACCGCGCCGCGCACGCAGGCCGTCGACGACCGCCTGCTGTGGGACGGCGTCCTGGCCTGCTACCGGATGCCGGCGCTGGCGGTGGCCGACGAGCTCGGCCTGTTCCCCAGCCTGGCCGGACAACCGGAATCCGCGGCCGCGCTGGCCGAAACACTGGCGATTTCCCCGCGCGGCTGCGCCGCGCTGGTCGGCGTGTTGCTGGCGATGCATCTGCTCGAACACGAAGCCGATGGCGTCACCCTGCGCCCGACCGACAGCGCGCGCCGCTTCCTTCTGCCCGGCCAGCCGGCCTACTGGGGGCCGGCGCTGCGCCTGATGCGGCATTCGCCGCTCGACTATCCGCACGTGCTGCAGGCGGTGCGCCACGCCGACGGACCGGACTGGCCGCGGCTGCAACAGGACCTGTGGGCGCGGCACCAGGCCGACCCGTCGATGGCGGTCGAATTCGCCGACGTCATGGACGCCCAGGGGTTCGCGCCGGCGCAGGCGCTGGCCGCGTTGCCGGCGTTCGCCGGCGTGCGGCGCCTGCTCGACGTCGGCGGCGGCTCGGGCGCGTTCTCGCTCGCGCTCGCACGGGACTGGCCGCGGCTGCAGGCGACGATCCTCGACCTCGCGCCGACCTGCCGCCATGCCGAACGCCGGATCGCCGATGCGGGATTGCAGGACCGCATCGTCACCACGGTCGCGGACATGTGGGCCGATCCGTGGCCGGGCGGCCACGATGCGATCCTGATGAGCAACATCGTCCACGACTGGTCGGAAGCCCGCAATCGCCGCCTGTTCGAACGGGCGCATGCGGCGCTGGCGCCGGGCGGGCGCCTGTTCCTGCACGAGATGCTGCTCGACGAGGACGGCGCCGGCCCGGCCACCGTCGCGGCCTATTCGATGGACATGCTGTTGTACACCGACGGCAAGCAGTATCGTCGCTCCGAACTGGCGCGAATGCTCGATGACAACGGATTCTCCAACATCGAAGTCATGCCCTGCTGCGGCTACTTCTCGCTGATCGCCTCCGAACGCCACGCGGATACCTGAACCATGTCGAATTCCCCTTCCAACGCCTCCGACCTGCCCCTCAAGCACCACCACGGCGCGATGAGCGTGCCCGACATGGAGGCGGCCATCGCCTGGTACGCGCGCGTGCTCGGCTTCATCCTCGAACGGCGCTTCCCGATCCCGGCCATTCCCGCCGAGGTCGCCCTGCTGAAGCGCGGCCCGATGCGGATCGAACTGTTCGAGGTCCCCGGCGCCAATCCGCTGCCGGACGAACGCCGCGAGCCGAACAGCGACAACCGTACCCACGGCAACAAGCACATCGCCTTCGCGGTGCCGGACGTCGACGCCGCGGCGGAGCACCTGCGTGCGCAGGACGTGGACATCGTCTGGGTCAAGCGTTTCCCGTGGGGCGCCAACATCTTCCTGCGCGACGTCGCCGGCAACCTGATCGAACTGGTCGAACAGCCGGACATGTGGCAGGCCGCGGACGGCGCCTGATCCGCCACGGTCGCGCTCGCTACCGCCAGAAAGGCGCGCGGCGTCCGCTGTCCCGCCGCCGCCTGAACATGTCCCAGTAGACCGCCAGCCCGGTCACCGACAGCACGCACAGGGCGATGCTCGTGAGCAGCACGACGACCAGTCCCGGCCAGCCGGCGAAGGCGCCGCGGTGCAGGTGTTCCAGCCAGCTCTTGGTCGCCGCGCGCCAGGGCGCCACGTTCGGCGGACCGCCGCCGCGACCGGCCGCCGCCGGCGCCGCCACGGCCGTTCCCAGGCCGTCCAGGTGCAGGGCCTGGCCGCCTTCGAGCGAGACCTCGACCCGCGGTTCGCCGTCCTCGGTGTACAGGCGCAGGCCGGTGATCGCCGCGCCGGAACGCGCCTCGGCCGCCTGCAGGCCGGTATCCAGCAGCGATCGCAGTTGCGCCGGGGCGATGGCCGGCAGCGGTGCCGGAGGCGGCTTCGGCGCAGGCGCTCCGCGCCGGTCCAGCGGTGCGTGCGAGGTCATGCCCTCCACCGTCAGCAGGGTGCCGGTCACGGCCATGAACAGCATGAACACGCCCGACGCCAGGCTGATCCAGCGGTGCCAGGCGCGCATGCCGGCCGGGGTCCGCGGCCTCGGTGGCGCGGCCGGTGCCGCGGCGGCGGCCGCGCCACGGGCACCGGTATCCGGCAGGTCGAGCACCAGCCTGGTTCCGGCCGCCGCCCGCGACACGCAGGGCAGGATGACCGCGCCGGACGCCTTCTCGGCTTTGTCCAGATGCACGTCGCGGTGCAGCGGCTGACCGGAGACCACCGCGGTGCGGCAGGTGCCGCAGGTTCCCTCGCGGCACGAGGTCTCCACGAACACGCCGTGCCGCTCTAGGGTCTCGACGATCGAGACGCCGGCTTCCACCACGTACTCGGCGCCGGTGGCGGCGATGGCCACGACGAACGCGGCTTGGGATTCGTCCTGCGCGGGCGTCGGCGCACTGAAGTACTCGCGGTGGATGCGCTCGTCCGGCAGGTGGCGGCCCAGTTCGAGCACCGCCTCCATGAAAGCGCCCGGTCCGCAGGCATAGACGTGGGCGCCGTCCTCGATGCTGGAAAGAACCTCCGCCAGCGTCTGGCGGGTCCGTTCCGGCGACAGCCCCGAATGGATGCGCACCGTTCCCGCCCGCGCCAGCGCGGCCACCTCGTCGCCGAAGGCGGCGAATTCCAGCGCCCTGACGAAATAGTGCAGCTCCATCGCCCCGCCGCCGGCAGCGAGCTCCCGGGCCATGGCCAGCAGCGGGGTGATGCCGATCCCGCCGGCCAGCAGCACGTGGCGCGACGCGGCCGGGTCGAGGGCGAAGTGGTTGCGGATCGCGCCGACGGCGAGCAGGTCGCCCGCCCGCACCGCCTCGTGCAGATGGCGCGAGCCGCCGCGCGAGTCCGGCTCGAGCTTGACCGCGATGGACAGCGCGTCCAGGTCGCCGGGGCCGTTGCAGATCGAGTAATGGCGCAGGCCCGCCGGGGTCGCCACCTCCAGGTGCGAACCTGCCGGCACCGGCGCGAACGGGCGTCCGTCCACCTGCGCCAGGCGGAAGTGCCTGACGTCGCGCGCCGCCTGCGACACCTGCACGACCCGCAAGGCCTGTCCGACGTCCGCCGGAACGGCGGCGGGCGACGGCCCGGGGCCGGAGCGCGGCGCGGCCACGCTCAGTCCCACCTGCCCGGCCGGGCCGCCTTCGACGCGCCCGACCGCTGACGGCCGGCGCGACGCATCAGAAGCGCGTCGCGAAGGTGACGCCGTAGGTGCGCGGCGGCGAGATCACGCCAAGCACGTTCGGGCCGGCCGGGTTGGCCTGCTGGATCGTGGCCTCGTTGGTCAGGTTGTTGCCGTACAGGCTGACCGACCACCTGCCGTCGTTGGAGTCGTAGGTGAGCTTGGCGTCGTACTTCTGGTAGGCGTCCTGCACGAACAGGTCGGGCTGGGCGTAGGTGAAGTACACCAGGTCGGCGACGTAGCTGTCCGAAGCGGTGGCGCCGACGTAGCCGGACAATTGGCCGCTGGCCAGTTCCCAGGTGTGGGTATAGCCCAGGGTGGCCTTCCACTTCGGGGTGCTGGGCAGTTGCCGGCCGGCCAGGCTGGTGTAGGCCGTCGACGACGCCCCCAGCAGCACGTCCGCATCGGCGAAGCTGGTGTCGGTGTAGGTCGCGGTGAAGTCCAGCCGCCCGGCCTGGCTCAGCAGCCAGTTGCCCTCCAGTTCCAGGCCGGCCACCCGCGAGGTCCCGGGCACGTTGCTGGTGCGGGTCTCGTACACCTCCGAATCCGGATCCGGATAGTAGTTGATGTCGAGCTGATAGCCCTTGTAGCGGTACAGGAAGGCGGAGACGTTGAAGCGCACGCGGCGGTCGGCGAAGTCGCCCTTCAGCCCCAGCTCCAGCGCGGTCACGGTCTCCGGGTCGTACTGGTAGATCGCGCCGGTGTTGGCGCTCTGGCCGATGCCGCCCTGCTTGTAGCCGGTGGACAGGCTGGCGAAGCCCATCACGTCCGCAGACAGGTCATGCTCGTAGGCCAGGCGCCAGGTCGCCTTGTTCTTGGCGCCGCTGGCGATGTTGACGATCTCGTTGACCTCGGTGCCGCTTTCGTAGCTGTCGCGGGTGTAGCGCGCGCCGGTGGTCAGGCGGCTGTCGGCGCCGAGCGGCCAGGTCGCCTGCCCGAACACCGCCACCGATTCGTTGATGCTGCGGACCGTCTCCGAGTAGCTGTTGAACGAGTAGTTGCGGGTCCAACCGCCGCTGTTGTCGATATGCAGCCCATAGGCGCCGACCACCCAGCTCACCGGCGAGTCGGCCGGCGCGGCCAGGCGCACTTCGGCCGAGGACTGGGTGACCGGGGTATGCGCGTCCTCGTACAGGTAGGAGAAGGCCTGGCGGTAGCGCATGTCGAAATCCTGGTGCGCGGCCAGGGCGGTGACGGTGCCGATCGCGGTATCCACGTCCAGTTGCGCGCGCACGCTGGTGTTCTCGGTGTCCTGGTAGACGCTGCAGGACGGGGCGCCGTCGCCGCCGCAGACCACGTTGCCGGCGAAGCTCAGCGTGTCGTAGGACGGCGCGGTCCACGGGTCGCTGCGCGAATCGGTGGGCAGGTAGACGTTGCCCAGGCCCTTGCCGCCGTTCTTGGCGTAGTCGGCGGCCAGCAGGAACCGCACCTTCGGCGACGGCTGCAGCAGCAACTGGGCGCGCGCGGCCTTGCTGTCCTCGTCCTGCAGGCCGTTGGACAGGTAGCCGTCGTGGCTGTTGCTGCCGGCGGCGATGCGCAGCGCGGCGATCTCCGAGACCGGCACGTTGACCGCGGCCTCGGTGGTCACCTGGCTGTAGTTGCCGATCTGCAGCAGGGCCGAGCCCGAACTGTCGCCCAGGACCGGCGCGTTGCTGATCAGGTTGACGGTGCCGCCGCTGTTGTTGCGTCCGTACAGGGTGCCCTGCGGCCCGCGCAGCACCTCGATCCGGTCGATGTCGAGGAAGCCCAGGTTGGTCACTTCCGAGCGCGACTGGTAGACGCCGTCGAAGAAGACCGACACTGGCGCGGTCGAGTCGTAAAAGCGCGAGCCGATGCCGCGGATGTAGAAGCCCCCGCCGCGGTTGGAGGTCTTGAACTCGACGTTGGGAACGTCCTCGATCGCCTCCTGCACGGTGTTGCGTCCTTCCGCCTTCGCCTTCTCGCCGGACACGGCGGTGATGGCGATCGGCACGCTCTGGATGTTCTCGGCCTTGTGCTGGGCCGTGACCACGACCGAATCCAGGGTCACCGCCCGGCCGGTGGCGTCGGCGTCGGCCTCCTGCGCCGAAGCGCCGGCGCTGGCGAGCAGAAGCGACAGCGCGGCTGCCAGACGCGAGGGGCGCGCGCCGGCGCCCCTCATTGGATTGAGCTTGTTGTTCGACATCGTCCCTCCCGAGGCCGCTGTTTCACATGCTGGTGGATTGAATGGCGGAAGCCCTGCTGCGTCGCTTTCCCGCGATGTGGCGGACAACCCTAAGCGCGACCGGAACGATCACGGAAATCGCATATTCCTGTGGGTGTCATCGCGCTTCACGATGTGTGAGTCCGGCGCCCGCGGCCCCATCCATCGCCTGCCCCGCTCGCCGACATTGCCCGAAACGATTTGTCGGCACTCGCCGTCGCCATTCATCATCCGCATCGTCCCGCACCGCGCGCCGCATGCCCGGTGCAGCGCCCCATCCGGAGAGACCCGTGTACGAACCCTTTCCCGGCAACTACGTCTGGAACCTGCAGACCAACCTGGCGTTGGTGTGCGGCGGCAACCACGGCGAAATCGACGAGGCCAACCGGCCGATCATCGAAGCGGCCAAGGCCGGCGAGGACGCCGGCACGGCCAAGTTGTTCGACAGCTGGATCGCAGTGGCCGACCAGGTCGCGCGCAATGCCGAAGCCGACGAGGCCGCCGGTTACCTGCTGTCGGCCGGCGCCAAGTACCTGCGCGCGGCCGGCTACTACCTGTCGGCCGAACGCATGCAGAGCCGCGACTACGCGCCGCGCTGGGTCGCCTACGACCGCGGCCTGGCGCTGTACCGCAAGGGCGTGGCCTTGCGCGGCCTGCACGTCGATTTCGTCGAGATTCCGTACGAAGGCGGCAGCTATCCGGCGATCTTCGTCCACGACGGCTCGGGCACGCCGCGTCCGGCGCTGGTGTCGTGCAACGGCCTGGACTCGATGAAGGAGCAGGTCAACATGGCCGGCCACGGCGCCGCCAACCTGGAGCGCGGCATCAACACCCTGTTCGTCGACCAGCCCGGCACCGGCGAGGCGCTGCGCAAGCGCGGCCTCACCGCGGTCGTGGAAGCCGAACGCTGGGGCACGCCGGCGCTGGAATACCTGCTGACCCGCAGCGACGTGATCGCGGACAAGATCGGCATGTTCGGCCTTTCGCTCGGCGGCTACTACGCGCCCCGCGTCGCCGCCAACGAACCGCGCTACGCGCTGTGCGCGGTAATGGGCGCCAACCATGTCTGGGGCCAGCGCCAGAAGGAGCGGCTGGACCGCGAAGGCGAGAACCCGGTGCCGCATTACTGGGAACACGTGCTGTGGGTATGGGGCAAGGATTCGATCGAGGAGTTCATGGCCGCCATGCCCGAGGTCACGCTGGACGGCCAGGTCGAGAAGATCCGGGTGCCGTTCCTGGTCACCCACGGCGAAGGCGACCGCCAGATCCCGGTCTCCAACGCCTACCGCTCCTACGAACAGGCGGTGAACTCGCCCAGACGCCACCTGCGCGTGTTCACCAAGGCCGATTTCGAGATCGAGCACTGCGGCGCCGACAACGGCACGGTGATGCGCGACTACATCGCCGACTGGTGCGCCGAAACCTTCGCCCGGTCCTGATCCCTTCCCCCTGCCGCCGACGACATGAGCATCGAAGCCACGTTCGACCCGTCCTCCGCCCTGCGCCAGCGCGAAGCGGCGCTCGAATACCATCGCTGGCCGCGGCCCGGCAAGCTCGAAGTGACCGTGACCACGCCCGTGGCCTCGCAGAACGACCTCGCGCTGGCGTATTCGCCCGGCGTGGGCTTCGCCTGCGAGGAGATCGTCGCCGACCCGGCGCAGGCCCACGCGCTCACCGCCCGCGGCAACCTGGTCGCGGTGGTCACCAACGGCACCGCGGTGCTGGGCCTGGGCAACATCGGTCCGCTCGCCGGCAAGCCGGTGATGGAAGGCAAGAGCATCCTGTTCAAGCGCTTCGCCGGCATCGACGCGTTCGACCTGGAAATCGACGCCAACGACCCCGACAAACTGATCGAGATCGTCGCCGCGCTGGAGCCGACCTTCGGCGGCATCAACCTCGAGGACATCAAAGCGCCGGAATGCTTCGTCGTCGAGCGCCGGTTGCGCGAGCGCATGAACATCCCGGTGTTCCACGACGACCAGCACGGCACCGCGATCGTCGTCGGCGCCGCCGTCCTCAATGCTTTGGAGATCGCCGGCAAACGGATCGAGGATGCCAGACTGGCGATCTGCGGGATGGGCGCCGCCGGCATCGCCTGCCTGGAAATGCTGGTGTCGCTGGGGCTGGACCCGCGCAACGTGCTGGCGGTGGACCGCGAAGGCGTGATCCATGCCGGGCGCAGCCGCCTGGACCCCAGCAAGGCGGCCTATGCGCGCGACACCGACAAGCGCACGCTGGCCGAAGCCCTCGCCAACGCCGACATTTTCCTGGGGCTTTCCGGCCCCGGCACGCTCACGCCCGACATGGTGCGGACGATGGCCGACCGGCCCGTCATCCTGGCGCTGGCCAACCCGTACCCGGAAATCCTGCCGCACGAAGTCGCGCTGGTGCGCGACGACGCGATCGTCGGCACCGGCCGCTCCGACTTCCCGAACCAGATCAACAACGTTCTCTGCTTTCCCTACCTGTTCCGCGGCACGCTCGACGTGGGCGCCACCGAAATCAACACGGCGATGAAGGCCGCCTGCGTGCACGCGCTCGCCCGCCTGGCGCGGGCGTCCGCGGAATTCGGACCGGACCGCCTGATTCCGCACCCGCTCGATCCGGCGCTCCTGACCGAGCTGCCACCGGCGGTGGCGCAGGCGGCGACGGAATCCGGCGTGGCCACGCGTCCGCTCCACGACATCGCGGCCTACCGGGATCGGCTGCGCCGGCTGGCCGGGCAACTGCACGCGACGCACGCCGCAGCGCCGGCGGCCGATGCCGCAACGGCGGTCCCCGCGGAGGCCTGATTCCCGCATCCGCGGCATCGGATCGCACCCTGACGGCCAGATGTCGGCACCTTTCTGCGGTCCTTCGTCAGGCGTCTGGGAATTCCTCGGTATCGATCTCTTCCTGCGTCGCCGGCGGATAGCGGTGGCCGACGACGTTGTGGCGGCCAATCAAGCGGCCGACCTCGGCGATCGCCTGCGCGTCCAGCGCGAGATCCGCCGCGGCGACGTTCTGGCGCAGGTGTTCGGGATCGGTCGTGCCCGGGATCGGAACGATGTCCTCGCCCTGCGCCAGCAGCCACGCCAGCGCCAGTTGCGCCGGGCTGCCGCCAGCGCGGCCAACGGCTGCAGCAGCGACAAGTTGGCTCGATAGCTGTCGGGCTGGAAACGCGGCATGCGCCGGCGGATGTCCGCTTCCGGCAGTTGCGCGACGTCGCGGAGACCGCCGGACAGGTAACCGCGCCCGAGCGGGCTGAACGGCACCAGCGCCGCGCCGAGTTCGCGGCACGCAGCCAGCACGGCGATCTCCGGATTGCGCGTCCACAACGAATATTCGGTCTGCATCGCGGCGACCGGATGCACCGCATGCGCCTTGCGCAAGGTCGCCGCGGAAACCTCCGACAGTCCGATCTCGCGCACCTTGCCCTGCGCCGCCAGTTCCTTCAACGCGCCGACGCTGTCCTCGATCGGCACGGCCTTGTCCCAGCGATGCAGGTAGTACAGATCGATGACGTCGGTGCGCAGCCGCTTCAGGCTGGCCTCGCAGTCCCGCTTGAGCGACTGCGGCCGGCCGTCGATGACGCGCTTGCCGCTGACGCCGGTCATGCCGCCCTTGCTGGCCAGCACGATGCGGCGGCGATGCGGCGCCAGCACCCGGCCGAGCAGTTCCTCGTTGGCGCCGAATCCGTACAGCGCCGCGGTGTCGAACAGGGTGACGCCCATCTCGAGCGCGCGCAGCAGCAGCGCCTCGGCATCGTGCGGCGACGGCGGCGTGCCGTAGGCGTGGCTCAGGCACATGCATCCCAGCCCGATCTCCGCAACCCGCAACGAGCCG
This sequence comes from Pseudoxanthomonas sp., assembly GCA_047601245.1. Classification (GTDB taxonomy): domain Bacteria; phylum Pseudomonadota; class Gammaproteobacteria; order Xanthomonadales; family Xanthomonadaceae; genus Pseudoxanthomonas_A. The sequence goes on from JASGJU010000002.1 coordinate 1,579,869, forward strand.
ATCCTGCGCTGTTTCATGCTGTTATCCGCTCAGCCGTCCGCATTCAGTTGCCGCTCCAGCGCATCCAGGGTGCGGTAGCACGGCAGCACCTGGGCCACGCTGGCGTTCGGTTCCCTTCCCTCGCGGATCGCGGCGAAGAACTCGCGGTCCTGCAGCTCGATGCCGTTGGTGGAGACGTCGATCGCGGCAACGTCGATCTTCTCCTCCTTGCCGGTCACCAGGTCGTCGTAGCGCGCGATGTAGGTGGCGCTGTCGCCGATGTAGCGGAAGAACGTCCCCAGCGGCCCGTCGTTGTTGAAGCTCAGCGACAGCGTGCAGATCGCGCCGGTGCTGCTCTTGAGCTGGATCGACATGTCCATCGCGATGCCGAGGACCGGATGGATCGGTCCCTGCACCGCGTGCGCCTGCACGATCTCGCCGCCTGTCTGGTACGCGAACAGGTCCACGGTATGCGCGGCGTGGTGCCACAGCAGGTGATCGGTCCAACTGCGCGGCTGTCCCAGCGCATTGGTGTTGGTGCGGCGGAAGAAGTAGGTCTGCACGTCCATCTGCTGGATGCGGAACTCGCCGGCGACGACCTTCCGGTGCACGTACTGGTGGCTGGGATTGAAGCGGCGGGTATGCCCGCACATCGCCACCCGCCCGGTCCGCTGCTGCAGGGCGAGCACCGCCTCGGCGTCGGCCAGGCTGTCGGCCAGCGGAATTTCCACCTGCACGTGCTTGCCGGCCGCCAGGGCCTGCTGCGCCTGCGCCGCGTGCAGTTGGGTCGGCGTGCACAGGATCACCGCGTCGACCTCGTCCAGGGCGAGGCTGTCGCCCAGTTCGGTGGTCACGTGGCCGATGCCGTACTTGTCGGCGATCTCCCGGGTCTTGTCCAGTTCGCGCCCGACCAGCGACACCACCTCGACGTCCGCGATGTTGCGGATGCCGTCGAGATGCTTGACGCCGAAGGCGCCGGCGCCGGCCAGGGCGACCCCGATCTTGCTCATGCTGCATTCTCCAGAGCGGTATTTTCCAGAATCAGATGACCGACCGCGGTGTTCGACGCCGGCACGTGGTAGAAGCGGTGCGCCGTCTTCGGCGCGCGCCCGCCGGCGACGTCGGCCATCGCACCGCGCGCGATCAGCCACATCACCAGTTCGATGCCTTCCGAGCCGGCCTCGCGGACGTACTCGAGATGCGGCACTTCCGACAGGCCGCGCGGATCGGCGATCAGGCGGTCGAGGAAGGCATTGTCCCATTCGCGGTTGATCAGTCCGGCGCGCGGCCCCTGCAACTGATGGCTCATGCCGCCGGTGCCCCAGACCTGCACGTTCAGGTCCTCGTCGTAGGACTCGACCGCCTTGCGGATCGCCTGGCCCAGGTTGAAGCAGCGACGGCCCGACGGCACCGGGTACTGGACCACGTTGACCGCGAACGGGATCACCTTGAACGGCCAGGCCGCGGGTTGCCCGCACAGCAGCGACAGCGGCACGGTCAGGCCGTGGTCCACGTCCATCCGGTTGACGATGGTCAGGTCGAAATCGTCCTGGATCACCGACTGCGCGATGTGCGCGGCCAGCTCCGGATGGCCGACCACGGTCGGCACCGGACGCGGCCCCCAGCCTTCGTCGGCGGGGCGGAACTCGGCGCCGGTGCCGATCGCGAAGGTGGGGATGAAGTCGAGGCTGAACGCGCTGGCATGGTCGTTGTAGACCAGGAAGACCACGTCCGGGGTGTTGTCGCGCAGCCACGCCTTGCTGGCTTCGTAGCCGGCGAACACCGGCTTCCAGTAATCCTCCCCGGTCTTGCCCAGGTCGATGGCGGCGCCGACCGCGGGGATGTGCGAGGTGTAGACCGATGCGGTGATGCGTGCCATGTCATTGTCCTCCGGTGCGGCCGGGTCGGCCCTGCGGCTGGTTTTCGGGCTGCGCGTCGCCCTGCTCCCCGAGGCGGCGGTTGCCCTCGGGCGAACGGCCGCCGCGCAGCATCATGTCCCGGTATTCCTGCTCGCTCATGCCGGTCATGCTGCCGGCCATCTGCTGGAACGATTTCCCGTCGGTGGCGCCGATCTTGGCCAGGAAGTAGATGTTGCCGCCCAGCGCGATGCAGCGGTTGAGGTCGCGGTCGAGCACCGCCTGCTTCTGTTCCTCGCTCATCGCCCATTCGTCCAGATAGGCGCGCTCGTCGGCCTTGAAGCGGGCGCGGTTCTCGGCCTTCATCAGCGACATGCAGAACTGGTTCAGCCAGTAGCCCTTGCGCGACTGGTCGGCGTCGAAGATCGTGGTCCCGGGGATGTCGTTGTAGGGTTTTTCCAGGGTCATGCTCCACCTCCCACGGCCGGTTCGGGCCAGTACAGCCGCAACGGATTGTCGACCAGCAGCTTGCGTTGCAATTCCGGCGTCGGCGCGATGCGCGGGATGAAGTCGACCAGCAGGCCGTCGTCGGGCATGTGTTCCTTGAGGTTCGGGTGCGGCCAGTCGGTGCCCCACAGCACCCGGTCGGGGAAGGTCTCGACCAGCCGGCGCGCGAACGGCGCCACGTCGCGGTAGGCGTTGCGCTCGCCGTCCAGCGCCGGCGGCCCCGAACGCGACAGGCGCTCCGGGCAACTGACCTTCGACCAGACGTTGCCGTGCTCGCGCATCAGCTTCACGAACAGTTCGAACTCGGGTCCGTCCACCGGCTGGGTCACGTCCGGCCGTCCCATGTGGTCGACCACCACCGTGGTCGGCAGGGCGGTGAAGAAATCCCACAGTTCCGGCAGGTCGGCGGCCTCGAAATAGACCACCACGTGCCAGCCCAGCGCGGCGATGCGCCCGGCGATCTCGACCAGTTCATCCTTCGGGGTGAAGTCGACCAGGCGCCTGACGAAGTTGAAGCGCACGCCGCGCACGCCGGCCTCGTGCAGTTCATGCAGTTCCGCATCGCCGACGTCGCGCCGGACCGTGGCCACGCCGCGCGCGCGCCCGTCCGACGCCTTCAGCGCATCGACCAGCGCACGGTTGTCGGCGCCGTGGCAGGTCGCCTGCACGATCACGTTGCGGGCGAAGCCCAGATAGTCGCGCAGCGCGAACAATTGCGCCTTCGATGCATCGCAGGGCGTGTACTTGCGTTCCGGCGCATAGGGAAACGCGTCGCCCGGGCCGAACACGTGGCAATGCGCGTCGACCGCGCCGGCGGGCACGGCGAACGCCGGCTTCGAAGGGTTCGCATGCCAGTCCAGCCAGCCAGGGGTCTTCTCGAAACTCATCGCCGCTCCCGTGCGCTCAATCGACGTAGCGCAAGCCGGCCTTCGCCAATGGCCCGCGCATGTCGTACATGTCCAGTCCCAGCACGCCGGCGGCCAGCTTCTCGCGCTTTGCGGCCTCGTTGGCCTCGCGCCTGGCCGCGGCGTCGGCCACCTCGGCCGCGATCGCCGCCGGCACCACCACCACGCCGTCGTCGTCGGCCACGACCGCATCGCCCGGATTGACCAGCGCGCCGGCGCAGACCACCGGCACGTTGACCGACCCCAGCGTCGCCTTGATCGTGCCCTTGGCGCTGATCGCGCGGCTCCACGCCGGGAAGCCCATCGCGGTCAGGTCCTTCACGTCGCGCACGCCGCCGTCGATGACCAGACCGACCGCACCGCGCGCGCGGAACGAGGTCGCCAGCAGGTCGCCGAAGAAGCCATCGGCGCATTCGGCCGTCACCGCCGCGACCACGAGGTCGCCGGGCCGGATCTGCTCGGCGGCCACGTGCATCATCCAGTTGTCGCCCGGATGCAGCAGCACGGTCACCGCGGCGCCGGACGCGTGCGCGCCGGGATAGATCGGCCGCAGGTACGGCTTCAGCAGGCCCACGCGGCCCATCGCCTCGTGCACGGTCGCCGAACCGAACCTGCCCAGCGCGGCGACCGCACCGGCGTCGGCGCGGACGATGTTGCGGCGGACGATGCCCAGGTTGTTCAGTTGCGTCATGTCACTGCCCCTTCGCCTTCAGTGCGGCGTCCAGGCGCGGATACACCCGGCGCGCGTTGCCTTCGTAGATCTTGCGACGATCCTCGGCGCTGAAGCGCGGCGAAGCCTCGATGTAGCGCCGGGTGTCGTCGAAGTGGTGCCCGGTCTCTGGGTCGATGCCGCGCACCGCGCCGATCATCTCCGAGGCGAACAGGATGTTGTCGACCGGGATCACCGTGCCGAGCAGGTCGATGCCCGGCTGGTGGTAGACGCAGGTATCGAAGAACACGTTGCCCAGCAGGTGTTCCCGCAGCAGCGGCTTCTTCAACGCCTGCGCCAGGCCGCGGAAGCGGCCCCAGTGGTACGGCGCGGCGCCGCCGCCGTGCGGGATCACGAAGCGCAGCGTCGGGAAATCCCTGAACAGGTCGCCCTCGACCAACTGCATGAACGCGGTGGTGTCGGCGTTGAGGTAATGCGCGCCGGTGGTGTGGAAGCACGGGTTGCAGCTGGTCGAGACGTGGATCATCGCCGGGATGTCGTGCTCGACCAGCTTCTCGTAGACCGGGTACCAGTGACGATCAGTCAGCGGCGGCGAGGTCCAGTGGCCACCGGACGGATCCGGATTGAGGTTGACCGCGACGAAGCCATATTCGCGGACACACTTCTCCAGTTCGGGGATGCAGGTCGCCGGGTCCACGCCGGGCGACTGCGGCAGCATCGCCGCGCCGATGAAGTGCTCCGGGTACAGTTGCGAAACCCGGAAGCAAAGTTCGTTGCAGATCGCCGCCCAGGTCGAGCTGACCTGGAAATCGCCGATGTGGTGGGCCATGAAGCTGGCGCGCGGCGAGAAGACGGTGAGGTCCGAACCGCGTTCGCGCATGAAGCGCAGCTGGTTGCTCTCGATCGACTCGCGCAGCTCGTCGTCGGAGATCCTCAGTTCGGACGGACTCGGCTTCGCCGCCGGGTCGTTGATCCCGGCGATCTGGCGTTCGCGCCAGGCGGCCAATGCTTCCGGCGCCGTGGTGTAGTGGCCGTGGATGTCGATGATCATGCGGATTTCCGTGAAGAGAGCGGAGGCGGGGCGGACGGGATCGGTTGCATGCCCCGTCGGCACTTGGCCTCGGCCGCCGCGGGCGACGCCATGAAGGCGAGCAACCGCCGCACGGCGTCCGCATTCGGCGACCCGGCCGCCACGCCGGCCGAGAAGGTGGTGTCGATGGCGATTTCCGGCGGCAAGGGGCCGACGATGTCGATACCCGGCACATCGATCAGCTCGCTCAGTTGCTGGAAACCCAACGCCACCGTTCCTTCCGCGACCAACGAGCCCACCGGCACGCCCGCAGGCGCTTGGACGACGCGCGGCAGCACCTGCTCGGCGATGCCCCAGCGTTCGAACAGCCGCTGCAAAGCGACCCCGCTCGGCCCGGTCGAATAGCCCAGGCTGAGGGCGGCCAGGACCGCGGTGCGTACCGCCTCTTCGTTGCCGATGTCCGGGTGCGGGCTGCCCGAGGGCACCGCCGCCACCGTACCGGACAGCATCAGGTCCACCTTGCTGCCCGCTGCCACGCGGCCTGCCGCCTGCAATCGGTCGATGGCATCGGAGGCCAGGAAGACGACATCGAAGCCTTCCTCACCAGCCTCCATGCGTCTGGCGGCATCCACGCCGCCAACGGATTCGATCGTCAGTGGACCGCCGCCCTGCATTCGCCAGGCGGCAGCCAGTTCGACCAACACCCGACGCGTGGCCATCGAGGAGATGCCTTTCAGGGGCGCGATCACGCGCGCCGCCCATGAAGTATTGGCGAATGCGCTTCATCCCGATTGCCGATCCGGCGATGGCTGGACGACTTCCTCGTCAGCGACCGCGTGCAATCGTGCGTCCCGATGCCTCGAGCCAACGCGACCGCGCTGGCGGAGAGCCAATGCGACATTCCCCCGTGCACGAACAGGACTGTGATAGAAGTCTGCATGCGGGCATTTTGCTATTCCCGATCCGCGCAGACCTAACTAATTATCCGATGATTGGCATTGGGCAAAGGAATACTCGGAAAGCATGCAGCCTTCGCCCGCATGCTGCCGATGCCTTGCGGATTCTTTCCGTTTTTTTTTGCAGGCCAAGCGAAATCTCGGCGCTGGCGGGAAGTGCCGCCGAACCGAATGCGCGCGGTGTGCATTGCGACACCTGCCAGATCCCATCGCCAGCGCTCATTCCGACACGCTATCGGATTGGTTTTCCTTCGATGCCCGAGCGGCGAAGGCCGGCGGCGCATACCGACTTTGCGATCACAGAAAGCACTACGCTCATCCGTCGCCAAAAGGCGAGATGCTGCGGTCTGCGAGCTGCAATTCTGACCCGTACCATTTGCCATGCGATTCGATGGCCGGACATGGCGAACGCCGGAAGCGACGGACTTATAAGTATTTGATTTTGGCGGCCCCGGCGCGATTCGAACGCACGACCTTCCCCTTAGGAGGGGGACGCTCTATCCAGCTGAGCTACGGGGCCATCGGCGGGCATTGTAGCTGCTGGCGCGGCGCGAGCCGAACCGGAAGCGCCGGCGGCGCTTGTCAAGCCTTGCCCGCCCCCAACCTGCCGGCTACCCTGCATGCTCACGACACCCCCGGTCGATGCCATCCATGGCGCAGCCGCAACACCTTCGGAATCTCCGGCCCGGCCATCCGTGGCCGGGCGCATGGGGATGCAGCGGACGCCTTGAGGGCGTCCGCTAAGCGCACATCCCCATGCCCTCCCGTTTCGTCCACCTGCACCTGCACACCGAATTCTCGCTGGCGGATTCGACCATCCGCGTGCCCGAGAAGCCGGATTACGCGCGCCCGGACAAGGCCGGCGACCGGCCTAACCTGCTCAGCCGCGCGGTCGAGCTGCAACTGCCGGCGCTGGCGGTGACCGACCGCAACAACCTGTTCGCGCTGGTCAAGTTCTACAAGGCCGCCGAGAGCGTCGGCATCAAGCCCATCGCCGGCGCCGACGTGATGGTCGCCGACGGCGGCGACGCGCCTTCGCTGCTCACCTTGTTGTGTCGCGACCGCGAAGGCTACCTGAGCCTGTCGCGGCTGCTGACCCGGGCGTGGCTGGAAGGCCATCGCGCCGACGGCGTGGCGATCGATCCGGAATGGCTGCGCGCGGACCACGCCGGCCTGTTCGCCATCGCCGGCCGCCACAGCCTGGCCGGGCGGCTGGCGCTGTCCAACCGCCACGACCTGGCCGAGGGACAGTTGCTCGAATGGCAGCGCGTGTTCGGCGACGACCTGCACCTGGAACTGACCCGCACCAGCCGCGACGGCGAGGAAGCCTTCAACGCCTTCGCCCTGCACGTGGCCGGCAAGCGCGGCATCCCGGTGGTCGCCAGCAACGACGTGCGCTTCCTCGACCGGGAAGGCTTCGAGGCGCACGAGGCGCGCGTGTGCATTGCCTCGGGCCGGGTGCTGGACGATCCGCGCCGGCCGCGCGAATACAGCGACCAGCAATACCTGAAGTCGGCCGAGGAAATGGCGGAACTGTTCGCTGACGCGCCCGACGCCATCGACAACACCGTCGCGCTGGCGCAACGCTGCAACATCGAATTGAAGCTGGGCGAATACGCGCTGCCGGCGTACCCGGTCCCGTCCGACGAAACCCTGGATTCGTGGATCCGCAGCCAGGCGCGCGAAGGCCTGGAGGCGCGGCTGCGCAAGCTTCCGCTGGCGCCGGGCAGGACCCGCGAGGACTACTCCGAACGGCTGGAATTCGAGCTGGACACCATCTGCAAGATGGGCTTCCCCGGCTACTTCCTGATCGTGGCCGACTTCATCCAGTGGGGCAAGAACCACGGCATCCCGATCGGCCCGGGCCGCGGCTCCGGCGCCGGCTCGCTGGTGGCGTGGGCGCTGCAGATCACCGACCTGGATCCGCTGCCGTACAACCTGCTGTTCGAGCGCTTCCTCAACCCGGAACGCGTGTCGATGCCCGACTTCGACATCGACTTCTGCATGGACCGGCGCGACGAGGTGATCGACTACGTCGCGCGCAAGTACGGCCGCGACCGCGTCAGCCAGATCATCACCTACGGCACGATGGCGGCCAAGGCGGTGGTGCGCGACGCCGGCCGCGTGCTCGGCTACCCCTACGGCATGGTCGACAGCGTGGCCAAGCTGATCCCCAACGTGCTCGGCATCTCGCTGAAGGACGCGATGGGCGAAGGCAAGAACGACGAGGCGATGGTCTCGTCGGAGCTGATCGAACGCTACAACGCCGAAGACGACGTCCGCGACCTGATCGACCTGGCGCGGCAACTGGAGGACCTGACCCGCAACGCCGGCAAGCACGCCGGCGGCGTGGTGATCGCGCCGTCGCCGCTGTCGGACTTCTGCCCGCTGTTCGCCGAACACGACCAGGGCACGCTGGGCCGCAACCCGGTCACCCAGTTCGACAAGGACGACGTGGAAGCGGTCGGCCTGGTCAAGTTCGACTTCCTCGGCCTGCGCACGCTGACGATCATCGACTGGGCGGTGAAGGCGATCAATGCGCGTCGCGCGCAGGAAGGCAAGGAACCGGTCGACATCACCGCAATCCCGCTGGACGACGCCAGCGTGTTCCGCGACGTGTTCGCCAACGGCAACACCGGATCGGTGTTCCAGTTCGAATCGGCCGGCATGCGCCGCGCGCTGAAGGACGCCCGGCCCGACCGCTTCGAGGACCTGATCGCGCTGAACGCGCTGTACCGCCCCGGGCCGATGGAGATGATCCCCTCGTTCGTGGCGCGCAAGCACGGGCAGGAGGAATTCGAATTCCCCGACTCGCGCACGCAGGACATGCTCCAGGAGACCTACGGCATCATGGTCTACCAGGAGCAGGTGATGCAGATGGCGCAGATCGTCGGCGGCTACACGCTGGGCGGCGCCGACCTGCTGCGCCGCGCGATGGGCAAGAAGATCCCGGCGGAAATGGCCAAGCACCGCGAGATCTTCCGCGAGGGCGCGGCCAAGGGCGGCGTGGGCCAGGCGAAGGCCGACGAGATCTTCGACCTGATGGAGAAGTTCGCCGGCTACGGCTTCAACAAGTCGCACGCCGCCGCCTACTCGCTGGTCGCCTACCAGACCGCATGGCTGAAGAAGCACTATCCGTCCGAGTTCATGGCCGCGACGTTGTCCTCGGACATGGACAAGACCGACAAGGTGGTCGGCTTCCTCGACGAGGCGCGCGGGCTCGGCCTGGAGGTGCTGCCGCCGGACGTCAACCATTCGGATTTCATGTTCGTCGCCACCGACGCGCGCACCGTCCGCTACGGCCTCGGCGCGGTGAAGGGCGTCGGCCAGGGCGTGTGCGAGGCCGTCGTCGAGGCCCGCCGCGAAGGCGGCCCGTTCCGCGACCTGCTGGACTTCTGCAAGCGCGTGGATTCGTCCAAGCTCAACAAGCGCGCGCTGGAAGCGCTGGTCAACGCCGGCGCGCTGGACGCGCTGGGCAGGAACCGCGCTTCGCTGGCGCTGCAGTTGCCGGAAGTGCTCAAGGCCATCGACCAGATCAACCGCAACCGCAATGCCGGCATCGTCGACATGTTCGGGACGGGCTCGTCCAACGGTGGCGCTGGCGGCGGCGACATCCACGTCGAACTGCCGGAAACCGCGGACTGGCCGCTGACGCAGAAATTGCAGGGCGAGCGCGACACGCTGGGCTTCTACCTGTCCGGGCATCCGATGGATCCGCATGCCGACGACCTGCGCAGCCTGCTTGGCCACGATCTGGGCGACCTCGAAAAACTGTGGACCTCGCAACCGGACAGCGCGAAGAAGGGCTGGCGCCCGGAAGTGGGTGTGGTGCTGGCCGGGCAGGTGGTGGACGTGCGCCGGCGCGGCGACAGCCAGATGGTGGTGCAACTGGAGGACGGACGCGGGCGCATCGAGTGCAGCGCGTTCTCCGACGCCGCCGCCGAATTCAGCCACCTGCTGACCCGCGACCGCATCCTGGTGGTGCGCGGCGGCATGCGCGAGGACGAATTCGCCGGCGGCTTCAGCCTGCGCATCCGCGAATGCTGGGACTACGAGAAACTGTGCGCGGACAATGCGCGGCGGCTGTCGCTGCGCCTGGACCTGCGCGAACCCGGGCTGTGGCCGCGCGTCGACGAACTGCTCTCGCGCCACCGCCCCGGCGGCACCCCGCTGCTGCTGGAACTGCTGCTGCCCACCCCGGCCGGCGGGGTCAGCGGCCGCCTGCAGTTGAACGGCGAGAAATCCGTGCGCGTGGACGCCGGCCTGCTCGACGCGCTGCGCTCGCACCCGGGCGTGCGCACGGTCAAGGTCGCCTTCGACCGGCCGTGGGGCTAGGAAGGCGGTGAAGTCGCCCGCCGCGCGGGCTGGCAAGTACCGGCAGGCTGCGGGTGCGACTTCCCCCTGCCCACCCTGACCATCGGCACAGGCACTTTCGTCACCCCGCCGCGACACTCGAAGGTTCCACCCCTCCAATGGACCCGCCATGCGCCTTTCCCGCCTTGTCCTTGGCCTGACCTGCGCCCTGTCCCTGCCCGCCGTGGCCGACGTGCCCGAACCGCGCGACGTGCCGTATCCGGGCACTATCAGGATCGACGTCGACGCCACCAACCTGTCGCAGCGCATCTTCAAGATCAAGCAGACCCTCCCGGTGCAGGCCGGCGAACTGGTCCTGCAATACCCGAAGTGGGTGCCCGGCGGGCATACCCCGCGCAATCCCATCGACAAGATCGCGGGCATTGTCTTCACCGCCAACGGCCAGAAACTGGACTGGAAGCGCGACACCCTGGACGTCAACGCCTTCCACCTGACCGTACCCGACGGCGTTTCGACCCTCACCGCCGAATTCGTCTACCTGACCCCCACCGACCCGTCGCAGGGCCGCGTGGTGATGACCCCGAACATGCTCAACCTGCAGTGGATCGCCGCCCTGCTGTATCCGGCCGGCCACTACGGCAGCCAGGTCATGTTCGACCCGCACGTGACCTATCCCGCCGGCTGGACCGCGTTCACCGCATTGCACGAGGACGGCCGCAGCGGCGACACCGTCGACTACCAGGACGTGCCGTTCGACATCCTGGTCGATTCGCCCGTCTACGCCGGCAAGTACGCGAAGAACATCGACCTGACCCCCGCCGGCAGCAAGGTGCCGGTGAAGCTGGGCGTGGTCGCCGACGCGCCCAAGTACCTCGAAACCAAGCCGGAACAGGTCAAGCTGCACCAGACGATGGTCGAGCAGGCGCTGAAGCTATACGGCGCGCAGCACTACGACCACTACCAGTTCCTGTTCTCGCTGTCCGAGCAGATGGGCGGCAACGGCCTGGAGCACCAGCGCAGCAGCGAAAACGGCGTAGGCACCGGCTACTTCACCGACTGGGACGCCAAGGCCGGCTTCACCGACCTGCTCGCCCACGAATACACGCATAGCTGGAACGGCAAGTACCGCCGCGGCGCCGACCTGTGGACGCCGAACCTCAACGTGCCGATGCAGGACAGCCTGCTGTGGGTCTACGAAGGCCAGACCCAGTACTGGGGCAACGTGCTGGCCGCGCGCAGCGGCATGCGCCCGCTGGATGCCTCGCGCGACGCGCTGGCGCTGGTCGCGGCCACCTACGCCGACAACCGCCCCGGCCTGGACTGGCGCAACGTGCAGGACACCACCAACGACCCGATCATCGCCAGCCGCGCCCCGCGCGCCTACCGCAACTACCAGATGAGCGAGGACTACTACCAGGGCGGACAGATGATCTGGCTGGAGGCCGACGCCCTGATCCGCGGCAAGACCGGCGGCAAGAAGTCGCTGGACGACTTCGCCCGCGCCTTCTTCGGCGTCAACGACGGCGAGTGGAAGCAGCAGAACACCTACACCTTCGAGGACGTGGTCGCCACGCTCAACGTCGTGTATCCGTACGACTGGGCCACGTTCCTGCGCGAGCGCCTGGACGGCAAGCGCGGCCTGACCGGCGGCATCGAGGCCAGCGGCTGGAAGCTGGTCTACAAGGACACGCCCAGCGCCTACGCCAAGGCCCAGGCCAAGAGCGGCCGCGGCGCCGGCATCGCCGACTTCACTTATTCGCTGGGCCTGAGCATCGGCAAGGACGGCAAGGTCGGCGACGTGCGCTGGGACGGCCCGGCGTTCAACGCCGGCATCGGCACCGGCACGCAGATCGTGGCCGTGAACGACCAGGATTACTCGAAGGACGTCCTCGAAGACGCGGTCAAGGCGGCGAAGGCCGACAAGAACGCCAAGATCGTATTGCTGATCAAGGAATTCGACCGCTACCGCACCGTCGAGCTCGACTACCACGACGGCCTGCGCTATCCGCACCTGGAGCGCATCGAAGGCACGCCGGACTACCTGACGCCGATCTTCACCGCGCGCAAGTAGGCCAACAGGGGCGGGAAAGAGGGATGCGAAACGGGCCCCGTTTCCCGTTTCCGGCATCTCCCTTTCCCGCTTCCGGTCCCCCTACCCCCAGGTACGGGCGCTGGGCACGGCATCGGCTAAACTGTCGGCTTGACCCGACATCCGTCGGTTGGACACGGCATTTGCCCGCTGAATGAACCCGAATTACCTCGATTTCGAACAGCCCATCGCCGACCTGGACGCCAAGATCCAGGAACTGCGCGGGGCCAGCGCCGGCCCCGCGGTCGACGTCAGTCCGGAAGTCGCCGCGCTGCAGGACAAGCTGCGCAAGCGCACCGCGCAGATCTTCCGCGACCTCAAGCCGTGGCAGGTCTCGCAACTGGCGCGGCACCCGATGCGGCCGTACACGCTGGACTACGTCAAGATCTTCTGCGACGAATTCCAGGAACTGGCCGGCGACCGCGCCTTCGCCGACGACAAGGCGATCGTCGGCGGCCTGGCCCGCATCGACGGCCGTGCGGTGATGGTGATCGGTCACCAGAAGGGCCGCGACACCAAGAGCAAGATCGCGCGCAACTTCGGCATGCCGCGCCCCGAGGGCTACCGCAAGGCGCTGCGGCTGATGAAAATGGCCGAGCGCTTCAAGTTGCCGCTGCTGACCTTCATCGATACGCCCGGCGCCTATCCCGGCATCGGCGCCGAGGAGCGCGGCCAGTCCGAGGCCATCGCCCGCAACCTGCTGGAAATGGCCGAGTTGAAGATTCCCATCGTCTGCACCGTGATTGGCGAAGGCGGCAGCGGCGGCGCGCTGGCGATCGGCGTCGGCGACCGCACGATCATGCTCGAATACAGCACCTATTCGGTGATCTCGCCGGAAGGCTGCGCATCGATCCTGTGGAAGGACGCGGCCAAGGCCAAGGACGCCGCCGAACAACTGGGCCTGACCGCGCCGCGGCTGAAGGAGCTCGGCCTGGTCGACAAGGTCCTGCGCGAACCCATCGGCGGCGCGCACCGCAACCCGCGGCAGATGGCCGTGCGCCTGAAATCGGTGCTGCTCAACGAACTGGACGCGCTGGAACGGCTGCCGGTCGACGAGTTGCTGGAAAGGCGCTACCGGCGGCTGCGCAGGTACGGCGCCTACGAGACCGCGCCGGCCTGAGGCATCGCGCCCGTTCCGGATCTTGCGGCATCGGTCCGGATCGACCGGCGCGGATGCTACGATCGGGCCGACGATTCCGAGACGATCGCACGGGAAGACCGGATGAACCCGCTTGAACCCTGGTGGCTGCTGCCGGCGGCCCTGTTCGTGGTGCCGCTGATCGCCGGCCTGGTCTACAACGCCGCGTACAAGCATCGCTTCGGCGTCAGCATGCACGCGACCATCGCCCTGTTCGTCTTCGCCTGCTGGATCGCCGCGACCGTCATCATCCTGCGCGCGGTCCAGCACTAAGCGCGCGCCGCCGATTCCCGGGCGGGTTGCGCCGCGCCGGTGCGCGATAGACTTCGCGCATGCAGTCGATCATCCCGCCCGACGCGTACCGTCATTCGCCGTTGCTGGTCGCCTTCAGCGGCGGGTTGGATTCGAGCGTGCTGCTGCATGCGCTGGCGACGGACGCCGACCGCCGCGCCAACGGCCTGCGCGCGCTGCACGTCCACCACGGCCTGCAGGCGCAAGCGGACGCATGGGCCGAACATTGCCGCCGCCGCTGCCAAGCGCTGGACGTGCCGCTGGAAATCGTCCGCGTGCAGGTCGAGCCCGAGCGCGGCCAAGGCACGGAAGCGGCCGCGCGCCACGCCCGCTACCGCGCCATCGCCGATGCGCTGGGCGAAGACGAAATCCTGGTCACCGCGCACCACCGCGACGACCAGTCCGAAACCTTCCTGCTGCGCGCACTGCGCGCCTCCGGCCCCGATGGGCTGGCGGCGATGCGGCCGTGGCGACGATTCGGCAAGGGCTGGCACTGGCGGCCCCTGCTGGACGCGACGCGCGCCGAACTGCTGGCATACGCCAGAACCCACGCGCTGGCATGGATCGAGGACGCCAGCAACACCGACACCGACTTCGACCGCAACTTCCTGCGCCATGAAGTACTGCCGCTGCTGCGCCGGCGCTGGCCGCAGGCCGACGCCGCCTTCGCCCGCAGCGCGACGCTGTGCGCCGAAGCCGCCGACCTGCTCGCCGGCGAGGACGCGCATGCGCTGGCCGCAGCGGCCACCGACGACCCGCACGAACTCTCCGTGCCCGCCCTGCTCGCGCTGCCGACCGAGCGCCGCTCGCGCGTGCTGAGGCGCTGGATCGAGGCCCTCGCGCTGCCGTCGCTGCCGGGCAATGGCGTCGAACGCATCGAAACCGAAATCCTGCCCGCGCCCGACGACGCCGAAGCCCGCTTCGACTGGAGCGGCGCCGGCATCCGCCGCTGGCGCGACCGCCTGCGCGCGGACGTGTTCCCGCCACCGCTGCCGCCGCATTGGCAGCAGCAATGGGACGGCCGCCTGCCGCTGGTGCTGCCAGGCGGCGGCTGGCTGGCGCTGGAAGGCGTCGACGCCCTGCCCGCGCCGGTGCGCGCGCACGCGCGCCGCGGCGGCGAACGCATCGCCCTGCCCGGCCGCCCGCACGCCAGCCAGTTGAAGAAGCTGCTGCAGGAGCGCGGCATCCCGACCTGGATGCGCGAGATCATGCCGCTGCTGTCCGATGCGGACGGCGAACTGCTGGCGGCCGGGGATGCGATCCTCTCGGCCGGGTTCGATGCCTGGCTGAAGCGGCACCACGCGCGCCTGTGCTGGAAAACCCCGGATCCCGCGGCGGCGGGCGAGCCCGATCCCGCAAAACACGGGCCGAATCTATAAACTGCGCACATGGCCAAGAAACCCGCCCCCGAAGCCGAAGCCTCGCCGGTCGCCAGCTTCGAGAAATCGCTGGAAGAGCTCGAGCAACTGGTCGAGAAGATGGAACACGGCGACATGACCCTGGAGCAGTCGCTGGCCGCCTACGAGCGCGGCGTCGGCCTGTACCGCCAGTGCCAGGGCGCATTGGAGCAGGCCGAACTGCGCGTGCGCCTGCTCAGCGATCCGGACCGGCCGGAAAACGCCGAACCGTTCGCGCCGCCCGATGCCGACTGAGGCTCCGTTCGCGCGCTGGGCACAACGCGTCGAAACCGCGCTGGAACGCGCCCTGCCCCGCGCCGACCTGCCGCCGCAGCGCCTGCACGCGGCGATGCGGCACGCCGCGCTCGGCGGCGGCAAGCGCATGCGCCCGTTGCTGGTCTACGCCGCCGGCGCGCTGTTCGATGCGGACGAAACCCTGCTCGACGCACCCGCCGCCGCGGTCGAACTGGTCCACGCCTATTCGCTGGTCCACGACGATCTGCCGGCGATGGACGACGACACGCTGCGCCGCGGCCGGCCGACCGTGCACGTGGCCTTCGACGAAGCCACCGCGATCCTGGCTGGCGACGCCCTGCAGACGCGCGCGTTCGAAGTCATCGCCGCCGCAGACGCACCGGCGCAGTTGCGCGTGGACTGGCTGCGCACGCTGGCCGACGCCAGTGGCGCCGGCGGCATGTGCGGCGGGCAGGCGCTGGACATCGACGCCACCGGCTGCGTGCAGGCGCTGGACGAATTGCAACGCATGCACGCGCTCAAGACCGGCGCGCTGATCCGCGCCGCGGTGCGCATGGGCGCACTGGGTGGCGGCGCATCGGAAAGCGGCCTTGCCCGCCTGGACACCGCCGCCGCCGCGCTGGGCCTGGCCTTCCAGGTGCGCGACGACATCCTCGACGTCGAATCCAGTTCCGAACGCCTCGGCAAGACCGCCGGCAAGGACGCCGCGCAGATCAAGTCGACCTATCCGGCGCTGCTGGGCATGGACGGCGCGAAGGCGAAGCTGGGCGAACTGGCCGCGGCGATGCGCACCGCGCTGGAGCCGTTCGGCGAGCGCGCCGCCGCGCTGGCGGCGCTGGGACGGCTGGCGGTCGAACGCGACCACTGAAAAAACGGCAGGACGGCCGTTTTCCACGGCGAAGCCGCCCGAAGGGTGACGCGCATGGATGTGCGTCATGGAAAAAGCAAGGCCCGGCAATGCCGGGCCTTGCGTCTCATGCGGATGACGTCGCGCTTACTTGATCAGGCGCAAGGTCAGCGGATAGCGGTAGGCAACGCCCTCGTTGGCCTTGATCGTGGCGATGATGGTCAGGACCAGCCAGGCGACGCCGACCGCGGCGGCGGCGAGCAGGAACAGGAACCCGATCAGCACCACCAGCAGCACGGTGCCGACGATGCTCAACACCACCAGGGCGATCAGCACGGTGATGTTGAAGTTGAGCGCTTCCTTGCCCTGGTCGTTGACGAACGGCAGCGTGTCCTTCTTGATCAGCCAGATGATCAACGGTCCGACGATGGCGCCAAGGCCGCCGGTGAACAGGCCGCTCAGGGCCGACAGGTGGGCGAACATGGCCCATTGCTTTTCCTCGGCGCCGGGCACGCCGTCCGGCGCGGGCGGCGGCGCAGTGAGGTTCTCGAAGTCACTCATGGCATATCCCCGGTTGAGTTGGTAAGAAACGGCTGCGAACCGCGACACTGTCTCCGCGCGCGCCTGCGCTGTCAAGCAAGCCGCGCATCGCCGGGATGTTCACCGTTCCCCGGCCACCGTCATCCTGCCCGCCAGCACCGAGCCGACGCCGATGTGCGAGCGCCGGTCGACGTCGCCGCCGACCGCCTGCAGGCCGGCGAACATGTCCTTGAGGTTGCCGGCGACGGTAATCCCGTCCACCGGATACGCGATTTCGCCGTTCTCGACCCAGAATCCGGCCGCGCCGCGCGAATAGTCGCCGGTCACGGGATTGACGCCCTGCCCCATCAGTTCGGTCACCAGCAGGCCGCGGCCCATGCCGCGTAGCAGTTCGTCGAATCCGCCCGCGTTCTCCTTCACTTCGAGGTTGTGCACGCCGCCGGCGTTGGCGGTGGTCTGCAGGCTCAGCTTGCGCGCCGAATAGCTGCCCAATACGTAGCGCTGCAGCACGCCGGCCTCGACCAGCGCCGACTCGCGCGTGGCCACGCCTTCGGCGTCGAACGCGCCCGAACGCAGGCCGTGCTTCAGCAGCGGCCGCTCGACGATGGAGAACCATTCGGGAAAGATCCGCCTGCCGGCATGGTCGAGCAGGAAACTGGCGCGGCGGTACAGCGCGCCGCCGGACACCGCGCCGAGCAGGTGGCCGATCAGCGAACGCGCGACTTCCGCGGCGAACAGCACCGAGTATTCGCCGGTGGCGACGCTGCGCGGATGCAGCCGCGCGAGCGTGCGCTCGGCGGCGCGGCGGCCGATGTCGGCGGGATTCTCCAGGTCGGCCGCGGCCAGGCCCACGCTGTACCAGCCGTCGCGCTGCATGTCCTCGCCCTGCCCCGCGATCAGGGCGACGCCGAGCGAATGCTGGCTGCTTCTTTCGCGGCCGACGAAACCGTGCGAATTCGCGTACACCGACAGGCTGGCGCCGCTGCCCAGCGAAGCGCCGTCGGAATTGCCGATGCGTGGGTCGGCGTCGCGGCCGGCCGCCTCGCAGGCCAGCGCCAGGTCGATGGCGCGGTCGGCGTCCAGCGCCCACGGATGCCACAGGTCCAGGTCGGGGAACGCGCCGTCCGCGAGCGGGCGCGCCATCAACGCCGCGTCGGCCAGCCCGGCCGCGTCGTCGTCCTCGGTATGGCGGGCGATGGCGCAGGCCTGCTCGACCGTCGCCTCCAGGCTTTCCTCGCGCAGGTCGGCGGTGCTGGCGCTGCCCTTGCGCTTGCCGAAGTAGACGGTGACGGCGATGCCGCGGTCGCGGGTCGATTCGACCGTTTCGACCTCGCCCATGCGCACGCTGACGTTGAGGCCGCGCTCCTCGCTGCAACTGACCTCGGCCTGGGTCGCGCCGCGCCGTTTCGCCGCGTCCAGCAGGCGCCGGCCGAGATCGGCCAGGTGGTCGAGCCTTTGCAGGCTGTCGTCCGTGGGAGAAGAAATGACTGCGTTCAATGCCTTATCCTGTTGCCATGCGAGGACGCGACCCCGAAACCGGCGAATTCTACAGCCCCAGCCGCAGCCAGCAGCGCGAGGACGCGCTGGAAATCCGCGCGCTGGCCGAAAAGCTGGCGGCGCTGCCGCCGGCGCGGCTGGCCAAGCTGCCGATCCCCGAGAACCTGCTGCCGCACATCCACGAGACCCGGCGCATCACCTCGCACATCGCGCACAAGCGCCAGTTGCAATTCCTGGCCAAGCAGATGCGCCGCGAGGACGACGAAACGCTGGCCGCCATCCGCGAGGCGCTGGACGACAGCGGCGAAAGCGTGCGCAAGGCCACCGCACTGCTGCACCAGGCCGAACAGTGGCGCGAACGCCTGCTTGCGGACGGCGATGCGGCGCTGGCGGAATTGCTGGACGAATTCCCGGCTGCCGACCGGCAGAAGCTGCGCCAGCTGATCCGCAACGCCCACGACGAAAAGGCGAAGAACAAGCCGCCGCGCGCGTTCCGCGAACTGTTCCAGGAAGCGCGGGCGCTGCTGGCGGATGCGGGCAACGAAGATTCCGAAGAAGGATTCGACGAAGACGAAGATTCCGAAGATCACAACGAAGATTGAGATCGCCATTCCCGCGAAGGCGGGAACGACGGGCAAAAGCAACATCGCCGCAGTCATCAACCGCAAGGGAGAAGTCATGTCATTCGGCCACCCCACTCCCATCCTGCGCAGCTTCGACGAAGATCGCACCAAGGCCTTCTACCTGGACTTCCTGGGATTCGAGCGGGTGTTCGAACACCGCTTCGAGCCATGGGCACCGCTGTACATGGGCGTGCGAAAAGGCGACTGCGTGCTGCACCTGTCCGAGCATTACGGCGATGGCACGCCCGGCTCCGCAGTGCGCATCCCCGTTGCCGACGTGCATGCCTACATGGCCGAATTGCGCGCGAAGGAATTCGGCAATGCGCGACCGGGCGAGCCGCAATTGCAGGAATGGGGCTCGTGGGAAATCACCATCGACGACCCGGCGAGCAACCACCTGACCTTCCATACCGACGCCAGCAACATGGCCTGATGACGCATCAGGCCCTCGTCCCGCCGACCGTGATCCCGTCGATCAACAACGACGGCTGGCCCACACCCACCGGCACGCTCTGCCCGTCCTTGCCGCAGACGCCGACACCGTCGTCGATGGCCAGGTCGTGGCCGACCATCTTCACCTTGCGCATGGTTTCCGGGCCGTTGCCGATCAGGGTCGCGCCCTTGACCGGCGCGGTGACCTTGCCGTCCTCGATCAGGTAGGCCTCGGTCGCCGAGAACACGTACTTGCCCGAGGTGATGTCCACCTGCCCGCCGCCGAAATTGACCGCGTACAGGCCGCGCTTCACCGAACGGATCATCTCCTCGGGATCGCGCTCGCCGGCCAGCATGTAGGTATTGGTCATGCGCGGCATCACCAGGTGCGCGAACGATTCGCGACGGCCATTGCCGGTCGGGGCCATGCCCATCAGTCGCGCGTTGTGGCTGTCCTGCATGTAGCCGACCAGCACGCCGTCTTCGATCAGCGTGGTGCAGTTCGTCGGCGTGCCTTCGTCGTCAACGTTGAGCGAACCGCGCCGGCCGTGCAGGGTGCCGTCGTCGACGATGGTCACGCCGGGCGCGGCGACGCGCTGGCCGATTCGGCCGGCATAGGTCGAGGTGCCCTTGCGGTTGAAGTCGCCTTCCAGGCCGTGCCCGACCGCCTCGTGCAGCAGCACGCCCGGCCAGCCGCTGCCCAGCACCACCGGCAGGTTGCCGGCCGGCGCGTCGATCGCTTCCAGGTTGACCAGCGCCTGGCGCAGGGCTTCGCGGGCGAACTTCTCCGGCTTGCCGTCGCCCAGCAGTTCGGCGTACGAATAGCGGCCGCCGTAGCCGGCGTAGCCGGATTCGCGGCGGCCGTTCTGTTCGACGATGACCGAGACGTTCATCCGCACCAGCGGGCGCACGTCGGCGGCCAGCACGCCGTCGCTGCGCGCAACCAGCACGGTGTCGACGCCGCCGGACAGGCTGACGGTCACCTGCTTCACCCGCGGGTCGGCGGCGCGCAGCAACCGATCGACCCGGCGCAGCGCCTCGACCTTGGCGTCGTTGCCGAGGCCGTCGATCGGATCGTCGCTGGCGTACAGCGCATGGCCGCTGTTGCGCGCCAGCGGATGCGGCGACAGCGCGCCGCCGTCGCGGGCGATGGCGCGCGCGGAATTCGCCGCTTCCAGCAGCGCGTGCGCGTTGATGTCGTCGGAATAGGCGAAGCCGGTCTTCTCGCCGGAGATCGCGCGCACGCCGACGCCCTGTTCGATCGAGTGCGCGCCGTCCTTGACGATGCCGTCCTCGACGGTCCAGCTTTCGCGCCGGGCGTGCTGGAAATACAGGTCGCCGAAGTCGATGCCGGGGCCGAGCAGCGCGCCGAAGGCCCGGTCGAGGCCGTTCGGGTCGAGGCCGGCGGGGAGCAGCAGACGGGATTCGGCCAGGGTCAGGGAATTCGTGTTCATGGAAAGCCAATTTGCGCCGATGCGCGGCAAATGCAAGTCATTGTAGGAGCGGGCGACGCGATCAGTCCGCCGCCCCGGCGCGCGGGCTGGCGGTCGCCTCGCGCACGCGCGACTGTTCGCGCCCGATCACCTCGACCTTGGGGTCCTTCCACGGCCCGGTGACGCGGTAGGTCTTGGCGCCGATCCCGCCCAGCGGCTTCTTCAGCACCGCGTTGGCGGCCGCGCCGACCGCCGCACCGACCGGCCCGCCGGCGACCGCGCCGACCACGGTCAGCAGGTTGCCGGACTTGGGCGATACGTCGATGGTCTGGTCGAACTGCTGCGCGCGCAGGTCGGTGCGGCCGCGGATGCGGATTTCCGCGGCCGGGCCGTCGATGGTGAAAGCGTCGCTGCGCGCGCTGCCGTCGCCAAAGGCCAGCTTGCCCTCGATGCGGTTGAAAGCGAAGCCCTTGTCGAACAGGTCGCGGAAATCCAGCATCAGCCGCCGCGGCAACTGGGTCACGCTGAGCAGGCCCAGCATGCGGCCGGCGCCAGGCTCCACCTGCAGCAACTGGCCGTCGCGCGCGGCGATGTCGAGATTGCCCTGCAGCGACGCCAGCGAGAAATCCGCCGGACCGCCGGGCCAGGCCATGTCCGCCTTCAGGCTGCCGTGGCCGCCGTCGACGCGGCCCTTGAGGCCCAGGTCGTCGAGCAGCGCGCCGACGTCCTGGCTGTCGACCTGCGCCAGCAGATGCGTGCGCGCCGCCGCGCCGCGTCCCGACCAATCGCCGTTGACGCTGATCTTCTGCTTCGCCGAACCCAGCGCCAATTGCTCGATGCGCATACCCGTCGCGGTCTGTGCGGTGCGCAGTTGCGCCGCGCCCAGCCTGGCGTCGGCGAACCGCAGGTCGTCCACGTCCAGCGCCAGCGGCGGCACCGCGGCCGGGTCGTAGTCGTTGGCGGACATGCCTTGCGCAGGCGCGTTCTGCGCCGGCGCTGTGGCGGCGGCCGGCGCGCGCCAGTACAGGCGCGAGAGCTTGCCGACGATGCGGCCGTTCTTCGCATTCGGCACGACGACCGAACCGGCCAGCGCCGCGCCGTCCAGGGTCACCGACAACGCATCGCCGGACGGCCTGACCTGCACGCGGGCATCGGGGAAATCCGAACCGATCAGCAACAGGTGATCGGCGGCGACGTCGATCTGCCGCAATGGCAGTTGGCCGCCGCCATCGCCGCCGGCGAAACCGGCCCAGCCCAGCGCGTCGAGCGTGCCGGCGCGGCCGCCGGCGACCAGCCCGGAGGCCGGCGCCGGTTCGGCCACGCTGTCGCTGCCCAGCGCCACGCGCACGCCGGTCTGGCCGTTGCCGCTGCGCGCACGCAGGGCCATGCGCTTGCCGAAGGCGATCTCGACCTGCCCGTTTTCCACCGGCAGCGGTGCGCCGACGGTGGTCGCCAGCGGCTCCGCCGCCGGCTTGGCCAGCGGCGCAGGCAGGGCCAGCGTGGTGCCGACCAGGTCCGAACGCAGGCGCAGCCGCGTCGCGCCACCGCCCTCGGGAACCGTCACGCCGACGTTCCATTGCGAACGGCCACGGATGTATTCCTTCAGCCACGCCAGGTCCGGCGCGCGGTCCAGCAGTTCCTCGGCCGTCAACGGCGCGGACAGTTCCGCCTCGAACGCCTGCGTGCGGTCGCGCACGCTGCCGCCGGCGCGCAGCGACAACCGGCCCGGCGCGCCGTTGCGCTTCACCGCCAGCGATTCGGCGGCAAAGCCGTCATGGTCGTAGCGCACCTCGCCGCGCACTTCGTCGAAGGCCAGGTCCCAGCGTTTGTCGGCCAATTTGGCGCCCTGCAATTCCACCTTGCCCTGCAGGCGCCTGTGCGCGGCGTTCTCCTCGCGCAGCGGCTGCAACAAGGCGAAATCGCCGCGCGCCGGGCCGCCGGCCGACAAGCCGCCCATCGCTTCGCCATAGGACTTCTGCAGCGGGCTGTGGCGCAGCAGTTGCAGCATCTTCGCCGCGTCGGACGCGACGCTGGCGCGGATATCGAGATCGGATACCTTGAAGTCCGCAATGCCGACGTCGAAGTGGTCGACCTGCACGCCATCCAGCACACCGCTGCCTCCGACCGAGAAGCCGTTTCCGATGAAGGCGATGTCGGCATCCGTGCGTTCCAGCAACGGCCAGTCCGGCTGGAAACGGAAATCGCCGCCGACGATGCGCGCGGTCGCCTCGAAGCGCCCGTCGTTGCCGGTGAACGGCCAGTCGTCCAGGTCGCCGGACACCAGCCCGCGCCCGCCGGTCACGCGACCGGCGACCAGCGCGGCGTCCAGCCATCGCACCGCCGCTTCCGACATCCGGTGGTGGACCCAGAAGCCCTTGGCCACGGTCACCGGCGCGTCGTCGAGTTCGGCGGCCAGGTCGATCCACGGCCGCGTGCCGTCGCCCTGGAACCACAGTCCGCCGCGCGCGTTCGCGCCATAGTCCGTGCCCTGCACGCGCAGCGCCGGCGTGGCGATGCGCCAGCCCGCGCCCTCGCGCCAGCCGGCGACTTCGCCGTCGAGCGTCACGTCGTGGACCACGCCGAAGCCGCGCGGCCAGTCGAAGCGCAATTTCGCCTGCGGATCGAGCTTCAGCGCGAAGCCATCGCCATCGCCGGAAAAATCGCCGCGCAGGCCGTCGATGCCCGGCGCGTCGCCGATCGCGGCGAAACGCACGCCGTCCAGATGCCCCTGCGCGCTCAGCGCACCGCCGCGTACGCCGGCCAGCGACAGCTTCGACATTTGCGCATCCGGACGCGCGGCGACCAGCCAGTCGCGCAAGCCGGGCTCGACGAAATCGCTCAGCGCCAGCACCGCGAACAGCGGCGCGGCGTCGATCTGCCACGCCTGCAAGGCGTAATCGGCGCCGCCGGCCAGCAGCAGGCCGTCGAGCTTCTGCGGCGGCGCGGCGCGCTGCTGGCCGATGCGCAGGGTCGGCGCGTCCAGTCGCCAGCCGCCTTCGCGCACGCGCCAGCGCAGGCGACCGCCCACCTGGTCGAAAACCACGCGCTGGCCGCCGGGCGAAACGTCGCGCCGCAATTCGACCTGGCGCAGTTGCACGTCCGCGGTCGCCATCTCCACCCGATGCCGGCGCAGGCGCACCCAGACGTCGGTGCGGCCCTGCCCCGCGCCGACGCGCACGCCGCCCCAGGCCAGCAGCGGCGACCAGTCGCGCAGATCCGCCGGCCGGCCTTGCAGGTAGGCGCGGCCGTCGCCGCGCTGGCGGTCGAAATCCAGCGCCACGCGCAAGGGCTCGCTGCCTTCGCGCGCCAGCACCCGCGCGCCGGCGCGCACGCGACCGCCGTTCGCCTGCACGCGCAGGTCGATCTTCGGCAAGCTCACGTCCCAACCCAACGACGGCGCGACGATCGCCAGGCGTCCGCCGATCACCTGCAATTCGCCCAGGCCTTCCAGGGTCTTCAACGGATCGCCGCCGGGTTGCTGCCCCGGCAATCCCTGCACCGACCACACGCCGTCGTCGGCGCGTTGCAGCGTCAGCGACAGGCCACGCAGTCGCACCTCGGTGAACGCATGTCCCGGCAGCAGGCCGCGATACATCGACACCAGCACTTCGGCCCGGCCGATGCGAACGCCTTCATCCGCACCTGCGCTTTCGTTCGGCGCATCGGCATTCGCACCGATGCGCAAACCATCCAGCCGCAGCAACGGCCCGCGCCGGGTCCACTCGGTCTCGACCCGATCGAACGCCACCGGCCGCCCGGCGCGCTCGCTCAACCACGCCGCGATCCGCTCCGGATGCCGCTCGGCCAACGGCAACAAACGGCTGGCCACCCCGACCACGACCGCCACGCACACCAGCGCAATCGCCACGGCATAACCGAAGCCGCGACGGGCAAGACGCAAACGGCGGCGCAACGGAGTGGGCATCAGACCGCCATAAACTTACGAACCAGGAGGAAGGACTTGAAATCAAAGCAGCACGACATCGAACTGCTCCTGCAAATACTGGTCGTCCGCCTGGAAACGGATCGACTTGCCCAGGAACTCCTCCAGTTCCGCCACCGCCGGCGATTCCTCGTCGGTGATCCGCGCCACCACCTTCGGCGAAGCGATCACCAGCAGCCGCGCCGCCTCGAACTGCCGCACCGCCCGCGTGATCTCGCGGAAGATCTCGTAGGTCACCGTCTCGGCCGTCTTCACCGCGCCGCGACCGCCGCATTCGTGGCAGGGCTCGCACAACTGCCGCTCCAGGCTCTCGACCGTGCGCTTGCGCGTCATCTCGACCAGTCCCAGCGGCGAGAAGTCGTAGACCGTGGTCTTGGCGTGGTCGCGCGACAGCGACTTCTCCAGGGTGCGCAGCACCTGGCGCTTGTGCTCGGCGTCGTCCATGTCGATGAAGTCGATGATGATGATGCCACCCAGGTTGCGCAGCCGCAGTTGCCGGGCCACCGCCTGCGCCGCCTCCAGGTTGGTGCGGTAGACGGTCTCCTCCAGGTTGCGCTGGCCCAGGAACGAGCCGGTGTTGACGTCGATGGTGGTCATCGCCTCGGTCTGGTCGATCACCAGGTAGCCGCCGGACTTCAGCGGCACCTGCTTGTCCAGCGCACGGCCGATCTCGTCCTCCACGCCGTACAGGTCGAAGATCGGGCGGTCGCCGGCGTAGTGCTCGATGCGCTCGGCCAGCACCGGCATGTACTTGGCGACGAAGGCCTGCAGCTTCTCGTAGGTCTCGTGCGAATCCACCCGCACCTTCTCCACGTCCTTGCGGATCAGGTCGCGCACCGCGCGCAGCGGCAGGCTCAGGTCCTCGTAGATGCAGGCCTGCGAAGACGCCTCGCGGCCACGGCGCTCGACCACGTTCCAGACCCGCGACAGGTAGGCGATGTCCTCGGCCAGCGCCTCTTCCGGCTGGCCCTCGGCGTTGGTGCGGACGATGTAGCCGTAGCCGCCGTGGCTTTCGGCCAGCCGCCCGACCAGCGTCTTCAGGCGCAGGCGTTCGCCCTCGTCCTCGATCCGCGCGGACACGCCGATCGCCCGCGACTGCGGCAGCAGCACCAGGTAGCGCGACGGGATGCTGATCTGCGTGGTCAGGCGCGCGCCCTTGCTGCCGATGGGATCCTTGACCACCTGCACCACGATGTCCTGGCCGTCGCGCAACAGGCCCACGATCGGCGCGGCGGCGACCGGGCCCAGCGCCATGTCCTCGCTCTCGCCGCCGGTCGCCGGGCGCACGATGTCGTTGGCGTGCAGGAACGCGGCGCGTTCCAGCCCGACGTCGACGAACGCCGCCTGCATGCCCGGCATCACCCGCTGCACCTTGCCCTTGTAGATGTTGCCGACCACGCCGCGCCGCCAGCCGCGCTCGATGTGCAGCTCCTGCAGCATGCCGTTCTCGACCACCGCGACGCGGGTTTCGCGCGGGGTCACGTTGACGAGGATTTCCTCGGACATCAAAGCACTCCGAATTGCTTCAGCAGTTTCGCCGTCTCGTGCAGCGGCAGGCCCATCACGCCGGAGTAGCTGCCGTCGAGCCGGACCACGTAGCGTTCGGCCCGGCCCTGTATGCCGTAGGCGCCGGCCTTGCCCATCGCCTCGCCGCTGGCGAGGTAATCGGCGATGTCTTCGTCCGAGAGGTCGTCGAACGCCACCTCGGTGACCGACTCGGCCTGCGCCGCGCGCCCGGCGGCGACCACCGACACCGCGGTGATCACCCGGTGCGTGCGTCCGGACAAACGGCGCAGCATCGCCGCAGCATCGGCTTCGTCGGCCGGCTTGCCGAACACGAGGTCGTCCAGCACCACTTCGGTATCCGCGCCCAGCACCACCGCATCCGTCGCCGCGCCCAGCCGGGCCAGGCCCGCCGCGGCCTTCTCGCGCGCCACCCGGCGCACGTAGTCCGCGGCGGTTTCGCCCGGCTGGCGGACTTCGGGAAGGTCTAGGTCGATGCGTTCGAAACGCAGACCCAGGCGGGTCAGCAGTTCGGCGCGGCGCGGCGATTGGGAGGCCAGAAAAAGCATCTTGTCAGGATAACCCGCGGCACCTGACTGAATGACCGCACAATCCACCCGGTGGCGCCGAACCCCGATCCGGCTCACAACGCGTTCATCGGAGGGTCCGCGTGGCGAAAGCCGTCCGGCCATCGCTACCATTCGCGGTCACCGCCGCAACCAAGGAGACTTCCATGCGTTTTCCCGTTCGCTCCATGCTGCTTGCCCTGTCCCTCGTCCCCGGAACCCTCGCCATGTCCGCCTGCGCCCAGAACGTTCCCGCCGCCGCGACCGGCGACGGCACCCTGCTCAACGTCTCGGCCAACGCCGAGGCCAAACGCGTCCCGGACGTGGCCACGATCTCGGCCGGCGTGGTCGCCCAGGCCGCCGACGGCAATACCGCGATGCGCCAGAACGCCGCACAGATGGCCAGGGTGATGGACGCGATCAAGGCCGCCGGCATCGCCGAGAAGGACATCCAGACCAGCGGCGTCGGCCTGAACCCGCAATACCGCTACCAGCAGGACCAGCCGCCGAAGATCACCGGCTACGAGGCGCGCAACACGGTCAGCCTGAAAGTGCGCGACATCGCCAAGCTGGGCGAGGTGCTGGACGCGCTGGCCGCCAGCGGCGCCAACGACATCAACGGCCCCAGCTTCGGCATCGACCAGCCCGAGCCGGTCTACGACGAGGCCCGCCTGGCCGCGCTGCAGAAGGCGCAGGCGCGCGCCGAAACCTACGCCAAGGCGCTGAACCTGCGCGTGCGGCGCATCGTCAGCATCGACGAAAGCGGCCGTGGCGGCGGCATCCCCCGCCCGGTGCCGATGATGGCGATGAAGGCGATGGCCGCCGATGCCGAGTCCACCCAGGTCTCGCCGGGCGAAACCACGGTGTCGGTGAACCTAGACGTGGTGTTCGAACTGGGCCGGTAAGGCCCTCCCTTCCGCCGGCCTCGGAAGCCCCGCTGCGCGCAGCGGGGCTTCTTCGTTTCCGCCCCCTTGCGCGGTTTCCGCAACGGGCGCAATGTCGGCCACGGGCGGACGGCGACAACCCCGCCCGCCCGGTTCGCGCGTTGTTCCTCTCGCATACCCGCTATGGAGGTGGATCATGGTTCGCAGCTTGCCCTGGGGTTCCAGCCCGCGCCTCGACGCCGGGCGCATCCTCGCCTACGCCGCGGTGGCCGCGGTGCATGTCCTGGCTTTCCTGCTGCTGTTGATGCCGATGGCGGCGCAACCGCCGCAGGCCACCCTGCCCGACGAGTCGAAGCCGCCGGTCTGGCTGAAGAAGATCGAGGTCGAACGGCCGCCAGTGCCGGATCCCGTGCCGATCGCCCGCCCGCAGCCGCGCGCGCCGCAGGTCGACCGTATCGCGGTCCCGACCACGCCGACCCCGGCCGTCGACAACGGCAGCATCGCCGTCGAGCCAACGGTCGAAGGCAACGCCCCGGCCGACATCGCCCCGGTCGCCGGCCCGGTTTCGGTCAACCAGCTCGCCTATCTGCGGGCCACGCCGCCGCCGTATCCGCGCGCCGAGCAGAGCGCCGGCATCGGCGGCACGGTGCTGCTGAGGATCCTGGTCGACGTGGACGGCGCGCCGCTCGAAGCCGTCGTCGAACAGAGCAGCGGCAACCGCAACCTGGATCGCGCGGCCCAGCGCCACGTGCTGAAGACCTGGCGCTTCCAGCCGGCGATGCGCGACGGCCATGCGGTGCAGGCCTACGGACTGGTGCCGATCGTGTTCTCGGTGCAGTAACCAGGTCGGCAGGACAGGTTCTGCCCGTCGTTCTTGCGGTTTTCAACAGCCGAATGGCTGGTCACGCGGGAACGACGGGCAAGCCATCGCATTCCCGGCCGGGGAAGCAATTCCCTCAGGCGCGGTGGTACGGATGGTTCGCCAGCAGCGCCGCGGCCCGGTACAACTGCTCGGCGACCACCAGCCGCGCCAGCATGTGCGGCAGGGTCAGCGGACCCAGCGACCATTGCTCGTGCGCGGCGGCCAGCGCCTCGGGCGCATGGCCTTCCGGCCCGCCGATCAGGAAGGCCAGGTCGCGGCCCTGGCCGCGCCAATGTTCCAGCCGCTGCGCCAGGTGTTCGGACGTGTGCTGCTTTCCCGTCACTTCCAGCGCGACGACATGGGCGTTCTTCGGCAGGGCGGCCAGCACGCGCCGGCCTTCGTCCTCGATCGCGCGCTGCGGGTCGCGGCCCTTGCCGCGCAGGCCGGGTTCGACTTCGACCAATTCCAGCGGCAGCCAGTGCGACAGGCGCTTGCGGTACTCACCGAACCCTTCCGCGACCCACGACGGCGCGCGTTCGCCGGTGGCGATCAGGCGCGCTTTCATGCAGGGCGTCCGCGCGCGGGCACGGCGGTCAGGGGCGGCTTTCTTCCGCGGTTTCCGGGGCCGTCTCTTCCGGTGTCTGGTCGCCGACCGTCCACAGCCGTTCCAGCGCGTAGAACTCGCGCACCCGCGGCAGCATCACGTGGACGACAACGTCGCCCAGGTCGACCAGCACCCATTCGGCCTCGCGCTCGCCCTCCACGCCCAGCGGCATCACGTCCAGTTTCTTGGCGAACTTGACCACTTCGTCGGCGATCGACTTGACGTGCCGGGTCGAGGTGCCCGAGGCGATCACCAGGTAGTCGGTGACGCTGGACTTGCCGCGCACGTCGATCTCGACGACATCCTTGGCCTTCAGTTCCTCGACGGCCGCATGCACGCTGGCGAGCAGGGCCGGGGTGGGCGGCGGCGGATTGGGGAGCCGGGTCTTGATGATTTGCGCTTGGCTGCTCAAAGGCTTGGGTATTTGCGGAAAACCGGGGCGGATTATAGCGCCGCCCGGCGGTAGAGGCCGTTGCGATCGATGTAGTCGGCGACCGCGGCCGGCACCCGTTCCCGCCACGGCAGTCCCGCGGCGATGCGGCGGCGCAGGTCGGTGGCCGATTCCTCGCGCAGCGGCTGGTGCAGGCGGAAGATATGTCCGGCCGGTGTATCGGCGAGGGCCTTCGCGCGGTCGCGCCAGCGTCCCGCGGTCGCGGCGGCCAGTTCGGGCGGCAATTCGCCGTCGAGCGGGACGCCGGGACGCTCGGCGATCACGATGTGGGCCAGGTCGAACAGACGCCGCCATTCCCGCCAGGTCGGCAGGCCGACGAAGCTGTCGGCGCCGACCAGCAGCGCCAGCGGCGCCGCATCGCCGAGTTCGCCGCGCAGTTCACGCAGGGTGTCGAAGGTGTACGAGCGCGCTTCGGGGTCGCGTTCGGCGCGGCGCAGTTCGCGCAGGTCCACGCGCAGCCCGGCTTCGTCGCCGATGGCCAGTTCCAGCATTCGCGCCCGCTGCCGCGCATCCGCGCCCGGCGCGGGGCGATGCGGCGGGTCGGCGGCGGGCATCAGCCAGACGGTCGTGCGCAGTTCGTCGCGCGCAGCGCGGGCGATGGCGATGTGGCCGTCGTGGATCGGATCGAAGGTGCCGCCGTAGATCAGGTGGAGGCGGGATTTCATGCCGCCAGCAGCCGCGTCGCCTTCGCGTCCGCCACCGCCAGCAGCAGCCGCTCCAGCAGCAGCCAAGCGTCGCCGTCGCCGCGGCCCTTGGCGGTGCGGTCGATGCGCGAGGCTTCGGCGACGAAGCGATCCCAGCGCGCGGGATTGGCGTGGCGTTGCAGAGCGCGCTTGAACGGGGCCTGCCGGCTTTCCCAGATGCCCTGCGATTTCATTTCCGCGCCCAGGTTGCCGCCGCGCGCCTGCGCCTTGGTCAGCGCTGCGCATTGCAGCAGAGTGCGCACGATCATCGGCAACAGGCCGGCGACGTTCTCGCCCTCGGCACGCAGGCCGGCGAGCATGCGCGCGGCCTGCGCGCCCTGCCCGGACAGCATCGCGTCGATCAGGCGGAACACGTCGAAGCGCGCGGCGTCGGCGACCAGCGTCTCCATCGCCGCCGCGTCCAGGGTCTGTCCGTCCGCCAGCAGGGCCAGCTTGTCGATTTCCTGCGCGGCCGCCAGCAGGTTGCCCTCGACCCGCTCGACCAGGACCTGCACCGCGTCGCGTCCGGCGCGCAGCCCCTTCGCGCGCAGCCGCGATTCGACCCAGCCGTTCATCTCGTGCGGCTTGATCGCCCAGGCGACGGCGGTCGCGCCGATCCGGCCGATCGCCTCGCTCCACTTGCCGGCATGCGACTTGCTCCATTCGCCGGCGGTGACCAGCAGCACCACGTCGGCCGGCGGATCGGCGCAGAAGCCGGCGATGACCTCGGCGCCTTCCTTGCCGGGCTTGCCGGAAGGCAGGCGCAGTTCGAGCAGGCGCCGGGCGCTGAACAGGCTGGGCGCGTTGAACGCGGATTCCAGGGAGTTCCAGTCGAAATCGCGGCCGTCGGCGTCGAACACCTCACGCTCGCCGATGCCCTGCACGCGCGCGGCGGCGCGTACCGCGTCGGCCGCTTCGAGCACGCGCAGCATTTCGGGTCCGGCGATCAGGTAGGCCGGCAGCAGTGGCCCTTCGCCGCACTGCCCGGCCAGCCGTTCCGGGGTCAGCTCCATCAGGGTTGGTCGATCGGCGGCACAGCCGGGAGAGTGTCCGACGGCGGCGCATCGTCGGGATCGGCGCTTTGCAGCGGAACGGTTCCGGCGTCGTGCGCGCCCGCGGCGCCGTTCTGGATCACGCTGTCCACGCGGCGCAGGATCGAGGCGGCCATTTCCTTGCGCAGTTCGTTGGCCAGCACTTCGCGCTCGGTGTCGGTACCCGTAGCATCGATCGGCGGGGTGACGTAGTCGCGCGACAGTTCGACCACCTGCTGCGGCACCAGTTCGCTGCCGTCGCCGCGGACGAATTCGAACACGGCCGCATACCGCAGACTGTATTCCTGCGCGCGGCCGAGCTCATCGATCGCGATCGGACGGTCGCCCCAGCGTTCGGATAGGATGTTCAGGGCGGCGACGTCCTCGGCACCTTCGGGGGCCAGCGTCGCGCCGGCGGCCTGCAGGCCGCGCGACACCGATTCGGCCAACGGACTGTAGGTAGCCGTCGAAACCACCTTGACCGGCCCCAGGTCCGGCGGCAGGGCGATCCGGTTGCGCAGGTGGAAGCCGCAGGCCGACAGGCCGGCGGCAATCAGGACGATGGCGGCAAGCCGCGGGGACATGCGAATTCGCGTCATGGGCGGAAGTCTGGACGAGCCCGGCGGGAGCGGCAATAGCCAAGCCGGACGGGAGGTGAACCGTGCCGTTTCGAGCGCGGCAAATCTCCCGCGAAGCGATACAAGTCGCGCCTGCGGTGCTCTGTCAGTAACTGCATGTTTTCACTGGATCTTTACGGGAGGCGCAGCTACCGACTTCCAGTCCGCGAAACGGCGCGGCGGCTCATGCCGCGACGATGTTCACCACCTTGCCCGGCACGATGATGATCTTCTTCACCTGCAGGCCCTCCATGAACTTGGCGGTGTTCGGCTCGGCCTGCGCCAGTTGTTCGATCGACTCGCGCGGCGCGTCGGCGGCGACCTGGATGGTGCCGCGCAGCTTGCCGTTGACCTGCACGGCCAGGGTCAGTTCGTCCCTGACCAACGCGGCCGGATCGGCGCGCGGGAACGGCGCGTCCTCCAGCAGCGTCTCCGCATGGCCCAGCGCCTGCCACAAGGCGTGGCTGGCGTGCGGGGTGATCGGGTTGAGCAGCAGCACGGCCGCTTCCAGCGCTTCCTGTCGGACCGCGCGGCCGGGCGCGCTGTCGTCGGCGAACTTGGCCAGCGCGTTCGACAGTTCCATCACCGCGGCGATCGCCGTGTTGAAGCTGTGGCGCTTGCCGTAATCGTCGCCGACCCGGGTGATGGTCTCGTGGGTCTTGCGACGCAACGCCTTCTGTTCGGCGTCCAGCGCGGCTGCGTCCAGCGCCGGCGCGGGGCCGCCCTCGGCGTGCCGCTGCACCTGCGTCCACAGCCGGCGCAGGAAGCGCGCCATGCCCTCGACGCCGGCCTCGTTCCATTCCAGCGACTGCTCCGGCGGCGCGGCGAACATCGAGAACAGGCGCACGGTGTCGGCGCCGTACTTGTCCACCATCGCCTGCGGGTCGACGCCGTTGTTCTTCGACTTGGACATCTTCTCGACCGGGCCGATGTTCACCGGCCGGCCGTCGGCCTTCAGCGTCGCGCCGGCCACGCGGCCCTTGTCGTCGCGCTGGATCTCGACGTCGGCCGGATTGATCCAGTCCTTCGAGCCGTCGGCGGCGTCGCGATAGAAGGTCTCGGCGATCACCATGCCCTGCGTCAGTAGGTTGGTCGCCGGCTCGTCGCTGTCCACCAGGCGCGCGTCGCGCAGCAGCTTGTGGTAGAAGCGGAAGTACATCAGGTGCAGGATCGCGTGCTCGATGCCGCCGATGTACTGGTCCACCGGCAGCCAGTAGTTGCCGCGCTTGTCCACCATGTCCTTCGCGCCCGGGCTGGTGTAGCGCGCGTAGTACCAGCTCGACTCCATGAAGGTGTCGAAGGTGTCGGTCTCGCGCTCGGCGTCGCCGCCGCATTCGGGGCATCGGCACTTGCGCCATTCCGGATCGGCCTTGATCGGCGACTTCACCCCGTCCAGGGTCACGTCCTCCGGCAGCACCACCGGCAACTGCTCGTCCGGCACCGGCACCGCGCCGCACTTGTCGCAGTAGATCACCGGGATCGGGCAGCCCCAGTAGCGCTGGCGCGAAACGCCCCAGTCGCGCAGGCGGTAGTTGACGCGGCGCTGCCCCTGGCCCTTGCGCTCGAAGCGTTCGGCCAGCGCCTCGAACGCGCCGTGGTAGTCCAGCCCGTCGAACTCGGCGGAATTGACCAGTTCGATCTCCCGGGTCTTGTCGCCGTACCAGTCCTGCCACTTCGCCGGATCGTACTCCGCCTCGGCCTCGTTCTTCGGCGACTTCAGCGCGATCACCTGCCGGATCGGCAGGCCGTACTTGGTCGCGAATTCGAAATCGCGCTCGTCGTGGCCCGGCACCGCCATCACCGCGCCGGTGCCGTAGCCCATCAGCACGAAGTTGGCGACCCACACCGGCACCTGCTCGCCGGTGATCGGATGCACGGCCTTCCAGCCGGTATCCATGCCGCGCTTTTCCTGGGTCTCCAGTTCCGCCTCGGAGACGCCGCCCTTCTTCAGTTCGTCGAGGAACGCGGCCAGCCGCGGATTGTCCTTCGCCGCCTTCAGCGCCAGCGGATGCTCGCCGGCGACCGACACGAAGGTCACGCCCATCAGCGTGTCCGGGCGGGTGGTGAACACGGTGAGCGGCTCGCTGCAGCCCTCGACGCCGAACTGGATCTCCAGGCCCTCGCTGCGGCCGATCCAGTTGCGCTGCATGGTCTTGACCGATTCCGGCCAGCCCTCCAGCTTGTCCAGGCCGTCGAGCAATTCCTGCGCGTAGTCGGTGATGCGCAGGAACCACTGCGGGATCTCGCGCTTCTCCACCAGTGCGCCGCTCCGCCAGCCGCGGCCGTCGATGACCTGCTCGTTGGCCAGCACGGTCTGGTCGACCGGATCCCAGTTCACCACCGCGTTCTTGCGGTAGGCCAGGCCCTTGCGCAGCAGGCGGGTGAACATGCGCTGCTCGTGCACGTAGTAGTCCGGCGTGCAGGTGGCAAACTCGCGGCTCCAGTCGATGGCGTAGCCCAGCGACTTCAGCTGCGAACGCATGTGGCCGATGTTGGCGTAGGTCCACTTCGCCGGCGCGGTGCGGTTCTTGATCGCGGCGTTCTCGGCCGGCAGGCCGAAGGCGTCCCAGCCCATCGGCTGCAGCACGTTGTGCCCGGTCATGCGCTTGTAGCGCGAGATCACGTCGCCGATGGTGTAGTTGCGCACGTGGCCCATGTGCAGCGCGCCGGACGGGTACGGCAGCATCGACAGGCAGTAGTACTTGGGTTTGCCGGAATCTTCGCGGACTTCGTACGCCTTGCTCCGGTCCCAGAACTGCTGGGCGGCGGATTCGACGGATCTGGGGTCGTAGGCGTGGGTTTCGGGAACGGCGGACATGGGCGGCGCGTGGCGGACGGCTGCGGAAACGGGCAAGTTTACCGCAGCGCAGCAGGCCTCGCTCCCGCGCCGGCCATCCGCCACCCGATCCCGGCCAGCCACAGCCACCAGACCGCGAACGCCAGCCGCTGGGCCACGCCCGGCGCGACCAGCGCCGGCAGGAAGAACGCCGCGAACACCGCCGCCGCGACCGCGGCGAAGGTCGCGGTCGCCGGCCCGGAACCCGCGCGCAGCCAGCCGAAGCCCAGCAGCAGCCCGCCGACCGCGAAGGCCACGCACCACAGCATCCACGCGGCGCCGTGCAGGCGGCTGGCCTGGCCTTCCAGCTCGGCCACGTCCAGCGGCAGCGCCCCCATTGCGGCGAAAGCCAGCGCCGCCAGCAACAGCACCTGCGCGCCGATCCGCAGCGGCCACGGCGAATGCCGCGGCAGCGCCGCGCGCAGGCCGATTGCGGCCAGCGCAGCCAGCGCGCCCGGCAGCACGAAGGCGCATGCATTGAATGCGGGCGCGTTCGGGAAACCCTTCGCCCCGAGCAGCGCGAGCGGATGCAACGCCTGCGAATAGCCGTCCAGCGCCGCGCCGAAGACGACTGCGGCGACGGCGAACGACGCGGCGGCGAGGATCGGCGCCAATTTCAGGGAAAGGACGGCCAGGCGGCCCATGCGGCGATCCGGGTCGCGGGAAGGAGCGCGGATTATCGCCCGCCGGCTTGGATTTCCGGGCCTGTGCCACCATTTCGGGATCACTCCTTATCCCGCGAGCCGCCCCATGACCGCCTCCGCCCACGTTTTCGACGCCACCGCCGCCAATTTCGAGGCCGAAGTCCTGCAGAAGTCGCTGGAAACCCCGGTGATCGTCGATTTCTGGGCCACCTGGTGCGGGCCGTGCAAGACCCTGGGGCCGATCCTCGACAAGCTGGCGGCCGAGTACAACGGCGCGTTCAAGGTGGCCAAGGTCGACGTCGACCAGGAGCAGCAACTGGCGGCGATGTTCCAGATCCGCAGCGTGCCGACGATGGTGGTGGTGAAGGACGGCCAGGTGCTGGGCGCGATCCCCGGCGCGTTGCCGGAAGGCGAATTGCGCAAGGTGCTGGAACAGATCGGGGTGCAGCCGGCCGCGAACGCGGAAGCGGCGGAAGCGGAAGCCGACATCGCGCCGCTCGACCCGCACGAGGAAGTGATGCGCCTGCGCGCCGCTACCAACGCCGAGCCGGACAAGGACGAACTGAAACTCGACCTGGCCCTGGCCCTGCTGAAGACCGGCGCGAGCGCCGAGGCCGAGAAGCTGCTCGACGCCCTGCCCGCCAACCTGGCCACCGACGAGCGCGCCGTGCGCGCCCGCGCCAGCCTGGGCTTCGCCGCCCTGCTGAAGGACGCGCCGCCGGCGCAGGTGCTGGAAGCCGCCATCGCCGCCGATCCGGACGACCTGCGCGCGCGCCACCTGCTCGGCGTGCACCGCCTGGTCGGCGGCGACGCCGAGACCGGCCTCGCCCAGTTCCTGGAAATGCTGCGCCGCGACCGCAATTACGAGGACGGGCTGGCGAAGAAGTCGCTGATCGACGCCTTCCGCGTGATCGACGACGCCGAACTGGTCGGACAGTACCGGCGCAGGATGTCGGCGCTGCTGTTCTGAGTTTTCCTTCCCGCGCGCCGGCGGGGTCGCGTCGACCGGGCAAGAGGGGGAATCACCCATACCCATGCGTATGGCAAACTGGGCACCCCATCCCGCCTGTCCGCCGCATGAAAGCCTCCACCCTGCGCCACGGCCTGAACCTGTGGCCGCCGTTCCTGTTCGCCGGCATCCACGTCGCCGAACTTGCGCCCGACTGGCGCCACGCGCGCGTCGAGTTGCGCATGCGTCCGTGGAACCGCAACTACGTCGGCACCCACTTCGGCGGCAGCCTGTTCGCGATGACCGATCCGTTCTGGATGTTCCTGGTCATGCAATCGCTGGGCCGGGACTACTTCGTCTGGGACAAGGCGGCCGAGATCGAATTCGTCAAGCCGGGCAAGGGCGTGGTCCACGCCGAGTTCCGCCTGGATAACGCCGTGCTGGACGAAATCCGTGCCGCCACCGCCGATGGTGGGAAATACCTGCACTGGTTCCCGGCCGACGTGGTCGATGCGCAGGGCGACACCGTCGCCCGCATCCGCAAACAGGTTTATATCCGCCGCAAGCCGCACGCGCGGCCGGCGTAGCGTACCGGCGGCGACCGCTACAATGCCGCCATGCCCAACTCTGCCCCGCGACCCTCCCTGCAAAGACTTTTCCTCACCGGCCTGCTGACGGTATTGCCGATCTGGCTGACCTGGGTGGTGGTGAAGTTCGTGTTCGTGCTGCTGTCGGACATCAGCAAGCCGATCATCGGGCCGATGTCGGAGCGCATCGCCGCGTCGTTCCCGCAGTCGCTGGGCTGGTTCAAGGCGCTGTGGGTGCAGAACAGCATCGCCCTGGTCGCCACCTTGCTGGTGATCCTGCTGGTCGGCGTGCTGGCGCGGCGCGTGGTCGGGCAGCGGCTGCTGGGCTGGTTCGAGAAACTGATCGAACGCATCCCGCTGGCCAACGTCATCTACGGCAGCGCGCGCAAGCTGCTGGACATCCTGCAGACCCAACCCGGCAGCACCCAGCGCGTGGTCCTGATCGACTTCCCGCACCGGGACATGAAATCGGTCGGGCTGGTGACGCGGGTGATGAAGGAGGAAGGCAGCGGCCGCGAACTGGCCGCGGTCTACGTGCCGACCACGCCGAACCCGACCTCCGGCTACCTGGAGATCGTGCCGGTGGAACTGCTGACGCCGACCGACTGGAGCGTGGACCAGGCGATGAGCTTCATCATCAGCGGCGGCGCGGTCGCGCCCGAGGCGATGCCCTTCACCCGCGCGGGCGAACGCGCGGGTGAGAAAGAAAGCAACCTCCGCGCGGGCGAACGCGCAAGCGGACGGGAAGCCGGTCCCGACGAGGGAGAACGCTGAGCGCATGCACGCACTGCGCACGCTCGACGATCGCGCGGTGCGCATGTTCATCGCGCTGGCCGCGTTCCTGTGCGTCAACGCGGTGCTGGCCGAGTTCATCGGGGTCAAGATCTTCGCGTTGGAAGACACGCTGGGCGTCGCGCCGCTGCAATGGAACCTGTTCGGCCAGAGCGGCTCGCTGAGCTTCACCGTCGGCACCCTGCTGTGGCCGTTCGTGTTCATCCTCACCGACACCATCAACGAGTTCTTCGGCCGCCGCGGCGTGCGCTTCGTCTCGTGGCTGGCGGTGGCGCTGATCGCCTACGGTTTCGTGTTCGCCTATGCCGCCATCCACGTCGCGCCCGCCGGGTGGTGGGTGAAGGCGGCGCAGGGCCAGGGCGTGCCCGACTACCAGGCTGCGTTCGCCGCGATCTTCGGCCAGGGGCTGTGGTCGATCGGCGGCTCGCTGGTCGCCTTCCTGATCGGCCAGTTGATCGACGTGGCGGTGTTCCACCGCATCCGCCGCGCCACCGGCGAGCGCTGGGTATGGCTGCGCGCCACCGGCTCAACCGCGGTGTCGCAACTGGTGGACAGCTACGTGGTGCTGTACATCGCCTTCGTGATCGGCCCGCAGCACTGGCCGATGCCGCAGTTTATGGCCATCGGTACGGTCAACTACGGCTACAAGATGCTGGCCGCGGTGGCGATGATCCCGCTGCTGTACCTGATGCGCCACGGCATCCGCGCCTATCTGGGCCACGAACGCGAACGACAACTCCGGCTCGAAGCCGCACGGGACTGACCATGCACCTGCACCGCCTGTTTCCCCTTGCCCTGACCGCCGCGCTGGCGGCAACATCCTCCGCTCCGCTCATGGCGCAAACCACGCCGCAACAGGAGGCCGCCATCGACAAGCTGATGAGCCGCTACGACGGCCGCGTGCCCGGCGCGTCGCTGCTGGTGCTCAAGGACGGCCGGCCGGCCGTGCGCAAGTCATGGGGCTACGCCGACCTGCAGCATGGCGTGCGCGCCACGCCGAAGACCAACTACCGGCTGGCTTCGGTCAGCAAGCAGTTCACCGCCGCCACGATCCTGTTGCTGGCCGAGGACGGCAGGCTGTCGGTCGACGACCCGGTGCGCAAGTGGCTGCCTACGCTGCCACCGGCGACCCAAGACATCCGCATCCGCCACCTGCTCAGCCACACGTCCGGGCTGATCGACTACGAAGACGTGATGGATGCGGACCAGCAACGGCAACTGCACGACGCCGACGTGCTGAAGCTGCTGGAAACGCAGGACAAGCTGTATTTCCCGCCGGGCACCGACTACCGCTACAGCAACAGCGCGTACTGCCTGCTTTCGCTGATCGCGGAGAAGGCCAGCGGCCAACCGTTCCCGGCGCTCGTGAAGTCGCGCATCTTCGACAAGCTGGGCATGGACGCCTCGGTGGTCCACGTCGAGGGCGAAGACACGGTGGCCAACCGCGCCTACGGCAACAGCGAGATCGACGGGAAATGGGTGCGCACCGACCAGAGCCCCACCAGCGCGACGCTCGGCGACGGCGGCGTGTACTCGTCGATCGACGACCTGGCCAAATGGGACGCGGCGCTGTACGACGAGCGCCTGCTGAAGGCTTCGTCGCTGCACGAGGCGTTCTCGCCGAAGACCCGGACCCCGGAACCGGACGTGCCGTACTACGGCTACGGCTGGCGCATCAACGGCGACGCGCTGTGGCATTCGGGCGAAACCATCGGCGGGCGCAACGTGATCCTGCGCTATCCGAAGGAGCGCTTGACCGTGATCCTCCTCAGCAACCGCAACGACCCGGAGCCGTATCGGATCGCGCTGCAGATCGCGGCGTTGTTCCGCAATCCCGGCGAAGGAAACGAATGACTTCGTCCCCGAAACATCTCCTTCTCCCGCCGACGCAGGAAGAGGAAGAGCCCGATCCTTTCGTCAAGCGCCTCCCCAATCCACACCGGAGACACCCATGAATCGCCGCCCGCTCGTCCTCGCCGCCACCCTCGCGCTGGCCGCGATGCTGGCCGCCTGCCAGCCCGCCTCGGCGCCGACCGGTTCGGTAACGGCAACGCCCGCCGCCGAACCGGCCACCGACAAGGCGCAGCGACTGAACGCGCTGTACGCCGAGTACTGGGAGGAATATCTGAAGATGAATCCGTTGGCCGCCACCTTCCAGGGCGACCATCGCTACGACGACCAGTGGCCGGATTCCGGTTCGGCCGAATACCGCCGGCAGAAGCACGAATTCATCGAACGCTGGCTGCAGCGCGTCGATGCCGTCGGCAAGGACGGCCTGGCCGGACAGGGCCTGCTGAGCTACGAGATCTTCGCGCAGCAGGGCAAGGACGCGCTGGAAGGCGAGCGCTTCCCCGACTGGATGCTGCCGGTCAACCAGATGGGCAGCACCGCCAGCTACGCGGTGATGCTGGGTTCCGGCACCAGCGCGCAGCCGTTCAAGACGGTCAAGGACTACGACAACTGGCTGGCCCGCGCCGCGCGCCTGCCGGCGCTGATCGACACCGAGATCGCCAACATGCGCGAAGGCGTCGCCGCCGGCGTGGTGCAGCCGCGGGTGGTGGTCGAAAAGACCGTTCCGCAATTCGACGCCATCATCAGCGCCAAGCCCGAGGACAGCCAGTTCTGGGGGCCGATCGCCAACCTGCCGAAGGATTTCCCGGACGCCGACAAGCAGCGCCTGACCGACGCCTACCGCACGCTGATCGCCGAACGGATCATGCCGGCGCTGAAGAAACAGCGCGACTTCCTCGCCGACGAATACCTGCCCAAGACCCGCGACAGCGTCGGCCTGGACGCGCTGCCCGACGGCCAGGCCTGGTATACGTACAACGTGCGCATGCAGACCACCACCGCGCGCACGCCAGCGGAGATCCACCAGATCGGCCTGGACGAGGTCGCGCGCATCCACGGCGAGATGCGCAAGGTGATGGAACAGGTCGGCTTTAAGGGCTCGCTGCAGGACTTTTTCAGGTTCATGCAGGCCGACAAGCGGTTCGAGTTCCGCTCCGAGGACGCGCTGCTGGCGCACTACCGCGCATTGGAGGCCAAGGTCATGGCCGGCGTGCCGAAGCTGTTCTCGCTGACCCCGAAGGCCGGCTTCGAGATCCGCCCGGTCGAGGCCTTCCGCGCGCAGTCCGCCGCCGGCGGCGAATACATGACCCCCAGCGAGGACGGCAGCCGCCCCGGCATCTTCTACGTCAACACCTACGACCTGCCGACGCGCAAGACCTGGGATTCGGAAGACCTGTTCCTGCACGAGGCGATCCCCGGCCATCATTTCCAGTTGGCGCTCCAGCAGGAACTGAAGGACGTGCCGGCGTTCCGCCGCTTCGGCGGCGAGACCGCCTTCATCGAGGGTTGGGGCCTGTACGCCGAAGGCCTGGGCAAGGACCTGGGCGTGTACGAGGACCCATACATGTACTTCGGCCGCCTGCAGGGCGAACTGTGGCGCGCGGTGCGGCTGGTGGTGGATACGGGCCTGCACAGCAAGGGTTGGACGCGGCAACAGGTGCTGGACTACATGTTCGCCAACTCCTCCGTCAGCCAGCCGGACGCGATCGCCGAGGCCGAGCGCTACATCGCCTGGCCGGGCCAGGCGCTGGCCTACAAGAGCGGTGAGCTGAAGATCAGGGAACTGCGCGGGAAGGCGGAAAAGGCACTGGGCGACAAGTTCGACATCCGCGAATTCCACGCCGAAGTGCTGAAGGACGGCGCGGTGCCGCTGGGCGTGCTGGAGGAGAAGATCGACCGCTGGATCGAAGCCAAGAAGACGACCTAGAACGCGTCACGCGCCGGGGGACACGTCGTCCGCCGCCGCGCCGCGCGGCGGCGCGCCGACGATGCGTACGTCCTGCGGCGCGGACAGGGCGATGCCGGCCTCGGACAGCGCCTTGAGCACCGCGAACCACAACTCGCTGCGGGTGCCGTAGACGATGCGCGGGCTGGCGCAGTAGGCGAAGCTGTTGATCGCCACCTGCCCGCCGGCGATGGAGTCGATGTAGACCGACGGCGCCGGCTCCTCCAGCACGCCGGCATGCCGTGCGTAGGCGTCCAGCAGCAGTTCGCGCACGCGGCCCACGTCCGTGCCCAGCGGCACCGAGAACTGCAACTGGATGCGGCCCGGCGGGCGCGACAGCGTCCTGTTTCGGATGCTCTTGGTGATCAGTTCCGAATTCGGCACGATCAGCGTGGACTTGTCGTCCATCTGGATCTCGGTGGCGCGCACATTGATGCCGCGCACGTCGCCCTCGCCGTCGCCGATGCTGATGCGGTCGCCGATCTTCACCGGCCGCTCCACCATCAGGATCAGGCCGGAGATGAAGTTCTGGGTGATCGCCTGCAGGCCGAAGCCGATGCCCACCGACAGCGCGCTGGCCAGCAGGGCCAGGTTCTTGACGTCGAAATCCAGCGCGGTCAGCGTCCACAGCACCACCACGGCGATGCCCAGGTAGCGGGTCACCGCGGCGATGGAGGTGCGGGAACCCGGCTCCAGATCGGTCTTCGGCAAGTAGGTCCGGGTCAGCCAGCGCTGGAAGCCGGACACCAGCCCCAGCCCGATCACGCAGACCGCGATGGCTTGGAACAGGCGGCCGGGCCGCAGCGCGAATCCACCGACGACCAGCCCCTGGCCGTCGACGCCCAGCCACGCCAGCAAACCTTGCAGGTTGGCGCCGTACGGCGCCAGCAGCAGGCCGGCGCCGACCATCAGCAGCCACAGCCGCAGCACCGCCGACGACAGCGTCGCCGCCTGGTCCAGATGGCTGGGGCGCAGGCCCAGCGCCGCGCCGGCCGCGCGTCCCAGCCGCCCGTCCGGCGCGAACAGCCAATGCATCAGGTCGTCGACGAACATCAGCAGCAGGCTGACGACCGCCACCACCGCTCCCGTCCAGATCAACTGACGGGTGGCGAACAGGGCGAAGGCGACGTAACCCAGCAAGGCCGCGACCAGCGCCACGGCCACCGTGAACTGCCCCAGCAAGGCGACGATGTTGACCACGCCGCTGTGGCGGCGCGCCGGTGCGCCGGTGCGCGCAGCGGTTGCGTCACCCTCGCCCTCCGCAGCCGGCTGCGCCCGCTGCAAGCTGGACAGCATCGCCAGCACCAGCAGGGCGAACAGCACCGCCACCACCGCCTGCAGCAGCGCGGTGACGGCCGCGGCGCTGTGCACGGCCCGGT
This sequence comes from Pseudoxanthomonas sp., assembly GCA_047601245.1. Taxonomy (GTDB): domain Bacteria; phylum Pseudomonadota; class Gammaproteobacteria; order Xanthomonadales; family Xanthomonadaceae; genus Pseudoxanthomonas_A. Next base: position 1,622,755 of record JASGJU010000002.1, read on the forward strand.
TGAGCAGCAGCGCCACGCCGCTCAGCCACACCAGCCCGGCGGCGATGCGCGCGTAGTAGCGCAGGCGCGCCGCGATGGCGTCGTCCACGTCCACCAGCCGCCACGACGGCTGCCGGGTCAGCAGCGCCGCGGCGACCGAAGCGATCCCCGCCGACACCAGCGTCAGTCGCACCAGGTTTCCGGCCAGATCGTCCAGCGCCGGCGGCAGCGCATCGATGCCGCGCAGCGATTCGACCAGCGCCCATGCCGCCGCGCCCGGCAGCAAGGCGCCCACCAGCAGCCGCCACAGCGCCAGTCCCGAGCGGCGCAGGCGGGTTTCCGGGCCGCGCATGGACGCATAGCGCTGGCCCAGCCAGCGCAAGAGCCAGCGCAGCGGCCACAGCAACGCGATCGCCAGTGCCAACCCCAGCACCGGCAGGCCCCAGCCCTCGCTGGCCACCGCATCGCGGAACGACTGCCGCGACTGTTTCCACAATGCCGACAACTGCGCGGCGTCGCCCGACCACGCCGCCGACATCTGCCGCCACAGCGTGGCCGACAACGGCGAAGGCGCGCGTGCGGACAACTGCTCGCCCAGATGGTCGGCGCGCGCGCGTTCGATCCGCTCGCCCAGTTGCCGCGCCTCCACGGACAACAGGCGCGCCTGCTTGGCCTGTCCGTCCACCCGCGCCTGCTGCTTCTGCAGTTCGCGGCGCTGGCCGGCGATCTCGTCCGACTCGCCGGCGGCGGCCTCGCCCAACTGGCCCAGCCGGTCCTGCGTCTGCTGCAACTGCGGCTGCAACGCGCCGGCCAGCGCGTCGGCCTGGCGCTGCGCCGCGGACACCTTGTCGGCCAGCGCACGCAGGTCGTCGGCGTCGTCCAGGCCCGGCAACGCGTCCTGCGCGTCCTGCACCGTCGCGGCGATCGTCCGCAACTGCGCTTCCGCATCGCCCGTGTCCGTCGACGGGTTCTGCGCCCGGCCCAGCGCCGGCCACAGCAGGGCCAGCCACAGCAACAGGCAGGTCAAGGCATGGCGGGACGGTTTCGGCATCGACGCTCGGCGCGAAAAGTGGTTGGAACGATTATCCCGTCCTTCGCCCCGCAACGTGTTAGGCGTGGGTGCATGGCGGGCGTCAGCTCTGCGAACTGGCCCAATCGACGGCGGGATACTCGCCCGGTCCCATGAACAGTTCCAGCACCTCCCGGTAAGTGGACAGGCCGTTCTCGCTGTTGGTGAACAGCACGATGCTGTCGCCGCTGTCCGGATCCAGCACGAACAGCGCCTTGAAGCCGGGATTGTCGCCCCAGTGCCAGACCAGCTTGCGCTTGGCCGTCTGCTCGATGCCCACGCCCAGGCCCCAACTGACAAACGGGTCCGCCGCGCTCGGGACGGCCTGGTCGTCGGCGTCGCTGGATTCGGCCAGCATCATCGCGTGGGTGACCGCCTGCAGCCCTTCGCCCCGGTACAGCGCGCGCTGCACGAAGTTGGCGTAGTCGTGCGCGTTGGTCGTCAGCGTCCACGCGGTGTTGGCGCCGGCGAACACGCGTTCGCGCATGGCCGATCCGTCCTTGCCGTGCCCGGTGGCGTTGAGCGCATCGAAGGCCGGATCGGTGACGTAGCGGCTGCTGGGCATGTCCAGCGGCGCGAAAACCTCCCGTTGCGCCAGTTCGCTCCAGTCGACGCCGGCGATGTGCTCCAGAGTCTTCTGCAGCAGGTAGAAGCCTTCGCCGGAATAGGAGAAGCGCTGGCCCGGCGGGAACAGGCTTTCCAGCGGCGTCGCGTCCAGCGCCGGGTCCGACGGCGAAATCTGCCAGTTCTGCAGGCCGGTGGTGTGGTTCAGCACCATGCGTGCGGTGATCCTGCGGGCCAGCGCGTTGTCCTGCGTCCGCGGCGAATGCCAGTAGTCCCACAGCGGCGTGTCGAGATCCAGCCTGCCGGCATCGACGAACCGCAGCGCGATGTACGCGCCCACCACCTTGGAAAGCGACGCCGCCTGGAACACGGTCCGCGGCGTGACCGCCGTTTCCGCTCCGTTGCGCAGCACGCCGTAGTCGAATTCCTCGTATGCGCCCCGATGCCAATGGCCCAGTTGCGCGCCGGGTATCGCATGGTCGCGCATGATCCGCTCGAACCGCGCGGCGCTGGCCTGAGCATCGCCCGTACCGGCCGCGATGCCGTTGTCGCCGCCGTGGCTTGCCGACCGGGAGCAGGCCAGCGCGGGCAGAAACAGTGCGGTCGCCAGAAGGATGCTGCGCAGGGTTGCGGTTCTCATTTCTCCACCTTTGCAAAACGGTTTGGAAGGCGCCCTGCCCGTCGCTGGACGCCGGGCAGCCGCCATCATCGCCGCATTGCAGGTGCGAATGGAACGGCGGGCGGCGGCGCTCAGTGCGCGGCCGGCGCCTCGTCCAGGTCCTTGATCGAAGCGTTCGCCTCGCCCTTGATCCAGTAGCCGGCGATCTTCATCCACTTCGGCGAATGGTCGCGATCGTCGATCAGGTGGCGGCGGATGGCGCGGGCCACGCCGGCCTCCGCCGCAGCCCAGACGAAGCAGTCCCCGGGGATTTCCAGCGCCGCCAGCGCGCGCAGCAACGGCGCGGGATCGCCGGCGTCGCCGCCGTCGCGGGCGATCCAGTGCGCGGAAACCTCGGCCCGGGACGCCAGGATCTGCGCGTCGTCGGCGCCTGGCACGCTGACCGCCAGCGTGGCGCGGCCGCCCGCGGGCAGTTCCTCGACGAAACGGCCGATCGCCGGTAATGCGCTCTCGTCTCCGACGAACAGCCACCGGCGGATCGGCCCGGCGATCACCCGCGAGCCGCGCGGGCCGCCGACCGCGAGGGCATCGCCCGGCTTCGCGCGCTTCGCCCATTCGGTCGCGGGACCGCCTTCGTGCACCACGAAATCGACGACCAGTTCGCCCTTGTCGCGGTCGAACCGGCGCGGGGTGTAGTCGCGCATTTCCTCGCCGCCGCCCGGCTGCGGGAAGAACAGCTTGATGTGGTCGTCCGGCGACTCGCTGGCGAAGTCGTGCAACTCCGGCCCGCCCAGCGTCAGCCGCTGCATGTTGGGGGTCAGCCGTTCGCTGCGCAGCACGCGCAGCGTGCGCCGGCGCAGCTCGTGGCGGACGCGGCGGATTTCGGGAACGGCAATGTCGCCGGCTTGCGGCGCGTGTCCGTTGTTCATGGGGAAGGCTCCTGCGGGGAAGGAAAGCGGAAAACCGGGCGCGTCACGCGCGCCCGATCTCGACCGCGGCCTGGTCGAGGATGGCCGCAATCCTGCGCAGCAGTTCCGGCGCCGGCGCGCCGTCCTCGAAGCGCAGGCGCAGCGCGGTCTTGACGTTCTCCATCGCCCGCTCCAGTTCCGGCGGCCGCCGCGCGCGCGCGTCCCGGTGCAGCATCGACAGGTGCGCAAGCAGGCGTTGCAGCGACTCCCGGTGGGCATCCAGATGGGCGCGCCCGGCGTCGGTCAGGCGGTATTGCCTGCGGCCGCCTTCCAGCGGTTCGGACGCCGCCAGTTGCATGTCCTCCAGCAGCGCCAGGGTTGGATACACGGTGCCGGGGCTGGGACTGTATTCGCCGCCGACCCGCTCGCCGATGCCGCGGATGATTTCGTAACCGTGGCTGGGTTGTTCTTCCAGGATGTGCAGGATCAGCAGCCGGAGCTGGCCCTGGTCGAACACCCGTTCGCGGCGTCCGCCGCCACGCCGCTCGCCGGCGAATCCCTCGCGCCTGGGGTGCCCGGAGTGCATCCGCCCACCGCCCATGCGGCGGCCAAAAGCTTCGTTTCTCATGTCGTTGGTTCCTCAAGATCGGTAAAGATGCATCAAAGATATATCTTTAATGCTTCTTGTCAACCTTGGCCGACATGTACGACCGACGGCCACCCACCATCCATTCAGGAATCGGCCCCGCAGGCGCTACAGATCATCAAGAACGACCCGCGCCGCGTTGTGCCCCGGCGCGCCGGTGACGCCGCCGCCGGGGTGCGTGCCGGAGCCGCACAGGTACAGGCCCGGAATCGCACCGCGGTAGGCGCCCTGCCCCAGCATCGGCCGCGCGGCGAACAACTGGTTCAGCGACAGCGCGCCGTGGAAGATGTCGCCGCCGATCAGGCCGAAGTCGCGTTCCAGGTCCAGCGGCGACTTGATCTGCCGGCCCAGCACCGATCCGGCGAAACCGGGCGCGTACCCGTCCACCGTGGCGATCATCAGGTCGGCAACTTCGTCGCGGTGCGCGTCCCACGACGCGCCGTTGGGCAGCACCGGGGCGACGTGCTGGCAGAACAGGCTGGCGACGTGCCGGCCCGGCGGCGCGAGCGAATCGTCCAGCGTGGAAGGAATCAGCATTTCGACGATGGGCTCGCGCGACCAGCCGCGATCCACCGCATCGCGCCAGGCCCTGTCCATGTACGCCAGCGACGGGGCGAGGATGACGCCGGCGGTCAGGTGGTCGCCTTCGCCGGGCAGCGCGGCGAAATCCGGCAGGCGCGACAGGGCCACGTTCATGCGGAAGGTGCCGGAGCCGCAGCGCCAGTGGCGCATGCGCTCGCGGGTCGGCTCCGGCACCGCGTACGACGGCAGCAGGCGTTCGTACAGCAGCTTGGGATTGACGTTGGCGACGACGCAGCGCGCGCGCAGGGTTTCGCCGGTCTCGGTGACGACGCCGGTCGCCTTGCCCTTCTCGACGACCACTTCGCGCACGCCGGCGTCGGTGCGGATCTCCACGCCGGCTGCGCGTGCGGCCTTCGCCATCGCCTGGGTGATCGCGCCCATGCCGCCGATGGCGTGGCCCCACGCGCCCTTGACGCCGTCCACCTCGCCGAACACGTGGTGCAGCAGCACGTAGGCGCTGCCCGGCGCGTACGGGCTGGCGTAGTTGCCGACCACGCCGTCGAAGCCGAACAGCGCCTTGATCGGTTCGCTCTCGAACCAGCGGTCCAGGTATTCGGCGGCGGAGATCGCGAACAGGTCCAGCAGTTCCTGGCGCAGGGTTTCGTCCAGTCGCAGCAGACGGCTACCCAGCTTCGCGCTGTGCAGCAGTTGCGGCAGTTGTTTCCACCAGGCGTCGGTGGTGAGGTTCGGCGGCGGCTGCAGGGCCAGCGCGCGCAGCACGTCGGCGATGGCGTCCAGGCGGCGTTCGTAGTCGGGCAACCGTTCCGCGTCGCGTCGCGAGAACTTCGCCACTTCGTCCCGCGTCTTGCCGCCGCCGGTCAGCAGATAGCGGCCGTCGGGCAGCGGCAGGAAGTTGTTGCGCCGGCGCTGCACGATGCGCAGGCCGTGGCGGTGCAGGTCGAGGTCGGCGATGACCTTCGGCTGCAGCAGCGACACCGTGTAGCTGGCCACCGAATTGCGGAAGCCCGGATGGAATTCCTCGGTCACCGCCGCGCCGCCGACCGTGCCGCGGCGTTCCAGCACCGTGACCTTGCGGCCGGCCTGCGCCAGGTAGAACGCGCAGACCAGTCCGTTGTGTCCGCCGCCGACCACGATGGCGTCGGCCTGCTGTCGATTCGTCGCCATGTTCACCGGACGGGAAACGCCGTGTGCGGCGGCGCCATTAGCCACCATAAGCGTCACTATAATCTGCCGGTCGCCGTCGAAGGGGAAGCACGCATGCACGACCGCCGTCGCGCCGGGAACGGACGTTGCGCCCGATGGCTTCCCCTGCGCGGGCCGTGCCGGTCCGGGGCGCTGAAACGCCGGTGAATCCCTCTCTGCCCACGCAGCGGATCAAGGCGCGCGCGGCGACCGCGCTGGGCGCCGCCGCGCTGGCGGCGCTGCTGGCGCTGTCCGGGGCGACCGCGCGCGTCGACGCGTGGTGCCACGACGTGCTTTCGCGCCTGACCGCGCCGGCGCCCGATCCGCGCATCGTGGTGGTGGCGATCGACCAGGCCAGCCTGTCCGAACTGGGCCCCTGGCCGTGGCCGCGGCGGGTGCACGCGCGGCTGGTCGACCGGCTGACCGCGATCGGCGTGCGCGGCGTGGCGCTGGACGTGCTGCTGACCGAACCGGCCTTGTACGACCCGGAGGGCGACGCGCTGCTGGCGCGCGCACTGCGGCGCAACGGCCGCGCCGTGCTGCCGGTGCAGGTCGAAGGCGGCGGCGGCAAGCCGATGGTGGAACTGCCGCCGATTCCCGAATTCGCCGCGGCGGCCGCGGCGCTGGGGCACGCCGGCCGCGCGACCGACGGCGACGGCGTCAGTCGCGGCGTGTTCCTGCATGCCGGACTGGGCGCGCCGCGCTGGCCGGCGCTGGCGCTGGCGCTGCGCGATCCGGGCGACCGCGGCGCTTCCCTGCCCGACCCGCGCGATTTCGACGGCGGCGGCGGCGCAGCGGCGCAGCGCTGGACGCGCAGCGGTTACCGGCTGGTGTCGTTCGCGCGACCGGCGGACGGTTTCCTGCGCGTCTCCTACGCCGACGTGCTGGCCGGGCGCGTGGACGATGCGCGCCTGCACGACCGCTGGGTGCTGGTCGGCAGCGTCGACGCCAATGCGGGCGACCGCGTCGCCATCCCGTTCGGCGCGGGCGACGGCGCGCGGTTGCCGGAGGTGGAATACCACGCCAACGTGCTCAACGCGCTGGTCGATGGCGCCGTCATTACGCCAATGCGGCCGCTGGCGCGCAGCGCGCTGGCGGCGGCGCTGGCGGCGCTGCCCTTGCTGCTGCTGGGCCTGCCCGGATTGCGCCGGCTGTGGCAACCGCTGCTGCTGGCGGGCGCAGCGACCGTGCTGCTTGCGCTGGCCCTGCCGGTGCTGGCGGATGTCTGGTTCCCGCCGACGCCGGCCCTGCTGGTGCTGGCCCTGGGCGCGCTGCTGTGGCGCCTGCGCAAGCTGCGCGACCGCCGCCACCTGGCCCAGACCGACGCCCTGACCGGCCTGGCCAATCGCGAGCGGCTGGACGCGGCGCTGGCGCACGAACTGCAGGCCGTGCGCCACCACGGCCAGCCGCTGTCGCTGCTGATGGTCGACGTGGATCGCTTCCGCCAACTGGTCGCCGTGTCCGGCAAGGAGGCCGGCGACGCCGCGTTGCGCACGATCGCCGACGCCTTGCGCAAGCGCGCGCGGCGGCCGCGCGACCTGGTCGCGCGGATCGGCGGCGACGAATTCGTGGCGATGCTGCCGGAAACCTCGGCGCACGCCGCCGCCGCGATCGCCACCACCCTGCATGTCGACCTGGCCGGCCTGGCCGGCAAGCGCGGCGAAACCCTGCCCGCCGATGCCTGCCTGACCGTCAGCATCGGCATCCACACGGTCGCCGGCGGCGACGCGTGCGACGCGGCCACGGCGCTGTCCTGCGTCGAAACCGCGCTGTACCAGGCGCGGCAACTGGGCCGCAACCGCAGCTTCACTTTCGCCGGCAACGCGGCGGGCGAAACCGGAGCGCAAACGCCGCCGTAGGCGCGGCTTGTCCGTCCTACGCTTCCAGCACCAGGCCCGGCCGCGCCAGCGTCGCCTCCACGCCATAGCGTTCGCCGATCTCGCCGGCCAGCGCCTCGCGCGCCTTGTCCTCGCCGTGCACCAGCGCCAGCGGCGGATGCTTCTCGAAACCGCCGTACCACGCCAGCAGGCCGCGCTGGTCGGCGTGCGCGGACAGGCCGCCGACTGTGTGCATGCGCGCGTTGACCCGGTAGTCGCGGCCGTGGATGCGCACCCACGGCGCGCCGTCGACCAGCCGCCGGCCCAGCGTGCCCTGCGCCTGGTAGCCGACGAACACCACCTGCGCGTTGCGCCGGCCCAGGTTGTATTTCAGGTGGTGCTGGATGCGTCCGCCGTTGGCCATGCCGGAACCGGCGATGATGATCGCGCCGTTCTCGATGTTGTTGATCGCCATCGATTCGGCGGTGGTCTCGGTGATGTGCAGGTTGGGCAGGCGGAACGGGTTGGGCTTGCCTTTCCACACCGCCTGCGCGTCGGCGTCGAAGATCGCGTGGTGGCGGTCGTAGATGTCCACCACCTTCGCCGCCATCGGGCTGTCCAGGAAGATGCGCCAGCGCGAGAGCTTCCATTCGTCCCAGAACTTGGCGAACCAGTACAGCAGTTCCTGGCTGCGCCCGACCGCGAACGCGGGGATCAGCACGTTGCCCTTTTCGCGCCAGGCGTGGTCGAGGACGTCGCCTAGTTCGTGGATGGTGTCGGCGCGCTCGCGGTGGTTGCGGTCGCCGTAGGTCGATTCCATCAGCACCAGGTCGGCGTCGGCGATGCGGACCGGGTCGCGCAGCACCGGCGCGTCGTTCTGCCCCAGGTCGCCGGAGAACACCAGCTTCCTGTCGTCGGCCCACAACTCGACGATCGCTGAGCCGAGGATGTGGCCGGCGTCGCGGAAGCGGATCTCGACGCCGGGCAGGATTTGCGTCTTCGCGTCGTAGGCCAGCGGTCGCAGCAGGCGCATCGCGTCGGCGACGTCCTCGCCGGTATACAGCGGCAACGCTTCCGGTTCGCCGCGCTTGCGGTCGCGGTTGGCGCGCGCGGCGTCGCTTTCCTGCAAGCTGGCCGAATCTTCCAGCATCACCGGCATCAGTTCGGCGCTGGCGGACTGGGTGAAGATGGGGCCGGAGAAACCGCGCTTGACCAGCAGCGGCACGCGGCCGATGTGGTCGATGTGCGCGTGGCTGATCACCAGCGCGTCGATCTCGCCGGGATCGAACGGGAACGGATCGGCGTTGCGGGCCTCGACCTCGCGGCTGCCCTGCATCAGCCCGCAGTCCAGCAATATCCGCTTGCCGGCCGCGCGCACCAGGTGCATCGAGCCGGTGACCTCGCCGGCGGCGCCGTGGAATTCGACCTGCATGTCCGGTATCCGTTGTTCGCAATCGCGGACAAGCCTACCCGATCCGCGTCGTTGCGCCGCCGCAGGCGGTGACCTCCGGCAGGTTCCACGGCGGCAGGGCCGGGTTAACCTATCGGTTCTGTCCAAGGAGCCGCCCCGATGCGCCTTCCCCGCACCCTCGCCTGCGCCGTCGCGCTGGCCTTCGCCACGGCCGCGCACGCCGCCGCGCCGGTCGCCGGCGGCGACGCCATCGTCGAGAAGACCCTGGCCAACGGCCTGAAGATCGTGGTCTGGCCCGATCACGACATCCCCAACGCCAACTACTACACCTTCTACAAGGTCGGCAGCCGCAACGAACGCCCTGGCATCACCGGACTGGCGCACTTCTTCGAGCACATGATGTTCAACGGCACCGAACGCCGCGCGCAGGGCGCGTTCGACACCGAGATGGAAGCCGCCGGCGGCAGCAACAACGCCAGCACCAGCAACGACCTGACCGTCTACACCGACTGGTTCCCATCCTCGGCGCTGGAGAAGATCTTCGACCTGGAAAGCGACCGCATGGGCCACCTGGCCTTCGTGCCGGAGGTGGTCGAGAGCGAGCGCGGCGTGGTCTACAGCGAGCGCCGCAGCAGCGTGGACAACGACAACCTCGGCACGCTAATGGAGCAGGTGCAGGCCGCCGCGTTCACCGCGCACCCATACACCTTCCCCACCATCGGCTGGCCCAGCGACATCGAGAACTGGAAGCTGGAAGACCTGCAGCAGTTCTTCAAGACCTACTACGCGCCGAACAACGCGGTGCTGGTGATCGCCGGCGACGTCGATCCGAAACAGGTCTTCGCGCTGGCCGACAAGTACCTGGCGCCGCTGCGGAAGCATCCCGCGCCGCCGGCGGTGACCACGGTCGAGCCGGAGCAGCAGGGCGAGCGCCGGATCACGGTCGAGAAGGCCGACGCGCAGTCGCCGCTGATCATGTACGCCTTCCACACCGGCATGGGCGAGGGCGGCGAAGGCATCCCGGCGCTGGAACTGCTGGCCACGATCCTGAGCCAGGGCGATTCCTCGCGCCTGCGCCAGCGCCTGGTGGAGCGCGAACAGGCCGCCGTGGACGTCGGCGTGTTCGTCGACGCCGGCTTCGATCCCGGCCTGCTGTGGATCTACGCCGCGCTGCCGCCGGGCGGCGACCTGGACAAGGTCGAGAAGCTTCTGGACGCCGAACTGGCGCGCGTCGCCAGCGAGGGCGTGAGCGCGGCCGAACTGGACAAGGCGCGCAACTTCAAGGCGATGGCGTTCTGGCGCGGCCTGTCCACGATCAACGGCAAGGCGCGCGCGCTGGGCGAGTACGAGGTCTTCCACGGCGACTGGCGCAAGCTGTTCGACGCGCCCGCCGCCTACGACGCGGTCACCGCCGCGCAGGTGCAGGCGCTGGCATCGAAGATCCTGCGCGTGCAGAACCGCACCACCGGCCTGCTGAAACCCGTCGCCGCCAACCAGGAGGCCGCGAAATGATCCGCTTCCCTTCGCTTCGTTCGTTCGCCGCCGGCGCGCTCCTGTTGGCCGGCGCATTGACCGCGCACGCCGCCGAAATCCGCCTGCCCGACTACACCACGCAAACCCTGGACAACGGCGCGACCGTGCTGCTGATGCCGCGCCGTGACGTGCCGCTGGTTTCCGCCACCGTGCTGGTGCGCGGCGGCGCGCTGGCCGATGCGCCCGGCAAGGAAGGCACCGCCGCGCTGCTGGGCGAACTGCTGTCCAAGGGCGCCGGCGCGCGCGACGCGCAGGCCTTCGCCGAGGCCATCGACAACGCCGGCGGCAGCATCGACTTCGGCAGTTCGTCCGAGGCGCTGTACGCCAACGCCCGCTTCCTGTCCAAGGACGCCGGCCTGATGCTGTCGCTGCTGGGCGATGCGCTGCTGCGGCCGAAACTCGACCCGGCCGAATTCGACAAGGTGCGCAAGCGCGCCATCGACGGCATCGGCGCATCCAAGGATTCGGACCCGCGTGCGCTGATGGGCACCTACGCCGACGCCTGGCTGTTCCGCGGCCATCCCTACGGCCGCCCGGCCGACGGCGACGAGACCAGCCTGGCCGCGATCGCGCTGGCCGACGTGCAGGCGTTCCGCACGCAGCAGATGGGCGGCGACCGCCTGATCGTCGCCATCGCCGGCGACTTCGATCCGGCCGCCGTCGCCGCGCAGGTGGAAAAGACCTTCGGCGGCTGGGCCAGGGCGACCGGCGCGTTGCCGCAGGTCGCGGCCAAGCCGCGCGAGAGCGGCCGCCGCGTGCTGCTGGTCGACAAGCCCCGCGCGACGCAGACGTATTTCTCGCTGGCCAACGTCGGCAGCGTCCACGGCGACCCGGCCGAAGCCGCGCAGGACATCGTGCAGACCGTGTTCGGCGGGCGCTTCACCTCGATGCTGATGACCGAACTGCGGGTCAAGTCGGGGCTGTCCTACGGCGCGAATGCCTCGCTGGACCGTCCGCGCCAGCCCGGCGCGACCTCGGTGCAGAGCTACACCAAGACCGAGTCGACCAAGGCCGCCATCGACCTGGCCATCGCCACGCTGGACCGCCTGCACGCCGACGGGCTGGACGCGGCCGCGATCGATTCGTCCAAGCGCTACATCGCCGGGCAGTTCGCGCCGCGGCTGGAAACCGCCCCGCAACTGGCGGCGAAGCTGGCCGACCTGAGCCTGTACGGCGACGACAACGACGCCGTGGACGGCTACCTGGGCCGGATCGAGGCGGCCACGCCGGAACAGGTCGCCGCCGCGCGCGCCGTGTTCCCGGCCAGCGCCGACCTGGTCATCACCGCCATCGGCGACGCGTCGAAGATCCGCGAGGTCATGAAGGGCTACGGCCCGCTGACCGAAATGAAGATCGGCGACCCGCGCTTCGCGCCCTGACCGAACGCGACGTCCGGGAGTACGGCGCATGCAGCCACGCTGGCGGACCATCCTGCCGTCGCTCGCCATCGGCCTGGCCGTGGGCGCCCTCGCCCACGCGCTGCTGACCGCGCGGCCGCATGCGCGCGAACTGGCCGCCGCGCGCGAGGCAGGCCGCGCCGCGGCGGAGAAGAAACTGGCCGACGAGATGGCCGCGCTGCAGCCGGTGGCGATCAAGCCGGTGCCCAGCGAGCGCCCGAAGGCCGACGGCACCCATTTCGGCTACGAATACGTCCCGCCGAAGTCGCCGGAACTGGAGCCGTTCTACCGGCTGGCCAGCGACGAGGACCTGCTGCGCAAGCTGCCGGAGATCCAGGCCATCGACGGCCTGCTGGTGCTGCCCAAGCCGATCCGCTACGTCACCGCCGAATGCCGCCAGCCGGACGCCTTCTACGCGCCCGACAGCGGCGAAGTGGTGATGTGCTACGAGACGATGAAGGTGCTGCAGGAGCGCGGCCAGCAACTGGCGCAGGAACAGGGCCTGGACGAAGGCTATCCGCGCCGCTACCTGGTCGCCAACCTGCGCTTCATCCTGCTGCACGAGACCGGACACGCCCTGATCCAGCAACTGGACATCCCGGTCACCGGCCGCGAGGAGGACGCCGTGGACCAGCTGGCGACCACGCTGATGCTGCGCTTCGCCGGCGCCGACGAATCCCCGGGCGAGGTCGCCGCCAACCTGCGCATGGCCTCGAACTGGTTCCTGGTGCGCAGCACCGGCGCCTACAACCTGGACGCCTACGCCGACGAGCACGCGCTGGGCGAACAACGCTACTTCAACCTGCAGTGCCTGCTGTACGGCAGCGACCCGGCGCGTTTCGCCGGCATCGTCGCCGAAGGCAGCCTGACCGAAGCCCGCGCCAGGCTGTGCCCGGCCGAATCGCGCCGGGTCGGCAAGGCCTGGATGCGCCTGCTGCTGCCCTACGTCGCGCCGAAGTACGAGATGACCGAGGAAAAGGCCACCCAGGCGCTGGAGCGCCGCGAACGCGAGCGCCAGCGCAACAGCGCGGCGACCTACGTGCGCTGACAGCCCCCTTTTCCCCTCCGGGGCGGCCCGTCCCGTTGCGTCCATGACCTTTCGCACCCGCCCCAACGACACGGGGGCGTGTACAGTCGCGCGACCTCCCCGGCCCGCCGGGGTTCCCGTTTTCCGCCAATGCCCCTGCGGGGCTGGAGTACCCATCGTGACCCTACGCAAAAGCCCGAAGATCCTGTTCCTGTCGCTGGCCGTGACCGCGGCGCTGGCAGGCTGCAAGCAGCCGGAAGCCGACAGCGTCGCCGCCGAGCCGGCCAAGCCCGCCGCACCCGCCAAGCCGGCGTTCGACGTGTCCGAACTGGATACCGCGATCGACACCTGCCAGGACTTCAACGGCTTCGTCAACGCCAAGTGGGTCAAGGCCAACCCGATCCCCGAAGACCGCACCCGCTGGGGCGCGTTCGACCAGCTCGCCGAAACCAGCCTGAACACCCAGCACGACATCGTCGAGGCCGCGGCCAAGGACACGTCGGCCGCCGCCGACTCGATCGAGCGCAAGATCGGCCTGCTGTACGCCGCGGGCATGGACGAGGACGCGATCGAGAAGGCCGGCTACGCGCCGATCCAGCCGCAACTGGACGCCATCGCCGCGCTGAAGAACGGCCAGGACGTGGCCGGCTACATCACCGCGCGCTACGCCGAGGGCGACGGCCAGGTGTTCGGCTTCGGCTCCGGCGCCGACTTCCAGGACGCCAGCGTCCAGATCGCCTACGCCAACGAGGACGGCCTGGGCCTGCCGACCAAGGACTACTACACCGATCCGAAGTACGCCGACATCCGCGACGCCTACCAGGCCTACATCGCCAAGTCGCTCGAACTGACCGGCGTGCCCGCCGACCAGGCCAAGGCGCAGGCGCAGCAGGTGTTCGCTCTCGAAAGCAAGCTCGCCGCCGCCTCGCTGTCGCCGGTCGAGGGCCGCGACCCGAAGAACCAGTACCACTTCGTCAGCGTCGCCGAGGCCGACAAGGCCACCCCGCACTTCTCATGGGAGCAGTTCTTCGCCGCCCAGGGCGTGACCGTGGACAAGGGCTTCTCGCTGTCGCAGCCGAAGTTCTTCGCCGCCTTCGACAAGCTGCTGGCCAACGCGCCCATCGAGCAGTGGCAGGCCTACCTGCGCTTCCACGCCATCAACGGCGCCTCGCCGTCGCTGAGCAAGGCCTTCGTCGACAACAACTTCGAGTTCTACGGCAAGACCCTGTCCGGCCAGCCGCAGCAGAAGCCGCGCTGGAAGCGCGTGCTCGGCAGCGTCAACCGCTCGATGGGCGAGGCGCTGGGCCAACTATACGTGGCCAAGATGTTCAAGCCCGAGGCCAAGGAGCGCGCGCAGGAACTGGTCGACAACGTCCGCAACGCGCTGAAGGCGCGGATCGAGAAGCTCGACTGGATGAGCGACGAGACCAAGGCCAAGGCGATCGAGAAGTGGAATACCTTCCTGCCGAAGATCGGCTACCCGGACACCTGGCGCGACTGGAACGGCCTGCAACTGCAGCAAGGCGACTACTACGGCAACCTGCAGGCCGCCGCCAAGTTCAACTACCGGTACGACCTCGCCAAGATCGGCAAGCCGACCGACCGCAAGGAATGGGGCATGACCCCGCAGACGGTCAACGCCTACTACAACCCGACCGACAACACGATCAACTTCCCGGCCGCGATCCTGCAACCGCCGTTCTTCGACGCCGACGCTGACGACGCGATCAACTACGGCGGCATCGGCGCGGTGATCGGCCACGAGGCCAGCCACGGCTTCGACGACGAGGGCAGCCAGTTCGACGGCGCCGGCAACAACAAGAACTGGTGGACGAAGGAAGACCGGGAGAAGTTCGAGTCGCGCACCGCCAGGCTGGTGCAGCAGTTCAATGACTACGCGCCGATCCCGGGCAAGCCCGACCTGCACGTCAACGGCGAGCTGACCCTGGGCGAGAACATCGCCGACCTCGGCGGCCTGAACGTGGCCTACGACGCGCTGCAGGCCGCCCTGCAGCAGCACCCGGAGGAAGCCGGCAAGCAGATCGACGGCTACGGCCCCGACCAGCGCTTCTTCCTGAACTGGGCCCGGGTCTGGCGCAGCGACGTGCGCGAGAAGCAGGCGGTCCTGTACCTGAACACCGACCCGCACGCCCCGGCCTCGCTGCGCGCGATCGGCGCGCCGTCGAACATGCCGGCGTTCGCCGCCGCCTTCAAGTGCAAGGCCGGCGACGCGATGGTGCGCGACGGCGACAAGCAGGTGGTGATCTGGTAGCCAACGCGACTGCCGTCGCAACTCCGAAGGCCCGGCTCGTCCGGGCCTTCGTTTTTCCCGGTCCGGTACGCATGCGCTTGCTAGAATCCGCCCCGGTCAACGAAAGGAATTCTCCATGCCCCGCCTGCACCGCGCCCTGCGCAAACCCGCCCTGCTGGGCTTCGCCATCGCCCTGGCCGTCGGCGCCACCGACGCGTCCGCCGCCGCCAAGAAAAAGACCAAGGCGCCCGCGGTCAGCGCGCAGTGCAGCGACTACTACGCCTTCGCCAACGCCGACTGGCTGAAGGCCAATCCGGCCCCGTCGGGCACCGGCGCGGTCACCGCGCTGGGCCAGTTGCGCGACCAAGCGCTGTCCCGGCAGCGCAGCCTGTTGGACCAGTCGGCGCAGGCGCCGCAGAACGAAGTGCAGAAGCTGCTGGGCGACTTCTGGGCCAGCGGCCTGGACGAGGCCGCGGTCGAGGCCGACGGCGCCAAGCCGATCGCGCCGCTGCTGGACCGCATCAATGCGATCAAGAAGAACAAGGACGTGCCGGCCGCGGTCGCCGCGCTGCACCAGGTCGGCATCCCGGTGCTGTTCAACTTCAGCTCCGACATCGACCTGCAGGATCTGAACCGCCACATCGGCTACTTCATGCAGGGCGGCACCGGCCTGTCCGATCCGGCCTGGTACGTCCGCGACGACGAGCCGACCCGCGCGGTGCTGGGCCAGTACCGCGCCTACGTCAAGCAGATCCTCGCCCTGACCGGGACCGCGCAGAACAAGCTGGACGCCGACTCGGCCGCGGTGCTCGACCTGGAGACCCGCATCGCCCGGCAGGCGCAGGCGCTGGACCTGCTGAACGACCCGTTCCGCAACTACGCGCCGGTCGAGGTCTCCAGCCTGGCCAAGTCGTACAAGAACCTGCAACTGGACGCCTTCCTGAAGGCGCAGGGCGTCAGCGACGACCGCGTCTCGATGTCGAACCCGGCGCTGTTCCAGTCGCTGGATTCGCTCGTCGCCACGCTCAAGCCCGACCAGTGGAAGGCCTACCTGCGCTGGCGCATCGGCGACGCGATGGCGCCGTACCTGAGCAAGTCGTTCCGCGACGCCGAATTCGCCTTCCGCGGCCGCGCGCTACGCGGCGAAACCGCGCCGCCACCGCGCTGGCAGCAGGTGCTGGACGCCATCAATACCGGCGCCGGCCCGATGCTGGGCAAGGAATACGCCGCCCGCTACCTGTCCGACGCCGACCGCACGCAGGCCTACCGCATCGCCGGCCAGGTGCGCGACGCGCTGGGCCGCGCCATCGACGGTAATAGCTGGATGAGCGCGGAGGCCAGGACCGAGGCTAAGGCCAAGCTGGCCGCGCTGAAGATCGAGATCGGCACGCCCAAGCGCGACCTCGACTACAGCGTGCAGCCGATGGGCCGCGGCAGTTTCGGCGGCAACATGCTGATCGCCTCGACCTGGCGGCACCGCGAGGAGATGAAGCGGATCGGTCGCGACAACGCCGACCGCCGCTGGAACGTGCTGCCGCAGCAGCCGGCGCTGGCCTACGACCTGGCGCAGAACCGCCTGGTCGCCACCGCCGCGGTGCTGCAGCCGCCGGTGTTCGACCCGGCCAAGGGCGAAGCCGCGCTGTTCGGTTCCTTCGGCGCGCTGGTCGGCCACGAACTGACCCGCGGCTTCGACCGCAAGGGTCGCCTGGTCGACGCCAAGGGCGCCGTGCGCGACTGGTGGGCGGCCGGCGACGTCGCCGCGTGGGACGGCCTCGGCAACCGCATCGCCGCGCAATACGGCGCGCAATCGTTCCCCGGCGCCGGGGTCAAGGTCGACGGCCAGCGGGTCAAGGACGAAAGCCTCGCCGACCTGGCCGGCGTCGAACTGGCCTGGAGCGCCTTCGCCGCCGCGCAGCCGGCGGCCAAGCCGGCCGAGCAGCAGCCGTTCTTCCAAGCCTGGTCGCAATTGTGGGCGCAACAGTTGTCGCCGGCCGAAGCGACCCTGCGCGCCGGCACCGACGTGCATGCGCCGGGCCCCGTGCGCGGCAACGCCCCGCTGGCCGACCTGCCCGCGTTCGCCGCCGCCTTCTCGTGCAAGGCCGGCCAGCCGATGCAGTTGCCGGAAGCCGAGCAGGTGAAGGTCTGGCGCTGACGCCGCCGCGGGAGCGGGTTCGCCCGCTTCCGCGCAATCAGGTCCGGCGACGCGGGCCGTGGCGCCCGAACGGCGCCTGCCCGCGCCAGTAGCGGATCAACAGCCAGCCGAACAGCATGCCGCCCAGGTGGGCGAAGTGCGCCACCCCCGGCTGCCAACCGTTGAAGCCCAGCACCAGCTCGGTGAGGCCGTACAGGATCACGAAGGTGCGCGCCTTCATCGGGATCGGCGGGAACAGCAGCATCACCCGCTGCTCCGGGAACAGCATCGCGTAGGCCAGCAGCAGGCCGAACACGCCGCCTGACGCGCCCACCGTCGGGTACGCCTCGCCGCCCTGCGCCAGCGCCCATGCGCCGACCGCCAGTTGCAGCACGCCGGCGCCGGCCACGCAGACCAGGAAGTAGGTCAGGAAGCGCCGGCCGCGCCACACGTATTCCAGCGGCGAGCCGAACATGTACAGCGCCAGCATGTTGAACAGCAGGTGGGTCCAACTGCCGTGCAGGAAGCCGTAGCTGAGCAACTGCCATGGCATGAAGCCGTAGCCGCCGCTGGCTTCGCCGCCGGGCGGCCACAGCATGAAATTCGCCAGCAGGACGTCGCCGAAGACATAGCGTTGCAGCAGGAACGCCAGGCCGTTGGCGATCATCAGGGCCTGGGTGACCGGAGGGATTCTGGGAAGCATCGGCGGACTCGTCGGGATCGCCGCGTATCATACCGGGATGCCCGCACTGCCCCTGATCGACGGCCCCGATCCCGCGCGGATCGCCGATGCGCTGGCCGTGGCCGGCGCCTGCCGGGTGGCCGGTTTCCCCGACGCGGCCGCCACCGCCGCGCTGCGCGCCGACCTGCTGCGCCTGCGCGAGGCCGGCATCCTGCGCGAAGCCGCGGTCGGCCACGGCCGCGACAAGGCGCAGCGCCGCGACATCCGCGGCGACTCCACGCTGTGGCTCGACGACGACGCCTGCGGCGATGCCGCACGCGGCTTCCTCGCGCAGTTGGACGCCCTGCGCACGGGATTGAACCGCGAACTGTTTCTCGGCGCGACCGAGGTCGAGGCGCATTACGCCTGCTACCCGCCCGGCGCGTTCTATCGCAGGCACCGCGACCGCTTCCGCGACGATGATGTGCGGGTGGTGTCGGTGGTCGGTTACCTCAACGACGATTGGACCGAGGGCGACGGCGGCGCGCTGCGCCTGTACCTGCCCGACGGCGAGAAAATCGACGTGCCGCCGCAGGCCGGCGCCAGCGTGGTCTTCCGCAGCGAACTGGAGCACGAAGTGCTGCCGGCCACGCGCCAGCGCCTGAGCATCGCCGCGTGGATGCGGCGGCGCGCTTGAACACCCGGAACTACGACGACGCCTCCGCCCACAGCGAACGGATCGCGGCGATGCCCTGCGCACCCTGCCCGCGCGCGGCGTCGACGTCGCCGGGAGACAGCCCGCCGATGGCGTAGATCGGCAGCGACACCGATTCGCGCAGCGCGGCGAAACCCTCCCAGCCCAGCGGCCGCGCGCCGGGATGGGTCGCGGTTTCCCGCACCGGGCCCAGCACCGCGAAATCGCAGCCGATCCGCTGCGCCGCCTCCAGTTCGACGGCGTCGTGGCAGGAGGCGGCCACCACGGATTCCTTCGGCAGCGGCCGCACGATGGCCTCGCGCACCTGCGCCGCGCACAGGTGCAGGCCGACGCCGAGTTCGCGCGCCAGCGCGGCGTCGCCGTTGACCAATACTTCCACATCGGCCTTGCGACACAGCGCGACCGCCTGCGCGGCCAGCGCGCGCCAGCGCGACGGCTCGACGTCGCGCATGCGCAACTGCACGCGCGCCACGCCCGCCTGCAATGCCGCGGCCAGGCCGGACAGCCAGGCCGGGTCGTCGTCGCCCGGCTCCGGCGTCACCAGGTAGCGGTCGGGCGCCAGCAGTGCGCCGACCACCGGCCGATCGGCCGGCGGCATCGCGTAGCGGGAGAGTTTTTCCGGCGCGACCCAGGCCAGCGCCTGGCCCTCGTGCCCGCGCGGCGAACCCTTCCACGCGACGATCCTGCGCACTTCCAGGCGCAGGCGCTTGTCCGGGTAGCGCTGCGGCACTTCGATCACGCCCTCGCCGACTTCGGCATCGATGCCGAGTTCCTCCCGCAGTTCGCGCACCAGCGCCTGCTCCGAGGTCTCGCCCGGCTCGCGCTTGCCGCCGGGGAACTCCCACAAGCCGGCCATGTCGCGGCCGCCGCCGCGCCGCGCCAGCAGGATGCGGCCGCGCGCATCGGCGATGACGCCGGCGACGACATGGATCGAACGAAGGGGTTGGTCCATGCGGCTAGATTGCCGGCAACCGGGGCGGGCTGGCAAATGCCGCGTGCACAGTCCCGCCATCGCAGGCAAACGATTGCCGGGGCGATGTGAGCGACGCAAGTCGCGATGGTTTTACCGGGAAGGCCATCGCGACTTGCGTTGCTCCTACGGTCACACCGACGTGCGTCGGCCACGCAGGGCCGACCTGCGGCATGGCGTGCAGGATGTGTCTGGAGAAAAGCCCCCTTGGCAAGGGGGCGCGCCGAAGGCGCGGGGATCGGAGGTGCGACCCGTGCACCCGGAATCCGCCCAGCGGATTCCGGGTGTGCAGCCCGCGTTGCGGGCTGCACCGCGGTCAACCCGGCTTCAGCCGAGTTGGCCGTGGCAGTGCTTGTACTTCTTGCCGCTGCCGCAGGGGCAGGGATCGTTGCGGCCGACCTTGGGGCCGACGGATCGTTGCGCGGCCTGGGCGGCCTGCACTTCCGCCGCTTCCTCGTCGGCGCCGTAGCCGCCGGCGTCGGCGTGCTGGAACTGCAGTTGCCGCGCCTGCGCCTCGGCCTGGGCGCGTTCACGCGCCTCCAGCGCGGCGACCTCGTCCTCGGTGCGGATGCGCACGCGCGCCAGCAGCGTGGTCACCTCGCGCTTGACGTTGTCCAGCATCTCCGAGAACAGCTCGAAGGCTTCCTTCTTGTATTCCTGCTTCGGCTGCTTCTGCGCGTAGCCGCGCAGGTGGATGCCCTGGCGCAGGTAGTCCATCCGCGCCAGGTGCTCCTTCCAGTTCCTGTCCAGCACGGTCAGCATCACGTGCTTTTCCAGCGCGCGCATGGTCTCGCCGCCGATGACGGCTTCCTTCTCGGCGTAGTGCGCGGCCACCGCTTCCTGCACGCGCCGCTCGATGCGCTCGGCGTCCAGTTCGCCGTCTTCCTGCGGCCAGTGCGTCACCGGCAGGTCCAGGCCGAAGTCGCCGGCCAGCTCGGCCTGCAGGCCGGGCAGGTCCCACTGTTCGTCGATCGACTCGGCCGGCACGTGACGGTCGACCAGTTCGGCGACCACGTCCTCGCGGATGCCGTCGATGTTATCGCGCACCGAATCGGCTTCCAGCAGTTCGTCGCGCTGAGCGTAGATGACCTTGCGCTGGTCGTTGTTGACGTCGTCGTAGTCGAGCAGGTTCTTGCGGATGTCGAAGTTGTGCGCTTCGACCTTGCGCTGGGCCTTTTCGATCTGCCGCGTCACTAGGCGGTCCTCGATGACGTCGTCCTCCTTCATGCCGATCAGCTTCATCGCCTTCTGCACCCAGTCGCTGGCGAAGATGCGCATCAGGTTGTCTTCGAGCGACAGGTAGAAGCGGCTGGAACCGGGGTCGCCCTGGCGGCCGGAGCGGCCGCGCAACTGGTTGTCGATGCGGCGCGACTCGTGGCGTTCGGTGCCGACGATGTGCAGGCCGCCGGCGGCTTTGACCGCTTCGTGGCGGTGCTGCCAGTCGACCTTGGCGCGGTAGCGGTCGTCCTCGCTGGCGCCGCCTTCGCCAGCCTGTTCGTCCAGCGCGGCCAGTTCCGCTTCCAGCGAACCGCCCAGCACGATGTCGGTGCCGCGGCCGGCCATGTTGGTGGCGATGGTCACCGCGCCGGGACGGCCGGCATTGGCGACGATCTGCGCCTCGCGCTCGTGCTGCTTGGCGTTGAGCACTTCGTGCGGCACGCCGGCGTTGCGCAGGAAGTCGGACAGCATTTCCGACACCTCGACGCTGGTGGTGCCGACCAGCACCGGCTGGCCGCGCTTGTTGCAGTCCTGGATGTCGGCCAGCACCGCGTTGAACTTGCCCTTGCGGTTGAGGAACACCTGGTCCGGCCAGTCCTTGCGCACGGTCGGCCGGTTGGGCGGGATCACCGTCACCTCCAGGCCGTAGATGCTCTGGAACTCGTAGGCTTCGGTATCGGCCGTGCCGGTCATGCCGGACAGCTTCTTGTACATGCGGAACAGGTTCTGGAAGGTGACCGACGCCAGCGTCTGGTTCTCGCGCTGCACCGGCACGCCTTCCTTGGCCTCGACCGCCTGGTGCAGGCCGTCGGACCAGCGCCGGCCGACCAGGGTGCGGCCGGTGAATTCGTCGACGATGATGACCTCGCCGTCGCGGACGATGTAGTCCACGTCGCGCTGGTAGATGGCGTGCGCGCGCAGCGCGGCGTTGAGGTGGTGGACCACGCTCAGGTTGTGCGGCGCGTACAGGTTGTCGTCCTCGCCCTGCAGGATGCCGGCGCGGTGCAGCAGGTCCTCGGCGTGCTCCTGGCCGGCCTCGGACAGGTGCACCTGCTTGCCCTTTTCGTCGACCCAGTAGTCGCCCTCGCCGTCCTCGGTCTTCTGCCGGGTCAGCTTGGGCACGATCGCATTCACCTTCAGGTACAGCTCCGGCGACTCGTCGGCCGGGCCGGAGATGATCAGCGGCGTGCGCGCCTCGTCGATCAGGATGCTGTCGACCTCATCGACGATGGCGTAGTGCAGGCCGCGCTGGTAGCGGTCCTGCCTGGACATGGCCATGTTGTCGCGCAGGTAGTCGAAGCCGAACTCGTTGTTGGTGCCGTAGGTGATGTCGGCGGCGTAGGCTTCGTGCTTGTCCGTGTGCGGCATGCCCGGATAGACCACGCCCACCGACAGGCCCAGCCAGTTGTACAGCTTGCCCATCCACGCGGCGTCGCGGCGCGCCAGGTAGTCGTTGACGGTGACCACGTGCACGCCCTTGCCTTCCAGCGCGTTGAGGTAGGTCGGCAGGGTGGCGACCAGGGTCTTGCCCTCGCCGGTGCGCATCTCGGCGATCTTGCCCAGGTGCAGGACCATGCCGCCGATCAGCTGCACGTCGTAGTGGCGCATGCCCAGCACGCGCTTGCCGGCCTCGCGGCAGACCGCGAAGGCTTCCGGCAGGATCTTGTCCAGCGGCTCGCCATTGGCGATGCGCTGCTGGAATTCGGGGGTCTTGGCCTTGAGCTGCTCGTCGCTGAGCTTTTCCAGTTCCGGCTCCAGCGCGTTGATCTTGGCGACGATGCGCTGGAGCTGTTTCAGCAGGCGTTCGTTGCGGCTGCCAAAGACACGGGTGAGCAAGCTGTTGATCATCTGCGAAACCGGTTGGGAAGGAACCCGGAGGCGACCGCGCCGACCCCCGAAAACAGGACAGGGCGCGAAGCGCCCTGTCCGGCAACTGCTTATTGTAGCTTGGGGCAGCGTCCGGGGAATCAACCCTGGGACGCGCGGGAGCGGCGTCAGCCGCGCTTGACCGTCCCGACCGGGGTCGGGCCGTTGCCCAGGAACTTGCGCGGGTTGACCACGTTGCCGTTTTCCCAGACCTCGAAGTGCACGTGCGCGCCGGTGGAGCGGCCGGTGGAGCCGGCCTTCGCCACTTCGTCGCCCACCCGGACCAGGTCGCCGGCCTTCACGCTCAGGCGCGAATTGTGCGCGTAACGGGTCATGTAGCCGTTGCCGTGGTCGACGTCGACCACGTTGCCGTAGCCGCCCTTGACCCCGGCGAAGCTGACCACGCCGTCGGCCACCGCGCGCACCGGATCGCCGACCGAGGCCTTGAAATCGATGCCCTTGTGGAACTGGCCGCCGTGGCCGAACGGGTCGGCGCGGCCGCCGAAACCGGAGGTGATGTAGCTGTTGACCGGCGCGCCGGTCGGCGTCGCGTTCTGGTCCAGTTTGCGATTGAACAGCAGGGCTTCGAGCACCGACAACTGCTTGTCCGACGCGTCGTAGGTCTGCTCCAGCTGGCCGAGCTGGCGGCTCAGTTCGCCGGGCGCCATGTCGTGGACCTCGTCGGCGTCGCCGCTGCCGACGCCGACCGGCTCGTCGAAGTTGAATTCGCCGTCCTCGAGCTGGCCCATCCGGGTCAGGCGCTCGCCCAGCGCGTTCAGGCGGTTGGCCTGCGCCTGCAGCTCGCCCAGCCGCGCGGCCAGCGCGTTGATCTCCTGCTGCGCGCCCTGGCGTACCCGCTCCAGTTCGGTCTGCTGCTTGCCGGTCTTGGCCTGCAGCAGCGACACCTGGGCCATGCCGATCGCGCTGCGCGCGCCGATGCCGGCCACCAGGCCGACGGCCAGCAGCACGCCGATGGAGGCGAACGGACGGTAATGCAGGTGGCAGCGCGCGCAATAGCCGAGTTCCGCCTTGTGATGGGCCAGCCAGGCGCGCGAATTGTTTACGATGGTATGAAAGCTCATATTTCCGATGTCAGATCCGAAGTCCCAACCGCGTCGTCCATCGACCCCGATCCCGGCCCTGCAGGCCGCGATGTCGGAGTCCTGCGCCGACCCGGTGCGCCGCGCCATCTGGCTGGACGCGCTGGAACAGCAACTTCGCCCCTGCCTGCCGCCGGAACTGGCCCCGCATTGCCGCCTGGCCAATGTCGCGAACGACAAACTCGTTTTCCTGGTCGATTCCCCGATCTGGCGGGCCAAACTGCGCCTTGCCGCCCCGGAACTCGTCAACCTGGCCCGATCCATCGGCTTGGCGGTCT
The DNA here is from genome assembly GCA_047601245.1 of Pseudoxanthomonas sp. Classification (GTDB taxonomy): domain Bacteria; phylum Pseudomonadota; class Gammaproteobacteria; order Xanthomonadales; family Xanthomonadaceae; genus Pseudoxanthomonas_A. The sequence goes on from JASGJU010000002.1 coordinate 1,646,640, forward strand.
CCGAAGCGACCGCCAAGATCGGCACCCTGCCCGCCTTCCCCGGACCGGCATCGGTGCGCAAGGCACTCCCCATGTCGGCAGCCGCACGCGAAGCCCTGCAGGCCGCCCTCGCATCCTTGGACGATCCCGACTCCGCGGGACCGCAAACCCCTTCCCGCAAACGCTAAGCCACGGGTGGGCCGGGGGATGTTACCGGGGCTGCCGGTCCCGGTCGTTAGACACAAGTGATATTTTCGTTAAATCCGGCCATTCCGACGGGCCGGATTCACATTTCCGGCAATTGTCCGGCTTCTGCCCGGAGGGGCATGCCGGAATTCGGGCGCACGGGAAACGCCTTCCCGGTCGCTGCGGTGCGTCCGGGCCGGGCAGATGGGGAAAAGCGGCTCAGCCGGCCAGTGCGGGGGTGCCGTAGACCACCGGCGCGGCGTCCGGCGCGGCGTCGAAGGTGACTTCTTCCCAGGCCGAAGTCTCGGCCAGCAGGGCGCGCACCAGCTTGTTGTTGAGCGCATGGCCGGACTTGTAGCCCTCGTAGGCGCCCAGGATCGGGTGGCCAGCCAGGTACAGGTCGCCCACCGCATCCAAGATCTTGTGGCGGACGAACTCGTCCGCGTAGCGCAGGCCGTCGTCGTTGAGCACGCGGAATTCGTCCAGCACGATCGCGTTGTCCATCGAGCCGCCGAGGCCGAGGTTGCGCTCGCGCATGTACTCGAGGTCGCGCATGAAGCCGAAGGTGCGGGCGCGCGAGACTTCCTTGATGTAGGCCGCAGTCGAGAATTCGATCTCGGCGCGCGACTGCGACGCGGGGATCGCCGGGTGATCGAACTGCACGGTGAAGCCCAGCTTGAAGCCGTTGTACGGCTCGAAACGGGCGATCTTGTCGCCGTCGCGCACCTCGATCGGGGCGACGATGCGGATGAACTTCTTCGCCGCGCCCTGCTCGACGATGCCGGCCGACTGCAGCAGGAACACGAACGGCGCCGAGGAGCCGTCCATGATCGGCAGTTCCGGCGCGGACAGCTCCACGTAGATGTTGTCGATGCCCAGGCCGGCCAGCGCCGACATCAGGTGCTCGACGGTCAGGACCTTGACCCCGTCGCGGCTCAGGCCGGTGCACAGGGTGACTTCGGTGACCAGGGTGCCGTCGGCGGGCAGTTCGACCACGGGATCCAGGTCGACGCGGCGGAACACGATGCCGGTATCCACCGGCGCCGGCCGCAGGGTCATGAAAACCTTCTCGCCGCTGTGCAGGCCCACGCCGGTGGCGCGGATCACGTTCTTGAGGGTGCGCTGCTGGGGCATCGGGAGAAGGAGGACGTTCTTGGGCTTTTCGAGCGGCGCAGAATAGCACGCAGGTCGATGAATCTTAACGGAATAGTCACGCCGTTCAGGCAACGGAATGTGCTGTTCCCGTGAGTTGCGAAAACCTGCCGGGCCGATCGGCCCGGCAGCAAGGGACATGGAAGCGCGAAACCGCGGAGCCATCCGCCTGCGGCGGAAGGCTTCGCCTCTTTCAATCCGCCGGCGGCGCAGGGTAAGCGGCGCGCTTGCGAAGCATCGCTTCGCGCGCCGGCCAACGCCCGGCCATGGATGGCCGGGCCATCCGCAGCCAGTACCGCTGCGCCAGGGACGGCATCAATCCGCCTGGCGGCGCAGAAAAGCCGGAATGTCCAGGTAGTCGCCTGCCGCCGACAGGTCGGCGACGGGCGTGGCCGCCGGTTCGGCCGCCGCGCTGCGGCGCAGGCCGAGGCCGCTGACCGCATTGGCCACCGGATCGGTCCCGGCCTGCGGGTAGGCGTCGATCGGCAGGCCGGTGGTGGCGTCGCGCACCAGCTTGATCGGCGCACGCACCGGCTCGCTGCGGAAGCCGCCGAGGTCGCGGTCGGCGCCGCGCACCGGCTGGCGGCCGGCGTTGCGGTTCAGGCCGGTGGCGACCACGGTCACGCGCACTTCGTCCTGCATGTCCGGGTCGAGCACGGTGCCGACCACCACGGTGGCGTCTTCCGAGGCGAAGCCTTCGATGGTGCGGCCGACCTCGTCGAATTCGGCCATGGTGAAGTCCGGGCCGGCGGTGATGTTGACCAGGATGCCGTTGGCGCCGGACAGGTTGACGTCGTCCAGCAGCGGGTTCTGGATCGCCGCCTCGGCCGCGGCCTGGGCGCGGTCGTCGCCGCGGGCGTGGCCGGTGCCCATCATCGCCAGGCCCATTTCGGACATGACCGTGCGCACGTCGGCGAAGTCGACGTTGATCAGGCCCGGGCGCACGATCAGGTCGGCGATGCCCTGCACCGCGCCCAGCAGCACGTCGTTGGCGGCGCGGAAGGCCTGGATCATCGTGGCGTTGCGGCCGAGCACGGTGATCAGCTTCTCGTTGGGAATGGTGATCAGCGAATCGCAATGGTGCGAGAGTTCCTCGATGCCCTTCAGCGCCACCTGCATGCGGCGGCGGCCTTCGAACGGGAACGGCTTGGTCACCACCGCGACGGTCAGCACGCCCATTTCCTTGGCCAGTTGCGCCACCACCGGCGCGGCGCCGGTGCCGGTGCCGCCGCCCATGCCGGCGGTGATGAACACCATGTCGGCGCCGTCCAGCGCCTCGATGATGCGCTCGCGGTCCTCCAGCGCGGCCTGGCGGCCGACTTCCGGGTTCGCGCCCGCGCCCAGGCCCTTGGTGACGTTGCCGCCGAGCTGCAATTGCAGCTTGGCGCCGCAATTCTTGATCGCCTGCGCGTCGGTGTTGGCGGTGATGAACTCGACGCCCTCCACGCTGCCGTTGACCATGTGCGCGACCGCGTTGCCGCCGCCGCCGCCCACGCCGATGACCTTGATCACCGCATTGGGTGCCATCTTTTCCACCAGTTCGAAATGCGCCATGTCCGTGTCCTCTTGATTTAGTTATGGTGTGTCGCGTATTGCCTTCGGGGTAAACCGGGTGTTGCCTCGTTCGTGGTTGGTGTCTGATCCGAGCCGTCGATGGTCACCAACCACGAACCATCGACGACCGAGCCGTCACTCAAAACTCTCCGCGGTACCAGTTCTTCAGTTTCTTGAACAGGCTGCCGGCCTTGCCAGTCGGCAACGACGGCCGCCGCGGGTGCTCGATCTGGCTGCCCATCAGCAGCAGGCCGACGCCGGTGGCGTGCACCGGATTGCCGACCACCTCGCCCAGGCCGGTGACGTGTTGCGGGATGCCGATGCGCACCGGCATCTGCAGCATTTCCTCGGCCAGTTCGACCACGCCTTCCATCTTCGAGGCGCCGCCGGTGAGCACCATGCCGGCGCGCACCAGTTCCTCGAAGCCGGAGCGGCGCAGTTCGGCCTGCACCATCTCGAAGATCTCCTCGTAGCGGCCCTGCACCGCCTGCGCCAGCGAGGCGCGCGGCATCCGCCGCGGCGGACGGTCGCCGACGCTGGGCACCTGGATGCTTTCCTCGGCGGTGGCCAACTGCGCCAGCGCGCAGGCGTAGCGGACCTTGATCTGCTCGGCCTCGGGCGTCGGCGTGCGCAGCATGTGCGCGATGTCGTTGGTGACGTGGTCGCCGGCGATCGGCAGCGAGGCGGTGTGGCAGATCGCGCCCTGCACGAACACCGCGATGTCGGTGGTGCCGGCGCCCAGGTCGACCAGCACCACGCCGAGCTCGCGTTCGTCGCCGGTCAGCACCGCGACGCTGGAAGCCAGCGAGGACAGGATCAGGTCGTCGATCTGCAGGCCGCAGCGCTGCACGCACTTGCTGATGTTCTGCGCCGCCGACTGCGCGCAGGTCACCAGGTGCGCGTGAACTTCCAGGCGCACGCCGGTCATGCCCACCGGGTTGCGGATGCCTTCCTGCGAATCGTCGAGCACGTACTCGCGCGGGATCGCGTGCAGGATGCGCTGGTCGGCGGGGATGGCGACGGCCTTGGCCGCGTCGAGCACGCGATCCAGGTCGCTCCAGGTCACCTCGCCGTCGCGGATCGGCTGGATGCCCTGCGAGTTCTTGCACTGCACATGGTTGCCGGAGATCGAGGCGTAGACGCTGCGGATCTCGCAGCCGGCCATCAGCTCGGCCTCCTCGACCGCGCGCTGGATCGACTGCACGGTCGATTCGATGTCCACCACCACGCCGCGCTTAAGCCCGCGCGATTCGTGAGTGCCGATGCCGATCACCTCGATCGGGCTGCCCGGCGAATATTCGCCGACCAGCGCGGTCACCTTGGAGGTGCCGATGTCGAGGCCGACGATGAGGGATTTGTCGCCTTTGCGGTTCATGAAATTGCCTGCTGCAAAACTCGATTCATTTCGTTGCGGCCCATCGCCGCCCTCCGGAGCGTCGCCGCGACGGCTGTCGCAGCGGACGCCTCGGCGGCATTCGCCTGCTCGCGGCCGCTCGCCCAGCTCAACGCGAAGCCGTTGGTGTAGCGAAGATCGGCGCGCTTCAGCGGCAGCGGGCTGCGCGACAGCAGTTGCGGCAGCATCCGCGCGAAGCGGTCCAGGCGCGGGCGCGCGTCGGCGCGGCCGATCACCACTTCGGTGCCGTTGCCCAGTACCAGCGACCAACTGCCGCGCGCGTCCATCGCCAGCGCGCGTACGTCCAGGCCGAGCGGTGCGAACAACTGCTTGGATTCGTTGTACAGCGCGACCACTTCCTGGGTGCGCGTGTCCGGGCCGCCGAGCAGCGGCAGGTCGCCGACCGGCAGCCCCGCCGGCACCGGGAACAGACGGCCGCCTTCGGACAACAGGCGGTCGGCGCCCCAGCGCGCGAACGGCCGGTGTTCGACGATGCGAACCTCCAGCACGTCGGGCCAGCGCTTGCGCACTTCGGCGCGCTCGACCCACGGCAGCGCCTCGACCGCGTCCTGCGCGTCCTGCAGGCGCACGGCGAAGAAACCGCGCCGCGCGAACGGCAGCATGGCCTGGCGCAATTGCGCGGGATCGACGCGCTTCAGTTCGCCGTGCACGCGCAGCCTGGTCAGCGGCCAGCGCTCGGCGCCGACCCAGCCGTTGACCACGGCCACGACCGGCAGCGCGACCAGCGCGATCGCGAGCAGCCAGGCGAAGATGCGCAAGGTGGCGTTCATCGCGCGCGCGCCTCCGGCAGGGTCTGCTCGAGGATGCGCCAGCACAGCTCCGCGAAATCGATGCCGACCTGCGCCGCCGCCTTCGGCACCAGCGAATGGCTGGTCATGCCCGGCGCGGTGTTCACTTCGAGCAGGAATAGCTTGCCGGTCGCGCGGTCGCGCATCACGTCAACGCGTCCCCAGCCGCTGCAATCGGCGGCTGCGAACGCTTCGCCGACGATGCGGCGAAGTTCGACTTCGTCCGCGCCTTCCAGGCCGGGGCAAAGGTACTGATTGTCTTCGGCTATGTACTTGGCGTGGTAGTCGTACCACTGGCCCTTCGGCACGATGCGGATCGACGGCAGCACCACGTCGCCGAGCACGCCGATGGTCAACTCGTCGCCGACCACCATCTGCTCCATCAGCATCTCGCCGGGATAGCCGGCCGCGAATTCGATCGCCGGCTCCAGGTCGCTTTCCTGAAGCACGCGGAACGCGCCGACGCTGGAGCCTTCGGTCGAGGGCTTCACGAACACCGGGAATCCAAGCTCCAGCGCGGCCGCGCGCAGGTCGCCGCCCTTGGCGATGCGCCTGAACTGCGGCGTCGGCAGGCCGGCGGCGATCCACACCTGCTTGGTGCGGATCTTATCGAGGGTCAGCGCGGAGCCGAGCACGCCCGGGCCGGTGTACGGCACCTTCAGCGCGCCGAGCAGCCCCTGCAGCACGCCATTCTCGCCGTCGCCGCCGTGCAGGATGTTGAAGACGCGATCCACTTTGCCGTCGCGGATTTCGCCGAGCAGCGCGGGAATACCGTCGACCGCATGCGCATCCACGCCGCGCGACTTCAGCGCTTCCAGCACGTTACGGCCGGAGTCCAGCGAGACTTCGCGCTCGCTGGAATCGCCGCCCAGCAGCACGGCGACGCGGCCGAACGCGGCCGGATCGGCGGTGCGCAGCGGCGGGAATGGACGATATCCGCTCATTCGCGCTTCGCCTCCGCGAATCCGTTCGCCGCGATCTGCTGGGCGACGTGGCCGATGTCGCCGGCGCCCATCATCAACAGCAGGTCGCCGTCGCGCAGCACGTCCGGCAGCACGTGGACCAGGTCGGCGACCTTGCCGACCACGACCGGCTCGTTGCGGCCGCGCGCGCGGATCGCGCGCGCCAGCGATTTCGCGTCGGCGCCGGCGATCGGCGCTTCGCCGGCCGGGTAGACCTCGCTGAGCACCAGCGCGTCGACGTCGCTGAGCACCGCGGCGAACGCATCGAACTGGTCGCGGGTGCGGCTGTAGCGGTGCGGCTGGAACGCGACGACCAGACGCTTGTCCGGCCAGCCGCCGCGCGCGGCGGCGAACACCGCGGCCAGTTCCTTCGGATGGTGGCCGTAGTCGTCGACGATGCGCACCTTCGCGTCCGTCGGCGTGGTCACCTCGCCCAGGTCGTTGAAGCGGCGGCCGACGCCGGCGAACTTCTCCAGCGCGGCGGCGATGTTCTGCGGCGACACGCCGAGCTGCCAGCCGATCGCGGCGGCGGCCAGGGCGTTCTGCACGTTGTGCCGGCCCGGCAGCGCCAGCGACACCGGCACGCTGGCGTCCTCGGGCAGGCGCAGGGTGAAGCGCATGCGCGCGCCGTCCTGGACCACGTCCTCGGCGCGCACGTCGGCGTTGGCGGCGAAGCCGTAGCTCATCACGTGGCGCGGCGTCTGCGCGGCCAGCGCGGCGACCTCCGGGTCGTCGATGCACAGCACCGCCAGGCCGTAGAACGGCAGGCGCTGCAGGAATTCGGCGAACGCCGCCTTGACCCGGGCGAAGTCGTTGCCGTAGTTCTCCAGGTGGTCGGCGTCGATGTTGGTGATCACCGCCATCAGCGGATTCAGGCGCAGGAAGCTGCCGTCGCTCTCGTCGGCCTCCGCCACCAGCCACTGGCCGCCGCCGAGCTTGGCGTTGGCGCCGGCGGCGAGCAGTTGTCCGCCGATCACGTAGGTCGGGTCCAGTCCGCCTTCGCTGAGCACCGACGCGGTCAGGCTGGTGGTGGTGGTCTTGCCGTGGGTGCCTGCCACCGCGATGCCGCGGCGGAAGCGCATCAGTTCGGCCAGCATCGCCGCGCGCGGCACGATCGGAATGCGCTGCGAGCGCGCTTCCATCAGTTCGGCGTTGTCGTCGCGGATCGCGCTGGACACCACCACGCAATCGGTGCCGAGCACGTTGGCCGCGTTGTGCCCGCGCATCACCCGTGCGCCGAGCGCGGCCAGCCGGCGCGTGGCCGCATTGTCGGCGTTGTCCGAACCGGAGACCTCGTAGCCGAGCGTGCACAGCACTTCGGCAATGCCGCTCATGCCGGAGCCGCCGATGCCGACGAAGTGGACGCGGCGGAACGCCTCGGCCAGGTCGCCGGTGTGCTGCAGGCGGCGCTCGCGCGCGGGGGACATCATGCGGCCTCCTCGAGGATGATGTCGGCGATCCGCTGCGCCGCGTCGGGCCGGGCCAGCGCGCGCGCGGCCTCGGCCATCGCCAAGCGGCGGGCGGGATCGGCGCACAGTTCGCGCAGCGCGGATTCCAGGTTCGCGGCCAGGCGCGCGTCCTGCGGCAGCAGGACCGCCGCGCCGTTCTCGGCCAGGTAGCGCGCGTTCTTGGTCTGGTGGTCGTCGACCGCGGCGGCGAAGGGCACCAGCACGCTGCCGATGCCGACCGCGCACAACTCGGCCAGCGTCGACGCGCCGGCGCGGCAGACGACGAGGTCGGCCCACGCGAACGCAGCCGCCATGTCGGCGATGAAGCTTTCGACGTCGGCGGCGACGCCGGCCTGCGCGTAGGCGGCGTCGGCCTCGGCGCGCAGCTTTTCGCCGCACTGGTGGCGCACCTGCACATCGAATTCGCGCAGGTTGGCCAGCGCCTTCGGCATCGCCTCGTTCAGGGCGCGCGCGCCCTGGCTGCCGCCGAGCACCAGCAGGCGCAGCGGCGCGCCGGCTTCGGCCGGGCGCGACCCGAAGCGCTGCGACGGCGGCGGCAGCGCGGCTATCTCGTCGCGCACCGGGTTGCCGACCAGTTCCTCGCGCGGCAGGCCGCTGTCCGGGAAACCGACCAGCACGCGGCGTGCGACCCTGGCCAGCACGCGGTTGGTGAGGCCCGGCGCGCGGTTGGACTCGTGCACCAGCAGCGGCCGGCCCTGCAGCCATGCCGCCACGCCGCCCGGGCCCGCGGCGAATCCGCCGAAGCTGACCACCGCGCGCGGCTGTCGCCGCTTCAGCACGCCGCCCGCCGCGCGCACCGCCCGCAGCACGCGCAGCGGCGCGCCGAGCAGCGCCAGTGCGCCCTTGCCACGCAGGCCGCCGATCGCGATGGCGTCGATGTCGATGCCGTGCTGCGGCACCAGCCGGGTTTCCATCGCGCCGGCGGCGCCCAGCCAGGTCACGTCCACACCGCGCGCGCGCAGCGCATTCGCGACCGCGAGCGCGGGGAAGATGTGCCCACCGGTGCCGCCAGCGAGGATCATCACGGGCCGACCCATCAGGCGATCCTCTCGAAGGTCGGCTCGACGCGCGGGCGCAGGCGGCTGGTGCCGCGCACCGGCGCGGGCGTCGGCGCAGGCTGCGTCGGCGGCGCGAGCGGTTCGCCGGCGCTGCGCTCGGCCATTTCGCCGCGCAGCAAGGCGACCTGCTTCTCGGCGCGGCTGAGTTCGTAGGACACGCGCAGCAGCAGGCCGACGGCGACGCAGGTCATCATCACGCTCGATCCGCCGGACGAGATCAGCGGCAGGGTCAGGCCCTTGGTCGGCAGCAGCCCCAGGTTGACGCCGACCGAGACGAACGCCTGCATGCCGATCCACAGCGCGATGCCGAAGGCGACGTAGCCGGCGAACTGGCGGCGCATGCCGACGCAGCGGTAGCCGATCCAGAACGCGCGCCCGACCAGCAGCGCGTACAGGCCGATCACCAGGCATACGCCGAAGAAGCCGAGTTCCTCGCCGATCACCGAGAAGATGAAGTCGGTGTGCGCCTCGGGCAGGTAGTTGAGCTTCTGCACCGACCTGCCGAGACCGACGCCGAACCATTCGCCGCGGCCCAGCGCCATCAGCGCGTTGGACAACTGGTAGCCGGAACCCAACTGGTCGGCCCACGGGTCGAGGAACGAGGTGACGCGGCGCATGCGGTACGGCTCGAACACCACCAGCGCCACCAGCACCGGCAGCGCGATCACGATCGGCGCCGACATCCGCGGCAGGTTGACCCCGCCCAGCACCAGCATGCCGGCGGTGATGCCCAGCAGCAGGGTCGAGGAACCGAAGTCCGGCTGCGCCAGCAGCATCGCGATCAGCACCGCGGCCACGCCCAGCGGTTTCAGCATCGCCAGCCAGGAGGCGGGAACGTCGTCGCGGAAGCGGATCAGGTAGCTGGACAGCCAGACGATGTACAGCACTTTGACCGCCTCGACCACCTGGAAGCGGGAAACGCCCAGGTTGATCCAGCGCCGCGCGCCGTTGACGCTGACGCCCACCCCTGGCAGCCACGGCATCAGCAGCAGGCCGACGCAGGCCAGCAGCAGCAACTGGTTGTGCTTCTCGACGGTCTTCAGCTCGGTGCGCGCCGCCCACAGCGCCAGCGCCACGCCCAGGCCGAGGAACATCAGGTGGCGTTCCAGGTAGTGGAAAGGATCGCTGTTCAGCGCGACCGAACTGGACGCGACCATCACCACGCCCAGCGCGGCCAGCGCCACGGCGGCGGCGAGCAGCCATCCGTCGTAGCGGCCGGCGATGGCTTCGAGTCGGGTGGCCTGGCGTGGCGTGTCGTTCATCAGCGCACCTTCAGCGTCGCGAGGCCGATCAGGACCAGGATCACCGAGATGATCCAGAAGCGCACGATCACGCGAGGCTCCGGCCAGCCCTTGAGTTCGAAGTGGTGGTGGATCGGCGCCATGCGGAACACGCGCTTGCCGGTCAGCTTGAAGCTGGCGACCTGGATCATCACCGACAGCGTCTCGACCACGAACACGCCGCCCATCACCACCAGGATCAGTTCCTGGCGCACGATCACCGCGATCGTGCCGAGCACCGCGCCCAGCGCCAGCGCGCCGATGTCGCCCATGAACACCATCGCCGGATAGGTGTTGAACCACAGGAAACCCAAGCCCGCACCGGCGATCGCGGCGCAGATCACGATCAGTTCGCCCGCGCCGGGGATGTAGGGGATCTGCAGGTAGCTGGAGAACACCGCGTTGCCGCTGGCGTAGGCGAACACCGCCAGCGCGCAGGCGACCAGCACCGTCGGCATGATCGCCAGCCCGTCGAGGCCGTCGGTCAGGTTGACCGCGTTGGAGAAGCCGACGATCCAGAAATAGGCGATGGCGACGAAGCTGACGCCGACCATCGGCAGCGCGACGGCCTTGAACAGCGGGATGTAGAACGTGGTCGCCGCCGGCACGTCGGCGGTGTGGTACAGGAACAGGCCGGCGGCCAGGCCGAAGACCGACTGCAACAGGTACTTCCAGCGCGACTTCAGCCCGTTCGGATCGCGCCTGACGATCTTGATCCAGTCGTCGTACCAGCCGATCGCGCCGAACGCGACCATCACCGCCAGCACCAGCCACACGTAGCGGTTGCGCAGGTCGCCCCACAACAGCACCGACATCGCCACCGTGGTCAGGATCAGGCCGCCGCCCATCGTCGGCGTGCCGGCCTTGGAGAAATGGCTCTGCGGGCCGTCCTTGCGGATCGGCTGGCCGCCCTTCAACTGCGCCAGCCGACGGATCGCCGCCGGGCCCAGCCACAGCGACAGGAACAACGCCGTCAGCGCGGCGAGGATGCCGCGGAAGGTCAGGTAACCGAACAGCCGGAACAGATCCTCGAGCTGCTGCAGCCAGCGGGCAAGTTCAAGCAGCATGCGATGCGTTCTCCCGTCCTTTCCTGCCGTCGTTGGGGGAAGCCAGCATCGCGGCGACGATGCGATCCATCGCGCTGCCGCGGGAACCCTTGACCAGGATGCGCGGCGGGACCCCGGCCGCCGCGACGTCCGCGCGCAGCGCCTCGGCCAGCGCGGCATGACTGTCGAACGTGCGCGCGCCTTCGCCGAACGCGCGCGCGGCGGCGGCGCTGAGAGGGCCCAGCGCATACAGGCGACGGATGCCGGCGGCCTTCGCGCGACGGCCGGCGTCGGCGTGCAGCGCCTCGCCTTCCGGGCCGAGTTCGCGCATGTCGCCGAGCGCCAGCCAGGCTTCGCCGCCGCGCGACGCGGCCAGCGTGTCGATCGCGGCGGCCAGCGAACCGGGATTGGCGTTGTAGCTGTCGTCGATGAGCACCGCGCCGCCGGCGAGCACGTGCGCGACCTGGCGGCCGGCGACCGGCTGCGCCGCGGCCAGGCCCTCGGCGACGGTCTGCAGCGACACGCCGCAGGCCAGCGCCAGCGACGCGGCGGCCAGCGCATTGAGCACGTTGTGGTGGCCGGGCAGGCGCAGTTCGACCTGCGTTTCGCCCTGTGGCGCGACGATGCGGAAATCGGAACCGCCGTCGTGCAAGCGGACGTCGCGCGCACTCACGTCGGCGCTGCTTTCGATGCCGAAGCGCACGATGCGGCGGCCGCCGGCGAGGCCGACGAAATATTCGGCGAAGGCGTCGTCGGCGTTGACGACGGCGACGCCGTCGTCCGCCAGCGCGGAAAGGATCGCGCCCTTGGTTTCGGCGACGCCCATCAGGCTGCCCATGCGCTCCAGGTGCGCCGCGGCGACGTTGTTGACCAGGGCCACATCCGGGCGCACGACGCCGGTCAGGTAGGCGATGTCGCCGGGCTGGCCCGCGCCCATCTCGTAGATCGCGAAGTCGGCGTCGTCCGGCGCGTCGATCACCGCCAGCGGCAGGCCGATCTCGTTGTTGCGATTGCCGGGGTTGAAGTAGGCGTTGCCGGCGCGCCGCAGGATCGACGCCAGCAGCGTCTTCACGCTGGTCTTGCCGTTGCTGCCGGTGATCGCGACGACTTTACCGGTGCGGCCCTGCTGCATGCCGGCGGCGATCTTCGCCAGCGCCAGTCGGGTGTCGGCGACGACGACCTGCGGCGCGCGGACCCGCGCGACGGCGTGGTCGACCAGCACCGCCGCCGCGCCGCGCATCACCGCGTCGTAAGCGAAGTCGTGGCCATCGAAGTGTTCGCCGCGCAGCGCCACGTACAGGCTGCCCGGATACAGCGCGCGGGTGTCGTTGCCGACCGAATCGATCGACACGTCTTCGCCGTGCAGTTCGCCCCCGGCCCAGTGCGCCAGCAAGGAGAGCGGCGTCCGCTTCATCCCGCACCCCGCTTGCGCTTCATGGTGTGCGGCTTCGCCACAGCCGGGATCGCCTTGCCACATCCCCCCGCCCCGTGCTGCGCACGGGACAGCCCCCCTTGACTCAAGGGGGGCGCGCAAACGGCCACGGCGCAAGAAAAGATCATCGGCGCGCCTCCAGCGCCTTGCGCGCTTCCACGGTGTCGTCGAACGGATGCTTGACGCCGTCGATCTCCTGATAGCTCTCGTGGCCCTTGCCGGCGATCAGCACGATGTCGTCTGGACCGGCTTCGCCGACCGCGCGGGCGATCGCGGCGGCGCGGTCGCGCTGCACCGTCGCTTTTTCCGGATGCGCGAAGCCGGCGACGATGCCGGCGACGATGGCGTCCCCGTCCTCGCCGCGTGGATTGTCGTCAGTGACGACGACCGCGTCGGCCAGCCGCTCCGCAATCGCCGCCATCTGCGGGCGCTTGCCGGCGTCGCGCTCGCCGCCGCAGCCGAACACGCAGACCAGCCGTCCGCGCAGGTGGCCGCGCAGCGATTCCAGCGCCTGCTGCAGGGGATCGGGCTTGTGCGAGTAGTCGATCACCACCAGCGGCAGGCCGTCGTGGCCGCCGAGGCGGTTCATGCGGCCAGGGATCGGTTCCAGCCTGCCGAGCGTTCCGGCGATGTCGTCGATGCCCTCGCCCATCGCGTGAAGCACGCCGGCGACGACCAGCAGGTTGTCGACGTTGAAGCGCCCCAGCAGCGGCGAACGCACCCGGCGGACCTCGTCGCCGATGCCCAGGTCGAAGGCGATGCCGGAAACGTCCATCGCCACGCCGGTCGCGCGGACATCGGCGTCGCCCGCGCCGCGCGCGCTGACGCCGATGCGCCGCAACGCGGAAGGCAGGGACGCGAAGATGCGGCGGCCGTAGTCGTCGTCGAGGTTGACCACCGCCGCGCGCAGCCCTGGCCATGCGAACAGCTTCGCCTTCGCCGCGCCGTAGCTTTCCATGTCGCCGTGGTAGTCGAGGTGGTCGCGGGTCAGATTGGTGAACACGCCGATGGCGAAATGCACCGCGTCGACGCGGCCCTGGTCCAGTGCGTGCGAGCTGACTTCCATCGCCACCGCCTGCGCGCCGGCGTCGCGCAATTGCGCCAGCAATGCGTGCGTCTGCAGCACCAGCGGCGTGGTGAAACCGGTCGGCTGCGCCTGCCCATACAGACCGGCGCCGAGCGTGCCGATGGTGCCGCTGCGCAGGCCGCGCAGGTGCAACGCCTGCGCCAGTAATTGCACGGTCGAGGTCTTGCCGCTGGTGCCGGTGACGCCGATGGTGGTCATCGCCGCCGACGGCTCGCCGTGGAAGCGGTCGGCCATCGCGCCCATGCGCGCGCGCAGGTGCGGCACGGCGATGGCGTCGTCCGGCGCGGGATATTCGTCTGAAGGCGCGGACGCGTCGAACAGGATCGCCGCCGCGCCCTTCTCCCGCGCCTGTCCGGCGAAGGCCAGCCCGTGCGTGCCGAAGCCGGCGATCGCCACGAAGGCGTCGCCCGGCGCGATCTGCCGCGAATCCATCACCAGTCCGGTGATGCGCAGGTCGCGCGGCGCGTCCACGTCGGGCAGCAGTTCGGCGAGGGCCATCGCACGACTCATTGGCGGCTCCCGGCCATCGGCGGCGGAATCGTGGCGTCCAGCGCCGCGTCGTCCACGACCTGCGGCGGCGGCGGAGCGGCGGTCGCGCGCGCGCCGGCGGCCAGCTTCGCCTCGGTCTTCGCCTGCGCCGCCAGCCACGTCTCGATGTCGTCCGGCGGCACGTCCATCAACCGCAGCGCCCCTTCCATCACGTTGCGAAAAACCGGCGCTGCGGCCAGGCCGCCAAAGTGCGAGCCCTTGGTCGGGTCGTTGACCACCACCGCCATCGCGAAGCGCGGGTTGTCCACCGGCACCACGCCGGCGAAGAAGGCCACGTAGTTGCGCTTGGCGTAGCCGCCGTTGCTGGCCTTGTGCGCGGTGCCGGTCTTGCCGGCGACGTGGTAGCCCAGGATCGTGCCCCACGGATACGCGGTGCCGCCCGGTTCGGTCACCGTTTGCATCATCTTCATCACTTCGTGGGCGATGCCCGGATCCAGCACTTGCTTGGATTCGCCCGGCTGGCCCTTGACGAAGGTCGGCGCGTTGGCGCGGCCGCCGTTGGCTAGGGTCGCGTAGGCGTGCGCCACCTGCAGCGGCGTCACCGAGATGCCGTAGCCGTAGGACATCGTCTGCTTGGTGGTGCCGTACCAGCGCGACGGCGGCGGAAACAGGCCGCCGGCCTCGCCGGGAAAGCCGCTGCGGGTGCTCTCGCCGTAGCCGAAGCGGCGCAGGAAATCGTAGAACTGCTGGTTCGACAGGCGTTGCGCGATCTTGGCCGCGCCGACGTTCGAACTCTTGCGGATCACGCCGGTGACGTCCAGCGTGCCGTAGTTGTGCGTGTCGGTGGTGGTGTACTTGCCGTTGGGCATCCAGCCGGGACTGGTGTCGAACAGCGTGCGCGGGGTGATGACGCCGGCTTCCAGCGCGGCGGCCACGGTCAGCGGCTTCATCGTCGAACCCGGCTCGAACAGGTCGGTCACTGCGCGGTTGCGGTGCGCCTCGCTGTTGGCCGCGCCCACCGCGTTCGGGTTGAACGACGGCAGGTTGGCCATCGCCAGCACCTCGCCGGTGGCCACGTCCAGCACCACCGCGGTGCCGCTGGCCGCGCCGGACTCGTCCAGTTGCCGCTTCAGTTCGCGATAGGTCAGGTACTGGATGCGGCGATCGATGCTGAGGGTCAGGTCGCGGCCCGGCACCGCCGGCTCCAGCAGGTCGATGTTCTCGACGATGCGGCCGTTGCGGTCGCGGATCACCTTCTTCATGCCCGGCTTGCCGCGCAGCCATTCGTCGAAGGCCAGTTCCACGCCTTCCTGGCCCTGGTCGTCGATGTTGGTGAAGCCCAGCACGTGCGCCATCGCCTCGCCCTGCGGGTAGAAGCGGCGGAACTCGCGCTGGGAATACACGCCGGGAATGCCGTGGGCGACGACCGCCCTGGCTTCGTCCGGGTTGATCCGGCGCTTGAGGTACATGAACTCCTTGTCGGCGCGCTGGCTGACCCGGCGGGTCAGCGCGTCGGGCGATTCGCCGAGCGCGCGCGCCAGTTCCGGCAGGCGGTCGGGCGCCTTCTCCATCAGTTCCTTCGGGTCGCACCAGACCGACTCGACCGGCGAGGACACCGCCACCGGCTCGCCGTTGCGGTCGGTGATCATGCCGCGCGAAACCGGGATCTGGATCTCGCGGACGAAGCGCGCGTCGCCTTCCTTCTGGTAGAAGTCGCTGCCGATCAACTGCACGTAGGCGGCGCGGCCGATCAGGCTGACCGAGCACAGGCCCAACGTGCACAGCACCAGCATCAGCCGGCCGCGCAGGTCGAAGCGCGCGCGGTTGCGGTTGCGCGGCGCGTTGCCCGCGCCATCGCGTTTGAACGCCGACTGCACGGATTGCAGCAGGCGTTCGCGCAGGGAACGGCTGGCGGCGGGCTTCCTCATGGCCGGATCACCACCACGTCGCCGGCTTCCGGCGACTTCATGCCCAGCCGCGCGCGCGCGATCTGGTCGATGCGCGTGGCCTCGGCCACGGTCGCCTGCTCCAGTTGCAGGCGGCCGAACTCGATGTTCAGTTCGTCGCGCGCCTTTTCCAGCCGCGACAGTTCGACGAACAGCAGGCGATGGCGATGGCGCGCATAGACGATGCCGATCGCGGTGGCGACGTTGGCGGCGATCAGGACGAAGACGAGGATGCGGCTCATGCGGCCGATCCCAGCTTTTCGGCCACCCGCAGCACCGCGCTGCGCGCGCGCGGATTGGCGGCGGTCTCGGCCTCGTCGGCGCGCTGCGCGTCGCCGATCGCTTTCAAGGTCGGCACGAACTCCGCCACCGCCGGCAGGCGCCGGTTCGACGGCGGCGCCTTCGCATGGCGGTTGATGAACTGCTTGACGATGCGGTCTTCCAGCGAATGGAAGCTGATCACGGCCAGCCGGCCGCCGGGCTTCAGGCACGACAGCGCGCCCTGCAGGCCGTCTTCCAGGTCGGCCAGCTCGCGGTTCACGTGGATGCGGATGGCCTGGAAACTGCGCGTGGCCGGGTGGATGCGCTCGCTGCCGCGCGGCGTCGCCGCGGCGATCAGTTCGGCCAGTTCGGCCGTGCGCAGCAGCGGCTTTTCGGCGCGGCGGTTCACGATCGCGCGGGCGATGCGCCGGCTGTGCCGTTCCTCGCCGTAGATCCACAGTACGTCGGCGATCTCGCGTTCGTCGGCGCGCGCCAGCCACTGCGCCGCGCTCTCGCCGCTGTCCGGGTCCATGCGCATGTCCAGCGGGCCGTCCTTGCCGAAGGAGAAACCGCGTTCGGCCACGTCCAGTTGCGGCGAGGACACGCCCAGGTCGAACAGCGCGCCGTCCAGCCCGGCGGCAGCCGCGTCCCATTGCGCGAGCGTGGCGAAGCTGCCGCGGCGGATCGCCACGCGCGCGTCGCCGGCGAACAGCTTCCCGCCGTGCGCGATCGCTTCGGGATCCTTGTCCATCAGCAGCAACCGACCTCCGGGCCCGAGCCGTTGCAGCACGCCCTGCGCGTGGCCGCCGCGCCCCAGGGTGCCGTCCAGATACGTTCCATCCGCCTTCACCTGCAGCCCTTCCATGACCTGCGCAAACATCACCGGAAGGTGGCCGGGCTGCGCGTCGCCGCGCGTCCGGTCACCCGTCGTCACAGCTTCAGATCGAGCATGTGCGCGCTCAGATCGTCGTCGGACAAGGTCTGACGGATCTGCGCGTGATGCGCCTGCTCGCTCCACAATTCGAACTTGTCGCCCATGCCCAGCAGCACGGCCTTCTTCTCGATGCCCACCGCGCTGCGATGGCTGGCCGGAATGCTGATGCGGCCGTTGCCGTCCAGTTCCAGCGGCGTCGCCGCGCCGATCAGCTTCAACTGCAGGGCGCGATGCGCCTTCTGCGCGCTGGGCAGCGCGTTGACCGCGTCGCGCACGCGCTGCCATTCCTTCTCCGGATACAGGTACAGGCTGCCGGACTCGAACGGGTTGTAGGTCAGCACCAGCCGGTTGCCGCACTCGCGCGCGACCAGCTCGCGGTAGGCGGTGGGCACCGCCAACCGGCCCTTGTCGTCCACTGTGATGGCGGTCTCGCCCTGGAACACGGCTCTCGTCAACCTTTTCGCCCGCTGGAAGGCGCTTATTGAACCACGAGAAACCACTAAAAACCCGGTTTCCCCTCTGATCCCCACCTTAGCACCCGCCCACACCTTGTCAACAGGCCGCGGCGGAAAAAATCGCCAGTCACATCAATGGCTTGCGCAAGACTTCACAGACTTGTTCAAGCTTTATCCACAAGTCTATGTTTAGTCTCAAATTTTGAGATTTGGGCAAAATTCAGTCGCGTGCACGGGCGGTGAAGGCATCGAATCTCACCAAGACTAGAGATCGAGCCCATTGCGCGAAAACACTCCCCTGGAGGGCCGCCAAGGCCAGCCGTTGCCGGTCCGGGGTCACAATGCGCGGTATGTGCCTGGTCGCCCTCGCCTGGAAGGTCCATCCCCGCTGGCGTCTGCTGCTGGCCGGCAACCGCGACGAACTCCATGCCCGCCCGACCGCCCCGTTGGCGCGCTGGCCGGGTTCGGGGATCCGCGCCGGCCGCGACCTGCAATCCGGCGGCACCTGGGCCGGCATCGACGGCTGCGGCCGCTGCGCGGTGGTCACCAACGTTCGCGATCCCTTGGCCGCCCGTGCCGGCCCGTCACGGGGACAGTTGCCCGTCGGCTTCCTCGAATCGCAAGCCGACGCTTTCGCCTGCGCCGAAAGCATCGCCGCAAGCGCGCGGGACTTCGCGCCCTTCAACCTGCTGCTGGC
This sequence comes from Pseudoxanthomonas sp., assembly GCA_047601245.1. Classification (GTDB taxonomy): domain Bacteria; phylum Pseudomonadota; class Gammaproteobacteria; order Xanthomonadales; family Xanthomonadaceae; genus Pseudoxanthomonas_A. The sequence goes on from JASGJU010000002.1 coordinate 1,664,829, forward strand.
CGACGCCGACGCCTGCATCCATCTGGGCAACCACCCGCAGGTCGAACGGCGCGCGATCGCGCCCGGCGTGCACGGCATGTCCAACGGCGGCTTCGACGAAGCCTGGCCGAAGACGCGCAGGCTGTGCGGAGCGATGGAGAAGTGGCTGGAAAGCGGAAACGAGGACTTCGATCCGCTGTGGCGCGCGCTCGCCGACGAAGGCATCGCGCCCGACGAGGAACTACCGGACACCGGCGTCGGCCTGGAAAGGGAACGCCTGCTTTCCGCGGCCTTCATCCGCAACCCGGTTTACGGCACCCGCGCCAGCACGATCGTCGCGATCGACCACGAGGGAAAAGGCTTCATCGCCGAACGCCGGTTCGGCCCCGATGGCGCATTCGCAGGCGAAACCACGCTGCGCAACGACGATTGAAATCCATCAGGCGGAAAGCCGTCGGATCGACGATGGCCACCCGCCCATCGATACCTGTCTGGAGAAAAGCCCCCTTTGGTAAAGGGGGCGCGCCGACAGGCGCGGGGGTGAGGACGGCTTGCTTGCGCGGCACTGCCGCGCAGCCGTCCGAACGCCCGGCGTGCTTCGCCGGGCCGGGCCCGGCAGGCAAATGGCCTGGGGCCGAAAGTTTCGCATCGCATGGCGATGCGAAACTTTGGGGCTTTTCCGCCCGCCGGGCGGAAAAGCGGCGGAGCCGGCCGATAAGCCGGGTTCTGTCGTGGACAGTCATTCTTCTGGGCGCATCGTCGCCGATGCGCTCGAGCAGCCTACCCGGTGACTCCGCGGGCCGCGTCATCGTCACCCTATTTGGCCTTGCTCCCGGTGGGGTTTGCCGTGCCGGTCCGTTGCCGGACTCGCGGTGCGCTCTTACCGCACCATTTCACCCTTGCCGTCCTGCCGAAGCAGTCTTGGGCGGTATCTTTCTGTTGCACTTTCCGTCGGCTCGCGCCGCCCAGGCGTTACCTGGCACCGTGCCCTGTGGAGCCCGGACTTTCCTCGGCATCCCGAAGGATGACGCGACTGTCTGGCCGGCTCCGCCGCGCCCATTCTCTCACAGGGCGCGGTATCGCACGATCAGCGCGAAAGCGCCCGCGCCAGCCGCCGCAGCGATGCGGTGATCTCCTCCGCGTCGATCACCGCGTAGCCGAACACCACTGCCGCCGGCGCGTCCGGCTGCAGCGCGTATTCGGCCATCGTCTGCGCACCAGGCGCATGCCGGCGCAGCGCGTCGACCAGCGTGCGCATGTCCGTCCCGGCGGCGGCGCGCGCGGACAGGTGCAGGCCGGCCTGCGACGGGATCGGTTCGAACCAGCGCCGCAATCCGCCGGCGAACGCCTCGAGCAAGGCCTCGCGCCGCTGCGCGTAGATCGGCGTCATCCGGCGCACGTGCCCGGCGAGATGGCCTTCGCGGATGAACGCGGCCAGCGTTTCCTGCAGCGGGCCGGGCGCGTGCGAATCGCCCATCCGCTTGACCGCCAGCAAGGCCTCGCGCGCCCATGCCGGCGCGACGACGAAACCGGTGTCGATCGCCGGGAACAGGCTCTTCGAGAACGTGCCGACGTAGAACACGCGCGCATCGCGGTCCAGCGTCTGCAGCGCGTCGAGCGGGCGGCCGCCGTAGCGGAATTCGCCGTCGTAATCGTCCTCGACGATCACCACGTCGTGTTCGCGCGCGTGCACGAGCAGGGCCGCGCGCCGCGCCAGCGACAGCGCCACGCCGCTCGGCGACTGGTGCGACGGCGTCACGCAGACCACTCGTACGTCGTTCGGCAACAGGTCGACGCGCAGGCCGTCGTCGTCGACCGGCACCGGCACGATCTGCGCGCCGGCGGCGGCGAAGGCCTGGCGCAGCGTCGGATACCCCGGCGATTCGACCGCGACGCGCGTACGTCCCGGCACGACCAGCAGCCGCGCCAGCAGGTCGAAGGCGTGTTGCGCGCCCGAGGTCACCACCACTTCGTCGCCGCTGCACGCGACCGCGCGCGAGAACGCGACGTGCCGGGCGATCGCCTCGCGCAGCGCCGGCACGCCTTCGACCGGCGGATAGCCGAACGGCCGCTTCGACCACTGCCGCCATGCGCGCGCCGACAGCCGCCGCCATGCGTCGTGCGGAAAGAAGCGGTGTTCCGGCACGCCGGTGCGGAAGCTGCGTTCGGGCAGCGGCCCGCCCTGCGCATGCCGCGGCGGCGGCGTCCGCCAGGCCGGCGCGATCAGTTCGCTGCGCGAGCGCGCATCGGCCGGCCCCGCCTTCGCCGCATGGCGCGCGGCGACGTCGGCGACCCGCGCCTTGGCGCCGCGTCGCGGCAGCACATAGCCCTCGGCGACCAGCAGGTCGTAGGCCGCGACCACGGTCTTGCGGGCGACGCCCAGCGCTTCGGCCGCACGCCGCGACGAAGGCAGCGCGCTGCCCGCCGCCAGTCGGCCGTCGATGATCGCCGCGCGCAACTGCCGATGCAGGGCGGCCACGAGCGGGCCTTCGCCGTGCCGTGGCAGATCGAGCGGCACGGCGAAAACTGGCTCCCTGTCCTTTCCGGAAACTGGACTCATCGGGAGTCCATATTTCGCCCAACATGGGGCCGCGTCAACCACCGGAGCCCGCCATGCCCCGCTTCATCTGCGAAACCTGCGGCACCCAGTACGCCGAATCCGCCGCCCCGCCCGCCGAATGCGCGGTCTGTACCGACGAGCGCCAGTACGTGGGCTGGAACGGCCAGCGCTGGACCACCCACGATCAGCTCGCCGCGAGCCACGCGCTGCGCATCGGCGACGACGACGGCGTGCTCGGCCTCGGCATCGCGCCGAACTTCGCGATCCCGCAGCGCGCGGTCTTCGTGCCGACCGCCGACGGCAACCTGCTGTGGGAATGCCTATCCCTGGTCACCGACGCAGCCGTGACCGAGCTGAAGTCGCGCGGCGGCGTGCAGGCGATCGCGATTTCGCACCCGCATTTCTATTCGTCGATGCTCGAATGGAGCGAAGCGCTGGGCAGCGTGCCGATCCTGCTGCACGCGGCCGACCGCGAATGGGTGCGACGCAAGTCGCCGCGGATCGAGTTCTGGTCCGGCGAACGCAACCGGCTGTCGGACTCGCTGACCCTGCTGCATTGCGCCGGCCACTTCGACGGCAGCACCGCGCTGCACTGGCGCGAGGGCGCGCACGGCGGCGGCGCGCTGCTGCCCGGCGACTCGCTGCAGGTGGTGTTCGACCGCCGCCATGTGACTTTCATGTACAGCTATCCGAACGAGATCCCGATGAAGCCGGCGCTGGTGCGGCGCATGCGCGGGGTATTGGCGCCGTACGACTTCGACGACGTCTACGGCTACACCTGGGGCCGCAACATCATCGGCGGCGGGCGCAAGGCGGTCGATGCGTCGTTCGACCGCTACCTGGCCGCGGTCGCGGCATGAACCCAACGGAGAAGGACATGAACACGACGACGCTGTCGAATCCGCGCAGCATCGCGCTGCCGCCGCCGGACCTGCTGTTGCTGGGCGCGATCTGGGGCGCCTCGTTCCTGTTCATGCGCGTGGCGGCGGCGCAGGTGCCGGCGGCGGCGATGGTCGAGGTGCGGCTGGCCCTCGGCGCGCTGGTGCTGCTGCCGGTGCTGTGGCGCAGCCGCGCGCTGTTCCCGCCACGGCTGTGGCCGAAGCTGGCGCTGATCGGCGCGGTCAATTCGGCGATCCCGTTCCTGCTGTTCGGCTGGGCCGCGCATTCGGCCCCGGCCGGGGTCAGCGCCATTTCCAACGCGATGGTGGTGCTGTTCACCGCGCTGGTCGGATTCGCGTTCTTCGGCGAACGCATCGGCCGCCGCCGCGGCATCGCGATCGCGACCGGCCTGCTCGGCGTGGTCGTACTGGCCGGCGGCCGCACCGCCGGCGGCGAGCACGTCGGCATGGCGGTCGCCGCCGGCGCGGCGGCATCGCTGCTGTACGGCATCGGCCTGCACCTGGTGCGCCGACACCTGGCCGGGCTGCCGCCGGCGGCGCTGGCCTCGGCCAGCCTGCTTGCCTCGGCGCTGTTGGTGCTGCCGCTGGCCGTGGCCGACTGGCCGCAACAAGCGGTCGCGGCGAAGTCGTGGCTCGCGGTGGCCGCGCTCGGCGTGCTCTGCACCGGCCTGGCCTACGTGCTGTTCTACCGCCTGGTCGCGCGGATCGGCGCCGGCCGCACCTCGACCGTGACCTACCTGGTGCCCGTGTTCGGCGTGGCCTGGGGTTGGCTGCTGCTCGGCGAGGCGCTGACCCCGGCGATGGCGGTGGCGACGCTGCTGATTCTGGGCAGCGTGGCGTTCGGCCAGCGTACTTAGCCGGTTCCGCGGCGGCGGCCACGGACGCCCGCCTATACTGCGGCCATGCGCGCGATGCTGCTACGGCAACAGGGGCAACCACTGGAAGCAGCGACACTGCCCGATCCGACGCCTGGCCACGGCGAGGTATCGATCCGGATCGAAGCCTGCGGCGTCTGCCGCACCGATCTGCACGTGGTCGATGGCGACCTGCACCAGCCGAACCTGCCGCTGGTCCCCGGCCACGAGATCGTCGGCCGCGTCGAAGCGCTCGGCGCAGGCGTGGATTCCCTGCGGATCGGCCAGCGCGTCGGCGTCGGCTGGCTCGGCCACACCTGCGGGCGCTGCGAATACTGCGAGGAGAACCGCGAGAACCTGTGCGACGCGCCCGGCTTCACCGGCTATACGCGCAACGGCGGGTTCGCCGAACTGACCGTCGCCGAGGCGCGCTACGCCTATCCCTTGCCCGACGGCGTCGCCGCCGAAGCGCTGGCGCCGTGGCTGTGCGCCGGACTGATCGGCTGGCGCTCGCTGGTCATGGCCGGCGAAGGCAGGCGCCTGGGCATCTACGGCTTCGGCGCGGCCGGCCACCTGATCCTGCAGGTGGCGCGCTGGCAGGGACGCGAGGCGCACGTGTTCACCCGCCCCGGCGACGCCGCCGCGCAGGCGTTCGCGCTGTCACTCGGCGCGGCCAGCGCTTCGGATTCCGATGCGCCGCCGCCGACACCGTTGGACGCGGCGATCATCTACGCGCCGGTCGGCGATCTGGTGCCGGTCGCGTTGCGCGCGGTGCGCAAGGGCGGGCGCGTGGTCTGCGCCGGCATCCACATGAGCGACATCCCCTCGTTCCCGTATCGCTGGCTGTGGGAGGAACGGCGACTCGTGTCGGTGGCGAACCTGACCCGCCGCGATGCGCTCGATTTCCTCGCGCTGGCGCCGCGCGTCGGACTGGAAGCGCAGGTAACGACCTATCCGCTCGAACGCGCCAACGAAGCCTTGTCCGACCTGCGCGACGGACGATTGATCGGCGCGGCGGTGCTGGCGCCGTAACGCGTTTCGCCGGATGCGCGCGGACGCGACGTTACCGACCCATCGGATCACTTCGCGGCGAAGCCGATGTCCTGCAGGAACGCGATCGCCTTGCGGTCCGCGTCGGCGTCGATCTCCAGGTCGATCGCCTTGTAGTCCGGCGTCTCCTGCTGCTGCAGGTTGCGCGTGAACAGGTGCCCGACGCCCGGGTACACGGTCAGTTCGCAGCGGTTGCCGGATGTCCGCATCCGCTGGCAGAAACGCTCCGCGCCCGCGGCCGGGGTCACGCTGTCCTCGGCGCCCTGCAGCATCACCGCCGGCGGCAGGCCGGGACGAACGTACAGATCCGGCGACAATGCCGCCGCGCGCGCCCTGCCGCCGTTCAACCTGGCGAACCAGCCGTCGTCGCCGACCGCGACCGCGGCCGACCACAGCACCAGCGCGTCCGGCCGCGCCGACACTTCGTCGCCGAACGGTTCGTCGAACACCGCGGTCGATGCTGCGATGTGCCCGCCGGCGGAAATCCCGCCGGCCGCGATCCGCTGCGGATCGACCCCGAGCCGCTGCGCGTTGCGCCGTACCCAGCGCAACGCCGCGCGCGCGTCGGCGACGCTGTCGTAGGGCGTGGTTTCGGCCTGATCGGCCAACCGGTATTCGACCGATACCGCGACCAGCCCGACGTCGGCCATCAGCCGCGCGGTCGGCTCGATCCACTTCGCCTCGCCGACGGTCCAGCCGCCGCCGTGGAACAGCACGATCGCCGCGCGCGGCGCGTCCGTCGCCCGCGGCGGCGCATACACCAGCAACTGCAGCGGCTGGCCGGCGCCGCCTGCAACGGTTTCGATTGCGGGCGGCTGCGCCGGTTCCTCCCGGCACCAGGCCGGGAAGCACGCACCGAGCAGCAGGGCGAGGACGAACAGACGGCTTTTCATGCGTATCCCTTCGGCGGATTCACCCGCGGCGGATTGTCGATGCCCGCCATCGCCTGCGACCACCGCCGGAAGTCACTGGCCATACAACGCCTTGCGCGGCGCATCCGGGATCTCCGCTGGCGACGCCCGCATGCGCTCGCCGAACAACCGTGCCGTCTCGCTGGCGGCGCGGTCGGCATCGGCGATTATGCCGGAGAACTGCAGATAGCTGTGGATCAACGATGCCTCGTTGCGATACGTCACCGGGACGCCGGCATCGCGCAGGCGCCCGGCGAACGCGCGTCCCGGATCGCGCAGGATGTCGAAGCCGGCGGTGGACAGGATCGTCGGCGGCATTCTGGCCAGGCTTTCCGCGTTCAACGGATCCATCAGGTCGTCGCGCGGATCGTCCAGCGTCTTGCCGGGGAATACCTTGGGCAGCAGATAGTCGAAGAAACTGGTGTCCAGTCCATAACCCTTGCCGAACAGTTCGCCGGAACGGGTGCCATAGGGCAGACCTACCGCCGGGTAGTACAGCAACAGCATCGCCGGTGGAGCGGCTCCTTTCAGCAGTTGCCGCTGCGCCACGTTGATGGCGACGTGCCCACCGGCGCTGTCGCCGCCGAACGCCACCCGCATCGGATCGCCACCCAACGCCGCCGCATTCGCACACGCCCACAGGAACACATCCTCGCCATCGTCGCTGGCGGCCGGGTACGGATGCTCCGGCGCCAGTCGGTAATCCATCGACACCACAATGGCATGCGCCTCATTGGCGATCAGCCGCATCGGCCGGTCCAGTGCGGCGACGCTGCCGAACAGGTAACCGCCGCCGTGCGCATAGACAAGCATCGGCAGCGGGCCGGCTTCCGGCGTTTGCGGCCAGTAGATGCGCACGTGGATCAGCCCGCCGCGGCCGTCCACCTTCCGGTCCTCGACCTTGCGCATCGGCGCGGTGACCTTGGCGAACAGGATCCAATGGCGGTCGCCCGCCGCCCGCACGTAGCGCCGTCCCGGCGCGGTGGCGAACAGCATGCGCATGATCCGCGCCGCCAGTTCCGCGTCGCCGCCCTGTTCGATCATGTACTGGAACTTCGGGTCCAGGCGCTGGCCGTCCAGCTCGATGGGCGGCTTCTTCAGGTGCTGCAGGAACCAGCTTTCCGGTTGCCGGTACAGTGCAAGCTGCGCGGCTTCCTTCTTTGTCGGCACGAACGGTTCCACCTGTGGCGGACGCAACAGGAAGAATCCCGCCGCCGCAACCACCAGCAATCCCGGCACGGTCCACAGCACCCACTTCTTCATCCGCATCCCCGATCCTCAGAACAGCTTGTACTCGAACGTCAGCATCGCGTTGCGCGGGGCGCCCCAGAAATAGCCGCTGTCCTGGTAGCCCCACGACGCCGATGAGATGTACTTCCGGTCGAACAGGTTGCCCACGTTCGCGCTCAGCGAAACACGCGGCGAGATGGCATAGCGCGCCAGCACGTCCACCACCGCGTAGCTGCCGCTCAGGAAGCCGACGGGCCTGCGCGACTCCTCGCTGCAGTTGCTGGCCTGACAGGGGTAGAACTTCGTGCCCTGCTTCCATACCGCCCCCGCGCCCAGGGTCAGCCGCTGGTGGCTCCAGGTGCCGAACAGCTTGACCTGGTTCTTCGGCAGCATGAAGGACAGATTCGACGTACACACACCGCCACCACTTTGTGTGTGCCAGAAGACGCCGTTCATCGTGCCGCAGGGGTGCCATTGGCCGGTGACGGTGTCCTTGAAATCCAGGCGGCCATGGGCCCAACTCGCAGCAAGATTCCAATTCTCGCCCAGCCGCCCTTCCGCGCTCAGTTCAATGCCGCGCGAGCGGATGCCCGGACTGGGGGTGTGGGCATAGGAACATGCGCCGTTGCTGGTGCATTGCATGTAACCGTCGCCCTGCGGCGTGGGCACATAGACCGTCGGAAAGTCCTCGATCGGAAAATTCTTCTGCTGCATCTGATAGACGGTCAGTTGCGTGTTCAACTGGCCGTCGAAGAACGCCCCCTTGACGCCGACTTCCTTGCTGTCGCCTTCGACCGGCGGCAACGCGTTGCCTTCGGCATCGCGGAAGTACGGCGTGCCGATCCAGTTGTTGTCGATGTTGGGCCGGTAGATGCCGGTGTAACTGGCGTAGGCGGTCATCTGCGGGGTGAGGTCGAACACCATGCCCGCGTAGGGGATGAACTTTTTCTCCGGCTTGACCAAGCCACCATCCACCAACGGCTCCGTCGCCCAGTCCCCCTCGAGATCGGGATACATCGGGCGGTTGATCTCGGGAACGTAGAACGTCCACTCCGACTGGCGTTCCCAGCGGTTGTAGCGGCCGCCCAGGATCATCGACAGCCGCTCGAACGGCTGCAGCCGCAGCGAAGCGTACGCGCCGTACTGCTTCTGCGTGGCGGTCCAGCGCGAGTAGTCCCCGGTCAGGAAGTCGTTGTACGGGCCGAAAAACTCGAGGAGATCGGGAAAGAAGGAGTACGCACCCTGGTAGGACGTCGGCAGCGGCACGTCGCCGTTGTTCCAGCACGCCACCGGCAAGGAGCCGAAGTAGCTGTCGATGCTGCCGCCGGCGCAATTGCCTGGAGCAATCGCGTGCGGGCCGAATTCTGGCATGACTTCGTAGTACATGGGGCCGCCGATGCGACCCCGGTAGCCGCTGAGGCCGACGATGAGCTGCTGCTCATGCCCCAGCCACTGGAACCTGCCCGACACGGACGCATCCAGGTTGTGGATGTCGCCGTTGGTGACGGTGCGGCCCCAGTCATACCTCAGAACCTCCTCCTTCTCCCCCATGTACGACCTACGCCTCCCCCGCTGTAACGCCCGATCATGCCCCACTGACGGTCGCTTTCGACGTGGATGAACTCGTAGTTCAACCGCGCCTTCCAGTTGTCGCCCAGTTCCTGATCGACGCGCGCGAACACATTGGTCATGACCAGCGTGGCACGGCTCCAGTCGGTGGCCGGGTTGAAGCTTCTCCCGAGCGCCAGGAAGTTCGATTCCCCGTTGTTGCCGATGCCGACGCCCCAGGGCGTGACGTCGTCGGCGCGCATGTCGGTGTGCAGCGCGCCCAGCGTGACCCGCGTGCTGTCGCCGGCGTCCCACTCGGCCACGCCGTACAGCGTGCCCATCCGTCCGTGCACGCGATCCTGCCAACTGTCGCCCTGCTGCCAGGCGCCTACCAGCCGCCCACGCAGGTTGCCGGCATCGTTCAACGGACCGGACACGTCCACGGTGCCGCGCAACTGGTTCCAACTGCCGTAACCCAGCGAAGCGTTGCCTTGCGAAGTGGCCGTGGGCCGCTTGCGCACGAAGTTGACGCTGGCGCTGGGATCGCCGACGCCGGTGGACAGGCCGGTTGAACCCTGCACCAGTTCCACGCGCTCGTACACGGCGGTGTCCAGCAAGCCCCAGATGTCCCAGTCGTTGAAGCCGTTGCCGCTGGTGGTCACGCCATCCAGCATGACGTTGGTGACGGGAAAGCCTCGGGCGTAGTACACGATGTGGCCTGCACCGGGAATGCCGGACTGCGATGCGGTGAAGCCCGGCGCCTGGGTCAACACGTCGGCCACCTGGGTCAGGTTCTGGTCCTTGATCCGCTGCGCGGTCATCACGTGCACCACCTGCGGCGTGTCCTTGATCGCCAGATCCAGCAACGCCGCGCTGCTGCTGCTCTGCACGGTGTAGCCGCCCGGGCGCTGGCCTTTGACTTCCATCGTCGGGAAAGTGGTGGCGTCGCCCGTGGCGGCCGATGCGGGCGCAGAGGCGGATGCCGCGCCGGCGGCGGCATCGGCGGCGGGCGGTTCGCGCTTTTGCAACTGGATCACGTCGTCTTCCACGCGATAGCCCAGGCCGGTGCCTTGCAGCAGCCGTTGCAGGGCGGCTTGCGCGTCGTATTCGCCGTCGACCGCGCTGCTGCGCACGCCCTTGCCCAAGGCGCTGTCGTAGGCCACGCGCAGACCGGTCTGGCGGCTGTACTGGCGGATGGCGCCGGACAGCGGTTGCGCGGGGATGTCGAAGCTCTGTGTTTGCGCGGCGGACGTCGGCTGCTGTGCGAAGACCGCACTGACCGGCAGGACGGCAAGACCAATGGCGATGGCGGCGCTCAGGCAGGCGATGGCGGGTACGCGCCGGGTGGAACGGACGATGGACGACATGCGGCAATTTCCCAAGGAAGTAGGGCCGCGCGGGGCGGCGATGCTGGCTTGAGAAGCGACTGCGTCTCTGGCTGTCCCCTGTTGGACGATGCGGACGGGGGTTTACCCAACCCCCTGCGGGAGCGATCACGCGTCAGCGGCGCACCAGCAATACACCGCCGGGCAGGTTTTGCGCCTGCAGGCGGCCCATGCGCACCAGGGTGGCGATGGCTTCGTCGGGCTTGTCCACGGCGAACACGGCGGTGACCTTGCCGGCATCGGACAGGTCGCCCAGCAGCCACAGTGGATGCGCGCGGTAACGCGACAGTTCGCGCAGCGCCTGGTCGATGGGGGTGTCGTCGAACAGGATTTCGCCGTTGCGCCAGGGGGCGACGTCATCGGGCGCAGTGTCCGCCAGCGCGAACAAGACGCCGTCGCGGCGATAGCCGGCGCCCTGCCCTGCGCCCAATCGATGCGGCGCGGCGGCGCCGGCCTGCACTTCCACCTCGCCCGAGGAAACCCGGGCAAGGGTGGCATCGTCAGCCAATTGCACCGAGAAGGCGGTGCCGATGTCGCGGATGCGCCCTTGCCGGGCCTGGACCACGAACGGACGGGCGTCGCCGTGCGCGACCTCGAACCACGCCGCGCCGCGCAGCAAACGCACCTGGCGGCGGTCGGCGGCGTAATCCACGGCAATGGCCGAACCGGCGTCGAGCGCGACCTGGCTGCCGTCATCCAGCGTTAACCGCGATACCGCCGCATCGGTGCGGTGGTCGGCCTGCCAGTCCAGCCATTGCGACGGCAGCCACAGCGCCAGCGCCAGGCAGGCAGCCACGGCGGCAACGCCCGCAAGCAGACGCCGCCGCATGGGTCGCCGCGCGTGGCGTCGCCCATTGGCATGCATCGCTGCAACGGCAGGGTTTGGCGCTTGCGCGAAGGCGTCGCGCAGGCCGCCCAGCGCCTGCCAGGTGGCGCGCTCGCGTTCCAGCAAGCGTAGGTGGGCGTCGTCCTCGGCCAGCCAGGCCTGCAGGCGCTCGGCATCGTCCGCGTCGAACGCACCTGAAGCCATGCGCGCAATCCAGTACTGCGCCTGCTCCACCGCTGCCTGTGTCTTGTCCGCTTGGCTTGCCATCAGCTTGCCGGCTCCGGTGATGCATGGCTCGTTCTTGAAAGACGAACGCCGCGGCCGTTCGCCCAACCCCCGCGTTCATTCGCCATCGCGGGCCCTGCCAAATGCCGCCAATGCGCGGCGGATGTGCTTCTCCACGGTGGTGTCGGATACCTGCAGGCGTTCTGCGATCTGCCTCTGGGTCAGGCCGTCGAAGCGGTTCAGGGCGAAGATGCGTCGGGTCTGCGCCGGCAGGCCGGCGACGGCGCGGGCGATGCGTTGCAGTTCCTGCCGCCGTGCGGCGACTTCCTGCGCGTCAGGCACGGCGGACGGTTCGTCCAGCCACGCCGCGACCTCGCCGCGCAGCCGTTCCAGCCGCGTCTGCACACGCGCATGGTCGGTGGCCAGGTTGGCCGCCATGCGGAACAGGAAGGCGCGCTTGTTCTCGATCGGCGGTTCGTCGGCCACCCGCAGCAGTTTGAAGTACAGCGATTGCGCCACGTCCTCGGCGCTGGCGCGATCCAGTTGCCGGTGCAGGAACCGCAGCAGGTCGCCGCGCTGCTCGATCAGCATCCGGGTCAGGACGGCGGCATTGGTGGGCACGGCGACGCAACCTCGCGCCGAACCAGTGGGATGTGCGGGCAGGCGCGGTTCGGTAGGGAAATGCTAACCGGACGGGAAGGATTCCCGCCAGCAATCGCCGTCTCATGCGCCGTACAACGCCTTGCGCGGGGCGCCGGAAATCTCCGCCGCCAGCTTCGCCGCGGTGGAAGGCGGCAGGTGCGCCTTGAGCAGCGCATGCACGCGGCGGCCCTCGGCGATCTTCGCTGCCTCGTCGTCGCCCGCGCCCTGCACCATCACCACGAATTCGCCCTTGCGCTGGTTCTCATCGGCTTCGACTCGTGCGTGCAGTTCCGCCAGCGAACCGTCGAGGACCGTCTCGAACAGCTTGGTCAGCTCGCGCGCGATCGCGGCCGGGCGCTCGTCGCCGAAGGCCGCGCGCAGGTCGGCCAGCGATTCGGCGATGCGATGCGACGACTCGTAGAACACCAGCGTGCGCGGATCGCCGGCCAGCGCCGCCAATCGTTCGCGCCGGGCCGCGGCCTTCGCCGGCAGAAAACCCTCGAAGGCGAAACGGTCGCTGGGCAGGCCGGCGACGCTCAGCGCGGCGATCAGCGCGCTCGGACCGGGCACCGGCGAAACCTTCACCCCGGCCGCGCGCGCGGCGCGGACCACGCGGAAGCCGGGATCGCTGACCAGCGGCGTGCCGGCGTCGGACACCAGCGCCAGCGATTCGCCGGCCAGCAGGCGCGCGACGACGCGCCCGGCCATGTCGTCCTCGTTGTGTTCGTGCAGCGCGACCAACGGCCGTTCGACGCCGAAATGCGCCAGCAACTGGCGCGTGTGGCGGGTGTCTTCGGCGCAGACGGCGTCGGCGTGGCGCAGGGTCTCCAGCGCGCGCGGCGACAGGTCGGCCAGGTTGCCGATCGGCGTGGCGACGATGAACAGGGTTCCTGCAGTGGTGGCGGGCATCTGCGGGCGCTCGGCGACGGGGGTTAGAATCGTAGCCGGTTCCCAGGCAAGGCCGTTGATCGACGATGGATACGAGTTTCGCAAGGAAATCGCTGCGGACCCTGTTCGCCCCGGCATTGCTGGCCCTGCTGTTCGCGGGCTGCGCGACCACGCAGGTCGAGCACGGCCCCGGCAAGGCGCAGGCCAACGCCGCCATCGCCCAGGCCGCGGCGCTGGCCCGCAACGACGCCACGCTGACCGGGCAGGCCAGGGCCGACAACGCGGGCGAAATCGAGCGCCTGCTGGCCGGGCTGGACGACCAGACCCTGGCGCGCGAGGCCGCCGCGCTGCCGGCCGGCGATCCGTTGTACGCCTTCGTCGGCAAGGCGCTGCTGAGCCGCGGCCTGCCGCTGCCGCGGCCGTTCGACCAGGCCGCGCAGTGGCGTTTCGACGCCCGCCCGCCCGCCGAAGGCGACGGCTACCGCCCGCCGGTGAAGATGGCGGTGCTGCTGCCGCTGTCCGGGCAACTGGCCACCGCCGCCGCGCCGGTGCGCGAGGGCCTGCTGGCCGGCTATTACGGCGAGAGCCGGCGTCGCCCGGAACTCCAGTTCATCGACACCGCCGGCCCCGGCGGCGCGACCGCGGCCTATTCGCAGGCGGTGGCCGCGGGCGCGGATTTCGTGGTCGGTCCGCTGGGCCGCGACGAGGTCGGCGCGGTCTTCGCGCAATCCAGCCTGCCGGTGCCGGTGCTGGCGCTGAACCGCGGCGCGACGGCGCCGCCGGCCGGCAACGCCGGCTTCTCGCTGGCGCCGGAAGACGACGGCCAGATCGCCGCCGAATACCTGTACGGACTGGAGAAGCGCAACGTGCTGGTGGTCGCCGGCAACGACGACAACGGCATCCGCGCGGCGAAGGCGTTCCGCGACCGCTTCCAGCAGCGCGGCGGCGGCGTCGCTGAAACGCTCAGCGTCGGCGAGAACCCCGGCGACCAGTCCGCGGCGCTGGCCGCGGTCGCGCAGAAGAACGTCGACAGCGTGTTCCTGGCGGTGCGCGGCGGCGCGGCGCGCCTGCTGGCGCCGCAACTGGCGCTGGCCGGACTGGGCGGCAAGACCCGCGTCGGCACGTCGCAGCTCGCCTCCGGCACCGGCAAGCCCGAGCAGGACGGCGCGCTGGACGGCATCGTGTTCCCAACCGAGGTATGGACTTCGCGCGGCGTCGCCGGCTTGCCGGCAGCAAGCGTAGTCGGCGTCGACAATCCGGCCGCACGCGGCCCGGCGGCGCGCTTGTTCGCCTTCGGCTACGACGCCTGGCAACTGAGCGCCTACCTCGAGAAACTGGTTCTGGCGCCGAATACCGAAATCCGCGGCGCGACCGGCACGCTGAAACTGGACGGCTTCGGCAACGTGCTGCGCACGCCGGCGTGGTCGGTGTTCAGCGGCGGCCAGCCGGTGCCGCTGCGCGATGGCGGCTGACAGGCCGTCGAGAACGACGGGCCGCGCGCGCGGCGACGCGGCCGAAGCGGCGGCGCTGCGTCACCTGCAACAGGCGGGACTGAAGCCGGTCGCCGCCAACGCGAACTATCGCCGCGGCGAGATCGACCTAGTGATGCTGGACGGCGGCCGGCGCGGGGAAAGCACGCTGGTCTTCGTCGAAGTGCGCTACCGCCGTTCGAACGCCTTCGGTGGCGGCGCGGCGTCGGTGGATGCGTCCAAGCGCCGCAAGCTGGTCATGGCCGCGCAGTCCTTCCTCGCCGGGCATCCGCAGTACGCGAACGCGCCGTGCCGCTTCGACGTGGTCGAGGCCAGCGGCGATCCTTCCGCGCCGGGCGTCGACTGGATCAGGGACGCCTTCCGCGCCGACGATCTTTTCTGACGCGCGATCCGCGGTCGCGGGAAACCCGCGCTTACCGGAAATGATCGAAACCTGCGCGCGGCGGCGACCACTCATTTCCTTCCGCATTGAGCGCCCTGACGCCCGGCCCGGCGACGATGCGGCCGACGCGCGTGCCCGGCGTTTCGGCGAAATCCAGCGCCTGCTGCACCTCGTCGCGCAATCGCGGCGGCGCGGTGAAGCACAGTTCGTAGTCGTCGCCGCCTGTCGCCTGCCACGGCCGGCGCAGCGCCGGCTTGAAGCGCAGCAGCGCGGGCGACGCCGGCAGCCGGTCGATGTCGATTTCCGCGCCGACGCCGCTGCGTTCGCAGACATGGCCCAGGTCGGCCAGCAGGCCGTCGGACACGTCGATGCAGGCGCTGGCCAATCCGACCAGGCGCAGGCCGGCGGCGACGCGCGGCGTCGGCCGGTCCAGCCGCGCGCGCAAGGCGCGATCCACCGCCGCGCCGGCGAACAGCGATTGCAACGCCGCCGCCGCGTCGCCCAGCGTGCCGGTGACCCAGACGTCGTCGCCGGGTTTGGCGCCGTCGCGACGCAAGGCGCCGCCGGATTCGACCAGGCCCATCGCGGTCACCGAAACCGACAGCGGCCCGCGGGTGGTGTCGCCGCCGACCAGGGCGACGCCATGCCGCACGGCGAGCTGCAGGAAGCCGTCGATGAATCCGTCCAGCCAGACCGGGTCGGACTTCGGCAGCGACAACGACAGCGTGCACCAGGCCGGCTGCGCGCCCATCGCGGCGAGGTCGGACAGGTTCGCCGCCAGCGACTTCCAGCCGATGTCGGTGGCGGCGGTCGCCTCGGGAAAATGCACGCCGGCGTTGAGCGTATCGGCAGTGACGATCAATTGCCTGCCGGGTGGCGGTTGCAGGATGGCTGCGTCGTCGCCGATGCCGAGCACCACGTCGTCCCGCGATGCGGCGCGGGATCGGATGCGTTCTATCAGGTCGAATTCGCCGGCATTCACGCTTTTGCTCGTCATTCCCGCGAAGGCGGGGTTTTCAACCGACGAATGTCGGTTCATCCAGTGGCTTTCGTTCCGCGACATGGAGTCCAAAGCAAAGTCGCTGGATTCCCGCCTTCGCGGGAATGACGACCTCATGCGTCAGCGCAACTTGCCCGCGCCCGCTTCCGCCGCGCGCCACTCCAGCGCCGCGCGATCCAGCACGCCGTTGACGTAGGTATGGCCGTGCTCGGCGCCGAAGCGCTTGGCGGTTTCGATGGCCTCGTTGATGACCACGCGGTACGGCACGTCGATGCGGTGCAGCAGTTCGTAGGCGGCGATGCGCAGCACCGCGCGCTCGACCGGATCGACTTCCTCGACCGTGCGGTCCAGGTATGGCGCCAGCGCTTCGTCCAGTTGCGCGCGATGCTGCATCACGCCGCGCACCAGGTCCTCGAAGTACTCCAGGTCGGCGACCTCGTGCGCCTGCTCGTGCGCGAACTGGGCGATGACCTGCTGCGCGTTGCCGCCGGACACCTGCCATGCGTAGACCGCCTGCAGCGCGCGCCGGCGCGCGCGCGCGCGCAGCACCGGATCGACGCCGTCGCGTCGCACATCCTTGTGGGGGCGGGGGTGGTTCAAGGCAACTGCTCCAGCAGGTTGGCCATCTCGATCGCGGCCAGCGCCGCCTCCTCGCCCTTGTTGCCGTGGCTGCCGCCGGCACGCTTCTCGGCGTCGAGCACGTCCTCGACCGCGAGCACGCCGTTGAGCACCGGGACGCCCGCTTCCAGCGACACCCGCATCAGGCCCTCGGCGCACAGGTCGGCCACGTGCTCGTAATGCCGCGTGTCGCCGCGCACCACGCAGCCCAGCGCGATGATCGCGGCGTGGCGGCCGGCGTCGGCGAGCTTCGCCGCGGCGACGGGGATTTCCCATGCGCCGGGCACGCGCACCACGTCCACCGCGTCGTCGGCCACGCCGTTGCCGGCCAGGCTCGCGCGCGCACCGGCGACCAACGCATCGACGATGCGCGCGTTCCAGCGGCTGGCGATGATCGCGAAGCGCGCGCCGGCGGGGACGCGCATGTCGCCTTCGTAATGGGGCATGGCTGCGGATTTCCTTGGGGCGCGCAGTTTAGCAGGCGCGGGGAACGCGGGCCCCGCCTCCGGCCGCGGGCCATCGATCACCGGACGGACCCGCTTTTCCCGGCGGCCCGCAACCCGCAGAACCGTCTTCAGGGCGAAAGATACTCGACCACTTCCAGCCCGAATCCCGCCAGTCCCACCTGCCGGCGCGGCGTGCCCAGCACCCGCAGCCGCTTCAGGCCCAGGTCGGCCAGGATCTGCGCGCCGGCGCCGTTGCGCCGCCATTGGCCGACGTCCTTGCTGCGGGTCGGCTTGCCCGACGCGCCCGAACCCGTCCGTTCGACCGGCTCGGCGCGCAGCCGCGCCAGCAGGGCCTCGCTGTCGCGCGGTTCGGACAGCACGACGAACACGCCCTGCCCTTCGGCGGCGATCGCGCGCAGCGCGTCGGTCGCGGCCACGCCGAAATCCTCGCGCCGCCAGTGCAGCAGGTCGGCCAGCGGATTCTCGACCTGCACCCGCACCAGCGTCAGCGTCGCCGCGTCAGGCGCGCCGCGCACCAGCGCGAAATGCAGTTCGTGGGCGATGCGGTCGCGATAGGCCACCAGCCGGAACGGGCCGAACTCGGTGTCGATCTCGCGTTCCTCGACGCGCTCGACGGTGTGCTCCGTATGCAAGCGGTACGCGATCAGGTCGGCGATGGAGCCGATCTTCAGACCGTGCTCCCGCGCGAACGCCTCCAGTTGCGGACGCCGCGCCATGGTGCCGTCCTCGTTGAGGATTTCGACCAGCACGCCGGCGGGTTCCAGGCCGGCGAGTTCGGCCAGGTCGGTCGCCGCCTCGGTGTGGCCGGCGCGGGTCAGCACGCCGCCGGGTTGCGCGATCAGCGGGAAGATGTGGCCGGGCCGGTTGAGGTCGGACGGCTTCGCGTTCGGCTTGACCGCCGTGCGGATGGTGTGCGCCCGGTCAGCGGCGGAAATGCCGGTGCTCACGCCTTCGGCCGCCTCGATGCTGACGGTGAAATTGGTGTGGAACTGCGCGGTGTTCGCCTGCACCATCGGCGCCAGGCCGAGCTGCGCACAACGCGCCGCCGACATCGGCAGGCAGACCAGGCCGCGCCCGTGCGTGACCATGAAATTGATGTCGCCGGCCTTGACCAGTTCGGCGGCCATGACCAGGTCGCCCTCGTTCTCGCGATCCTCGTCGTCGACCACGACCACCATGCGACCGGCGCGGATTTCCTCCAGCAGTTCGGGAACGGTCGCGAAATTCATGCCGCGCTCCTTTCCCCGAGCAAGCGTTCGACGTAGCGCGCGACCAGGTCGATCTCCAGATTGACCGCATCGCCGGCCTGCGTCTCCGCGAAGCGCGTATGCGCCACCGTGTGCGGGATCAGCGCGACCTCGAAGGCGTCGCCATCGACCTCGTTGACGGTCAGGCTGACGCCGTCGACGCAGATCGAGCCTTTCTTCGCGATGTACCTCGACAGCGACGCCGGCGCCGCGAAACGCCAGCGCTGCGCGCGCGCGTCATGCGCGATCGACAGCACCTTGCCGAGGCCATCGACATGGCCGCTGACCAGGTGTCCGCCGAGGCGGTCGCTCGGCCGCATCGCCCGCTCCAGGTTCAGCGCCGCGCCCACCGGCAATGCGCCGAGCGTGGTCAGCGACAGGGTTTCGTTCGACGCATCGGCCTGGAACGAAACCGCGTCGAATGCGACGACCGTCAGGCACACGCCGTTGACGGCGATGCTTTCGCCGGCCTGGACGTTCTCGAACAGCAGCGAACCGGTTGCGAAGGTGAACCGCACGTCGCCGCCGCGCTCCTCGCGCGCGGCGAGACGGCCGACGCCTTCGATGATGCCCGTAAACATGTTTCCTCCAGAATCCGGCAGACCTATGGATTGAAGCACCGCAACCGACGCCCGTCCCGCATGGCACCTGCTCCCCCTCTCCCGCTTGCGGGAGAGAGATGGGGAGAGGGCACGAACATCAGCGCCTCATCCGTTGGAAAAGGCGCGACAAGGCGGCAATGATGATGGGCATGGAACGCTCCCTGCTTGCACGAACGACGGGAACGCCCCCAGGGCGTGGAAGCGCGCGACGCCCCGCGGACGCGGAACCGAAGCGCGATGCCGTCTTCTTTCATCCGGACTGTGACCGTCGGCTCCGGCATTCGACCGGATCTGCTGACCTTCGGCGGCATCGCACGACCTGCACGTGGATATGCGGGCTCTTGCGAGGGACTCGCTGCCGGCCGAAGCGCTCGCGGGCTCGTTCCCTGGGGAACCTACCGCCGGTGGGGAATCGCGCCCCGCCCTGAAGACGTCATGGATCGCCGGCGAACCGGCACGGGAATTCTACCATTGCCGCGGCTGGAAAGCCGAAAATCAGGCCCGCTGCAGCAACAGGCGCATGTCCTCGCCGATCCGCCGCGACTCGGCCAGTCGCAACTGCAGGCGCTGCGCCATCCGGTCGATGCCCAGCCCCGCGAACAGCGGCCGCGCGCGGTCGCCGAGCAGGACCGGCGCGACGTACAGCAGCAATTCGTCCACCAGGCCCGCGGCGAGGAAGGCGCCGGCCAGGGTCGCGCCGGCTTCGACCTGGACTTCGTTGACGTCGCGCTCGGCCAGCGCCTTCAACACCGCGTTCAGGTCGAGGTTGCCGCCGAGGGCCGGCACCGGCGCGTGCTGCAGGGTCAGTTCGCGCGGCGGCTTGGCGTCCGGCGCATGCAGGTACAGGGTGGGCGCATCGCCGTCGCGCACCTTGCCGCGCGCCACTGTGGCCAGGCCGGGATCGAGCACGACCCGTAGCGGGGCGACGAAAGGCGTGTCGTCGTCGAAACGCACCGTCAGCGACGGATCGTCGGCCAGCACCGTGTTGGCCCCGGTCAGGATCGCGCCGGCGCGCGCGCGCCACAGGTGCACGTCGCGGCGCGAAGCCTCGCCGGTGATCCACTTGGAGTCGCCGTCGGCCATCGCGGTGCGTCCGTCGAGGCTGGCGCCGAGCTTGACCCGCACCCACGGCCGGCCACGCTCGATCCGCGAAACGAAGCCGCAGAGCAGTTTCCGCGCCTGCGCTTCGAGCAGGCCGGACTGCACCTCGATGCCGGCCGCGCGCAGTCGGTCGAAGCCGGCGCCGTCGACCTGCGGGAACGGATCGCGCATCGCCGCGACCACCTTGCCGACGCCGGCGGCGATCAACGCATCGGCGCACGGCCCGGTGCGGCCGATGTGCGCGCACGGCTCCAGGGTGACGTAGACGGTCGCACCCTTCGCGCGTTCGCCGGCGGCCTGCAGCGCCAGGACTTCCGCATGCGGCTCGCCGGCGCGCCGGTGCCAGCCTTCGCCGACGATTTCCCCGCCATGCGCGATCACGCAGCCGACCATCGGATTCGGCTTGGTGGTGAACGCGCCGCGCTCGGCCAGGCGCAGCGCGCGGGTCATCAACTGGTGGTCGACGGCGGTGAACGCGTTGCCCGGCAGCATGGTCAACGCTTGCGGTTCTTGTCGATCGGCACCACGTCAGCGCCCAGCAGCGGCAACTGCCCGCTGGCGGTCGGCAGGTCGCGCTCCAGCATCTCGATTTCCTCGCGGAAGTCGGCCACGTCCTCGAAGCTGCGGTAGACCGAGGCGAAGCGCACGTAGCCGACGTGGTCGAGCTTGCGCATCTCGGCCATCACGAAATCGCCGATCTTGCGCGACTGCAGCTCGCGCTCGCCGCTCATGCGCACCTGGTGCACGACCGAGCGGATCGCGGTTTCCAGTTGCTCCTCCGACACCGGGCGCTTGTGCAGCGCGCGCTCCATGCTGACGCGCAGCTTGCGCGCGTCGAATGGTTCGCGGCGGCCGTCGCCCTTGATGATCGCCGGCAGCTTCAGTTCGATGGTTTCGAGCGTGCTGAAGCGCTCGCCGCAGGCCTCGCACTCGCGGCGGCGACGGATCGTCGCGCCGTCTTCCGACGCGCGAGAGTCGATGACCTTGGTGTCCACATGCTGGCAGAAGGGGCAGTGCATCCGACCGGCGTCATCCGTAGACCGGGAACTGCCGGCACTGCTTGACCACGTTCTCGCGGACCCCGGCGATCACGTTCTCGTCGTTCGGGTTGTCGAGCACGTCGGCGATCCAGTTGGCCAGCGCGACGCAATCCGGCTCCTTGTAGCCGCGCGTGGTCACCGCCGGGGTGCCGATGCGCAGGCCGGAAGTCACGAAGGGCTTCTGCGGGTCGTTGGGCACCGCGTTCTTGTTGACGGTGATGTGGGCCTTGCCCAGCGCCGCTTCCGCGTCCTTGCCGGTGACGCCCTTGCCGATCATGTCGACCAGCATCAAGTGGTTGCGGGTGCCGCCGGAAACGATCTTGTAGCCGCGCGCGATCAGCGTGTCCGCCATCGCCTGCGCGTTCTTCGCCACCTGCTGCTGGTATTCCCTGAATTCCGGCTCCAACGCTTCCTTGAAGGCCACCGCCTTGGCCGCGATCACGTGCATCAGCGGGCCGCCCTGGATGCCCGGGAAGACGATGCTCTGCAGCTTCTTCTCGATCTCGTCGGCGGCCTCGCCCATCGCCGCGCGGCTGGCGACGATGATGCCTCCGCGCGGGCCGCGCAGGGTCTTGTGCGTGGTCGAGGTGACCACGTGCGCGTGCGGCACCGGGTTGGGGTACACGCCGGCGGCGATCAGGCCGGCGACGTGGGCCATGTCCACGAACAGGTACGCGCCGATCTTGTCGGCGATGGCGCGGAAGCGCGCCCAGTCGACCACCTGCGAATACGCGGAGAAGCCGGCGACGACCATCTTCGGCTTGTGTTCCAGCGCCAGCCTTTCGACTTCGTCGTAGTCGATCAGGCCGGCGTCGTTCACGCCGTACTGCACGGCGTTGAACAGCTTGCCGGAAGCGTTCACCTTGGCGCCGTGGGTCAGGTGGCCGCCATGGGCCAGCGACATGCCGAGGATGGTGTCGCCCGGCTGCAGCAGGGCGAAGTAGACGGCCTGGTTGGCCTGCGAGCCGCTGTGCGGCTGCACGTTGGCGTAGTCCGCTCCGAACAACTGCTTGACCCGGTCGATCGCCAGCTTCTCGGCGATGTCGACGAACTCGCAGCCGCCGTAGTAGCGCTTGCCCGGATAGCCTTCGGCGTACTTGTTGGTCAGCACGCTGCCCTGCGCTTCCAGCACGCGCGGACTGGCGTAGTTCTCGCTGGCGATCAGCTCGACGTGGTCTTCCTGGCGCTGGCGTTCGGCGGCGATGGCCGCGGCCAGTTCGGGGTCGTAACCTTCAATGCGGGCGTCGCGCGGGAACATCGGATCTCCAGGGAAACGGGGAAGGATGGGAAGGCGGCCGGGGAACCGGCGCCGAGGCCGCAGATTGTAGCCTGTGCGGTCCCCGCCCCGCCGCTACAGCGCGCGCAGGAACGCGTCGAGCAGCGCGCCGCGGTATTTACGGCGATGGAGCAGCAGCGACAGTTTGCGCCGCAAGTCCAAGAACGGCGTTTCCAGCGCCGCCAGCCGGCCGGCGGCGACGGCGTCGCGGATCGCCACTTCCGGCAGGAAGGCGATGCCCAGGCCGGCCGCCACCGCCTGCTTGATCGCCTCGGTCTGGCTCAGTTCCAGCACGCTGCGCGGCGACGGCAGCTTCGCCAGCGCCTGCTCGCTGAGGTTGCGGGTCGCCGAACCGGGTTCGCGCAGGATCCAGCGTTCGTCGGCGAAATCGCGGCGGCGCAGGACGGCGCGCCCGGCCAGCCGGTGCCCCGGCGCGACGCAGGCCACCAGCGCGTCGTCGCGCCAGGACCGGACCTCCAGGTCCGGATGGATCACCGGGCCCTCGACGCAGCCCACGTCGAGGCGGTGATCGAGCAAGGCGCGGGCGATGTCCTCGGTATTGCCGACGCGCAGGCGGATCGACACGCGGGGATGGTCGCGGACGAAATCGCCCAGCAGTTCGCCGACGCGGTAGTTGCCGACGGTGTTGCTGGCGCCGATGCGCAATTCGCCGTCCAGGGCGTCGCCGGCGCTGGCGGCGACCCGCTCCAGTTCGGCATGGCGCTCCAGCAGTTCCTGCGCCAGCGGCAGCAGTTCGCGGCCGCGGGGATTCAGCCGCAAGCGCCCGCGATCGCGGTCGAACAGCGGCGCGCCGAGCAGGCGCTCCATGTCGGCCAGGGCCATGCTGGCGGCCGGCGGTGTCAGGTGCAGCGCATCGGCCGCGCCACGCAGGCTGCCGGCGGCGGCGGCCTGCACGAAGACCTGCAACTGGCGCGGGCTGACGTGGATCATCAGCAAATCTTAATTCATTAGTAAATAATACGAAGTTTTCCTGATCCATCGCCGGGACCACACTGTTGCCGACCGACAGCGCCCTCCCCGATGACCTCCTCCACCGCCAGCGTGGCCGCACCCGCCCCCCGTCCCGCCAGCCGCTGGCCCGGCCTGCTGCTGGTCGCGGCGCTGGCGCTGCTCGCGCAATGGCTGGGCCACGTCTTTCCGCTGGTCGGCGGCGCGGTGATCGGCATCGTGCTGGGCATGGTCGTGGCCGGCTTCCTCCAGCCCTCGCCACGGCTCGCCCCGGGCATCGCCTTTGCCGGCAAGCAGGTGCTGCAAGCCTCCATCGTCCTGCTCGGTTTGGGCCTGAATCTGGGCCAGGTGGCGCGGACCGGCCTGCATTCGCTGGCGGTCACGATGACGACGCTGGCCGTCGCCTTCGCCAGCGCCTGGATTCTCGCCCCGCTGCTCAAGGTGCACGACAAGCTGGCCCTGCTGATCGGGGTCGGCACCGCGATCTGCGGCGGCTCGGCGATCGCCGCGGTGACGCCGATCGTCGAGCCGGACGAACACGACGCCGCCTATGCGATCTCGACGATCTTCCTGTTCAACGTGGCCGCGGTGCTGCTGTTCCCGCCGCTGGGCCACCTGCTGCACCTGTCCGACGCCGGCTTCGGCCTGTGGGCCGGCACCGCGATCAACGACACCTCGTCGGTGGTCGCCGCCGGCTATCACTACAGCCGCGCCGCCGGCGACTACGCCACCATCGTCAAGCTGACCCGCGCCACGCTGATCGTGCCGATCTGCCTGGCGCTGGTCGCACTGCAGGCCTGGCGGCGCCAGCGCCAGGGCGACGGCGGTTTCCGCATGGCCCGCGCCTTTCCCTGGTTCATCCTGTGGTTCCTGGCCGCCGCGGCGCTGCGCAGCGTCGGTGCGGTGCCGGCCGCGGCCCTGCCGGCGCTGCATGGGCTGGCGGAATTCATGATCGTCGCCGCGCTGACCGCGATCGGCCTGTCCGCCAACCTGCGGCGCATGGCCGCCACCGGCCCGCGGCCGATCCTGCTGGGGCTGGGCGTCTGGGCGGCGGTGGCGACGGCCAGCCTGCTGGTGCAGTTGGGCACGGGACAGACCTGAGCCGCGGCCCGATCTATCCACGCCGGGCACCTTCCCGATCAGACACGCCTCCACAACCCGTTCATACTTCCCGCCGTAATCTTGCGCGGTTGTACGGGAAACCGGTCGTCTTCGACATTTCAGGGGTGGAAGGCACATCCCGTGCATCGCAGCCAGGCGCGGGCGGCGGCATGGGTCATTCCGCGGAGTTCCAATGGAACCCACGCGTGTGGTTCGCCGCCGTCCCGGAATGTGCTGCGGTGCTCAGTTCGAACGGACGAATCCAGCCCACGGATCGGGCATACCCAGTGATCAGGAGAACCCGTGCGCATGTTTCGTACTGCGATCTGCACATCCATCTTCGCGCTGCTGTTGGCCGGCTGCGGCGGCGGTGGCAGCAGCGGAAAAACCACCGCTAGCCCCAGCCCCAGCGATCCGTCCCCGACGCAGCCGACGCAGACGCCAACGGTAACGGTGACCCTGTCGTCGACCACCATCAACCAGACCCTGGAAGCCGGCGCCAGTTTCACCACCACGCTGAGCGGCACATGGAGCGGCGCCAACCTCAACGGAGCGGCCGTGTACCTGCAGGTCAGCGACAGCGCCGGCACCTTCTCGCTTCCCGACATCCAGGCGGCGAACAGCAACGGCAACATCAGCTACACCCTGTCCCTGGCGCAGGGTCTTTTCAGCGGCGAGCACAGTGGCACGCTCACGGTCCGCGCCTGCAAGGACGCCACTTGCAGCCAGCCCTACTCCGGGACCGCGGGCACGGTCGATTACCACGTGCAGATCAACCCGTCCACAACCGGCTGTTGACCGCCCCCAGCGTGCGCTGGCCCTCGGGTCGGATTGTTTACGGGAATGGCCCGGTTCCGATGCCGGAAACGCGAAGCGCGCCGGCAGGCGCGCTTCGCTGATTTCAGGGCCACGGCCCATACTGGCCGTCAGTGGTTCAGGATGATGTCGGCGATGATGCCGGTGGCCAGTGCGACCAGCAGGAAATCGCCGGTGTCGCTGCGACGCCAGCAATAACCGCGCGGCGGTTGGCGCAGGCCGTAGTAGCGGTAGTCGTTGACCACGTAGGTCGGCGCGTAACCAGTACCGTAGTAGTAGCCGCCGCGCCGCCACGGAGCCGGCCGGTAAGCGACGCGCGTCGGATAGTAAGCGCGCGGCGGGTGGTAGACCGGGCGCGGCGCAACGTAGACCCGCCGCGGCTGCACGTAGCCGGGGCGCTGGTAGACCACGCGGCGGTCGTAGTCGCGACGGCCATTATCCTGACGGCCATTATCCTGGCGGCTGTAATCCTGACGATTGCGGTAGTCGTTCTGGCCGTAATCCCGGCGATGGTCGCGACGGTCGTTCTGGCCATGGCGCTGCGAATACCGGTTGTCGCGGTCATGGTCGCGGTCGCCCGCCATCGCCGGTGCGGCCGCCATGCCGAACAGCAGGGAGGCGGTAACCAGGGTCTTCAGTGTCTTGTTCATGGCTGCAATCCGGCAGTGATGGAACACGGCCGCAATATCCGCCAGCCGAACTGAATGGCCGGCTGCTGGAAACGGTTGCGGGAACCGCCGTTCGACGGATGTTCAACGACCAGCAAGCCAGCCGCAGCCGGTATAATTCCCATATCCCCAACCCGTCACAGTCCGCGCCGACCGGCGCGGACGCGGCAGCGCTCACGGAGCTTTCCCCGCATGTCCTCCCAGTACATCTACACGATGAACGGCGTGTCCAAGACCGTTCCGCCGAAGCGGCAGATCATCAAGGACATTTCGCTGTCGTTCTTCCCCGGCGCCAAGATCGGCCTGCTGGGCCTGAACGGCGCCGGCAAGTCGACCGTGCTGCGGATCATGGCCGGCGTGGACAAGGACTTCGAGGGCGAAGCGCGTCCGCAGCCGGGCATCAAGGTCGGCTACCTGCCGCAGGAGCCGGAGCTGGACCCGGACAAGACCGTGCGCGAAGCGGTCGAGGAAGGCGTCGGCGAAGTGCTGCAGGCGCAGAAGCGGCTGGACGAGGTCTACGCCGCCTATGCCGAGGAAGGCGCCGACTTCGACGCGCTGGCCAAGGAACAGGAACGGCTGGAAGCGATCCTCGCCGCCGGCGACGCGCACACGCTGGAGAACCAGTTGGAAGTGGCGGCCGACGCGCTGCGCCTGCCGCCGTGGGATGCGGTTATCGGCAAGCTGTCCGGCGGCGAGAAGCGCCGCGTCGCGCTGTGCCGCCTGCTGCTGCAGAAACCCGACATGCTGCTGCTGGACGAACCGACCAACCACCTGGACGCCGAATCGGTGGAATGGCTGGAACAGTTCCTGGCCCGCTATACCGGCACCGTCGTGGCGGTCACCCACGACCGCTATTTCCTCGACAACGCCGCCGAATGGATCCTGGAACTGGACCGCGGCCGCGGCATTCCGTGGAAGGGCAATTACACCGAATGGCTGCAGCAGAAGGACGAGCGCCTGCGCCAGGAAGAAAACCAGGAAAAGGCCCGCCAGAAAGCCATCCAGAAGGAACTGGAATGGGCGCGGCAGAACGCTAAGGGCGGCCGCTCCAAAGGCAAGGCGCGACTGGCACGGCTGGACGAACTGCAGTCGGTCGAATACCAGAAGCGCAACGAGACCAACGAGATCTTCATCCCGCCGGGCGAACGCCTGGGCAACTCGGTGATCGAGTTCAAGAACGTCAGCAAGAAGTTCGGCGACCGCCTGCTGATCGACAACCTGAGCTTCCTGGTGCCGGGCGGCGCCATCGTCGGCATCATCGGCCCCAACGGCGCCGGCAAGTCGACGCTGTTCAAGATGATCACCGGGCAGGAGAAGCCGGACTCCGGCGAAATAGCCATTGGCCCGACGGTGAAGCTGGCCTACGTCGACCAGAGCCGCGACAAGCTGGAAGGCAACCACACCGTGTTCCAGGAAGTCAGCGGCGGCCTGGACATCCTCAACATCAATGGCGTCGAGATCCAGTCGCGCGCCTACATCGGCCGCTTCAACTTCAAGGGCCAGGACCAGCAGAAGATCGTCGGTTCGCTGTCCGGCGGCGAACGCGGCCGCCTGCACATGGCCAAGACCCTGCTGCAGGGCGGCAACGTGCTGCTGCTGGACGAGCCGTCCAACGACCTCGACATCGAGACGCTGCGCGCGCTGGAAGACGCGCTGCTGGAATTCCCCGGCAACACCTTCGTCATCAGCCACGATCGCTGGTTCCTGGACCGAATCGCCACCCACATCCTCGCCTTCGAGGGCGACAGCCACGTGGAGTTCTTCCAGGGCAACTACCGCGAATACGAAGCCGACAAGAAGCGCCGCATGGGCGACGATGCCGGCCCGCACCGGTTGCGGTTCAAGGCGCTGAAATAACGGGGCGATCCGTTCTCCCGACCTCCGGAAACCCGCGATGACCATCGAACACGCATCGGAACTGGAAGGCCTGCGCCGCGCCGGCGCGCTGGTGGCGTCGGTCCTCGCGTCGATGCGCGAGGCCGCGGCGCCCGGCGTCCGCACGCGCGACCTGGATGCGATGGGCGCGGAACTGATACGCAAGGCAGGCGCGCGATCCGCGCCGCAACTGACCTACGGGTTTCCAGGCGCCACCTGCATCAGCCTCAACCGCGTGGTGGCCCACGGCATCCCGGACGATGCCGTGCTGTGCGAGGGCGACCTGGTGAACATCGACGTGTCGGCCGAACTCGACGGCTATTTCGCCGACACCGGGGCGAGCTTCGTCGTCGGTGCGGTCGACGCACGGCAGCGACGTCTGCTCGACGCGACCCGGCAGGCGCGCGACGCCGCCATCGCGCAACTGCGCGCGGGCGGCAAGCTGAACGGCATCGGCAGGACCATCGAGTCGGTCGCCGCCCGCAACGGCCTGCGCGTCATCCGCAATCTCGGCAGTCACGGCGTCGGCCGCGCCCTGCACGAATCGCCCGGCCACATCCCGGGCCACTACGACCCGCGCGACGCCCGCCGACTGCACGAAGGCATGGTCATCACCGTCGAGCCGTTCCTCGCCACGCACTGCAGTCTGGCCGAGGAAGCCGACGATGGCTGGTCGCTGTACTGCAGGCGCGGTTTCGCCGCTCAGTTCGAACACACCGTAGTAGTCACCGCCGGCGAACCCATCGTAGTGACCTGAGCGCGGAAACTCAGCGCCCCGCGCCGATGTCCGGGAACAGCACGTCGGTGAAGCCGAACTTCGAGAAGTCGACGATCCGCGACGGGTACAGGATGCCGTCGAGGTGGTCGACCTCGTGCTGGATCACGCGCGCGTGGAAGCCTTCGGCCTCGCGCTCGATGCGCTTGCCGTGGACGTCGTGGCCGCTGTAGCGGATATATTTCCAGCGCGGGATCACCGCGCGCAGGCCGGGGATCGACAGGCAGCCTTCCCAGCCGTCCTCGATCTCGTCGGACAGCGGCTCGATCACCGGGTTGACCAGCGCGGTGCGCGGCACCGGCGGCGCGTCGGGGTAGCGTTCGCTGCTGTCGAAACCGAACACGATGATGCGCTTCGACAACGCGATCTGCGGCGCGGCCAGGCCGACGCCGCCGGCCAGGTCCATGGTCTCGAACATGTCGCCGGCCAGGTCGCGGATCTCGCCGCCGAAACGGTCGACCGGATCGGCGACGCGCAGCAGCACCGGTTCGCCCATTCTCACGATGTCGCGGATCATGCGGGTGGCCCTGAAAGCGGAAAAGGTTCCTCGTCCGTCTGCCGGGCCTGCCGCCCCGCAGACGGATGAAGAACGCGCGTCAGATTAGCGACGCGGCGTTGTCCAGCACGTAGTCGCAGGCCCGGTCCTTGACCTTGTCGGAGATCGAATCCAGGTTCAGCGACTTGCCGTCGCCGCCCTGCAATACGCCCTGCAGGCCGCTGCGGTAGCCCTCGTCCTGCCTGGCCTTTTCCTCGTCCTGCAAACCGATGCTGCCCAGCAGCTTGTCCTTGACCGCGGCCACGGCGCCACCGTCCAGGTATTTGCGCCGGGCGCAGTATTCGAGCACCCCGGCGGCGTTGCCGGCGGTGTCGCCGCTGATGGCCGGCAGCGCGAGGCCGCCGCCCAGCGCGCCGAGCAGGGTGGAATCGCTGCCGGAATCGCTGCGGGTCCCGGCGTCCGGCGACGGCTGCGTCGCCGCGCCCAGTTTCTTCTTCAGATCCTTCAGATCGCCGGCGCAGGCGGAACCGGCCAATGCGGCCAGGCCCGCCGCCATCGCCAGGGTGCGCATCCTCATCGTGACTTCTCCTTGCCGTGGACGACGCCAGCCTACCGCAACACGGCCGACGCGTCAGTTGCGCAAGGCCGCGCGCAGCGCCGCGAGCGGGAAGCGCAGCCAGATCATCGCGAACACGCCCGCGTTCGCCAGCCGCCCCTGCCTACCCGCGTCGAACTTGCGGTGGTAGCGCCACAGGCCGCGATGCTTGTGCCATTCGACGAACAGCGGCCTGGAGCGCGAGGACACGCCGCGCAGGTGCAGGACGCAAACATCATTGGCGCAGGCGACGGTCGCCCCGGCCAGGCGCGCACGGCGGCACAGGTCCAGGTCCTCGGCATGCAGGCGGTAGCCTTCGTCGAAGCCGCCGAGGGTCGCGAACAGCGCGCGCGGCAGCAGCATCAGCGCGCCGGAAACCGCATCGACCGGCTGCATGGCCCGCGTGGTATCGGCCGGCACGCCGAGCTTCGCCGCGGCCGGCGATTTCAGCATCGCGGCGAAATCGGGATCGCGCCGGCGCGCGGCCTCGTCGCGGACGCCGGCCTCGTCCACCAGATCGACGCCGAGCAATGCCGCGCCCAGGCGCGACGCATGCTCGCGCAACCGCCACAGCGTGTCGGCCTCGACCATCAGGTCGGGATTGACGAAGGCCAGCCACGGCGCGTGCGATTCGGCCGCGCCCTGGTTGCAGGCGACCGCGAAGCCGGGATTGTCCGGATTGCCGACGAAGCGCACGCGCGCGTCCATCGCCGCGTGGCGTTGGACGATGTCCAGCGTTCCGTCCCGCGAGTCGTTGTCGACCACGCGGATCTCGGCGACGCCGCGCGCGGCGCGCAGGCGCGACAGGCATTCGTCGATGGTCGCCGCGCTTTCGTGGCTGACCACGACGGCGGCGATGTTGGCGTCTTCGGCGGCGGGCATCGACCGCGATTATCGCGGAACGGCCGCGGCGCCGCTCAGGCGAGGAAATCCAGCGTCGGCGCCGCGAAATTCCCCAGCCCCGGGAAGATCGTCGGCAGGTCGCCCGAGGCCACGCCCATCCAGCGGGCGAAGGTCGCGCCGAACTGGTTGGTCGAGGTCGTCGGGATCATGCGCCCGCGGTCGACCGCCTGGTCGCCGTCGAGCTCCAGCAACGGATAGTTGCCGAACACGCGGCCGCCCTTCAGCGGGCCGCCGTTGGCCGCCGACCCGCCCATCATCAACTGCACCCCGCCCCATGCGTGATCGGTGCCGTTGCCGTTGCTGTTGAGGGTGCGGCCGAAATCGCTCATGGTGAAGGTGACCACCTCGTTCAGCGCGCCGATTTCCGCCAGCGCTTCCCGGAACGCACCGAGCGCCGCGCTCACCCGCGCCAGCAGCAGCGGCTGCCCGCTGTCGCTCATCTGGTTGTCGTGGGTGTCGAAGCCGCCCATGCTGGCGAAATAGATCTGCCGGCGGTGGTTGATCGCGCTGCTGCGGCTGGCCTTGATGGTGCGGGCGATCATCCGCAGTTGCGACGCCAGGTTGTTGCTGTCGGGGAACACGGTGGCGATGTCGCCGCCGTTGGCCGGATCCAGCACCTCGCGCATCTTGCTGCTGAGCAGCATCGCGCTTTCGCCGATCACCGCGTGCTGGTCCTGCATCAGCGGCGTATACCTGCGGCCGACCAGCGCGGCCAGCGCTTCGCGGCGGATCGCGCCGGCGGTGGAACTGCTTTCGAAATTGCGGAATCCGACCGGCCCGCTCGACGCCATGCAGAACGGGACGCTGGAGGTTCCGGTCTGGAACAGGTTGTTGCCGTCCAGCGAAATGGTCGGCGGCAGCGCGGTGAAGCCGGCGCCGTTGGCGGCGACCAGGCGCTCGCCCATCGTCCCGCCCCAGCCCACGTTGGAACTGGCCCGCTCGGACTCGCCGCGCATCCACAGCCGCTGCTGGTCGTTGTGCGAGAACAGGTTCTCGGGCACGCGCCTGGACTTGGCCACGTATTCGGCCTTGGTGACCGGTTGCACCAGCGTGCCGACGTTGGCCATGAACGCCAATTCGCCCTGGTCGAACAGGGTTTTCAGCGCGGAACACGAAGGATGCAAGCCCCAGGTCTTGCCGGCGGTGTCGCCGACCTGCAGCAGGCGGTCGCGGGCGATGGCCAGGCCTTGGTTGTTGCTGCTGGCGTCGTACACGCCGCCGCGGCTCCTGGCGTACACGTCGTATTCGTCCGCGGCGTGCGGCACCAGCAGGTTGAACGAATCGTTGCCGCCGAGCAGGAAGATGCACACCAGCGCGCGGTAGTCGTTGGCCGGCGCGGACTGCGCCAGCGCGCGGCCCACCAGTTCGAACTGCGGGGCCACGGCGGCTATCGCGCCGCCGGCGAGCACGTATTGCAGGTTGCGCAGGAAATCGCGGCGGTCCTGGCGGAGAGTGTTCTTGGACATGCGCAGGCTCCTAGCGCTGGACCACGAATTCGGGAGAGGCCAGCGCCAGTTGCACCAGCGACTGCACGCGTTCCTGGCTGGACCGGTTGGCCGACTTCAGCTTGTCCAGCATCGAGACCATCGTGGTGCGGGTGTCCGCAGACAGGCCACCGCCGAACAGCAGCGGCGAGATCGCGTCGACCATGCCGGCGTGGTCGCCGGCGTCGGCCAGCGTCAGCAGCGGCTTGACGTCCAGCACCGGCGCATTGGTGTTGGCGGTCGGCGCGTCGGCCTTGAAGTTGGCGCAGCCGGCGTCGCACAACTGGTTGAAGATGCTGACGAAGGTCGCATCGTTGTAAAGCTGGAATTCGGGCGCGTAGATGCCCTGCCCGCCGCCCGCCGCCGGCAATTGCCCATCGGGTTCGAAGAAATTGAACACCGACGGCGAGTGCAGGGAATCCTGCCCCAGCGTGGTGCTGAAGTCCCACGACGCGTTGAAGCTGAAGCGGTACTGGCCGTCGTCGCGCGGCAGGTACTTGGCGTCGAACGCCCGCCACAGGGTGGTCAACTGGATCAGCGGCTCGCGCGCCTTGCCGTAGGCGACGTCGCTGGCGGCGGGCGCGGTGCGCGCCTCGTCGTCCAGCAGGATCGCGCGGATCACCCGGCCCAGGTTGCCGCCGCTCCCGTTCCATGCCGCGACCACGCGCGAGACGTAGGCCGGACTGGGGTTGCTGGTGACGAAACGCTGTATCAACTGCCGGCTGATGAACGGCGCGGTGTTCGGGTGCGACGCCAGCGCGTCGAGCATCTTGGCCAGGCTGGCCGCGCAATCGTTGCCCTCGTCGATCACGATGCCGTTGAAGATGGTCTTGGGCTGGTCGTCGTGCATTTCCGGCACGCAGCTCATCGGCCGCGTCTCGTTGTCGGCGCCCCACTTCCAGAAGTTGTCCTTGGTGTTGCCGTGCCAGGTCCAGCCGGTCAGCACGCGCGCCATGCCGGCGACCACCGCCTGGTCGTAGGTCGGGATCGGCTTGCCGGCGGCGTCGAGCTTGAGGCTGAAGTCGGAGTTGCGCTGTTCAAGCCCGATCGAGAAAAGCTGCATCAGCTCGCGCGCGTAATTCTCGTCCGGAACCACGTTGATGGTGATGCCCTGGGCGTTGCGATAGCTGACCGCCTTGCGGTTGGCCAGGTGGCTCAGGTACAGCCCCATCGCCGGGTGCAGGCTGACCTTCTCGATCACCGCGCGGTAGGTGTCGAACGCGGAGGTGTCCAGCATGTCCTGGTAATTGCTGATGCGGCCGAAGTTCGCGCTGTTGTAGTCGCGGTCGGAGACCACGAATATCTCGCTCAGCGCGAAGCCCATGCGCAGGCGCAACTGGTCCTTCGCGCTGACCGCCTGCCAAAGCCAGTAATTGCGCCGTTCGGCGTAGTTGAGCGTCGCCACCGGTATCGAAAGGATGTGCGGTTCGATCAACGTGGCGGGCGTGCGCGCCGGGTCCAGTTGCTCGTCGATCCATGCGCTGTAGCCGATCTGGCGCAACCGCGCGATGTCGGCCTTGGTCGGTCCGAACGTGGCCTGCGTCAGGAAGCGTGCGGCCTCGGCGTCGGTCGCCGGCTTGTCGGTCGCCGGCGCAGGCGATGACGATGGCGGGGGCGTCGTCCCGGTCGACGTGGAAGAAGACGAATCGCCGCCGCCACCACAGGACGCGAGGCCCAGCGCCAGCAGCGTTGCGCCGGCAAAACCAGCCGATCGTTTCATGATCACTGCATCCCCGGAACATCGATCCCCCGGGGATACTAACAGCCGCGGATGAAGGACCTGTCAAGCTTCCGCCGGTTGCATTGCGCCGAATGCGATGGCAATCACGCTTGCGCCGGCGCTGCGGCGGTTCAACCTCGCGCGGGTCCGGCCGTGTCGGCTTCCGCGGCGGATGGGGCGTCCTGCGCCGCTTCGTCGAACAGGTCGCGCTGCGGTCGCGGCGGACCGACTTCCGCATGCAACTGCTGCAGCCGTTCGCGCAGTCCGTGCAGCGGGTCGCGCATCAGGAATTCGGCCAGCCGCGCGTTCCATGCCGGCCAGCGCGCGTACAGCGCATCCATGTCGCCTTCGGCCGGCCCGCCTTCGCCACCGCGTGCGACGAACGCGGTTTCACATAACGCGTTGCGCCAGCCCAGGCCGCCAAGGCGCAGCGACAGGTCGATCAGTGCGGCGTACCACGACGCGTAGCTGCTGGCGTCGAGACCGCCGGCGCGCTGGCGCGCGCTGCCGCGGATCGCCACCGCGTGCGCGACCGCCGCGGGCAGTTCCGGATGCACCGGCGGCATTGCCGCGCTGGCCCGTGCGGTATGCGCGAAATCCTCCGGCAGCGTGTTGACTTCACCCAGCCGCGGCCACGCCGCAGCTTCGCCGGCGTTGCACCACGGCGTGGCGGTGGCGATGGCTGCGTCGCGCGAGAAGCACGCGGCCAGTTGCTGCAGCCAGCCGGGCAGCGGCTGCGCGTCGGGCGCCAGCACGGCCACGTCGAGGCCGGCGCAGGCGCGCAGCATCTCGTCGATGTGCGCGACTTCGCCGATGGATTGCTGGCGGCGGGTGTAGTCGGCCTGCAGGCGCGTGCGTCCGAGCCAGCGCTCGATGATCGCGCTGGCGCGCGGGCCGGCCTGGGCGTCGTCGGCCAGCCAGACGCGCGTGCCGGCGGGCGTGCCGGCGTCCAGCGCGCCCAAGCAGGCGTCGAGGGCTTCGTCGTCCACGCCCACCGGCAGCAGGACGACCGGCAGCGTCGTGGCCTGGCTCACTTCTTCTTCGGCGCGTACAACGGCTCCATCGCGCGGAACCTGCGGCTGTATTCGTCGGTCAGGTCGCGCGCTTCCTGCGGATCGCGCACGATGGTCGGGGTGATGAAGATGATGGTCTCGCGGCGGGTCTTTTTCTGCGACTTGTGGCCGAACAGGCCGCCGATGACCGGAATGCGGCTCAGCCCCGGGATGCCCGAAGACCCGTTGGTGACGCCGTCGTCGATCAGGCCGGCGAGCATGATGGTGTCGCCTTCCCTCACCGCAGCCTCGGTCTTGACCTTCTGCGTGCGGATCGCCTGGTTGCCGTTCCTGTCCGCTTCGCCGCTCGGCGCGCTGACCTCCTGCACGATTTCCATGAACACGGTTCCGTCCTTGACCACGCGCGGACGCACCTTGAGGCTGGTGCCGGTGTCCAGGTACTGCACCTGGCTATAGGTGCTTTCGCTCGAGGTGCTGGGGTTGAAGGTCACCGAGTTGACCGGGATGCGGTCGCCGACCAGCAGGTTGCCCTCGCCGTTGTTGCGCACGTAGATCGAGGGCGTGGACAGCATGCGTACGTCGGTGACCTGGTCCAGCGCGCTGATGATGGCCGCGGCGTTGCGCCGGAACAGCGTCCAGGCCATGCCGCCCAGTGCGTTGTCGGTGCCTACCTCGCCGGAAAACAGGTTCCATTTCCTCGGCACGCCGGTGGTCGGCAGGCCCATGTCGAAGGCGGCGTTGTCGAAGTACCACTGGACGCCGTAGCTCAATTCGCCGGTCAGCGACACCTGGGCGATCTGCGCCTCGATGTGCACCTGCAGCGGCATCACGTCCAGCTTGTCGATCACTTCGCGGATCGACTGCCATGCGGCGGGGTTGGCGCGGACCAGGATCGAATTGGTTTCCTCGACCGCGGCCACGCCGACCCTGTCGCCCTGGACATCCAGCGTCACGCTGCCGTTGCCGCCGCTGCGCTGGCCCAGTTGCAGGCTGCCGCCGGTGCCGGTGGCGTTGCCGAAATCGACCGTGCCGCCGGTGCTGCCCGAATCGCTGTCGCGGATCTCCACCGGCTCGGTGCCGGGCATCAGCGACGCGGGATTGCTGGAGGAATCGCCGGTGCGACCGCCGCTGCCGCCGAACACCTCGGCCAGGCGGTTGGCGAGGTGCCCTGGCCTTCATGTACTTCAGTTCGTAGGAGAACAGCCGCGAACCTTCGCTGGCGCCGTCGATGCGCTCCAGCCAGTCCTGGATCTGGTCCAGGTACGCAGGCTGCGGCGTGATCGCCAGCACCGCGTTGGCGCCTTCCAGCGGCATGAAGCGGAACATGCCGGCGCTGGGCGTCTTGCTCTGTTCGCCGAACACCTTCTCCAGGTCCTGCACGACCTTGCCGGCGCGGCCGCCGCGCAGCGGGAACACGCCCACCGACATGCCCGAGAGCCAGTCGACGTCGAAGATCTCCACCGTGCGCAGATAGTTCTCCAGTTCGCTGCGCGTGCCGGCCAGGGTGATCAGGTTGCGGGTCGAGTCGACGCCGACGATCGCGTCCGGCCGCGCGTAGGGCTTGAGCACCTTCTCCATCTCGCTGGCCGAGATGAAGCGCAACGGCACCACCCGCATCTCGTAGCCGCGCGCGCTGCCGGCCGGTCCGCTGCGCGGGGCGACGTTGCCGGCCAACGCGGCGTCGGCCGGCACGATGCTGTAACGGCCGTCGGTGTAGATCATGCGCGCGTTGTTCTGCGCCAGCGCCTGGTCGAGCAGGGAGAACGCCTGCGCCGGCGAAACCGGCTTGCCGGTGGACAGCGTCACCGTGCCCTGCACCCTGGGGTCGATCACGAAGTTCTGGCCGAGGAAGTCGCCCAGGATCGCCTTGACCACCGCCTGCACCGGCGTGCCCTCGAAATTGAAGGTGGTGCCCCCGCCGGTGGCGCCGGACAGCGACGACGGCGGTGCGGCGGCGGCCGCGCGGTTGATCATCTGGCCGTTGCCACGGCGGATCTGCGCCTTCGGCCCGTCCGCAGGGGCTTCGGGCGTTTGCAGCGGCGAGGTTTGCGCGCCGTCGCCGGCCTCGGCGGCGGGCGGCGGCAGGGCGCTGCGACGCAGCTCGGGCGCCGGCGCGGTGGCGCAGCCGGCCAGCAGGCCAAGCGCGATGAAAAGAGGCAACAAGCGTGAATTCATGGCCGCACTCTAACGCTGGGGCGGTGAGGAAAGGGATTGCGGGGCGGCGGACGGCTGCTCCTGCTGCTGGCGCAACTGCGCGCGGCGCGCCTCGATGCGCTCGCGGATCTGCTGCATCTGCTGTTCCGCAGACGGCGCGTTTTGCGCGGCGGCCGGGGCCGGGCTGGAGGCGGCCGTTGCCGGCGCCCGCCGGTTCGCGGTCTGCGCGGCATTGCCCGGCACCGGCAACGGCGGCGCGTCGCCCTGCCGGAGCGAGGCGGCATTGCCCGGCGCGGTCTGCGCCGGCAGGCTGCGGCTGGCGGTCGGCGCCTCGCCGCCGCCGGTGTATACGCGCAGTTCCAGCGTGTGCCGGCCGTCCGGGCCGTCGAACACCGCGCTGCGCGGCTGCACTTCGGCCAGGCGCCAGCCGGGGCTGCCTGCGGGTTCCTCGCCCAGCTTGACCCGTATTGCTTCGCCGCCCTGCGCCGGCTGCAGGATCACCATCTGCAGGTTCGGGGAGATCAGCACGCTGGTCAGCGCGAAGTCGAAGGCCTGGCCGCCGTCGCCGGCATCCTGGCCCTCGATGAAGAACGGACGCGGCCGCCGGCCGGAATCGAAGGCCGGACGCGCGGCGACCTGCACGTACTGCTCCGCCGGACCCACGCGCGAGGCCGCCGCGGGACGCACCGTCGGCAGGTCGGCCAGTCGCGCCGGATCGACGGGCAACGGCGCGATGCGCCCGCCCAGGCCGAACAGGCCCAGCACCCAGACCAGCACGGCCCAGCCGGCGACGGTCGCCAGCAGCCAGGTGCGCGGCGCGAGCGCGTCAGCGCGCATCGGCGCCTCCGGCGGCATCGGGCCCGGGCGCCGCAGTCGCGATCGGCGCGCGCGGCTGCAGGTAACCGGACAGGTTGAAGGTGACCAGCAGGCCGCTGTTGCTGCTGCCGGCCTGGCCGACGAAGGAATAGCGCTGGGACAGCATATCCAGGTCGTCGATGAACAACCGCGGCGAGCCGCCTTCCAGCGCGTGCAGCACCGTGGCCAACTGCGGCGCGCCGCACAGCAGGCGCACGTTGACGGTGACGCGCTGAAAACGCTCCGGCGCGCCGGTTTGGGGCTGCGGCGAGCGGTTCTGGATGGCGCAGCTGCGGTTGCCGGGGCTGGCCTCGGCGACCACCGCCTCCAGCCGTTTGACCAGGCCGGCGGTGGCCAGTTCGGCGCTCGGTTCGGCAAGGAATCCGGGCTGCTGCGCGGACAGCGCCCGCGCGTCGGCGAGCCGGCGCTGCACTTCCGGCGCCTGCTGCAACTGGGTGCGGATGCGCAGTTCGCGTTCGCGCAGTTGCTCGATGCGCTGGCTGGCCTGGCGCATCGGCACCGTCCACCACGGGTGGATCAGCAGGACATAGGCCACCGCCAGCACCAGCAGCAGCAGGCCCAGCGCCAGCCAGCGCTCGCGCTCAGGGTAGGCCGGCGTCACTGGGCGGGCCTCGCGGCGGCGGATGGCGTGGGAACGGCAGCGGGCGCGGTCAGGGTCGCGGCCAGGCTGAAACGATCGCGGCGGGTGGCCGGATCGGGCTGCAACGCGCCAATCAGCGCGGGCTTGCTCCAGATCGGCGCGCCCTCGAACTGTCCCACCAAAGCCGGCGCATCGGCGCTGAAGCCGATCATCGACAGTTGGTCGCCCTGGATGGACAGTTTTTCCAGATAGCTGTTGTCCGGCAGGCGACGGGTGATTTCGTCCAGCACCTCGATCGCCGCCGGGCGCGAAGCGCGCTTGCGCTCCAGGAAGGCCTGGCCCTCGACCAGGTCGACCAGTTGCTGGCGCTGCACGGCGACGCGGCGGGCGTCGCCGGCCTCGGCGTCGATGCTGCGGGCCAGGGCGTCGGCCGCGGCGCGACGGTTGTGCAGCAACTGTCCGCCGGCCGCCGCCAGCGCCAGCACCGTGCACGCGGCCAGGATCCGGTTCCAGTGGCGCATCGGATCCTCGCGGCTACGGCGCGCGTCCGGCGGCAACAGGTTGACGCCCAGCATCCCGCCGTCGGCCGCCGGCACGTCGGCGCCGACCAGCGATGCGGACACCGCGCCCAGCTTCGCCAGCGCGCGCTCCACCGTGGCACGCGGCACGGCGACCAGTTCGGCCTCGAGCCGGTCGCCGTGGCGGCCGAGCACGCGCACGTCGAAATGCACCTGCGCGGCGGTGAACGGCGTCTGCCGGTCGATCTCGAAACCGACCACGTCGCGCAGGCGGTCGGCCGCGGCGGCGGGCAGGCTCAGCGGACGCCGCAGCACCTGCGCGGCCGGCAGCAGCAGCCAGCGCGGCAGGCTGGCCAGCGACGGCGGCAACAGTCGTTCCAGATCGACGGCGGCCAGCGGCAGCGGCAACGTCGCCAGTTCGGCAGTGCCGTCGTGGACCTGCCGCAGCAGGCTGGCCTCGCCGCCGTCCGGCGACAGCAGCAGGCGGTCGCGGGCCAGCCCGAGCGGGCCGCGCCAGCGCGCGGGTACCCAGGTCGCCAGCGCCCCGCCCCACCAGCGCAGGAAGCCGCGGACGCCCAGCCCGCGCGCGCCTTTGAAGCCGAATCTGTCGCGCCAGTCCGTCATGGTGCCGCCATTCCCTCCTGCCATCGCAAGGCCGTGTAAGCCGATGCCGTCGATCCCGCGACGCCCTGCCCGCCGACGCGGACCACGGCGCGCAGAACCGCGCTTCGACCGCTGCCAAGCGTGGCGCGGCTCTCGATACTATACGTACCGCTGCCCGCAACCAGGTCGCCGGGGCGGGCGGCCCCGCGCTCGGCCAGCACCTGCTGCGGGTCCAGTCCCATCGCCGACAGCACCAACGGCGGGGCGAATTCGCGCTGCGGCAGGCCGATGCCGTTGACGGTCAGCGACGGAGCCAGCCGCTCGTACAGCGCGGGCGTCATGCCCAGCACCCGCTCCACTTCGGCGATGCTCTCGAACGGCGCGTCCTTGGCGCCATAGGCCAGGCCCGCCGCGGCGTAATCCGCATCCTCCGCCCCGCCGCCGGGCTGGGTCAGATCGTCCGGGTCGCGCCAATCGAGGATCGCCCCCGCCAACGCGGCGGCCCGTTCCGGCGGCGCGCCGGCGCCCTGCAGCAGCCCTGCCAACAGCGCCGCATCGGCCAGGTTCAGGTCGACCTTGCCGCTCTCGTCGACGATGCGCACCCGCACGCCGGCGGCGCCGAAACGCCAGTCGTATTCGCGGCCATCGGGGCGCCAGCGCAGCCTGGGGTCGGACTCGCCGACCCGTTCCAGCGCATATTCCAGGCCCGCGCGCGCCGCTTCCTGCGCCACCACGCCGTCGCTCAGCACGCGCCCCTGCAGGTTTTCGACGCGCGCGGCGATAGCGAACGCGCCGACCAGCGCGGCCAGCAGCAGCACCAGCCACAGCACCAGCATCAATGCCACGCCCCCATGGCGGTTAGAGCGTGTCATGCCCTTTTGCGCACATTCCCGCACGCACGCTCCAGGCCGGAAAGCGGCGGTCACGGATTCGCCTCCCCCTGCGCATCCGGCGCGGCCGGCTGCACCGACCCCTGCGACAGCGCCACCACCAGTTCCGGCCAGTCGCGGCCTTGCGCGTCCTGCGCCTGCATCGCCACCAGCAGCGGCAGGCGGTCCTGCAGTTTCCATTCGTCCTGCCAGGGACCCAGCCTGCCCTCGGCATCCGGACCGCGGTAGCGGAAGCGCACTTCGCGCACGCCCTCGGCGAGGACGTCGGGCGGCCGCGGCGAACGTTCCTCGAACACCTGCCCGGCCTGCACCAGCGCGAACGAAACCACCAGGCGACGGTCGTCGGTGAAATCGATCCGGTGCAGGTACGGGCCGCCGTGGCCGAGATAATCCGGCAGGTCGGCGATGAAGCTCATGTGCCGCGCATCGCCGGTGAAGCGCAGCGTGCGGCCGGTTTCGGCGTCCTGCGAATGGCCGATGGGCAAGGCCGAAACCAGCCGCTGGCGCAGGAAGCCCTCGGCGGCGCGCAGGGTTTCGTTGCGCTCGGCCATCGCCTCGCCGCGCGCGCCGATCGTGCCGACCGAGCGCAGCACGGCGAAGGCCAGCGCCAGCCCAGCCGCGAGCAGCACCAGCGCCAGCAGCACTTCGAGCAGGGTGAAACCGCGCGCATCGCGGTTCACAGCGCGGCCTCGCCGCCGGCGACCCGGCGCAGGCTGCGCACCTGCAGCGACTGCCCGGCGGCTTCGCCCCAGCGCACGTCCAGTTGCAGTTGCAGCAGCCGCGGCACCCCGGGAGAGGCGACCGGAGGCGAAGGCCGGGCAGGATCGACATAGGGCGATACCTGCAACCGCCAGCGATAGCGCCCGCCTTCCCATTCCCCCTCGGTGGCGCCCGGGCGCAGCGCCGCGCCGACGCCCGCTTGCGCCAGCAGCGACTGCGCATGCAGCGCGGCGCGCCCGGCGTCCTCGGCATCGCGCACCTGCCGCGTGGCGCCGGACATCGCGCCCAGCAGCAGGCCCAGCGCCAGCGCCAGCAGGGCGAAGGCGACGATCACCTCGAGCAGGGTGAAGCCGGACTGGGCGGAGCGACGACTGCGGACGGCCCACCTCACGGCCCGGCCTCCACCCGCGACAGTTCCACCCGCCCGGTCAGCCAGGCCACGTCGATGCGCCAGGCGG
Organism: Pseudoxanthomonas sp.; assembly: GCA_047601245.1. GTDB lineage: Bacteria > Pseudomonadota > Gammaproteobacteria > Xanthomonadales > Xanthomonadaceae > Pseudoxanthomonas_A. Next base: position 1,706,263 of record JASGJU010000002.1, read on the forward strand.
CGCGTCCGGCCTGCAATTGCACCCGACCGCCGGTGGAAGCGCCGTCGGGAAAGAACAACACGCCGCCTTCACCCGCCTGCGGCTGCGCCTCGCGCGCGCCGGTGAACTGCATGCGCAGCGAATCGGCGACCCGGCCGGGGCGGCGGTTCGGCGCCTGCCAGCGGTGCCGCTGCGGATCGACGGCGAAGCGCTGCGGCTGCCCGCTGGCGATGGCCAGCGCGCGGGTGTAGCGCAGTTGCGCGGCGATGTCCTTCGCCGAGGCGCGTACGCGCATGCCTTCGAGGCCGCCGGTCAGTGCCGCCGCCGCCAGCGTGCCGGCCAGCGCGATCAGCGCCAGCACCAGCAGCATTTCCAGCAATGAAACACCCCGCTCCCTCCGCCTTCGGCGGAAGGATCCGAGCGCCGGCGCCCGCGCGTCCATCACTCGTACTTGATGTCCGCGTTGTAGCTGGTGCCGCCGGGCTGCCCGTCCTTGCCCAGGCTGATCAGGTCGAAGGGCTGGCCCTCGCCGGGCACGCGATACTCGATGTCGTGGCCCCATGGGTCCTTCAGTTCGCCCGGCTTGGCGTACGGGCCGAGCCAGCCGGCGGCGTTGGCCGGGGCGGCGACCAGATCGTCCAGCCGGGCCGGCAGCGCGCCGGTGTCCAGTTGGTAGTTCTCGATCTTGCCGGCCAGCGTCTGGATCTGCGCCTCGGCCAGCTTGAACTTGCCCTTGTCGGCGCCGCCCAATACGCGGTTGCCGACCAAGGTCAGCACCAGGCCGATCAGCACCATGACGATGATGATTTCCAACAGGCTCATGCCGCCTTGCAGGGAAGGCGACGGCGAACGGGTGATGCGGCGGGGCAGGGACATCGGGGAATCCTGTCGGTTTGACGAGTTTGACGAAGAGATGAATCGGTAACCGTTCCATTGTCTTCGATGCGGGATTAACGCAGCCATCCATGGCCGGGCGTTCGGCGGGGCCGCGCGGCATGCCGCGCGAAGCGCGCCCCGCCTCAGCCAATGGCGTTGGTCAGGTCGTACAGCGGCACCAGCACCGAGATGATGACCACGCCGACGATCGAGGCCAGTACCAGGGTGACCAGCGGCACCATCGCGGCCAGCAGCCGGTCGATCGCCCGCGCGGTCTCGGCCTCGAAGGTGTCGGCGGTCTTCAGCAGCATGCCGTCCAGCGCGCCGGACTCCTCGCCGACCTGGATCATCTGCAGCGCCAGCCGCGGGAAGCGCTTGCCTTTCGCCAGCGATGCCGACAGGCCGAGGCCGTTCCTGACGTCTTCGATCGCGCCGTCGACGTCGGCGGCCAGCGCCCGGTTCTTCAGCACCTGGCGTCCGATGCCCAGCGCCGCCAGCAGCGGCACGCCATTCCTCAGCAACGTGCCCAACGTGCGCGCCAGCCGCGCCGTGTCCAGGCGCGCCGCCAACGGGCCGACCCAGCGACGCCCGAGCAGCCAGTAGTCGATGCGCGTGCGGAAGCCGGGGTCGCGCAGGCGCCACGCGAACCACCATGCCGCCAGGGCCGGCGCCGCCAGCAGCGCGAACCACCAGTCGCGCACGAACAGGCCCACGCCCAGCACCACGCGGGTGAACCACGGCAACGCCGCGCCCAGGCTTTCGTACATCAGCGCGAACTGCGGCACCACGTAGCCCAGCAGGAACAACAGCGCGAAGCCGATCACCACCAGCAGGATCGCCGGATAGATCAGCGCGTTGACCACCCGGCCCTTCAGGGCGCGGTTGCGCTCCAGGTAGTCGGCCAGCCGTTGCAGCGCTTCGTGCAGTCCGCCGCCCGCCTCGCCGGCCCGCACCATGTTCACGTACAGCGGACCGAAGATGCCGTGCTGGCGCTCCAGCGCGGTCGAAAGCGGCAGGCCGCCGTGCACCGCGTCGCGGATGTCGGCGATGGTGTTGCGCGCCTTCTCGTCGGCAGGCAGTTCCAGCAGGATGCCCAGCGAGCGGTCCAGTGGCTGGCCCGCGCCCAGCAGGGTGGCCAGTTGCTGGGTGAACTGCACCATCTGCTGCCCGGCGAACAGCTGCGGCCTGAACAGCCCGCCCAGCCAGCCCGCGCCGCCGCCTTCGGACGCCAGCCGCGCTTCCACCGGCAGGTGCCCCTGCTCCTGCAGGCGCACGACCACCTCGCCGTCGCTGTCGGCTTCCATCTGGCCGTCGAGCAGTTCGCCGCGCGCGTTCAAGGCTTTGTAGCGGTAGAGAGGCATTTCCGGTTCTTGGTTCGTGGCTTCGGGTTCATGGTCGGCGGCGGGGATTGCACCAACCGCCTGCCGCTTCATCCTTCCTCGGTCACCCGCAGCACTTCCTCGATTGTCGTCTGGCCGGCCAGCGCCTTGGCGATGCCGTCCTCGTACATCGTGCGCATGCCGTTGCGGCGGGCGATCTGCTCGATCTCGCCCATGCCGGCGCGGCGCATCACCGCCCGGCGCAATTCGTCGTCCATCACCAGGAATTCCATGATCGTGGTGCGGCCCAGGTAACCGGTGGGCGCAACGGCGGAGGGGCAAGGGCGGTACAGGTGGATGTCGCCGTGGGGTTGCAGCCGACGCAGGTCGAACCTGTCGATTTCCTCCGGCGAAGCGAGGTAACGCTGCGCGTGGGCCGGCTCGAGCCGGCGCACCAGCCGCTGGGCGAGGATGCCGTTGACCGTCGAGGTCAGCAGGTAGTCCTCGACGCCCATGTCGAGCAGGCGGGTGATGCCGCCGGCGGCGTTGTTGGTGTGCAGCGTGCTCAGCACCAGGTGGCCGGTCAGCGCGGACTGGATCGCGATGCGCGCGGTCTCCAGGTCGCGCATCTCGCCGATCATGATGATGTCCGGGTCCTGGCGCACGATGCTGCGCAGCGCGTTGGCGAAGTCCAGGCCGATCTGCGGCTTGACCTGGATCTGGTTGATGCCCTCGATCTGGTATTCGACCGGATCCTCGACGGTGATGATCTTGACCCCCGGCGTATTGAGCCGGCTCAGCGCGGTGTACAGGGTGGTGGTCTTGCCCGAGCCGGTCGGACCGGTGACCAGCAGGATGCCGTGCGGCAGTTCCAGCACCTTCTGGAAGCGCGGCAGGAAGTCGTCGGTGAAGCCGAGCCGCTGGAAGTCGAAGGCCACCGTCTCGCGGTCCAGCAGGCGCATCACCACGCTTTCGCCGTGCGCGGTCGGCACGGTGCTGACGCGCAGGTCCAGTTCCTTGCCCTGCACGCGCAGCATGATGCGGCCGTCCTGCGGCAGGCGGCGCTCGGCGATGTTGAGCCGGGCCATGATCTTGATGCGGCTGATCACCGCCGCGGTCAGGTTGGCCGGCGGGCTTTCGCCGTCGACCAGCACGCCGTCGATGCGGAAGCGCACCTTCAGCCGGTTCTCGAACGGTTCGATGTGGATGTCGGAAGCGCGCAGTTCGACCGCGCGCTGGATGATCAGGTTGACCAGGCGGATCACCGGCGCTTCCGAAGCCAGGTCGCGCAGGTGCTCGACGTCGTCGACGGCGGCGCCGGCCTCGCCGTCGGCGCTTTCGACGATCGCGCCCATCGCGCTGCGGCCCTGGCCGTACCAGCGTTCGATGACGTCGTCGATCTCCGAGCGCAGGCCCACGTGCACGCGCACCGGCAGGCCGCCGGACAGCGCCAGCGCCTCGGCCGCATAACCATCGCAAGGATCGGCCAGCCACAGGTCGAGCGCGCCGTCGGCCACGCCCAGCGGGCAGACGTGGAACTGCTTGAGGAAGCGCGGCCCCGGAACGAACTCGTCGGGCAGTTCCGGCGCCAGTTCCGGCAGCGCCCTGGCCGCCAGCAGCGGCAGGTCCAGCACCTGCGCGCAGGCCTCGGCGTAGTCGCGCTCGGACACCAGGCCCAGCCGCGCCAGCAGGTCCAACACGTCGGCGCCGCCATCCTCCTGCAGCCGGCGTACGCGCACCAGGTCGGTTTCCTTCAACCGGCCTTTGGCCAGCAGCACAGCGACAACGCGGTCTCCCGCCGTCTCTGCCTGCCCGGCTTCTGACCGCATCGGCTGGATAGCGGCATTCACCTCGTCATAACTCCCGGCAAAACGCAAAACGGCGGAAAGGTCGACTTTAGCAGTTCCGAGGTGAGGGCCGTGGCTTATCCCGACTCGGGGAGTGCCCGCCGCTGCCGTGCCCTATTTCACCCAAGCCCTTGCGTTGCGGAACATCCGCAACCACGGCGAGTCGCCTTGCCAGTCGCGCGGATGCCAGCTCAGGTTGACGCTGCGCAACGTGCGTTCCGGGTGCGGCATCAGGATCGTCGCGCGGCCGTCGTCGCTGGTCAGGCCGGTGACGCCGTCGGGCGAACCGTTCGGGTTCAACGGATACTGCGTGGCCGCATGGCCGTCGCCGTCGACGAAACGCAGCGCCACGCGCGCGGCGGCGGCATCGGCGTCGCTGCCGAATTCCGCGCGGCCTTCGCCGTGCGCCAGCGCCACCGGGATCCGCGAACCGGCCATGCCGGCCAGCAGGATCGACGGCGATTCCAGCACTTCCAGCAAGGCGGTGCGCGCCTCGAACTGTTCGCTGCGGTTGCGCAGGAACTGCGGCCAATGCCGAGCGCCGGGGATGATGTCCTTCAACTGGCTCATCATCTGGCAGCCGTTGCAGATGCCCAGCGAGAAGGTGTTTTCGCGGGCGAAGAACGCGGCGAAGCGTTCGCGCAGTTCGGCGCGTTCGAGGATGGACGTCGCCCAGCCGCGCCCGGCGCCGAGCACGTCGCCGTAGCTGAAGCCGCCGCAGGCGACCAGGCCGGCGAAACCGTCCAGCGCGACGCGGCCGGCGATCAGGTCGCTCATGTGCACGTCGTAGGCGTCGAAGCCGGCGCGGGTGAAGCCGAACGCAGTCTCGATGTGGCTGTTGACGCCCTGCTCACGCAGGATCGCGACCTTCGGCCGCTTGCCGGTGGCGACGTACGGCGCGGCAGCCGCTGACGCACTTGGCGTCGGCGCAACAAGAATGTCGTCGGCCGGGTCGAACGCCAGCTTCGGCTTCAGCCCCGGCGCGGCAAAGTCGCGGGCGATGTCGCGTTCGCTATCGGCGCTTTCCGGGTTGTCGCGCAGCCTCTGCATGGCGTGGGTGACCGACCACCAAGCGTCGAACAATTCCTCCCAGCGCCATTGCGCGACGGTTTCGCCGTCGCGGGCCACGCGCACCGTCGGCGCGGTGGTGGTGCGGGCGATGCGCTGCGCGCATTCGGTCAGCGCGTGGCGCTCGACCAGGTCGGCGAACGCGGCGCGGTTCTCGTCGGCGACCTGCACCACTGCGCCGAGTTCCTCGGCGAACAGCGTGCGGAATGGATCCTCGCCCCAGCCGTCCAGGTTGATCTCCAGGCCCAGGTGCGAGGCGAAGGCCATTTCGCACAGCGTGGCGAACGCGCCGCCGTCGCTGCGGTCGTGGTACGCCAGCAGCAGGCCGGCGTCGCGCGCGTCGCGGATCAGCGCGAAGAAATCGCGCAGCCGCTCCGGATCGTCCAGGTCGGGGACGTCGCCGGCGAAGGCCGGCAGCACATCGCCGCCGGCGTCGCGGCCCCCGTCCGGGAACACCTGCGCCAGCACCGAGCCGCCCAGGCGCTGCTTGCCGCCGCCCAAGCCGATCAGCCACAGTTCGCCGCCGTCTTCGCGCGACAGCAGCGGCGTCAGTTGCTTGCGCACGTCCTCAACCGGGGCGAAGGCGGTGACGATCAGCGATACCGGCGACACCGATTTGTTGGCGACGCCGTCCGTCTGCCATTGCGCCTGCATCGACAGCGAATCCTTGCCGACCGGGATGGCCAAGTCGAGCGCCGGGCACAATTCCATGCCGACCGCGCGCACCGCGTCGAACAGCAGCGCGTCCTCGCCGGGGTGGCCGGCGGCGGCCATCCAGTTCGCCGACAGCTTGACCCGCGCCAGGTCATCGACCGGCGCGGCGCACAGGTTGGTGATCGCCTCGCCGACCGCCATGCGCGCGGCGGCGGCGGCGTCGAGCAGCGCCAGCGGCGTGCGCTCGCCGATCGCCATCGCTTCGCCGGCGAAGGTCTCGTAGCCGGACAGCGTGATCGCGCAGTCGGCCACCGGCATCTGCCACGGGCCGACCAACTGGTCGCGCGCGGTCAGGCCGCCAACGCTGCGGTCGCCGATGGTGACGAGGAACATCTTCGAAGCGACGGTCGGATGCGCCAGCACGCGCAGGCCGGCGTCGCGCAAATCCACTTTCGCGGTGTCCAGCGCCGGCCATCGCGGCGCGGGCGGATGCACGGCGTCGCGGTGCATCTTCGGCGGCTTGCCGAACAGCACGTCCATGGGGAGATCAATTGGAAAAGCCCCTCTCCCCTCGGGAGAGGGGTTGGGGTGAGGGTTCGGCGAAGTCGATGATGGTTCAGACGCCGCCGGCTTCGCCGTACCCTCATCCGCCCTTCGAGCACCTTCTCCCAAGGGGAGAAGGGAATCTACTGTCGCACCATAGCCCACGACGAGACGTTCTTCTTCCGTCGCCACGCCGACCGCCGCGAACGGGCAGCGCTCGCGCTCGCAGATCGCGGCGAACTCGGCCAGCCGCGCCTGCGGCACGCCCAGCACGTAGCGCTCCTGCGATTCGTTGCACCACAGTTCCAGCGGCGACAGCGAGGGATCGTCGCTGGGCACCTTGTCCAGGTCGATCACGCCGCCGACGCCAGAGTCGTGCAGCAGCTCGGGAATGGCGTTGGACAGACCGCCTGCGCCGACGTCGTGGACGCTGACGATGGGATTGGCTTCGCCCAGCGCGACGCAGCGATCGATGACTTCCTGGCAGCGGCGCTCCATCTCCGGGTTGTCGCGCTGCACGCTGGCGAAGTCGAGCTCCTCGGCGCTGTCGCCGGAAGCGACAGAACTGGCCGCGCCTCCGCCCAGGCCGATCAGCATCGCCGGGCCGCCGAGCACGATCACCGCGTCGCCAGGCCGCAGGCGCCGCTTTTCGACCTGGATGCGGTCGATCGCGCCGAGGCCGCCGGCCAGCATGATCGGCTTGTCGTAGGCGCGGGCGAGGCCTTCGCCCTGCTTCAGTTCGAAGCTGCGGAAGTAACCCAGCAGGTTAGGCCGGCCGAATTCGTTGTTGAACGCGGCCCCGCCCAGCGGACCGTCGAGCATGATGTCCAGCGCCGGCGCCATGCGCGGGTTGAGCGGGCGCACGCCGTCGTAACCGAAGTCTTCCCACGGCTGCGGCAGCGTCGGGATGCGCAGGTGCGAGACGGAGAAGCCGGTCAGGCCGGCCTTCGGCTTGCCGCCGCGGCCGGTCGCGCCCTCGTCGCGGATCTCGCCGCCGGCGCCGGTCGACGCGCCGGGGAACGGCGCGATCGCGGTCGGGTGGTTGTGGGTCTCGACCTTGATGCAGAACGCCGATTCGACCGCCGCTTCGCTGCGATACCGGCCGTCGTCGCCGGGACGGAAGCGCGCCGCCGTAAAGCCCTCGACCACCGCGGCGTTGTCGCTGTACGCGGACAGCGTGTGCTGCGGCGTGTGCGCATGGGTGTTCCGGATCATGCGGAACAGGGACTTGTCCTGCTCCTTGCCGTCGACGGTCCACGAGGCGTTGAAGATCTTGTGCCGGCAGTGCTCGGAATTGGCCTGCGCGAACATCATCAGTTCGACGTCGGACGGATCGCGGCCGAGTTCGCCGTAGCGCACGCGCAGGTATTCGATTTCGTCGTCGGCCAGGGCCAGGCCCAGGCGCGCGTTCGCGCTTTCCAGTTCGTCCAGCGCGATGCGTTCCAGTTCGCCGCGCGGCTGGGCGGTGAACAGCGCCGCGGCATCGTCGCGCGAGGCCAGCAGCGATTGCGTCATCGGATCGTGCAGCGCCTTCGACAGCGCCCGGTTTTCGTCGGAAACGACTTCCTGCCACCCCGACAGGTCGATGCGGGTGCCGCGTTCGACGCGGGCGACCGCCAGGCCGGCGCCGCGCAGCAGTTCGGTGGCCTTGCTCGCCCACGGCGACAGCGTGCCCAGCCGCGGTACGACGAAGCGGCTGGCGCTGCCGGATTCGGCCGGGGCGGTCGCCTCGCCGGCCTGCAGGATGCGGTGCAGCGCGGCCGGGTCCACCTGCGCGCCGGCTTCCGGCTGCACGAAGAACACCTGCCACGCGCCGCGGACCTGCAACGCGGGGGCGATGGACTGGAGCTTGGACTGGAGCCGGGCGAGGCGGAACTGCGACAAGGCCGGGCGGCCTTCGAGGACGATCATGTCCGAACCGTGGGGAAGGTGCCGATGACGGGGCCGCGTATTGTAGCCGCCCCGGCCCGGTACCGTCCGCGGCCAGCCGGGATCAGCCGCCGTCCTTCGCCAGCCCGTCGAGCACGGCGCGCATCTGCGCCGGGGTCAGGTAGCCGCCGATCTGGGCGCCGCCGGGCGCGAACACCGCCGGGGTGCCGTTGACGCCGATGCGCTGGCCGAGTTCGAACTCCGCGGCCACCGGATTGTTGCAGTCGCGCTTGGGCACCGTGCGACCGGACTTGGCTTCGGTCAGCGCGCGCTTCGGATCGGCCGCGCACCAGACCGAAACCATGTCCTGGTGATCCTTCGTGCCCAGGCCCATCCGCGGGAAGGCCAGGTATTCGATCGCGATGCCCTGCTTGTTGTATTCGGCGATCTGGCTGTGCAGCTTGCGGCAGTAGCCGCATTCGATGTCGGTGAACACGCTGACGGTGTACTTCGGGTTCGGCGGCGCGAACACGATGCGCTGGGCGTGCGGCACGGTCTCGAGCAGCTCGCGGCGATAGCCGGCCAGCGCGGGGCTGGACTCGCCGGCGTCGCGGCGCGTCTGCAGATCGACCACGCTGCCCTGCATCAGGTAGCGGCCATCGTCGCTGACGTAGATCGATTGGCCGCCGGCGATGACCTGGCGGAAGCCCGCCATCGGCGCGGCGGCGATGTAGTCGACCTTCAGGCCGAGCGCCTGCAGCGCCTTGCGCACGCGCTCTTCGGCGGCCTTGTCGGCGGCGCCTGCCGGCTTGGCCGCGGCCGTCGCCGCGGTGGGCGGCGATTGCGGCGCCTGCGCGCAGGCGGCCAGGCTGAGACCGCCGATCGCGGCGCAGAGGAACAATCGTTTCATCAGGAGACGGCCAGTCATTGCGGTGGATGCGCGGAATCGCGGCGCTTGGAAACCGGGTCTATTCTGGCATACCGCCGATGAATGCCCGTTTCCTCGCGCCAAACAACGCGGCGGATCCGTCGTTGGCCCGCCGCGGTCAGCCGGGCGGATCGAACGCCGGCCGTTGGAACCGGGGCAAAGGCAACTCGACTTCCACCGGCAGGCTCCGCGTTTCGCCCGTTCCCAGAAAATCGTGGACCGCCCGTTTCGCGGCGGCATCGTTCCGCAACAGGTACATCGAACCGTCGTGGCCGCCGCGATGCACCAGGATGGCATGGCCATTGCGGAAGTACGGCAACAATCCCAGCGTGTTCTCGATCGGCGTCGACGTATCCCAATCGCCGTGCACGAATACTGCCGGGATGTCGCTGGCGACCGGCAGGCGCACCTCGTCGCCCATGTCGCGGGTGGGCCAGTCCGGGGCGGAGGCGATGTTCGCCTCGAAATTCCAGGCGCCAAACAGGTCCAGCGCCGGGTCGGTGCGCAACCGATGCTCGCGCGCGGCGCTGACGCCGAGGCTGCTGTCGGCCAGCGGGCCGATCAGTGTGCTATCGGCGGGCTGCCGGTCGGCGATCGCTTCCCGTGCCCACTCCTCGTAGTGGCCGTGGTACAGCGACAGGATGAAGGCCGGCCACTGCTCGGCTTCCTGGGTATGCGAAAGCAGCGCGAGTTGCAGGTCTTCCGCGCCCAGCACCACCTTGTGCGCACGTCCCGCCTCGTCACTCACGACCACTTCGACCGGACCCTTCGCGAAACGCTCCCGCAACGCACGCACCGCGCCCATCACTCCGCCCGGCGGTAGCCAGGGTTGCAGGCCCGGGTCGCGGTCGGCGTCGAAAGCGATGCGCTGCAGCGCCGCCCAGACCTGCGACGGCATGTCGTAGCCGTTGTCTAGCGGCTCCACGCCGGACAGCACCGCGCGCGCCACGGATCGTGGATGCAGGCGCATCACCGCCAGGCTCCATTGCGAGCCGAAGCTGCCGCCGAACAGGCTGATCCGGTCGTAGCCGAGCGCGCGCCGCAGGTCGTCGACGTCGTCGGCGAACTCGCCGATGTCGTAGCCGGACAGATCCTTGTCCGGGTTGGCGGCCACGGCATTCCGGGCCAGCGCCCGCATCCGGGCCACGTCGGCGGCGACCGAACCCGGCCGGTCCAGCGGCAGGGAATCGCTCTTGGCGGTCAGCATCTCGCCACGCACGCTGTAGCCGCGCTGTTCGACCACCACCAGGTCGGCCACCGCGGCCAGTCCCAGCCACGTGCGCAGCCGGCCCATGTCGTTGCTGGCGAACGCCTCGAGCACGCTCAGGCCCGGCCCGCCCGGCAGCCAGAAGATCGGCGGCGCGTTGCCGCCCTGCAATGCGCGGATCCGGGCGAAACCGATCCCGATCGTCCGGCTGCCGGCCTCGTGCCGGTTCTCCGGGACGTAGAAGGTGCCGATTTCGTAGGGCACCGCCCTGCCCTGCTCGTCGTGAACCGTGCCGTGTTCGACGGCGACCTCGCCGGCCTGGTGCTGCGCGGCCGCGGCCACCGGCATCGCGAGCAGCACGAATAGCCGGAGCCACCACCACGACCGTATTTCCAGCCACGTACGCATCGGTTCGCCTCGTTATCGCCAGGAGCCTCAAGCTACCATTGCCGCCGGCATGCCGTACCGGGCTCGCACGACTGTCGTGCGAGTCGGTCGCGGGATTGGCGCCGGAACGACGACACTCCGTCCCGCTGCGCGCAGCGACCGTCTCAGGTCCTGCCGGCGAATGCGGCCAGCGCCGCCTTCAATCGCGCCAGGCCCTCGGCCACTTCCGCATCGCCGATGTTCAGCGCCGGCACGAAGCGCAGCACGTCCGGGCCGGCCTGCAACAGCAGCAGGCCGTGCGCGGCGGCGTGGTCGAGCGCCTCGCCGGCCTTGCCGGCGTATTCGGGCTTCAGTACCGCGCCCAGCATCAGGCCGCGGCCGCGCACGCCGGAGAACAGGTCCAGTTCCGCGTCGATCGCGGCGATGCCGTCGCGCAGCGCCTGCTCCTGCCGGCGCACGTTGGCGGCGATCTCGGCGGACAACAGCTTCTTCAGCGCCACCCGCGCCACCGCCGCGGCCAGCGGATTGCCGCCGAAGGTGGTGCCGTGCGCGCCGTAACCCATGATTTCGGCGACCTTCGGCCCGGCCAGCATCGCGCCGATCGGGAAACCGCCGCCCAGCGCCTTGGCCAGCGAGACGATGTCCGGGGTCACGCCGTCGTGCCAGTGCGCGAACAGCGTGCCGGTGCGGCCCATGCCGGCCTGGATCTCGTCGAGGATCAACAGCGCGTCGTGCTGGTCGCACAGCGCGCGCACGCCCTGCAGGAAACCCGGCGCGGCCGGCGTGCAGCCGCCCTCGCCCTGCACCGGCTCCAGCATCACCGCGGCGACGTCGCCGCCGGCCATCGCGGCTTCCAGTTGCGCCAGATCGTTGAAGTCGACGTAGCGGAAACCACCCGGCAACGGCTCGTAGCCCTGCTGGTACTTCGGCTGCGCGGTCGCGGTGACCGCGCCCAGCGTGCGGCCGTGGAAGCTGCCGGTGAAGGTGACGATGACGCGCTTCTCCGGCGGCCGGCCCTGCGCCGCGGCCCACTTGCGGGTCAGCTTGATCGCCGCCTCGTTGGCCTCGGCGCCGGAGTTGCACAGGAACACCCGGGTGGCGAACTTCGAGGCGTCGACCAGCTCCCTGGCCAGCAGCAGCGGTGGCTCGCTGTAGAACACGTTGCTGGTATGCCAAAGCTTGCCGGCCTGTTCCACCAGCGCCGCGGTCAGGTCGGGATCGCAATGGCCGAGGCCGCAGACGGCGATGCCGGCGGCGAAGTCGATGTATTCGCGCCCGTCCTTGTCCCAGACCCGCGCGCCCTGGCCGCGTTCGACGATGAATTCGCGCTGGTGGTAGACCGGCAGGTAGTAGTCGCGGCCGAGGGCGAGCAGTTCGGAAGTCTGGGACATGGCGTGGGGAAATGAGCCGGCGCAAAGCCGTGGGACGGGCGCGTATTCTGACCGAAACCGCGACCGCCGCGGCGGTGCGCGGCCCGAAACGCGGCGCCGCGGACGATCGTGCCGTCATCGTGCCGTCTCCGGCGAATGCCGCGCCGCCCCTGCGCCAACCCGCGCCGCTCAGCGGGCGACCTGGGCGATGTTCAGCGCCAGCAGGCGGTCCTGGCCGGTGCCGGCGCGCGCGATCCGCGCATGCGCGGCGGCATCGGCCGAACGATCGTCGGCGGTCGCGACCAGCGCCGCGGCGAAGCGCAGCGACGGATCCTGCGGGCGCAGCGCCAGCGCCTGTTCGATGCGGGCGTTGCCGTCGCCGCCGGCGAGCAGCGCGCGCAGCGCGGGCGCGTCGACCTTGCCGATCGCCGGCATGTCATAGCCCTGCAGCCGCAGGATGTCCTGCAAGGTCTCGCGGAAGTAGCCGGCGTCGAACAGCGCCAGCGCCCGGTTGTCGGCGGCGGCGGCGGCGATCCGCGCTTCGAGCCGGGCGGCGAGCCCGCGCAGTACGGCGCCGTCGCGGCTAGCGTAGATCGCCGCGCGGCGCAGGGTTTCCATGCGCGCGATCACCGGCGTGTCCGGCGCCAGCAACGCATCGACGTCGGCGATCAGGCGGTCCAGGTCGTAGTCGGCGCGCGCCTGGTTCCAGCCGTCGCCGCCCCACGGCAACGACGGCGCGCCGTCGGTCCGGAACGGATGGCACAGCAGCGGCGGTCCGGCGAACGCGGGGGCGGCGAGCAGCAGCGCCGACACGATCAGGGCGTACAGCAGCGATTTCGGTTTCGCGGTGTTCATGGGAAGCTCCGGCAGTTGGCCGCGCCGTGAGTGGCGCATCGACAGGACGCCGCCGAGAACGCTGCTGTTAACCGGCGGCGCCGAACTTCAGCGCGCGTCGTGCGGCAGCAGCGTTTCCGCGTCCGCGCGCGCGGAGAACGCATCCGGCCATTTCGTCCACCAGCGCTTCATCCGCGGATACGGCAGCGCGTTCCACCACGGCGACAGCGCGTTCGCGCCGTGCGTGCGCAGCGCCGCGCGCGTCACCCGCGCGTCGACCGGCATGATTTGCGACAGCCGGTCGAACAACGGGCCCTCGGCCAGTCGCGGCTGCGCCTGCAGCAGCGACAACAGGCTGATCGCGTCCTGCGACCGCGACGCGGCGACCAGCGCGCGCATTGCGGCGCCGTCGGCTTCGGCCGCCGCGCCTTGCGCATCCAGCGCGCGCAACGCGGCGACGAAGGCCGCGCTGGCGCCTTCGTCGTACGGCGTGCCCGGACGCCCGCGTGCGGCGAACTCGACCCGCGCGCCCTGCGGCACCAGCACTTCGCGCCAGCCGTTGTCGATCTGTACCCAGCCGCTGCGCACCGCCAGCGTGCCGCTGCCGTCCTCGTTGGCGTGCATCGCGAACTCGCAGCCGAGGTCGAACACCTCGCCGGCCGGCGTCGCCACGCCGAACGCGCCCGGCGGCGCCCACACCCGCGCCCACAGGTCGCCGCGCTGCAACTGCGTGCGGTGGCGGCCGCTGCGGGTGTCGACCAAACGGAACACCGAATCTTCGCCGATCGCCACCTCGCCGATCCGCGCGGCGCGCAGCCGCACCCGACCGTCGCCGGTTTCGAGCGTGGCCCCGGGCGGCAGCCGTGTCGCCGCAGCGATGGCGCGGCCGTCGATGCGCGCGTCGCCTTCGGCCGCGGCGATGGTCCACGGCTGCTGCGCCGGCCATTGCAACCGATGCGCATACCAGCCGCGCAACCCGATCGCGAGCGCGGCGACGGCGGCCACGCCGGCCAGCGCGATCCGCCAGCGCCGGCCGCGCCGTGCCCGCGCCGGCGCGACGCGATCCGCCGATGCACGCCGGCGCGATGCCGCATACGACCGCGCATGCCAGCCCTGCGGCATCAGCAGGCGTTCGAGTTCGGCGACTTCGGCATCGACCGGGCCGCTACGGTCCCACAGGTAGTCGTCGTGTTCCGGCATCCGGTTCATGGCTCGATTCCTGGCTTCGCCAGCGCATCGCGCAGCAGCGCCATGCCGCGATGCAGGTTGACCCGCACGCTGCCGGGGGTCAGTCCGGTGCGCGCGGCGATCTCCGGGCCGGTCAGACCTTCGACCAGCCGCAGCAGCAGGGTTTCGCGGTAGGCCTCGGGCAAGGCCCGGACCGCGCGCAGCGCGCGGTCGGCGTCGAGCCGCTCCTCGACCCCGCCGGCCACGGCGGCCCGTTCCAGCGCGGCATCGCCGACCGTCGGCGGACGCCGGCGCTTCGCATCCAGCGCCGCATGTCGAGCGATGCCGACCACCCAGCCAGGGAACGCCGCGTCCTCGCGCAATTCCGGCAGCCGCGCCAGCACGGTCTCGAACACGTCTTGGGTCAGATCGTCGGCGTCGGCGCGCTGCACGTAGCCCAGCAGCACGCCGTGCACGACCGGGGCGAAGCGGCGGAACAGCCGGTCCATCGCCGCACCGTCGCCGGCGCGGGCCGCCGCCACTGTCGCTGCCGTCGCTTCTTGCCCGTCCACGCCGCCCGCCGTTGCCTCGATGAAGACAGGACGCGCAAGCGGCGCGCGGCGTTAACCGGGAATCACCACACGCCGGCGTTGGGCATCGACGCCCACGGCTCCGCCGGCGGCAGCGGCGCGCCCTTCTGCAGCAGTTCGATCGAGATCAGGTCCGGACTGCGGACGAAGGCCATGCGTCCGTCGCGCGGCGGGCGGTTGATGACGATGCCCAACGACTGCAGGTGCGCGCAGGTGGCGTAGATGTCGTCGACCTCGAAGGCCAGGTGGCCGAAGTTGCGGGCGCCGCCATAGTCCTCGTCGCTGCCCCAGTTGAGGGTCAGTTCGACTTCGACTTCGGGATTGGCCGGCGCGGCGAAATAGACCAGGGTGAACTTGCCGGCCTCGTTGTCGATCCGGCGGGTCTGCTTCAGGCCCAGGCCCTCGGTGAAGAACCAGGCGGTCTTGTCCAGGTCGTGGACGCGGAGCATGGCGTGCAGGTATTTCATCGAACTTCTCCCACGTGCAATCCGTCGGAACGGCGGGCCATCCCCGCGCGGCCGCTACTCGCGACACGGCGGACAGCGTCGCGGGCCCGGCCCCGCCGCAGCGGACGATTATCGGTCAATCGAGGAACAGATCGGGATGCAGCGGCTGCGACGGATCGACCGCATAGCCGGACAGGTCGGTGATGCCGGCCTCGGCCAGCGCTTCGTCGTCGATGAAGAAGCGACCGGTCACGGACTTCGCGTCGCGCACGAGGATCGCGTGGGCGGCGTCGCCCATGACCTCCGGCTTGCGGCCGTTGCGGCCGTCGACGCCGGGAATCATGTTCAGCGCGTCGGTGGCGATCAGCGTGCGCGGCCACAGCGCGTTGACCGCGACGCCCTGCGGGCCGAACTCGCCGGCCAGGCCCAGGGTGACGAAGCTCATGCCCATCTTCGCCAGCGTGTAGCCGGTGTGCGGCGCCCACCACTTCGGGTCCAGCGACGGCGGCGGGCACAGGGTGAGGATGTGCGGGTTGGGCGCCTGCAGCAGGTGCGGCAGGCAGGCTTGCGCGCACAGGAAGCTGCCGCGCGCGTTGACCTGCTGCATCAGGTCGAAGCGCTTCATCGGCGTGTCCAGCGCGCCGCGCAGCCAGATCGCGCTGGCGTTGTTGACCAGGATGTCGATGCCGCCGAAGGCGTCCGCCGTCGCCGCGACCGCGGCCCTCACCTCGTCTTCCTCGCGGATGTCGCATTTCAGCGCCAGGCCGCGGCCGCCGGCGGCGTTGACCGCCTCCGCCGCGGTGTGGATGGTGCCGGGCAGCTTGGGATTGGGCACCGAGGACTTGGCCGCGATGGCGACGTTGGCGCCGTCGCGCGCGGCGCGCAGCGCGATGGCCAGGCCGATGCCGCGCGAGGCGCCGGTGATGAACAGGGTCTTGCCGGCGAGCGACGACATGCGGTTCGTTCCCAGTGGTTGCTTTGCCCCATTGTAGGAGCGGCGTCAGCCGCGATGAAGCTTTTCCGAGAAAACCATCGCGGCTCGCGGCGTTCCTACGGTTTCGGTCCCTGTCCCTCGTTGTCTTCCCACTTCAGCAGCCTGCGGGTGACGAAGCGGTAGACCGGCTTGCCGGTGCGGAACCACAGATCGCGCAGCCACGAATGGCGCTTGAGCACGCGCAGCTCCACCGGGGTCAGGCGGTCGCGGCAGTACATGCGCTTGTGCTTGAGCAGGTGGCGCAGGTCCTCGCGCGCCAGCAGCCGCATCATCGGCGCGCGCGGGTCGCCCAGCGTGGCCAACTGGAAGTCGATCACCGCCGGGCTGCCGTCTTCGCGCACCAGCCAGTTGGCCTCCTTGGCCAGGTCGTTGTGGGCGACGCCGCGGCGGTGGATCTGCCGCAGCAGGCGGTGCGCGGCGCGGAAGTACGCCACGTCGCCGCGCGGCGGGCGCAGGTACATGGCGGCGCCGTCCAGGTAGCTGCGGTCGAGGAAGCGTCCGTCCCAGCCGAGCAGTTGCGGCGTCGCCGGCTGTCCGCGCAGGCGCTGCAGCGCGCGCGCCTCGCGCCGCGCCAGCCGCCACGCCGGCAGCCGCAGCCACCACGGCGTGACCGTCAGGTCGCGGCGCACGAACGCGCCATGCGCATCGCGCATCAGCACGACGCGGCCGAAGCTGTCGGCCTTCAACGCCTTGATCTCGACCGGGGCGGGTTCGTCCATTGGTCGATTCTAGCCGGGGACCAAACGCGGCCACCTATAATCCGCCGATGGATGCTTCATGGTTGGACAACCTGCTGGCCTGGGTCAGCGCCCACCCCTACGCGGCCGGCGCGGTGATCTTCGCGGTCGCGTTCTGCGATGCGCTGATCGTGATCGGCGCATTGGTGCCGGCGCTGCCGCTGCTGATTCCGGTCGGGATCCTGATCGGCATGGGCGAGATGTCCGGCCTCTATGCGCTGTCGAGCGCCGCCCTGGGCGCGTTCCTCGGCGACGGCATCAGCTTCTGGGTCGGCCGGCGCTGGGGCCGGCGGCTGTACGACTACTGGCCGTTCAGCAAGTACCCGGAACTGCTGCGGCGGGGCGAGGCGCAATTCCGCCGCAACAGCGTCAAGAGCATCGTCGTCGCACGCTACGTCGGCCCGATCCGTCCGTTCGTGCCGGCGGTCGCCGGCATGTCGCGGATGCCGCTGAAACGCTACGTCCCGGCCAGTGCGTTCGCCGCGCTGAGCTGGGCGGCGCTGTTCCTGGCGCCGGGCTGGGTGCTGGGGCAGGCCTACGACGCCGTGGCCGCGGTCGCCGGCCGGCTGGCGCTGGTGCTGGGACTGCTGGCCGTGGTGCTGGCGCTGGCGTGGGTGGTGGTGCTGTACAGCTACCGCTGGTTCGCCGCGCACGCCGACAACCTGCTGGCGCGCGCGCTGGCGTGGTCGCGCGCGCACCCGCTGCTGGGCGCGTACTCGGTGGCGGTGTTCGACCCGAACCGGCGCGAATCGGTGTCGCTGGCGGTGCTGGCGGTGCTGCTGCTGGCGGTCGGCTGGGCCTGTTTCGCCTTCCTGGCGCTGGTGATCGGCCACGGCGAGCCGCTGGGGCTGGACCTGGCCGTGTACCAGTTGATGCTGGGACTACGCAATCCGCTGGCCGACGCGCCGCTGGCCGCGCTGGCCTGCCTGGGCGATCCGCAGGTGCTGACGCCGGCGGCGGCGCTGGTGCTGCTGTACCTGCTGTGGCGGCGGCGCTGGATGGCGGCGGCGCACTGGGTCGCGGCGCTGGCGTTCGGGCTGGCGCTGACCGCGTGGCTGGGCGCGATGGTCGATATCCCGAAACCGCCGGCGGTCGGCAGCGGCTTCGGCTTCCCGTCGATCGCGGTGACGATGGCGACGATCGCCTTCGGCTTCTTCGCCGTGCTGATCGCGCGCGAACTGCCGGGCCGCGACCGCATCTGGCCCTACCTGGTCGCCGGGATCGTGGTCGCGCTGATCGGCTTCGCCCGGCTGTACCTGGGCGCGCACTGGCTCAGCGACGTGGTCGGCGGCACCTTGCTGGGCATCGTCTGGCTGCTGGTGCTGGGCATCGCCTACCGCCGCCGCGTGAGCCGTTCGTTCTGGATGACGCCGCTGGCGTGGCTGTTCTACGGCGCGTTCGCCGCCGCGGCGCTGTGGCACGCGCCGCGCAATGCGGAGGCGACGCTGGCGCGGTTCGAAGCGCCGCCGCCGGCCGTCGCGATCGCGGCCGAGGACTGGTGGGACCGCGACTGGGCGCAACTGCCGGCGCGGCGCAACGAATTCGACAACGAGCAACGCTGGCCGCTGGACGTGCAGGTCGCCGGCCCGCTGGCGCCGCTGCGGCAGAAGCTGGAAAGCGCCGGCTGGCGCGCGCAGGCGCAGGCCGGCTGGCAGGAAGCGCTGCAACTGCTCGACGGCGACATACCGCCGGAAAAACAGCCGGTGCTGCCGGCGACGCTGGATACGCAGGCGGAAAGCCTGCTGATGCTGCGGCCTGGCGCCAACCCCGGCGAGATGTACGCCCTGCGCCTGTGGCCCGCGCCGGCGCGGTTGCAGCCCGGCGACACACCGCTGTGGCTCGGCAGCGCGCAGGTGCTGCGCCATCGCGAGGCCTTCGACCTGGTCGGCATGTGGTTGCCGCTGTCCGAGGCCGACGCCGCGCTGGCGGCGGTGACGACGGCGGTGTCCGGCCTGCCGAACCGGATCGGCCTGCACCCGGACTCGGCGCTGCCGGTGCTGCGGGTACGGACGGACGCGCCCTAACGATCAGATCAACGCCAGCAGCCGGTCCAGCCGCTTGTGCGCGTCGTCTTCCTGCAGGATTCCCAGCCGTTGCGCGTTGTCGATCGGCAGCAGTTCGGCCAGCCGCCAGCCGACCCACGCGGCGTTGTCCCCTTGCGACGGCGGCAACGCCGGCAGGTCGGCGTCGATCTGCTGCAGGATGTTTTCCAGCACCGTCGCCAGCAGCGCGTGCTCGGGACGCAGTTCGTCGTCGCCGTCGGGCTCGCGCCACTCCACTTCGCCGACCACCAGTCCGTTGTCGCGCACGCGGGTGCGTAGCACGCGGAAGCGCCGGCGTCCGCGCAGGCGCAGGGCGAGCAGGCCATCGGGGCCGGTGTCGAAATCCTCGATGACCGCCTCGGTGCCGAACGCGGCCGGCGTGGCCGGCGCGCCGACCTCTCCGCCCTCCAGGATCAGGCAGACCCCGAAGCCGCCGCCGCTGCGCCCGCAGTCGCGGACCATGTCCAGGTAGCGGCGCTCGAACACGCGCAACTGCAGGGCCGCGCCGGGCAGCAGCACGGTATGCAGCGGGAACAGGGGCAAGGTTTCGGCGGACGACATAATGGAGAGTGCGCGCAGCAGCGCAGGAACGCGCGACGCAGCCTACAGCGAGTATCCGAACTGCTGCTTGAACTGTTCGTTGAACTCGGCAAAGTCGAAGCGCTGGTTCTGGGTGCCGTGGTGCTCGACCTTCAGCGCGCCCATCAGATTGCCCATGCGGCCGACGGTGACCCAGTCGTAGCCCTTCTCGATGCCGAAGATCAGGCCGGCGCGGAAGGCGTCGCCGCAGCCGGTGGGATCGACCACGCGGCGTTCGTGCGCCGGGGGGATGTCGAAGGTCCGCTCCGGCGTGTGGATCAGCGCGCCCTTCGGCCCCTGGGTGGCGATGTAGGCCTTGACCCGCCGCACGATGTCCTTCTCGCTCCAGCCGGTGCGCGCCTGCAGCAGGTTGGATTCGTAGTCGTTGACCACCACGTAGTCGGCCTGTTCGATGAAGGCGCGCAGTTCCTCGCCGTTGAACAGCGGCATCGCCTGGCCGGGGTCGAAGATGAAGGGGATGCCGGCCTCGCGGAATTCGGCGGCGTTCTGGATCATGCCTTCGCGCCCGTCCGGGCCGACCAGGCCGATGGTCACGCCGGGCACGTCCCTGACATGGTTCTCGTAGCTGCGGCTCATCGCGCCGGGGTGGAAGGCGGTGATCTGGTTGTTGTCGTGGTCGGTGGTGATGAAGGCCTGCGGGGTGAACAGCTCGTCGATCACCTTGACCCGCGACAGGTCGATGCCCAGCGCCTCGAAGTGCGCCCGGTACGGGCCGAAGTCCTGGCCGACCGTGCCCATCGGCACCGGATGGCCGCCCAGCAGGTGCAGGTTGTAGGCGATGTTGCCGGCGCAGCCGCCGAACTCGCGGCGCATCCGCGGCACCAGGAACGACACATTCAGGATGTGCACCTTGTCCGGCAGGATGTGGTTCTTGAACTGGTCCGGGAACACCATGATGGTGTCGTAGGCAAGGGAACCACAGATCAGCGCGGACATCGGTCGGTCTCGGGGCGGCGGCACGGGAGCGCCGGTCCCTGCCGGCGGCGCAAAGGGTAACGGCTGCGGCCGCGGGCGGCCAGCCCGAAGCCGTCGCCGGCGTCGCGCGGGCGCGCCGCGAAGGCGCAGGAAGCGCCGGTTTTCACGGAATTTTCCTTGCCCGCCCGCAGGCCGGTTGCTAGGCTAGCCGGCCCCTTTCGTCAGTTCCGGAGCCGCCCGTCCCGCAGGCGGCTTCCGTCACCAGCAGGACCCTTTCCCCGATGTTCAAGAAACTCCGCGGCATGTTCTCCAACGACCTGTCCATCGACCTGGGCACGGCCAATACCCTCATCTACGTGCGCGGACAGGGGATCGTGCTGAACGAACCGTCGGTGGTCGCGGTGCGCTCGGACCGCACCTTCGGCGGCAACCGCACCGTCGCCGCGGTCGGCGCCGAGGCCAAGCAGATGCTCGGCCGCACCCCTGGCAACATCACCACCATCCGGCCGATGAAGGACGGCGTGATCGCCGACTTCACCTACACCGAGGCGATGCTCAAGCACTTCATCCGCAAGGTGCACAAGAGCCGCTTCCTGCGCCCCAGCCCGCGGGTGCTGGTGTGCGTGCCGGCCGGCTCCACCCAGGTCGAGCGCCGCGCGATCAAGGAATCGGCCGAGGAGGCCGGCGCGCGCGACGTCTACCTGGTCGAGGAGCCGATGGCCGCGGCGATCGGCGCCGGCATGCCGGTCAGCGAAGCGCGCGGCAGCATGGTCATCGACATCGGCGGCGGCACCACCGAGGTCGCGGTGATCTCGCTGTCGGGCATCGTCTACTCGCAGTCGGTGCGCATCGGCGGCGACCGCTTCGACGACGCCATCATCAACTACGTGCGCCGCAACCACGGCATGCTGATCGGCGAGGCCACCGCCGAGCGGATCAAGCTGGAGATCGGCTGCGCCTATCCGCAGGCGGAAGTCGCCGAGATGGAGATCTCCGGCCGCAACCTCGCCGAGGGCGTGCCGAAGATGATCAAGATCAACTCCAACGAAGTGCTCGAAGCCCTGCACGAGCCGCTGGCCGGGATCGTCAGCGCGGTCAAGCTGGCGCTGGAGCAGACCCCGCCGGAACTGTGCGCAGACGTGGCCGAGCGCGGCATCGTGCTGACCGGCGGCGGCGCCCTGCTGCGCGACCTGGACAAGCTGATTTCCGAGGAAACCGGCCTGCACGTGCAGGTCGCCGACGACCCGCTGACCTGCGTGGCCCGCGGCGGCGGCCGCGCGCTGGAACTGGTGGACATGCACGGCAACGAGTTCTTCTCGCCGGAGTGACCGGGTGAATTCGCCCGCGTCGCGGGCCGGGAAGGGGAAAGTCGCGCACCGCGTGCGCTGCGAAGGCAATGACCGCACGGCGTTCGCGATCCGCCAACGCACCGGCGCTGTACTCTTGCCT
Organism: Pseudoxanthomonas sp.; assembly: GCA_047601245.1. Classification (GTDB taxonomy): domain Bacteria; phylum Pseudomonadota; class Gammaproteobacteria; order Xanthomonadales; family Xanthomonadaceae; genus Pseudoxanthomonas_A. Next base: position 1,728,084 of record JASGJU010000002.1, read on the forward strand.
CGTCAGGCGGCGCGGCCGCCGGCTTTCCCCTTTACCCTGTGCAGGCGGCGCAGCCGCCGACTTCCCACGCCATAGCTGTCCATGCCCCCCTACGCCGGCCCTTCCGTTTCCACGCGCTCCGGCGAAGTCGTCGGCACGCTCCGCCTGCTGGCCTACCTGGTGCTGGCGATCGTGCTGCTGGTGCTGGACCACCGCGGCGGCTGGCTGGCGCAGATGCGCCGGCAGGCCGACGCGGTCGCGCAGCCGGTGTGGTGGCTGGCCGGGCTGCCGGGGCGGATGGCGCTGAAGGTCAAGGACGACGCCGCCACGCTGTCGCAACTGACCGACGAAAACCGCCGCCTGCGCAACGAGCTGCTGATCGCCAACGCGCGCCTGACCCGGCTGCAGACCGCCGCGGCCGACAACGTGCAGTTGCGCGCGCTGCTGGGCATGGCCGAGAGCCGCGGCCTGGACGTGCAACTGGCGCCGGTGCTGAACATCGACCTGGACCCGACCCGGCAGCGGCTGGTGCTGGACGCCGGCAGCCGCGACGGCGTGCGCGTGGGCCAGGTGGTGATCGACGCCGGCGGCCTGATGGGGCAGATCGTCGAAACCACCCCGGCCCATTCCACCGTGCTGCTGCTGACCGACCCGGACCACGCGGTGCCGGTGATGATCGCCCGCACCGGCGTGCGCCTGCTGGCCTACGGCAACGGCCGCAGCGACCGGCTGGAACTGGTCAACATTCCCACCAACATCGACATCAAGGTCGGCGACGTGGCCGTCACCTCGGGCCTGGGTGGACGCTTCCCGGCCGGCTTCCCGGTCGGCACCGTGGTCGACCTGGACCACGACGACAGCCGCACCTTCCTGGTCGGCGGGCTGAAGCCGGCAGCGCAACTGGACCGCGGGCGGGACGTGTTGCTGCTGCGGGAGGCACGGGAACCGACGAACCCGACTCCTTCTCCGGCGGCAGAGGAACCCGGGCAAACCCCGCCTCCTCCGCAGGAGACGAAGCCATGAGCCGCCCCCGCATCGGCTGGACCCTGTCGGCCAGCCTGCTGGTGGCCCTGCTGCTGGGACTGCTGCCGCTGCCGGACACGCTGCTGCCGTTGCGGCCGTACTGGCTGGCGCTGGTGCTGGCGTACTGGGCGATCGAGGCGCCGGAACGGGTCGGGCTGGGCTTCGCCTTCATCGTCGGCATCGTCGCCGACCTGATCTTCGGCAGCCTGCTCGGCGAACAGGCGCTGCGCCTGACCATCCTGGTCTTCATCCTGCAGCGCTTCCGCGCGCGGCTGCGCTTCTTCCCGCTGGCGCAGCAGGCGCTGGTGGTCGGCGGCCTGCTGCTGAACGACCGCATCGTCGGCCTGCTGGTGCACCTGGCGCTGGGCGAACCGCGGCTGCCGTGGAGCTACTGGTGGGCCCCGCTGGTCGGCATGGGCCTGTGGCCGCCGCTGTTCATGCTGTTGGACGCGCTGCGCCTGGGCAAGCGCGATTAGGGCCCGCGGGAATGTCGTCGTCGCGCCGCCGCCCGTCGAAGAATCCGTACGCGGAAGCCGAGCAGTTCCGCCGCCGCGCGGCGCTGGGCTTCGCGGCGGTGGCGCTGATGCTGCTGGGCCTGGCCGGCTGGTATTTCAAGCTGCAGGTGATCGACCACGACATCTATATCGCCAAGTCCGAGGGAAACCGCGTGCGCCCGCGCCCGGTGGTGCCGGCGCGCGGCAACATCTACGACCGCAACGGCGTGCTGCTGGCCGAGAACGTGCCGGCCTATCGGCTGGAGGTGCTGCCGGAGAAGGCCGGCGACCCGAAGCGGCTGGTCGAGGAACTGGGCAAGGTGATCGCGCTGGCGCCGGAGGACGTGCAGCGCTTCGAGGCCGCGCGCAAGGTCACCGCGGGGTTCCGGCCGATCCCGCTGAAACTGCGCTTGAGCGAAGCCGAGATCGCCCGCTTCGCGATCGATCGCTGGCGCTTTCCCGGGGTCGAGGTCGCGCCGTACCTGACCCGCCGCTATCCCTACGGCGATCTGTTCGCGCACATCATCGGCTACGTCGGCCGCATCGACGAAAACGACCTGAAGGAGCTCAGCGAGGAGGACGCGGCGCTGACCCACGTCGGCAAGACCGGGCTGGAGCGTTATTACGAGCAGGCGCTGCGCGGCAAGATCGGCTACGAGAAGATCGAGACCAACGTCGAAGGCCGCGCGCTGCGTTCGCTGGGCCGGGTGCCGGCGCAGCCCGGGGCCGACCTGCGCCTGGGCGTGGACGTCAACCTGCAACGGGCGATGGTGGCCGCGTTCGGCGCGCTGGAAGGCTCGGCGGTGGCGATGGATCCGCGCAACGGCGAAATCCTGGCGATGGTCAGCCTGCCCAGCTACGACCCCAACCTGTTCGTCAACGGCATCTCGCACGCCGATTTCAACGCGCTGAACGAGAACCCCTCGCGCCCGCAGTTCAACCGGCTGGTGCTGGGCGGCGTCGCCCCCGGTTCCACGATCAAGCCGCTGACCGCGCTGGCCGGGCTGGAAAGCGGCGTGCGCAAGCCCGAGGACAAGACCCTTTCCACCGGCATGTTCCGCCTGCCGGGGATGAGCGGGCGCGGCTGGGGCGACTCGCACCGCGGCGGCCACGGCTGGACCGACGCGCGCAAGTCGATCTGGGATTCGGTCAACACCTACTACTACCAGTTGGCGCTGGACATGGGCATCCAGCGCTACGACGAATACCTGGGCAAGTACGGCTTCGGCAAGCCCACCGGCATCGACCTGGCCGGCGAGATCGGCGGCATCCTGCCCTCGCCGGCGGAAAAGCTGCGGCTAACCAAGGAGCGCTGGTATCCCGGCGACACCGTCAACATCGCCATCGGCCAGGGCCTGTGGAAGGTGACGCCGCTGCAACTGGTGCGCGGCACCGCAGCGATCGCCAACGGCGGCGACCTGCTGCGCCCGCACCTGGCGGCGACGCAACGGGTCGGTTTCGAGGGGCCGTGGCAACCCTTGCCGCAACCGCCGCCGGTGCACATCGTCGAGCACCCGGAAAACATCCGGGTGGTGCAGGAAGGCATGGAACTGACCACGACCATAGGCACTTCGGCCAGCGTGTTCCGCGGCACGCCGTACCGTTCGGCCGGCAAGACCGGCACCGCGCAGGTGGTCAACCGCAGCCAACAGGCGGTCGACCCCAGAACGCTGCCGCTGTGGAAGCGCCATCGCTCGCTGTACATCGGCTATGCGCCGGCCGAGAACCCGACCATCGCGGTCGCGGTCGCGGTCGAGGGCGGCGGCTACGGCGCCGCCGCCGCCGCGCCGATCGCGCGCGCGGTGTTCAACGCCTGGCTGCTGGGGCAGATGCCGGAAGGCGTGGAGAAGATCGGCGCGGAAACCGGGCAACCAACAGCCACGATCGACGGCGGCGCGGCCACGGCCGTTGCGCCCGCCGCCACTGCGCCAACGGCGGCCCCGGCGCCGGCCACCCCTCTGGAGCCCGCGCCATGAAGGAAATCCTCCGCTGGCTCTCGGCGATGATCGCGGAAATCGTCCGCACCCTCGACTGGCCGCTGCTGCTGGCGCTGGTCGCGCTGATGGGCATCGGCCTGTCGGTGCAGTACAGCGCCGGCGGCGACGCGATGGGCATGCACAACATGCTGGCGCAGGGCGTGCGCTTCGCGGTCGGGCTGGCGGCGATGTGGGCGCTGTCGCGGGTGCCGCCGGCGCGGCTGCGCGGCTGGACGCCGGGCGTGTTCCTGCTGTCGCTGCTGCCGCTGGTGCTGGTGCTGTTCATCGGCAGCGGCAAGCACGGCAACCACTGGATCAACCTCAAGTTCTTCTACCTGCAGCCCTCGGAACTGCTGAAGATCAGCCTGCCGATGGCGATGGCCTGGTACCTGAACCGCGAACCGCTGCCGCCGCGCGTGCGCACCGTGCTGGGGTCGGCCGTCATCATCGGCGTGCCGACCGCGCTGATCCTGCTGCAGCCGGATTTCGGCACCGCGATGCTGGTCGCGGCCAGCGGCGCGTTCGCGCTGCTGCTGGCCGGACTGCCGTGGTGGTGGGTGGGCGCGGGCGTCGGCGGCGTGGCCGCGGCCGCGCCGGTGGCGTGGTTCTGGTTCCTGCGCCAGTACCAGAAGGACCGCATCCTGACCTTCCTCAACCCGGAAAACGACCCGCTGGGCACCGGCTGGAACATCATCCAGTCCAAGATCGCCATCGGCGCCGGCGGCCTGACCGGCAAGGGTTGGGGCCAGGGCTCGCAGTCGCACCTGAACTACCTGCCCGAGCACACCACCGACTTCGCCTTCGCGGTGCTGTCCGAGGAATTCGGCTGGCTGGGCGTGGCCACAACGCTGGCGCTGTACCTGTTCGTGGTCGGCCGCTGCCTGTGGATCGCGATCGACGCGCGCGACACCTACTCGCGCCTGCTGGCCGGTTCGCTGGGACTGGCGTTCTTCGTCTACGTGATCGTCAACGGCGGCATGATCTCCGGCGTGCTGCCGGTGGTCGGCGTGCCGATGCCGCTGCTGAGCTACGGCGGCACCAGCGCGGTCTCGCTGCTGGCCGGGCTGGGACTGGTGATGGCGGTGAGAGCGCACCGGCCTGTGCACGGTTATTGAAGCGACGACGGGATCGTCGCATCGGGAAGCGACAACCTGAACGTCGATCGCAGCATGCAACGCCGTACTCGCCTGCCCATGCTACCCTCGCGCCGATGATCCGACGCGCCCTGTTCTGCCTCACGACGTTCGGACTGGTCGCATGCGCGACCCAGTCGCAGGAGTCGTCGCTGCCGCCATCGACCGCGCCCGCACCGGCCGCCGCCGCAACGCCGCCGGAGACCTCGGTCGAAGCGATCCGCAATCCCGAAACCATCGACACCACGCCGGTGCCGTTCGCGACCGCGCGCGCCAATTTCGTCGGCAATACCGCCATCCGCTACGGGCTGGAGCCGGCCTACGTCGAATCGGTGCTGGCGCAGGCGGTCAAGCGCGACGACGTGATCGCGCTGATGAGCAAGCCGGCCGAACGGGTCAAGCCGTGGAGCGAATACCGCCCGCGCATGCTCACCGACGCGCGCATCGCCGGCGGCCGCGCCTTCCTGGCCAAGCATCGCGATGCGCTGGCGCGCGAGGAGGCGAAGTACGGCGTACCGGCCGAAATCGTGACCGCGATCCTCGGCGTGGAAACCAGCTACGGCGGCTTCACCGGCAAGCACCGCGTGCTGGATGCGCTGTACACGCTGGCGTTCTTCTATCCGCGCAGCGGCGATCCGGCCAAGGCCGCCTACGAGCAGAAGCGCGAGAACTTCTTCCGCGACGAACTGGCGCAGTTGTTCGCGCTGTGCCGCGAGGAAAAGCTGGACATCCTGTCGATCACCGGCAGCTACGCCGGGGCGATGGGCATGGCCCAGTTCATGCCGTCCAGCTACCGCCAGTTCGCAGTGGACGGCGACGGCGACGGCCGCCGCGACCTGTTCGGCGACTACGACGACGTCTTCGCCTCGGTTGCCAACTACTTCGTCAGCAAGGGCGGCGAGAACGGCGGCTGGCTGCGCGGCGCGCCGGTCGCGGCGCGGGCGACGCTGCAGCCCGGCTTCGAGGAGTTCAATCCCACCGACTGGCTGCCGACGTACACGCTGGAGGAACTGGCCGCGCGCGGCTACCGGCCGCTGGAACCGCTGGCGGCCGGCCTGACCGCGACCCCGGTCAGCCTGCAGATCGGCGAAAGCGGCAAGGAATACTGGCTGGGTTTCCGCAACTACTACGCGATCACCCGCTACAACAACTCCAAGATGTACGCGATGGCCGTCTATCAGTTGTCGCAGGCCATCGCCGGCAAGCCGCTGCCGCCGGCATGAAGCGCTGGCTGCCCGCATTGCTGGCGCTGGCCCTGGCGGCCTGCAGCACCGCGCCGAAGAAATCCGCGCCGCCGGCCGCCGCTCATGCCGGCAAGCCGGCCGCCGCGGCGACCGCGCGATCCGGCGACGGCTGCGGCCGCTACGCGCCGGCGCAGGAAGATCCTTCGACCCGCGGCGACTACACCCGCGGCGGCCTGTACAAGCCCGGCGTATCCGACTCCACGCCCGAGCACGTGCCCGACCTGGGCTGCATCGTCGAACCGGAAGTCGTCGACCTGCCGCATTCGCCCTTCGGCAACAATTCGCCGTACACGGTGCTGGGCAAGAAATACACGGTGCTGGACAAGCCCGACGGCTACGTCGAGCGCGGCACCGCGTCGTACTACGGGCAGAAATTCCACGGCCGGCTGACCTCCAACCGCGAGGTCTACGACATGTACGCCTTCACCGCCGCGCACAAGACCCTGCCGCTGCCCAGCTTCGCCCGCGTCACCAACCTGGACAACGGCGAGTCGGTGGTGGTGCGGGTCAACGACCGCGGCCCGTTCCACGACGGCCGCGTGATCGACCTGAGCTATGCGGCGGCGGTGAAGCTGGGCATCACCCAGCGCGGCACCGGCCGGGTCGAGGTGCGCGCGCTGACCGCGGACGGCAAGGACGGGCAGCGGCTGGCGAAGGCGCCGGCGCAACCGGCGCCGGCGAAGATCGCGACCGCCGCCGCCTCCGCTACGGCTGCCGCCAGCGGCATGGATCGGCTGGTGGGCGCCCTGCCGCCCACCGCGACGACGCAGACGGTCGCCAGCGCCGAAACCGCCGCATCGCGGAACCTGCGCTACTACGCCCGCAACAAGCCGGCGACGGTCAACGGCGCGGACGATTTCGACGCCTGGCTGCGTTCGCAGAACCTGCTGGTTTCCGGCGGCAAGATCGTGCAGGCCGGATCGCAGACAAACGCAGGCCAGGCTGGGCAAGCGCAAAGCCCGACGGTCGTCGCGACGACCGCCGCCCCGCCTCCCCGTTACGCGCCACCCTCCCCCGCATCGCCCTCCGCAGACGCGGCGACAATGACTCCGGCTGCGCTTGCCGGCACGGCGGCCACCGTGGTCCTGCAGGTCGGCAGCTTCTCCAGCCGCGACAACGCCGACCGCGCGCTGGCCCGGCTCAATGCCGCCGGCATCGCCAGCGCCAGCCTCAGCGACATCGACAGCAACGGCCGCAAGCTGTGGCGGCTGCGCGTGGGCGCGGCCGACGCCGGCGCCGCCGCGGAACTTTCCGAGCGCATCGCCAATCTCGGGTTCGGCCGACCGCAGCAAGTACGCGATTGACGCGCGCGCCGCGGTTGCGGGCTTGCCCGCGGCCTCACGCCGCAAACCTTACAATTGCCGGGTTTTCCCGTTCCCCGGCCCCGTCCGCACTGGAGTTCCCCGCATCATGAAGTTCCGTTTCGCCCTGGCCGCCCTGGCCACCGCCGCGGTCGGCCTGGCCGTCGCGCAGACGCCCGCCCCCGCTCCCGCCGCCGCAACCGCTGCCGCCCCGGTCGAGATTCCGCCCGCGCCGAAGCCGGCCGGCACCGCCTGGGTGCTGCTGGACTACGCCAGCGGCCAGGTCCTGGCCGGCGAGAACTACGACCAGCGCGTGGAGCCGGCCAGCATCACCAAGGTGATGACCTCCTACGTGGTCGCCGCCGAGATGAAGAACGGCAAGGTCAAGCCGGACGACAAAGTGATGCTGAGCGAGCGCGCCTGGCGCGAAGGCGGCGCCGGCACCGACGGCAGCTACAGCGGCTTCGCGGTCAACCAGACCGCGCCGCTGCTGGACATGGAGAAAGGCATGGCGGTGCAGTCCGGCAACGACGCCGCGATCGCGCTGGCCGAGCACGTCGCCGGCAGCGAGGAAGCCTTCGCTTCGCTGATGAACAACTATGCGGCCCGGATCGGCCTGAAGAACTCGCATTTCGTCAACGCCCACGGCCTGTCCGCGCCGGAACATTATTCGACCGCACACGACCTGGCCCTGCTGGGCCGCGCGCTGATCCGCGACTATCCCGAGACCTACGCCTACAACAAGATCAAGGAATTCACTGTCGGCGCGATCACCCAGCCCAACCGCAACCTGCTGCTGTGGCGCGACCCGTCGGTGGACGGCATCAAGACCGGCCATCATTCCGGCGCCGGCTACTGCCTGATGAGTTCGGCGCAGCGCGGCGACCAGCGCCTGATCGCGGTGGTGATGGGCTCGACCTCGGAAAAGCAGCGCGCCGAAGACAGCCTGGCGCTGCTGAACTGGGGCTTCCGTTTCTACGAAACCCATCGCCTGTACGACGCCGGCAAGGCCATCGCCACGCCGCGCATCTGGAAGGGCAAGGCCAAGCAGGCGCAACTGGGCGTGGCCGAGCCACTGCTGGTCAGCGTGCCGCGCGGCCGCTACGACGCCCTGAAGCCGAGCATGGAACTGCCGAAGCAACTGGTCGCGCCGCTGGCCAAGGGCCAGGCGGTCGGCGCGGTCAAGGTGACCCTGGACGGCAAGGTGGTCGCGCAAGCGCCGCTGGTCGCGATCGAGGCGGTCGAACAGGGCGGATTCTTCAAGCGCCTGTGGGACGCGTTCTGGATGTGGTGGGAATCCTGACCGACGCGGCGGCGGAACGGCGCATGCGCGATCCACCAATGCCTGTCTTATTCGGACAAACCTTGATGAAAATCCAGTAAGTTTGTCCGAAAAATTATGTGTGTCTAGGTGAGGCGGGGCAACGCTTTGGCGTGGTTGCCCTGCCTTCTTGCAATGAGAGCTTCTGCGAGTTCCAGCCTAGCGATTTGGATGGAAACTTGTGCTTGTTTTGTGATCTCAGGCACGACGTAGCGCTGAGTAGGGTATTGGGGTGAAGGATACTGATTCAGTAGCCCCCCATTGAGTACAGCCCGTGCGCTGGCATGACTAAGAGAAAATTGATTCTTACGCCAAAGATGGCGGCGAGCTTGTACTGGGCATACAGACCTTTCGCTCAATACGCTAGGTAGCTCTGACTCACGCTCAAGCTTTTAGCCACTTTCTTTAATTGGGGAAGCAGTTCGCTTTCGGCTTCCCTAGTTCTTTCTTCAAACGGCTTCTCACGGCCGATCTACCGGCCTGGATCTCGCCAGAAGCTGGTTCGGAAGCGAAGGACGAATTCTGGCACCTGAAGCTGCCTGTCCAACACATTGTTCGCAAAATCAGCTGCGCCCTGCGCCCAATCCCGCCATATATCGACCCGGCGACGTGCCGATTGCCTTGCGGAACATCGCCACGAAGTTGCTGGCGCCTTCATAACCCAGGTCGTCCGCAACCTGCTGGACCGACGAGCCTGCACCCAGCCATTTGACCGCAAGCATGAGGTGGAGTTGCTGGCGCCAGCGACCGAAGCTCATGCCCGTTTCCTCGAGCAGGAGCCGGGCCAGCGTGCGCTCGCTCAAACCCACATGCTTTGCCCACGTGCCGATCGTCCCGCGGTCGGATGGATTTTCCATGATGGTCTCCACGATCTTGCGGAGCCGGGGATTGGCGGGCATCGGCAGATGAAGGTTCCCCGCGGGGGCTGCCGCGATTTCGTCCAGCAGCAACGTGACCAGATTCGACTCCCTGCCACCCTCCGGATAGAGCAGGGGCAGGCTGGCGGAACGTATCAGCAGTTCCCGGAGCAATGGCGTCGTCGAGAGCGAGCAGCATTCCGAAGGGAGTGTCCCTGCGGCATTCGGGTCGATGAAGACGACATAGCAATCGATCGTGCCCGCGAGCTTGATCTTGTGCAGCACATCGCTTGGTACCCAGATCGCGCTCTGGGGTGGCACGATCCAGAGGCCGTTCTCCACCTCGCAGGTGATGACCCCGCGCAGCGTCAGGATCAGTTGGGCTTTGCGATGGCGATGGAAGTCTGTTTCCTGCTGGTCGAGGTCGGCTGCCACGACGCCCGTGGCGCCGATCGTCACCACTGGGCGGGGGACGAGATCCGGGTCGGTCCACTCGAACGAAGGGAACTGGTTGCTATAGATAGGCATGCCGCCCTCTCGGAACCGGGATCCGACGATTGGCAGAAATTCCACATATCTTGACCAAGTATCCCAATGCTGCCAAGGCCCAGCGTCCTTACGATGCCCTGCAGGGCGGCAGTGGAATTCCCCACGGCCGTGTCCTGCGGGGTACCAGCACCATGGATTCATTGAGCACCGGGCGCGTTGCCCAGACCTTGCAGCAGCTCTTCCGGGAAGCGGAACAAGCCGATCGCCCGTTGATGGAGCAGTTCAACCAGGGCGATATCTCGGAACAGGCCCTTGGCGAGGTGGTCGCCGACCACTTCGCGGAGGAAAGTCGCGACCTTCGCGGCTTCTACCATGGCTACGTCGACAACTTCCTCAACGTCATGCCGGAGTACGGCCGGTTCCTTTACCAGTGCGCTCGCGCGCGCCGGGCGACGCGGATCGTCGAGTTCGGCACGTCGATGGGGGTCTCCACCATTTTCCTGGCCGCGGCCCTGCGCGACAACGGCGGCGGCCGCTTGATCGGCACCGAATTGGAACCCAGCAAGGGCGCCCGTGCGCGCGCCAACCTGGATACGGCGGGGCTCGGTGATCTGGTCGAAATCCGGGTGGGCGATGCGCGGGAGACGCTGGCCGATCTTGATGGCGATATCGACCTGGTCCTGCTCGATGGCGCGTTCAGCCTCTACCTGCCGGTGTTGAAGCTGCTCGAGCCACACCTGAAGACCGGCACGCCGATCCTGGCGGAGAACGCCTTCGACCACGACAACGCATATCTGGCCTACGTACGCGATCCCGCGAACGGCTATCTTTCGCAGCCCATCCCGATCAGCGCGGGGCGAGGCAACGAGTTCACCGTGGTGACGCGATGACGACGACTCCGGTCGCCTCCAATGCGTCAAATCCGACGATGGGACGCTTGAGTCGGGCCTTGATCCACATGTTCATGAAGCACGCGCGCATCGTCGGGGCGGAGTCCGTTGCCGAGGATTTTCGCCTGATCGCGCTGGAAAGCCCCGGGTTCAAGGGGCTCCAGTGGACGCCCGGGCAGAAGCTGCAGATCGCGATGGGATCGGGTTTCTCCGCACGAACCTTCACCCCGATCGAATGGGATGCGTCGGCGGGGCGAACCCGCATATTGGGCTATGTGCACGGTAATGGGCCGGGCAGCGCCTGGGTCCGGGATATCCAGCCGGGCGACGAGTGCGATGTCTTTGGTCCCCGTGCATCACTCGACGTTAGCAAGGTAACAGGCTCATGCATCCTGATCGGGGATGAAACCTCGATTGGTTTGGTCTATGCGTTGAGCCGGGCAACTCCGGGCAGCCCGGTGCAATGCCTGCTCGAAGTGAATAGCCTCGCCAACACCCGAGAAGCACTCTTGCGGCTTGGCCTTGACAACGTGGATTTGTTCGGGCGGGCAGGGAATGACGCGCACTTGGGAGACATCGAACAACGCTTGTCGGTACTGGAAGCGACCGGCGCAACATTCGTTCTCACAGGCAAGGCTGCCTCGATCCAGCGTCTGCGTCGCGCCTTGAAGGTCCTGGGCGTCCCGGGATTCCGCCTTGCGACCAAGCCGTACTGGGCGCCGGGCAAGTCCGGGCTGGACTGAGGACAGGAATCAAGCCCGTTAGGAGGGTGCTGGCCGGATGCTTTTTCCCACTAACCCTTGGGTCGTGGGGAGATTCACTCGGCCATACCAACGGATCGGTTCTGGTGAAGGCAGTCTGGTAGCCGGGTTGGCGGCCAGACTTTGCTGGATTCATTTGGACAAACTTTGGTGGATCACGCAGCGCATGCTTCCGCCCCCGCCCCCATCAAGGTAACGGAACGGTAATCTCGCGGCCGATCCGGGCCGGGCCGACTTGGTAATCCGGATGGGCTTGGCTATAGTCCGGCGGGTGGCCAAGGGGGGGCTCAGCCGTCCGCGCGGCTGCGCAAGTCGAAGGGGAAATCCAATCCAATGAGGACCGAAATGGAAAGCCATCTGTCTAAGCCGGCAGGCGCGGGGCTGTTCGTCGCCGCCAGCATCGCCGCGTCGCTGTTTCTCGCCGCACCCGCGCAGGCGGGGCTCAAGGACATGTTCAAGAAGGAAGGCACCGCGCAGGAACAGCGCAAGCAGGGCGTGTCCGAGATCCCGACCTGCGCCAAGCCGCTGGGCACGATCTCGGTGCTCGAACCGGAGGATGGCGTGAACTGGTGGAGCGGCCAGCAATTGCCGGCGCCGTCCAAGCTGATCAAGGTGTTCGTCAACAAGTCCCGCTGCTTCACCCTGGTCGACCGCGGCGCCGGCATGGCCGCGGCGCAGGCCGAGCGGGCGCTGGCCTCCAGCGGCGACCTGCGCAACAAGTCGAACATCGGCAAGGGCCAGATCAAGGCCGCCGACTACGTGATGGTGCCGGACCTGGTCGGCGCGAACAGCAACGCCGGCGGCAACGCCATCGGCGGACTGCTCGGCGGCCTGGTCGGCGGCAACGTCGGTCGCGTCGCCAGCAACATCAACCTCAAGAGCAAGACCGCCGACGTGGTGCTGACCGTGACCGACGTGCGCTCGTCCGAACAGGTGGCGATGGCCGAGGGCAACGCCAAGAAGAACGACCTCGGCTGGGGCGCCAGCGGCAGCCTGTTCACCGGCAGCAACTGGGGCGCCGCCGGCGCCAGCGGTTACACCAATACCGAGATCGGCCAGGTCATCACCCTCGCCTATCTGCAGGCCTACACCGACATCGTCTCGCAACTGGGCGGCCTGCCGGACAACGCCTCGGCCGCCAACGCGACCCAGGCGCTGACCGTGACCAAGCCCTCGCGCCTGCTCGCCACCGCGAAGGGCGGCAAGGCCGTGCGCGACCTCGACGTCGGCATGATGCTGTACCCGACCGGCGCCAAGGACGGGATCATGTGGGAAGTCGAGGACGAACTCGGCAACAAGGGCTGGATCTCCTCCAACATGGTGGAACTGTCGAAGTAAGCCGCCTTCCCCGGGAAGCGATGCCGAAGGGCCGCCACGCGCGGCCCTTCGCATGTATGGGACGGATTCCCCGCGGCGCTTGGGTTTCCGCGCCGGCGGACCAATAATGGACCTATGGAAATCAAATCCGACAATCCCGATCACGGCTTCCAGTTCCCGGGCACGTTCGAGCTCAGCGCGATGGGCGCGGCCGACAAGGGCCTGGAGACCGAACTGCCGAAGCTGCTGGCGCAAAGCGGCGTCGAAGTGCTGGAAGAGCGCATCAACTGGAAGCACTCGTCCAACGGCAAGTACGTGTCGGTGCGGATCGGCTTCCGCGCCGACAGCCGCGAGCAGTACGACGCCGCGCACCGGGCGCTGCGCGGCCATCCGGAAGTGAAGTGGACGCTGTGAGCCCCTTCTCCTCCCCGCAGGACGGGGAGCCGCCGCAGGCGGACGAGGCGCGCTTCGCCTGCCGCGTCCGCGATCTCGGCCGCCAGCCCTACGAACCGGTCTGGCGCGCGATGCAGCGCTTCACCGACGCACGCGACGCCGACACCCTGGACGAATTGTGGCTGGTCGAGCACGAACCGGTGTTCACCCTCGGCCAGGCCGGCAAGCCGGAGCACGTACTGGCCCCGGGCGGGATTCCTGTCGTCCACGTCGATCGCGGCGGGCAGGTCACCTACCACGGCCCCGGCCAGATCGTCGCCTATCCGCTGTTCGACCTGAAGCGGATGAAGGTCGGAGTGAAGGAATACGTCTGCCGGATCGAACAGTCGATCATCGACGCCTGCGCCGAGTGGAACGTCGTCGCCGCACGCAAGGACGGCGCGCCGGGCGTCTACGTCGACGGCGCCAAGATCGGCGCGCTCGGCATCCGCGTGCGCCACGGCTGCACCTTCCACGGATTGGCGTTCAACGTCGCGATGGACCTGGAGCCGTTCGGGCGCATCAATCCCTGCGGCTACGCCGGCCTGCAGGCGGTGTCGCTGCACGACCTGGGCGGGCCGGCGTCGCTGCAGGCGGTCAAGTCGGTGCTGCTGGAAAAGCTGGCCGAACAGTTCCGGCTGCAATTGCAGGCGCAGGACGAATTGCCGGCGCTTTGACCGTTGCCGCGCGTGCCACAATCGCGCCCATGGCGCCGCACGAAACCGACCTCGACGCACTGATCGCCCGCAACCTGGACCGGTTGCCGGCCGAGGCCGTCGCCGCCCTCGACCAAGGCGCACGGGCGAAGCTGCGACGGCTCGCCTCGGCCAGCGACTTCGCCATCGAAACCCTGCGCCGACAGCCGGCACTGCTGCATCGCTTCGTCGAAGACGCCGCCACGCCGCTGCCGCCGCCGCCACTGCGCCCGGACAACGCCGCCGAATGGCCGGCCCTGCTGCGCCGCCATCGCTGCGCCGAATCGGTGCGGCTGGTCTGGCGCGACGTCGTCGACGACGCCGACGTCGACGAAATCCTCGCCGGCAGCACGCACCTGGCCGAACAGTGCCTGCGACTGGCGCTGGCCGCATTGGAAGCGGATTTCGCGCAGCGCCACGGCACGGTCCGCGACGCCAACGGGCAGGCGCAGCGGCTGGTCGTGTTCGGGCTGGGCAAGCTGGGCGGCGGCGAACTGAACTTCTCCTCCGACATCGACCTGGTCTACGCCTATCCGCAGGAAGGCGAGTCCGACGGCGCGCGCCCGCTCGCGGCCGAGGACTACTTCGCCCGCCTCGGCCAGCGCCTGGCCAAGCTGCTCGACGAAACCACCGCCGACGGCTTCAGCCATCGCGTCGACCTGCGCCTGCGTCCGTTCGGCAGCGCCGGCCGCGTGGCGCTGTCGTTCGCGGCCCTGGACCATTACTTCCAGCACGAAGGCCGCGACTGGGAGCGCTACGCCTGGCTGAAGGCGCGCGCGGTCGCCGGCGACGTCGATGCCGGCGAGCGCTGGCTGCGCACGCTGCGCCCGTTCGTCTACCGCCGCTACCTGGATTTCACCGCGCTGGACGGCCTGCGCGAGATGAAGGCGATGATCGCCGCCGAGGTCGCGCGGCGCGAACTGGCCGACGACATCAAGCGCGGGCCGGGCGGGATCCGCGAGATCGAATTCCTGGCCCAGGCGCTGCAACTGATCCACGGCGGCCGCGATGCGAGCCTGCGCGAACGCCGCCTGCTGCCGGCGCTGCGCGCGCTGGCCGCGGCGCGGCTGGTCGCCGAAGAAGACTGCGCGGCGCTGATCGACGCCTACCGTTTCCTGCGCAAGCTCGAGAATCGCCTGCAGATGCTGCGCGATGCGCAGACCCACGCCCTGCCGGAAAACGCGCCCGACCGCGCGCGCATCGCCGCCACGCTGGACTATCCGGACTGGGACGCACTGCTGGCCGCGCTGCAACGCCAGCGCGCGCGCGTGGCCGGCGAGTTCGCCGAACTGCTGGCGCCGCGCCGCGGCGAAACCCGCCCGGGCGCGTTGCAGGACTATTGGCGCGCATTGCCCGAAGGCGGCGACGCCGGCGCGCTGGCGACCGCGGGTTTCGCCGGCGACGCCGACGCCGCGCTGCGCGATTTCTCGCGTGCGTCGGGCGTGCTCGGCCTGTCGCCCGCCGCGCGCGCGCGCCTGGACCGCGTGCTGCCGGCGCTGCTGGAAGCAGCCGCGCAATCCGCGCAGCCGGACGCGGCGCTGCGCCGCCTGCTGCAATTGCTGCACGCCATCCTGCGTCGCGCCAGTTACCTGGCCCTGCTCGACGAACAGCCGGCGGCGCTGGCGCGGCTGGTCGACGTGATCGCGCGCAGCGCCTTCCTCGCCGACCGCCTGATCGCCTATCCGCTGCTGCTGGACGAGCTGCTGGACGCGCGCATCGCCGGCCCCCTGCCCGACCGCGCGCAGATGCGCGCCGCCTGCACGGCGGCGCTGCACGAATCCGAGCCCGGCAATCCCGACGCGGAGCAGTCGCTGCGGCAGCTCAACGAGACCCGGCTGGCGCTCAGCTTCCGCATCGCCCTGGCGGCGCTGGACCGACGCCAGAGCGCGAACGACAGCGCGCGGCAACTGGCGTGGCTGGCCGAGGAAGTCGTGCGCGCGGTGCTGGACATGGCCGTGGCCGCGATTTCCACCGCACACGGCCGCATCGTCGGCGGACGCTTCGCGGTGGTCGGCTACGGCAGCCTGGGCGCGGAGGAACTGGGCTTCGGCTCCGACCTTGACCTGGTGTTCCTGTACGACGCCCCGGATGATGCGCAATCCGAGCCTGCCCCCGCACAGGCGGGGGGCGCCCGCCCGCTGGACGCGCCGCGCTGGTACATGCGCCTCACCCAGAAACTGGTCGCCCTGCTCGGCGCGATGACCGCCGCCGGCCGCCTGTACGACGTCGACGCGCGGCTACGGCCAGACGGCGGCAAGAGCGTGCTGGTGACCTCCCTGGCCAGCTATCGCGAATACCAGCGCGACCGCGCGTGGACCTGGGAGCACCAGGCGCTGGTGCGCGCGCGCGGCATCGCCGGCGACGCGTCCCTGCTGGGCGATTTCGATTCGGTACGTACGCAAACCCTGACGCAACCGCGCGATGCGGAGAAGCTGCGCACGGACGTGGTGGAGATGCGCCGCAAGATGCGCGCCGCGCTGGACCGCAGCGACGCCGGCCGCTTCGACCTGAAGCAAGGCGCCGGCGGATTGGTCGACATCGAATTCCTGCTGCAATACCTGGTGCTGCGCGAATCCGCCGCGCACCCGCGACTGCAGTCGCTGCGCAACACCCCGGAACTGGTCGACGCCCTGCACGCCGAAAACCTGCTCGACGCGGCATCGCGCGACGCCCTGGCGCAGGCGCACGTGCGTTTCCTCGCCGACGGCCTGGCCTGTACGCTGGACCGGCGCAAGCGGATCGTCGCGGAAACGGCGGAGATCACTGCGTTGCGCGAATCCGTGCGCGGCGTGCTGCTGCGGCACGGACTGGATTTCGATGGAGAGGGAATACCGGCCTAAAGCGTTTCCGCAGCCTGCAACGCCGCCAGGAATTTCCTCGGTGCGCCGTCGAAACCGCCGTTGGACATGAATACCACGTGGTCGCCGGCCTTCGCCAGCGACCGCAGCGCGGCGATCAAGCCTTCCGAATCCGGCGTCGCCTTCGCCTCGCCGCGGACGGCCGCGAGCACTTTCGCCGCATCCCACGGCAATTCGGGACGGGCGAGGAACACCACCGCGTCGGCCTCGTCGAGGGAGGGCGCCAGCGCATCGGCGTGCGCGCCCAGCCGCATCGAATTGCTGCGCGGCTCCATCGCCACAACGACTCGCGCCTTGCCGACCTTCGCACGCAGCCCCGCCAGCGTGGTGCGGATCGCAGTCGGATGATGGGCGAAGTCGTCGTAGACGGTGACGCCGTTTGCCTGGCCGAGAGTTTCCAGCCGCCGCTTCACCCCGCCGAATCGCGCCAGCACCGGCGCGACCGCGGCGACATCGACGCCGACCGCATGGCACGCCGCCAGCGCGGCGAGGCCGTTGAGCACGTTGTGGTCGCCCAGCAGCGGCCATTCCACCGCACCGACTTCCGCGCCCCGGTGCAGCACCGCGAAATGGCTGCCGTCGTCGGTCAGCTTGCGCGCGCTCCACTCGAAGCCCTGGTCGAAGCCGAACCGTTCCACCGGCGTCCAGCAGCCCATTTCCAGCACCTGCGCCAGGTTCGCGTCGTGGCCGTTGACGACCAGCCGCCCGCGGCGCGGCACCGTGCGGACGAGATGGTGGAACTGGCGCTGGATCGCGGCCACGTCGGGGAAGATGTCGGCGTGGTCGTATTCCAGGTTGTTGAGGATCGCGACCAGCGGCCGGTAGTGGACGAACTTGCTGCGCTTGTCGAAGAACGCGGTGTCGTATTCGTCGGCTTCGACCACGAACTCGCGGCCCTGGCCGACGCGCGCGGAAACGCCGAAATCCCCGGCCACGCCGCCGATCAGGAAACCCGGCTCGCGCCCGGCCGCGTCGAGCAGGTACGACAGGATCGTGGTGGTCGTGGTCTTGCCGTGGGTGCCGGCCACCGCCAGCACGTCGCGCCCCGGCAGCACGTTCTCGGCCAGCCATTGCGCGCCGCTGTTGTACTTGCGCCCGGCGTCGAGGACGTATTCCACCGCCTCGTTGCCGCGCGACAGCGCATTGCCGATCACGATCTCGGCGCAGTCGGCGGAAATGTTTTCCGGCGCATAGCCCTGCGCCAGCGCGATGCCCAGTTTCTCCAGCTGCGTGGACATCGGCGGATAGATCGCCTGGTCGCTGCCTTCGACCTCGTGCCCCAGTTCGCGCGCCAGCGCGGCGACGCCGCCCATGAAGGTGCCGGCGACGCCCAAAATATGAATTCTCGACAAGACAGTCGCCCTAAAGAACGAAACGAATGCCAACGAAGCCGGCCCCGCACGGCACGGACTCTCCCTCTCCCGCTGGCGGGAGAGGGATGGGGAGAGGGCGGATTCCGCTCATCGAGATAGCGGGAGAATCAGCCGACTTCCTTCTCCGGCGCGATCGCCTCGACGATGCGGTTGAACACCTCGTCCAGCGAGCCGACGCCGTCGACCACGGTCAGTTCGCCCTGCTGGCGATAGAAGTCGATCACCGGCGCGGTCTGGTCGGTGTAGACCTGCAGGCGCTTGCGCACCGATTCGGGATTGTCGTCGGCGCGGCCTTCGGCCTGCGCGCGGCCGGCGATGCGCTCGACCAGCAGCTCGCCGGGCACTTCCAGTTGCACCGCCGCGTCGAACTTCTGCCCCAGCTTGTGCAGCAGCTTGCCCAGCGCATCGGCCTGCGCCAGGTTGCGCGGATAGCCGTCGAGAATGAAGCCCGCCTGGGTGTCCTCGCGGCTGAAGCGGTCCTCCAGCATGCCCAGCAGGATCGCGTCGCTGACCAGCTCGCCGCGCGCCATCACTTCCTTGGCCTGCAATCCCAGCGGGCTGCCGGCGGCCACTTCGGCGCGCAGCAGGTCACCCGTGGAGATGTGCGGCACCTGCAGGTAGTCCTTCAGTCGCGCCGCCTGCGTTCCCTTGCCCGAGCCGGGCGCACCCAACAACACCAGTCGCATCGAATCGCTCCCTACCAGTTCGGAATTCCGGGCGGCGGCGGGCCGCGCTAGACTTCCGCCCCGTACGCGTGCCGCATCGCCGCATCCCGTGCAGCTTACCGCATCCCAACCCGAGGAAACGCATCCGTCATGGCCCAGGGCACCCTACTTTATGCGCAGTCCGGCGGCGTCACCGCCGTCATCAACGCCTCCGCCGCCGGCGTGATCGAAGCCGCGCGCGCGAAGAAAATCAAGGTCTTGGCAGCACGCAACGGCATCCTCGGCGCGCTGCGCGAAGACCTGATCGACACGACCCGGGAATCGGCCGCGGCGATCCGCGCGCTGGCGCACACGCCCGGCGGGGCGTTCGGCAGTTGCCGGGTCAAGCTGAAGTCGCTGGAGGCCGACCGCGCCAGGTACGAGCGCCTGCTGCAGGTGTTCAAGACCCACGACGTGAGGTATTTCCTCTACAACGGCGGCAACGATTCGGCCGACACCGCGCTGAAGGTGTCGCAACTGGCCGCCGCCTTCGACTATCCACTGGCCTGCATCGGCGTACCCAAGACGATCGACAACGACCTGGCGGTCACCGACTGCTGCCCCGGCTTCGGTTCGGCGGCCAAGTACACCGCCGTGTCGGTCAGGGAATGCGCGCTGGACGTGGCGGCGATGGCCGAGACCTCGACCAAGGTCTTCGTCTACGAGGCGATGGGCCGCCACGCCGGCTGGCTGGCCGCGGCCGCCGGACTGGCCGGCAAGTCGGCCGACGACGCGCCGCACATCATCCTGTTCCCCGAGCGCGCCTACGACGAGGCCGCGTTCCTGGCGCAGGTGAAGAAGGTGGTGGCGAAGGTCGGCTACTGCGTGGTGGTCGCCAGCGAGGGCATCCACACCGCCGACGGCAGGTTCGTCGCCGATGCCGGCGGCGGCACCGATTCGTTCGGCCATGCCCAGTTGGGCGGCGTGGCCTCGTACCTGGCCGGCAAGGTCAAGGACGCGCTCGGCTTCAAGGTGCACTACGCCCTGCCCGACTACCTGCAGCGCTCGGCGCGGCACCTGGCGTCGAAGACCGACTGGGAGCAGGCGCAGGCGGTCGGCAAAGCCGCGGTGAAGTTCGCATTGGAAGGCCGCAACTCGGTGATGCCGGCGATCGTGCGCACCTCGGACGCGCCCTATCGCTGGAAGATCGAAGCCGTGCCGCTGGACAAGGTGGCCAACCACGAGAAGAAGATGCCGGCCAACTTCCTGCGCAAGGACGGCTTCGGCATCACCGCCGCCGCGCGCAAGTACCTGGAACCGCTGATCCGCGGCGAAGCGCCATTACCGTACGGCCGCGACGGCATCCCGAACTACGTGGCGCTGAAGAACGCGGCGGTGAAGAAGAAGCTGCCGAAGTGGGAAGGTTGAGGGTTCGGGCATTCCCCCGTTTGCGGAGAAGGAACCCGATCACAGCCCCGGCGGCAGCGTGACCTCGAAGCGCGCGCCGCCTAGTTCGGCCGAGCGCTTGACCTGCAACTGGCCGCGGTAACCCTTCACCAGGTCCTGCACGATCGACAGGCCGATGCCGTGGCCCTGCACGCGCTCGTCGCCGCGCACGCCGCGCTGCAGGACGTGGGCCACCTCGTCCTCGGCGATGCCGGGACCGTCGTCGTCCACCGCCAGCAGCAGGCCGGCGCGGCGGCTGCCGGCCACCGGCCCGGTGGCCACCGTCAGCAGCACCCGCGAGCGCGCCCACTTGAACGCGTTCTCCAGCAGGTTGCCCAGCAATTCCTGCAGGTCGCCCGGCTCGCCGTGGAAGCGCGCTTTCGGGTCGATCTCGAACTCGCAGATCACGCGCTTGGCGGCGTAGACCTTCTCCAGCCCGCGCACGATCTCCTCGGCATGCGGTTCGATCAGGATCGGCGCGGCGAACAGCTTGTGTCCGCCCGAAGCCGCGCGCGCCAACTGGTACGACACCAGGTTGTTCATCCGCTGCAACTGGGTGTTCAACTCCTCGCGCAATGCATTGGCGTGCACGCCGTCGTCCAGTTGCGCGCGCAGCACCGCCAGCGGCGTCTTCAGGCTGTGCGCCAGGTCGGCCAGGGTGTTGCGCTGGCGCTCCAGGTTCTCGCGCTCGCTGTCGATCAGGGCGTTGACGCTGTCGGTCAGCGGCGCCAGTTCGCGCGGATGCTCGCCGCTCATGCGCTCGATCTCGCCGCGCTGGACCTTGTCCAGTTCCTCGACCACGTGGTTCAACGGACGCAGGCTCCAGCGCAACACCGCGATCTGCAGCAACAGCAGGATCACCCCGGCGCCGCCCAGGTACACCCACAGCGCGCCGCGGAACACGCGCAGTTGCGCCGACAGGGTCTGAGTGTCCTCGAGGACGTAAATCGTGTACGGATACTCGGCGTCGCGGCGCACCGCGACCACGCCCATGCCGTAGCGATAGACCTCGGCGTCGCTGCCGTCGATCTGCGTGGACGGCAGCGGGCCGTCGAAGACGCGCTGGTTCGGCGACAGCATCTGCCCGGCCGGCAGCACCGGGCCCTCGCCGGAGGTGCTGACCCAGCGCCCGTCGGGCAGCACGATCTGCGCGTACAGGCCGCTGCCGGGTTGCAGGAAGCGCGGGTCGGGCGGGCTGTTGACGACTTCGTAGTCGATCACCGCGCCGTTGCGGTCGAAGTCGATGCCATTGATGTAGGCGGTGGCGAAGCTTTCCAGCCGTTCGCGCAGGTTGCGGCGCGCGGTTTCGGCGAAGGCCTGGTCCAGCGCGTAGCCGGCCAACGCGAGGAACGCGACCAGGCCCAGGCTGGCAGCGAGCAGCTGCCGCGCGCCCAGCGAGCGCGAGCGCTTGCCGGCGGGCATCAGCCCTCGTTGCTGCGCGGGATGGCGAAGCGGTAGCCGCGGCCGCGCACGGTCTCGATCGGCTTCAGTTCACCGTCGGGATCCAGCTTCTTGCGCAGGCGGCCGATGAAGACCTCCAGCACGTTGGAGTCGCGGTCGAAGTCCTGCTGGTAGATGTGCTCGGTCAGGTCGGCCTTCGAGACCAGTTCGCCGGCGTGCATCATCAGGTACTCGAGCACCTTGTATTCGTAGCTGGTCAGGTCGACGTTCTGGCCGCCGACGCTGACCGTCTGCGCGGCCAGGTCCAGCGCGACCGGACCGCATTCCAGCGTCGGCTTGCTCCAGCCGGCGGCGCGGCGCAGCAGCGCGTTGACCCGCGCCAGCAGTTCCTCGACGTGGAACGGCTTGACCAGGTAGTCGTCGGCGCCCTGCTTGAGGCCCTCGACCTTGTCCTGCCAACTGGAGCGTGCGGTCAGGATCAGCACCGGGAACTTCTTGCCCTCGTCGCGCAGCGCCTTGATCAGTTCCATGCCCGACATCTTCGGCAGGCCCAGGTCGATGATGCCAACGTCGAACGGAACCTCGCGGCCCATGTACAGGCCCTCCTCGCCGTCCTGCGCGGCGTCCACGGCGAAGCCTTCGCGCTTCAGTCGCGCGGCCAGGGTTTCGCGGAGGGGGGCTTCGTCTTCGACCAGCAGGATGCGCATGGACTCTCCCTGATGTTTCTTCGGTACGGGCCGATCAGGCCGGGGATGCGCGCCGGCTTGCGCCGCGCGGCAACAGGCTACCGCAAAAGACCCGGCAACGATGAACGGGGAATGATGGGGCGGACGACGGGAATTACGGCGTCGGGGAATCGTTGCCGCGACCCGGCGCCGCCGCGCCGTCGCTGCGGCGATCGATGCCGCGGCGCGGTTGCCGGTCATTGTCGATGTAACGCACCCGGCCCTGGTCGTCCATCACCTTGACGCGGATGATGTCGCGGCCGTCCGACTGCATGCGTTCGGCGCCGAGCACGCGGCCGCCGCTGGATCGCTGCGCCTCGCGCACAGATTCGGACATCGAAGACGCATCGCGGCGCGACGCGCGCGGGGTTTCCATCGCGGGCGCGGGCAGGTTCGATTCCGGACGCGATGCGCCGAAACGGGGCGATGGCTGCATCTGCATCCGCGGCTGCCCCGCCTGCTGCGCCCACGCGGCCGCAGCCGCGAACGGGCCGAGGCAGGCGAGGAGCAGGATGGGGAGCAGGCGGCGACGCATAACGGATTCCTAACTTACTTCAGGTTTCCTGAACCGATCCATTCGGGGGAGGCGGGCCAGGAAGGCGGGGTGCGAAACCCCAAGCGACAGGCGTGATTCTGGGCCCGGGCAGTGAATCCGGTATGAACTTATCCACAGCCCGCGAAACCCGTTCAGCGCGGCGTCGTCAGAAGATCTCCGCCATGCAGCAGCGCAGCGAACCGCCGCCGGCTTCGACCGCGTCCAGCGCCACGCTGCGCACGGCGAAGCCGGCTTCCCGCAAGGCATTGCGCGTTGCCGGCGTCAGTGCGTCGGCCGCGCTTCGGCTCATCCACACCGAATCCGGGCGCAGGCTGATCGCGTTGCCGGCGAAGGCGGCCTGTTCGGCCGGCGACAGCACGATGCCGTGCGGCGCGTAATGCGCGGCGATGGCGGCGGCCACCGCCGGGTCGGCGAATCCCCGCGGGCAGACCAGCGCGGCGCGGCCGGCCAATACCGCCAGTAGCACGTTGGCGTGGTATTCGCCCGGCGCCAGGTCGAACATCAGGGTCGCGCGCAGGCCGAAGGCGGCGTGCATCAAGGCCGCGCCCCGTTCGTCGCAGCGTTCGGACAGGCCGCAATAGCCGAGGCCGCGGGCGCGGTCGACCACCAGCGCGCCGGTCAGTTCGCAGGGATGCGGCTGCGCCGACAGGTCGGTCTCGGCGCAGCCCAGCACGTCACGGAAGAAGCCGCGGATGTCTTCGCGCTCCGCCTCGCGCCGGCGCACCTCGTGACGCATGCGGCCCACGACCAACCGGCCGGGCGCGGTGGCGAAGACGTTGTTCGGAAACACCGCGTCCGGCGTATCGGCGCGGCCAGGGAAACAGACTACCGGCAGTTCTTCCGACAACGCCCGCTGCAACTCGCGGTGCTGCGCCTGCGCGCCGGCCGGATCGAAATCCACCGCCCGGGCCATGTAGCGGTTGTCGCTGGCCGACTGCTCGGCGCGGGCGAAGCCGTCCGGCGACACTAGGAACGCGGCGCGCGCGGTCGCGGGACCGAAATCCGTCGCGCAACCGGCGGCGAAACGGAAGAAGGCGTCGCGATCGCGGGTAAGCATCAGGCCGCCGACGGCAGGCGCCGCGTCGCCGCGATCGCGCGTTCGACCAGCGACCAGTCCGCGCCGTCGCGATGCGCGCCCTCGCTGAGCACGTGCCGGAACGCGCGCCCGCCGGGCTGACCGTGGTACAGACCAAGGACGTGCCGGGTCATGTGCTTCAGCGCGACGCCCTCGCCGAGCCTGCGTTCGACGTACGGACGCAACGCGCGCAGCAACGCCTCGCGCGGTTTCTCTTCGCCGCCGAACAGGGTGGTATCCAGCCGATGCAGCAGATACGGGTCGTGGTACGCGGCGCGACCGAGCATCACGCCATCAACTTCGCGCAGGTGCGCCTGCGCCGCTTCCGGCGTGGCGATGCCGCCGTTGAGCACGACCCGCAACTGCGGCCGTTCCCGCTTCAGCCGATGGGCCCAGTCGTGGCGCAGCGGCGGCACCTCGCGGTTCTCCTTCGGCGACAGCCCCTGCAGCCAGGCGTTGCGCGCGTGCACGACGAACTCGCGGCACCCGGCCGCGGCGACGGCATCGACGAAGCCGAGGAACTTTTCGTATTCGTGGTCGTCGTCCACGCCCAGCCGGCATTTCACCGTCACCGGCGTCGCGCCCGCCGCCTCGACCATCGCCGCGACGCACTCGGCCACCAGCGCCGGATCGCGCATCAGGCACGCGCCGAAACGCCCGGCCTGCACCCGGTCCGACGGGCAGCCGCAATTGAGGTTGATCTCGTCGTAACCCCATTCCGCGCCGATGCGCGTCGCCTGCGACAACAGCGACGGATCGCTGCCGCCGAGTTGCAACGCCAGCGGATGCTCGCTCGGATCGAAACCCAGCAAGCGCACGCGGTCGCCGTGCAGGACGGCGTTGGCGTGCACCATCTCGGTATACAGCCGCGCATGCGGCGCAAGGATGCGATGGAAGACGCGGCATGCCGAGTCTGTCCAGTCCATCATCGGCGCGACGGACAGGCGAATCGATTCGGCGTATCGCGTTGCGGAAAGCATGTGCGGGATTGTAAGCCGCTGCGACCGATGCGCGGGCAGCGGCACGTCGATCGCCTTCGCCACGCAGCGCGCGCGCCGCTGCGAGACGTTCCGTTTGGTCAGCGTCCGGATCGGGACATCGACGGCGGGGCGTCCTCCGGCGCAGCGCCCCATGCCTTGTTGGGTTCCGGCCCCATGATGAAATCGAACCGGCCGCCGTCGGCGATGTCGCCATGGCTGAACCATGGCCTGGTCCAGGGCTTGCCGTTGAGCGTGGCGGACTGGATGTAGCGGTTGGCCGCCGAGTTGTTGTGCGCAACCAGTTCCAGCGTCTTGCCGTTGCCCATGCGCAGCTTGACCGCGTCGAAGATCGGGCTGCCCAGGATGTAGTCGGGACTGGCCGGGTCGACTGGATAGAAGCCCATCGCGCTCAGCACGTACCAGGACGACGTCGCGCCCTGGTCGTCCATGCCGGCAAAGCCGTAGCCGCTGGCGTCGCTGCCGTACATGTCGTCCAGGATGCGCCGCACCAGCGTCTGGGTCTTCCACGGCTGGCCGCTCCAGGCATAAAGGTAGGGCGCATGCTGGTCCGGCTGGTTGCCGTGCACGTACTGCCCGATCAGGCCGGTGCAGTCGCGGCAGATGCCGGCGGGGTCGTACGGCGTGTCGAAGAACGCATCGAGCTTGGCATTGAACGCATCGCGCCCGCCCAGCAGGTCGATCAAGCCCTGCACATCGTGCGGCACCAGCCATAGCGTGGACCAGCCGGAGGCTTCCTTCATCATGAAGTTGTAGTACGGCTCCGCCGGATCGAACGGCGCGATCCACTCGCCGTCGACGGTCCGGCCGCGGAAGAAGCCCACCGACGGGTCGAACGCGTTGCGGTAGTTGGCGGCGCGACGGGCGAAGCGTTCTGCATCGCCATCCTCGCCCAGCCTGCGGGCGAAGTCGGAGAGCGCATGGTCGTCCCAGGCGTATTCCAAGGTCTTGGCGGCTCCGGCCTTGCCGCCGGCATAGGGCGGACTGGGGTTGCCCTCCGGCACGATGTCGGAGATCCAGCCCTGGCGGTCGTATTCGTCCAGGTAGCCGCGCGGTCCCTTGGGGTCGGTCGCGTTCTTGCGCAGGTATGGGTACGCCGCGGCATAGTCGAAGTCGATCCCGCGCCGCCATGCGCCGTCGTAGAGCAGGATCGCGTGGTCGCCGTGGAACGAGGTGTTCATGTGGCCCTGCTCGCGGGCCATGTCCAGTTCGGAACGCATGACGTCCCGCACCACCTCCGGCTCCAGCAGCATCATCAGCACCACCTGGTTGCGGCCGGTATCCCAGAACGGCACCGGGCCATAGCGGTCGTGCGTGGCCACCTGGCTGTTGCCGGCGCGGTCGATGAAGCGCTCGCCCTTGCGCGCGACCAGGCGCGGGCTGGCGAAGGACTGGAACAGCGTGGAATAGAACATCATCCGCTGCTTCGGCGTGCCGCCGGTCACCTGCACGCGATCGAACAGCCGCGCCCAGGCCTGGCGGGCCTGCGCCTGGACATGCGCGAAATCCCAGCCGGGATTCTCCTCGCGCAGGCGCTGCTCGGCCTGCGCATAGCTGTGGCCGTGCGCGACCTTCACCAGCACCTGTTCGCCGGCGCGGGTCCGGAAAGTGGCGTAGGCACCCGCATAGCTGCCCTTGACCGCGCGTCGCCCGGGCTCGACGTCCTTGTCGCCGATGCCCCAGCCCGGCCGCGACGGGTCGGCGCGGAAACTGCCGAACGCGGCGAACGGTTTGGAGAACTCGGCGACGAAGTACGCCCCATCCGCTTCCTGTTCCTCGTCGCGCTTGCCGGCGGCGACACCACGCACCCTTCGGTCCCCGACCACCTCCACGTCGCCGCCGCCGCGGCGCAGGTTGATGATGACGCTGGAGCGGTCGGCCTCGGGGAAGGTAAACCGCATGAGACTGGTCCGCGCCGTCGCGGTCAGTTCCGCTTGCGTGCGGAAGGTGTCGAGGTAGACGGCGTAATAGCCGGGCGATGCGGTCTCGCGCCGCTTGTCGTAGTAGGCGGCGGTGTAGGCCGGCGGGACCGTCCAATCGCCCACGACCGGCATGATCATCGGCTCGGCGCGCCCGCCGTACGAGGGGCCGCCGCCGCCGGTGAAGGCGAACATGGTCGGGTTGGAATAGTGGTACGGCGCCGGCACGCCGGTCGGATAGCTCAGGTCGAGGTTGACGTTGACCGGCGCCGCTTCGGTCCCGCTATGCGGCAGGCGCGCGCCCGGCGAGGTGATGCCCGAATACAGTGGCTCGCCGGCCGGGGGTGCGTTGCCGATCAGATCCGCCCGGTCCAGCGGGGCGGTGCCTACGAGCGGATTGGCTTCGTCGATCGCTTGCTTGTGCTGCGGCGCAGGCGTGCTGCCGGCCGCAGGCAGCGCGCCGGCAACGACCGGCAACAAGGCAAGCAGGGTGGCCGCGAACAGGCGGCGAGCGGGCAAGCAAGCCCAGGCGGTCCGGCCGAATCCTCCGATCGTCATGCGCACCCCCTCCTCAAGGTCATCTCGCCGGGCAGGCCGGAGCGGGCGCCGCATCGGCGCCGGTACCCCAACCATCGACGTCGGGCGTCGCCGCCAGTCGGTACTTCAGCACGCCGCCCTGTTTCAGCCGGTCGACGTCCAGCCACACCGCGGTCTGCGGCTGGCCGTCGAAATCCACTGCCGACACGTACTGCGGACGCTGCGCGCTGGCGCCGTCGGCCTCGACCACCAGCTTGCGGCCGCCGTTCAGCGCGATTTCGATGCGATCGAAGCGCGGCGGGTGCAGCAGCAGTTGCCCGCTGCCCGGCATCAGCGGCGAAAAGCCCATCGCGCCGAACAGGTAGAACGCCGACATCGTGCCCAGGTCGTCGTTGCCGGTGACGCCGTTGGGCGCGTTGGTAAACAGCGTCTGCACCGCCGACAGCACGGTCGCGGTCTTCCACGGCTGCCCGATCAGGCTGTACAGGGTCGGCACGTGCATGGTCGGTTCGTTGTTGGGGTTGTAGCGGAACTGGCCGTAGTACGCATACGCGCCGCTGACCCACGACTTGCGCGCGGCCCGCTCCAAACCAGCGCGTTGCGGATCGGCCAGCAGTTCGTCGTAGGCGAAGAAGGCGTCCAGCCGCTTCGCCATCGCCTCGCGTCCGCCCATCGCCTGCATCAACGCCGGCACGTCCTGCGGCACCAGCCATTGGTATTGCCATGCGGTGCCTTCGTGGAAACCGTAGTGCGAACGCGGGCTGTAACCGCCGGTCGGCGGGGTGAACCAGTCGCCGCCTTCCATGCGCGGGCGCGGGAAACCGGCGAAACCGGATTCGTCCTCGCGCAGTCGCGCGTCCCAGACCTTGCGCCAGTTGTCGCCGCGCGCGCGCAGCGCGGCCGCGTCGTCCGCTTCGCCCAGCGCAGCGGCCATCAGTGAAAGCGAGCAGTCGGCCAGCGCGTATTCCATCGTCGCCGAGCCGCCGTTCTGCGGGTCAACGTCCATGCCCTTGGCCGGGAAGGTGCGGTCGAAGATCACGAAGCCGTGCTTCAGGTAATTGTCGTTGCCGGCACGGCCGGAGTGGCGCGATTCCAGCGGCGGCACGCCCCAGGCGTTCTTGCGCAACGCCCGCCAGGCGTCGGCCTCTAGCCCCTGCAATGCGCCGTAGCGCCACAGGTCGACCAGGAACGGCGTGACCGGATCGCCGGTCATCGTGTTGGTGTCGAAGTTGGCGTAGCCCCAGCGCGGCAACCAGCCGCCCTGCGCGTCGATCGCCAGCAGGCTGCGCGCCATGTCGTGCGCGCGCTGCGGGCGCAGCAGCGCCAGCAACTGGTTTTGCGAGCGGTAGGTGTCCCACAGCGACCAGTATTCGTAATAGGTCCAGCCGTCGGCGGCGTGCACCTGGTCGTCGTAGCCGCGGTAGCGGCCGTCGGCGTCGCTGCCGGTCATCGGGTGCAGCAGCGCGTGATACAGCGAGGTGTAGAACACGGCGCGGTCGTCGCGGCTGCCGCCTTCGATGCGCACGCTGGACAGTTCGTCGCGCCACGCCCGTTGCGCGGACCGGCGCATCGCGTCGAACGACAGCGGCCTGCCGTTGTCGGTCGCTTCCGCGCGCAGGTTGTTGCGCGCGCCCTCGGCGTCGACATGCGAGATCGCGCTGACCGCGGTGACGCTGCGGCCCTTGGACAGGTCGAAGCTGATCCAGGCGCCGTTCATCGGCTCGTATTCGCTTTCCATGCTGAAGCGCGCGCCGGGCGTGCCGCCGGCCTGGCCCCAGACGCCGAAGGACTGGAACGGGCGGTCGAACTCGATGCGGAACCAAGTGGCGTACTGGTGCCCGCCGCAGAAACTCAGCGTGGTGACCTTGCCCTCGACCGCACGGTCGCCGACCACGCGCACCTGGCTGCCGATCACGCGGTGCCTGTCGTTGGCCTGGCCGACGTTGACCAGCACGTGGCCGGTCTTGGCGTCGACGCCGAACGTGTAGCGCTCGGCCGCGGCGCGGGTCAGCGCGGTCGCCTCGACGTCGATGCCGCCGTAGTCGGTCAAGCGCACCTTGTAGTAGCCGGCCTGCCCGGCGCCGCCGTCGTGGCTGTAGCGCGCGCCGTATTTGCGATGGTCGAAATTCTTGGCGTCGCCGGTATCGAAATCGCCGCCCGGACCGATCGTGCCGGTCACCGGCAGCACCGACACCTGCCCGCCCTGCTCCCAGCAACCGGCGCCGGACACGAACGAATGGCCGAAGCCGCGGATCCGCTCGTCGCCGTAGCGCCAGCCGGCGTAGTGCGTGCCGGTCGGACTGACCTGGATCAGGCCGAACGGCGCCGACGCGCCGGGGAAGGTATTGCCCTCGTTCTGGGTGCCGATGAAGGTGTTGACCAGCGCCGGCAGGTCGTCGCCCGTCGCGGCCATCGCCGGCGCGCCGGCCAGCCCCGCCGCCAGCGCGAGGGCGCACGCCATCCGCTTGCCCTTGCCGGCCCGTATCGAAACGGCGAATCCGTACATGTACCCTCCCATGTGACTGTCGGCCGCACGCGGCCCGGAGCGAAGCCGGCCGGCGTCCCCGCCTTGCCGCGGCGCGGCTTGCGGGTGGTCGGCGGTTATCGCAGGATATACCTGATTGGATCGATCCAAATCAAACCGGGGAGCATTTTGAACCATCCGCCGCGCCGAATCACCCTGAACGACATCGCGCGCGCCTGCGGGGTATCGCGCGCGACCGTGTCGCTGGTGCTGCGCGGCAGCCCGCTGGTGCATGCCGACACGCGCCGCCGGGTCGAGGAGGAAATGCAGCGCCAGGGCTACGTCTACAACCGCGCCGCCGCCAACCTGCGCCAGCGCGTCTCCTCCGCGGTCGCGCTGGTCATCAACGACCTGTCCAACCCGTTCTTCGCCGAATTCGCCGCCGGCGTGGACGAAGCGCTGGGCGCGAAGGGCTACGTGACCCTGCTCGGCTGCAGCAACGAATCGCCAGCGCGGCAGCGGCAGGTGCTGGGCTCGCTGATGGAGCACCACCCGGCCGGGATCATCCTGTCGCCGGCCGAGAACAGCGACGCCGCCGACATCGAACTGGCGATCGGCCGGCATACGCCGCTGCTGGTGTTCAACCGCGAACTGATCGAGAACGACTCGCTCAAGAACGAGCCGACCCAGAGCCGGCCGACCGGTTTCGAATACGACTTCCTGGGACTGGACAACCGCGCCGGCGCGCGCGCCGCGACCACGCGGCTGCTGGAACTGGGCCACCGCCGCATCGCCTTCTACGGCGGCCACGCCGATTCCAGTTCCTGCCATCAGCGTCGCCTCGGCTATCGGGACGCGCTGCTGGAAGCGGGCATCGCGGTCGATCCGCGCTGGATGATCGAAACCGCGCCCACCCGCATCGAAGCCAACGCGCACGCCGAGGAACTGTTCGCAAGCGAACCCGCGCCGACCGCGGCGGTCTGCTACAACGATGCGGTGGCGCTGGGCCTGATGCTGGGCCTGGCGCGGCTGGGCCGCCATCCCGGCGTCGATTTCGCCGTCACTGGCTTCGACGACATCCCTGAAGCCGCGGTCGGCATTCCGCCGCTGACCACCCTCGCCGCCGATCCGCGCGCGCGCGGCCGCCAGGCGGCGGAAATGCTGCTGCAACGCGCCGCCGCACCGTCGCAACCGCGCCGCGCCGTGATCGTACGCGTGCAACTGACCGAACGTGAGAGCACTGCGCATGCGCCTGCCACCTGAGCGAAACCCGCAATCCATCCGCCGCGTCGCGCGGCCTTCCACCGACACGAGCGCCGGCCGATGAATCCCTCCAACACCATCGTCTGCTTCGGCGAGGCGCTGATCGATTTCCTCGCCGCGCCGCCGGCCGCCGGCGAAGCGCCGACGTTCCGCCAGTTCGCCGGCGGCGCGCCGGCCAACGCCGCGGTCGCGGTCGCCAGGCTGGGCGGGCGCTGCGAATTCGTCGGCATGCTGGGCGAGGACATGTTCGGCGACTTCCTGCTGCACAGCCTGCGCGAAGCCGGCGCCGGCACGCGCTACGTGCGCCGCACCACGCAAGCGAAGACCGCGCTGGCCTTCGTCTCGCTGGATGCGCACGGCGAACGCAGTTTCAGCTTCTATCGCCCGCCGGCCGCCGACCTGCTGTTCCGCGACGCCGACTTCAATCCGGACTGCCTCGCCGAAACGGGCACCTTCCACGTCTGCAGCA
Source organism: Pseudoxanthomonas sp. (assembly GCA_047601245.1). GTDB lineage: Bacteria > Pseudomonadota > Gammaproteobacteria > Xanthomonadales > Xanthomonadaceae > Pseudoxanthomonas_A. Next base: position 1,759,724 of record JASGJU010000002.1, read on the forward strand.
ACAGCCTGACCGATCCCGACATCGCCGCGACCACGCTGTCGGGCATGGCGCGGGCGCGGGCCGGCGGCGCGCTGGTCAGCCTCGACCTGAACCTGCGGCCGGCGCTGTGGCCGGATGCCGCGCCGGTGCTGCCGGTGCTGTGGCAGGCGCTGGAAGCGGCCGACCTGATCAAGCTGGCGCGCGAGGAACTGGAACACCTCAAGCAAGGCCGCCACGGCGACGACGAGATCGTCGCGCGCCTGCTGCGCACCGCGCGGCTGGTGCTGGTCACCGACGGCGGCGCGCCACTGCGCTGGCATGCGCGCGGGCGCGGCGGCGAACTGGCGGCGTTCACGGTCAAGGCGGTCGACACCACCGCCGCCGGCGACGCCTTTATCGGCGGCCTGCTGTCGCAGTTGCAACGCCACGGCATCGACGCGCGCAACTTCGACGGCCTGCTGGCGGATCCGTCCGCGCTAGAACGCTGCTTGCGCTATGCCTCGGCCTGCGGCGCGCTGGCGGTGACGCGCCACGGCGCCTTCGCCGCCCTGCCCACGCACGCCGAAGCGATGGCGCTGCTCGGCGAACCGCAGCCGGCGGACGCCTGAGGGAAACCGGCCCGGCGACGTCGCCGGTTCCTTGCTGCGCGGCAGCATGCACCGGGACGAACGCCGTGTTAATAATGACCCCGGCTGATTAGATCGATCCAAATCGCAATCCCGTCACGGTCGGAGGTTGCGACGCCAACCGGCGCCGAGGATTCAACCGGGAAGCCGCCCGGGAACGTCGGGATACGCTCAACCCAGGATTTGGATCGATCTAAACCGCGCCCGCAGCAATCGTCAATTCAATCCTGGAGAGGGAGATTGGAATGAAACAGATGTCATCCACGCACATCCGCAATGCGCTGTCCGCCGCGATCGCCATCGCGCTGGTCGTCCCGGCCGCTGCCTTCGCCCAGCAGGCGGCCGAATCCGATGCCCCGCAGCAGCAGGCCACCGACCTGGACAAGGTCACCGTCAGCGGCTACCGCTACGCGATCGAGCAAAGCCTGGACCAGAAGCGCAACGCCAACGCGATCGTCGAAGTGGTCACCGCCGAGGACGTCGGCAAGTTCCCCGACAAGAACGTCGCCGACGCGCTGCAGCGCGTGCCGGGCGTGATCGTCACCCGCAGCGGCGGCGAGGGCAAGAACGTCAGCGTCCGCGGCCTGTCCTCGGAACTGACCCTGACCGAATTGAACGGCAACTACATCGCCACCGCCGAATCCAACGGCGATCCGACCCGCTCGTTCAACTACATGCTGCTGCCGTCGAACATGCTGTCCAGCGCCGAGCTGTTCAAGTCGCCGGAAGCGCGCATCGACGAAGGCGGCATCGGCGGCACCGTGATCCTGCACACCCGCCGCCCGCTGGAGATGGAATCCAACACCGGCTTCGTCTCCGCCGAAGGCACCTGGGCCGACACGTCCAAGAAGACCGACGGCCAGTTCTCCGGCTCGTACTCCTGGCACGACAAGGACGACCGCTTCGGCATCTTCGTCGGCTACACCGACCAGAAGCGCACCACCCGCACCCTGGGCACCAGCACCGAGAACTGGCAGTGGTACGGCGACGACTACGACGCGCACCCGGCGACCGACGTCAACGGCAAGCCGTCGGGCCTGACCACCTACTGGTGGGGCCAGTCGGGCTTCTACGACCAGGGTGGCAACTACTACACCAATTTCATGATGCCGACCTCGGTCAACTTCAACGTCAAGGAGGAAGAACGCGAGCGCAAGGGCGGACAGGTGACCCTGCAGTTCAAGCCGGCCGACAACCTGACCATGACGGCCAACTACTTCCGCTTCGACCTGTCGCAGAACTCCCAGACCAACACGCTGAAGATTCCGGAATGGAACCTGGCCCGCTACTCCGGCGACGGCAACTGGCCCGGCGGCCGCATGCTCGACGGCCTGACCTTCGACCCCAGCGGCACCATCGTCACCGGGGCGAACTACAGCGCGCACGCCGGTAAGACGTATTACTGCAGCGAAGCCGCGGCCGCGGCGGGCGGCATGGCCCCGGGCGGCTGGGGTCCGGACGACTGCACCATCCCGACGCCGCAGATCACCGGCAGCTACAACGTCGAAAACGCGCTGTCGCAGGCCGCCGACCTCGAGATCGAGTGGCACGGCGAATCGGTGGACGCCACCATCAAGGGCGGGCGCACCTGGGCCAAGGGCGGACCGGAACTGCAACTCGCGGTGCCGATCAAGCCGCGCCACCAGAACTCGGACGGCAGCTACACGCTCGGCAACTACGCCAGCGCCTGGAGCCTGCTCGGCACACCGACGATGACGTTCTCGCCGGAACTGATGGCGAACCTGATGAACGGCATCGAGGAAATCGACCTCGGTTCGACCAGTTCATCCTGGACCCGCAACCGCACCCAGCAGAAATACGCCCAGATCGACACCACCTGGCGCAACGACGAGGGCTTCCTGGAATCGCTGCAGTTCGGCGTCAAGTACCGCGACGGCGGCATCCATCGCAACACCGGCAACAACTACTGGGTCTGCCAGGGCACCGATCCGGGCAACTACGACAACCGCTTCCAGAACGGCGGCTGCCCCGAGACCGCCAACACCTTCCTGCCGGAGTTCCTGTACTCGTTGACCAACCTCGCCGGCGGCATCAACGCCAGCGCGTACCCGGCCATCAACTATCCGGCCTACATCGCCTACCTGAACCAGACCTACGGGGCGATGCAGACCCGCAACGAAGACAACTTCGTCTACAACGTCGACGAGACGATCTACTCCGCCTACCTGCAGGCCAATTTCAGCACCGAACGCCTGCGCGGCAACGTCGGCGTGCGCTTCGCGAGCACCCGGCAGCATGCCGACTCGACGGACCGGGTCGACTACTACAACGACTACTTCTACGACGATGCTGCCGGCAATCCGATGCCTTGCCAGGCGGGCGGCCTGCCGGCCGCCGGCGCGCCCGACGGCTCCGGCTGCGTCAGCGGCTTCACTACCCTGCCGGACAGCAACAGCAATCCGGCCAGCGGGCACATTTCGTCTTTCGTGGTCAGTTCGCTCGACCGCTCCTACACCGACGTGCTGCCGAGCTTCAACCTCGCCTACGACCTGACCGACAATCTGCTGCTGCGCGCGGCCGCGTCCAAGGTCATCGCCCGCCCCAGCTACAACGACATCGCCGCACCCGGCGGCCTGCAATACTACAGTCAGGAATACATCGACGATAAACGCCTGATCGGCGGTTCGGACCAGATGGGCTGGTACGGCTCGGGCAGCAACAAGAAGCTGCAACCGTACAAGGCCACCCAGTACGACCTGGGCCTGGAGTGGTACTTCCATCCGGGTTCGGTCGTGGGCCTGGGACTGTTCCGCAAGGACGTCAGCAACTTCTCGGTCCCGGTGGTGCAGGACGTATCCATGGACGTCGGCGGCGAAACCGTCACGGTGCAGAACTATTCGACCAGCGCCGGCGGCCGCGACGCGGTTTCGGAAGGCGTCGAGTTCTACGCCCAGCACACGCTGGACTTCGGCCTCGGCTTCCAGGCCAACTACACGTACAACAAGACCAACGAAGCGGCCATCACCCTCGAGGACGGCACCGACATCGGCAAGTCGCCGCTGGTCGGCAGCGCGAAGAACCAGGCCAACTTCACCGTGTTCTACGAAACCGGAAAGCTGCTCGTACGCGCTTCGTACAACCGTCGCGGCCAGGTGGTCGACGGCCTGGTCAACGGCCTGAACGTCTACGAGGAGCCTTACCAGCAGGTCGACCTGAACGCGGCGTACAACTTCAGCGACGCGCTGAGCATGACCGCCTCGGTATTGAACCTGACCAAGGAAGAGACGCGCTCCTATCTGGGCAACGACACCAAGGACCGCTTCTACTCCAACGGCTACGCCGGCCGCGTCCTGTACCTGGGCCTGACCTACAAGTTCTGAAGTCCCCTCGCCCCCTCGTGCCGGCCGGCGCGGGGGGCTTTCCCCCGGCAGTTGCCCGTCCGCGCAACTGCCGATTTTTTAGGTCGGGCGCCGCGGTCGCGGACATAATCCACGCCGCACGACTCCGGTCCCATGCCACGAAGAGGACATCCGCAGTGACGAGCGCCGACAACCGGATCAGGAGCGTGGTCGTGGTCGGCGGCGGCAGCGCCGGCTGGATGGCGGCGGCGGCGCTGGCCATCTATCTCGGCAGGGAAGCGTCGATCCGATTGGTGGAGTCCGAAGAAATCGGCATCGTCGGCGTCGGCGAGGCCAGCGTCCCGCACATCCGCTCGTTCAACGGACAGATGCTCGGCATCGACGAAGCCGAGTTCATCCGGCGCACGCAGGGCACCGTCAAGCTCGGCATCCAGTTCCGGGACTGGTCCCGCATCGGCGACGGCTATATCCACGGCTTCGGCGTCATCGGCCGTTCGCTGGGGCCGCTGCCGTTCCATCAGTTCTGGCTGAAGCTGTTCCTCGCCGGACGCGCACCGGCGATCGGCGATTATTCACTGCAAACGGTGATGGCGCCGCAAGGCAAGTTCGCGCCCGGCGCAAAGGGCGCGCCGCCGGGCGCGCCGCTGGCCGACATCGCCTACGCCTACCATTTCGACGCCGGCCTGTACGCCGGCTACCTGCGCGAGCTGTCGGAACGCCGGGGCGTGCAGCGCATCGAGGGCAGGATCGTCGGCGTGAACCAGCGCGCCGAGGACGGCTTCGTCGAATCGGTCGCGCTGGCAAGCGGCGAGCGCGTCGAGGGCGAACTGTTCGTCGACTGCTCCGGCTTCCGTGGCCTGCTGATCGAGCAGGCGCTGCGGACCGGCTACGTCGACTGGAGCCACTGGCTGCCCTGCGACCGAGCGATGGCCGTGCCGTGCGAAAGCGTCGGCCCGCCGACGCCGTACACCCGCGCGACCGCGCTGAAGGCCGGCTGGCAGTGGCGCATTCCGCTGCAGCACCGCGTCGGTAACGGCCACGTCTATTGCAGCCGGCACCTCGGCGACGACGAAGCCGCCGCGATCCTGCTGCAGAACATCGACGGCCGCGCGCTGGCCGATCCGCGGCCGCTGCGCTTCACCGCCGGCATGCGCAGGAAGTTCTGGAACGGGAACGTGATCGCGCTGGGCCTGGCCGCCGGCTTCATGGAGCCGCTGGAATCGACCAGCATCTACCTGGCCCAGTCGGGCATCGAGCGCCTGCTCGGCCTGTTCCCCGACCGCGACTTCGATCCGCTGCTATCGGACCGCTACAACCGCGACACCACGTTCGAATACGAACGGATACGCGACTTCCTGATCCTCCACTACCACGCCACCGAACGCGACGACTCGCCGTTCTGGAACGAGTGCCGCGCCATGCAGGTGCCGGACACGCTGCGCGAAACCCTCGACCTGTTCCGCCACGGCGGCCGCTATTTCCGCAACGGCGAGGATTTCTTCGCCCTGCCCAACTGGGTGCAGGTGATGCTGGGCCAGCGCATCGTGCCCGGAGGCTACCATCCGATCGTCGACCAGATGCCCGAGGAAGAACTGGCCAAGTTCGTCGAGCGCGTGCGCCGGGACATCGCTTCCGCCGTCGAGGCGATGCCTTCGCACCAGGAATACATCGACCGTTGCTGCAAGGCCCCTGCCCTCCCATGACCGGAATGTCCGAATCCGTCCATCGCACCGACTCGCCCTTCCGCAGGATCGCCGGGCTCCTGCTCGCCCTTGCGTCCGCATTCGCCGCGCACGCGGGCGAACGGGTCATCGGCGACGGCTGGCAATTCCGCCTGCTCCCCGGCAATGCGCAGGCCGCGGCGCATCCCGAGGCCGCGCAATGGCATGCGGCGGCGGTGCCGGGCACCGTGCACACCGACCTGCTGGCGAACGGGCTGATCGCCGACCCCTATGTCGGCGCGCCCGAGGCCGGCCTGCAATGGATCGGGCTGGCCGACTGGGAATACCGCACCGACTTCGACGCGCCGCGCGACGCGCGCGACGCCGCGCGCAGCGAACTGGTGTTCGAAGGGCTGGACACCTTCGCCGAGGTCTTCCTCAACGGCGACAAGCTGCTCGACGCCGACAACAGCTTCCGGACCTGGCGCGTGCCGGTGCAAGGCAGGCTGCGGGCGAGCGGCAACGAACTGCGCATTGTCTTCCGTTCGCCGATCGCGAAACTGCTGCCGCAGGTGCAGGCGATGCCGCACAAGATCGCTGGCAACTATCCCTCGCCCTACGGCGACGAGCCGACCGACGCGATGACCGGCAACTTCGCGCGCAAGCCCGGCTACCACTACGGCTGGGACTGGGGCCCGCGCTACGTCACCGCCGGCGCATGGAAGCCGGTCAAGCTGCGAAGCTGGGACGCGCTGCGCATCGACGACCTGCAACTGCGGCAGGACCGCGTCGATGCCGCGCGCGCGGAACTGACCGCGATCGCCTCCCTCGATTCGGTGCGCGCCGGCAATTACCGCCTGCAACTGTGGCAGACCGCGCCGGATGGCAAGCGCAGCCGCATCACCCGACGCGACATCGCCGTCGCCGAAGGCGCAAGCACGGTGTCCGTGCCGCTGCGGATCAACCAGCCGCAACGATGGTACCCGAACGGCTACGGCGCGCAGCCGCTGTACCGCTACGAACTCGAAATCGCAGGCAACCAGGGCGTCGTCGCGACGATTTCAGCGCGCACCGGCCTGCGCAGCGTCGAATTGCGCCGCGACGCCGACGGCAAGGGCCGCAGTTTCTATTTCGCGGTCAATGGCATCCCGGTGTTCGCCAAGGGCGCCAACGCGATCCCGTTCGACATGTTTCCGCCGCGCGTCACCCGGCAACAGTTGCGCCGCGCGCTGCAGTCGGCGCGCGACGCCAACATGAACATGATCCGCAACTGGGGCGGCGGCTATTACGAAAGCGACGACTTCTTCGACATCGCCGACGAACTCGGCCTGCTGGTCTGGCAGGACTTCATGTTCGGCGGCGGCATGCAGCCGGCCTGGGACGACGCTTTCCGCGGCAACGTGATCGCCGAGGCGCGCGACCAGGTGCGCCGGCTGCGCAACCATCCGAGCCTGGTCCTGTGGTGCGGCAACAACGAGGAAGAGATCGCCTGGAAGTACTGGGGCCACGGCAAGACGCTGAAGGAAGCCGACCTGGCCTTCGCGGACAAGGTGTGGAACGGCTACGTGCAGTTGTTCGGCCGCGACCTGCGCAAGGTGGTCGAGGAGGAGGCCGGCAGCATCGCCTACTGGTCGAGTTCGCCCGGCGACGACCTGGCCGAAGTCGCCAACACGCCCGCCAGCGGCGACATGCACTACTGGGAGGTGTGGGGCAACCCCGCGCATCCGCCGGTCAAGTACCTCGACATCACCCCGCGCTTCATGTCCGAGTACGGCCTGCAGGCGTGGCCGGTGCGGCGCACCGTCGACGCCTTCGCGCAACGCGGCGAGCAGCGCGTCGATTCGCCGGTGATCGAGGCGCACCAGAAGTTCCTCGCCGGCAAGGGCAACGAGCGCCTGCTGCACTACATCCGCATGGAATTCGGCGAGCCGAGGGATTTCGACGACTTCATCTACCTAGGCCAGGCGATGCAGGCCGAAGGCATCGAACTGGCCGCGCTGCACCACCGCGCCAGCCGGCCGTACACGATGGGCTCGCTGTACTGGCAGCTCAACGACGTGTGGCCGGGCGCGTCGTGGTCGGGGATGGACTGGTTCGGGCACTGGAAGATGCTGCAGTTCCATGCGCGGCGCTTCTTCGCGCCGGTCGCCGTCGCCGCACTGCGCGACGCGGAAGGCAGGACCCGGGTCAGCCTGCTCAACGACCGCACCAGCGTACGCAACGGAGAATTGCACCTGCGCGTAATGTCGCTGGACGGCGATGTGCTGCGCGACGAGCGCAGGCCCGTGACGCTGGCGCCCCTTTCCGCTTCGGCGGTCGCGGAATACGGCGATGCCGAGTTGCTCGCAGGCGCAGACAGGAAGGCGCATGTCGCCGTATTCGAACTCGAGATCAAAGGCGAACCGGCCTCACGTGGCGTCGTGTATTTCACCGCGGCCAAGGATATCGCCTGGCCCGATCCTGGTCTGAGCGCAGAATTTCGCCGTGATGGCGATGGTTTCGTGCTCGATCTGCACACTAGGCGGCTTGCGCGCGCCCTCTGGATCGATTTCGGCGAAATCGATGCCGAACTTTCCGACAACGCGCTGACCCTGCTGCCCGGCGAAAGCGTTTCGTTGCGTATCTCTTCCAATGCCGGCCTCGACGCGCTGCGCGGCACGTTGCGCGTACGCTCGCTGGCCGACGCCCTCGCTTCCCCTTCGGAGTAGACCATGAACCAAGCCGTTCCCCCGCACAGCGACTTCCGCAGCGAAAACTTCCTGCGCGAGCACGTCCGCCGGACGATGGCGTTCTACCACCCGCGCTGCATCGACCCGGCCGGCGGATTCTTCCACTACTTCAAGGACGACGGCACGGTCTACGACGCCTCGCACCGCCACCTGGTCAGCAGCGCGCGCTTCGTCTTCAACTACGCGACCGCCGCCAACGAATTCGGCGGCGAGGACCCGGCGCTGCGCGACGAATACCTGAAGGCAGCGCGCCACGGCCTGGCCTACCTACGCGACCGGCACCGCGACCCGCGCAGCGGCGGCTACTTCTGGACGCTGCGCGACGGCCGCCCAGAAGACACGACGCAGCACTGCTACGGCGCGGCCTTCGTGCTGCTGGCGTATTCGATCGCGGTCAAGGCCGGCATCGACGAGGCGCAACCCTGGATGGACGAAACCTGGGACCTGCTGCAGCAGCATTACTGGGAAGAAGGCCCCGGCCTGTACCGCGACGAGGCCGACCGCGACTGGAACTTCACCGGCTACCGCGGCCAGAACGCCAACATGCACATGTGCGAGGCGATGCTGGCCGCCTACGAGGCCAGCGGCGAGCGCCGCTATCTCGACCGCGCCCTGCTGCTCGCCGACCACATGACCCGTCGGCAGGCCGCGCAGGCCGGCGGGCTGGTGTGGGAGCACTACGACCGCGACTGGAAGGTCGATACCGATTACCACCGCGACGACCCGCGCCACCTGTTCCGCCCGTGGGGCTTCCAGCCCGGCCACCAGACCGAATGGGCCAAGCTGCTGCTGATTTTGAACGGGCACGTTCTCGACGGCCACCTGCGCACGCTCGGCGAGTCGGCCGACTGGCTGCTGCCGAAGGCGCGCGAACTGTTCGACCGCGCGGTCGCGGCGGCATGGGACGACGAATTCGGCGGGCTAGTCTACGGTTTCGCCCCGGAGAAGCTGCGCAAGGACGTGCCGGGGCGCTCCCTGCCCGACGGCGAGAACTTCGTCTGCGACGAGGACAAGTATTTCTGGGTGCAGGCCGAATCCATCGCCACCGCCGCGCGCCTGGCCGCCACCACCGGCGAGGACGCCTACTGGCGCTGGTACGACCGGCTGTGGGACTACGCGTGGCGGAACATGATCGACCATCGCTACGGCGCGTGGTACCGCATCCTCGACCGCGAGAACCGCAAGTACGACGACGAGAAGAGTCCCGCCGGCAAGACCGACTATCACACCATGGGCGCCTGCCACGACGTGCTGGCCGTGCTGCGCCAGGGTCATTGAAGCAGGAGGCGCGAAGATGATCCGGATACTTTCTTCCCGCATGCACGGCGCGTGCATGGCGGGCGCGGCATGCATCGCCATAGCAATCTATTCGACATCGGCTATCGCGTCCGATCCGGCGGCGGTGAATACCGGTCCAGCGACGTTGTTCCGCTCGTCCTTCGAAACCGGTGAGCCAAAACTCGCTGCCACGGCAGACCGTACTGGTGGCGATGCGCGCCTGGATGTGCACGTCGCCGGCGGCCCCGATACCGCCTACACCGCCAGAACCGGCGTGGGTTTCACCGGCCTGCATTCGCTCGAATATGCCGGCGAAACCACCCGCGGCGGGGAAGCCTCCCGGAAACTGTTCGACGTTTCCATCCCGGTGACCGCGACGACGGAATTGTCGTACCGCATCTTCCCGGAATTCACCGACGGGGATCTGCGTTACCCCGCCACCTTCGCCGCCGTCGACCTGCGCTTCAGCGACGGCACCCGCCTGTCCGGGCTTGGCGCACGCGACCAGCACGGCTTCGTGCTGTCGCCGCATGGGCAAGGTGAATCGAAGTCCCTGTACACGCAGCAGTGGAACCACAAGCAATCGCGCATCGGCGAGGTGGTGGCGGGCAAGCGCATCGTCCAGATCCTGGTCGGCTACCAGGAACCGCCCGGCGCGGCGCGTTTTCGCGGCTGGATCGACGACATCGCAATCGTCGACGTCGCTACCAACGCCGACGCTGCGGCGTCCAGGCGCCCCAGCGACCACGTGCTGACCACGCGTGGCACCAACGCCAGCGGCGCGTTCTCGCGCGGCAACAACATCCCGGCCACGGCGATGCCGCACGGCTTCAACTTCTGGGCGCCGGTCACCGACGCCGGCTCGCTGAGCTGGTTCTACGAATACGCCCGCCGCAACGACGCGGACAACCTACCGCGGCTGGAAGCGCTGACCCTGACCCACGAGACCAGCCCGTGGATGGGCGACCGCCAGACCTTCCAGGTCATGCCGTCGATTGCGCACGGCGCGCCGCGCGCGGAACGCGCCGCGCGCGCGGTGCCGTTCCGCCACGAGAACGAGGTCGCCCGGCCGCACCACTACCGCGTCGCGCTGGACAACGGCATCGTCGCCGAGATCGCGCCCGCCGACCATGCGGCGATGTTCCGCTTCGTCTTCCCCAGCGACGACGCCAACCTGATCTTCGACAACGTCGATGACCGCGGCGGCCTGTTCCTGTCGCCCGCCACCGGCGAGTTGACCGGCTACACCGATACGCGCAGCGGGCTGTCCAACGGCGCCGGCCGCATGTTCGTCTACGCGAAGTTCGACCGCCCGGTCGTCGCCAGCGGCAAGCTGGTCGCGACCGATGGGCCGAAGGGCGGCAAGCGCGTCAACGTGACGGGCTATTTCCGCTTCGACGCCGGGGAAACGCGCACCGTCACGATGCAGATCGCCACCTCGCTGATCAGCGTCGAGCAAGCCAGGCGCAACCTCGCGCTGGAAATCGCCGCGGACGACGGTTTCGACGACGTGCGCGAACGCGCACAACGGGCGTGGGATGAACGGCTCGGTGTGATCGAAGTCGAAGGCGCCACGCCGGACCAGACGACCACGCTGTATTCCAACCTCTACCGGCTGTTCCTGTATCCCAACGCCGGCCACGAGAACGTCGGCGACAACGACGCCCCGCACTGGCGGCACGCGGTGCAGTCCTCCGCCAGCAAGGACATCCCCGCCGGAACCACCGAAACCGTGACCGGCGCGGCGGTCGTCGACGGCAAGGTCTACGTCAACAACGGCTTCTGGGACACCTACCGCACGGCGTGGGCGGCGTATTCGCTGTTCGCGCCCGACCAGGCCGCGGAGATGGTCAATGGTTTCCTGCAGCACTACCGCGACGGCGGATGGGTGCCGCGCTGGTCCTCGCCCGGCTACGCCAACCTGATGACCGGCACCAGTTCGGACGTGGCCTTCGCCGACGCCTACGTCAAGGGCGTGCGCGGCATCGACGTAGCCGCGCTGTACGCCGCGACGATCCGCAACGCCGCCGTCGCGCCGCCGAACGACAACGTCGGCCGCAAGGGCATGGACGTGGCGCCCTTCATCGGCTACACGCCCGATGCCGTCGGCGAAGGCGTGTCCTGGGCGCTGGAGGGCTACATCAACGACTACGGCATCGCCAACATGCTGGAAGCGATGACGAAGGACCCGGCGGTCGCGATCCCGCGCGAACGGCTGCTGACCGAGCGCGACTACTACCGCAACCGCGCGCTGAACTACGTGCGCATGTTCGACCCGGCCATCGACTTCTTCCAGGGGCGCGCGGTCGACGGCAAGTGGAAATCGACCGCCGCCGACTACGACCCCGAAGTCTGGGGCCACGACCACGACTACACCGAAACCAACGGCTGGGGCTTCGCCTTCCTGGCGCCGCACGACGGCCAGGGGCTGGCCAACCTGTACGGCGGCCGCGACGGACTGGCGCGCAAGCTGGACGCCTATTTCGCCACGCCCGAGACTGCCGGCCATCCCGGCTCCTACGGCGACGTGATCCACGAAATGGTCGAGGCGCGCGACGTGCGCATGGGCCAGTGGGGCTTCTCCAACCAGGTCGCCCACCACGTACCGTGGATGTACCTGTACGCCGGGCAGCCGTGGCGCACGCAGGAGATCGTGCGCGAAACGCTGGCGCGGATGTACGTCGGCTCGGAGATCGGCCAGGGCTATCCCGGCGACGAGGACAACGGCGAATCCTCGGCGTGGTGGCTGTTCGCGGCGCTGGGGTTCTACCCGTTGCAGATGGGCAGCGAGAACCTGGCGATCGGCTCGCCGCTGTTCGCCAGGGCCACCGTGCATCTGCGCAACGGACGCACGCTGACGATCCGCGCACCGGACAACAGCCGCGACAACGTGTACGTCGCCGGCGTCGCCGTGAACGGCAACCCCTGGAACCGCACCACGATCCCGCACCGGCTGCTGGCCGAAGGCGGCGACATCGAGTTCCGCATGTCGCCCGAACGCAGTACGTGGGGCAGCGAGGCTTCGGCCCTGCCGCCGTCGCTGACCACCGGCGACGCGCCGCCGGTTCCGCTGGCCGACCTCTCCGGTGCGGGCCGCGGCGCAGCGGACGCGAACACCGGCGACCTGTTTGACGACACCTCGCGCACCGAAGCGGTCTTCGCCGCGACGCCCGTGCGGATCGTCTACGTCTTCGACCAGAAGCCGGATGCCGCGGTCACCATGTACACGCTGACTTCCGGCAACACCGGCGGCCATCCAACCGCCTGGGTGCTGGAAGGCTCCGACGACGGCAAGGCATGGAAGGAGTTGGATCGCCGCAGCGGCGAGCGTTTCGAATGGACGCGCCAGACCCGGCCGTTCCGGCTTGATGCGCCCGCCCGCTACCGTCAGTACCGGCTGGTCGTCACCGCGGCCAGCGATCCGCGGCAGTTCTCGCTGGCCGAAATCGAATTGCTGGGCAAATAGGGCGTGCCATCGATTCCCGATAAACCGGGTCGGTTTCACCGACCCGGCGTGTCGTCAAGCCAAGACCCTCAGGCCGCTTTCGCACCCGCCGACCCGCGCCGCGCACGCACCGCCGTCGCCAGCCGCTGCAGCACCGCGACCGAATCTTCCCAACCCAGGCAGCCGTCGGTGATGCTCTGGCCGTAGGTGAGTTCACGGCCTTCGACCAGATCCTGGCGGCCGCCGACCAGGTGGCTTTCGACCATCGCGCCGACGATGCGTGTTTCGCCGCTCTCGATCTGCACGGCGATGTCGTCGATCACCCCGGGCTGGTTGTCGGGATTCTTGCCGCTGTTGGCGTGGCTGGCGTCGATCATCAGCCGCGCCGGCAGGCCCGACTTGGCCAGCACCTCGCCGGCCGCCTGCACGCTGGCGGCGTCGAAGTTTGGCGCCTTGCCGCCGCGCAGGATGACGTGGCAATCGCGATTCCCTTGCGTGGTGACGATGGCGGTCTGGCCCTGCTTGGTCACCGACAGGAAATGATGCGGATGCGCGGCCGCGCCGACCGCGTCGGCGGCGATCTTGACGTCGCCGGTGGTGCCGTTCTTGAAGCCGACCGGGCACGACAGTCCCGAGGCCAGTTCGCGGTGCACCTGGCTCTCGGTGGTGCGCGCGCCGATCGCGCCCCACGCAACCAGGTCGGCTAGGTACTGCGGCGAGATCACATCGAGGAACTCCACGCCCGCCGGCAGACCCAGCCGGTTGATTTCCAGCAGCAGGCCGCGGCCCGTGCGCAGGCCCTTGTTGATGTCGAAGCTGCCGTCCAGGTCCGGATCGTTGATCAGGCCCTTCCAGCCGACCGTGGTGCGCGGCTTCTCGAAGTACACGCGCATGACGATCTCCAGCGCGTCGCCCAGTTCGTCGCGCAGCGGGCGCAGGCGCTGCGCGTATTCGATCGCCGCGGCCGGATCGTGGATCGAACACGGGCCGATCACCACCGCCAGGCGATCGTCGCGGCCATGCAGGATCGCGTGCAGCGCCGCGCGCGAGGCGGCGACGGTGGCCGAGGCGGTTTCGTCGCAGGGTAGTTGCGCCAGCAGTTGCGCCGGCGTGGCCAGCGGCCGGATGGCGCGGATGCGCAGGTCGTCGGTGAGCGGGGACATCGGCAGTTCTCTCGTGGGGTTTTCGTGGGGTTCCGGAACGGGAATCGGGACAACAAAAAAGCCGCCAGTTTTGCTGGCGGCTTCCGGGATGCGTCCGAAGTTTCCTTCAGGGTGAACGCGATCCTTCCTCCGCCAGCGGCATCGGAAAGCCGTAGTACCAAAAGTAGAAGCGGGCGCGGTCGGCGTTCATCGGCAGGCATTGAATCACGGCGTTTCCCGGCGCGCCACTGTTTCATCGGCAACGATGACAAAGAAAAACCCCGCCATGCGGCGGGGTTTTTCGTGTGACGCGGTACGACCAGCTTGGACGGATCAGAAATCCATGCCGCCCATGCCACCCATGCCGCCCGGCGGCATCGCCGGTTCTTCCTTCTTCGGGGCCTCGGCCACCATCGCTTCGGTGGTGATCATCAGGCCGGCGATCGAGGAGGCGTTGACCAGCGCGGTGCGCGTCACCTTGGTCGGGTCGAGAATGCCGAACTCGATCATGTCGCCGAACTGGCCGTTGGCGGCGTTGTAGCCGAAGTTGCCCTTGCCTTCCTTGACCTGGTTGACGATGACGCTCGGCTCGTCGCCGGCGTTGGTGACGATCTCGCGCAGCGGGGCTTCCATCGCGCGCAGGGCGATCTGGATGCCGTGATTCTGGTCCTCGTTGGCGCCCTTCAGGCCTTCGATCGCCGCCTTGGCGCGGATCAGCGCCACGCCGCCGCCCGGCACCACGCCTTCTTCCACCGCCGCACGTGTCGCGTGCAGGGCGTCTTCGACGCGCGCCTTCTTTTCCTTCATCTCGACTTCGGTGGCCGCACCGACCTTGATGACGGCGACGCCGCCGGCCAGCTTGGCCACGCGCTCCTGCAGCTTCTCGCGGTCGTAGTCCGAGGAGGTCTCCTCGATCTGCGCCTTGATCTGCTTGATGCGCGCCTCGATCAGGTCGGTCTTGCCGGCGCCGTCGATGATGGTGGTGTTTTCCTTCGACACCTGGATCTTCTTGGCGCGGCCCAGGTCGTTGATGGTGGCCTTCTCCAGCGACAGGCCGACTTCTTCCGAGACCACGGTGCCGCCGGTCAGCACGGCGATGTCCTCGAGGATGGCCTTGCGGCGGTCGCCGAAGCCCGGGGCCTTGACGGCGGCGACCTTCACGATGCCGCGGATGGTGTTGACGACCAGGGTCGCCAGCGCTTCGCCTTCGACTTCCTCGGCGACGATCAGCAGCGGCTTGCCGGCCTTGGCCACGCCTTCCAGCACCGGCAGCAGCTCGCGCACGTTGCTGATCTTCTTGTCGTGGATCAGGATGTAGGGGTCGTCGAACTCGACCTGCTGCGACTGCTGGTTGTTGATGAAGTACGGCGACAGGTAGCCGCGGTCGAACTGCATGCCCTCGACGACGTCGAGTTCGTTGTCCAGGCCCGAGCCTTCCTCGACGGTGATGACGCCTTCCTTGCCGACCTTCTTCATCGCCTCGGCGATGATGTTGCCGATGGATTCGTCGCTATTGGCCGAGATGGTGCCGACCTGGGCGATCGCCTTGTCGTCGGCGGTCGGCTTGGACAGCTTCTTCAGCTCTTCGACCGCGGCCTTGACGGCCTGGTCGATGCCGCGCTTGAGGTCCATCGGGTTCATGCCAGCGGCGACCGCCTTAGAACCTTCACGGATGAACGCCTGCGCCAGCACGGTAGCAGTGGTGGTGCCGTCGCCGGCGTTGTCGGAGGTCTTGGAAGCGACTTCCTTGACCATCTGCGCGCCCATGTTCTCGAACTTGTCGGCCAGTTCGATCTCCTTGGCGACGGACACGCCGTCCTTGGTGATCGTCGGCGCGCCGTAGCTCTTCTCGAGCACGACGTTGCGGCCCTTCGGGCCGAGGGTCGCCTTCACGGCGTTGGCGAGGATGTTGACGCCGCGCACCATGCGCGAACGGGCGTCTTCACCGAAACGGATGTCTTTGGCAGCCATTGCTGATTTCCTTGGATAAGAAGATTGTTGGGGGTTGCGGGGCGGAAGCGCGCGATCAGGCGAGGATCGCGAAGATGTCGTCTTCCTTCACCACCAGGTACTCGACGCCGTCGAGCTTGACCTCGGTGCCGCTGTACTTGCCGAACAGCACCTGGTCGCCGGCCTTGACCTTCGGCGTGCGCACGCTGCCGTTGTCCAGCACCTTGCCCTCGCCCACGGCGACGACTTCGCCCTTGATCGGCTTTTCGGTGGCCGAATCCGGGATCACGATGCCGCCGGCGGAAACCTTTTCTTCTTCGGTGCGCTTGATGACGACGCGGTCGTAAAGCGGCTTGAGATTGGCGCTCATTGCATTCCTCTACAAGTGATTGATTGCGCTTGCAATTGTGGGATTAGCGTCCGTTTTGGCACTCTCGGCCCGAGAGTGCCAGCGGCGCGGGCATGAAAACCCCGGCGGACCGGGGCTGGTAGCCATGTAGGGGCGGCCAGACGGCTTTCAAGGGGTAGGCGGACAAATATTGGTTCTCGCCCGCTTGCGGGAGGGCCAGTCCGGGCAGGACACGCCGTGAACCCATCCCTGGGGGCTCGTTCGCCGCATCCATGCGGCTCACGGTCCTGCCCGGACTGGCCCTCCCGCAAGCGGGCGAGAACCCTAATATTCCGCTGGGCACTCGGACCGACCGGATTGGTCATGAAGCGCGGGCCAAGGGACCGCCCGGGTCGACCTATACTGGCCGGCCCCCGTCCGGCCCCGATCCACCAAGGAACCCCACAGCCAATGCCGTCGTTGCTGCGCGCCGTCCTGTGCCTGCTGCTGGCCGCAGCCGGTTTTCCCGCCCTGGCCGCCGATGCGGACGACCTGCTGCCGGTCGACCAGGCCTACGTGCTGACCGCCAGCGCGCCGACGCGCGGACGCATCGAACTGCACTGGAAGATCCACGACGGCTATTACCTGTACCGCCATCGCACCAGCGCGACGGCGGAGGGCGGCGGTTTCGCCGCCGCCAAGCTGCAGTTGCCGAAGGGCGAGGCCCACCACGACGAGTTCTTCGGCGACGTCGAGACCTACCGCGGCGAACTGCTGGGCGTGCTGGAAGGCAAGGCCGACCCCGGCGCGGCCACGATCGCGCTGAAGGTGAAGTACCAGGGCTGCGCCGACGCCGGTATCTGCTATCCGCCGCAGACGCGCACGCTGACGGTCGCACTGCCGGCCGACACCGCGGGCACGTCGACGCCGGGCGCGCGGACGGGCGGCGGGCTGCCGTTGTTCGGCAACGCCGCCGGCGTCGACGCCCTGCCGCTGCCGGCGGAGCGCGCGTTCGGCTTCGAGGCGATCGCCGGCGATGGCAACACGGTGCTGCTGCGCTTCACCCCGGCGCCTGGCTATTACCTGTACCGCGACCGCAACAGCTTCAAGGTCGAAGGCGCGGACGGCATCGCCGCCGGCAAGCCGCAATGGCCGGCGGGCGCGAACCACCACGACGAGCACTTCGGAGACGTGGTCGTCTATTTCGACCAGGTGGAGGTGACGCTGCCGCTGCATCGCACGCGCGCCGGGGCGGCGAACGTGGACGTTGTCGCGACCTTCCAGGGCTGCCAGACCGACGGCATCTGCTATCCCCCGATGACGCGCACGGTGGCGGTCGCTCTGCCGGCGGGCAGGGTGGATGCGGAGGCCGGCGATGCCGCGGACCCGGCGGAGGCCGCCGCCGATGCAACGCCGGCCGCCGACACCGCGACCCCGGCTGCGGCGACGGCCGACGCTTCGGCCGAGAACGCGAAGCGCTCGCTGCCGCCATCGTCGTCATCGGGCGGCGGTCTGCTGCGCGCACTGCTGTTCGCGCTGCTGGGCGGACTGGTGCTGAACCTGATGCCCTGCGTGCTGCCGGTGCTGTCGCTGAAGGCGCTGGCCATCGTGCAGAGTGGCGAGAGCCGCGCTGCCGCGAAGCGGCACGCCCTGCTCTACACGCTGGGCGTGCTGGTGTCCTTCGCTGCGGTCGGCGCGGTCGCGGTCGCGCTGCACGCGCGCTGGGGCTTCCAGTTGCAGCAGCCGGGTTTCGTCGCCGCGATGGTCTACCTGCTGTTCGCGCTGGGCCTGAGCCTGTCCGGCGTGTTCACGCTGGGCGGTTTCCTGGGCAGTGCGGGCAGCCGACTGGCGGGTCGCTCCGGCGCAGCCGGCGATTTCTTCACCGGCGTGCTGGCCTGCGTGATCGCCAGTCCCTGCATCGGCCCGTTCATGGGCGGCGCGCTGGCCTACGCCTTCGCCGCACCGGCGCTGGGCGGGCTGACGGTGTTCCTGGCGCTGGGCTTCGGCCTGGCGCTGCCGATGCTGCTGGTCGCCTTCGTGCCCGCGTTCGCCAAGCTGTTGCCCAGGCCCGGTGCGTGGATGGAGACGCTGAAGCAGTTGCTCGCCTTCCCGATGTACCTGACCGCGATCTGGCTGCTGTGGGTGCTGGGCAAGCAGCGCGGCGTCGATGCGATGGCGCTGGTCGCGGCCGGGCTGGTGGCGCTGGCGCTGGCGCTGTGGTGGTACGAACGCAAGCGCTGGAGCGGCGCGCCGGCCTGGCGCGCGCTGGCGCTGCTGCTGGCGCTGGCCGCGTTGTGGCCGGCGTGGCAGGCGGCGCGGTTGCCGCCGCCGGCGAAGGCGGAGGTCGCCGGCGCCGACCGCGTGGCGTATTCGGCCGAAAAACTGCAGGCGCTGCGCGAAGAGGGCCGCGTGGTCTTCGTCGACGTCACCGCCGACTGGTGCGTGACCTGCAAGGCCAACGAGAAGGCGGTGCTGGGCCGCGAACCGTTCCGCGACGCGCTGCGCGAGGCCGGCGGCGTGCTGATGGTCGCCGACTGGACCGACACCGACCCGGCGATCACCGCCTTCCTCGACCGCTACAAGGCGGTCGGCGTGCCGCTGTACGTGGTGTTCCCGCGCGGCGGCGGCGAAGGCGAGGTGCTGCCGACCGTGCTGACCCCGGCCATCGCCCGCGATGCGCTGGCGCGGGCGGCGCGATGAAACATCCCACCGCGCTGATCCTGGCCGCCGCGCTGGCCGCCGGCCTGCTCGGGCTGGCGGCGGAGCGGGCGCTGTATCGGGCCTCGTCCGCCACTGCCGGACGCATGGCCGTCGCACCGTCCCAGGTCGGCGAGGCGATGCCAGCGCTGGCGCTGCCCGCGCTGGACGGCCGCCAAGTGCGCCTGCCCGGCGATTTCGCCGGCCGCCCGCTGCTGCTGAACTTCTGGGCGAGCTGGTGCGCGCCCTGCCTGGAGGAAATGCCGGAACTGGCACGCTTCTCCCGCGAACAGGCCGGCAGCGGCATCCAGGTCGTCGGCATTGCGCTGGACACCCCGGAAGCGGTGAGCGGTTTCCTGGCCCATACCCCGGTCGGCTACCCGGTGCTGCTGGACAGTCCCGGTTCCGATGACGCCAGCGTGCAGCTGGGCAACGCCCGCGGCGTGCTGCCGTACAGCGTGCTGGTCGCGGCGGACGGGAAGATCGTCAAAACTAGGACCGGGCCGTTCAAGACCGGGGAAATCCGCGCCTGGGCGGCAGGGAGCCGGTAAGCCGGCCCCGATTCAAACAATCGCTTAAAACGTCACAAACTTCGGCGAACTGGACAGCAACACCGGCATCCCGCACACTGCCGCCCTTTCCGCATACCTGCTGGTCGATGGCGAAACTGCTGCTGCTGCACGGCCCCAACCTGAACCTGCTCGGCACCCGCGAGCCGGAGGTCTACGGCCGCACCACGCTGGCGGAAATCGACGCCGCGCTGGCCGTGCAGGCGGCGCAGGCCGGGCACGCGCTGGAGAGCTTCCAGTCCAACGCCGAGCACGAACTGGTCGGCCGGGTGCAGGCCGCGCGCGGCGACGGCACCGCCTTCGTGCTGATCAATCCGGCCGCCTTCACCCATACCTCGGTGGCGCTGCGCGACGCGCTGGCGGCGGTCGCCCTGCCGTTCATCGAGATCCACCTGTCCAACCCGCACACCCGCGAGGCGTTCCGCCGCCACAGCTATTTCAGCGACCTCGCCGTCGGCGTGGTCTGCGGCTTCGGCGCGGACAGCTACCGCTACGCGCTGGACGCCGCGATCAAGCGGCTGTCCGCCTGACCCCCTTTCCCCTTTCCCGCTCCAAGAGGCCCACCATGGACCTGCGCAAGATCAAGAAACTCATCGACCTGCTGGAAGAATCCAATCTCGCCGAAATCGAGATCAAGGAAGGCGAGGAATCCGTGCGCCTGGCGCGCGTGCCCAAGGGCGGCGTCGGCATGGCCGCGCCCGCCCAGTACGTCGCCGCGCCGGCGGCGGCCCCGGCCGCGCCGATGCCGATGCAGTCGCCGACCGAATCGGCCACCGGCGGCAGCGCCAAGGCGGGCAACGCGCTGCCCGACGGCCACGTCGTGCGCGCGCCGATGGTCGGCACCTTCTACGCCTCGTCGTCGCCGGACAAGCCGGCGTTCGTCAGCGTCGGCCAGGCGGTCAAGGCCGGCGACACCCTGGCGATCATCGAGGCGATGAAGATGTTCAACCCGATCGAGGCCGACGTGTCCGGCACCGTCGTCGCCATCCTCGGCGAGAACGGCCACCCGGTCGAATTCGACCAGCCGCTGTTCGTCATCAACTGAGGCGCGCGCGATGCTGGACAAGGTCGTCATCGCCAACCGCGGCGAAATCGCGCTGCGCATCCTGCGCGCCTGCCACACGCTGGGCATCCGCACGGTCGCGGTGCATTCCACCGTGGACCGCAACCTCAAGCACGTGGCGATGGCCGACGAGTCGGTGTGCATCGGCCCGGCGCCGTCAGCGGAAAGCTACCTCAACATCCCGGCGATCATCGCCGCGGCCGAGGTGACCGACGCGCAGGCGATCCATCCGGGCTACGGCTTCCTGTCCGAGAACGCCGATTTCGCCGAGCGCGTCGAGCAGTCCGGCTTCGTCTTCATCGGGCCCAAGGCCGACACCATCCGCCTGATGGGCGACAAGGTCGAGGCGATCCGCGCGATGAAGGCCGCCGGCGTGCCCTGCGTGCCCGGCAGCGGCGGGCCGCTGGGCGAGGACATCGTCGCCAACACCAAGATCGCGCGCGAGATCGGCTACCCGGTCATCATCAAGGCGGCCGGCGGCGGCGGCGGCCGCGGCATGCGCGTGGTCCACGCCGAGGCAGCGCTGAAGACCGCGATCGAGACCACCAAGTCCGAGGCCAAGGCCGCCTTCGGCAACGGCGAGGTCTACATGGAGAAGTTCCTGGAGAACCCGCGCCACGTGGAGATCCAGGTGCTGGCCGACGGCCAGGGCAACGCCATCCACCTGGGCGAGCGCGACTGTTCGATGCAGCGCCGCCACCAGAAGGTGGTCGAGGAAGCGCCGGCGCCGGGGATCACGCCGAAGCAGCGCGCCGAGATCGGCAAGGTCTGCGTGGAAGCCTGCATCCGCATCGGCTATCGCGGCGCCGGCACCTTCGAGTTCCTGTACGAGGACGGCCGCTTCTACTTCATCGAGATGAACACCCGCATCCAGGTCGAGCACCCGGTGACCGAGATGATTACCGGCATCGACCTGGTCGCCGAGCAGTTGCGCGTCGCCGCCGGGCAGAAGCTGTCGATCCGGCAGGAAGACATCGCCATCGACGGCCACGCCATCGAGTGCCGCATCAACGCCGAGGATCCGGAAACCTTCATGCCCAATCCCGGCGCGATCAGCGGCTTCTACCCGCCGGGCGGCCCCGGCGTGCGCGTGGACACCCACATCTACACCGGCTACCGGGTGCCGCCGAACTACGACTCGATGATCGGCAAGCTGATCGTGCACGCGCCCGACCGCGCCACCGCGATCGCGCGCATGCAGGTGGCGCTGAGCGAGTTCATCGTCGACGGCATCAAGACGAACATTCCCCTGCAACAGCGGATCATGCGCGACCAGGGCTTCCGCGCCGGCGGGCAGAACATCCACTACCTGGAAAAGCGCCTGGCCGAGCGCAAGAGCAAGGGCATCACGCTGGGGTAAGCACCGGCCGGCCTGCGCGGCCCTGCCGCGCAGGTCTTGCGAACGCCCGGCCACTGCGCCGGGCCGGGAAGTCCTTGCGCGGTCCGGACATGTCCTGTTTCGGCCTCGTCTTGCGATGGGAGGGTAATCCCCCATCAGCAAGGCCTGTCCCGTGCCCCAGTCGTCCCGCCCGTTCCTCCGCGCCGCCGGCCTGGCGGTCGCGATCGCCGCCGTGCTGCCCGCCGGCGCGCAGAAGAAACCCGTCGTCGAAACCCAGGTCTGGATCGACGTCGCCACCCACGACACCGCCAGCATGCCTGGTTTGGGCGCGGTGGGCGGCTTCGCCGGCCGCTTGATGGGCGTGGGCAAGGGGGCGCAGGAATATCCGCAGTCGCGCGACATCCCGCCAGGCACGGGCCGCTTCCTCGACATCGCGATGTACAACAGCCTCAAGCCTGGCGTCGCCGCTACCCAGCAGGTGCCCGCCGGACTGGGCGTGGGCGAATCGCTGCCGCTGCTGCCGCCACCGCCGGGCAAGCCCGGCGGCAGTTCCCATGGCGGCAAGCCGAACGAACAGGGTGAAGTCGACATCACCATCCGCCAGTACTGGGGCTGCGGGGCCGGCGTACGGCCCGGCCAGCCCAAGGTACTCACGATGAAGGCCAAGGCCGGCAACATGGACCTCAGCGGCCGGCTGGCGCCGGGCCTGTTCGTTCCCGACCGCGACATCGACGCCGGCCCGGCCTATGCCCTGTGGCCGAACAAGAAGAACACCAAGCGCGTGTCCGAGCGTTCCTCGCTGGTCGGCCAGCACCGCATCGTCGGCGACGGCGTGCCCGAATCGCTGCAATTCGATTTGAACCAGAACGCCGACTTCATGCCGAAGATCGCCCTGTCCAGCAGCGGCGGGCTGGCCGACAGCATCGCCCTGCAGTGGCAGCCGGTGGAGCGCGGCCGCGGCTATTTCATCAATGCGATGGCGATGCAGGACGAGCACACCTTCGTCACCTGGAGCAGTTCCGAGGTCGCCGGCGCGGGCCACGAACTGCTGGACTACCTGACCGGTTCGTACATCGACAAGTGGCTGGCGCAGAAGGTGCTGCTGGCGCCGGCGACCACCCATTGCGCGATCCCGAAGGGCATCTTCCAGCCGACCGGCAACAGCAGCCAGGGCGGCGTGGCCTCGCTGAGCATGATCGCCTACGGCCCCGAAACCAACCTCGTCTGGCCGCCGAAACCGGCCGACCCGAAGCAGCCGTGGGACCCGGAATGGAACGTGCGCGTGCGCACCAAGTCCACCGCCACCGCGATGCTGGGCGTCGATCTTGCGGGCGCCGCCGCCCAATCCGACGACGACGGCGGCAAGCAGCCAACGCCGCCGCCCAGCAAGGGCAAGCGCCTGCTCAACGCGCTCAGGCCGTTCTGAGCCGACGCCGCGACCGCCGTCATGAACACGCTCCTGGACACTCCATCCCACACGCTCCCCCGTGCAGGCATCGTCGTGCCGGCGAACCTGCGCATGGCCGACGAATTGCCGGTCAACACCCGCCTGGTGCTGGCGCATCGTCCGTCCGCGCGGAACATCGCCGATTGCTTCCGTCGCGAACGGGCGACGCTGACGCCGCTGCAGCCGGGCGAACTGCTGCTGCGCACGCACCTGGTTTCGGTCGACATCTGCGCGCATGCGCGCATGCAGGCCGACGCGCCTGCCGACGATCGCCTGGAACCGGGCCAGGTCATGCCCTGCGCCACGGTTTCGCGGGTGGAACGGTCGCGCCATCCGGCCTTCCGCGAGGGCGACCACGTGCTGGCCCACAGCGGCTGGCAAACCCATGAAATCGTCGATGCGCGCAGCATCAAGCGCAAGCTGTACCCCAAGGTCGCGCCGCTGGGCAGCGCGCTGGGTGTGTACGGACTGTACGGTTACATCGCCTGGCTGGCGGTGCGTGAAGTCTGCCGCCCGCAGCCCGGCCAGACCGCGGTGGTGGCCGCCGCCAGCGGGCCGATCGGCGCGACGATCTGCCAGTTGCTGCAAGACCGCGGCGCGCGCGTGGTGGCGGTGACCAGCGGCGCGGTCAAGTGCGCGCACGTGCGCGACAACTTCGCCCCGTCGGCGGTGCTGGACATCGAAGACGCCGGCTTCGCCGCCGCGCTGGCCGCCGCCTGCCCGGACGGCATCGACATCTTCGTCGAGAACGTGGACGGACGCTGCCTCGACGCGGCGCTGCCACTGATCAACGAGGGCGCGCGCCTGCCGTTGTGCGGGGCGATAGGAAGCCAGTGGCGCGAAAACGGCGGCGACCGCCTGCCCGCCTTCCTCAACGCGATGCTGGAACGGCGGCTGGAAGTGCGTTCGTTCACCGACCGCGCCCTGGCCAGCCTGCACGCGCGGCACCTGGCCGACCCGGATTTCGTCAGCGAAATGGGCGCGCTGCTGCGCGCGGGCCGGCTGCGCTGGATGGAAGAAACGATGCACGGACTGGACACGCTGCCGCACGCGCTGGCGCGACTGGTGCGCGGCGAGAACCTGGGCAAGCTGCTGGTGCGGCTGGACTAGAGATCAAGAGGAAATAACGATGAGGATATTGGCATTGGCGGCGCTATGGCTCGCCGCAGCGGCAGCCCAAGCGCAGGAAGCACCGGCACAGGAAGAATTGCCGGCGCAGAAGGTAAAGATCGAGGTGATGACCTGCGCGCAACTGAAGGCCGAAGGCCAGCGCCAGATGGCCATCATGCAAGGCGCGGCCACCAGCGACTTCAGCGGCGACATGCTAGACGACGCGGACATGATCGGGCTGGGCTTGCGGCAAGGCCGGCGCAGCGTCGCGCTGGGCGCGATGCAGGCGTTCGCAGGCATCACCGGCGGCGCCGTGGCGGCGGCGAAGGTCGGCCAGCTCCACGACCAGATGAGCCGGGCCGACCTGAAGGAACGCAACGAAATCCTCGACCGCAGCCAGGCGCGCTACGACGCCCATCAAAAAATCGAAAACCAGGCCGGCGAACACTTCGAGGCGATCACCGAGCAATACCGCCGGCGCGGCTGCGCGGGCTAGACGCCCAACTGGCGGGCGAGGGCTTCGGCGCGGGCGCGGTTTTCTTCCTGCGGCAGCAGCGCCTCGCGCATGACCGGCAAGGCTTGCGCCAGCAGGGAGCGGGCTTCGCCCTGCTTGCCCTGTTCCGACAGGTAGCCGGCCAGTTCGGCGCGGGCGATGGCCAGGTCCGGCGGGCATTCGATCTGCGCGCTGCGGTGCACGGCTTCGCGCTGGCGGGCGATGGCGGCGGGCAGGTCGCCGCGCTGGCGTTCCAGTGCGGCTTCGATGCGCAGCAGCTTGGTGAGTTGCGACGCCAACGCCGGCGCGTTGAGCCGGGACAGGCGTTCGCGCGCTTCGGCCAGCAGTTGCAGGCCGCGTTCGGTCCGGCCCAGGCGCTCGGCGACGCTGGCCAGACGCTGCGTCGTCCGCGCCACTTCCACCGAATCCTCGCCGTCCAGCCGCCGCGCGCGTTCGCGCAGGTCGCGCAGCAATTCCTCGGCCTTCGTGTATTCGCCATTGGCGGCGAAGGCCATGGCGTGCATGCGCTCCAGGCTGCGCCAGATCAGGTCGTCCGCCGATACCTGGTCGCGCGCCAGGGTGTCCATCGCCTGGGTGGACAAATCCAGCGCGGCGGGATAATCGCCGAACGCCAGTTCGACCACGGCCATGCTGCCCAGGTGCGAGGCGATGTTGCGCGGCCCGTCGTTGCCGTGCACGACGTCGCGGTTCGCCTCCAGCAAGGCCAGCGCTTCGCGGTAGCGCCCCTGCCCCAGCAGCGCGTCGCCCAGGTCCATGACCAGCGCCCGCGCGCCGGTGCTGCCGGTGCCGCCGGTGCGCTGCAGACTGGCGATGGCTTCGCGGGCGGCGCGCTCGGCTTCGACGTAGCGCTCGTCCATCAGCAGGCCGTTGACCAGGTTGCGGCGCAGCATCAGCCGCAGCGGCGAATCGGCGGGCACCCGGTGGGCGTCGGCGAAGGCCAGGCCTTCGCGGGCCACGGCCATCATCCGCTGGCGGTCGCTCTGGAAGATCGCGATGACGCCGAGGTCGGAATACACATCGAGCACGATGTCCACCGGCGGGTCGGGCAGGGTTTTCGCCAGCGCCAGCGCTTTCTCCGCCTGCTGGCGGCTGGCGTCCCAGCCGTATTTCTCGACGTGGCCCAAGGTCAGGTGCGCCAACGTGCGCAGTTCCTGCTGCCGGTCGCCGGGTGCGAAGCGGCGACGCAACGCGGCGGCCCGCTCGGCGGCGGCGAAGGCGGGCGCGGTCTTTTCCAGGCCGTCCAGCGCGTCGGAATAGGCGACCAGATCGTCGGCCAGTGCGATGGCTTCGTCGCGTTCGCGCGGCTGTGCGCCTTGCAGGCCAGCGTCGAGCAATTCCACCGCCTGCACGTTGTCGCCCAGCGAGGCATACAAGCGACCCAGCGTGCGCTGCACCGGCTGGCGCAGTTGCGGGCTGGCGGCGTCGGGCTGGCTCAACCGCGCGCGGGCGCGGTCGAGCAGTTCGCGCACGCCGATTTCGGTGCCCAGCGCCTGTGCGGGGTTGGCCATCGCCAGCGTGTCGGTCAGGAAGCCCAGCGCCGCGCGCGCGTTGGCGCTTTCGCTTTGGGCCAGGCGCGCTTGCTCGCGCGCTTCGTGCGCCTGCCACAACGCGATGCCCGCACCGGCCAGCAAGGCGATAGCGATGGCCGCCGCCGAGGCGGCAAAGGCGCGATGCCGGCGCAGCCACAGGCGCGCGCGCTGGCGTGCATCCAGTTTCGCCGCCGCGACCGGGCGGTCGTCCAGCCATGCGCGCAGGTCGGCGGCAAGGGCTTCGGCGGAGACGTAGCGCGCTTCCGGGTCGCGGCGCAGGCAGGCATGCACGATCGCGCCGAGGCTGCCGTCCAGCATGCGCGCCAGCGAGGCCGGCGTTTCGCCGCACAACGCGGCCGCTTCCGCGCTGGATTGGCGGACGCCGCGCGCGATCGGTTCGGGGTCGCGGCTCAAGGCCTGGACCTGCTGCGCCAGCGGCGTGTCCGCGCCGATGCCGAACGGATGCCGTCCCGACAGCAGCCGGTACAGCACCACGCCGAGCTGGTAAAGGTCGGTCGCGGTGGTGATCGGCTGGTTGTTGAGCTGCTCCGGCGAGGCGTACTGCAGGGTCATCGCCCGATCGCCGGTCGCGGTCGCGGCCAGGCCGGCCTGCTCCAGTTCGCGGGCGATGCCGAAGTCGAGCAGCTTGACCTGCCCTTCCGGCGTCACCAGCAGGTTCGACGGTTTCAGGTCGCGGTGCACCACCAGGTTGCGATGCGCGTACTGCACCGCGTCCAGCACCTGCAGGAACAACCCGACGCGCGCGCGCAGCCCCAGCCGGCGCTCGTCGCACCAACGGTCGATCGGCGCGCCATCGACGCGCTCCATGACGAAGTACGGATCGCCGTCGGCGGTGAAGCCGCCGTCGATCAGGGCGGCGATGTGCGGGTGCTGCAACCGCGCCAGCACCTGGCGCTCGCGCAGGAAACGTTCGCGGCCCGAAGCGGAGATTTCGCCGCCGTGCACGCGCTTGAGCGCGGCGCGCTGCGCGTAGGCGCCGTCGGCGCGCTCGACCTCGTACACCGCGCCCATGCCGCCGCGGCCAAGCAGGCCGATGATGCGCCATGCGCCGACGCGTTCGCCGGGCCGGCCGGTATCGGCCACCGTGCCGGCGTCGCCGCCGATCGCATCCGCCCATTGCGCGACGCCGCCGGCGAACGGTTCCGCGCCGCTGGCGTCCGCCGCCAGCAGCGCCTCGACCCGCGCGCGCAATTCGTCGTCGCCCGCGCACAACCCGGCCAGCCGCCGACGCCGTTCGTCCGGATCGAGATCGACGACCTGGTCGAAGATCGCCAGCGCCGCCCGCTGCCGTTCGATGCCGGCGTCGCTCACTTCTCCAGTTCCGCCAGCAGGAAGGCGCGCGCCTTGCGCCAGTCGCGGCGCACGGTGCGTTCGGTCACCTCCAGGATTCCCGCGATCTCGCTTTCCGAATAGCCGCCGAAATAGCGCAGTTCGACCACTTGCGCGGCGCGCTCGTCGATCCGGCGCAGCGAGGACAGCAGTTCGTCCAGCGCCAGCACCTCGAACACGGCCTGGTCGCCGGATTCCAGTCGCGCGGTCAGGGTCAGCGCCTCGGCGCCGCCGTCGCGCTTGAGCGCGTGCGCATGCCGCGCCTGGTCCACCAGCACCTGGCGCATCGCCCGCGCCGACATCGCCAGCAGGTGATGCCGGTCCGTGGCCGACAGCGCCGCCCTGCCGGCCAGCTTGAGATAGGCCTCGTGGACCAGCGCGGTGGTTTCCAGCGGCCCGCGAAGGCGGCGCAACTGCTGGCGGGCGGCAAGCTTGAGTTCGTCGTAGACTGAGGCGTAGGCATCGCCCAGCGCCTGCGGATCGCCCGCGCGGGCGCGGGCCAGCAAACGGGTGACCTGCCCTTCGCCCTGTTCGCCGCCCATCATTCGAATACCGTCTCTCTCGGACCCGTCCCGGATCGCGCTCGTTCCCGGGCAAGTGTCGCATATCCGGGCGGTCCGATCGCGCGCGAACGCGCCCCGACGCGACACCCTCTAAGATGCGCGCTTCCGCGACGATCCGCCCAATCCGCCATGCCCTATCTCGAACTCACCCAGCGCTGCACCGAATCCGAGCAGCCGCGCTACGAAAACGCGCTGGAGGACCTGGGCGCGCTGTCGGTGACCCTGCTCGACGCGGATGCGGACACCTCCGACGAGAACGCGATCCTCGAACCCGGCGTCGGCGAAACGCCGCTGTGGAAATCGCTGGTGCTGACCGCGCTGTTCCCGGCCGACGCCAATGCGTTGGCGCTGCTGGCGGCGCTGGAGGCGTTCGATCCCGGGCTGGACTGGCGCGACGCCAGCTTCCGCATCGTCGAGGACCATGACTGGGAACGCGCGTGGCTGGACCAGTTCCAGCCGATGCGCTTCGGCGCGCACACCTTCATCGTGCCCTGGAACCACGAATTGCCGGATGCGGCGAAGACCGCCGACGCGGCGGTGGTGCGGCTGGATCCCGGCCTCGCCTTCGGTTCGGGCACGCATCCGACCACCGCGCTGTGCCTGCGCTGGCTGGACGATTTGGCCTCGCGCGGCGAACTGCGCGACGCGGCCGTGCTCGATTTCGGTTGCGGCAGCGGCATCCTGGCGCTGGCCGCGCTGAAGCTGGGCGCGGCGCGCGCGGTCGGCGTGGACAACGATCCGCAGGCGCTGATCGCCAGCCGCGACAACGCCGAACGCAACCAGGTCGGCGACAGGCTCGCGGTCCACCTGCCCGAAGACGAACCGGTTTCCACCTATCCCGTTGTGGTCGCCAACATCCTCGCCTCGGCGTTGGATGCGCTGGCCGACACCCTGGCCGCGCGCGTCGCCCCCGGCGGCCGCATCGCCCTGTCCGGCATCCTGCACGGACAGGAAAACGAGTTGCTGGAACGCTACGCCGCATGGTTCGACGACCTGCGCACCGAACAGGAAGGCGACTGGATGCGGATCGACGGCGTGCGCCGCTGACATCCCGCCACGGCCATGCTTGAATAAGCCGATGGGTCGCATCTGCCGCCAATGCCAGCAGGAAACGGACGACGATGCGGCATGCCTGCATTGCGGCGCGGCGCCGGAGCCGACGCCGGGCGCCAGCCTGGCCGGTTATCTGCGCGCACCGGTGCGCGAAGAAGCCGGTGATACGTCCGCGCCGACGCAGCCCGTGGCGACCGCGGACGACAGCGACGATCGCACGCCTGCCGACGGCGCGACCGCGCCTGACGTGACGCATGACACTGCCCCAACACCGTCCGCAGCGGTCGTGCTCCCGGAATCGTCCGACGCACGCGACGACACCCCCCGTTTTTCGCGCATCGACCGCACCATGCCGGCGCAACCGCGCACCGGGAAGTGGCAATGGACCGCATTGGGTG
Source organism: Pseudoxanthomonas sp. (assembly GCA_047601245.1). Lineage (GTDB taxonomy): Bacteria > Pseudomonadota > Gammaproteobacteria > Xanthomonadales > Xanthomonadaceae > Pseudoxanthomonas_A. The sequence continues at coordinate 1,789,814 of JASGJU010000002.1, forward strand.
CGCTGGGTCTGTTGCTGGTCCTGCAAATCCTGCTGGCGGACCGCGAACGCCTGGCCGCCGACGCCGGTTGGCGACCGCTGCTGGGCGCATTGTGCGGCGCACTTGGCTGTACCCTGCCGCCCTGGCGCGAACCGCAGGCCTTCACGATGCTGAGTCGCGACGTGCGTCCGCAGCCCGACGCGCCCGGTGCGCTGTTGGCGCAGGCCACGTTCCGCAACGACGCACGCTGGCCGCAACCGTGGCCGGTGCTGCAGCTCTCGCTGTCGGACGCCGACGGGCGCACGGTGGGCGCGCGCGCCTTCACCGCGGCCGAATACCTGGACAAGTCGGAAATGCAGGCCGAACTCGCGCCCGGACAGAGCGCGCAGGTCTCGATGCGCCTGCGCGAACCGCGGGAAGGCGTGGTCGCGTTCTCGTTCGAGTTCCGCTGACGCGCGACGGCGCGTGCACCGCCGCGCGCCGCGCGCTAGACTTCCGCCCCCGTCGATGCCCTGCAGGACAGCGGCGGTCGTTGCAAGTCCAGACCCGCCGGGCACGACAGGGACAGATCGTTGAACGCTGCACAGACCCGCCACGACGCCAATCGTGGCCCTTCCAGACCGCCGTTGCGCGAGCACGTGGCCCATTCGGTGCGCCGCTACCTGCGCGACCTCAACGGCAGCGATGCGGACGACGTGTACCAGACCGTGCTGCGCGAAATGGAAATCCCGCTGTTCGTCGAAGTGCTGAACCACTGCGAGGGCAACCAGAGCCGCGCCGCGGCGCTGCTGGGCATCCATCGTGCGACGCTGCGCAAGAAGCTGAAGGACTACGGGCTGGCGTGACGCCCCTCTCCCGCACGCGGGAGAGGGAGGGGTTCACAGGTATAATTCGCGCCCTCGTCCGCAACGCCCTTCCCCCCATGTCTCCCGACCTCCTGCCCGTGCGCCGGGCATTGCTGTCCGTTTCCGACAAGACCGGCCTGGTCGAACTGGCGAAGGCGCTTTCCGCGCGCGGCATCGAACTGCTTTCCACCGGCGGCACCGCCAGGACGATCCGCGACGCCGGGCTGGCGGTGAAGGACGTTTCCGAAGTCACCGGCTTCCCCGAGATCATGGACGGCCGGGTCAAGACCCTGCACCCGAAGGTGCACGGCGGCCTGTTGGGTCGCCGCGGACAGGACGACACGGTGATGGCGCAGCACGGCATCGACGGCATCGACCTGCTGGTGCTGAACCTGTATCCGTTCGAACAGGTCACCGCCGACCCGGAAGCGAAGTTCGACGACATCGTCGAGAACATCGACATCGGCGGCCCGGCGATGCTGCGCGCGGCGGCAAAGAATTTCGCCTTCGTCGCCGTCGCCACCGATCCGGCGCAGTACCCCGGCCTGCTCGCCGAACTGGACGCGAACGACGGCAACCTGTCGGCGAAGACCCGTTTCGCGCTGGCCGTAGCCGCGTTCAACCGCGTCGCCCAGTACGACGCGGCGATCAGCAACGTGCTGTCGGCGATCGCATCGCCGGACGACGAAGGCGCGAAGCAACGCAAACGGTTCTCCGACCAAGCCAACGGCTCGTTCGTGAAGCTCATGGACCTGCGCTACGGCGAGAACCCGCACCAGCAGGCCGCGTTCTACCGCGACCTGTATCCCGCACCCGGCTCGCTCGCCACCTTCACCCAGTTGCAGGGCAAGGAGCTGAGCTACAACAACATCGCCGACAGCGACGCGGCGTGGGAATGCGTGCGCCAGTTCGACGCGCCGGCCTGCGTGATCGTCAAGCACGCCAATCCCTGCGGCGTGGCGGTCGGCGTGGCCTGCGGCGACGCCTACGAGCTGGCCTACGCCACCGACCCGACCAGCGCCTTCGGCGGCATCATCGCCTTCAACACCAGGCTGGACGCAGCCACGGCCAAGGTCATCCTCGACCGCCAGTTCGTCGAGGTGCTGATCGCGCCGGACTACGAGGAAGGCGCGCTGGAATACGCGAAGAAGAAGGCCAATGTGCGCGTGCTGCGGATTCCCGCCGCGCCGCCGTCGAAGGGCTTCATCGACACCAAGCGCGTCGGCTCCGGCCTGCTGATGCAAACCGCCGACAACCGCGTGGTGACGCGCGACGAACTGAAGGTGGCGACCCGGCTGGCCCCGACCGAAGCGCAATTCGCCGACCTGCTGTTCGCATGGAAGGTGGCGAAGTTCATCAAGTCGAACGCTATTGTCTATGCGAAGGACAACCGCACCATCGGCGTCGGCGCGGGCCAGATGAGCCGCGTGTATTCGGCGCGGATCGCCGGCATCAAGGCCGGCGACGCGGGCCTCGTCGTGCCGGGCAGCGTGATGGCGTCCGACGCCTTCTTCCCGTTCCGCGACGGCATCGACGCAGCGGCCGAAACGGGCATCAAGGCGGTGATCCAACCGGGCGGCTCGATGCGCGACAACGAAGTGATCGCCGCGGCCGACGAACACGGCATCGCGATGGTATTCACCGGCGTACGGCATTTCCGGCATTGACCGGTCCGCGGTGAACGTCCGCACGCGCCGATGCCCGCCCGCCGCGGCCGCCGTGGCGCTGTTCGCCGCCTGCTACACCGGCTTCGCGCTGGCGCGCATGCTGCTGGCGCTGCATCCACGGCTCGCGCTCGCGGCGGAATGGTCGTTCATGGCGACGCCCGGGTTCGCCCTGCTCGCGCATGCGCGCTTCATCCGCGCCACCGCACGCATGCCCCGGCCGCGCGAGCGCGCGACGCTGCTGTGGGGCTCGTGGCTGGCGGTGGCGGCGGTGGCGCTGGCCGGCTATGCCTGGTTGCGCTGGAGCATGCGCGGCAGCGGCATGCAGTTGCCGTTGCCGCTGTTGCAGTTCGGCGTGCCGCTGTTGCTGCACTGGCTGCTGCTGTGGGGCGCCTATGCGCGCCGCTGCTCGGACTGGCTGCTCGAACGGCAGCGGCGCGGCCGATGACCGATGCCCGCCGACGGCGACGCGCTGGCGGCCGCTCACGTAGAATCCACCGCAACGCAGACGACCCCTCGTGCCCATGAAACTCCTCGTCATCGGCTCCGGCGGCCGCGAACACGCGCTGGCCTGGAAGCTCGCCCAGTCCCCGCGCGTGGCCGAAGTCATCGTCGCCCCCGGCAACGCCGGCACCGCGGCCGAACCCAAGTGCCGCAACGCCAACGTCGAGGCGAACAACCTCGACGGCCTGCTGCGGCTGGCGCAGAACGCGAAGGTCGACCTGACCGTGGTCGGCCCGGAGGCGCCGCTGGTGGCCGGCGTGGTGGACAGGTTCCGCGAAGCCGGCCTGCGCGTCTTCGGCCCGACCGCCGCCGCCGCGCAACTGGAGGGCAGCAAGGCCTTCGCCAAGGATTTCCTGAAGCGCCACGGCATCCCGACCGCGTTCTACGAAGTCCACACCGACGTCGACGCGGCGCTGGCCTTCGTTCGTGCGAAGGGCGCGCCGATCGTGGTCAAGGCCGACGGCCTGGCCGCCGGCAAGGGCGTGATCGTCGCCGAGACGCTGCAGCAGGCCGAGGACGCCGTGCGCGACATGCTCGCGGGCAACGCCTTCGGCGAGGCCGGCGCGCGCGTGGTGATCGAGGAATTCCTGGAGGGCGAGGAAGCCAGCTTCATCAGCATGGTCGACGGCCGCACCGCGCTGCCGATGGCGACCAGCCAGGACCACAAGCGCGTCGGCGACGGCGACACCGGCCCCAACACCGGCGGCATGGGCGCGTACTCGCCGGCGCCGGTGGTCACGCCGGAAGTGCACGCGCGGGTGATGCGCGAGGTGGTGAACCCGACCGTGCAGGGCATGATCGCCGACGGCACGCCGTTCACCGGCTTCCTCTATGCCGGACTGATGATCGACCAGGCCGGCGCGCCGAAGGTGATCGAGTTCAACGTGCGCTTCGGCGACCCGGAAACCCAGCCGGTGATGCTGCGCCTGCAATCGGACCTGGTCGACCTGGTCGAGGCGGCGATCGACGGCCGCCTGCACGAAACCGAGGCGCAATGGGATCCGCGTCCGTCGCTGGGCGTGGTGATGGCGGCCGAAGGCTATCCCGACGCGCCGCGCAGCGGCGACACGATCAATTCATGGGACGCGCCCGACGTCGACGACACCAAGGTCTTCCACGCCGGCACCCGCCTGGAAGGCGACAACGTCGTCACCGCCGGCGGTCGCGTGCTGTGCGTGTGCGCGCTGGGCGACAGCGTCGCCGACGCGCAGGAGAAGGCCTACGCCGAAGTCGCCGGCATTTCCTGGCGCGGCGAGTTCCACCGCCACGACATCGGCTGGCGGGCGATCGCGCGCGAACGCAGCTGACGCGGTTGCCGGATCACGACGCCTTCTGCGCCGCCAGCAGCGCCGCGATCACTTCGCGCACCACCTTGCGGCTGCCGGCCGGCAACTGCAGGTAGGCTTCCATCGCGGCGCGGTCCTGCGGCGTCGATGCGCTCGGCCAGGCCCTCGCGGTTTCGCCGACGCGGTTGGCCTTGCGGCCGAAGCGCAGCACGTGCGGCTCCACGCCCAGCCATTCGGCCAGCGTCTGCAACTTGTCCTGCTCCGGGATCGACATCCCGGTCAGCCAGCGCCGCACCGCCTGGTAGGTCACCGGCCGGCCGCCGTAGACCAGGTTGAACTCCCGTTCCAGGACGCTGGGCCGCGCCTCGTAGCCGGCAGCCGCCATCGCGGTGCGCAATCGTTCGGCGAACTGCTGTTTCTCGTCCATCCGCCGAACATTGAAGTTACGGTTGCATTCTATGTTGAATTCTGGTTTATATTCGATGAACTTTCGATTCAATCAGGCGCGTCTTCGCCGCCGCCACGAAGGGAAACGGAAGCGACCGGAAGCCGCGACGCAGGGACGCTCATGGAAGAAGAACGCAGCGAGCCGGATTTCCCCCTGTTCAAGGCGATGTTCGACGCAGCCGCCGACGGCATCGTGGTCGTCGACGAACGCGGCAGGATCCGGGCGATCAATCGCAGCGCGCAACGGCTCTTCGGCTACGGCGAGGCGGAACTGCTCGGCCGCGACGCCTCGCTGCTGACGTCCGCTCCTCCCGGCGCGGGAAGCGGCCGCCGTCCGGCCGGACGCGACGACGCGGGCGAACGCGGCCCTGCCGCCGCCGGCGAGGACACCGGATTACGCAAGGATGGGACGCGATTCCCGCTGCGCCTGGACATCGACCCCTTCCAGTCCGAAGGGAAGCGCTTCCTGGCCTACGTCTGCCGCGATCCGGCGCGCGGCGGCGAAGACGATGCGCAGGCCCGCGACAGCCTGACCGATTGCCTGGGCCGCGAGCAGTTGGTCCGCTGGCTGGACCGGGCGATCGACGCGCGGCAACGCCTGGCCGTGCTGTTCATCGATCTGGACGGATTCAAGCAGGTCAACGACAACCACGGCCATCCGTTCGGCGACCGCGTGCTCGGCCAGGTGGCCGCGCGCCTGCGCGACAGCCTGCGCGACGGCGACATCCTCGCCCGGGTCGGCGGCGACGAGTTCATCGCCTGCCTGGCCGCGGAGCGCCCCGCGGCGACCGCCGAGGAAGTGGCGGCGCGCCTGCTCCGCCACCTGGGCGAACCGTTCGCGATCGACGGCATCGCCCTTTCGGTACACGCCAGCATCGGCATCAGCCTGTTCCCGGAACACGGGCGCGGCGCCGACGAACTGATCGGTCACGCCGACGCCGCCATGTACCAGGCCAAGATCGCCGGCAAGGCCCATATCCGTCTCTACGACCAGGGCCTGCGCGACGCCTCGGACCGCAGGCGGCACCTGCTGGAGCGGTTGCGCGAGGCGATCGCGCTGGAAGCCTTCGAACTGCACTACCAGCCGCAGTTCGACCTGCGCACGCTGCGGCCCTGCGGCCTGGAAGCGCTGTTACGCTGGCACGACGGCATACACGGCACGGTGCCGCCCGGGGAGTTCGTGCCGGTCGCGCAGAAGCACGGCCTGATGTCGGAGATCACCCGCTGGGTATTGCGCCGCGCCTGCCGCGACAACATGCGCCTGATCGAACGCGGGCTGCTGGACGCGCCGGTGGCGATCAACCTCAGCCCGCAGTCCTTCGACGACGGCGCCTTCTGGTCGCGCGTGCGGCGCGAACTGGCGGCCAGCGGGCTGCCGGCGCGACGGCTGGAGCTGGAAATCGGCGAGGACGTCGCCACCGCGGCGTCGCCGCAGGCATTGCGGGAAGCGCAGGCACTGGGCGACATCGGCATCGGCCTGGTCGCGGACAATTTCGGCGTCGGCCGTTCGGCGCTGGCGAACCTGCGCAGCCTGCGCTACGGCAAGTTGAAGATCGACCGTTCGCTGGTGGCCGGCCTGCCCGGCGAAGGCGACGCCGCCGCGACGGTCCGCGCCATCGTCGGCATCGCCCAGGGCATGGACATGTGCAGCGTCGCCGAAGGCGTCGAGACCCGGGCGCAACTGGACTTCCTGCGCGCGGCCGGCTGCGACGTCGGCCAGGGCTTCCTGCTGGCGCGACCGATGCCGATGGACGCGTTGGAGGAATGGCTGCGGGCGCAGCGCGGCGCGGCGGGTACGGCGTCGATCCCCGCCGACCCCTGACGCGGAGCGAATGCCCTCGCGGACGGCGTGGACGCGCACGGCCCGCGGCGCATGCACGCCGACCGTCCCGTAACCGTCGCGCAATTTGCTAGGCTGCGCCGACTTCACGGAGGCCGCATGTCCCGCTACAGCCAGTTCGCGCTTTTCCGACAGCGGCGATTCCTTCCCTACTTCCTGGTGCAGTCGCTCAACGCGCTGAACGACAACGTCTACCGGCAGTCGATCATCGCGCTGCTGTTCTACATGGGCGTCGCGCCGGAACGGCGCACGCTGTACACCAACCTGGCGCCGGCGCTGTTCATCCTGCCGTACTTCCTGTTCAGCGCCACCGCCGGGCAGATCGCCGAGAAGCTGGAGAAGTCGAAGCTGATCCGCATCACCACGTCGATGGAGATCGCGATCATGGCGCTGGCCGCGGCCGGCTTCCTGCTGCAGAACATGCCGGTGCTGCTGGTGGCGCTGTTCTGCACCGGCCTGCAATCCACGCTGTTCGGGCCGGTGAAGTATTCGATCCTGCCCTCGGTGCTGAAGCCGGAGGAACTGACCGGCGGCAACGGCCTGGTCGAGATGGGCACGTCGATGTCGATCCTCGCCGGCATGATCCTCGGCGGGCTGGTCTTCACCCTGGCCGGCAGCCACGGCCCGGAAGTCGCGGCCACCGCGGTCGTGCTGCTGGCGGTGGCCGGCAACCTGGTCTCGCGCCTGATCCCGAAGGTCGACGCCGGCGCGCCCGACCTCAAGATCAACTGGAACCCGCTGCCGGAATCGCGGGCGATCATGCGCCTGGCCCGCAAGCAGTTGGCGGTGCGCAACGCGGTGCTGGGCGTGTCGTGGTTCTGGTTCGTCGGCACCGTGCTGACCGCGCAATTGCCGGGCTACGCCGAGGTCAACCTGGGCGGCCGGCAGGAGCTGTACATCTTCGCGCTGGCGCTGTTCTCGGTGGGCACCGGCGTCGGTTCGGTGCTGTGCGAAAAACTGTCCGGGCGCACGGTGGAAATCGGGCTGGTGCCGCTGGGCGCGTTCGGCGTCAGCGCGTTCATGCTGGACCTGTACTTCGCCCAGCCGGGCAAGGCGCTGGCGGCGGGCCTGGGCGCGATGCAGTTCCTGCAGCAGCCCGGCTGCTGGCGCATCGTCGCCGACCTGATCGGCATCGGCCTGTTCATGGGCTTCTTCACCGTGCCGCTGTTCGCGCTGGTCCAGAGCCGCACGCCGAAGTCGGAACTGTCGCGGGTGATCGCCGGGCTCAACATCCAGAACTCGCTGTTCATCGTGGTCGCCGCGATCGTCGGCATCGCCCTGCAGATGAAGGAACTGGCGCTGTTCGGCCATCGCCTGCCGATGCCGGGGCTGACGATCCCGCAGGTGTTCCTGGCGCTGGCGATCGCCAATGCCGTGGTGGCGATCTACATCTTCACCATCGTCCCCGAATTCCTGATGCGCTTCCTCAGCTGGCTGCTGGTGCGCACGCTGTACAAGCTGCGCCTGCACGGCATCGAAGGCGATTCCGGCGACAGGCCCGGCGTGCCGGACGAGGGCGCGGCCTTGCTGGTCTGCAACCACGTCAGCTACATGGACGCGCTGATCCTGTCGGCCAGCATCCCGCGGCCGGTGCGCTTCGTCATGTACTACAGGATCTTCGACATCCCGGTGATGAGCTGGATCTTCCGTACCGCAAAGGCCATTCCGATCGCCGGAGCGCGCGAGGATCCTGAGTTGATGCGGCGCGCCTTCGACGAAATCGACGCGGCGCTGGCCGAGGGCGAACTGGTGTGCATCTTCCCCGAGGGCGCGCTGACCCAGGACGGGAACATCGCCCCGTTCAAGTCGGGCGTGGAAAGGATTCTCCAACGCGCCCGGGAAAACGGCCATCCGGTGCCGGTAGTGCCGATGGCGCTGCGCGGCATGTGGGCGAGCATGTGGAGCCGCCGCGACTCACGACTGGGCCGCATGCGCGTGCCGCGGCGCTTCCGCGCGCACGTCGACGTGGTCGCCGGCAAGCCGGTCGACGGCGCGACCGCAACGGCCGAATCGCTGGAAACGATGGTGCGGGAACTGCGCGGCGGCGACGCCTGAACCTTTGCCGGACATGCCGGATCGTTTAGGCTTCCGGCATCGTCGATCCGCCCGGGGACCCGAATGCAGGACGCCCATCCACCGCCGCCGCCCGCGCAACCCGTGCAGCAGGTGCACCACTACTATCACCCGCAGAAATCCGGCGGCGTAGCGGCCATGCTGGAAATCCTGCCGGGCCTGTTCTTCCAGACCTTCGGCATCGGCCACCTGTACGCCGGCAACGTCGGGACCGGGCTGCTCTTCATGTTCGGCTACTGGGCGCTGGCCTTCGTCAACCTGCTGCTGTGCTTCGTGGTCATCGGCTTCGTCACCTGGCCGCTGTGCTGGGTCGCCACCGCCATCGTTTCCACGCTGATCGCCGGCAATTCCGTCAACAACGCCACGCCGTCGCGATGAGTCCCGGCGCGCCCGCATCGCACCCGTTCCCTACCTTCCCGCTCCATCACGCACCCGAGGAAACCGACCGATGAGCACGATTCCCCCGTCTCCCGCCAATGTCGCCGGCAAGATCCCCAACCACATGGCATGGGCGATCGTCGCCACCGTCCTGTCGTTCGTGATCTGCTGCTTCTCGTGCATCTCCATCGCCGGCATCGCCACCGGCATCGTCGCCATCGTGTTCGCCAACAAGGTCAACGGCCTGCAGGCGCAGGGACAGCTCGACGCGGCATGGCAGGCGTCGAGGAGCGCGAAGATCTGGTCGTGGGTTACCACCGGCATCCTGATCGCCGGGCTGCTGCTGTTCGTCGTCAACCTGATCCGCGTCGGCGGCATCAGCGGATACGAGCAGCAGCTCGAACAGATCCGCCAGCAGATCGAAGCGGCGCAGAGCCGCTGACCGCCGCCAGTGCCCGTTTCCACGCTGCCGCCGCGATCGCTCCGCTTCGCGCTGCTTGCGCCGCCGGCGGCGGCCGTCGCCGCCGGCGGCTTCTGGCTGCTGCGCCATTTCGACCCGAACGCGGCCGGCAGCATCTTCCCGCCGTGCCCGTTCCACGAACTGACCGGCTTCTACTGCGTCGGCTGCGGCGCGACCCGGATGATGCACGCGCTGGCCCACGGCGACATCGCGCATGCGTTCGCGATGAATCCGCTGGCGATGGCGCTGCTGTCGATCCTGCCCTTGCTGGGCGCATGGAAGCTGGGCTGGCAGCCGCGGGCGATGCGCCCGCTGGTCGACCTGCTGTCGCAGCCGCGCTTCTGGCTGGTGCTGCTGCCGGCGTACTGGATCGCGCGCAACCTGCCGTGGTTTCCGTTCACGCTGCTGGCGCCGGGCTAGAGAAACCCCTCTCCCACAAGGGGAGAGGGAAGCAAGCGCCGCCTCAGCTCACCCACCCGCCGATCACGAACACCGCCAGCACCGCCAGCCATAGCAGTAGGATGCGCCAGACCAAGCTCATCGCATCGCGCAGTTCGGGCAGGTCGCGCAGCGCCTGCACCATGCCCTCCTCGGCGTATTCGTCGGCTTCCTCGGCCAGTTCGCCGCCGACGCTGGCGCACGCGGCGGCGGCCAGGAAGCCGTTGTCCAGTTTGAACGCGTTGCCTCCGGCTTCGCGCCAGGCCCGGCGCACGACGTCGAAGTTGCCCACCAGGGCCATGCCCAGCGTCATCAGTTGCGCCACCGGCCATTCCAGCAGCGCGCACAGGCCGCGCACGCCGGCGAGGTTGGCTTCGGGCAGCGCCGCGGCCGCGTCGCCGACGCCGGCGCGTTCGCACAGCCGGTAGAGCAGCGCGCCGAACGGGCCCAGCAGCAGGAACCAGAACAGCACCCCGAACCAGCGCTGCAGCGCGCCGTCGAACACCGCGCCGACCAGCGCCGGGCCGTCGGCGCGCGCGCCGTCGCCCCGCGGCCACAGCCGCGCGATCGCCGCATTGCGCGAGGGCGCATCGTGGCTGTCGATCACCGCCTCCACGTCCACGTCGAGATCCTGCGGACCCCAGGCGCACAGCAGCACGAAGATGTCGAACAGCAGGCCCGGCAGTCCCAGCCACGGCTTGTCCAGCCACCACTGCAGCGCGGCGACCGGCAACAGCAGGGGCGCCAGCGCCAGCGCGATGCCGTAGCGGCCCCGCCAGAAACCGGAACCGCCGACGGCGGAATTCTCGCCCAGCCAGCGCAGCCAGCGCGCGTACCAGCCGTAGCGGCGCAGCGCCGCGACCGTGGCCGGCGCCACGTGGCCGAGGACCAGCGCGATGACGACCGCAACCAGCGTGATGGACATGGATGACCTCCGTGTGCGGCCGATTCTAGCCGACCGGTCCGTACGCAGGCCGTGATTTCAGCCCTGCCCCAGCCGCAGCCGGCACCAGCGCTCGATCAGCGAACGCGCGATCGAAATGCGCGGGGACAGCAGCAGCCCGACTTCGGCTTCGGCCCGGCGCTGCATCGCCGCGGCGATCTCGTCGACGCCAAACCAGCGCGCGTCCTCCAGTTCGCTGTCCGCCTGCGGCGGGTCCGGGTGCGCGTCGGCCTCGAAGCCGAGCATCAGCGCGCCGGGGAACGGCCACGGCTGCGCGCCGAGGTAGCGGCTGGCGATCACGCGCACGTGGGTTTCCTCGAGCACTTCGCGCGCCACCGTCTGCTCCAGGGTTTCGCCCGGTTCGACGAAACCGGCGACCAGCGAATAACGCCGCGCCGGCCACGACGCCTGACGGCCCAGCAGCAGGCGCTCGCCGTCGCTGACCGCGACGATCACCGCCGGATCGACGCGCGGATAGTGTTCGGCCGCGCATTGCGTGCAATAGCCCAGGTAACCGGCGCGGCGGAACTGCACCGCGCCGCCGCAGACGCCGCAATGGCGGGTGCGCGACTGCCAGTGCAGCAGCGCGCGCGCCAGCGCGAACAGGCCCGACTCCAGCGCCGGCCACGTCGCCGCGGCGCGGCGCAGGTCGACGCGCATCGGGCCGTCGAACGCGACCGTTTCGGCGCGCACCGCAAACCACGCCGTCGCCCCGCGCAGGCCCAGGAAGATCGCCGTGCCCGGCCCGCCGCCCAGTTGCGCGCCGCCGGGCGCCAGCGCCTGCCCGTCCGCATCGGCCAGGGCATTGCCCTCGCCGTCGATCACCAGCACGCGCGCCTGCGGCCACAACCGCGCCAGCGCGTCGGCGTCCTCGCGCAAGGCGTCGGCGCGGTCGATGTCGGTATCGGCGAAGGCGTGGCCGGCGAGCGTGTTCAGCGGATCCATGCGGGGATTATCCACGAACGGCACAGATGGACGCAGACGCCCTCTCAGGCCGTTGCTGTGTGGCTGTGACTGTGGCTGTGGCTCTTGCTTTTGCGTCGGCCTTTGATTTCGGGCCCCTTCCGCAGCGGCGGAGCCGGCGGGAAAAACCCGTAGGGCGGCGCACAGGGATGTGCGCCGTTTTTCGCCGCGGCAGGAGAGGCCGCGTCGAAAAATCCCGCCGGCGGAGCGAACCCTCCGCGTGCAGCGCGGAGGGCGCGAAGGCAGGGTGTGCTTGACCAGCCATTCGGCTGTTGAAAAGCGTCTCTTTTGGTTACTTTGACCAGACATTCGTCTGTTGAAAAGCGCCTCTTTGCACAAGCAAAGAAAAGTAACTCGCGCACCAGCGCGAAAAGCTTCGGCTTTAGTTAATACCGCCGCAAAAGGAATGAGGCCAAGAGCAGGAACCCGAAGCCAGGAACTACATGCTGAAACTGCTGCCGCAGCCGCACGTCGTCTTCGCGTTCGGGTTGCGGATCACGAACTGCGCGCCGTGCAAGCCCTCGCTGTAGTCGACTTCCGCGCCCATCAGGTATTGCAGGCTCAGCGGATCGACCAGCAGGCTGACGCCGTCGGTGGTCACCGCGACGTCGTCTTCGGCGCGGTTCTCGTCGAACTCGAAACCGTATTGGAAGCCGGAACAGCCGCCGCCCTGGATGTATACGCGCAGGGCCAGTTCGTCGTTGCCTTCCTCGGCGACCAGTTCGCGCACCTTGGCCGCGGCCGCAGGCGTGAAGTTCAGCGGCCGGTCGATCGCGGTGTAGTCCGGCGCGGCCGCGGGCAGGGAAACGAGCGTGCTCATGGGTTCAGGATGGGGCCGCGGCGGCGCGCAATCAAGCGCCGTCGGCCGCCCCGGCGGCCTCGGCCCAGCTGAAGGACTGTTCCACCGCGCCGCCGTTGCTCGGCAGCAGGCGCACGCCGACGCGCGCCGGCCGGAAGCCCGCCGGCAGCACCAGGTCGCCTTCGACCTGCTGGAAATACTTGAACGAATACGCCACGCCCGGGTCGCCGGCCTGGCGCAGGTCGGTCCAGGCCAGCTTCTGCAGCTTGCCATCGCGGGTGCCTTCGACCGACACCAGCAGGCGGCCGGCGTTGATCGCGCCGCGGTTGAGGTTCTGGCTCAGGGTGGCGGTGAAGTGCCAGGACTGCTCGGACTGCGGCTGCAATTGCAGCTTGTGCACGGTCAGGCCGCGGCGCTGGGCGGTGGCGCCGACGAAGCGCTCGTAGAAGGCGACGTCGGCGCGCAGGCCGGCGATTTCCTCGTCGCGCTCGGCCAGCGTGCCCTGCAGGTCGGCGTTGGCCTGGCGGGTGATCTGGTCGGAACGGGTCAGGGTGGCGATCTTCTGTTCCAGCGTGGCCAGCTTTTCCTGCTGCGCGCGCCATTGCGCGGCGCTGGGCGCCGGCGACGATCCGCCGCCGAAGGTCTTCCACACGCCCCAGCCGCCGAATCCCAGCCAGGCCACGGCCACGACGCCCAGCGCGACCAGCAGGCGGCGCGTGCGCAGCGACAAGGGTTGCAGGTGTGGCCTGGCCGGCGTGGCGGCGGCCGATTCCGTGACGGGTGTCTCGTCCATCGGCGCAGGATAGCCACGCCGGTCTGAACGGAAGGGCGCGGCGCGACGCCGGCAAGGAATGTCGCGCCGGCCGTCGCGGACGCGGGCTCAGCCGCCGGCGTCCGTGCGCACCACCGTCAGCGGCGTGGCCTCGGCGACGGTCGCGTCGGCGTGGATCAGGCGGCCGGTCAGGGTCGCGCCGGCGCTCATTTCCACGACCTTGTAGTGCACGTTGCCCAGCACCCGCGCCTTCGGCGCCAGTTCGACCCGCTCGCTCGAATGCACGTCGCCGTGCAGTTGGCCGTCGATGACCACCGTCGGCGCATGCACCTCGCCGGCGATGGCGCCCTGCTCGGCCAGGATCAGCAGGCCCGGCTGGCCCGGTTCGGCCTGCACCTTGCCCTCGATGCGGCCCTCGACGTACAGCCCGCCGCTGAACGCCACGTCGCCGCGGATGACGACGCCGGTGCCGATCAGGGTATCGATGGCGGCGCCATGGCGATGGATGGGTTTGTGTTTCAGCATCGGCTTTTGCTCCGGAGACGGCCCGGGGAAATCGGGCCAAAGGGGATCAGGTGCGGGAATCGGCGACCTTCCAGTCGAAATCGCGATCGACCGTGTCGCCGCCGCCGCGCAGCGACACCCGCACCCGCTGCGGGTCGAAACCTTCCGGCAGCATCACGCTGCCTTCCAGTTGCTGGAAATAGCGGAACGAATAAGGCTGCTCGGGCGCGTCCTGCCGCTGCTGCAACTGCGCCCAGTCGAGCGTGGCCCTGCGCCCGTTGCGGACGCCCTCGACCACGAAGCGCATGCCGCCGGCGCTGATCGCGCCGCGGTCGAGGTTCTGGGTCAGCACGATCCGGTATTTCCATGCGCTGCCGCCGGCGTTGGCGAACTCGGACGAATACACGCTCAGGCCGTGACGCTCGGCGGTCGGCCCGACCAGGCGTTCGTAGAAGGCGACGTCGGCACGCAGGCCGGCGATTTCCTCGTCGCGTTCGGCCAGCGTGCCCTGCAGATCGGCGTTGGCCTGGCGGCTGATCTGGTCCGAGCGCGCCAGGGTGGCGTCGCGCTGGGCCATATCCTCGAGCTGGGCGCGCAGATTCCTCGCCTCCTGCTCGGCCGCCTGCAGGCGCCGGCCGGCATCGTCGGCGGGCGTCGCGAAACGGGCGGCCACCGCCCAGACCGCGCCCAGGCTGGCCAGCCACAGCAGCGCCACGGCGACCGGCCGCAGCCGCGATCGCGGCGAGCGCTGCAACGTGACCCGGTATTGCGGAGGCGATTGGTTCAACACTGTGCGGTCAGCTCCCGGCCGCGGCGATTCCCCCCGCCGCGGACACGAAACTCCGGGCATCCGCCCACTCAGGCAGCATCCAGACTGCGGCCCTATACTCGGATCGCCGTTGCCAGCGCCCCGCAAGGGAGTCTAGGGGATATGCCGCCGTGTCCGAAGCACATCTTTTCGTAATTGGGATTCTGTTGGCATGGATGGCCGGAATCCGGGTCTACCTGACCGTGTTCGGGATCGGCCTGGCCGGGGCGCTGGGCTGGCTGGACCTGCCGCCGGCGCTGGAGGTAACCAAGTCCTGGTGGGTGCTGGGCACGTCCGGCGCGCTGGCGCTGGCCGAGTTCTTCGCCGACAAGATCCCGGGCGTGGATTCGGGCTGGGGCCTGTTGCAGACCCTGGCGCGGGTGCCGGCCGGCGCCTTCCTCGCCGCGGCCACGCTGTCGCCGGACGGCCAACTGAGCACCGGCGCGCTGGCCGCCGGCGCCGGCGTGGCGCTGACCAGCCATCTGCTGAAGTCCGGCTCGCGCGCGTTGCTGAACACCTCGCCGGAGCCGGTCAGCAACCTGACCGCCTCGGTCGCCGAGGATGCGGTGGTCATCGGCGGGCTGTCGCTGGCCTGGGCGCACCCGGTCGTCGCCCTGATCGTGGTGCTGACGGTCAGCGTGCTGGCGGCGCTGCTGGTGTGGTGGGTGTGGCGACGCCTGACCCGCGGCCTGCGGGCGCTGTTCCGCGCGCCGGCCGGCGAAACCGCGGCGGCCCGATTGGAATAGAGCATGCCGCAGGTTTTCCCCCATAACGCGAACTTCATCGCATAATGACCCCCCAGCTTGGGGAAGCCGGATGTCCACCCACGAACCCATGCCACGTCCGCCGGACGATCCGTCGCGTCCGCGTCCGCGCGCCGAAACCCCGCCGCCGCGCTTCTGGCGGCGCTGGACCGGCCAGGACGCGCCGGCCGCCGCGGCCCCGTACCCGCTCGCGCAAGCCGTTGCCGACGCACCGATCGCCGTCGAACCGCCGCCCGCGCCGGTTGTCGCCGCGACCACGACGACGCCTACTCCGATCGAACCCGAGCGCGCGCTGCTGGCCGAACTGGCCGGCGTCGAACTGTCCCTGACCGAGCCGGTCGCCGCCGGCGCGATCGTGACCGAAACCATCGCGACCGAGGTCGTCGCGCCGCCGGAGGACACGGTGCAGGTGGCGTCGGTGGTATTGGACCTGCCGGCGCAGTCGACTACGGAACCGGAACCGGCGCCCGGACCGCAGGCCGGGACGGAAACTCCATCAGGCCCCGACGCCGACCCGGATTCGGAGGCCGGCGATGCGGACGCCGACACCGACGCATCCGCAACCGACGGCGATCCGGCGGCCACGGCGCCGTACCGGGTGCTGATCGTCGAGGACGACCGCGCCCAGGCCCTGTTCGCGCAGAGCGTGCTGCGCGGCGCCGGCATGCTGGCCGAAGTGCAGATGCAGGCCGAAGGCACGATCGAGGCGATCGACCGCTTCCGCCCGGACCTGGTGCTGATGGACCTGCACATGCCCGGCCACGACGGCATGGACCTGACCCAGGCCATCCGCCGCCGGCCCGAATACCTGCACTTGCCGATCGTGTTCCTGACCGGCGACCCCGATCCGGAACGCCAGTACGAAGTGCTGGAAAGCGGCGCCGACGATTTCCTGACCAAGCCGATCCGCCCGCGCCACTTGATCGCGGCGGTGTCGAACCGGATCCTGCGCGCGCGCCTGCGCGCGCCGGTCGCGGCCGAGGTCGCCGCGCAGACCGTGAACCCCGAAACCGGCCTGCCGACCCGCGCCCACGTGCTGGAACGGCTCGGCGCGACGATCCGGGAACAAACCATTGCCGGCTCGTGCTTCATCGAGATCGCCGGCGCGACCGGCCTGCGCGACCGCCTCGGCTACGCCCGCTTCGAACAACTGATGCTGCAGGCCGGACGACGCCTGGCGCAGGTGGCGCAACCGCACCTGCTGGCGCGCCTGAGCGACAACAATTTCCTGGCCCTGGCCGAAGGCGTCGCGCCGGAAGCGCTGGAAAGCCTGGCGCGCACCCTGCGCGACGGCCTCCGGCAGGAACCATTCCCGCTGCCCGGCGAGGAAAACCTGCACCTGCGCGCAGTGATCGGCTACGCCGCGCTGCCGCAGGCCGGCTTCGTCGACAGCGGCAGCGCGCTGGAAGCGACCGAGCGCGCGGCGCTGCTGGCGCGGCGGCGGCCCGGCGAGATCGCCGCCTACGAACCGCCGCCGCCGGCCGAAGACTCGATCGCCGCGGCCCTGGCCGGGGCCACGGCGGAACTGGCGTTCCAGCCGATCGTCGCGGTCGCCGGCGGCGAAGCCGCGCAATACCAGGCGCTGCTGCGCCTGCGCCGCGCCGACGGCACCCTGCTGCCGGCGGCGCAGGTGGTGCCGCTGGCGGAACAGGACGGGCGCATCGTCGAACTCGACCGCCAGGTGATCGGCAAGGCGCTGGACCTGCTGGCCCGGCAGCAGGCCGAAGGCGCGCCGCTGCGGCTGTTCGTATCGCAGTCGCCGCGCTCGCTGGCGCGCGACGACGCCGCCGACTGGTTGCTGCAGGAGCTCTCCGCGCGCGGGGTCGAGCCGTCGTCGCTGGTCATCGACCTGCGCCTGGACGATGCGCTGATCCACACCGTCACCCTGCGTGGTTTCTGCCAGCGGCTGATGACCGCCGGCGTGCAGTTCTGCCTGGGCCAGTACGAACCCGGCAGCGAAGCCGAAGCGCTGCTGACCCAGTTGCCGCTGGGCTACCTGCGCGTTTCCCGCCGCTACGCCGCCGCCCACGCCGAGCCGGCGCTGCGCGACGAGTTGCGCGAGGTCATCGACCTGGCGCACCGCCACGGCCTGCAGGTGATCGGCCAGCAGGTCGAGGACCCGCAGGCGGCCGCGTCGATGTGGCTGGGCGGGGTCGACTTCATCCAGGGCAACCTGGTCCAGGGCGTCGGCGACGGCCTGGACTTCGATTTCCACAACGCGGTGCTGTGATGCGCGCCGGCACCACCGCCTGGCTGGCCTGGCTGGCGACGGTGCTGACCGCGACCGGCATCGGGCTGGACCTGTACCGGGTGCCGGGGCCGTGGCTGCCGCTGGCCGCCTCGACCGGCGTGGCCGCGGCGCTGCTGGGCCTGATCGCCGCGGTCGGCGCGCGCCGGCTCGGCGCCGCCCGCGACGAGGCGGCGACCCGCACGGCGATGGCCGAATCCGAGCGCGACAGCCTGCGCCGGGAACTGCAACGGCATGGCCAGCTCGAGCAGGAACTGCTGCAGGCCAAGCGCGCGGCCGAATCGGCGGTGTTGGCCAAGGGCGAATTCCTGGCCACGATGAGCCACGAGATCCGCACCCCGCTCAACGGCATCGTGCCGATGCTGGACCTGCTGTCGAGCGCGCCGCTGAAGTCGGACCAGCGCGACATGCTGGCCACCGCCACCGCCTCTTCGCGGCAACTGCTGCGGATCGTCGACGACATCCTCGACTATTCGAAGCTGGAAGCGAACAAGCTGGAACTGGAAACCACCACGTTCAACCTGCGCGAACTGCTCGAGGGCGTGCTGCTGCTGATGCGGCGTCCGGCCGAGGGCAAGGGCCTGGGGGTGGACCTGCAACTGGACCCGGCGGTGCGTCTGTCGGTGCGCGGCGACCCGGTGCGCCTGCGCCAGGTGCTGGGCAACCTGGTCGGCAATGCGGTCAAGTTCACCAAGCGCGGCCGCATCACCGTGGCCGTGCGCCGGCAGGGCGAAACCGCGTCGCAGCACCTGCTGCGCTTCGAGGTGCGCGACACCGGCATCGGCATCGACGCCGAGGCGCAGTCGCGGCTGTTCAGTTCCTTCAGCCAGGCCGACGCCTCGACCACCCGCCTGTACGGCGGCACCGGCCTGGGCCTGGCGATCTGCAAGCGCATCGTCGAACTGATGGGCGGGCGCATCGGCGTGGTGTCCGAGCCTGGGCACGGTTCGACCTTCTGGTTCGAGATCCCGCTGCTGAAGGCGGTCGGCGACCTGCAGGCCGCCGCGCGCACGGTCGCGTCCGAAGGCGGCCGCGCGCTGCTGGTCAGCCCGGATCCGCGCCTGCGCCAGCGCCTGGGGTTCCTGCTGCCAAGCTGGGGCCTGCAGATGAACGTGGCCGAATCCGCGCACGAGGCGCTGGAACGGCTGCGCGCCGGCAACCACTACACCCACATCATCGCCGACCTGTCCGGACTGCCCGGCGGCGCGCGCGCGCTGCATCGCGGCGTGGCCCGCAACCCGGCGCTGGACTCGATCCGGCTGGTGTGGCTGTACGGCGAGGAAACCATTCCCGACGAACTGCGCGACTCCGGCGCCCTGCTCCCGCGCCAGGCGCACGACGCCGACCTGCGCGCGGCGTTGTCCGCGCCGGCGCCGCAGCCCTCCGCGCCGCCGGCGATCGAACCGGTGCAGGTGCAGGTGATCGCGCCGGCGCCGGCCGAACCGGGGCGGATCCTGCCGGTGCCGATCGCCCCGGACGCCTACGCGATCGCCGACACCGACCCCGCGCGCCTGCTGCTGGTCGAAGACAATCCGGTCAACCTGGCGGTCGCGGAAAAACTGCTCGCCGTGCTCGGCTACCGCTGCGACCACGCCGACAACGGCAAGGACGCGCTGGAGAAGATGATCGACGGCCGCTACGACCTGGTGCTGATGGACTGCCAGATGCCGGAACTGGACGGCTACGCCGCGACCCGGCAATGGCGGCGCATCGAGGCGCAGCGGCCCGAGGCGACGCGCCTGCCGATCGTGGCGATGACCGCCAACGCGATGGCCGGCGACCGCCAGCGCTGCCTCGACGCGGGCATGGACGACTACCTTGCCAAGCCGGTGGCGCGCGAACAACTGGACGCCTGCCTGCGGCGCTGGCTGGCCAAGGACGGGACCGCGCCCATGCAGGCGCCGGAAGCGGACGCCGGCCCCGCCAGCGCCACGGCGGCGGTCGCGGCGTTCCCGGTGCGGCCGACCTCACCGGCCAGCTTCCCGGTGCTGGACCACGCGATGCTGGACGAACTGCACGAGATCGCCGGCGAGGAAACCGCGCGCATCGTCACGCTGTTTTTAGAAGACGCGCCGCGCCTGATCGCGCAACTGGAACAGGCCGCGGCCATTCCCGACCTGGCCGTCCTGCGCGAAGCGGCGCACACGCTGAAATCCTCCAGCGCCAACGTCGGCGCGATGGCGCTGTCGACCGCGGCCAAGCGCATCGAACTGGGCGCGCGCGCGCGGACGCTGGATCGGCCGACGGTCGCGGTGGCGCTGCTGGTCGCCGAATACGCCCGCGCGCGCATCGGCCTGATCGGCCATATGGCGCAACTGGCGCGCGGCGGCGACGCAGCGGCCCGCAACGTGTCGTGAGCCTTCGGGCGCGTTCCCGCGAACCTGCCCGCGGGCCCATGGCGCGCGCTCAATCCTCCAGCTTGGTCAGCAGGTAGTTCGGCTCGCCGATCCGGCCGATCAGGTCGAGCTGGGTCTCCAGCCAGTCGACGTGCTCTTCCTCGTTCTCCAGGATGTCGGAGAACAGCTTGCGGCTGACGTAGTCGTTGACGCCTTCGCAGTAGTCGATCGCCTCGCGCAGCAGCGGGATGCCGTCCATCTCCAGCGCCAGGTCGCATTCCAGCAACTCGCGCGGGTTCTCGCCGATGCGCAGCTTGCCCAGCAACTGGAAGTTCGGTAGCCCCTCGAGGAACAGGATCCGCTCCGACAGCAGGTCGGCGTGCTTCATCTCCTCGATCGACTCCTTGTACTCGTGCTCGGCCAGTTCCTTCAGCCCCCAGTTCTTCAGCATCTTGGCGTGCAGGAAATACTGGTTGATCGCGGTCAGCTCGTTGTAGAGCGCCTTGTTGAGGTATTCGATGACCTTGGCGTCGCCTTTCATGTGCCTGCTCCGCACCGTGGGAATCGCGGCAGCTTAGCGATTCGCGCATGCGGGCGGCGAAACGAAAATCGGCATCATTCCTGCTCGCGCGTCGGGGCGGCAAGGGTCCGTCCCCGCCAATACGGATCGGATCAGCCCCCCTCCGCCTTGCCTTGCGCCGGATCGGCCAGGACTGCACGCGAATCCTGATCGAACGCGGGCGCGGCGAAAGGCTCCGGACCCGGCGTGCGGCCGAACTTGATCGCACGGGTCACGCCACGGTAGCTGCCGACGCGCGCATGCTCGAAAGTGCCCACGATCCCTTCCGCCAGCACCTGCGGATGGCTGAACATGTCCTCGATGTGGCGCGCCGCGGCGCACGGAACCTCGTCGCCGAAGATCGCCTCCCATTCCAGCGCCGTGTGCGCGGCCAGGGCTTCGTGCAGCAGCGGGATGATTTCCCCGACGTGCTCGGCGCGCTTGCGCACGCTGTCGTAGCGCGGGTCGGCGGCCAACGCCTGCAGACCGGTCTTCTCGCACAGCGCCTGCCAGAAGCGCGGCGTGTTGGCCGAGACGTACAGGTAACCCTCGCGCGCGGGATGGATGCCGGTGACCCCGCCCGAACGCATGTCGCGGCCGATGTCCAGCGATTCGCCTTCGGCCCAGATCAGGCGCGCCGACTGCATGGCCAGCGCGCTGCGCAGCAGCGACACGCCCACGTACTGGCCCAAACCGCTGCGCTCGCGCTCGTACAGCGCCGACGACACGCCGGCGGCCAGCAGGGCCGCGGCGTAGTAATCGACGACCGAGCCATAGACGATTTCCGGAGGCCCGCCGCGCTTGCCCTGCAGCGCGCAGATGCCGGTCATGGTCTGCAGCACTTGGTCGTAGCCGGCCTTGTCTTTCATCGGCCCGGTGTCGCCGTAGCCGGTCACTGCGCAATAGATCAGCCGCGGGTTGATCGCCGTCAGGCGGTCGAAATCGATGCCCAGTCGCCGCGGCACCGCGGGGCGGAAGTTGTGCACCAGCACGTCGGCCTCGCGCACCAGGCGCAGCAGCGCGTTCAGACCCCCGGCGCTCTTCAGGTCCAGGCAGACGCCCAGCTTGCTGCGGTTGACGCCCATGAAGGCGCGGCTTTCCGCCTGCAGCGTCGAGGGATACTGGCGCAGGTTGTCGCCGCCGGGCGGTTCCACCTTGATCACGCTGGCGCCCTGGTCGGCCAGCAGCGCGCAGCCGTAGGGGCCGGCGATGTAGGCGCTGAGGTCCAGCACCCTGATTCCGCTCAACGGGCCGCGCGGGCCTTCGCGGCGGACCCGATCGAATGGCGATGGATGACTCATGGGCGGTTGATCCTTGCAGGTCCTTCCTCGCTGCCTGCCGCGAGTGTGGGCGACGGCTTTGGCCCGAAACAGGCGCGAGGCATATGTTCTGTTTCCAGAAATTATTGCGACCGCTACCCGTCGCCGGGCGCCAGCGACAGCCAGGTCAGGCGCCAGGCGCCGTCGTTGCGGCCGCCGGCGCGGTAGTACGGCACGAACGCCAGCGGCGCACGATAGCCCAGGTCCATCGCGATGCCGACGCCCTCGCACGTCGCCGGGTCGCCGTGCTCACGCAGCCAGCGCGGCGGCGGCAGGTCCGGCAACCTGATCGTCTCCTCGAACTTGAATTCGTCGATCAAGCCCGTCGCATAGGCCAGCGGGCCGCGGCTCAGCGCGACGTAGTCGAAGCGCAACACCTGCTGCTTCACTTCGCTGCCGTCGGGCGCGCGCGATTCCTGCACGTTGCGGTTGCTGCGGAAATGCAGTGCCGGCGCCATCGGCAGGCGCAGGCGGATGCGGTCGCCGGGGCGCCATTCGCGCTCGATGCGCAGCCATTCGCCGGCGACGACCGCCCCGACGGGTCTGCCGTCGACTTCGGCGCTGGCGTCGCGGGCCCACGACGGGATCCGGATCTCGACGGCGAACGCGGCGGCGCGCTCCGGTTCGACGGTCGCGACGACGTCACCGTCGAACGGATAGTTCGTGCGCTGGGTCAGCGTCACGTCACCGGCTGCCGGCACCCGCAGCCGCGCCGATCCCGGCCCCAGCAGGTTGATGCGCAAGCCGTCGCCGGTGGCGGCATAGGCCAGCCCGGGCAGTTCCTCCAGCGCCATCGCGCCACTGGATTTGCAGCAGCGCCAGTAGGTGGTGTGCACGCGCTTGCCGTTCGGGAACGAGTAGTAGCACCAGTCTTCGCCGTTGGGCGCAGCCGCGCCGAGCAGGTCATTGTAGGCGGTGCGTTCGATCTCCTCGGCATAGCGGGCGGCGCCGGTGATCCGCAGCAGTTCGCGGTTGAGCTGCAGCCAGGCCAGCACCGAGCAGGTTTCCACGTAGCCCTGCGGGCTGAACACGTTGGCCGGGTTGAACACCTCGCGCGAGCGGTGCGCCACCCCGCCCCACGGCCCGCCGCCCAGGGTCAGGTGATGGTCGCGGATGCTGCGCCACAGGTTCTCCACCGCAGTCAGGTATTCCGCTTTTCCGGTGGCGCGATGCAGCTTGGCCAGCCCGACCAGGTTCCAGATCAGTTGGTAGGCCTTGCCGGTGGCGATTTCCGACGCGTCGGCGCCCTCCAGCGCCCGGCCCAGCAGGCGCAGCGCCGGGTTGGCCTCGACCTGTTCCAGCACCAGCAGCGCCAGGTCGAGGAAGCGCTGCTCGCCGCTGGCGAAATGCAGTTCGACCGCGGCGTCCAGCAACACCGTCGCCGACATGCCGTGGTGGTTGCCGAGGCTGTTGACGTCGATGCCGCCGCGCAGCGTGTGCAGGCACAGGTCGCCGATGCGCGCGGCGGCCTCGAGGTGCCGCGCTTCGCCCAGCGCGCGCCAGGTCTCGACCAGGCCCAGGACCAGGTAGCTGTGCGTCCACATGTCCCAGGTGCGCAGCGCCGGCGCGCCGTCCCAGCTGACCGGCTTCGGCGGCTGCGGCACCGTGAAGCGGCGTTCCGGTGCGTAGGTGCCGAGGTAGCCGTCGGCCTCCTGCACCGAGGCCAGGTAGTCGGCGACGCGACGCAGGTGCGCGGCCAGCGTCGGGTCGCCGCTGCGCATCACCGCCTTCGCCGCCGCATACAGCCACTTGCCGGCGTGTTCCCCGTACCAGTCGCCTTCGAGGTTGCCGGCGCGCTGTTCCGGCGAGAACAGCGCGATCGCCGGGCTGTGCTCGTCGACGATGAAATTCAGCAGGCGGCCATGCAGATTCGCGGCGAGCGCTTCGCCCAGCACGCCGCCCAATTCGATCCGCCCCGCACTCATTGCTTCAGGTACCTCGCCATCGCTTCGATCTGCTCCCGGTTCAGGCCCTGCGCCTGCGCCTTCATCGCGCCGGTGCTCAGGGCATCGACGATGCGCTGGTGGTCGCGCGCGGCCAGCGTCGCGCGCGGCGGGATGTTGCCCTGCGGATGGTCGTGGCACATCGCGCAACGTTGCTCGTAGATGCCGGCTGCGTCCAGCCCCGCGACCCCGGCCTGCGCCGTCGCCGGTCGTGAAACCGGTGCCTGGGCCTGTTCCCGGTTCGCCAGCCGTCGCCCGCCCGCGCCGAAAGCCTGTATGCGGTCGGTGCCGACGAACACCTGGCCGCCGCCGAACGCCGGTTCGTTGTACTTGCCGCTGGTGAACAGTTCGCCCGGGGCGCTGCGCCACAGCACGTCCAGCGTCCGCGCATCGAGCACGTACAGCACCGGCCGCGGCACGTCGTCGCCGGCCAGCAGCGCCGAGCGCGGCGCGTTCTCGTCGAGGATCCAGACGATGGCGTTGCGCGGCCCGTCGCTGGTCACCACCGGCGAGCCGGGATTGCCCAGCACCAGGCTGCGGTTGCTGCGGTCGATGCGCAGGTAAGGCGATTGCCCCGGCGCGCGCGCCACTTCGACGCGCACCACCGACGGCGGCACGCTGTCCGCCGAACCGCGCGCGCGCTTGCTGTTGCCGGTGGCGAACAGGTAATCGACGCCGCGCTCGTCGCGGAACGCCGCCGGCAGCGAGCGCGCCCGCGCCAGGTCCAGCGCCGCATCCTCTTCCGAATACGGCCCGAACACGCTCAGCGGCCCGCGCGTGCCGAACTGCGGCTGCGCCTGCGGCGGCAGCAGCGAACCGTCGCTGGAGGCATCGTCGCTGCACGGCGGCCGTCGGTCGAGTTTCCCGGGCAGGCGGTCGCGGTCCAGCAGGTACAGGTTGCCCTGCTTGCCGCCCACGGCCAGCAAATGCGGCGATGCGCTGGCCGGCGCATCGGGCAGCAGCAATACGCCGCCCGAACCGAGGTCGATGTCGTTCTTCGCGGTGATGCAGTAGTTGAACGGCGTGTAGGTACCCTGCAGCGCGAAGCCCTTCGCGCCAGGCTGCGCCAGTTTCAGCACCGACTGGGTCCAGTCGTGCGGCGAGTCCTGGTAGCCGTCGAAGCCGCTGCCGGTCGCGACGTACACGCTGCCCTGCGCGTCCACCGCCGGCCCGCCGGCGCCCCAGATGCCGCCGCTGCCCCGGTGCGGCATCGCCACCGCCGCGAAGGCGCTGCTCACCTTCGCGCGGCGCGTGTCGACCGCGGCCAGCCAGCCGGTTTCGGTTTCGCCGAACACCACGTACAGCTGCGAACCGTCCGGGCTCAGGTTCAGCGCGCCGCGCTGCACGCGAAAATCGAATTTGCGCTTCGGCGGCACCGGTTCCGGGCCGGCGTTGGCGTTGAGCCGGTTGAACGTGGCTTCGTCCAGCCGCACCGGCCAGCCCGGCAGCACCTCGCCGCTGTCGAGCCGCAGCGCATACGCCTGCCAGCGCTGCTGCGGATCGCAATGCGTCACGTACAGACGGTTGCCGGCAGGATCGGCGATCGGCGTGCTCAGGATGCCGGTCGGCACGCCGTCCAGTGGCGCCGGCTGCAACCGGCACGGTTCGCCCAGCCGCGTATGCCAGAGGATGCGACCCGGCGCGAGGTCGCCACGGCGCGCGGCGTTGATCGCGTACACGTCGCCGTTGCTGGTGGCTGCGATCACCGCCGACAGGGTTTCGCCGCGCTGCGGTCCCTTGCCGAAAGCCAGCCGCTCCAGGTACAGCGGCGAGGCGTACAGGCGCGGCGGTTGGCCGTCGAAGGCGGCGAGCGGCGGCGATTCCCAGATCAGGCCGAAATCGCGTTCGTTGACGATAGCCGGCGCCAGCACGCGCTCGTCGCGCCGCCAGCCGCTGCGTGCGGCGTCGACGTGGAAGGTCGCGCGCGGCTGGCTCCCGCTTCCGGGAACCGCCGCCTTCTCCGCCGGCGCGGCGGCAACCGGTTCGTCGTCCGGTACTTCCAGTCCCGCCGTCCACAGCACCGCGTTGCGCAGCAGGCGGCGCACCCCCGGCTCGTCCAGCGCGGCGAGGAAATGGCCGCCGCTGAACGTCACGCTGCGGCCGCCGCCTTCGCGCTCGTAGGCCCAGGCGACGTCCGTGGTTTCGGCCTTGTCATCGAGCACGGCCCGCCCGTCCCGGAACTGCGGATGCAGTTCGGCCTTCAGTAGCGGCGTGCGCGCTCCGCCCTGTTCGGCAAAACGATAGGTCGGGTAGAACTCGTCGCGGTGGCCGAACGCGGTAATGCCGCGCACCACCGCATGCGTCGCCGCCGGCTGCAGTTCGGCCCACTCGGTGGTGCGGTCGAAGGCGCCGACGCGCACGCCGCCCAGCCAGCGCGGCAGGCCGAGATCGTCGCCGGGCGGCACGGTCGAAGCCTGGTGCAGCGCGACCAGGCCCGCGCCGCGGCGCATCGCCGCCTCGAACACCGCGCGCTTCGCCGGGTCGCGCAGCGGGTGCTTGTCGAGACCATCGAAATAGAAGACCACGCTGCTGGCGTCGTCGAAGGCATGCGGGTCGGCCGGCCAGCCGTTCGGGTACGCGGCGATTTCCAGGCGTCCTCGTGTGGCTGGGTCGTCCTGCAACATCGCCTGCAGGGCGCGGATGCCTTGCGGATAGTCGTGGCGGCCCGGCCCTTCGCTGTCGGCGCCACCGATCAGCACCACCTTACGCGGCGACGCGCGTTCGCAGGCGGACAGCAACAGGCACGTCAGCACGCCGAGCATCCCTGCACGCAACAGCGCCCGCACTTGCATCATTCCGCGTCCACCACGCAGCGGAAGCCGACGCAGCCGGAGCGGTCCTTGCACGGCGCCATCAGCAGGTACTTGCCGTGCTGGTCCAGGCGCAGCGCCTGCGGGAAGTACCAGTGCGAGGTCTGCGGACGGTAATGACTGCCGCCGCGCAGCACCGCGGCGCGGGTGTGCGCATCGCGGTATTCGTCGGTCCATTGCCAGATGTGGCCGACCAGGTCTTCGATGCCGAATGGACTGGCGCCCTGCGGATGCGTGCCGACGTCTTCCGGCGGCGAGGCGATGCGCTCGTGGCATGGTGCGGGTACGCAGGCATCGTCCCACGCATCGCCCCACGGATAGGCGCGACCGTCGCCGCCCTGCGCGGCGTACTGCCATTCCCACTCGTGCGGCAGGCGCTTGCCGGCCCAGGCGGCGTAGGCGCGCGCGTCTTCCAGCGAAACCCAGCGCACCGGCTGGCGCGCCGGCGCGCCGTCCTGCCAATGGCGCAGGAAGTTGTGCGGGTCGCGCGGCCGGTAGCCGCTGGCGTCGAGGAAGGCCTTGAACTGCGCATTGGTCACCGGATGGCGGTCGATGTGGAAGGCGCGCATCGTCATTCGACGGCGATGGAAGCGCCGCGCGTCCGGTTCCCACGGGTATTGCACGTCGTTGCCTTCCCAGGTCTGGCCTTCGACCTCGACCCCGCCGACCACGAAGTCGAATTCGCCGGCCGGCACCGCGACCATGCCTTCCGGCGCGGTCGCGACCGGCGCGGTCGGTGCGATCTCGACCAATGCCTGCGGCAGCGAGCGCCATGCGTTCGACAGCGATTGCAGCGGCGCCCGTGCGCGTTCGCGCATCATGGCGAGGAAATCGTCGAGTCCCGCCGCTTCCGCGCCTGCATCCAGCGCCAGCAGCGCGCCGAAGCCGCGCGGCTCCAGCGCGAAGTCCAGCACCACGCGCGCGCCGTCGACACGCGGCCGCAGTTCGACGCCGTTCCACAGGTCGAACCAGCGCCGGCCGGCAGCGTGCGGCAGCGCGATCTGCTCGCCTTCCACCGCGTACTCGTTGCGGTTGACCACGGTCCACAGGATCGTGCCCTGCCCCGGGAAACGGCTGGCGAACACGCCGTGCTGCAAGGTCCGTTCGTACGGCCGCCACTCGCGGCTGGTCGGCAGCGCGGGAAAGCGGCGGTAGATCGCCGCGATGCGGCGCAGGGTTTCGGCGTCGCGCGGGACGAACTGGTTCCACAGGCCCCAGACGTTCTCCCACGCGTTGTAGCCGATGCCGTTGAAGAAGCAGTACTGCAGGTCGTGGTTGCGGTCGCGGCCCCAGCGGTTCTCGTAGTTGATCATGTGCCGCGGTTCCAGCCACTTGAACTTGGCCACCGGCGGCACCGCTTCGTTCGGCGCCTTCTTGCCCCAGCTCTGCACGTTCCAGATCAGTTGCTCCTCGCAGCTGATCGTCGATTCGGGCTGCAGCACCGCCGGCCGGCCCAGCGCGTCGCAGGCGTCGAAGAACGCGCGCGGCACGCCGTTGTAGGTGTCGCCGTTGATGCCGTCGGCGCCGACCGCTGCCACGATCTTCGCGATCGCCCGCCAATCGGCCTCGCCCTGTTCGCGGGTGCCGTTGTCCCACGGCATGGTCGGCAGGAACACGCGCACGCCGCGGCGGTGGAAGTCGCCCACCGCGCCCTTCAGTCCTTCCAGCCCGCCCGGCAGGTCGGCGGCCAGGTCGAACTGGTTGCGGTCGTCGATGCCGATGTTCGGGTAGACGTACCAGAGCAGGACGCTGTCGAGGCCGCCGAAGCGCGCCTCGAGATCGTCCAGGTAGCGGTCGACGGTATAGCGGCCGCTTTCCGGATCGAAGAAGAAACGGTCTTCGACCATCATCTGCGCGTGGACGAAGTTGCGCTGCGCCCACTGCAGTTCCGGCCGGCGGTAGTTGGCGTCGTCGTAGCCGATCCGGGTCAGGTGCTCGCGGCGCCAGTCGCGCAGTTCGGCGATCCAGTCGTCGGCGCTGGCGTTGGCGTCGATCTTCCAGTGGCCGATCTCGGCGAACGGCCAGCCAGGCGCCTTGCCCGGCGTGGGCAGGTAGCGCTGGGTGGTGACGTGCGAGAACTTGTATTCGGTCTTGGCCGGGCGGCGCGGCGCGGCGGCGGATTCGGAGTCGGGTTCGGGCAGATCGTTCATGGCGGGGATTGGTCGAATGCGTTCACAGGCCGCAATGGTTCGCCAGCGCCTGTTGCGCCTGCGCCGAAGCCGGCGGCGCGGCGCGCAGGAAGGCTTCCACTTCGCGGCGGGTCGGGATGCTGGACTGGGCGCCCAGCCGCGTGCAGGCGATCGCCGAAGCAGCGCCGGCATAGCGCAAGGCGTCGCCGATACCGTCGCCTTGGGCGAGGCGCGCGGCCAGCGAGCCGCAGAAGGTATCGCCGGCGGCGGTG
The DNA here is from genome assembly GCA_047601245.1 of Pseudoxanthomonas sp. Taxonomy (GTDB): domain Bacteria; phylum Pseudomonadota; class Gammaproteobacteria; order Xanthomonadales; family Xanthomonadaceae; genus Pseudoxanthomonas_A. The sequence continues at coordinate 1,818,897 of JASGJU010000002.1, forward strand.
GTATCGACGGCCTGCACCGCGAATGCCGGCTGCAGGTGCAGTTCGCCGTCGATGCGGGCGACGCAGCCCCGCGCACCGAGGGTGACCACGACGCCGGGCACGGTCAGCCTGGCCAGCCCTGCGGCGACGTCGGCGGATTCGCCGCTCAGCAGCGCCAGTTCGCCCTCGTTGACGATCAGCAGGTCGACGGCATCCAGCAGCGTCGCCGGCAGCTCGCGCGCCGGGGCGGCGTTGAGCAGCACTTTCACCCCGGCCGCGCGTGCGGCGACGGCCCATGCGGTCACGGCTTCCAGCGGCGTTTCCAACTGCAGCAGCAGGTGCGAGACCGCATCCAGCGGCGGCAGGTCCGCGGGCGTCAACGCATCGTTCGCGCCAGGCGCAACGGTGATGGCGTTCTCGGCGTCGTCGGACAGGCAGATGAAGGCGGTGCCGGTCGGCCGCTCCGGCGTGCGCACGATCAACGGCGAGACGCCCGCTTCGCGCAGCGAGGCTTCCAGCGGTGCGGCGAAGGCGTCGTCGCCCAGCGCCAGCAGCATCCGCGTCGGTGCGCCGCCGGCCTTCGCGCAGGCCACCGCCTGATTGGCGCCCTTGCCGCCGGGGAAGGTGGCGAAGTCGCGGCCCAGCACGGTTTCGCCCGGCGCCGGCACGTGGGCGGCGCGCACGACGAAATCAAGGTTGGCGGAGCCGGCGACCAGCAGGTGACGCGTGTTCATGGCAAGGCCTGGTAAACGAGGTTGAAGAAGGGAACCGACAGCCGCGGCAGTTCGTTGGCGCCGTCGCCCGGCAGGTGCTGCGCCAACAGGATAGCCACCAGGCGCTCCTTGCGGTCGATGGTGAAATACGTGGACGCTGCACCCGACCAGCCGAACTGCCCTTCCGAACCCAGCCTTCCCCGTTTGGCGACATCGGTGACGACGTAGCCGCCCAGGCCGAAGCCCTCGCCCGGCGCCGGCCCGGCCAGCGGCGGGTCGAAGCCGGCCAACTGGTCGCGCATCATCAGGTCGACGGTCTTGCGCGACAGCAGGCGTACGCCGTCCAGTTCGCCGTCGTTGGCCAGCATCCGGGCGAAGCGCAGGTAATCGGCGGCGGTGGAATACAGTCCGCCCGCGCCGTTGTCGTAACGGTTCAGGCGCACGCCGGGATGGCGCGCACTGTCGGTGTCCGCCAGTCTCAACTGGCCATCGTCGTCCATCCTGGTCAGGTCGGCGACACGGCCGCGCTGCGCTTCCGGCACTTCGAAGCCGGTGTCCTTCATGCGCAGCGGCGTGAAAATGCGTCGCCGCAGGAATTCGCCGAACGGCTGGCCGGAAACGACTTCGATCACCCGCGCCAACACCTGCGTGTTGACCCCGTCGTAATGGAAATGGGTGCCGGGCGCTTCGGCCAGCGGCGCCTGCGCCACGCGCCGGGCGTAGTCGGCGAGATTGCCAGCCTGCTCCGGCGCAACGTGCCGGAGTTGTTGCGCCGCCTTCGGATGTTCCGACGCGTCGGTGGCGAAGCCGGCGGTGTGGGTCATCAGGTTGCGGATCGTCGGCATGCGCGGTGGCGGCGCCGCATGGTCCCCATCGCCGCACAGGCAGCGCAGCGAGGAGAATTCGGGAAGGTAGCGCGATACCGGGTCGTCCAGCGACAGCTTCCCCTCCTCCACCAGCATCAGCGCGGCCACCGAAGTGATCGGTTTGGTCATCGAATACAGGCGGAAGATCGCATCGGGCCGCATGGGCTCACGGCGCGCCAAGTCGCGATGGCCGTAAGCCGCGACTTCGGCGGCTTCCCCGTCGAGCGAAACCACGCTGACCACGCCCAGATAACCGTGTGCGCCGGTGGCCTTGCGCAGGAAGTCGTCCAGCCGTTGCAGGCGTTCCGCCGAGATCCCGGGAGAGCCGCCGCCCTTGCCCGCGGCGCCGGCCGGCGGGGAAGAAGCGGCGGCGGACGACGAAGCGGAAAACCAGAGCAGCAACCCCAGCAAACCGGATTTCACCGCGCCATGGCGCAAAAGCCGCCCGGCGGAATGCCGGGCGGCTTGCGGGTTCGCGTGGCCATCGACCGCCACCGTGGACAGGTTCCGGTTCAGAACGTCAGCTCGTAGGTGAGGGAAGTCATGCGACCGCGGCCCGCGAAGTAGTTCTTGTAGAAATCGACCTGGGACCAGCTGAGCACGTACTGCTTGTTGGTCAGGTTCTCGATGCCCACGGTGAAGCGGCCGTATTTCGCCAACTTGTAGGTCGCGCTGAGGTCGAACAGCGTGTAGCCCCGGGTGTGCTCTTCGAAGCTGTACGTGCTGCCGTCGAACTCGCGCACGTCGGTGGCCGACAGGTCCCTGTCCAGCAGCTTGGTCGCGCTCAGCGACACGCTGCCTTCGGGCAGGAATTTCCAGGTCACCGACGCCCCGATCTTGTCGGGATTGATGTCGGATACGCCGATCGGCTTGTTCAATCCGCCGGCCGGGTAGCGTCCGAGCAGGTCGGAATTCCAGAACGAGGTCTCGCCACGGATGCGCGAATACAGCGCGCTGGCCTTCCACTCGTCGTTGAACCGCCATTCGCCGTTCAGCTCGATGCCCTTGATCCGGGTCGGCGCGCGGTTGAGGACATAGTCGTTGGTGGCCGGATCGACCGAGAGCGACGTGCCGAACGGCGACCGGGAGTCGTAGTAGGAGCCGCCCAGCGAACCCTTCTCGCCGCGCCAGTTGAAGCCGTATTCGCGGTTGTCGACGATGATCGCCTGCAGGTCGCGGATCTTGTCCACGGACTGGCCTTCCTCGCTGATGTTGCGCAGCGGGATGCCGATGTTGGGCAGGCCGAAGCCTTCGCCGTAGGAAGCGAACACCGACCATCCGCCGGCGATGCGCCAGATCGCGCCGAAATTGACCAGGCCTTCGGTGTACTTCACGCCGCCGCCTTCGACGAAAACGCTGTTGCGGTAGGCCGTCGTGGTGTAGCTGTCCACGTGCAGTTCGCCGTCCTCGTGCCGATAGCCGCCGCTCAGAGTGATCGGGCCCAGGTCGTAGCTCAACTGCACGTAGGGCGCCGTGCTGGTGTATTCCATCGGCGGCACCCACACGCGGTCGGTCAGGGCCAGGCGCTGCTGCGCCTCGTCGTACACGTAGTCGACGCCGACGCGCAGTTCCAGGCCGGAAACGCCGAACAGCACGGAATTCGTCCACGAGGGACGGATACCGTATTTCTTGCTGTCGATTTCGGACTGGTCGAAGATGCGATCCGCCTCGTCGAAGTCGTCGGTCACCTTCACCAGCTGCTTGTCGTCGCCGTTCTCAGGCAGGTAGCGCATCGCCTGGTCGGCCCAGTAGGCGTTCACCAGCAGCGTGCCGCCGAAGAAATCGCCGTGGCTGTAGGCGACGTTGAACTGCTCGAAATCGTTGAACTCGGCCTTGCTGCCGTAGATGTGGCCGCGCTCGGCGGTGTTGGTGACCGGCACCGGGCAGGTGTCGGGATCGTAGCGGCAGCCATCGACCCCGATGTAATCGCCGTTGCCGACGATCTTGAAATGGCTGTAGCTGGCCTGCAGGCGCTGCACGCCGTCCTCGCCGAAGTTGACGCCGCCCTTCAGGAACAGGTTCTTCGCCACCGAATCGGAGACCGAGCCGCTGGTGTTCATGCCCACGCGGCGGCCATCGGCGTCGTAGGCCATGCCGCGGTCGATGACCGAGGCGCCCACCACCAAGTCGTGGTTGTCCTGCTTGCGCATGAAGTTCAGGCCGACCTTCCAGCCGCTGCTGTCGTCGGCGAACTGGGTGGAATAGCGCGTGATCAGGCGGAACTCGTTGCCTTCCTTCTGCGGCACGGCGGACAGATAGTTGATGATGCCGCCGGCCGCGCCGATGCCTTCCGATGCCGAAGGCCCGTTGATGACCTCGATGCGCTCGACGATGCCCATGTCGGTGAAGGTGGCGTTGCGGTTGCCTTCGCGCAGCGGCGAGCCCTGCGGAATGCCGTCGAACAGGCGCAGGGCGATGCGGCCGCGGAGGGTCTCGCCGGAATTGCTCATGGCCTGCGACGATTCCGCATAGCCGGGCACCGTACGCGCCAGCACTGCGGTCGCATCCTCGGTCACGGCCAGGGTCTGCCGGATTTCCTCCTTCGACACCAGACTGATCGCGCCCGGGATCTTGTCGATCGCCTTGGGGCTGCGCGCGCCGGTGACGACCATGCGATCCAGATCGGTGGTCTTGGCGTCCTTGTCGTTCCGGGCGGCATCGGTGGCGTCCTGGGCCATTGCGCCGGCGGGAAACAGGGAAGTTGCCAGCACGCAGGCGATCGCCGCGGTCAGTCGATTGGTCATGACGGTTCTCTGATGGTTGTTCGGTGGCTTCGATGGCGGCCCTTGCGGCCACCGCTCTTTGTCGTTCGCGCCGCCATGCCCGGTCATGGACACAGCGGCTGGCAACGCCCCTCCCGGCGCACCTGCAGTCTTGCTTGCTTCGTTTCTGCCGCAGCTTAGATCGCGGACCGCTGCGATTGAACGGGCGCGCGCTATGTTCAGTGGCTAGAAATTGTTTATCGCAACGGCAGTTTTTATTGCGTTGCAGCAGCCGCGTGGCGGCTTTCCCTGATCAGCACGTTGACAAGGCGCTCGCGGACGCTGGAGCGCGACCACACCACGCCGATGCGGCGCGGTTCCGAAGGTAGCGGCAGCGGCATCCGCACCAGGTCCAGGCCTTCCGGCCACGGCCGCGCCCAATCGGGCACCAGCGACACACCCAGGCCGCGGTCGACCATCACCGCGATGGCGTTGAGCGCATTCAATTCGAAGCGCTCGTGCGGCACGATGCCGGCGTCGCGCAGGTATTCGTCGGCCTGGCGCCCACCCCATTGATGGCGGTCGTAGCGGATCAGCGGTTCGTTGGCCAGCAGGTCGTGCGGATCGCGGCCGGCCATCCGCGACGGCGCCAGCACCACCAGCGACTCTTCGCGCAGCAGCTGGAACTGGCAGGTCTTGGGCAGCGGATACGGCGCCTGCAGCACCAGCGCCGCGTCCAGTTCGGCCGATTCCACCGCACGGTACAGGTCCGCCGAATAGCCGGGCTGGATGAACACGTTGATCTGCGGGAAGTTCTCCACCATCCGCGCGAGGATGTCCGGCAGCATCCCGGCCAGTGCGGTGGGGCAAGCACCGACGCGCAGTTCGCCGGACACCGCGCTGTCGTTGGCGACGCTGCGCAGGTCGGCCACGTCGCGCAGCAGGTCGCGCGCCCGCTGCAGGATGCGCGAGCCCTCTTCGGTCATGCTGACCGTGCGCCCGACTCGCGCGACCAGGATCGCGCCCAGTTCGCGCTCCAGCGTGCGCAACTGCTGGGCCACGGCGGCCGGGGTGATGTTGAGTTCACGCGCCGCCGCGGCCATCGAGCCGCGGTCGACGACCGTCACGAAGGTGCGCAGGAACTGGGTATCCACGATCCGGTTAGCCTAACGGAGCGTCGGCGGTTTCGGCAAAGCCATCATGCCGCGCCCGTCCGGTCCCGGCGGTAGATCGTCAGCCCCTGCAGCGACTGCTTCGGCGGCGGGAACAGCAGGCTGGCCAGATAACCGATCACGATGCTCAGCAGGATCGAGATGGCCAGGTAAAAATACGGGTGCACCAGATTGACCGACCACGCCGCGAAAGTCAGTGCGATGCTGCAGCCGATGCCGATCGCCACCCCCGGCGAATTCGCGCGCCGGGTGAACATGCCCAGGGTGTAGGCGCCGGCGAAGCCGCCGCCGAGCAGGCCGGCCAGTTCGATCGAGACGTCGAACAGCGAATGGATGTCGTACCGCGACAGCAGCAACGCCAGGCCCATCCCGGCCAGGCCGACCAGTACCGTCGTGACTTCGGCGAACAACACGCTCTTCTTCTGGCTGGAGTTCTTGACCAGCTTTTCGTAGAAGTCCACCGAGATCAGCGTGGCGACGCTGTTCATGATGCCCGACAGCGTGGCCATCGCCGCGGCGAAGATGCCGGCGATGATCAGCCCGGTCACGCCCGGCGGCAGTTCGGCGGCGATGAACAGCGGGAAGGTGGCGTCGATCGGCAGCAGCGGGTTCAACCGCTCCGGGTTGTTCTTGTAGTACACCCACAATGCGGTGCCGATGCCGTAGAAGACGAAGCCGCCGGGGATCATGATCGCGGCGAAGGCCCAGATCGACCGGCCGGCCTCCTTGTCCGACTTGGTCGACAGCGTGCGTTGCATCAGCACCTGGTCCTTCGGGAAGGTCAGCACCACGTCGAACAGGACCAGGAAGATGAAGCCCCACACCGTCGCCTTGGTCAGGTCGAAGCTGAAGTCGAGCGTATGCATCTTGCGTTCCGCCATCGCCGTGGAGAAGAACTCCGGCAGGCCGCCCTTCAGGTGCCAGACGATGAAGGCGATGGCGAAGATCGCGCCGCCCATCTTGACGATGACCTGGACGAAGTCGGTCCAGATCACCGCCTTCATCCCGCCCAGCGCGGTGTAGATGATGGTGAACGTGCCCATCAGCACGATCGAAACGACCACGCCGATCCCGGTGATCGTGGAAATGGCCAGCGCCGGCAGGAACAGGATCACGCTCATGCGCGCGCCGACCTGCATCGCGATGCACAGCGCGCTGGCGAGCATGCGGATCGACGGGTGGAACCGGGTTTCCAGATAGGAAAACACCGACATCAGGTCCAGTCGGCGCAATAGCGGCACGATCCACACCGCCACGAACATCAACCCGAGCACGGCGATCAGGTTGTTGGTCATGTATTGCCAGTTGGTCTCGAAGGCCTTGGCCGGGATCGCGATGAAGCTGATCGAACTGGTGTTGGTCGCGTACAGGCTCACGCCCGCGGCCCAGAACGGGATGCTGCGGCCGCCGACGAAGAAATCGGAGGTCGAATTGCGCTTCTCGCGCAGGTAGAAATACATACCGATGCCGATCATCGACGCCAGATAGACCACGATGACCAGCCAGTCGACCCATTTCAGCAGGTACTTGCCCGCGGCCGGTTGCGCGGCGGCGAACGCCAGCGTGCCGCCGTCGCCCGGTTTCGCCCAGGCCAGGCCGTCGTCCCAGCCGGTCGCCAGCGCCGCATCCCGCGCGCCCGGATCGGGCAGCGTCGCCCAGGCGCTGGTGATGGTGTGGTAGCTCATCAACCGCGTGGCGTCGCCGTCGCGCACCAGCATCATCAGGTGCGCTTGCCCCAGCGCGCGCGCGGAACCCGGCACGCGTTCGCCGGGCACCGGCGGCTTCACCTCCCAGCCGCGGTCGGCGGTCCATTTCCACAGCGTCTGCGGTTTCCCGCCCTGACCCAGCAGGTACAACGCGCCGGCTTGCGCCAGCAGATCGCCCGCAACCGACGAATCCGGCCAGGCCGGGCCTTCCTGCCAGGCCGCCGGCTGGCCGAGGCCGATCTTCCACAACCGCGGCGCGGCGCCATCGCCGCCTGCGACATACAAGGTGTCGGCAAGGATGGCGAAACTCGCCCAGGCCATGTTCGCCGGCAACGCCGGCAACGGCTTGCGCGCCAGTTGCCCGCCTTCGATCGCGATCCGCTCGATGCGCCGCGCGTCCTTGTCCTCGATCAGCGCGAACAACCGCTGTGCATCGCCGCCGACGCCAAGCAGGCGCGGCGCGGCGCCGCCGCGCCAGGCCAGCGGCTCCCAGCGCTTGCGATCCGACGACAGGATCCAGGCGCGCTGCGCACCGAAGGCGAGCAGGCGTCCATCGAGCGACTGCAACCTCGCCACGGGTTCGCCCGCCGACAACGCCGGCAGCACCGCACGTTCGACCGATGTCAGGCTTTCCGCCCGTGCGTACGTCGGACCGGCGAACACCGCCAGAAGCAACGCCGCAAGCCACGCCATGCCGCGATGCATGCATTCCCCTCCCTGTAGACGGCTCATGCCTTTGCCGCCGCCAGGATCGCCTGCGCGCGGCGCAGGTAGGGCGGGTCGACCATGCGTCCATCGACCAGGAAGGCGCCGTGGCCGCGTTCGGCCGCATGGGCGGCGGCGTCCACGATGCGTCTTGCCATTGCGACCTCTTCCGCATTCGGACTGAATATCTCGTTGGCCAGGGCGACCTGCAACGGGTGGATGCAGCTTTTCCCGACGAAGCCCAACCTCCGCGCGATGCCCGCCTCGGCACGGAAGCCGGCTTCGTCGCGCACGTCGGCCCAGGCGCTGTCGCAGGCGAATACGCCGGCCTCGGCCGCGGCCATGCGCAGCGCGTACATCGCCGCATGCACGTTGGCGGCGTCGCGGCGATCGATGCCCTGCGCCTCGAACAAGTCGCCCAACCCCAGTTGCAAGCCGGCCACGCGCGGATGTGCGCGGGCGATGCCAGCCGCATTGCGCAGACCGGCCGGCGTCTCGATGTTCAGCAGCAGGTCCGGCGCGAAGCCCTTCGGGAAGACGCGCGCCATCGCATCCACCGCGGCCGCAACCTCGTCCGCGCCCTCGATCTTCGGCAGGTTGACCAAGTCGACCGGCAAGCCTGCCAACGCGGAAAGGTCGGCCTCGAAATGCGGCGTCGAAGGCGCATTCACGCGTACGATCACCGTTTTCCCATGACCGTGCACGGAACCCAGGAATGCCGCCAACTGCGCGCGCGCCTCGGCCTTGTGCCGTTCCGGCACGGCGTCCTCGATGTCGAACGACACCGCATCCGCTTGGCTCGCCATGGCCTTGGCGAACAATTCGGACCGGCTGGCCGGCACAAACAACTTGCTACGCATGGAAGATGCCCCTCATCCGATCAGTGTGCTGGATCGGAAATTCGGGAAAAACACTCGACCGAATCTTCAAACGATAGATTTTGTTTCTACGGTCACAAGAAAGCCCGCTCGAGGGCGGGCTTCATGTCGGCAATTTGCTGATTTTGAATCTGAATATGGTGGCTATGGGTGGACTCGAACCACCGACCCCGGCATTATGAGTGCCGTGCTCTAACCGGCTGAGCTACATAGCCGAAGGTGCCTGTCGCGGCTCGCGCCGCGAACAGGGCCGGCTATTTTCCCTGCGACGATGCGTTGCGTCAATCCTGGCCGCTCCGGCTTGAGCACGCGGCCGGGCCGTGGCACAGTCGCCGGCAGTAGATTTTTCAGGAGTCCGCATCGTGATCGATCCGGACGGCTACCGACCCAACGTCGGTATCGTGCTGATGCGCCCGGACGGGCGGCTGTTCTGGGCGCGACGGGTGCGCCGGGACGGCTGGCAGTTCCCGCAAGGCGGCATGAACACGGACGAGACCCCGGTCGAGGCCATGTACCGCGAGCTGCGCGAGGAAACCGGGCTGTTGCCGGAGCACGTGGAAGTGCTGGGCGCCACCCCCGGCTGGCTGCGCTACCGCCTGCCGCCACGCGCGATCCGCCACAACGAGCGCCACGTCTGCATCGGCCAGAAGCAGGTCTGGTTCCTGCTGCGCATGGTCTGCGGCGAGGAGCAACTGCGCCTGGACATGACCGACACGCCCGAGTTCGACCTGTGGCGCTGGGTCGATTTCTGGTACCCGCTGGAACATGTGGTCATGTTCAAGCGCGACGTCTACGCGCGCGCGCTGCTGCACCTGGCGCCGATGGCGCAGTTGGTGGCCGCGATCCAGGCGATGCCGGCGGGCCTGCCGTTCCTGTCGGCGGCCCGCCGCGCCGACGCGGCATGGCCGCACGGCCGCGGCCGCAAGCGGCCGTCGCGGCGGCAGGACCGGGAGCAGGCCGGCGGCGGCAAGGACGGCGGCAATGGGCCGGCCGGGAAGAATTGACAACCATTCTCATTCGTAGTTGAATGCCGGCCGGGCCATTCCGGCCCCAGCCAGGCATCCGCCCCGCCGTCCATGTACATCTGCGTCTGCAACGGGGTCACCGACCGCCAGATCCGCGAAGCCGCGGCCAACGGCTGCCGCAGCGTCGGTGAATTGACCATGCGTACCGGCTGCGGCGCGACCTGCGGCACCTGCCTGGACATGGCCGCGGAAATGCTGGACGAATTCCACGCACGGCGCGAATTCCCGCTGCCGGTCCTGTCCTGCGCGGCCTGATCCGCGCCAGCGGCCTTGCGGCCGCATGACAACACCCACGAAGTCCAACGGCTGCAACCAAGACAGCGACACTGCCTTGCGTTTATTCTGGGCGCAACACGAATCGCGTCCGCCTTCGCCGATCGCAATGCCCACGCTGTCCACGCTGCTGCGAATCTTCCTGTGCGCGTGCCTGGTCGCCAACGGGACGGGCGCGTTCGCCGCGAGTGCGCATGCGAACGGTATTGCCGATACATCGACGCAGCCTTCCGCAACGCATCACCCCGCCCGGCATGCGAGCGAAGCGCATGCCTCGGCTGCGCACGACTGCTGCGACGGCGCCCCGCACGACGACCACGACGCACCCGCGAACGGCGACGACGGGCATCGCTGCAAGACCAACGCTTGCCATTGCCCCTGCGCCCAGCCTGCCGGCGTCGTCGCCAGCCCTGCCCTGCTGCCACCGCTTGCGCTTGCCGGAACCGCTCCGGCGTCGCGTTGCATCGACCGCGACGCACCGCCCGTCGCACGGATGATCCGACCTCCCATCGCCTGATGCCTGCGAACGATCGCGGCCACCGGTCGCGATGAAACCTGCCCGCTTCGCGCGGGCGACGCACCTGCGTTCCGTTCCTGTCCGCCAAGCCGCGGCCGGGAGCATTGCATCGGAGTACGAAATGAATTTTCCCAACCACGGCAGGCCCGCGACGGGCTTGCAGCCATCGCGTCGCCGTTTCGTCCAGGGCGCCGCGCTGGGCGGCGGCCTGATGGCGAGCGGCCTGTTGCGCCCCGGCGCGGCGCACGCGGGCGCGACGCCGAACGTCCCGGCCCTGAGCGGCAACGACTTCGAATTGTCGATCGGCGCGACGCCGGTCGACTTCACCGGCCGCACGCGCACGGCGATCACCGTCAACGGCTCGCTGCCGGCGCCGACCCTGCGCTGGCGCGAAGGCGACACGGTGACGTTGCGCGTGAGCAACCGCCTGCCCGGCGACGTGCAGACGTCGCTGCACTGGCACGGCATCGTGCTGCCGGCGAACATGGACGGCGTGCCGGGCATGAGCTTCGACGGGATCGCGCCGGGCGAGTCGTACCTGTACCGCTTCAAGCTGCGGCAGGCGGGCACCTACTGGTACCACAGCCATTCGCTGCACCAGGAACAGGCCGGCCTGTACGGCGCGCTGATCGTCGAGCCGCTGGAGCCGCCGCCGTACCGCTGGGACCGCGAACACGTGGTGCTGTTCTCGGACTGGACCGACCTCGATCCGGCCGCACTGTTCCGCCGCCTGAAGAAGGCGCCCTGGTACGACAACCATTACCGGCGCACCGCCGGCGATTTCGTCCGCGACGCGCGGCGCGACGGCCTGCGCGCGACGCTGGCCGACCGCGGCATGTGGGGACGCATGCGCATGGACCCGACCGACCTGTCCGACGTCAACGCCAACACCTACACCTACCTGGTCAACGGCACGACCCCGGCCGGCAACTGGACCGGCGAGTTCCGCCCCGGCGAGAAGCTGCTGCTGCGCCTGATCAACGCCTCCAACATGACCTACTTCGACGTGCGCATTCCCGGCCTGAAGATGACCGTGGTCGCGGTCGACGGCCAGTACGTGCATCCGGTGACGGTGGACGAATTGCGCATGGCGGTGGCGGAAACCTATGACGTGATCGTCGAACCCACCGGGCAGGACGCCTTCACCCTCTTCGCCCAGGACATGGGCCGTACCGGCTACGCACGCGGCACGCTGGCGGTGCGCGCTGGGCTGGAGGCGCCGCTTCCCGCGCTCGATCCGCGGCCGCTGCTGACGATGGCGGACATGGGCCACGACATGGTGGCGATGACGGATATGGACCACGCAGCGATGGGTCATGGCGCGCACGGCGGCGTGCGCCATCCCGACAGCGAAACCGGCAACCCGCTGGTGGACATGCAATCCTCGCCCACCAGCCCGCGCCTGGACGATCCCGGCATCGGCCTGCGCGACAACGGCCGCAAGGTGCTGCGCTACGCCGACCTGCACAGCCTGTTCGAGGATCCGGACGGCCGCGAGCCCGGTCGCGAGATCGAACTGCACCTGACCGGCAACATGGAGAAGTTCGCCTGGTCGTTCAACGGCATTCCTTTCGCCGAAGCCGAACCGATCCGCCTGAACTACGGCGAGCGCGTGCGCATCGTGCTGGTCAACGACACGATGATGCAGCACCCGATCCACCTGCACGGGCTATGGAGCGACATGGAGGACGAACACGGCGCGTTCCAGTTGCGCAAGCACACCGTGGACATGCCGCCGGGCACCCGCCGCGGCTACCGCGTGCGCGCCGACGCGCTCGGCCGCTGGGCCTTCCATTGCCACCTGCTCTACCACATGGACGGCGGCATGATGCGCGAGGTGCGCGTGGAGGAAGCCGCATGAACGCGCTGCCGAAACCGACGATCGCGTCCGTCGTGCTTGCGTTGGCGTTCGCCACGCCCGCGCTCGCGCAGCACGCGCCCGCCTGCACGCCGGAGCATGCGGCGATGGGACATTGCCGGATGCCCGACGCCGACCCGCATGCGCCCGCGGCGCAGGATCGCCCGCCGCAACCGCCATCCGCCTGTTCTCCGGAACATGCCGCGATGGGGCATTGCAGCTTGCCCGCGAAGGACGAAGCCTGCCCGCCCGAGCATGCGGCAATGGGTCACTGCACGCCATCGGTCCCGCCGCCGGCCGAAGACGCGGACTGTCCGCCGGAACACGCGGCGATGGGCCATTGCACGCCACGCAAGGCTACGCTGCCGGAACCGCGTGAACCGATTCCGATACTCACCGACGCCGACCGCGCCGCCGCGTTCCCGCCGCTCCACGGCGCGCATACGCACGGCACGTCGATCCATTCGCTGGTGCTGTTCAACCGGCTGGAAGCCTGGGACACCGATCCCGGCAGCGGCCAGGCCTGGGAAGGCAAGGCGTGGATCGGCGGCGACGTCGATCGCCTGTGGCTGCGCAGCGAAGGCGAGCGCGTGCATGGGCGCACCGAATCGTCCGACCTGGAACTGCTCTACGGCCGCAGCGTCAACGCCTGGTGGGACGTGGTCGCCGGCGTGCGGCAGGATTTCCGCCCCGCCGATGCGCAGACCTGGGCGGCGGTCGGCGTGCAGGGCATGGCGCCGTATCGCTTCGAAGTCGCCGCCACCGCCTACCTCGGCGAATCCGGCCGCACCGCCGCCAAGCTGGAGGTCGAATACGACCTGCTGCTCAGCAACCGCCTGATCCTGCAGCCGCTGCTGGAGGCGGATTTCAACGGCAAGGACGATCCTTCGCGGCGGACCGGCTCGGGACTGGCCACGGCGGAGTTCGGCCTGCGGCTGCGCTACGAGATCACGCGCCGCTTCGCGCCCTATGTCGGCGTGGCGCACGAGCGCGCCTTCGGCAGCACCGCTGATTACCGCCGCGCCGACTATCGGCGCGATGAAGGCGAAGATGCACGCGATACGCGCTGGGTCGCGGGCGTGCGCTTCTGGTTCTAGGGTCGAAATTCGTGAAAAACGCAATGCCCTTGCTCGTCATTCCCGCGAAGGCGGGAATCCATACCGGAACACTTACTGAAAGCAGTAATCGCAAACTGCGGCAGCGTGTGCATGGATTCCCGCCTTCGCGGGAATGACGAGCGGAAGCGGGCTTATCCGGAGATTCCCTTCGCGAACAGCTTGACCACGCTGGAGAAGTCCAGGCCGCCGTTGCCGGCGTTGTGGTTGAGCGCATACAGGTTGCGCGCCAGTTCGCCCAGCGGGATCGACACGCCGGCGCCCATCGCCGCTTCCGCGGCCAGTCCCAGGTCCTTGAGCATGAGGTCGTTGCCGAAGCCGCCGGTGTAACCGCGCGAGGCGGGAGCGTTCTCCAGCACGCCCGGCCACGGGTTGCACACTTCGGTGGCCCAACTGCGGCTGGTGCTGACCGCCATCATCTGCGACAGCGCCTTCGCGTCCAGCCCGTGCGCGACGCCCAGCGAGATCGCTTCGCCGGTCGCGGCCATGATCACGCCCAGCGCCATGTTGTTGCACAGCTTGGCGACCTGGCCGGCGCCGGCGTCGCCCATGTGGAAGATGTTCCGGCCCATCGCTTCGAGTAGCGCGCGCGCGCGTTCCAGCGCATCGACCGCGCCGCCGACGATGAAGGTCAGGGTGCCGGCCTGCGCGCCGGCGGTGCCGCCGGACACCGGCGCGTCGATCATCTGCAATCCGCGCGCGGCGGCCGCATCGGCGACCTTGCGCGCGCTGGCGGGCGCGATCGTGCTGCTGTCGATGACCAGCGCGCCGCCGGGGATCTTCGCCAGCAGGCCGGTTTCGCCGAGATACAGGCCTTCGACGTGGCGGCTGGCCGGCAGCATCGAGATCACCGTTTCGGCTTCGGCCACCGCGTCGGCGGCGCTGGCGGCGGCGTGCGCGCCCGCGGCCGCCGCGGCCTCCAGCGCCGGCGACGACAGGTCGAAGGCGCGTACGTCGTGGCCGGCCTTGACCAGGTTGGCGGCCATCGGTCCGCCCATGTTGCCCAGTCCGATGAAAGCGATGCGGCTCATGTGTTGCCTCTGTTGTCTTGAAGATCGGCGAGCGGATGCATGCCACCTTGCCACGCCGGCGCGGCAAGGAAGGCTTCCGCCCATTGCGGCGTAGCCTGTGCCAGCGTGGCCGGGTTCCATTTCGGCGCGCGATCCTTGTCGATCAGCAGCGCGCGGATGCCCTCGGCGAAGTCGCCATGCGCGGAGCAATGCAGGGCGGCGACGTATTCCAGGCGGAAGACCTCGGCCAGCGGCAGCGCCGCTGCGCGGCGTTGCAGTTCGAAACCCAGCCGCGCCGAGCCGGGCGAACCGGCGGCCAGCGTGGCCTGCGCGGCCTGCAGCCAGGCGTCGTCGCCGGCATCGAAGACGGCGATCGCGGCGACCACGGATTCGAGATCGTCGTGCGCGCAGGCCACGGCGATCCGTGCAGCGTGCCGCTGCAACGGCCCCGGCGCGGCCGGCGCGGCGAAGCGCGCCAGCACCGCGTCGACGCGGGCATGCGCATCTGCCGATGCCGCCCAGTCCTCCGCCGCCAGGGCGGCCAGCACGCGCTCGCGGTCGGCTTCCGGCAGATGCAGGTCGGCCAGGCCGGCATGGATCGCGTCGCCGGGATTCAGCGGCGCGCCGGTCAGGGCGAGGAACAGCCCGGCGCGATCCGGCACGCGCTCTAGCAGCCAACTGCCGCCGACATCGGGAAACAGGCCGATGCTGATTTCGGGAAAGGCCAGCTTCGAGCGCTCGCTGACCACGCGATGGCTGGCGCCGGACATCAGGCCGATGCCGCCGCCCATGACGATGCCGTGGCCCCAGCACAGGATCGGCTTGGGATACGCGTGGATGCGATGGTCGAGCCGGTATTCGACCTCGAAGAAGGCGCTGGCGTAGGCGTTGTCGCGGATGTCGCCGCCGCCGGCCTCGCGGTACGCCTGCATGCTCCGGTACAGCGAATGCAGGTCGCCGCCGGCGCAGAACGCCTTTTCGCCGGCGCCCTGCAAAACGACCAGCGCCACGCCGTCGTCGTTCGCCCATTCGACCAGTCGGGCGTCCAGCAGCCGCGCCATGTCCAGCGACAGGCCGTTGAGCGTCTTCGGCGCGTTGAGCGTGGCGATGCCGATGCGCTTGCCGCCGCCGGCCGGGCGTTCCTCGAACAGTACCGGCGCTTCGGCCGCCTGTCCGCTCACCGCAGCTCCCCGTCGGTGTCGAGCAGGTGGCGTGCAACGATCATGCGCATCACCTCGTTGGTGCCTTCGAGGATGCGATGCACACGCGAATCGCGCAGCAGGCGCTCCACCGGGTACTCGCGGATGTAGCCGTAGCCGCCATGCAGTTGCAGCGCATCGTCGCAGATCGCGAAGCCGGCGTCGGTGGCGAAGCGTTTGGCCATCGCGCACCAGACGCTGGCGTCGCGCGCGCCGGCGTCGAGCTTGCGCGCCGCGGCGTGCACCATCTGCCGCGCCGCGACCAGTTGCGTGGCCATGTCGGCCAACCTGAACTGCAGCGCCTGGAAATCCGCGAGCTTCTTGCCGAACTGGCGGCGCTCGCCCATGTAGCGCCGCGCCGCGTCCAGCGCGCCCTGCGCCGCGCCCAGCGAACAGGCGGCGATGTTGATGCGGCCGCCGTCCAGCGCCTTCATCGCCAGCTTGAAGCCCTCGCCCTCGCCGCCGAGCAGGTTGGCGGCGGGAATGCGCACGTTCTCGAAAACGACGCCGCGCGTGGGCTGGCTGTTCCAGCCCATCTTCTCTTCCTTGCGGCCGTAGGAAATCCCCGGCGCATCGGCCGGCACCACGAACGCGCTGATCCCGCGCGCGCCATCGCCGCCGGTGCGCGCCATCACCACCAGCACGTCGGTGGCGCCGGCGCCGGAGATGAAGGCCTTGCTGCCGTCGATCACCCATTGATCGCCCTCGCGCCGCGCGCGGGTCTTCAGCGACGCGGCGTCGGAACCCGTGCCCGGTTCGGTCAGGCAGTACGACGCCAGCTTCGCGCCGCTGGTCAGCAACGGCCCCCAGTGCGCGCGCACTTCGTCGCGCGCGAAGCCGGCGATCAGCCAGGTCGCCATGTTGTGGATGCTGAAGAACGCCGAGGTCGAGGGATCGACCCGCGCCATCTCCTCGAACACCAGCGCCGAATCCAGCCGGCTCATCCCCAGTCCGCCCCAGGCCGGATCGGTGTACAGCCCGCAGAAGCCCAGTTCGGCGCCCTTGCGCAGGGCCTCGCGCGGGAATTCGCCTTCCGCGTCCCAGCGCGCGGCGTGCGGCGCCAGTTCCTTCTCGGCGAAATCGCGCGCGGCGGCGCGGAAGGCCTGCTGGTCTTCGCCAAGCTCGGCGGTGTCGTAGGGCATCTGCATCGCGGCGTTCATGGCGTCACTTCAGACTGATGGTGGTGTTGACGCCGTGGCCCGGCGTGTCGTCGTCGAACCAGCGCGCGGTCACGGTCTTGGTCTGCGTGTAGAAAGTCACCACCTGCTTGCCGTAGGGGCCCAGGTCGCCCAGCTTGGACGCGCGCGAGCCGGTGAACGAGAACAGCGGCACCGGCACCGGGATCGGCACGTTGATGCCGACCTGGCCCACGTCGATGTCCTCCTGGAAACGCCGCGCCGCCGCGCCGGACTGGGTGAAGACGGCGGTGCCGTTGCCGTTGGGGTTGGCGTTGACCAGGGCGATGGCGTTGTCCAGCGTTGCGGCTTCGAGGATCACCAGCACCGGGCCGAAGATCTCCTCGTCGTAGATGCGCATGCCCGGCTTCACGCCGGAGAAGATGGTCGGGCCGACGAAGTTGCCGTTCTCGAAACCGGGCACGGTCGGCTTGCGGCCGTCCAGTTCCAGCTTCGCGCCCTGCTCCACGCCGGAGGCGATCAGCGCCTCGACGCGCTCGCGCGCCGCGCACGAGATCAGTGGGCCGAGGTCGGCGCCCGGCTCGGTGCCGGCGCTGACCTTCAGCGCCTTCGCCTTTTCCACCAGCTCCGGGATCCACGCCTTCGCCTCGCCGACCAGCACCAGGGTCGAGGCCGCCATGCAGCGCTGCCCGGCTGCGCCGAACGCGGCGCCGACCATCGCGTTGAGGGTCTGTTCCCTGTTGGCGTCGGGCAGCACCACCGCATGGTTCTTCGCGCCCATCATGCACTGCACGCGCTTGCCGGCCAGCGAGGCGCGCTGGTAGACGTGGGTGCCCACCTTGGTCGAACCGACGAACGACACCGCCTTGATGTCCGGGTGGTCGCAGATCGCGTTCACCACCTCGGCGCCGCCGTGGACGACGTTGAGCACGCCCTTGGGAATGCCGGCTTCGAGCGCCAGCTCGACCAGGCGCATGGTCACCATCGGGTCCTGCTCGGACGGCTTGAGCACGAAGGTGTTGCCGGTGGCGATCGCCATCGGGAACATCCACAGCGGGATCATCGCCGGGAAGTTGAACGGGGTGATGCCGGCGCACACGCCCAGCGGCTGCAACAGGGTGTAGGTGTCGACGCCGCCGGCGACGTTGTTGGCCAGCTCGCCCAGTTGCAGGTTGCCGATGGCGGCGGCGTGCTCGACCACTTCCAGCCCGCGGAACACGTCGCCCTCGGCGTCGGGCAGGGTCTTGCCCTGCTCGGCGGTCAGCAGCGCGGCCAGTTCGGGCATGTGCTCGCGGATCAGTTGCTGGTACTTCAGGAAGATGCGCGCGCGCGCGCCGACCGGGGTCTTGCGCCAGGTCTTGAAGGCTTCCTTCGCGGCGGCGACGGCGGCGTCCAGTTCTGCCGTCGTGGCGAACGGCACCTGCGCCAGCGCCTGCTGCGTGGCCGGATTGACCACGTCGCGCCACTGCGTGGTCTTCGATTCGACGAACCGGCCGTCGATCAGCAGCGGGATGCGGGGCGGGAGGCTCTGGTTCATCGCGGAACTCGTCGGCTTGGGGGAGAGATTCGCATTATTTGCAGTCTCTCTCGGCCACGTAATGGCGATGATTGCTTAATTCTGCGAATATCCTCCGGTCATTTGCGAATACTGCGAACGATGACCGATCCATCGCGCCACCTCGGTGTCCGCGTGCAGAAACTGCGCGAACGCCACGCCCTGGGCCAGGCCGCGCTGGCCCGGATGCTGGGCATTTCCGCCAGCTACCTGAACCAGATCGAGCGCAACCAGCGCCCGCTGACGCTGGCCGTGCGCCTGCGGCTGGAGGCGCTATTCGGCCACGCGCCGGAACTGGCCGACGACGAGGACCCGGCCGCGCTGGCCGCCGAACTGCGCGGGGTGCTGGCCGACGTCGGCCACGGCGGCGTCTCGCTCGCGGAACTGAAGGCGCTGGCCGCCAACCAGGCCGAAATCGCCCACGTACTGATCGAGCTGCACCGCGCCCAGCGCGCCAACAAGGAACGCGCCGATGCGCTGGCGCAGCAACTGGGCGCGGCCGAGCAGTCGCCCGGCTGGCGGCCCGACGCCAGCGAACAAGTGCGCGACTACTTCAACCGCCGCCAGAACCACGTCGCCGAACTGGACGACCTGGCCGAAGCGCTGTGCCGCGAACAGGGATTCGTGGTCGGCCGGATGGCCCCGCGCATCCGCCAGCGCCTAAGCGACCGCCACGGCGTGCTGGTCGAAACCGTGCCCGGCGAACTGCCCGGCAAGCGCCGCTTCGACGCCGAAGCGCGCGTGCTGCGCCTGCCCGACTACCTCAAGCCCGGCCAGCAGGCGTTCCAGATGGCCGCGCAACTGGCGCTGCTGGAACAGGGCGAACTGATCGACCGGCTGATCGCCGAAGCCGGCTTCGACGACGCCGAGCGCATCGCGCAGGCGCGCATCGGCCTGTCGAACTATTTCGCCGGCGCGCTGGTGATGCCCTACGGCGAATTCCTGCGCAACGCCGAGGCCTGCCGCCACGACATCGAATGGCTGGCGCAACGCTTCGGCGTCGGCTTCGAGGCGGTGTGCCACCGCCTGACCACCCTGCATCGGCGCGGCGCGGCGGGACTGCCGTTCTTCTTCGTCCGCGTGGACCGCGCCGGCAACGTCTCCAAGCGCCACTCGGCAACCGATTTCCACTTCTCGCACGTCGGCGGATCGTGCCCACTGTGGATCGTTTACGAAGCCTTCAACCAGCCCGGCCGCGTGCTGACCCAGGTCGCGCGCATGCCCGACGGCCGCCGCCATTTCTGGATCGCCCGCCAGGTCAGCAGTGGCCCGGCCGGCTACGGCCAGCCGCGCAAGACCTTCGCGGTGAGCCTGGGCTGTGATCTGCACCTGGCCGAGCGCCTGATCTACGCCGAGGGACTGGACCTGCACAATCCCGGCCGCGTCACGCCGATCGGCCCGGGCTGCAAGGTGTGCGAACGCACGGATTGCGTGCAGCGCGCGTTCCCGGCGCTGCGCGGAGCGGGATGACACGTTCTAATCGACGGAATGTCCGCGCCCGGCCCTTCAGCGTCCACGTAGCGCGAATTCGATCGGCGTGGTCACCGTGATCGGATCGCCAGGAACCTCCGGCGGCGGCGGCGGCAGCGGGCTGGCGCGTTGCACCGCAGCCACCGCTTCGGCGTCCAGCGATTCGTGGCCGCTGCTGCGCGCCAGGCTGGCCGACAGCACCCTGCCTTCCCGGTCCACCGTGTACAACACCTGCGCAGCGCCTTGCTGGCGCAGGCGCTGCGCCGCGCGCGGATAGCGCTTGAACTTTTCAAGGCGGCCGAGGATCTGCGACTGCCAGGTCACCAGGGCCTGCGTGCTGGCGCCGGACAGGGTCTGGCTGGCGGCGTAACGGGTGTCCGACGGGGCCGGTACGCTGGGCGGGGCGGTCGTCTCGTCGACGTTCGCCTCGGCGCTGTCCTCGGTTTGCCGCTCTTGCTGGACCTGTTGCGGCAACGATACTTCGGCCCGCGGTTGCGACTTCTGTCGCAGCAGCGGCTTGGGCGCCGGTTCGGCCCTGGGTTCGATCTTGCGCTGTTCCTGTTGCACCGGACCCGGCGGCAGTTCCGTCGGCGGCGCCGGCGGCGCGACCGGCAGCGGAGCCAGTTCGACCATCACCGCTTCGGCCGGCAACGGCGACAAAGCCGGCGGGGTGCGATGCGTCCACCACAGCGCGCCGACGACGATCGCCGCATGCGCGGCCAGCACCACGCACAGGCTGCCGCCCCAGCGCAGCACCGGCCTGTCTTGCGCCTGCGGGGTCATTCGTCCGCCTGCTCCAGCCCCACCAGCGCCACCTTCAGGTAGCCGGCCGAACGCAACGCGTTCATCGTCGCCATCAGTTCGCCGTAGGGCACGCCCTGATCGGCGCGCAGGAAGATGCGCTCGTCGTGGTCGCCGCGACTCAACGCCTCCAGCTTCGCCGGCAACTGGTCGACCGTGATCTTGTCCTGGTTCAGGCTCAGCGACAGGTCCGCCTGCACGGTCAGGTAGATCGGGTCGTTGTCCTTGGGCTGCGGCGTGGCGGTACTGGCCGGCAGGTCCACCGGCACGTCCACCGTCGCCAGCGGCGCGGCCACCATGAAGATGATCAGCAGCACCAGCATCACGTCGATGAAGGGGGTGACGTTGATCTCGTGGTTTTCTTCCGGTTCGTCTTCGTCGCGGCGGGTATTGAAGGCCATTCCGTCACCTCACTGCGCCGACGGCGCGACGCCGATCCCGGCTTCGGGCGCTTCGCGCCGATCCAGGTCGCGCGAGACGATCTGCTGGATCGCCGCCGACAGGTCGCCCAGCACGCCGCGGATGCCGCCGAGCGAACGGGTGAAGTGGTTGTAGATCACCACCGCCGGGATCGCCGCGACCAGGCCCAGCGCGGTAGCCAGCAACGCTTCGGCGATGCCCGGGGCAACGACCGCCAGATTGGTGGTGTTGGAACGGGCGATGCCGACGAAGCTGTTCATGATCCCCCACACGGTGCCGAACAGGCCCACGAACGGCGCGGTCGCGCCGATGGTGGCCAGCAAACCGGTGCCGATGCGCAGATGACGGGCATAGGCTGCTTCGGCGCGCTCCAGCCGCGAGGCCAGGCGTTCCTTGATGCCGGTCTTGTCGGCCAGTCCGGCCGATTGCGCCAGTTCGATGCGCGCTTCGCCCAGCAGGTCGCGGGCGATGCCGGTTTGCAGTTGCGCATTGCCATCGGCTTCGGACAGCCGCGCGGTCCGCGCCAGCGCCGCGTGCGCGCTGCGCAGGGCGCGACCGATCCTGCGTAGTTCCCAGGTCTTGGCCACCAGCACCGTCCAGGTCGCCAGCGAGGCGATGGCCAGGCCCACCATCACGCACTGCACCACCGCATCGGCGTGCAGGAACATCTGCCACGGGCTCAGATCGGAGGGGAGATGGGTGGAAATGCGGGGGGTATTCATTCGTCATCGACCCTGGAGGAAGTGGAAGCGATCGCGCCGGCCGGCAGCAGGCCGGCCGTGGCCAGCGTCGACAGCACGTTGTAGAAACTGGTTTTCGAAACGGCATAGCCATGGCGCAGGCAGGCGTCGTGCAGCAGCCGGGCATCCAGGCGTCCATGTCGTTGCAGCAACGCCGGAGCCAACCGCAACGCCGCCAGCCGCGCCGAGGTCACGCGCAGGCCGGCCGTACGCAAGGCGGCGGCGTTGGCGTTGGCCGGCGGCGAACGCTTGTCGCGGCTCATCGCGGCGCATCCGGGCCGTCGTCCTGCGCGCGCGGCGCCGGCCGCGACAGCACGTACGCCGCGCTCGCGGCGAAGAACACGCCCACGCCCAGCGCCAGCGGCCAGTGCGGATGCGCGCCGAGGAAGAACAGCGCATAGCCCAGCGCCATGCCGGCGGCGGCGAACGCCTTGCCCTTGCGGCTGATCGCACCTTGTTCCCGCCACAGCCGCAGCGGCGGGCCGTACCTGGGGTGTTGCAGCAACCATCGCTCGAAACGCGGCGAAGAATGCGCGAAGCAACCCACCGCCAGGATTAGGAAGATGGTGGTGGGCATCACCGGCAGCAGCGCGCCGATGAAGCCCAGCGCGACCATCACCCAACCGAGGCCGAACCAGAGCCAGCGCATCACGCCCCCCGCGCCTGCCCGAAGTCGGTCGCCGGCTGGGGCAACTCCTCTTCCGCATAGCCGCGCACGGCACGGAAGGCCGCTTCCGCACCCCGCACGACTTCGTCCTCCTGCGCCGGCGACAGCGCCAGCGCATCCAGCGCCGCGGTGAACCCGCGCCAGTGCCGCGCCGCGCCGTCCGGGTGCGCGGCCAGATGGCGCGCGCCGAAATCCCGGCCCAGCCCGAGCTTCTCGCCGGCCAGCTTGAACAGGATGGCCCCGCCCAGGTTGGAACCCTCGGCCACGTACAGCCAGCCCAGGGCCGACGGCAACGGCGTGTCCCCATCCAGCCGGCACGGGGCCGGTGGCGGCGGCAACTGGCCGAGATCGCCCAGGTCGTCGGCGATCTTCGGCAGTCGTCTGCGTTCGCACAGCTCCGGCAGCAGCGCCTCCAGTTGCGCGCTGGCGTACAGCGGATCGACGTCGCGGTGGAAGCGGTACTGCACCCGCAGGAACCGGGCGAAGTTCCCGCGACTGGCGAAGATGTCCGCGGCCATGATGCGCTTGTCCAACGCGTCGTGGACGCTGCGGGTGGCGGCCTTAAGGCGTTGGCTGCGGCTGGGTTCGGCGGGGATTTCGTTCATGACGTCGGGCCGTGGAAGTGGGGAAGGAGGCGCGGAGGATCAGAATCTCGCGGTCAGGCTGAGCTTCAGCGTGCGGCCCGGCGCGGCGACCGCAGAACGCGTCGCGGGATCGACGTAGTACTGGTCGGTCAGGTTGGTGCCGGTCAGCTCCACGCTCAGGTTTTCGCGCAGCCTGTAGCTGGCGTAGGCGTCGACCAGCAGCGTCTTGCCCCAGGAGAACGGGACGTTGAAGGTGTAGACGAAGCGCCCGCTACAGTCGGACTGCTGGCTTATGCATTCCTGATAGGAGTTCCTGCGGAACCACTCCAGGTCCGGGTTCTCGTACTGCCGGTAGTAGGTAACCCGCGTCCCGACCTCCAGGCGCCGGTCGAGGAAGCGCCCGCCCAGCGACCAGTTGGCCGACAGCTCCGGCGCGCTCTGGGTCAGCAGATAGCCGCCGACGAAGCCGTAGTCCACGCAGGTCGGCACGATCCGGCCGCTGCCGAGCACGTAGCCGTTGCTGATCGAGAGCAGCGCTGCGGTGCTCTCGTCGCAGACCTCGTTCTCGAAGTTGTAGTTGATGCCCAGATCGGTGAAGAAGCGGCCGCCATCGTAGCGCGCCTGCAACTCCGCGCCGCGGATGGTCTGCTTGTCGATGTTGTCGAACTTGAAGTTCGGATCGCGCTCGATCACGTCGCGGGTCTTGTTGACATAGTAGGCCAGCTTGATATCGGCGATCGTGTCCGGCCCCAGCAGGTGGCCCAGGTCGTGGATGTAGGCCACTTCCCAGTTGTAGGCGTGCTCGGGCTTGAGGTCCCAGGGATTGAGCGAGGCCGAGAACGCGACGGTGCTCTCGAACATGCTCGGGTAGCGCAGCGTCTCGCCGTAGCGTAGGTAGGCGCGGCTGTAGTCGCTGAAGTTGGCCGTGGCCGAGAAGAACGGCGTCCAGCCGTGGTCCTTGTGCTTGCGCGCGGTCGGGAAGGCCGATTCGCTGATCGGGGTGAACGAGCATCGGGTCGCGTTCTCCACGTCATCCAGCGAGCCGTTCAGGCAGGGGTTGTCGGTGCGGCTGTAGTTGCCCTGCGCGTCCGGGAGCCAGTCCGGCAGCGGATGGGTGGTGTCCACGGTGCGGGGGACGCTGGCGATCAGCGCCTCGACCATCTCCGGCGGGAAGAAGCCGAGCTCGCCGAGGAGCCGGTAGGTGGCGATCTCGGCGTCGATGTCGGCCTGGTTCCGGGGCGTCTGGGTCAGGTAGGAGACGCCGTAGCCCTGCCGCACGCTGCTGCCGATCTCGCCCTCGTGCGCCTTCAGGAAATCATCGAACGCCCAGTACGAGGAATAGCGCGCGCCGGCGTTCAGGGTCAGGAAATCGGCCGGGCGCCATTCGAAGTTGAAGTTGGCCTGCCACTCCTCGCGCCGGCCGGCGCGCGGATACATGCGCCAGCCGTCGCTGACGCCGAAATACGCGTCCTGCGAGCGCAGCTTCTCGTGCTGGAAGCTGCCGCCGAGGGTCAGGTCCAGGGTGTCGGCGAAGGCGATCTTGTTGCTGAGGGTGACGCCGTTGCGGGTGTTGGCGGCGTTGGCCAGCGCGGTGTTGCGGATGATCGGGCTGTAGCCTTCGCCGGTCTGCCAGTCCGGATTGGCGAAGTTGGGGAAGCCGCCGGCGGTATAGGTGTTGCTGTCGGTGTCGGTGCGCCACAGGTTGGCGTACAGGTCCAGCCAGCGGCTGCCTTGCGGCTGCAGCTTGTACTCCAGGTTGTACGCCTTGGCGTCGACCCGGCTCAGCGGCCACTGGATCGCGGCGCGGTCGTCGCGGGCCTCGACGATGCGCGAGGGCATGATCTCGCCGTAGTGCGAGAGGCTGTCGCGGTAGCCGAACCGCAGCGCCTGGTCCGCGCTCGGCCGCCAGGTCGCCTTGAACAGCCACGATTCCATCCGGCCGGAGGTATTGAGCACTTCGTTGCCGGGCAGCCAGTAGTTGGCCATGTTGGTGATGTAGTCGTCGGCCGAGGAACTGCGCTCCTTGGAGTAGTAGCCGGCGTCGTGCTTGCCCGCGTAGTAGTTGCCGCGCTCGCGGTAGGCGTAGGCGGCCAGCACGTCCAGGTCCGCGGTCGGCCGCCAGCCCAGCGCGAGCCGGTAGGCGTAGTCCTCGCCGGCGAAGACGTTGTAGCCGCCGCCCCCGGTCTTCGGGTCCACCATCAGCGTGCGGTCGGTATAGGGGATGTTCGGATTGTTCTGCGGGAAGCCTTCGACGTCGCGATAGTCCTCGCCGGTGTGCAGGGTCGGCAGGCGCGGATCGACCGAGTTGCTGCTGCCTTCCAGCTTGAACTCGCCGCCGAAGGTCTCGCCCGCGTCGAGCACGTCGTCCACGTCCAGGGTGTCTACCACCATCGCGCCGCCGACGCCGGTGTAGGTGTTGCGGGTCAGCGACGGTCCCTTGAGGATGCGGATGCCGCCGATCAGGAACGGGTCGATGTAGTTGCGGTTGGTGGCGCCGTTGTAGCCGCGCCACACGGTGATCGCCTGCTCGGTGCCGTCGATGGTGACCGGCACGCGGCCGGGGCCCTGGATGCCGCGGATGTTGAGGTCCAGCGCGCCGCTGTTGCGGGCGTCGCCGCTGAACACGCCGGGCACGCCGCTGACCAAGTCCGAGGGCGTCTTGCCCTTGTAGCGCTCGACCTCGGCGCGGCCGATGTAGGACGTGGACAGATCCAGGTCGTAGACGTCGTCGTAGCCCTGGAGGTCGCGCCGGACGCCGGTGGCTTCGTCATGGCGGCTGCCCGCCACGTTCAGCGCGTCGGTGGCGACCACGCCATCTTGGCCGTCCGCCTGCTTCACGATGCTGATCGCACCGGCTTGTTTCTCGCTCCAGGACAGGCCACTGCCTGCCAGCAGGCGGGTCAGCGCTTCCTGCATGGTGTAGTCGCCGCGCAGGCCATCGCTCTGCCTGCCGGCGGCCAGTGCGGGATCGAAGCTGAGCGAGATGCCCGTGGCGATGGCCAATCGGTTCAGGGCCTCGGCCAGCGGTCCGGCCGGGATATCGAAGCGGTATGAGCGCTGTACCGATTGCGCCTCTGCCGGGGGCGCGGCAAGCAGCGTGGCGGACGCACCGAGGGCCAGGAAACAGGCCAGGGCCAGCGGCGCAGGACGGTAGGAGCATCGGATCGACATGGACGGGATTCCCTTGCGGTAGGGGTGGAAGTGGAGGGTTCTCACTTCCTTGCCCGGCGAAACCGCAAAAAGGGACATGTCCACGAAGACCGCACTCAGCGCGGAGACACCAGCACCCAGAGACGGCTGCGGAACTGCACCCGGATGGGGAAGGTGTCCTGCAGCAATTGCAGGGCGCGGTCGGTGTCCGCCAACTGGAACACGCCGGACACCGGCAACGCGGCCACTTCCGGATCGCAGCGAACCACGCCGTTGCGGTAGCGGGCCAGCTCGGCTACCACCTCGCCCAGCGGCATGGCCTGTGCGTTCAGGATGCCCCGGAACCAGTCCAGCGCAACGCGGCGCAAGGACGAAGCGTCCGATACACGGGCGGCATCGAACGTCGCCTGCGTGCCTGCCGCGACGATGCGGGCGTCCTGCGGAGCCGCGGCGGGCGACACCCGGACCGCGCCCTCCTCGACCGCCACCCGGCTGAAC
Source organism: Pseudoxanthomonas sp. (assembly GCA_047601245.1). Lineage (GTDB taxonomy): Bacteria > Pseudomonadota > Gammaproteobacteria > Xanthomonadales > Xanthomonadaceae > Pseudoxanthomonas_A. Next base: position 1,845,636 of record JASGJU010000002.1, read on the forward strand.
GCATCGAACAGGCGCACGGCGAACCGCGTGCCCAGCGCCTGTAGCTGGCCATGCACGGTCTGCAGCAGGAACGGCCGTGCCGGCGTTCGCGGATCCGGCGCAGTCTGCACCAGCACCTCGCCGCGCAGCAGCAACAACCGCCGTTCCCCTGCGGTATAGCGCAGGGCCACTCGGGTATCGGTGTTCAGATGCAAAAGACTGCCGTCGTCCAGCCGCACTCGCTTCAGATCGCCGATCCCGGTGCTGTGGTCGGCCACCGCGTACTGCCACGGCTGGCGTTTCAAGGCCAGCCAAGCCAGCGGTGCGCCGGCCAGCAGGCTGGCGATGGCGCCCAGCGCGGCCCGCCGGCGCTGCCGGCGCATCCGCTGCAAAGGGGCCGAGCCGATCGCATCGGGCACCTCGTCCAGCAGACGGGTCAGTTGCCCGGCCCGACGCCAGGCACGGGCATGTTCCTCGCTGCTCGCCAGCCAGCGGCGCCAGGCTTGCCGGTCGGCTTCGCCCACCGGCTCGTCCTGCAGCCGGAGCAGCCATTCGGCCGCCTGGTGCAACACTTCCGGCCGGATCGCGGGAGCGGGCGCGGCGGACATGCTTCAATCCAGCCCTTGCAGGCAGGTGGCGATGGCCTTGACCATCCAGCGCTTGACCGTGCGCACGTCCACGTTCATGCGCCTGGCGATATTGGCCTGCTTCAGCCCGTCCAGTTGCGCCAGCAGGAAGGCTTCGCGGACCCGTCCGGGCAGGCCGTCCAGCAGCCGGTCGATGCGGATCAACGCATCCAGCGCGATCCGGCGCTGCTCCTCCGAGGGCGCCTGCGGTTCGGGCAGGGACGTCAATACTTCCAGATACGCCCGCTCCAGCGCGCGCCGCTGCCACAGGTTCAGCACCAGGCCATCGGCGATGCGGGTCAGGTAGGCGCGCGGCTCTTGCAGCTCGGGGAGTTGCGGCTTCTGCAATACGCGCAGGAAAGTGTCCTGGGCCAGGTCCGCCGCCGCCTCGTCCGCGGACATGCGCCGCCGCAACCACCCCAGCAGCCAACCGTGGTGGTCGCGGTACAGGGCCTGCACCATCGGGACAGAGGCAGGCAGGGTCAGGGGAAGCGACGGGCGCACGAGGCTGGGCCAATGGCAATTGAGACACATTATCATCCATGACCTGCTCTGCCGACAAGGCGCACCAGCACCGGTCCGGCCGTGGCATGGGTATGGCCACAGCCATCAGAACGTACGCTCCAGCTTCAGGCTGACGCTGTTCTTGTCGTAGCTGTAAAGCCAATCCACGTTGCTGCCGACCCGGTTATGGCGCAGGGTCAGCAACGGGGTGAAGCCGGCGAAGGCCCAGCGCGACGTCTTGAGGATCAGGACGTAGTTCTGTTCGTCGTCTTCGCGACGCTCACCTAGCAACGGACTGTAAGCACCGTAGTCGCGGTGCCGATACGAGCCGAACAGCGTGGAGGTGAATCCGTCCGGCCACTGCAGCGACGCGCCCAGGCGTGCGCCCTTCTGCAGGTAGGCATTGACCTCGGCCGGCGCGGCGCTGTCCACCACGTCCAGGCCGCCGAACAGCGTCCAGCGCGGCCCAAGGCTGCGGAAATAGGTGGCATAGATCGAGCGACTGACGCCGTCGTAGTTGCGTGCATAACCTTCGGTGCGATAGCGCAGATCCTTCCAGTCACCTTCCAGCTTCAGCAGCGAGGCAGGCGTCAGGGTGTAGCTCCATTCCCCGTGCAGGCCCCACGCACCGTACAGCGCATGGTTGCCCAATGCGTAGTAGTCGAACGAAGGCGCCAGCGAGAATGCATGACGGCCGCTGCGGTAGCTGTAACCGGCCTGGGCGGAGAAGCTCAGCTCGTTGTAGCCGGCTTGCTCGCGCCAGCTCTGGCCGAACAGCAACCCACGCAGGTACAGGCCATGATGACCGTACAGCGGAAGGCGCCGGTCGAGGCTGGCGTCATAGTCGAGGCCGACGGCGGTGGTCGGACCCGGCATTTGCCGCTCGATGATGCATTCCCCGCCGAAATAGTAGAGGCAGACATCGCTCGCCGAGGTGCGGCTGACGTTGTCGCTCCACGCCGGACCAAGCGAGACCGATCCATTCCAGGCCCGGCGGTTGCGCAGTGCTTGCCGGAACGTTTCGACGGTACGCAGCACGCCGACATTCTTGGCATCGTCCTTGTCCAGCGAACCGGCGATGGCATCGAAGAGGTCAGCCGACTCTCGATCCTGCTGATCCTCGAACAGCGTGCGGGCCAGCTCCAGGCGTCCCAGCAGGAAGTCTGGCTGCAACGCCAGCAAGGCGCGGAATTCGCGCTCCGCCTCCGAATAGTGCCCGCGCACCCGCGCCAGCGTGCCCCGGGCATAGTGCACCAGCATCGGATCCGGGTCGGGCAAGCCCAGGTACTCGGCCAGAAAGTGCGCGGCGGCCTGCCATTGCCGCTGCTGCAACATCAGATACAGGGCCTGGCCAAGGTCGTTGGCGTTGTGCTGGACCGTGTAGGTCCTGCCGTCGATGGTCAAGGTCGGATACTGGTCATCCCGCTCGTCCTTCAGCAGGTCACGCTCACGCTCGATAGCGCGCAATTGAACGCCTTGCTCCAGCAGGCGACGCGCGTCGTCCCGGTCCTGCGCCGGCGCACGCATGGGTAACAAGCCCAGCATCGGCAATAAGGTGGCCAGAAGGAGCAAACGCGCCTTCGCCGGCCACGCAGGCCGCGCGCCTTCCTGATTGATCTTCTGCATTGATGGAATGAAGAAAACGGAAAGGAGTCCTGGAACCGGATCGAACGTCCGGTTGCACCAGTCGAAAGCAGGGGCGCGCGATGCGAGCCCCTGCCGGGTCGTGGGTGACTGAACATCCAAGCTCCGTGGGTTGCGGCGTTTCCCCTGCATGACGCGGCTGCCTTCCTTGAGCTGGCGCGCTTACGGGCCTACCTTGGGTCCGCCGAAGGCGGTGTCCTTGCTGTGGCTACTGGCGAAGGTGACGATGCCGGCCACGGCTGCCGCACCGGTACCGAAGAAATCGCCGCTCAGCGTGCCGCCGGTGCCGCTGACGCTGGCCACCGACACGCCGCTGGCCCCCAGTGCGACGCGCGCACCGCTCACCGAGATCGTACCGCCGGTGAAGCTGATGTCGCCGGTGGAACTGGCCGTATTGCTGCCGAAGTTGGCGCTCAGGGTACTGGTCGGCAGCGCGCTGCCCGACGATGCGGAGTATGCGTTGTTGATCGACTTGACGGTGTAGGTGGCCGTCGCTGGCAGCGTGGTGGCGACATTGCCGGCAACGCCGGCGTAGTAGACGGTGTGGTCGCTGCTGGACGAACTGCCGGTGCTCGACCACTCGCCGAAGTACACCGCCTGCGAGCCGGCCTGGGCGAAGTTGAAGTTGCCCAGCGCGGCATGGCTCGGCGGCATCATCGCCGGGGTGATGTGGGTGAGCTTCGGATCGGAGGCCGTGCCGGCGCCACTGGTCGAGCCGAGACCCTGCAGGCCGGCGAAACTGACACGGGCACCGCCATAAAACGCGTTCACGCCGATGGCCGGGTCGCCTGCCTGGCCGCCATGGTCGTCGACGGTGGTGCTGCTGGCGCCGCCAACTTGGACGTAGGTGCCATTGCTGATGCCGCTGTACACGACATCGTCAGCCTGTGCTATGCCGGCAACGCCGAACAAGGCCAACGCGAGCATCGAGACTTTCATCGCTTTCATTTCTCAACTCCTGTAGTGGATGTTTTTTTACAACGAGAAAACAGGCATCCGTGCCCTACTGCCACTTCTCCGAAACCTTTTACGTCAGAACTTGTAGTTCATGCTCAGCTTCAAGGTGCGGCCAGGCGCCGCCATCGCCGAGCGCGTCAGCGGGTCGATGTAGTACAGGTTGCCCAGGTTGGTCCCCACCAGTTCGAAAGAGAGGTTCTCCCTGGGCCGGTACGAGACGTAGGCGTCATAGGTCAGGATGCGGTCCCATGACATGGGCGTATTTGCGTAGTAGCTAACGATCGTCTGGGTGCCGTAGTTGTTGTTGTAGGGATTCTCGAAGGCGCTGTAATAGACCACCCGCCCACCGACTTCGACCTTGCGGTCGAACAGGCGCGTGCCCAGCATCAGGTTCGCCGACCATTCCGGGATGGCCTGGGTGACCAGGTAGCCGCCGACGAATCCGTTGTCCACGCAGTCCGGCACGCTCCCGCCGACCTTGTCGAGCATCACCGCCGAGTACTCGTCGCAGACCGTGTTCTCCAGCGTCCTGGCCGCGCTCAGGTCGGCGAAATAGCGGCCGTTGTCGTAGCGGGCCTGCATCTCGATACCGCGGATCACCTGCTTCTGGACATTGCTGAAGAGCAGGTTCGGATTGCGCTCGATGGCGTCCTTGGTCTTGTTGTAGTAGTAGGCCAGCTTGAAATCCGCATGGCCGTCATCGCCCGTATGCAATAGATCGGACAGGTCGTATACGTAGCCGATCTCGTAGTTGTAGACATGCTCGGGCTTCAACCCGTTGAGCGGCACGGACGCGGAGAACCCCAGCGTGCTCTCGAACAGGCTCGGATAGCGACGCACCTGGTTGTGCGAGAAATACAGGCGGCTGGCATCGTTGAAATGCACGGTTGCCGAGAACGATGGCGCCCACCCGCTTCCCTTCATCCGGTCGACTGAGGTGATCGTCCTCACGAAAGACCGCGAGGAACCATCCGCGCCGTAGTTGTCCTGTACCGACGCCTTGGCGTAGTCCACGCCGTCCAGGCTTCCGTTGAGCAGCACGTTGGTCGCCCGCGAGAATTTCCCGTCCGCGTCCGGCAGCCACTGGGCATAGTTCTTGACGGTGTAGACGTAGTAATTGACGTAGTAGTCGTACTGCGCCCCCGTCAGCCCCAGGTCGCTGGCGGCCTGCCGCACCGCTGCCGCGTCCACGTTCGGGTCGGGCGTGTAGTAGGTGATGCCGTAGTAGGCCACGTAGCCCTGCTGGGTGAAGGCGGTGAGTCCAGACTTGACCATGCTGTCGCGGAAATCGTCGAACGACCAGAACGACTGGTAGCGCATGCCGGCATTCAGGGTCAGCCAGTCGTAGGGCCGCCACTCCAGCTTCAGGTTGAAGTTCTTCTCCTCGCGGCGCCCCGCCCGCGGCAGCATCCTGAAGCTGGCGTTGATCTCCTGGTCCAGGTAGTCATCGTCCGAGCGCAGCTTTTCGTGCTGGAAGTCGCCACCCACCGTCAGCGTGAGGTCGTCGGCCAGCAGCATGTCGTTGCTAAGGGTGATGCCGCCACGCGTGTTGGTGGCGTTGGCCAATCCGGTGTTGCGCAAGACCGTGCTGCTGACCGATCGGGTACCGGTCCCGGCCGCATTGAGGGTGAAGGACGGGCTGGGATCGTTCGGCCGGCCGCCACTGCTGTAGGTGTCGCTGACCGTATCGGTGTACCAGGCATTGGCGTACAGATCGATCCAGCGGCTGCCCTCCGGCTGCCACTTGTATTCCAGGTTGTAGGCCTTGGCATCGACCCGGCTCAAGGGCCACTGCGGCACGCCGTAGGTGGCGGTGTCCACCCACTGGATGCGCGAAGGCATGATCTCGCCGTAGTGCGAAAGCGTCTTGCGCAGGCCCAGTTGCAGCACCTGGTCGTCGCTGATGCGGTAGGTCAGCTTGCCCAGCCACGATTCCATCTGACTGGAGGTATTGGGCACCTCGTCGCCCGGCTTGTAGATGTTGGCCAGGAACGGGATGTAGTCCCAACTGTTCTGCGCGGCGTGCGAGTAGTACTCGCTGCCATGCTTGCCCGCGTAGTGATTGCCCTTCTGGCGATAGGCGTACGCCAGCATCACGTCGAACCTATCATGGCGCCATCCCAGCGCGGCGCGATAGGCATAGTCGTCGCCGGACAGGGTGTGGTTGCTGCTGGCGTTGCGCGGATGGACGTAGAGCGTCGGGTCGTAGTAGTTGTAGACCGAGCTGGGCCAGTCCGGAATGCTTCGGTACACCTCTCCCGTGTGCAGGGTCGGGATTTTCGGATCTACCGCGTTGTTACTGCCTTCCAGCTTGACCTCGCCACCGAAACTTTCGCTCTGCTTCAGGATGTCGTCCACGTCCAGCGTGTTGATGACCACCGCGCCGCCGACCGAGGTATTCACGTTGCGCGTTAGCTGTGGACCCTTGATGACCTGGATGCCGCCGATCAGGTTGGGGTCGATGTAGTTGCGGTTGTTGGCACCGTTGTAGCCCCGCCACACGGTCAGCGCCTGCTCGGTGCCGTCGATGGTGACAGGCACCCTGCCCGGCCCCTGGATGCCGCGGATGTTGGGATCCAGCGCGCCGCTGTTGCGGGCATCGCCGCTGTACACGTTGACCATGCCCTTGAATACATCCGCCGGCGCAGCGCCTTTGTAGCGTTCGATTTGTTCCTTGCCGGCGTAGACAGTGGACAGGTCCAAGTCGTACACGTCGTCGTAGCCCTTGATGTCGCGCTGCGCGCCGGTGGCGTCTTCCGCGCGCTGGCCGGTCACGTTGACGGCATCGGTGACGACGGCGTTCTGGTCGCGGATCGCGGCCGATTGGCTGGCCGTGCCGGCCTTCTCCAATGCGATCGCGCCGCTGCCCGCCGATCGCGCAACCAGGCCGGTGCCTTCCAGCAACCGCTGCAACGCGGTGTCGGCGGCGAACTCCCCGACGACGGCATTCGAATCCAGCCCCTCGGCGTCACTGCTGTCGAAGATGACCTGGATCCCCGACACCTGCCCCCAATGCTGCACCGCCTGCGCCAATGGCTGTGGCGGGAGGTCGTAACGGTGCACGTCCGACTGCACGGCGCTCGCCTGTCGCGCGTGGACGGGAGGCACGAGAAACGCGGAAAGCGCAGCGTGGACGCACAGGGCCAACGCGGCCAGGGGAAGGGCACGCCTACGGCGCGCCAGGCGGGGTTGCATACAGGCAATCTCCTCGAGCGGATGGATGCAAAGGAGGGCGAACCCCTTTGCTGGAACTGGCTCGAGAAGCGCGACGCAAAATTCTCTGGCTGCTACCTATATAGACGCCGCTCGGGAAACTCTGGCCCACCCCTGCCCCAACATCTCCAAACAGGGTGGAATACGGGCTAACCGCCCACCGCCCCTGCCGGCCTGAGGATCACGATGCCGCCCGGCAGTTCGCGCAGTTGCAGGTTCGATTGTCGGGCGATCAGGCGCAGGGCCTCGTCCGGCTGGTCGACCCTGAACAACGCGCTGATCCGCTTGCGGTCGCTCAGGTCGCCGAGCACCCAGACCGGACCGCGCCGATAACGCGCGACCTCGGCGACGGCGGCGCGTGGGTCAGCGTCGTGCAGCAGGATGTCGCCGTTGCGCCAGGCAGCCGCCAGGGCGGGATCGACTTCCCGTACGGGGGACAGCACCCCGCCCTCGCGATAATCGACGGATTGCCCCGCGCCCAGGCGACGGAACCGGTTCGAATCCGGATCGGCGGCGACATCGACCGTCCCTTGGGTCACGGTGGTACGGACTTGATTCCCCTCCCGGGCGACTTCGAAGGCGGTGCCGACGTCCCGGCTGACGCCTCCGAGCGCGGTCACGCGAAGCGCAGGTCCGGCCTTGTGGACCACCTCGAACCAGGCGCGGCCGCGCAGGAGTTCGACGGTTCGCGACTCGTGGTCGTAGGCAATGGCCGATTCCGCATCCAGCACGACGCGGCTGCCGTCGTCGAGGGTCAAGGTCCGAACGGTCGTACCGGTGATGTGATCGGCACGCACCTGCAACCAGACCCGCGGCAGGAACGGCAACACCAGCGCCAGCGCCATGACCAGACCGAAGGCCGCGCCGCGGTGTTCCCACGCCCGGCCCACAAGACCCGGCGGCACCGGATCCGGAGTCGGGTCGTGAAAGGCCTCCTGCTGTTGGCCCAGCAGATGCCAGAATGCGCGTTCGCGTTCGAACGCGGCGCGATGGCGCGGATCACGCGCCAGCCAGGCGTCGAGCTGCCGCAACTCGCGCGCGGTGATCTCGCCGGAAGTCAGGCGTTCTACCCAGTACTGCGATTTCTTCACAAGTCGGCGGGCGTAGGCTGGCTCGGCGGTCATCGACAATGGCCTGGCACGGGAAGATTCACCATATCTATATAGACGCCTCTGTTGAGCGCCTGGCCCACCTTGGCGCTTCCCCGCCGGTCATCGTCCATCGCGGGCCTTGCCCACCAGGGTCATGGCGCGCTGGATGTGCTTGGTGACCGTCGTGCGGGAGATGCGCAGACGGGCCGCGATCTCGCGTTCGGTCAGGCCGTCATGGATGCGCAACGCGAAGATGCGTCGGGTGGGCTGCGGCAACGCCATCACCGCCTGGATCGCCCGGCGCAGTTCAAGCTGCGCCTGTGCGGTGACCGCCACGTCCCCGATCCGGGACTCGTCCGGCATCCGGCCGATCCGGTCCAGCATCGCCTGACGTCGACGCAACGCACGGCCATGATCCAGCACCTGCCGGTACGCCATGCGATACAGGTAGCCGAGCCGATCGATGATCGGAGGGTCGCCGGGAACCGAACGTGCCCGCAGATACATTTCCTGCAAGGTGTCCTCGGTGCTGGCCGAATCCAGGTAACGCCCGAGGAATCGGGACAACGCGCTGCGTTCCCGGATCAGCAATTCGACCAGAGCGACGGCATTGGGGGTCATGACGACGTCCTGCGGGCCGGACCGTGGGAATGGGCGTGATGGCGGGTGAGATCCGGCCTCGGGATTGTAGCGGTTTACCGAGATGGAGAAAGTGTCGGTTGGACGGGATCAATCCCCGCACAGGCAACAAAACCGCGCCATAACCGTCGAAAGTTATGGCGCGATGGAAGAACCCCGAAGATAAGGCTATATCTTTGTTTCTCCGGTCACCTGGATGACGCTTGATCGGAAACTATTCCACCGTGACCGACTTGGCCAGGTTGCGCGGCTTGTCCACGTCGGTGCCGCGCGCCAGCGCGGTGTGGTAGGCGAGCAGTTGCACCGGGATGGTGTGGACGATCGGGCTGAGCACGCCGACGTGGCGCGGGGTGCGGATCACGTGGACGCCTTCGGATTCGCCGAAGTTGCTGTCCTGGTCGGCGAACACGAACAGTTCGCCGCCGCGGGCACGCACTTCCTGCATGTTCGACTTGACCTTTTCCAGCAGCGCGTCGTTTGGGGCGATCACGACCACCGGCATTTCCGCGTCGACCAGCGCCAGCGGGCCGTGCTTGAGTTCGCCGGCCGGATAGGCTTCGGCGTGGATGTAGGAGATTTCCTTCAGCTTGAGCGCGCCTTCCAGCGCGATCGGATAATGCAGGCCGCGGCCGAGGAACAGCGCGTTGTGCTTGCCGGCGAATTTCTCCGCCCAGGCGACGATCTGCGGCTCCAGGTTCAGCGCGTGCTGCACGCTGCCGGGTAGCTGGCGCAGTTGCTCCAGGTAGCCGGATTCGGCCTCGGCGTCGATGCGGCCACGCAGCTTGCCCAGCGCCACCGCCAACTGGAACAGCGCGGCCAGTTGCGTGGTGAAGGCCTTGGTGCTGGCGACGCCGATCTCGGCGCCGGCGCGGGTGTAGCAGACCAGTTCGCTGGCGCGCGGGATCGCGCTTTCGGGCACGTTGCAGATCGACAGCGTGTGCGCGTGGCCCAGCGACTTGGCGTATTTCAGCGCCTCCATCGTGTCGAGGGTCTCGCCGGACTGCGAAATGGTGACGACCAGGTGCTTCGGGTCGGCGTAGGCGGCGCGATAGCGGTATTCGCTGGCGATCTCGACGCTGCACGGCAGGCCGGCGATGGCCTCGATCCAGTAGCGCGCGGTCAGACCGGCGTAGTAGCTGGTGCCGCAGGCGAGGATCTGCACGCCCTGGATGCGCCCCAGCACGTCCGCGGCATCGGCGCCGAACAGTTCCGGCACGAAGCCGCCGTCGATGGCCGCCTCGATGGTATCGGCCAGCGCGCGCGGCTGCTCGTGGATCTCCTTCTGCATGAAGTGGCGGTACGGGCCCAGTTCCAGCGACGACAGCGAGACGTTGGACAGGTGGGTCTCGCGCGACACCGGCCGGTCGTCGCGGCCGTAGATGCGCACGCCGCCGCGGCCGATCTCGGCGGTGTCGCCTTCCTCGAGGAAGATCACGTTGCGCGTCGCCTGCACGATCGCCGACACGTCCGAGGCGATGAAGTTCTCGCCCTCGCCCAGCCCGATCAGCAGCGGGCAGCCCATGCGCGCGCAGACCATGCGCTCGGGCTCGGCGCGGCTGATCACCGCCAGCGCATAGGCGCCGGTCAGTTCCTTGACCACTTTCTGCAATGCGCCCAGCAGGTCGCCGCTGCCCTGCTTCAGGTGGTGGTGGATCAGGTGGGCGATGACCTCGGTGTCGGTCTGCGACTCGAATTCGTAGCCCAGCGCGCGCAGCTTCTCGCGCTGTTCCTCGTGGTTCTCGATGATGCCGTTGTGGACCAGGGCCACGCCGTGGCTGATGTGCGGGTGGGCGTTGGCCTCGGTGACGCCGCCGTGGGTGGCCCAGCGGGTGTGGCCGATGCCGAGCGTGGCATGGAAGTCCTCGGCCTCGGCCGCGCCGGCCATCTCGGCCACGCGGCCGGTGCGGCGCACGCGGCGCACCTCGCGGCCGTCGACCACGGCGATCCCGGCGGAATCGTAGCCGCGGTATTCCAGCCGCTTCAGTCCCTCGATCAGCACCGGCACCACGTCGCGATCCGCGATCGCCCCCACGATTCCACACATTCCCGCGAACTCCTTTCCAATTTCCGGTTTGCCGATCGGCAGGCCGTCGATTCTATCCGCCGCGCGCCGCCGCCCTGTCCGGCCGCTGCGGCCGGCGGTGTCCGCCCACTGTCCGGCGGACGCGCGGACACTTGCGCGCATGCCGGCATCCCCTTGCGCATCAACCACTTGCGGTTGGCACGCATCGTGCTGACGAAAACCTGTCTACCACCAACGGCAAGCATCGATGATTCGGGACACCTCCGCGCAGGATCAGGTACTGGGCAAGCCCACCGGCGGGCGCCGGCTGCCGCGCTGGACGTGGCTGGCGCTGGCCGGCGCCGTGCTGCTGGCCGGCATCGCCTGGGTCGCCAGCGGCTGGCTGTCCGGCACGCGCTCGTACAGCGCGCAGCGGCTGCGCATCGCCACGGTCACCCAGGGCGACCTGGTCCGCGACATCGCCGCCGACGGCAAGGTCATCGCCGCCAACAGCCCTACCCTTTATGCGATTGCCGCCGGCACGGTCAGCCTGCAGGTGGTCGCCGGCGACAAGGTGAAGAAGGACCAGCCGCTGGCGGTGATCGACAGCCCGGAACTGCGCAGCAAGCTGGTGCAGGAGCAATCCACCCTGGCCGGCATGGAGGCCGAGGCCAGCAGCGCCGAACTCGACGCCCAGGTCGCCCGCCTCAACGCGCGCAAGGCGCTGGACCAGGCACAGATCGACGAAACCGCCGCCCGCCGCGACCTGGAACGCTACCAGCGCGCCTACGACGGCGGCGCGATGCCGCTGAACGACCTGGAAAAGGCCAAGGACGAACTGAAGAAGGCGCAACTGGGCCTGGAAAGCGCGAAGAAGGATTTCGCCCTGCAGTCGCAGGGCGCGGGGCTGGACGCGCGCAACAAGAAGCTGCTGGCCGACCGCCAGCGCGCGGTGGTGGCCGAGGCGCAGCGCCAGGTCGACGCATTGACCCTGCGCGCGCCGTTCGACGGCCAGGTCGGCCAGGTGCAGGTGCCGCAGGGCACCAGCGTGATCGCCAACGGGCCGGTGCTGAGCGTGGTCGACCTGAGCAAGTTCGAAGTGGAGATCAAGGTGCCGGAAAGCTTCGCCCGCGACCTCGACATCGGCATGCCGGCGCAGCTGACCAGCGGCAGCGGCGAACCGTATCCGGGCGAGATCAGCGCGGTGTCGCCGGAAGTGGTCAACGGCGAGGTCACCGCGCGCATCCGCTTCACCGACAAGCAGCCGCCGGGACTGCGCCAGAGCCAGCGCCTGAGCGCGCGCGTGCTGATGGACACCCGCCGCAACGTGCTGAAGGTCGAACGCGGTCCGTTCGTCGAACAGTCCGGCGGCCGCTACGCCTACGTGATGGACGGCAGCGTCGCCGTGCGCCGGCCGGTGCAACTGGGCGCCAGCAGCCTGGGCGAAGTCGAAGTGCTGCAAGGCCTGAAGCCCGGCGACCGCGTCGTGGTGTCCGGCAGCGACCTGTTCGGCGACGCCGAACGGGCGAAGGTGAACTGATGAATGCCGTAACCGCTCGCGCCGTTGCTCCTGTCGTTGTTTTCCGCCCGTCGCTCCCGCCTGCGCGGGGCTTTCGACGGACCCGCGTCCGCTGATGACGGGCAAAAGCGAATCCGCCCCTCCGCAATCCCCAACCCCGAGGAAACAGACATGCTCGAAATGCACCAGGTGACCAAGGTCTACCGCACCGAACTGGTCGAAACCCACGCGCTGCGCTCGCTGGACCTGCACGTGAAGGAAGGCGAATTCGTCGCCGTCACCGGGCCGTCGGGTTCGGGCAAGACCACCTTCCTCAACATCGCCGGCCTGCTGGAGACCTACACCGGCGGCGTCTACAAGCTGGACGGCGAGGACGTCAGCCATCTCAACGACAACCAGCGCAGCAAGCTGCGCAACCAGAAGATCGGCTTCATCTTCCAGAGCTTCAACCTGATCCCCGACCTGAACCTGTTCGACAACGCCGACGTGCCGCTGCGCTACCGCGGCCTGCCCGCGGCCGAGCGCAGGCAGCGCATCGAGGAAGCGCTGACCCGCGTCGGCCTGGGTTCGCGGATGAAGCACTACCCGGCCGAACTGTCCGGCGGCCAGCAGCAGCGCGCGGCGATCGCGCGTGCGCTGGCCGGTTCGCCGCGGCTGCTGCTGGCCGACGAACCGACCGGCAACCTGGACACGCAGATGGCGCGCGGCGTGCTGGAACTGCTGGAGGAGATCAACCAGCAGGGCACCACGATCGTGATGGTCACCCACGACCCGGAACTGGCCGCGCGCGCGCAGCGCAACGTGCACATCGTCGACGGCATGGCGACCGACCTGACCAGCGAACCGCGGCTGGTGCAGGGCGTCGGCGCCGAAGCGTCCGCCTGAAGTTCCCACTCCCCGCTTGCGGGGAGAGGGCGCGCCGAATGGGCCTGCCCTCGAAGGCTTTGTCGGGGGCGGATGAGGAGCGCGGATGCAGCGAGCGGGCTTTCGTCGCTGCTTCAGGATCGCGCCTCGTCGGCCCTTCGGGCAGCTTCTCCCCACTGGCGGGGAGAAGCGGAAATTTGCCGCACGGAGAACCCATGTTCGCGTACTACCTGCAACTGGCCATCCGCAGCCTGCGCCGCAATCCGGTGCTGACCGCGCTGATGGTGCTGTCGATCGCGGTCGGCATCGGCGCGGCGATGACCACGCTGACGGTGATGCACCTGCTGTCCGGCGATCCGCTGCCAGGACGGAGCCAGCACATCTTCTATCCGCAGGTCGATGCACTTTCGACCAATCAGGCGCGGCGCAATCCACCGGACATGCTCGACTACGCCTCGGCGATGGATCTGTGGCGCGCCAGGCGCGCCGACCGGCAGGCGCTTGTCAACGACAGCGAGATCAAGCTGCAATCGCCGGAAACTGGCGCGCCGCCGCTGATGACCACGATGCTGTCCGCGCACGCCGACTTCTTCCCGATGTTCGACGTGCCGTTCGCCTACGGCAGCGGCTGGAGCGCCGCGGACGACGAAAACCGCGCACGGGTCGCAGTGATCTCGTCCGACCTCAACGAAAAACTGTTCGGCGGGGAAAACAGCGTCGGCCGCAGCCTGCGCATCCGTGACGCGGACGTGCGCATCGTCGGCGTGCTCAAGCCGTGGCGGCCGTCGCCACAGTTTTACACCCTGGCCGGCGGCAACTATGCGCAGGGCGATACCGCCAGCTTCTATCGCAAGTCGGAAGACGTGATGGTGCCGTTCCAGACCGGGCTGGAGATCAACGACGGCCACTTCTTCCAGTTCACCTGCAATGCGCCGCCGCCCGTGCCCGGCCATTTGCAGAACACCGATTGCGTATGGCTGCAACTGTGGGTGCAGCTGGACAGCGCGGCGAAGCTGGCCGATTACCGTCGCTTCGTTGCCGACTACGCCGCACAGCAGAAAACCCTGGGGCGCATTCGTTTTCCGGAAAGCACGCGCGTGCTGTCGCTGATGGAATGGCTGGACTACAACCACGTGGTGCCGCGCGACGTGCGCCTGCAAAGCTGGCTGGCGCTGGCCTTCCTGGCGATCTGCCTGTTCAACACCATCGGCCTGCTGCTGGCGAAGTTCCTGCGTCGCGGCGGCGAGATCGGCGTGCGCCGCGCGCTGGGCGCGTCGAAGCGCGCGATCTTCGCACAGTGCCTGACCGAAGCCGGGCTGATCGGCCTGATCGGCGGCGTGCTGGGCCTGCTGCTGACCCTGCTCGGGCTGTGGGCAATCCGCAGCCAGCCGGTGGAATACGCCGACCTGATCCACCTGGACCTGCCGATGTTCGCGACCACTTTCGCGCTGGCGATCGCCGCCAGCCTGATCGCCGGCGTGTTCCCCGCCTCGCGCGCCAGCCGCATCGCCCCGGCGATCCAGTTGAAGACCCTGTAAGGAGGCCCCGACATGGACATCAAGCCGATCATCTCCGCCCTTGGCCGCCACCGCGTCGCCGCAACGCTGATCGTGCTGGAAATCGCCCTGGCCTGCGCAGTGCTTTGCAATGCCTTCTTTCTCGTCTCCAACCGCATCGGCCTGACCCGCATCGACAGCGGCATCGACGAAAGCGCGCTGGGCGCAATCACGCTGAGCGGCTGCGACGGCTGCGGCAATGCCGACATCAACGCGCGCGTGCTCGGCGCGCTGCGCGCGATTCCCGGCGTGCGCGCCGCCGGTACGGTCAACACAACGCCGTTCGACGTACCTGCCGCCTATGCCGGCACCAGCCTCGATCGCGAAGACAAGCACTGGGGCGGCGTGCTGCATTTCTACCTGTTCGACCCCGCCGCGTTCGAGACGCTCGGCCTGCGTCTGGTGCAAGGCAATGCGTTCGCCGCCGACGATTTCCGGCCGATCGACAGCTTCGTGCCGAACGACGCGCCGGTCTGGATCACCCGCTCGCTGGCCGAACACTGGTGGCCGGGTGAAAACCCGATCGGCAAGGAATTCTGGGGAGCCGGTCACTTCCGCGTGGCCGGTGTCGTGGAGCATTTCGCGGTGCCCGAACCGGGCCGCAGCGAGGAAGGCGTGGCCGGCGCGCAATGGTCAGTGATCGTGCCGGTGCAGGCCAACGCACAAGCGGGCAGCTACGTGCTGCGCGCCGATCCGCTCGACCTGCCGCAGGTGATGCAGGCCGCGCGCGACGCCGTCGCCCGCACCGTGCCCGAAGCCGTGCTCGACCAGAAACGCAGCCGTCCGCTGTCGGAACTGCGCGAAACCTATTTCCTCAGCGATCGCACCATGGCCTGGCTGCTGGTCGCGGTGATCGCGGCGATGCTGCTGGTGACCGCGCTGGGCATTGTCGGCCTGGCCAGCTTCTGGGTCGCGCAGCGCACCAAGCAGATCGGCATCCGCCGCGCCCTGGGCGCCACCCGCGGCGACATCCTGCGCTACTTCCAGACCGAGAACTTCCTGCTGGCGAGCGGCGGCATCGTGCTCGGCATGCTGCTGGCCTACGCCGGCAACCTGCTGCTGATGAAGCATTTCGAACTGGCGCGGCTACCGCTGCCGTACCTGCCGGTCGGCGCCGCGCTGCTGTGGGCGCTGGGCCAGCTCGCGGTGCTCGGCCCCGCCCTGCGCGCCGCCGCCATCCCGCCCGTCGTCGCCACCCGCAGCGCCTGATTCGCCTTCCAACGGAGCCACGCCCGCCATGAACCGTTTCCCCAAATCCGCCAGCCTGCTGTTCGTCGGCCTGCTGGCCGCGGCGCTGGGCGGCCATTGCGCCGCCGCGACGCAGCGCCAGTCCACCACCCACGTCCAGCAGCTGCGCATCGACGACGATTCCCTGAGCTGGCGCGATGACGACCGCACGCTGCGCCTGCGCGACCGCGATCGCGATCGCGGCATCGTCGTGGAATCGGCGCAGCCGGAACCGATGCTGGGCCTGCGCAAGGGCGACACCATCGTCGCGGTCGCCGGGCGCACGGTCGCCGATATCCGGCAGTTGCGCGACGCGCTGCAATCGCTGAACGGCGGCAGTGCGCTGCTGTCGGTACGCGACGGGAACGGAAAGCTGCGCGACGTGCGCCTTGCCGGCGACGATTACCGCGGCTGGCTGCCGACGCCATCGTCTGCCCCTTCCCCGCCCGCGCCGCCGGCCCGCTGAGCACAGGAGCCACGCATGTTCGCCTATTACTTCAACCTGGCCTTGCGCAGCTTCAAGCGCAACAAGGTATTGACCACGCTGATGGTGCTGGCCATCGCCCTGGGCATCGGCGCGTCGATGACCACGCTGACCGTGTTCCACGTGCTGTCCGGCGATCCGATTCCGTCCAAGAGCGATCGCCTGTTCTACGTGCAGTTGGACGCATCGACCATGCATGGCTACCAGCCCGGCGAAGAACCGGATACGCAACTGACCCGTTACGACGCCGAGGCGCTGCTGCGCGACAAGCGCGGCCTGCGCCAGACGCTGACCAGCAGCGGCAACGTCGTCGTCGATCCGCAACGCGAAGGGCAGACGCCGACCCTGACCGACGCGCGCTACGCCTCGGCGGACTTCTTCGCCATGTTCGACGTGCCGTTGCTCTACGGCCGCGCCTGGAACGCGGGCGAGGACGACGCGCGGGCGCGCGTCGCGGTCATCAGCCGGGAACTGAACGACAAGCTGTTCGGCGGCGGCGACAGCACCGGCAAGACCTTGCGCATCGCCCCCAACGACTTCCGCGTCATCGGCGTTCTCGACCAATGGCGGCCGGTGCCGAAGTTCTACGACCTCTACAACAACCGGTACGGCGTCGCCGAGGACGTGCTCCTGCCGTTCTCCACCTCGCGCGATCTGAAACTGGGCACCCAGGGCAACACCAACTGCTGGGGCGACTCCAAGGGCGACAGCCAGGCGCTGAATGCGCCCTGCGCCTGGGTGCAGTACTGGGTGGAACTGGAATCGGCCACGCAGGCCGGGGAATTCCGCAACTACCTGACCAACTATTCCGACCGGCAGCGCACCGCCGGCCGCTTCGAGCGACCGAGCAACGTGCGCCTGCGCAACGTGATGGAGCTGCTGGAATTCAACCGGTTCGTGCCCGGCGACGTGCGCCTGCAGGTCTGGCTGGCGCTGGGCTTCCTGCTGGTGTGCCTGGTCAACACGGTCGGCCTGCTGCTGGCCAAGTTCCTGCGTCGCAGCGGCGAGATCGGCGTGCGCCGCGCCTTGGGCGCCCCGCGCGCGGAAATCTTCAAGCAGTGCCTGGTCGAAGCCGGCACGGTCGGGCTGGCCGGCGGCACGCTCGGCCTGGGCCTGGCCCTGCTCGGCCTGTGGGCGGTGCGCCAGCAACCGGCCAGCTACGCCAAGCTGGCGCACCTGGACATGCCGATGCTGCTGCTGACCTTCGTGCTGGCGCTGGTTGCGAGCCTGCTCGCCGGCCTGCTGCCGGCATGGCGGGCGATGCAGATCACCCCGGCGGTGCAGTTGAAGACGCAGTGAGCTATCGCTCGTCATTCCCGCGAAGGCGGGAATCCAGCGACTTCCGTCCCGACACCACGAAAGCAACAGCAAAGTCGCTGGATTCCCGCCTTCGCGGGAATGACGAGCAAAAGACAACAGCGACGAGCAAAACAGAAAACCGGAGAACCCCAATGGAAATCCGCCCGATCCTCTCCACCCTGCGCCGGCACAAGACCGCCGCCGCGTTGATCGTCATCGAAATCGCACTGTCGTGCGCGATCGTCTGCAACGCGCTGTTCCTGGTCTCCGATCGCCTGGACCGCATGAACATGCCCAGCGGCATCGCCGAGAACGAACTGGTGCGTATCCAGGCCGCCAGCCTGCGCCAGCTCGGCGACAGCAATGGCGACATCAGCAAAGCGGTCACCCGCGAATACCTGAACACGCTGCGCGGCGTGCCCGGCGTCAAGCAGGCCACCGCAGCCACCCAGATTCCGTTCGGCGGCTCCAGCAACAACAGCGGCGTGCGCCTGACCAGCGAACAGCAGAACAACACGCTCAACGCCACCGTCTACATGGACGATGGCAACCTGCTGGAAACCTTCGGCCTGAAACTGCTGTCCGGACGCGACTTCGCCGCCGGCGAGTACCAGGACATGGCCGTGGTGGAAAAATCCGGCGACGAGGGCCGGATACCGGCGGTCATCATCAACCGCACCATGGCCGAGAAACTGTTTCCCGGCCAGAATGCGGTCGGCAAGTCGATCTACAGTTGGGGCAACGCGCCCATTCCGGTGGTCGGCGTGGTCGAGGAACTGGTGCGGCCCAACAGCCTGGGCCTGGGCCAGTATTCGATGATCTTCCCGATCCGCTCCTATTGGCCCGGCATGCAATACGTGCTGCGCACCGATCCGGCGCGGCGCGGCGAAGTGCTGAAGGCCGGCATCGACGCGCTGAAGCGCGCCGATCCCACCCTGATGGTGGTCCAGCAAGGCACGATGAGCGAGGTCCGCGCCGGATTCTTCCAGCAGGACAAGGCCATGGCGTGGATGCTGGTGGTGGTGATCGTCGCGTTGTTGGCGGTGACCGCGCTGGGCATCGTCGGCCTGGCCAGCTTCTGGGTGGCCCAGCGCACCCGCCAGATCGGCGTGCGCCGCGCCTTGGGCGCGACCAAGGCGCAGATCATGCGCTACTTCCAGACCGAGAACTTCCTGCTCGCCACCGCCGGCATCGTCATCGGCATGCTGCTGGCCTTCGGCATCAATCAATTGCTGATGAGCAAGTACGAGCTGCCGCGGCTGCCGTGGCATTACTTGCCGATCGGCGCGGTGGCGCTGTGGGCATTGGGACAGATCGCCGTGCTGTGGCCGGCGCGAAGGGCGGCGAGCGTATCGCCGGCCATCGCCACCCGCAGCGCCTGATCCACAAAGGACATTGCCATGTTTGCCTATTACTTCCACCTGGCCGTGCGCAGCTTCAGACGCAACAAGGCGCTGACCGCATTGATGGTGCTGGCCGTCGCGCTCGGCATCGGCGCGTCAATGACCACGCTGACGGTATTCCACGTGCTGTCCGGCGACCCGATTCCACAGAAGAGCGACCGCCTGTTCCGCGTGCAACTGGACCCGGAGAACCGCGACGGCTACAAGCCCGGCGAGGAACCGCAACGCGACCTCACCCGCTTCGACGCCGAGGAACTGCTGCGACAGGCCAAGGCCAGTCGGCAGGCGTTGATGACCGGCGGCGGCGGCGCGGTGGAGCCGGAGAGCAGCACGCTCAAGCCCTTCATATTGAGCATGCGCTACACGACGACCGATTTCTTCCCGATGTTCGACACGCCGTTCATCGCCGGCCAGGGCTGGACCAAGGCCGATGACGACAGCCATGCGCGCGTCGCGGTCGTTACCCGCAAGCTGGCCGAAAAACTGTTCGGCAACGGCAACGTCGTCGGCCGCGACGTGCGCGTGGAAGGCCATGCGCTGCGCATCGTCGGCGTGCTCGACGACTGGGATCCGAAACCGCACTTCTACGACATCAACGTCGGACGCTACAACGCCGACGAACAGGTGTTCCTGCCGTTCTCCACCTCGCTCGACCTCAAGCTCGGACGCAACGGCAGCATGAACTGCTTTGGCCGCGAAGTGGTCAACGACCCGCAAGCGCCCAACGTGCCGTGCGCGTGGCTGCAATACTGGGTGGAACTGGACAGCCCGGCGCAGGCCTCCGGCTTCAAGGCCTATCTGGACAACTATTCCGATCAGCAACGCGCCGCCGGCCGCTTCGAGCGCCCGGCCAATACGCGCCTGCGCAACGTGATGGAGTGGCTGGACTACAACCGCGTGGTGCCCGGCGACGTTCGCCTGCAGATGTGGCTGGCGTTCGGCTTCCTGCTAGTGTGCCTGCTCAACACCGTAGGACTGATGCTGGCGAAGTTCCTGCGCCGCAGCGGCGAGATCGGCGTGCGCCGCGCCCTGGGCGCTTCGCGGCTGGAGATTTTCAGGCAATGCCTGGTCGAGGCCGGCACGATCGGATTGGCCGGCGGCCTGCTCGGCCTTGCACTGGCCGAACTCGGCCTTCTGGCGGTGCGCCACCGCCCCACCGGCTACGCGCAACTGGCGCACCTGGACGGTTCGATGCTGCTGCTGACCTTCGTGCTGGCGCTGGTCGCCAGCCTACTCGCCGGCCTGCTGCCGGCGTGGCGGGCGATGCAGATCACCCCGGCGGTGCAATTGAAGACGCAGTGACGAGGCTTGTAGGCGCGACGCAAACCGCGACCGGGCCTTCCCTGAAAACCCCCGTCGCGGCTCACGCCGCTCCTGCGGGAACAACGAGAAGCGAGAACCCTATGGAAATCCGCCCCATCCTTTCCGCCCTGCGCCGCCACAAGACCGCCGCCGCATTGATCGTGCTGGAAATCGCGTTGAGCTGCGCGATCGTCTGCAACGCGCTGTTCCTGGTCGCGCAGCGCGTGGACGAACTGCATCGGCCCAGCGGCATCGCCGAGCATGAACTGCTCACCATTGGCCTGGGCGGCGTCGGCAAGCAGGCCGATGCCGACGCCCGCAGTCGCGAAGACCTGGCCGCGCTGCGCAGCGTGCCCGGCGTGGCCAATGCCACCATCGTGAACCAGGTGCCGTTCCAGGGTGGCTCGTGGAACTCCGCGTTGTCCAACACGCCAGACCAGGAAGTGCCGACGCTCAACCTCGCCCAGTACTACGCCACCCCCAGCACGCTGCAGACGATGGGCCTGAAACTGATCGCCGGCCGTGATTTCATCGCCGACGAATTCCGGGATGGATCCGAATTCGACGACGCCCCGGACATGTCCGGCCTGCGCGGCTCGCTGATCGTCAGCCAGGCCGCCGCGGAAAAATTGTTCCCTGAAGGCGGCGCGCAGGCGGCCATCGGCAAGACCGTCTACATGGCCAACATTCCGCTGACCATCGTCGGCGTGGTCGAACGCCTGATCCGCCCCAATGGCGGCAATGGCGAATGGAACTACTCGATGATCTTCCCGATCAGCCTGAACTACGCCAACGGCGGCTTCTACCTGATTCGCGTCAGCGACCCGGCGCGCCGCGACGAAGTGCTGAAGAACGCGTTGGCCACGCTGGAAAAGATCGACCCGAACCGACTGGTGCAGTTTCAGCAAACATACGATGACGCCCGCAACGACTTCTTCGCCAGCGACCGCGACATGATCGGCCTGCTGATCGCGGTCAGCGTGCTGTTGCTGCTGGTAACGGCGCTGGGCATCGTCGGCCTGGCCAGTTTCTGGGTGGCCCAACGCACCCGCCAGATCGGCGTGCGCCGCGCCTTGGGCGCGACCAGGGTGCAGATCCAGCGCTACTTCCAGACCGAGAATTTCCTGCTCGCCACCGCCGGCATCGTCATCGGCATGCTGCTGGCCTTCGCCATCAACCAGTTGCTGATGGGCAAGTACGAACTGCCGCGGCTGCCGTGGTACTACCTGCCGATCGGCGCGGCGATCCTGTGGGTGCTGGGCCAGGTTTCGGTGCTGTGGCCCGCGCGCCGCGCCGCCGGGATTCCGCCGGCCATCGCCACCCGCAGCGCGTAAGCGGCAGGGCAAATTTATCCGGAGATCGCAGATGTTCGCCTATTACCTGAATCTTGCCCTGCGCAGCTTCAAGCGCAACCCGGCGTTGACCGCATTGATGGTGATCGCCATCGCCCTGGGCATCGGCGCGTCGATGACCACGCTGACCGTGTTCTACGTGCTGTCCGGCGATCCGATCCCGTACAAGAGCGGCAAGCTGTTCTACCCGCAACTGGAACCGCGCAGCCTGGGCAAGAACGCTACGCCGGAGCCGGAACCGCCGGACCAGATGACCCGCTTCGACGCGGAGGAACTGCTGCGACAGAAGAAGGCCGACCGCCAGGCGGTGATGAGCGCCGGCAGCCTCGCCATCCAGCCCGACGAACGCAGCGCGCAGCCGTATCGCGCGCCGGCGCGCTACACCAGCGCCGATTTCTTCCCGTTGTTCGAGCCGCCGATGCTGGCCGGACGCGCCTGGACGGCTGCCGATGACGAGGCGCACGCGCGGGTGGCAGTGGTCAGCCGTGCTTTCGCCGAAAAGATGTACGGCAGCGCCGAAGCCGCCATCGGCCGCAGCTTCCGCACCTCCAAAGGCGCGTTGCAGGTGATCGGCGTGCTCGACACGTGGGAGATCAACCCGCGCTTCTACGACCTCAGCAACCGCCAGTTCGGCGGCACTGAACAGGTGTTCGTGCCGTTCTCGACCTCGCGCGAACTGAAGCTGGCCACGCAAGGCAACATGTGGTGCTGGGGCGACACCCGCAGCGACACGGATCGCGGCCGGGGCGTCAATGCGCCCTGCGCGTGGTTGCAGTACTGGGTGGAACTGGACACGCCACGCAAGGTCGCCGATTACCGCAAGTATCTGGCCGACTATTCCGACCAGCAACGCGCCAGCGGCCGCTTCGAGCGCCCGACCAACGTGCGCCTGCGCAGCGTGATGGAGTGGATGGACTACAAGAAGATCGTGCCCAACGACGTGCGTCTGCAAATGTGGCTGGCGTTCGGCTTCCTGCTGGTGTGCCTGCTCAACACCGTCGGCCTGCTGCTGGCCAAGTTCCTGCGCCGCAGCGGCGAGATCGGCGTGCGTCGCGCACTGGGCGCATCGCGCAGGGAAGTCTTCAAGCAATGCCTGGTCGAAGCCGGCTGCATCGGCGCGGCCGGCGCGGTGCTGGGCCTGGCCTTCGCCGCGCTGGGCCTGTGGCTGGTGCGGCAGCAGCCGGATGACTACGCCAGGCTGGCGCACCTGGACGGCGCGATGCTCCTGGCGACCTTTGCCCTGTCGCTGGCGGCAAGCCTGCTGGCAGGCATTTTCCCCGCATGGCGGGCGATGCAGATCGCGCCGGCGGTGCAATTGAAGACGCAGTAAAGGAGAACCCCATGGAAATCCGCCCCATCCTGTCCACCCTGCTGCGCCACAAGACCGCCGCCGCGCTGATCGTGCTGGAAATCGCCCTGAGCTGCGCCATCGTCTGCAACGCGGTGTTCGTGATCGGCAGCCGCGTGCAGCACATGCATCGCGAAAGCGGCATCGCCGAGGACGAACTGCTCAACATCGACATCAGCAGCCTGACGCCCGACCGCAACGAAGAAGCGATGCGCCGCGAGGACATCGCCGCACTGTCGGCGATCCCCGGCGTGAAGGCCGTCGCCAGCGTCAACCAGATCCCCTACGGCGGCAACGTATGGATGAGCAACATCAACCTGCAGCCCGACCAATCGGATCCGACCCGGACCGCCTCGCCCTACATGGACGACGGCAACCTGCTGCAAACCCTCGGCCTACGCGTGGTCGAGGGCCGCGCGTTCACGCCCGACGAATACCTCGACCAGAGCGAAATCCAAAGAGCCGAAAACCCGGCCTCCATTTCCTCTATCCTGGTCAGCCGCGCCACGGCCGAGCATCTTTTCCACGGTGAAAGCGCAATAGGCAAAAGCGTTTACGTAGCGGACGACAAGCCGTCGCGCATCGTCGGCGTGGTCGATTTGCTGGTCGCGCCCGGCGAAGGCGGCCTTCAGGTCGGCGACTTCAACCTGCAAGGCTACGACACGATGATCTACCCGGTACGCGTGTCCAACGGCCAATACGTACTGCGCACCGACCCCGCGCGCCGCGACGAAGTGCTGAAGGCCGCCGTCGCCGCACTGAACCGCGTCGACCCCAACCGCATCATCAACGAACAGAAGACCCTCGCCGACATGCGCCACGACTTCTACAGCCGCGACCGCGCCGTGGTCTGGCTGCTGCTGGCGGTGTGCATCGCGCTGCTGGCGGTGACCGCGCTGGGCATCGTCGGCCTGGCCAGCTTCTGGGTGCAGCAGCGCACCCGCCAGATCGGCGTGCGCCGCGCGCTGGGCGCGACTCGGATGCAGGTATTGCGCTACTTCCAGACCGAGAACTTCCTGCTCGCCACCGCCGGCATCGTCATCGGCATGCTGCTGGCCTTCGCCATCAACCAGTTGCTGATGAGCAAGTACGAACTGCCGCGGCTGCCGTGGTACTACCTGCCCATCGGCGCGGCGCTGCTGTGGGCGCTGGGGCAGATCGCCGTGCTCGGCCCCGCCCGCCGCGCGGCGTCGGTACCGCCGGCCATCGCAACGCGCAGCGCATGAGCAGGGACTTCCGATTCACCCGCCGCGGCTTATAGTCGTCACGCCCACCTTCCCGAGATCGCCCGCATGCTTCGTCCGCTGCTGCTGTGCTTCGCCCTTGCGCCCGCCGCCGCGTTTGCGCAGACGCCGGCCGCGGCGCCCGCCGGCGTGCCGGTCGCGCAATCGATCCTGGACGGCTACGCCGGCTGGTACCGCACCGCGTCCGGCATCCGCCTGCACGTATGGCGCGGGGAGAACGGCCTGAAGCTGCAGGCCGACGGCCAGGCGGCATGGAACCTGGTCGCGGAATCGGAAACCCTCTTCGTCGTGCCCGGACAGGGCGCGCGCGTCACTTTCGGCTACGACGCCAGCGGCGTGCCCGGCTGGCTGCTGCTGAACCAGGGCGGCAACGACATCCGCGCCATCCGCGAATGACAGAATAGGCCCATGTCCACCGTCCTGATCATCGACGACAACCCCGCGGTCGCGACCGCGCTGGAAGTACTGTTCTCGCTGCACGACATCGCCACGCTGTACGCGGCCACCCCGCAGGCGGGGCTGGACGCGCTGGACAGCGAGGACGTCGACCTGGTGATCCAGGACATGAACTTCTCCGCCGACACCACCTCCGGCGCCGAGGGCGAGGCGCTGTTCGCGCAGATCCGCGCGCAGTATCCCGACCTGCCGGTGGTGCTGCTGACCGCGTGGACGCATCTTTCCAGTGCAGTGGAACTGGTCAAGGCCGGCGCGGCGGACTACCTGGCCAAGCCCTGGGACGACGCGCGCCTGCTGACCACGGTCAACAACCTGCTGGAGCTGGCCGAGACGCGGCACGAGCTGGACCGCCGCCGTTCCCGCGAGAAGCAGCGCCGCGAGCAGCTTGCGGCGAAGTACGACCTGCGCGGCATGGTCTTCGCCGACCCGGCCAGCGAGCGCGCCGTCGCGCTGGCCTGCCAGGTCGCGCGTTCGGACCTGCCGGTGCTGATCACCGGGCCCAACGGCGCGGGCAAGGAGAAGATCGCCGAGATCGTGCAGGCCAACTCGACGGTGAAGGACGGCCCGTTCGTCACGCTGAACTGCGGCGCATTGCCTTCGGAACTGATCGAGGCCGAACTGTTCGGCGCCGACGCCGGCGCCTACACCGGCGCCAACAAGGCGCGCGAGGGCAAGTTCGAAGCGGCGGACGGCGGCACCCTGTTCCTCGACGAGATCGGCAACCTGCCGCCGGCCGGGCAGATGAAACTGCTGCGCGTGCTGGAAACCGGCAAGTTCGAGCGCCTGGGCTCCAACCGCGAGCGCAGCGTACGCGTGCGCGTGATCAGCGCGACCAACGCCGACCTGCCGGGGATGATCCGCGACGGCGCGTTCCGCGAAGACCTGTACTACCGCCTCAACGCGATCGAACTGGCACTGCCGCCGCTGGCGGAGCGCCCGGGCGACATCCTGCCGCTGGCCGAACTGTTCCGCCCCGCCGACAAGCCGCTGGCCGAATCGGCGCGCGCCGCGCTGCTGCGCCACAACTGGCCCGGCAACGTACGCGAACTGCGCAACGTGGTGCAGCGCGCCGGCCTGCTGGCGCAAGGCGAGCGCATCGAAGCGGCCGACCTGAACCTGCCGAAGCCGCCGCCGCAGAAATCCGCCGCCGCCGAAGAGCCGGACAAGGCCGCGATAGAAGCGGCGCTGGCGCGCGCCAACGGCGTGATCGCACAGGCGGCGGCGGAACTGGGCCTGAGCCGGCAGGCGCTGTACCGGCGCATGGACCGCTACGGGATACAGCACCCGTGAACGCCGGCAGGCTCGCACGCGCTTTCTCCCTCTCCCCTTGCGGGAGAGGGAAACGTGCGCAAAGCGCACGAGGGAGAGGGGTCGGCTTTTCGTGCAAAACGGCCCGCTCGCTCCGCTCGCCTCCCCTCATCCGCCCCTTCGGGGCACCTTCTCCCGCAAGGGGAGAAGGGTTGCGGCTGCGGGCCTCCGAAGCATGATCCGCCGCTCGCTCGCCGGCCGCCTGCTGCTGTGGCTGCTGCCGCTGCTGGCGCTGGCCATCGCCCTGCCGCTGCTGCTGTCGCGCTGGCTGGACGATGCGGGGTCCGATTCATGGTGGCTTGTTGCGCTGGTTTCGGCGCTGGCCATAGTGCCGCTGGCGGCGTGGATGGTGCGGCGCGCGCTGTCGCCGCTGCATTCGCTGTTCCGTGCGCTGGCCGGCAGCATCAACAGCTACCGCGACGGCGAGTTCAACTTCGGCCTGCACTGGCGCGGCGGCGACAACGACGAACTGGGCGAACTGGTGCGCGCGCACGCCGAACTGGGCGAGGTGCTGCGCGAACAGCGCCAGGGCCTGGTGCAGCGCGAACTGCTGCTGGACACGATGGTGCAGAACACGCCGGTGGCGATGCTGCTGATCGCCGCCGGCGGCGACGGCGAACGCCGCGTGGCCTTCGCCAACGTCGCCGCACGCAAGCTGTTCAACAGCGGCTGGAAGCTGGAAGGCCAGCGTTTCGACGACCTGCTGGCGCGCTCGCCGGCGGAAATGCGCGAGGCGATGGCGCGCGGCGGCGACAGCCTGTTCGCGATCGGCGGCGACGACGGAAACGACGCCGACGAGGAACAGGTCTTCCACCTGTCGCGCCGCCAGTTCCGGCTGAACGGCCGCAAGCACGAACTACTGCTGCTGCGCCTGCTGACCAGCGAACTGCGCCGCCAGGAAGTGCAGACCTGGAAGAAGGTGATCCGCGTGATCAGCCACGAGCTGAACAATTCGCTGGCGCCGGTGGCCTCGCTGGCGCACTCGGGCGCGGAACTGGTGCGGCGCGGGCGCCACGATCGGCTGGAGGACGTGTTCGCCACCATCGAAGAGCGTGCGCGCCACCTGGAAGGCTTCATCCGCGGCTATGCGCGTTTCGCCAAGCTGCCGCAGCCGCAGTTGCGCACGGTGGACTGGGCCGATTTCCTCGCCGGCCTGCAACGGCAGATCGGTTTCGAACTGGAGATGCCGGACGACGGCCTGCACGGCCGCATCGATCCGGCGCAGATCGAACAGGCGCTGCTGAACCTGCTGAAGAACGCGCACGAATCCGGCTCCCCGGCCGACGGCGTCGGCGTGCGCCTGCATCGGCTGCCGGAATGGCTGCGCATCGAAGTGATGGACCGCGGCCCCGGCATGAACGACGCGGTGCTGCAGAACGCGCTGGTGCCGTTCTATTCGACCAAGCGCAACGGCACCGGCCTGGGCCTGGCGCTGACCCGCGAAATCGTGGAAGCGCACGGCGGCCGGCTGTCGCTGCACAACCGCGACGGCGGCGGCCTGTGCGTGGCGATCCAGTTGCCGGCCGAGTGAACCGCCCCGGCCTACGATCTCACTTCTTCGCCGGCCGCTGCCAGCCGTCGATGGTGACCTGCCTTACGCGGGCGACGGTCAGTTTCCCTTCCGGTGCGTCGAGCCCGATCACCGAGCCGGCGCCGATGGTCGCGCCCTTGCCGATGGTCACCGGCGCGACCAGCGCGGAATTGGAACCGATGAAGGCGTTGTCGCCGACCGTGGTGGTCGCCTTGTTGACGCCGTCGTAGTTGCAGAAGATGGTGCCGGCGCCGATGTTGGCCTTGCTGCCGACCACGCCGTCGCCCAGGTAGGACAGGTGGTTGGCCTTGCTGCCGGCGCCCATCGTGGTCTTCTTGGTTTCGACGAAATTGCCGATGTGCACGCCGTCCGCCAGCACCGTGCCGGGACGGATGCGCGCGTACGGGCCGATCAGCGCGTTGCCTTCGGCGACCACGCCCTCGATGTCGCAGTGCGCGTGGATCCGGGTGTTCGCGCCGATCTTCGCATCCCTGATCCGCACGAACGGGCCGATGCTAACGTTGTCGCCCAGTTCCACCTCGCCTTCGAACACCACGTCGACGTCGATCTCGACGTCGCGGCCGACCGCGACCGTGCCGCGCTGGTCGAAGCGCGCCGGATCCGCCAGCCGCGCGCCCTGCACGCACAGCGCCTGCGCCTGCCGGCGCTGGAACGCGCGCTCCAGTTGCGCCAGTTGCCACGGATCGTTGGCGCCTTCGACTTCCAGCGGGTCGGCGACCAGCACCATTTCCGCCGGGACGTACTCGTGCGCGGCGGCGGCGAACACGTCGGTCAGGTAGTACTCGCCCTGCGCGTTGTCGTTGGACAACAGCGACAGCCAGCGCTTCAGCGCGGAGGCGTCGGCGGCGATGATGCCGGTGTTGATCGTGCGGATGCGGCGCTGCTCCTCGTCGGCGTCCTTGTGCTCGACGATGGCGGCGACCTTGCCGGCTTCGTCGCGGACGATGCGGCCGTAGCCGGTCGGGTCGTCGGGTTCGGCGACCAGCACCTTCAGCCTGCCCTCGGCGGCCAGCAGGCGCTGCAGGGTTTCGGTGCGGATCAGCGGCACGTCGCCGTACAGCACCAGCACGGCGGCCTCGTCGGGAATGCCGGGCACGGCCTGCTGCACGGCGTGCCCGGTGCCCAGTTGCCGCGACTGTTCGGCCCATTGCAGGTCGGGCTGGCTTGCGAACGCAGCGCATACCTGTTCGCCGCCGTGGCCGTGGACCACGTGGATGGCCGCCGGCGAAAGCCCGCGCGCGGCCGCGATGACATGCGCCAGCATCGGCTGCCCGGCGATCGGCTGCAGCACCTTCGGCAGCGCCGACTTCATCCGCTTGCCCTCGCCGGCGGCGAGGATGACGACATGCAGCGGCTGGGTCATTGTTCGTTTCCCTGTCGGTTCCAGACCGTGGATTTTAGACGGTAACATTCCGCCGATGACGATACCCGCCCAAGTCCCGTGAGCCTGCTGCGCCAGGGCCGCCTGTTCCTGATCTTCGGCGCATTGCAGTTGCTGCTGGACTGGGCGGTGTTCGTCGCCCTGACCGGCCTCGGCATGCCGACCGCGCCGGGCAACGTATGCGGGCGCGTCGCCGGCGCGGCCCTGGGCTTCTGGCTCAATGGCCGCTGGACGTTCGCCAGCGACGGACAGGCGCGGCTCGGCTGGGAACGGCTCTGGCGCTTCGTCGCGGTGTGGCTTTCGCTGACCGCCCTCAGCACCCTATTGCTGGCCGCCATCGCCGCGCACGCCGGCCTGCAGCATGCGTGGCTGGCCAAGCCGCTGGTCGAGGCCGGATTCGCCGTGGTCAGCTTCTTCCTCTGGCGGCACGTGGTATTCCGCTGACCGCAGGCGATAATCCGCAACCGCCCGCCCGACGGAACCCGCGCGTGAGTTCAGCCCACATCCTCACCCTTTCCTGCCGCGACCGCACCGGCCTGGTCGCGGCCGTCGCCGGGTTGCTGGCCGGCCACGGCGGCAACATCCTGGAGTCGCAGCAGTTCGACGACCTGGATTCCGGCAGGTTCTTCATGCGCGTGGTGTTCGACACCCGCGAACCCGGCGACGTCGATGCGATCCGCGCCGCGTTCGCCGCGCGCGTGGCCGGCGACGACATGTACTGGAAGCTGCGTCCGCGCGACCGGCGCATGCGTGTGCTGCTGATGGTGTCGAAGTTCGACCACTGCCTCGCCGACCTGCTCTACCGCCTGCACATCGGCGAGCTGCCGATGGACGTGGTCGGGATCGTCTCCAACCATCCGCAGGAGGCGCTGAAGGTCACGACCGTGGGCGACATCCCGTTCCATTACCTGCCGGTCGATCGCGAATCGAAGCCGCGGCAGGAAGCACAGGTGCGCCGCATCATCGAGGAAACCGGCGCCGAACTGGTGGTGCTGGCGCGCTACATGCAGGTGTTGTCCGACGACTTCTCGCGATGGCTGGCCGGGCGCTGCATCAACATCCACCACAGCTTCCTGCCCGGCTTCAAGGGCGCGCGGCCGTACCACCAGGCGTTCGCGCGCGGGGTCAAGATGATCGGCGCCACCGCGCACTACGTCACCGCGGACCTCGACGAGGGCCCGATCATCGTCCAGGACGTCGAACCGATCAGCCACGCCGACAAGCCCGACGACCTGATCCGCAAGGGCCGCGACATCGAGCGCCGCGTGCTGGCGCGGGCGGTGCACTACCACCTGGAGGACCGGGTGCTGTTGAACGGACCCAAGACGGTAGTGTTCAGCGGATGATTTCCGTCATGCGGCCTGCTCCTGCACGACCTTCGACAACAGCAGGGCGCGCAGGTCGATCAGGATGTGGATGGCGATGGGCAGCCACAGGCTGCCGCTGACGAAGAAAATCCCGCTGAACGCCAGCGCGGTGAATCCAGTGACGATCACGCCCTTCCAACCCTGGTAACCGTGGTCGATGCCGAAAACCAGCGCCGCGACGAACGTCGCCGGCCAGACGCCCAAGCCGAACGGCAAGCCGACCAGGTAGTCGATCAGGAACCCGCGGAAGATGATTTCCTCGCAAATGCCGGCGCTGACGCTGACGGCGGCGAACCAGTATCGCTCCGGCGCGGTCTGCGGCAGGAAGAAATCCAGGCTTGCGAATTGCGCGCGCATGGCCTCGCGGCTCCTGGGCGATTTCCACGCCGCCACGACCGGCAGGAACAGGCCGAGCAACAAGGGCAACGACAGCCACACGCTCAGGCTTTCATGGCCGTCCAGTCCATGCCCGGGCGGAGGCGCGTTCAATTCGATCCATGGGCGTGTCGCCAACAGCAGCAGCGTCGCCGCCCAGAGCCATGCGATGGTCTTCTGGTAGCTGCGAATGCGCCTGGCCGGACTCGGCCCGGCCTTCAGCCGCCGGGTTTCGCGCCTGTCCCAGACCGGGAACACCAGGATCAGGAACAGCACCAGCGCGGCATGGAGAAGAGGGATCATGGTTTCCGCCCCAAGTGCCTCCCCGTGCGCAGCGTAACGGGCTTTCTTTGCGGTGGAAAGACAAAAGCGCCGCATCGCTGCGGCGCTTTCCATTCCTGCATCCCGGCGCGGGGAAACTCAGTGCTTCAGGTTCTTGCGCAGGCGTTCCAGCGCGGAAAGCTGGGCCAGCGACATCGCCAGCTGCGCCTGCGCCTCCTCCGGGGTCATCTTCGGATCCTTGTGCGCCAGCGCGCGCTCGGCTTCTTCCTTGGCCGCGCGCACCGCCGCCTCGTCGATCTCGTCGGCGCGGATGGCGGTGTCGGCCAGCACGGTCACGACCTGCGGCTGCACCTCCAGGATGCCGCCGCCGATGGCGAAGTCGAGCACCTGGCCGTCAGGCTGGGTGACGACGACCTTGCCCGGCTTCAGGCGCGTGATCAGCGGGGCGTGGCGCGGCGCGATGCCGAGTTCGCCCTGCTCGCCGGTGGCGACGACCAGCGTGGCCTCGCCGTGGAAGATCTCGGCTTCGGCGCTGACGATGTCGCAACGGATGGTAGATGCCATGTCGGTTCCCTGTCGTCAGGCGTGGATCAGGCCTTCTCGGCGATCTTCTTCGCCTTCTCGACCGCTTCCTCGATGGTGCCGACCATGTAGAAGGCCTGCTCCGGCAGATGGTCGTATTCGCCGTCGACGATGCCCTTGAAGCCGCGGATGGTCTCCTTCAGCGCCACGTACTTGCCCGGGCTGCCGGTGAACACTTCGGCGACATGGAACGGCTGGCTGAAGAAGCGCTCGATCTTGCGCGCGCGCGACACCGCCTGCTTGTCCTCTTCGGACAGTTCGTCCATGCCGAGGATCGCGATGATGTCCTTCAGTTCCTTGTACTTCTGCAGGGTCGCCTGCACCCGGCGCGCGGTGTCGTAGTGCTCGTTGCCGATCACGTTCGGGTCGAGCTGGCGGCTGGTCGAGTCCAGCGGGTCCACCGCCGGGTAGATGCCCAGCGCGGCGATGTTGCGCGAAAGCACGACGGTCGCGTCGAGGTGGGCGAAGGTGGTCGCCGGCGACGGGTCGGTCAGGTCGTCCGCGGGCACGTACACGGCCTGGATCGAGGTGATCGAACCGGTCTTGGTCGAGGTGATGCGCTCCTGCAGCACGCCCATTTCCTCGGCCAGGGTCGGCTGGTAGCCCACCGCCGACGGCATGCGGCCCAGCAGCGCCGAAACCTCGGTGCCAGCCAGGGTGTAGCGGTAGATGTTGTCGACGAAGAACAGGATGTCACGGCCCTTGCCGCTGGCGTCCTTCTCGTCGCGGAAGTACTCGGCCAGGGTCAGGCCGGTCAGGGCGACGCGCAGGCGGTTGCCCGGCGGCTCGTTCATCTGGCCGTAGACCATCGCCACCTTCGACTCTTCCGGCTTCTCCTGGTTGACGACGCCGGACTCGATCATCTCGTGGTAGAAGTCGTTGCCCTCGCGGGTGCGCTCGCCCACGCCGGCGAACACCGACAGGCCGCTGTGCGCCTTGGCGATGTTGTTGATCAGTTCCATCATGTTGACGGTCTTGCCGACGCCGGCGCCGCCGAACAGGCCGACCTTGCCGCCCTTGGCGAACGGGCACATCAGGTCGATGACCTTGATGCCGGTTTCCAGCAGCTCGGTGGCCGAGGACTGGTCCTCGTACGACGGCGCGGTGCGGTGGATTTCCCAGTGGTCGGCGGCCTTGACCGGGCCGGCCTCGTCGATGGCGTTGCCCAGCACGTCCAGGATGCGGCCCAGGGTGCCGGCGCCGACCGGCACCGAGATCGCCTTGCCGGTGTTGTCGGCCACCAGGTTGCGCTTGAGGCCGTCGGTGGAGCCCAGCGCGATGGTGCGCACGACGCCGTCGCCGAGCTGCTGCTGCACTTCCAGCGTGATCTCGGTGCCCTGCACCTTCAGCGCGTCATAGACCTTCGGCACCTCGGTGCGCGGGAATTCGACGTCGACGACCGCGCCGATGATCTGAACGATCTTGCCCTGACTCATGGATACAACCCTCTAATTTGAATACCTTGATTCTTTAGAAAGTCCGCACACGGATGTGCAGGCTCTTGCGAAGGGACTCGCGCTACACCGCAGCCGCGCCGCCGACGATTTCCGAAATCTCTTGCGTGATCGCCGCCTGGCGCGACTTGTTGTAGGCCAGGTTCAGCGTGTCGATCAGCTTGCTGGCGTTGTCGCTGGCCGCCTTCATCGCGACCATGCGCGCGGCGTGCTCGGAGGCGACGTTCTCCAGCACCGCCTGGTACACCAGCGACTCGACGTAGCGGGTCAGCACGTGCTCGAGCACCGCCTGCGCGTCGGGTTCGTAGATGTAGTCCCAGTCGTGGTGGGCGACCTGCGTCTCCGCCGCCGGCAGCGGCAGCAACTGATCGAAGGCCGCGCGCTGGGTCATGGTGTTGACGAAGTCGTTGTACACCAGGAACACGCGATCGACCTTGCCCGATTCGTAGGCGTCCAGCATCACCTTGACGACGCCGACCAGTTGCTCCAGTTGCGGCACGTCGCCCAGGTGGGTGACGCTGCCGATCATGTCGACCCGGATGCGGCGGAAGAAGGTCGTGGCCTTCTGGCCGATGGTGACCACGTCGACCTCGGCGCCCTTGTCCTGCCAGCCGCGGACTTCGCCCAGCACCTTGCGGAACAGGTTGTTGTTGAGGCCGCCGGCCAGGCCGCGGTCGGACGAGACGATGATGTAGCCGACGCGCTTGATCTGCTCGCGCTCGACCAGGTACGGGTGGCGGTACTCGGAATTGGCCTGGGCCAGGTGGCCGATGACCTGCCTCATCGCGCGCGCGTACGGGCGCGAGGCCTTCATTCGGTCCTGCGCCTT
Organism: Pseudoxanthomonas sp.; assembly: GCA_047601245.1. Lineage (GTDB taxonomy): Bacteria > Pseudomonadota > Gammaproteobacteria > Xanthomonadales > Xanthomonadaceae > Pseudoxanthomonas_A. The sequence continues at coordinate 1,879,475 of JASGJU010000002.1, forward strand.
GCGGATCTTGGAAGCCGAGACCATTTCCAGCGCGCGGGTCACCTTGCGGGTGTTCTGCACGCTCTTGATCTTGGTTTTGATTTCTCTGCCGCCTGCCATGTCTCGCTCGCTACGCTCGCTTCGGGTGAGAAAGGTAGGAAGTGCGCCTGCTTCGCAGGCTCAGAAAGTCAGTGAAACGCTTTGCCGACTTTCTCGCTCCTTACCGTTTCCGCTGACTGCTCTTACCAGCTTCCGGTCTTCTTGAACTCGGCGATGCCGTTCTTGAACGCCGCTTCCAGCTCGTCGTTCCAGTCGCCGCTGGCGTTGATCTTCGAGATCACGTCGCCCAGACTGTTGTCGAAGTGCGCGTGCAGCGCTTCCTCGAACGCCAGCACCTTGTTGACCGGCACGTCGTCCAGATAGCCCTCGTTGACCGCGTAGATCGACAGCGCCTGGTGGGCGATGCTCATCGGCGCGTACTGCTTCTGCTTCATCAGTTCGGTGACGCGCTGGCCGCGCTCGAGCTGCTTGCGGGTCGCTTCGTCCAGGTCCGAGGCGAACTGGGCGAACGCCGCCAGTTCGCGGTACTGCGCCAGCGAGATGCGGATGCCGCCGGACAGCTTCTTGATGATCTTGGTCTGCGCCGCGCCGCCGACGCGCGACACCGAGATGCCGGCGTTCACGGCCGGGCGGATGCCGGCGTTGAACAGGTCGGTTTCCAGGAAGATCTGGCCGTCGGTGATCGAGATCACGTTGGTCGGCACGAACGCGGACACGTCGCCGGCCTGGGTCTCGATGATCGGCAGCGCGGTCAGCGAACCGGTCTTGCCCTTCACCGCGCCGTCGGTGGCCTTCTCGACGTAGTCCTCGGACACGCGGCAGGCGCGTTCCAGCAGGCGGCTGTGCAGGTAGAACACGTCGCCCGGGTAGGCTTCGCGGCCCGGCGGGCGCTTCAGCAGCAGCGAGATCTGGCGGTAGGCGACGGCCTGCTTGGACAGGTCGTCGTAGACGATCAGCGCGTCTTCGCCGCGATCCAGGAAGTACTCGCCCATCGTGCAGCCGGAATAGGCGCTGATGTACTGCATCGCGGCGGACTCGGACGCGGTCGCGGCAACAACGATGGTGTGGGCCAGCGCGCCGTTCTCTTCGAGCTTGCGCACAACGTTGGCGACCGACGAGGCCTTCTGGCCGATGGCGACGTAGACGCACCTGACGCCGGTGCCCTTCTGGTTGATGATGGCGTCGATCGCCAGCGCGGTCTTGCCAGTCTGGCGGTCGCCGATGACCAGCTCGCGCTGGCCGCGGCCGATCGGGATCATCGCGTCGACCGACTTGTAGCCGGTCTGCACCGGCTGCGACACCGACTTGCGCCAGATCACGCCCGGGGCCACGCGCTCCACCGGGGCGCTGGTCTTGGCGTCGATCGGGCCCTTGCCGTCGATCGGCTCGCCCAGCGCGTTGACCACGCGGCCCAGCAGCTCGGGGCCGGTCGGCACTTCGAGGATGCGGCCGGTGGTCTTGGCGACGTCGCCTTCGCGCAGGTGCTCGTAGTCGCCCAGGACCACGGCGCCCACGCTGTCGCGTTCCAGGTTCAGCGCCAGCGCGAAGGTGTTGCCGGGCAGTTCGATCATTTCGCCCTGCATCACGTCGGCCAGGCCGAAGATGCGCACGATGCCGTCGGACACGCTGGTCACGGTGCCTTCGTTGCGCGCTTCGGCGGCCAGCTTGACCTTCTCGATGCGGGTCTTGATCAGTTCGCTGATTTCGGAGGGGTTGAGCGTGGTAGCCATTGCTTGGGTTTCCCTGGTGCGGCCGTCGCCGGCCGCGGGTTAGATGAATTAGTTGGCGAGCGCGGTCTGCAGCCGTTCCAGCTTGCCCTTCAGCGAGCCGTCGATGACCACGTCGCCGGCGTCGATCACCGCGCCGCCGATCAGCGAGGCGTCGATCGCCGTCTCGACCTCGACCTCGCGGCCGAAGCGCTTCGCCAGCGCGGCCTTGATCGTGTCCAGTTCGCCGGCCGGCAGCGCGGCGGCGGAGGTCACCTTCGCCCTGACCACGCGTTCGGCCTCGGCGCGCAGTTCCGCGTACAGGCCGGCGATTTCCGGCAATTCCGGCAGACGGCGGTTTTCCGCCAGCAGGGCGAGGAAACGCTTGAACGTTTCGCTCGTGTTCTCCGGCGACAGCAACGCGATCGCGTCCTCGTCGGCCAGCTCCGGGTTCGGCAGCAGCGCGGCCACGCGCGGGTCGGCGGCGACCTGCGCGGCGAAGCCGAGCGCGTCGAACCACGCGGCCAGGCCGCCTTCGTCCTTGGCGATCGCGAACGCGGCGCGGGCGTACGGGCGGGCGAGGGTCAAGGCTTGCGACACGTCAGATCTCCGCGGCCAGTTCGTCCAGCAGCGCCTTGTGCGCGTTGGCGTCGATCTCGCGCTTGAGCAGCTTCTCGGCGCCGGTCACGGCCAGCGCGGACACCTGCCTGCGCAGGTCTTCCTTGGCCTTGGTCGCGGCGGCGTCGATCTCGGCCTGGGCCAGCGCCTTCTGCTTGTTCGCGGCCTCGATGGCCTCGTTCTTCGCGGCGTCGACGATCTGGTTGGCGCGCTGGTGGGCCTGTTCGATGATCTCGTTGGCCTTGGCGCGCGCCTGCTTCAGCGCCTCGTTGGCCTGCTCCTCGGCCTGGGCCAGCGCTTTCTGGCTGTTGTCGGCCGCGGCCAGGCCTTCGGCGATCTTCTGCTGACGCTCTTCGATGGCGGCGATGATGTGCGGCCAGCCGAACTTCATCACCAGCCACGCCACCGCGAAGAACGCGAGGCCCTGGACGACGAAAGTGAGGTTGATATCCATGCGTTGCTCCGTAGCGCCGGCGCGGGTGCGCCGGCTTTGTCGAACGTCAGGTCTTCGGCGATCAGCCGATGCCCGGGTGCGACAGGAACGGGTTGGCGAAGATCAGCAGCAGCGCGATGGCGACGCCGATGATCGGCACGGCGTCCAGCAGGCCGGCGACGATGAACATCTTGGTCTGCAGCATCGGGGTCAGTTCCGGCTGGCGGGCCGAGCCCTCGAGGAACTTGCCGCCCAGCAGGGCGAAGCCGATCGCGGTGCCGAGGGCGCCGAGGCCGATCAGCAAGCCGGCGGCGATGACCGTGAACTTCGCCACTTCGGCGTACAGGGCAAGATTTTCCATGATGATTCTCCGTGGTGCTACGTGTTGAAAGGAAAGGGTGAAGGATCGGAAACCGGTACTGCGAAACGCTCGTGGAAGCGGCGCGAGCCGCGACCCGACTAGTGGCTTTCCACCGCCATGCTCAGGTAGACGATGGTCAGCATCATGAAGATGAAGGCCTGCAGGGTGATGACCAGGATATGGAACGCGGTCCAGACGAAGCCGGAAATGAACTGGATCGGCGCCATCACCCAGGTGAGCCAGTTCGAGAACAGCGCGTTCCAGGTCATCAGCGCGATCAGGATGAAGATCAGCTCGCCGGCGTACATGTTGCCGAACAGTCGCAGGGTCAGCGACAGCGGGCGGACCAGTTCCTCGATCACGCGCAGCAGCAGGTTGACCGGGGCCAGCACGATCTTGCCGACGACGCCGTGGGCGTGGAACGGGGCGGTGAAGGCTTCCTTGACGAAGGTGCCGACGCCCTTGTGGCCGATGGCGAACACCTGGATCAGCACGAACACCATCAGCGACAGGCCGAGGGTGGTGTTGAGGTCGGCGGTCGGGACCACGCGCAGGTAGGCGTGGTGCGGGTCGTGGCCGGCCAGCTCGTTGCCCTTGACCCACGCGCCCGGCAGCCAGTCCACCGGGATCATGTCCATGAAGTTCATCAGGAACACGATGCAGAAGATGGTGATGGACAGCGGCGCGATCAGCTTGCTGCGGCCGTGGAAGGTCTCGCGGACCAGCCCGTCGACGAAGCCGACGACCATCTCGACGAAGGCCTGGAACTTGCCCGGCACGCCGGCGGTGGCCTTGCGCGCGGTGCCCAGGAACACGAACAGGAACAGCAGCGACAGGACCAGCGTGATGACCAGGCTGTCCATGTTGAGGGTCATGAACTTGCCCTCTCCGACCTGCCACTGGAGATGGTGCAAGTGGTGCTGGATGTATTCGGTCGACCCGCCGGATGCCGGTTCAGCGCTCACGTTCGATCCTGACGCAAAAAGTTCAAAGCCAATGGATACGCGGCCACCGAGGCCGCCAGTCCCGCCAGCATCGGCAGCGGCGCCAGGCGCCAGACAGCCAATGCGATCGCGAATATCGAAATCGCCACCACCCACTTCAGGAGCGCCGCCAGCAACAGCCTGGCGAAAGCCGGGCGCGCCGCCATCACTCCCCCGCCCAGCGCGACCTGCGCAGCCAGGGCGTTGCCCAGCGCCATCCCCGACCCGCCGACCAGGGCAGCCGCGGCGTCGGCCCCTCCGCGCGGGAGGAAGGCCAGCGCCAGCAGCAGCACGACGGCCGACTGGCAGCCCACCGCGCGCAATGCCAGCCGACGACCCGAGGCGACGGAATTCAGCACGCGAGAAACCCGGTGAGTGGAGGAAGACAAGGCCAATACAGGCGCCTCGCCGAGCCGAGAAAGTATAACAGGGGCTAAATTTCACCGGCAACCGCCAAAAGCCCCGGTCTTTGGCCGCAACCGCGCGGCTTCCATCAAGCTGAACGGGCGATGCCGCAGGCCGCTCGAACCAGAACCGGCGATGGAAACGTTTTTTCCCGCGACCCGGAACTTTTGCCGGACCGCCCGGTCATTGCATCGGGCCTGCCGCTCAACTTCCTCGTCCGAATGTACCGTCGCAGGCCCGCCCGAAGCCCCGGTTCCCCCGCCGGGGCTTCTTCTTGTCCATCCCTCGGCCAACGACCGGTTTCCCGGCGCATGTAACGACGACGCCCCGGCGAAGGGGCGTCGTTCGGCTCATTTCTTCTTCGGGATGTAGAGGTCGGTGATGGTGCCGTCGTAGACCTCGGCCGCCATCGCCACCGATTCGCTCAGCGTCGGGTGCGCATGGATGGTGTGGCCGATGTCCTCGGCTTCCGCGCCCATTTCGATGGCCAGGCCGATCTCGGCCAGCAGGTCACCGGCGTGCACGCCGACGATGCCGCCGCCGATCACCCGGTGCGTGGCCTCGTCGAAGACCAGCTTGGTGAAGCCCTCGGTGCGGCCGATGCCGATGGCGCGGCCCGACGCCGCCCACGGGAACTTGGCCACGCCGACCTTGAGGCCCTTGGCCTTGGCTTCGGTCTCGGTGACGCCGACCCAGGCGATTTCCGGGTCGGTGTAGGCGACCGAGGGGATCACCCGCGCCACCCATTCCTTCTTCTCGCCTGCCGCGACTTCCGCCGCCAGCTTGCCTTCGTGCGTGGCCTTGTGCGCCAGCATCGGGTTGCCGACGATGTCGCCGATGGCGAAGATGTGCGGCACGTTGGTGCGCATCTGCACGTCGACCGGGATGAAGCCGCGCTCGGTGACGTTCACGTCGGCCTTGTCCGCGCCGATCTTGTTGCCGTTCGGCGCACGGCCCACGGCGACCAGCACGCGGTCCCAGATGCCCGACTCGATTTCCGGCTTCGCGCCCGCGTCGGCGCTTTCGAAACCGACGGTGATGCCTTTCTTTTCCGCCTTGACCGTCGCGGCCTTGGTCTTCAGGTGGACGATGACGCCCTGTTTCTTCAGGCGGTCGGCCAGCGGCTTGACCAGATCCTTGTCGGCGCCGGGCATCAACTGGTCCATGAACTCGACCACGGTCACCTCCGCGCCGAGCGCGCGGTAGACCGTCGCCATCTCCAGGCCGATGATGCCGCCGCCGACGACCAGCAGCTTCTTCGGCACTTCGGCCAGTTCCAGCGCATCGGTCGAATCCATCACGCGCGGATCGTCCCACGGGAAGTTGGGCAGCTTCACCGCCTGCGAACCGGCGGCGATGATGCACTGCTCGAAGCGCAGCAACTGCTTGCTGCCGTCGTCGCCGACGATCTCGATCTCGTGCGGCGAAACGAACTGCGCCACGCCCTGCACCACGCGCACCTTGCGCTGCTTGGCCATGCCGGCCAGGCCCTTGGTCAACTGGCCGACGACCTTGCCCTTGTATTCGCGCAGCTTGTCCAACGCGATCTTCGGCTTGCCGAAGCCGATGCCGATGTCGGCGGCGTGCGCGGCTTCCTCGATCACGTTGGCCGAATGCAGCAGCGCCTTCGACGGGATGCAGCCGACGTTGAGGCAGACGCCGCCGAGGCTGGCGTAGCGTTCGATCAATACGGTGTCCAGCCCCAGGTCGGCGGCGCGGAACGCGGCGGTGTAGCCGCCGGGACCGGCGCCGAGCACGACGATGCGGCATTCGATGTCGGCGGGCTTGCCCGTGCCCAGCAGAGCCTTGGCGGCCTCGGCCGCCAGCACCGGATCCGGCGCGCGCGGCGACGGCGTGACCGGCGGCTTGCTGCCCGGCGCGGCGGCGGGCGCAGGCGCCGACGCGGCGGCGCTCTCGCTTTCCAGGATCGCAACCACTGCACCTTCGCTGAGCGTGTCGCCGACCTTGACCTTGACTTCCTTGACCACGCCGGCGGCCGAGGAAGGCACTTCCATCGTCGCCTTGTCGGATTCCAGCGTGACCAGGCCCTGGTCCTTCACGACCGGGTCGCCGACTTTCACCAGCACTTCGATCACCGGCACGTCGCTGTAGTCGCCGATGTCGGGAACCTTCACTTCAATCGTTGCCATCTGCGATTCTCCGGATTACAGCAGCACGCGGCGCATGTCGCCCAGCACCTGCGCCAGGTACGCGGTGAAGCGCGCGGCGGCGGCCCCGTCGATGACGCGGTGGTCGTAGCTCAGCGACAGCGGCAGCAGCAGGCGCGGGGCGAACTGCTTGCCGTCCCAGACCGGCTGGATGCCCGACTTCGACACGCCGAGGATCGCGACTTCCGGCGCGTTCACGATGGGCGTGAAAGCGGTGCCGCCGATGCCGCCGAGCGAGGAGATCGAGAAGCAGCCGCCGGACATCTCGGCCGGGCCCAGCTTGCCCTCGCGCGCCTTCTTCGACAGCTCGCCCATCTCGGCGGCCAGTTCGATCACGCCCTTCCGGTCGGCGTCGCGGATCACCGGCACCACCAGTCCGTTCGGCGTGTCGGCGGCGAAGCCGATGTGGAAGTACTTCTTCAGGGTGAGGTTCTCGCCGGCTTCGTCGAGCGAGGCGTTGAATTCCGGGTATTTCTTCAGCGCCGCGACGCTGGCCTTGATCAGGAAGGCGAGCATGGTCAGCTTGATGCCGGCCTTCTCGTTCTCCTTGTTGAGCTGCACGCGCAAGGCTTCGAGGTCGGTGATGTCGGCGTTGTCGTGCTGGGTGACGTGCGGGATCATCGCCCAGTTGCGCGCCAGGTTGGCGCCGGAAATCTTCTTGATCCGCGACAGCGGCTTGACCTCGATCTCGCCGAACTTGGCGAAATCGACCTTGGGCCACGGCAGCAGGTTGAGCCCGCCGCCGGCCGCCGCCGGCCTCGGCGCAGCGCCGCCGGCAAGCGCGCCCTTGACGTACTTCTGCACGTCCTCCCGGGTGATGCGGCCGCCCTTCTCGCTGCCGGCCACCTGCGCCAGGTCGACGCCCAGTTCGCGCGCGAACACGCGCACGGCGGGACTGGCGTAGGGCACCTTGTCCGGCAGCACGCGATCGGCGCCGAACTCGACCGGCGGGCTCTGCGGCGGCGCGGCCGCGGGTTTGCTTTCCGGCGCCGGGGCGGGCGGCGGCGCGGAGAGTTCCTGCGCGATCTCGCGCTGCGCCAGTTTGTCCGGCGCGGCCGCGGGCGCGACCGGCTCGACCTTCGCGCCGGTTTCCGCGGCGGGCGCGGGAGCGGGCGCAGCCGGTGCGGCGGCTTCGCCGGCCTCGATCAGCGCGACCACGCTGCCCTCGCTGAGCGTGTCGCCCAGCTTGACCTTGATCTCCTTGACCACGCCGGCGACCGACGACGGCACTTCCATCGTCGCCTTGTCCGACTCCAGCGTGACCAGGCCCTGGTCCTTCTTCACCGCGTCGCCGACCGCGACCAGGATTTCGATGACCGGCACATCGGTGTAGTCGCCGATGTCGGGAACGCGGGCTTCTGTGACCTCAGCCATTGGAAAACTCCGAAACGCGAAGCGATGGACGAACGGCTATTGTGCCACCGGCCGGCGTCGCGCCGTAGCGCGTCGTGCTGGTATCGCTTTGGCATGCACAACATACGCTCGCGCATCGCGGCGCGTATTCAACCAAGGTCGAGTACGCCCCAGGCTTCGCGCAGGCGCTCGAAACCGAAGCCGGCGTTGGCCGGGCTGGTCGAAGGCAGGGCGTGGCAGACGATCCGCGCCGCGATCGCGTCCGGCAGCGCCGGTTGCAGGTGGCGGCGGAACGCCTGCGCCGCCTTGCCGCCGTTGAACGCGACCGCGCGCAACGACGACAGCGACTCGATCAGCGGCAGGATCGCGTTCGCCGCCTCGCTGCCGGGAACGATGGCCGCGTCCAGGCTGCCGCGACGCTCGCAGCGGCCGATCACGTCCCACAGGCCGACGCCGGCGCGTTGCAACGCAGCAATGCGCGCGTCGTAGGGCATGCCCGCATCGAAGCCGCACAGCGCGCCCATCAACGGCCAGAAGCGGTTGCGCGGATGCGCGTAATAGCGCGCCGCGTCCAGCGACGCCGCGCCCGGCATCGAACCGAGCACCAGCACCCGGCAGTCGGCGGCGACCGCCGGCGGCAGGCCCTGCAGCAATGCGCGCTTCTTCTTCGTCATGGAGAATGCCACACGATAGTCGATGGATCGTAGTCGATGGGCCATCGCAATTTGCGTTTTCACGCATCGGCGTGAATGATGAAAGGCATGGCCGCCACGACTTCCCCACGTCGTCCGCCGCCGCCCGCGTTGAGCGACGACTGCGCCTTGTTCCTCGACGTGGACGGCACCCTGCTCGAGTTCGCCCCGCAGCCGCACCTGGCCGGCCTGCCGGATGGCCTGCTGGAGACGATCGAGCGCGTCGGCGATTACCTGCACGGCGCGCTGGCGCTGGTCAGCGGCCGCCCGCTGGCGCAGATCGACCGCCTGTTCGCGCCGCTGCGCCTGCCCGCCGCCGGCCTGCACGGGCAGGAACTGCGCGATGCGCCGCCAGCGCCGCGCACGCCGTCCGCCGCGCTGGCGGCGTTCAAGCGCGAAGCGGCGGCGCTGGCTGCGCAACATCCCGGCGTGCTGGTCGAGGACAAGGGCGATTCCATCGCCCTGCACTGGCGCAATGCGCCGAACGCCGCCGACGCCCTGCATGCGCTGGCGGCGGCGCGGGTCGCGCAACTGCCGGACCATCGTTTGCAGCCCGGCGACCACGTGGTCGAGATCGTGCCGGCCGACGCCGACAAGGGCCGCGCCCTGCGCGCGCTGATGGCGCGGCCGCCGTTCCGCGGGCGCAGGCCGGTGTTCGTCGGCGACGACCTGACCGACGAGTACGGCTTCGCCGCCGCGAACGCGCTGGGCGGCTGGAGCGTGCGGGTCGGCGCGCGCGAGCCCAGCCGCGCCACCCACGCCCTGCCCGACCCGCGCGCGGTGCATGCCTGGCTGCGCATGGACCAGCCATGAAACGGAAGGAATGCGAATGAGCGAGACCACGGCGAACCTCGACCTCGGCGCGATCGGCAACGGCAGCTTCGGCGCGCTGGTCGACCGCAACGGCAGCGTGGTCTGGAGCTGCCTGCCGGCGTTCGACGGCGACCCGGCGTTCTGCGCGCTGCTGTCGCCGCGCGAATGCGAGGGCGGCGACTTCGCCGTCGAACTGGAGGACTTCAGCCACAGCGAGCAGCGCTACCTGGCCAACACCGCGGTCCTGCGCACGGTGCTGCACGACCGCCACGGCGGCGCGCTGGAGATCCTCGACTTCGCTCCGCGCTGGAAGCAGAACGGCCGCATCTACCGCCCGGTGTCGATCATCCGCCGCCTGACCCCGCTGGCCGGCAACCCGCGCATCCGCGTGCGCGTGCGGCCGCTGGCCGACTGGGGCGCGCGCCAGCCGGACAGCACCTGGGGCAGCAACCACATCCGCTGGCTGCTGCCGGACTTCACCCTGCGCCTGACCACCGACGCGCCGGTGCGCTTCGTCCGCGAGTCGCTGCCGTTCGTGCTGTCGCATGCGGTGCACCTGGTGCTGGGGCCGGACGAACCGCTGCAGCGTTCGGTCGCCGGCTACGTGGCCGAGGCGCTGGGCCACACCACCGAGTACTGGCGCGAATGGGTGCGCTACCTGTCGGTGCCGCTGGACTGGCAGGACGCGGTGATCCGCAGCGCGATCACGCTGAAGCTGTGCCAGTACGAGGACAGCGGCGCGATCATCGCGGCGATGACCACGTCCATCCCAGAAGCGCCGGGCAGCGCGCGCAACTGGGACTACCGCTACTGCTGGCTGCGCGACGCGGCCTTCGTGGTGCGCGCGCTGAACCGGCTGGGGGCGACCCGCAGCATGGAGGAATTCCTGCGCTACATCTTCAACATCGCCACCAGCGACGGCAGCCTGCAGCCGCTGTACGGCATCGACTTCGCCGAACAGTTGGAAGAGACCGAAGTCGAAAGCCTGCGCGGCTACCGCGGCATGGGCCCGGTGCGGCGCGGCAACCTGGCCTGGGTGCAGAAGCAGCACGACGTCTACGGCAGCGTGGTGCTGGCCTCGACCCAGTTGTTCTTCGACCAGCGCCTGGCCGATCCCGGCGACGCGGACACCTTCCGCCGGCTGGAGCCGCTGGGCGAACGCGCCTTCGCCCTGCACGACGTCCCGGACGCGGGGCTGTGGGAGTTCCGCGGCCGCGCCGAGGTCCACACCTACACCGCGGCGATGTGCTGGGCCGCGTGCGACCGGCTGGCGAAGATCGCCGGCCGGCTGGGCCTGGACGAACGCGCCGGCCACTGGCGCGACTGCGCCGACCTGATCCGCGACAAGACTCTGCAACGCGCGTGGCGGCCGGCCGCCGGCCATTTCAGCGCCTCGTTCGAGAGTGACTACCTGGACGCCTCGCTGCTGTTGCTGGCCGACATCGGCTTCGTCGAGGCCTGCGACCCGCGCTACGTCGCCACGGTCGAGGCCATCGGCCGCGACCTGCGTCGCGACGACGCCCTGTTCCGCTACGTCGCCGCCGACGACTTCGGCGAGCCGGAAACCAGCTTCACCATCTGCACGTTCTGGTACATCGACGCGCTGGCGGCGATCGGGCGCATCGACGAGGCGCGCGAGATGTTCGAGCGCGTGCTGCAGCGGCGCAACCACCTGGGCCTGCTGTCGGAGGACGCCGCGTTCGGGGACGGCGAGGCCTGGGGCAACTTCCCGCAGACCTATTCGCACGTGGGCCTGATCATCGCCGCGATGCGGCTGTCGCGCTCGTGGCGGGAGGCGTCGTGATGGGCCGGCTGGTGGTGGTCTCCAACCGCGTCGCCACGCCCGGCGAAACCCGCGCCGGCGGGCTGGCGGTGGCCTTGCTGGCGGCGCTGAAGGAGCGCGGCGGGGTCTGGTTCGGCTGGAGCGGCAAGGTGCTGCGCGAAAGCGGCGGCGCGCTGCACGAACAGGCCGACGGCGACATCCGCTTCGTCACCATGGACCTGTCGCGCAGCGACCACGACGCCTACTACAACGGCTTCGCCAACCGCACGCTGTGGCCGCTGCTGCACTTCCGCTTGGACCTGGTCGACTACAGCCGCGAAACCCGCGAAGGCTACCGCCGGGTCAACGCGATGTTCGCCGACCGGCTGGCGCCGCTGCTGCGCGAGGACGACACGGTCTGGATCCACGACTACCACCTGATCCCGCTGGCGGCGCTGCTGCGCGAACGCGGCATCGGCTGCCGGATCGGCTTCTTCCTGCACGTGCCGATGCCGTCCAGCGACCTGCTGGCGGCGATGCCGGAGCATGCGCGGCTGTTCTCGTCGCTGTATTCCTACGATCTGGTCGGCTTCCAGACCCGGCGCGACGTCGAGCGTTTCCAAGACTACGTGCGCCTGTTCGGCGGCGGCACGGTGCGCAACAACGGCTGGATCGAGGCGCCGGGCGGACGCCGCCTGCGGGTGGGCGCCTTCCCGATCAGCATCGACACCCGCCAGGTCGCGCAACAGGCGCGGGCGGCGATGTCCAAGCCGGCGGTGCGCGACCTGCGCACCAGCCTGGAGCACCGGCAACTGGCGATCGGCGTGGACCGGCTGGATTATTCGAAGGGCCTGCCGGAGCGTTTCCACGGTTTCCAGCGCTACCTGCAGCGGCATCCCGACCAGAAGGGCAGCCTGACCTTCCTGCAGATCGCGCCGGTCTCGCGCGGCGAGGTCACCGAGTACCAGCGCCTGCGCAACGAACTGGAACAGATCGCCGGCCACATCAACGGCGGCCATGCCGAGCCGGACTGGACCCCGCTGCGCTACGTCAACCGCAACTTCTCCCACGCCACCCTGACCGGCTTCTACCGGCTGGCCAAGGTCGGCCTGGTCACGCCGCTGCGCGACGGCATGAACCTGGTGGCGAAAGAGTACGTCGCCGCGCAGGATCCGGAGGATCCCGGTGTGCTGGTGCTGTCGGTGCTGGCCGGCGCGGCTTACGAGATGGAAGGGGCGTTGATCGTCAACCCGCACGACCTGGACGGCGTCGCCGACGCCATCGCCACTGCCGCAGCGATGCCGAAGGCCAGGCGCATCGAACGCTGGCGGCCGATGATGGAACACCTGCTACGCCACGACATCCACGACTGGCGGCGGCGCTACCTGGAGACGCTGGAAGCGGCCTGAAACGCCGCGGCCGTCGCCAGAGCCATTCATTCAGGGAAAGACGCGCAAGACCGCATGCCTGCGTGCGAACGCGACCGGCCGCGTACAGGTGAATGAAGCGCGCATTAAACCAGGATCGATCCGGCCACCCGAAGCCGGCTGCGATTCATCGCGCCGCATCCAGCATGTGCGCGCCCCTCGATCGGGCATCGCAAAAAAACAGAGAAACATTAAGGAGTCCGCGATGAAAACCCTTCTCCCCCTGAGCTTCGCCGTCGCTTCTTCGCTTGCCGCCGCTTGCGCCTTCGCACAGGACGCCTCGTCCGCCGCCGGCGACGCTTCGGCCAAGCGTTTCGCCGTGGTCGGCAGCGCCACCGTGCTGCAGCCGTATTCCGACCCGGTCAAGGGCGCGCGTCTGGACGTCGATGGCGACGTCGCCCCGACCCTCAGCGCCAGTTGGTATGCCACGCCCAACATCGCCGTCGAACTGTGGGGCGCCGCGGACAAGTTCAACCATCGCGTGCGCGGCGACGCCGGCAAGATCGGCACCGTCGACCAGCAGCCGGTCGCGCTGAGCGGGCAGTACCACTTCGGCGCTTCCGACCGGACGTTCCGTCCTTTCGTCGGCGTGGGCTACTACGAGTCCAACTTCAGCAAGGAAGACATCGACGGCCTCGGCGACGGCGGGCATGTCGGCCTGGAAACCGCCAAAGGCGCGATCGGCACCGTCGGCGTCGACCTGAACATCAGCCCGACCTGGTTCGCCCGCGCCGACGCGCGCTACCTGCGCAGCCGCCCGGACCTGACGCTCAACGGCCAGAGCATCGGCGAGGAAGCCAAGCTCGATCCGTGGACGGTCGGTTTCGGCGTCGGCGCGCGCTTCTGATCGCACGCGTTGGGCGTGAACCGCGGGAACGGCAGGCCTGGGCCTGCCGTTCCCTTTTGCGCGCCCGGATCAGGGGTGCTCGGCCTCGCTATGCGCCCGCTCGCGCCGCAGCAGGTACACGCCGCTGGCGATGATGACGGCCGCGCCAACCCACACCGACGCCGCCGGCAGGGTCTTCCAGAACAACCAGTCCCAGGTCGCGACCCACAGCAGGCCGGTGTATTCCAGCGGCGCGACCATCGACGCCTCGCCCAACTGGAAGGCGCGGGTCAGCGCCACCTGCCCCAGCGCCCCGGCCAGGCCCATGCCGGCGACCAGCCACATGTCCTGCACGCGCAGCGCCACCCAGCCCGGCGCGGCCAGCACGCCCGCGCCCAGCGCCAGCAGCGCGAGGAACCACACCACCATCGCCTGCGAGGTGTCGGTGCGGGTCTGCAGTCGCACCAGCACCGAAGCCAGCGCATAGGCCAGCGCCGATACCAGCACCATCGCCGCCGCGAGCGAGAACGTGCCGTTCGCGCCCGGCCGCAGCACCACCGCCACCCCGGCCAGTCCGACCGCGATCGCGATCCAGCGGCGCGGGCCGACCCTTTCGCCCAGCAACAGCACCGACAGCGCCGCCACCAGCATCGGCGAGACGAAGAAGATCGTGTACGCGGTGGACATCGGCAGCCGCTTCAGCGCGAAGCTGAAGCAGGCGATCATCGCGACGCCCAGCGCCGCGCGCAGCAGGTGCAGCGACCAGCGCACCGGCACGATGGAGCGCAGGCCGGCGCTGGCCAGCACCCAGCCCAGCACGAACGGCAGCGACGCCGCGCCGCGCAGCGTCGCCACCTGCATCGGCGGATAGTGCGCGGACAGCAGCTTCATCGCCGCGTCCATCAGCGAGAAGGTCGCGACCGCGGCCAGCATCCACAAGGCGGCGCGCAACGGGTGCAGGTGCGGATTCATGCGTCATTGTCGCATCGGCCTGCGCCAGCGCGTGTCATGCGCTTTTACGCGCATCGACCGTGCGTTTGCGCCGTTGCGAGGCAAGGCGCGGGCCGCCGGCAAGGCTGGCCGCCTTGGCAAGGCCCGCAACGCCGCATCGCGGCGGCGCAAGCGTGCGGGAATGTGCGTAAAAGCGCATGACACGCGCTAAGCTGCGCGCCCTACCCGCCTGATTCGCCATCGCTTGAACGACCCGGCCGCCGCCCTCGAACCCGAAGCTGTCCTCGCCGCGACCCGCCTGTGGCTGGAGCGCGCGGTGATCGGCCTGAACCTGTGTCCGTTCGCGAAGGCGGTGTACGCCAAGCGGCAGGTGCGCTTCGTCTTCAGCGACGCGACCACGACCGAGGCGCTGCTGGAACAACTGGCCGAGGAACTGGTGCTGCTGCGCGATACGCCGCCGGAGCGGGTCGACACCACGCTGATCGTGCATCCGCTGGTGCTGGAGGACTTCCTCGACTACAACGACTTCCTCGACAGCGCCGACGCCGCGGTCGCCGCGCTGGACCTGGAAGGCGTGCTGCAGGTCGCCAGCTTCCACCCGCAGTACCGGTTCGCCGGTTCCGATGCGGACGACATCGAAAACTACACCAACCGCTCGCCCTACCCGACCCTGCACCTGCTGCGCGAGGAAAGCATCGACCGCGCCGTCGAAGCCTTCCCCGACCCGGACGCGATCGTGGAGCGCAACGTCGAGACGCTGCGCAGGCTGGGCCATCAAGGTTGGCGGGAACTGTTCCCGTAGGAGCGCGCCGGTTCAGCCGGCGTCGAACAGCCTGTCGCGCTCCGCGCCATCCAGCAGCCGCCACTGCCCCGCTTCCAGGCCGCCCAGGTCCAGCCCGCCGATCCGGCTGCGATGCAGCGCGACGACGTGGTTGCCGACCGCCGCGAACATGCGCCGCACCTGGTGGTAGCGGCCTTCGTGCAGGGTCAGCCGCGCCTGCCGCGGCGAAACCGCTTCCAGTTGCGCCGGCAGCAGCGGCGTCTTCTCCGATTCCAGCATCAACGCGCCGCTGGCGAACCGCTCCGCCTCGTCGCCGCGCAGATCCGAAGCCAGCGTCGCCTCGTACACCTTGGGCAGCGCCGACTTCGGCGAGATGATCCGGTGCAGCAACGCACCGTCGTCGGTCAGCAGCAGCAGGCCGCTGGTATCGCGATCCAGGCGGCCGACCGGCGAGACGACCGGCGAACGCAGGCGCAAGCGCGGCGGCAGCAGGTCGTAGATCAGCCGGCCGGAATCCTTCGTGGAGCAGGTGCAGCCGACCGGCTTGTGCAGCATCAATAGCAGGCCCGGCGCGGGATCGAGCGGCTCGCCGTCGATGCGGATGTCCGCGTGCGCGGCGCGGTCGTCGGCGTACAGCACCTCGCCGCCGGCGTCGGTGACGCGGCCCTCGCGGAACAGCCACTCGACCTGGCGGCGGCTGCCGTAGCCGAGGTTGGCGATGTGCTTGACCAGCTTGTCGACGGTCACGGCTTCGTCGCCTCGACGACCTTGAAGCCGTCGCGCTCGGCGAGCGTGCGCACGCGGCCGAAGCCGGCGTCCAGCGCCTGTTCGTAAGGCAGGTGCCGGTTGGCGACCAGCCACAGGCGGCCGCCGGGTTTCAGCGCTTCGGCGGCGACGGCGATGAAGCGCTGGCCGATGTCCGGCCTTCCGGTCTTGCGCGTCGCATGGAACGGCGGGTTGCTGACGATGAAGTCGTAGCGATCCGGCAAGCCGGCGGTCACGTCGCGCCAGCGGAAATCGAGGGCGGCCTTGCCCGCGAACGGCGCGAGATTGCGGCGTGCGCAATCCAGCGCGCGCGCCTCGGCTTCGTACAGGTGCAGCGCGGCGACCTGCGGGTTGTGCGCCAGGATTTCCGTCGAAAGGAAGCCATAGCCCGCGCCCAGGTCCGCGCCGACGCCGGAAAGATCGCGCGGCAGGCATTCGGCCAGCAGCGCCGAGGCCGCGTCCACCCGATCCCAGGCGAACACGCCGGGACGGCTGACGAAGCGGCCGTCGAGGATCGGTCGCGGCGCGTCCAGCCCGGCCCACTGCGCTAGCAACGCCGCGTCGTGCGAACCGTGCAGCGGCGCGGTCCAGAACGCGCGGCAATGGTTCTTCGCCAGCTTGCCGCCGAGCCCGGCCAGTTTCTGCAGATCCCCCTCGCCCGACTTCGCGCCTTCGTCGTTGGCCATGCAGGCGACGACGGTTCCGCCGGGCGCGGCCAGCGAGACGGCGCGCGCGAACAAGGCGCGCATCTCGTCGCGCTGGCGCGGCGGCAGCGCCAGCACCAGCGGGAAGCGGTGCGACGACGACGGGATTTCCGCGACGGTCTCCAGTCCGGCCCGCGCCAGGACATCGGCATCCGGCTTGAAGCTCTGCTCGCAGACCAGCCGATCCAGCAGGAATCGCCGCAGCGCCCAGCCGTCGCGCGCGCGCAGGAACAACACCGGCGCATCCGGCCACGCCAGCGCGCCCTCGGCGAACGGCAGCAGCAGGGTTTCGAGGACGGGATCGGAGCCGGTGGAAGCCAAGGCGACGGAACGAGAGGAAAACAGGCGGCGATTCTACCCGCCGCTCGTCGCGGTCAGGCCGCGGCGGATGTCCCGCTTCCCGCGAAACGGCGGCGCCATCCGGCCAGCAGCCAGGACATCGCGATGCAGGCCGCGCCGGCAAGCGTCCATTGCATCGCGGCGGCATCCACCGTCCGGTCGACCCAGGTCGCCCACCGGTCGCCGTAGATCGCCGCGACGGCCAGGGCCGACAGCGCCATCGCGGCCAGCAACGACTTCAGCAACACCCGCTCCAGTCGCGCGTCGTCGCCCGCGCGGGCGGCATGCGCCTGCGCGAGCAGCGCCGTCTCCGCGGCGAAGCCCGCGGGCGGCTGCGACGCCGACGGCGTCCGCAGCGCGCGCGCCAGCAGCGCGTCGCGCCGGTCGCGCCGGTCGCGCGCGTCCAGCGACAGCGCGCGTTCCTGCACAAGCCAATCGCGTTCGTCGACGAGGGGCGGCGGTGGCGACTTGTTCATGGGGCGACTCCGATGACCGGCTCCAGCAGCGCGCGCAACTGCTTGCGGCTGCGGAACAGGTGGCTTTTGATCGTACCCTCGGCCAGCCCGGTGATGCGTGAAATCTCGCCGATGGGCGTCTCTTCCAGGTGATACAGGGTCAACAGCGTGCGTTGCAACGGCGGCAGCCGGTCGATGGCCGCGTGCAGGCGGGCGATGGTTTCCTCGTCCGACGCTGCCGCTTCCAGATCGAACCCATCGCCGACTGTTTCCGCCAGCGAAGACCCGTCGCCGCCGTCCGCGACCTCGGCGATGGGAATGCGGCGGCGCTCCAAGTGACGCCTGGCGACCGAATACGCCACCTGCGCGATCCACGACTTCAGCGCGCTCTCGCCGCGATACTGGTGCAACGACCGATGCACGCGCAGGAAGGTCTCCTGGCACAGCTCGCGGGTGTCCTCCGGGTGGCGGACCATGCGCTCGATGACGTGCCAGCACAGGCCCTGGTACTGGCGCACCAGCCGCTCGAACGCGCCCGGCGCACCGGCGAGCACAGCCTCGGCCAGTGCGCGGTCGGCGCACGGGGTCGGGTCGCGGCTGGCGTCGGGGGCGGTCATCGGGCAAGAGATACGTCGGGGACGTCGCCGGTTGCAAGGACCGGAAGCCGCCGCCGCATTTCCCGACCGCCCGCATGACGGTCGCTGCAACCGGCGCGCCTCTGCCCGTATCTTCATCGGCGAACCCCAACCACCGCAGGCATCGTCATGGATCTCGGCTTCATCGTTCCCGTCACCCTGTTTCTCTGCATCACCTACGCCATCAAGGCCGTCGTCGATGCATGGATGCGCCGGCGCATCATCGAATCGCACGGCTCCGAGGAATTGCTGCGCTCGCTGCTGGAAGGCGACGAGGTGCGGCGTCGCCAGGGCGCCCTGCGCTGGGGCAGCATCCTGACCCTGCTGGCGGTCGGCTTCGGCCTGATCGAAGCCTTCGGCTGGCGCGACGTCACCCCGGGCGCGATCGCGATCCTGCTCGGCGCCACCGGCCTGGGCAACCTGATCTATTTCGCGCTCGGCCGCCGGTTGAAGTGAACCGGCGAGGAAACCGCATGAACCGCTTGCCGGCGTTCTGCCTCGCGCTCGCAGCGTTCCTGCCGCAGGCGGCGGCCGCGGCCGGCCCGGATTTCGGTCCGCTGACCGATCTCGTCCGCCAGACCAAGGACGCCACCTCGCTTCCTTCCGGCACGGCGATCGCGGTCGTCAAGGACGGCCGCATCGTCTGGGAAGGCTATTTCGGCTTCGCGGACATCGAGGCGCGCACGCCGGTCACCCGCGACACCGGGTTCTACATCGCACCGGCATCGAGGCCATCTCCTTCGACGAGATGACATTCAGGAGAATGCGCCACAGGCCCTAGGTCCGCCTGCATCCGGCAGGCCGCCTGCGCCGCTGCATACGCACAGGTACGGGAAATGCATCCGCGCTTGCCGGATAATCGCCGGGTTTCCCCCGACGAGTCCCGCGCCGATGTCCGAATCGTTTTCCCACGAGCAGTTGATCGCCTCCGGCGAGGGCACGTTGTTCGGCCCCGACAACGGCAAGCTGCCGCTGCCGCCGATGCTGATGTTCGACCGCATCACCCACATCGACACCGAGGGCGGCGAGTACGGCCTGGGCCAGGTGCGCGCCGAACTGGACATCAAACCGGACCTCTGGTTCTTCGGCTGCCACTTCCGCGGCGACCCGGTGATGCCCGGCTGCCTGGGGCTGGACGCGATGTGGCAACTGGTCGGCTTCTTCCTGACCTGGCAGAAGTTGCCGGGACGCGGCCGCGCGCTGGGCGCGGGCGAGGTGAAGTTCACCGGCGAAGTCGGCCCGCAGGCCAAGCTGGTCAGCTACGTCATCGACATCAAGCGGGTCATCAAGCGCAAGCTGATCATGGCGATCGCCGACGCGAAGATGCTGGTGGACGGCAAGGAAATCTACACGGCCAGCGACCTGCGCGTGGGCCTGTTCACCCGCGAAGCCGCTGCATGAGCACCGCTGCACGGCGCGTCGTCGTCACCGGCAGCGGCATCGTCTCCTGCATCGGCAACGACTTGGACACGGTCGCGGCGAGCCTGCGCAACGGGGCTTCCGGCATCGCCCGCGACGAATCGCTGGCGGAAATGGGCCTGCGCAGCCAGGTCTCCGGCCGGCCGCAGGTCGACCTGGAAGCGGCGATCGACCGCAAGCTGCTGCGCTTCATGGGCGACGCCGCCGCGTTCGCCTACCTGGCGCTGAAGGACGCGGTCGCGCAGTCGGGGCTGGAAGAAGCGCAGGTCTCGAACCCGCGCACCGGCCTGATCATGGGCTCCGGCGGCGGCTCGCCGTACAACCTGATCGGCTCGGCCGACGTGCTCCGCGAGAAGGGCGTGCGCCGCATCGGCCCGTACCAGGTCACGCGGACGATGAATTCGACCGTGTCGGCGTGCCTGGCCACCGCATTCGGCGTCAAGGGGCTGAACTTCTCGATCACCTCGGCCTGCGCCACCTCGGCGCACTGCATCGGCGTGGCCGCGCAGCAGATCCGCTGGGGCCTGCAGGACGTGATGTTCGCCGGCGGCGGCGAGGAGCTGCACTGGGGCATGGCGATGCTGTTCGACGCGATGGGCGCGCTGTCCACCAAGCACAACGACACGCCCGCCTCCGCCTCGCGCCCGTACGACACCCGCCGCGACGGCTTCGTCATCGCCGGCGGCGGTGGCGCGCTGGTGCTGGAAAGCCTGGAGCACGCGCAGGCGCGCGGCGCGACCATCCTGGCCGAACTGGTCGGCTTCGGCGCCAGCTCCGACGGCGAGGACATGGTCGCGCCTTCCGGCGACGGCGCGGTGGCGTGCATGCGCCAAGCGCTGCAGGGCTGGGACGGCGACGGCATCGGCGCGGTCGACTACGTCAACACCCACGGCACCTCGACCCCGGTCGGCGACCTGTCCGAACTGCGCGCGATGCGCGAAGTGTTCGGCGAGGCGATGCCGCCGTTCTCCTCGACCAAATCGCTGACCGGGCATTCGCTGGGCGCGACCAGCGTGCACGAGGCGATCTTCTGCCTGCTGATGCTGCAGCGCGGCTTCATCGCCGGCTCGATCAACGTGGAGAACCTCGACCCCGGCGCCGCCGGCCTGCCGCTGGTGCGCGAAAGCCGCGACGCCGAACTGCGCACCGTGCTGTCCAACAGCTTCGGTTTCGGCGGCACCAACGCGAGCCTCGCCTTCCGCCGCTGGGAAGGTTAGTCGCGCGATACCCGGGATGTGGAGCCGGCGCGCCCCTTCACTTGCGGGCGGGCCGTGCGCGTCTTCCATCGTTGCGTTGCGCAGTCGCGCGACTTTGCGCGAACTCCGGGAAGATCTCCGCTAGCGGCGTCTTGTCCGGCAAGATGTAGAACACCCCGCCCCGCTCGAACGTCGGGCGGACGATCCGCTCGTAAAACTCGGGCGAGACGTTGATGCAGCCATGAGTGACGCGGTTGTCGTCCGGCGAAGGCGATGCAAGGCGTTCGGCGCGTCTCTCGGCCGGGACGCCAGTAGCCGTAGGGTGCATGGAGACCGCGGAATCGTAGTCCACCCACAGGACGCGCCCAGCGTCGATCGATGGGCCGAAACCGCCCACAAATCGACCAGCAGGCGTCGTGCGATCCCGGCCCGGAATTTCGCGAAGCGCGAGGCCGGCGATGCCGGGGGCCGAATGATCGCCGATCGCCGAGCCAAAGAGCCCGGGCGCCACGCCACGAAGCCGGCCGTCGCTGCCGAACACCAGGACCTGTGCAGCGGCCTTGTCCATGATCGCGAACGGATAGCCCAGATTGTCCTTGGTTGCGACAACCCAGCCCGCGAGCTCGATCACGGTGTCGGACACTTCCTGGTCTTGCGGAAGCTGGTCGACGGCGGCTGCCGGTTGCGCGGCGGCATTCTCGGCGCTGGCCACGTCGAAGCTCGCGAACGCCAGCGTCAGTGCCAGCGCGCCACAAGCAGCCCGGATCGCAGGGTGCATGCACGTACGGATGCGGCGGCTCCCTGGAACGAAGGCTGGGTGAAGAGAACAGGCCGGTGGCCAGCAAAGGCCACCGGATCCCGGGTTCAAACCGCTCATCACGAATCGCGCAAGAGCGACTAACCGCGCGGCGCGCGGCGCGGCGCCGTTTCGAGTTGCTGGACGCGGCCTTCCAATTGATCCAGCCGTTGGTTGGCCTGCTGCGCGGACTGATTGGCGGATTCGGCGCTCTGGGCTGCGCCCTGCACCTTCGCGTCGAGTTGATCGAAGCGCGAGTTGATCGATGCGAACTCGTCTTTATAGGTGGCGCAGCTGGCAAGGCCGAGGGCTGCGACGATCGCCACGCCGAGCGTGCGCGCCGTCGCCAGATGCTGTTTGGTCAGAAACATTCCAATCCTCCTTCGTTTGGGGCATCGGGAATATAGCGGTCTTTTTGCCGGAGTCATGACCCGCCTTCATCTAACGTTGGAACATGTAGATGGATTGTGAAGATGCGGCAATTCCTCTCAATTCATCAGCAAGGGAATCTGCATCGGCTCCTCCAATGCGTGTAGGCGATCGACATGGTCTCTCCCGGCATCACTACCGCACCGCGCGCAATGTCCGCTTCGGGTCGACAGCGGACTTCAGCGGCGAACAAGCACCCGGATCAACGGAAAACCAGCGACTGATGCGCCGACGCACCCGCTTGCGCGCCATCGCCCACGGCGAGCGCTACGCTGCCGGCCATGCGCGCTGCGTCGCCGCAGGCGAATACGCCCAGAACCGACGTTTGCTTCACGGCGTCCGTCCGGATGAACGGTCCCAGGGCCTTCCTCCAATTCGCAACCCAGTTGCCCGGCGATCGGGCCGGCGGGACGGGTCCGGCTGGCCGTGAACAGGCCCTCCAGTTCGATGCGGCGCCCGTCGGCAAGTTCGACCGTCGCGGCGTCGACGATGCGGGCGATGCGTTGCGGCTCGACGACGACGCCCTTCGCCTGCAACGCTGCCCGTTGCGATTCGTCGAGCGCGAATGCTTCGTTGGTGAAGAACGTGACCTTGCCCCAGTCCGGCAGCATCAGGGCCTGGTGCAACGACATCGGACCGGCGGCCAGCACGCCGATCCCGCCCTGGTCCAATTCGTAGCCGTGGCAATAGGGGCAGTGGAAGACGCTCTTTCCCCAACGTTCGGCGAGGCCCATCGATTTCGGGCAGTTCATCCACGACGCCGCTGGCCAGCACCAGGCGCTTCGCGTGGAAATATCCCCCCGAACCGTCGAGTACCGCGAAGCCCTCGCCCCTCCGCTCCGCGCCAACGGCCGTTCCATCCAGCCACTGCACGTTCGGATAGGCAAGCAACTGCTTTCTTCCATCGCCCACGATGGCCCCGGGCGGGCGACCGTCCTGTCCGAGGAAGCCGTGCGACGTGGCGGCAAAACGATTGCGCCGGACCCCGGCATCGATCACCAGCACGCGCCGTCGCGCCCGGGCCAGTTGCAGCGCCGCGGACAGGCCGGCGAAGCTGCCGCCGATCACGAGAGCATCGAACAGTTCCGAAGCCGGATTGGCATCCATGCGGTCCGATACGGCGTCGGTAAACGCCACTGGTTCTTGCCGGGTTTTTTTCATGGCGCACATCCCTGTGCGCCACCCTTCGGGCGGCTTCGCCTTGGGAAATGGTCGTCCTGCCGTTTTTTCATGTTTTCCTCACTTCCTGGTTTCGTTCCCCGACGGCCCACATGCGGAGGTGAATCGGACGTTTGCGACCGGACCGGGCCCGTACCACTCAAGGTGGCGGCCCGGCTGCCTGATTCGCGGCAATCGCCGCTTGCACGAACGGGGCTACCAGCGTGTTCTCGGTCTCCAGCAGCGTGTGGCGGCCGTCGCGCAGAACCTCACGCATGTAGCGTAGATGCTCGCGATCGACTTCCGCCAGGGAGTCGTCCACCCGGGCGCCGGCAGCGTCGCGCACTTCCAGCCAGTACAGCACCTGCGGATCCCGGTCGACGTCGCGGAACATCGCCTCCACGTACATGTGCTCTCGCGCCAACGTGGCCACGGCGTCGTCGTGGTGCACATGCAGGAAGCGTTGCCAGTCTGCGTAGCGACCCAGCTTGCCGTCTTGGATTTCCATGCGATGCAGACGCACCTGCAATGGATGCCGCAGACTCGGTGCGGACGCAGCCATCGCGGGGCTTGCGCCGACCCGTGATTGCACGGCGAGCGTCGCCCCAACGCCGGCCAGCAGGCCGGCCAGGAAGATCGTCGTCGTCAGAAGCAGCCGTTTCATTGCATGTCTCTCCGTCTTTACGAAGGGCTGGCGGCAGTCGTTGAGCCATCCTTGCGCATGGCCGGGCTTACCGGCGCCAAGCCGGGAACGGGTCCGGCAGTTCGAGCCAGCCATCCGGCCCAAGCGCCATCTCCTCGTCGTTCAACAGGCAGGCTTCGAGTTCGACGCGCGTGCGGATCTCGTCCAGCCCGACGCCGATGACCGCCAGCTCTTGGCGGCGGTCGCCCCAGAGCGGATGCCACAGGCGCTGCATGGCCCGGTATTCGCGGGTGTCGGGCACTTCCAGCGGCGACGGCAGCGGCGCCGACCAGCGCGCCGCCTGCGTCCGTGCCCAACCTTGTTCGGTCAGCGGCGCCAGCGTCCTCTCGGCCGGCGCGGGCGGCGTCCCGATTTGTCCCGCGTCGACGCGATGCCGCGCGGCGTACCAGAATCCCGCCGCCCGCGTCTGCGTCGATCCGCCCACCAACGCCAGCTCGCCGACCCAGTCCATGCGGCTAGCCAGCCAGAAGAAGCCCTTGCTGCGGATCACGCCGTCGAGTCCGCGGTTGAGCAGGCCGCCGAATCGCTGCGGGTGGAACGGCCGGCGCGCATCGAACACGAAGCTGGAGATGCCGTATTCCTCGGTCTCCGGCGTGTGTTCGCCGCGCAGCTCCTTCATCCAGCCGGGCGCCAACTGCGCGCGCACGAAGTCGAAGCGTTTGGTGTCGAGGATTTCCTCCAGGGGCAACTCGCCATTGCGCGTTTCGACGATCCGCGCATCGCGGTTCAGGCCGCGCAGCACCGACCTGGTCAACGCGAGCCTCTCCGGATCGGCGATGTCGCATTTGCTGACGACGATGACGTCGGCGAATTCCACCTGGTCGGCCAGCAGGTTGACGATGCCGCGGACATCGTCGGGGCCGACCTGCTGGCCGCGATCGGCAAGCCGCTCCGACGACGAGAAATCGTCCAGGAAACGCGTGCCGTCGACCACCGTGACCATCGTGTCCAGCCGCGCGACGTCGGACAGGCTGAAGCCGTGTTCGTCGCGGACCGCGAAGGTCGCCGCCACCGGCATCGGTTCGGAAATGCCGGTCGACTCGATCAGCAGGTAGTCGAAGCGGCCTTCGTCGGCCAAGCGCCGGACTTCCTGCATCAGATCGTCGCGCAGCGTGCAGCAGATGCAGCCGTTGCTGAACTCGACCAGCGCTTCCTCGGTGCGGCTCAGCGCCGCGCCGCCGTCGCGGACCAGCGCCGCGTCGATGTTGACCTCGCTCATGTCGTTGACGATCACCGCGACCTTGCGGCCTTCGCGGTTGCGCAGCACGTGGTTGAGCACGGTGGTCTTGCCGGCGCCGAGGAAGCCGGACAGGACGGTGACCGGAAGTTGCGAACGTGTGGAGATGGATCGGGAATCAAGCATCGGCAGTTCCTTACGCTGGCGGGCGCTGGCGGTGTGGCCTAGCCACCTAAGACTTGGCAGTTATCTTATGTATTGTTATAACATAACATATAAATTACTATCCAAGCTCCAGTCGCTCCTCATCGATGCTCAACGTCCGGCCACGACCGCCTCACAGCAAGCGAGTACCGCCCACGAGATCGCGAAATAAGTGGTGGTCCTCGCTGCGTCCGTCGGTGCGCCTGCACCCTTCACCGCATGCAGCAAGCGGAGGACCCAATGGGAGCAATTCGACGCCGACGATCCTCACCGCCCGCATCGGGCAGGGGCATCATCGCGCCCTGCGCCGGTTGGGATCAGCGCGAGGCTTTGCTGATGTAGGCGGCGAACACCGCCAAGGTCTCTTCACTCACATGGTGCTCGATGCCTTCGGCATCGCGGCGCGCGATGTCGGCCGGAACGCCGAGCGCAAGCAGGAAGTTCTCCACCGTACGATGGCGCTCGCGGCTCATCGTTGCGATCTTCTCCCCCGCTTCGGTCAGGAAAATGCCCCGATAGGGGCGTTGCGCGACCAGACCATCGCGGGCCAGTCGCTTGAGCATCTTGGCCACAGTCGGCTGGGCCACGCCCAGACGGATGGCGATATCCACCTGCCGTGCCTCGCCATCGTGGGCGATCAGGTCGGAGATCAGTTCCACGTAATCCTCGACCAACTCGGAACGATGCGCCTCGCGCACCTGCCGGAAGCTCTGCACCTGAACCTCGGCGGCTGGCAACGCGGATGGCGCGACGCCGGGAGATGCCGCTTGTCTCAGACTCCGTTTGTTTCCGGTCATTCGTCGTGGCTGTACGGGCTGGCTGCAGCGGGCAGGATACGGCAATACGAAAATATAGCTTTTGCTATATTAAATAGGAAATGCTAATTAGAGGGCCTGCCATGCAATCGACACCCCCCGGCAGCGACAAGCGGCATCGCCACGCACGCCGGCCAGCAGTCGCAAACTGGTTGCCGCGGTTGCGCACGAGCCTGCTGGCGATACTGGCAATACCGGGACTCGTCCGTGCAGAGGACGTTTCCGGGCGCCGCACCACCAATCTCGATGCGGTGCAAGTCCGGGTCAGCACCGCGACGCGCACCGAGCGCCTTCTTTCCGACGTACCGGTACGCACCGAAGTCCTGCGCGGCGAGGACATCCAACTGCGCGCCGCGCTGGACTTCTCCAAGGCCGCCGAACTGATCAACGGCCTGCGGGTGGAGAGCAACTGCCAGAACTGCAACACCTCCGAGGCGCAATTGCTCGGCCTGCCCGGCGCCTACAACCAGATCCTGTTCGACGGCACACCGCTGCTGTCCACCCTGGGCGGCGTCTACGGGCTGGAGCAGATCCCGGCGGCGTTCATCGACACGGTCGAAGTGGTCAAGGGCGGCGGTTCGTCGCTGTACGGCCCGGGCGCGGTCGCCGGCGTGATCAACCTGATCCCGCGGCAACCCGCCCGGAACGGCGGCTTCGTCCGCTACGGCGTCGACGTGCAGAAGGGCGAGCCGATCCACAACCTCGACGGGCGTGGCGACTTCGTCTCCGACGACGGCCGCCTCGGCCTGTCGGTGGTCGGCCAAGCTTCGAAGAACGACGCCATCGACTTCAACCACGACGGCTACAGCGAGATCACCGAAAAGGAACAGCAGGTCGTCGGCTTCCAGGGCTGGTACAGCCCAAACGACGGCGCCACGTTGCGCGCCAACTACCAGTTCACCCACGAGGACCGCCGCGGCGGCAATCGCCTGGACCAGCCGGAGTGGCTGGCCAACATCGCCGAGGCGATCGAGACCCGGTACCACCGCGGCGGCGTGCGCTGGGACCAGGTCGTCAACGACGATTTCGACTTCACCCTGGGCTACTCGTTCGCCTACATCGAACGCGACAGCTTCTATGGCGGTTTGGGCAACATCGCCACCGATCCGGGCGATCCCGCCTACGATCCGGCGCAACTCGACCCGACCGTCCCCGGTAGCGCCGCCTCCGTCTCCTACGACCAGTACGGCTACACCGAAGACCCGCTGCACTACTTCGACAGCCAGTTCAACTGGCGCCTCGGCGCCCACGCCCTCGCCTTCGGCCTGCAGTACAAGCGCGAGTCGATCCGGGACGAGAACCGCAACGCCGCCGGCGACACGCTGAGCATCACCACCGACGACAGCTTCTCCAACCTCGGCGCCTTCGTGCAGGACGAGTGGACGGTCGGCGACGCGGTGGACCTGGTGCTCGGCCTGCGCGCCGACAAGAGCTCAACCCTGGACGATCCGGTGTTCTCCCCGCGCATCGCGCTGGCGTTCCAGGCCAACGAGAACCTCAAGCTGCGCGCCGGCCTCTCCACCGGCTTCCGCGCACCCGAAGTGTTCAGCGAGGACCTGCACGTGGATACCCTCGGCGCCGCGCCGATCCGCATCCGCAACGCCGACGGCCTGTCCGAGGAGCGCGCAGTGACCGGCATGCTGAGCCTGGACTGGCGCTCGGACCCGGCCGACCCGCACTGGATGTGGGATGCGACCGTCTCGCTGACCGACCTGCGCGACACCTTCGTGCTGAGCGAAGTGCAGGCCGACGGCGACGGCGCGCTGTACCAGGTGCGCAGCAATTCGTCCGGCTCGCGCGTGGCCGGGTTCGAGACCAACCTCAGCTGGCAGGCCAACGAGGCGTTCCGGCTGACCGCTGGGCTGGCCTGGTACCGCTCACGCTACGACGAAGCGCAGGTGGTGTTCGACGACACCGGCGATGGCGGCGACACCGTGATCGCCACCCGCGACTACCTGAAGACGCCGGAATGGACCGGCCTGGCGCAGGCCACCTGGTCGCCGAACGCGGACTGGGACGCCTACCTGGGACTGAAGTACACCGGCCGCATGTACGCGCTGAACCACAACACCGCCACGCTGAACCGCACGCCCGAGTTCTGGGTGGCGGACATCGGCGCGACGCGCCATTTCCACGACGCCGACGGCAAGGGCCTGGACCTGTCCTTCGGCGTGCGCAACCTGTTCGACCAGCGCCAGAAGGATCTGGAAGTCGGCGCCGGCCGCGACAGCGACTACGTCTACGGGCCGCGCTTCGCGCGGGCGTTGTATGCCAGCCTGCGCTACGCCTTCTGAGCGGGCCGGCTCCCGGCAGAAGATGCCGCGCCTGTTCGGCGCAGCGTTCGTCCTCATGCTGGCCGCGACAGCGCAAGTCCGGGCGGACGAATCCGACCTGCGTGCGTCCATTTCCGGGGCGCTGGTGGTGCCGACCGAACAGCGGTTCGTCGGCTACCGCTGGGACCGGGAACCGGAGATCGTCGCCCTGTATTTCGGCGCCGCGTGGTGCGGGCCTTGCCATGCCTTCACGCCGGAACTGGAACGCATCCGCGGCGCATTGAAAGAAGCCGGCGCCGACACCGAGGTCGTCTACGTCAGCCTAGACGAATCCGAACGCGAAATGCGCCGCACCATGCGCAGCCAGCGGATGCCGTGGCCGGCGATCGATTACCGCCGACTGCGCAGCCTGCCGGCGATCCGCGCCCTGGGCGGCCTGGGGCCGCCCAACCTGGTCCTGGTCGATCGCCGCGGCGAGGTCCTCGCCAGCGGCTGGATGGATCGACGCTACACCGGCATGAAACCGGTGCTGGAGGCGTGGATGGACGCGTTGTCGACACCGGCCCCGCTTCCGCATGGCGCGGCCATTCAATCCGTTCCTGCGGAAACATCGCCATGAAAAACGAGATCATTCCCGACAGCTATGTCGCCTGGCGCCGCTGCATCGAGATCGATTGCGGGATGCGCCTGGACGCCGACTACATCGCGCAGCGCATCGAAGCGCTCGAAGACATCCGCGACTACCACACCCAGCAGTTCGTGCGCCGCTGGGGCGAACCGCATCGGCAACGCGTCGTCGCCTGGTTCCGCCGGGCGCAAGACGAACTCGGCTCCCGGATTGCGCCCTGAAGCGCGCCAAGAAAACCACCGCCATCCATGGAGGACACGCAATGCCACGCCCTGCCGCCCGACTCTTCGATGCATCCGCCATCGCCCTGTCCACGCTGTGCCTGATCCACTGCCTGGCGTTGCCGCTGCTGGCGGCCGCGCTGCCCCTGCTCGGCGTCTGGGCCGAAGACGAGCGCGTGCACATCGCTTTCGTGATCGTCGCGGCGCCGCTGACCGGCTATGCCTTGTGGCGCGCCCATCGGCATCGCCGGCTGCCGCTGGCGCTGCGCGCACTGGCCGTCCTGGGCCTGCTCGGCCTGCTGGCCGGCGCGCTGGGGTGGCCGCGAGAGGCGTGGGAAACCCCGATCACCGTGGCCGGCAGCCTGATGCTGGCCAGCGCGCACCTGTGGAACTGGTCGCGATACCACCGCCATTGACGGTCTCGAAGCAACATTCCAAGGGGAAAAAAGCGATGTCGAACAACCGCTACCCGCAACCACCGAACCTTACCCGCCCGTTATCGTTGTCGCGCCGGCGCCTGCTCAAGGCGGCGTTGGCCGCGGGCGTGATGGCGTATGTCCGGCCTGCGAACGCGGCGAGCCGTTTGGTCCTGTTCCCGGACTATCCCTTCAAGCTCGGCGTCGCCTCCGGTACGCCCAGCGAAGACGGCTTCGTGCTCTGGACCCGCCTGTGCCCGGACCCTTTGCATGGCGGCGGCATGGGCACGATGCAGGTGCCGATGCGCTGGGAAGTCGCCACCGACGAACGCTTCGGCAACGTCGTGCAATCCGGCCAGTGGTACGCGATGGCCGGCCTGGCGCACAGCGCCCATGTCCCGGTCACCGGCCTCGCTCCCGACCGCTGGTACTGGTACCGCTTCATCGCCGGCAACGAAGTCAGCCCCGTGGGACGTACGCGCACCCTGCCGTCGGCGGGCGCGGCGGTCGACCGGCTGCGATTCGCGCTCGCGTCGTGCCAGCACTTCGAGATGGGCTACTTCTCAGCCTACCGGCACATGCTGCGCGACGATCCCGACCTAGTCTGCTTCGTCGGCGACTACATCTACGAATACAACGCCAGCGACCGGCGCGTGCGCGTGCACGCCCACCCGGAACCGTACTCGCTGCAGGAGTATCGCGACCGCTATGCGCAGTACCGCCTGGATCCCGACCTGCAGGCGATGCACCAGTCCGTCCCCTGGCTGCTGACCATCGACGACCACGAGGTGATGAACGACTGGGGCGGCGATCTGGGCGAGGACTACGACCCGCACTTCCCGGAGCGCCGCGCCAACGCGTTGCAGGCATGGTTCGAGCACCAGCCGCTGCCGATGGACGCGCTGCTGCCGGATCGTCGGCTGCGACTGTACCGCGGCTTCCAGGTCGGACGCCTTGCGCAATTCCACGTACTGGACGACCGCCAGTACCGCGATCCGATGGTGTGTCCCCGCCCCGGCATGGCCGGCAGCCGCTTCGACGTGACCGACGCCGCCTGCCCGCAGCGGCAGGACCCGAAACTGAGCCTGCTCGGCCGCGCGCAGGAGACGTGGCTGGACAAGCAATTCGCGAAAAGCGCCGGCCGCTGGAACGTGGTCATGCAGCAAACCCTCGTATCGCCGCTCGCATCGCCCGGCAACGAAGGGCCCGAATACTTCACCGATGCCTGGGACGGCTACCCGAAGGCCCGCGACCGGCTGATCGCCAGCCTGCAACACCACCGCGTCCGCAACCCGCTCGTCATCGGCGGCGACTACCACTGCACGATCGCCTGCAACGTCAAGGCCGACTATGCACGACCGGAGTCGCCGACCATCGGCACGGAGTTCGTCGGCACGTCGATCACGTCGCCCGGAATGGCGCAGTCCGCACTCGACGCCAAAGTCGCCGCCAACCCGCATGCGCATTACGGCGACGGCACCCGCCGCGGCTACCTGATGTTCGACATGCGGCATGGAGGCGTCGACGTCGCGGTTCGCAACATGGAGAACATCACCGCGCACGACGCCGATTGCGTCACGGCGAAACGCTTCCATGTCGAAGGAGACCATCCTGGCGTGACGGCGGGCTGAGGCATGAACGCCAGGGCGTCGGCCTATGCGCCCGACTGCCGATACCGTCCATCCTTGCCCGGCCGCAGCGATTCGATGCGCAAGCCCGTGCTTCGGCAAACATCGACGTCTTCGTACACCCGCTTCTTGCCGTTGCGGAACGAGAAACGCAGGTCGTAACGGCAATATTCGGCCGGGATCTCGACCGTCGCCGAATCGCCGCCGCCGCGCAACGGCTCCCCCAGATACACCTCGCGATAGGCATCCGTACCGGTGGGGGCCACAGCCAGCGACGTCACGCTGTCGAACCCGCGATTGACCAGCTTGAACAGTTTGACGGACTCGCGGGGAGCGGCAAGCGCAAGATGGGAGATGGACGAAAGGGCGACGATGGCAATGATGCCGGACAAGCGCATGGCGGCGGTCTCCAACGGGAAGGGATGCCGGCCGACGGCGCATCTGGTTCTCCGTACGTCGGCCGGCGCCCGCATCACACCGGGCGACAGAGCATTCGGGCAACTCGTCCGGGACGAATCGTAGCCACCGCATTGCGAATCGTAGTGGTGCGCAATGGCGCTATGCAGCGCGGGATTCCGCACTTACGATGCCGGCATTCCCCTCGAGAGGCGCGCCATGAAAATCCGGTTCGGCGACATCGAATTCGGCCCGATGCGCTACCTTCTCCTTTGGGCGCCGGTGGTGATCGTGTTCGCGATGCAGGGATTCATGGACGACACGTTCAGCCGGCGGACCGTGTGGTCGCCGTTCGACTACCTGCGCTGGTCGATGATCCAGTGGTATACGTGGGCCGCCCTGGCGCCGCTGGTCTTCCGCTTGTCCGAACGCCATCCGGTGCAGGCGCCCATCCGCCTGTCCTCGCTGCGCTGGCATGCGCTGGCCGGCGTCGGCGTGACCTTGCTTGCGGTCATCATCGGGGCCCTCGTTTCCAGCGTGTTCGAGCCAGGCACCTTCGGCGAGCAGGTATGGCAGTTCCTCGGCAAGCACTTCGCGATCGGCCTGCTCACGTACTGGTTCCTGGTCGCCATCCAGCACCTGCTGCATTTCCGCGCCGAACAGGCCCGCCGCGAGGTCGAGGCGAGCCGGTTGGCCGCCGAGCTTGCGCAATCGCGCTTGCAGGTGCTGAAGACCCAACTGCAGCCGCACTTCCTGTTCAACACGCTGCACGCCATCATCACCCTGCTCGACGAGGACAAGCTGTCGGCCGAAGACATGCTGCTGCGCCTGAGCGAACTGCTGCGCGCCTTCCTCGAGGAGTACAACGGCCAGGAGATCTCGCTGCGCCGGGAACTGGAACTGCTCGACCTCTACCTGGGCATCCAGCGCAAGCGCTTCAAGGATCGGCTGACGACGCAAATCTACGTCGCCCCGGACACGCTGGACTGCGCCGTGCCGAGCCTGATCCTGCAACCGCTCGTCGAGAACGCGATCCACCATGGCATCGGCGAGCGTGCCGGCAGCGACCGCATCGAGATTGAAAGCCGCCGCGAAGGCGGCCGGCTTTGCATCGAGGTGCGCAACGGCAACAGTACGCTGGAGCCCAACGGGAACACGACCGGCCACGGCATCGGCCTCTCCAACAGCCGATTGCGCCTCAAGGAGCTCTATGGCGACGATGCGGACATCCGGCTCGACATGATCTGGCCGCGGGGCGTGGCCTGCCGCGTCCGCCTGCCGTTCCGCGAGTTGGAGGATGCGGAGAGCATGCCGGAGCACCAGCCGGCATGAAGCTGACCGCGCTGGTCGTCGACGACGAGCCGATCGCGCGTCACGCCATCGTGCGGCTGTTGCGCGAGGATCCCAAGATCGAGCCGCCCGACGAATGCGGCGACGGCGCCTCGGCGGTCGCCGCGATCCGCGAACGATCGCCGGCCCTGGTATTCCTGGATATTCAGATGCCCGAGATGACGGGCATCGACGTCGTCGACGCCATCGGCGCGGAGCGCATGCCGGCCACGGTCTTCGTCACCGCGTTCGAGCAATACGCGGTGCGCGCGTTCGAGGCCAACGCCGTAGATTACCTGGTGAAGCCGTTCAGCCGCCAGCGCTTCGCCGGCACGCTGCATCGCGCGAAACAGCGCGTGGCCGCAGCCGGCGGCATCGACGGGTATGCCTCGGCGCAGGTTCTTCGCGCACTGGAATCCCTGCGCCGACGGGAGGCCTATCTGGAACGCATCCCGGTCCGCAATGGCGACCACGTCGTCCTCGTCGCCGTCGACGACATCGTCTGGATCAAGGCGAACCGCAACAGCGTGGAAATCCACCTCGCCGGCCAGTCCCACGAGTTGCGCGAAACGATGGCGACGCTCGCCACCCGCCTGGACCCGCGGCGTTTCGCCCGGATCCATCGTTCCGCGATCATCAACATCCACCGCGTCAAATCCATACACCCGTGGTTCAACGGGCATCATGTCGTGACCCTGGATACCGGCCAGCAATTGCGCATGAGCCGCTACCAGCACGAGGCGTTCCTGAAACTGATGACGACCCGGTCGTCCGATCCGCCGAACCAGTGAGTTCCCATCCCTGATGGGTTCCGTCGAAGAGCCGTCGTCCGGGGAGGTTGGAACTGACTTCTGATTCGCCATTGCGACGCGCTGCTTCCAGCCAACGCCGGACGCGCGGGTCGCCGCCGGGCAGCAGGGCCTGCAAGGCGATCGAAGCGCGGGATACCAGCGCGGCTTGCCGGAAACCACCTGAGCCAGCATCTGGAGGGTTTACGGATTCAGTTCGCGCTTGCCGATCGTCTTCATGGCAGCAGTTGCACTGCGCAAGTCGGACAGGCTCAAGTCGAACCATCCGGATCGGTCTTGTTCCGTTCTGAAGGATGTCCGGCGCCATCATCGTCGCCCAGGATGATCCGCGCGCTGCGCTGGTAGCTCCAGTACGCCCAGGCCCAGTTCAGCAGCACGACCAGGCGGTTGCGGAAGCCGATCAGGAAGAACACGTGCGCCGCTAGCCAGAACCACCAGGCCAGCACGCCCGACAGCTTCAGCTTGCCCAGATGCACGATGGCGGCCATGCGGCCGATCGTGGCCAGGTTGCCGAAGTCGCGGTAACGGAACGCGGGCGGCAGATCGGTTCCCGCCAGCCGCGCGCGAATCGCCTGCGCGACATAGCGGCCCATCTGTTTTGCCGCCGGTGCGACGCCGGGCACCGGCTTGCCATCGCTCTGCACCGAGGCAAGGTCGCCGGCAACGAAGATGTCCGGGTGGCCCGGCACGCCCAGATCCGGCTGCACGATGACGCGACCGGCGCGATCCAGCGGCGCATCCAGCGAACGTGCCAGCAGCGAGGCGGCCACGCCGGCAGCCCAGACCACGGTGCGTGCGGGCACGAATGCATCGCCAATCCGATAGCCATCGGCATTGATCTGGCCGACCGGCGTGCCGGTGTGAACTTCGACACCGAGCTTCTGCAATTGCCGGCGCGCCTTTTCCGACAGGTCGGCCGGGAACGAGGACAGCACGCGCGGGCCGGCTTCGATCAGGCGCACGCGCGCTTCGGAGGGGTCGATGTTGCGGAATTCGTTGCGCAGCGTGTGCCGCGCGATCTCGGCCAGCGTGCCGGCCAGTTCAACGCCGGTCGGGCCGCCACCGACGATGGCGAAGCTCAACCACGCCGCACGCGCGGCTGGGTCGGTTTCCGCTTCGGCGCGCTCGAACGCCAGCAACAGCTTGCGGCGCAAGCCAAGCGCGTCGTCCAGCGTCTTGAGGCCCGGCGCGTGTCGCGCCCAATCGTCGTGGCCGAAGTAGGCATGCGTGGCGCCGGTGGCCAGCAGCAACCAGTCGAAATGCAGCGCCTCGCCTTCGCCCAGCGTCACGGTCTTGTCGCCGGGTGAAATGTCGCGTACTTCTCCCAACCGCACTTCCACGTTGTTCTGCCGGCGCAGGATGTGGCGCAAGGGCGCGGCGATATCCGGCGCCGACAACCCCGCCGTGGCCACCTGGTACAGCAGCGGCTGGAACAGGTGGTGGTTACGGCGGTCGATCAAGGTGATGCGCACCGGCGCGCCTGCCAGTGCGCGCGTCGCCCACAGGCCGGCGAAGCCGCCGCCGACGATGACAAGATGCGGCATGGGTTTGGAAGTCATGTGGCCGGGACCTTTCGCGTTGCCGAAGCTGGCCATAGCGTAACGGCGCCGACTGCGCAAGTCAGGCAGGCCCGCGTCGAAAGCCGCAGATCAGGTCCTTATGGCAACGACGCGCCACTACTTTCCGGACAATCGCGCCCCAATGTCCGCCGCACTTCATGGGAAGATCCCCGTCATGGACAAGACGGATACCGGCGAAGATCCCGCAGGCGACGCACGCGCCAGGATCTGCTGGCGGCCTTCCTCTCGCTGGCGCTCACCCGGAGCTACCACGAGATCAAGGTGGCCGACGTGCTGTCCCGTTCCGGCGTGGGCCGCTCGACGTTCTACGAGCACTTCAGGAACAAGGACGAATTGCTTGCGGCCAGTTTCGAGAGCCCTTTCCGGATTCTCGCCAGCCTGACGGGGACGGAAGCGGATGTCCACCAAGCCCAGGCGATCCTCGAACACTTCCGGCAGAACCGTGAACTTGCCCGCAGCCTGTTTCAGGGAAGCGCATTGCGCGTCGTCCGCAGGACACTGGCGATGCATGTGGAAGCCGCAATCGAGCGCGACCCGTGCAGTCGATTGCGGTTGCCGTTGCGGTTGGCTGCATGCTCTCTCGCCGATGGCATGTTCTCGCCAATAAATGCATGGCTTTCAGGGGAAGCGAAGTGCAGTGCCCGTGAACTTGCCCTGGCGTTGCAGCTTTCCGCCACCGCGTCGGCGCATGCGTTGCAGGCAGGCAATCCTTCATCTCATGAACAGGAAGCAGAACCATGAAAATGCAGCGCATCGTTCCGATGCTGCCAGTTTGCAAGATGCCGGCCAGCGTGGACTTCTACCGGAAGCTCGGTTTCGGCGTGGAGAACCGCAACGACCATTGGCGCTGGGCCATGCTGGCGCTGGACGAATGCAGGTTGATGGTCGATGAATCGATCAACCAGCCGCCGGACGCACCACGCACCACCGTGGTCTATCTCTACCCGGACGATATCTTCGCCTACCACCGCGACGTGCGGCGGCGCGGACTGGACGTACCGCCGATCACGCATCCGTTCTACGGCATGAGCGAATTCCGGATCGAAGACCTGGATGGCAACCGTCTGTGGATCGGGCAAAAGACCGACGCGCTGCCGTGAAGCGGCCCGGGCCGTGCGCCTGGTTGTGCCTCTCATCAAATGCAGTGGCCACCGCCTGCCTCGATGCATTGCGCGTTGATCCGACCGTTCTCCGGGAGAAGCAGCGACGCGATCACGCCGGCCACGTCCTCCGGTTCGCCAACACGGCCCAGCGCAGTCTGATCGGCAGGTCGTG
This sequence comes from Pseudoxanthomonas sp., assembly GCA_047601245.1. Classification (GTDB taxonomy): domain Bacteria; phylum Pseudomonadota; class Gammaproteobacteria; order Xanthomonadales; family Xanthomonadaceae; genus Pseudoxanthomonas_A. Next base: position 1,916,143 of record JASGJU010000002.1, read on the forward strand.
CTGCTGCTGACATTGACGATGGCGCCGCCGTCAGCAAGCACGGGCAACAGCGCCTAGCTGAGGAACAACGGTCCCTTGAGGTGCACGCCCATCAGGCCGTCGACCCAGACCTCGGTAATGTCGCCGAAGGGCTGGATGTTGCGCGAAATCGCGTTGCCGGACAGCGCCCTTTCGCGCGTGAGGCGGTCGATCGCGTGGCTGCGGCAGCATCATGCGCAACCGGTCCTCGTCGGGGAACTGGCCAATCTGGCCGCGATGAGCCCGGCAACGTTCCATCGCCACTTCAAGGCTGTCACGGCGATGAGTCCGATCCAGTTCCAGAAGCAGATCCGCCTGCTGCGTGCGCGACAGCTTCTGGCCTGCGGAACGCCCACCGCTTCCGACGTGGCGTATCACGTCGGCTACGAGAGTCCCTCTCAATTCAGTCGGGACTATGCGCGCTGCTTCGGCGCCTCGCCCATGCGGGATGCGCACCTCATGCGGGAACGATTGCGCGCGCAGGTCAAAGCCTGAATGCTTGACCGCAAGATGCCACCTTGCCTGCTTATCCCTGCAACTCCCGCAGCGTCGCCGACGGCGGCGCGTCCAGCACCTTGCGCGTGGCTAACGACCCTGCCACCAGCGTGACCGGAACGCCCTGCCCGCCACCGAACACGGCGGGAGTCCTCAGGAATCGAAACGCGCCGGTCGAAAGCTGGCCAGCGGCTCCAGGGCCACGCCTTCCAGGATTTCCTCGGTGGCGAAGCGCGCAATCGCCGGCGCCAAGGTGATGCCGCTGTGAGTGACACTGAAATACAGCTGGCCCAGCCTAGGCGCAAAACCGACGATCGGCAGCGTGTCCTGCGGAATCACGCGCTGGCCGATGCTGACGCGGTCGATCGCGGCATTCCGCAATTGCGGCAGGTAGCGCGCAGCGTTGGCAAGGATGTGCTGCCCGATTTCTTCGGGAGGGGTTCCCGCCAGGCTGCTGCCCTCGTGGCCACTGCTGCTGAGGATGCGGCCATCCACGTTCTGGCGGATGGTGCTGCCGGGTGCGAACACGATCCGGTCCAGCAGCCGGGGTTGCGGGGCGGTGTGCAGTAGGATGCCGGTAGACGGGGCCAGGGGAAGCTTCACGTTCACCGATTCGGCCAGGGCCTGGCTTCCCAGGCCAGCGGCGACCACGACGGTATCGGCTTGCAGTTCGCCTTGGCTGGTACGCACACCGACGATGCGGCCCTGCTTCTGGATCAATCCAAGCACCGTCACCGGCGTGAGCAACTTGGCGCCATTATCCGCAGCCCGTGCCAGCAGCGCCTTGACCGCACCGACGGGATCGACGGCGCCTTCTTCTTCGTACAGCGCACCCAGCGAAGCATCGTCCACCTGCGACACGCCGGGCAGCAGTCGGCGGATTTCGCCTGCATCGAGTTGGCGCGAACGGTAGCCGCGAACGCGCACCGTGTTCAGCGTTTCCCGCAAGGCGGCCACGGCTTCCGGCTGGTCGCGCCAGTACACCGATCCGCTCCACTGCAACGGCAAGGCCTGACCCGGTTCCCGTTCCCACGCATGCCAGCCCAGGATCCCAAGCCAGTTCAGATCGAAGTACGGACGGATGGCCGAAGCCTTGGTCGATGCATTGAGGTAGGCGAACGAATCCCCGGTCGCGCCGGATGCCGGGGCGGCCTGCTCCAGCACCGTCACTTCAACCCCGCGCTTGGCCAGTTCGTAGGCAATGCCGGCGCCCAGGATGCCGGCGCCGACCACGACCACCTTGCGGGCCGGACGCTGGCCCGCGCGGATGCTGCGAAACGGGCCCAGCGCCAGCGCCGACAGTCCGACCAGACGCAAGTAGTCGCGGCGATTCATCTCAATCCTCGTGGCGGTCGGCGGCTAGCGATTGCACCTGCGCCCAGACCCGCAGGAAATTGCCTCCCCACAGCTTGGCGATGTCTGCCTCGCTGTAACCGCGGCGCAGCAGCTCGGCGGTGACGTTCAGCGAATCGCCCACGTCCTGCCAGCCGACCACGCCGCCACCATGGTTGAAGTCGGATGAAATGCCGACGTGATCGATACCGATCTGCTTCACCACATAATCTATCTGGTCCACGTACTCGGACAAGGTGGCGCGATATTTCTCGCTGCCGGTAATGGCATGGAATTCCTTGCTGTAGCTGGCGAAGGTTTCCGAGTCGAGTTTCTTCAGGCCGGCCTCGGTCGTCGGCTGCACGCCGTTGACCACCGCCTCGGTGGGTACGCCGTATTTGCGGCGGACCGCATTGGCCTCGGCCACGGCTTCGGGCGGCAATGGATGCACCCATGAGCTGTAGGCATTCACCGCGACCACGCCGCCGTTGCGCTTGATCGCCTGCAACTGCGCATCGTCGAGATTGCGCGGATGGTCGATGATCGCACGGGCATTCGAGTGCGATGCCACGACCGGCGCGCGGGTCAGCGCCAACACCTGCTCCAGCGCCTGCGCGGAAATCTGCGACACGTCGATCACGATGCCCAGATCGTTCAGCCGCTTCACCGCCTCCTTGCCAAGCGGCGACAGCCCGCCGTTCTCTCCCAGCCGGTCGCTCGTCAGCAGATGCGGCCGCGAAGAGTCCGCCAAGTCATTGTTGCCATTGTGGGTGAAGCCGAAGATGCGCACTCCCCTTGCGTACCACTCGTCCAGCTTGGAAAGATCCTTGCCGATCGGGTAGCCGTTGAGGATCTGCAGGACGATGGCGAATTTACCCTCGGTTTCGGCCTGCCGCAGTTCCTGCGGGGAACGAACCAGAGCCACCTGCCCGGGGTACTTGCGAGCGATGCCCTGCAATATCACCAGCTTGGCCAGTGCCTTCTCCTCGGCGGCCTGGTAGCCGGCCGGCGTCCGCGCTGCCTGCGGCACGAACAGCGCCACCACGGCACCGTGCAGGTGGCCGCGCTTGGCTTTCGGCAGGTCGAACTGCGTGGCACCGTCCAGGCCGGCATCCAGTTCGCCGCTGCCGTAGTCGAACGGGATATCGAGATGGTTGTCCAGGTTGGGGTGGCTGTCGTGGATGCGCGTGGCACGGGCCACCAGGTCGGCATCCGCATGCTGCGCCAGTACCGGCAAGGACAGCGAGAGGGTGCCACCCAACAGGAGCAGCCCGCGGAAAATATTGTGTTTCATGTCGTTATCCCGGAAATTCCGCTCGAAAGCATCAAGGGGTCGGGCGCGTCAGCTGGCGCGCGATGAGTTGCCAGCTTCCACCGGCCTTGGTCCAGACATCCAGGCCGGACAGGCGCGCGCTGCGCGGGGGCTGGCCGGCCTGCTGGATATGGAAGGTGTAGGTCGCCGTGACATAGGCCTGGTCGCCATAGACGCGCACGGCGACGCCTTCGGCATCGACGGCGGTGAAGTCGCGGTCCGCCGGGCTTATCGTGCGTTCGATCTGGCCCTGCTTGTCGACCACGACGCCATCGGTATGGCCGTAGCTGAGATCCTCATGGTAGAGACGCTGCAGAGCGGCGCGATCCTTGCCGACCACCGCCGCGCGCCATGCATCGATGGACTGGATGACTTCGGCGCGTTGTTCCGCGCTGCCGCGTTCCACGACAGGCACGGCCTCGGCAGCGATCGCGCAGTTGGCGCCAGTGAACTGCAAGGCGATGGCAAGGCCAAGTGCGGACCAGGATTTTGGAATTGACATGCAGGGTTGTCCTTTTGCAATCAGAAAGAGAATTCCGCGCGCGCGTAGTAGTACCTGCCGAAACCGCCTTCCGGAGACAGGTTCGAATACAGCGACACCGTCGGGTTGCGGATTGCGGCCAGCACTTCGTCCGGATGGCTGTCGAACAAGTTGTTGATGCCGAATGACAGCTTGAACGCGCTGCTGAAGCGATAGCCGGCGCTGGCGTTCACCACCACCTGCGGATCGAAGGTCTGGTCGTACGCCGCATTGCTGTTGCGAAGGGTGTAGCTGCCATAGCGCACGGCGGCAAGGTGTGCATCGACGGCGTCGAAGGCATAGTCCGCGGCCAGGCGCGTGAACGAGTGCGGATTGGCTTCCTCGATATAGGAAGCCGATTCGCGGCCGATCAGGGACAGGCCGGCGGATGCCAGCACCGCCGGGGTTTCCTTGACGTGGGTGATCTCGGTTTCGTTCCAGTTGTAGGACGCACTCAGGTCGAGGCGTTGTCCGGCATCGAAGCGTATGGACTTGCGCAGCGTGGCATCGACGCCGCGGGTACGGGTGTCGACCGCATTGGTGAAGTATTGCAGGCCGGAATAGGTGGGATAGCCGGCGTCGGACAGCACCTGGCGCACCAGTGCGCCGTTGAGCGTCTCGGACAGCACGATACGGTCGTCTATGTCGATGCGATAGATGTCCAGCGTGGCCGAAAGGCTTTCGCTGGGCGTCCACACCACGCCGGTGGAGAAATTCCGTGATTCTTCCGGCGACAGTGGCGTTGCGCCCAGCGCACGCGCTTCCGTGCTGTCCACACGCGCCAGCCGGTTGGTGGCCAGCACGCCGTTGGTGATGTTCGGGATGGTGCGCGAATACGCCGTCTGTCCCAATGAGGGCGCACGGTAGCCGGTTCCCGCGCTGAAACGCCAGGCCAGTGCAGGCGTGAATGCGTAGCGCAGCGCCAGGCGTCCGTTGCTGGTCGAACCGAAGTCCGAGTAATGCTCGCTGCGGGCGGATACCGTGGCGGTGAGCCTGGAAGTCAGATCGCCTTCCAGTTCGATGTATCCGCCGTACACATTGCGCGAATAGCGCCCGGCATCCTCCGGCGAGAACCCGCCGAATCCCTGCGATGCCGGCGTGGCGACATTGCCGGCGTTCGGCCCGTCCAGGATGACCTCACCGCCATTGGCCCATGAGCCGTAATCGCCCTGGAACACTTCGTAGACTTCATGCCGGTAGGTCACCCCCGCCGCCGCCTGTAGCCCGGACTCGAGCCAGCCCGCGTCGAAAGACCGCTTCCAGTCCAGATTGGCATTGACCTGTTCGTTGAGCAGGTCACCGGTATTGAACGCGGTCGGGCTGTCCACACCCAGGCTGACGTTGTTGGTGTTCGAAACCACGCTCTCGACCCGATTGCGGCCATAGCTGGCACTCAGGTCGAAGTCGCCCAGTTGCAGCGAGGACCACTTGCCGCCGAAGGTCGCCGAAGCGTCATGGGAACGCACATGCAGCCAGGGCTGGAATCCATCCGGGAAGAGCGCGCGAACCGTCTGGTCGGACGAAGGCTGGCGCAGGTTGCCGAAGCCTTCGTCCTTGCGCAGGCCATAGCTGGCGAAGCCGTACAGGGTGACGTCGCCAACATGGCTCTCGCCATTGAGGAACAGGTTCTGGCGCTTGCTTGCGCCACTGCCGTAGAACCAGTTGCGATAGGGATAGCTGTCCTCGCGCTCGTCGCCACTGAAGTACATCTGCCGCGTGTCGGTCGTGGATGCACGCGCGCGCTTGGTATCCCATGCATCGAACGAGACGCTCAGGAAGCCGTCGCCGGGCAGGGCGACCCCGAGATTGCCCGCGATGCTGGCCGTCTCGCCATCGCCCTGGTCGTACTTGCCATAGAGCGCGGACAGATCGCCACCGCTGGCGTTCTGCTTGAGCACGATGTTGACCACGCCCGCCACGGCGTCGGATCCGTACTGTGCGGAGGCCCCGTCCAGCAACACCTCCACGCGTTCGATCGCGCTGAGCGGGATGCTGTTCAGGTCGACGGTCTGCGCTCCTTTGGTGACGCCGGAGGACGCATTGAGTTGCGCCGATGCGTGGCGGCGCTTGCCATTGACCAGGACCAGGGTCTGGTCGGCGGCCAGGCCACGCAGCGCCACGCCCTTGACAAAGCTGGCGGCATTGGACGAACTGGCCGACGTCGGGAAGCTGAAGGATGGGATCAGCTTCTGCAGGGCCTCGGACAGGGTCCTGGAACCGCTCGCGGTCAGGTCGGCTTCCCGCGCGACCTGGATCGGCGCCGTGCTTTCCAGTTCCGAGGCATATCCGCGGCGCGATCCCAGGACCACCAGGGTATCGAGGTTGCGGGCGTCACCCTCCGTCTGGACCGGATCGGCGGCCATGGCCATGGGTATACAGGCCGAAGTGATTGCAATCGAAAGGATTGTTCTCGAAAAAATCCTGGACGGAGCACAGCGCAGCGCGCGTGCACCCTGGGTTACCAGCGACATGAGTGATGCCTTCGAACGGGACGGATGTTGTACCCGATGCAATCGGGCGATGACTCGGAGCCAGCCAATCCCGTGGCATGGAAACGCTCACACACTCCTAGTTCGCAAATGTTATAAGCCGCACATCGCGTTCGCTAATAACGCGAGCGAATGTGGGCATGAGCTATCAGCATGTAACTGACGCGGATGCGCCTAGCGTGAGGTGCATGCACGGCGAGGTTGCGATCCGCGGCGTTCGCCGATCGATCCTGGCTTTCACGCACGAGGGCAGGTTCACGCCCATCGCCTGTTTACGGCACCTTGATTCAATATCCCGGATATCTCGGCGGCAACCGACTCGCCGCATCGATGCGGTTCCTGTCGGCGAGGAAGCGAGACCTTGATGACTATGGCTGAAGCATGCGAGCCGGCCGGAAGCGGGGACGGAACGGTTCCCTATCCCTGCAACTCCCGCAACGTCGCCGACGGCGGCGCATCCAGCACTTTGCGAGTGGCGAACAGGCCGGCGGCCAGCGTGACCGCCACGCCGAGGCCGCCGCCGAACACCGCGAGTTTCCAGTTCAAGGCCCACGGCAGGTCGAACACCTTGACCGCGACCACGCCGGACAACACCGAGGCGGCGATCGCGGCGACCAGGCCGGACAGCAGGCCGATGGCGGCGAATTCCGATGCCTGCGCCGCGCGCAATTGCCGCCGGCTGCCGCCGAGCACGCGCATCACCCCGCCTTCCAGCAATCTTTCGTCCTGCGACGCGCCGACCGCCGCCAGCAGCACCAGCACGCCGGCCAGCAGCGAGAACCAGAACACCACCTGCACCACGGTCGACACCTGGTCGGCGGTGCCGCGCACCTGCGCCAGCACCGCGTCGATGTCGATCACCGACAGGTTGGGAAAACGCTGCACCAGTTCGGCGGTGAAGCGCGGCTGGTCGGCCGGCACCTTCAGCGCGGTGATGTGGCTGGCCGGATAGCCGTCCAGCGCGCCGGGAGAGGCGACGACGAAGAAGTTGGGGCGGAAGCTTTCCCATTCGACGCTGCGCAGGCTGGTGATCGGCGCCTCGAAGCGCTGCCCGGCGATGTCGAAGGCGATGCGATCGCCGAGTTTCCAGCCCAGTCCCTGCGCGAATTTCTGCTCGACCGAGATTTCCGGCGACGCCGGCTTGCCGGTCCACAATTTCCCGGCGACGACCTTGTTGTCGTCGCGCAGCGCATCGGCCATCGACAGGTTGAACTCGCGGTCGGCGCGGCGCTGGTTCTGCCGGTCCTCGTCGGCGTCGCCGCTGCGGTCCGCGTAGTCTTCGCCGCGCACCGGTTGGCCGTTGCGCTCGACCAGCCGCGCGCGGACCATCGGGAACAGCGTCGGCGCGGCGATCCCCTGTTCGGCGACGAAGGCGCGCACCGGCGTGATCTGGTCGTCCTGCACGTTGATCACGAAGCGGTTGGGCGCGTCTTCGCCCAGCGCCAGTTGCCAGCGGTCGAGCAGGTCGGTGCGGACGAAGGTCAGCAGCAGCAGGGCCATCAGCCCCAGGCCCAGGGCGCTGATCTGGGCGATGCTGGCGCCGGCGCGGCGGCCGACGTTGGCCAGCCCGTAGCGCAGTCCGCCGCGCAGCCGGGAGCGGAATCGGCGCAGCAAGGCGATCAGGCCCCACGCCAGCAGCGCCAATGCGGCCAGCGTCGCGGCGATCCCGGTCAGCATCGCCAGCGCCAGCGTCGCCGAACCGGCCTGCCACCACAGCAGCGCGGCCAACGCGGCGATCCCGGCCAACGACACGGTCCACGCGCTCGGCTCGATCCTGTCCAGGTCGCGGCGCAGCACGCGCAGCGCCGGTACGCGCCGCAGCGCCAGCACCGGCGGCGCGCCGAAGGCCAGCAGCACGACCAGGCCGACGCCGTAGCCGCGCAACGCCGGCCACGCGCCGGCGGCGGGAATGTCGACCTTCAGCGCCTGCGCCAGCCAGCCGCCGACCGCCCACTGCAAGGCGAAAGCGACGGCGACGCCGACCGTGCAGGCAATCAGCCCGAGCAGCAGCAGTTCGCCCACGTGCACCGTCGTCAGCGTGCGCTGGCTGGCGCCGAGGCAACGCATCACCGCGACGCCGGACAGGTGCCGTTCGCCGTGCCGGCGCGCGGCCATCGCCACCGCGACCGCGGCCAGGACCACCGACACCAGCGCGGCCAGGCCGAGGAAGCGGCCGCCGCGATCCAGCGCCGAACGCACTTCCGGGCGCGCGTCGGCGATCGTCTCGATGCGCTGCCCGCGCGCCAGTTTCGATTTCGCGCCGGCGAGGAAGCGCTCGACCGCCGAGGCGTCGCCGGCGACGATCAGCCGGTAGCGGATGCGGCTGCCTTCCTGCACCAGTCCGGTCGCGGGCAAGTCGGCAAGATCGAGGAAAGCCTTCGGCGCGACGTTGAAGTAGTCGATGGCCGCGTCGGGTTCCTGCGCCACCAGCGCCGCCAGCTTGAATTGCTTGACGCCCAGCGTGACCGTATCGCCGATGCGCGCACCGAGTTGTTCCGCGCCGGCGCGGCTGATCCACAGCGTGCCCGGTTGCGGCACCGATGCGGCGTCGCGCTCGACGCCGTCGGCGCCGACGATGCGGAACGCGCCGCGCAGCGGGAAGCTCGCGCCCAGTGCGCGCAGGTCGCCCAGCTTCAGGGCCGCGTCCTCGCCTTCGCCGACGCGGATCATGCTGTTGAGTTCGGCGGTTTCGCTGCGGTGCAAGCCGGCGGCGTCGGCCGCTTCGCGCAGGTCGTCGGCGATCGGCGTGTCGCTGCGCAGCAACGCATCGCCGCCGAGCAGGCGGTTGGCCTCGATCGCCAGCGCGCGCTGCGCGCGGTCGGTGACGAAGCCGACCGAGGTCACCGCGACCACCGCCAGCGCCAGCGCGGCCAGCAGGATGCGCACCTCGCCGGCGGCCAGGTCGCGGCGCAGTTGCCGCCACGCCATCGCCAGCGACTTCATGCAGCCGCCTCTTCGGCCAGCAGGCGGCCGCCTTCGATGCGCAGGCGGCGGTGGCAACGCGCGGCCAGCCGTTCGTCGTGCGTCACCAGCACCAGCGTGGTGCCGGCCTCGGCGTTCATCGCGAACAGCAGATCGATGATCGCCTGCCCGGTGCGGGTGTCGAGGTTGCCGGTCGGCTCGTCGGCGAACAGGATCGATGGTTCGGCGACGAAGGCGCGCGCCAGCGCCACGCGCTGCTGTTCGCCGCCGGACAGTTGCCGCGGGTAGTGGCCGAGGCGTTCGCCCAGGCCGACCTTCTCCAGCATGCGTCGCGCGGGCGTAAGCGCATCCGCGTCGCCGCGCAGTTCCAGCGGCAGCATCACGTTCTCCAGCGCGGTCAGCGACGGCAGCAACTGGAAGTTCTGGAACACGAAGCCGACCTTCTCGCCGCGCACCCGCGCGCGGCCGTCCTCGTCCAGCGCGGAGATTTCCTCGCCGTCCAGCAGCACGCGGCCGCCACTGGGCGTGTCCAGCCCGGCCAGCAGCGACAGCAGGGTGCTCTTGCCGGAGCCGGACGCGCCGACCACCGCGACGATCTCGCCGCGGCCGATGTCGAACTCCACGCCGTCCAGGATGACCAGTTCGCCGGCCGCCAGGGCCACGCGCTTGCCCAACGCCTCCGCATGCAGGGCGGGACGGCGGACTTCAGCCCGCGGTTCGGAAGAATCGGCCATGATGGGGGTTCCGTGCATCGAGGGACGTGGGATGGAATCAGGTTATGCGGGCAAACGCCGCTTCGTTCAATGTGCCATCGGTTGGCTGCTGGCGCTGCTGTTCACCCTGCCCGCGTTCGCGCAACAGCCGCCGGAACGCACCGTATTGGTGATGGGCGATTCGCTTTCCGCCGGTTACGGCCTGGCCGCCGACGAGGGCTGGGTGTCGCTGCTGGGCGAAAAACTGGCGGCGGAACATCCTGGCAAAGAGCAGCCCGGCTGGCGCGTGGTCAACGCCAGCATCAGCGGCGAAACCACGGCCGGCGGATCGTCGCGGATCGTCGGCGAGGTGTTGCGCAACAAGCCGGCGGTGGTGGTGATCGCACTGGGCGCGAACGACGGCCTGCGCGGCCTGCCGCTGCGCGAGGCGCGGCGCAACCTGGCGCGGATGATCGGCGCCTCGCAATACGTCGGCGCGAAGGTGCTGCTGGTCGGCATGCGCATGCCGCCGAACCTGGGGCCAGAGTACACGCAGGGCTTCGAGCGCATCTACCGCGACCTGTCGCAGCAGTTCCACACCGGCTACCTGCCGTTCCTGCTGGAGCCGATCGCGCTGGATCGCAACGCCTTCCAGGACGACAACTTGCACCCGACCGCGGCGGCGCAGCCGCAACTGCGCGACCACGTCTGGAGCGCGCTGCGGCCGCTGCTCGACTGAGGCGACCGCCTACGGCCGTATCGGACTTTTCCTACACGGCGCGGCGGCAAATCCCTAATGTGAGATCGGCCGCGCCGGGCGATCCTGAAGTCACATTCACGGGAGACGCCCGCATGTCCAGACTGATGTTGACCATCTGTGCGGCCAGCGACGGCTGGCAACTGTACGAAGGCGAGGAAGGCCGGCGGTGGTTCGCCCACCGCGACGAGGCGCTGGCCACCGCCGACATGATCGCCGCGCAATTGCACGAATGCCACGGCATCCCCACCGCAGTGGTGATGGACATGGCCGGGCGCGAGGCGGTGGAAGTCAGCCGCCACGGCTGACGCCGGCTGGGCGGCGGCGTTCCGGCGCGCTGTCACACGGACGACATGCGACCTGCATATTTTTGCAATGTTGCCCGCGCGCCTCGGAACGCCGACCCCCGCCATGCCCCGAACCGCTTCCGACGCCCCGCCGTTCCGCGGCATTCCCGGACTGGTCTGGGCGTTCCGCTTCGACGCCGCCGGCCGCGGGCAGGCGCTCGACGTCGATGCGGTGGACGCCGCCGAACCGGCGGCGCAACCGGGCTGGCTGTGGCTGCACTTCAACCAGGGCGACGCGCGCAGCGCGCACAGCATCCAGCACCTGCTGGAACTGCCCGAACCCGGCCGCGAGACCCTGCTCGCCCACGACACCCACGCCAGCCTGGCGCTGGAGGAAGGCGTCGCCCACGGCGCGCTGCTCGACTGGCGGCACGGCGGCGTCGACAACTATTCGCGCGCCTATGCGCGCTGCGAGCAGGACACCGCCTGGCTGCGCTTCGTCCTCGCCGGCCGCCTGCTGGTCACTTCGCGCAGCCATGCGCTGCGCTCGGTCGAACAGGTGCGCCGCCACGCCGCCGCCGGAACTCCGTTCGAAAGCCCAGTGGCGTTGCTGGAGGCGGTGGTCGAGGATTTCGCCGCCGCCGTCGCGCACGCGGCACTGGAAGTCGACAACGACCTGGACCGGATCGAGGACCGCATACTGGGCGACAACAACGGCGACGAACGCCGTGAACTGGCGTTGCTGCGCCGGCAGGCGGTGCACCTGTACCGCCCGGTGGCCAGCCAGCGGCGGATGCTGCGCCAGTTCGAGCAGCGCAACCGCAACCGCGACCACGAACTGCCGGCGGTGGCGGTGCAACTGCTGCAGCGTTTCGACGAACTCGACGGCGAGATCGTCGCCCTGCAGGCGCGCGCGCGGCTGCTGCACGAGGAGGTCGCGGCCAAGCTGACCGAACAGACCAACCGCCACCTGCACGCGCTGTCGATCCTGACCGCGCTGCTGATGCCGCCGACGCTGGTGGTCGGCGCCTTTGGCATGAACCTGGACCTGCCGCTGGTGCACGGCCCGCACGCCTTCGCCGGGGTCATGGTGTTGTGCGCGGCTTCCAGCGCGATCGTCTACCTGATGCTGCGGCGCATGGGCGTGGCGCGCTTGTAGCGGCAGCGCCGTGCGTTCCCACAATGAATCCCGTGGAAACGCGCGGCGGCGACCCTTTGCCGAACCCCACGCGACGGGCGCAGAATCGGCTCCATCCACTTCGGGAGCCCGTCATGAAATTCCCGTCCCTGCATGCCCTGGTCCTGCTCGCCGCGCTGCCGCTGGCCGCGCAGGCCGCCGATACCGTCACCAATGCGGACAAGCCGCGCAGCCTGCCGGAAGAAGGCCCGGTCGCGGTTTCCTGGAACGACCCGGCGCAGTTCAGCGAGGTCCGCCACAGCTTCAACCGCTGGGAGGCCGAACGCGGCGACTGGGTCAAGCAACTGGCAGAACACCTGCGCAAGAGCGCCGGCAAGCAGTTGCAGCCCGGCGAACGGCTGGAGGTGAACATCGTCGACATCCAGCGCGCCGGCCAGTACGAACCCTGGCGCGGACCGAGCATGGACCACGTGCGCATCGTCCGCGACCGCTACCCGCCGCGCATGGAACTGAACTACACGCTGTACGGCGCCGACGGTCAGGTGCTGGCGCAAGGCGACGACAAGTTCAGCGACCTGGGCTTCATGCTCGGCTCCAGCCCGATCAACCAGAACGATCCGCTGCGCTACGAAAAGCGCATGATCGACGACTGGGTCCGCCGCGACATGCGCGCGCCACGCGAACTGAGCAGCCGCTGAGCGCATGGGCGAGGACGCCTTCGACCTGGCCCCGCCGGACGACGCGCAGCGCGCGGCACTGGTCGCCGGACTCAGCGACGAGGAGCGCCGGGTGCTGCTGCATCACGGCACCGAGGCGCCGTTCTGCGGCGTGTTCCTCGACAACAAGCGCGAAGGCATCTACTGCTGCCGGCTGTGCGGCCTGCCGCTGTTCCGCTCCGGCGCCAAGTTCGATTCCGGCACCGGCTGGCCGAGTTTCTTCGCGCCGTTCGCCGACGCGCATATCGCCTATATTCGCGACACCAGCCACGGCATGATCCGCACCGAGGAAGTCTGCGCGCGCTGCGGCAGCCACCTGGGCCACGTCTTCCCCGACGGCCCGCCGCCGACCGGCTTGCGCCACTGCCTGAATTCGGTATCGCTGCAATTCGTCGGCGTCGGCGAAGCCCTGCCGGATCCGTTGCAACGCGGCGGGATAGAAGCGCAGCCGGCCTGACCGTCGCGCGGCATGCCTTATCCTGTGCGCATGCCACGCACCGTCCACATCGATCGCTACGTCACCCCGCTACGCGAAGGCGGCTCGATGCCGGCCGTCGTCGAAGCCGACGACCTGGGCATGTACGTGCTCAAGTTCCGCGGCGCCGGCCAGGGCCCGCGCGCGCTGGTGGCGGAATGGATTTCCGGCGAAATCGCCCGCGTGCTCGGGTTGCCGGTACCCGAGATCGTGTTCGCCCGGCTCGACGCCGAACTGGCGCGCACCGAAGGCGACCCCGAAATCCAGGACCTGATCCGCGCCAGCGACGGCCTGAACCTGGCGATGGACTACCTGCCCGGATCGCTGGCCTTCGATCCCGCCGCGGAAACGCCGGATTTCATGCTGGCGTCGCAGATCGTCTGGTTCGACGCCTTCGTGCGCAACGTCGACCGCACTGCGCGCAACACCAACCTGCTGGTCTGGCACCGGCGTTTGTGGCTGATCGATCACGGCGCCAGCCTGTATTTCCACCACGGCTGGGACGGCGGCGTCGGAGGCGTCGGCAACGCCTTCCCGTTGATCCGCGAACACGTGCTGCTGCCCTGGGCGGCGCAGCTCGAACAGGCCGACGCCGAACTGTCCGCGCGCCTGGATCGCGACGCGATCGCCGACATCGTGGCCGCCGTGCCCGATGCGTGGCTGCAAGGGCCCGATGCGTTCGCCGAACCGGCGCGGCAACGCGAAGCCTATGTCGAATACCTGCACCGACGCCTGCTTGGACACGACGCCTTTACGCGGGAGGCGATCGATGCACGCGCCTGACAGCTACGACTACGCGGTGATCCGCGTGGTGCCGCGCGTGGAGCGCGAGGAGTTCGTCAACGTGGGCATCCTGCTGTCCGGCGAAAGAAGCGGCTTCCTGCAGGCGCGCATCGGGCTCGACGAAACGCGCCTGCGTGCGCTCGATCAACGCATCGACATCGACGCGGTGCGCAGGCACTTGCACGCGATCGTGGCCATCTGCGCCGGCAGCCCGGAAAGCGGCCCGATCGGCCACCTGCCGCCACGCGCCCGTTTCCATTGGCTGACCGCCAGGCGCAGCTCTATCATCCAGACCTCGCCCGTGCACATGGGCCGTTGCAGCGATCTGCCGGCAACGATGGAGCACCTGATGCGGCGCATGGTGCTGCCGCCGGAGTGAGCGCATGCCGGTTTACGTCGATGACCCGTTCACCCTGTGGCGCGGCCAACGCTGGGCGCACCTGATGGCCGACACGCTGGAAGAACTGCACGCCTTCGCCCAGGGCCTGGGCATCCCGCGCCGCGCGTTCCAGGACAAGGTCAGCGGCGCGCACTACGACTTGCCCGAACCGCTGCGCGACGAAGCACTGGCGAAGGGCGCCATCGCCGTTTCCCGCCACCGCGACCGCGAGCAATTGCGCGCGGTGATCCGCAAGGCCCGTGCGCAGGGACGCGGCGAATCCTCGTAGCAGCGGGCCTGCCAACTCCCGGCAAGTCCAATAAACTGTGCGCCTTCGAAACCACCCGCGGAACCGACGATGAGCGATACCCCTCCCGACCGCCTGGCCGTCGACGAAGACAGCCGCTACCACGACGCCGATGCGCTGGCCCGCGGCGTCGGCGTGCGCTTCAACGGCGTGGAGCGCGACAACGTCGAGGAATACTGCATCAGCGAAGGCTGGATCCGCGTGCAGGCCGGCAAGGCGCTGGACCGCAAGGGCAAGCCGATCACCTTCAAGCACAAGGGCGAAGTCGTCGCCTACTACAAGGACCTGGCCTGACGCCGCCGTTCTCCCCTTCTTGCGGCAGAAGGGAAAAGGCGCGAGGCGGATGACTTCCCGCACAATGACTTTCCGCACGTGACCGCCGCGGCGCGCCCGGCGAACCTGCCAGCATCGCTCCATCCGCGACCATCATGCGCAAGTTCTTCGTCCCCTTCGCCGCTACGCTGTGCCTGACCGTCGCCGCGCACGCCACCGAGCCCGCGGATGCGCCGGCGAAGAAGGACCACCGCCCGCAGGTGTCTTCGCGCCAGTGCGGCCTGTCCACGCCGTTCAACGTGCTGGCCGACAGCGGCGGCATCTGGCTGTACCGCGCCGAGGGTTCGCCGAAGGAGATCTTCTTCCACGACGGCGAGCTCAGCGTCGACCACAAGGTGCGCGCCATCGGCGATGCCGACGCGCAGCGCCTGCGTGAGATGGAGGCCGGCGCCCGCGCGCTGATGCCGCAGGTGGCCGACATCGCCCACGACGTGGCGAACATCAGTTTCGACGCGCTCGGCGGCGTCATCGATATCATGACCGGCAGTGGGGCCAACGCACGCAAGATCGAGCGCATGCGCAGGAAGGCGAACGGCTACGTCGACGCCACGCTCGGCAAGGGTCGCTGGGACCAGGACGCATTCGACGGCAACTTCGAAAAATACGTCGAAGACCAAGCCGAGGAATTCAAGGGCAGCATCGCACGCCACCTCCTTTGGCAAATGGTCACCGGCCGCGCCGACAGGATCGAAGAACGCGCCGACCGGCTGGGCGATGACCTCGACGCCAGGCTGGACGCGCAAAGCGATGCGATCGAGGCCAAGGCCGACGCGCTGTGCGCGCAGGTGCGGCGACTGGACGCGCTGCAACAGGCGCTGGAATACCGCCACGACGGGCAGCCGTTGCGGATGCTGGAAACCTCCAGCGACCGCGGCGACGCGGAAAGCACGGCCACGGCCGACGCTGACTGACTGCGCCGCCATCGACAAACGCGCTGCTGCGCTGCGACTCGCATGTAAACGTTTACACGACTAGTATCCTGGCCCTTCACCGTTTCGCAGGGTTCCGGATGTCGGCTCTCTTCCGCCATGCATTGCCGCTGGTCGCGCTGCTGGCGCTGGCCGCGCCGGCCCTGGCGCGCGACGACGGCCTGCCGCCGCGCGCGCAGTGGAAAGCCAGCAGTTCGTCCGCCGAAAACCCGGCGATGGCCGCGGCCTTCGCCATCGACGGCAACCCGGCCACGCGCTGGGGCGGCGGGTTCTCCGCCGGGCACTGGTTCCAGCTCGACCTGGGCCGCAGCGCGTCGATCGGTGCGGTCGAGATCCGTTGGGAATGGGCCGGCGCCCCGGCCTATTCGATCCAGGTCTCCGAGGACGGCGAGCACTGGCGCACCGCCTACGAAACCACCGACGGCAGCGGCGGCGTCGAATACGACGTGTTCCCGGCGGTGCGCGCGCGCTACCTGCGCCTGGCCGCGCCGGCGCGCAGCGCCAGTTGGGGCGTGTCGGTCTTCGAATTCCGGCCGTATGCGGTGGACGAGGCGCCGAGGATCGCCTCCGCGGATGCGGAGGACGCGACGTTGTGGCTGGGCGCCGCGCCACGCGCGCGGCCGGCGCAAGCGGGATCGCCGGGCGCGCGCGAATTGCGGATCGACCTGCCGCGCCCGTTGCCGGTGGCCGGATTGCAGGTCTGGTGGGGCGAAACGCCGAAGTCGGCACGGCTGGAAGCGCGCGACGCGGCCGGCAACTGGTCCCTGCTCGGCGACGATCCGGAAGCCTGGGGCAGGACTTCGTTCCTTGCCGCCGACGCGCCGCGCGAAGTCGCCGCGCTGCGCCTGCACGTCGATGCGAACGACACGGCGCCCAGCATCGAACGCCTGCGCCTGCTCGGCCCGACGCAGGCGCTGACGCCGATGAAGCGCTACCAGATCGCCGCGGCGCGGCAACACGCCGCGCTGTTCCCTTCGTCGCTGCACGACGAACAGGTGTACTGGACCGCGGTCGGCATTCCGGCCGGGCGGCAAAAGGCGGTGTTCGACGAATACGGCAACCTGGAGGCGTTCAAGGGCGCGCCGCTGGTGCAGCCGCTGTGGCGCGACGGGTCCGGCCAGGCCACGGCGGCGACGTCGCGGACCCGGATCGAACACCGTCTGCGCGAAGGCTGGATGCCGATGCCGGGCCTGCGCTGGTCGCCGCGGCCCGGACTCGAACTGGACAGCGAGGCGATCGCGATCGAGCGCGACGGCCTGCCGGTGGTGTTGGTGCGGCACCGGCTGCGCAATGTCGGCAAGGACGCGGTCGAAGGCGCGTTCTCGCTGCTGACCCGGCCGATCCAGGTCAGTCCGCCGTGGCAGAACGGCGGGCTGTCGCCGATCCGCGACATCGCAGTCGAAGGCGATGCGGTGCGCGTCAACGGCCGCATCCTGTATCGCGCCGGGCAAGCCGCCGACGCCGGCGGCGCATCCGCGTTCGGCGCGCACGGCGAAGATGAGATCACCCACCACGCCGCCGCCGGCACGGCGCCGCCGCAGGCGCAGGCCCGTGACGACCTGGGCCTGGGCGCGGCGCTGCAGGGCTGGCGTGTGCGGCTAGCGCCGGGCGCGCATCGCGACTTCGTCCTGGCCTTCGCGCTGGGCGGAGAACGCATCGATCCGGACCAGCCGCCGCCACAGGCGCCGACGCCCGCCCTGCCCGCGCCGCTCGACGGCGCGGCCTTCGACCGGCTCGCCGACGAGGCCGCGCGGCAGTGGCAGGCGCGGCTGGGGCGCATCTGCCTGTCGCTGCCCGACCGCTCGCTGGTCGACATGCTGCGTGCGCAGGCCGCGTACATGCTGATCAACCAGAGCGGGCCGGCGATGCAGCCGGGGCCGCGCAACTACAACCGCTCGTTCATCCGCGACGGCGCCGCCACTGCCGCAATCCTGCTGCGCACGGGCATGGCCAAGACCGCGCACGACTATCTGGAATGGTATGCGGCGCACGCCGTGCACGAGGACGGCCTGGTCTCGCCGATCCTCAATGACGACGGCACGGTCAACACCGGTTTCGGCTCGGATCTCGAATACGACAGCCAGGGCGAATTCGTCTGGCTGGTCGCCGAGACCGCGCGCCTGGACGGCGGCGCCGAAAGCGTGCGCGCGCACCGGCAGCAGGTGACCCGGGCGCTGCGCTTCCTGCAGCAGTTGCGCGAACGCACGCTGGCCGACGGCTACCTGCGCGAGCGGCCGGCGCCGGAACGCTTCCGCGGCCTGGTCGCGCCGTCGATCAGCCATGAAGGCTATCCGGTGCCCACGCACAGCTACTGGGACGACTGGTGGGCGCTGAAGGGCTGGCACGACGGCGCCTGGCTGCTGCAGAAGTGGGGCGACGCGGCCGGCGCGCAATGGGCGCGCGAACAGTACGCGGCGCTGCGCGAATCGCTGGCGGCGTCGATCCGCGCGACGATGCGCTGGAAGGGCGCCGACTTCATTCCCGCTTCCGCCGACCTCGGCGACGGCGACCCCACCAGTGTGTCGATCGGCCTGGATCCGACCGGGCAGCAGGACACGATGCCCGCCGACGCGCTGCGGCGCACCTTCGCTCGCTATCTGGACGATGTGCGCGGGCGCGACGCGCCCGACGCGCTGTACGCATACACGCCGTACGAGATGCGCAACGTGCTGACCTACGTGCACCTGGACCAGCCGCAGGCGGCGAACGAACTGCTGACGCGCCTGCTCGGCGACCGCCGCCCCGCCGAATGGCAGGTGCTGGCCGAGGTGGTGTATTCCGACCCGCGCCACGCGATCTACCTCGGCGACATGCCGCACACCTGGATCGGCGCGGAATACGCGCGCGCGATCTTCGGCATGCTGATGCACGAAGGCGACGACGCGCTCGAACTGCTGCCCGGCGCGCCGATGGCGTGGACCGATGGCGGGGGCATCGCGATCGACGGGTTGCCGACCGCCTACGGGCCGCTGACGCTGCGCGCGCGGCAGCGCGGCAGCGAACTGCGGATCGAACTGGGCGCGGGCCTACGCGGCGACGCCGCGCTGCAGGTGCACTGGCCGAACCGGCGCAGGCCCGCCGCGGTGACGATCGATGGCAAGACGACGGCGAATTTCGACGCGGAAGGCATCCGCACCGCGAAACCGTTCAGGCGGCTGACGGCGCGCTGGTAGCCGGCGCCCGTCAACAGGCGTCCGTGCAGGCCAGCGCGCGCGCCTGCATCTGCGCGCGCTCGTGCGCGTTGCGGGTCAGCGCCGCGGCGCGCTCGAACTCGGTACGCGCTTCGCCGAGGCGGCCGAGCTTCTCCAGCAGATCGCCGCGCACCGCCGGCAGGTGCGGGTAGTCGCGCAGCTTCGGCTCCACGGCCAGCGCATCGACTAACGGCAGCGCCGCGGCGGGTCCGAGCGCCCGGCCGATCGCGACCGCGCGGTTCAGTTCGACCACCGGCGACGGCGCGACCTCGGCCAGCCGCGCGTACAGCGCGGCGATCGCGTTCCAGTCGGTGTCCTCGGCGCGCTGCGCGCACGCATGGCAGGCGGCGATCCCGGCCTGCAGCGCATAGAAGCCGTCGCGGCCGCCGAGCTGCGCCGCGCGTTGCAGCGATTTCAGCCCGCGCTCGATCTGCAGCCGGTCCCAGCGCGAACGGTCCTGCGCTTCCAGCAGCACCGCTTCGCCGTCGCGGCCGCTGCGCGCGCGCAGGCGCGAGGCCTGCAGTTCCATCAGCGCGAGCAGGCCGTGCACTTCCGCTTCGTGCGGCATCAGCCCGGCCAGTACGCGGCCCAGGCGCAGCGCCTCGTCGCACAGCGCCGGGCGCATCCAGTCTTCGCCGGCGCTGGCCGAATAGCCCTCGTTGAACACCAGGTAGACCACTTCCAGCACCGAGTCGAGGCGCTCGCGCAGTTCGTCCTTGCGCGGCGCCTCGAACGGCACCCGCTTCTGCGCCAGCGTCCTCTTGGCGCGGACGATGCGCTGGGCGATGGTTGGTTCCTGTTGCAGGAAGGCGCGCGCGATCTCGTCGGTGGTAAGGCCGCCGAGCAGGCGCAGGGTCAGCGCGACGCGCGATTCGGGCGGCAGGACCGGATGGCAGGAGACGAACACCAGCCGCAGCAGATCGTCGCCGATGTCGTCTTCCAGCCTGGCGTCGCTCGCGGGATCGTCGTGCACGGCCTCGCCTTCCAGTTCGTGCGCCAGTTCGACGTGCTTGCGCGCGCGCAACTGGCGCTGGCGCAGGTGGTCGATGGCGCGGTTCTTCGCCGCCGACATCAGCCACGCGGCCGGGTTGTCGGGGACGCCGTCGCGCGGCCAGCGTTCCAGCGCGGCGGCGAAGCAGTCCTGCGCCAGTTCCTCGGCGACGCCGACGTCGCCGGTCATCCGCGCCAGCCGCGCGATCAGTTTCGGCGATTCCATCCGCCACAACGTGTCCAGCGTGGTTTGCAGCGCGGTCGCGGTCATGGCGACGGATGACAACACCGCGCCGGTGCGAACGCAAGCCATTCATTCCGGCTGCCGCCATTCTCAGGATTGCGGATCGAACCCGAAGACGCGCAGTTCCTGGCCGCAGCGGCATGCCTTGGCGATGCGTGCGGCCCACGCGATGGCATCCTCGCGCGAAGGCAATTCGAGCACGGTGAAACCGCCGTTGAGCGCGGGCGCCCACGGATAACCGCCTTCGGCGAACGTACCGTCGGCCGCAACGAGCACGGGCGGCACGCTTTCGTCGATGCCGCCGCCGAAGACGTAAACGCCAGCGGCCTTCGCTTCGTCGATCGCGGCGTGCGAGTCGCGGATCACCGCTTCCCATTCGCCGTCGGGCACGACCATCGCCGCGCTGGGAAAGGAGATCAGGTACTTGGCCATGGTGGGCCTTCCGGGAAGGGGTGGAAAGACTATTCGGCCGTGAGGAAGCGCTCGACGATCTGCGGCAGCATCGGATCGACGGGGAGCGTGTAGTGGGTGGTATTCGGCACGATGGCGAGCTGGTTTGCGGGCCGCAGCGAGCCATCGATCCCGGCATCGCGCTGGCCGCCCCCCAACGCCTTCCAGAATTCGACCATGTGTTCGGGCCGGATGGCGTCGGCGTCGGCAAAGACCAACAGTGTGCGGGCTCGAACCTTGGCGATGTCGGCACTCACGTCAGCGGGCCGTTTGGCCATTTCGCCAACCTTGCTGAAAAGATTTGTCCAATCGACATCGGGATAGGCCTCTCCCAACGGCGATGCCTTGACGGCGGGGCCGAACGTGGCGGCATTGGCTTCCAGTTGATCGAAGGCCGCTATCCCCTCCGGATAAAAGCCATCCAGTCGCATCGCTGCGGATACGATCACGAGCCGATCCACCGCGTCTGGATGGCGGATGGCAGCCTGCAACGCGACGCCTGCGCCGAACGAGTAGCCCATGACGTCGGCCTTGCCGAATTTCAGGTGACCGATCAGGGCGGCAACGTCGTCGCCCAGCGTTTCACCGCGCAGTGGCCTGTCGGAATCCGGTGTGCGCCCATGCGCCTGGAGATGGACGGCGATCACCTGTCGGCCCTTGGCCAGTTCGGCCAGATTGCTCCCGTAGCTGTCTGGGTTGATGCCCCCATGAAGAAGAATGAGCGGCTTGCCGGTTCCATGCACGCTGTAAAAGATGTGCTGGCCATTAACGTCGGCGAAGTTCTCATTTGGCATGGCGGAGATTTCCTTGGCTTGAAGGGGAAGGGTCGCAGCCAGCACTGCGATCGTTGTGGCAGTCTTCAGGAAATTGCGCCTGAACATATCATCCTCACGTTGTGCCAAGCCGGCGGTTGAAAAGCAGGTCTCGTGTGGCCTGACGCGCCGTTACCCGCGACGCGCCGCCTCGATCGCGGCGATGTCGATCTTGCGCATCCGCATCATCGCCTCGAACGCGCGCTTGGCCGCGGCCGGATCCGGGTCGGCGATGGCTTCGGTCAGGGCGACCGGCGTGATCTGCCAGGACAGGCCCCACTTGTCCTTGCACCAGCCGCATGCGCTCTCGCTGCCGCCATTGCCGACGATCGCGTTCCAGTAGCGATCGGTCTCGGCCTGGTCGGCGGTGGCGACCTGGAACGAGAACGCCTCGCTGTGCGCGAACTCGGGACCGCCGTTGAGCCCCAGGCACGGGATGCCCAGCACGGTGAACTGGACCGTCAATACGTCGCCTTGCTTGCCCGAAGGGAAATCCCCCGGCGCGCGGAGGATGGCGCCGACGGACGAATCCGGGAAGGTGGCGGCATAGAACCGCGCCGCGTCCTCGGCGCCGCCGTCGTACCAGAGGCAGATCGTGTTTTTCGCGGGTGTCGTCATGTGGCTTCTCCGTGTAGATCGCGAATCGGCAACGCTACGCCGAAACGAGCGTCTTGAAACCGCCGAAGATCATGCGCTTGCCGTCGAACGGCATGTTCTTGAAGTCCATCTTCGCGAAGCGCTTGTCGTTCATCGCCAGCTTGTTGACCTTGTCGCGGTGCGCGCGCGACTTGTAGACGATGTACGAGAACACCACCACTTCGTCTTCCTTCAGCTTGACCGAACGCGGGAACGAGGTCAGCTTGCCCACCGGCGCGTCGTCGGCCACGCACTCGTGGTAGGCCAGCGCGCCGTGCTCCATCCACACCTTGCGGCCCAGCCGCGCCATCTTCCTGTATTCGTCCAGGCGCGCCTGCGGCACCGGGATCACGAATCCGTCCACGTAGCTCATGTCGTTTGCTCCTCTGGTTGCGTGGGTACAGCGATTCAATCACGGTCCGGGGCACCGAGCGGGAAAAGTGGCCGAAACGGCCGCGCCTCCTCGACTGCCCGGGCGAACGATGGGCGTGTCAGCAGGCGCTGGCGATAGGCCCGCAACAACGGGAAACTGTCGGCAATCTGGTGCGTCCAGTCCGCATAGAACAAGGCCGGCGCGGCCGCGCAATCCGCCAAGGTGAATTCCGCGCCCGCGGCCCAGGTTCGGCCGGCGAGTCGTGTTTCCAGCCAGGCATAGGCCTGTTCCAGCCTCTCGGCGGCATGTTTCCGCGCCGGCTCCTGCTCCATCGGTATCCGCTGCAAGGCGCTGGCCACCGCCACCTGCACCGCATCCATGACGTACAGGTCGAAACAGCGGTCGAGGAAACGCGCTTCCAGCGCGGCCGCCGGATCCGCGGGCAGCAGCCGCACCGGTCCGGGATGCGCCAGTTGCAGGTGCTCGATGATGATGCTGGCCTCGACGACGTCGCGCCCGTCATCCACCAGCAGCGGGAACCGGCGCAGCGGGCAGCGTCGCAGCCATTCGTCCACGTGCTGCGGCGTATCCGGGCCGATGCAGCGGAACTCGAAGGGCGTGCCGTTCTCGTACAGCGCGATCAGCGCCTTCTGCGTGTACGAGGAAAACGGATGGCCGTACAGTGCCAGCGTCATGCGGGGAGCTCCGCTTCGACCAGCAGGGCCAACAGCGCCAGCGATTGCTGCCAGCCCAGGTAGCACTGGTCGGTCGGGATCGGGTCG
Source organism: Pseudoxanthomonas sp. (assembly GCA_047601245.1). Classification (GTDB taxonomy): domain Bacteria; phylum Pseudomonadota; class Gammaproteobacteria; order Xanthomonadales; family Xanthomonadaceae; genus Pseudoxanthomonas_A. The sequence continues at coordinate 1,939,505 of JASGJU010000002.1, forward strand.
GGGATGCCTTCCTGCACGATCGAAAGCTCGGTGCCGCACGAGACCGGCGTCAGCGCGATGGTGACCGCCATCGTGCCCGGCAGGTTGGGATCGTCGAACCGGTCGGTGTGGACGATGCGGGCGTCCGGCTCCAGTTCCAGGTATTCGACCGAAAACGAATGGCTGCCGCCGGTATCCAGGTTGGCGAACGACATGCGGTAGCCGCCGCCGACGCGCGCATCCATCGTGTGGACCTTGCCGGTGTAGCCGTTCGGCGGCAGCCACTTGGACAGCGCGTCGGCGTCGAGGAAGGCGCGGTAGACGCGCGCGGCCGGTGCGCGCAATACGCGATGCAGTTTGACGGTGCCGGGCATGTCAGTTCTCCTCCGCTTGCGGTTTCATGCAATTGACCATCCACGGCTGGCCGTAGCGGTCGTCGAACATGCCGAAGCGCGGCGACCATGCCGTCTCGCCCAGCGGCATGCGCACCTGCCCGCCGGCCGACATCGCGGCGAACACGCGCTCGGCTTCCTCGATGCTTTCCGCTTCGATGTTGACCGAGGTGGTGGCCTGGCCGTCGGGGTTTTCCATGGCGTCCGCGCCCATGATCGAAGCGCCGCCGGCCAGCAGGTGGACGTTGGCGATCAGCGGCTTCATCGGCTCTGGGATGTCCGGCCCCATGTCGCCATAGGTCGCGGTCGAGACGATCTCGCCGCGCAAGGCCTGCGCATAGAACGCGAAGGCCTCGCGGCACAGACCTTCGCGGAACATCAGGTACGGGATCAGTTTCATGGTTTCTTTCCTTGGCTGGACGGTTTTTTCAACGCTTGCCTTCGAAGAGCTCCTGCAGGGCTCGCTTCCTCTCGCGTCGCCCGTCGCTGAAGTCCTCGAAGATGGGATCGTCGAGCTCGTACAACGGTCGGATTTCGACTTCGCACACGCTGTGGAACGGGTTGGGGCTGCGCTTCGCCCACTCGATCGCCTCGTCGAGCGAGCGCACCTGCCACAGCCAGAAGCCGGCGATCAGTTCCTTGGTCTCGGCGAAGGGACCGTCGATCACCTGGCGCCTGGCGCCGTCGTAGCGTATCCGCGCGCCGTAGCGGCTGGGTTTCAGGCCGTCGGCGGCCAGCAATACGCCAGCCGCGGCCAGTTCTTCGTTGAAGCGGCCCATCGCTTCCATCAGCTCCGGATCGATCGCGAAATCCTCGCTTTCCCCCTCGGCCGTGGCCCGGACCATCACCATCACTTTCATCGTCGCGTCTCCTGCGGCGGCATTGCCCGCCTTCACCCCATGCGACGGACGGGGGAGCGGAAAATCGACACGCCGACGCAGAAAATTTTCCGGTTCATCGCCCGATGGCGGGAGAGCCCGGTCCGGGCGGGACCGTGAGCCGCATGGATGCGGCGAACGAGCCCCCAGGGATGGGTTCACGGCGTATCCCGCCCGGACCGGCCCTCCCGCCATCGGGCGATAAACCAATTTGCGCGCGCGCAAGCGATTGTTCTGCAAGGGCCGCGCCTGTGCGACCATGACGCCCCCGATCGTTCCTGCCGGAGCCGCGCATGCAATTCCTGCTGCTGGTCTATCCCGATCCCGAACTGCTCGCGGCCCTGCCCGCCGCTGAATACGACCGGCTGATGCGCGGCTGCCTGGACCACGCCGAGGAACTGAAGGCGCAGGGCAAGCTGCTGGGCTACCAGCAACTGGAACCGGTCGCCTGCGCACGCACGGTGCGCATGCGCGACGGCCGCAGCACGGTGCTGGACGGTCCCTTCGCCGAGACCAAGGAAGTACTGGCCGGCTTCAACCTGATCGAAGCTGCGGACATCGACGAGGCCGTGCGCATCGCCCACGAATTCCCGTGGATCCGCTTCGGCAGCATCGAGGTGCGGCCGCTGCACGACATGCAGGCCGAAAGGCGGCGGGTCGGCGCGAAAACGGTCGCCAGCGAAATCGCGTAGACCGGCGCGGTCAACCGCCGCACGCGGCCAGCTTCTTCTCCGCATACCACAACGCCCTGCGCGACAGGTCGTAGGCGCTGTCGAGTTGCTGCGGCAGGATGCGCTCGGCCAGCAGCGGATCGGCGCCGTGCGCCAGGCCGTGTTCGGCCTGTTCCAGATCCTTCAGGTGTTTGGATACCGGCGCCAGCAGCCTGTCGCGCAAGGCGCGCTCGCAACCGGCGCTGCGCTGGCGCAGGGCGGCCAGCGACTCGCGGATACGGCGGCCGGCTTCGCCGTCGCCCGGCGGTTTCTCGTGCGCGATCGGCGCGGCCTTGTAGGCGTCGCCGGTGGCCTCGCTGCCGAGGTCGGCGGCGTTGGCGTGCAGGCCGGGATTGAACGCGACGTCCGGCGGCGGGCGCGCGACGGGCGGTTCGATCTGCTGCACCGGCAGCATGCCGCTGACGGTCTTGATGGCCTTCTTCAGCCCGCGCCCGATGGACTGCGCCGCGACCTGGCCCAGGGTGCCGTCGCTGACCCAGTCCTTGTCGAAGCGGGTCGGCCGGTAGTCGATCGGATTGTCGCGTTCCAGCAATTTCTTCGCCTCGTCGCCGGACGCCGGCATGCCGGGCGGACGCGCCGTGGATGCGGCCGCGGTTTCGTCGCGCACGCGCACGCGGCCGTCGCGGGTGTAGAGCGGTCCGGCGACCGGCGGCGGCGGTTCGTCGCTGTGGCGCGGCGCGTCGTCGCGCTGGCCGGCGACGACCGGCGGCGGCCGGGCGATGGCGGCGGTCGTTGCGGATGGCGACGGCTGCGACGCCGGCATCGGCGACTGCGGCAATGGCGGCGGTGTGCGCCGCACGAAATACACCTGCGTAGTCACGCTTTCATGCGATGTCGACGGAGGCTGCGGTTCCCACAGCAACAGGCGCGCCATCAGCCACAGCATCAGCGCGGCGCAGCTTGCGGCAATGAATCGCTGTCCGTTTTCGCCCGATCCTGCCGATTGCACGATATCCGCTCGCATCCGTCCTAGAGCGTGTTATGTGCTTTTACGTGCATTTCCGTGCGTTTGCGCCATTGCGAGGCAAGGCGCGGGCCGCAGGCAAGGCTGGTGGCCTTGGCAAGGTCCGTAACGCGGCATCGCGATGGCGCAAGCGTGCGGAAATGTGCGTAAAAGTGCATAACACGCTCTCAGGCGGATGCCGCGCCCGCCGTGCCCGCATCGGCAGTTCGTTGCCGATGCCGGCGCAGTTTGCCCGCCGCAGTGCGACGCAAGGTTAACCGGGCACAACGTCGATTCCGGCTTCCCTCTCCCATCGCAGAAAGGGGGATGTTTCAATTCAGCAGGCCTTGTCCTTGGCGAACGGATTGAGCCTGCGTACCCAGGTGCCGCCGCAGTCGATGTCTTCGGCTTTCGGTTGCGCGAGCTGCGGTTGCGCCGCGTCGGCGCGCGCCTTTTCGCGTTCGGCGATCTTCGCGCGGATCTGCGGCAGCGCGGCCAGCGCGGCGCGCTCGCCTTCCAGGATCGCGTTGTTGCGCTGCTCGAAGCTGGCCGGGCCGATGTCGCTGACCTGCGGGCGGATCACCGCATCGGCGCGCGCCAGTTCCTGCCTGCCCAGGGTCTGGCCCATGATCGCAATCGACTGGTTGACGATGCCGGCCATGCTGCCCGGGGTGACGCCGCTGGCCTTGGTCGAGATGTCCACCGCGATCACCACGTCGGCGCCGAGCTGGCGCGCGGCGTCGACCGGCACCGGGCTGACCACGCCGCCGTCCACGTAGTTGCGTTCGCCGATCCGCACCGGTTCGAACACGCCCGGCACGCTGCTGGACGCGCGCACCGCCTGGCCGGTGTTGCCGCGCACGAACACGGTACGGTCGCCGGTTTCCAGCCGCGTGGCCACGGCGGCGAACGGCAGCTTGAGGCCTTCGATCGGCTTGCGCCCGACCTGGACGTTGACGTAGTCCTGCAAGGCCCTGCCTTCGATCAGCCCGCCGCCGAACAGCTTGATGTCGCGGATGCTGGTCTCGTCCAGCGCCATCGCCTTCTGCTGCATCAGGAACGGGTCCATGCCGCTGGCGTACAGCGCGCCGACCACGCTGCCGGCGCTGGTGCCGGCGACCACGTCGGCCTTGATGCCGTTGGCCTCCAGCATCTTGATCACGCCGATGTGGGCGAAGCCCTTGGCCGCGCCGCCGCCCAGCGCCAGGCCGATCTTCAGCGGCGGTAACGGCGGCGGCGCCACGACGGCGGGCGGGGGTTCGGGCTTGACGGCTTCGCTGCCGCAGGCGGTCAGCAGCATGGCCAACGAAACGATCGGGAAGGCGCGACGAAGGCTCATGCGGCTATGGGCGGGAGACTGCGGGTGGGAACGGGGCGCATAGAGTAAGCCAGCGATTGACAATTTCGTGGCCGAACCCCAAATAGATAGCCAACGCCGATGACGATTCGTTCATGAACCTGCGCGATCTCAAATACCTGGTGGCCCTGGCCGACCACAAGCACTTCGGCAAGGCGGCGGCGGCCAGCTTCGTCAGCCAGCCGACGCTGTCGACCCAGATCCGCAAGCTGGAGGAGGAACTGGGCGTGCCGCTGGTCGAACGCGTGCCGCGCAAGGTGATGCTGACCCCGGCTGGACGCGAGGCGGTCGAACGCGCGCGCCGCATCGTCGCCGAGGTCGAGCAGATGAAGGAAGCCGCGCGCCGCAGCCAGGACCCCGAGGCCGGCCGGGTGCGGCTGGGCATCTTCCCGACGCTGGGGCCGTACCTGCTGCCGCACGTGATCCCGTGCATCCGCGCGCGCTTCCCGCGGCTGGAACTGCTGCTGGTCGAGGAAAAGAGCGACGTGCTGCTGGCGCGGCTGCGCGAGGGCACGCTGGACGCCGGCCTGCTGGCGTTGCCGGTGCACGACGAGCGGATGCACGTCGAACCGCTGTTCGAAGAACCGTTCCTGCTGGCGGTGCCGGAAAACCATCCGCTGGCGCAGCGCGACTCGCTGAACCTGAAGGAACTGTCCGAGCAGAAACTGCTGCTGCTGGAGGACGGCCATTGCCTGCGCGAACAGGCGCTGGAGGTCTGCCGCTTGTCCGGCGCCGACGAGAAATCCGAATTCCGCGCCACCAGCCTGGAGACGCTGCGGCAGATGGTGGCGGCCAACGTCGGCGCGACCCTGCTGCCGACGCTGGCGGTGAAGCCGCCGGTGGCGCGTTCGCAGAACATCCGCCTGCTGCACTTCAACGACTCGCATCCCAGCCGCCGCATCGCCATGCTGTGGCGCAAGAGCTCGGCGCTGGCCGAGTTCCTGCCGCAACTGGCGCAGGTGTTCCGCGAACTGCCGGCGGAACTGTTCGATCCCGCGCCGGAATCGTCGCCGCGCGCGGCGGCGTGACCGACGCCTTCTACAATGCGGCATCGCCCGACGGATATCCCGCGCATGCCTTCGCGCCGCTTCCTGCAGCTTGACGTGTTCTCGCCCTACCCCGGCGCCGGCAATCCGCTGGCCGTGGTGCTGGATGGCGAAGGCCTGGACGATGCGACGATGCAGGCCATCGCGCGCTGGACCGGGCTGCCGGAAACCACCTTCGTCTTGCCGGCGACTTCGCCCGACGCCGACTACCGGTTGCGGATGTTCAGCCCGCAGGCCGAAGTGCCGTTCGCCGGCCATCCCAGCGTCGGCACCGCGCATGCGGTCATCGAAGCCGGCATCGCCGCGCCGCGCGACGGCAGGCTGATGCAGGAAGGCGTCGCCGGCCTGCTGCCGCTGCGCATCGACGACGAAGACGGCGACGCTGCCGGCAAGGGACGCAGCATCGCCATCCGCAGCCCGCGCGCGCGGGTCGCCGAAGTCGTCGCCCGCGACGACGCCCGGCTGGCCGACGCAACGCACGCATGGGAGTTCGGCGCATTGCCGCCGGCGCTGATGGACGGCGGCCGCCGCTGGTGGCTGGTCGAGGTCGCCGGCGAAACGGCGCTGCGTTCGCTCGAGCCGGATTGGGACGCGATCGCGGCGTTCGCCGAATCGACCGGCAGCATGGGCGTGTTCGCCTACGCCCGCGCCGACGCCGGGCAAGCCTTCGATTTCGCCGTGCGCGCCTTCGTCGGCAACGGCCGCCGCTTCGAGGACGCCGCCAGCGGCGCGGCCAACGCGGTGCTGGCCGCCTGGCTGGACGAGCGCGGCGCATTGCCGCACGCGGCCGCGGCCGACGGCAGCCGGCGCTTCGCCGTCAGCCAGGGCCGCGAGGTCGGTTTCGACGCGCAACTGACGCTGCGGGTCGACGCGGCCGGCGACGTCTGGTCCGGCGGACAGGTGCGCACGCTGATCCGCGGCGAGATCGACTGGTAGCCGCCGGGCGCGCTCAACCGACCGGCAGCGTCACCGTCACCCGCAATCCGCCCTCGGGACGGTTCCGCAGCGACACTTCCCCGCCGTGGCTGGCGACGATGCCCTGCACGCTGGCCAGCCCCAGCCCGGTGCCGCCGGTGTTGCGGTTGCGCGAGGCCTCGCCGCGGTAGAACGGCATGAACAGCAGCTCGGCCTGCGCCGGATCGATGCCGGGACCATCGTCGTCGACCTGCAGCAGGCACGCGTCGCCTTCGGCATGGATGCGCAGCCGCGCGCGCTGGCCGTATTTCAGCGCGTTGTCGGCCAGGTTGGCGACCACCCGGCGCAAGGCGATGGGATCGCCGACGACGGTGGCCGAAGCGCCCGCCTCCAGCGTCACGTCCTGGCCGGTGTCGGCCAGTCCGTCCACCACGCTTTCCGCCAGCGAGCGGAAATCGAGGCGCTCGCGCGCGCCGGACCGCGACTGGTCGCGCAGGAAGTCCAGCGCGGAGGCGATCATCGATTTCATCTCCTCGATGTCGGCCTGCGCCTTCTGCTGTTCGTCCGCCGGCAGCCTGTCCAGGCGGAACGCCAGCCGCGCCAGCGGCGTGCGCAGGTCGTGCGCGATCGCGCCCGCCATCTGCGTGCGCTCGGCGATCATGCGGTTGAGCCGGGTCTGCATGGTGTTGAAGGAATCGGCGGCCAGCGCGATCTCGCTGGGTCCCTGGCGCGGCAGCCGCGGCGCGTCCGGGTTGCGCCCCAGGTGGTCGGCGGCCCGGGCGAATTCGCGGATCGGCGCCGACAGCGCGCGCGAGAACCACCACGCCAGCGGCAGCAGGATCGCCAGGCCCAGCAGGAACAGCAGGCCGGCCTGCTTGCCGATGCGGGCGAGCAGGCCGCGCTCGGTCGATTCGACCACGCGCCAGCGGCCGTCGGGCTGGCGCACGGCGGCGATGAAGTCGCCGCGCAGCAGCGTGTCCGGCGCCAGTTCGCCGCCCGGCGGCGGGCGATCGCCGAAGCCCGGCGGGCCCGCGCCGGGATCGAAGGGCGGCGGCGCCTGCGCGGAACCGTCGGCGATGCGGGTCCGCGCGGCGGCGGCGACCGCCATCAGGGCGCTCGCCGGCAACACCGGCCGGAACGCGGGCGGCGGCGGGACCACCACCAGGAAGAAACGGGTGCCCGGGGGCGGAGCGCCGCCGCCCGGGGGACCGCCGCCGCCCGGCGCGGGATTGCCCGGCGGTCCGTTCATCGGCGGACGGGCGCCGGGAAAACCGGGGTCGGAACGGCGTTCGTTCGGCGCACGATCGCGGTTGGACGGCTCGTTGAAGCGGCGATTGGCCGGGGCATCGAAGGTCGGCCGCGGCATCGGCGACGGCGCGATCTGCGGCGGTTCGATTTCCACGGGCGGGATCGCCAGCGGCACGATCGCCGGCGGCGTCTCCGCCGGCGCAACCGCCTTGGGCGCCGGATCGACCGCCAACGGGGCTTTCTCGGGCACCACGGCCGCGGCCGGTTCCGGGATCGGGGGCGACGGGGGCGCGGCCAGAGACGAAGCCGGCGCGGGGACCGGGGCCGGCGCAGGCGCTTGCGGCGGGACGTCGCCATCGCGATCCGGCCCGCCCCCGCGCAGGCGCACCATGCGAGTCGAGACGAACACCACCGCGTCGGGTTCCACGCCCAGCCAGCGCGCGATCCAGAGCCGCACGGTCTCGTCGCTGCGGAAACCCTTGCCGGGATCGGGCGCCGGACGGGAGTCGGTCGTATACACGCGCAGCCCGCTGTTGCTCGACGGAATGCGGCTGGACAGCAGCGCGACGACTTCCATCAACTCGGCCGCGCCGCTGCGGATCGGCGCGTGGATCAGCAGGGCCACGGCGACGCCCTGCGCGACCGCCAGCGCGGCCAGCAGCAGCAGGAAGGTGCGGTTGAAGATCGAAAGGCCGGTTCCGCCCGCGCGCCGGCTCATAGCCGCCGGACCGCCGGCAGCAGCATGTAGCCCTCGTTGCGCACGGTGCGGATCAGTTCCTGGCTGGTGCGTTCGTTCAACTTGCGGCGCAGGCGGCTGATCTGGGTGTCGATGGCGCGGTCGAAGACCTCGACGTTGCGTCCGTGGGCGAAGTCCAGCAACTGGTCGCGGCTGAGCACGCGCTGCGGATGCTCGACGAAGGCGCGCAGCAGGGTGAATTCGCCGTCGGACAGGTCGATGAAGACACCGCTGGGATCGCGCAGGTCGCGGCGCAGGATGTCCAGCCGCCAGCCGGCGAATTCGTACAGGTGGCCTTCCGCCGTCGTCACCGGCTCCCCGGCCTGGCGCCGGCGCAGGACCGCGCGCACCCGCGCCAGCAGTTCGCGCGGATTGCACGGCTTGGCCAGGTAGTCGTCGGCGCCGACTTCCAGGCCGATGATGCGATCGGTGTCGCTGCCGAGCGCGCTGAGCATGATCACCGCCGGTCCGTTGCGGTTGCTGGCGAGCTGGCGGGCGGCGTTCAGGCCGTCTTCGCCCGGCATCATCACGTCGAGGATGATCAGGTCGGGGCGGTGCGCGTCCATCGCCTGGCGCATCCGCGCGACGTCTTCCACGGCCACGACCCGGTAGCCGTGCTCGCGCAGGAATCCGGTGGTCAGGTCGCGCAGGCCGGCATCGTCGTCGACGACCATGATCAGCGATTGCAGGTCCATTTCGGTTGGCGATGCGTTCATGCCGGCATGAATAGCAGCCGAGTTTATGCGGCGTTTGTCGGCCGTGCAAAGAACCGAAACATGGGCGGCGCACGGCAACGCCGGAAGCGGCGCGGGCCGATGCGCGGGCGTCCGCCGCCGCGCCCGGCCGCCGCGCCTGAATGCCCGCCGGCCAGGACCTGAATGCCGGCCATACCTTGTCAGCGCCTGAAACATGGCGACAAGCGTCCGCCACACGCCCTGCCTAGCGTCGCCTCTCACGGGCTGCATCGGGCGACTGCCCCCTCTTCCCCCCGGTCCCCGATGCAGCCCGTCTTTCCAGCCAACCCCAGTCAGGAGTAAAGCCAGATGTCCTATCCCGAGATCAAGGAACACGACGACCACCAGGACGGCGGACTGCAGCAGGATCTCGAAACCATGGCCCGGCGGGCGCGCGAACGCCGACAGGTGCTGGGCTGGATCGCCGGCAGCGGCGCGGCCGCGGTACTGGTCGCATGCGGCGGCGGCGGTTCGAGCAGCGGTTCCTCGTCCGGCGGTTCCAGCTCCAGTTCAAGCAGCAGCGCCAGTTCCAGCAGTTCCAGCGCTAGTTCCAGTTCCAGCTCGAGCTCCAGCTCGAGCAGCAGTTCCGGTTCGGGCACCTGCGTCGTCGACCCCACCGAAACCAATGGCCCCTACCCGGCCGACGGCACCAACAGCGTCAACGGCAGCATCGTCAACGTGCTCGACGACGACGGCATCGTGCGCAGCGACATCCGCAGCAGCTACGGCGACTACAGCGGCACCGCCGCGGGCCTGCCGTTGACCCTGACCATCACCCTGGTCGATGTCAGCGACGGCTGCACGCCACTGGAAGGCTATGCGATCTACGTGTGGCACTGCACCCGCGACGGCACCTATTCGCTGTACAGCAGCGGCGTGCAGAACCAGAACTACCTGCGCGGCGTGCAGGTGACCGACAGCAACGGCCAGGTCACCTTCACCACGATCTTCCCGGCCTGCTACTCCGGGCGCTGGCCGCACATCCATTTCGAGGTCTATTCCAGCCTGAGCGGAGCCACCAGCGCCAGTTCCGGCAGCAGGGTGCTGACCTCGCAATTCGCAATGGACGACGATGTCTGCGACGCGGTCTACGCCAGCGTCAGCGGCTACAGCGCCAGCGTCACCAACAAATCCAGGGTCAGCCTGTCCAGCGACAACGTGTTCGGCGACAACACCTCGGCGCAGATCGCGGCGATGACGCCCTCGTTCAGCGGCAACACCACCGACGGCTACACCGCCACGGTCACCGTCGGCCTGGCCTGACCGGAGCGCCGCCATGAGCGCCGCCGCGCCGACGCATGCCGCATGTTCCCTGGCGCAGGCCGGGTGCGGAACGCGCGCGCTCGTCGGCGCGGCGGCGGCGCTGGTGGCGTTGCTGGCGGCGACCAACTTCGTGGCCGGCCTCGACCGCCCGGCCGGCATGCTCTGGGACGAGGGTTATTACCTGACTTCGACCCAGCGCTACGAAGACGGGCGCGCGCAGTTCGGCACGCATCCGCCGCTGGGGTCGATGCTGCTGGCCGCCGGCGACGCGCTGATGAAGCCGAACGCGGCGCTGGACACCTCGCGTCTCGGCGCCGACAAGCACGCCAGCGGCGAAATGCTGCCGGCCGGCTATTCCTTCCTCGGCATGCGGCTGGCGTCGGGACTGGCCGCAACCGCGACCGCACTGGCGCTGTTCGGGCTGGCGCTGACGTTGGCGCGATCGCTGCCGCTGGCGCTGCTGGCGGCCAACCTGTTCGTGTTCGACAACGCGCTCGCGGCGCACCTGCGCGCGGCGCACCTGGACGCGTTCCAGTTGCTGTTCGCCGTACTGGCGCTGTGGGCGCTGGCCAGCGCGGCGATCCGGCCGCGGCACGCGGGCTGGCGCGAAGCGGCGGTCGGCGCATTCGGCGCGATGGCCATGCTGGTGAAGTTGAACGCGGCCTGGCTGCTGGCGCCGGCGGCGATGCTGGCGCTGCTGCGCGCATGGGAACGGCGCGGCGAAGGCGTCGCATCGGGCCTGATCGCGGCGGCGGCGACCTCCCTTCGCATGCTCGCCGCCGGCTTGCTGGCCAGCGTCCTGGTGCTGGCCGCGCACGTTTCCATCGGCCGCGAGATGCCCGACGCCGCGACCGTGGCCGGCCGCCAGGACGCGGCCTTCGTCACCGGCGCGTATCGCCGCTACCTGCAGCACGAGGTTGCGCTGTCGCCACGCGTGCTGTTCGATGCCGCAGCGGATTATGCGCGCTTCATCGCCGCCGACGCGGACGGGCTGGGATTGCGCGACGAAAACAGTTCCACGCCCGCGCAATGGCTGCGGCAGTGGAAACCGATCAACTATCGCTGGGATTCCGACGGCACGTACACGGCCTACGTGCAACTGGCCGCCAACCCGGTCGGCTGGACCCTGGCGACGCTGGCGCCGTTGGTGGCGGCAGTATTGCTGTGGCTGCAATGGCGACGGCCGGTCGACGTCATGCGAGCGCGGAGCGGTTTCCTGATCGCGGCGTTGCTGGCCGCGTGGATCGCCTGCTTCGTGCTGCATTCGTGGATCGCCTCGCGGCGGCTGATGTACCTGTACCACGCCTTCGACGGATTGCTGCTGGGCTTCCTGATCGCGGTGCTGGCGTGGCGCGCGGCGATCGAACGCTGGCCATCGCTGCACCGGCGCCAGACCGGCGCGCTGGCCGCGTTCGCGGCGCTGCACCTGCTCGCGTTCCTGTGGCTGTCGCCGCTGAGCTTCCATCGCCCGCTGACGCACGCCGCGTGCGAACGGCGCAACCTGCCGCTGCCCGCCGTGGAGTGCCGGCCATGATCCGCGTCGCGTTCGCGCTGCTTTTCGGATTCGTCGCCGGTGCGCAGGCGCAGGTGCTGGAGGTCGGCGACGACGGCACGGTGCGCTGGCTGGGCGCGGAAGCAGACGGCGACGCCGCAACGGCCATGCCGGCGACGGTCGCGACGCTGCCGGCCACGGTGCCACCGCGCTATCGCGCCGCCGTGGAAGCCGCCGCGCAACGCCACGATCTGAGCCCGTGGCTGATCGACGCGGTGGCGCGCGCCGAATCCGGCTACGGCGCCGACGCCGTTTCCCCGGCCGGCGCGATCGGAATCATGCAGTTGATGCCGGACACCGCGCGCAGCCTGGGCGTCGATCCGCGCGACCCGGCGCAGAACATCGACGGCGGCGCGGCCTACCTGCGGCAAATGCTGGACCGCTTCGACGGCAACATCGACCTGGCGCTGGCCGCCTACAACGCCGGCGGCAGCCACGTCGAGCAATACGGCGGCGTGCCGCCGTTCCGCGAAACCCGCGATTACGTGCGCCGCAATCTCGAACATCTCGCCGTCGCCGCCGTCGCGTCGAACCCGCCATCGACTCCATCCGCATCAGGAGGTGCACCATGACCCTGCAAATCCGCTCCCGCATCGCCGCCGCCGCGCTCGCGTTCGCGCCGCTGCCGGCGCTGGCCGCCCCGGCCGGTTCCGGCCCGATCCTCAACGCGCTGAACTGGGTGCAGGGCACCCTGCTCGGCAATGTCGCCACCGCGGTCGCAGTGATCGCGGTGGCGGTGGTCGGTTTCATGATGCTCAGCGGCCGCATCAACTGGCGCTTCGGCGCGACCGTGATCCTGGGCTGCTTCGTGCTGTTCGGCGCGACCACGATCGTGGCCGGCATCCGCTCGGCGGCGGGTTGAGGCGTCGCCGTGGCCGCCCTGCAGCGCACCCCGGTGTTCCGCGCGCTGACCCAGCCGCAGATGTTCGCCGGCGTCACCTACAGCTACTTCATCGTCAACGGCGTGGTGACGACCGAGGCGTTCCTGGTCACGCGCTCGTTCTGGGCGCTGGGCGCGGCCTTGGTCATGCACGGCATCGGCTACCTGGCCTGCCTGCGCGAGCCGCGCATCTTCGACCTGTGGCGGGTGCGGGTGAGCCGCTGCCCGCGCGTGCCGAACTGGCGGCTGTGGCGCTGCAACAGCTACGCGCCCTGACCCCCGACTTCGCGACGGAATCGCCATGAGCAAGAACGCGCCCCGCAACGCATCGCCGTCCGACTTCGCCCGCTGGCTGCGGCGCGAGGCGCGCTCGGGCGACCGCCTGCCGTACCTGCGCGTCGTCGACGGCCGCAGCGTGCAGTTGCGCGACGGCGCGCTGATGCAGTGCCTGCAGTTGTCCGGTTTCGCCTTCGAAACCGCCGACGACGACATGCTCAACCACCGCCAGCGCGCGCGCGACGCCGCGCTGCGCGCCATCGCCGATTCGCGCTACGTGGTCCACCACCACCTGCTGCGCCGGCGCGTGCAGGTGGCGACCGAAGGCGAATTCGACGACCCCGTGAGCGCCGAACTGGACGCGCGCTGGCAGGCGGCGCTGGGCGCGCGCCGGCTGTTCGTCAACGACCTGTTCGTCACCGTGGTGCGGCGTCCGGCGCGCGGCAAGGCCGGCCTGCTCGACCGCCTGCTGGGCCGCGCGCGGCGCGGGCTGGCGCGCGGCGAGGCCGATGCGGCGCTGGCGCGCGAACTGCGCGAACTCGACGCGGTGCGCGAGGCGCTGACGTCGGCGCTGCAGGGCTACGCGCCGCGCCTGCTCGACGGCTACGACACCCCGCACGGGCGCTGCTCGGAACCGCTGGAATTCCTCTCGGCGCTGTTCAACGGCGAACTGCAGCCGATGCTGGAGCCGCAGGGCGACGCCGGCCAGCACCTGCCCTACCGCCGCATCAGCTTCGGCATCGACGCCATCGAGCGCCGCGGCGCCGACGGCCACAGCGATTTCTCGGCGATGCTGGGGCTGAAGGAATACCCGCCGCAGGCGATGCCCGGCATGCTCGACGCGCTGCTGCGGCTGCCGTTCGAAATGACCTTGAGCGAAGGCTTCGCCTTTGTCGACCGGCAGACCGGGATGGAGCGCGTCGGCCTGGCGCTGCGCCGCCAGCGCGCCGCCGACGACGATTCGGAAAGCCTGCGCCGCGGTCTGGCCGAGGCCAAGGACGACCTGGCCGCCGGCCGCTCGGCGCTGGGCGAACACCATTTCTCGCTGCTGGTGCGCGAACAATCGCTGGACGCGCTGGACGCGGCGGTCGCCGAATGCGCCGCCGCGCTGGCCGACCTCGGCGCGGTCGCGGTGCGCGAGGAACTGGCGCTGGAGCCGGCGTTCTGGGCGCAGTTCCCCGGCAACGAGGACTACGCCGCGCGCAAGGCGCTGATCTCGACCGGCGCGTTCGCCGGCTTCGCCTCGCTGCACGGCTTTCCGCAGGGACGGGCCGACGGCAACCACTGGGGCGCGGCGCTGAGCGTGCTGGAGACCAGCGCGGCCACGCCGTACTTCTTCAACTTCCATCGCGGCGACCTGGGCAACTTCAGCGTGATCGGGCCGTCCGGTTCGGGCAAGACCGTGGCGATGAACTTCCTCGCCGCGCAGGCGCGCCGCTACGCGCCGCGCACGGTGCTGTTCGACAAGGATCGCGGCAGCGAAATCTTCGTGCGCGCCACCGGCGGCCACTATTCGACCCTGCGCAGCGGCGAGGCCAGCGGCTTCAATCCGCTGCAACTGCCGGACACGGCGAACAACCGCGCCTTCCTGCGCGACTGGATCGAACGGCTGGTTTGCGCGCCGGGCGAACGCCTGGGCGTGGAGGAAGCGGCCATCGTCGCGCAGGCGGTCGACGCCAGCTACGCGCAGGCGTTCCCGGTGCGGCGGCTGCGCTATTTCCGCGAACTGCTCGGCGGGCATCGCCGCGCCGCGCCGGACGACCTCGCCGCGCGCCTGGCGCCGTGGTGCGACGGCGGCGAACACGCGTGGCTGTTCGACAACCCCGCCGACCGCCTGGATCTTTCGACGCCGGTGCTCGGCTTCGACATGACCGAACTGCTGGACGCGCCGAAGCTGCGCACGCCGGCGATGCTGTACCTGTTCCACCGCATCGAGGAGCGACTGGACGGGCGCCCGGCGATGATCCTGATCGACGAGGGCTGGAAGGCGCTGGACGACGAAGCCTTCGCCGCGCGCATCCGCGACTGGATGAAGACCCTGCGCAAGCGCAACGCGATCGTCGGCTTCGGCACCCAGAGCGCGCGCGACGCGCTGGACAGCCGCGTCGCCAGCGCGATCATCGAGCAGACCGCGACCCAGTTGTTCATGCCCAACCCGCGCGCGCAGGCCGGTGACTACTGCGACGGCTTCGGCCTGAGCGAACACGAGCTGGAACTGGTGCGCAACCTGCCGGCGCACGCGCACGCCTTCCTGGTCAAGCACGGCAACGATAGCGTCGTGGTGCGGCTGGACCTGTCGGCGATGCCGGACATGCTGACGGCGATGTCCGGCCGCGAAAGCAGCGTGCGCAGGCTGGACGAACTGCGCCGCCGGCACGGCGACCACCCGCGCGGCTGGTGGCGGGCGCTGACCGGCAGCACGTACCCCGGCGGCGACGAACCGCCGCACGACAGCGAAGCGCTTGCGAAGAAACTGCAGGTGGTGAGATGAACCCGTGCCCGGCCATTCCCGGCGGCAACGACGCCAGCCTGTCCAACGCGCTGGCCGCGATCGACTGCCAGCTCAACGGCGCGGTCGCCGCCGGCTACGGGCGCCTGTTCGGCCACGGCGGCGCGTTCGTCGGCGCGCTGACCGTCGCGCTGACCCTGTACGTGGCGCTGCTGGCGCTGGGACTGGTCACCGGCCGCACCCGGCTGACGCTGTCGGCGGCGATGCCGAAGGCGCTGGCGCTGGGGCTGGTGCTGACCTTCGCCAGCGCGTGGCCGGCGTACCAGACCGTGGTCTACGACCTGCTTTCACGCGGGCCAGACCAGATCGCGTCGGCCTTCGTCGGCCGCGGCGGCGGCGCGACCCGGATCTTCGTGCTGCGGCTGGACGACATGTTCGGCCGCTGGCTGGACCTGGCGCAGGCGCTGCAGGCGCAGGGCGAACAGGCTTCGCCGAACCTGAAGCTGGCGGCCAAGCTGGCCTGGGCCGGTTCGCTGCTGCTGGTGCTTTCGACCGCCGGCCTGCTGGTGATGGCGCGGGCAGTGCTGGCGATCCTGCTGGCGCTGGGACCGGTGTTCATCGTGTTCGCGCTGTTCCGCGGCACCCGCGGCCTGTTCGAAGGCTGGCTGAAGACGACGCTGGCGTTCGCGCTGGCGCCGATGCTGGTCGCGCTGGGCGGCGCGGGCGCGATCGCGCTGATCTCGCCGATGCTGGACGAAGCGGCGAGCGATCCGGTCGCCGCCGGCGAAGCCTTGCGGCCGGTGGCGATGTTGTTCCTCGCCGCGCTGATCTACGCCGCCACCCTGCTGGCGCTGCTGTGGACCACGGTCAGCCTGACCCGCGGCTGGCAGCCGGCGCGCGCGCGCGACGCCGATGCGGAGGCGACGACGACGCCGTCCGCGAACCATGACAGAGAACGCGCCGACGCGGCGCTTGCGACGGCGGCCCACGCGCACGCGGCGCGCGAGGGCAACGCCGCCGGCGACGCGGCCACGCGGCTGGCGGCGGTGTCGGTCGCGCTGTCCCGCGACGATGCGGCACGCACGCTGCATGCGGCGCCGGCGATGGCCAACCCGATCGCACGCGACGGCGCGCGCGACAACCCCGATCCGCTGCGCCGCGGGCGGCTGCAATCGCGCTGGGAGCGCAAGCGCGACGGCGCGGCGCAGGCAACGATCCGGAGAACCACACCATGAACCCACGACACGAATTCCGGCGGTTCGCGCTGCTGCTGGCGACGACGCTGGCCGCGCCCGCCTTCGCCGGCGACGAGCGCATCCGCGAACTCGACTACGACCCCGCCGCGGTGGTGCGGCTGGACGGCTGCTTCGGCTTCCAGACCATGGTCCAGTTCGGACCCGGCGAACGCATCGAGAACGTCGGCGTCGGCGACGCTTCGCGCTGGCTGGTGGTGCCGAACAAGCGCGCCGACATCCTGTTCGTCAAGCCTTCCTTCGCCGACAGCCACAGCAACATGACCGTGGCCACCGACCGCCGCGTCTACAACTTCGAACTGACGGCGGCGTCGAACGACGCCTGCCGCCGCGGACGCGTGGTCTATACCCTGCGCTTCCGCTATCCGGACGATCCCGAACCGGCGCCGGTCGCGGCGGCCGCAACGCCGGACGAACAGGCCGCGGACGCGGACGCCGCGCCGGCCCCGCGCAACAGCGCCTACACCTTCAGCGGCGCCAGCGGCAACGTGCCGCAACGGGTGTTCGACGACGGCGGCAGCACCTGGTTCCACTGGGACGAAGCCAGCGGCACCCCGGCGGTGTACGCGGTCGGCGCGGACCAGTCCGAAACGCCGGTCGACTTCACCGCGCACGGCGACTGGCTGGTGGTGGACCGCATCGCGCCGGCCTTCGTCCTGCGCCGCGGCAACGCGGTCGCGGTGCTCTACAACGACGCCTGGCAACTGCCGGTGCTGGACGCGGCCTCGCCGCAGCCGCGCGCCGATGCCGGCAAGACGCTGCGCGAGCGCGACGCCCGCAAGTCGCTGGCCGCGTGGTTCCGCGACAAGGAGAACGGACGATGATCGCTCCCTACGCCCCCACCGCCACCGACCCGCGCCTGAGCCTGGGCGAAGCGCAGCAACGCGCGCTGTCGCTACGCGCGATGCCCGCGGTCGCGCGCCCACACCGGGCCGGCGAAAACCTCGGCCTGATCGCCGGCGTACTGGGCGCGCTGGCGCTGGGCGCGATCACCCTGGTCAGCCTGTCCGGACAGCGCACGCGCGCGACCGAAGCGCCCGCACCCGCGCCGGTCGTCGCCATCGTCGATCCGCCGCCGCCACCCGCGCCGGATCCGCTGCCCACGCCGACCGAAGACGCGGCGGCCGCGTCCGCGGCGCTGGCAACGGCGAAGACGCAACCCGATCCCGGCCAGTCGCGGTCGATGCCCATGATCATCGACAACACCGGCGGCGCCGCGCCCGCCGCCTCCGGCGCGGCGGTAACGGACGCAGCGAAAGGCAGCGCGCAAGGCAACAACCTCAGCGCCGACGAACTGTTCGCCTTCCGCACCGCCGGCGATGCGCCGCCGTTGGCGCAGGCGACCGCGCTGGGCGATCGCCGCAACACCGTGGTGCAGGGCACGATCCTGCCGGCGGTGCTGGAAACCGCGCTCAATTCCGACCTGCCCGGCTACGCCCGCGCCGTGGTCAGCCGCGACGTGCGCGGCTTCGACGGCGGCAGCGTGCTGATCCCGCGCGGCAGCCGCCTGGTCGGCCAGTACAAGAGCGGCCTGAGCGCGGGGCAAAGCCGCGCCTACCTGATGTGGACGCGCTTGATCCGGCCGGACGGCGTGTCGATCCAGCTCGGCTCGCCGGCGATGGACGCCGGCGGCGAGATCGGCTTGCCGGGCGAGGTCAACCGGCATTTCTGGCAGCGTTTCGGCGCGTCGATCCTGCTGTCGGTGGTGTCCGGCGCGGCCGGTGCACTGGGCGACGGCAGCTCGGTGGTGATCGCCAGCAGCGGCGCGTCCAGCGCGGCCGGGGTGGCGCTGGAAACCAACGGCAAGATCCCGCCGACCATCCGCGTGCCGCAGGGCACGCCGATCCAGGTGTTCGTCGCCCGCGATCTGGATTTTTCCACCTCCGGCGCGCCGCTGGCGCAGGCCGGCCCGTCCGCGACCGACGCCGTACCCATCACCCCACAAGAGACCCTCCAATGAAACAAGCTTTCACGAAGCCGATGCTGCTGTCCGCCTTCGCCGCCGCCGCGCAGGATGCTTCCACGTCCGCATCGGCTTCGACCACGCCGCCACCAGCCGACGGCAAGGGCCCGCCGAAAGGACCGCAGCCCGGCGGCCGCAACCCCGAAGTCGACGCCGCGCTCTCCGCCTGCGCGCAATCGCTGGGCGCAAGCGACGGGCAGCGCCCGGACCGGGCGAAGATGGATGCGTGCATGAGCGCCAAGGGCTTCAAGAAACCGCAAGGCGGACCACCGCCCGGCGGTCGTCGCGATGGCGACGACGGCGCGCCACCGGCGAAGCAGGACGACGCTCCATGAGCCGGCGACCTGCCCTGCTGCAAGACCCGTCCGAGCCGGCATCGGCGTTCGCGCCGACGCAGGACGTCTATCTGCACAGTTGCCTGCGCCCGCTGCGCCTGTGGCTGGACGATCCCGCGGTGACCGAAATCCTGTACAACGCACCCGGCGAAGTGTGGATAGAACGCATCGGCGAACCGGCGATGTACCGCGAACCGGCGCCGGAACTGGACGACACCCTGCTGCAGCGATTGGCCACCCAGGTCGCACGGGTCAACCACCAGGGTATCAACCGCGAATTCCCGCTGCTGGCGGCCACTCTGCCCGGCGGCGAACGCATCCAACTGGTCGGCCCGCCGGCCACGCGCATCGGCTGGGCCATGGCCATCCGCCGCCACGTCGGCGTCAACCTGCGCTTGGACGACTACGGCTTCTACGGCGGCGCGGACGCGACGGCGTGCGCCCCGTTCCCGCATTCGCTCGACGGCCTGCGCCAGGCCATCGCCGCGCGCAAGACCGTGCTGATTTCCGGCGGCACCTCGTCCGGCAAGACCACCCTGCTGAACGCGCTGCTGAAGGAAATCCCCGAACGCGAGCGCATCGTCGCGGTCGAGGACACGCCGGAAATCCACCTGTACCAGCCCAACAGCCTGGGCCTGGTCGCGGTGAAGGACGAACAGGGCGAGGCGCGCGTGACCGTCGACGACCTGCTGCGCGCCTCGCTGCGCCTGCGCCCGGACCGCATCGTGCTGGGCGAACTGCGCGGCAGCGAAGCGGTGACCTTCCTGCGCGCGATCAACACCGGCCATCCCGGCTCGTTCAGCACCGTGCACGCCAACCACCCCGACGGCGCCTTGCAGCAACTGGCGCTGATGGTGATGCAGGCCGGCATCGGCCTCGGCCACGCCGACGCGCTTTCCTACATCCACAGCCTGGTCGACGTGGTCGTGCAGGTCGCCCGCGTCGGCGGCGAGCGCCGGATCGTGGACATGCGCTGGATGACCGATTCCCGATAGCGGGAACAGGTCGGGGCGGAGAGCGCCCCGCGCAACCTGCGGGAACGCCTCTCCGACCCGCCGGTCGCGGCGGCCCGCGACGCGACGTCCGAAGTCGGCTACGCCGCGGTGGACGTCACCGTCCGGCTCCGCGCCTATTGCGCCTCGTAGACCGCCTTGCCGTCGACCCAGGTCGACTTGATCTGCAGGTCGTCCAGTTCCGATGCCGGCACCTCGAACGGATCGCGCGCCAGCACCACGAAATCCGCGCGCAGGCCGGGCTTCAGCTGGCCGACGGCGTCCTCGTCGTGGCCCGCCCAGGCCGCGTCGGCGGTGAAGCCGCGCAGCGCTTCGGACAGGCTCAGGCGCTGTTCCGGGAACCAGCCGCCCGGCGGCTGGCCGTCGCGGTCCTGCCGCGTCACCGCCGCGTACAGGCCCAGCCGCGGATCGGGCGATTCCACCGGGAAATCCGAACCCAGCGCCAGATGCGCGCCGCTGTGCAGGAAACGCTGCCACGCATACGCGCCGAGGATGCGCTGCGGACCCAACCGATCCTCCGCCCACGGCATGTCGCTGGTCGCGTGGGTCGGCTGCATCGACGCGATCACGCCCAATTGCGCGAAACGCGGGATGTCTTCCGGCGACACCACCTGCGCGTGCTCCACGCGCCAGCGGTGGTCGCTCTTCGCGTCCGCGCCCAGCACCTTTTCGTAGGTATCCAGCACGATGCGGTTGCCGCGATCACCAATCGCATGCGTCGCGACCTGCAGGCCGCAGCCTTTCGCCTTGCTTACCGTCGCTGCGTAGGTCGCCGGATCGGTGACCAGTAGGCCGCGGTTGCCGTGATCGTCGCTGTAGTCCTCCAGCAGGGCCGCGCCGCGGCTACCCAGCGCGCCGTCGATGAACAGCTTGACCCCGCGCATTTCCAGCCGTCCGCCCGGATGCCGATACGCACCATGCGCGCACAGGTCGGCCAGCGCGCCGCTGTCGCCGTCGGCGTAGGCGTCGATGCGCAGCGGCAGCCTGCCTTCGTCGGCGAACTTGCGCATCAGCGCCAAGTCTTCGCGCGAAGTGCTCATGTCGTGCACGCCGGTCAGGCCGTTGCGCACGGCGGCGTCCAGCGACGCCGCCAGCGCACGTTCGCGCACGGCCTCGTCCGGCGCCGGGATGACCGAGGTCAGCAGCGGCATCGCGCCATCGACCAGCACGCCCGTGGGCTTGCCGCCGTCGCGTTCGATGCGGCCGCCGTCGGGTTGCCAGTCGGTGGAAAGCAGCTTCGGCTGCTTTTTCGCGGCCAGATTCAGCGCCGCCGAATTAGCCCAACCGGCATGGCCGTCGATGCGCTCCAGCCACACCGGGCGATCCGGGAACGCGGCGTCGAGGTCGGCGGCGGTGGGAAACTTTTTCTCCGGCCAGTCGTTCTGGTCCCAGCCGCTGCCGATCAGCCACGCGCCGGGCGCGAGGGTCTTCTCGAATTCGCGCAGCCGCGCCAGGATTTCGTCCTTGTCGCGCGTGTCGACCAGGTTGGCCTGCAGCAGCGCCCAGCCCAGGCCCATCACGTGGCCGTGCGCATCGATCAGGCCGGGGATCACCGTGGCCTGCGGCAACGCGACGTGCTTCGCCTGCGGGAACTTTTTCGCCAGTTCGGCGCTGTCGCCGACCGCGAGCAGCTTGCCGCTCTCGTCCCAGGCGATCGCCTGCGCCTGCGGCCGTTGCGGATCGGATGTGTGGATGCGCTGCGCGTCGAGCACGGTGACCTGCGCAACGACGGCGAACGGAAGGAAGGCGACCACGGACAGCCAACGACGCATGCGGATTTCCCCGGATTTCGACCAGCGGCGATGATAGCCCCCTTTGCGGAAGAGGGGCTCGGGCGCGCGCCTCACGCGCGCTAAAGCAAGGTCGCTTCCAGGCTGACCGGCACCGACAACGCGCGCGAGATCACGCAGCCGGCCTTGGCCTGCTGGGCGAGCTGCTCGAACTTCGCCGCATCGATGCCCGGCACCTTCGCCGACACCACCAGCTTGATCGCGGTGATGGTCGGGCCAGGGTCCATGCCCGGCTCCAGCGTCGCCTCGGCGCGGGTCTGGATGCTGTCCGGGACGAAGCCGGCCGTGCCCAGCACGGCAGACAAGGCCATGCTGAAACAACCGGCGTGCGCGGCGACGAGCAGTTCCTCCGGGTTGGTGCCCTTCTCGTCGCCGAAGCGGGTCTTGAACGAATAATTCTGCGCGTCGAACAGGCCGCTCTGCGGCGTGCTGACGCTGCCCTTGCCCGATTGCAGGTCGCCGTTCCACTGCGCATCGGCATAACGCTTGAAAGACATGGCCGCACTCCTCGTTCGAAGGGGATCGCAGCTTACACCCGACGGATTAAGGGGGCGTTTTCGTTTCCCGCCGCCCTGCCGGAAGCGGGAAGCATTTCGCGCCGCGACTTGACCGCGCATGCCGGCATGCGGATGCTTGCCATCCCGCCATGACCGCCCGTCGAGCGCCACGCTCGCACGGTTGCGCTCTTCCCCACGCGGACAGCCATGACGGATGTCTGGATCCCCTCGCAACGGGAGGAACATCCTCATGTCCTACGCTACGGAACAGATCCGCAACGTGGCCCTGGCGGGCCACCCCGGCGCCGGCAAAACCACGCTGTTCGAAGCCCTGCTGCATGCCGGCGGCGCCCTGCAGACGGCAGGCACGGTCGAACGCGGCAACACCGTGTCCGACTTCGACCCGATGGAGAAGGCGCGCGGCCATTCGATCGACGCCGCCATCGCCAGCATCGACCACGCCGCCGCTCCCGGACGCAGCGTCCACCTCAACCTGATCGACACGCCCGGCTACCCGGAATTCCGCGGCGCCGCGCTGTCCGCGCTGGCCGCGGTCGAAACCGCGCTGATCGTGGTCGACGCCGACGCCGCCGTCGCCCACGGCACCCGCCGCTTCATGGAGCGCGCGCGGCAGCGGCGGCTGTGCCGGATCGTCGCGATCAACAAGATCGACCACGACGGCGCCGACCTGCACGGCGCGCTGGCCGCGCTGCGCGACGAGTTCGGGCCGGAACTGCTGCCGCTGAACCTGCCGGCGGACGGCGGACGGCGCGTGGTCGACTGCTTCGGCAGCAGCGAAGGCGACAGCGACCTCGGCCCGGTCGCCGACTGGCACCAGAAGATCATCGACCAGGTGGTCGAGATCAACGAGACGGTGATGGAGCACTACCTGGACCTGGGCGAAGGCGGCCTGTCCGGCCGCGAACTGCACGACGCCTTCGAGCAGTGCCTGTGCGAGGGCCACCTGGTGCCGGTGGTGTTCGTTTCCGCGCGCAGCGGCGTCGGCGTCGCGGAACTGCTCGACATCGCCGAACGGCTGTTCCCGAATCCCGCCGAGGCCAATCCGCCGTCCTTCGCGAAGGGCGACGAGGCCATCGTCGCCGAACCCGATCCGGACCTGCACGCGATCGCCGACGTGTTCAAGATCGTCAACGATCCCTTCGTCGGCAAGCTCGGCGTGTTCCGCGTCTACCAGGGCACGGTCCGGCGCGACAGCCAGTTGTTCATCGACGACGGCCGCAAGCCGTTCAAGGTCGGGCACCTGTTCAGGCTGCACGGCAAGGACCACGTCGAAATCGACCGCGCCATCCCCGGCGACATCGCCGCGGTGGCCAAGATCGACGAACTGCACTTCGACGCGGTGCTGCACGACAGCCATGACGAGGACCGCATCCACCTGGCCCCGATCGATTTCCCCAGGCCGATGTTCGGCCTGGCGATCGAGGCGGCCAGCAAGGGCCAGGAGCAGAAGCTTTCCGGCGCGCTGCAGCGGCTGGCCGAGGAAGACCCGGCGTTCGCGGTCGAGCACCACGCCGAACTGAACGAGACCGTGATCCGCGGCCTCTCCGACCTGCACCTGCGGGTGATGCTGGAACGGCTGAAGGAACGCTACGGCGTCGAGGTCAAATCGCGGCCGCCGCGCATCGCCTATCGCGAGACGATCTCCGGCGCGGCCGAAGGCCACCACCGGCACAAGAAGCAGACCGGCGGCGCCGGCCAGTTCGGCGAGGTGTTCCTGCGCGTGGAGCCGCTGCCGCGCGGGGCCGGCTTCGAATTCGTCGACCAGGTCAAGGGCGGCACGATCCCGGGCCAGTTCATGCCGGCGGTGGAGAAAGGCGTGCGCCAGGCGCTCGACCGCGGCGCGATCGCCGGCTATCCGTTGCAGGACCTGCGGGTGACGGTCCACGACGGCAAGCACCACCCGGTGGACAGCAAGGAGGTCGCCTTCGTCGCCGCCGGCAGGAAGGCGTTCCTCGATGCGGTGCTGAAGGCGCGGCCGCAGGTGCTGGAGCCGGTGGTCGACCTGGAGGTCAGCGCGCCGGAGGCGCAGGTCGGCGACATCACCGGCGGGCTGTCGTCCCGGCGCGCGCGCATCAACGGCACCGACACGGTGCGCGGCGAGATCGTGGTGAAGGCGCAGGCGCCGCTGTCGGAACTGGAAGGCTACGCCGCCGAGCTGAAGTCGGCGACCGCCGGACGCGGCAGATATTCCCTTGATTTCAGTCACTACGAGCCGGTTCCTGCCAACGTGCAGCAGAAGCTGGCCGAGGCCTGGCGACCGCACCACGACGACGAATGAGAGGCGCGCGGCATGCTTGTCGCGTCGCCGGAAAGCGCGGCCGGTGCCGGCACCGGCCGCGTTTTTCGCCGGTCATGACTGCACCGATCGTCGTACATGACGAAAAAACACTTGAAAAGTGCCGTTTCGGGCTTTGCAACGGCGCGCGATTGCCCTACATTTCGCCTACCGGAAAGCCATGCGCCTTCCGGTCAAGACAATCCACCTATTCAAGGTACACAGGACACATATGGCAAAGAGCACCAAAAAGGCCGCCCCGAAGAAGGCCGCCAAGGCCGCGAAGCCGGCCGCCCCGAAGCCGATCAAGGAAGCCCTGAGCAAGTCGGGCCTGGTCGCGCACATCTCCGAAGCCGCTTCCGTTGCCGCCAAGGACGTCCGTGCTGTCCTGGCCAGCCTGGAAGCCGCCGTGCACGCCTCGGTCAGCAAGAAGGGCGCTGGCGCCTTCACCCTGCCGGGCCTGCTGAAGATCACCGTCGTCAACGTGCCGGCCAAGCCGAAGCGCAAGGGCATCAACCCGTTCACCAAGGAAGAGGTCTGGTTCGCCGCCAAGCCGGCCTCGGTCAAGGTCAAGGTGCGCCCGCTGAAGAAGCTGAAGGACGCCGCCGCCTGATCGCGGGTCGCCTGGTCGCGGCGATCCCCGCGACTTCGCAGCACCTCTCGGGACGGCCTTGGCCGTCCCGAGTCGTTTCAGGGCGGCGGAAAACGCCGCCTCCGCGCGCAGGCGCGATCACGCCGCACCTTGCGGAAAGATGGCAATGGAACGCCCAGTTGCAACCGCAGCCTCGCCGCCTGCGCGCGACGGGACTATGGTGGCGTTGTCATCCGTCGCCGCTGTCGCAATCCGTCATGTCCGCGCAAGCCCATCGCTACCGCATCACCGTCACCCCGATCGAAAAGGACGGCCTGCCATGCAGCGGACGCTGTTCGATCGAATTCGAGCACCGCGACAACGATGACTGGATGCGCCTGCTGGAGTCGGTGCAGCGCCGGCGCGGCCTGGACGGCGACGAGCGCGCCGCGCTGACCATCGGCCTGCGCCTGCTCGACGGCCTCAGCCGCCGCCACGCCGACAATGCCGCCTTCGCCGCGCTGCGGCCGCAACTGGAAAACTTCGCCCGCGAGCTGAAGCGGCGCGACGGCGCCTGACCGGCGGCGTATGCTGGCGGCCATGAAGGCCCGCACCGCCGCAGAAGCCAGGACGCTGACCGACCTGCCGAACATCGGCAAGGCGATGGCGGGGGATTTCCGTCTGCTCGGCATCGACCGCCCGCAGCAACTGATCGGCCGCGATCCGTACCGCCTGTACGACGAACTGTGCCGCGCCACCGGCGCGCGCCACGATCCCTGCGTCATCGACACCTTCATCAGCGCGGTGCGCTTCATGGAAGGCGCGCCGCCGCTGCCATGGTGGCATTACACCGACGAACGCAAACGCGTGCTGGCGGCCGATTGACGGGACGACGGCCGGAAAATCCTCCGGTTGCGCCGCCTCCGGCGATCGATTGAATCCGGGTTCATGCCCGACGCTTATGGTGTTGCCGACACGCCGCCCGGGTCCGCCATGCCGTCATTCCGAATCCTGCCCGCGATCCTCGTCCTGCTCGCCGCCACGGCGACGGCGCGTGCGTCGGCAGCCGCCAACGAGATCGCCATCGACGCCGCGCGCATCCAGCAGTCGCTGCAGACGCAGTTTCCCTACAGCGTCGAGGTCCTCGGCGGCCTGCTGGTGCTGACCGCACGCGATCCGGCATTGACGATTCCCGCGCGCGGCGACCGCCTGCGCATGCGGTTCCGCGCCGACGCCGGATCGCCCGGCGCCGCGGACCTGCCGTTGGGGCGGGTGCTGCTGAGCGGCGCACTGCGCTACGACAAGCCCAGCCACGCCTTCTACCTCGATGCGCCGGTGATCGAGCAGGTCGTCCCCGACCGGCCCGGCATCGAGGTGGATGCGAACGGACGCGAGCTGCTGACCCTGCTGTTGCAGGCGTACGCCGGCAGCGAACCGCTGTACCGGCTCGACCCGAAGCTGCTGGCCACGTTCGGCGACCTGCAGGTCGAGTCGGTGCGGATCGAGGACGGGCGCGTGGTCATCGCCTTCAACCAGCCGATCGGCATGCCGGAGTTGCCCGATGAAACCGAATGAAATCGTCCTTCCCCTGCTGCTCGCCGCCGTCCTGGCGGCCTGCGATGCCGGCACGCCCGCATCGTCCACGACCGCGCCGCCGCCCGCAACCGGACCCGCGTCCCCCGCGCCTGCGGCGGCGGCCGTGTCGCAAGCCGCCGCCACCGGCGAAGACGCGCTGGACGGCGCCGCCGCGGAAGCCGTGGTCCGCGACTATTACGCCGCGATCGATGCGCGCGATTTCGCCGCGGCCTATACGAAGTGGAGCGACGGCGGCACCGCCAGCGGCCAGGATTTCGCCCATTTCCGCGACGGTTACGCCAACACCGCCGCGATCGAGGCCGAAGTCGGCGACGCCTTCGACCTGGAAGGCGCCGCCGGCTCGCGCTACGTGCAGGTGCCGGTGCGACTGCAGGCGCGCCAGCGCGACGGCAGCCTTCGCCGTTACGAAGGCCGCTTCACCCTGCGCGCCAGCGTGGTCGACGGCGCCAGCGAAACGCAGCGCCACTGGCGCCTGCATTCGGCGGAGATGACCCGGTTGCCGGATTGACCCCGCAAGAACGGGCGGCGCGCGCCGTTCCCGCGCGTCGTTTCCGATCCATTGCGCAGGCACCGCCGAGCCGGACTCAAAGTTCGAAGCGATAGCTCAGCTTCACCAGCAACTGCTCGTCGTCGCGCAGGCCGAAGCTGTCGCCCAACAGGTCGCCGGCGCCGTCCGCATACGCTTCCCGCCGGTAGCCGCCGCGCCCGTAGACCACGTACAGGTACGACAGCGGCGCCAGTTCGTAGCGGTAGCGGATCTGGAAGCCGAAGTTGCGCACGCTGAAGTCGTCGACCGGCTCGTCGCCGGGGACCGCCTGGCCGGCCGGGGCGACGCGATATGCCTGGCGTAGCCTTGCGTCCACCGCGATCGCCTGCAACTTGAGCCGCAGTTCCTGGCGCTCGCCGATCGACCAGTCCACGCCCGCGCTCAGGTGCGATTCGCGGCCGACGAAGCTGCCGATCAGGTTGTCGTACTGCCACACCAGCCAGTCCGGCGTGCGGTCGGCGTAAATGCCCAGGTTGATGCTGAAGGCGTCGTTGACGAAGAAGGTCGGCGCGTACATCAGGCTGCCGCCGACCCGGTCGTTGCCGGACAGGCCACCGCTGTACAGCCCCACTTCCACGTCATGCGCCCAGCGGCCCTTGCGCGGCCGCTCGAACTCGTAATACGCATTGAAGTTGCCCGGCAGGCGCAATGCGCCGTTGCCGCGGGTCAGGTCGTCGGTCTGGCCGGCGCTGTTGAAGTTGGCCTGCGCGTACTCGCTGCCGCCGTTGCGCAACTGCGACTGGCGGCTGACCCGGAACTGGTAGTTGAGCCGCTCGCCATGGTCGTTGCCGGTGTAGCTGCCGCGCCAGCGCCATTCCTTCGACGCATACCGCGACTGCGCCGGCAGTTCGTCGAAACGCTTGCGGAACTCCCAGTGCAGGTAGTTGAGGTCGGCGCGCGAAAGGTAGCCGGCGTCGTTGAGCTGCAGGTCCTCGCCGAAATGCATCGCGATCCACTGCTGGCGCCAGCCGTGGTCCATCTGGTAGTCGGCCCACAGCGTGGCGCCGGTGTCGCGGACAGTTTCGCCGGACTGGTCGATGCGGCTGCCGAACACCCGCGTGCGCACGTTCCAGCGCGCGTTCGGACGCCAGTTGTGGTCGATGCCGAACACGTCGGCGGTGCGGTCCAGCCAAGGGCGGTCGGTGCGCACCCACATCGCGCCCAGGTTCTGGTCGCCGAAGTCGCGGACCACGCGCAGCGCGTCGAACGAACGTCCGGCGTCGCCGTCCTCCTCGGCCAGGAAGACGCCGTACTTGGTCGCGCCGAGGCTGCCGTTGAGCTTGACCGCCGCGGCGATGTCGCCGGCGCCGCTGCCGTCGTCGGCCGGCGCGCCGATTCGCCGCGTATACAGCAATTGGCTGTAGTCCGACGGCGTGGTGTATTCGAAGATGCCCTGGTTCTCGGTGAAGAACGGGCGCTTCTCGCCGACGAAGGTCTCGGTGGCGCTGAAGTTGACCACCAGGTCGTCGCTTTCGACCTGGCCGAAATCCGGATTGACCGTCGCCGACAACTGGAACTGGCCACTGGGTTTCCAGAACAGGTCGAGCCCGCCGTCGAGGTCGCCGTCGTCGCGGATGTTGTCGTACAGCCCCGACACGTAAGGGGTGATCGCCAGCAGCGACTGGCGGTAGGCCCGTACTTCGACCGGCGCGAACCGGGACAGGAACTTCGGCTGCTCGTAGCTGGCCGCCGGCCACGCCGAGCGCTCGCCGGTGGCGCCGATCACGCGGTCCAGGTGGACCTTGAGGGTGCGCGTGTCGCCGCCGGCCTTGCGCATCGTCGCGATGTGCCACGGCACCAGGATCTCCACGGTCCACGCATCACCGTCCTCGCCGACCGCATGCCGCCAGTTGCCGTCCCAGTCGCTGCTGAAGTTGTTCTCGTTGGTATACAGGCCATCGCCGATGCCGTTGGTCGAGGACACGCAGAAGCTGTAGCCGGTGCGGCCGTCGCCGTCGAAATCGACGTCCAGGTTGACCCGGTCGACCTGCTCCTCGAAGTCGCGCCGCACGCGCTGGCGGGTGCGCGGCACCGACGCCGGCTGCACGTTGCGGAACGCCACCGCCAGGCCTTCCGGGGTGGCGAGGATCCAGGCCTCGGTGGGCAGCGAGCCCGGCGCGCCGGAAAACGGCATCACCTGGCGGAAATCGGTGACATGGAGCGCGCCGGCCCATTCGCCGGGATCGATGCGGCCATCGATCGTCACCGACGGGGGTTCCGTCGCCATTGCCGGCATCGCCAGGGCCAGGCAGGCGACGCCGCTTCCCAGATACCCGGTTTTCATCTGCGTTCGAGATCCACGTTCGCCGAGGTTGCGCCCACGCTAGAGCGGCGGCATGGCTTCGCGCGCCTGTCATGGGTCATTGCAACCTTTTGCGTCGCCGGCGCATCCCGACGCAGAAGCGGCTCCGTTCATCCGGCCCGCAGCGCGGGCCGCAGGGACGGGCCTGCCCGCGCCTGCATGGGAACAGCCGGATCAGCCGGCCGTCGCGTCGTGGGTGACGAAGCTGTTCTCGCCCTGCGGCAGTTCCAGCCATTCCGGGTGGGCCAAGGCGCGGTTCACGTCCACCAGTCCCGATTGCCAATGTTCGCGCATCGCCACGCGGCCGAACTGGTAGTCCTTGAAGTGCCCCAGCCGCGCACGGTCGCGGTAGATCAGGTGGATCAGGCTGTAGCGGCGGCCGCAGGCCAGTTCCGCCGCGCGTTGCGCCCACGGATTGGTTTTGCGCACCGTTTCCGGGATCTCCTCCAGCAGTTCGCGCAGCAGGCGGCGGTAATGCTGGAGGATGCGCTGCGCGTCGGTGATGGCGCGGGTGCGGCTGGAATACTGGATTTCCTTCTCGCGCTCGGCCACGTCCAGCAGGTTGTCCGGCAGGTCCCCGCGCGAACTCCACAGGTCGACCTGGAACACCAGCGAGTCGCGCCGCGGCCGCGCGGAGAATATCTGCGACAGCGGCGTGTTCGATACCAGCCCGCCGTCCCAGTAGTGGCGGCCGTCGATCTCGACCGCGGGGAACGCCGGCGGCAACGCGCCGGAGGCCATGATGTGGCGCGCGTCCAGCCGCATCTGCGCGTTGTCGAAGTATTCGAAGTTGCCGCTGGCCACGTCCACCGCGCCGACGCTGACGCGGATGCCGCCGTCGTTGAGGCGGTCGAAATCGACCAGCCGTTCCAGCGTCTGCAGCATCGGCCGGGTGTCGTACCAGCTCGCCGCGCCGGGGCCATGCGAGAAGAACGGGTCGAACCACATGCGCGGCAGGTAGAAGCCGCGCTGGCCTTCGACCATCGCGCGCCACGCCTCCCAGGCGTCGAGCCAGTTGCGCGCGTCGCCGTCGAGGCCCTCGAGGTGCGCCTCCTGCCCCAGCGTGGTCGCCGGCAGCCAGTACGGCTGCGACACCGTGCCCCAGAATTCGCGCAGCGCGTCGAGGCGCGTTTCCGGCGGATTGCCGGCGATCAGCGCGGCGTTGAACGCGCCGATCGAGATGCCGGCCAGCCAGTTCGGCACGATGCCGGCCTCGTGCAGGCCCTGGTAGACGCCGGCCTGGTAGGAGCCCAGCGCGCCGCCGCCCTGCAGGACCAGGGCGATGGTTTCGGGCCTGGCTCCCGCGGCGCCCGTCTTGCGCGCGGCGCGCCCGGTCGAGGCGGATTTCTTCCGAACGGCCATCGCGCTGCTCCGTCGCCTTACTGCATGTACCACCCGTGGCTGACCACGATGCTCTGCCCGGTCAGCGCGTTGCTGGGGAACTCGCACAGGAACTTCACCGTCTGCGCCACGTCGTCCACCGTGGTGAAGATGCCGTCGACGGTGTTGCCCAGCATCACCTTCTTGATTACTTCCTCCTCGCTGATGCCCAGTTCCTTCGACTGCTCGGGGATCTGCTTGTCGACCAGCGGCGTGCGCACGAACCCAGGGCAGACCACGTTGGCGCGGACGCCGTGCTTCGCCCCCTCCTTCGCCAGCACGCGGGCCAGTCCCAGCAGGCCGTGCTTGGCGGTGACGTAGGGCGCCTTCAACGGCGAGGCCTCGTGCGAATGCACCGAGCCGGTGTAGATGACCACGCCGCCGCGGCTTTCGCCGCCGGCGTCGCTCTCGTACATGTGCGGCAACACCGCCTTGGTGGTCAGGAATGCGCCGTCCAGGTGGATCGCCAGCATCTTCTTCCAGTCCGAATAGGCGAACTGCTCGATCGGGTTGACGATCTGGATGCCGGCGTTGGACACGAGGATGTAGACCGGGCCGAGCTTTTCCTTGACCTCGGCGATGCCGGCGTTGACCGCGTCTTCGCTGGTCACGTCCATCGCGATGCCGATGGCCTTGCCGCCGCCGGCGTTGATCTGGTCAGCGACCGCCTGCGCGCCGGCCGCGTTGAGGTCAGCGATGGCGACCTGCGCGCCGGCGTTCGCCAGCACCAGCGCGATTTCCTTGCCGATGCCGCTGGCCGCGCCGGTGACGACCGCGACCTTGCCTTCGATGGGGGATGCCATGCACTCGACTCCTGTGGGGGTGGGAAGCCGGCATAGTGTCGCAGCGGCGATGTTAGCGCATCGTTCCTTGGTCCAATGCGCCGCCGGCCATCCCGCCGCAGACGCGGCGCAAGCCGCGATGGGCCGCTTCGACGTTCGCGGCTTGCGCCGCTCCCACGGGGGAGGTCTTGGCTACTTCTTCGGCTGCAGCATCGTGCCGCTGCACTTCTTCGAGCCGCACCGGCACGCCCAGATCTTCTTCATGCGCGCGGTGTGCGGCTGGTCCAGGACGATGCCGTAGTTGTAGGTCAGTTCCTCGCCCGGCTTGATGTTGCGCATCGCCTGGATGTAGATGCGGTCCTTCTTGCGGTTGCCGCCCTCGTGCTCGTCGATCACCGCCTCGCAGTTGGGGTCGCAACTGTGGTTGATCCAGCGCGCGCGGTTGCCCTTGTGGTTGGCGTCGATGACGTATTCGTCGTTGAGGGTGAACAGAAAGGTATGGCCCGATTCGGCGTCGCCGCTGTCGTCCCTGTCCACTTCGTCGTGGGTGCGGCGCTTGCCCTTGTACTCGATGATGAATTCGCCCTTCTTGATCGGGGCGACGGCGAACACGCCATTGCCGTGGATGTCGGACTTGCGGGCTTCGATCTTCTTGTTGGCCATCTTTCGCGACTGGGTGGGGTTGCCCGCGATTGTCGCATGGTCGCGGGAGCGGCTTACAGCCGCGCCGCTTTTGCCGGGACGCCCCAACGCGGCTGCAAGCCGCTCCCACAAAGCCGCTCCCGCCTGGGTTGGCGGGTCCGGCCAGAAAGAGTACAATTTCGGTACGATTTATTGAGAACCATTCTCGCCATGCTCCGCGTCACCAAGTTGACCGACTACGCCACCGTGGTCCTGACCGTGCTCGCCGCGCGGCCGGGCGAGGTGCTCAGCGCCACCGACCTGGCCGAGCATTCCGGGCTGGAACCGACCACGGTCAGCAAGCTGCTGAAGCCGCTGGCCCAGGCCGGCCTGGTCGAGGGCCTGCGCGGCGCGCACGGCGGCTACCGGCTGAACCGGCCGGCCGACGAGATCAGCCTGATCGAGATCGTCGAGGCGATGGAAGGCCCGCTGGCGATGACCGAATGCAGCCAGGCCGACAGCCACTGCGGCATCGCCGGGACGTGCGGCGCGCGCGCCAACTGGCGGCTGATCAACGACGTGGTCGCCGACGCCCTGCGCGGCGTGACCCTGCAGCAGATGCTGCATCCCCCCGCCGATGCGCCGCGACGACGC
Source organism: Pseudoxanthomonas sp. (assembly GCA_047601245.1). Lineage (GTDB taxonomy): Bacteria > Pseudomonadota > Gammaproteobacteria > Xanthomonadales > Xanthomonadaceae > Pseudoxanthomonas_A. The sequence goes on from JASGJU010000002.1 coordinate 1,972,484, forward strand.
CCGATCGCCGCGCGCATCGCCACCGTTTGAAGGACAGGCAGCCCCATGGCCACCGAAACCCCTCACGCCGACATCATGGAAACCCCGCCGCCGAACGCGGAGATCCTGGAGCAGCTCGGCCGCCGCTACGCCGCCGGCTTCGTCACCGACATCGAATCGGACAGCCTGCCGCCGGGCCTGGACGAAGGCGTGGTGCGCGCGCTGTCGGCGAAGAAGGGCGAACCCGAATGGATGGCCGAATGGCGCGTCGCCGCCTACCGCCACTGGCTGACGATGCCGGCGCCGCACTGGGCGAAGCTGCAGATCGGCCCGATCGACTTCCAGGCGATCAGCTACTACTCGGCGCCGAAGGCCAAGTACGCCTCGCTGGACGAAGTCCCGCAGGAACTGATCGACACCTACGACAAGCTCGGCGTGCCGCTGCACGAGCGCGCCAAGCTGGCCGGCGTCGCGGTGGACGCGGTGTTCGACTCAGTCAGCGTCGGCACCACCTTCCGCAAGGAACTGGCCGAGAAGGGCATCGTGTTCTGCTCGATGAGCGAGGCGATCCGCGAGTACCCGGAGCTGGTGAAGCAGTACCTGGGCAGCGTCGTGCCGCCCGGCGACAACTATTTCGCCGCGCTGAACTCGGCGGTGTTCTCCGACGGCAGCTTCGTGTTCATTCCCAAGGGCGTGCGTTGCCCGATGGAACTGAGCACCTACTTCCGCATCAACGCCGGCCACACCGGCCAGTTCGAGCGCACCCTCATCGTTTGCGAGGACAAGGCCTACGTCTCCTACCTGGAAGGCTGCACCGCGCCGATGCGCGACGAGAACCAGTTGCACGCCGCCGTGGTGGAGCTGGTCGCGCTGGAGGACGCCGAAATCAAGTACTCGACCGTGCAGAACTGGTACCCCGGCGACGAGGAAGGCCGCGGCGGCATCTACAACTTCGTCACCAAGCGCGCCGAATGCCGCGGCGCGCGCAGCAAGGTGACGTGGACGCAGGTGGAGACCGGCTCGGCGATCACCTGGAAATACCCCAGTTGCGTGCTGCTGGGCGACGACTCGGTCGGCGAGTTCCACAGCGTCGCGCTGACCCACCACCGCCAGCAGGCCGACACCGGCACCAAGATGATCCACCTCGGCAAGCGCACCAAGAGCAAGATCGTCAGCAAGGGCATCAGCGCCGGCCGCGGGCAGAACACCTACCGCGGACTGGTGAAGGTCGGCGCCAGGGCCGACGGTGCGCGCAACTACACCCAATGCGATTCCCTGCTGATCGGCAAGCAGTGCGGCGCGCACACCTTCCCGTACATCGAGGTGAAGAACCCGGGCGCGACGGTCGAGCACGAGGCGACGACCTCGAAGATCTCCGACGACCAGTTGTTCTATTGCCGATCGCGCGGGATTTCCGCGGAGGACGCGGTCTCGCTGATCGTCGACGGCTTCTGCAAACAGGTGTTCCGCGAGCTGCCGATGGAATTCGCGGTGGAGGCGAAGAAGCTGCTGGAAGTCAGCCTTGAAGGCTCGGTAGGTTGAAACGAATTACACGGAAAATTGCAATGTTGAAGATCGAAAACCTCCACGCCAGCGTCGCCGGCAAGGAAATCCTCAAGGGCCTCACCCTGGAAGTGAAGCCCGGCGAAGTGCACGCCATCATGGGCCCCAACGGCGCCGGCAAGTCCACGCTGGGCAACATCCTGGCCGGGCGCGACGGCTACGAAGTCACCGCCGGCACGGTCGAGTTCGACGGCGGGAACCTGCTCGACCTGGAACCGGAGGAACGCGCCGCCGAAGGCGTGTTCCTCGCCTTCCAGTACCCGGTGGAAATCCCCGGCGTCAACAACACCTACTTCCTGCGTAGCGCGCTCAACGCCCAGCGCAAGGCGCGCGGCGAGCCGGAACTGGATTCGATGCAGTTCCTGAAGCGGGTGCGCGAGAAGCTGGCCGTGCTGCACCTGAAGGACGAGCTGCTGCATCGCGGCGTCAACGAGGGCTTCAGCGGCGGCGAGAAGAAGCGCAACGAGATCTTCCAGTTGGCGGTGCTGGAGCCGAAGCTGGCGATCCTGGACGAAACCGACAGCGGCCTGGACATCGACGCGCTGAAGAACGTCGCCGACGGCGTCAATGCGCTACGCTCGCCGGAGCGCTCGTTCCTGGTCATCACCCACTACCAGCGCCTGCTCGACTACATCAGGCCGGACGTGGTGCACGTGCTGGCCGACGGCCGCATCGTGCAGAGCGGCGGGCCGGAACTGGCGCTGGAACTGGAATCGCACGGCTACACGGCGCTGGAGAAGGCATGAGCGCCCTGCTCGACTCCCTCGCGGCCTCCTTCGACGGCGGCCCCGCGCAGCGCTCGGCGCTGGACGAGGCCCTGCGCGATGGTCTGCCAGGGCCGCGCGCCGAGGCATGGAAATACACCTCGCTGCGCGCGTTCGAGCGCCGCGCCTTCGCGCCGGTCGAAAGCATCCCCGCGATCGATCCGCTGCAACTGGCCGACGTCCCCACGCCGCGCATCGTCTTCGTCAACGGCCGCTACGACGGCGCGCTGTCGCGCAGCAGCGACCTGCCGGACGGCGTCAGCGTGCAACTGCTTTCCGAGGCGCTGGCCGCCGGCGACGACGGCGCGCGCTTCCTGCAGCGCCGCTTCGATCGCAGCGACGAAGTCTTCGCCAGGCTCAACGCTGCGCTGGCCAAGGAAGGCGCCATCGTGCGCGTCGAGGCGGAGGTCTCCGCGGACAAGCCGCTGCACCTGGTTTTCATCGGCGCGGCGGAAAGTTCGCACGTGGACGCGCAACAAGCCGACCGCGCATGGCACCTGCGCAACCTGATCGAACTGCGCGCCGGCGCGTCGCTGAAGATCGTCGAGCACCACGTCGGCATCGGCGCGCACGCGCACTTCGCCAACGTCCTGACCCACGTCCACCTCGCCGCCGGCGCGACGCTCCGGCATGCGCGCGCGCAGGACGACAGCGCGCGCGCGACCGCCTTCCTGCGCACGGACGCGGTGCTGGCCCGCGACGCGCAATACCGCCGCGTCGACCTGGAACTCGGCGGCGGCCTGGCCCGCCACGAACTCAACGTGCGGCTGGAAGGCGACAACGCCCGCCTGCACGCCAACGGCGTGCTGCTGGCCGACGGCCGTCGCCATGTCGAGACCCGGCTGGGCATCGACCACGTCGCCCGCGACACGAGCTGCGAACTGACTTGGCGCGGACTCGGCGCTGGCCGCGGCCGTGCGGTCTTCCACGGCGGCATCCTCATCCGCGAGGGCGCGGACGGCACCGACGCCGCCCTGTCGAACAAGAACCTGCTGCTGTCGGACAACGCCGAAATCGACTCGCAGCCGGTGCTGGAAATCCACGCCGACGAAGTCAAGGCCGCGCACGGCGCGACCGTCGGCCAGCTCGACGCCAACGCCTTGTTCTACCTGCGCTCGCGCGGCCTGCCGCAGGCCGAGGCGCGGCGACTGCTGACCGCGGCGTTCTGCCGCGAGCCGCTGGCCGTGGTCGAGGACGCCGCGCTGCGCGACCTGCTGACGGCGAGGGTCGACAAGGCGCTGCAACGGCTGGAGGCGTGATGAACCTTCCCGCTTCCGCCGCTGCCGCTGCCGCGCTGCCCGACTGGGACGCGGTGCGCGCCGATTTCCCGCTGCTCGACCGCCAGGTCAACGGCAAGCCGCTGGTCTATTTCGACAGCGCCAACACCGGGCAGAAACCGAACGCCGTGATCGAGGCGGTGGACGATTTCTACCGCCGCCACAACGCCAACGTCAGCCGCGCCGTGCACACGCTGGGCACCGAGGCGACCGACGCCTACGAAGGTTCGCGCCGCAAGCTGGCCCGCTTCCTCGGCGTCCGCGCCGACGAACTGGTGCTGTGCAGCGGCACGACCTTCGCGATCAACCTGGTCGCGTACTCGTGGGCGCTGCCGCGGCTGCGGGCCGGCGACGCCATCCTGGTCACGCGGATGGAACACCACGCCAACATCGTGCCGTGGCAACTGGTCGCGCAGCGCACCGGCGCGAAGATCAAGGTCGCCGAGATCCGCGAGGACGGCACGCTCGATCTGGACGCGCTGACCGGGGCGATGACGGCGGACGTGAAGCTGCTGGCGGTCGCGCACGTGTCCAACGTGCTCGGCACGGTCAACCCGGTGCGTGAGATCTGCCGCGAGGCGCGCAGGCGCGGCATCGTCACGGTGGTCGACGGCTCGCAGGCCGCGCCACACCGCAGGATCGACATCCCGGCGATCGGTTGCGACTTCTACGCGATCACCGGCCACAAGATGTGCGGCCCCACCGGCACCGGCGCGTTGTGGGCGAAACCCGAGCACCTGGCCGCGATGCCGCCGTTCATCGGCGGCGGCGAAATGATCAAGGAAGTCAGTTTCGACGGCACCGTGTTCAACGACCCGCCGCACAAGTTCGAGGCCGGTACGCCCAATATTTCCGGTTTCGTCGGCCTGGGCGCGGCGGTCGATTACCTCGACGCGCTGGGCATGGACCGCGTCGAAGCGCGCGAAGCCGAACTGCTGGCGCACCTGACCGAGGAGTTGGACAAGGTGCCGGGCCTGCGCATCTTCGGCCGCGCGCCGGAGAAGGCCGCGGTGGTGTCGTTCCTCGTCGAGGGCGCGCATGCGCACGACCTGGCGACCCTGCTGGATCTGGAAGGCGTCGCGGTGCGCTCCGGCCAGCACTGCGCGCATCCGCTGTTGCAGTTCTACGGCGTGGCCGCGACCCTGCGTGCGTCGCTGGCGTTCTACAACACCCACCGGGAAATCGAGCGCTTCGTCGCGGCGCTGGAGAAGGCGCGCAAGCTGCTGGCCTGACCGCGGGTAGCGGCGCATCGGCGCTTCCGCGGATAAAATCCGCGCATGCCCGATCCGACCTACCGCACCGCCACGGCCGCCGACATCCCCGCCATCGTCGCGCTGGTGACCTCCGCCTACCGCGGCGACGCCAGCCGCGCCGGCTGGACGACCGAGGCCGACCTCCTCGACGGCCAGCGCATCGACCCGGACGTGCTGCGCCAGGACATCGCACGCCCGCACAGCCGCGTGATGCTGGCCGAACGCGGCAACGAACTGGTCGCCTGCGCCCACGTCGCCATCGACGGCGACGCCGGCTATTTCGGCATGTTCGCCGTCGCCCCCGGGCTGCAGGGCGGCGGCCTCGGCAAGGCGCTGCTGGCCGAGGCCGAACGCATCGTGCGCGAGGAATGGAAACTGCCGGCGATGCGCATGACCGTGATCGACGCGCGCGACGAACTGATCGCCTTCTACGAGCGCCGCGGCTACGCGCGCACCGGCATCGTCAAGCCCTTCCCCTACGGCGACGCGCGCTTCGGCATCCCCAAGCGCGCCGACCTGCGTTTCGAAGTGCTGGAGAAGGCGTTGTGAGCGGAGGAGCACCCGACACGGACGCGGCCTGGACCTTCGTCTGCGCCACCGGCGAACTGTTGCCGGGTGAATTCCGGACCGTCTTCGACGAAACCACCGGCGCCGGCATCGTCGTGTTCAACCTGGCCGGGGACCTGTACGCGCTGGAAGACCGTTGCAGCCACGAGGAATTCGAACTGTCCGCTGGCAATTTCGACGCCAGCGAGGGCAGCATCGAATGCCTGCTGCATGGCGCGCGCTTCGACGTGCGCGACGGCCGCGCCCTGTGCGCACCGGCCTACGAACCGGTGGCGAAATTCCCGGTGAAGATCGAACACGGGGCGGTCTGGAGCCGCGACGACCGCGGCTGATTGCGTTGGGCGGCGAGCGTCGCCCGGCGCCGCTTTCCACGGATACGACAGACCGCGCCGGGTGCGGTTGTTACGTTTTCGTTGTGAAATACAGTAATTCTCATTACCATACGCATCCGCTTCCGCTGATCCACGCGCCCGTCCGGCCATTCCGACAGGCGCTTCCGGCAGCACTCCGACTCCCCAGCCATACCGCCACGGGACCGTTCCCTTCCCATCGACCGGACCGCCCATGAGCCACATCAAGACCCGCAAATACGCGCCGCAACGCGGCGGCGCCCTCCCCCTCACCACCCTTGCCGCCGGCCTGGCGATGGCGCTGCCGGCCGTTGCCGCCGCTGCCGACAACGACGCCAAGAAGCCCGAGGAAGACGCCAAGACGCTGGACAAGGTGCAGGTGCGCGGCAGTTGGTTCGGCTCCACTTCGTCCAAGTTCACCAGCGACCTGACGAATACGCCAAAGACGCTGAACATCGTCAGCGCCGAGATGATCCAGGAAACCGGCGTGACCAACCTGATGGACGCCCTGCGCATGGTGCCGGGCATCACCTTCACCGCCGGCGAAGGCGGCAATGCGACCGGCGACCGCCCGTTCATCCGCGGCTTCGACGGCCAGAGCAACACCTTCATCGACGGCCTGCGCGACGTGGGCATGCAGACCCGCGAGGTGTTCAACCTCGAACAGATCGAAGTGGTGAAAGGCCCGTCCTCGGCCTACGGCGGCCGCGATTCCGGCGGCGGCAGCATCAACCTGGCCAGCAAGACGCCGAAGCTGAAGGACGAAACCCGCGTCGGCCTCGGCGCAGGCACCGACAGCTACTACCGCGGCACGATCGACGCCAATGCGGTCCTCGGCGACGGCGTCGCCGCGCGCCTGAACGTGGTGAAGCACCAGAACGACATCGCCGGCCGCGATGCGGTGAACAAGAAGCGGTTCGGCATCGCGCCGTCGGTCGGCTTCGGCCTGAACGGCGATCTGCAGGCCGTGGTCAGCTACTACCACCTGGAAACCGACGACCTGCCGGATTCCGGCGGCTTCCCGTACAGCAACCCGAGCGGCATCCCCGCCGATCTCGTGGGCGATGGCTCGCCCTACGTCATCAACCGCAAGGCCTTCTACGGCCTGAAGGACCGCGACTTCCAGAAGACCAAGGCGGACATCGGCACCGTGGACACCAGTTGGGCCTTCGGCGAGGGCGCGCACAAGCTGCGCAACGTGATGCGCAGCGGCAAGACCAGCAACGACCTGATCTGGACGCAGCCGGACGACAGCAAGGGCAACCCGATGGTCAACGGCACCTTGTACCGCCGCTGGAACACGCGCTGGTCGGAAGCTAAGACCTTCGCCGATGCGCTGAGCCTGAGCGGCGCCTTCGCCACCGGCGGCCTCCAGCACAGCTACAGCGTCGGCCTGGAATACAGCGACGAGGAAAACCACAAGGGCAGCTACGTCATTTCGCCCGCCGCGACCAATTCGGGTTCCATGCAATGCACGCCGGACAAGGTCGGCGCGGCCTCGAACTACGATTGCACGGACTTCCTCAACCCGAACCCGAACGACCCGTGGGCGTCCCTCCACACCGTCACCCGCAGCGACCCGGCGCTGGCCAACGTGCAGGTGACGAAGACCAAGTCGGCCTATGCGTTCGACACCATCGGCTTGACCGAGAAATGGCTGGTCAACCTCGGCCTGCGCTTCGACTCGATCGACACCGTCAACACCACGCCTTCGCTGACCGCGCCGGCCACGGTGCTCAGGAGCAAGACCGATGCGCTGAACTACCAGGCCGGCATCGTGTTCAAGCCGACCGAGAACGGCAGCCTCTACCTGCAATACGGCACTGCGTCCGCGCCTCCGGGCATGGACAACGGCGAAGGCAACGATTCGATCAGCGCCGCCAACCAGAACCTCGATCCGGTGGAAACCAAGAACGTCGAACTCGGCGTGAAATGGGCGCTGTTCGACAACGCGCTGAACCTGACCGGCGCCGTGTTCCACACCGTGATGAACAACGCCCGCGTCACCGTCGAGGACGGCACCACCCAGAACGTCGGCGAGAAGAAGATCAAGGGCGTCGAGCTGGGCTTCAACGGCGCGCTCACCCCGAACTGGAACGTCTACGGCGGCTACACCTACCTGGACGCGGTATTGACCGACAACGGCTACGCCTGCTCGATTTCGAGCCGCACCGGCTGCCCGAGCCCGGGCGTGTGGATTCCCTCGCCGAACAACGGCAACGTGTTCCCGCAGAGCGCCAAGCATCAGGCCAGCCTGTGGACCACGTACCGCATCGGCGACTTCACCATCGGCGGCGGCGGCAACTACAGCAGCAAGCAGTACGGCAACGCCGCCAACACCCAGTGGGTGCCGGGCTACACCCGCCTGGACTTGATGGCCGGCTATGCCTTCAGCCCGCGCTACGACCTGCAGTTGAACGTGCAGAACCTGACCGACAAGCTGTACTTCGACCGACCGCATGCGGCGCACTTCGCCGGCATCGCGCCGGGTCGTTCGGCCACGCTGACGTTCAACGCCAGGTTCTGATCGAGGCAATGACCGCACGGCGGCAGGATTCGTTTCCTGCCGCCGTCACGATTTCCGCCATGTCCCCGCCCGAATCCGCCCTGCCCACCGCCACGCAACTGCAGGCCGACCCGCAAGCCGCCTTCGTTCGCGTCCGCGACGCCGCGCAAACCGGCAACGTGGCCGCGCAGACGCTGCTGGCGCAGATGCTGATGGAAGGCAAGGGCGCCGAATCCGATCCGGAAGCGGCGGTGCTGTGGTATTCCACCGCCGCCAACAACGGCAGCGCGATGGCGATGAACCAGTTGGGCCGTTGCCACGAACTGGGCCTGGGCACGCCGGCCAACGCCGAACTGGCGGCGGTCTGGTACCGCCACGCCGCCGAATCCGGGCTGGACTGGGGCATGTACAACTTCGCCAATCTCCTCGCCACCGGCCGCGGCGTGGCCAGGGACGTCGCCCGCGCGCTGGCGCTGTACACGCAGGCCGCGCGCCTGGGCCACGCCAAGTCGATGAACCTGCTGGCGCGGCACCTGGAAGAAGGCATCGAGACCGCACCCGACCCGCAGGCCGCGCTGCACTGGTACCGGCGCTCGGCCGAGGCCGGCGATTTCCGCGGCCAGGCCAACTATGCGGCGATCCTGCTGCAGCAAGGCGAAGTGGAACAGGCGGTCGTCCTGCTGAAGCAGGCGCTGGCGCACGGCAGCCCGTCGTTCATGGCGCACATCGTCCCGGAACTGGCGGCCTCGCCGCATGCGGAGATTCGTGCGTTGGCAGATGCCGTCATTCCCGCGAAGGCGGGAATCCAGTGACTTTCGTTCCGTGAGCCACAGTCCACCGGCAAAGCAACGTCACTGAATTCCCGCCTTCGCGGGAATGACGAAGCTTTCATCATCACGTATCGACGGAGTATCTCAATGCTGCTGCACATCCCCGAAATCCTGAGCCGCGAGCAGGTCGCGTCGATGCGGCGGGAACTGGAGGCCGCCGACTGGACCGACGGCCGCGAGACCGTCGGCTTCCAGGGCGCGCAGGTCAAGCGCAACCTGCAATTGCCGGAAGGCTCGCCGCTGCGGCGCAAGCTGGGCGAAACCATCCTGGTCGCGCTGGCCCGGCATCCGCGCTTCTTCAGCGCCGCGCTGCCGCTCAAGTACCTGCCGCCGCGCTTCAACTGCTACACCGGCGGCGGCACCTACGGCTTCCACGTCGACGGTTCGGTGCTGAACCTGGGCAATGGCGAACAACTGCGCAGCGACATCTCGTGCACGCTGTTCCTCAACGACCCGGACGAATACGACGGCGGCGAACTGGTGGTCGCCGACACCTACGGCGAACACGAAGTAAAGCTGCCGGCCGGCGACATCATCGTCTATCCGTCCAGCAGCCTGCACCAGGTCACGCCGGTGACGCGCGGCGCGCGGCTGGCGTCGTTCTTCTGGGTGCAGAGCATGATCCGCGACGACGCCAAACGGCGGCTGCTGTACGAAATGGACGCGTCGCTGGAAACCCTGCGCGCCGGCGGCGCGGACGCCGCCGCGATGCTGCAACTGACCGGTATTTACCACAACCTGCTGCGGCAATGGGCCGAGGTCTGAGCGCGTCAACGCGCAGCGTCGCCGGGCGTTGTACATGCCCGGTGCGGGCCGGTTTCGCCACGCCACCATAATTGAGATCAATTCTCATTCATGCTGTAATGACCGCCTGTTTCGCGCCACGGGAATCCTCCGTCTTGGCTTCTTCCGCTCCCGGCATCGCCGACCGACAGCAGCGCCGCGGCTACTGGCTGCGCACGCTGCATGCATGGCACTGGATCAGTTCGGCGATCTGCCTGGTCGGCATGCTGCTGTTCGCATTCACCGGGATCACCCTGAACCACGCGTCGCAGATCGAGGCCAAGCCGCAGACCCGCAACGCCACCGCGACCCTGCCGGACGCGCTGCTGCGGCAACTGGGCGAACGCGAGGAAGGCAAGGCGCCGCTGCCGGCCGCGGTGGCCGACTGGCTGGGCCAGCGCTTCGGCGTTTCCGCCGGCGGGCGCGACGCCGAATGGTCGCCCGAAGAGGTCTATCTCTCGCTGCCGCGTCCCGGCGGCGACGCCTGGCTGAGCATCGACCGCACCGGCGGCGAGGTCGAATTCGAGCGCACCGACCGCGGCTGGCTTTCCTATCTCAACGACCTGCACAAGGGCCGCAACGCCGGCCCGGCCTGGGGCTGGTTCATCGACGTGTTCGCGCTGGCCTGCCTGGTGTTCTGCGTCACCGGCCTGTTCCTGCTGCAACTGCACGCGCGCCAGCGGCGCATGACCTGGCCGTACGTCGGCCTGGGACTGGTGCTGCCGGTGCTGCTGGCCCTGCTGTTCATCCACTGACTCTCATCTACCCCTGCCGAGCCTTCGACCATGCACCGGATTTCGATACCGACGAAAATCACCATCGCCATCGGCGGCCTGCTGTCTGCGCCGGCCTTCGCCGCCGAACTCGACCTCAGCGTCGAGATCCCGCAGCTCAACGTGGCCGAGTACCACCGCCCCTACGTGGCGATCTGGGTCGAAGGCGCCGACGGCAAGGCCGTCGCCGACCTGGCGGTGTGGTACCAGAACAAGGACACCAAGGAAGGCCACGGCACCAAGTGGCTGCCCGACCTGCGCCAGTGGTGGCGCAAGTCCGGGCGCACGCTGACCCTGCCGGTCGACGGCGTCAGCGGTCCGACCCGCCCGGCCGGGCGGCAGCAGTTGAAGTTCGACGCGCAGAACGCCCAACTCGCCCGTCTGGTCCCCGGCCAGTACACCCTGGTGGTCGAGGCCGTGCGCGAGGTCGGCGGCCGCGAACTGCTCAAGGTCCCCTTCGAATGGCCGGCGAAGTCGCCGCAGTCCGGCAAGGCCCAGGGCAGCAGCGAACTGGGCGCGGTGTCGCTCGAAATCAAACCGTAACTTCCGGCGGAGGCGGACAGCGTCCGTCCTTCGTCCCCTTCGCAGGAGCGGGCATGCCCGCGACCGCACGGCAACGCATCACCGTTCAACGAGGAGAAACCGCATGAAACGCTCCACCCTCCTGGCCGCCCTCATCGCCGCCGCGCTTCCCTTCTCCGCCATCGCGCACAAGCAATGGCTGGTGCCTTCGCAGGCCGTGGTCAACGGCAGCGACGTCTGGGTGACCTTCGACGCCGCGGTTTCCAACCAGTTGTTCTATCCGGACCACGTGCCGATGCGCGTGGACGGCATCGTCGTCACCGCGCCGGACGGCAACGCGGCGCAGGTGCAGAACGCCAGCACCGGCAAGTACCGCAGCACCTTCGACGTGCAGTTGCAGCAGCAGGGCACCTACCGCATCGCCAATGTTGGCGGCGGCCTCTTCGCGACATGGGACACCGCCGAAAGCCTGGCCGAGAAAGAAAAGGCCAAGGCCGAAGGCAAGCCGGTCGCCGGCCCCGGCGCGCCGCGCCCGGCGGGCTTCCTGCGCAACGCCACCGCCGAGGACCTGGCCACCAAGGTACCGAAGGACGCGAAGAACCTGCAGGTCACCGAAAGCGCCAACCGCGTCGAGACCTTCGTCACCAACGGCGACACCACCCCGATCAAGCCCATCGGCAAGGGCCTGGAACTGGTCCCGGTGACCCATCCCAACGACCTGTTCGCGGGCGAAGCGGCCACCTTCAAGATCTACCTCGACGGCAAGCCGGCCGCCGGGCTGGAAGTGGAAGCGATCCGCGGCGGCACCCGCTATCGCAACGCGCAGGACGAACTCAAGGCGACCACCGACGCCAACGGCCAGTTCAGCCTGACTTGGCCGGAAGCCGGCATGTACTGGCTGGAAGCCGGCACGCAGGACAACAAGACCAGCGTGAAGCAGGCCAAGCAGCGCCGGCTGGGCTACGTGGTCACGCTGGAAGTGCTGCCGCAGTAAAACCCTCTCCCCCCTTCTCCCCGCGTCGCGGAGAGAAGGTGTCCAGAGAGCTTGCCCCCGCGGTTTTAACAGCCGGATGGCTGGTCACGCGAGGCAGGCTCTTCGGCACCCTCTCCCCATCGCATGCGATGGGGAGAGGGACCGAGATCGACCTTGCATACATGAACGCCCTCCCCTCCACCCCGCTTTCCCTCGCCACGCTGGGGGGCGAAAGCATGGGCACGTCCTGGAGCGTGAAGCTGGCGGTTTCCCCGCGCGCCGACCTGCATGCGCTGCACACCGGCCTGCAGTCGCGGCTCGACCTCGTGGTGCGGCAGATGAGCACCTGGGAAACGGATTCGGACATCAGCGCATACAACCGCGCCGATGCCGGGACATGGCGGCGGATTCCCGGGGAATTCTTCGCCGTGCTGTCGTGCGCACTGCAGGTCGCCGAAGCCAGCGACGGCGCGTTCGATCCGACCGTCGGTCCGCTGGTGGGTTTGTGGGGCTTCGGCGCCGATGCGCAGCCGCGGCGCAGGCCGGATGCGGACGCCCTGCGCGCCGCGCGGGCGCGCATCGGCTGGCGGCGGATCGAACTGCGCGCCGAAGACCACAGCGTGCTGCAACCCGGCGAGGCGCGGCTGGACCTGTCGGCGATCGCCAAGGGCTACGCCGTCGACCTGCTCGTCGCGCACCTGCGCGAGGCCGGCATCGCCAGCGCGCTGGTCGAAGTCGGCGGCGAACTCCGCGGCTACGGCCGCAAGCCCGACGGCACGCCGTGGCGGGTGCTGGTCGAGACCGCGCCGGAAGAGGACGACGAACTGGCCGAACCGCGCGTGCTCGACCTGGACGGGATGGCGATAGCGACTTCCGGCGACCGCTGGCATCGCTACGACGCACCCGGCGGGAACGGCGAAAGCGTGCGCTATTCGCACAGCATCGACCCGCGCAGCGGCGCGCCGGTCGAACGCGCGCCGGCCGCGGTGACCGTGGTCGCCGCCGATGCGATGCACGCCGACGCCTGGGCCACCGCGCTGACGGTGATGGGGGCGTGCGAGGGATTCGACTTCGCGCAGCAACGCGGCCTGGCCGCGCGCTTCGTCGCCCGCGACGGCGACGGCTTGCGCGAAACCCTGACCGATGCGTTCAAGGCGCACCTGGCCGCATGACCTCGACCGATACCGCAGGCAATACGCGTGCACGGATCGGCAATCTCGCCGTGCTGTCGGCGCTGCTGCTGGTGGCCGCGTGGTTCTGCACGCTGCAAGGCGACGCCCCGTGGTCGCCCGCCTCGCAACACGGACGCTGGATCGCCGCGCTCGCCGTCGTCGTGGCCTATGCGGGTTTCGTGGCGTGGACGCTGTGGCGCTCGCGCCCGCGCGACGTTGCCCAAGACGCCGCCAACGGCGATGCGCCGGCGACGCTGGTGACCTGGGCCAGCCAGACCGGCTTCGCGCAGCAACTGGCCGAGCGCACCGCGCAGAGCCTGCGCGACGCCGGCCTGCCGGTGCGATTGCTGCCGATCGACAAGCTGGACGCCGCCACGCTCGCCGCCAGCGAACGCGCGCTGTTCGTCGCCAGCACCACCGGCGAAGGCGATCCGCCCGACCACGCGCTGGGCTTCGTGCGCAAGGCGATGCCGCAGGCGGACCGGTTGCATGCGCTGCACTACGCGGTGCTGGCGCTCGGCGACCACGAATACGACCACTTCTGCGCCTTCGGCCACCAGCTCGACGACTGGCTGCGCCGGCACGGCGCGCAGCCGCTGTTCGACCTGGTCGAGGTCGACAACGCCGACGCCGGCGCGCTGCGCCACTGGCAGCACCAGCTCGGCCAGATCGGCGGCCTGACCGACGCGCCGGACTGGACGCCGGCGCGCTACGAGGACTGGACGCTGGCCGAACGCCGCGAACTGAATCCCGGCAGCGCCGGCTTCCCCGCGTTCCATGTCGCGCTGACGCCGCCGGCCGATGCGCGGCCGCAGTGGCAGGCCGGCGACATCGCCGAAATCCGCGTCTCGGAATCGCCGGAAATCTCGCGCGAATACTCCATCGCTTCGCTGCCGGCCGACGGCAGCCTGCAACTGCTGCTGCGACGCATGCTGCGCCCCGACGGCACGCCCGGCATCGGCAGCGGCTTCCTGTGCGACCACGCCGAAATCGGCGGCCACGTCGCCGTGCGCATCCGCGCCAACCCCAACTTCCACCCGCCCGCCGCCGAACGCCCGCTGATCCTGGTCGGCAACGGCACCGGCATCGCCGGCCTGCGCGCGCTGCTGAAGGCACGCATTGCCGCCGGCGCGCGCCGCAACTGGCTGCTGTTCGGCGAACGCAACCGCGACCGCGATTTCTTCTTCGGCAAGGAAATCGAAGCCTGGCAGCGCGATGGCCTGATCGAACGCCTGGACCTGGCCTTTTCGCGCGACCAGGCCGAGCGCATCCATGTGCAGCATCGGCTTCGCGATGCCGCCGACACCCTGCGCGCATGGGTCGAAGCCGGCGCCGCCATCTACGTCTGCGGCAGCCTCGCCGGCATGGCCCCGGCCGTGGACGCGGTGCTGCGCGAGACGCTGGGCGACGAGGAAGTCGAAACCCTGCTGGCCGACGGCCGCTATCGCCGCGACGTGTATTGATCGCGGGCCCCGCATCACGCCTTCGCAGCCTGGGAGAAGGAAGGGTTCCTCGTCCGATTGCGGGAGGGCCGCAGCTTATGCACGTGCGGGGCCGGCGCGCTTCCCGTAAGGTATCGGCCTCGAAAGGGCCACTGAGTACGGGCGCGTGGCGAAAGATCCACGGCAGGTTCGCCCGGGTTTACGTTGCCCACCCGACTCACCACCGACAGGCGCCGACATGCACAGACGAAACTTCATCGGAACCACCGCGCTGGCTGCGCTCGGGCTGTCGCTCGCCCGCAACGGCAAGGCGCAAGCCACCCCGCGCACGCGATTGCTGCCGCCCCCGCTCAATCCCGGCGACACCATCGCCTTGGTCAGCCCCTCGTCTGCCACCAACGATCCGTTCGACCTGCAACTCGCCCAGGAGGCGATGCAGGCGCTCGGTTTCAAGGTGAAGACCGGTCCGCATCTGGCCTCGCGCCGCGGCCACCTCGCCGGCGCCGACGCCGAACGCGCCGGCGACATCAACGCCATGTTCGCCGACAAGGACGTCAAGGCCATCGTCTGCGTTCGCGGCGGCTCCGGCGCCGCGCGCCTGCTGCCGCTGCTCGACTACGACCTCATTCGCCGCAACCCCAAGATCCTGCTCGGCTACTCCGACATCACCGCCCTGCACAGCGCCATCCACGCCAGGACCGGCCTGGTCACCTTCCACGGCCCCATCGGCGCCGGCAGCTGGAACCGCTTCAACGCCGATCAGTTCCGCCGCGTGTTCTTCGATCGCGAACTGATGCAATACCGGAACGTCGCCGACGCCGGCGACGAACTGGTCCAGCGCAAGAACCGCACCGTCCCCATCGCCGGCGGCAAGGCCCGGGGCGAACTGGTCGGCGGCAACCTGACGGTGCTGACGGCCCTCGCCGGATCGCCCTACCTGCCCGACTTCGCCGGCAGGCTCCTGTTCCTGGAAGACGTGTCCGAAGCGCCGTACCGCATCGACCGCATGTTCAGCACGCTGAAACTGATGGGCGCGCTGGACCGGATCGCCGGCCTGATCTTCGGCGAGTGCACCGACTGCAATCCCGGCGACGGCTACGGCTCGCTGACACTGCCGGAGATCCTCGACGACTACGTCAAGCCACTGAAGATCCCCGCCTACCGCGGCGCGATGATCGGCCACATCCGCGAGCAGTTCATCGTGCCGGTCGGCGGCCAGGTGGAGATGGATGCGGATGCGGGAACGTTCCGCTTGCTGGAGCCGGTGTTCCAGTAGCCATCCGACTCCCTGTCCCGGAAGCGGATGGGGACGGGGACGGGGACCAGAGGCGGACCAGCTTCATCGCCAGCAATTCCCCGCAGCCGTCCAGCGCATGGCGTTTGCGTCCTTCCTCACCGGAGAGTATCGCGGTGTCGCCGGCGGACAGCGGCGGCAGGCCGCTGCCGGCATCGAAAGCGGCCTGGCCGGCGAGCAGGTGGATCGCCCATTGCACGCCCGGTTCGGCGAAGAACAGCATCGTGCCGAGCAGCGGGCGGTGCAGCAGTTCGGCCGAGACGGCGTCGCGCCGCCACATCAGGTTGAAGTCATGGGTGGGGCCGTCGATCAGTTCGCCGACCACGCCGCGTTCGCCGGCGAAGCGGCAGCGCTGGTACGGCGACGCCAGTTCGCGGACCTCGCCGTCGTCGAAGCGCAGGCGCAGGCCGTTGCCTTGCAGCAGCACCAGTTCGCGGTCGATGCCGGGAAAAGACGAGAACGAGCTGTCGCGTTCGATTTCGGCGATGGACAGGCGCCAGTCCCAGTCGTTGTCCGGATGCGCGGGTTCTTGCCCGGGACGCGCATGCGCACGCGCGATCTCGCGGGTCCAGCCCAGGCCGTTCTTCCAGCGCTCGCGCCGGTATTCGCCGGCGGGAATGACGCAAGAGCGCATATCCACCTTCTTCGTCCGCAGGATGCCGGCATGCATTCTATTGCCGCAACCGGCCCCAGCAAGGCCGGGCAAACGCAGGCCCTGCCGCGCATCATTGCAGCAGGGCCCGCGCGATCCGCTTCAACGACGTGCGACCGGCTTGGCGACGGTGGCGCTGTTGGCGGCGGGCTTCGCCGCCGGGGCGGCGGGACGGCCCACTTCGATGCGGTCACGGTTCTTTTCCACGGTCTTCAGGCCGATGCCCTTGACCAGGGCCAGTTCCTCGGCGCTCTTGAACGGGCCGTTGGCCTTGCGGTATTCGACGATGGCCTCGGCCTTGGCCGGACCGACGTTGAGCAACACCTGATCCAGCGCGGCGGCGTCGGCGGTGTTGATGTTGACCTTGTCGGCGGCGAAGGCGCTGCCGATCAGCAGCAGGGACAAGGCCAGCGACTTGGCGACGATCGAGAAAGCTTTCATGTCTGCACTCCTGTGGTGACGGTTTCGGGTCGTGCCGGGAAAGGGCGATCGCCGCTTCCCGACGCAGCCAGTCTCGGCCTCGCGGCGGCGGCCGAACATCGCCGAATGCCGGGATCGCCGCAGGAAAATCGCGCGACGACAGGTAGGAAATCCCCCACCCTGTCTGGCGGGCGTAAAATCGTGTTTTCGCCCTCGCCGGAGTTCGCTTCATGGACAGCAGCCGCATCGACCGCTACGTATCGCAGAAGTGGGACGACGACATCGTCCCGCAACTGGTCGAATACATCCGCATCCCCAACAAGTCGCCGATGTTCGACGCCGACTGGGTCAGGAACGGCTACATGGACGACGCGGTCAAGCTGATGGAAGCCTGGGCGCGCGCGCAGCCGGTCAAGGGCCTGCAGGTCGAAGTGGTGCGGCTGGAAGGGCGCACGCCGCTGATCTACCTGGAAGTGCCGGCGACCGACGCCTCGACGGGCGAGGACACGGTGTTGCTCTATGGCCACCTGGACAAGCAGCCGGAAATGACCGGCTGGGACAGCGACCTGGGCCCGTGGAAGCCGGTGCTGCGCGACGACAAGCTGTTCGGCCGCGGCGGCGCCGACGACGGCTACGCGATCTTCGGCTCGCTGGCGGCGATCCAGGCGCTGCAGGACCAGGGCGTCCCGCACGCGCGCTGCGTGGTGCTGATCGAGGCCTGCGAGGAAAGCGGCAGCTACGACCTGCCCGCCTACGTCGACCACCTGGCCGAGCGCATCGGCAAGCCGTCGCTGGTGGTATGCCTGGATTCGGGTTGCGGCAACTATGAGCAGTTGTGGTGCACCACCTCGCTGCGCGGCCTGGCCGGCGGCAACTTCAGCGTGAAGGTGCTGAGCGAAGGCGTGCACAGCGGCGACGCCAGCGGCATCGTGCCGTCCAGCTTCCGTGTGCTGCGCCAGTTGCTGTCGCGGCTGGAGGACGAGAACACCGGCAGGATCAAGGTCGACGGCCTGTTCGTCGAGGTGCCGGCCGAACGGCTGGAACAGGCGAAGAAGGTCGCCGGCGTACTCGGCGACGAGGTCTACAGCAAGTTCCCGTTCCTGCCCGGCATGAAGCCGATGAACGACAACCTGGCCGAACTGGTGCTCAACCGCACCTGGCGCCCGGCCCTGTCGGTGACCGGCGCCGACGGCCTGCCGCCGCTGTCGTCGGCCGGCAACGTGCTGCGCCCGCAGACCGCGGTGAAGCTGTCGCTGCGGCTGCCGCCGACCCTGGACGGCAAGCGCGCCGGCGAACTGCTGCAGGAAACCCTGCTGCGCGACCCGCCGTACGGCGCGCAGGTCGAACTGGCGCTGGAGAAGGCCAGCAGCGGCTGGAACGCGCCGGCGCAGTCGCCGTGGCTGACGCAGGCGATCGAGGACGCCTCGCAGGCCGCGTTCGGCAAGCCGGCGATGTACATGGGCGAAGGCGGCACGATCCCGTTCATGGGCATGCTGGGCGAGAAGTTCCCCGGCGCGCAGTTCATGATCACCGGCGTGCTGGGCCCGCATTCCAACGCGCACGGGCCGAACGAGTTCCTGCACATCCCGATGGGCAAGCGCGTCACCGCCTGCGTGGCCAAGGTCATCGCCGAGCACCACGCTGCCAGCCTGCGCGGCGAAACCACCGGCGTGGCCGCGGCGGCCGGCGGCGAACATCACGGCGAACACGGCTGCTGCTAGGATGGGCGGCGCGTCCCCTCCGCTGTCCCACACCTGAAGGAGATATCCATGGGCATCCTCAGCACCATCATCGGCGGCGCGATCATCGGCGCGCTGGCCCGCCTGCTCAAACCCGGCGCCGATCCGATGGGCTGGATCCTGACCATCCTGTTCGGCATCGGCGGCGCTTATGTCGGCAGCCTGGTCTTCCCGACGTCCGGCTTCCTGAAGTTCGTCGTCGCCATCGTCGCCGCGATCGTCCTGCTGTTCATCTACGACGCGGTGTTCCGCAAGAAGAAGTAAGCCGCCGTGCGATGCAACGAGAAACGCCCCGGAGACGGGGCGTTTCTCGTTTCCGCCGACGGCGCAAGGCCCGGCGCAGCCGGGCCATAGACGCCGGAAGAATCAGCCGCTGCGCCCGTACACGTCCTCGAAGCGGACGATGTCGTCCTCGCCCAGGTAGCTGCCGGACTGCACCTCGATCAGCTCCAGCGGCACCTTGCCCGGATTCTCCAGGCGGTGCGTGGTGCCCAGCGGGATATAGGTGCTCTGGTTCTCCGACAGCAGCAGGGTCTCGTCGCCGCGCGTCACCTTGGCGGTGCCGCTGACCACGATCCAGTGCTCGGCGCGGTGGTGGTGCATCTGCAGGCTCAACGCCGCGCCCGGCTTGACGGTGATGCGCTTGACCTGGAAACGCTCGCCCATGTCGATCGAATCGTAGGCGCCCCACGGCCGGTACACCTTGCGGTGCAGGACCGCCTGCGCGCGCTGGTCGCCCTTCAGCCTCGCGACCACCTGCTTGACCTCCTGCACCTTGTCCTTGGCCGCGACCAGCACCGCGTCGTCGGTCTCGACCACGACCAAGTCGTCGACGCCGACCAGCGCCACCAGCCGCTGCGCGTAGGCGTAGCTGCCGCGCGAATCGACCGCGATCACGTCGCCGTGGCAGGCGTTGCCGTCGGCGTCCTGCGGGCTGACCGCCCACAGCGCCGACCAACTGCCGACGTCGTTCCAGCCGATGTCGACCGGCAGCACCTTCGCATGCCCGGTCTTCTCCATCACCGCGTAGTCGATGGAATCGGACGGGCTGGCGGTGAACGCAGCCTTGTCGAGGCGGACGAAATCGCCGTCGCGCTTGGCCGAGTCGAAGGCCCGCTTCGCCGCTTCGAGGATATCGGAGCGGAACTGCTGCAGTTCCTCCAGGTAACGGCTGGCGCGGAACAGGAACATGCCGCTGTTCCAGTAGTAGCCGCCGGCATCGAGGTAGGACTGCGCGGTGGCGGCGTCGGGCTTCTCGACGAAGCGCAGCACCTTGCGCAGGTCTTCGCCCCGGCCTGAATCGGATGGCGCCGCCTGGATGTAGCCGAAGCCGGTCTCCGGCGCATCGGGCACGATGCCGAACGTCACCAGCGCGCCGTCTTCGGCGGCCTTCGACGCGGCCAGCACGGCCTTGCGGAAGCCTTCTTCGTCGCGCACCACGTGGTCGGACGGCAGCACCAGCAGCAGCGGGTCCTCGCCTGCGGCGGTCGCCTGCAACGCGGCGGCGGCGATGGCCGGCGCGGTGTTGCGGCCGACCGGCTCCAGCACGATGGCCGGCGTCGGCGCGCCGATCAGGCGCAACTGCTCGGCGACGAGGAAACGGTGCTCCTCGTTCGCGACCACGATCGGCGCGGCGTCGGCGATCGGCGCGACCCGCTTCCAGGTCGCCTGGACCATCGTGTCCTCTCCCGCCAGCGGCAGGAACTGCTTCGGGTAGGCCTCGCGCGACAGCGGCCACAGCCGCGTGCCGGAGCCGCCGGACAACAGGACGGGTTGCAGTTTCGACATGCGTTCCTCGCAAACGAACAGTGAGGCAGTTTAACCTTTCCGGCGCAATCGCCCCGTCTATCCAATACGCATGACCGCCCATGTTCAGGACAACCCCCGCGCCGCCGCCCGCCTCGACTGGGCGCGAAGGGCGCTGGGCGACCCCCGCGCGCAGTTGCAGCGCGCCTCGGTCGACGCCGGCTTCCGCAGCTACTGGCGCAGCGCCGGCCGCGGGCCGAGCCGGATCGTCATGGATTCGCCGCCGGACAGGGAAGACGTGCGCCCGTGGCTGCGCGTGCGCGACCTGCTGGAGGCCAGCGGCGTGCGCGTGCCGGCGGTGCTGGCGCGCGACGCGGAGGCCGGGTTCCTGCTGCTGGAAGACCTGGGCGGGTCGACGCTGGCGCAGACGATCGACGCCGGCAACGCCGACGCGCACTTCGAGGCGGCCATCGGCCAGTTGCTGAAACTGCAGAAGATCCAGGCGCCCGCCGACCTTGGCGAATTCGGCGAGGCGCTGCTGCAACGCGACGCCGGACTGTTCGAGGAATGGTTCCTGCGCCGGCACCTGGGCATCGAACTGGATTGCGACGGCAGGGACAGGTTGGAACTCGTCCAGCGCCGGCTGATGGACAACGCGCTGGCGCAGCCGAAGGTGCTGACCCACCGCGACTTCATGCCGCGCAACCTGATGCCGATGCCCGACGGCCCGGCGGTGCTCGACTTCCAGGACTGCGTGCGCGGGCCGATCGCCTACGACGCGGCCAGCCTGTTCAAGGACGCGTTCCTGAGCTGGCCGTTGCAACGCGTCGACGGCTGGCTGGCGCAATACCACCGGCGCGCACAGGACGCGGGATTGCCGGTGCCTTCGCCGGCGCAATTCCAGCGCGACGCGGACTGGATGGGCGTGCAGCGCCACCTGAAGATCCTCGGCATCTTCTGCCGCCTGCACTACCGCGACGGCAAGTCGAAATACATCGCCGACCTGCCGCGCTTCATCGCCTATCTGGACGAAGTGCTGCCGCGCCATCGCGAACTCGACCCGCTGGCCGAACTGATGGAATCGGCGATCAAGCCGGCGCTGCGCGCAAAGGCGCATTCCGGAATGGAGCAGGCATGAAGGCGCTGATCTTCGCGGCCGGCCTCGGCGAGCGCATGCGCCCGCTGACCGAACGCACGCCCAAGCCCTTGCTGATGGCCGGCGGCAAGCCGCTGATCGTCTGGCACCTGGAGAAACTCGCGGCCATCGGCGTACGCGAAGTCGTGGTCAACATTTCGTGGCTCGCGGAGCAGTTTCCGGAAAAGCTCGGCGACGGCGCGCGCTGGGGCCTGAAGATCCATTATTCCCACGAGGGCCCGACGCCCTTGGAAACCGGTGGCGGCGTGTGGAATGCATTGCCGTTGCTGGAAGATGTACTCGACGCCGATGAACCGTTTATCGCGATCAATGGCGACATCTGGACGGATTACGACTTTGCGCGTGCGGCACACAAATATCTGAAAGGCGTTGCACATCTTGTTCTCGTCGATAATCCGCCGCACCACCCCAATGGGGATTTCGCCATCAGGACGCTCGCAGCTGCGAGAGAAAGGGGCTGGGAAGAAGGCGAATGGTGCGAACTCCTTCCGGATGGCGAGCCCAAATACACCTTCTCCGGCATCGGCGTCTACCGCCCATCCCTGTTCGACGACTGGCGCAAGATCATCGGCGACGCGCCCGGTTCCGCAGAAACCCCGCCGCGCTTCAAGCTGGCCCCGCTGCTGCGCGCAGCGATGGCGCACGGCGCGGTGACCGGCGAGCGCCATCGCGGCGCATGGACCGACGTGGGCACGCCGGAACGACTGGCGCGGCTGGACGAGGCCCTGCGCCGCGCCCGGGCCTAGGAATCGGCTTCGAGCACCTTGCGCAGGAACGGCACGGTAACGCGCCGCTGCGCCGCCAATGAAGCCTTGTCCAGCTTGTCCAGCAAGCCGACCAAGGCGCCGAGGTCGCGGTCGGTACGGGTCAGCAGCCAGTCGATCGCCGTGTCCTCGAGCGCCAGGCCGCGCCGATGCGCGCGGTCGCGCAGCACGTCGGCGCGGCCGGTGTCGTCCAGCGGCGACAGCACGATGCGCGCGCACTGCTGCAGGCGCGAACGCAGGTCCGGCAGCGCCAGCGCCAGTTCGTCCGGCGCGGCCTGGGCGGTGTAGAGCACGCCCAGACCGCGGCTGCGCGCGCGGTTATGGAAATCGAATAGCGCGATTTCGTCCTCGCGGTCGCCGGCGACCCACTCCAGCCCATCCAGCGCGATCACGTCGTTGCCGTCCAGCGCGTCCAGCGCCTCGCGCATGCGTCCGGCGGCGGCAGCCAGCGGCAGGTAGGCCGCGCGGCGACCAGCCTGTTCCGCGGCCGCGCACAACGCCAGCGCCAGATGAGTCTTGCCGGTCCTGCTCGCACCGGCCAGGTACAGCCAATCGGCGCCCGGCCGCCCGGCCAGCGCACGCAACCGCGCCAGCGCGCCGGCGGGCGCGGCGACGTAGCTTTCGAAGCGCTGGTCGGGCGGGTAGCGCAGCGCCAGCGGCAATTGCGGCGTCAGCGCGGCGGGCAGGGAAGGATTGCTCACGAAAACAGGTTCGGCCGGTGGATGCGGATATTGTGGGGCGCGCCGCAGGCGGGCGGCGTTCCCGTTCGGCTACGCGTCGGAACCGTCCGCGGGTTTCTCGTCGATGTAGCCGTCTAGCAGGATCGCCGGGCGCTCGCCCGCGTACAACTGGCTTTGCGTGTAGCGCTCGTGCGCATAGCGCAGCAGCACGTTGGCCACGGCCGCCACCGGCAGCGCCAGCAGCATGCCGAGGAAACCGAACAACTGGCCGCCGGCCATCACCGCGAAGATCACCGCGACCGGGTGCAGTCCGATCTTGTCGCCGACGATGCGCGGGGTCAGCACGTAGCTCTCAAGCAATTGGCCGACGGTGAACGTCGCCGCCAGGCCGATCATCAGTTGCAGGTCGAAGCCCTTGGCCTGCACCAGCGCCGCCAGCACCGCCAGCACCACGCCGGTGGTCGCGCCCAGGTACGGGATGAAGCTGATCAGGCCGGCGATCAGGCCGATCAGCAGGCCCAGGTTGAGGCCGCTGAGGGTCAGGCCGGCGGCGTAGACCACGCCCAGCGCCAGCATCACCAGGAACTGGCCGCGGATGAACGCGCCGAGCACGTCGTTGGATTCGCGCGCCAGCCGGCTGACGGTGTCGATGTGGTCGCGCGGGATCACCGCCGCCACCCGCTCGACCAGCTTGTCCCAGTCGCGCAGGAAGTAGAAGGTCAGGATCGGCAGCAGGACGATGTTGAGCACCCAGGCCACCATCGCGAAACCCGAGCGCGACAGGTAGCCGAAGAAGGTCTTGGCCACGCCGCCGGCCTGCGCCCAGTGCGAGCGGATCCATTCGATCAACCGTTCCGGATCGAGCCAGCTCATCAGTTCCAGCCCGGTTTTCTGCTCGACCCACGGCACCGCGATGCCGATCAGCCAGTCGCGCCCCTGCGGCAGGGCGTTGATCAGGGTGACGATCTGGCGCTCGATCAGCGGCACCAAGATCATCAGCGCCAGCGTCACCAGCAAGGCCATCAGCGTGAACACCAGGACCACGGCGGCATTGCGCGAACGGCCCTTACTTTCCAGCCAATCGACCAGCGGATCGCCCAACCAGGCCAGCAGCAGCGACAGCGCGAACGGCGTCAGCACCGGCGCCAGCAGCCAGACCACCCAGCACGCGACCGCCGCCAGCGCCGCCCATTGCAGTCGGCGCAGGAACCGGGCGATTTCCAGTTGCGATTCTTCCTGGCTCATGCGGCGGTCACTTCATGCGGAACACGGGCGAAGCCGCGGGCGGCGGCGAAATATTTTGCGACGGATCGAAGGCCGGCGCCGGCGTCGCGACCTCGACGAACGGCGCATCGCCGCCCAGCACGCGGCGCAACCCCGGCAGGCCGCTGATCAGTTCCAGGTCTAGGTCCAGCGCGTCGCCGGTCGCGCGCACCGGCACGATCCGGCGCACCACCGACAGCTTCTGCAGCGCGGCGGACAGCCGCAGGTAATCGTCGGCGCTGCGGATGCCGGTGAAGGTCACCCGGTAGACGCCCGGCGGCCCCATCGTTGCGGCGCGCTTGGCATAGCGCTTGACCAGGGCGTCGGCCGCGCCGTCGGCGCCGGACGCCATCGCCTGGCGCGCGTCGCCGTGGCTGGTGGACCAGTTCGACAGCACCTTGCCGCCGTCGACGAACGCCCAGTCCGCCTTCCAGCCGCCCTTGTCGCGGTACAGCTTGCCGACCAGTTGCATCGGCGGGCTGTAGCGCGCCGAGGCGCGCGCCACCGCGGCGGTGTCTTGGCGCCAGATCGCGCCGACCGTGGCCTGCTCGGCGGCGCTGCCGGACGGCAGGCCCAGCTTGAAACCGCGTTCGACCGCGCGGTCCAGCAACGGGCGCGCGGCGTTGGCCTGCTGCAGGCCGACCAGCCGCGGGCCGCTGCCGTCGTCGATGGCCAGCCACAGCACCGGCTTCGGCCGCGGCTGCGGCCATACCGGCAGCCCCAGCACTTCGGCCAGCGCATCGACGTCGTCGGGGCGGAAGCGCGCCACCAGCATGGTGCGGAACGTCGGCGCGCCGCCCGGCGAGGCGCTCTGGTCCTGCCGGTAGTCGTAGCTTTCGACGTAGTCCGCGGCCTTGCGCAGTTCCGGCATCACCCCCGGGCGGCCGATGGCGTTGCGGTCGCCGCTCAACTGCGCCAGCACCTTGCCCAGCGCGCGGGCGAGGCCGGTGTTGCGGTCGGTCTCGGACTGGCTGTTGACCGGCACTTCCGCTTCGTAGATGCCCTTGGCCCCGGCCACGTCGCCTTCGGTGCGCAGGCCGGACTGGGCCGCGACCGGGCCGACGGCCAGCGCCAGCCACGCGGCCAGAATGAGAGCGAGGTTCCTGCGCATGCAACGTCCTTCGGGGAAAGCCCGGCAACGGGGAATTGTTGCCCGAACCGGTCGCGAGCGCCAATCCGCGCCGTTCAGGACGGCGAAAGCGGCCGTCTTCCCTTAGAAATGGGTTCTTCGTCCGATTGCGGGAGGGCCGGTCCGGGTAGGACCGTGAGCCGCATGGATGCGGCGAACGAGCCCCCAGGGATGGGTTCACGGCGTGTCCTGCCCGGACCGGCCCTCCCGCAATCGGACGAAGAACCTTAAAATTGCGCGCTCCGCCCCGCCAAACGGCCCGCACGTGACCGCCACCACCCCGCTCACCTACCGCGACGCGGGCGTCGACATCGACGCCGGCAACGAAGTCGTCGAACGCATCAAGCCGGCGATCGCGCGCACCCTGCGCCCGGAGGTGCTGGGCGGCGGCATCGGCGGTTTCGGCGGCCTGTTCGACCTCTCCGGCAAGTACCGCGAACCGGTGCTGGTGTCCGGCACCGACGGCGTCGGCACCAAGCTGATCCTGGCCAAGCAACTGGGCCGCCACGACACCATCGGCATCGACCTGGTCGCGATGTGCGTCAACGACGTGCTGGTGCAGGGCGCCGAACCGCTGTTCTTCCTCGACTATTTCGCCACCGGCAAGCTCGACGTGGCGACCACGGTCGACGTGGTCGGCGGCATCGCCCGCGGCTGCGAGATCGCCGGCTGCGCGCTGGTCGGCGGCGAGACCGCGGAAATGCCCGACATGTACCCGCCGGGCGAATACGACCTGGCCGGCTTCTCGGTCGGCGCGGTCGAGAAATCGGAACTGATCGACGGCGGCAAGGTCCGCGAAGGCGACCTGCTGATCGGCATCGCCTCCAGCGGGCCGCACTCGAACGGCTATTCGCTGATCCGCAGGATCCTGGCGCGCGCCGGCGATCCGCTCGACCTCGACCTCGGCGGCGTCAGGCTGGCCGACGCGCTGATGGAGCCGACCCGCATCTATGTCAGGCCCGTGCTCGAATTGCTCGCGGCGCACCACATCCACGCGATGGCCCACGTCACCGGCGGCGCGCTGGTCGAGAAGATCGTGCGCGTCGTGCCGAAGCCCCTGGGACTGGAGATCGACGCGTCGTCGTGGCCGCTGCCGCCGGTGTTCGACTGGCTGCAGCGCGAGGGCCAGGTGCCGCGCGCGGAAATGTGGCGCACCTTCAACTGCGGCATCGGCTTCGTGCTGATGGTCGCGCCCGCCGACGCGGCGGCGGTCGAAGCCGACCTCGATCGCCTCGACCTGCCGCACTGGCGTATCGGCCAAGTGACCGCGCCCGCCGGCGAAGAGCGGCTGAAGATCGGCTGATCGCGCCTTGTCCCCGGCCAAGAAGCTCGCGTTCGCGTCGACGCTGGCGGTGTTCGCCGCCTCGTGGCTGAAGCCGCAGTGGCCGCTGGAGCAGGCCCTGCACAGCAGCCTGACCGTGGCCGGGCTGGCGTGGCTGTACCTGCACGACCGGCGCTGGCCGATGCGCGACGCGCATTTCGCGCTGGTCTGCGGCTTCGTCGTCATGCACTGCATCGGCGCGCGCTGGCTGTATTCGAACGTGCCGTACGAGGAATGGTTCCTGCGCCTGTTCGGCTGGTCGCCGGGCGTGGCTTTCGGCTGGAAGCGCAACCACTTCGACCGCCTCATCCACCTGCTCTACGGCCTGTGCCTGACTCCGGCCGCGTGGCACTGGCTGCGCCAGCGCTGGCCGCTGGACGCGCGCCAGTCATTCGCCATCGCGCTGATGCTGATCATGTGCAGCAGCCTGCTGTACGAATGGATGGAATGGGGCATCGCGCTGGCCCTGTCGCCGCAAGCGGCCGAGTCGTACAACGGCCAGCAGGGCGACGTCTGGGACGCGCACGCGGACATGCTGCTGGCCACCGTCGGCGCGCTGCTGGTCTGGCCGCTGTCGCCGCGCGAACGCCGGTGGCGTCCGTGAGCCGCCGCCTCGCTGTCCTCGTCTCCGGGCGCGGCAGCAACCTGCAGGCGATCCTCGACGCGATCGCGGCCGGTTCGCTCGACGCCGAAATCACCGGCGTGTTTTCCGACCGGCCGGACGCGGCCGCGCTGCGGCGCGTCGCCGAACCGCTGCGCTGGTCGCGCGGAGCGAAGGCGTATCCGGACCGCGCAGCGTTCGACGCCAAACTCGCCGACGCCGTCGCCGCGACGAATCCCGACTGGGTGGTCTGCGCCGGCTACATGCGCATCCTCGGCGACGCCTTCGTCGAACGCTTCCGCGGCCGCCTGCTCAACATCCACCCGTCGCTGCTGCCCAAGTACAAGGGCCTGCACACCCACGCCCGCGCGCTGCGCGCCGGCGACGCCGAGCACGGCGCCAGCGTCCACTTCGTCGTGCCTGAACTGGACGCCGGCGCGGTGATCGCCCAGGCCAGGGTCCCGGTCGAACCGGGCGACACCCCGGAAAGCCTTGCCCGGCGGCTGCTGCCGCGCGAACACGAGCTGTATCTGGCGGTGCTGCGACTGGCCGTGTCAGGCCGCCTGTCTGAACGTGGCGGCACGGCGGCCTGCGACGGTCAGCCGATGTTTAGCCCGCTGCAACTAGATTCCGCCGGGAAACTGCTCCCCGACCCCACGAACCGCACATGACCTCCACGACGACCCGCTTCGCGCTGGCCGCCCTGCTCGCCGCGACCGCCCTGCCGGCGCTGGCGCTGGAGCCGTTCACCGCCAGCTACCAGGCCTTCAACGAAGGCAAGCCGGTCGGCATCGCGAAAATGCAGGTGGCGCAGACCGACGGCGACCGCTGGCGCGTCGACCTGGGCATCAAGGCCAACCGCGGTTTCGCCGGGCTGATCGGGCTGAACATCGACCAGAGCACGGTATTCGCGGTCGACGGCGACGATTACCGGCCGCTCGGCCAGACCACGGTCAAGCACGCCTTCTTCAGCAACAAGAAGATGATCGGCGCCTATGATTGGGATGCGCTGAGCGCGCGCTGGCAGGGCGACATCGACAAGAACCGCACCGCGCCGGTCCCGCTGCAGCCCGGCGACCTCAGCGCCCTGCTGCTGAACCTGGCGGTGATCCGCGACGCCGCGCCCGGCAAGGCGTTGGTCTACCGCGTGGTCGACAATGGACGCGCCCGCGAATACCACTACGCGGTCGCCCCGGAGACCGAAATCGTCGCGGTCGAGGATCTCAGCTACGATGCGATGCGCGTGCAGCGCACCAACGGCGGCAACGACGAGACCGTGTTCTGGGTGGCCGCCGGCGTACCGACCCCGGTGCGCATCCTGCAACGCAAGAACGACCAGGACGGCATCGACCTGCGCCTGATCGAATACCAGGGAGTGCAATGATCATGATGAACCTTTCCGCCATTCGCAGCGGCCTCGCCGCTTTCGCCTTCGCCGCCCTGCTGGCCGCCGCGCCGACGGCGCGCGCCGTCGAGGCGTTCACCGCCAGCTACCAGGCCAATGCCCTGGGCATGCTGGGCGAAGGCCAGATGGACCTGGTCAAGCAGGGCGACAACCGCTGGCAATACAGCCTGAGCGTGCGCAATTCCCTGGTAGACCTGAGCCAGCAGACCGTGTTCGACGTGCAGGGCGGCTGGCTGCGCCCGCTGTCCAGCCGCGACGTCAGCCGCATGCTGGTCAAGCGCAGGGCGGTCGACACCAGCTACGACTGGAACAAGCGCCAGGCGCGCTGGAGCGGCGACGTCAAACCCGAACGCGCCGGCCCGGCCGCGCTGCAGGACGGCGACATGGATGCGCTGCTGCTGAACCTGGCGGTGGTCAAGGACGTGTCGGCCGGCAAGTCGCCGACCTACCGGCTGGTCGAGAACGGCGAAGTGAAGACGATGAGCTACCAGCTCGCCGGCAAGGAGAAGATCGTCGTCGCCGGCAAGAGCTACGAAGCGACCAAGGCGATCCGCGACACCGGCAAGCGCCAGACCATCGTCTGGGTGGTTCCGGACATGCCGGTGCCGGCACGCATCCTGCAGCGCGAGAACGGCCAGGACACGATCGACCTCAAGATCAAGTCGTGGAACTGAGCGCGTCCGGCGACTCTTCATCATCGGATCGCAGACGGAAAAGCCCGGCATCGCCGGGCTTTTTCATGGCGCACATCCCTGTGCGCCACCCTTCGGGCGGCTTCGCCGTGAAAAACGGCTGTCCTGCCGTTTTTTCGATTCCTGGCCCTTTGCGGGGACGAGGAGGCTTTCGTCCTTATTCCTTCGCCGGCGGCTTGAATTCGGTGCGGCAATCAACGCGGATCGCTTCGCCGGTATGCCAGGCATAGGCGGTGCAGGTACGGCTGCCCTCGACCGTCTTCACCGCTTCCACCGCATAGAACGCCTGCAGGATCTCGCGGCCGCTGACCGTGCCGTCGCCGTCCCAGTCCATTTCCTTGACCTGCATGCCGCTGATCGCCGCCGCCTTGGTGACGTACAGCCAGCCGAGCACGAGCAGCAGGGCCGCGATCATCGCGAGCAGGCCGCGCCGGGTCGAGGAGAACTTGCCGGTCCTGTTCCGCAACAGCGCCATCACGACACCCGCTTGATCTTCGCGCCGAGCGCGCCGAGTTTTTCCTCGATGTTCTCGTAACCGCGGTCGAGGTGGTAGATGCGGTCGATGCTGGTGTCGCCTTCGGCGACCAGCCCGGCCAGGATCAGCGAAGCCGACGCGCGCAGGTCGGTGGCCATCACCGGCGCGCCGCCCAGCTTCTCGACGCCGCGGACGATGGCGGTGTGGCCTTCGACGCGGATGTCCGCGCCCAGCCGCAGCAGTTCGTTGACGTGCATGAAGCGGTTCTCGAAGATGGTCTCGTTGATCACGCCGACCCCGTCGGCGACGCAGTTCAGCGCCATGAACTGCGCCTGCATGTCGGTGGGGAAGGCCGGGTACGGCGCGGTGATCAGGTCGACCGCCTTCGGCCGCTTGCCGCCCATGTCGAGGGTGATGGCGTCGGCGGTGGTTTCGATCCCGGCGCCGGCTTCCTTGAGTTTCTCCAGCACCGCTTCCAGCGTGCCGGGGCGTGCGTTGCGCGCGACCACGCGGCCGCCGGTCATCGCCGCGGCGACCAGGAAGGTGCCGGTCTCGATGCGATCCGGCACCACCGAATGGCGTCCGCCGCCCAACCGCTCGACGCCGTGGATCACGATCCGCGGCGTGCCCGCGCCCTCGATCCTGGCGCCCAGCGCGTTGAGGCATTCGGCCAGGTCGGTGACTTCCGGCTCCATCGCCGCGTTTTCGAGGATGGTCGTGCCCTCGGCCAGCGTCGCCGCAGCCATCACGTTTTCGGTACCGGTCACGGTGACCATGTCGAACACGAAGCGCGCGCCTTTCAACCGTGCCGCGCGGGCCTTGATGTAGCCGTTCTCGACCGCGATGTCCGCGCCCAGCGCCTGCAGGCCCTTGATGTGCTGGTCGACCGGACGCGAGCCGATCGCGCAGCCACCCGGCAGCGACACCACCGCCGCGCCGTGCCGCGCCAGCAGCGGCCCCAGCACCAGGATCGAGGCGCGCATGGTCTTGACCAGCTCATAGGGTGCGACGAAACGGTCGACCGTGGTCGGGTCGACGGTGATGCCTCGGCCCCTGGCCAGCGTGCCCTCGTCGACGGTGATGCCGGCGCCGATCTCGCCCAGCAGCTTCACCGTGGTGACCACGTCGTGCAGGTTCGGCACGTTGGTGATCGACACCGGCGCGTCGGCCAGCAGCGTGGCGCACAGGATCGGCAATACCGCGTTCTTGGCGCCGGAGATGGCGACCTCGCCGTTGAGGGTCTGGCCGCCGGTGACGATGATTTTCTGCATTGTAAGGTCGGATTCGGGATTTAGGGATTCATGACGGCGGGATTTCGGAATCGGCCGGGATCTTGCGAATCCCGGATCACGACTCCCCACCCAGCCCGGCTTCGTCGGGCGTCGCCGTCTTCAGTTGCAGCGCATGGATCGCGCCGCCCATCAGGTCGCCGAGCGTGGCGTACACCAGCCGGTGCCGGGCCAGCGGCAGCTTGCCGCGGAAGGCTTCGCTGATCACCGTCGCCTCGAAGTGCACGCCGTCCTCGCCCTGCACGCGGGCGACCGCGCCCGGCAGGCCGGCTTTTTCGAAGCCCGTTTCGATCAGTTCACGGAGGGTTTCGGCGTCCACCGGGCTTTCCTAATAAAATGGACGGTCATTCTACCCCGTGCCCGCCGCCCCGATGTCCCGACCGCAGCCCACGACCGATGCTTCCGGCGACGCCGCGCTGGCCGAAAACGGCCGGCGCACGATCGAGATCGAAGCCGACGCGCTGCGCGCGCTGGCCGGGCGCATCGACGGCGCGTTCAGCGCCGCGTGCCGGCTGATCCTGGGCTCGAAAGGCCGCGTGGTCGCCACCGGCATGGGCAAGTCCGGGCACGTGGCGCGCAAGATCGCCGCGACCCTGGCCTCGACCGGCACCCCGGCGTTCTACGTGCATCCGGGCGAGGCCGGCCACGGCGACCTCGGCATGATCACCCGCGCCGACGTAGTGCTGGCGCTGTCGTATTCGGGCGAATCCGACGAGGTGCTGCAACTGCTGTCGCCGCTGAAGCGCCAAGGCAACCCGCTGATCGCGATGACCGGCCGGCCGAACTCGACCCTCGCCCGCGAGGCCGACGTGCACCTGGACGTCAGCGTCCCGGCCGAGGCCTGCCCGCTGGAACTGGCCCCGACCAGCAGCACCACCGCATCGCTGGCGATGGGCGATGCGCTGGCGGTCGCCCTGCTGGAGGCGCGCGGCTTCACCGCCGACGACTTCGCCCGCTCGCACCCGGCCGGCAGCCTCGGCCGCCGCCTGCTGCTGCACGTGTCCGACGTGATGCACGCCGGCGACGAGATCCCGTCCGTGCCGCTGGGCGCCAGCCTGGCCCAGGCCTTGGTGGAAATGAGCCACAAGCGCCTGGGCCTGACCGCGGTGGTCGACGGCGAAGGCAGGCTGCAGGGCATCTTCACCGACGGCGACCTGCGCCGCACGCTCGACGCCGGCCCCACCGACATCCACGCCACCCGCATCGACGCGGTGATGACCCGCAACCCGGTCACGATTTCGGCCCGCGCCCTGGCCGCCGAGGCGGTGCGCTTGCTGGAGGAGCGCAAGATCGGCAGCGGCCTGATCGTCGTGGACGACGCGGGCAAGGTCATCGGCGCGCTGAACATTCACGACCTGTTGCGGGCGAGAGTGGTGTAAAAGCCGCAAAGGGCAAAGGGTGAAGAGGAAAAGCGCAAGCACCGCTTCTTCTTCGCCATTGC
Source organism: Pseudoxanthomonas sp. (assembly GCA_047601245.1). Lineage (GTDB taxonomy): Bacteria > Pseudomonadota > Gammaproteobacteria > Xanthomonadales > Xanthomonadaceae > Pseudoxanthomonas_A. The sequence continues at coordinate 2,005,305 of JASGJU010000002.1, forward strand.
GCCTCCGCCTTCGGATTCCCCCTTCCCCCTGCCCCCAAGATGCCCCATTCCCATCTCGCCAACCTGACCGACGACCTGCTGGCCCGCGCCGCTGGCATCCGCCTGGTCTGCTTCGACGTGGACGGCACCCTGACCGACGGCCGCCTGTATTTCGACAGCGAGGGCCACGAGAGCAAGGCATTCAACGTCCGCGACGGGCTGGGCATCAACCTGCTGCGCAAGGCCGGCATCGGCGCGGCCTTCATCACCGCGCGCAAGGGCAGCGTGACCGAGCATCGTGGCCGCGACCTCGACGTGCCGGTGTACGTCACCCGCGACAAGCTGGGCAAGGTGCACGAACTGTGCGCCGGCATGGGCATCCGCCCCGGGCAGGTCGCCTTCATGGGCGACGACGTGGCCGACCTGCCGGTGTTCCGCGAGGTCGGCCTGGCGGTCGCGCCGGCCGACGCGCATCCGTGGACCGCGCGGCAGGCGCACTGGCGCACGCAGGCCGGCGGCGGCCACGGCGCGGCGCGCGAGCTGTGCGACCTACTGCTGGCGGTCAACGGCCAGGTCGATGCGCTGGTCGAACATGGTCTGACGGGACCGCGCCCGTGAACTGGCGCGTCGGCCTTGGCTTGGCCCTGGCGGCGACGGCGGTGCTGTGCGGCTGGTCGGCCTGGCGCCACCGCGACGTCCGGCCCGCGGTCGCCAGCGACGAGATCCGCCCGGACTACGTGATGCACGACTTCGAACTGGTCGCGCTGGACAAGCAGGGCAAGGAATCGCTGACCCTGCGCGCGCCGCTGCTGGAACGCAACGCCGCCGACCAGACCATGACCATCACCACGCCGCTGTTCCTGCTGCCGGACGCGGACGGCCGCTACTGGCAGATGCGCGCGAAGACCGGCTGGGTCAGCCCCAAGGGCGAGGAACTGCGGCTCAAGGGCGACGTGGTCGGCACCAGCCCGGAAGGCGTGGGCACGCCCACCACCCTGGAAACCCCGCACCTGAACATATTCCCCGACAAGAACCTGGCCCGCACCGACGCCAAGGTCGTCGTCACCCAGCCGGGTTCTATACTCACCGGGGTCGGGTTCGAAACCAACACCAAGACCCGGCATTACGTCTTCAAGTCCCAGGTAAAGTCCCGTTATGCCCCCAAGTCCGCGCGCTAGCGCCCTGCTGTCCTCGACGCTTCTGCTGAGCCTGCTGCTGGCCGCCGCCGCCGTCGGGGCGAAGACCTCCGACCGCGCCCAGGACATGGCCATCGACGCCGGCCACCAAGAAAGCGACTACAGCGACAACGGCAAGACCGTGTGGAGCCAGGGCGTCACCGTCACCCAGGGCTCGCTGTCGATCCAGGCCGACAGCGGCACCCTGCAGATGCGCAACGGCGATCCGTCGCTGGCCACCTTCGTCGGCAAGCCGGTCAAGCTGCGCCAGCAGATGGACGACGGCACCTGGATGGACGCCAAGGCCGATCGCATCGAATACGACCTGAACAGCGAAACCATCACCCTGATCGGCAACTACACGGTCAGCTCGCCCAAGGGCTCCAACAGCGGCCAGCGCATGGTCTACAACACCAAGTCCGGCGCCATGCAGGCCGGCGGCGACGGCACCCGGGTGCAGACCGTGATCAAGCCCAAGTCGGCGCAGGGCAAGGCCACGGTCGGCAAGCCGGCCCCGGCCGACAAGCCTGCCGCCACCCCGTCGGACACGCCCTGATGCTGGTCGCCCAGGGACTGCGCAAGCGCTACAAGCAGCGCGAGGTGGTGAAGGACTTCGGCCTGAGCCTGCAGCCGGGCGAAGTGGTCGGCCTGCTCGGCCCCAACGGCGCCGGCAAGACCACCTGCTTCTACATGATCGTCGGCCTGGTCTCGGCCGACGCCGGCCGGATCGAACTGGACGGCCGCGACATCACCGCCGAACCGATGTACCGCCGCGCCAAGCTCGGCGTCGGCTACCTGCCGCAGGAACCGTCGGTGTTCCGCAAGCTGACCGTGGCCGACAACATCCGCCTGGTGCTGGAGCTGCGCGACGACCTCGACGCGGACGGCGCCGAGCGGGAGCTGGAATCGCTGCTGGACGAACTGCAGGTGGCGCACGTCGCCGACCAGCTCGGCGCCAGCCTGTCCGGTGGCGAGCGCCGCCGCGTCGAGATCGCCCGCGCCCTGGCCGCCCGGCCGCGGCTGATGCTGCTGGACGAACCCTTCGCCGGCGTCGACCCGATCTCGGTCGGCGAGATCCAGCGCATCGTCACCCACCTCAAGGAACGCGGCATCGGCGTGCTGATCACCGACCACAACGTGCGCGAAACCTTGGGAATCTGCGACCGGGCGTATATCCTGAACGACGGCAGCGTGCTGGCGCAGGGGGCACCGGACGCGTTGCTGGCCAATCCTGACGTGCGCCGCGTGTACCTGGGGGAATCCTTCCGTCTCTGACCCCGCGCCGTACGGCCCGCATTGGCGCGCCTTTCCGCGTTTTCGGGGTATGGAATGAAACCTCGCCTGCAGACATCGCTGGGCCAGCAACTGGTCATGACGCCGCAGTTGCGCCAGGCCATCCGCCTGCTGCAGATGTCCAGCGTCGAGCTCGAGGCCGAGATCGCCGAAGCGGTCGAAACCAATCCGCTGCTGGACTGGATCGACGACGCCCCCGGCGCCGACGCGCCCGCCGCGGATGGGCCCGCCCGGCGAGGAGCCGCGCGAATCCGCCGACAGCGACGACCGCGACGACTGGGACCAGGACGGCGAATCTTGGGCCGGCGAAGGCGGCGGCCACGGCGGCTCCTTCGACGACGACGACACCGGCAGCGCCGCCGAACGCGTGGCCGAATCCGAGACCCTGCAGGGCCACCTGCTGTGGCAACTGCACCTGTCGCACCTGTCGCCGCGCGACCGCCGCATCGGCGCGGCGCTGATCGACGCGCTGGACGACGACGGCTACCTGCGCGAACCGCTGGCCGGCATCGCCGAAACGCTGCGCCCGGACGTGCTCGCCGACGAGGACGAGATCCAGACCGTGCTGCACCAGTTGCAGCGCTTCGACCCGGTCGGCGTGGCCGCGCGCAACCTGGGCGAATGCCTGCGCCTGCAACTGGAAACCCTGGCCGACGACACCCCCGGCAAGGCGCTGGCGCTGCGCATCGTCGCCGAACCGGGCCTGCTGGAGCGGCTGCCGCGCAGCGGCGCGGCCGGACTGGCCGCCGAATTCAAGCGCCCGCCCGAGGAAACCGAACAGGCCATCCAGTTGCTGCGCACGCTCGACCCCAAGCCGGGGGCGCAGATCGGCGAACTGGAACACGACGCCTACGTGGTGCCCGACTGCGTGGTCTGGCGGCAGAAAGGCGTCTGGCGCGTGGCCCTGTCCGGCAACGCGATGCCGAAGGTCGGGATACACAAAGGCTACGAACGCCTGATCCGCCAGTGCGGCGAGAGCGACGCCGGCTACCTGCGCAACCATCTGCAGGAAGCGCGCTGGCTGCTGAAGAGCCTGGAGGCGCGCGGCGACACCCTGCTCAAGGTCATGCGCTGCCTGCTGCGCCAGCAGGCCGCCTTCCTCGAGTTCGGCGAACAGGCGCTGCGCCCGCTGACCCTGCGCGAGGTCGCGGCCGAAGTCGAACTGCACGAATCGACGGTTTCGCGCGCCATCGCCCGCAAGTACGTGCGCACGCCGCGCGGCACCCTGCCGCTGAAGGCGTTCTTCGCCAGCGGCGTCGGCACCGAGGGCGGCGGCGAGGCCTCCAGTACCGCGATCCAGTCGATGATCCGCAAGCTGATCGACGGCGAGAACCCGCGCAAGCCGCTGTCCGACGCCAAGCTGGCCGACCTGCTCAAGGCCAGCGGCGTGCCGGTGGCGCGCCGCACCGTGGCGAAGTATCGTGAGGCCATGGACATCCTTTCCTCGCACGAACGCGTCAGGATGGGATGAAGCGGGTCGATGGTTCGCGGTTGTTAGCATCCGGTTACGAACGATCCGCGGCCATCGACCGCAAACCACGAGGAGAAACCCGGAACCCCAGCGAATCCCCGTTGTCCCAGACCCTGCCCGCGCGCCATGCGCGGTCGTTCAATTCGTCAGGAGGCAAGACCATGCGCATCGAAACCTACGGCCATCAGATCGAAGTCACCCCCGCCCTGCGGGAGTACGTGGAAACCAAGTTCCAACGCCTTGGAAAGCATTTCGACCAGCCGCTGGACGTGCGCACGCAACTGGGGATACGCAAGCCGGACTACGTGGCCGAGGCCACGCTCTCGCTGGCCGGCCGCACTCTGCACGCCGACGCCGGCGCGCAGACCATGTACGCGGCGATCGACATCCTGGCCGACAAGCTGGACCGGCTGGTGCTGAAGCACAAGGAAAAGAAACTCGACCAGCGCATCCACGGCAACGAGGCCGAATAGGCCGGCAGAAACGCGCCCGCTTCTTCGCCATCGTTCCCGCGCGGACGGGAACGGCGGCGGAAGCGGGCTTTTCGTTGCAAGCGTTACGGGCCGAGCGCGCTTTTGCCGCATACTTGCCCCGTCGCCGACGCAGCCGAGCCACGATGAGCACCCGCATCACCGCCCAGGAACTGTTCGACCAGCAGAAGGAGAAGATGAGCCTGCGCTGGCTGGCCGGACAGAAGGGCGCGCAGCGCGCCATCGAGGCCCGCGACACGCGCGAACGCCGCCCGTCGCTGGCCGGCTACCTCAACATCATCTATCCCAACCGCGTGCAGATCCTCGGCACCGAGGAACTGGCGTGGCTGGACACCCTGGACGCGCGCCAGCGCTGGGAAACCATCGAGAAGATCATCCAGTTCCAGCCGCTGGCGCTGGTGATCAGCAAGAACCAGTCCTGCCCCGAGGACCTGCGCACCGCCGCCGAGGAAACCGAAACCCCGCTGTGGGTTTCGCCCCGGCGCGGCCACGAGCTGTTCAACCACCTTTCCTACCACCTCGCCCGCACGCTGGCGCCCAGCGTGACCCTGCACGGCGTGTTCATGGAAATCTATTCGATCGGCGTGCTGATCACCGGCGAGGCCGGTTCGGGCAAGAGCGAGCTGGCGCTGGAGCTGCTCAGCCGCGGCCACCGCCTGGTCGCCGACGACGCGCCCGAGTTCACCCAGATCGCGCCGGACGTGCTCGACGGCACCTGCCCGGAACTGCTGCAGGACCTGCTGGAAGTGCGCGGCCTGGGCGTGCTGAACGTGCGCGAGATGTTCGGCGACACCGCGGTGAAGAAGAACAAGTACCTGCGCCTGATCGTGCACCTGACCCGGCCGATGACCGAGCCGACCGCGCACGGCTACGAGCGCCTGACCGGCGACTCCGGCACTCGCCACGTGCTCGACCTGGACGTGCCGCTGATCACCCTGCCGGTGATGCCCGGCCGCAACCTGGCGGTGCTGACCGAAGCGGCGACCCGGCTGCACATCCTGCGCACCAAGGGAATCGACCCGGCCGCGATGTTCATCGCCCGCCACAGCAACCTGCTGGAGCGCAGCGCGCCATGAGCGCCGCCGATCCCGTAGCCGACGCCGCCGCACCCAACCCGGTGATCTTCGTCAGCGGCCTGTCCGGCTCCGGCAAGTCGGTGGTGCTGAAGACGCTGGAAGACCTGGACTACTACTGCGTCGACAACCTGCCGGTGGACCTGCTGCCGGCGTTCGTGCGCAGCCTGATCCGCGACGGCGCGCTGCCGTCGAAGGTCGCCATCGGCATCGATGCACGCAGCCGCCACAGCGACCTCAGCCAACTGGACAAGTGGCGCGCCGCGCTGGCCGAATTCGGGTTGCAGGCGCAGTTGCTGTTCTTCGAGGCCAGCGACCAGACCCTGCTGCGCCGCTTCGCCGACACCCGCCGCAAGCACCCGCTCAGCACCCGTACCCGCAGCCTGGCAGATTCGATCGCGCTGGAACGCAGGCTGACCCGGCCGCTGCGCGACGCCGCCGATGTGATCATCGACACCAGCGACCTCAACGTGCACCAGTTGCGCCGGCGCGTCATCGCCGAGTTCGCGCGCAACGTCGGCGTGCCGCTGTCGCTGCTGTTCGAGTCATTCGCCTACAAGCGCGGGGTGCCGGCCGACGCCGACTTTGTGTTCGACGCGCGGGTGCTGCCGAACCCGCACTGGCACCCGGAACTGCGCCCGCTGACCGGGCGCGAGGCCGGCGTGCGCGAATTCCTCGAATCGCAGCCGGACGTGGCCGAATACGTGCGCCAGGTCAGCGGCTTCCTCGACACCTGGCTGCCGAAGCTGCGCGGCGAGACCCGCAGCTACGTCACCGTCGCCTTCGGCTGCACCGGCGGCAAGCACCGTTCGGTCTACCTGGCCGAGGCCCTGGCCGGCCACGCCCGCGGCCAGGGCTGGGAGGACGTGTCGGTGTTCCACCGCGAACTGGACTGAGTCCGGTTCCGGGACGAGCCCAGCTCTTCACCCGAATGCGGGAGGGCCGGCCCGGGCAGGACCGTGAGCCGCATGGATGCGGCGAACGAGCCCCCAAGGACGGGTTCACGGCGTGTCCTGCCCGGGCCGGCCCTCCCGCATTCGGGTGAAGAACCACCGATAACTTCCGGCTTGTCATCCCGGTCTGTTAACGTTGCTCCATGTCCTGTGGCATCCTGCTCGTCACCCACCCCGGCGTTGGCGCGCCGCTCCTTGCGGTCGCCGCGCAACTGTTGCGCAAGCTGCCGCTGAAGGCCGAGGCCTTCGAGGTTCCGCTCGACGCCGACCCGGGCGTGTTGCTGCCGCAGGCTTCGGCCGCGCTGCGGCGCGTGGACGACGGCGACGGCGTGCTGGTGCTGACCGACCTGTACGGCGCCAGCCCCAGCAACTTGGCCGCGCAGTTGTCCCGCCTGGGCACGCCGGTGCGCCGGGTGTCGGCGCTGAGCTTGCCGATGCTATTGAGAGTGATGAATTATCCGGAACAGGGACTGGACCAACTGCCGGCCACCGCCGCGGCCGGCACGCGCAATGGAGCGATCATCGACGATGCTTGAACGCGAACTCACCGTTTCCAACCGCTTGGGACTGCACGCCCGCGCCACCGCCAAGCTGGTGCAGGTGCTGGCGCCGTTCCGCTGCAACGCGACGCTGGCGGCGAAGGGGCGCGAGGTCAACGCCAAGAGCATCATGGGCGTGATGCTGCTGGCGGCCGGCCAGGGCACGCCGGTGACGGTGCGCATCGACGGCGAAGACGAACAGGCGGCGATGGATGCGGTCGCCGCGCTGTTCGAGCGACGATTCGACGAGGAAAGCTGACCCCGTATGCGCACGTTGCTGACCGGCCACGGCGCATCGCGCGGCAGCGCGCTGGGACGCGCCCGGGTCCGCCAGCCGCACGCGCTGGACGTCGCCGAGCAACGCATCGCCGCCGCCCAGGTCGAAACCGAACTGCAACGCCTGCACGCTGCGGTCGACGCCACCCGCGCCGAGATGCACGACCTGCGTGCGCGCCTGCATGGCGCGCTGGCGCGGGAAGTCGGCGAATTCATCGACCTGCACGCGCTGCTGCTGGACGACCCGGAACTGCTGCACGGACTGGACGACCTGATCCGCCTGGGCCGCTACGGCGCCGACTACGCCCTGCGCCTGCAACGCGACCGCCTGGCCGCGGTGTTCGACGGCATGGACGACGCCTACCTGAAAAGCCGCATGGACGACCTGGACCATGTGATCGGCCGCATCCATGCACACTTGCACAAGCGCGCGGCCGACCCGAAGGGCGTGGCCGGCGAGATCCTGGTCAGCGACAACGTGGCGCCGTCGGAACTGGCGCAGTTGCAGGCACAGGGCGTGGTCGCCATCGTCACCACGCTGGGCAGCGCGCTGTCGCACAGCGCCATCCTCGCCCGCAGCCTGCACCTGCCGCTGGTCGTCGGCGCCGCGCACGCGCTGCAGAAGATCAACGACGGCGACGTGCTGATCGCCGACGGCGACAGCGGCCGGATCGTGGTCGAACCCGGCGCCGAGGACCTCCGCGACTACCGCTCGCGCAAGCGCGAGACGGCGAAGGAACAGCGCGAACTCAACCGCCTGCGCAGCAAGCCCACCCGCACCCGCGATGGCGAGGACATCGTGCTGCTGGCCAACGCCGAATCGCGCGAGGACGTCGCCCGCGCGCACGCGCTGGGCGCGGCCGGGCTGGGCCTGTTCCGCACCGAATTCCTGTTCCTCCAGCGCAGGGAACTGCCGGACGAGGAGGAACAGTTCCGCGTCTACCGCGACGCCGTGCTGGGCATGAGCGGGCGTCCGGTCACCTTCCGCACCCTCGACCTGGGCGCCGACAAGGCCGACCGCACCGGGCTCGCGCTGGACAACGAGGACAACCCGGCGCTGGGCCTGCGCGGCGTGCGCCTGTCGCTGACGCACGGTTCCGTGTTCGACACCCAGTTGCGCGCGATCGCCCGCGCCTCCGGTTACGGCCCGGTGCGGGTGCTGGTGCCGATGGTCAGCGGCCGCGAGGAAATCCTCGCGGTGCGGCGCAGGCTCAAGCGCGTGGTCGAGCAGTTGCGCACGCAGAAGCACGAAGTCGCCGACGAGATCGCGTTCGGGGTGATGATCGAGGTCCCGGCCGCGGCGCTGGCCGTGCACGGCTTCGTCGACCTGGTCGATTTTCTTTCGATCGGCACCAACGATCTGGTCCAGTACCTGCTGGCCGCCGACCGCAACAACGAGGCGCTGGGCGAACTGTATTCGCCGCTGCACCCGGGCGTGCTGCGCCTGCTGCACGGCGTGATCGAGACCGGTTGGCAGGCGCAGAAGCCGGTCGCGGTCTGCGGCGAAATCGCCGCCGACGCGCGTTTCGCGCCGTTGCTGCTGGCGCTGGGCCTGACCGAATTCAGCCTGCACCCGTCCACCCTGCTGGAAGTGCGCCGCGCCATCCGCGACAGCGACCGCGGCGCGCTGCTGTCGCAGACGTACAAACTGCTGCAGGCGCGCGACCGCGCCGGCATCGAACGCTGGATGCAATCGACCGTAGGAGCGGCGTAAGCCGCGATTGCTTCTCATCGACTCGACCGAAAGGCAATCGCGGCTTACGCCGCTCCTACACGGAGGCGTGGGGTGTGCATATCCGGCAGCGCAGGCGATAATGCCGCGATGAACGCCTGACCCGCCGCGGCTTGCAGGGCCCACGCCCGCCGACGCGGCCTTCCCCGCAACCGGAGCCGCGCATGGCCGAAGCCGCCCGCCACGACAAGACCGCGCGCCAGTTGCGACTGCTGTCCGATGCGCTGGACAGTGGCCGGTTGGGCCCGGTGCGGCGGCTGGTCAACACCCTGTCGCCGGCCGAGATCGGCAACCTGCTCGAATCGCTGCCGCCGGGCAAGCGCGAAGTGGTCTGGGGACTGGTCGACGCAGAGGACGACGGCGAGGTACTGGTGCACGTCGGCGAGGAAGTGCGCGAAAGCCTGCTGGCCGACATGGATCCGGACGAGATCGTCGCGGCCGTGGAAGACCTCGACATCGACGACCTCGCCGACCTGGTCGAGGACCTGCCCGACACCGTCATCGACGAAGTGCTCAAGTCGATGGACCGCGAGAACCGCGAACGGCTGGAGCAGGTGCTGTCGTACCCGGAGGACAGCGCCGGCCGCCTGATGAACCCGGACGTGGTCACCGTGCGCGCCGACGTCAATGTCGACGTGGTGCTGCGCTTCTTGCGCCTGCGCGGCGAACTGCCCGACCACACCGACTACCTGTACGTGGTCAGCCGCCGCCACCAGTACCTGGGGCGGGTGTCGCTGGCATCGCTGGTCACCCACGAAGCCAGCACGCCGATCGGCCGCCTGATCGACGACGAGCAGCCCGCCATCGACGTGGGCGAGAACGCCGACGAGGTGGCGCGCCAGTTCTCCGACCACGACTGGGTGTCCGCGCCCGTGGTCGACGACAACAACATCCTGATCGGCCGCATCACCATCGACGACGTGGTCGACATCATCCGCGAACAGGCCGAGCACCAGGCGCTGGGCGCGGCCGGCCTGGACGAGGACGAGGACCTGTTCAGCCCCGTCTGGCGCGCGATGCGCCGGCGCCTGGTATGGCTGCTCGTCAACCTGTGCACCGCCTTCATCGCCGCCAACGTGGTCGGCCAGTTCGAGGGCACCATCGACAAACTGGTGGCGCTGGCGGTGCTGATGCCGATGGTGGCCGGGCTGGGCGGCAACGCCGGCACCCAGGTGCTGGCGCTGATGGTGCGCGGCCTGGCGCTGGGCCAGGTCGGCGCGTCCAACGTACGGACCCTGCTGTGGAAGGAACTGCGGGTGGCGCTGCTCAACGGCCTGCTGATGGGCGCGGTGCTGGGCCTGATCGTGCTGGCCTGGTTCCACAATGCCGGACTGTCGGTGGTGATCTTCGCCGCGCTGACCTGCAACCTGCTGCTGGCCGCCTTGGCGGGCGTGCTGATCCCGCTGACCCTGAAGCGGATGGGCTTCGATCCCGCGCTGGCCAGCGGCATCTTCCTGACCGCCATCACTGACTCGATGGGCTTTTTTACCTTCCTCGGACTGGCGACGCTGGTGCTGCTGCGCTGAAGTGCGTGCTGTCGGAAGCGGAGGCTATGATCGGCCCGCCCCAAACCAACCGGATGCGACGCGAATGCCACGCAGGATCGTCCTGATATTGCTGAGCTTCATCGCCATCGGCGGCTGCGCCCATGTTTCCGGCACGACGGCGGCGCACGGCCGCTTCGAGGCGCGCGAAGTCGAAGTCGCTGGCCAGCGCCGCCGCTACCGGGTCTTCGTGCCGGCGGCGAAACGCGCCGGCAAACCGCCGGTGATCCTGTTCCTGCACGGCTCCGGCGAACGCGGCAGCGACAACCTAGCGCAGTTGGACGCCGGCATCGGCCCGTACCTGCGCCGGCACATGGACGACTTTCCCGCGATCGTCGTGCTGCCGCAGGCGCCGGAAGGCGGCGAGTGGCTGGGCGACAACAACCGCGTCGCGCTGGCGGCGCTGGACGCGGCCACGCGCGAATTCGGCGGCGACCCGAAGCGCACCTACCTGACCGGCCTGTCGATGGGCGGCTACGGCGTCTGGAACCTGGCGCTGGACGAACCCACACGCTTCGCCGCGCTGGCGCCGATCTGCGGCGCGCTGCATCCGCCACGCGCGGAACGACCCACACTGCTGGTGTCCGCTGTGGCGAACGAGGCCGACCCCTACGCCGCACTCGCCGCACGCCTGCGCCACGTGCCGGCCTGGATCTTCCACGGCGCCCGCGACGACGTCGTTCTGCCCGACGACGACCGCAGGGCCTATGCCGCGCTGAAGGCCGCCGGCGCCGAGGTGCGCTACACCGAATTCCCCGACGCCAACCACAATAGCTGGGATCCGGCCTACGCGATGCCGGAACTGTGGACGTGGCTGTTCGCCCAGGAACTGCCTCGTTGAATCGCCGCGCATCCGGGCGACGCCGGCCCGGCCGGCCGCCCGGAACGGCCTTCGGTCGCCACGCCCTCAGCGCTTGAACACGAAGCGGTTGTTGCTCCGGTCCGCGTCCGGCAGCTTCGCGTCGGGGTCTAGGCTCAGCGCGTCGATCGGCTTGGCCGTCGCCAGGATCAGTTCCGGGGCCTTGCGCTGGATCCAGGTCTCCACCGGCAGGCGCCGGTCCTCGTGGCTGCCGTCGGCGTAGTCGATCCGCAGCGTCGCCGGCATCACCAGCTTCTGCCGGCTCTCCAGCGTCAGCGTCACGCCCTTGGCCGGATCGCTGTCGACGTAGTGCGCCTCGCGGATGCCCATGTCCAGTTGCCAGTTGTTGAAGTACCAGCCGCGCCACCACCACGACAGGTCCTCGCCGCTCTCACTTTCCATGAAGCGGAAGAAGTCCGACGGCGTCGGATGCTTGTACGCCCAGGCGGCGATGTACCTGCGGAACGCCGGGTCGAAGCGCTCCGGGCCGAGGATCTGTTCACGCAGCAGCACCAGGCCCAGCGCGCCCTTGAAGTAGGTCAGCGGGTGGCGGTACTTCTCGCTGGTGGCGTCGGCGCCGTCCATCAGCGTCGGCGCGTCCCGGTCCGCCAGCAACGGCAGGATCTCGTCGACCGGATTGCCGCCCTTCGGCGCGTATTCGCCGTCGCGCTTGGGCGCGTACTCGCCGTGGTTGAAGGCGTCGGAAGCGTAGACGTCGATGAAGGTGTTGAAGCCCTCGTCCATGAACGCGTGGCGGCGCTCGTTGGAGCCGACGATCATCGGGAACCAGGTATGGCCGATCTCGTGCGCGGTGATCCAGAACAGGTCCTTGCCGGCGTCGTCGAAGCCGTCGAAGACTATGCCCGGGTACTCCATGCCGGCGCCATGCCCGCCCAGGTTGATCGCCGCCGGCCACGGATACGCATACCACTGCGAGAAGTGCTCGATCGCGCCCTTGACGTATTCGGTGGAGCGGTCCCACTTGTCCGGGCCGACGCCCTCGGCCGCGTACACCGACATCGCCAGCGACGTCTTCCCCTCCGGCAGGTTGATCCGCGCCGCATCCCACACGAACGCCGGCGAGGCCGCGAAGGCGACGTCGCGGGTGTGGTCCATGTGGAAGCGCCAGGTCTGCGTGCCGCTCTGCGACGGCCGGCTTGACGGCTGGCCGACTTCGTCGGGCCGGACGACGTACACCGTCTTGTCGCTGCCGCGCGCCTGCTGCAGGCGTCGCTGCTGCTCGGCGGTCAGCACCTCTTTCGGGTTGACCAGTTCGCCGGAACCGGCGACGAACCAGTTCCACGGCACGGTCACGGCGTAGTCGAAATCGCCGTATTCCAGGTAGAACTCCGACCCCAGGTAGGGTTGCGTGTCCCAGCCGCGCAGGTCGTCGTAGACCGCCATGCGTGGGTACCACTGCGCGATCTCGTAGATGTCGCCGTTCTTCGACGGCGTCGCCGCGGTGCGCCCGCCCCACGCGCCGGGGACAACGTAGCGGTATTTCACGTGCAGCTTCAGCACCCCGTCCTTCGCCGCCAGCGCCGTCGGCAGGTCCACGCGCATGCGCGTGTCGTCGACGAGGAACTTCGCCGGCGTGCGCCGTCCGCCCTGCTCCACCTCGACCGAGGCGATGTCGTAGCCGTCGCTGGACGGCGCCGGCGCGACCGGCTGGCCGGGCCGCCGCCACGGGCTGCGCGCGTTGCGGGCGCGGGCGTCGGCGCGGTAGATGTTCTGGTCCAGTTGCAGCCACAGCACGTCCAGCGCGTCCGGGCTGTGGTTGCGGTAGGTGATGGTTTCCTCGCCGCTGAGCGTGCGCGTGGCCGGGTCGATGCTCGCGCGCAGGTCGTAGTCGGCGCGGTTCTGCCAGTACAGCGGCCCCGGCTTGCCGGCCCCGCCGCGGAACGCATTGGCCGGCTGCGGCAGTAGCAGCGGCGCGAACAGTTGCAGCGGGTCGAAGCCGCCGCCGTCCGCAGCGGGCTCGGCGGCGAAGGCGGCGGACTGGCAGGCCAACAGGGTCGCGGCGGCCAGGCCGCGGCGCAGCAGCAACGAGGACATCGGCGATTCCGGGGGCAGTGAAGGGAAGACCTGATGTTACCTTGTATCGCCCGCCTGCCCCGTGCCCATCGGTCCCGACCGATCGCTCCGCGCGCCAGGAAGGCGCGCCCCTCCCGCCGATCAGCTCAGCAGCAGTTCCAGCACCGCCATGCGGATCGCCACGCCGTTGCTGACCTGGCGCAGCACCAGCGACTGCGGGCCGTCGGCGACTTCGTCGGTCATTTCCACGCCGCGGTTGATCGGACCGGGATGCATGACCACCGCGTCCGCCGCGGCCCGCTCCAGTCGCGCCGCGGTCAGTCCGTAGTCGCGGTGGTAGTCGTCCAACGACGACACCAGGCCTTCCTCCATGCGCTCGCGCTGCAGGCGCAGCATCATCACCACGTCCACGCCCGGCAGCATCGCGTCGAAGTCGTCGCCGACCCGGCAGCCCTTCAACGTGTCGTCGTCCGGCAGCAGCGGGCCCGGCCCGCAGACGCGGATCTCGCCCGCGCCCAGCGCACGCAGCACGTGCAGGTCGCTGCGCGCCACGCGCGAATGCTTGACGTCGCCGACGATCAGGAACTTCAGCTTCGAGAAGTCCGCGCCCTTGGCCTGCCGTATCGTCAACGCATCCAGCAGGCCCTGCGTCGGATGCGCGCGGCGGCCGTCGCCGGCGTTGACCACGGTGGTGCCTTCGCCGCAATGCGCGGCCAGTATTTCGGCCGCGCCGTCCTCGGGGTGGCGGACCACAAAGCCGCGCACGCCCATCGCCTCCAGGTTCTTCAGCGTGTCCAGCGCGGTCTCGCCCTTGCGCGCGGACGAGCTCGACGCGTCGAAGTTGACCACGTCCGCGCCCAGCCGCTGCGCGGCGATCTGGAACGAACTGCGGGTGCGGGTGGAGGGCTCGAAGAACAGCGTGCAGACGGTGACGCCGATCAGCGAGTCGCGCTTCTGCGTGCGCCCCAGCGCGGCGTCGCGGATCTGCCCGGCGCGGTCCAGCAGCCGGCACAGGGTTTCCTTGGGCAGGCCCTCGAGGGTGAGCAGGTGGTGCAGGCGTCCGTCCGAGTCGAGTTGCAGGGTCATGCGGGTTCCGTGTGGGTTCTTGGAAAGATCTATACCTGCGTCGCATCCTGCGGCGCGGCCAGCCAGCGTTCGACGATCACCGCCGCGGCCACCGCGTCCAGCGCGGCGGCGTCGCGGCGGCGCTTGCGGCCCTCGGCGCGATCCAGCGCGAAACGCTGCGCGGCCTCGACCGAACTGGAACGCTCGTCCACCAGCACCACCGGCAATCCGTAGCGCGTCTTCAACTCGCGCGCGAACGCATGCGCGCGCTTGCGGATGGGCTGGTCGCCGCCGTCCAGCGTCAACGGATCGCCGACAACCAGGCCGTCCGGCTTCCATTCGCCGCGCAACCTGTCGATCGCCGGCCAGTCCGGTACATTGCCGTGCACGTCGACCACCGCCAGCGCGCGCGCGCCGCTGCCAAAGGCGCTGCCGACCGCGACGCCGATGCGCCGCGCGCCGACGTCGAAGCCCAGCACGGTGCCGTCCAGCTTCATGCCGGCTTCCCCTCAAGCATGGCCGCTGTAGTCGGTGAGCCGGCTCATGTCCACGCCGATACGTCCGCCGGCGGCCTGCCAGCGCCGCTCCAGCGGCAACGCGAACAGCAGCTCCGGATCGGCCGGCGCGGTCAGCCAACTGTTCTCGGCCAGTTCGTATTCCAGTTGCCCGGCACCCCAGCCGGCGCAGCCCAGCGCCACCACCGCATTGCGCGGGCCGCGGCCGGCGGCCATCGCCTCCAGCACGTCGCGCGAGGTGGTCAGGTACAGGTCGTCGCCGACTTCCAGCGTCGATTCCCAATCGCCGCCGCCGTCGTGCAGCACGAAGCCGCGCTCCGGGTGCACCGGCCCGCCGGACAGCACGATCCGGTTGCGCAGGTCGTCGTCGGGCGTATCCATCTGCATCTGCTGCAACACCTCGCCCAGGGTGTAGTCGGAGGCGCGGTTGACCACCACGCCCATCGCCCCGGCCTCGTCGTGCTGGCAGATCAAGGCCACGCTGCGGGCGAAATTGGGGTCGTCCAGCGCCGGCAGCGCGATCAGCAACTGGCAGGTCAGGTTGGGCGATGAGGAAGACATGCACGCATTCTAGAACGTGGCGTGCGCCTTGGCGGGCGACTGGCCTGCGGCAGCCGCCGACGCCGTTTCCCGGATGGACGCTGAACGCAAGACGCCGCACCAGGCACGGTGTCCCCACCTTCGGCATCGACGCCAACGCACTGAAATGGAAAGGAAAATCCCGACGGCAATCGGCGCGGGCGCGTTTAATTCGCGATGAACCGCGACACGCCGAATCACAATCCCGCGGCGCGCGTGGAATAGGGTTGGATTCGCCCGTTGCGCCTGCATGCGATCCGCAAAGCGCGAAGTCGAAGAGAAATCGGCATGTCGTTGCGCATCCCATGCCGGAGCGCGCCGCGGGAGGGAACCGGAAGCCTGTTCACTGCAATGGAGGATTTCTCATGAATCTGTCGCATCTGTCGTTCGTGGGCGGCCTGCGTCCGCATTGTCCGCCGCCGCCGCCGCCGACCGCCGAAGAACGCCTGAGCGCGTTCCGCGCGGCCTGGCCGGCGGCAAGCGCCAATACCTGGCCGTGGAAATGGCGGGAAGGCGAATTGCCGGAGCAGGCGAATCAGGACATGGCGGCGCCAACCACCGATGCCTTGCGCATTTCCCGCGACCTGCTCAGGCGCATCGCCGGCAAGACGCTGCCGGCTGCGCGCCAGGCGGCCTGATCGGCAAAAAATCGCCGGGAGCGATTTTTGACATCGCGCCAGCGATGGCCCGAAGGGTTGCCGCCATGGATGGCAGGCGACAAAAGAAGCCCGGACTTGCGCCGGGCTTCTTTCTGGTTGCGATGGACGCATGCGCCCTCGCTCGGGTCGCGTGCGCCGGGCGCGGCGCGTCAGCGCGCTTCCGCCACTTCCACCCCATCCAGGCCCTGCGCCAGGGTGCGGGCGTCGCCGCCCTGGGCCAGCTTGATGCGCAGGCGCACCTCGTTCTGCGAATCGGCGTAGCGCAGCGCGTCCTCGTAGCTGATCTCGCCGGCCTGGTACAGCTCGAACAGGGCCTGGTCGAAGGTCTTCATGCCCAGGTTGGTCGATTCCTTCATCACTTCCTTGAGCTTGTGGATCTCGCCGTCACGGATGTAGTCCTGCACCAGCGGCGTGCCCAGCAGGATCTCCATCGCCACCCGCCGGCCCTTGCCGTCCGGGGTCGGGATCAACTGCTGTGCGACCACGCCCTTCAGGTTCAGCGACAGGTCCATCAGCAACTGCTGGCGTCGGTCTTCCGGGAAGAAGTTGATGATGCGGTCCATCGCCTGGTTGGCGTTGTTGGCGTGCAGCGTGCACAGCACTAGGTGGCCGGTTTCGGCGAAGGCGATCGCGTAGTCCATGCCTTCGCGGGTGCGCACCTCACCGATCATGATCACGTCCGGGGCCTGGCGCAGGGTGTTCTTCAGCGCGTTCTCCCAACTGTCGGTGTCGATCCCGACCTCGCGCTGGGTGATGATGCAGCCCTCGTGCTTGTGCACGAACTCGATCGGATCCTCGATGGTGATGATGTGGCCGCTGGAATTCTGGTTGCGGTAGCCGATCATCGCCGCCAGCGAGGTCGATTTGCCGGTGCCGGTGGCGCCGACGAAGATGATGATGCCGCGCTTGGTCATCGCCAGGGTCTTGATGATCGGCGGCAGGTTCAGCTCCTCGACCGTCGGGATCTTCGCCTCGATCCGGCGCAGCACCATGCCGACCTGGTTGCGCTGGTAGAAGGCGGAGACGCGGAAACGGCCCACCCCGGCCACGCCGATGGCGAAGTTGCACTCGTGGGTCTTCTCGAATTCCTCGCGCTGCGACGGCGTCATCACGTTCAGCACCAGGTCGCGCGACTGCTGACCGGTCAGCGGGGTCTGCGTGATCGGCGACAGCTTGCCGTGCACCTTCATCGACGGCGGCATGCCCGCGGTGATGAACAGGTCCGACGCCTTCTGGTGCGCCATCAGTTTGAGGAAGCTGGTGAAGTCGATGGTGCTCATGGGATTCCCTCCGACGGATTCGCCCGCCGTCTTATTCGAACAACCGCTTGTCCTTCGCGTATTCCTTGGCCTGCTGGCGCGAGATCAGGCTGCGCTTGACCAAGTCTTGCAGGTGCTGGTCCAGCGTCATCATGCCCTGTTGCTGGCCGGTCTGGATCGCCGAGTACATCTGCGCGACCTTGTCCTCGCGGATCAGGTTGCGGATGGCCGGGGTGCCGACCATGATTTCCCACGCCGCGGTGCGGCCGCCGCCGATCTTCTTCAGCAGCGCCTGCGAGATCACCGCGCGCAGCGATTCGGACAGCATCGAACGCACCATCGGCTTCTCGCCGGCCGGGAACACGTCGATGATGCGGTCGATGGTCTTGGCCGCCGAACTGGTGTGCAGGGTGCCGAACACCAGATGGCCGGTCTCGGCGGCGGTCAGCGCCAGGCGGATGGTCTCCAGGTCGCGCAATTCGCCGACCAGGATGTAGTCCGGGTCCTCGCGCAGGGCGCTGCGCAGCGCCTCGTTGAAGCCGTGGGTGTCGCGGTGCACCTCGCGCTGGTTGATCAGGCACTTCTGCGAGGTGTGGACGAATTCGATCGGATCCTCGACCGAGAGGATGTGCGCGTATTCGTTCTTGTTGATGTGGTCCAGCATCGCCGCCAGCGTGGTCGACTTGCCGGAGCCGGTCGGGCCGGTGACCAGGATCAGGCCCTGCGGCTGATTGATCAGGTCGCGGAAGATCTGCGGGCAGTTCAGGTCTTCCAGCGTCAGCACTTCCGAGGGAATGGTGCGGAACACCGCGCCGGCGCCGCGGTTCTGGTTGAAGGCGTTGACGCGAAAGCGCGCCAGCGACGGGATCTCGAACGAGAAGTCGACTTCCAGGAACTCTTCGTAGTCGCGGCGCTGCTTGTCCGACATGATGTCGTAGATCAGCGCGTGCACCTGCTTGTGGTCCAGCGCCGGGATGTTGATCCGGCGCACGTCGCCGTCCACGCGGATCATCGGCGGCAGCCCCGCCGACAGGTGGAGGTCGGATGCCTTGTTCTTGACCGAAAACGCCAACAGTTCGGCGATGTCCATGAATGCTGCTTCCCCGGAAATGCGCTGCGACTGGAATGATGCTTGCCCCGGGGGCAGTATAGCGCCACATCCGCACCTGCCCGCCAACGACTGGATCGACATGCCCGCCGGCGCCCTCAGCCAGACCCTGCAACGCCTGGAAAGCGCCGCGAAGGCCGCGGGTCGGCCGGTTCCGCGGTTGCTCGCGGTGTCCAAGCTGAAGCCGGCGGCGGCGATCGCGCAACTGGCTGCGGACGGGCAGCACGCTTTCGGCGAGAACTACGTCCAGGAAGCCCAGGCCAAGGCAGGCGAACTGGCGGCGCTGGGACTGGAATGGCACCTGATCGGCCACCTGCAGTCGAACAAGGCCGACGTCGCCGCGCGGCTGTTCGACTGGGTCCAGACCGTGGACCGGCCGAAGCTGGTCGCGGAACTGGCGCGTCATCGCCCGGCCGGCCGCGCGCCGCTGAACGTGCTGATCCAGGTCAACGTCGACGACGAAGCGGGCAAGCACGGCTGCCCGCCAAGACAAGTCGACGCGCTCGCCGCCGCCATCGCCGCCGAACCCATGCTGGCCCTGCGCGGGCTGATGGCGATCCCGACCCCGCACGCTGACCTGGAACTGCGCCGCCCGGCGTTCCGGCGCATGCGCGAACTGTTCGACGGGCTGGCCGCCCGCCACCCGTCGGTCGACACGCTCTCGATGGGCATGAGCGAGGATTTCGCCATCGCCATCGAAGAAGGCGCGACAATGGTGCGGATCGGCACCGCGCTGTTCGGCGCGCGTCCCCAAAAGGATCAAGGATCGAGGAATCCGGCATGAGCGAAACCCCCGACATCGCCTTCATCGGCGGCGGCAACATGGCGCGCAGCCTGATCGGCGGACTGGTCGCGCGCGGCATCGACGCGCGCAGCCTGCACGTGGCCGAACCGGTGGCGGAACTGCGCGAGGGGCTGGCGCGCGAGTTCGGCGTCGCCGCGCACGCCGATGCGGCGCAGGCGGCCGCACGCGCCGGGCTCTGGGTCTTCGCGGTCAAGCCGCAGGTCATGCGTGGCGTCTGCGAATCGCTGGCCGATATCGCGCAGCGGCAACGGCCGCAGGTCGTCTCCATCGCCGCCGGCATCACCTCGGCGCAGTTGCAGCGCTGGCTCGGTGCGGCGCTGCCGGTGATCCGCGCGATGCCGAACACGCCCGCCCTGCTCGGCGCCGGCGTGACCGGCCTGTTTGCCACCGCCGAGGTCGACGCCGACGGGCGCAGGCTTGCGGAGAAGCTGCTTTCCGCGGCCGGCAAGACCGTCTGGGTCGACGACGAGGCGCAGATCGACGCGGTGACCGCGGTCTCCGGCAGCGGCCCGGCCTATGCCTTCCTGCTGGCCGAGGCGATGGAGGCCGCCGCGATCTCCGAGGGCCTGCCGCCCGAGGCCGCGCGCACCCTCACGCTGCAGACGATCCTGGGCGCGGCGCGGATGCTGACCGAAACCGGCGAACCTCCGGCGGAATTGCGCCGTCGCGTCACCTCGCCCAACGGCACCACCCAGGCGGCCATCGAGACCTTCCAGGGCGGCGGCTTCGAGGCGCTGGTCGGCCGCGCCATCCACGCCGCGGCCGTGCGCGGCAAGGAACTGTCCGCGGCCAACGACTGACGGGCGGGCGGGTCACCCTCAGGGATACAGCATCCGCTTGCTCCACCGCCCGTCCGCGCCGCGCTCGTAGCGCCAGCGTTCGTGCAGGCGGAATTGCGCGCCGTACCAGAATTCGAACGCCTCGGGAACGACGCGGTAGCCGCTCCAGCCCTGCGGCCGCGGCACCTCGCGGCCCTCGAACTGCACCTCGACCTGGGCGATGCGGTCCTCGAAATCCTCGCGCGCGCCGAGCGTGTGCGACTGCGCCGAGGCCCACGCGCCGATCTGGCTCGGCCGCGGGCGGCTGGCGAAGTAGGCGTCGGCCTCGTCGTCGCCGACGATTTCCACCTCACCCTCGATCCGCACCTGCACGCCGGCCTCGCGCAGGCTGCGCCACAGGAACAGCAGCGCCGCATGCGGATTCGCCGCCAGTTCACGGCCCTTGTGGCTGTCCAGGTGGGTGTAGAACACGAAGCCGCGCGCGTCGAATGACTTCAGCAGCACCGTGCGCGCCGACGGCCGCCCGTCCGGCGTCGCCGTGGCCACGGCCATCGCGTTGGCCTCCAGTTCCTTCGCGCTGGCTTTCGCCTCGTCGAACAGCGCGGCGAACGTGGACAGGGCTTCGGCGTGGAGGTCGTCGGTCATGGCGTTCGGCGCGTGCGGGGTTGCGCTATTGTCGCGCGATGACGACCACGCCGCATCCCGCCGCGTCCGGCGGTTTTCCCGCAGACCTCGTCGCCGAGGCACTGGACGCGACGCTGGCGCTGCGCGTCGACCGCGTGCCGGTGCTTGGCGTCAGCGGACTGCAGGGCACGGGCAAATCCACGCTGGCGGCGCAGATCGCCGCGGCGGCCGCGGCGCGCGGACTGCGCGCGGCGGTCGTGTCGATCGACGACTTCTACCTGCGCAAGGCCGAACGCGAAGCCCTGGCCCGCGAGGTGCATCCGCTGCTGGCCACGCGCGGCCCGCCCGGCACCCACGACCTCGCGCTGGCGCTGCGCACGCTGGACGCCCTGCGCGCCGGCGAGGCCGTCGCCCTGCCGCGCTTCGACAAACTGGCCGACGACCGCCTGCCGGAAACGCGATGGGAACGCAGCGGCGCGAATGCCGGCCCCGGGTCGGGTCCGTGGCGGGATCTGGTGGTGTTCGAAGGCTGGTTCCTTGGAACGCCCGCCGAGGGCGAAGCGGCTCTGGCCGAACCGGTCAACGCACTGGAACGCGACGAAGACGCCGACGGCGCATGGCGACGCTGGTGCAACGCAGCGCTGGCGCGCGACTACCCGGCGCTGTGGGCGCGTATCGACGCGCTGTGGTTCCTGCAGCCGCCCGGTTTCGAAATCGTGCCGAAATGGCGCTGGCAGCAGGAATGTTCACTGGAAGCGCGGGCGCTGCAGACGAGCAATCCGACGCGCCGGGCGATGACCCGCGCACAGGTCGAGCGCTTCGTCCAGCACTACGAGCGCGTCAGCCGGCAGGCGCTGCGCACGCTGCCGGCGCTGGCCGACCGGACCGTACCGCTGGACGCCGACCGCCGCCCACTGCGCTGACGTCGCGTCAGCGGCACTTGCGATAGGGCGAAGCGTCGATGTACGGGCGGTATCGGGCCGGCAGCGTCGGACCGCCGGGGTAGTCGTAGTCGAACACGCCGATCTCCAGCGTACCGGGTTCTTCGTTGGCGTTCAGCGTCAGCAGGAAGGGCTTGGGGTCCTTCGTGTAGGGAAAGAAGAACAGGCTGATGCCTTCGTAGAAATTGCCCATGTAGCTGGCGGCGTATATCGGACGGATCGCCTTCTCCAGCGGCGGCCCGCCCTCGAAGGCGAAACCGTCGCGGTCGATCACCACCTGCGGCTGGCGCTTGCAGTCCCCGCCCGGCGCATAGCGGCCGAAGTGCTCCTTGAAATCGTCCAGATTCGCCAGTTCGATTGCGGCCGCGGCGCCGCCAATCGTCAGCGCAATGCCCGCCATTGCCGCGGTAATGGCCGTGCCGATCCTGTTCACAGGTTCGCCTCCTCGATATGGCTGGCCGGGCGGACGCGCACCGCCCATTCACTTCCTGCGGATGTCCTGCAGGGCCTCGTTGATCTTGAACAGCACGATCAGGATCTCGCAGTAGACGCGCGAAATCAGCGCCGACAGCACCGCGAGCAGCGGCGCGGCGACGACCATGCCGAAGCCGGCGAAACCGCTCCACTTCATCACCCCAAAGCCCTTGGACAGCAGCACCAGCCCGGAAATCGCCGAGCCGGCCAGCAATACCCAATAGATGAAGGTGATGATCTTCGGGGTGACCATCGCATCGAAGAAGAACAGGTCGCGCAGGTTCATCGCATTGCTCCCAGGTTGTCGTGGATCGGAACTTTCGTTTTCGTCGCGGAAGTTTCAACGCGGGGCATAGCCGACTTCGCCGTTGGCATACAGCACGATCTGGTCGTACGCCCGGCCATTCGACTCCACCACGCCCTTGCGCTGGTAGCGTTCTCCCGCCTGCAGCGTTTCCAGCACCGGCGATTCCGGGTCGGGGAAGGCAAGCGCCTTCGTCGCCTGCCCGGCCTGCCAGATGCCGCCCTGCGGCTTGACCCTGAAATCCAGCAACGCCATCCGCGCCATCAACGGGTCGTGGACGTACTGCCTGCGGGAACCGGCGGCGGTGCTGAAAGCGACCTCGATCCAGCCGGTGTCGGCGACGACGCCGGTCACCGGCGCCAGCAGGTTCTTGTCGAGTTCGTCCACCGGTGCGGCCTTCGGCGACGGCGCGGCGCGGAAAACCATCGGCGTCGTGCGCTCGTGGTACCACTTCGGCAAATTGCGGCTGGGAGACAACCACGGCGCCTGTTCGGTGATCTCCAGCGCCGCCGGAACGAGATTCGCCTTGTCCGCTTGGCCGAGCACTTCGCCCGGCAGGGCGGCCAGGTTCTTCGGGTTCCCGGCGACGACCCTCACGCCCTGCGCGGTCCGGTACACCAGCGTCGGGAAGGCGAACGTCTTGGAATTGTCATAGCCGCGCAGCTGGTAATTGATGCTATCCATCACTCCGACGTTGTAAGTCACGCGGCGTTGCGCCCTGGCGGCATCGTCCACCCGCGCACGCCGCCCGGCGAACGCGGCGGCCACCGCATCGCCGTTGCGCAGCGCGACCACGTCAGGCGCGCCGCCGCCCGCCGCCGGAATCCAGCGCAACTGCACCTTGCCGGCCAATGCGCGGGTGTCTTCGAACAGCTTCTTGCTCCACGGGCATTCGGTGCTGTAGACCACGTACACCGGCTTCTGCGCGGCCTGCCCGTCCGCCGCCCACGCGGCGTTCTCCACCGCGTCCAGCAGGCCGGCCGCGTGTTCCTTGCGCGTGATCGTGAGCTGCTTGCCGCGATCCACCGCCGCGGCCGGCAACGCAATGGGCAATGCGAGCGCCGCGAACGCCGCGGCGCGCAGGAAACCGCCTGCGATGCTCATCCGATGTCCTCCTGTCGCGTCGGCCCGATCCGGGCAAAGCCTGGCCATCCCGTCAAGCGCCCGGCCCGTACTCGACGATCACCCGGCCGGACTTGTCGACGATCTGCACCCGGGTCACGAAGGCGCGGACGATCCGCCGGTTGAGGTCGGCGCTCTGGGCGAAGAAATAGACCTTCGCCCGCGGCGGGTTGCCGTACTGGGTGCGCATGGCTTCCAGTTCGCGCGCCTTGGCCTCGTCGGCGACCGGCGCGAACTGCACCTGGTCGCGGTTGGCCCAAGCGATCTGGTAGTCGCTGTTGTCGTAGAAATAGCGGTTGCCGTCGTGGTCGAACTCGCGCACCGGGAATCCCTTGCGCTCGAAGTCGTAGGCGCCCAGCACGCTGTTGTCCACCAGCATCCACGCGTAGGGCGATGCCGCGGCCGCGGAGATCTTCTGCTCCAGTTGCGGCTTGATCGCCTGCAGCAGGTCGTTCCTGCGGAAGCTGTCGCTGGTCTGGCGGTATTCCTGCGAGTAGTTCTCGGCCAGCTTGGGGAAATCCGGCGGCAGCCTCGAGGCGGCCACGTACAGGAACATGATCTGTTCGCCGCTCTGCAATTCCGGGTAGCCGTCCAGCGGCTTCTTCAGGTCCGGCTTCGGCAGGCCGGGCGCGGCCTGCACGGCCGCCGGTTCCGGCTCGCCGCCGGCGAACGATCCTTTCGGCGCGGACGCGTCGGCGGCAGGGGCGCCATTCCTTTCCCCGCAGGCGGTCAAGGCCAACAGGGCCAGCATCGGTATCGACAGCGCGGTGATGCGCATGGTTCGTGCTCCAGTTCGGTTGGGGTTTGCGAAGCGCCGGCGACGCGGCTTCACTTCTTGCGCCGATACTTGATGCCCATCGGCCCGGAAAGGGTGTTCTCGTCCAAACGGGTCAACACCAGCGTCGCGCCGTCCGCATCGGCCAGTTGGATACGGATCCTGTCGCCATCGACGGCATACTTCATTTCCTTCTCGACGCCCGCCATTTCCACGGACTGCACCACCGTGCCGCCGCCGCGGAAGTCGAGGCGGGTCATCCCCAGTTCGTCCTCGTAGGTGCCGCTGATGCCGCCGCCGCAGGCCGACAACGCCCATGCCAGCGCCACGACGGCGACGGTTCTCGCAATGCGCAAGGCTTTCATCCCGACATCTCCCCGGATCAGGCGCCCACGGCCGGATGTGGCCTGGACCGGGACCGATGTTGGCGGCGCACCGGCCCGTGCGTCCTCACGCCGGCTTCAAGAAACCTTCAAGACTGTGCCCGCTTCGCCAACGCGTTGTTTCCCAAGGAATCGCCGGGACGGCATTGCATTGCCGCGGCGTCGCGCGGCTGCCTATGATGCGGCCATGCCCGCTTCCCGCCCGGCCAATGGCCACCTGTACCGCTGGCGCTTCGGCACCGTCGAATTCGACGAGGCCCGCCACGAGCTGCGCGTGGCCGGCCTGGCGGTCGAGATCGAACCCAAGCCGCTGGAAGTGCTGTCGCTGCTGCTGCGCCACGTCGGCGAAGTGGTGACCAAGGAAGAACTGTTCGAGAACGTCTGGGCCGGCCGCATCACCGTGGACCACGTGCTGGCCACCGCCATCGGCAAGCTGCGCAAGACGCTGGACGCGGCCGGCGAAAGCCGCATCGCCACGGTGCCGCGGATCGGCTACCGATTCGACGGCGCGGTGGAGCGGATCGCGGTCGGCCGCCAGCCGGCCAGCGCGCTGAAGCTGGAAGCCGGGCAACCGGTGCCGGGGCGCGAGCACTTCCTGCTGGAACGACCGCTGGGCCAGACCCTCGGCAGCGAGGTCTGGCTGGCGCGGCAGCCGCGCAGCCGCGATGCGCGCGTGTTCAAGTTCGCCGTGGACGGCGAGCGGCTGGCGTCGATCAAGCGCGAGGCCACCCTGCTGCGGGTCCTGCGCGACGCCTTGGGCGAACGCGACGACTTCGTCCGCGCGCTGGACTGGAATTTCGAGTCCGCGCCGTTCTTCCTGGAATGCGAATACGGCGGCCAGTCGCTGCCGGAATGGGCGGCGCAGGACGGCCGGCTGGCCGCGCTGGACCCTGCGCGGCGGATCGGATTCTTCCTGCAGATCGCCGACGCGGTGGCCGCCGCGCACGGCGTCGGCGTGCTGCACAAGGACCTGAAACCGGCCAACGTGCTGGTCGCCGCGCGCGGCGACGGCTGGCAGGTACGGCTGACCGACTTCGGCAACAGCCGCCTGCTGCAGCCGGAGCGGCTGGCCGAACTGGGCATCACCGCGCTGGGCATGACCGCGACCCGCGGCGACGGCGACACTTCCGGCACGCCGCTGTACCTGGCGCCGGAACTGGTCGCCGGACAACCGCCGACGGTGCGCAGCGACGTCTACGCGCTGGGCGTGATGCTGTACCAACTGCAGGTCGGCGACCTGCGTCGGCCGCTGGCCCCGGGCTGGGAACGCGAGATCGACGACCCGCTGCTGCGCGAGGACATCGCCGCCGCCACCGACGGCGACCCGGCACTCCGCCTCGCTGGCGCGGCGGAACTGGCCGAACGCCTGCGCCGCCTGCCCGAGCGCCATGCCGAACTGGCGCAACGCGAATCCGCCGTGCGCGCATCCGCGCAAATGCGCCAGGCGCTGGAACGCACCCGCGCGCGCCGCCCGTGGATCGTCGCGACCATCGCCATGCTGTGCGTCGGCCTGCTGTTCGGCGGCGGGCTGTGGTGGCGCAGCGAACAGCAGCGGCGCATCGCCCAGCAGCAGGCCGCGCGCGCCGAAGCGGTGGCGCGTTTCCTCAACGAGGATCTGCTCGGCACGCTCGCCCCCGGCGGCGCCGGCTTCGAACGCGATCCGACGATCAGGCAGATGCTGGAATACGCCTCCGTCCACATGGCCGAGCGCTTCCCGGACGACGCCGCGATCCGCGGCAGCATCCACGCCACGCTGGGACAATCGTGGCGCACCCTGGGCGACCGCGAGCGCGGCGTGACCGAACTGCGTGCGGCCGTAGCCGACTACGGCCGCGCTTTCGGCGAGAGCGACGAACTGACGCTCAAGGCGCGCTACGCGCTGGTGCGCACGCTGGCCTACGCGGCGGCGGCGGCGCAGT
Organism: Pseudoxanthomonas sp.; assembly: GCA_047601245.1. Lineage (GTDB taxonomy): Bacteria > Pseudomonadota > Gammaproteobacteria > Xanthomonadales > Xanthomonadaceae > Pseudoxanthomonas_A. The sequence continues at coordinate 2,032,035 of JASGJU010000002.1, forward strand.
TCGCCGAGGCCGGCAAGCTGCTGGACGAAACCGACGCGATGGCGGGCGCGCGGCTGCGCGAGGAGGACGATCTCGCTCTGGAAGCGGCGGTGGCGCGCGGCGTGTTCCACTTCCAGCAATTGCAGATAGAGCCTGCATTGCAGGCATGGCGGCGCGCCGACATCCTGCAGCGCAAATTGCATCCCGACGACGCACTGCGCGCGGTGCTGATCCGCGGCAATCTGGCCGATTCCATACTGCGCCAGGGCAAGCCAAAGGAAGCCGTCGTGCAACTGCAGGCCATGCTGGCCGACCCGTTGTTCGACTCCAGTCGCGTCGGCGAGACCCACATCGCCGCGTTGCGCATCCAGTTGGCGCGCGCACTGCGCAGCCTGGGCCGTTACGACGAAGCGCTGCCGCTGGCGCAAGCCGCGGCGGAGGCGACCGAGCGGATCATCGGTCCGGACGATTATTCGACATTGACCCAGCTATCGGTCGTCGCCAGCATCCACGACTACGCCGGCGACTGCCCGAAGGCGCTGGCGACGATGCGCACGGTGTACCGGCGCATGGCCGCGCGCTACGGCGAGGAAAAACAGGGCACGCTGGTGGAGGCCGGCAACCTCGGCTTCAAGGAATACGACTGCGGCGACCGCGAAGCCGGGCTGGACTACCTGCGCCGCGCCGAAGGCGGCCTGCGCCTCCACTATGGCGAGGACAACGTCGCTGCGCACAGCTTCCGCTTCGCGCTGGCGCAGGCGCTGGCCGAACAGCAGCGATGGCGCGAAGCGAAACAGATGGCCGACGGCGTCAACCTGGGCGCATTGCTTGCCGGCGATTCGGATCCGACCAACGAACCACGCCTGCAGGCGCTTCGCGGCGAGATCCTGATCGGCCTGGGCGACACGCACACCGGCCGCGAGCTGCTGTCCGCCGCCCTTGCCCGATTGGCCGCGCTGGGCGACGTCGACGAGGAGGAAATCGACCGCCTGCGCAAGCTATTGGGCGGCGCCTCATAGGAGGCGAGCCTTTGCCCGCCCCCTGCCGGCGAACGTCTCAATCGACCACGAAAGTGACGCGCAGGTTGACCCGCCATTCGGCGATGTTGCCGGCGTCGTCGGTCACCACCTTAGTTTCGTTGACCCACGCGCCCTTGATGTTCTTCACCGTCTCGGCGGTCTTCTTCAGGCCGGTCTTGACCGCATCCTCGACGCTGACCTTGGACGAGGCGTTGACTTCGATGATCTTGGCGACGGACATGTGAACTCCTTAACGCGGCGATGGCGCGGATGCGCCGGGAAGCGCAGTCTGGGCCCGGCCGCGTTAACGAAGTGATAGCATCGCCGCTGATGAATCCCGCCGCCAACCTGATCCTCGTCGGCCCGATGGGCGCCGGCAAGACTTCGATCGGCAAGCGCCTGGCCGAGCGCTTCGGCCTGCGCTTCGTCGACGTGGATCACGCCATCGTCGAACGCAGCGGCGCCAGCATCCCGGTGCTGTTCGAGCACGTCGGCGAGGCCGGTTTCCGCCAGCGCGAACGCGAGGCGCTGGCGGAAATCCTGGACGGCGACGGCCAACTGGTCGCCACCGGCGGCGGCGCGGTGCTGGACGCGGACAATCGCCGGCGCATGCGCGAACGCGGTTTCGTGGTCTGGCTGCGGGCCGGCGTCGACCAGCAGTTGCGCCGGGTCGGCCGCGACCGCAACCGCCCGCTGCTGCACGCCGGTGACCGCGAGCAGGTGCTGCGCGAACTGGCGGCCGTGCGCGAACCGTTGTACCGCGAAGTCGCCGACCTGGCCCTGGACACCGACGGCTTGTCACCGGGCGAGGCCACCTGCGCGCTGGTCGGGCAACTGGCGACGCAGTGGCGGCGCGGCGGCGAGCGCGCCGCATGAAGATCTCCGCATCGACCCCATGACGATGAGCGACCATGAAACCTCCCGCACCGTCGACGTCGGCGGCGCTGCTCCCTACCGCATCCACATCGGCCCCGGCCTGAGCGAGGACGGCGCGCTGCTGGCGCGGCACGTGCGCGGCCGCCACGTGTTGCTGGCCAGCGACTCGCACGTGGCCCCGCTGTACGCGGCCGGCGTGCGCCAGGCGCTGCTGGCGGCGCGGCCGGAACTGAAAACCGGCGACTTCGTGCTGCCGGCCGGCGAGGAATCGAAGACGCTGGCGAACTTCGGCCACGCCATCGACGCGCTGGCCGCGCTGGGCGCCACCCGCGACGCCTGCGTGTTCGCAGTGGGCGGCGGCGTGGTCGGCGACCTGGCCGGTTTCGCCGCGGCGGCGTGGATGCGCGGCGTCGATTGCGTGCAGTTGCCGACCACGCTGCTGGCGATGGTCGATTCCTCCGTCGGCGGCAAGACCGCGGTGGACATCCCGCAGGGCAAGAACCTGGTCGGCGCCTTCCATCCGCCGCGCGCGGTGATCGCCGACACCGCGCTGCTGCGCACGTTGCCCGCCCGCGAACTGCGCGCCGGGCTGGCCGAGGTGGTGAAGTACGGCGCGATCGTGGACGCGCCGTTCCTCGACTGGCTGGAAGCGCACGCCGACGCGCTGCTGGCGCTGGACGACGCCGCGCTGACCGAGGCGGTCGCACGCAGTTGCGCGCACAAGGCGGCGATCGTCGAGCGCGACCCGTTCGAGCGCGGCGAACGCGCGCTGCTCAACTTCGGCCACACCTTCGGCCACGCCATCGAAGCCGAACAGGGCTATGGCGGCGTCGGCAACGCCAACCTCAACCACGGCGAAGCGGTCGCGGTCGGCATGGTGCTGGCGGCGAAACTGTCCGAGGCGCTGGGCCTGTCTCCGGCTGCCGACACGCAGCGCTTGCACGCGCTGCTGCAGCGCTTCGGCCTGCCGGTCGAGATTCCCGCCGGCCTCGATCCGCAGGCGCTGGTCGCGCGCATGCGCCTGGACAAGAAGGCCCAGGCCAGCGGCCTGCGCTTCATCGTCTGGGACGGCACCGGCCGTGCGCGGGTGCTGGCGGACGTTCCGGAAGACGTGGTGCTGGGCGTGCTGTAGCGGCGGGCCCGCCGCGACCGCACCGCGTGGATGCCGGACAGCTTTCCGCAACCGATCGTTGACCCTCCGGGCGCGTTGCGACGCGTTCATCCTCCCCGGCACGTCAGGTTCCGCGCGGCGCGGTGGAAAACCGCAAAACCGCTACAATTTCGCCATGCGCGTCTTCCTGCAACAACCCCCGGCGGCGGGCGAATCGCCCCGCTACGTCCAGTTGACCCTGCAACCCGATCTTTTCGGCGGCTGGGAACTGCTGCGCGAGAGCGGACAGGTCGGCGGGCGGTCGCAATTGAAGCGCGAGCAGTACCAGTTGCAGGACGAGGCCACCGCCGCCTTCGAGAAAATCCGCGACACCCATCTCAAGCGCGGCTTCCGGACGACTTTCGTACAGGGTGCGGAACCGCCGAAAGGCTAGTTGATTGTGGGCTCCTGGTTGCTGGTGCGATACCCGCTCCATGAATCCCTCCAACAACCGGCAATCCACAACCAGGAACCCTCCTTTGTCCGCCTCTCACCCCAAGAACGATCGCTTCCTCCGCGCCCTCCGCCGCCAGCCGACCGACTGCACGCCGGTGTGGCTGATGCGCCAGGCCGGACGCTACCTGCCGGAATACCGCGCTACGCGGGCCAGGGCCGGCAGCTTCCTCGGCATGGCCAAGAACCCGGAGACCGCCTGCGAAGTCACGCTGCAGCCGTTGCGCCGCTTCGACCTGGACGCGGCGATCCTGTTCTCCGACATCCTCACCGTCCCCGACGCGATGGGCCTGGGCCTGTACTTCGTCGAAGGCGAGGGCCCGAAGTTCGAGCGCGCTATCCGCAGCGCCGAAGACGCGGCGAAGCTGGCGGTGCCGGACATGGAAACCGAACTGCGCTATGTGATGGACGCGGTGCGCCTGATCCGCCGCGAACTGGACGGCAAGGTCCCGCTGATCGGCTTCTCCGGCAGCCCGTGGACGCTGGCCTGCTACATGGTCGAAGGCGGCGGCAGCAAGGACTTCGCCAAGATCAAGGCGATGGCGCTGAACGACCCGGCCACGCTGCATCGGCTGCTGTCGGTCAACACCGACGCGGTGATCACCTACCTGTCGGCGCAGCGCGCCGCCGGCGCGCAGGCCCTGCAGGTGTTCGACACATGGGGCGGCGTGCTGTCGCCGGCGATGTACCGCGAATTCTCGCTGCCGTACCTGGCGCGCATCGCGAAGGAACTCGACCGCGGCGAAGGCGACGAACGCGCGCCTCTGATCCTGTTCGGCAAGGGCAACGCGCCATATCTGGAAGAACTGGCGGACAGCGGCGCCGAAGCGATCGGCGTCGACTGGCTGGTCGAACTGTCCGAAGCCGCGCGCCGCACGCAAGGCAAGGTCGCGCTGCAAGGCAACCTGGACCCGGCCACGCTGTATGGTTCGCCCGACGCGATCCGCGCGCAAGTCGGACACGCGCTCGACAGCTACGCCGAAGGCAACGGCGGGTCGCGCGACGGCCATGTCTTCAACCTCGGCCACGGCATGTCGCCGGACATGAACCCCGACCACGTCGCCGCGCTGGTCGATGCGGTGCACGGATACAGCCGACGTTAGAGTCGCGTCATGACCCGGCATGCGCGGGTCGAAAATCCTGCGCGGCCGGGTATGACGGGCAGGGAATCACTCTCCACCCCGCAGCGACCTCATCGCCTCCTCCAGCATTTCGCCGGTCACCGGCTTGCGCAGGAAGCCGTCGAAACCGGCCTCCTTCGCCATCGGTTCGGCATCGGCGTCGGCGCGCGCGGTGACCGCCAGCAGCGGCGCGACGAAACCCTGCGCGCGCAGTTGCCGCGCCAGCGCCAGGCCGTCGAGACCCGGCAAGTCTAGGTCGAGCAGGGCGATGTCGAAACCATCGCCGCCGGCGACTTCGGCCAGCGCGGCAAGGCCATGCGCGGCGTGGTAGACCGCGTGGCCACGCACACGCAACAGGCTGGCGACGACTTCGGCGACGGTGGGATCGTCCTCAACCAGCAGGATCCGCAGCGGGTGCGTTGTCGCCGGTGCGGTTTCCGCCGCGTCGCCGCGCGATGCCGGCACGGCCGCGTCTTGCGACGACGGCAACGGCAGATTGACGACGAAGCGCGTGCCGACGCCCGGCGTGCTGTGCAGGTCGACGTGGCCGCCCATCGCCACCGCCAGCTCCTGGCAGATCGCCAGTCCCAGGCCGCTGCCGCCGTAACGCGCGGCGGTGCGCGCGCCTTCGGCCTGCTCGAAGCGCTGGAACAGCCGCGCCTGCTGCTCGGGATTGATGCCCGGACCGGTGTCGCTGACCGTGAAGCGCACCCCGCCGCCGGCGCGCGGCAGCGCCTGCAGGCCAACGCTGCCGTGTTCGGTGAACTTGAGCGCGTTGTTCAACAGGTTCAGCAGGATCTGCCGCACCCGCAGCGGATCGCCGCGCAGGATGCGCGGCGCGGCGGGATCGATCCAGCAATCAAAATCCAGGCCGCGCTGCTGCGCCATCGGCGCGACCAGGCCGGCGACATCGGCGACCAGTTCACGCAGGTCGAAATCCTGCGATTCCAGTTCCAGCTTGCCGGACTCGATCCGCGCCAGGTCCAGCGCGTCGTTGACCAATCGCAGCAAATGCTTGCCGGCGTTCTGGATCGCGGTGGTGTAGCCGCGCTGCTTCTCGTCCAGCGGCGTGCCCAGCAGCAGTTCGCTCATGCCCAGCACGCCGGTCATCGGCGTGCGCACTTCATGGCCGAGCGTGGCGAGGAAACGGGTCTTGGCCAGCGACGCCTGTTCGGCCAGTTCGCGCTTGTGCTCGGCCAGTTGCCACGCGCTGCGCCGCCGGACCCGGCGGCGATAGGCCGCGGCAACGGTCAGCAACAACAGCACGCCGAGTACGGCATAGGCGGCCAACGCCCACCAGGTCCGCCACCACGGCGGATCGACATGGAAGACGATCGTCTTCGTCTCCGACCACAGGTTGTCCGCAGTGCGACCGGCGATTTCCAGCCGGTAGTCGCCCGGCGGCAGGCGCGAGAAGGTGCGCTCGCCGCTGCCGCCGACGTCGACCCAGTCGTCGTCGAAGCCGGACAGCCGGAAGCGGTAGCGGTTGCCGGCGACGTTGTCGAACGACAACAATCGCGCCGCCACCCGCAGGTCGCGGTCGTCGTTGCCGATCCGGAACGGCGCATCCACCGGCAGCGCGACCACGTCGCCGCCGCGGCGGACGGCAATCGAATCGACCGCCAGCCGCGGCACCCGCGACGGCGGCCGTAGCGCGGCTGGATCGAACACCGCCACGCCATGCGCCGCGGCAACCAGCAGACGCACACCGCCGCCAGCAACCGGCGCGAACGCGATCTCCTGCCCTGGCAGGCCATCGCCGATGCCGTAGATCCTTGTCGTCGCCTGCACCGGATCGACCCGTATCAGGCCGCGGTTGCTGGCCACCCACAAGATGCCGTCTCGGTCGACGGTGATGCCCTTGAAGGCGATCTGCGGCAACCCCGCTTCGGCGGCGATGCGCTTGTCCAATTTCAAGGCGCCGTTTTCGAAACGGTAGCCTTCGACCGCGCCAAAGTGTGCGATCCAGACCGTGCCATCAGTTGCCTGGTCGAAGCCATCGACCGCATCGGCGGGCGCGCCCGGCACCGGATCGAAGCGCCGGCCCTGCGCATTCCATGCCAACAGGCCCTGACTGCCGGCCAACCATGCCTTGCCGTCCGCACCACGCCACAGTCGTTTGACCATGAGACCGGGCTGCAAGCCTCGACCATCACCCAAACCGATATTCTCGATCACTTGTCCCGCAGGGGTGCGAACTTGCACGCCCGCTCCCTGCGACCAGGTCCAGATCCGCCCGTCGCCATCCTGCGCGATGGCCAACATGTCGTCGCTCAACGCCGGATCGCGCAAGCTGTCACGCGTCCAATGCTGCGCCTTGCCGGTCGCCGGGTCGAGGCGCGCCATCCCGTCGCTGTAACCGATCCATACCTTGCCGTCGACGTCTTCCAGCACCGAACTGAAAACACGGATCGGATCGGTGCGTCCGGCGTGTCGGATCGTGCCGGCTTCCGGATCCAGTACATCCAGTGTGCCCGAAGTACCGACCAGCCATATCTTCCCGCTGGCCGAGGCCGCCGCAGCGAGGACCTGTGCGTTGCCCAGCGTCAACGGCTCCGGACTGTCCTTGCTCTGCACCGAGAACTGTCGCCAGTTCGAAGGCAGGTGCCACACGCCCGAATCGCGGCTGGCGAACCACAGGCCGCCATCGCTGTCGGCCAGTGCCCGCTCGAACTGCGGCGTGGCCATGCCGCGGGTCAGGTTGCTGTACAGCGACGCCGGATGCGACACGCCGTCCTGGTAGCGGATCAATCCTTGTGTGGTGTGCAGCCAGTACGCGCCGTCGTTGTCTTGCAGCAATGGCCCAAAGACCATCTCCTTCCGGTCGTCGGCGAACACATGCCACGGCCGTGCATCCCAGCGCCCGTTCTTGCGTTGGACGCCGCCGGCGGGTATCGAACGCACCCATGTGTCCCCGGCATGATCGATCATCAGGCCCATCGCATAGTTCCCGCCCGGCGCCTGCAATGGCAAACGCTGGAAATCCCGACCCGTCCAGCGCGCGGCGCCCTCATCGGCGCCAACCCACAGCGTGCCATCGGCGGCGACTTCCAGGGTAGTGATCGTCGCCCCCGGCACGCTGCGCGGATCGCCGGATCCAGGCAGGAAATGCTCGACCACGCCGTCCGCGCGCGCGCGGTAAAGGCCCTTGCCGGCAGTGCCGACCCACAACGAACCATCGGGCGTGCGTGCGACATCCCAGATCGGACTGGCGTCCAGGCGCAGATCGCCCATGCGGTCGAAGCGCCGGACCTGCCGCCGGTCCGCACCGATCATCGCCAGGCCGCCGCTTTCGGTGCCGGCCCACACACGGTCGCCGGCGTCGACGAACACGCACAGCACTTCGTTGTCGCCGAGGCCGTCCTCGCGTCGCCAGACGCGGAATCCGGCGCCGTCGTAGCGCGCCAGCCCATCGATCGTGGCGAACCATAGGTAGCCTTCCGCATCCTCGGCGATGTCGTAGACGATGTTCGAAGGCAAACCCTCGACTACCGACAACTGGCGCAGCATCGGCGTTTCCGGCATGCCCGCCAGCGCCGGCGCGGTGATCCACGGCATCAACAGGCACAGCCATGCGGCGGCCTTGCGGATCCTTGCAGCCAAAGAGATCGAACGGTTCATTCCATTCCCCGGATCGCGGCGCATGTCCGCGGACGATTCCCGCGGACATCCTCGCAACGGTACGTTGCGGGCGCAAGCGGGGTATCCTCGGCCCGTCCCGCTTACCATCACGGTTCCGCCAGCGAACGCCCGCGCCCTCATGAGCCTGAAGAACACTCCCGACCGCTGGGGCGGCGTCAGCCAGACCCTGCACTGGCTGATCGCCGCGCTGATCCTCGGGATCGGCGTCGTCGGCCTGACCATGGGCGAATTGCCGCGCACGCCGAAATATTTCTGGGTCTACACGCTGCACAAGTCGCTGGGCATCACCGTGCTGGCGCTGATGCTGCTGCGGCTGGGCTGGCGCCTGTACGCCGGCGCGCCGCAGCCGGTGCCCGGCACGCCGCGCTGGCAGCACGCCATCGCCACGGTCACGCACTGGCTGCTGTACGCGCTGGCGCTGGCGATCCCGCTGTCCGGCTGGCTGTACGATTCGGCCAGCGGCCTGCGTCCGTTCAAGTTCTTCGGCCTGTTCAACATGCCCAAGCTGGTGGCGCCGGACGATTCGATGAAAGCGCTGTCGCACACCGCCCACGAATGGGGCTTCTGGCTGCTGATCGCGCTGGTGCTGCTGCACGTCGGCGCCGCGCTGCAACACCACATCTTCAATCGCGACGCCACGCTGGTGCGGATGCTTCCGCGCCGCGGTCGACTGCCGACGGCATGACCCCGAACGCGTCGCAACGCGCCCATGCAATGAACAGCCGACAAGAGGATTCCCCCATGAACAAGCCTTTTCTCTCCCCCGCCCTGACCGCCGCCGCGCTGGTCGCCGCTGCGTCCATCGGCATGGCCGCCGCCGCGCCGGCGCGCGCCGCCGACTACGTGCAGGCGCCCGGCTCCACGCTGGTGTTCGCCAGCAGCTACGACGGCGAAGTCTTCACCGGGAAGTTCGGCGGCTTCTCGACCACGCTGAGTTTCGACCCGGCGAATCTGGACGCGTCGAAGCTGGACGTGACCATCGCCCTGGCCGGCAGCAACAGTGGCAACGAGGATCGCGACTCGACCCTGGTCGGCAGCGACTTCTTCGACGTCGCCAAGTTCGCGCAGGCGCGCTACACCGCCACCAAGTTCCGCGCGCTGGGCGGCAACCAGTACGCCGCCGACGGCACCCTGACCCTGCGCGGCGTCAGCAAGCCGGTCACGCTGACTTTCACCTGGACGCCGGGCGCGCAGCCGGTGCTGGCCGGCAAGGCCACGGTCAAGCGCCTGGATTTCGGCGTCGGCGGCGGCGACTGGGCCGACATCAAGACGATCCCGAACGAAGTGGCGGTGAGCACCAAGGTGATTTTCAAGGCGAAGTGACTCCAGGCCCAGTGACTTCCATCGCATGTGCAGGGCGCGACAGGGCGACCATACTGGCCGTGTCGCCCCGCAACGGAAGACCCGCCATGACGCGCCTCGCCACGTTTCTCTTCGCCGCGATTTTCCTCGTCGCCCTGTCCCCGCCGGCGCACGCCGCCGATGCGCAGACGCCGGAGGAAGCCGCCCAACGCTATCTCCAGGCCGAGGCGCAATTCGACCTGCCGGCGCTGCAGGCGGTGCTCGATCCTGCCTTCGTGGAGATCAGCCCGGCCGGCGAAGTGGATGAACACGACAAGGTGCTGTCGTTCTACGCCCCGGACAAGAAAATCGACACGCCGCCCACCCGGGTCGAACCGTTCCTGACCCGCCTGCATGGCGACACCGCCGTGCTGAGCACGCGGATCACCTTCGAGATGCAGGGCCAGGTACGCGCACTCGCGCTGGGCATTACCGCCCGACGTGGCGAGAGCGGCTGGAAACTGCTGTCCGCGCAGTACACCGGCGTCCGCCCGAAGCCGGCGCAATAGCTCAACCGGCGAGAAACGCCTGTATCCGCTCCGCATCGAACGGCCAGTCCAGTTCCGCACCGCTGGCCGTTTCCTTCAGCACCGGCACGCGCACGCCGTAGCCCGCTTCCAGTTCGTCGTCGCCGTCGATGAAGACGCTGTCGAATTCGCCGGCCTTCGCCCGCGCCAGCGCGTCCAGCGCCAGGTCGCACAGGTGGCAGTCGTCGCGCTGGTAAAGGATCAGGCCCAAGGTTCGCATCCGTATCGTTGCGCCGCGGGACGGCGCACCGCCGCCGCGCCGTAGAATACGCGAATGTCCGTCAGCGTCTTCGACCTGTTCAAGATCGGCATTGGCCCGAGCTCCTCGCACACCGTCGGGCCGATGCGCGCGGCCGAGCGCTTCGTCCACCGCCGCCTGCTCGATACCGGCCTGCTCGAGCGCACCGCCCGCCTCCGCGCCGAAGTCTTCGGCTCCCTCGCCCTCACCGGCCGCGGCCACGGCACCGACAAGGCCGTCCTGCTCGGCCTGGAAGGCGAACGGCCCGACCGGATCGACCCGGACCTCATCCCCGCCGCGCTCGAACGCATCCGCTCCAGCAAGCGCATCCGCCTCATGGGCCAGCTCGAGATCGCCTTCGACGAGAAGCGCGACCTGCTCATGAACAAGCGCCAGAAGCTGCCCTACCACACCAACGGCATGCGCTTCACCGCCTTCGACGCCGGCGACGCGGTCCTGGCCACCCGCGACTACTACTCCGTCGGCGGCGGCTTCGTGGTCAACCAGGACGAGGCCGCCGAGGACCGCATCGTCGCCGATTCGACCCCGCTGCCCTACCCGTTCCACAGCGGCGCCGAGCTGCTGGCCCGCTGCGGGGAAAGCGGACTGAGCATCGCCGGGCTGATGTTCGAGAACGAACGGGCCTGGCGCGACCCCGACGCCATCCGCGCCGGCCTGCGCGAACTCTGGCAGGCCATGCAGTCCTGCGTGGCCCGCGGCATCCGCGAGGTGGGCACCCTGCCCGGCGGCCTGCATGTGCCCCGGCGCGCGCCGGTGCTGTACCGGGAACTGGCGTCCCGGCCCGAGGCGGCGATGCGCGATCCGCTGACCGTGCTGGACTGGGTCAACCTGTACGCCCTGGCCGTCAACGAGGAGAACGCCGCCGGCGGGCGCGTGGTCACCGCCCCGACCAACGGCGCGGCCGGGATCGTGCCGGCGGTGCTGCACTACTTCGACCGCTTCTGCATCGGCGCCAGCGAGGACAAGGTCTTCGACTTCCTGCTCACCGCCGCGGCGATCGGCATCCTGTACAAGGAGAACGCCAGCATCAGCGGCGCCGAGGTCGGCTGCCAGGGGGAGGTCGGGGTGGCCTGTTCGATGGCCGCGGCGGGGCTGGCCGCGGCGCTGGGCGGCACGCCTTCGCAGGTGGAGAACGCGGCCGAGATCGGCATGGAGCACAACCTGGGGCTGACTTGCGACCCGATCGGGGGGCTGGTGCAGATCCCGTGCATCGAGCGCAATGCGATGGGGGCGGTCAAGGCCATCAACGCCGCGCGCATGGCCTTGCGCGGCGACGGCAGCCACAAGGTCAGCCTGGACAAGGTCATCAAGACCATGCGCGACACCGGCCGCGACATGCAGGACAAGTACAAGGAAACCAGTCGCGGCGGGCTGGCCGTCAACGTCATCGAGTGCTGAGCCGCAGACGTCGGCAATCGCCTCAACCGACGCCAACGAAGGTCCGAGCAAATCCTGCTTTCGTCATTCCGGCTTTCGCCGGGATGACGAGCAAAGCGCATTGTTCAGTCAGCGGCTGCTTGACGACGCCAGGAAACTGCCGCAATGCCACCCGCCCCGCAGCATGGCGTCAGGCATCGGCCAGCTTGCGCTTGGAAGCGTCGATCACCGCCTGCGCGCGCGCCAGGCCGGCGACCAGGTCGGCGACCAGGTCCTCGGTGGCCTCGATGCCCACCGAGATGCGCAACAGACCGTCGGCGATGCCAGCCTTGGCGCGCGCTTCCGGGGTCATTGCCGCATGGGTCATCGTCGCCGGGTGCGCGACCAGGCTTTCGACGCCGCCCAGCGATTCGGCCAGGGTGAAGAACTGCAGGCCGTCGACGAAGGCGCGCACCGCGTCGATGCCGCCGTCCAGTTCGAACGAGATCATCGCGCCGAAGCCCTTCTGCTGGCGCGCGACCAGCGCGTGGCCGGGATGCGATTCCAGGCCGGGGAAGAACACCTTCGCCACCGTCGCGCTGGCGTCCAGCAGTTTGGCGATGGCGTCGGCGTTCTCCTGGTGCACGCGCAGGCGCGCGTCCAGCGTGCGCAGGCCGCGCAGGGTCAGGAAGCTGTCGAACGGCGAGCCGGTCAGGCCCAGCGCATTGGCCCACCAGGTCAGCAGTTCGTGGTGTTCCTTGGTCCTGGCCACGACCGCGCCGCCGACCACGTCGCTGTGGCCGTTGACGTACTTGGTGGTCGAGTGCACGACGAAATCGGCGTCGAACTCGAACGGCCGCTGCAGCGCCGGCGACAGGAAGGTGTTGTCGACCACCGCCAGCGCGCCGGCCTTGTGCGCGGCGTCGATGACGAAGCGCAGGTCGGTGATGCGCAACAGCGGGTTGGACGGGGTTTCGATCAGCACCACCTTCGGCGACTGCGCCAGCGCCTCGCCCAGCGACACCGGGTTGGTCAGATCGGCGGTGATCAGTTCGAAGTGGCCCTTCTTCGCCAGCGCGTCGAACAGCCGCCAACTGCCGCCGTAGGCGTCGTGCGGGACGACCAGCTTGTCGCCCGGCTGCAACAGCGCGTGCAGCACCAGCGTGATCGCGCCCATGCCGGTGGCGGTGACCACCGCGCCGGCGCCGCCCTCCAGTCCGGCCAGCGCCTCGGCCAGCAGGTCGCGCGTGGGGTTGCCGCTGCGGGTGTAGTCGTAGGCGCGCTTGTTGCCGAAACCGTCGAAGCTGAAATTGGACGACAGCACGATCGGCGGCGTCACCGCGCCGTAGGCGGTGTCGCGGTCGATGCCGGCACGCACGGCGGCGGTGGCAGGGGTACAGGCCGGCGGATCTTGCTGGATGCTCATGGTCGGAAGCCTTGCGGAAGTCAGAGGTTGGGGATGAACGGCCGTGCGGCCGTCGAGAACCGGGAAGCATGGCCGGAGGCGGCGGCCTCGCCCGCGCGCGGCGCCGGGTCGTCGAGCACGGTCTTGAGGATGCCGTCGATGCGGTCGGTTTCCTTCAGGAACGCATCGTGGCCGTACGGCGAACGCAGGATGCGCAGGCTGCCGCGCGTGCCCAGGCCTTCCACCAGCGCGACGTGATCGGCCAGCGGCACCAGGCGGTCGCCTTCGACCGCAATCACCGTGGTCGGCACGGCGACCTGCGCCGGATCGATGCGGTGCAGGTCGATGGATTCGGACAGGCGCAGGAATGCGGTGACCGGTGTGCGCGCGACGTACTGCGCGCCGGCGGCGTCCAGGTAGTCCTCGGCGGCGACGCGCACGCGGCCGTTGACCACTTCCGGCAGGGCGTCGAAGCGTTCGCCGAATTCCTCCGGCGTGCGGTAGCTGAGCATGGCGAATTGCCGCGCCAGCGACAGTCCCTGCGCGTCGGCGCACTGCAACTGGCCCAACGCGACCGCCTTGCGCTGCAGCGCGCGCCACGCCGCGGCGAACGGATGCGGGCGGTGCGCGCCGCTGACGGCGACCAGCCGCGCCACCCGCTGCGGATGGCGCGCGCCCAGGTGCAGCCCGACCAGCGCGCCGTAGGAATAGCCGACGAAGGCGTGCAGGCGCTCGATTTCCAGCGCATCGAGCAGTGCGACGACGGCATCGGCCTGGTCGGCCGGGTCGATCGGCGCATCGAGCAAGCCGTCGGCGCCGATGAAATCGAAGGCGAGGATGCGCAGTCTGGCTGGATCCAGCGTACGGCCCGCGCCGACCAGGTCGTTGGCCCAGCCCTTCTCCGGGAACTCGGCGCTGGCCGAGACGTGGCGGTGCGCGGAAATGCCGCCGGCGACGAGGACCACCGGCGCATCGGCCGGGCCCTGCACCTCGTAGCGCAGGCTCACGCTGCGCGCGCCGGCATGGCGCAGGGCGAGGATGACCGGAAGTTCGCCGCGGGAAACCGTGGCGCGCGCGCCGACGCCCGCGTTGTCGCGGGCGGGAATCGAGGAAACGGTCTGCGGCTTTTCGGTCACGATGCTCATGGCGGTTTCTGCGGATGAAACGGCCATCGAGCTTCGCGGAGCCCGCGTTCGCCGCACCAAGAGAGGTGCGTTGCGAACCATCTTTCGGCGGACGCTGCGCTAGGCGCGGTCCCCGCAGGATTTGGCACCAATCACGCACGCTTGCGCATCCGCTGGTTGCCCCGGCATCAAAGGGCCTGTCCCTCCGCCGGTCTCGATGGTCGGGGCAGGATGCGCCCGCGCGCCGGCTTTGTCAATCGCTTTATTCGCATGAAGCGATAAGTGGCCCGGAACCCGCCCCGATCGGCCCGTCGCGGCGGTCGCGGCCATCCATGATCGGCGGTGCGAATCTGGCGGCCGGCGCCCGCGCTCCCGCATAATCCGCCGATGCCACGTAACCCGTTCCTCGGCGCGGCCTGCGCCTGCCTGCTGGCTGCCTGCGTCAGCGTTCCCCCCTCTTCCCCGCCCCCGGCCACCGACGTCGCCGCCGATGCGGTCGTGCCCGAGGCCTGGATCTCCGACGGAAACCCGGACGACGAACTGGATTCGCTGGCGGTGTGGCCGACCGAAGATGGCCGGGCCTGGCTGGTCGTCACCGCCAAGGCGGCGCACCAACTGGTGGTGTTCGACGCTGCCGACGGCCGACGCCTGCGCACGGTTGGCGGACGCGGCGACGCGCCGGGCCGGTTCAACCGCCCCAACGGCATCGCGATCCACGGCGACCTGGCCTTCGTGGTCGAGCGCGACAATCACCGCGTGCAGGTCCTGCGCCTGCCCGACTTCACCCCGCTGGCCGCGTTCGGCGCCGAGGTGCTGCGTTCGCCCTACGGGTTGTGGATCCGCGAACTCGCGCCGCAGCAACTGGAACTGCTGGTCACCGACAGCTTTATGGCCGACTTCCGCACCGGCCAGCTACCGCCGATGGCGGAGCTGGACCAGCGGGTCAGGCGTTTCCGCGTCGACATCGACGACGCCGGCCGGCCGCAGGCGCGCTATGAAGGCGCGTTCGGCGACACCACCGAGGCCGGCGCGCTGCGCATGGTCGAGTCGATCGAAGGCGACCCGGCGCACGATCGCCTGCTGATCGCCGACGAGGATCGCCGCGTCGGTTCGACCCTGCGCGACTACACGCTGGACGGCCGCTATCGCGGCGTCAGCCTGCCGGTCTTCGACGCCGACGCCGAAGGCGTCTCGCTGTGGGCCTGCGACGCCGACAAGGGCTACTGGATCGCCGCCGACCAGGTCGCGCCGACGCGTTTCCGCGTCTACGACCGCGCCAGCCTGCAGCCGCGCGGCGTGTTCACCGGCCGCACCGTCGCCAACACCGACGGCCAGGCGCTGTATCCGTCGGCGTTGCCCGGCTTTCCCGCCGGCGCGCTGTTCGTGCAGACCGACGACCGCGCCGTGGCCGCATTTGACCTGCGCGACGTCGCCGCCGCGTTGCGCCTGGATGGCGATTGTGTGAAATGAACGCCGCGCGCGCGCTGGCCGGGATCGCGCTGCTGCTGACGGCGTCCGTTGCCGACGCGCGGCAATGGTCGAACTGGAGCCACCGCTACCGCGCGACCGTGCCGGCCATCGACTGCCTCCTGCCTTTCGACAACGCCGCGCGCGTGCGCGTGGACCAGGGGCCAAACGGCCGTTACAGCCACGACGACGACGCCAACCGCTACGCCATCGACTTCGCCCTGCCGGAAGGCACACCGGTGCTGGCCGCGCGCGAGGGCGTGGTGATGCAGGTCGAGTCGGGCGTCCGCGACAACCTGCCGCAACGCCGGCGCGACGGCGTCGGCGAGGCCGGCAACTTCGTCCGCATCCGCCACGACGACGGCAGCCTGGCCTTGTACGCGCACCTACAAGTCGACGGCGTCAGCGTGCGCGCGGGCCAGCGCGTCCGCGCCGGCGAGCGCATCGGCCTGTCCGGCAACACCGGCTTTTCCACCGCGCCGCACCTGCACTTCGTGGTGCAGGTCCAGCGCGGCGCGCGGCTGGAATCGGTGCCGGTGCGGGTGATGGGCCCCCTGGGCGAGCTGCAGTTCCCGCGCGATTCCCGGTAGCAGCACCTGCAGGGGCCCGGTCGGTATACCGGTATAATTTCCGCCTTCCCGAATCCTCCCAGCGCCCGCGCGGGCGCCGTCGCCATGTCTGAAGTCGCCACCGAAGCCGCGCGCCGCCGCACCTTCGCCATCATCTCCCACCCCGACGCCGGCAAGACCACGCTGACCGAGAAGCTGCTGCTGTTCGGCGGCGCGATCCAGATGGCCGGCAGCGTCAAGGGCCGCAAGGCCGCGCGCCACGCCACTTCCGACTGGATGGCGCTGGAGAAGGAGCGCGGCATCTCGGTGACCAGTTCGGTGATGCAGTTCCCGTACGAAGGCCGCATCGTCAACCTGCTGGACACACCCGGCCACGCCGACTTCGGCGAGGACACCTACCGCGTGCTGACCGCGGTGGACAGCGCGCTGATGGTCATCGACGTCGCCAAGGGCGTGGAGGAACGCACGATCAAGCTGATGGAGGTGTGCCGCCTGCGCGACACGCCGATCATGACCTTCATCAACAAGCTGGACCGCGAAGGCCGCGAGCCGATCGAACTGCTGGACGAGGTCGAGAGCGTGCTCGGCATCCAGTGCGCGCCGGTCACCTGGCCGATCGGCATGGGCCAGCGATTGAAGGGCGTGGTCCACCTGCTCAGCGGCGAAGTGCACCTGTACGAGGCCGGACGCAACTTCACCCGCCAGGACTCGACCATCTTCGCCAGCATCGACGACCCGGCGCTGAAGGACGCCATCGGCGAAAACATGCTGAACGACCTGCGCGAGGAACTGGAGCTGGTGCAGGGCGCGTCGCACCCGTTCGACGAGGAGAAATACCTGCGCGGCGAACAGACCCCGGTGTTCTTCGGCTCGGCGGTCAACAACTTCGGCGTGCAGCCGCTGCTGGACTTCTTCGTCGAGCACGCGCCCGCGCCGCAGCCGCGCGCCACCACCACGCGGCAGGTGCGGCCGGAGGAAAGCCGGCTGACCGGCTTCGTCTTCAAGATCCAGGCCAACATGGACCCGCAACACCGCGACCGCGTCGCCTTCATGCGCGTGTGCAGCGGCAAGTTCAGCGCCGGCATGAAAGCCTTCCACGTGCGCAGCGGCAAGGAGATGAAGCTGGCCAACGCGCTGACCTTCATGGCGTCCGACCGCGAGATCGCCGAAAGCGCCTTCCCCGGCGACGTAATCGGCATCCACAACCACGGCACCATCTCCATCGGCGACACCTTCACCGAGGGCGAGGCGGTGTCGTTCACCGGCATCCCCAACTTCGCCCCGGAGCTGTTCCGCCGCGCGCGCCTGCGCGATCCGCTGAAGCTCAAGCAGTTGCAGAAGGGCCTGGCGCAATTGTCCGAGGAAGGCGCCACCCAGTTCTTCCGCCCGCTGCTGAGCAACGACCTGATCCTCGGCGCGGTGGGCATGCTGCAGTTCGACGTGGTCGCGTACCGCCTGAAGGACGAGTACGGCGTCGACGCCACGTTCGAGCCGGTCGCGGTCGCCACCGCGCGCTGGGTGAATTGCGACAACGCGAAGAAGCTGGAGGAATTCCGCGAGAAGAACGCCAACAACCTGGCGATCGACGCGGCCGGCGAGCTGGTCTACCTGGCCCCGACCCGGGTCAACCTGCAACTGGCCGAGGAACGCGCGCCGGACGTGGTCTTCCGCGCCACCCGCGAGCACGCGCACAGCGTGACGGCCGGCTGACGGCAAGCCCTGGCCGGGGATGCGCGGATTGCTGCATTGCGGTAAGTTTGCGCGCATGACCGCCGCCCCCAACCCCTTCCACACCCTGCGCGCGCGCAAGCGCGCCGACCACCTGGTCGACATCCGCGACGAGATCGCCAGCGCCTTGACCCACGGCCTGGGCGCAACCGCGGCGCTGGCCGGCGGCGCGGTGCTGATCACCCTGGCGGCGATCTACGGCGACGGCTGGCAACTGGCCGCCTCGATCGTGTTCGGCGTCACCCTGCTGCTGCTGTACCTGGCCTCGACCCTGTACCACAGCATCCAGCACCCGGTCGCGAAAGGCCGGCTGAAGGTGTTCGACCATTGCGCGATCTACCTGCTGATCGCCGGCACCTATACCCCGTTCACCCTGATCGGCCTGCGCGGGCCGTGGGGCTGGGGGCTGTTCGCGGCGATCTGGACGCTGGCGCTGGCCGGGGTGGTGTTCAAGCTGTTCTACACCGGCCGCTTCAAGCTGCTGTCCACGGCGATCTACATCGCGATGGGCTGGCTGGTGATCGTCGCGTTCAAGCCGATGCTGGACCGCCTGGACGGCGCAACCATCGCCTGGCTGCTGGCCGGCGGCGTGTTCTACACGCTGGGCACGTTCTTCTACCATCGCGAGAAGATCCGCTACTCGCACGCGATCTGGCACCTGTTCGTGATCGGCGGCAGCGTCTGCCATTTCGTCGCGGTGACGCGGCAGGTGTTGTCGTAATCGGCGCCGGCGCTATCCGACGATGTAGCGTTGCAACTGGTCCAGTTCCGCCTGCTGTTCCTCGATCACCGCCTTGACCAGGTCGCCGATGGAAATCACGCCCACCACACTGTCGCCTTCCAGCACCGGCAGGTGGCGGATGCGATGCTCGGTGACCACCTGCATGCAGTGCGCGACGGTGAAGTCGGGGCCGACCGCGATCACCTTCGCGGTCATGATGTCGCGCACCGGCGTATCGCGCGAGGACTTGTCGTGCAGCACCACCTTGCGCGCATAGTCGCGCTCGGAAACGATGCCGGCCAACCGCGGGCCTTCCATCACCAGCACCGCGCCGACCCCTTTCTCGGCCATCAGCCGGATCGCCGCATACACCGAATCGCCGGGCGCCACCGCGAAGATTTCAGGCGCCTTCCCTGCCAGCAATTGCCGTACCGTGCGCATGGCCGTCCTCCACGCCGGGTTGTCGCGGCAAGGATACGCTTCCCGCGGCCGGCTGCCACATGTCGACCAGGTACAGCGGCCGCTGCTTGGCTTCCTCGTACAGCCGTCCCAGGTATTCGCCGATCAGGCCCAGCGCGACCAGTTGCACGCCGCCGAGAAAGAGAATCACCACCATCATCGTCGGCCAGCCGGCCACCGCATCGCCCCACAGCAGCGCCTTGACCACGATGTACACCGCGTAGACGAAGGCCAGCAGCGCGGTCAGCACGCCCAGGTAGGTGGCCACGCGCAGCGGTGCGGTCGAGAAGCTGGTGATGCCTTCCAGCGCGAAGTTCCACAGCTTCCAGAAGCCGAACTTGCTGCGCCCGGCCATCCGCGCCTCGCGATGGTACGGAATCGCCACCTGATCGAAGCCGACCCAGCCGAACAGCCCCTTCATGAAGCGATGGCGTTCGCGCAACTGCCTCAGCGCAGCCAGCGCGCGCGGCGACAGCAGGCGGAAATCGCCGGTGTCGGCGGGAATCGGCGTCTTCGACAGACGGCCGATGATGCGGTAGAACGCATGCGCGGTCGCGCGCTTCAGCCAGCCCTCGCCGTCGCGTTCGATCCGGGTGCCGTGCACGTCGTCGTGGCCTTCGCGCCACTTCTCGACGAACTGCGGGATCAGCTCCGGCGGATCCTGGCCGTCGGCGTCGAGGATCAGCGCCGCGCCCTCGTCCACCCGGTCCAGCCCGGCGGTCAGCGCCAGTTCCTTGCCGAAGTTGCGCGACAGTTTCAGCAGCGACACGCGCGGATCGCCTTGCGCCAGTCGCCGCATCACCTGCCAGGTCGCATCGGTGCTGCCGTCGTCGACGTACAGCACGCGGCCGTCGACGCCTTGCAGCTTGCGCAGCGCCGCGTCGATGCGCGGGTGCAGCTTCGGCAACGCCTCGGCCTCGTTGCGCGCGGCCACCACCACGGTCAGTCGTTGCGGGGAAGCATTCAATCCAGCGTCTCCAGGTAAGCCGTGCCGCCGATCTGGCGGGCCTGCCGCTGTATCCATGCGGCGCGGCGCTGCACGAACGGTCCCGGCTGGGCCGCACTGTAGCGCCTCGGCGCCGGCAGCACCGCCGCCAGCCGCGCGCTCTCGGTCGCGGTCAATTGGCTCGCATCCTTGCCCCAGTAACGGCGCGCCGCCGCCTGCGCGCCGTAGACGCCGTCGCCGAGTTCGGCGATGTTGGCGTAGACCTCCAGGATGCGCCGTTTCGGCCACAGGGTTTCGATCAGCAGCGTGTACCAGGCTTCGGCGACCTTGCGCACGGCGCGCGACGGCAGGCTCCGGCCCTGCCACAGGAACAGGTTCTTCGCGGTCTGCTGGCTGATGGTGCTGGCGCCGCGCAACCGGCTGACCGGCCGGCCGCGCTTTTCCGCGCGCTCGATCATGCGTTCGTTGTGGCGTTGCGCCTGCTCGATCGCGCCGTAGTCGAAACCGCGGTGCGCGGCGAACTTCTGGTCCTCGGCGGCGACCATCGACAGCGGCAGCCATGGCGAGATCCGGTCGAAGTCGCGCCACTCGTAGCGCATCGTCCGCCAGTCGCCCTGCAGCCACACGCCCACCTGCCGCTCGACCATGAACGCCGAGAACGGCGGATCGACGAAACGCAGCACCGCCACCTGCAGCGCGCTGCCGGCGGCGAACAGCAGCGGCGACGCCAGCAGCCAGCGCCACCAGCGGCGCGCGCGCGGCCGGGCGACGGGGCCGGTTTCCTCGGCGATGGCAGTCTCGCTTCCGCTCATGTTCCCCCGGCCGGCTTGCGCATCGCAGCCCGCAACCCC
Organism: Pseudoxanthomonas sp.; assembly: GCA_047601245.1. Taxonomy (GTDB): domain Bacteria; phylum Pseudomonadota; class Gammaproteobacteria; order Xanthomonadales; family Xanthomonadaceae; genus Pseudoxanthomonas_A. Next base: position 2,053,028 of record JASGJU010000002.1, read on the forward strand.
ATCTGTATCGTTTCGAACGAAGGCGCATTATGCCCACTGCGCCGCCCTCCGCCCGAACCGGACCGCCCATGCCCCATCCCGATACCGACGCGCAACTGCCGGATGTTCAATCGAGATTCCTGCTGCCCCGCGCCGGCGTGCGCGGCATCCACGTGCGCCTGGACGATGCGTGGCGGCAAATCCTCTCGCACGGCGACTATCCGCCGGTCGCGCGGGAACTGCTCGGCGAGGCCTGCGCCGCCGCCGCGCTGTTCACCGGCCACGCCAAGGTCGGCGGCCGCCTATCGGTGCAATTGCGCGCATCCGGCCCGTTGCGCACGCTGTTCGCCGAATGCACTGCCGCGCACACCTTGCGCGGCATCGTCCGCTGGGACGAAGGCGGCACGCTGAGCCGCGACCTGACCACGCTGGACGACGACGCGGTGCTGGCCATCACCATCGAGAACCCGGGCCTGAACGCCCCCGGCGGCAGCCCGCGCGAGCCGCAGCGCTACCAGAGCCTGGTCGGCCTGCACGCGCCGACGCTGGCCGAGGCCTTCGAAGACTATTTCCGCCAATCCGAGCAACTGCCGACCCGCCTGCTGCTGGCCGCCGACGGCGCGACCGCGGCTGGCCTGATGCTGCAGAAGCTCCCTGGCGACGAAGGCGACGACGACGGCTGGAACCGCGCCGGCGCGCTGTTCGACACCTTGGGCGAGGCCGAACTGCTGGCGACCCCGGCCGATACCCTGCTGCTGCGGCTGTTCCACGAGGAGGACGTGCAACCGCTGGCCAGCCAGCCGTTGCGCTTCGCCTGCTCCTGCTCGCGCGAGCGCGTCGCCGCGATGCTGCAGTCGCTGGGCCGGGACGAAGCCGAGGCCGCGGTGATCGAGGGGGCCGCCCAGGTACGCTGCGAGTTCTGCGGCCGGCAGTACCGGTTCGGCCCGGCCGAAATCGCGGAACTCTTCGCCATGCCGCTTGTCGGAAACGTGCCGCCGGAACGGTTGCAGTGAGACCTGAACAGGGGTTTCCGGCCCGTCGGCGACTTGTTAATTAATCATGAATCCGATACTTTGGCGTCCCTTGGGGCAAGGGAACCAACCGGATCCCCGGGGAGTCTCAAACCGATCATGAAACTGCTTTCCCGCAAATTGCCGCTCGCGCTGCTGCTGGCCCTCTCCGGGCTGGCCGGCAACGCCTCGGCGCAGGGAAAGCCGCAGGACCAGACCACCGTCCTGCCGGTCTGGAACAACGACGGCAAGGTCGAAGCGCTGCTGTACCTGGATCCGACCGGCGAAACCGCCACCGGCGCCAAGTGGCGATTCGGCCGCAATACCCTCGGCGCCGCCTTCGGGCTGGACGCAGGCGATTCGCTGGGCCTGGTCTGCAACCGCCAGACCGGCATCGGCAGCAGCATCGGCAACCTGATCAGCCACTGCAACGTAGCCGCTTTCGACCGCGACCGCAGCGGCTCCGCCGGCCAGCGCCTCGTCGCCGGCGCCAGCCTGGATCGCGACGGCAACCGCGTCGGCCTGTCCGCCGGCACCGGCCGCAGCACCTTGCCGGCCTGGCTGAACCCCGGCCATGGCACCGCCGAGATCGAACAGAACGACCTGGCCGTATTCGGCGAAAGCAGCATCGGCCGCGAAGGCTTCGTGCGCATCGGCGGAGCCGTCGCCCGCGCCCGCCTGGTTCCGGCCGCCGACTTGGCGCCTGCGGTCACCGATCGCTGGAACAGCCGCAGCCTCAGCGTCGGCGGCGGCTATGGCGCCTTCAGCGCCGACATCATCGGCCGCGTCGTCGACGTCCCCGGCCAGCCGAACTGGAAAGGTTTGGGCCTGGGCCTGACTTGGCGCACCCCATGGAGCGGCCAACTCACCGTCGGCGCCGAGAACGTCATCACCCGCGGCAAGAACCCCTTCTCCCCCGCCAGCGGCGATGTAGACGAAGGCAACGTGCCCTACGTGCGGTACGAGCAGGATCTGTAAGCCACGCCGTCCCGGCAATCGCCCGGATAAAGAGTGCGCCGGCTCAACCCTCCGGCACCACCCCGCCGGCCCGCAGCGTTTCGATCAGTGGTTGCAAGTGGTCCCGGTAAGGCAGCCATTTCGGCGTTTCCCGCCGCGCGACCTTCTCCCGAACTTGCACGGCGCTGGCCGTGGCCACGGCGCGCGAACTGGAAGCGGTGCTCCGCATCGCCTCTAGGTATTCCAGCCCGCAGAACGACGCTACCGCGCGCATGGTCGTATCGGGGTCGGCGGTCAGCCGAGCGTATTCGACATCGAGGATGCGCCCCGGGAATGCGTCATGCCAATGCGTCATCAACCGCCGATACTGAAGGTAATAAGCCGCCAGTTCCTGCTGGTCGTAGGAATACAGGCACACATCAGAGAACAGCTCCCGCAGGTTGGAAAAGCAGGTTTCGACCGGATCGCGCGCCATGTGCAGTACTTTTGCCTGCGGCAAGGCACGCAAGATGAAGCCGAGGTTGAGGAAGTTGGCCGGCAGCTTGTCGGAGAAATGGGTTTTGCCTTCGTCCAGTCGCCATGCGATGCCATCCAGGTAGCGTTTCCCGACGTCGGTCAGATCCGCCTCGCCCAATCGGGCGACGTGCATGGCATCGACCGCGTTCTTGCTGTAGTGATTGGCGGCATAACGCAACGCGCAGGGTAAATCGAACAGTTCGCCCAAGCCGCACACCGAAGGGTGGGCATCAAGCAGTTGTTCGAGCAAGGTCGTGCCGGAGCGGTGCATGCCAACGATGAAGATAGGCGTTTTGTCGCTCGTGTAACCCATGCCGTTCGTGCGCACGGGCATTGCGATCAACGCATCGACAAGCTTGCGGTCGTCGCCGGCGTCATAACGGATCGTGTCGCGTCGCGCCTTGCACATGGTTTCCAGCGCCCGCCATGCGCCATCGTGCTCGCCAAGATCGTCCAGTTCCTTGTGAAGGGCGCGGGCAGCGGAAGCAACGTTGTTTGGGTCGGGATTCGGCGCGGCCAGCAGTTTTCGCAAGCGTTGCACGTGGTTGGATTGCTGTGTTTGTCTGGAAAGGCGCGCCAGCATCCACCATGCCGCACCGATGCTCGGATTGCGCGCCAGGGCCCATTCAAAATGCCGGGCAGCCTCGTCAAGGCGCCCATGGTGCGCAAGCAACTGGCCGTAAATCAGCCTTGCGCCGAAATCGTGGCTGTTCCGCTCGCAGGCGGCTTGCGCACATTGCAGCGCTAGGCCGAAATCGTTGACGTTGTTCAGTTGCCGGGCGCATTCGGCTAATACGGCCACGGGAATCCGTGCGTTGCCCATCAGGCGCAGAGCGGTGGCGCGCAGCGCCGGCACTTCGTTGAAGGTGCGCAGCCGGCGCACCAGTTCGAACAGGACATGGGGCTGTTCCGGCCGAGTGGCGGCCGTGTGCATGGCCCATTCGCGCGCCGAGCGGTAGTCGTCCTCGAAGGACTCGACGTACGAAAGCTGGAGCATCGCCTGCGCGTTGCTCGGCTCCAGCGACAACGCCTGCAGGAAGCCCGCGCGCGCAGCAGGCAGGTTGCCGCTTTCCATGGCCGCCGCTGCGCGGTCCATGACGGGTTTGACAGATGGCGGGTTCATGGCGCCCGGGCTCGCATAGGCCAAACAAAAAAAGAACCGGCCTTCGCAAGAAGGCCGGTTCGATTCTACTTGCAATGACGCCGCGGCTTACCAGTCGTAGGACGCGGAGAACTGCACGTACCGCGGGGTGGTGTAGCTCTGCGGCAGCAGGTACGCGTTCCGCACAACGTAACCGCTGCTTTCGCTGTACTGGTAGTACGAGGTCACCACGCGCTCGTTGAGCACGTTGAACGCGCTCAGGCTGAGGGCCAGCTTGTTGTCGAAGTAGGCCGGCTTGTAGCTTACCGACAGGTCGTAGCGATGGGTCCACGGCGTAGTCTTCTTGCCCGGCCGCCACGTTTCGCCGAAGCAGGTGTGGTAGCTGTCGCCGTAGCCGATCGGATCGGCCTCGTCCGCGTTGTGGTCGATGCTGCCGTCCGGATCGTAATAGCCGAAACAGCTGATCGGCGCGCCGGACGTGATACGCGCGTTGAGGCCGACCGTCCACTCCGGGGTGATCGCATAGGCGAAGCGCCCCTTGAACTGGTGGCGACGGTCATTGGGCAGGTAGCCGGTAGAGTAGGCCATGATCTGCCAGGCGTCCCAGTTCTGGCTGGTGGACACGCCGTTGTCGTGCGCGTTGGAACCCTGGCCGGTATCCGAGTTGGCCGGGCCTTCCGAGTTGCCGTACGACTTGCTGAAGGTGTAGTCGAAGCGCGCTTCCCACTTGCCGTCCCACGGCCGCTCCAGGAACAGGTCCAGAGCCCCGTAGGTGCGCTTCAGGCCTGGGAAGCCCATTTCGGCGGCGGAGAACTTGGCCTTCTTGTACGAGCCGGCGACGGAGGAGAAGGTGCCGTCGTCGTTTTCGGTGATTTCCTGGAAGGCGTAAGTGTTGCTGCCGCCCGGGTTGAACATATAGCAACCGGAAACGCTGTAGAGCTTGCCGCTGCTGGCATCTTCGCCAACGACGGCGGCCAGGCCGTAGTCGTAGCCCCAAGCGTCCAGACCAGCGGCATCCGCCATCGTGTACGGGTCGCAGAAGTCGTCAATCGCCGACTTCAGCTTGCGCGAAGTCAGCTTGGCGCCCGCCGTCCAGTTTTCGGACACCTTGGCCTCGAAGCCGAACGAGAACTCGTCCTGGTACTGGGACTTGATGTCTTCGGGGACGTAGGTCAGCGGATCCTTGACCGTGCCGAATTCGCCGTTGGACGATACCGGACCGGCCGGGGTGCTGGTGCCGATGCGGTTGATCGGGGTCAGCCCGGTCGGCGTGCCGTCGGCGTCGATGCCGGTGTAGGTGTAGTACTCGCGGGTAAAGGTCGAGGCGCCGACGCCGCGGATGGCCACTGCGTTGGGCATGTTCAGGAAGTAGCGGCCCGCATTGGCGAACACCTTGAACGAGCTGTCGCCGAACGCGTCCCAGGCCAGACCGAGGCGCGGCTGCCACTGGGTACCGCTGTCGACGAACTTCTGGCCGGTGTCGCTGAAGTTCTCGAACTTGTCGGCGCGCACGCCCAGCGACAACAGCAGGTTGTCGGTGATCTGCCACTTGTCTTCCAGGTAGAGGGCGCTCTGCTTGTTGTGCATGCTGGTGGTATCGAAATACTTCAGCTGGTACACGTAGTAGCCGCAGTTCGCCGACGAACCATTTGCGCTTGGTAGGCCATTCGCGCCTAGACCGTTGGGCGCGCCATTGCAGGCCCCGGCAACGGTTCCAGTCGGGCCGACGCCCAACGCGGCGCTGGCGTTGGCCACGTTGCTGGACGCCTTGCCATAGAACCAGGCATCGGCGATCTGGCTGGTGCCTTCGCCTACGCCTTCCAGCTTGGTGTTGTCGATGCCGGCAGTCAGGGTGTGGTCGCCCAGCACCCATTCCAGTTCGACACGCAGGCCGTCGGTATAGTCGCTGGTGTCCTTGGTGGCGCGGTAGGTGGATTGCGTGTTGGTGATCGCCGTGCCGCCGTTGATGGCCGGATTCTGGAGGGTGTTGCCGCTGAGGTACGGCATCCCGGTCAGGTACGGGTCGGTGTTGTAGCGGTTGCGCGAACGGCCGTAGGTGGCGCTCAGGGTCAGGTTGTCGGTCAGGTAACCGGTGTACTTGAGGACCGAGAACTCGGTGTTTTCCTTGGTCGTCGTCGCCGGGTTCTGATAATCACCGTAAGTATACGAATCCCAGTCGAAGGCGTAGGTGCTGCCGGTCTCCTCGTACTTTTCGGCGGTGTAAGTGGCCTCGAGCAGGTGGTTGTCAGTGATGTTCCAGTTCAGCTTGGCGTAGACCTTCGGATCATCCGCGTCATACTTGCTGCCGGTCTTCGCGAAACCGACGGCCGGGTTGCCGCCAGGGGTGGTGGTCTTGGTCTTGGTGGTTTCCGCGGACACGAAGAAGAACAGCTTATCCTTGATAATCGGGCCGCCGATGTAGCCGCTGTATACGTTCGCCCACGACAGACGGTCCTTGCCGCTGTCGTACTGCACGCCCGGCAGCGTCGTATTGGCATATGCCCAATCATTGCCGTCTTGCGGGAACGTTGACGACAGATCCGGGTAGTAGCGGTCCCGTCGTTCTTCCTTCAGACCCTTCGGGGTCCATATGATTTGGCCGCCGAACTTCCATTCGTTGGTGCCGCTCTTGCCGACCTGGCTGATGACGCCGCCGCTGGAACGGCCGTACTTGGCGCCATAGCCGCCAGTGTAAGTTTCCTGCTGCTCGATCGAGCCATACGGCAGGCTGAAGCCGCCGACGTTGGTCATCGGGTTGCCGGAGAAGTAACCATTCAGGTAATAGGCGTTCTCGGCGACGCTGGAGCCGCCGAAGGCCACCTGGTTGCTGAAGTAGGTGCCGTTGCCGGTGACGGCGCCCGGCGACAGCAGGGCGATGGCTTCCGCCGACCTGGCGATCGGCAGGCGCCTCAGTTGCTCGGCGGTGATCACCGTGCGCGTGTCGGTCGCCTTGACGTCGATGACCGGCACATAGGCGCCGGTGACGGTGACCGTACCCAGGTCGGTAGCGTCGCCACCAAAAGCCACGTAGGCGCCCGTGCCGACAGTCACGGTGACCTGACGCTTGCCGGCGTCCCCGGCGTCGACCGTATAAGTGCCAACTGGCAGCGAACTGATGTTGTAGCGGCCCGACGCGTCGGCCGTCACGGTGCGACTCAGGCCGCTGCTGTTGGTGACGGTGATCGTGGTGCCGGCCGGCACGGTGCCGTAGATGCTGCCCGTGGTGCTCTGCGCCTGCACGCCGCCAGCAACGCACATGCCCAGCGCGATGCTCAACGCGGTGCGCTTGACGCCCTTCGACAAGTAATGGGAACCCTTGTGGGTAGTCATTGGATGCTCTCTCTCTCTCGTAAAAAGTAAAAACTGAAACTAGCTAGTTATGACCCGGTATCTACGGAGCCTGATCCGAGCTATGTATGCAGACGCGATGCGAGCAAACGCCTGGTTGCCGAAGGATAACGCAAATTTTACGGCAGATGGAAGACTTGCCTTGTTGCGCATATATTCTTTAAGAATCAATAGATTAGATAAAATTCGTGCAATAGACTGATCCTGTCGCTCCGCTCACTTACTTGCTGAACAGGGAGGGTAAAGACATGTCGGGCGACGCAAATGACCCGGATCCGCCCGACAAAAGAACCAGACAGGCCAGCCGATTCAGCCTGTCGGCCAAGGGGCACTCCTGACCTCGCCGATTATTTGGCCCGCAGGAGCGAGCCTGTCGGCATTACGGGGATGGTGCATTGCAATGGGCAACTCCTTTGGTCACGGGCAAGTCCGCTCCTGCGTCTGAGGCGGAACTCAGAATGTTTCACTGGCAACAAAGAAAGGCTTGTCGTCGTCCGCCGCCCGTTTGACTTGATCGCAGGCAACTCATGATGGACACATCACTGCCTTCCAGGTGGATACGAAGGCGGATACATGTCCAGACAGGCCCGGCGTCTTTCCGGCAAGGCGATCAAACGGTTGGCGCATTCCGGTATACGCACCCGGACAAGCAGCGGACAGGCATACAAAGAGCGCCACGCCGTCGGCGGCGAAGTCCCTGGCCTGCACATCCAAGTCACGCCTGGCGGCGCAAAGCAGTGGTTCCTGCGCACGACCGTTGGCCGCAAGCCGCACCCGACCATACCGGGTCGCTGGTTGCCGGTGAGACGCGAGTTCGGATTGGGCGGTTATCCCACGATATCGCTACAAGCCGCACGCCAACGTGCGAAAGCATTGCGCGCCAAACTGACGCTCGGGATTGCCCCAAAGTTGCAGCGCCATGCCTTGGTCGTTCGGCGACAAACGTTTGCAGAATGCGAGGCGGCGACCATCGACGCGAAAGCGCCCGGTTGCAAGCATCCGCTGAAAGTCGCGGCGGAATGGCGCACGCGCATGGACGTCTACGTCAATCCGGTGCTCGGCCATCGCCGCATCGATGAGCTGACCGCCGCTGACGTGGCCGCGGTGCTGCAACCCCTCTGGCGCACGAAATACCACACGGCGAAGAAGATCCGCGAAGACCTTGCCGCCGTGTTCCGTTACGCAAAGGCCATGCAATTGCGCAACGGTGAGAACCCGACCAGTCGGGAAGCGCTGGAACCCTTGCTCGGCAAGCCGCGCTATCGGGGCAAGCATCGGCCTTCCTTGCCTTATCCGCGCGTGCCCGGATTCATGGAAGCACTGCGCACTTGTCTGGGCGACGCGGCGCGCGCGCTGGAATTCGCCATCCTCACGGCGGCCCGATCGAATGAAGTTCGCGGCGCCGAATGGCCTGAGTTCGATTTGGAGAATCGGTTGTGGACGGTACCCGCCGAGCGCAGCAAGTGCGGGCGCGAACACCGCGTGCCTTTGTCCAGCCAGGCCGCGGCGTTGTTGGAAGGGCAGAGACAATCGATGAAGAACTCCCTATGCAGCGTCAGCACGCTCGTATTTGCAAACCGGCGCGGCGGACCACTCTCCCATTCAGTGCTGGGCCAATGGATCAAGCGGATGCATGCATTCGACGTGCGCCTGGGTGGCGCTGGCTATCTCGACCCTGATTACCGTACGGTCGCGGTGCCACATGGGTTCCGAAGCAGCTTCAAGGATTGGGCGCGCAATTCGACCCATTACGCCGACGAGGTATCCGAACTTGCGCTGGCGCACGTCGGTAATGATGCGACTCGCGCAGCCTATGCGCGCGATGCGTTGCTGGGGCTGCGCACGCCGTTGATGCAGGCGTGGGCGGATTTTTGCGATGGCAATTAAGATCGGGAATGGCGGATAAGTTGGCGGATAAGCGGGAATGAATTGTCGCCAAGGCCTGATTCCATTGCAGCGGATGCTCTTTACGAGAGAGAGAGCATCCAGATGATTACCCAAAGGGGAAGCAGAAATTTGCGTCGTGCCGCGCTTGGCGTGGCATTGAGCATGTGCATTGCTGGCGTGGCCTGGGCGGCCGACACCGGTGGCCTGCGCATCACCATCTCGGCGGCTGGCGGCACGCCAGTGGCTGGCGCGACCGTGAAAGTCAGTTCGCCGAGCAGCCTGATCAGCAAAACCGGTACAACCGATGCCAGCGGCGTTTTGCGCCTGACCGGCCTTGACCCGGCGACCAACTACACTGTGGAAGTGGTCGCTCCCGGCTACAACGATTACAGTGCCAGCAACGTGGCCGTGGTCAGCGGCAAGGACCTGAACGTGGGTTACGTGCTGGGTAGCGGCGAAGGCGCGACCAGCCTCGACACCATCGTGGTCACGGGCGCCGGTTTGGCCGCCATCGACACCACTTCGGCCACCGTCAGCACCATCCTGAATCTTGACCTGACCGAATCCCTGCCGACCGCCCGCAGCTACCAGAGCTACCTGCAACTGGTGCCGGGTGTGAAGCCGTCTTCGGGCGGTAACCCGGCATCCAAGTCAGGCGTGAACTATTCCGATGTTGGCGGCGCCACCGGTACCTCGACGGACAACCTGTACTACATCGACGGTGTCAACGTCACCGACCCGTCGACGGGTACTTTCGGCTCCAACCTGAACTCTGAAATCATCCAGGAAATGCAGGTGCTGACCGGCGGTATCCCGGCCGAATTCGCCGGTGGCCAGGGCTTAATCTCCAAGGTGATCACCAAGTCTGGCTCCAATGAATGGCATGGTTCGGTCAACTACTACGCCCAGAACGATAGCTTGGTGCAGAAGAACAAGCACCTGAACGACTCCTCGTTCTCGACCTACGACACCGCCGTCACCCTGGGCGGCCCGATCGTCAAGGATCGGTTGTGGTTCTTCGGCTCGTTCCAGAAGCTGCACCGCGATGAAGACGTAACCGATCCGGTGACGCAGCAGACGATGCGCACCGTCAACCAGGACAGCAAGTACAGCTTCGGCAAGCTGACCTGGCAGATCACTGATCGCGATCGCTTGGTCGGCACTTTCTTCAACGATCCGATGGAGCGCGATGGCAGCCTCGTGGCCACCACGCGCAACAATCGTAGCGTTACCCGCAAGCAAGGTGGTGACAACTACAAATTCGACTACACCCATGACTGGGACAGCGTGAGCTTGAACGTCTATGGCTACAAGCACGAGGCCGAAGTTTCCGATTTGGCTTCGGATCGCAGTGCGTTCAACAACGTGGCCTACCACAACAATCGCGCCACGGCGACCAACGCAGAGCTACAGTTGGGCGGAACGGGCAGCGACCTGCATACATATCGCGATACCAAGGAATTCGGAGCCAACCTGGATTGGTCGCTCAGCACCAATTGGGGCGAGCATGACTTCAAGTTCGGCGTCCTGAGCAATGAAGGCTCTTATGAGGAGCAGACCGTTTATCCCGCGGGAGCGCGTTACACGTCGATCTCTGCTGCCGATGCCGGCACGACGCTCGCACAATACTTCACCTCCGGCTATGGCTGGACGGGTTCACGCGCCATCGGCTCTACCGACTTGGTACGTCTGGCGGATGCCACCGGTCTGACGCAGGATCAGTTGCTGGCCAAGACGTTCAGCGACACCACCGGCAATCCAAATGGTCAGGTTAACGTCTACCGCATCCTGCAGTCGGCGAACGATGGGCCTCGCCTACACGGTGAAGAACAAGCAGACGGCGTTCTATTTGCAGGATACATGGACGCTGGATCAGTTGTCGGCCAACATCGGCGTGCGCGCCGAGCGCAATGAGTTCGTCAACTCGGCGGGCGAAACCATCCACAAGTTCGACTGGAACTTCGCTCCGCGTCTGTCGCTGGCGTATGACGTCAATGGCGATGGCCGTAGCAAGATCTGGGCGTTCTATGGCCGTTACTACGATGCCATCCGTGCCGACATGGCCGACTTTGCCGGCGCCGTGACCGGCCCGACCTATGACGAGCAGATCAACATCGATGGGGAGTGGTATACCTTCCGTCAGCGCGGCCCGGGCGATGCGGCGATCGCGCCGAACATCAAGACCCCGTACACCGACGAGTTCCTGGTCGGCTACGCCACTAACATCGGTCGCGATTACAGCTTGTCGATGACCCTGACTAGGCGTGTCACCAAGGACATCATGGAAGACTACGACTTGTCGCTATATTCCAACCCGGATGGCGACGGTGATGATAGCCAGGCACCCCCGGGCTCCTACTTCTACCTGCCGCTGTCCTACTTCGGCTACGCGGAAGACCCGGGCACCAACTACGTGCTGGGCACGCTGAAGGGCGGCAAGCGCGAGTACCAGGGCCTGGAATTGACCCTGCAGAAGGTCAAGAGCAACAACTGGCAAGGCTTGGCCTCGATCACCCTAAACGATGCTCATGGCAACTCCAACTCGGACGGCAATGCGGACTTCCAAGGCGACTGGATTGCGCTCGACCCGCGCGCCCCGAATCAGTGGGGTCCGCAGCCAGGCAACATCAAGCGGCAGTTCAAGGCACTGGGCACCTATTACTGGGACTTTGGCCTGGAACTGAGCGGCGTGTTCAATTGGAACAGCGGCTTGCTCTACAGTGAGACGTGGTCCACCTCCAGCCGCAACCTTCCGATCATGTGCGATCCCTACGAGTATGAGGGCGTGACCGATACTTGGATCTGCCCGGGTGCCGTGGGCAGCCAGGAAGGCCCGTCGTACTACACCTTCGACGTGCGCGCCAAGTACACCAAGGAATTCGCCGTTGGCAAACTGGAAGTCTTCCTGGACGTGTTCAATATCCTGAACAAGCAGAAGGCAATGACCGAGATGGATCTGGTGGACGGCAACGGTGTGTATGCCTTCGGCGAGGCCACGAGCTGGGTACAGCCGCGTCGTGCCTACCTGGGCGTGCGTTACTCGTTCTAAATCGACTGATCGCAATTGCAATATCCGGACCGGCCCCGAAAGGGGCCGGTTTTTTATTGTCCATGATAAATGGCAATCATCTGCCGACCGATATCGATGCCATGGTTAGTCCTGATGCCATGCGAGTAGGCGCGGCTGACATGAGGAATCTTGCCAGTCATTCTTCATCGACTTCCGCAACAATAGTTGTTGCGTGAGAAGCACAACAGCTTCGATTCAAGTCGAGGTCGGAATCCCGTGCTTCAGGAACGGAATTCTTCGCCCATGGGTCAGGCAACGCCATCCCCATTCGAAAGGGCCCATTTCGAATCTCGATAGCCACAGCGGGGACCAGGTCATCTGCAATATCCAGATCCCAAACACGATTCCCCACAACGCAGGCCGATCAACTTCGCCCATGAGAGCGCCTCGCCCACCGTAGAAGATCGAGGTCATGATCAACGATTGCATCAAATAGTTGGTGAAAGCCATGCGCCCTGTTGCGGCAAAGAGGCCAAGCATGGATGTTGCCCGTCCCCCAGAGCGCAGCAACAGAATTAAAATCGCCGCATACGCCAAGGAGATCAACGGCGCCAGCGTGCGTTCGAGGAAATCCCCGTCCCAGATTGGCGATCCGACCACATCCTGCCGCCAAGTTAGAAACGCGACTACGAACAATGCCGCCATGCCCAACGCAATGACTGTCCCATAGCGGCGATTGGCGGACCTGGCGGACAGAAAGCCCGACTTGAACAACGACAATCCGATCATCATCAGCGACAGCGTCGATGGAATCAGCGAAAGATCGCCCTTAAGCAGCCGTAAATAGCTACGCGCATTGACGCGGTAAGCGCCTGCCAAGGAGCTTTTGGCCTCCGCGATGTCGTTGGCGACGGCTGCTTTGCGTGCATCGTTCGCGCTCTGCTGTCGTTCGATGGAAACGGCAGACTCTGCACCAATGCGGCGGGCTTCGGTCGAGTTTACTGCAGGCGGAAGATCGCGAAGCAGGGTCAGGCCGAACAGCACGAGGCCAATGAGCATCAAGGCTCTGGGAGACCAAGACCTGAAAAAGAACATGACAAAGCCAGTGATTGCATAGAGCGACAGGATGTCACCCCACCAAAGCCCGAATCCATGCAGCATCGCAAACGCGAGGAGTACCAGCAGGCGGCGCCGCAGGATCCGGCTTCGCTCCTTGTCCGAGCGTTCCCCACCTACCAGGAACAGCGACACCCCAAACAGCATGGAGAAAAGCGCCACAAACTTTTCATGGAAGAACGCATCCATGACCCAGTACGAGATCGCTGTCCATCCTTCATTTGGGAAGGGCCAGTACAAGGGCTTGAGCGAGGCAGACATCGGTCCGGCAAAACCATCGGCATTGACTGCAAGAATTCCGAGAATCGAAATCCCTCGGATCACGTCAAGAGCCTGAATGCGTGTTTTCTCTCGTGCAGAAGAAATTTCCGTCGTTGTTGTGGATATGACGGATGCGACGCGCTTGTCCATTCGACTGCCCGATAGTTATGGTTATTTGCGCATGCAGCGTCGCGATGGATCGCAGCGTCGCTGGTTATGCGCCGGCTGATGGAGTCATGGTGGTTGTCAGGCCGGCGCAAATCGACGCGAGGATTTCTGGCAGGCAAAGAACGGCTCCGAATTCGAACCCAACGGTTACCGCAATTTCCACGAAAGCCTGCAAACCAGCTTCCAACCACCGGATGACCGGACAGATCATTCCATTCCTGCAAAATCCGGGACAAGACTGGACTACGCTGACCTGCCTTATTCCAGCCTCAACTCCGCGTCGCCGGAAAACGTCTCGATGGAGATCTCGCCGTCGCCGCTGCCGTAGCGGGTGTCGAGGCTGGCGCCGGGGCCGTACTTGGGGCGGTTGATCTGCGCGCCGGGGGCGCGGAGGTCGCCGCTGAAGGTTTCGGCGGTGACGTGGGCGGAGAGATCCTTCGGCAGGGTCAGGCGCAGGCCGCCGGAAACGGTCTCCAGCTTGATCTTGCCGTTGTCGGCCAGGGCGGCGCGGATGCCGGCGTCGCCGCTGACGGTGGTCGCGGTCAGCTTGCGGACGCGTTCGCCGTTGACCGCGATGTCGATGTCGCCGCTGACGGTCTCGGTGCTGACTTCGCCGTTGAGGCGGCCGCGCAGGGTGATGTTGCCGCTGACGCTTTCGATGCTGACGTCGGGACTGTTGACGGTGACGTGCAGGTCGCCGCTGACGCTGTCGGCTTCGAACTCGCGCGGCGCGGCGGCGACGAACACGTCGCCGCTGACGCTGTCGATCGACAGGCTGGCCGGGGCGACGCCCTGCACGTCGACGTTCGCGGAAACCGAATCGATGTCCAGGTCGGCCTTCAGCGGCACGGTCAGCAGCAGGTCGGTCGGTTCGCTGCGGTTGCTCCCGCCCTTCGGGTAGCGCACCTTGACCGTCAGCCGTTCGCGGTCGCCTTCGATCTGCAGCTTCTCGACGCCCTGGCCCAGGCTGCCTTCGATCTTCACCTCTTCGCGCTGCCAGCCGCGGACCTGGATGCGGCCCTTGACGTTGTCGATCTCGACGCGCCCGGTCGGCGACAGCGGGCGGGATTCGTTGATCGGGGTGGCAGCGAAGGCCGGCGCGGCCAGCGCGAGCAGCAGTGCGGCGGAAATCAGGGTGCGCATCGGGGATTCCTCGTCAGGTCAGCGTGGCGCGCTGGGTCAGGGTCAGGCGGCGCGCGTAGGTGCGGCGCAGTTGTTCAAGCAGGAAACGCGAATCCGGGTCGTGCGCGATCGCGGCCAGGATCTGCGCGGCGCTGCGGTCGAGGTCGCGGATCGCCGGGGTGAAGCCGGAGTTTTCCGGCGCCTGCGGGAACTGGGCGAACGCGCCCTCGTAATGCCGCGACATGGCGACGGCTTCGCGCTGGATCAGCGGATCGCCGGCGGGCGCGTCCGCGACGATGCCGGGTTGGCGCCAGAACAGGCCTAAGGCCAGCAGCAGCGAGGCGGCCATCGCCAGCGGCAACCAGTGCGGCGCGCGGCGGCGCGGCGGCGCGGCATTGTCCGGCGCCGCTTTCGCCGGCGATGCGGCGATGCGCGCGGCGATGCCGGGCCACAGGTCTCGCGTCGGCTCGATGTCGCGGCGCAGGCCGCGCAATTGCCAGCGCAGGGTGTCGTCGTTGTCGTGTTCGTTCATGTCCATGCTCCCGTCAAGCGGCCTCGCCCAGGCGCGCACGCAACAGTTGCCGCGCGCGGTGCAGTTGCGCCTTCGAACTGCCCACCGCCATGTCCAGTTCGACCGCGATTTCCTCGTGCTTCCAGCCTTCCACGTCGTGTAGCACCAGCACCGCGCGGGCGCGCGGCGGCAAGGTGGCGACCGCGCGTTCCAGGTCCATCGCCAGCGCCGCGCCGTGGCCGGCGGTGTCGACGGCGCCGATGTCGGCCAGCGTCTCCTCGCCGTCGTCGTCGAAGCGCGGACCGCTGCGGCGGCTGCGCAGTTCCATCAGCGCGGTGTTGACCGCCAGCCGGTGCAGCCAGGTGGTGAAGGCGCTCTCGAAACGGAATTTCGGCAGCGCCTGCCACGCGCGGACGAAGGCCTCCTGGGTCAGGTCCTCGGCGCGCGCGCCGTGGCCGCCGACCAGCCGCGCGATCGCCCCGTGCACGCGGCCGGCGTGGCGGCGGTACAGCGATTCGAACGCGCCCATGTCGCCGCCGGCGGCCCGCCGCGCCAGCGCGTGGTCGGCGTCGACGGCCGCATTCGCGGCCGTTTCGAGAGGCGGGGCGTTCATGGCTGTGGTCAGCATGCCATTTGGGATGCCGGGAATGCGCGGAAGGTTTAGACGGTGCGGAGCGGCCGAGATGCGCCGGTTCTCGGCTTCGGCTTTTCCGTGGAAAGCCGGACCCTCTTCCTCGGCGCTTCGCGCCTCTCCCTCTCCCGCATGCGGGAGAGGGATTTTCAGGCCGGGATCAGCGTGTCGATCACGTGGGCCAGATAGGCCTCGAATTCCTCGTGGGTCAGCTTCGGCTGCTGCAGTTGCAGCGACAGTTGCAGGAAGCCGACATAGGCGGCGTAGGTCAGGCGCGCGCGGTGCTGGGCCTGGGTGCGGTCCATCCCCGCCTGGCGGAACGAGGCGATCAGGTAGTCGAGGCGGCGCTGCGAAACGCGGTCGATCACCGGCTGCACCGCTGGATGGTCCAGCGCCTTCAGCAGTTCGCTGTAGACCACGTGCGGCTTGACCTCGTGGCCGACCACCTGGAACAGCGCACGCAGGCGTTCGCGCGGATCCGGCACCGCCTCCAGCGTGCCGAACACGGCTTCCTGCTCGAACGTTTCCCAGCGTTCCAGCGCCGCCTGCAGCAAGGCGTCGCGCGAAGGGAAGTGCCAGTAGAAGCTGCCCTTGGTGACGCCCAGCCGGCGCGCCAGCGGTTCGACCGCGACCGCGGCCACGCCCTGTTCGGCGATCAGGTCGAGGGCGGCCTGGGCCCAGTCTTCGGCGCTGAGGCGACCGTTGCGGGGGGCGGGAGTCGGATCGGCGGCAGGAGGTGCTGAATTCATATCGGCATTAAACCATACGGCGCGGTCTGTTGAAGTATGTTTGCTGCGACGCAGCAATATTTTCCTTGAGGATCAGTCATTTGGATGGCCGAAAGCGAGCCGGGAAAGTGTTGACGCCGGCGAATCCGCAAATCCATACTAATGCGTATGGATAGCGCCAGCCCTTCCCCGCCGAATGCCGCAACCGCGCCCGTCGCGATGCGCGACGCCGCCACGCCGGTTTCGATCCGCGGCGCCGGCGGGCTGGAACTGGCGGCGACGCGTTTCGCCGCCGCGCCCGACCACGACGTGCAGCCGCTGCTGCTGTATGCGCATGGTTTCGGCCAAACCCGCGAGGCCTGGCGCCGCACTGCGCTGGCGATGGCCGCGCGTGGCCATGCCGGCCTGAGCTACGACGCGCGCGGCCACGGCGGATCGCAGCGCAACCCGGCCGAGGTGCCGTACCGCGCCGAGCAGTTCGCCGACGACATGATCAACGCAGCCGGCGAAACCTCGGACGCGCCGGTGCTGGTCGGCGCGTCGATGGGCGGGCTGTTCGGCCTGGTCACCGAGGCACGCTGGCCGGGACTGTTCCGCGCGCTGGTGCTGGTCGACGTGACCCCACGCTGGGAAGCCAGGGGCTACGAACGCATCATCGCCTTCATGACCGCGTTCCCGGACGGCTTCGACTCGCTGGCGCATGCCGGCGAAGTGATCGCCGCCTACCTGCCGCACCGGCGCACGCGCAAGTCCGAAGGCGACCTGCGCGGGCTGCTGCGCGAAGGCGACGACGGCCGCTGGCGCTGGCACTGGGACCCGCGCCTGATCCCCGAATTCGCCGCCGGCGTCGAAGGCCACCAGGACGACCTGGCCGAAGCCGCGCGGCAGGTACGCTGCCCGGTGCTGCTGGTCAGCGGCGGCAGGAGCGACCTGGTTTCCACGCGCACCGTCGAGGAATTCCAGGCGCTGGCGCCGCACGCGCGCCACGTGCACCTGCCGCACGCCACGCATATGCTGGCCGGCGACGACAACGACGCGTTCGCCGCCGCCGTGCTCGAATACCTGGCCGAACTGCCGGTCGCTTCTACGGTTTCCGGCGCCGCCAACGATTCCTCGATCAACGATTCCCCGATTCCCGGCGAGCCGGTCCCCGGCGCGCCCGTTCCCAACGATTCCGTCGGAGCATTGCCATGAGCATCGTCGTTCCCTTCCTCGTCCTGTTGCTGACGACCGGCATCGCCGCCTTCCATCGCTTGCGCCTGGCCGTATGGGCGGCGGTTTCCGCCTGCGTGCTGGTCGCCGCGTGGCTGCTGGGCGCCAGCGGCGCGGCCACCGTCGTGGCCGGCGCGCTGGTGGCGCTGGTCGCGCTGCCGCTGCTGATCCCGGCGATCCGCAAGCCGCTGCTGACCGCGCCGGCGCTGAAGTTCCTGCGCAAGGCGCTGCCGCCGCTGTCGCAGACCGAGAAGATCGCGCTGGAAACCGGCTCGGTCGGTTTCGAGGGCGACCTGTTCACCGGCGACCCGGACTGGAACAAGCTGCTGAACTATCCCAAGCCGCAACTGACCGCGGAGGAACAGGCCTTCCTCGATGGCCCGGTCGAGGAACTGTGCCGGATGGTCAACGACTGGGAAATCACCCACGTCCACGCCGACCTGCCGCCGGAACTGTGGGACTTCATCAAGAAGAACAAATTCTTCGGCATGATCATCCCCAAGCAGTACGGCGGCCTGGGCTTCTCCGCGCTGGCGCACCACAAGGTGATCCAGAAACTGGCCTCGATCTCCAGCGTGGTCAGCAGCACCGTCGGCGTGCCCAATTCGCTGGGCCCGGGCGAACTGCTCAACCACTACGGCACGCAGGAGCAGAAGGACCATTACCTGCCGCGCCTGGCGGTGGGACAGGAAGTGCCGTGCTTCGGCCTGACCGGCCCGTTCGCCGGTTCCGACGCCACCTCCATCCCCGACTACGGCATCGTCTGCAAGGGCGAATGGAACGGCGCCAACGTGCTCGGCCTGCGCCTGACCTTCGACAAGCGCTACATCACGCTGGCGCCGGTGGCGACGATCATCGGCCTGGCCTTCCGCATGTACGACCCGGAGGGCCTGATCGGCGACGTCAAGGACATCGGCATCACCCTGGCGCTGCTGCCGCGCGACACGCCCGGGGTCGAGGTCGGCCGCCGCCATTTCCCGTTGAACTCGCCGTTCCAGAACGGGCCGATCCACGGCAAGGACGTGTTCATCCCGCTGAGCCAGTTGATCGGCGGCGTGGAAATGGCCGGCAAGGGCTGGAACATGCTCAACGAGTGCCTTGCCGTGGGCCGCTCCATCACCCTGCCCTCGACCGCCAGCGGCGGCGCCAAGAGCGGCGCCTGCGTCACCGGCGCGTACGCGCGCATCCGCAAGCAGTTCGGCCTGTCGGTCGGCCGCTTCGAGGGCGTCGAAGAGGCGCTGGCGCGCATCGGCGGCAAGGCCTATGCGATCAGCGCGCTGTCGCAGGCCACCGCCGCGGCGGTGGACCGCGGCGACGTGCCCTCGGTGCCGTCGGCGATCGCCAAGTACCACTGCACCACCGCCGGCCGCGAGATCGCCAAGGACGTGATGGACATCATCGGCGGCAAGGGAATCATTCTGGGCCCGCGCAACTTCGCCGGCCGCGCCTGGCAGGCCTCGCCGATCGCGATCACGGTGGAAGGCGCCAACATCATGACCCGCAGCCTGCTGATCTTCGGCCAGGGTTCGATCCTGTGCCATCCCTACATCATGAAGGAGATGAAGGCCGCCACCGAACCGAACGTCCGCGACGGCGTCAACGCGCTGGACGCGGCGCTGTACAGCCACGTCGGCGGCGCGATCTCCAACGCGGTGCGCTCGTGGTGGTTCGGCCTGACCGGCGCGCGCTTCGGCGCGGCCCCGGGCGATGCCTACACGAAGAAGTTCTTCCGCAAGCTCGACCGCTACGCCGCCAACCTGGCGCTGCTGACCGACGTGTCGCTGGGCGCGCTGGGCGGCAAGCTGAAGTTCAAGGAATCGCTGTCCGGCCGCCTGGGCGACGTGCTCAGCCACCTGTACATGATGGGCGCGGTGCTCAAGCGCCACCACGACGAGGGCGCGCCGGAAGCGGACAAGCCGCTGCTGGCCTGGGCCTTCCACAACAGCGCCTACGAGATCGAGCTGGCGCTGTCGCAGGCGCTGCGCAACTTCCCGATCAAGCCGCTGGGCTGGCTGCTGTGGCCGGTGGTGTTCCCGTGGGGCCGCCGCGCCGTGGCCCCGGGCGACCGCCTGAGCCACCGCGTGGCGATGCTGTTGATGGCCCCGAACGAGGCGCGCGAGCGGCTGGCGAAAGGCGTGTTCCTGACCCCGTGCGAGAACAACCCCGGCGGCCGCATCGACAGCTACCTGGCCAAGGCGATCCTGGCCGAGCCGGTGGAGCGCAAGTTCCTGAAGGCGCTGAAGAACAGCGACATCGAGGCGCTGGATTTCGCCAGCCAGTTGGACGAGGGCGTGCGCGAGGGCTGGATCACCGCCGAGGAACGCAGGCAACTGGAAGAATTGCGCGAGATCACCCTCGACACGATCACGGTGGACGATTTCGACGTGCACGAACTGCGCGCGGCGAGCTACTACGACCGCCACGGATCGGGCGACTCGCGCGCCGCGGCGTGAGCACCGGGAATGGGGAACCGGTGACGGTTCCCCATTCCCTTTTCAGATCGCCAGGCCCTCTGCTCGTCATTCCCGCCTTCGCGGGGTTTTCAACGGACGAATGTCCGGTCATGACGAGCAAAAACAAAAACTGGAACCCATGAGCAATCAGGTCCTGACCGCCTACAACAAACTCGCCGGCAAGCCCGGCGGCAAGTGGCTGTTCTCGAAGCTGGTCTGCTTCAAGGCGCCGTATTTCTCCGGCATCGCCCCGCGCATCGTCGAACTGCGCCCGAACCGCGGCGAAGCGACCATCGCGCACCGCCGCCGCGTCACCAACCATATCGGCACCGTTCACGCCATCGCGCTGTGCAACCTGGCCGAATTCATCGGCGGGTTGACCTGCGACGTCAGCATCCCGGACGCGATGCGCTGGATCCCGAAGGGCATGACGGTCGAATACCTGAAGAAGGCGGTCGGCACCATGCGCGCGGTCGCGACGCCGGCCTTCGCGCCATGCGAAGCGGCCGAAGGCTACGAACTGCCGTTCGAGGTGGTCGTCACCGACCCGCAAAACGAGCCGGTGTTCAGGGCCAGGATTGCGATGTGGGTGTCGCCGCGCCCCGCGGAGGACTCCGCTAAGTCCTGATGACGGGCGCGTCGCAACGCGCCTGGTCGCCAAAGCGCCGCGCCGTTGCCCCGGGTCAGGCCAGCAGCACCGCAACCATCGCCGCGATCGCCGGCATGCCCTGCACGAAAAGGATCCTGCGGCTGACGCTCCACGCGCCGTAGAGCGCGGCCACGACCACGCAGCCGAGGAAGAACAGCACCACGTTCCATTGCATTGTCGCCAGCCCCCACAGCAGGCCGGCGGCAAGGAAGCCGTTGTAGAGGCCCTGGTTGGCCGCCAGCACGCGGGTGGCTTCGGCTTTCTCCGGGGTGTTGCGGAAGGTCTTCAGCCCGAGGGGCCTGGTCCACAGGAACATTTCCAGCACCAGGAAATACAGGTGCAGGACTGCGACCAGCACGGTCAGCATCTTGGCCAGCGGCAACATCGTCATCCCTCCTGCAAGCGCTCGGTCACCGGGACGATGTCGCCCCTGTTTCGCCCACGTTCTCGACCCGCTTCCACAGCCGCCAGCCGATGCCGGCGGCCAGGAACGCCGCCGCCGCGCTGATCGCGGCGAACCCGCCGACGGCCACGCCCAGCGATTTCAGGCCATTCATGCCGGTGGCGATGGCCACGTCGCCGAAGCGCCACACCGCCGTATCCACGGCGTCCTGGCCCTTGTAGCGCACGTTGCGCGGCACCCGCGTGTACAGGCTGTGGCGCGCCGGCTCGGCCATGCCATAGGCCAGGCCGCGGCTGACGATCAGGGCCAGCACGGTCGGCGCGATCGGCCCGACCAGCAGCGGCAGGGTGAACAGCGGCGCGTGTGGGTCGCGCGCGAACACCACCACCAGCAGCACCGCGATGCTGATCAACGCCCACAACATGATCAGCGCGCCCGGCCCCTTGCGCGGCAGCAGCCAGCGGGTCAGGGTGAGCTGCACGATCACCGTCAGCAGGTTGCAGGCCAGGTCCACGTCGGCATGGAAGCGCGTGCGCGCCGCCGCATCGGCGAAGGTCGCGCCGGAGTAGTCGATCATCAGCGCATAGTTGACCGTGCCGATGCCGTCGGCCAGCAGCAGCAGCACGGCCATGCCGCGGATGAAGGGATCGGTGAAGATCTGCTTCAACCCGTCCCACATGCCGCCGCCGACCGCGTCCTCGTGGCCGGCTTCGTGCCGGCGCGCGCCATGCGCGCGCGCCCAGCGGCCCAGCAGCACCACGCAGACCGTGGCGACGCCCAGCAGGCTGGCCGACACCACCAGCAATGGCGCTACCCCGATCACGTTGACCAGCGAGCGCGTCAGCGCCGGTCCGGCCAGCGCACCCAGCGTGCCGGCGACGGCGATGACCGGGAACAGGCGCTTGGACTGCTCCAGGCTCCAGATGTCGGACATGAAGATCCAGAACACCGACACCACGATCAGGTTAAACACGCTGACCCAGACGAAGAAGACGATGCCCAGCATGCGCGGGCTGAGCAGGCCGACGTTGGTGAAGGCGGGAATGAAGGCCAGCAAGCAGGCGATGAAGAACAGATAGACCACCGGCACCAGCTTGCGCCGCGGCCAGCGCGAGGCCAGCGCGGCGAACACCGGCGTCAGCACCAGCGTGGCGATGAAGGTCGCGCCGTAGAACCAGGGCAATTGGGTCGAACCGACCGCGGCCGACAATTGCTCGCGCACCGGACGGATCACGTAGTACGCGGCCAGCACGCAGAAGAAATAGACGAAGGAAATGGCCACCGCGCGCCATTCGCCCTGATGGATCCGCTTCCCCGAATCCAGTTCCGGCATCCGTTCGACCTGCATCCGACCCGCCCCGTTCGACGACGCCGGCAGTATACGATGCAGCGCAGCAATGCCGGCGCTTCGCCGGAAACGCCTATCCTTTTTACAAGCCCTTCGGACACGGACCTGCGCATGTACGACTACGTCATCATCGGCGCCGGCTCGGCCGGCTGCGTGCTGGCCAACCGCCTCTCCGAGGACCCTTCGACCCGCGTGCTGCTGCTGGAAGCCGGCCCGCGCGACTGGCATCCCTTCATCCACATGCCGGCCGGGCTGGCCAAGCTGGTCGGCATGAAGTCGCTGAACTGGAACTACGACACCGCCGCCGAGCCGCAGTTGAACGGCCGCCGGCTGTGGTGGCCGCGCGGCAAGGTGCTGGGCGGCTCGAGTTCGATCAACGCGATGTGCTACGTCCGCGGCGTGCCCGCCGACTACGACGACTGGGCCGCGGGCGGCGCGGACGGCTGGGGCTGGGCCGAGGTGCTGCCGTACTTCCGGCGCAGCGAAGGCAATACACGTGGCGGCGACGCGCTGCATGGCGGCGATGGCCCGCTGTCGGTTTCCGACCTGCGCTACGTCAATCCGCTGTCCTCGGCCTTCGTCGAAGCGGGACAACAGCTCGGCCTGGCGCGCAACGACGACTTCAACGGGCCGAGGCAGGACGGCGTAGGCTTCTACCAGGTCACGCAGAAGGACGGCGCGCGCTGCTCGGCGGCGACGGCCTACCTCGATCCGGCGAAGGCGCGGCCCAA
The DNA here is from genome assembly GCA_047601245.1 of Pseudoxanthomonas sp. Lineage (GTDB taxonomy): Bacteria > Pseudomonadota > Gammaproteobacteria > Xanthomonadales > Xanthomonadaceae > Pseudoxanthomonas_A. The sequence continues at coordinate 2,076,170 of JASGJU010000002.1, forward strand.
CCTGCGCGTCGTCACCGGCGCGCTGGCGCGGCGCATCGTCGTGGAGAACGGTCATGCAGCCGGCGTTGCCTTCGCCCACCGCGGACGCGAGGTGGTGGAACGCGCCGCGCGCGAAGTGCTGCTGTGCGGCGGCGCGGTCAACTCGCCGCAACTGCTGATGCTCTCGGGCATCGGTCCGGCAGACCACCTGCGCGAACACGGCATCGCCGTGCACGCCGACCTGCCCGGCGTCGGCGCCAACCTGCAGGACCACCTGGACATCTGCACCCTGCAGCACGCAACCCGGCGCGTCAGCTACGACCGCATCTCCGACCTGACGATCGCCTGGAACTACTACCTGCGCGGGCGGCGCGGCGCGGGCAGCAGCAACATCGCCGAGGCCGGCGGTTTCTTCCGTTCGCCGCTGGCGACCGACGCGCGCGCCGACATCCAGTTCCACTTCGTCCCGGCGATGCTCGACGACCACGGCCGCCACCGGCTGCCGGGCGACGGCTACACCGTGCACGCCTGCTTCCTGTGCCCGCGCAGCCGCGGCCGCATCCGGCTGCATAGCGCCGACCCGCGCGCGCCGGCGCGGATCGAGGCCAACTACCTGAGCGACGCGGAAGGCTTCGACCTGCGGATGATGGTCGAGTGCGCCAAGGTCGGCCGCGAGCTGTTCGCGCAGAAGGCCTTCGACCCGTATCGCGGCGCGCCGATCTTCCCGAGGAACCCGAACGCCGGCGACGCCGAACTGGTCGAATTCATCCGCGCCAAGGCCGAGACCATCTACCACCCCGTCGGCACCTGCCGCATGGGCGGCGACGACGCAGCCGTGGTCGATCCGCGGCTGCGCGTGCGCGGCGTGGACGGCCTGCGCGTGGTCGACGCCTCGGTGATGCCGAGCCTGCCCGGCGGCAACACCAACGCGCCGACGATCATGATCGCCGAGCGCGCGGCGGACCTGATCCGCGGCGTCCGCGCATAGCGACGGACCGGCCCGCGGCTACGGGCGCTGTCGTCCGGCGACCAGCCACACGCCGAACGCGGCAAACGCGAATCCCGCCGCCTTCAACCCGGTCAGGTGTTCGCCCAGCATGAAATGGCCGAACACCGCGGTCACCGGCGGCATCAGGAAAAACAGCGCGGCCACGCCGGTCGCCGCACCGCGGCGGATCAGCAGGAACAGCAGGGCGAAGCCGCCGACCGAATTGACCAGCACCGTCCACAGCATCGGCCGGTAGAAATCCGCGCCGGCCTCGAAGCGGAAGCCTTCCAGCCACAACGCGCCGGGCAACAACAACAACGTCGCCGCCGCATTCTGCACCGCCAGGCCGACGCGCAGGTCCAGCGCCGAGGCATGGCGCTTCTGGTACAGGGTGCCGAAGGAAATGCCGCATAGGCCCGCGACCAGGGCCAGCCACGCGCGCCACGAGGTGGCGCCGTCGATGCGGTCGGCGACCACCAGCGCAACGCCCAGCAGGCCCAGCAGCAAGCCGATCCATTGCCCCCGGCGCAGGCGTTCGTCGCCGCCCAGCGTCGCCAGCACCGCGATCAGCAGCGGCATCGCGCCGATTGCCAGCGCGGTGACGCCGGCGCTGGCGCCCCAACCCAGCGCCAGGTAGACGCCGGCGAACTGCATCGCCAGCATCAGCGCGCCGGTGACTGCGCTGTGCCAGCATTCGCGCGGCGACGGCCACTTGGCCCGCCCCAGCAGGGCCAGCAGCGCGAACAGCAACGCCGCCAGCCCGAAGCGCCAGACCAGCGAGGTCAGCGCCGCCGCATGCTGCACCATCCACTTGCCGGCGATGTAGCCGGTGCACCAGACCAGCACGAAGGCCAGTCCGGGCGCGAGGATGGCGGTGGCGGATGCGTTGCGGGAGGGGCTCATCGGCTGCGTCATGGCGGAATGCGCCATCTTCGCCGCCGGCGATAGCGCCGTCTGTTGGACTTTCGGCCTGAGTGGGCCGGCCAGCCCCAGCCCCTACCCGCGTTCGAGCATCGCCGGCAGCGGGCAGTGCAGCACGCCGCAGATCGTGCGCAGCAGTTCGGCCTCGGCCACCGCGACGCGGTTATCGTGGCCGACGGTGGCGACGATCGCCTCGACGGCCAGTTGCTTGGCCAGCGGGTCCAGCGCGTCCAGCGCGCCCCACACGCCGTCCAGCGCACGCACGCCCTCGGCCGGCGGCGCGTAGGGAATATGCGTGCTGGGCAGCGCGCGCTGCAGTCCGGCCAGGTAGGCGCGCTGGGCGGCGGACGCCTGTTCGTTGCCGGCCTGGGCCACCACCGCCAGCAGGGTCGCCAGCTCGTTCTTCGCGTCGCTCAGCTTGCGCCGGCCGAAACGCGCATGCCGCGCCGGGTCCAGCGATTCGCGCAGGTGCGTCTGCAGCAGCCGGCCCAGGCAGTATTCGAACAGCGACACGCGGCCGTCGGCGTCGACCGTCGCCTGCACGGTGTCGATGAACGCGTCGATCTCCGGCCGCGGCCGCAGCCGCAACGCCGGGAACGCCAGCGACGCCAGCGGCAGCCGCAGCATCGGGTGCAGCGCGCGCAGGCGCTGTTCGCGCAGCGCCGCCGCCTGCGCGGCGATCGACGGGCCCAGCCGCGCGGCGATCTCGCTGTGCTGGCGCGCGGCGATGTCGGGCCTGTCGTCCAGCAGCAGACCCAGCAGCAGCGGCATCGCGCTGTCGCGCTGCGACGCCAGCGCGCGCAGGTCGGCATCCAGCGCCGCGGCCATGCTGCCGGCACGGCGATAGTCATCGGCGGCCGGCGCGGCCACCTGCGCCACCACCATCGGCGGCGTCACCGTCAGCGGTTCGGCGGCCGGCGGCAACGGCGGCGGCAGCGCATCGCCCTGCCGCGCGCCGGCCAGGCCCAGCGCCAGGTCTTCCTCCAGTCCGTTCGGCGGCGTCTTCAGCCATTGCAGTGACAGCCGCTGCAACTGGGCGGCGTCGAACGACGGCTCCAGCGTGCGGATGCGCTCGGCCAGCGGCGGATGGGTGGCGAACCACTTCGACATCGCGAAGCCCTCGCCGAACAGCATGTGGCTGACTTCCTCGGCCTTGCCCTTGTCGTTGAGCTGCGAACCCTCGTTCAGGCCGGCGATCTTCTTCAGCGCCCCGGCCAGCCCGGCGGTCTGGCGGGTGAACTGCACCGCCGAGGCGTCGGCCAGCGATTCACGCTGGCGGCTGACCCCGGCCTTGATCAGGCGGCCGAAGAACAGGCCGATGGAACCGACCACCAGCGCCACCAGCGCCAGTCCGAGGACCGCGCCGCCGTTCCTGCCGCGCCCGCCGCGGCCATAGACCAGCACGCGCTCACCGATGATGCTGAGCATCATGATCCCGAACAGCACGCCCATCAGCCGGATCGACAGGCGCATGTCGCCGTTGAGGATGTGGCTGAACTCGTGCGCGATCACGCCCTGCAACTCGTCGCGGTTCAACCGGTCCAGCGCGCCGCGGGTAACCGCCACCGCCGCGTCGGCCGGCGCATAGCCTGCCGCGAAGGCGTTGATGCCGGCCTCGCGCTCCAGCACGTAGAGCTTGGGCATCGGCACGCCGGAGGCGATGGCGATTTCCTCGACCACGTTGCGCAGCCGGCGCAGGTTGAAGTCGGTGACGTCCTCCGGCACCGGCGTGCCGCCCATCTCCAGGGCCACCGCCTCACCGCCGCCGCGCAGCGACGCGATCCGGTACAGCGATCCCAGCCCGATCACCGCCAGCGTCGCCAACGTACTGAACGCGACCAGCGCCGCCGCCCCGCCCGCGCTTTCCGCCTGCAGGCCGAACAGCAGCAGCACGCCCAGGTCGACCGCGATCACGATGCCGGCGACCGCCAGCGCGAACAACACCACCATCCGGGTGGAGTTGCGGCGCGCGGCGGCCTGGTGCTCGAAGAAGTTCATCGACGGCGCTTGTTCAGAACTGCACCTTCGGCGCCTCCCGCACCGCGGCCGCCTTGTCCGCCGGGATGTCCAGCAACGCCGCCGGCGCGAAGTTGAACGCCCCCGCGACCACGCTGGAGGGGAACACCTCGCGCTTGTTGTTGTAGGCCATCACGCTGTCGTTGTACGCCTGCCGCGCGAACGCCACCTTGTTCTCGGTGCTGGCGAGCTCCTCGCTCAACTGCATCATGTTCTGGTTGGCCTTCAGGTCCGGATACGCCTCGGCCACCGCCAGCAGCCGCCCCAGCCCCGCGTTCAACTGGCCCTGCGCCGCCGCCAGTTGCGCCATCGCCTGCGGATCGCCCGGGTTGGCCTTGGCCGCGGCCAGCCCCGCCTGCGCGGTCGAACGCGCCGCCACTACCGCCTCCAGCGTCTCGCGCTCGTGGGTCAGGTAGCCCTTGGCCGTCTCCACCAGATTGGGGATCAGGTCGAAGCGCCGCTGCAACTGCACGTCGATCTGGGCGAAGGCGTTCCTGAACGCGTTGCGGGCGGTCACCAGGCCGTTGTAGATGCCCACGCCCCACAGCAGCAGCACCAGCGCCGCACCAAGAAGAATTGTCAATAATGTGAACAAGATGGCCATTCAACCTCTCCTGATTTGCTCAAATCGGAAAAACCGGCGCTATCATCCGGGGCGCCCCAGCTTACGCAGGCTTCACGTACGATGAAAGACAAGCGCAGACGACGGTCGTTGCAACCCTGGCGCACCGCCCTGCTGGGCGCGATGCTGCCGCTGGCGCTCTCGTCCACCGCACAGACCTCGCTGCACTGGAACCGGTCCGCGCCGACCGCGTCCCCCGCGCCCGCGCATCGCGAGGCGCCGACCCAGCCGCTGCCGTACCGCACCGCCAGCGCACCGGCCGCGTCGGCGCCGGCCGCCGACTTCGACGTCGCCGTTTTCGAACAGATGGCCCAGCAACTGACCGTCGGCCAGCGCGTGCCCGGCCTGGCGATGGCGATCGTGCAGAACGGCCGCGTGCTCAGCGCGCGCGGCTACGGCGTGACCGACGTATCGGCGCCGCAACCGATCGACGCGCACACCGTGTTCCGGCTGGCCTCGCTGTCGAAGGCCTTCGCCAGCGCCCTGACCGGCATCCTGGTCAACGACGGCGTGCTGCGCTGGGACAGCAAGGTCGTCGACTACGTGCCCGACTTCCGCCTCAGCGACGACCAGGCCACCCGCCAGGTCGACGTCGCCGACGTCATCAGCCATCGCCTGGGCCTGCGCGCGCACAACGCCTTCGACCGCGACATCGAGAACAACGCCGAGTACTACACGGTGTCGCGCAAGCTGGCCGCCGCGCCGCTGGAATGCGCGCCGGGCCAGTGCTACGCCTACCAGAACGTGGCCTTCAGCCTGATCGGCGACGTGGTGTTCGCCAGCACCGGCCGCTTCTACGAACAGGAAGTCGACCGCCGCATCTTCAAGCCGCTGGGCATGAACGACGCCAGCATCGGCCTGGCCGGGATCCAGTCCAGTCCACGCTGGGCGCACCCGCACGCGCGCAGCCGCAATGGCTGGGTCGCGCTGACGCCGAAGGCCACCTACTACCGTCTCGCGCCGGCGGCCGGCGTCAACGCCAGCATCAGCGACATGGCGCAATGGCTGGCCGCGCAGACCGGGCACCGGCCCGACGTACTGCCCGCCCCGCTGCTGGCCACGCTGCACGCGCCGGTGATCTCGACGCCGGGCGAAATGCGCACCGGCTGGCGTCGCGAGCGCGTCTGGTCGGCCGGCTACGCGCTGGGCTGGCGGGTGTTCGAATACGCCGGGCATCCGGTGGTCTTCCACGCCGGCGCGGTGCAGGGCTATCGCGGCCTGGTGGCAATGGTGCCGGAACGCGACTTCGGCGTGGCGATCCTGTGGAACAGCGAAAGCGCCTTGCCTTCGGGCCTGCTGCCGACCGTCCTGGATCGCGCCATCGGCCTGCCGCCGCAACAGTGGCTGGACCTGCCCGACGAACAGGATCTGCTGTTCGCCGGATCGACCGCGCCATCGGATGCGCCCACCGAAGGCGGCAGCGCTCCCAGCCGCGCGGCGGCATCGCCGCGGTAGATCGAAACAGACGGCCGTCCGGCCGCTGAAAGACGGGGAAAGGTGGAACGCCTTTCCCCGGTTTCGTTCCGCCCATAAAAAAACTCCCTCCCCGCTGGGCAAACCGGGGAGAGAGCCTTATTGGGTACTACGGTATATCGGGGTTCGACTCAGATCAGCGGAGCCGGGGTGGCCGGCAGCGCGACAGGAGCCGCTTTCTTGGAGGCCTTCTTCGCAGGCTTCTTCTTGGCGGCCTTCTTGGCCGGCTTCTTCTTGGCGGCCTTCTTCGCAGCCTTCTTCACGGTCTTCTTCGCAGCCTTCTTGGCCGGCTTCTTCGCGACCTTCTTGGCGGCCTTCTTCACGGTCTTCTTGGCAGCCTTCTTCACGGTCTTCTTGGCGGCCTTCTTCACGACCTTCTTCGCAGCCTTCTTGGCCGGCTTCTTCGCGACCTTCTTGGCGGCCTTCTTCACGGTCTTCTTGGCGGCCTTCTTCACGACCTTCTTCGCGGCCTTCTTGGCCGGTTTTTTCTTGGCGGCTTTCTTGGTTGCCATGTGATAGCTCCTCGTCATTGAACTATGGGTTGTACAGCAGGTTCAAAGCCCAGTGGCAAAACGCGCCGCGGGAGTCGGACCCGGCGGCAGCCGTCGACGCGCAACGCGCGCCGGAACGGATTCTTCGGGGCCGCGAATGCGGCCCCCTACTAATACGAGAACACCCGCGGCGCTCGCGCCGCGGGTGCTGGTCTGGATCCGGTTGCAGGTTTCTTCGGGGGAAGCAAAGCCGACGTACTGCTTCGTCAGGGTACGGGCGGCGGGCCGTTTCGTTGTCCGTTCGGTTGCGATGACGCGGCTCACTTGCTTGGGCAGGAAGATTCTGCTGGGGCGAAACCTAATCACGCTTTTTTCAGGTGTCAACTGTTTTGCAGAAAAATTTTGGCGCAGCCAGCCTCACCCGCCGACGCCGAGGATCGCGAACGACCGCGATCGACGATCCGCATCGCGCGCCATCGCCTTCGCGATCGCGCGGGCCGCAAAAAGAAAAGCGCGTTTTTCCCGAAGATTTCTTGCATGCCGTTGAAAAAGACGCGGCGCGCGCACGCGCGGCGGCTCATGCCGAAGGCGCACCCGGATCGGCTTCCATGGAATAAATCGCGGCTGACGGAAGCGTTCGCGGACCTTGCCGATTTCGCGCCGCACAACTCCCCGGAACGCCGATTTGCGCAAACTTTTGCGCGAGCCGGACGCCACCGCGACGACGCGCGCGGCGTCCGCGCTGCCATCGCGCAAAGAAAAACCCGCGCCACGAGGCGCGGGTTTTTCGACGACCGCTGCGCGCGGCGCGCGAACGCTTCAGTGGTCTTCGTCTTCCAGCAGGTCGGCGTAATCGTCGGGCGAGAGCAGCTCGGCGACCTGGTCGGGCTCGTCGGCCCGCAGCACGAACAGCCAGCCTTCGCCGTAGGCGTCCTCGTTGATGGTCTCCGGCTTGTCGGCCAGCGCCGCGTTGACTTCGACCACGGTGCCGGAAAGCGGGCAATAGACGTCGGACGCGGCCTTCACCGATTCGACCACCGCGACCGCGGCGCCGGCGTCGATGTGGTCGCCGACCGCCGGCAGCTCGACGTAGACCAGATCGCCGAGCAGGCCCTGGGCGTGGTCGGAAATGCCGACGGTGACGCGGCCGTCGCCTTCGACGCGCGCCCATTCGTGGGACTTCAGGAATTTGAGATCGCCGGGAATCTCGCTCATGGCTGGCTCCAGTTGTGCGTGCGTCCGCGTACCGCGGGCCGGGGGAAGTGGAAGTTAGTTTAGAGCGTGTCGCGCACTTTTTGGACATGCTCCGTAGAAGCGGGGCTCCGGCGAAGAAGGATTTCGGCGCGACGGGTTCAACCGAGCACGCCCGGCTGCGGCTGTCCTTCCCTGACGAACGGGAACTTGACCGTGCGCACCGGGATTTCCTTGCCGCGGATGTCCACGCGCACCTCGCCCGGATCGCCGGCCGGCACGCGCGCGAAGGCGATCGCCTTGCCCAGCGTCGGCGAGAAGGTGCCGCTGAGTATCTCGCCTTCGCCGTTGGCGGTCAGCACGCGCTGGCCGTGGCGCAGCACGCCCTTCTCGTCCATCACCAGGCCGATCAACTGGCGCGGCGCGCCGGCGGCCTTCTGCGATTCCAGCGCGGCGCGGCCGATGAAGTCGCGCGGCTTGCCGTCGGCCTGCTCGTCCAGCGACACGGTCCACGCCAGCGCCGCCTCGTAGGGCGTGACGGTCTCGTCCATGTCCTGCCCGTACAGGTTCATGCCCGCTTCCAGCCGCAGGGTGTCGCGCGCGCCGAGGCCGGCCGGCTTCACGCCCGCCGCCAGCAGCGCGTTCCAGAACGCGACCGCGGCGTCCTGCGGCAGCACGATCTCGTAGCCGTCCTCGCCGGTGTAGCCGGTGCGGGCGAGGAACAGCGGCGCGCCGTCGACGTCCTGCACTTCGATCGCGGCGAAGCGCGCCAGCTTGCCGGCGGCGGCGCGGTCGGATTCGCGCAGCAGGCCGGCGACCTTCTCCCGCGCGTTCGGCCCCTGCACCGCGATCATCGCGAAGTCGGGGCGCTCCTCCACTTTCACGCCGAAGTCGGCAGCGTGCCGTGCGATCCACGCCAGGTCCTTGTCGCGGGTGGCGGCGTTGACGACCAGGCGGAAGAAGTCGTCGGCCCCGCTTCGGGACGGCATTAGATAGACGATCAGGTCGTCGATGACGCCACCCTGCTCGTTCAGCATCGTCGTGTACAGCGCCTTGCCGAACGCCTTGAGCTTGTCCACCGAGTTGGCGACCAGCCGGCGCAGGAACTCGCGGACGCGGCTTCCATGCAGGTCGACCACGGTCATGTGGCTGACGTCGAACATGCCGGCGTCGCGGCGGACCTGGTGGTGTTCGTCGATCTGCGAGCCGTAGTGGATCGGCATGTCCCAGCCGCCGAAGTCGACCATCTTGGCGCCGAGGGCGCGGTGGGTTTCGTTGAGGACGGTTTTCTGGGTCATGGGATCATCGGGCCGGAAAGGAAAGGGCGCATTATCCCACGCCAGGGGCGGCCTCCAGTCCGTGATGCCTCAGGGCGTCATGCCATCGGCACGACCGGTGTTTCCTTCAATGCATGCAGCGCGCTGCCGAATACCCGCCATGCCGAACGCAGGAACATGACCAGCAGTGCGGCGGCGACCAGCAGGTCGGGCCAGCCGGCGCCGAACAGCCAGACGCCGGCGCCGGCGGCAATCACGGCCAAGCCTTCGCGGATGTCGTTGCGGGAACATTCGTAGGCCGAAGCCAGGTTGACGTCGCCATCGCGATACGGGTGCAGCAGCCACAGGCAGAAGGCGTTGGCGGCCAGGTTGAGCGCGCCGGCGATGCCCATCGTCTCGAACAACGGCGTGGCCGGATCGAGCCATCGCCAGACGATCTGCGCGGCCACCGCCAGCGCGGCGGCGAGGATCAGCGCTGCCTTGAACAGGGCAACGCGGGCCTTGGCCTTCAGGCTGGCGCCGACGACGGCGAAGCTGAGCGCGTAGGTCAGCGCATCGCCCAGGTTGTCCAGGCTGCCGGACAGCAGCGACGAGGAATGCGAATGCCATGCGGCGGCGACCATCATCAGGAAGGCGGCGAGGTTGACCGCCAGCACGACCAGCAAGACCCGCTTCTGCTTCGCCTGCATGCGCTGGATGTCCGCCTGACAGTGGCTGCAGCAGTCGTTCACGGTGAATATTTTCCCTTACTTCTTGACCAACTCCAGCGGCAAACCAGCAAACGGAGAGGAATAGCGTTTACAGGCATGGGGCGCCAAGCACGCTTCAATGCCGACAGACAACGAACCGATGGGAGGCGCTATCGAGAACCGGTATGACTTCAACGACGCCATCGGATGCTTTTCGAGCAGTTGCCAGTGCTCCTTGGCATCCGGTGCGTAAGTCAATGCAAACAGCCCAAACTCGCTCCTGTCCGAAGAAATCAGCACGAAGGCACCTCCCGTCAAGCCAGACTGGTTGAGATCGGCGAGCAGGCAACATGATTCGCCGTTTGGAAGTTCGGCATCAAATGAGCCTTCCCATCCCTCAGGCGCCACCGGACCACCTGCACGGGCATAGCCGGCGAAGAACAGCAAGCAGAGCATCTTGAAATTCTTCATGATGACGCTTACCGCTTCACGCCGCCTGCACCTTCAGCAACATCCCGTCCGTCGCGACGATGCGGACCAGCGAACCGGCCGGCAGGTCCGGCCCTTCGACCGACCAGAAGGCGTCGGCGATCTGCACGCGGCCGCCGCGGCCGCCGACGATCGGCTGATCCAGCTTCGCCACTTCGCCGACCAACTGGTCGGCGCGGCGGTTCAGCAGCGGCTTGTCGCTGGCGCGGCCCCTGCCGCGGAACCATTTGACGTAGACGCCGACCGAGATCACCGAAAACACCGAGAACCCGATGGCCTGCGCCAGCCAGCCCAGTTCCGGCAGCGCCAGCACGACCACCGCCATCGCCGCGGCGGCGAAGCCGAACCACAGCATGAAGGCGCCCGGCGCCAGCGCCTCGGCCGCGAACAGCAGCAGCGCAGCGACGGCCCAGAATGCGAACTTGAAGGTCATGGTTTTCCCCGCCTTGCCGCTTACGTTCCCGGAAACCGCGGCGGCTTGGCCGCGATCGCCGCCTGCTGCTTGGCCAGCGCGTCCTTGGCCAGTTCGGCGATGCCGGCGATGGAGCCGATCACGCCGCTGGCCTCCATCGGCATCAGCACGAACTTCTGGTTCGGCGCGGTGGCCAGTTCCTTGAACGCCTCGACGTACTTCTGCGCGATGAAGTAGTTGATCGCCTGCACGTCGCCCTGGGCGATGGCCTCGGACACCAGTTGCGTCGCCTTGGCCTCGGCCTCGGCCAGGCGCTCGCGCGCCTCGGCTTCGCGGTAGGCGGCTTCGCGCTTGCCTTCGGCTTCCAGGATCGCGCCCTGCTTCTCGCCCTCGGCGCGCAGGATCTCCGAGGCGCGCGAGCCCTCGGCCTCCAGGATGCTGGCGCGCTTGTCGCGCTCTGCCTTCATCTGCCGCGCCATCGCGTCGACCAGGTCGCGCGGCGGCTGGATGTCCTTGATCTCGATGCGGTTGACCTTGACGCCCCACGGCGAGGTGGCGTGGTCGACCACGCCCAGCAGGCGCGCGTTGATGGTCTCGCGCTGGCTTAGCGATTCGTCCAGGTCCATCGAGCCGATCACGGTGCGGATGTTGGTCTGCACCAGCGCGATCATGGCCTGGTCCAGGTTGGAGACCTCGTAGGCCGCCTTGGCCGCGTCCAGCACCTGGAAGAACACCACGCCGTCGACCTTGACCACGGCGTTGTCCTTGGTGATGACGTCCTGGCTGGGCACCTCGAACACCTGCTCCATCATGTTGACCTTGCGGCCGATGCCCTGCACGTAGGGCAGCAGGAAGTGCAGGCCCGGCGACATGGTGTGGGTGTACTTGCCGAACTGCTCGACCGTGTACTCGAAGCCCTGCGGCACCACCCGCACGCCCTTGAAGAAGGTGACGACGATGAAGACGACGATGGCGGCGACGACCAGCGCGCTGATTCCCATGAACTTCCCCTTTCCCTGATGGTCCGGCCCGATTATAGGCCGCGCCGGCGACCCGGTTGCGACGTTTTTCCCGCCTGACGCATCCACAGGAACATGCCGCCCGCCAGAACGTCCAGTTTCGCCATCGAGGTGCCCCCCGCGCTGCTGGCCCGCGCCCGCGCCGGGCAGGCCGAGGCGTTCGAGCAGTTGTACCGCCGGTTCGAGCGGCCGGTGTTCACGCTGGCGCTGCGCCTGTGCGGCGACCGCGACGAGGCCCAGGACGTGCTGCAGGAAACCATGCTGAAGCTGTTCCGCCAGATCGGCAGCTTCCGCGGCGACGGCGGCAGCCCGTTCTGGGGCTGGCTGCGGCAGATCGCGGTCAACGAGGCGCTGATGAAGCTGCGGCGCGGGCGATCGCAGGCGCCGGAGATCGAAGCGGGCGACGAGTCCCGCTTCGGCGAGGACCTGGCCCCGCTGCCGCCGGCCGCGGCCGACGCGGCGCTGCTGCAGCGCGCACTGCGGCAACTGCCGGCCAACACCCGCAGCGTGCTGTGGCTGTACCACGCCGAGGGCTACACCCACGACGAGATCGCCGCGCTGATGCAACGCACGCCCAGCTTTTCCAAGTCGCAACTGGCGCGCGGCACGCGCAGGCTGCGCGCCCTGCTGCAAATCGAGGAACCGGCCCATGCCTGACATCCGCAAACCCGACAGCCGCCTGCCGCCCCAGGATCCGCGCAACTGGTCCGAGGCCTTCGCCGCGCTGCCGCTGGAAACGCCGGACCGCGACGCCTGGCCGCGACTGGCGGCCGAAATCCGCGCGCATCGGCCGACGTCGCGACCGGCCGCGCGGCGGCATCGCCGCGCAACGTGGCTGGCGCTGGCCGCCGCCGTCGCGCTGGCGGTGGCGATGCCGCTGGCGTGGTGGCCGCGCGACGCCGCCGCGCCTGCGACCGTGGCCGTGCAGGAAACCGCCGCCACCGACGAAACCGAACTGGCCACGCTCTACGCCCAGTCCGCACAACTGGAGTCGCTGCTGTCGCAATGGCGCGACGAACGCGTCGCCACCGGCCCGGCCGCGGTGCTGGCCGGCGAATACGAGACGCGGCTGGCGGGCATCGACGCGGCCCTGTCCGAACCCGCGCTATCCGCGCCGCAACGCGCCGCGCTGTGGCGCGAACGCATCGACGCCCTGCAACGGCTCACCGCCTTCCACGGTTCCCAGCGCCTGCTGGCCGCGCAGGGCGAACGCTACGACGGCCAGTTGGTCGCCGTGTACTGACCCGCCTCTTTTCCATACGACCTTCCACATGCTTTGCGAGAAGACCATGAACATCGCGAAATTCACCCCCGCCCTGCTCGCCGCCGCGCTGCTGGCGCCCGCCGCGGCCGCACAACAAACCGATGCGGCCGCGCGTGCGCGCGAAGCCGCTGAGGCGCAGGCCCGATCCGCGCGCGCCGACGCCGACCGCAACCGCGAGCTGGCCGAAGCCCAGGCCGAACTGGCGCGCGCCGCCCGCAAAGTGGCCGAGCTGTCGCGCACCGCGATCCCCAATGCGACCGAACTGGCGCGGAAGACGCAAGAGGCGCTCAAGTTCGCGCGCCGTCCGGTGATCGGCGTGGTGCTGGCGCCGGACGACAGCGCCGGCGTGCGCATCGGCGGCGTCACCCCCGACGGCGCCGCGGCCAAGGCCGGGCTGAAGGCCGGCGACCGCATCGTCGGCGTCGACGGCGCGGAAATCCTCGGCGACAGCGCGCAACTGCGGATCGACAACGCGCGCCTGCTGCTCGACGGACTGGAAGAAGGCAAGCCGGTGAAGATCGGCTACGTGCGCGACGGCCGCCGGGCGGTCGCCGGCGTGACGCCCGAACCGGGCCAGCGCCTGTTGGTGTTCAACGGCGACCAGGCCGGGATTGACACCGCCGGCATCCAGCGCCAGATCGACCAGGCGCTGCGCCAGCTCGATTCGGCGAAACTGCAGCAGCAGATCGACAAGGCCATCCGCCTGGCGGACCGCAGCGTCGCCTGCAAGGGCGACGACTGCGACTTCTCCAACCTGACCGAAGCCTTCCGCTGGAACGGCCTGAACCTGGCCGAAGTCGATCCGCAACTGGGACGCTATTTCGGCGCCGACAAGGGCGTGCTGGTGGTCAGCGCCGGCAACGACCTGCCGGGCCTGCAGGCCGGCGACGTGATCCGCAGGATCGACGGCAAGGAAGTGGCCACGCCGCGCGAGGCGATGGCCGCGCTGCGCGCCAAGCCCGCCGACAGCCGCATCCAGGTCGAGTACCTGCGCGACCGCAAGTCCGCCGTCGCGCAGATCAAGGCGCCGAAGCCAACGACGTTCTTCCACATCACGCCACCGACACCGCCGACGCCTCCCACACCGCCAACGCCGCCGACGCCTCCGACGCCTCCGGTCCCGCCGACGCAACCGATGTAACCGGCGACGGCGCGACGCCCGTGCCGCGCCTGGCTCCACCAACAGGAATCCATTGCCCATGCCCCTGCGGTTTCCCCCGATCCTGCTGTTCGTCGCGCTGGCCGGCGCGGCGCTTCCCCGCGCCGCATGCGCCGGCGATTGCCCGGCGCTGGATACGACCGCCACCGCCTGCGTCGCCAGTGCGCAAGGCTGGTTCTACGCCGCCAGCGAAGCCGAAGCCGCGGACATGGCCGAAGCCGCGCGGCAGGCGGCGGCGCTTTTCGAACGCCATTTCCAGCGCCCGGCCGTGCGCGGCGCGGTCGTTTCGATCGGCAGCGGCAACGCCGTGTCCGCCGCGCAGAAGCAGGCGCTGCAAGCGCAAGGCGCGGCCTGGGTGCTGCCGTGGATCGGACCGCACGACAAGCGCCGACTCGCCGAAGCGCAGGTCCGCCGCCAGGTCGAAGCCCAACTCGGCGCCACCGCCGACGCCGCCGTGGTTCAGGCCACCGTCGCGCAGGCGCTGGCGAAGCTGCCGGACGGCGATGGCGCCACGAACAGCGCGTTGCGCCACGAGATCGGCCACCTGCTGCTGATCCACGCCTTCCCGACCGCACACGACGACGCCACGGCGGCCGGCAATGCGCACGATTACGGCGGCGGCTTGCCGGACTGGCTGGACGAAACCGCCGCCGTGCTGATGGAGGACGCGGCCATGACCGAGCGGCGGCGCGCACGGCTGCAACGGACGCTGGCCTGCGGCAACGGCGACCGGTTGCCGCCGCTGGCGCGCTTCTTCGTCATGGACCATCCGCTGTCCAGCGTCGCCCGCGAACGGCTCGCCGGCGCCGCCGCCAGCAGCGAAGGCGGCAGCCGCGTGCTGATGCTCAGCGGCGAGCAAGGCCGCGAATTGGCCAGCCGCGGCATCGACTTCTACGTGCAATCGCGCGCGCTGGCGGATTTCCTGACCGAAGCCTCCGGCGGCGACGCGACGATCTTCGCCGGCATCGCCCGGACCCTCGCCGCGGGCGGCGACATGGACGCCTGGCTCGCCGACGAAGGCGTACGCCGCGGCTTGCCCGGCGACCTCGCCGCACTGCAGGACGCCTGGCAAGCCTGGCTCGACCGCCTCGCCGCGACGGCGCCCGCGTGCGAAGCGGCGGGCGAATCCGCCTGACCGGCTTGCGCCGGCGGATCGCGCCTCAGCGGACGGCGGACGGTTGCGCGTCCGCCGGCTCGACCCATTCGGCGAAGACCGCGTCGATCGCCTTCGCGTCGACCGCCTTGCCTTCGACCGCCGCGTCGGCCTGTTCGAACAGCGGCATGATCATCGCCATGCCGTCGAGCTTGGTCTTCAGGTGCAGGCCCGGCGGCCGCGACAGGAAGCCGTCCCAGCGCGCGCGCACCTGCGCCCAGAAATCCTGCGTCGCCTTCCAGTAGTCGTAGGCCGGCTTGAAGTCGACCTCGTCGGTCTTGCGGTAGTCGTCGAAGCCGAACTCGCGGGCGATCGCGGTGCGGCTGCCGTCCGGCTTGCGCAGCACCTTGGTGTTGAACTGCTCGTGGGTCCAGCCACCCGGCACGATGGTGTGGCGGTTGACCACCTGCAGCGCGTTGTAGTCGCTGCGGCGGGTGTATTCACGTCGCGGCAGCGGTCGCCATGACGCGTCGCTGGTCCAGGTCGGCGCGCCGTCGGCGTAATCCCAGCGGCCGGTGCCGCAGTAGCGCGGCGCGTCGCTGACTTCGTAGACGCACTGGGTCCACGCGCCGCGGGTCTCCTCCGGCGACAGCGCGCGCACGGTCCAGGTCTGGTCGGCGCTGAATTCGAAACGACTGGGCGCTTCATAGACCCAGTCCTGCCGCCAGTGCTTGGTGACGTGGCCGCTTTTCGCATCGACCAGGATGTGCTGCAGCACGATCTTCGTCGGAGTGTCCTCGACCACGATCACCACCTCGTCGCCGCCGCTGCGCATCGCCGGCGCGCGTTCGTAGCCAGGTTGCAGCAGCACGGTTTCGTCGAAGGCGAAATCGACCTGGTGTTCGCCGCGCATCGCCAGGATCGCTTCGCGGTCGCGCGCCGGGTCGGCGTCGGCGTGCGCGGGCGTCGCGTACAGCGCGGTCGTGGCCAGTACCGCGATGGCGGCCGTGATCTTCATCATCGGGATGTCTCCGGGTTCGGTATGGGATGCGCGGCGGAGATTATCCCAACCTGACCAGCGGCATGGCGGCCAGTCCGTCCGCGACCCGTGCGTTCGCATGCGCATCGGCGAGCAGGGCCGAACGCGCGCAGCAGCAGTCGTCCACGCGCACTTCGCCCTCGGCGCCCTCGGCGCGGACGATGGCCTGCGCCGTGGCCGCGCCCAGCGCCGACACCGGGGCCAGGCTGGCCGCCAGCGTCGGCGCGCGGCCGGCGTCGCTCATCGCATGCAGGCGCAGTGAGGTGGCGCGCCATTGCCCGCCGCGCACGCGCCCAGCCAGCCGCCGCCACAGGCGTTCGGCGACATGGTTGCCGGCGTGGGTCTCCGGCGCGGGCGGCTGCGTCGCCAGCAGCCGGTCCCAGGCCAGGAAGTCGCTGTCGGGCAGCAGGTACAACCGCCAGCAGCACTGGTCCTGCGCATCGAAGAACAACAGGCTCTCGTGCAGGCCGTCGCTGTCCACGCCGGCCTGCGCCTGCACGCGCACCGCCTGCACCCAGCCGGATAGTTCGCTGCCGTGCCGCGGCCGGTACAGGCACAGCACCGTGCCCAGTTCGGCCAGTTGCCGCGGTTGCGGCAGGGTCCGCACCGCCGCCAGTTCGCGTTCCAGCCAATCGGCGGTCGGGGCGGCATGGGCGATCATGGCGAGGCGGCGCCTACTTGGTCAGGATCAGCTTGTCGTTGCTGGTATGGCGCAGCCGGTACACGCTGTCGCCGTGGCGGATCAGGATTTCGCGGCGACCCTGCAGCAGGGCTTCGCTGGTGAAGGCGGCGTCGACCGCGCCCGCCTGCGGCCGCGAGGCGGCGACCTGGGGGTTGCGCGGTTCGGTTTGCGGCAGGGAAAGGATCTGGGCGCACATGGCTTTGCTCGGAAGAGGGAGTGGGCTCGGAACTGATAGTAATGATTCTCATTTGCCAGTCAATACCCAATTTGCGCTTTCCGCCGGGATATCCGGCCCGCCGGCTTGCGGAAAACCCGCCGCACCCCATAGGCTGCCGCCTTCGATCGATTCGCCGGGGAATTGCATGCTGGAAGGTCTGGGGCGCGTGGGTTTCGGCCTGTTCGGGCTGGCGGTGCTGATCGGCATCGCATGGCTGTTCTCCGCCAACCGGCGCGCGGTGGACTGGAAGCTGGTCGCCACCGGCGTGCTGCTGCAGATCGCCTTCGCCGCGCTGGTGCTGCTGGTGCCCGGCGGACGCGAGGTGTTCGACTGGCTCAGCCACGCCTTCGTCAAGGTGCTGAGCTTCGTCAACGAAGGCAGCGGCTTCATCTTCGGCACCCTAATGGATACCTCGAAGTTCGGCTTCATCTTCGCCTTCCAGGTACTGCCGACCATCATCTTCTTCTCCGCGCTGATGGGCGTGCTGTACCACCTGGGCGTGATGCAGGCGGTGGTGCGGGCGATGGCGTGGGCGATCACCAAGGTGATGAAGGTCTCCGGCGCGGAAACCACCAGCGTCTGCGCCAGCGTGTTCATCGGCCAGACCGAGGCGCCGCTGACCGTGCGCCCGTACATCGCCAGGATGACCGAATCCGAACTCATCACCATGATGATCGGCGGCATGGCCCACATCGCCGGCGGCGTGCTGGCCGCCTACGTCGGCATGCTCAGCGGCGGCGACCCGGTGCAGGGCGTGTTCTACGCCAAGCACCTGCTGGCCGCCTCGGTGATGGCCGCGCCGGCGACCCTGGTGGTGGCGAAGGTGCTGATCCCCGAGACCGGCGAGCCGCTGACCCGCGGCACGGTGAAGATGGAAGTGGAGAAGAGCACCCGCAACGTGATCGACGCGGCCGCCGCCGGCGCTGGCGACGGCCTGCGCCTGGCGCTGAACATCGGCGCGATGCTGCTGGCCTTCATCGCCCTGATCGCGCTGCTGAACTGGCCGCTGACCTGGCTGGGCGACGTCACCGGCGTTGCCGCCGCCATCGGCAAGCCGACCAACCTGTCGACGATCTTCGGCTACGTGCTGGCGCCGATCGCGTGGGTGATCGGCACGCCGTGGACCGACGCGACCACGGTCGGCTCGCTGATCGGGCAGAAGGTGGTGCTGAACGAGTTCGTCGCGTACACCGACCTGGCCAACATCGTCAACGGCCTGTCGCCGGGCGTGTCGCTGACCGGGGAAGGCCGGCTGATCGCGACCTATGCGCTGTGCGGCTTCGCCAACTTCAGCTCGATCGCCATCCAGATCGGCGGCATCGGCGGGCTGGCCCCGGAGCGCCGCCAGGACCTGGCCCGCTTCGGCCTGCGCGCGGTACTGGGCGGCTCCATCGCCACCTTCATGACCGCGACGATCGCCGGCGTCCTCAGCCATTTCGGCTGAGGACCAAAACAGGTACGGACTCAGCCATCTCGGCTGATAACGAATAGCTAATCCCCGCCGGAATAAGCTGCGCCGGATTTCATCCACGATCCATCCAACCACCGAGGGACATCCGCATGGCAGGCAAGTTCGTCCTCAGCAAGCGCAGCAACGGGGATTTCCAGTTCGTCCTGAAGGCCGGCAACGGCCAGGTGATCCTGGCCAGCCAGGGCTACGCCGACAAGGCCAGCGCGAAGAACGGCATCGAATCGGTGCGCAAGAACAGCGCGGACGACGGCCGGTTCGAGCGCAAGACCTCGAGCAACGGCAAGCCCTTCTTCAACCTGCTGGCCGGCAACGGCCAAGTCATCGGCACCAGCGAGATGTACGAAAGCGAGGCCTCGCGCGAGAACGGCATCAAGTCGGTGCAGACCAACGCGCCCGACGCCGCGCTGGCGGACGAGACCGCCTGACGCCGCGATCCGTCAGCATGCGAAAAACCAACCCGGCTCCGGCCGGGTTTTTCATGGCGCACATCCCTGTGCGCCACCCTTCGGGCGGCTTCGCCGTGAAAAACGGCCGTCCTGCCGTTTTTTCATGGCGCACATCCATGCGCGTTACCCTTCGGGTGGCTTTGCCGTGGAAAACGGCTGTCCTGCCGTCTTTTCGCACCTGCCCCACTACAATGGGCGCATGCGCATCGGCCCCCATCGCATCGACGTCCCGGTCGTCCTCGCGCCGATGGCCGGGGTCACCGACAAGCCGTTCCGGCAGTTGTGCAAGCGGCTGGGCGCGGGGCTGGCCGTGTCCGAGATGACGATCAGCGACCCACGCTTCTGGAATACCGCCAAGTCGCGCACGCGCATGGACCACGACGGCGAACCGGACCCGGTCAGCGTGCAGATCGCCGGCACCGAACCGGCGCAACTGGCCGAGGCGGCGAGATACAACGTCGCCCACGGCGCGCAGATCGTCGACATCAACATGGGCTGTCCCGCGAAGAAGGTCTGCAACGCATGGGCCGGCAGCGCGCTGATGCGCGACGAGTCGCTGGTCGCGCGGATCCTGGCCGCGGTGGTGGCGGCGGTCGAGGTGCCGGTGACGCTGAAGATCCGCACCGGCTGGAACGCGGAGAACCGCAACGCGCCGGCGATCGCGCGGATCGCCGAGGACTGCGGCATCGCCGCCCTCGCCGTGCACGGCCGCACCCGCGACCAGCACTACGCCGGCATGGCCGAGTACGACACCATCGCCGACATCAAGTCGCGGTCGGGGATCCCGGTGATCGCCAACGGCGACGTGGACTCGCCGCGCAAGGCCGCCTTCGTGCTGCGCCATACCGGCTGCGACGCGGTGATGGTCGGCCGCGCCGCGCAGGGCCGGCCGTGGATCTTCCGCGAGATCGCGCACTACCTGGCGACCGGCGAGGAATTGCCGCCACCGCCGCTGCCCGAGATCCGCGACCTCCTGCTCGGCCACCTGCGCGCGCTGCACGTCCATTACGGCGAACCCGCCGGCGTGCGCATCGCCCGCAAGCACCTGGGCTGGTATGCGAAGGATCGCGCGGAGAACGACGGTTTCCGCGCCGTGGTCAACCGCGCCGAGACCGCCGAGGCGCAGCTCGCGCTGACCCGCGACTACTTCGATGCACTGATTGCGGGCGAGGCGCTGAAGTTCGCGGCCTGAAACCCCCCTTTTCCCTTGCGGGACAGGGTGCCCTGAAGAGTCTGTTCCCGCGAAAGCGGGAGCGAGTGCGGTAGGTTTTTCGCCAAAAGCCGAACCCTCTCCCTCGCGCTTCGCGCGTGTCCCTCTCCCGCAAGGGGAGAGGGGAAGAAGATCAGCCGATCACCTTGAAACGCGTGTCGTCGTCGATGAAGGTCTTCTCGCCGAACGGCGCTTCGTTGGAGCCGAACGGCATCTGCGCACGCAGCTTCCAGTTCGCCGGGACGCCCCACTCCTTGCGCACAGCCTCGTCCACCAGCGGGTTGTAGTGCTGCAGGCTGGCGCCGATGCCGGCGTTGGCCAGCGTCGTCCACACCGCGAACTGGGCGATGCCGGTCGAATGCTCCGACCACACCGGGAAGTTGTCGGCGTACAGGGCGAACTGCTCCCGCAGGTTGGCGACCACGTCCTGGTCCTCGAAGAACAGCACGGTGCCGGCGCCGGCGGCGAAGCCGTCCAGTTTCTGCTCGGTGGCGGCGAAGCTCTCCGCCGGGACGATCTTGCGCAACGCATCCTTGACCAGGCTCCAGAACTTGTCGCTCTGCGCACCATGCAGGATCACCGCGCGCGAGCTCTGCGAGTTGAACGCCGACGGCGACAGGCGGATGGCTTGCTTGATCAGCGCGATGGTTTCGTCCCGACCGATCGGCAGGTTCCTGCCCAGGGCGTACTGGGTGCGGCGCTTGCCGATGGCCTCGAGAGCAGCGTTGCCCATCACGGAATTCCTCAATTGTCTGCGCGGGAATGCGATGCCACGCATGTTAATGGCGACGCCGGCGTGCGGCGGCGGCAATGCGGGAATGGATCGTTCCAGCGCCGTATGGGCCGGAAAGCGCTGCGCAGCGGGCGCGGGGCGGGCTTTATGCCGCCCGCTTCAGTTCCTCGTTGTCGGAAACCAGCCGCAGGCGCGGCAGCACTTCGGCCAGGATTTCGCCGGTGTGCGACAGCAGGCGCAGCGTGCCGTCGGCTTCCTCGCACAACGCGGTCAGGCTCTCGACCCAGTCGCCGTCGTTGGCGTAGACCAGGCCGTCGCGCTGGATCAATGCGCCGCGGTGGATGTGGCCACAGACGATGCCGTCCAGGCCGCGGCGCTGCGCGTCGTCGAGGCCGGCCTGGACGAAACGCTCGATGTAGCGCTCGGCCGAACCGCTCTGCCGCTTCAGATATTCGGCCAGCGACCAGTAGCGCAGGCCCAGCCTGCGCCGTAGCCGGTTGGTCAATCCGTTGACGGACAGGATGCGGTAGTACAGCCAATCGCCGAGCTTTTCCTTCAGCCCGCCGAAGTGGGTCAGGTTGTCGTAGTCGTCGCCGTGCAGCACCAGCAGGCGGCGGCCGTCTGCGGTCGTGTGGATCAGGCGCCGGCGGACCTGCATGCCCGGCATCATCAGCCCGCAGAAGCGGCGGATCGAACGGTCGTGGTTGCCGGGCACGTAGACGATCTCGGTGCCGGCGCGCGACAGCGCGTGCAGGGCCTCGACGACGCGACCCTGCGCCGCGCCCCAGGTCGCGCGGTTCTTCGACATCCACCACAAGTCGACCATGTCACCGACCAGGTACAGGCGCCGGCAGCGCAGGCCGCCGAGGAAATCGGCGAATTCGCCGGCGTGGCAATGGCGGGAGCCGAGATGGACGTCGGAGACGAACACGGCGCGTTTGATCGGGGAGTGCGCGGCGGCGGGGCTCATGCCGTCACCGTTTCCCGGTTCGCGGCGGCTTCGAGGTAGCGCGCGCGCTTCTTCGGCCGCAGGGCATGCAGGTCCACTTCGATCAGTCCGTCGATGGAATCGCTGAAATCCGGATCGACGCCGAAGGCGAGGAAACGCGCGCCGCCGGGTTCGCACAGGTCGGTGTACTGCTTGTACAGCATCGGCACGGTCGCGCCGAGCGCGTCGAGGTTGTCCTTCAGCACCCGGAACGCGGTGTCGGCGTCGAGCCCGCCGAACGACGGCGGCGCGGCCAGGTAGGCGAACGGGCGTTTCGATTCCGCCTCGCCGTTCTCCGCGCCGTAGTAGCGCCGGTAGTAGGCGACGATCTGCTCGCGCGCAGCCAGCGGCAGCGCGGCGCTGATCGACACCGCGCCGAACAGCCAGCGCACGCGCGGATGGCGCACGAGATAGGCGCCGATGCCCTGCCACAGGTAGTCGATGCTGCGGCTGCCCCAGTACTCCGGCGCGACGAAGCTGCGTCCCAGCTCCATGCCAGTCGCTATCCGCGGCAGGGCCTCGTCGGCGTAGCGGAACAACGAAGCGGTGTACAACCCCTTCAGACCGTTCTCGGCCAGCACCCGCGCGCCGCGGGCGACGCGGTAGGCACCGGCGACCTTCGCCGCCGGTTCGTCCCAGACCACGATGTGTTCGTAATGCAGGTCGAAGGCGTCCACGTCCAGGCGCTTGCCGGTGCCTTCGCCGACCGTGCGGAAGGTCAGCTCGCGCAGGCGGCCGATCTCGCGCAGCAGCGGCGAACCCGCGGCCAGGCGGCCGGCGACGATGCGCTTGCCGTCGGCGGTCGCGCCCAGCGCCTGCATCGCGGCGACGGCCTCGCGCAAGGCGGCGCGGTCCGCCGGCGCGACCAGCGGCTCCAGCGGCGGCTCGCCGCCGTCCGCCTGCGCTTCGCGGCGCTTGCCGATGGCGTACAGCGCGCGTCGCACCCTGGCCAGCGCGGTTTCGGTGCCTTCGTGCGGGTCGATCCGCATCGGCGCGCCGACGCGCAGGCCGATGCGGCGACGGCCACGCCTGAACATCTCCCGCGCCAGCAGCGCGGTCCCGGCCGGCTTGAACAGCGCCGAGGCGCCGTAGAAGAACGCGGAATTGCGCGCCTCGATCCGCACCGGCAACACCGGCGCGCCGCTGCGCCGGGCGAAACGCACGAAGCCGCGACGCCAGCGCGTATCGGTCACCCCGCGCGCGCCCAGGCGCGAGACCTCGCCGGCCGGGAACACGATCACGCATTCCTCGCGTTCCAGCGCCTGTTCGATCGCGGCGATGCTTTCCGCGCCCGGCCGGCCGCCGAGGATGCGCACCGGCAGCAGCAAATCGCGCAGCGGTTCGATCGCGGAAAGGAAGTCGTTGGCGACGATCCTCACGTCGCGGCGGACGCCGCCGATGAAGTCCAGCAGCGCCAGGGCGTCGAGCGCTCCGGAGGGATGGTTCGCGACGACCAGCAGGCGGCCGCTGGCCGGCACGCGATTGCGTTCGACCTGGTCCACGCTGTAGCGCAGGTCGAGGTGGTCCAGCGCCGCCCCGACGAAGGCGAAGCCGTCCAGGTGCGCGTGCGCGGCGAGGAAGGCCTGGGCTTCGCCGAGCCGCGACCAGCGTCCCAGCGAGCGCAGCAACGGCTGCGCGACAACGCGGCGACGGCCGCGGAACCAGTGCGGCCAGCGTTCGACGATTTGCTGTTCCAGCGTCTGCATCGGACCCTCGGCGGCGGCGGCCATCGGTCGACGGCCGTTCTGGCCGCGCAGCCTGAAGCCGCCGCGCGACAGGCCGGTTGCGGTTTTGCGGCAAACCGGTGACAGCGGCGATTGGCTGGATTTCCCTCCTGAACGGCGCACAATGCACGCCACTCCGCGCACCCGTGTCGCCACGGGGCTTGTCCCCGTTGCGCGAACATCGGGTAGAATGCGCACCCATCTTTTCATCCGAATAAAGGGATATAAGTCGATGTCGAGCTACCTGTTCACCTCCGAATCGGTTTCGGAAGGCCATCCGGACAAGATCGCCGACCAGATTTCCGACGCCGTGCTGGACGCGATCCTGGCCCAGGACAAGCGCGCGCGCGTCGCCTGCGAGACGCTGGTGAAGACCGGCGCGGCGATCGTCGCCGGCGAGGTCACCACCTCCGCGTGGGTCGACATCGAGGCGCTGGCGCGCAAGGTCATCAACGACATCGGCTACGACAATTCCGACGTCGGCTTCGACGGCCACACCTGCGCGATCATCAACATGCTCGGCAAGCAGTCGCCGGACATCAACCAGGGCGTGGATCGCAAGAAGCCCGAGGAACAGGGCGCCGGCGACCAGGGCCTGATGTTCGGCTACGCCTGCAACGAAGCGCCGGAATTCATGCCCGCGCCGCTGTACTACTCGCACCGGTTGGTCGAGCAGCAGGCCAAGGTGCGCAAGAACGGCAAGCTGAAGTGGCTGCGCCCGGACGCCAAGTCGCAGGTCACCCTGCGCTACGACGGCAACGACGTCCTCGGCCTCGACGCGGTGGTGCTGTCGACCCAGCACGACCCGGACGTCAAGCAGAAGGACCTGATCGAGGCGGTGCGCGAGCATATCCTGGTGCCGGTGCTGCCGAAGAAGTGGCTGCAGGCGCTGCCGAAGAACAAGGTGCACATCAACCCGACCGGCAAGTTCGTGATCGGCGGCCCGGTCGGCGACTGCGGCCTGACCGGACGCAAGATCATCGTCGACAGCTACGGCGGCATGGCTCGCCACGGCGGCGGCGCGTTCAGCGGCAAGGATCCGTCCAAGGTCGACCGCAGCGCCGCCTACGCCGCGCGTTACGTCGCCAAGAACCTGGTCGCCGCCGGCATCGCCGACAAGGCCGAAGTGCAGGTCAGCTACGCGATCGGCGTGGCCGAGCCGACTTCGATCTCGGTCACGACGTTCGGCACCGGCAGGATCCCGGACGACAGGATCGAGAAGCTGATCCGCAAGCATTTCGACCTGCGCCCGTACGGCATCACCCGGATGTTGGATCTGGAGCACCCGATCTACCAGCCGACCGCCAGCTACGGCCACTTCGGCCGCAAGCCCAGGGAAATCGCCTATGTCGACGGCCACGGCAAGAAGCACACCGCCACCGCCTTCTCGTGGGAGAAGACCGACAAGGCCGCCGCGCTGCGGGCGGATGCGAAGCTGAAGTGAGGACTAAGGAAAGGCCGCGAAAGCGGCCTTTCCTTCATTGCGAAACCAGTCGTTCGCCTTCCCCGCGCGCTGCGGCGCGTTCGCCGCCATCGCGCTGTAAACACCGCGGGGCGCGGCCGCGAAAGCGGCCTTTCCTCATTTAGTTGCGGGCGCACGCGTCACGGACGCGTGATGCGCTTTATGGATTGTTGACGGTACAGGCGTAGGACAGCACGATCGAGCCGCCGGCCGGCAGCGTCGGGATGGTCAATCCGCTGCTGCCCTGCAGGGCAGCGATGGTCGGCGATGCCGGGCATACCGCGCCATTGGTGGAGGTGCAGGTCACGACGGACGCGCTGCAATCCAGTCCGGCGACGGCCGGATCTTTGACCACCGCGCCATCGCCGTCCACGCCCTCGTCGTGGGTTACCGTCAGCGTGTAATTGACGGTGTCGCCAACGACCGCCGTGGTGGGGTTGGCGGTCTTCACGATGCTCAGATCCAGGTCGTCGTCCAGCAGGGTCCAAGTGGCCTGCGCAATGGCGGACGCGCCGCATTCGCTGGTGGAACTCATCAGGTAATCGTCCGGACTGGGCTCCAGGGTCAATTCGACCGTGCGGCTGCCATCGACGATCCCGTTGCCGATCGCCGTCAGGCCCAACGGGATCGTGGTGCTGCCGTCATAGGTGCCGGCGGGCACGTTGACGGTGAAGTTGGCGCCGCCGCCGGGCGTGGTGAAATCGGTCCCGAGCACGGCGGTGCCGCCGGTGACCGACACGTTGACGACTAGGGCATTTTCCAGGGTGCCGACCACGCTCAACGCCGGCAGGCCGTCGCTGGTGCCTTCGACGGTCTCGGGCGAGGCACCGGTGAATTCGATGAACGGCTTCAGGAAGACCTGGATGTCGTCGAGGAAGTTGCCGGTCGTTGCCGAACCGGACAGCGCCTCGAAACCGATGTTGGTGGTACCACCGGCACCCGTGTAGGTGAAGCTGCCCGAATAGTCTCGCCAACTGTTGGGCCCGAGCACGGAGGTAGCCGTGTTGCCGTAAGCATTGAGGACGCCGCCGGAACCGTCATTGGTGGTGCCCACTTCCACGATCGGGGTGGAGCCGACCAGGAATTGCATGCGGTCCTGCACCGTGGGGCTGGCGCGGCCGCGGTGGCTGAATTGCCAGCGGACCTCATCACCCGTCACCAGGCAGACGTTCTGCGACAGGCGCGAGAGCGCTTCGGCGTTCAGTTCCGCCAGCTGCGTACCGCTGCGCGCGTTGACCGTCAGGCCGCCGTTCGTGCGCGGCGTGTGCCACAGCTCGATGATGTTGCCTTGCACGCCGGGGGTGAATCCTGACGGCACGGTGCATGTGCCGCTGGTTTCCTGATTCCACAAGGGGTGGTTGGTCGTCCAGCCCGGCACGAACGACTGATCAATGTAGACGCGGCAGCCGGGATTGACCAGATCCGGCACCTCGAAACTCAGGTTGATGAAGCTGCGCTGCGCAACGGTCGCGCTTTGCGCGGCCGCGTTGCCCGGCGACAGCGCCGCGAGCGCGGCCGCCAGGGCGACGGCGAGCGCCGAATTGCGCCCGCAGGCCGTCATGCTGGAGAAGTTCCTGTCCTGCTGCATGTTCAAATCCCTGTCCCGATTCCTCGTCCGGATTGACTGTTCATTGCGGCGGATGGTCGCAATTGCCGGCCGCTGCCGCAACAAACATCCTTCCGCCAAACGGTGGCAGTGCGGCCGGATTCGTCGGAATCCTGGCCGCACCCTTTGCGCGACGCCTCTTGTCCGAAACCGCCGGGCCAGCCGACGATACGGGAGAAAGCCAACTGCACCGCATCCCTGTCTGGCAAGGTCGGCATGACGATGCCGCTGTCTTGCGAGCCGCCGACCATGCGGATGGCCGGGGCGCGCTGCGCCGCCTATGGCGGCGCAATAAACGGCGGCAGCTTGGTTCAGTCAGCCGTACAGGTAAAGGTGAAGGTTGCCGTTTCGCCGTCGCCCAATGCGCCCAATGCGACACCACTCAGCAGGTTCTGCACCGTGAGCGCCCCCGCAGGACACGCGCTGGGCGTGGCCGAACTCGTGCACGTCACCGGGTTGGCCGGCGGACAGGTCAGACCCGCTCCCGGCGTATCCGTGACCACCGCGCCCGTCACGGCATCGGGACCGTTGTTGGTGGCCACGACGGTGTACTGCACGCTCCCGCCGCTGACCACGCTGGTCGGGTCCGCGCTCTTCTGGATGCTCAGATCGACGCTCGGGCCGGTATTGGTGATGTCGCAGACGATCTGGTCGTCGCCGCCGCTGGTGGCGACGCTCCAGGTACGGTCGTCGGGCGAGCCCACCGGCGTCGGCGTCATGGCCGTGCCGTTGTTGGTGCACGCGATCGCGGCCGTATAGCCGGTGAGCGCGGAGGCGCTGCCCGCCGCCATCGCTTCGCGCAGGTAATACGTCGTGCTGGCGGCCGCCGGGAAAGCGCCGGTGCTGGCCTGCTGGCCCGTGCCACTGCCCGAGGTGGCCGCCGAACGCACCGTGCCGCCCGCCTGCGACGTGGCGATCTCGATGACGAACTGGTCGCTGGAGTCCAGACGCGCGGAGCCGAGGATCTTGTTCAGGGTGATCGCCCTGCCCTCGCCGGTGATCGAGCCGGTGCATTCGGCCGGATCGGCCGGCACCGACGGGTCGCCGAAGGCCGAGGCCGGGACGATCTCCGTCGTGCCGTCGGGTTTCGTCCACTGAAGCCGGTTGTGGTTGATGCCTTCCTGGTTGGTCCAGTACACGCGGATCAACGCACAACTGTTGGCGCTGGCCGCGTTGAAGCTGCCGACATCCTCGAAGGTCACGTCGTTCAAGGTCCACGCAGCCAGTTGACCCACGGGAAGGTCGTAGGAGGCGGTGCGGTAGTTGGGATTGGTGTAATCCGAGGACAGTTCGACTACCAGGTTGTCGTCGTGCGCGGCTGCGAGCGTGTAGGCGCCCGCCTCCGGGAACGAGATCCGCGAGTACAGCACACGCCCTTGCGCCTGGTAAAGGCAGGCTTCATCGCTGAGGCTACCCTGGTCGCTGTCGCACAGCGCGGCCTGGCTGGTCGAGGACTGACGGAAGTCGATGTTCGGGCTGCTGCCGGTCCGGGCCGCATTGCCCGGATCCGCGGTGAGCGCCCGGAACGGCGCCATGGCGGTATCGTTGGGGTAGTTGGGAAACTTCGGCGCGCCGGGCGCGCCGATGTAGTCGGCGTCGTCGGCAACGCCATTGTCGCCGCGGTAATCCTCCCACAGCACGTTCTGGGCGGCGGCCAATCCAGGCAGCAGCAGCGCACATGCGAATCCCGCCCCGAAGACGATCCGGTTGAACAGTCGCTTGTTGAAATGATGCATCGTCTTACGGTCCTCGGTACTCAGTACTTGCCCACGAAGTTGATGAACCAGCCCTTGTGGTCGTAGTCGAAGTCGGTCAGGTCGTCGCTGAAGTCGGTGAAGTTGTAGCCGGCGCCGATGCGGAAGTTGCGGCCGATGTCGCGGTCGATGCCGGCCATCCAGCCCTGCTTGGTGCCGCCGTCCTTCACGTCCAGCCAGCGGTATTCGGCCATCGCGTGCCACTGGTAGACCAGTTCGTAGCGCGCCTGCGCGGCGGCGAAGGTGGTGGCCGAATCGAACCACGCGCCGGTGCCGCGGCCGTAGCGCACTTCGCCTTCGCGACGGGCCAGCTTGCCGGCGAATTCCCAGTTCTGATCCATGCGGTACACGCCTTCCAACGACAGCACCTGGGTCTTCTGGTCGTACTGCGCGCCCCCCAGCTGGCCCAGCGTGGCCAGGTCGTACAGGTAGGTGTAGCGGCCGAACAGGCCCCAGCGCGTGCTGTTCCACGGGCGCCAGGCGAAGCCGAGGTTGCCTTCGATGAACTTGGCGCTGGCGGCCGAATCCAGATCGTCCTGCGTGTCCGAATAGTTCAGGCGCGCGGCGATCCGCCAGCTTTCGTTGACCTTGTAGCTCAGGCGGTTGGTGCTGACCCACTGGGTCACCTGCTCGGCGCCGGTGTCCTTGCGCCATTCCAGCTTGCTCTGCCAACTGGTGTCGCTGGAGGTGCGGCCGCCGCTGACGCTGATCGCGCGGCGATCCACCTGACCGCCGCCGGAGTTGGTCAGTTCGCCGTTGCTCAGGGTGAAGCCGGTGTTCCAGCCCTGCGCCGGATAGAAGTCCATGCCGAAGGTATGGGCCAGGCCGGTGCTGTTGCGCTCCTTCAGGAACTGGCTTTCGTTGAACATGTTGACCTGGTTCGACAGCCGCCAGCGCTGGCCCAGCGTCCAGCCGTTCTGCGCGTTGGCGTCGAACAACGGGTCGTACTCGGTGGTGTCGGTCGAATAGGTGTAGCTGCCGTAGAAGCTGTGCTGCGCCGACAGCCGCCATTCGCCGTTGAGCTGCGCGGCGTGGCCGCGATCGCCGTCGGTGACCTCCGCGCCCAGGGTGGACAGGTTGGCGAAGTTGTAGCGGGCACCCAGGGTGTAGGCGTCGTTGTCGGCGTACTTGCCGCCGTCGTCGTCCAGGGTGAACTGGGCGGTGCCGTACACGTCCAGCGCGGTGCCGAAGCGATGGGTGTAGCGCGCCGCGCCGAGCACGCCGGCGGCGTCGCCGCTGGTGCGCTCCTCCTCGACCCGGCGGACCTCGAACGCCAGCGAATCGAAGTCGCCGATCCGCCATTCCGCCTTGGCCTGGGCCTGGGTCAGCGCCTCGGCGCCGCTTTCGGCGCGGCTGTAGCGCGCATACAGGCTGACGTTGTCGGTGAACTGGCCCAGCACCTCGGCGCCGTATTCCTCGATGTCCACGCCGGTGTCGTAGCGCGACACCGAATAGCCGGCGTCGACCTTGCGCCACCACGCGCCGGCGCTCCACGGCTGTTCGCTCCAGCCCAGTTCCTGGAAGTTGGCGCGCGCCTCGACCGCGGTGGCGTCGCCTTCGCGCGGACCGTCGGTGTTGAGGCGGGTGAAGCTGAGGCCGCCGTTGTCGGAGAAGAACACCGGCGTGCTGGTCGATTCGGTGCGGGTGTGCTCGACCTTCAGGTAGGTGCCCTTGCCGGCCTGCAAGGTCAGGTCGGCGCCGGCCAGCGTGTAGTCCTCGCCGGCGCGGTTCTCGTCGACGTAGGTCGCGCCGAGGCCGACGTGGTCGCCGAACCAATGCTTGCCGCGCACGCCGGCGGTGACGTCGTCGGCGTCGAAGTCGCTGGGGATCCACTCGTAATCGACCAGCAGGCGCTGCTCGAAGCCGTCCAGCGGGGCGTCGCGGGTCAGGGTCGGGATGTTCTGCCGGGTGATCTGCGACAGCGGACGGGTCAGCAGGATGCGACCCTGCAGTTCGTCGATCTCGTAGTCGGCGCCGCGCAGCAGGGTGACGCGCGATTCGACACGGCCGGTGGTGTTGTCGCGCACTTCCAGCACGACCTGGTCGGAACCGGGCAGCACGTCGGTGTGGCGCAGGTAGTACAGGCTGCCGCCGGTGCCGATGAACTCGCTGTGGCCGGGCGCGCTCTGCGCCTCGGAGCCGAACGCGCGCAACTCGGTCTTCGCGTCGCCCCAGCGGTTGGCCATGCGCGAGCGCCAGTTCAGCGCCGCGCCGTACAGCGAACGCACGTACTGGCCGTACTCGGTGCCGGTGAAGCCGGTGCTGAAGTTGCCCCACAGCGCCTCGTTCTTGTCCCAGTCCATGCGCAGGTAGAAGCGCCCCTGGGTGTCCACGTCGCGATACGTGGTGGAGTCGTCGCCGTAGGTCGGGTAGTACAGGTCCGGGTCGAGGCGGCGGAACACGTCCTGCGCGTCGGCCTTGCCGAAACCGCTGAACAGTTCGTCCAGCGGGCGGTTCTGGGTGTCGGCCTGCGCCGTGACCAGGTACTTGCCCTTGAGCTTGGCCTTGCCGTAGAACGCCAGGCGGCCGTCGCTGAGGATGTCGTCGTCGCGGCCGGCCTGCGCCAGGTCGCGGCCCTTGCCGCTGGCGTCGTTCTGGTAGACGGTGATGTCCGCCAGCGCGGTGCCGAAGAAGTAGCGGCCGGTGACGTCGACGTCCAGCGCGTGGTGGATCGCCGGCACGCCATCCTTGCCGCTGTCCAGGCCGATGTCGAAGCGGTGCTGTCCGACCGGCACCAGGTACTCGGCGACGAACTTGCGCTCCAGGTCGACCGGATAGCTTTCGCCGTCGATGTTCAGCCCGTAGCCTTCCGGCAGGTTGCGGCCCTGGATGCGCACGCGCGAACCGTAGATCGGGATGTTCTGCTGGCGCAGGCCGTTGCCGGAGAAGGCGTCGTCCACTAGCGACTGGGATTCGGCCTGGTCGTCGCTCAGCGAGGTGCCCAGCGACTTCTCGGTGCTCTCGCGCAACTGCGTGCGGGCGCGCTTGGCCTCGTCCGGACGCACCAGTTGCAGCTTGCGCGGCGAGGTTTCGTCGAAGTTGCCTTCCTCGTCGTAGGCGCGCAGCACGTAGACCAGTTCGTCGCCGGCGCGCAGGCGCAGGCTGTCCGGCAACGCGCCGTCCCACTCGCTCTGCGCGGTGGCCGCGACCGGCAGGTCCAGCTTCGCCACCGGCGACACCAGGTCGCCGTCGGTGCCGCGGTACAGGGTCAGTTCGTAGCGCTTGACGAAGGCGACGTAGTTGCTGCGCACGAAGAAGCGCACCGGCTCGGCGATGCGGCCGCTGTCGAAGGCGACCAGCGACGGGCCGGAGATGGTCAGTTCGGGCTGGCCCAGCGCCGGATCCTCGGTCGCCCAGATCACGCCGCCGCCCGGCAACTGCACCGAGAACGCGCCGCTGATCGTGGCCCGGCCCGGCTGCTCCAGCGCGATCGAGACGCGGCGGTCCGGCTGCAGCGCCGAGGACGACGACTGCTTGCTGGTGCCGCTGGTGATCGGCTGGTCGAAGCTGCGCGTGCGCAGGCGGAACAGCAGTTCGCCGTTGGCGTCCTTGCAGGCGTCGTCGGCGCATTGCACCGGCGTGGTTTCCGGTGCGGTCGCGGCCGCCGGCGTCGCTTCCTGCGCCGCCGCGGCGGCGCTCATCGCGGCAAGGATGCCGACCAGGGTGGTATCGAGCAGTTTCTTCTTCATTGTCCGTTCCCCCTTACTTGCGTTCCGTGCCGACGGGGGCCGTCGGATCGCTGCTTGACTCCACGCGCACCCTGGCGCGCACCTCCGGGCTCAACCGTTTCGCCAGCGCCTGTTGCACGGCGGTGGCGCGGCGCAGGCCCAACGCGGTGTTGTAGGCGTGCGAGGCGCGCACGTCGGTATGGCCGACCAGCACCACCACGCCGCCGCCCATCGCGTCCAGCCGCTTCGCGACCGCGTCGAGCAGGCCTTCGAACTCCGGCCGGATCGCCGACTTGTCGGTGTCGAACAGCACCGTGCCCAGCAACGCGCCGCTGGCGTTGACGCCGGCGACCATGCTGTGCGGGTCGTCGACGCGGGTGCGCAGCACCACGTTCAGCCCGGCCTTGGCCTCGTCGCCGACGCGCGTCTGCAGCACGTCGCGCACCGCCGCCGCGCGGGCGAAGGCCAGCGCCTCGCTTTCGCCGTCGGCCACGATGACGACTTCGCCGCCGTGGTACGCCTCGACCTTGTCGGCGACCTGCTGGATCACCGGCAGGTAGGCCTCGCGGACCTCGGCGCTGTCCGGGGCGAAGATCACTTCGCCCAGTTCCAGCTCGATCTTCTCCTCGCCGCCCGGCAGCACCTGCACCGGCAGCTTGACGCCGAAGTCGAAGCGCACCGGGATGCCCGGGGTGACGCGACGGACGCGCGGGTTCTCGGTGGTGAACTCGCTACCCGCCGGCAGCGTCGCCGGATCGACCTTGAGCAGGAAGTTGCGGCCGTGGCCCCAATCGCCGCCCTGCACGTCGGCCAGGTGGTAGCGGCCGTACTGGTCGGTCTCGATCAGCAGGCCTTCCACCGAGGCGATGCGCACGCCGGGGATGCCGCGCTCGTCGATGCCTTCGTTGGAGATGACGTAGGCCACCTCGTAACCGCCATCGACCGCGGACACCGTGCGCTGCACCGTCGGTGCGGCGCTGTTGAGGCCCTTGGCCGCTTCGCCGGACTTCTCGACCACGGTGCTGCCGTCGGCGGCCATGCGCACGCTGACGCCCTGGGCCGAGGTCAGCACGAAGTCGTCGCTGAAGTCGGGCGAGGTCAGGCGCTGACGGATCGTCACGCGATGCTTCTCCACCGGATCGGCTTCGGACTGGCGGGCCGCGATCGAACCCACGTCCACGCCATGCAGCAGCGGGGCGCTGGCGTCGGCCAGCGGCTGCGGGCCGTCGCCGTGATCTATCGTCGACGAGTTCGGCACGTAGGCGCCCGGCGCGAAGCCGCCCTGCACCTTCACCTCGCTCAGGTCGGCGCGATCCTGCCAGCCGTCGCCGTCGCGGTCGTCGAAGACCGTGCCGAAGATCAGGCTGTCGTCCAGCAGCGGATCGTTGTCCAGAGTGACCTGGGCGGTGGCTTCGTTGGAGATCGGCGTATCCGTCTCGTCCACGGCCACCGCGCGGTTCTGGTGAACGCCCGGGCGCACTCCGGCGCCGACGCGCAGCAGGTAGACGATGGTCGCGGTTTCGCCGGCGTCGATGTCGACGCCGCCGATACGCAGCGGATAGGTGCCGGTCAGGGTGAAGGCGCCGTCGCGATCGGCGACCGCCATCGAATCGGCCACGTAGCTGAAGCCGGCCGGCGGGGTATCGACGATGGTCGCATCGGTCACGTTGGTCGCGCCGACGTTCTCGACCGTCAGCGTGTAGCGGACCAGATCGCCGATGTTGACGCTGCTCGAACCCACCGTCTTGACGATGCGCAGTTGCGCTTCGTCGGCGACTTCGTGCTCGGTCTGGCAGACGCCGCATTCGGGCGGATCCTGACCGTCGCCGGACTCGCCGGTCACCGCGTTGCGCACGGTGTCGCCGGCATCGCTGGTCACCGTGGCGGTGTAGCCCAGCGTGTAGGTGCCCGGCACGGTGCCGACCGGCAGCGTGCACACCAGCGGGTTGGCCGCGGTGCAGGCGAACGGACCGGCATTGGTCACCTCGCCGAAGGCCAGGCCGACGCCGAGGGTATCGGTCAGGGTCACCAGCGCGCGGGTGGCCGAGTTCTCCACCGCCACCGTCAAGGTGTATTCGATGGTGTCGCCGACGTGCACCTGCGAACCGCTGGCCGGGTTGGCGCTCTTGTTGAGGGTCACCCGCGGAGCGACCAGTTCATGGTTGGTGTCGCAGGTATCGCAGATCGGACCGCCGGTACCGCCCGGCGGCACTGACGGCACCGACGGCACCACCACGTTACGGAGCGTGCCCGTGGCGTTGGCGTCCACCGTCGCGGTGTAGGCCACCGCATAGGTGCCCGCCGGCGTGCCGGCCGGCAGCGTGCAGTTCAGCGCGTCCGAGCAGGTAAACGGACCGGCGTTGGTCACTGCGCCGAAGGTCAGGCCCGCGCCCAGCGTATCGGCCAGCGTCAGCACCTCGGTCGTCGCCGAGTTCTCAATCGTCACGGTCAGCGTGTAGGCGATGGTGTCGCCCGCGCGCACTTCGGCGTTGCTGCCCGGATTGGAGGACTTGGCCACCGTGATCACCGGCGCCGCCACGTTGTGCTCGACCGAGCAGCTCGTGCAGGTCGGATCCGTCGGCGGCACGCCGGGGCCAGGCGGCAGGTTGCCGCCGGTGGGCACGACGCTGTTGTTCACCGTCGTCGCAGCGGACGCATCCACCGTGGCGGTGTAGGTCACGGCATAGGTGCCCGGCGCCGTGCCCGAAGGCAGGGTGCAGACCAGCGAGCCGGTGCAGGCGAACGCGCCCGCATTGGTCACCGCGCCGAAGTTCAGTCCCGCGCCCAGCGTGTCGGTCAGCACCACGTCGCTCAGCAGCGACGCATTCGCCACCGTCGCCGTCAGCGTGTAGGTGATGGTGTCGCCGACCGCCACGTCCGTGCCCGCAGCCGGGTTGGCGGACTTGGCCACCGTCACCGCCGGCTTGACCACGTTGTGCTCGGTCGAGCAGTTCGGGTCGCAGGTCGGATCCGTCGGCGGCACGCCGGGGCCGGGCGGCGGATTGCCGCCGGTGGCCGAGACCGTATTGCCCACGGTCGTACCGGCGTCCGCCTGCACCGCCGCGGTGTACACCACCTCGTAGGTGCCCGGCGCGGCGCCCGAGGCCAGCGTGAACGTACCGGTGCTGCCCGCGAAGCTGCCCGCGAACGAACCCGCGTTGGTCACGGTGATGTTGCCCAGGCCAGCGCCCACGGTATCGGTCAGCACCACGTCGCTCAGCGTCGGCGCATCGGCCACCGTCACGCTCAGGGTGTAGGTGATCACGTCGCCCACTTCCACGTCCGCACCGGACGCCGGGTTGGACGACTTGTTGAACGTCACCACCGGCCGGGCGACTTGCGTCTCCACCGGCGGGCTTTCGCAGTCGTCCGCCGCCGTGCAATCCGGATCGCCGCCACCCGTCACGCTGGCGATGTTGGTCAGCGTCGTGCCCGCCGTCGACGCCTGCGGCGTCACGTTGATCGTGAAGCTCGCCGAAGCGCCCACCGCCAGGCCCACCGGCACCGGGCAGGTGACGGTCTGGCCCGAGATCGTGCAGCCGGCCGCCGTGTTGACGGTCAGACCCGCCGGCACCGCGTCGGTCACCGTGGCTACCTCGGTCGTGGCCGCACTACCGTTGTTGGTCACCGTGACGACGTAGTCGTAGGCCACGCCCACGGTCGCGTTCGCCGGGCCGGTCTTGGCCACTTCCAGCTTCGGCGCGCCGATGGTGGTATTCACCGGCGGGCTCGGGCAATCGCCCACCGCCGTGCAGTCCGGATCGCCGCCGCCCGTCACGCTGGCGGTGTTGGTCACCGTCGTGTCCGCGGTCGCCGCTTGCGGCGTCACGTTGATCGTGAAGCTCGCCGAAGCGCCCACCGCCAGGCCCACCGGTACCGGGCAGGTGACGGTCTGGCCGGCAATCGTGCAGCTGGCCGCCGTGTTGATCGTCAAGCCTGCCGGCACCGCGTCGGTCACCGTCGCGGCCTCGGTCGTAGCCGCGCTACCGTTGTTGGTCACCGTGACGACGTAGTCGTAGGCCACGCCTACGGTCGCGTTCGCCGGACCGCTCTTGGCCACTTCCAGGTTCGGCGCACCGATGGTGGTGTTGACCGGCGGGCTCGGGCAGTCACCGACCGCCGTGCAGTCCGGGTCGCCACCGCCCGTCACGCTGGCGGTATTGGTCACCGTCGTATTCGCCGTCGACGCCTGCGGCGTCACATTGACCGTGAAGCTCGCCGAGGCGCCCACCGCCAAGCCCACCGGCACCGGACAGGTGACGGTCTGACCCGAGATCGTGCAACCGGTCGCCGTGTTGATGGTCAGGCCTGCCGGCACCGCGTCCGTTACCGTCGCGGCCGCGGTCGTGGCCGCGCTACCGGTGTTGGTGACGACGATTTCATAGTCGTAGGCCACGCCCACGGTCGCGTTCGCCGGGCCGCTCTTGGCCACTTCCAGGTTCGGCGCACCGATGGTGGTGTTCACCGGCGGACTCGGGCAATCGCCGACCGCGGTGCAATCCGGATCGCCACCGCCCGTCACGCTGGCGATGTTGGTCACCGTGGTGCCCGACGTCGATGCCTGCGGCGTCACGTTGACCGTGAAGTTCGCCGAAGCGCCCACCGCCAGGCCCACCGGCACCGGACAGGTGACGGTCTGGCCCGAGATCGTGCAACCGGTCGCCGTGTTGATGGTTAGGCCTGCCGGCACCGCGTCGGTCACCGTCGCGGCCGCAGTCGTGGCCGCGCTGCCAGTGTTGGTCACGACGATCTCATAGTCGTAGGCCACGCCCACGGTCGCGTTCGCCGGGCCGCTCTTGGCCACTTCCAGGTTCGGCGCACCGATGGTGGTGTTGACCGGCGGGCTCGGGCAACCGCCCGCCGCCGCGCAATCCGGATCGCCGCCGCCGCTCATCGTCGCCGTGTTTGTCACGCTCGTGCCGGCCAGCGGCGCCGTCGGGGTCACATTGATCGTGATCGCCACCGACTCGCCCACTTCCAGATCGGCCTGCGGGATCGTGCAGGTCACGGTCTGGCCTGAGGCGGCGCAGTTCGCCGACGGCGTGACCGAGTTGATCGTCAGACCCGCCGGCACCGCGTCGGTCACCGTCACATCGGCCGTCGCGTCGGCGCTGCCGGTGTTGGTCACCGTGATCGTGTAGGCGTACGCCACACCCACCGTGCCGCCGGTCGGACCGGTCTTGTCGATCGCCAGTTCGGGTACGCCGATGACGGTGTTCACTGGCGGGCTCGGGCAGTCGCCGACCGCCGTGCAATCCGGATCGCCGCCGCCCGTCACGCTGGCGGTGTTAGTCAGCGTCGTGCCCGCCGTCGACGCCTGCGGCGTCACGTTGACCGTGAAGTTCGCCGAAGCGCCCACCGCCAGGCCCACCGGCACCGAGCAGGTGACGGTCTGACCCGAGATCGTGCAACCGGTCGCCGTGTTGATGGTCAGGCCTGCCGGCACCGCGTCGGTCACCGTCGCGGCCGCAGTCGTGGCCGCGCTGCCGGTGTTGGTCACGACGATCTCATAGTCGTAAGCCACGCCCACGGTCGCGTTCGCCGGACCGGTCTTGGCCACTTCCAAGTTCGGCGCACCGATGACGGTGTTCACCGGCGGACTCGGGCAGCTACCGACCGCGGTGCAGTCCGGATCGCCGCCGCCCGTCACGCTGGCAGTGTTGGTCACCGTCGTGCCCGACGTCGACGCCTGCGGCGTCACGTTGATGGTGATGTCGACCGACTCGCCCGCTTCCAGGTCGGCCTGCGGGATCGTGCAGGTGACGGTCTGGCCGGCAGCGCTGCAGAAGCCCGGCGCCACCGAGTTGATCGTCAGGCCCGCCGGCACCGCATCGGTCACGACCGCATCGGCCGTCGCAGACGCGCCGGTGTTGGTCACGGTGACGGTGTAGTCGTACGCCACGCCCACGGTCGCGTTCGCCGGGCCGCTCTTGAGCACTTCCAGGTCCGGCGCACCGATGACGGTGTTCACCGGCGGGCTAGGGCAGCTACCGACCGCGGTGCAATCCGGATCGCCGCCGCCCGTCACGCTGGCGGTGTTGGTCACCGTGGTGCCCGACGTCGACGCCTGCGGCGTCACGTTGATCGTGAAGCTCGCCGTGTTGTTCGGCGCAACGTTCGACAGACCCGTCGGCACGGTGCAGGTGACCACCTGCCCGGCGATCGTGCAGCCGGTCGCCGTGTTGATGGTCAGGCCCGTCGGCACGGTATCCGTCACCGTCGCATTCGCCGTGGTCGCCGTACCGCCGTCGTTGGTGACGACGATCTGGTAGTCGTAGGCCACGCCGACGGTCGCGTTCGCCGGGCCGGTCTTCTCCACCGTCAGGTTCGGTGCGTCGATCACATGGTGTTCGGTGGTGCACGGCGTCGCCGTCGGGCAGCTCGGGGTGCCGTCGCCGCCGTTGTTGGTCGGATCCGTCACCACGCTGTTGGCCACGGTCGTGCCCGCGGTTGCGCCCGCATCCACCGTGGCGGTATAGGTCACGGGATAGGTGCCTGGCGCCGTGCCCGAAGGCAGGGTGCAGACCAGCGAGCCGGTGCAGGCGAACGCGCCCGTATTGGTCACCGCGCCGAAGGTCAGGCCCGCGCCCAGGGTATCGGTCAGGGTCAGCGGCGCGGTGGTGGCCGCGTTGGACACCACGACGTTCAAGGTGTAGGTGATGGTCTGGCCGGGGGTGACGTTGGCGCCACTGGCCGGATCGGAGATCTTGGTGGTGACGATGCTCGGACCGATCGGCGTCGTCTCCGAGCAGTCGTTGCTGGCGTCGTCACAGTCGATCAGATTGCCCGGCGGGAAAGTGACGTTGTTGGCAACGCTGGTGACGCCGGCGGGCAGCGGATCGTTGACCTGCACCACGAAATTCAGGACGGCATTGCCGCCGGCCGGCACGTTGACGGCGCTGCCGAGGGTATAGCCCGGGCCA
Organism: Pseudoxanthomonas sp.; assembly: GCA_047601245.1. Taxonomy (GTDB): domain Bacteria; phylum Pseudomonadota; class Gammaproteobacteria; order Xanthomonadales; family Xanthomonadaceae; genus Pseudoxanthomonas_A. The sequence goes on from JASGJU010000002.1 coordinate 2,115,176, forward strand.
GGCGTAGCGGCGGCGCTGAACGTGTTGCCGGTCGCCACGTAGGTGGTGTTGGCCGGCACGGTCTCGACCACATTGTTCGGGTACAGCGTGCCGACGGCGGTGCCCGCATTGCTGACCGTGATGGCGTAGGTCAGCGTGTCGCCGGCCGACACCGCGCTACCGGCCACGTAAGGCGCGCCATTGACTTCGGCCAGGGTCTTTTCCACCGACAGTTCCGGCTCGGCCTGGGCCGGATACGCGCACGAGGCCAAATCCTGCGAGACCGACGGCGTGAGCGTGCCCGCCGCCGCGACCACGCCCGTAGCCGGATCGTAGGCATAGTAGTTGCCGCTGCGGGCAAGATAGAGCTTGCCGTCATCGCCCCAGGCGATGCCGGCCCAGTTGATATTCGAGGGCGAGCCATTCAGCAATGGCCGCGTCTGGCGCGTGGCCGTCATGGCCGTGAAGTCGATCTTGTACAGGTCCATCCCGGCCGAGAGCCAGCCATTGCCATCGTTGTCGAAGGCGATGTCGCCGGAACCCAGGTCGGTCGGCTGGACGTCATAAGCCAGATTGCCGAGGTTGGTCACGGTGTAGCCGAAGGCGCCGCTTGCCACGATCCTGCGAACCGACGGCGTGCCACTGGTGACCAAGTAGCCGACGCCACTCTTGTCGAAGCCGCCGCGCGGGAAGCTGCCGCTGATACCGGTGGCCGCCTGGTACCAGCCGCCGTTGTCGGCGTCGTAGGCCCAGAGGATCCCATTGCCGCCGTTGGCATTCCAGAACAGCAGGCGGTCGTTGACCGGGTCGACCATCAGCGAGTTGACTTCGCCGGTCACCGTCGGCAACGCCAGTTCAGGCACCACGGCATCCGCCGCACCGCCTGCTTCGTAGCGGTAGATGTTCTGGTTGTTGAAGGCGTAAACCGCATTCGAGGTCGCGCTGCCGCCATTGGCGGCGGTACAGAAGCTGTAGGCGCCCACAGCCGGACCGAGTGTGACGATCGCCGAACTGGTGTTGTTGCTGTCATCGACGTCGGTGACACCGGGAGGTGCGGTGACCGTGGCCGTGTTGGTGACGGTGGACGACTGCGCATACGAGGGTTGCGCGGTCAGACCCGCCAGGCCCGCAACAAGCGCCAGAATCCCGCCCACGATGGCCGCCCTGGCCTGCCGGAAATTGTTCGATCGCACCTTGAAACCCCCGAAAATCCGTGCGGCGTCGCGCACCTCCCGGTACGCAACGCCACCTTGTCTCCATGTCAGTCACGACCCAGGGGATGCAATCCGCCGCCGGATACGGCGCAGGCAGCGAAGAAACCCCGATCCCCAGATCCCGGCTTTCGGCGCGCCCACGGAAACTCGTTTTTCCCCGGCGGGCAGCGGCGGAAGCCCGCGCACCTTAGAGACCGAAAAACGAGAACGCAATCACAGATTTCTCACAATTTGTGAGAATTCCGGAAAATTTCCATTAGCAATCAGTACTTGCACATGTGAAGACGGTTCTCACATTTACAACGTACTTGATGGTACGGTTTGCCGGTTTGCGCCGTGGAACCGGGCCTGTCGCCTGCCCTGCATGCAACGGAACCCGGGCCGCGGCGGGGATTCCTGTCCGGTCCAAAAAGATGGCGGAGGGTCCCGCCGCATCGGTCCGCGTAGGGAGAAGGCAAGGCGCCGACCACAATCGCGAGCCGGCGTTGAGGCCGTTTGAGCGGAATCGGGAAGTCGGCCGCGCGGGCTCGTCCGGTACCAGGCCTGTCCACACAGGCATCGCTGGATGAAACCGGACCGGCTACGCCCTATTCGCCGAGCATGTAGCCGACGCCGCGCACTACCTGCAATGGCAGCGATTCGCCGGCGACGTCCTGGCATTTGCGGCGCAGGCGATAGACCATCATGTCCAACCGGTGCGGGTCGAAGGTTTCCACGTCGCCGGTGAGGGCGGCGATCAGCGTCTGCCGCGGGACCGGCTTGTTGAGGTTGGCGACCAGCACGCCCAGCAGTTGACGCTCGGTCTGGTTCAACACCACCGCAGCGCCGGACGGCGCCTGCAGACGCCAGCCCTGGCGGTCCAACAGCCAACCGCCTACCCGCGGCACGGCGCCGTCGCGGCCGGACAGCCGCCCGTGGACGTTGCGCAGCGTCTCGATCACCTCGCTCATGTCCAGCGGCTTCAGCAGATAGGCGTCCACGCCCGCGCGCAGGCCGCGCAGGCGATCGACGACCTGGCCGTGGCCGGTGTACACGACGATGCCCGGCGACGGCGACAAGCCGCGCAGGTGCCGCGCGATATCGACGCCGTCGTCGTCGGGCAGGCCGACGTCCAGCAGCACCAGCTCGAACGGCCCGCTGGCCCACATGCGGTAGAACTGCAGCGCGCTGGCGAAGCCGGTCGGGTCGAAGCCTGCCGTGCGCAAGGCCGGCAGCATGATCTCCTCGCGCAGTTCGGCATCGTCCTCGACGACCGCGAGGCGGATGCGGTGAGGATGGACGTTGGTCGTGTGCGGCGCCATTCCCGGGAATTTACTCAATGCGCGCCGCCGCAAGGTTCGTTTTGCGTGACGATGGCGCGGTCATCCAATCCAGCGGACGGTTGCCGCCGGCGACGAGCCAACCCTCGGCCAGCGCTTCCGGCACGTCGGCCAACGCACGCTTGGCGTCGATGCCAGTCGCTATGCCCCACAGCCCCACCCATGCGTTGCGGCCGGCGCGCTTGCCGGCGTACAGCGCACGGTCGGCCGCGCGCAATGCGTCTTGCCAGCCGCTTCCGCTTTCCGCAAACAGCGGCAGCGAGGCCACGCCGATCGACGCCGACAATTGCAGCGGCGTCTCCATTTCCTCGACCGTCACCTGCAGGCGTTCGACCTGCGCGCGCAGGTGCGCGGCCAGCGCGAACGCGGCTTCCTGCGTGGTGTTCTCGCGCAGCACCAGGAATTCCTCGCCGCCCCAGCGCGCGACCAGGTCGCCGGCGTCGCAGGATCGGCGCAGGCAGTCGGCGACCGCGTTCAGCGCGCGATCGCCGGCATCGTGGCCGAACTGGTCGTTGATCCTCTTGAAGCGGTCGATGTCTATCAGCAGCAGCGCGGTGCGCGCGCCTTCGCCGGCCGCCAGCGCCTCGATGCGGCGGGTGGCGCTGCGGCGATTCGGCAGCCCGGTCAGCGAATCCGTATCGCCGAGCGCGGCCAGTTCGCGCTGCCGCCGCTGCGCGCGCATCGCCAACGCCAGCGCGAACAGGGTCAGGCCGCCGAGCACGGCGATGGCGATGTTGCGCAGCAGGGCGGTGTACGCCTGGCCGGCGCGTTCGCCCAGTCCTGCGGACGCCAGTTCGCCGGCTGCCTGCGCCTGCAGGCTGGCCAACCGGCGTTCGGTGGCTTGGCGGTCGAGGCCGCGACCGACTTCCCGCGCACGCGTGGCGTAGTCCAGCGCTTCCTTGCCCTGTCCAAGCGCGGTGCTGACGTCGGCCAGCAGTTCCAGCGCGCCGCGGGTTTCGTAGGGATACTTGCCGGCCTCGGCGACGGCCAGGGCCGCACGCGCGGGCGCCAGCGCTTCCTGCGCGCGACCCAGGTCGAGCCGGGAACGGGCCAATCCGTACTGCGCCGCGCCCTCTCCAAGCATGTCGTTGCTGGCGCGCGCGCGTTCCAGTGCGGCGGCGAATTTCTTTTCGGCCTCGGCCGGATGGCCGCGCTGGCGCAGGATCTCGATGCGCAGCATGTCGACGCGGTCGATCAGGCCGGCCATTTCCGGCATCGTCGCCGCGCCTGCGGCGGCTTCGGCCAGCAACGGTTCGGCGTCGTCCAGGCGACCCAGCCGCAGCATCAGTTCGCCCAGATCGAAGGCGGGAACCGGCGGGCGCATCCCCGGGACGGCGGGCAGCGAACGGTACAGGTCGTAGGCCTGCTGGTAGTAAGGCAGCGCGCCTTCGGGATCGTCGAATTCGTTGGCGCGCACCTGACCGATGAAGCGCAGCGACTGCAGTTGCAGCGGCACGATGTTGTGCTCGCGCGCGCCGGCCAGCACCGTTTGCTGCATCTTCAGCGCCTCGTCCAAGCGACCCACGCGCAGCAGCAGCGAAGCCAGGCGCAATTGCGCTTCCAACCGTCCCACCGGCGTGACGCCGGGCGCGTCGAGTTGCTTCATCGCCACGTCGAGGCTGGCGGCGCCGTCCTGCTCGCGGCCGGAGAACAGTTGCGCCGCCGCCAAGCAGGCGCTGGCGGCGGCGCGCTGGTCGGGCGTGATCGCGGAAGCGGCGAGCGCTTCCCGCGCCGCGGCTTCGGCGTCGCCCGGCCGCACGACGGCCATCTTGTCGCAGCGGACCAGGGCCTGCGCCTGCGGCGACAACGGCAGCACCGTCTGCGCGGCGACGGGGAAGCGAACGATGGACAAAGCCAACAACAACCAGGCGGCGTGACGCGGGGGGAATCTCAACATCCGGTTGGTTTCCAGTCCGGGAGCTTGCCGTAGCTCCTCAAGCCAGCGGTTATAGTACCGCCCGGTGCGTAGTTCCGCTTGCGTTTTCCGGTTCGATCCCGTGCGCGATCCGATTTCCGACGGCCGCTTTTCCGTGGACTCGCCATGGCCGTTGCGCTGGTGGCGCGCATTGCCGCTGGCCGATCCGGTCGAGCGCCGCAATGGCCTGATGTTGCAAACGGTACTGGTGTTGTCGGCGCTGTTGCAGGCGCTTGGCCTGCTGTTGGCGTGGAGCAACGGCGTCGATCCGCTTGCGGTGGGCATGGCGCTGCTAAATGTGACAATGCTGCTGGCCTGCCTGGCGCTGCTGCGGCGTGGCGCGTTCATCGAGTCGGCGCGATTGTTCGTGACAGCGTCGCTGGCGTTGCTGGGCATCGCCTACGTGCGCTGGGGATTGGCGTTGCAGGCGCCGCAGCAACTGCTGCAACTGGTGCCCGTGCTGATCGGCGGCGCCCTGCTCGGCCGCCGCGCGCTGTGGGCGACGGTGGCGTGGCTGGCGCTGCTGGTGATCGTCGGCGGCTGGCGCGACGCGGGGCCGCTGGTCAGCAGTCCGCGGTACCTGCTGCTGGTCGGCCAGCGTGTGCTGGCCTGCATCGCCGGCTTCGGCCTGACCGCGTTCGTGCTGGACCAGGTATTGACCGGCTTGCGCGAGAACCTGGCGCTGGCGCGCCATCGCGGCAATGCGCTGTCGCGCTCGCGCGACCGCCTGCAACTGGAGATGCAGGAGAAGGAGCGCCAACGCGACCAACTGGTGCATGCGCAGAAGATGGAAAGCATCGGCCGCCTGTCCAGCGGCATCGCCCACGACTTCAACCACCTGCTGACGCTGGTGCTGGGCCACGCCGAGCGCGGGCGCGCCAGCGCCACGCTGGACGAGGCGCATGCAGCGCTGCTGGACGTGCAGTCGGCCGCGCGGCGAGCGGCCGCGGTCAGCCGTCGCCTGCTGGATTTCGGCCGCATGGAGGACGCGCGGCCGGAGGTGTTCGACCCGGCCGAAGCGATCGAGGAGATGCGGCCGATGCTGCGGCAACTGTTCTCCGCGCGTACCGCGCTGGAACTGCGATTGCAGCCCTCGCCGGGACTGATCCGCTTCGACCGTGCGCAACTGGAGTTGATCCTGCTGACGCTGGCGGCGAACGCGGAACACGCGATGCCCGACGGCGGGCGCTTCACGATCGCGTTGGGCCGTTCCGGTCCCGGCTTGCTGCAGATCGCCGCGAGCGACACCGGCCACGGCATGAGCGCGGAAGTGCGCGAACGCTGCCTGGAGCCGTTCTTCACCACCAAGCCCAGCGGACAGGGCACCGGCCTGGGGCTGGCGGTGGCCGCCAGCCTGGTGCAGGCGGCCGGCGGCGCGATCGCGGTGGACAGCGCGCCCGGACAAGGCGCGACGATCCGCGTCGCCTTGCCGTTGGCGGCAAGGGCGATCGGATCGGGCGTCGATCCGAATCGCATTCCGACCGCGTAGGCGCGGACGGGCCCGCTTCTATTTTTCCTTGCGCCAGTTCAGCGAACCGCGCGTCTCGATCGTGCTGGATTCGATTTCCACGTCGAAGCCCTTGCGCAGCAGGTATTTCAGCGTCACCGCGCTGCCCTCGCCGACCATCGACACGCCGTAGCTGACGTACAGCTTCGGCGACAGGTACTTGCCGATGCCGAACACGCTGCCGCCGAGGGTGCGCGATTCCAGCACGCCGGCGTCGTCCAGGCCGATCTTCGCGCCCAGTTGCGAGGCCAGCAGGCCGGCACCGGCCGACAGCGCCGAATTGGCCGCGTTGATCTGCTGGCTCTCGCTGCTGCTGGCGGTGCCCAGCGAGCGTCCCAGCACCAGGTAGGCCAGCGCCTCGGATTCGGGCAGTTCCGGATCGGACCAGACCCGCGCGCGCGGCTGGGTGGCGCGGCCGGTGACGCTGATGCCGGCAGTCACATTGGCGCTGATGACCTCGCGTTCGGCGCGCAGGCTGATGTTGGGATCGCCGACCGGGCTGTTGCTCCAGCTCAGCCGGCCCTGGGTGATCTGCAGCTTCTGGCCGTAGGCGGCGTAGCGGCCGTCCACGTCCAGTTGCCCGGTCGCGGCCATCGACTGGCCGGGACGCGAGCGCACGTTGAGGGTGCCGGACAGCGCGCCGTCCAGGCCGTAGCCCTTCAGCTTCACCGCGTCGCCCAGGGTGATCGCCAGGCCCAGGTCCAGGCGCGAACTCGGCGCGCGTTCCGGATCGGCCGGATCCAGCACCACCACGTCCTCGGAAACGGACACGCCGGAGTCGAGCTTCTCGATGTCGATGCTGGCCGCCGGAACCACGACCTTGCCGCCGACGCGGATCACGCCGCCGCCGATTTCCACCTGCAGGTCCGGCGCGGCGACGATGCGCAACTGGTTGGTGTCGGAGATCAGGAAGTCGTTGCCACGCACGTCGAAGTGCAGCGGCGCGTCGCCGTCCAGCCACGACAGGCTGCCGTCCACCTGCAGGTAGCCGTCCTTCGGCGCTTCGCCGCCGGTAGTCGATTGCGAGCCGAAGCGGCCGCTGATCTTCGCGCTGCCGTCGGCCAGCGCGGTCAGCGCGGCGCTGCCGTCGGTCAGGGAAATGCCCAGCGCGGGCAATTCGCCGGTGAACTCGGTCAGCTTCGCCTCGCCGTTGAGCAGCGGCTTGCCGCGGGTGCCGGTAACGCTGACGTGTCCGGCCAGCACGCCCTTGGGCTGCACCAAGTCGGGCGAGAACAGCTCCAGCCAGAACAGCCGCGAGTTGTGCAGGTACAGGTCGCCCTTCAGCGGCGAGAAATCGTCCCAGCCGGTGGCGAAGGTCGCGTCGACGTAGCCGTCGCCCTTGAAGCCGGTGCCGAGGCGGCCCTGGATGCTCTGCGGATCGAAGGTGGCGTCGATGCTGAAGTGGTCGTAGCCGATCACCTCGCGGCGCGCGCCGCCCAGGCGCACGCCGCCTTCGGCCGAGGCCAGATGCAGTTCGCCTTCCCAGGCGTTGCCGCGCGGGCGGAACGCGCCGTCCAGCGACACGTTGCCGTTCAACGCGATGTCGCGGCCGTTGGTCTTCGGCAGCCACGGCTGCACCAGGGTCAGCGGCAAGGCGTCGGCGTGCGCGGCGACGCCGCTGCGCGGCCAGTCGGCCTGCAAGCACAGCTCGCCGTTGCCGCCGCCCGCGCCGAGGCAGGCCGGGCTCAGCGTCCACGCGGCGCCGTTCTGTGCGAACTGCGCCGGCTGCCGCAGGCGCCATGCGTCGCCCTTGTTCGGCGTCAACTGCAGGGCATCCAGCGCGCCCTGCCAGTTCGCGCCGCGCTTGAGCGCGCTGCCGGACAGCGCCAGCGCGATCATCGGATTGCGCGCCTCGACGTCCAGCCGCAGGTTCTCGATCGCGCCGCGTGCGCCCACGCGCACGCTGTCCAGCGCCATGCCGGCGACGATGCCGCTGCCGGCGACGGCCAGTTCGCCATCGTCGCCGCGCCACGGCAGGCGGCCGTGCAGGCTCAGGCGCTCGGCGGAATAGTCCTGCCATTTCAGGCCGCTGCCGTCGAGGTCGGCGTCCAGGTTCGGCGCATCGCGCGTGCCGGTGAGTTTCAGCGTGCCGGCCAGGTTGCCGCCGGCGTCCGGCAGCAGGTCGGCCAGGTGCAGCGGCTGCAGGTGCGCATCGATGTCCAGGGTCGCGCCGACCTTGCCCTTGGCGTCGACCTTGCTGTCGCCCAGCCGCAGCGCAACCTCGCCCTCGCCGGCGTCGCCGTGCAGGGCGAACTTGCCGCTGGCGTCGAGCGCGCGCGCGCGCAGGTGGCCGCGCAACCGCGGTACGTCGAGGGTGGCGTCGAAGGCCGGCGCCTGCCCGTCCGGGACATCGCGCGCCTCGCCCTGGCTGGCGAACGCGCCGGAGACGTCGCCGCGCCAGTCCGGCAGGAAGTAACCGGGATCGAATCCGTCGAGCTTGCCATCGACGTTCCAGTCCAGCTTCGGCGCCCAGCCGACCTCGCCGGTGACGTCGAGCTTGCCGGTCGGCATCGACACGAGCAGCTTGTGCAACCGCGCGCGCGCATCGTCGCCGCGCGCATCGAAATCGACCGTCGCCTTCTGTTCGTCGCGTTGCAGGGTGGCCTTGCCGATCGCGGCCCACGCCTTCAAGCGGCCGGCCACGCCGAAATCGCCGTCGCCGACGATGCTGCCGGCGTTGTCGGCGGCGGCGTCGCCGCCCCAGCGCAGCCCGCGCGCGTTGATCGCGAAGTTGAACCTGGGATCGGTTTCGTCGCCGAAGTCGGCGGTGCCGCGCAGGACCGCACGGCCGTCGAGCGCACGCAGCGCCAGCGGTTCCACCGTCAGCACCTTGTTATCGTCGATGCGCACCTGCGAAGGCTCGATTTCGGCGGACAGGTCGCCCTGCTCGACGCGGCCCTGCAGCTTCGCCGTGCCCTGGTGGCCGTCGGCGCGCAGGTCGAACGCCAGCGGCGCGCCCTCGCCCGCCACGCCGAACAGCCCCAGATCCAGCGCCTCGGTGCTGCCACGGAAACGCCAGTCGGGCTTGCGGCGGCCGTCGACGGTCGCGGTGATGCGCAGCGGCGCCGGCGCATTGCCGGCCACGGCCAGCACCATGCGCGCATCGTCGCCCTTGGCCACCAGCCCCAGTCGCGCCGGCGTGCGGCCGCGCGGCGCGGGGAATACCGCGGTGGCGACCAGGTCGGTGCGATGGCGGCGGCGCGGCCGGTATTCGCCGTTGGCGGTGAAGCGGCCGCGGTCGCTGTCCACGGTCAGCTTCTCCAGCTTCGCGTAGCCGTCGCCGACGTCGATGCCGCCGCGCGCGCGCGCGATGTCGATCAGCGGCTCGCCCTGCCGGCTCAGGCGCAGGCCGTCGACCTGCAGGTCGTCCGCCTGTATCGCCAGCGGCAGGTCGATCTGCGGCAGCACGTCGGGCCAGGTCGGCAGCTTGAACGGCTCGTCGTCGCTTTTCGGCAGGTCGAGCGTGGCGTTGCGCAACTGCAGCGCGTCCAGGCGCAGGCGCTTGCCCAGCAGCGGGCGGATGTCCGGGTCCAGGTAGGCGCGTTCGGCGGTGAAGCGCAGCTTGTCGTAGCGGAATTCGACCCCGTTCAAGGTCAACGGGCCGGCCAGCGGGCCTTCGATGCTTTTCCACGTCAACGACGAGCCGGCCGGCAGGCGCGCCACGATCTGCGCCAGCAGCACGTCGCGCCCGGCCACGGTCTGCAGCAGCCAGTACATGGCGACGACGAGCAGCACGACCAGCGCGGCGGTGACGATCCCGCTGCGCAACGCCAGCGTGCGCAGCCGCGCCTTGCGGCGCGCGCGCAGTTCGGCGATGCGCGCCTCGCGCTCTTCCGGGGAAACCTCGTCGGGCCGGCGGCTCACAGCCCCACCCCGATGCTCAGGTACAGTTCCACCGCCGAGTCCGCGTGGTCCAGCCCGTGCGCGATGTCCACCCGCACCGGCCCGATCGGTGAACGCCAGCGCGCGCCGATGCCGACGCCGGTCTGGAAGTCGGGCCGCCGGTCGAAGGCGCTGCCGCTGTCGACGAACACGGCGATGCCGTAGGGCCCGGCGTTGAAGTAGTGCTCGTATTCGACGCTGCCGGTGACGACGTGCTTGGCCCCCAGCGCATAGCCGTTGGCCAGGCGCGGCCCCACTTCGCGCCAGGCGTAGCCGCGCACGCTGCGGTCGCCGCCGGCGAAGAAGCGCAGGCTCGGCGGCATCGACACCAGATCGTTGGTCCAGGTGGTGCCCACCTCGCCGCGCACCAGCAGGCGATCGACCTCGCCGACGCCGTGGTGCCATTGCGCGGTCACGCGCAACTGGCCGAAGGTCGCGTCGGAACCGGCGCCCTCGACGCCCGCGCGCAGCGAGGCGGTGCCGACGATGCCCTTGCGCGGGAACAGGCGGTTGTCGACGTTGACGTATTGCGCGCTGACTTCCGGATAGGTCAGGGTCGAATACTGGTAGGGATCGTCCTCGCCGTAGCGCCAGCGTTCGCGCAGGACGTGCAGCGACACGTTCGCGGTCAGGTGCTCGTTGATCTCGCCGCTGCGGCTGCCGGTGAATTCGATGCGGCGGGTATCGATGTAGTCGGTCTGCTCGTCGTACAGCGTCGCGCCGATGCCGTACCAGCCGTCCAGCCACTTGAACGCGGGGATGCGGTACAGCGCGCTCAATGATTTTCGCTTCTGCGCGTAGTCGAGCATCGTCGACAGCTTGTGCCCGCGCGAGTTGACGTAGCGCCGGTCCACCCCGGCGCGCACGCCGGCGCCGCTCTCGCTGCCGTAGCTGAGGCCGTAGGTGTAGATGCTGCGCTTGGCCAGGGTCAGGTTGACGTCGATCGGCACGCGGCCGTCGACCGCGTTGTCGGGATCGGGCTGGATGTCGATGCTGCCGAAGTAGTCCAGCCCGACCAGCGACTGGCGCAGGCGGTCCAGCTTGCCCTGGTGGTAGTAGCTGCCCTCTTCCCAGTACACCAACCGCTCCAGCAGGCCCGGCGTGAAATAGTCCTGGTGGAAGGTGGTCGGCCCCATGTCGTAGCGGATGCCGCTGATCCAGCTCAGCTCGATGTCGGCGGCGTGGTCGGCGCGCGTCACCTCGACCTTGCGGTCGAGGAAGTCGGCGTCCAGGTAGCCGCGTTCGGCTAGCCGCTGCACGATGACCAGCTTGCTGGTCTCGTAGGTGGTGTGGTCGAACACCTCGCCCGGCGCCGGCTTGAATGCGGCCAGGTCTTCCTTCAGGTAACGGTCGTCGGCGCCCTCGCCCTCGACGCGGATGTCCGAATGGCGCACGCGCACCGGCTCGCCCAGCGCGACGGTAACGGTGACGACGATGTGGTCGTTGCGGCGGCCGTCGGCGTCGGCTGCGCCGCGCGGCGCGTCGACGGTGATGGTCGGCGAGTAGTAGCCGAACGGTTCCAGCGCCTCGCGCGCCTCGGCCTCGGCTTCCTGCAGCAGGTATTCCAGTCGCGATTCGCCCAGGCGCTTGCCGATGGACTGGTTCAGCGTCAGCGCGGCCTGGATGTTCTCGACCATCAACTCGTCGTCGAGCCCCTTGACCTCCACCTTGTCCACGGTACCCGCCGCGAACGCCGGGCCGGCAAGGCAGAACAAGGCGGCCGCGGCGAGAAGGAAGGGGAAGCGCATGCGGTCAGGATAGCGGGCGGGAATGGAATCGGGTTAACGCGAGGTGATGCGACCGGTGCGTGACACGAAGCGCCGGATGAGGGGAGGCGAGCGCCGCGAGCGTGCTGCTTCGCGCGAAAAGCCGGCCCCATTCCGGCCCGGCGCAGCACGCCGGGCGTTCGGATGGCCTGCGCGGCAGTGCCGCGCAAACTTAAGGCCATCCTCACCCCTCGTGCGCTTCGCGCACGTTTCCCTCTCCCGCAGGGGGGAGAGGGAGGAAGGAGCACAATCAGACCGACAGGTGTTCGATCGCCGCGACCGCACCGAAACGGTCGGACAGGCGCTTGAGCAACGCGAGGCGGTTGCCGCGAACGTCCGGGTCTTCGGCGTTGACCATCACGCCGTCGAAGAAGGCGTCGACCTGTGGGCGCAGTTGCGCCAGCCGGCCCAGCACCCTGACGTAGTCGCGGCGATGCAGGGCCTCGTCGGTGTCGCCGAGCGCCGCTTCGACCGCTTCGGCCAGCGCGGCCTCGGCGGGATGGTTGAGCAGGTCGCGGGCCACCGCATGCGGGATCGCGATGTCGGCCTTCTTCAGGATGTTGCCGATGCGCTTGTTGGCCGCGGCCAGCGCGGCGGCTTCCGGCAGCGCGGCGAACTGGCCGATGGCGTCGATGCGGGTGTCGAAGTCGGACAGCGAGAATATCTGTCTGTATGCAAGTTCGGCAACGGAATTGAAGTGCGTCGTCGGAATACCTTTCTCAGAATAATAGCCGCGCAACCGCTCGATAATGAATTCGAAAAGATCGATATGCGTCGTCTCAGTACCACGATCAGGATGTGGTTGTGCCTTTTCAGGCAGCAATGCGATTGCTTTTTCCAGTAACAAACTCAGATTGAGATCCAATCCACTCTCAATCACCGTCCGCGCCAACCCCAGCGCATTGCGCCGCAGCGCGAACGGATCCTTGTTGCCGGTCGGCTTCAGCCCGGCGGCGAAGCCGCCGGCCAGCGTGTCCAGCCGCTCGGCGATCGCCAGCACCTTGCCCAGCGGCGACAGCGCGATGTCGTCGCCGGCGAAGCGCGGCTGGTAACTTTCGTCGATGGCCAGCGCGATGTCCTTCGGCTCGCCCGCGGCCAGTGCGTAGTGGCGGCCGGCGATGCCCTGCAGTTCCGGGAACTCGCCCACCATGCGGCTTTGCAGGTCGTTCTTCGCCAGTTCCGCGGCGCGGCGCGCCTGCGCCGGATCGACACCGGTTTCCTTGGCGATGGTCTCGGCCAGCGCGGCGACGCGCTGCACCTTGTCGGCGATCGTGCCCAGCTTGGCCTGGTAGGTGACGGTCTTCAGCCCGTCGCCCATCGACGCCAGGCCCTGCTTCAGGTCCTCGTCGAAGAAGAACTTGGCGTCGGAGAAGCGCGGGCGGATCACGCGCTCGTAGCCCTTGCGCACCTCGGCCTCGTTCTTCGACTCGATGTTGGCGACGCCGATGAAGTACTGGGTCAGCTTGCCCTCGCGCAGCACCGGGAAGAACTTCTGGTTGACCTCCATCGTCTCGATCAGCGCTTCCTGCGGCACCGCCAGGAACGCCGGCTCGAAGCTGCACAGCACCGCCTTCGGCCACTCGGTCAGGCACACGACCTGTTCTAGGTTGTCGTCGGTGACGCGCGCGTCGCTGCCGACCTGGCGCGCGGCGGCCTCGACCTCGGCGACGATGCGCGCGCGGCGCTCGTCCGGATCGACCAGCACGCGCGCGCCGCGCAGCGAGTCGACATAGTCGCCGGGCTGGCTCAGCCACACCGGCTTGTCGTGCTCGAAGCGATGGCCCTGGCTCATGCGGTCGGATTTCACGCCTAGCAGTTCCGCCGGCACCACTTCCTTGCCGAACAGCAGCACCAGCCAGTGCACCGGGCGCGCGAAGGCGTAGTCGTGGTCGCCCCAGCGCATCGGCTTGGGCACCGGGATCGCGGCGACCGCTTCGCGCACGACCTCCGGCAGCAGGTCGATGGTCAGCGCGCCGGCCTTGACCGAGCGATGGACGAAGCGTTCGCCCTTGTTGTCGGCCAGCCTTTCAAGCTGCGTCCAGTCGACGCCGGCCTTGGCGGCGAAGCCCTGCAGCGCGCGGGTCGGCTGGCCGTCGGCGTCGAGGGCGATGTTGATGTACGGGCCCAGCGTTTCCGACGCCTGTTGCGGCTGCTCGACCGCCACGCCCGGCAGCAGCACGGCGAGGCGGCGCGGCGTGTACAGCGGCTTGGCGTCGCCGCGCTCGACCGCGACGCCGCGTTTTTCCAGCGCGGCGATCACGCCGTCGAAGAACGCCTGCGCCAGTCCGGGCAGCGCCTTGACCGGCAGTTCCTCGGCGCCCAGTTCGATCAGCAGGGGAAGTTGCTGGCTCATCGCGCGGCCTCCTTGCCGTCTTGCTTCAGGCCGGGGAAACCCAGCTTCTCGCGCTGCGCGTAATACGCCTTCGCCACCGCCTGCGCCAGCGTGCGCACGCGCAGGATGTAGCGCTGGCGCTCGGTGACCGAGATCGCGCGGCGCGCGTCGAGCAGGTTGAACGAATGCGAGGCCTTGCACACTTGCTCGTAGGCCGGCAGCGGCAGGCCCGCTTCGACCAGTTTCAGGGCTTCCTTCTCGCAGGCGTCGAAGCGGTGGAACAGTTCGGCCACGTCGGCGTGCTCGAAGTTGTACGCGCTCTGCTCGACCTCGTTCTGGTGGTAGACCTCGCCGTAGCGCACCGGCGCGCCGTCCGGGCCGTAGGTCCACACCAGGTCGTAGACGTTGTCGCAGTTCTGCAGGTACATGCACAGCCGTTCCAGGCCGTAGGTGATCTCACCCAGCACCGGCCTGCACTCGAGGCCGCCGGCCTGCTGGAAATAGGTGAACTGGGTGACTTCCATGCCGTTCAACCACACTTCCCAGCCCAGGCCCCAGGCGCCGAGGGTCGGCGATTCCCAGTTGTCCTCGACGAAGCGCAGGTCGTGCACGCGCGGGTCGATGCCCAGCGCCTTGAGCGAATCCAGGTACAACTGCTGGATATCGTCCGGGTTCGGCTTCATCGCCACCTGGTACTGGTAGTAGCGCTGCAGGCGGTTGGGGTTCTCGCCGTAGCGGCCGTCGGTGGGGCGGCGCGAAGGCTGCACGTAGGCGGCGTTCCACGGCTCCGGTCCGAGCGCGCGCAGGAAGGTGGCCGGATGGAAGGTGCCCGCGCCGACTTCCAGGTCCAGCGGCTGGATCAGCACGCAGCCCTGCCCGGCCCAGTACTGGTTCAGGGTCTGGATCAGGCCCTGGAAGGTGATCGGTACGCGCGCGGAATCGGACATGCAGCAAAAGCCGGAAATCGGGGGTGGGCTAGTATAGCGGCCACATCCGCGGCAAAGCCCCGCGCCGCAAGGGTTTCCCCGATGCAACCACGCCTGTCGCCAGTCCCGCCGCCGGCCGCGACGCCGCTGCCGCCGGGCCGGCTGTCGTTCGACGGCGTCTCCGCCGCGCTGCTGGCCGACGGCCTGGTTGCGCCGGGCGAGAGCGAGCGCATCCAGTTCAACGCCCAGGGCGCGCGCAGCGCCAGCGAGGTGCATCCGCTGGTGATGCTGGCCAACCTGAAGCTGGCCGCCGCCGAGCCGGCCGGCAGCGAACTGGGGCTGGAACGCCTGACCGAATGGCTGGCGCGCCGCGCCGGCGTGCCCTACCTGCGCATCGACCCGACTCGGGTGGACGTGGCCGCGGTGACCGCGGTGATCTCTCACCCCTACGCGCGCCGCCACCGCATCCTGCCGCTGGCGGTGCAGCCGGACCGGCTGCTGGTGGCGACCAGCGAGCCGCTGGCGCAGGGCTGGCGCGACGACCTGCAGCACATGACTCGCCGGCACATCGACGTGGTCATGGTCAATCCGCTGGACCTGCATCGCTACACGATGGAGTTCTTCGGCGTGACCCGCTCGGTGCGCGGCGCGCGCGACGGCCGCGGCGAGCACGCGGCGGGCCTGCCCAGCTTCGAGCAACTGGTCGAACTGGGCCGCGCCGGCGACGTCAACGCCGACGACCACCACATCGTCCACATCGTCGACTGGCTGCTGCAGTACGCCTACGAGCAGCGCGCCAGCGATATCCACCTGGAGCCGCGCCGCGAATCCGGGCGCACCCGCTTCCGCATCGACGGCGTGCTGCACAAGGTGTTCGAGCTGCCGCCGGCGGTGATGACCGCGGTGGTCAGCCGGATCAAGGTGCTCGGGCGCATGGACCTGGCCGAGCGCCGCCGCCCGCAGGACGGCCGCATCAAGACCCGCTCGCCGGGCGGGCGCGAAGTGGAGATGCGCATTTCCACCATGCCCACCGCGTTCGGCGAGAAGTGCGTGATGCGCATCTTCGACCCGGACGCGGCGTTCAAGAGCATCGACCAGCTCGGCTTCAGCCCGCAGGAGGCGGCCGGCTGGAACGCGCTGGTCGAGCGCCCGCACGGCATCGTGCTGGTCACCGGCCCCACCGGCTCGGGCAAGACCACCACGCTGTATTCCACGCTCAAGCGCCTGGCCACGCCGGACGTCAACGTCTGCACCGTGGAAGACCCGATCGAGATGATCTCGGCCGAGTTCAACCAGATGCAGGTCCAGCACAACATCGGCCTGGACTTCGCCAGCGGCGTGCGCACCCTGCTGCGCCAGGACCCGGACATCATCATGATCGGCGAGATCCGCGACCTGGACACCGCGCAGATGGCGGTGCAGGCCTCGCTGACCGGGCACCTGGTGCTGTCTACCCTGCACACCAACGACACCGCCTCCGCGATCACCCGCCTGCTCGACCTGGGCGTGCCGCACTACCTGGTCGCCAGCACCCTCAGCGGCGTGCTGGCGCAACGGCTGATCCGCACCCTGTGCCGGCACTGCAAGCGCCCGCACGCGCTGGACGCCGGCGACTGGGCGGCGCTGCTTGATGACGGCGAGGCATTACCTGATTCGGTTACGCCATATGCGCCGGTCGGCTGCCTGGAATGCCGCAACACCGGCTACCTGGGCCGGGTCGGTTTGTACGAATTGCTGCCGATTTCCCCGCAATTGCGCGGTTTGATCACCGCGGACATGGAACTGGCCGGCTTCGCCCGCGCCGCGCGCGGCCAGGGATTGCGCACGCTGCGCCGCGCCGGCCTCGAAAAAGTCGCCGCCGGTCTGACTACAATCGAGGAAGTCCTGTCCGTCCTGCCGCCGCCGGAATGAAACCCGCCCCCTTCCTGATCGTCGAAACCGGCCAGCCGGTGAAGTCGCTCAAGCGCCACGGCCGCTTCCCGCACTGGATCCGGGTCGCGGCCGGGCTGGAGCAGGCCGAGGCCGACGTGGTCGACGTCGAATCCGGCGAAGCGCTGCCTTCGCACCGCCGCTACGCCGGCGTCATCGTCACCGGCTCGGCGGCGATGGTCACCGACCGCGCCGAGTGGAGCGAGCGCAGCGCCGACTGGCTGCGCGACGCCGCCCACGACGGCCGGCCGCTGCTGGGCATCTGCTACGGCCACCAGTTGCTGGCGCACGCGCTGGGCGGCGAGGTGAAGGTCAACCCGGCCGGGCGCGAATCCGGCACGGTGCAGATCGACCTGCACCCGCCTGCCGGCGACGATCCGCTGTTCTCGATCCTGCCGGCGCGTTTCCTCGCCCACGCCACCCACGTGCAGACGGTGGCGCGCCCGCCCGAGGGCGCCACGGTGCTGGCGAAGTCGGCGCAGGACCAGTGCCACGCCTTCCGCTGGCGCGACCGCGCCTGGGGCGTGCAGTTCCACCCGGAATTCGCCACCCACCACATGCGCGGCTACGTCCACGCCCGCGCCGACCACCTGCGCAGCGAAGGCCGCTGCCCGGACACCATCGCCCGTCAGGTGACGGCGGCCCCGCAAGCGCGCAAACTATTGCGGCGTTTCGTCCAGCACGCGCGCGGGCTGCACGGCCAGTAACGCAACGGGCGCGCCCCGCCCGCGACACCCGAAATCCTTTCCGAAGTCTTCTCCATGCCGAATATCAACAAGGTGCCGGCCAGCGCCGGCGCGCAATGGCTGCTCGACGCCTTCGCCCTGCTGCGCCGGCAACCGCTGGCGCTGGGGCTGCTGGGTCTGACCTGGGGCGCGCTGGCGTTGCTGGTGCTGCTGGGCGCGCAATTGAGCCCGACCCTGGGCCTGGCGCTGCAACTGGCGCTGGCGCTGCTGGGGCCGTTCCTGTTCGCCGGCCTGCTGTGGGCGGTGCGCGAAGTCGACCAGGGACGCCCGGCGCTGCCGGCGCACCTGTTCAAGGGCCTGCAACTGGGCCGCGCCGGCAGCCTGCTGGCGACGCTGCTGCCGCAGGTGTTCGCCGGCATCGCGCTGGGCGTGGCGTTTCTGGCGCTGATCGGACAGGAGTCGCTGCAGCGCTTCGGCGAGATCGCCGAGCAGATGCGCGCCGCGCAGGAGGCCGGCGGCCAGCCCGACCCCGCCCTGCTCGAAGGCCTGCCGGTCGGCGGCGCGCTGCTGTGCCTGCTGCTGGCGATCGCGCTGGCGGTCGCGGTGGTGCTGACGATCTTCGTCTCGGTGCCGCAGATCGCGTTCACCGGCACGCCGGGACTGCGCGCGCTGGGCAACAGCCTGCGCGCCAGCCTGCGCAACCTGCCGGCGATGGCCGTCTATCTGCTGCTGCTGTTCGTGGCCCTGCTGGCGATCAGTTTCGCCGCGCAGATCCTCGCCCTGGTCGCGCAGTTCCTGCTCGGCCCCAGCGCGGCGCTCCTGCTGATGAACCTGCTGCTGATGGCGGTGCTGATGCCACTGCTGGCCGGCACCGCGTACTTCGCGTGGAAGCAGATGCTGCGCGATGCGGAAGGCGCGTCGCCGCCGCCGGCGCACATCGAGGTCTGACCCGTCCAGGAGCGGGCTTGGCCGCCCACACCCGACGAATGGCGTTCCGCCATTCGATTCCGGGTGTATAAATCGCGCGAGGGCACCCTGCTGCGGAGACCGGCGAGATGGGGACGATTGCGGGTTCGGCAGGCGCGGCGCGGCCCGCGACGGGGCGCGATGGGCAATTCTTCCTGGTCAGCGCGATCCTCATGGCGCTGGTCCTGGTGGCGGGCTTCTCGCTGAACCTGGCGATGGGGCGTTCGACGTTCGCGTCGCCGCCGCGCTTCCACGCGCATGCGCTGCTGTTCTTCGGCTGGACCGCGCTCTATGTCACCCAGAATGCGCTGGCGGCGAACAACTCATTGGCGCTGCACCGCCGGCTGGGCTGGCTGGCGGCGATCTGGGTGCCGCTGATGGTCGTCTCGGGCATCTACATGACCGTGCTGGACGTGCGCGCCGGAAGATTGCCGCCCTTCTTCCAGCCGGCCTATTTCCTGGCCATGAACCCGCTGCAGATTCTCGGTTTCGCGGCGCTGGTGCTGGCCGCGATCCTGCAACGCCGGCGCACGCAATGGCACCGCCGGCTGATGCTCTGCGCGATGGCGACGATCCTCGGGCCGGGCTTCGGGCGCTTGCTGCCGATGCCCTTGTTCATTCCCTGGACGGGCTGGGCGGCTTTCGCGCCGGGACTGCTCTTCCCGGTCGCCGGCGCGATCCGCGACCTGCGCCGCGACGGCCGGGTGCATCCGGCCTGGTGGTGGGGCATCGGGGCGATGCTCGCCGTGCAGACCTTGGTCGGACTGCTCGCGGCCAGCCCGGCGGGGCTGGCGGCATACGAGTGGGTCACGTCCGGCTTGCCGCATCCGCTGCCGCCTTACGATTTCCCGATCTTCTCGCACCGCTGATGCGGCCGGCCCGCAATCCGTGCGGCGGATCGGGCCTCAGTCGATCCGCGTCCGCCCCAGCCGCAGCGCGTTGCCGACCACGGAAACGGAACTGAGGCTCATCGCCAGCGCGGCGATCATCGGGCTCAGCAGCGGGCCGCCGAACGGATACAGCACGCCGGCGGCGATCGGCACGCCCAGGGCGTTGTAGAGGAAGGCGAAGCCGAGGTTCTGGCGCATGTTCGCCACGGTCGCCTGCGACAGCCGGCGCGCGCGGACGATGCCGCGCAGGTCGCCCTTGACCAGAGTGACCTGGGCGCTGGACATCGCCACGTCGGTGCCGCCGCCCATCGCGATGCCGATGTCGGCGCCGGCCAGCGCCGGCGCGTCGTTGATGCCGTCGCCGGCCATCGCGACCTTGCGGCCCTGCCGCTGCAATTCGCGCACCAGTTCGATCTTGTCCTGCGGGCGCACTTCGCCGTGCACCTCGTCGATACCGAGCTGCTTCGCGACCGCACGGGCGGTGGCGACGCCGTCGCCGGTGGCCATGACGATGCGCAGGCCGGCGTCGTGCAGCGCGGCGATCGCTTCCGGCGTCGAGGGCTTGATCGCGTCGGCGACCGCAATCAGGCCGGCCAATGCGCCGTCGGCGGCAACGAACACCACGCTGGCGCCTTCGTCGCGCAGCGCGTCGGCGCGGGCCTGCAACGCCGCGGGATCGATGCCGAGTTCGCGCATCAGTTCGGTATTGCCGACGGCGACGCGCCGGCCTTCGACCGTGCCGCGCACGCCGATGCCGGTGGCCGATTCGAAATCCTGGGCATTCGCCAATGCCAGTCCACGCTTGCGCGCCTCGGCCACGATCGCGGCGGCCAGCGGGTGCTCGCTGGCTTGGTCGAGGCTCGCGGCCAGCCGCAGCGCTTCGTCCTCGTCGAAACCCTCCGCCGCGACGGCGCCGCGGAATCCCGGCCTGCCCTCGGTCAGCGTACCGGTCTTGTCCACCACCAGGGTGTCGATGCGGCGGAAGTTCTCGATCGCCTCGGCGTCGCGGAACAGCACGCCGGCACGGGCGGCGCGGCCGCTGGCGACCATGATCGACATCGGCGTCGCCAGGCCCAGCGCGCACGGGCAGGCGATGATCAGCACCGACACCGCATTGAGCACCGCGTAGGTCCATGCGCGTTCCGGGCCGAACAAGCCCCACGCGAAGAACGTGACCAGCGCGGCGGCCAGCACCGCCAGCACGAACCAGAACGCCACCCTGTCGGCCAGCCGCTGCATCGGCGCGCGCGAACGCTGCGCCTGCGCGACCAGTTGCACGATCTGCGCCAGTACGGTCTGCGAGCCGACCTTCCCGGCGCGGATCACCAGCGCGCCGCTGCCGTTGAGGGTCGCGCCGATCACGGGGTCGCCGATGCGCTTGGCCACCGGCATCGGTTCGCCGGTCAGCATCGATTCGTCGACGTGCGACTGGCCTTCCAGCACTTCGCCGTCGACCGGCACCTTCTCGCCGGGGCGCACGCGCAGGCGGTCGCCGACGTGCACGTGCGACAGTTCGACGTCCTCCTCGCCGCCGTCCTCGCGCAGCCGCCGCGCGGTCTTCGGCGCCAGGCCCAGCAGTTCCCTGATCGCCGCGGTGGTCTTCGAGCGCGCGCGCAATTCCAGCAACTGGCCCAGCAGGGTCAGCGACACGATCACCGCCGCGGCCTCGAAATACACGGCGACGTGGCCGTGCGCCTTGAACGAATCCGGGAACAGGCCCGGCGCGACGGTCGCCACCACGCTGTAGCCGAAGGCCGCGGCCACGCCGATGCCGATCAGCGTGAACATGTTCGGGCTGCGGTTGCGGATCGACTGCACGCAGCGCTGCAGGAACGGCCAGCCGGCCCACAGCACCACCGGCGCGCTCAGCGCGAATTCGATCCACGTGCGCACGCCGACCGGGATCGCATGCACGAACATCGAACCCATCGCCAGCGCGAACACGGCGACGGTCAGCGGCAGCGTGCGCCAGAAGCGGCGGCTGAAATCGACCAGTTCCGGGTTCTCTCCGTCGTCCAGGCTGGGCATCTCCGGCTCCAGCGCCATGCCGCAGATCGGGCAACTGCCGGGATGGTCCTGGCGGATTTCCGGGTGCATGGGACAGGTGTAGACGGTGCCGGCCGGTGCGGGCGCGGCAGGCGCAGCGGCATGTCCGCCGCAACAGGCAGCGGCGGCCGGCGGCGCGGATTTCGGCACGAGGTACTTCGCCGGGTCGGCGAGGAACTTCGTGCGGCAGCCGGTGCTGCAGAAGTAGTACGTCCTGCCTTCGTGCTCGGCGGTGGGCTTGCCCTTGCCGGTGTCCACCGACATGCCGCAGACCGGATCGATCGCGGTCGCGGCCGGCGTCGGCGCAGGATGATGATCGTGCGCGTGCGGATCGTGCGGACTCATTCGTTCTCTCCGGACAATGCGTTGACGATCGGGCAGTGGTCCAGCCGGCCGTGGCCCGGACAGGCCTCGATCAGCCGCGCCAAGCCGTCGCGGATGCGCGCCAGTTCGGCCATCTTCGTCTCCACGTCGGCGAGCCTGGCCGTCGCCGCGTCGCGCACCGCCGCCATGTCCGCGTCCGCATGCTGCGACAACGACATCAGTTCGCGGATTTCCGCCAGGCTGAACCCCAGCGCCTTGGCGCGACGGATGAAACGCAGGCGGCCGAGATCGTCCGCGGCGTAGTCGCGATAGCCGGATTCGCGCCTCGGGGCGGGCGGCAGCAACGCTTCGCGCTCGTAGAAGCGGATCGCGTCGATGCCGACGCCGGCGCGCCGCGCCAGTTCGCCGATCTTCATGGTCGTCTACCGGTGGGGAACCGGGTGCAGTATGCAGTCTGGAGTCGGGTCCAGAGTCAAGCGCTCGGCTTCGGCGACACCCATTTCGCCGCGAGGATGCCCAGTTCGTACAGGCCGCACATCGGCACCGCCAGGAGCAGTTGCGAAACCACGTCCGGCGGGGTGATGACCGCGGCCAACACGAAGATGCCGACGATGGCGTAGCCGCGCGCCTCGGCCAGTTGCTTCGGCGTCACCCAGCCCAGCAGCACCAGGATCACCAGCGCCACCGGCAGTTCGAAACTGGCGCCGAAGGCGAAGAAGATCACCACGACGAAATCGAGGTAGGTGTTCGCGTCCGGCGTGATCGCCACCGCCGCCGGGCTGAACTTGACCAGGAAATTGAACACCGCCGGCAGCACGACGAAATAGGCGAACGCGCAGCCGGCGTAGAACAGCAGCACCGCCGAGGCCAGCAGCGGCTTGGCCAGCCGCTTCTCGCGCTGGTACAGGCCCGGCGCGACGAAGGCCCAGGCCTGGTACAGCACCCACGGCATGGCGAGGAACAGGGCGACGAAGAAGGTCAGCTTCAGCGGCGCGAAGAACGCGCCGGCCGGGTTCAGGGCGATGAAATGCTGGCCTTCCGGCAGGCGCGCGACCAGCGGCGCGGCCAGCGCGTCGTACAGCCTGCGGGTGAACGGCATCAGCGCCAGCAAGGCGACGCCGACGCCCAGCAAGGCGCGCACCAGGCGCAGGCGCAGTTCGATCAGGTGCTCGATCAGGCTGCTTTCGGCGTCGGGCCCGGGGGCGGCGTCGTTCATGGCCGGCCCTGCCCTGGCGGTGCGGAGAACAGGTCGGGCTGCACGTCGTCGGCCGGTTCCGCTTCGGGCGCTTCGGCGGGCGCTTCGACGGATGCATCGTCCGCGATTTCGGCCGGCGTCTCGCCGCCGGGTTCAATGGGCGCTTCGACGACCGCGGCGTCCGTCGTGACGGGCTCCGTCGGCGCGGCGACCGGCGCGACGCCCTCCTCGACCGCCGCCTGCGCCTGCGCCAGTTCGCGCTGCACCTGCGCGCCGGTCTCGTGCACGCCGCGCTTGACCTGGTCCACTACGCCCTGCGCCTCGCGCAGGCTGCGCTTGAGTTCCTCGGCGGCCAGTTCGCGCTCCAGCTCGCCCTTCACCGAATCCCACTGCGCGCGCGCGCGGCGCACCCACAGGCCGGCGAAGCGCGCGGCCTTTGGCAGGCGCTCGGGACCGAGCACCACCAGGGCCACCACGGCGATGACCAGCAGTTCGGTGAAGCCGATATCGAACATGGCGCGGGACGGCCGCGCTTACGGCGCGTTGCGGTCGTTTTCCTTCGACTGGCTGCCCGCGCCGTCGCGCGACTGGTCGCTCAACTGGCCGGGCGACTTGTCTTCGTCGTCGCCGCGCACGCCCTTCTTGAACTCGTTGACCGCCTTGCCCAGGTCCTTGGCGCCGCTGGTCAGGCGCTTGGTGCCGAAGATCAGCAGCACGATGGCCAGGACGATGATCCAGTGCCAGATGCTGAAACTACCCATGATGTCGTTCGCCGTGGTCCAGGTTGGAGCGGAAAGGATAGCGCGAAGGCCGCGCCGGCGGCGCGGCTATTCAGGGCGTGGCGTCCAGCGGCTCGGACTTGACGCCGTTGCCGTCGTCGACCGGCTGGAAACCCTGGGTCGGCTGGGTTTCGGCCGCCGCGGGCTGCGGCGCGGCCACCGGCGCGCCGGCGGTGACCACCGGGCGCGCCGGGGCGGCGGCGCTGCCGCCGCGGTTGGCGCGGGCGATGGCGGTGGCTTCCTCCAGTTCGTCACGGAATCCGACCACCGCGTTGGACGGCGTGCCGGCGCGGCCTTCGAAGATGGCGCGCGGGGTGGCGTCGCGGCCGTAGACGGCGGCGTTGGCCGCATCGTCGATCGACAGCACCGCGCCGTCGAGGGCGACGCCGGCAAACAAACCACGCGCGCGCGACCACGACCAGATCTCGGCCTTCAACTGGCCGTCGGTGGCGGCCGCGGCGTTGCGCCCGACCGGGCCGGCGGCGACGCCGGCGTCGGCGCCGAGGGTGAACTTGCCGTTGACGATGCTGTCCAGGCTGCGGTCGTTGCGGAACACCAGCACCACGTCGGACGACTGCACGCCGGCCTGGAAGCCGATGCTGCCGCCGGTCAGCTTGACGAACACCGGCTGCGACCACGCGCCGTCGGGGTTCTTGATCGACATCAGGCCGTGGCCGCGGCGGCCGCCGACGACCAGCCCGGCCTTGATCGTGTCGGGGATGACGATGATCGCGCGGCCTTCGTCCAGCAGTTTGTCGGGAATGGAGTTTTCCGGGATTTTCTGCACTTCCTGCAGCACGCGCACCGCGTTGCCGGCGCGCTGGTCCTCCTGGTCGCCGGCCTGGGCCTGGGCGGCGACGGCCAGCAACGCGGCGAGGGAAATGGCGATGCGACGGGAACCACTCATGCGGCGCTCTCTCATGGACGGACTCGTGGACGGATGGGCCGGAGCATGGCCCCATTGCAATGAATCGGCGCTGAGGCCGCGCCGGTTCTGCGACAATGCGCGCCTATGTCCGACGCACCCGACACCGCCCTGCTGGCGGTCAACCTAGGCACGCCGGCAGCGCCCACGGCGAAGGCGGTGCGGCGCTATCTGGCCGAGTTCCTCGGCGATCCGCGCGTGGTCTCGCTCCCGCGCCTGCTGTGGCTGCCGCTGCTGCACGGGCTGGTGCTGCCGCTGCGCGGCGGCCGTTCGGCGGAGAAGTACGCGCAGGTCTGGTTGCCGGAAGGCTCGCCGCTGGCGGTGTACACGCAACGCCTGGCCGAAGCGGTGCGTGCGCGGCTGCCGCACTGGCGGGTCGCGCACGCGATGCGCTACGGCGAACCGGCGCTGGCTCCGGCGCTGCAACGGCTGCGCGAGGAAGGCGTGCGCGAGGTGGTGGTGCTGCCGCTGTACCCGCAGTATTCGACCACCACCACCGCCTCGGTCGTCGACCGCGTGCGCGAACTGGCCGGCGGGCTGCGCCTGCGCTTCATCGACGATTATTCCTGCGACCCCGGCTGGATCGCCACGGTCGCCGCCTCGATCCGCGACTGGCGTGCCCGCCACGGCGCCGGCGAACACCTGCTGTTCTCGTTCCACGGCCTGCCGCAGCGCGTGGCCGACCACGGCGACCCGTACCCGCAACGCTGCGAGACCAGCGTGGCCGCGATCGCCGCCGCGCTGGGTCTGTCCACCGGCGAGTGGACGCTGTGCTACCAGTCGCGCTTCGGCCGCGAACGCTGGCTGGAGCCGGCCACCGACGCCACCTTGTCGGCGCTGGCCGCGCGCGGCGTGCGCAAGGTCGACGTGGTCTGCCCCGGCTTCGCCACCGACTGCCTGGAAACGCTGGAGGAAGTGGCGATGTTCTACGCCCGCGGCTTCGCCAAGCTCGGCGGCGAACTGCGCTACATCCCCTGCCTCAACGACAGTCCCGCGCACGCCGACGCGCTGGCCGCGCTGGCGTTGCGCGCGCGCGTCTAGGCGTCGTTCAGTCCGCCGTCGCCAGCGCGGCCTGTCGCTGGCGCAGTTCCGCGTACACTGGATCGGTGTCCGGGCGCGTGCCGTGCCATTGCTGGAAAGCTTCCGCCGCCTGTTCCACCAGCATGCCGAGGCCGTCGATCGCGTCGCGGCAACCGGCCGCGCGCGCCCAGGCCAGAAACGGGATCGCCGCCTCGCCGTAGTTCAGGTCCACCGCCGCGGTGCGCGGCGTGGCCAGCGAGAACGGCAGGTCGAACGCATGCCCGCCATTGCCGCCGCGTCCGGCCGAGGTCGCGTTGACGACCAGCGCGAATTCGCCCAGTCCGCCGAGGTCGTCCCAGTTGCGCGAATGCGCGCGCGCGGGCTGGTCCAGCGCGTCCTGCAGGGCGTCGGCCCTGGCCGGCGTGCGGTTGACGATCACCAGCTCGGCGACGCCGGCGTCCAGCAGGGCCGGGGCGACGCCACGCGCCGCGCCGCCCGCGCCGAGCAGCAACGCGCGGCGGTCGCGCAGGTCCAGGCCGCGGCGTCCGGTCAGGTCGCGCACCAGTCCGGCGCCGTCGGTGTTGTCGCCGTGCCAATGGCCGTCGTTCCAGCTCAGGGTGTTGACCACGCCGACCCGGCGCGCGCGTTCGCTGAGGGTCGAACACAGCGCGAACGCGGCTTCCTTCAGCGGCAGGGTCACGTTGCCGCTCACGCCGCCATCGGCGACGAAGCGCTCCAGCGCCGCCGCGAAATCCTCCGGCGCGGCGTCGATGGCGACGTACTCCAGCGCGATGCCGGCCTGCTTGCCGAACGCGGCATGGATGTGCGGCGACAGCGAGTGCGCGATCGGGTGTCCGAAGACGGCGTAGCGTTTCATGCAAACCTCTGGTTTCCGGGAGCGCCTGTCTGGCCGCGCCGCCATTCTCCATTCAATCGCGGCAGGGCGCAAAGAATGCCGGGGATCCTTTTTACTCGTCATCCCCTCGCAGGCCAGAAACGACGAACAAAGGCGACGCCTTGTGCAGTTGCCGTTGCCGTTGCCGTTGATTTTGATGTGGCTTTCGATTTCGGCCCCGTCCGCAGCGGCAGAGCCAGCGGGAAAAACCCGAAGGGCGGCGCGCAGGGATGCGCGCCGTTTTTCGCCGCGGCAGGAGGCCGCGTCGAAAAATCCCGCTGGCGGAGCGGACCCTCCGCGCGCAGCGCGGAGGGCGCGAAGGCAGGGTGTGCTTTCTTTTGGTTACTTTTCTTTGCACAAGCAAAGAAAAGTAACCCGCGCGCCAGCGCGGAACGCCTTCGCTCTCCCGCACTCAAAACAACACCGATCAATGCGCCCTCACCACAACTGATAGAAGAAGAGCCGCCTCTTCGCCGACGTCACTCCTTCAACCACCGCGCCGCATCCAGCGCGTAATAAGTCAGCACGCCATCGGCACCAGCGCGCTTGAACGCGGTCAGCGCCTCCAGCGCGCAGGCCTTCTCGTCCAGCCAGCCGTTCTGCGCGGCGGCCTTCAGCATCGCGTACTCGCCGCTGACCTGGTAGGCGTAGGTCGGCATGCCGAAGGCGTCCTTGACCCGGCGGATCACGTCCAGGTACGGCAGGCCGGGCTTGACCATCACCATGTCCGCGCCCTCTTCGATGTCCAGCGCGACTTCGCGCAGCGCCTCGTCGGAGTTGGCCGGGTCCATCTGGTAGGTGAACTTGTTGCCCTTGCCGAGGTTGCCGGCGCTGCCCACGGCGCTGCGGAAGGGACCGTAGAAGGCGCTGGCGTATTTGGCCGCATAGGACAGGATGCGCGTGTTGACGAAGCCGTTGGCCTCCAGCGCGGCGCGGATCGCGCCGATGCGGCCGTCCATCATGTCGCTGGGCGAGAGGATGTCCGCGCCGGCGGCTGTGTGCGCCAGCGATTGCTTGACCAGCGCCTCGATGGTGGCGTCGTTGAGGATGTAGCCGTCGTCGTCGATCAGCCCGTCCTGGCCGTGGGTGGTGTACGGGTCCAGCGCCTGGTCGGTCATCACGCCCAGTTCCGGGAAGTGCGACTTCAGCGCGCGGATCGCGCGCGGGACGATGCCGTCCTCGTCCCAGGCGATGCGGCCGTCGGCGGTCTTGGCGTCCGGATCGGGCACGCCGAACAGGTCGATGGCCGGCACGCGCAGTTCCAGCGCGCGTTCGGCCACCTTCAGCAGTTCGTCGATCGACAGCCGTTCGACGCCCGGCATCGACGCCACCGCCTCGCGGCCCGGCCGGTCGTGGACGAAGACCGGGTAGATCAGGTCGTTCGCGGTCAGCACGTGCTCGCGCATCAGCCGTCGCGAGAAATCGTCGCGGCGCATGCGGCGCGGGCGGATGTGGGGATAGGCCATGCGTGGTTTCCCGAACTTTTCGCGCGCGATCAGATGACGCCGCCGCCGATGCCCAGCCGCACGATCGCGACGACGATGACGATGCCGTTGAGCAGCAGCCCGGCCTTGGCGCGCCCGCGCCTTTCGGTGCGGGTGAACAGGATGCCGATCGCGGCAATGATCGCGCCGACCGCGGCGAACGGAATCAGCAGCCAGTTGGTGATGCCGAGAAGGGGGATCAAGGCGAAGACCATGAAGATCATCGCCAGAATGCCCCATAGCAGGCTGATCAGGCCCATTGCACGTCTCCGGTTGGGTCAGGCGTCCATTATGACGCCGTGCATGCCCTCGATTTCCACCTGCAGCTCGCGCCGGCACACGTCGCCGTGCAGCAGCAGCAGCGGCACGGCCTCGCCGAGGCGTTCGCGCAGCCGGGTTTCGATCCGGGCCGCGTGCGCCGGATCGTGCACGTAGGCCTTCAGCCGCGCGCTGGCGTCCAGCCGCGGCGGCAGGCCGGGCCGGCGCTCGCGCGCGGCGGCGAGCAGGCTGTCGAGGTTGGCCAGGGTTTCGTCGAGCTGCGAATCCAGCGAACCGGCATGCCGGGAGACATGGCCGACGATGCTGGCGGTGCCGGAGACGAACAACGGCAGCGACGGCGACGGCGGCAACAGCGCGCGGGCGAAGCTCGGCGACTGCGGGCCGTACTGCCGAGGGTAGCGCCAGGCGCTGGTCTGGCGCGGGTTCTCCAGCGGCGTGCCGGGACGGCGCGCGGCCAGCCAGTAGACCTGCAGCACGCGCGCCTCGCCGGGCGCGCCGATCGCGGTCGCCGCGGGCAGCGCGGCGGTGTCGACCGCGCCGAGGCCGCGCACGCGGCCGATGCAGAACCGGCGATAGCGCTCCTCGTCGCCCTCGCCGTCGGTGATCCGGTCGAAGTAGTTCCAGATCCGCAGCAGGTGCGGATAGCCGCTGCGACGCCAGAACGCGGCGGCCCGCGCGTAGGCGCGCTCGCCGGCGGCGAGCATGTCCTCGGCGTCGCCGCCGTGCAGTTGCAGCGCGCCGAACTGTAGTTCGCCGTCCTCGGCGTGGGCGACGCCGTCGTCGCTGGCGGTCGCCACCGGGCCCGCCCCGCGCCAGACTTCCAGCGCCGGCGCGCCCAGCGGCAGCAGCGGCACGCGCAGGAAGCGCGGGTCGGCGCGGTCCGGCGCGGCGTCGCCGAAGGCGAACACCGCCAGCGTGTCGGCTCGCGCCAGCGCGGCGTCCAGCGCCTCGACGCCGACGTAATCCACCGCCAGTCGCGGGGCGCGGGGCGGCGAATCGGGCAAGGCGGCGCTCATGCGGGGGTGCGGCTACGGGTCACGGGCGCAAATGATAGCCTGCGCCGAATCCGGAGCCGTCGCGGGTCGGTTCGCGTTCATCCGTTCCGACGGAAGATGCCGGGGTTCAGAAGGGGGTCGTCGCCATGAAAATCCGCTCCGCCGCGTTCGCAATGCTTGCCGTCCTGCTGGCCTCCTGCGCCGGCACCACCAAGGTCATGCTGGGCCAGGCGCGGCCGCCGGTCGACCCGTCCGTGGTCCAGGTCTACGACGCCGTGCCGCCGGGCGCGGTGCAGATCGCGCAACTGGAATCCACCAGCGGCGTCGGCTTCGGCACCCAGGGCCAGACCGATGCGGTGGTGGCGCGTCTCAAGCGCGAGGCCGCGGCGCTGGGCGCCAACGGCGTGGTGCTGATGGGCGTGGGCTCGCAGTCCTCCGGCGGCGGCATGTCGGTCGGCGGTGGCAGCTTCGGCCGCCACAGCGGCGGCGGCGTCAGCGTCGGCATCCCGACCACGCAGAAGCACGCCGCCGGCGTGGCGATCTGGGTGCCGGAACCGGCGACCCCGTGACCCGGGCCCCGTCCGGCAGGACGGGGGAAATGCCACAAGTCATGTTCGGCCGGCCGCGCGCAGCGGTTAGCATGGGCCTTTTCCCGATGACGGAAGGCTCATGGCTGGCAAGTTCGGATACCGGGCGCGGTTCGGCGCCGTTGCGTTGATGGGATTGATCGCGTCGTCGGCGCTCGCGCAGACTGGCGCGATGCTCACCGCCGACGACTACGACCGCGCCGCGAAATTCATTCCGCAGAACGCCACTCCGCTGGTCGACCACGCAGTCGAGAAGGTCGCCTGGCTCGACGCCGGCCGCTTCTGGTATCGCGACCATGACGCAAGCGGCGACCGCTTCCTGGTGTTCGACGTCGCCACTGGCAAGGCCGGACCGGCGTTCGACCACGCGGCGCTGGCCAAGGCGCTGACCGCATCGGGCGACAAGCCGGCCAAGGCCGGGAAACTGCCGGTCACCGGCATCAAGCCGCTGGATGGCGGCCGCGTCGAAATCGCCACCGCGTCCGGCGCGTTCGTCTGCAACGGCAAGACCTGCGCCGCGAAACCGAAGCCGGCGAAGAAGCAGAAACCTGGCGTGGCCTCGCCGGACGGCAAGCAGGAAGCCTTCATCCGCGACTGGAACCTATGGCTGCGCGACCTCGCCAGCGGCGCGGAAACGCAACTGACCCGCGACGGCGCGACCGACTACGGCTACGCCACCGACAACGCCGGCTGGCAGCACAGCGACAAGGCGGTGCTGCTGTGGTCGCCGGATTCGACCAGGATCGCCACCTTCCGGCAGGACCAGCGCAAGGTCGGCGACATGGTACTGGTGAAGACCAACGTGGGCACGCCGGAAGTCGAGCGCTGGAAGTACCCGATGGCCGGCGACGAGCACCCGATCATGATCGAGCGCGTGGTGATCGACGTGGCGGCGAAGCAGGTGCTGCGGCTGAAGACGCCGGCGGACTTCCACCGTTCCACCTGCAGCGACGACATCGTCTGCGACAACGGCTGGGAAGACGTGCAGTGGGCGAAGGACGGCAAGACCCTGGCCTTCGTCAGCACCGACCGCGGCCACAAGTCGGCGACCCTGCGCGTCGCCGACGCCGCCACCGGCGAAGTGCGCGACGTGTACACGGAAACCGTCGCCACCCAGTACCAGAGCAATACGGCGCTGTCCTCGGTCGCGTGGCGCTACCTGCCGGAAAGCGGCGAATTCCTGTGGTATTCGCAGAAATCCGACTGGGGCCACCTGTACCTGCACGACCTGGCCACCGGCAAGGAGAAGCGCCAAGTCACGGCCGGCGAGTGGAACGTCGACGGCATCGCGCGCATCGACGGCAAGACGCGCACGCTGTGGTTCGTCGGCAACGGCCGCGAGCCGGGCAATCCGTACTACAAGCACCTGTACAAGGTCTCGCTGGACGGCGGCGAGCCGACGCTGCTGACGCCGGAAACCGCCGACCACGCCGTTTCGATGTCCGAAGACGGCGCGTGGTTCGTCGACGCGTATTCGACCACCGCGCAGCCGACGGTCACGGTGTTGCGTTCGGCCATCGATGGCGCGGTGAAGCACGAGATCGCCCGCGCCGACATCTCGCGCCTGCAGGCGATCGGCTGGCAGCCGGCGGAACAGATCACGGTAAAGGCGCGCGACGGCAAGACCGACCTGTACGGGCTGATGGTCAAGCCGGCGAACCTGGACCCGACGAAGAAATACCCGGTGATCGTCTACATCTATCCCGGCCCGCAGGTCGGCTCGGTCAGCAATTACCGCTTCGGCACCGCGTTCCGCGACGGCCAGTCGCTGGCGCAACTGGGCTTCGTCTTCATCGGCATCGACGGCATGGGCACGCCATGGCGCAGCAAGGCCTTCCAGGACGTGCCCTACGGCAACATGGCCGACAACACCCTGCCCGACCAGGTCGCGGCGGTGAAGCAGCTCGGCGAACGCTACCCGTGGTTCGACACGTCGCGGGTGGGCATGTGGGGCCACAGCGGCGGCGGCAACGCGACCACGACGGCGCTGTTCCGCTACCCGGAAACGTTCAAGGTCGGCTGGGCCGAAAGCGGCAACCACGACAACCTGGGCTACGAGGACGACTGGGCCGAGCGCTACCACGGCCTGCTGGAGAAGAAGGAAGACGGTAGCGGCAGCAACTACACCGGCCAGGACAACGCCTCGATGGCGAAGAACCTGCAAGGCCGGCTGATGCTGGTGCACGGCACGCTGGACGACAACGTGCCGCCGTACCTGAGCCTGCTGGTGGCCGACGCGCTGATCAAGGCGAACAAGGATTTCGACATGCTGATGATCCCCAACGCGCGCCACGGCTACGGCATGGGCGCGACCAGCCAGTACGTGACGCGGCGGCGCTGGGACTACTTCGTGCAGCACCTGCTGGGCGCGGCGCCGCCGGCCAATTACGAGTTGAAGGCGAACGCGCCCTGATTCGGGAAATTCGATAACCGATGCGAGAGGCTTCCCTCTCCCCTGCAAGCCGGGGAGAGGGGAAGGCTCATTTCAACCCGAACAGCAGCTTCTTCTCTTCCTCGCTCAGCGGCTTGCCCGCGTTCGGATTGACCTTCTCGCGCAGCGCGTACGCGCGCTTCGTGGCCGGGCGCGCGGCGATGGCGGCGTGCCAGCGGCGCAGGTTCGCGAACGGCTCCAGGTCCAGCGGCGCCTTGTCGTAGGGATTGATCCACGGATAGATCGCCATGTCGGCGATGCTGTACGCGTCGCCGGCGACGAAGGCGCGGTCGGCCAAGCGTTTGTCGAGCACACCGAGCAGGCGCAGCACCTCGTTGCGGTAGCGGTCCTTGGCGTAGGCGATGTCTTCCGGCGCGTAGACGTGGAAGTGGCCGTACTGCCCGGTCATCGGCCCCAGGCCGCCGATCTGCCAATGCAGCCACTGGCTGACCTCGGTGCGGCCGCGGGTGTCGGCGGGAACGAAACGGCCGGTCTTGTTGGCCAGGTAGGCGAGGATCGCGCCGGATTCGAACACGGAAATCGGCGCGCCGCCGTCGGCCGGGGCGCGGTCGACGATCGCCGGCATCTTGTTGTTCGGCGAGATGGCGAGGAACCCGGGCTTGAACTGGTCGCCCTTGCCGATGTCGACCGGGACGATGCGGTAGTCAAGCCCGGCCTCCTCGAGGAACAGGGTGATCTTGTGGCCGTTCGGCGTGGGCCAGTAGTACAGGTCGATCGTCTTTTCTGCGCTCATCGGAAGACTCCATCGCGGGTGGGGCGATGGAGTCTAATCCCCATGATGTTGCGGCCCCGTGGCGGACGTGGGCCGCTGCGTTGCATCACTGTTGCGGACACTCCAGCCTGTGCTGGTAGTCGGTCGACGCGGCGACTTCGGCCAGCGACAGGTCGAGGCCGGCGCCGGAATGCAGCTCGAACGGGATGTCGAGCTTGCCGGTGTCGACGCCGGCGACGCGCAGGCACTTCAGCGGCACGCCGAAGCGCAGCCATTCGCCGCGCGGCAGCGCCGCCAGCGCGTCACCGACCTGCAAGGTGCCCGGCTGGGTTTCGCCGCTGCGCGCGGACAACGACACCTTGCCGTCGGCCGGCAGCGCATCGACGCGCAGCGTGGCGACCAGCAGCACGTCGCCGTTGGTTTCGCGGGCCAGGTCGATCGGCGCGCTCGACTGCAGCGTCACCGTGGCCGGGCCGGACCACAGCAGGCGGCGCGCGCCTTCCTGCACCTGGTGGTCGATCGCGCTCAGCTTGAGGTTGCCGTCGCGGGTCTGCGCCTGCGGTCCGTCGACGTAGACCGGCGCGCCGACGCCGTTGGACAGCGACAGGCGCAGGCCGGCGGCGGCGGCGCCGCGGACGAAGTACGCGCCGCTGCCGGTCGCGACGGCGCCGAGGCCGGAATCCTCGGACAGGGCGGCCAGATCGCCGTCGTCGGCATAAGTCAGGCCGTAACCGAACGCGAACTGCGGGTCGTAGCCCGCCTGCCCGACGTTGTTGGCGTACTGGTCGGCGCGCCTGGGCCACGAGAAGCTCAGCTTGCCGTGGAAGTCGTATTGCGGCTTGCCGTCCGCGCCGCGCAGCAGCACGTCGGCGACGCCGGCGCCTTCGGAACCGGGCAGCCACGCCGCGACGAAGGCGTCGGCGGCATTGATCTCGCGATTGACCCACAGCGGCCGGCCGCTGAGGAACACCGCCACCACCGGGATGCCGTCGGCCTTCAGCTTCCGGATCAGGTCCAGGTCGTCATCACGGCCGGCCTTGTACAGCAGGTTGGGCAGGTCGCCCTGGAATTCGGCATAGGGCTCTTCGCCGAACACGACGATCGCCGCGTCGGGCCTTTGCCTGTACTTGCCGTCCACCGCCAGTTCCGCCTTGCCGCCGGCGGCCTCGACCTGGGCCTGGATGCCTTGCCAGATCGAGTCGGCGTTGGGGAAGTCGGCGCGCGTGGTGCCGGTGCCCTGCCAACTCAGCGTCCAGCCGCCGGCCTGCTTGCCGACGTTGTCGGCGCCGTCGCCGGCGACCAGCAGGGTCGCCTTCGGGTCCAGCGGCAGCAGGTGGCCCTGGTTCTTCAGCAGCACCAGCGATTCGCGCACCGCGCGGCGGGCGATGGCGCGGTGCTCGGGCGCGCCGAGCAGTTCGAACTTGCCGCCCAGCGCGCGCTGCGACGGCTTGGGTTTCTCGAACAGGCCCATGCGGAACTTCACCCGCAGGATCCGGCGCACGGCGTCGTCCAGCCGCGCCATCGGCAACGTGCCGTCCTTCACGTGCTTCAGCGTGCTTTCGTACAGGCCCTTCCAACTGTCCGGGGCCATCGCCATGTCCAGGCCGGCGTCGAAGGTCGCCGCGCAGTCGGTGGCGGTGCAGCCCTCGACCAGTCCGTGGCCGTTCCAGTCGCCGACGACGAAACCGCCGAAGTTCATCCGCCCTTTCAGCACGTCGGTCAGCAGCGGCTTGTGGCCGTGCATGCGCACGCCGTGGAACTGGTTGAACGAGGCCATCACCGACTGCGCGCCGGCGGCGACGCCGGTGACGTAGCCGGCGGCGTGGATGTCGCGCAGCTCCGCCTCGCTGACTTCGGTATTGCCCTGGTCCTTGCCGCCGGTGGTGCCGCCGTCGCCGAGGAAGTGCTTGATGGTCGTCATCACGTGCCGGTCGTCGAGGAAGTCCGCGGCGCCGGGCTTGCCCTGCAGCCCCTCGACCATCGCCGGGGCGAAGCTGGCGACCACGTCGGGGCTTTCCGAATAGCCTTCGTAGCTGCGGCCCCAGCGGTCGTCGCGCGGCGTCGCCACGGTCGGGGCGAAGGTCCATTCCATGCCGGTGGTGCGGGTCTCGACCGCAGTGACGCGGCCGATCTGGCGGATCAGTTCCGGGTCGCGGGTCGCGCCCAGGCCGATGTTGTGCGGGAACAGCGTCGCGCCGACGATGTTGCTCTGCCCGTGCACGGCGTCGATGCCCCAGATCACCGGGATGGCCTTGCCGCCGTGCGAGGTGTCCATCGACGCTTCCCAGAACGCATCGGCCAGCTTCAGCCACTCGGCCGGCGGCGCGTTGTACTTGCCGCCCGGGTCGGAACTGCCGCCGGCCAGGATCGAACCGAGCCGGTACTTGCGCAGGTCGTCGGGGGTGATGCTGCCGATGTCGCCCTGCACGATCTGGCCGACCTTTTCCTCGACCGTCATCGACTTCAGCAATGCGTCCACGCGCGCTTCCAGCGCCGGATCGTCGGCGAACGGCCAGGCGACCTGCGGCCAGTGCGCCGGGTCGATCGCGCCGTCGTCGGCCGCGGCGGCGGCGCCGGAAAACGGAACGGACGCGGCGGCAAGCGCAAGGGCCAAGCCGGCCGGCAGCAGGCCACGGGCGAAGCGGCGGAGGGCATGGCGGGGAACTGCCTGGCGGAAAAGCTTGCGGCGGGGAATCGTCATGTGGGCAACCTGGTCGCGGGTGGAATGCGGCAACGCGGAATGACAGCGTTGTCAGACAACCGGAGAATAGCCCAGCGCCCCGCGCGATGCTTGCTGCACAGCGGCAAGCCGAGGTTTGGGGCGGGGGGACACGCATGCCGGCGCACGCCATGCGCTCTTGCACCGCCGATTCTCCCACACCCCGCCGCTGCACAGGATCGAGCATGCGTACGCAACGACATCTGGCAAAATCGAAATCGTCATTGCGGACGGGCGGATCAGGCGGCATGCGAGTACGGATAGAAGATGTCGCGGCGGCGGCGGGCGTGTCGATGAAAACGGTCTCGCGCGTGCTCAACCACGAGCCCAACGTGTCCGACGCCACCCGCCGCGCGGTCGAGGCCGCGGTGGAAAAACTGCACTACCGCCCGCACCCGTCGGCGCGCACCCTGGCCGGCAACCGCTCCTACCTGCTGGCGATGCTGTACGACAACCCGTCCAGCAACTACCTGATGGAAGTGCAACTGGGGGTGCTGGACGCCTGTCAGGCGCAGCACTACCACCTGCTGCTGGCGCCGCTGGTCTACGACGCCAAGGACATCGTCGCTCAGGCCGAGGCGCTGATCGTGCAATCGCAACTGGACGGCGTGGTACTGACCCCGCCGCTGACCGACGATGAGGCCCTGCTGCGCCGGTTGGACGAATTGAACGTGCCCTACGCCAGCGTGTCGCCGCAGGAAAACCATCGCCGCATCGGCGTGGTCGTCGACGAACGCAGCGCGGTGCGCGAGATGGTCGCGCACCTGGTCTCGCTGGGGCACCGGCGCATCGCCCACATCAAGGGCCACCCGGCGCACGGCGCCAGCGGCTGGCGCCTGGCCGGTTACCGCGACGGCCTGAAGGACGCCGGCCTGCGCTACGACCCGGCGCTGGTGGTGGACGGCGAGTTCTCGCACGAATCCGGCTTCGCCGCGGCCAACCGGCTGCTGGACCTGGCGCGGCCGCCGACCGCGATCGTCGCCGCCAACGACGACATGGCCGCCGGCACGATCTGCGCGATCTTCGAACGCGGCCTGTCGGTGCCCAGGGACGTCTCGGTATGCGGCTTCGACGACACCCCGATCTCGCGGCAGATCCACCCGGCGTTGACTACGGTGCGCCAGCCCACCCGCGAAATGGGGCGGCTGGCCGCGCTGGAGCTGCTGAAGGCGGTGCGCAACCGCGACGCCGGCGGCATGGTGGTCGTACCCTACGCGCTGCAACTGCGCAAATCGACCGGGCCGGCGCCGTAGCGCCGCCATCCGGGCCTTCCCGCACGTGCCGCCCCAGCGCCGGGCATGTTGCACTGCGGTTTGACAGCGTTGTCAGTTTCGCATCCAATCCCGCCGCATACGCAGGGGGGCCGTATGTCCTGCGTGGACGACACCACAACGTAAGTTCTTCGGGCCCGGGGGAGGGAAACCAATGAAGCAAGCACAGAACACACCCAGGAAACACCTGCTGACGTCGGCGCTGTTGCTGGCGCTGGCGCAGACGGCCACCGCGCAGACCGCGGACACCGGCCAGCAAAAACCGGCCGACAATACGACGCAAACCAGCGAAACCACCGAACTCGACGCCGTGGTGGTGACCGGCATCCGCGCCAGCCTGGAATCGTCGATGAACCTCAAGCGCGACGCGCAGGGCATCGTCGACGGCATCGTCGCCGAGGACATCGGCAAGTTCCCGGACACCAACCTGGCCGAATCGATGCAGCGCATCAGCGGCGTGTCGATCGACCGCCAGAATGGCGAGGGCTCGAAGATCACCGTGCGCGGCGTCGGCCCGGACTTCAACCTGGTGCTGCTCAACGGCCGGCAGATGCCGGCGTCCACCCTGCTGGACACCGGCGCTTCGTCGTCGCGTTCGTTCGACTTCGCCAACCTGGCGTCCGAAGCGATTTCGCAACTGCAGGTCTACAAGACCGGCCGGGTCGACAAGCCGACCGGCGGCATGGGCGCCACGGTCAACATCATGACCACGCGCCCGCTGGACAATCCGGGCACGCACGCCAACATCGGCGTCAAGGGCGTGCTGGACAGCACCAACGGCAACCTGCCCAAGTCGATGCAGGGCGACGACCTGACCCCGGAAGTGTCGGGCATCTTCAGCACCACCAGCGCCGACGGCCGCTTCGGCGTGGCGGTGACCGGCAGCTACCAGAAGCGCGACTTCGGCTACAGCCAGGTCGGCGTGACCAGCGGCTGGCACAACTTCAAGGGCGACGAGGTCAATTGGGGTTCGATCCCGCTGGCCGGCGCCGACGGTTCGGACCGCATTACCAACCGTCCCGGCGACGACGACATCTATTCCACCCCGCAGAACCTCAACTACAGCGTCAACGGCGTGCAGCGCGAACGCACCAACGGCCAGTTGACCCTGCAGTGGAAGCCGCTGGACAACGTCACCACCACCCTGGACTACACCTACGCGCAAAACAAGATCGAGCAGAAGCGCAACGAGATGTCGGTGTGGTTCAACTACGGTCCTTCGGCCAGCGCCTGGACCGACGGCCCGATCGCCGGGCCGACCAACTACACCGAATACCTGACCTGCTCCAACGGCACCAGCAGCACCTTCACCACCACCGGCGTCTGCCCCGCCGGCTACGCGCCCGGCTACACCGACCTGGCGATGGGCGGCTCGCTGAACAAGACCAAGACCGAACTGAAGTCGCTGGGCTTCAACGTCAAGTGGGACGTCACCGACAACTTCCACCTGGGCCTGGACTACCACGACTCGACTTCCGAATCCGGCGCCGACAGCCCGTACGGCTCCAACAACGCGCTGGGCACGGCCGCGTTCGTTCGCGGCACCACCTCGGTGGACTTCTCCGGGAGATTCCCGGTGCTCAACGTGCAGTTGCCGCCGGGCATGGAGCAGATCAGCGCGGCCGACATGCTGGTCACCGGCTCGGCCTTCCGCAACAGCTACATGAAATCGGAAGTGAAGCAGTTCCAGCTCAGCGGCGACTTCGAGTTCCAGGACTACTCGCGCCTGGACTTCGGCGTGGCCAGCACCGAAGTGGAGAACCGCTCGGCCTACGGCTTCGTGCAGGCCGATACCTGGGGCGGCGTCGGCACCCCCGCCGACTACGACGACTCGCTGTGGACGCTGGACCACATGGGCCGCTATTTCAGCAACTTCATCGGCCACGACAGCGCCGACTTCACCGACGCGTTCTTCGTCTGGGACTTCGACAAGGTGCGCCAAGCCGCGATCGACTACACCGGCAACGCCGCGCTGTACACCGCGCCGGCCGAGTTCAGCACCGACCGCCGCACCACCGAGAAATCGCGCAGCGCCTACCTGCAGTGGAGCAACACCTTCGACTGGTCGATCCCGGTCAGCGTCGCCGCCGGCGTGCGCTACGAGAAGACCAAGGTCGAATCGGCCGCACTGGTGCCGACCTACAACGCGGTGTCGTGGAATTCCAACAACGAGCTGTACCTTACCGGCGAAGGCTCCGACTTCACCCACCTGAGCGGCGATTACCAGTACTGGCTGCCGGCGCTGGACGTCAGCGCCGACCTGACCGACACCGTCAAGCTGCGCGGCAGCTACAGCCACACCCTCGGTCGCCCGGGCTGGGACCAGATCCAGGGCGGGCAGACGCTGAGCAACTTCGTGCGCGTGGATGGCGGCACCGGTGACCAGGGCAACCCAGGCCTGAAGCCGCTGCTGTCGCACAACATCGACTTCTCGGTGGAGTGGTACTTCAAGGAAGGCAGCTACGCCTCGGTCGGTTACTTCCGCAAGAACATCGACAACTACATCGGCACCACCCAGGTGGTTGACGCCTCGTTCGGCCTGCACACGCCGATCGGCGGCGCGTACTGGAACGAGGCCGTGGGCGCCGGTTGCGCCTCCACCGACGTGACCTGCATCCGCGACTACATCTTCGCCAACCACGACGGCGACCCCGGCGTTACCCGCGGCGAGGACGCCAACGGCCACGCCACCGGCAGCATCGTCGGCCAGCCGGGCGACCCCGAGACCAGCTTCCGCATCAGCCAGCCGGTCAACCAGCGCTCGGCTTCGCTGGACGGCTGGGAGTTCAACCTGCAGACGATGTTCGGCGACACCGGCTTCGGCGCGTCGGTCAACTACACCGTCGTCAACTCCGGGCTGACCTACGACGATTACGTGATCGGCGAGCAGTTCGCTCTGGTGGGCCTGAGCAATTCCGCCAACATCGTCGGCTTCTACGACAAGAACAACTGGCAGGTGCGCGTGGCCTACAACTGGCGCGACAAGTTCCTGTCCGGCATGTACGACGGCACCGGCGCCAACCCCAACTACACCGAACCCTACGGCCAGTTGGACCTCAGCATCGGCTACCAGTTGAACGACCACTGGACGTTCTCGCTGGAAGGCATCAACGTCAC
The DNA here is from genome assembly GCA_047601245.1 of Pseudoxanthomonas sp. GTDB lineage: Bacteria > Pseudomonadota > Gammaproteobacteria > Xanthomonadales > Xanthomonadaceae > Pseudoxanthomonas_A. The sequence goes on from JASGJU010000002.1 coordinate 2,155,287, forward strand.
CGACGAGTCGCTGCGCATCCGTGGCCGCCACGCCAATGACCTGCTGTACCTGACCCAGAACGGGCCGCGCTACATGTTCGGCGCGCGCTACAAGTTCTGACGCCGGCGGCCGGGAATGCCGGAAGGGGGCCGTGGACAGCCACGGCCCCTGTTTTTTCGCCGGCGCGCGGCCGGGGTTCCCTTCCCGCCGCCCACGGTCCATGCTTTGGCGCGACCGGCGGATGCGGACGCGAAGCGCGATGCCCGCCGCCGGCACGGACGACCTGATGACACGACACGCACTGCTCAACAACATCGACCATCGCGACCTGCGCGTGGCCATCGGCCACGGCGCGCAGTGGGGCGATGCGGAAATGGCCGCGCTGACCTTCCCGGCCGAGTTCCGCAACATCCAGGCGCACTACCCGATCGTGTTCCAGAAGACCGGGGACGACGGCTTCCAGCCGCTGGCGCTGCTGGGCCTGCGCCAGGGCGAGAACCTGTTCCTGGATCCGCAGGCGCGCACCGGCACCGGTTGGGATGCGTGGTACGTGCCGATGTCGATGCGCCGGCAGCCGTTCCTGATCGGCCAGGACGCCGAGGGCGGAATGGCAGTGCACGTCGACCTGGACCATCCGCGCGTCGGCGCGGCCGAAGGCCAGGCGCTGTTCCTGCTCCACGGCGGCACCAGCGAGTTCCTGCAGGGCGTCAGCGACCTGCTCGGCCAGTTGCATGGCGGCGTGGCGCAGACGCCGGAATTCGTCGCCGCGCTGATGCGGGCGCAGTTGCTGGAATCGTTCGTGCTGGACATCGAATCCGCGGACGGCGCGCAGCGGCGTGTGGCCGGGCTGTACGCCATCCACGAGGAGCGCCTGCGCGCGCTGGAAGGACCGACGCTGGAAGCGCTGCATCGCGAAGGCTGGCTGGAAGCGGCGTGGATGGCGGTGGCCTCGCTGGCGCACCTGCGCGACCTGATCGAACGCGACCGTCGCCGCCATGCTGGCTGAGCCGCGCGCCATCGCCGAGATCGACGCGCGCGGCGGCGCGCTCGACCCGGCGTGGCTGTCGCCGCGCCAACCCCTGGTGCTGCGCGGGCTGGTCGCGCACTGGCCGCTGGCGCAGGCGGGACGCGGCTCGGCGCAGGCGGCGATCGACTACCTGCGCGGCTTCGGCACCGGCGAGCCGGTGATCGCGCAGCTTGCGCCGCCGGAGATCGGAGGGCGCTTCTTCTACAACGCGGCGATGGACGGCTTCAATTTTCAGTCGGTGCGGGTGCCGCTGGCGGCGGCGCTGGACACGCTGGCGCGCTACCTGGACGCGCCGGGCGCGCCGGCGCTGTACATCGGCTCGACCACCATCGACACCTGGCTGCCGGGGCTGCGCGCGGCCAATCCGCTGGATTTCGGCGCGGTCGATCCGCTGGCCAGCATCTGGATCGGCAACCGCACCCGCATCGCCGCGCACCAGGACGTGCCGGACAACATCGCCTGCGTGGTCGCCGGCCGCCGCCGCTTCACGATCTTCCCGCCCGACCAGTTGGCCAACCTGTACATCGGTCCGCTCGACTTCAACCCGGCCGGACAGGCGATCAGCCTGGTGGATTTCGCCGCGCCGGACCTGCAGCGTTTCCCGCGCTTCGCGCAGGCGATGGAACACGCGCAGTCGGCCACGCTGGAGCCGGGCGACGCGCTGCTGCTGCCGAGCCTGTGGTGGCACCACATCGAGGCGCTGGAGGCGTTCAACGTGCTGGTCAACTACTGGTGGCGGCAGTCGCCGGAGTGGATGGACACGCCGATGAACGCGCTGATGCTGGCGATCATGTCGGTGCGCGACCTGCCGCCGGACCAGCGCCGGGCCTGGCGGACGATGTTTGAGCACTACGTGTTCGACGCCGGCGAGGACACCGCCGCGCACATCCCGGCGGACGCGCGGCGGGTGCTGGCGCCGCTGGACGAGGCGCGCGCGCGCTGGCTGCGCGGACGCCTGCTGCAACGACTGAACCGCTGAGGTGACGATGACGATGGAACAGGCGCCCGCACAGGGCACGCGGCCGGTGCGCAAGGTGGTGATCGCCGGCGGCGGCACCGCCGGCTGGATGGCGGCGGCGGCGATCTCGCGCACGCTGGGCAAGAACATCGAGGTGACCCTGGTCGAGTCCGAGGAGATCGGCACGGTCGGCGTCGGCGAAGCGACCATCCCGACCCTGGTGACCTTCCACCGTCTGCTGGAGATCAACGAGCAGGAGTTCATGGCCGCCACCCAGGCCACGATCAAGCTCGGCATCCAGTTCGAACACTGGCGCGAGGTCGGCCACCAGTACATCCACTCCTTCGGCACCACCGGCAAGGACCACTGGACCGCCGGCTTCCAGCATTTCTGGCTCAAGGGCATGGCGCGCGGCCTCGCCCGCCCTTACGGCGACTACTGCCTGGAGCTACGCGCGGCCGAAGAGGAAAAGTTCGCGCACCTGCCGAAGATCGGCATCAACTACGCCTTCCACCTGGACGCCGGCCTGTACGCGAAATTCCTGCGCCGCTACAGCGAGGGCTATGGCGCCAGGCGCATCGAAGGCAAGATCGCCAGGGTCGAGACCGACCCGGCCAGCGGCTTCATCGAGGCGCTGGTGCTGGAGGACGGCCAGCGCATCGCCGGCGACCTGTTCATCGACTGCACCGGTTTCCGCTCGCTGCTGCTCGGGCAGACCCTGGGCGTGGGCCTGGAGGACTGGTCGCACTGGCTGCTGGCCGACACCGCCATCGCCGTGCAGACCGAATCGGTGCGTCCGCCGCTGCCCTACGTGCGGGTGATCGCCCACCACGCCGGCTGGCAGTGGCGCATCCCGCTGCAGCACCGGCAGGGCAACGGCATCGTCTATTCCAGCCGCTACATGGACGAAGAACAGGCGCGGAAGATGCTGCTGGACACGGTGCAGGGCGAGCTGCGTACCGAACCGCGGCTGATCCGCTTCAAGCCCTGCCAGCGCGTGCGCACCTGGGAGAAGAACTGCATCGCGCTGGGACTGGCCAGCGGCTTCCTGGAGCCGCTGGAGTCGACCAGCATCCACCTGATCTCGCGCAACCTCACCCGGCTGATGCAGAGCTTCCCGCAGGTGGTGGAACAGTCGGACATCGACGAATTCAACCGCCAGAGCCAGCACGAGATCGAACACATCCGCGACTTCATCATCCTGCACTACCACGTGACCCATCGCCGCGACAGCGAATTCTGGCGGCACTGCGCGACGATGCAGGTGCCCGAATACCTGCGCCACCGCATCGAACTGTTCCGCGACAGCGCGCGCGTGTTCCGCGTGCCGAACGAACTGTTCGCCGAGAATTCGTGGATCCAGGTGATGCTGGGGCAAGGCATCGAACCGCGCCATTACCACCCGGTCGCCGACCTGATGCAGGACGCGGAACTGACCCGCTTCCTCGGCAACATCCACGCCCAGGTCGAGCGCACCGTGGCCGGCCTGCCGGCGCACCAAGACTACCTGCGCCAGTACTGCCCGGCGACGCCGATGTAAGCCGGCGCCGGGCCCGGGCCGCGCTCAGTCGCGGCCGGCGTCCATCGTGCGCAGCTTCGGCGCCACCACCGGAATGGTCAGCATGGTGCTGGCCACCGCCATCAGCAGCAGCGCGGTGAAGGCGTCGCTGGTGATGATGCCCTTGTCCAGCAGCACGTTGGCGAAGATGATCATGATCAGCGCCTTGGTCTGCAGCAGCCAGCCGATCAGCGAGGCCTCGCCGCGTGGCCACTTCAGCAGCCACCCGGCCAGGCGCAACCCGAGCAGCTTGCCCGCCACCGAGGCCAGCAGCAGCGCGCCGGCGGCGACGAACACCGCCGCGCCGCCGGTATCCCAGGCGGTGCGCAGGCCGGTGCTGAGGAAGAACACCGGCATCAGCACCAGCAGCACGTTGTGGCGCAGCCGGTCCATGGCGTCCTGGTCGAACCATTCGGCGTCCATCACCACCCCGGACAGGAACGCGCCGACCATGAAGTGCAGCCCGGACCAGTCGGCGCCGAACGCGCACAGCGCCAGCCACACCAGCATCACGTACCAGCGGTCGCGCGCGGGGATGGACCGCATCAGCTTGCGGTAGGCCAGGCTGGCCAGCGCGAACGCGGCCAGGAAGCCGAGCTGGCGGCCGATCCGCTCCCAGTCCATCAGGATGACCGCCAGCACGCCCCAGATGGCGATGTCGTCCAGGCTGGCGTAGCGCAGGATGCGCTGGCCCAGCGGCGTGCGCAGGATGTCCAGCTTCTCCATCAGCAGGATCAGGATCGGCAGCGCGGTCACCGCGCAGGCCATGCCGATGCCGGCCACGAACTGCCAGGGGCGGCCGTTGCCGCCGATCCAGCCGTCAAAGCCGAGCATGCCCACCGCCACCGCCGCGCCGGCGGCCAGCGGCACGCCCAGCGCCAACCCGGCGGTGATCCCGGTGTCGAAGCGCCTGGCCCAGGCCTTGCGGATGTCCAGCTCGATCCCCGCGATCATCACGAACAGCATCACCGCCCACAGCGCGATACCGTTGAGCGTGGCGATCACGTCCTTGTTGAACACGGTGGCGTGGAACGCCGGGAACGCCTTGCCCATCACGCCCGGCCCGAGCAGGATGCCGGCGATGATCTGCACCACCACCAGCGGCGCCCAGTAGTCGGTGCGGCACAGCCGCCAGACCAGGTACGGAACGGCGAAGATCATCACCATCGCCAGCAGGAAGACTTCGGTGGTCGTGAACGAATGGCTCATCGGCGACGCATGTCGGGGATCGGTCCGACAGTTTGCCTGCAGGCGCGGGCGCAGGCCATAGCGACGACGACGCGGCCGGACGCGGCTTGGCAGCCCGCGATGCGGCGGGTAATCTCCACGCTCGTTTCGCTCCCGGTTCGCGCCGCATGTCCACCCCCTCCCCCGCCTCCCCGCTCCGCCCGCTGCCCACGCTGATCTTCGCCTCGCGCTGGCTGCAGTTGCCGCTGTACCTGGGCCTGATCGTGGCCCAGGGCGTGTACGTCTGGCAGTTCGGGGTCGAGCTGGTGCACCTGATCGAACAGGTGTTCTTCCACCATGGCGAGCCGGCGGCGGCCGACGCGCCGACCGCCGAGGTCGCGATCATGCTGATCGTGCTCGGCCTGATCGACGTGGTGATGATCTCGAACCTGCTGGTGATGGTGATCGTCGGCGGCTACGAGACCTTCGTCTCGCGGCTCAACCTGGAAGGCCACCCCGACCAGCCGGAATGGCTCAGCCACGTCAACGCCAGCGTGCTGAAGGTCAAGCTGGCGATGGCGATCATCGGCATCTCCTCGATCCACCTGCTGAAGACCTTCATCGAAGTCGGCGACCTGGGCGCGGAAGGCAACAAGTTCACCGAAGCCGGGGTGATGTGGCAGACCATCATCCACTGCGTGTTCATCCTCTCGGCGATCGGCATCGCCTGGACCGATCGCCTGATGTCGGAAGCCAGCGCGAAGTCCAAGACGCATTGAAGCGGGGATATCGCCCACCGCGTCGGCTGGCCGGTCCGCGCAGCGGGCGGCTTCGCCGCTAAAATGAAGGCATGGATGTCTCCCACCTGCTCGACGGGCTGAACCCGGCCCAGCGCGAGGCCGTTTCCGCGCCGCCCGGACATTACCTGGTCCTCGCCGGCGCCGGTTCCGGCAAGACCCGCGTGCTGACCCACCGCATCGCCTGGCTCAACGAAGTGCACGGCGTGCCGGTGCACGGCATCTTCGCGGTCACCTTCACCAACAAGGCCGCCGGCGAGATGCGCCAGCGCGTCGAACAGCAATTGCGCCATGGCTCGCGCGGGCTGTGGGTCGGCACCTTCCATGGCCTCGCGCACCGGCTGCTGCGGCTGCACTGGAACGAGGCGAAACTGCCGGAAGGCTTCCAAGTGCTGGACAGCGACGACCAGCAGCGCCTGGTCAAGCGGGTGGCGCAGCAACTGGAGCTGGACGAGGGCCGCTTCCCGCCGCGGCAGATCGCGTGGTGGATCAACGCGCAGAAGGACGAAGGCCGCCGCCCGCAGCACATCCAGCCGGAAAAGCACGACGAATGGGGCAGCGTGATGCTGCGCTGCTACGCGCTGTACCAGGAACGCTGCGACCGCGCCGGACTGGTCGATTTCGCCGAACTGCTGCTGCGCGCGCACGAACTGCTGCGCGACAACCCGGCGCTGCTGGCGCACTACCGCGCGCGCTTCGGCGAAATCCTGGTGGACGAGTTCCAGGACACCAACGGCATCCAGTACGCCTTCGTCCGCGTGCTGGCCGGCGACAGTGGCCGCGTGTTCGTGGTCGGCGACGACGACCAGAGCATCTACGGCTGGCGCGGCGCGAAGGTCGAGAACATGCAGCAGTTCCTGCGCGACTTCCCCGGCGCGCAGACCATCCGCCTGGAGCAGAACTACCGTTCCAGCGCCAACATCCTCAACGCCGCCAACGCGGTCATCGCGCACAACCCCGGCCGCATCGGCAAGCAGTTGTGGACCGACACCGGCGACGGCGAGCCGGTCGACGTCTACGCTGCCTATAACGAGATCGACGAGGCGCGCTACGTGATCGAACGCATCCGCCAGTGGGTGCGCGACGGCGGCAGCCATCGCGACGCGGCGGTGCTCTACCGCAGCAATGCACAAAGCCGGGCGCTGGAAGAACAGTTGCTGGCCGAGCAGGTGCCGTACCGCGTCTACGGCGGCATGCGCTTCTTCGAGCGCGCCGAAATCAAGGACACGCTGGCCTACCTACGCCTGATCGCCAGTCGCGCCGACGACGCGGCGTTCGAGCGGGCGGTCAACACGCCCGCGCGAGGCATCGGCGAGCGCACGCTGGACGAGGTGCGCAAGCTGGCGCGCGCGCAGTCGCTGCCGCTGTGGAGCGCGGCCCGGATCCTGGCCGCCGCCGCCGGCCTGCTGGCCGCGCGCGCGCGCAACGCGCTGGCTGGTTTCCTCGCCCTGATCGACGGGCTGGCCGACGAAGTCGCCGCGCTCGACCTCAAGGACAAGATCGACCACGTGCTGGCGCGCAGCGGCCTGCGCGAGTTCTACGCCAACGACAGCAAGGGCCGGCTGGATTCGGAGTCGCGTACCGAGAACCTCGACGAACTGCTGTCGGTCGCCTCGCGCTTCACCCGGCGGGCGCTCGACACGATGCTGGAGGAACCGGACGAGGACGCGATCGTCGACGCCAGCGAACTGGTCGAATTCCTCAGCTACGCCGCACTGGAAGCCGGCGAAGGCCAGGCCCAGGCGGACGAGGACGGCGTGCAGTTGATGACCCTGCATTCGGCCAAGGGGCTGGAATTCCCGCTGGTGTTCCTGGTCGGCCTGGAAGAGGGCCTGTTCCCGAGCAGCCGTTCGCTGGAGGAAAGCGGGCGTCTGGAGGAGGAACGCCGCCTCGCCTACGTCGGCATCACCCGCGCGCGGCAGAAGCTGGTGCTGACCTACGCCGAGTCGCGCCGGCTGCACGGGCAGGACATGTACGGCATCCCCTCACGCTTCCTGCGCGAGATCCCGCCGCACCTGCTCAACGAGGTGCGGCCGCGCGTGCAGGTGACGCGCGCGTACATGCCCGATGGAAGCCGGCCGCAGCCGCCGCGTTCGCTGGGCCATGCCTCGCTGGAGCAACCGGCGATCAAGCTGGGCAGCAACGTCAACCATCCGAAATTCGGCGACGGCGTCGTCACCGGCTACGAGGGCAGCGGCGCGCACGCGCGCGTGCAGGTGCATTTCGCCGAGGAAGGGACGAAATGGCTGGTGCTCGCGTACGCCAACCTGTCTCCCGCCTGAGGTCTCTCGGATAACCCGATCCGAAGCACTCGCGGCTTACGTAGCCTCCACGGCCTCGGCTTCGCCGTCCGCCTCTTGCAGGAACCCGCCCGATTGCCGCCGCCACAGTTGCGCGTACAACCCGTCGCGCGCCAACAGTTGCGCATGCGTGCCCTGCTCGACCACGTGGCCCTTGTCCATCACCACCAGCCGGTCCATCGCCGCGATGGTGGAAAGCCGGTGCGCGATCGCGATCACGGTCTTGCCGCGCATCAGCGTGGCGAAGTTCTCCTGGATCGCCGCCTCGACCTCCGAATCCAGCGCTGAGGTCGCCTCGTCCAGCACCAGGATCGGCGCGTTCTTCAGCAGCACGCGGGCGATGGCGATGCGCTGGCGCTGGCCGCCGGACAGCTTGACGCCGCGCTCGCCGACCTGCGCGTCGTAGCCGGTGCGGCCCTTGGCGTCGACCAACTGCCCGATGAAGTCGTGCGCGCTGGCCAGCTTCGCCGCGGCGACCATCTCCTCCTCGCTCGCGTCGGGGCGGCCGTAGAGCAGGTTGTCGCGCACCGAGCGGTGCAGCAGGGACGTGTCCTGCGTGACCATGCCGATGGTCGCGCGCAGGCTGTCCTGGGTCACGTCGCGCACGTCGACGCCGTCGATGCGGATCGCGCCGCTTTCCACGTCGTGGAAGCGCAGCAGCAGGTTCACCAGCGTCGACTTGCCCGCGCCGCTGCGCCCGATCAGGCCGACCTTCTCGCCCGGCGCGATGTGCAGGTCCAGGTGGTCGATCACGCCGCCGGCCTTGCCGTAGTGGAAGCCGACGCCCTCGAAGCGGATGTCGCCGCGGCTCGCCGCCAGCGCCGGCGCGCCGGGCTTGTCGTCGACGGTCGGCGGCAGCGCGATCGAACTGATCCCGTCCTGCACCGTGCCGATGTTCTCGAACAACGCCGACATCTCCCACATCACCCACTGCGACATGCCCATCAGCCGCAGCACGAAGGCGATCGCCACCGCGATCGCGCCGGCGCTGACCGCGCCGTGCTGCCACAGCCAGATGCCGAGCGCGCCGACCGCGAACAGCAGTCCCATGTTCAGCACGGTGTTGCTGGTATTGACCAGCGTGACCAGGCGCATCTGCCGGTGCACAGTCTGCAGGAAGCCGTCCATCGCCTCGCGGCCGTAGGCCTCCTCGCGCGCCGAGTGCGAGAACAGCTTGACCGTGGCGATGTTGGTGTAGCTGTCGACGATGCGTCCGGTCATGGTCGAGCGCGCGTCCGACTGCGCCTGCGCGACCTTGTTCAGGCGCGGGATCGTGTACCACAGCAGCACCGCGTACAGCAGCAGCCAGACGGCGAACGGCAGCATGAAGCGCCAGTCCTGCGACGCGGCCACGATCAGGGTGCCGCCCAGGTAGACGACCACGTAGTTCAGCACGTCCAGCAGCTTGATCACGGTCTCGCGCACCGCCAGCGAGGTCTGCATCAGCTTGGTCGCGATGCGCCCGGCGAACTCGTCCTGGAAGTAGCTCATCGACTGCCGCAGCAGGTAGCGGTGCACCTGCCAGCGGATCCGCATCGGGAAGTTGCCGAGCAGGGCCTGGTGGATCACCAGCGAGTTCAGCAGGTTCAGGCCCGGCATCACCAGCAGCACCAGCGCCGCGGCCAGCGCCAGGTGCGCGCCTTCCCCGGCCATGAAACTCGCCGGCGTGTGCGCGCCGAGCCGGTCCACCAGCGATCCGGTATACGCGTACAGCCGCACCTCGATGATGGCGATGGCGGCCGTGGTCAGCGCCATCAGCGCCAGCCACGGCTCCAGCCCGCGGGTGTAGTGGCGGCAGAAGGCGTACAGCGATTTCGGCGGTTGGGTGGGCGGCGCGGACGGGTACGGGTCCACGCGGGTTTCGAACCAGCGCAGCATGGGATTCCTTGCGAACGGCGCGGGCGAAAGGCCGCGCACGCTGGCGATTATCGGCGGTTTCCGCCATGGAAATGTTCTGCGTCCATTTCCGGGGCGGCTGGCCCCGACCGGGACACGCCGTGAACCCCGTCCATGGGGGCTCGTTCGCCGCATCCATGCGGCTCACGGTCCCGGTCGGGGCCAGCCACCCCGGAAATGGGTGAAGTACGCACATGCCGCCGCGGCATGATCCGGATCAATGCATCGCCGCGCCGTGGGCGGATAATGCGGATTCCCCCACCGTACGGGAGCAAGCCATGTACAAGCGCATCCTGATCGCCATCGACGGCTCCGAACTCGCCGCTAAGGGCCTGCACGAAGGCCTGGCGCTGGCCGCCGCGCTGCAGGCGCAGGCCGACATCCTCGTCGTTTCCGAGCCCTGGGCCATGGGCATGTACGACGCGATGGGCTGGAGCATCGGCTACGAGGCCACGCCCGAATACCGCGAAGGCCGCGAAGCGCAGGCGCAGGCCATCCTGCAACCGGCGCTGGAACAGGCGCGCCAGGCCGGCGTCGCCGCCAAAGGCCACCACGTGCTGGACCGCTACGCCGCCGACGGCATCCTCGAGACCGCGCAGGCGCTGGGCAGCGACCTGATCGTGATGGCCTCGCACGGCCGCCGCGGCGTCGGCCGCGTGCTGCTGGGCAGCCAGACGCAACTGGTGCTGACCCACGGCGCCACGCCGGTGCTGGTGGTGCGCTGATCCGCCGGCTCACCGCAAGCCGGCGTGCGCCGGTTGCGGGCCCGGCGAAGCCCGTCCCGAGCATATGGATCGGGGCGATGGCGGCGGTGCGCAACACAGCTTTCCCGCCGCAGCGATGATCTCGCTTCATCGTGCGAGGCATCCTCCGCCATCCGTCGAATCCGAGAAACCCCCCATGCCCACCCTGTTCGATCCGCTGACCGCCGGCGAGCTGCGGCTCGCCAACCGCATCGTCATGGCCCCGCTGACCCGCAACCGCTCGCCGAACGCGGTGCCGCCGCCGCGCGCGGCGACCTATTACGCCCAGCGCGCCAGCGCCGGCCTGCTGGTCAGCGAAGGCACCGCGATCAGCCAGCAGGGCCAGGGCTACGCCGACGTCCCGGGCCTGTACGCGCCCGAACAGATCGAAGGCTGGAAGCGCGTCACCGCCGCGGTGCATGCGGCCGGCGGCAGGATCGTCGCCCAGTTGTGGCACGTCGGCCGTGCGTCGCACCACTCGCTGCAACCGGAAGGACGGGCGCCGGTGGCGCCGTCGGCGATCCGCGCCAACAGCAAGACCTTCCTGATCGACGCCGACGGCAAGGGCGGCTTCGTCGAGATCTCGTTGCCGCGCGCGCTGGAGAAAGCGGAAATCCCCGGCATCGTCGACGACTTCCGCAAGGCCGCACGCGCCGCGATCGGAGCCGGCTTCGACGGCGTGGAGATCCACGGCGCCAACGGCTACCTGGTCGACCAGTTCCTGCGCGCCGGCAGCAACCGGCGCGACGACGAATACGGCGGCAGCATCGGCAACCGCGCCCGCTTCCTCGACGAAGTCGTCGCCGCGGTCGCCGGCGAAATCGGCGGCGGCCGCACCGGCATCCGCATCTCGCCGGTGACGCCGGCCAACGACGTGTCCGACCCCGATCCACAACCGCTGTTCGAGCACGTCGCGCGCGCGCTGGCGAAGCACGGCCTCGCCTTCGTCCACGTGATCGAAGGCGCGACCGGCGGCCCGCGCGACAACCTGCCGTTCGACTATGCGGCGCTGAAGCAGGCCTACCGCGACGCCGGCGGCAGCGGCGCGTGGATCGTCAACAACGGCTACGACCGCGCACTGGCGCAACAGGCGGTCGAATCCGGCTACGCCGACGCGGTGGCGTTCGGCAAGGCCTTCATCTCCAATCCCGACCTGGTGCGCCGCTTGCGCGAGGACGCGCCGCTGAACCCGTGGGACGCGAAGACCTTCTACGGCGGCGGCGACCACGGCTATATCGACTACCCGGCGCTGGGCTAGCGTTAAAATGGCGGCGATGAACGCCGCCGTCCTGCCCCTTCCGCAAGCCCTGCCCGATCCGGTCCCGCGCCGGGCCGCGTACGATCGCGTCCGCCACGAGCAGGGCAAGCTGGCCAAACGCCTGCGCCGCCAGGTCGGCCAGGCGATCGCCGACTACGGCATGATCGAGGACGGCGACAAGGTCATGGTCTGCCTGTCCGGCGGCAAGGACAGCTACACGATGCTGGACCTGCTCCTGCAATTGCGGAAGAAGGCGCCGGTGCGCTTCGAACTGGTCGCGGTCAACCTGGACCAGAAGCAGCCGGGCTTCCCGGAACACGTGCTGCCGGATTACCTGCGCGGTCTCGGCGTGCCGTTCCATATCATCGAGCAGGACACCTATTCCGTCGTCGCCCGCGTCGTGCCGGAAGGCAAGACCATGTGCTCGCTGTGCTCGCGCCTGCGCCGCGGCGCGTTGTATTCCTATGCGGCCGAGCACGGCTTCACCAAGATCGCGCTGGGCCACCACCGCGACGACATGGTGGCGACGCTGTTCATGAACCTGTTCCACCACGCCAAGCTGTCCGGCATGCCACCGAAGCTGCTCAGCGACGACGGCAGGCATGTCGTCATCCGCCCGCTGGCCTACGTGCGCGAGAGCGACATCGTCGAATACGCCGAGGCGAAACGATTCCCGATCATTCCCTGCAACCTGTGCGGCAGCCAGGAGAACCTGCAACGCAAGCAGGTCGGCCTGATGCTGAAGCAATGGGAAAGGGAAAGCCCCGGCCGCATCGAGCAGATCGCCCGCGCGCTGGCTGACGTGCGTCCCTCGCAACTGGCCGATCCGAAGCTGTTCGATTTCCTGTCGCTGGGGCATCGCGAAGGCGCGTTGCAGGCGGATGCGCACGGGTGGCTTTCCGGCGAGGCGCATGCGGCTTCGTCTGGCGGCGACGATTGAAGCCGCGACGCCGCTTCCCGTCATCATTCCCGTTCCTTGCCCGTCGTGACCGGACATCCGTCCGTTGAAAGACCCCGCGCAGGCGGGAACGACGGGCAAAAACGAATCCCTATCACCCCTCACGAATCATCCATCCAGAATCCCGAATGTTCTTCAAGAATCTCACTCTGTTCCGCTTCCCAGCCTCTCTCGATTTCTCGCAACTCGACGAACTGCTGCCCGAGGCCGCGCTCAAGCCGGTCGGCCCGCTGGAACTGTCCTCGCGCGGCTTCGTCTCCCCGTTCGGCCGCGACGAGCCGGCGCTGTCGCACCGCATCGGCGACGCCATCTGGCTGAGCGTCGGCGGCGAGGACCGCATCCTGCCGTCGGCGGTGGTCAACGACCTGCTGGCGAAGAAGCTGGCCGAGATCGAGGAGAAGGAAGGCCGCCGTCCCGGCGGGCGCACGCGCAAGCGGCTGAAGGAAGACCTGGTACACGAGCTGCTGCCGCGCGCCTTCGTCAAGCCCTCGCGCACCGATGCGCTGATCGACCTGGAGCACGGCTTCGTCGCCGTCGACGCCTCGTCGAAGAAGACCGGCGAGGCGGTGGTGTCGGAAATCCGCCGCGCGCTGGGCAGTTTCCCGGCGCTGCCGCTGAACGCCGAAGTCGCGCCGCGCAACGTGCTGACCGGCTGGATCGCCGGCGAACCGCTGCCGGGTGGCCTGTCGCTGGGCGACGAATGCGAACTGAAGGACGCGCTGGACGGCGGCGCGGTGGTCAAGTGCCAGCGCCAGGAACTGCAGAGCGACGAGATCGCCAAGCACCTGGAAGCCGGCAAGCAGGTCACCCGGCTGGCGCTGGTGCTGGACGACCACGTCTCGTTCGTGCTCGGCGAGGACCTGACCGTGCGCAAGCTGAAGTTCCTCGAAGGCGCGGTCGACCAACTGGAAAACAGCGAGCGCGACGACCTGCGCGCCGAACTCGACGCCCGCTTCGCGCTGATGAGCGCCGAGGTCAAGCGCCTGTTCGCGGTGCTGGAAAAGGCGCTGAAGCTGAGCAAGGCGGAATGACGCCGCTCAGCCGCCGCTGCGCTTCGCGCTTCCCGGCGCGAAGCGCGCCACCAGGTCGTAGGCATCGCCCAGGAACATCTGCCTGACCCAGGTGATCGGCTGCTCGCCGCGCCAGGTCCGCCGCTCGATCACCAGGCAAGCCGTACCTACATCCACTTCGAGCAGTCCGGCTTGCGTTTCGTCGGCGTTGACCGCGCTGATCCGGTGCTGGGCCCGCGTCCACGGCACGTGCTGCAGCAGCCAGCTTCCCGGCGACGATCCGTCGAAGCGCTGGTCCCGCGCTTGCGGCACCGCCTGCAGGTTGATCGCGCGTTCCTCGTAGGCGAACGGGGCCTCGTCGGCCAGATGCAGGCTGCGCAGGCCCAGCAGCAGGCCGCCCTCGGCCACCTCGACTTCGTGCGGATGCGTCCGCCGCGGCGGGCGCACGCGCCGGGACAACAGCTTGAAGCCGTACTGGTGGCCGCGACCGGCGACCTGGATCGGGATGTCCGGAATGTCCAGCGCCACCTGCTCGATGTGCGGATGCGGACGCGCGACGAAAGTGCCGGCGCGGCGACGGCGTTCGATCATGCCGGTGTCGGCCAGCAGGCCCAGCGCCTTGTTGACCGTCATCCGCGAGCAGCCGTACTGCGCCATCAGTTCGTGCTCGGACGGCACGCGGTGGCCCGGCGGCCATTTGCCGCTGTGGATGCGCGCCTCGATGTCGCCGCGAATGCGCTGGTGCAGCGGCGCGGCGGCATTGCGGGCGGTTCGCGAAGCGACGGACATGCGTTCTTCCCCTCGTGGACGCTACGGCGCCAGCAACCGCGCCAGCGCCTGCCGGTAGCGCGCGACAATCGGCTCGCGCCGCAGGTGGCGTCCTTCATGCACCTGACGCACGCCGTGCCGCCATACCGAGCGCACCGCACCGCCGCGCGCGGCGAACAGCCAGCCGTCCAGCAGGCGATCGCCTTCGCGTTGCGCCAGCGCCGGATGCGCCGCGTCCAGTTCGACCAGGTCGGCCGGCGCGCCGACCCGCAGGCCGGTTTCGACGCCCAGCGCGCGCGCGCCGCCGGCCAGCGCGCCGTCGAACAGGCTGCGGCCGGTGCCGACGCCCGGCGCGGCCAGCACGTTGCGGCTGCGCAAATGCAGGCGCTGGCCGTATTCGAGCAGGCGCAGTTCCTCGGCCGCGTCAATCAGCACGTTGGAATCCGAACCCACGCCGAAGCGGCCGCCGGCCTGCAGGAATTCGCGCATCGGGAACAGGCCGTCGCCGAGGTTGGCCTCGGTGATCGGGCACAGGCCGACCACCGCGCCGCTGCCGGCGATCGCGCGCAGTTCGTCGTCCTGCACGTGGGTCGCATGCACCAGGCACCAGCGCCGGTCCACCGGCGCATGTTCCAGCAGCCACTGCACCGGCCGCCGGCCGCTCCACGCCAGGCAGGCGTCCACTTCGCGCATCTGTTCGGCGACGTGGATGTGCACCGGGCCTTCGACCAGCGCCGGCAGCGCGGCCAGTTGTTCCGGCGTCACCGCGCGCAGGCTGTGCGGGGCGACGCCGAGCACCGCGCCGGGCGCGTTGGCCAACAGCGCGGCGCAGCGTTGCAACAGCGCCGCGAAATCGTCCAGCCCATGGATGAAACGCCGCTGCGCCGGCTCCGGCGGCAGCCCGCCGAAACCGGCGTGGGCGTAGAACACCGGCAGCAGGGTCAGGCCGATGCCGGTGGCTTGCGCCGCGGCGGCGATCCGCGCGGCCATTTCCGCGGGGTCGGCATACGCCCGCCCGTCCGGCGCGTGGTGCAGGTAGTGGAATTCGCCGACGCGGGTGAAACCGGATTCGAGCATCTCGGCATAGGCCATCGCCGCGATGGCCTCCATCTCGTCCGGGCCGAGCCGGTCGAGGAAGCGGTACATCACTTCGCGCCAGCCCCAGAAGCTGTCGCCTCCCGCGCTGCCGGCCTCGGCCAGGCCGGCCATGCCGCGCTGGAAGGCGTGGCTGTGCAGGTTGGACAGGCCGGGCACGACCGCGCCCAGGCGGATATCGGCTTCGCCCGGCGCCGCGTCGGTTTCGATGCCGGCGATGCGGCCATCGCGTTCGAGCAGGCGGACGCCCTTGCGCCACCGGCACAGGGATGCGCCATGCTCTTGCGAGGAACCCGCAGGGTCGGCCAGCAGGGCCTGTTCCAGCCAGAAAGCGCGCTCGTGCATTTTTCCTTTCTCCTGCCGCTGGACTGTATCCGACCAACCTGTTTATTGTATAGACAAATCAGCAAGGACTGGCCGCCGCGACGATGCACTGCGACATGCTCTGGCACAACGCCCACCTCGCCACGCTGGACGCCGACGGCGCGCTCGGCCTCGTGCGCGACGGCGCGATCGCCGCGCGCGATGGCCGCATCGCCTGGGTCGGCCCGGCTTCGCGGTTGCCCGAGGGCGTCGACGCCGCCAACGCCGTCGACTGCGGCGGTCGCTGGATCACGCCCGGCCTGATCGACTGCCACACGCACCTGGTCTACGCCGGCAATCGCGCCAACGAATTCGAGCAGCGCCTGCAAGGCGTCAGCTACGCCGATATCGCCCGCGCCGGCGGCGGCATCGTGTCCACCGTGCGCGCGACCCGCGCCGCGTCCGGGGACGAGCTGATCGCGCAGACCCTGCCGCGCCTGGATGCGATGCTGGCCGAAGGCGTGACCACGGTCGAGATCAAGTCCGGCTACGGCCTGACCCTGGAAGACGAAGCCAAGCAGTTGCGCGTCGCGCAGCGCTTGGGCGAACTGCGCGCAGTGTCGGTGGCGCCGACCTTCCTCGGCGCGCACGCCGTGCCGCCCGGCCGCGAGGCGCAGGATTACATCGACGAAGTCTGCGCCACGATGATCCCGGCCATCGCCGCCGAGGGCCTTGCCGAAGCGGTGGACGTGTTCTGCGAGGACATCGCCTTCTCGCCGGCGCAGGCGCGGCAGGTGTTCGAGGCCGCGCAACGGCATGGACTGAAGACCAAGATCCACGCCGAACAATTGAGCAACCAGCACGGCGCGGCGCTTGCGGCGAGCTTCGGCGCGCTGTCGGCCGACCACATCGAACACCTCGACGCCGACGGCATCCAGGCGATGGCGCGCGCCGGCACGGTCGCGGTGCTGCTGCCCGGCGCGTTCTATTTCACCCGCGACACCCTGCAACCGCCGGTGCCCGCGCTGCGCGAGGCCGGCGTGCCGATCGCGCTGGCCACCGACTGCAATCCCGGCACCTCGCCGCTGACCAGCCCGCTGCTGGCGATGAACATGGGCGCGACGCTGTTCCGCCTGACCGTCGCCGAGTGCATCGCCGGCTTCACCCGCGAAGCGGCGCGCGCGCTCGGCCGCCACGACCGCATTGGCCGGCTGCGCGCCGGCTTCGATTGCGACCTGGCGATCTGGGACATCGACGCGCCGGCCGACCTGGTCTATCGCATCGGCTTCAATCCCCTGCATTCGCGCGTCCATCGCGGCCACTGCACAAGGCGTCACCCATGAGCGACATCTTTCATGCGAGTCCCTCGCAGGAGCAGCGCACATCCATGTGCGCGGATTCAATTTTGCTGCGCCCCGGCGCGGTCACCCTGGCGCAATGGCGCGCCGTGTACGAGGGTGCGCAAGCCGCGCTCGATCCGGCCGCCCTGCCCGCGGTCGAACGCAGCGCGCAGGCGGTGGCGGCGATCGTCGAGCGCGGCGCGCCGGTCTACGGCATCAACACCGGCTTCGGCAAGCTGGCCAGCGTGCGCATCGAGCGCGATGACCTGGCCACCTTGCAGCGGAACATCGTGCTCTCGCACGCGGCCGGCGTCGGCGAAGCGCTGCCGGTCGCGACCACGCGGTTGATGATGGCGCTGAAGCTGGCCAGCCTCGCGCAGGGCGCGTCCGGCATCGCGCCGGCCACGCTGGCCCTGCTCGAAGCGATGCTGGCGCGCGATGTCGTCCCGGTCGTGCCGGCGCAGGGTTCGGTCGGCGCGTCCGGTGACCTCGCGCCGCTGGCGCATTTGTCCACCGCGCTGATCGGCGTCGGCGAGGCCTGGTTCGGCGGCGAACGCCTACCGGCCGCCGATGCGCTGGCGCGCGCCGGACTGGCCCCGATCGAACTCGGCGCGAAGGAAGGCCTGGCCCTGCTCAACGGCACCCAGTTCTCGACCGCGAACGCGCTGGCCGGGCTGTTCGCGATCGAGGACGCGTTCCGCGCCGCGCTGGTCGCTGGCGCGCTGTCGACCGAAGCGGCCAAGGGCTCGGACACGCCGTTCGACCCGCGCATCCACGCGCTGCGCGGCCAGCCCGGGCAGATCGTGGTCGCCGACGCGCTGCGCGCGCTGATGGCCGGCTCGGCGATCCGCGAATCGCACCGCGACAACGACGTGCGCGTGCAGGACCCTACTGCCTGCGCTGCCAGCCGCAGGTGATGGGCGCGGCGCTGGACGTGGTCCGCGCCGCGGCGCGCACGCTGGAAACCGAGGCCAACGGCGTCTCCGACAACCCGCTGGTGTTCGCCGACACGGGGGAAGCGCTGAGCGGCGGCAATTTCCACGCCGAGCCGGTGGCCTTCGCCGCCGACATGCTGGCGATGGCGGTGTGCGAGATCGGCTCGATCAGCGAGCGCCGCACCGCGATGCTGGTCGACCCGGCGCTGTCCGGCCTGCCGGCGTTCCTGACGCCGAAGCCGGGACTGAATTCCGGCTTCATGATCCCGCAGGTCACCGCCGCCGCGCTGGTCTCGGAAAACAAGCAGCGCGCCTATCCGGCCAGCGTCGATTCGATCCCGACCTCGGCCAACCAGGAAGACCACGTGTCGATGGCCGCGCACGGCGCGCGCCGGCTGGCGGCGATGGCCGAGAACGCGGTGCAGGTGGTCGCCATCGAACTGCTGGCCGCCGCGCAGGGCTGCGATTTCCACGCGCCGCTGCGTTCCAGCGCCGCGCTGGAGGCGGCGCGCGCCGCGTTGCGCGAACGGGTGTCCACGCTCGCCGATGACCGCTATTTCCATCCGGACATGCAGGCCGCCGCGGCGCTGGTGCGTTCGGGCGAACTGGCGCGCAGCGTCGGCCTTGCCTTGCCGGGAGCGGTCGCATGAACGCCCTGCCCGAATGGCTGGAACTGCATCGCGGCGACGCACCGCTGATCGTCAGCTTCCCGCATACCGGCACCGAACTGCCGGCCGACGTGGCCGACGGCTTCGTCTCGCCATGGCTGGCCCGGCGCGACGCCGACTGGTGGGTGCACCATCTGTACGCCTTCGCCCGCGAACTCGGCGCGACCACGCTGCGCACGTCGATCTCGCGCTCGGTGATCGACGTCAACCGCGACCCGTCCGGCGCGTCGCTGTACCCGGGCCAGAACACCACCGGCCTGTGCCCGACCGCCACCTTCGATGACCAGCCGCTGTATCGCGAAGGCCGCGAACCGGACGCGGCCGAGATCGCGCGCCGCCGCGACGCCTGGTTCGCGCCCTACCACGACGCGCTGGCCGCCGAGATCATGCGGCTGCGCGAGAAGCACCCGGCCATCGTCGTCTACGACGCGCACTCGATCCGCTCGCGCATTCCGCACCTGTTCGATGGCGAACTGCCGCAGTTCAACATCGGCAGCAACGACGACCGCAGTTGCGCCAACGCACTGACCGACGCGGTCGAACGCGTTTGCCGCGCCAGCGGCATGGGCACGGTGCGCAACGGCCGCTTCAAGGGCGGCTGGATCACCCGCCACCACGCCGATCCCGCCAACGGCGTGCATTCGATCCAGATGGAACTGGCCTGCCGCGGCTACGTCGACGAGCCGGCCGAACCGACGCTGGACAACTGGCCCACGCCGTGGCGCCCCGAACGCGCCGCAGCATTGCAAACGGTATTGCGTGAGGTATTAGTGGCGTGTCTTGCCTTTGCTCGTCATCCCCGCGAAGGCGGGGATCCATGACATGAAACATCAAGCCCAAGACGTCATTCGCAACCTGAAACAGTATCGGCATGGATCCCCGCCTTCGCGGGGATGACGAGCAAACCCTACAGACATCCAGAATTTCCGAGAATCCCATGACCCGCCTGGATACCAGCCGCATCGTCAAGGCGCCCACCGGCGCCACGCTCAACGCGAAGAGCTGGCTGACCGAAGCGCCGCTGCGCATGCTGCAGAACAACCTCGATCCCGACGTGGCCGAGCGCCCGCAGGAACTGGTGGTGTACGGCGGCATCGGCCGCGCCGCGCGCGACTGGGAGAGTTTCGACAGGATCGTCGAGACGCTGAAGCGGCTGGAGGACGACGAGACCCTGCTGGTGCAGTCCGGCAAGCCGGTCGGCGTGTTCCGCACCCACGCCGACGCGCCGCGCGTGCTGATCGCCAATTCCAACCTGGTGCCGCACTGGGCGACGTGGGAGCACTTCAACGAACTCGACCGCAAGGGCCTGATGATGTACGGGCAGATGACCGCCGGTTCGTGGATCTACATCGGCAGCCAGGGCATCGTGCAGGGCACCTACGAGACCTTCGTCGAGATGGGCCGCCAGCACTACGGCGGCAACCTGGCCGGCAGGTGGATCCTGACCGCCGGCCTCGGCGGCATGGGCGGCGCGCAGCCGCTGGCCGCGTCGCTGGCCGGCGCGTGCTCGCTGACCGTCGAATGCCAGCAGAGCCGCATCGACTTCCGCCTGAAGACGCGCTACGTCGACGAACAGGCCGATGGCCTCGACGACGCGCTCGCGCGCATCGACCGATACACAAAGGCCGGCGAGGCGAAGTCGATCGCCCTGCTCGGCAACGCCGCCGACGTGCTGCCGGAACTGGTGCGCCGCGGCGTGCGCCCGGATTGCGTCACCGACCAGACCAGCGCGCACGATCCGGTGCACGGCTACCTGCCGGCCGGTTGGACGGTCGAACGCTGGCTGGCCGAACAGCAGGCGAACCCGGAAACCGTCCGCGACGCGGCGAAGAAGTCGATGCGCACGCACGTCGAGGCGATGCTCGCCTTCCACGCGCAGGGCGTGCCGACGGTCGACTACGGCAACAACATCCGGCAGATGGCGTTCGACGAAGGCTGCGAAAACGCCTTCGACTTCCCCGGCTTCGTCCCCGCCTACGTGCGCCCGCTGTTCTGCCGCGGCGTCGGCCCGTTCCGCTGGGTCGCGTTGAGCGGCGATCCGGAAGACATCTACAAGACCGACGCCAAGGTGAAGGAACTGATCCCCGACGATCCGCACCTGCACCGCTGGCTGGACATGGCGCGCGAACGGATTTCGTTCCAGGGCCTGCCGGCGCGCATCTGCTGGGTCGGCCTGGGGCTGCGGCACAAGCTGGGCCTGGCCTTCAACGAGATGGTGTGCAACGGCGAACTCAAGGCGCCGGTGGTGATCGGCCGCGACCATCTCGATTCCGGCAGCGTCGCCTCGCCGAACCGCGAGACCGAGGCGATGCGCGACGGCTCGGACGCGGTGTCCGACTGGCCGCTGCTCAACGCCCTGCTCAATACCGCCGGTGGCGCGACCTGGGTCAGCCTGCACCACGGCGGCGGCGTCGGCATGGGCTATTCGCAGCACAGCGGCGTGGTCATCGTCTGCGACGGCAGCGAGGCCGCCGGCAAGCGCATTGCCCGGGTGCTGTGGAACGATCCGGCCACCGGGGTGATGCGTCACGCCGACGCCGGCTACCCGATCGCGCTGGACTGCGCCCGCGAGCAAGGACTGGACCTGCCCGGTATCCTTTGACGGATGCCGCGCCTGTTCCGTCGCCCGATCGCACCGCCGCCGCGCACCATCGAGCGCGACAGCGTTTCGCTGGCGCTGGATAACGGCGACCTGGTGGAAATCGCCCGCGTCCGCGATCCGCGCGCGAAGCGGATCAAACTGAGCATCGACGAGCGTGGCGCGCGCCTGACCCTGCCGCCGCGCGCCAGCGGGGTGGCGGGCGAACGCTTCCTGCACCAGCACCGCGACTGGCTGGCGGCGCAACTCGCGCGCCACGCCGGGCACGCCGACCTGCCGACGCTGGCGCGCGGCGAGACCGCCGCGCTGCCGTTGCGCGGCGAATCGGTGCCGCTGCACTGGCGCGAAGGCCGCTTCACCCGGCTCGAATCCGACGGCGACGCACTGCATTTCCACGTGCCCGCGCGCGCTGGCGACGCCGCGCTGCGGCGCGCATTGCGCGATTTCTACGAATCGCAGGCCCGCGCCGACGTCGGCCGCTGGCTGCCACGCTACCTGCCGTCGCTGCCGCGCGCGCCGCGGCAGATCCGCTTCAAGGCGCTGTCGTCGCTGTGGGGCTCGCTGGCCCCGGACGGCACGGTGTCGCTGGACCTGTCGCTGGTGCTGGGCCAGCCGGCGGCGTTCGAATACGTGCTGGTCCACGAACTGTGCCACCTGCTGCGCGCCGACCACTCGCCGGCGTTCTGGCGCGAGGTGGAACTGCGCTTCCCCGCCTGGCGCGAGCAGCGCGACTATTTCCACGCCGAAGGCCGCCGATTGAAGGCCGGGTTGCGGGCGTTGCTTGCGTCGCCGCGGGGATAGCCCGCGCGGATTTCAGCGCAGTTCCTGCGACAGATCGAAGCCGTCGATGCGCCGGCCAAGCAGGCGCAGGGCGAAATACAGTTCGAAGGCCAGCACGACGCTGGCGCACAAGGCCGCCGCCAATGCGCCCGCGCCCAGCCCCGCCACCCAGTTCGCCAACAGGAAGCCCAAGCCTCCGGCCACTACCGCGGGCAGCGCCGCCAACATCACCGTGACGACGTAGCCGAGCATGAAGACCATGCGCTGGCCCATCACCTCGAACCCCTGCCCGCCGCCCGTGCCGGCCGAGCCCGGCGCCACGATCCACGCGGGGAAATACAGCATGCCGGCGAACGGTACGCACAGCATCAGGCCGCACAACGGCGGCGCCAGCACGGCCATGCCCGCGGCCAGGGCGACGATATTGCCCGGCCCCAGCACGCCTTGCCCGCCCTTCGCCGCCAATGCCTGCGCGCCGACCAGCAGCAGCAACCACACGGCGAAACTCATCACCGCCGCCGGCGTCGACAGTTCGCCCAGCGCGATCTGCCAGCCGCGCAGCGGCGTGGCCTTCAGCACATCCATGCGCTCGAACGTGCGGCGCAGGCCGTGCTGCGTCAGCATCGGTCCGAGGAACACCAGCCACAGGCCGAGGGTAGTCACCACGGTGCCGAGTACGGCCAGCAGGCCGCGCAGCGCCGGATCGGCGGCCAGCCACTGGCACAGCGCGGTCAGCGCCACGGCGGCGATCAACCACGTGTGCAGGCGGTAGAACGGCCCCATCGCGAGCAGCCCCTTCCACAGGAACGCGACCGCCGGATGGCCCTGCGCGGCCAGCTTGAACGGCTCGCCGCGCGGCTTGCTCGGCATGCGCTGGCCCAGTCGCCCTTCGCGCAACGCCGCCACCTTCTCGGCGCGGCGGCGCGCATGCGCGATCGAGGCGTCCTCGAACGACACCTGCGCGCGCACCGCCCAGAGGTAGTGCAGGACCAGCAGGGCCAGCGCGGGTCCCAGCGCGCGCAGGAAAGCCATGCCGTCGCCGGCGAAGATCGGCGCGACCATCCAGCGGAACGGCGCCAGCAGCCACGACAGCGGCGCGGCGCCGACGACGCCTTCGAACCAGCGACGAACGACGTCGATCTGGATCCCGCCGGAGATGTCGGGCAGGACCAGGCTCGCGCGCATCGGCCACCAGCAGGCGAACGCGACCAGCAACACGACGACCACCAGCGCGACGCGGCGCAGCCACGGGGTCACACCCAGCCCGAGCAGCCGCTCGCGGGTGAACGAAGCGGCGAGCGAATGCAGCTTCAGCGTCGACATCACCAGCCACAGCCCGGTCGCGTACTGCAGCGGATGACCGCCCAGCGCGCCGCCCCGGCGCAGCAGCAGGCCGATCAGGAACGAGGAGAAGAAGATGCCGAGCTGCGAGCGCAGCAGGCTGAACTGGATCAGCGCGGTGCGCGTCAACGGCGCGGGAAACAGGAACGCGACTTCGGCTTCCGAGAACGCCAACCGCGCGCGGTCGCCGGAAAACAGCCAGTCGGCCAGCACGTACAACGCCAGCAGGATCGCCGCCAGCGCGGCGAAATCCGCCGTCATCGCCGGAGTCGTTTCGAACGGCGCATGCGCCGCCGCGGCGCCGCCGACGAACACCTTGCGGATGAAGAAGAAATACAGGTACGCGCCACCGGCCAGCGCGCCGACCAGGTACTTCGGCTGGCGCAGGCGCAGCAGGCGCCGGCGCAGGTTGTTGTACAGCGAGGTCGCCTGCAGGTAGACGAACGCGCCGGCCATCGCGCCGAACCGGCTCCCTGCCGGCGCCGACGTCGGCGCGGATGCGCTGGCCAGGCTCACGCGCCCACGCGCTCCGCGTCGCCGGTGGCGCGGAAGAACACTTCCTCCAGGCTGGCGTCGCCGTCGGCCGCGTAGCGCGCGCGCACCTCGGCCACCGAGCCGTCGGCCAGCTTGCGGCCGTTCTTGAGGATCAGCAGGTGCGTGCAGACTTCCTCGACCAGATCAAGCAGGTGCGAGCTGAGGATGATCGCCACGCCCTCGCCGGAGAGCCGCCGCATCGTGTCCTTCATGCGGCGGATGCCGTACGGATCCAGCCCGGTCAGCGGCTCGTCGAGGATCACCGCGCGCGGCCCGTGCAACAGGCCGCAGGCGATGGCGAGCTTCTGCTTCATGCCGCGCGAGAGTTCGGCCGGCAACAGCTTGCGCTTGTCGGCCATCTCCAGTTCCTCGAGGATCGGCTGCGCGCGTTCGCGCCAGTCGGCCACGCCGTACAGCCGCGCGACGAAGTTCAGGTGCTGCTCGACGGTGAGGTGGTCGAACAGCCGCGGCTCGTCGGGAATGAAGGCGAGCTGGCGCTTGGCCGCCACCGGGTCGGCGGCGACGTCGACGCCGCCGATGCGCGCGCGGCCCAGCGTGGCCGGGATGATCCCGGCCAGGCAACGCAGCGTGGTGGTCTTGCCGGCGCCGTTCGGCCCGACCAACCCCATCACTTCGCCGGCGCCGACCTGGAACGACAGGTCGTCGACCGCGGTGAAATCGCCATAGCGCTTGGTGAGGCGTTCGACTTCGATCATGGAAGCAGTTTAGCGCAGCATGTCCGCGCCCATGCGGTCATGGGCCAGACGACAAGAGCGGCCTGACGGCCGCTCTTGTCGTTGCGCCTTGTCCGGGAGATCAGACCCCGACCGGGTTCGCCTTCTCCGGGTCGATCTTGTACTGCTTGATCGCGCGGGCCACGTCCTTGGCGGTCATCTTGCCTTCCTTCGCCAGCGCGGCGATGGCGGCGTGGGCGATGTAGTAGCGGTCCACCTCGAAGAAGCGGCGCAGGTTGGCGCGGGTGTCGCTGCGGCCGAAGCCGTCGGTGCCCAGCACGGTATAGCTGGTCGGGACGAAGGCCCGGATCTGGTCGGCGAAGGCGCGCACGTAGTCGGTGGCGGCGATGGCCGGCCCGCTGCGGCCTTCCAGCAGTTCGGTGACGTAGGCCTTGCGCTGCGGGGCCTCGGGATGCAGGCGGTTCCAGCGTTCGGCGTCGAAGCCGTCCCGGCGCAGTTCGTTGAAGCTGGGGCAGGACCAGATGTCGGCGGTGACGCCGAAGTCCTTGTCCAGCAGTTCCGCCGCGGCGATGGCCTCGCGCAGGATGGTGCCGCTGCCGAGCAGTTGCACGCGCAGCTCGCCCTTCTTCGGCTTGCCGGCGTCCTTCAGCAGGTACATGCCCTTGATGATGCCTTCCTCGGCGCCCTTGGGCATTTCCGGGTGGGCGTAGTTCTCGTTCATCAGGGTGACGTAGTAGTACTCGTCGACCTGGTCCTCCAGCATCGACTTCATGCCGTGCTGGAAGATGACGGTGACTTCGTAGCCGAAGGTCGGGTCGTAGCTGCGCACGTTGGGGATGCCGCCGGCGACGACCTGGCTGAAGCCGTCCTCGTGCTGCAGGCCTTCGCCGTTGAGCGTTGTGCGGCCGGCGGTGCCGCCGAGCAGGAAGCCGCGCGTGCGCATGTCCGCTGCCTGCCAGGCGATGTCGCCGACGCGCTGGAAGCCGAACATCGAGTAGTAGATGTAGAACGGCAGCATCGGCACGTCGCTGACCGAATAGCTGGTGCCGGCGGCCAGCCACGAGGCGATCGCGCCCGGCTCGCTGATGCCCTGCTGCAGCACCTGGCCGGCCTGGTCCTCGCGGTAGTACATCAACTGGTCCGAATCGACCGGCTTGTACTTCTGCCCGAACGGCGCGTAGATGCCGATCTGGCGGAACATGCCCTCCATGCCGAAGGTGCGCGCCTCGTCGGCGACGATCGGCACCAACCGTGGGCCGACCTCCTTGTCGCGCAGGGCGATGTTCAGGCTCTGCACGAAGGCCATCGTGGTCGAATAGGTGCGCTCGCCGCTGTCCTTGAGCAGGCGCTCGTAGGCGTCCAGCTTCGGCACCACGAACGACTTGCTGGCCTTGCGCCGGCGCTGCGGCAGGTAGCCGCCGAGCGCGGCGCGGCGCTCCTTCAGGTACTGCACTTCCGGCGAGTTCTCGCCGGGGTGGTAGAACGGGACCTGCTCGGCTTCCTGCAGTTGCTTGTCGGTCACCGGGATGTTGAAGCGGTCGCGGAAGTGGCGCACCGCCTCGTCGTCCAGCTTCTTGGTCTGGTGGGTCGGGTTGAGCGATTCGCCGGAGGAACCCATGCCGTAGCCCTTCACCGTCTTGGCCAGGATCACGGTGGGCATGCCGGTGGTGTTCACGGCCTGGTGGTAGGCCGCGTACACCTTGTGCGGGTCGTGGCCGCCGCGGTTCAGGCGCCAGATGTCGTCGTCGCTGAGGTTGGCGACCAGCGCGGCGGTTTCCGGGTACTTGCCGAAGAAGTTCGCGCGCGTGTACGCGCCGCCGAAGGCCTTGCAGTTCTGGTATTCGCCGTCGACGGTTTCCATCATCAGCTTCTTCAGCGTGCCGTCGGTGTCGCGCGCCAGCAGCGGATCCCAGTAGCTGCCCCAGATCAGCTTGATCACGTTCCAGCCGCCGCCGCGGAACACGCCTTCCAGTTCCTGGATGATCTTGCCGTTGCCGCGCACCGGGCCGTCCAGCCGCTGCAGGTTGCAGTTGACGACGAAGACCAGGTTGTCCAGCCCCTCGCGCCCGGCCAGCGCGATCGCGCCCAGGCTTTCCGGCTCGTCGGTCTCGCCGTCGCCGAGGAAGCACCAGACCTTGCGGTCGGACTTCTCGATCAGGCCGCGGTGCTCCAGGTACTTCATGAACTGCGCCTGGTAGATCGCGCTCAGCGGGCCCAGGCCCATGCTGACCGTCGGCGTCTGCCAGAAGTCCGGCATCAGCCACGGGTGCGGGTACGAGGAGATGCCCTTGCCGTCCACTTCCATGCGGAAGTTGTCCAACTGGCTTTCGCTGATGCGGCCTTCGAGGAAGGCGCGGGCGTAGATGCCGGGCGAACTGTGGCCCTGGATGTACAGCAGGTCGCCGGGGTGGCTGTCGGAGGGCGCGCGCCAGAAATGGTTGAAGCCCACGTCGTACAGCGTGGCCGAACTGGCGAAGCTGGCGATGTGCCCGCCCAGGTCGCCGGGCTTGCGGTTGGCGCGGACCACGGTGGCCATCGCGTTCCAGCGGACGATCGAGCGGATCCGCCATTCCAGTTCGGCGTTGCCGGGCGACTTGGCTTCCAGGTTCGGCGGGATGGTGTTGACGTACTCGGTGGTCGGCGAGAACGGCAGGAACGCGCCGGCGCGCCGGGTCACCTCGACCATGCCCTCCAGCAGCTGGTGCGCGCGCTGCGCGCCCTCGGCGTCGATCACCGCCTTGATCGATTCGACCCACTCGCGGGTTTCCGCCGGGTTGGGGTCGTCCTGCAGCATCTCGTTCAACCAGTTCATGGCCACTCCCTTTCCGGCGCGCGGTCACGTCGCGCCGCCGGCGTGTTGTCGTTCTTTCGTGAGCCCTGAAGTCTAGCGCAGCGCGGCGATGGCCGAATCCCTACTTGGTCGTATGGACGGCGGAAAATGCGCAGCGGTTCGGGATTGGTCTGCTCTGCTTTCCGGGGCTGGCAGGAAGATCGCCGGAAGCGATTTTTGGCATCACGCCAGACGATGGTTCGCAGGGCCTGCGCCGGACTCGATCCGGGCGTGTCCGCCATGGATGGCGGCCATAAAAAAAACGGCGGCGCACAGCGCCGCCAAAGAGAGAGAGCCCGTTGGTTCATGTCTGCCGCGCCACGGAGCCCAGCGCGCGGCACGAAGTCTGGGTCGCGCCCGCCGAGCACGCATGCGCCACTGGTCCATATGCCTGTCGGCGGCCGCCGAAAGTCACGGTGACCTCCGGAAAGCGTTTCCCTTGCGCCGGAGCACGGTTGCGCGCCGCAGGAAAAGGCCAACGGTTTTTTCACGAAATCCATATCGCCGATGCCCGGGACGGATTTCCGGCTTTCCTCGATCGACCCGATCGGTCCCATGACTTGTTGCAGTGGGCGGACCGCAACGGCGCACCCACAGTGGCGGCGCCCTCTCTTCCCGTGGTCCGTCGATGGACGCCGAACGCAATACCCGCATCGTGCTGACCGCACGCCCGGACGGCGATCCGGCGCCCTGCCATTTCGCCTTCGAACAGGCCCCGGTGCCGACGCCGGGCGAAGGCGAGGTGCTGCTGCGCACGCGCCTGCTGTCGATGGATGCCTGCGCGCGGGTGCGCGCCTGCGACACCTCGCTGATCGGCGAGCGCATGCGCGTCGGCGAGGTGATGCGCTGCTCGGCAGTGGCCGAGGTGGTGCGCTCGCGCCATCCCGCGTTCAAGCCCGGCGACAGGGTGCTGTCGCATTCGGGCTGGCAGGACTTCGACGTGGTCCACGGCAGCCAGCTCAAGCGCAAGCTGCACGAACGCGTGGCGCCGTGCAGCACCGCGCTGGGCGTGTACGGGGTGTACGGCTTCGTGGCGTGGGCGGCGATGACCGAGGCCGCGCCGCCGCAGGCCGGGCAGACGGTGGCGATTGGCAGCGCCGCCGGCCCGACCGGCGCCACCGCGGGCCAGTTGGCGCGGCTGCGCGGCGCGCGCGTGGTCGGGGTGACCAGTTCCGCGGAGAAATGCGACTGGCTGCGCGACGAACTGGGCTTCGACGCCGCCCTCGACTTCAACGCGCCCGACTTCGACGATGCCCTGCGCGCCGCCTGCCCGGACGGCATCGACGTGTTCGTGCCCGGCCTGGACTACCGCGTGCTGGACGCCGCCCTGCCCCTGCTCAACACCGGCGCGCGGCTGCCGGTGTGGGGCATGTCGATGTACCACCCGCCCGCCTGCAACGACGGCGACCGCCTGCCGCGGCTCTTGGCCGCGATCGTCGCCAAGCGCCTGCAGGTGCGCGGCTTCACCGCGCGCGACATCGTGCAACTGCCGGCGGAACACATCGTCGACCCGGCCTTCATGGGCGAGATGGGCGCGCACCTGCGCCACGGCCGCGTGCGCTACCGCGAACAGTACGTCGACGGCCTCGAAGCCGCGCCGCAGGCCCTGCAACGCCTGCTGGACGGCGACAACTTCGGCAAGCTGATCGTGCGGGTGGGTTGATCCCGCGGTTTTGTCCCGCAGGAGGGGATGGAATTTTCGCCAGCCCTGCCGAAAGTCACGGTGACTTCCGGCTGACGGAATCGGTCCGTCGGACTTCATGCAGTTACGGCCGCGTGATGCTCGCCACAGACTGCATGGTCTCGAACGAGCGACGAGACGATACCGTGCGTGCAAATCCCTTGCGCATTCCCTGCGTGAACCTGGCCGTGGCCGGGACCGCAGCCCTGATCCTGACCCTGCTGGCGCCGTCGGCGCGCACGCAAGCCGCGCCCGGCGACTTCGGCATGTACGCCGATCCCTCGGCCAACGCGGCGCGGCTGTCCGACGCCGACGCCACCTGCGAACAGCTCTACGCCGAAGCCACCTGGCTGGAAAAGCGCATCGCCGCGCAGCCCAAGCCGCAGGACCCGATGGAAGCGGTGCGGCAGATGCAGGAAGACATGCAGAAGGCGCAGCAGAAGATGATGGGCGGCGCGCGCGCCAAGGGCCTGGCCACCAGCCTGCTGGGCATGGTGCCGGGCGTGGGCGGCCTGGCGGCCGGCGCGGTGTCCTCGATCGCCAGCGCCGCCAGCCGGCCCAACGCCAACGCGTTGCAGGAATCCATGAACAAGAGCATGCAGGCGCAACAGGAAGGCCTGGCCGCGTACGCGCGCATCGCCTCGCTCGGCGCGCGCCAGGAACACGTGACCCAGTTGTTCCTGGATCGCCAGTGCAAGGTGTCTACGTTGAACCAGAACGCCGTCGCCCGCGCCACCACGCACCTGGCCGACAGCGAAGGCGCGAGCGCCGGCCCGGTCTACGTCGCGTCGGCGGGCGATGCCGTTGCCACGCCCACGCAGATGGCCGAAGGCGATGCCATCGCCGCACCGGTGCCGGCCGCCGGGGAAAACGCCGCGCAGGCATCGCCCACCGAAACCGTCGCGCCCGATCCGCCTGATCCGGCCACCGAAAACGCAACGGACACCCCCGCGCCGGACTGACCGATCCCCCGCGCCGCCGGCCACGCCACGGCGCACGCAAATCCCGAACCCCGACCGGTGCGGCCACGCACCGGCCCGCCCCGCTTTTACCCAACGACAACCCAGACGAGCGGAAACACGACCATGCAAGCAATCACCTCTTCCCCCGCACACCCGCAACGCAACTGGCCAGCGATGAGCCAGCTCGCCCTGGCCCTGCTGCTGGCCGCCGCCGCGCCGGCCTACGCCGGCAAGGTGCTCAGCGGCGACGACAACAAGGCGCAGGGCGACAACGCCGTGGTTGCCGGTGGCGAACGCAACGATGCCGGCGGCGTACAGAGTGCCGTTTCCGGCGGCTACCACAACATCGCCAGCGGCGATTACAGCAACGTCAGCGGCGGTTACAGCAATATCGCCAACGGCAAATTCAGCTTCGTCGGCGGTGGCACGGACAACACGGCCAGCGGCGCGGACAGCTCCGTCGTCGGCGGTTACAAGAACACGGCATCCGGCATCCGCGCCACCGTGGCCGGCGGTTACCAGAATGTCGCCAGCGAGGCCCACACCTTCGTCGGCAACGGCAGCAACAACAAGACCAGCGCCGAGTCCGCAACCATCGTCGGTGGCAACAACAACAGCGTCAACGCCCGGTACAGCTTCATTGGCAACGGTATGGGCAACACGCTGGCCGAGGGCGTGGTGGCCGGTGCCATCGTCGGCGGTGATGGCAACACCGTCAGCAGTACGCTCGGGTTCATTGGCGCGGGTGCCGACAACACGGTCAGCGGCGATTCCTCCGTGATTGTCGGCGGCCAATACAACGTGGCTTCCGGCACGCATTCCTCGGTGCTGGGTGGCCAGTCCAACCTTGCCGCAGGCGCGTACGGCGCGGTTGGCGGCGGCAATGGCAACGGTGCCAGGGGCGTGGCGTCATATGTCGGTGGCGGCGCGCTCAACCAGGCGTGGGGCGACTATTCGGCCATCCTTGGCGGCGGCAGCAACAACGCTTCGGGCGCATACAGCGTGGCCGGCGGCTACCGCGCCACCGCCATCGGGCGGGCCAGTTTCGCCTTCGGCCAGTGGATCGACCTCGATGGCAACGGCGAAACCAACAGCGCCGACCAAGCCAATGAATTCACCATCGCCAGTGGCGATTACAGCATCGCGCTGGGTTCGGCCTCGCAGGCCACCGGCCTGTACTCCACCGTCGTGGGCAGCCAGAACGCCGCCACTCGGTCCGCAGCGACGGCGCTGGGATACTACAACACCGCGTCCGGCGATTATGCGACCGCGGTTGGTGCCAAGAACGTTGCCGGCGCCTACGACACCGCGCTGGGCTACGACAACAAAGCCACCGGCGTGAATGCCGTCGCCTTGGGCTCCGGCAATGTCGCTGCGATGGAAGCATCCATCGCGATTGGCCACAACAATACCGCCAACGGCGGCGGCAGGGAGATGGCCATCGGCTTCGAGAATACCGCCGGTGGCGCTGCCAGTTCGGTATTTGGCTATCAATCGATTGCCTCGGAACAGTATTCCCTTGCCTTGGGCGCCAACAACAACGCATCCGGCAGTTACTCCACTGTCGTGGGCAACCAGAGCACCGCGAGCGGCGTTGCCAGCACCGCCATCGGCCACAAAGCACAAGCATTGAACGAGGGCAGTACCGCCATCGGCCCAGGGGCCATCGCCGACCGCGACTACGCCGTGGCCGTGGGCCAGACCGGCCTCGAGCACCAGATCATCCATCTGGCTGCCGCCACCGAGGACACCGACGCGGTCAACCTGGGCCAGGTGCGCGGCCTGGCCGAAACGCTGGGCGGCAGCTTCGATGCCGACGGCGCGTTCGTCCCGCCGACCTACATGATCCAGGGCAGCAGCTACAGCAACGTGGGCGCGGCCTTCGGCGCGGTCAACGACAAGCTCAGCGCGCTGGATGACCGCATCGACGGCCTCGGCACCGGCACTGGTGGCGGCGTGACCCAGCAGCAGGTGGACGCCGGCGACGCGGCCACCCTGCAAAGCGCCAAGGACTACACCGACCAGCAGGTCGCGAGCGCCGGCGGCATGACCGAACAGCAGGTCCAGGCCATCGCCGATGCCGGCGACACCGCCACGCTGACCAGCGCCAACCAGCACGCCGACACCGGCGACGCCAGCACGCTCCAAAGCGCCAAGGACTACACCGACGCACAGATGCAGAGTGCCGGCAACATGACCGAAGGCGTGGTCCGCAACATCGCCGCCGAAGGCGACGCGCAGACCCTGGCTTCGGCCAATGCCTACACCGACAACACCGCCACCCAGACGCTGACCGCGGCCAAGGAATACACCGACCAGAAGTTCGCCGCGTGGGACGCGCGCATGGACGAGTTGAGCGCGCGCGTGGACCAGCGCCTGGGCCACATGGAACGCCGCATCGACCGCCAGGGCGCGATGAGCAGCGCGATGCTGAACATGGCGATCAACGCCAGCGGCACCCAGAGTTCGAAGGGTCGCATCGCCGTGGGCGCGGGCTGGCAGGGCGGCGAAAGCGCGCTGTCGATCGGCTACGGCAAGCGCATCGGCAAGAGCGCCAGCTTCTCGCTGGGCGGCGCGATGAGCCACGGCGAAAAGTCGGCCGGCATGGGCTTCGGCATCGACCTGTAAGCGATGGCGATCTCCCGCTCGTCATTCCCGCGAAAGCGGGAATGACGAGCAAAACCCTTTTCCTTTCCGCCGCCTCCGGCCACGCCTGCACCAACCCCGTTGCAGCGTGGCCCGGGGCGGCGCCTCAACCCGAAGCGAGCGCAAAGATGAACCACACCATTCCCGCCACCGGCCGGCGCGACTGCCCCGCCATGCGCAAACGCGCGCTGGCGCTGATACTGCTGCCGCTGTGCCTGGCATGCGGTTCCGCCGCCGCCAAGACCCGCGTGGACGAACGCACCACGATTGCCGGCGCGGTGGTCTTTCCCGCCGGGCAGACCGTCGACACCGGCATCGCCCTCGCCTGCCCGGAACCCTACGACGCCTGCAACGACACCGTGCGCACCTCGGTGATCGTGCGCGAGGACGGCAACCCGCAGCGCGGCCTGTTCGCGTTCGAAAACCTCGACCCGTCCAAGCGCTACAAGGTCATCGTCTGGAAGGACGTGGACCGCAACCACGTGCAGAACGACGGCGACGTGCTGGGCCTGGCCCATCGCGGCGAAGGCGTGCGTCCCGGCGTCTCCGGGCCGATCCAGCCCGACGACATCCGCGTGGCCATCCTCGGCAAGCCGGGCTCCGCCGTGGGCGGTTCCGCCACCGCCGGAAACGGCGCGCAAGGTAGCGCGTCCAAGGGCGGCGGCTCGGTCGGCCCGCTGGCGGGCCGCTGGACGGCGGCCGCGGCCAACGGCGGCAGCGAATTGAAGATGCAGCCGACCATCAAGGTGATGCCGAACATCTCCGCCGGCGGCGGCTTCAGCCTGGGCGGCACCGGCGGCGCGAATTCGCCCACCACCACGGTCATCGTCAACGAATTCAAGCCGGTGTCCGGCGGTGACCGCCGGCAGAGCCTGGAGATCCGCGCCGACGGCACGTTCAAGTGGATCGTCGATCGCGGCGCGCCGCGCGGTTCGTCCTGCGTCGAACAAGTGCACGAGGAACGCGAAGGCCGCGCCAGCGTCAGCGGATCGCAGGTGACGCTGGCGATCACCGGCGGCTTCACCACCCTGACCAACCCCTGCGGCGAATCGTTCCGCAACCGCCGCGATCCGTTCCCGCAACGCAGCGAAACCTACAACTTCAACGTCAGCGGCGGCGTGCTGCGCCTGACCGCCAACGGCGGGGTCAACTGGACCTTCCGCAAGAACTGACCGCGCCACGACACATCAGGAATTCATCGACATGACAGCTTCCAACCAGCGCCGGCGCAACTGGCCGGCCGCCCACAAACTCACCTTGGCCCTGCTGATGGCCACCGCCGTGCCGGTGCAGGCGGGCGACGTGCTCGGCGGTTACAACAACACCGCCAATGGCGACAACGCCGTGGTCGCCGGCGGCATGCAGAACACCGCCAGCGGCACATACAGCGCAGTCAGTGGCGGCGCCATCAACACTGCCAGCGCGCCGGGAGCAACGGTCGGCGGCGGCGTCAGCAATCAAGCCACCGGCGCTTATTCGACAGTGGGTGGCGGCTCGGGCAACAGTGCCACGATCGACAACGCCACCGTCAGTGGAGGCAGTGGAAATCAGGCCGGCGGCGAATTCGCCAGCATCGGCGGCGGCTATAAAAACAACGCCAATGGCATGTCCAGCACCGTGGCCGGCGGCGACGACAATATTGCTGCGGCCCAGGGTTCGACCGTTGGTGGTGGCCAATTCAACGATGCATCCGGAGTGGCCACCACTGTGGGTGGCGGCCAAAGAAATGTCGCATACGGCACGTTATCCACGATAAGCGGCGGCTACCAGAACACCACCGACGCAATAGGAGCAACGGTCGGAGGCGGTGGCCATAACTTCGCGGCAGGCAAAAACAGCACGATTGGTGGCGGCAGCAACAATCGCACGGATGGGGAAGACTCCACCGTCAGCGGCGGCTACGCCAACTGGGCCAAGGGTGGGTATTCCACCGTCAATGGTGGCTATCTCAACAAGGCCAAGGGCGATTACAGCCAAGCCGGCGGCTACATGGCCGCCGCATCGGGATACGGCAGCTTCGCCTTCGGCAGTTGGATTGACTTCGACAACAACGGCCCGGAAAACAGCGGCGGGCAGGCCAACGAGTTCACCACCGCCAGCGGCGAATACAGCGTCGCGCTGGGTTCGGCGTCGCAGGCCACGGGCACGTATGCCATCGCCCTCGGCAACCGCAACGCCGCCAGCAACGATTTCACCACCGCCGTAGGCTTCAACAACACCGCCAGCGGCCATTCCAGCAGCGTGTTCGGCATGGCCTCGCAGGCGTTGAACACCGGCAGCACCGCCATTGGCTTTGGCGCGGTGGCCGACCGCGATTACGCCATCGCCGTGGGCCAGACCGGTGGCGAGCACCAGATCATCCACCTGGCCGATGGCACCGAGGACACCGACGCGGCCACCGTGGGCCAGTTGCGTCCGCTGGCCGATGCGCTGGGCGGCGGCGCCAGCTACGCCGGCGGCGTGTTCACCGCGCCGACCTACACGATCCAGGGCAACAGCTACAACAACGTGGGCGCGGCCTTCGGCGCGGTCAACGACAAGCTCAGCGCGCTCGACGATCGCATCGACGGGCTGGGCACCGGCACTGGTGGCGGCGTGACCCAGCAGCAGGTGGACGCCGGCGACGCGGCCACCTTGCAAAGCGCCAAGGATTACACCGACCAGCAGGTCGCGGGCGCCGGCGGCATGACCGAGCAGCAGGTGCAGGCCATCGCCGATGCCGGCGACACCGCAACCTTGCAGAACGCCAAGGACTACACCGACCAGCAGATCGCCAGCGTCGGCGGCATGTCCGAATCGGTGGTACGCGACATCGCCGACACCGGCGATGCGGCCACGCTGGCCAACGCCAACCAACATGCGGATGCGGGCGACACCGCCACGCTGAGCAGCGCCAACCAGCACGCCGACGCCGGCGACGCCAGCACCCTGCAAAGCGCCAGGGACTACACCGATGCGCAGATGCAGAGCGCCGGCAACATGAGCGAAAGCGTGGTGCGCAACATCGCCGGCGAAGGCGATGCGCAGACCCTGGCGTCGGCCAATGCCTACACCGACACCACCGCCACGCAGACGCTGACCTCGGCCAGGGAATACACCGACCAGAAGTTCGCCGCGTGGGATGCGCGCATGGACGAATTGCGCGCCGACGTCGACCAGCGCTTCCGCCAGCAGGACCGTCGCATCGACCGCATGGCCGCCATCGGCACCGCGATGGCCGGCATGGCCGCCAGCGCCTCGGCGGTGCGCGGCAACCACGACACCCGCATCGGCGTGGGCCTGGGCAGCAGCAATGGCGAAACCGCGCTGTCGGTGGGCGTGCAGCGCAGCTTCGGCACGCGCGCGGCGTTGACCCTCGGCGGCGCGTTCGGCAGCGGCGACAAGTCCGCGATGGTCGGCTTCGGCATCGGCCTGTAACCCATCGGTTTTGCCGTCCCGGAACGCGCCGGCCATCTCCTTTCCGGCGCGATGCGGGGCGGCGCCTCTCGGGCGCCGCATCCCCCGATTCGCGCCCTCACCCAGCAGCAAGCAAAGGAAACAAGCCCTCATGCGTCATCTTCGCAACTCTTTCAAATACCATCCGCTGGCCCTGGCGCTGGTGGCGGCCTTCGCCGCGCCGGTGCAGGCCGGCGACGTGCTCGGCGGCTCCAGCAATTCCGCCAACGGCAGCTACGCCACGGTCGGCGCAGGCTTGAGCAACAACGCCGGCGGCAACTATTCGGCCATCACCGGCGGCCGCAGCAACACCGCCAGCGGCGAATACGCCACCGTCAGCGGCGGCTACCTCAACGAGGCCAGCGGCCTTGAAAGCAGCATCGGCGGCGGCCTGCAGAACAAGGCCACGGCCACCTACGCCACCGTCGCCGGCGGCATCGAGAACCAGGCCACCGCCGAAGGCGCGACCGTCGCCGGCGGCGGCCAGAACCAGGCCTCCGGCGCGTATTCGACCGTCGCCGGCGGCAAGGGCAACATCGCCGGTGGCGCGAATGCCGCGGTCGGCGCCGGCACCGGCAACTTGGCCAGCGGCATGAACGCCATGGTCGGGGCCGGCACCGCCAACACCGCCAGCGGCAGCGGCTCGTTCGTCGGCGCGGGCAACGGCAACGGCAACGCCGGTTCGTGGAGCTTCATCGGCGCCGGCAGCAGCAACATGATCGGCGACGCCGTGCAGAACAGCGCCATCGTCGCCGGCTTCAAGAACAGCATCAGCGGCGGCGCGGCGGGCAACAGCGCCATCGTCGCCGGCCAGGAAAATTCGCTGAGCGGCCTGCGCGGCTTCATCGGTGCGGGCTTCCAGAACACCCTCACCGGCAACAGCGCGGTGATCGGCGGCGGCATGTACAACACCGCCACCGGCGCGCAGTCGGCCATCCTGGGCGGCCAGTCCAACCTGGCCGCGGGTACGTACAGCGCGGTCGGCGGCGGCAACGGCAACGAGGCGCGCGGCGTCGGCGCGTTCGTCGGCGGCGGCGCGCTGAACAAGGCCACCGGCGATTATTCGGCCGTGCTCGGCGGCGGCACCAATGCCGCGATGGGCGCCTACAGCATGGCCGGCGGCTACCGCGCCGCGGCCACCGGGCGCGGCAGCTTCGCCTTCGGCAGCTGGATCGACATCGACGGCAACGGCGAGGCCAACAGCACCGGGCAAGGCGGGGAATTCACCACCGCCGCCGGCGAATACAGCATCGCGCTGGGTTCGGCCACGCAGGCCACCGGCGGCGACGGCATCGCCGTCGGCAACCGCAACAGAGCCGCCGGCAACCGCGCCACCGCGCTGGGTTACGGCAACCTGGCCGGGGCCATCGACACCACCACGGTGGGTTCGGGCAACCTCATCACTACCTCCGCGCATGGCACTGCCGTGGGTAGCGGCAACATCGTCAATGGCGAACACGGCCTCGCCATGGGTTACAAGAACACCGCCAGCACCAGCGCCATTGCGCTGGGCGACAACAGCACTGCCGGCGCCTACGGCGTTGCGCTGGGTTACAACAGCAGGACGACTGGCGGTGGCGGCGGTATCGCCATCGGCTACAAAGCCTATGCGGATCACCGCAATACCACGGTCATCGGCTTTCAATCGCAGGCAGTGAACGAAGGCAGCACCGCCATCGGCTACAACGCGGTGGCCGACCGCGACTACGCCATCGCCGTGGGCAAGACCGAC
The DNA here is from genome assembly GCA_047601245.1 of Pseudoxanthomonas sp. Lineage (GTDB taxonomy): Bacteria > Pseudomonadota > Gammaproteobacteria > Xanthomonadales > Xanthomonadaceae > Pseudoxanthomonas_A. The sequence continues at coordinate 2,193,283 of JASGJU010000002.1, forward strand.
GGCGAGCACCAGATCATCCACCTGGCTGCCGGCACCGAGGACACCGACGCGGTCAACCTGAACCAGGTGCGCGGGCTGGCCTGGGCACTGGGCGGCAGCTACAACGCCGCCGGCGAACTGAACTTGCCGACCTATACCATCCAGGGCAGTGTCGTCGCCGATGTCGCCACCGCTTTCGGCCTGGTGGACGACAAACTGAGCGCGCTCGACGCGCGCATCGACGGCCTGGGCACCGGCACCGGTGGCGGCGTGACCCAGCAACAGGTGGACGCCGGCGACGCCGCGACCCTGCAAAGCGCCAAGGACTACACCGACCAGCAGATCGCCGACATCGGCGGCATGACCGAACAACAGGTCCAGACCATCGCCGATGCCGGCGACACCGCCACGCTCAGCAGCGCCAACCAGCACGCAGACGCCGGCGACGTCGCCACGCTCCAAAGCGCCAAGGACTACACCGACGCGCAGATGCAGAGCGCCGGCAACATGACCGAAGGCGTGGTCCGCAACATCGCCGCCGAAGGCGACGCGCAGACCCTGGCCAGCGCCAACCAGCACGCCGACGCCGGCGACGCCGCCACCTTGGCCAGCGCACAGCAGTACGCCGATGCCGGCGATGCGCAGACCCTGGCTTCGGCCAATGCCTACACCGACACCACCGCCACGCAGACGTTGACCTCGGCCAACGCCTACACCGACCAGAAGTTCGCCGCGTGGGATGCGCGCATGGACGAACTGCGCACCGACGTCGATCGCCGCTTCCAGCAGCAGGACCGGCGCATCGACAAGATGGCGGCGATGAGCGGCGCGTATGCCGGCATGGCGATGAACACCGCCGGCCTGTCCGGGCAGAACCGCGTCGGCGTCGGCATCGGCGCGCAGGGCGGCGAAAAGGCCATGGCCGTGGGCTACCAGCGCGTGCTGGGCAAGCGCGCCAGCGTGTCGCTGGGCGGCGCGTTCGGCGGCGGCGAGAAGTCGGTTTCCGCCGGCGCCGGCTTCAGCTGGTAATCCCCGCCGCTTCGTTCAACCCGCCCCGGCGGACAGGACTGTCTATCGCTCGGACACCCTGCCGCCGGGGCGGGCCTTTCCCTTCCTTGCAGAAAACGCCGATGAAACGCATCGCTCCCTTGTTGTTGGCGATTGCCTGGCTGCTGATCGCCGCGCCGGCGCGCGCCGGCGATCCGTGCCCGCAGTTGCGCACGCAAACCGGCGCAAGCGACGTCGCCACGCGCATCGCCGCCTTCGCCTGCCAGGAAAACCTGGCCTGGTTCCGCCCCTTCATCGACGCCGATGGCCGCAGCAGCGGACAGCCGGTGTACGAAGCCGAAAACGATCTGCTGGCCGATGGCGTGCCGGCATGGAAAAAAGTCGCCGCGTACTGGAACGGCAGCGGGCTGGGCGGCGGTTGCGCCGTGGCCGGTCCGGCCTGCCGCAACTACGTGGTGGATTCGCCGTGGTCGGCGGCGTTCGTGTCCTGGGTGATGCGCCGCGCACGCCTGCCCGGATTCACCGCCTCGGCGCGGCACGTGGACTACGTGCGCGCCGCCTGGCGACAGCCTGCACGCGGCCCCTACCGGCTGGCCGCGCCCGGCGAAGCGACGCCCGCCCCCGGCGACCTGTTGTGCTACGTGCGCGTGGGCGAGCGCGTGCTGGGCCATCGCGGCCTGCTGGCGCGGCTGGACGGCAATGCCGGCCTGCCGATGCATTGCGACATCGTGGTCGCGGCCACGCCCGGCGGCCTGGCATGGACGGTCGGCGGCAACGTGCAGCAGGCGGTGACGCTGCGCATGCTGCGGCTGGACGCGCAGGGCCGTTTCACGGATCTGCCGCTGCGCGGCGCATCCGACCTGCCGTGCAGTCCGGACATGCCGGCGCAATGCAACCTCAACCGCCAGGACTGGGCGGCGCTGCTGAAGCTGCGGACGGATGCGCCGGCGTCCTTGTTGACCCGAAACGCCGACGAAACGCCCGCGCGGGGCAGTCGATGAAGCCGCAGCTTGTCCTGGTCCTGTTCGGGCCCTGGGCCTTTCCTTCGCCTCGGCCATCGCCCGGCGTTACGTCCCCTGCCCGCACCCTTCGGAAAACCCCTTTCTTGAGCACGATCGCGGCGACGCTGTACGCATTGGCGCTGACCGCGGTCCTGGCGGCGTGCGCCAGGAGCGGGAGCGACGATGCAGCCTCGCCCTCGCCGCCTTCCGCGCCTGCATTCGCCGCGACCCCTGTCGCCCAGAAGGACGACCACAAGAAGGACGACGAACAACGCTGCCGCGACGAGGACGAAGACGACGAATTCAGGGACGAGATGATGCGCGAGGAGGACGACCAGGACCTGCCGCCCTGTTCCCGCCCCGCAAAATCCTGGCGCATCAAGGGCGGCCAGAACGACCTGGTCGTCGATACCGTGGTCTGCCGGATCCACCAGCCGTTCGACATCAAGAGCACGTCCGGGATCGTGCTGCACCTGTCCGGCGGCGTGGACGGCGGCGTGTGGACGCAGTCCGGCACGGCGGCGGGCATGCACTGGTCCGGCGGCGGAAGCTACGCCCTGTCGCTGGACGAACAGCGCGGCGGCCGTTTGCAGGCGATCGGCAACTCCACCATCACTTCGCCGATCGGCGTCTTCTCCGACAAGGTGCAGCCGTCGTTCACGGTCACGCCGTCGAACCAGGCCTGCAACTAGGGCCGGCGGTCGATCCGCCCTGGCCGGCATGCGGGCGACGCCCCGCGCCTGCATTTAGAATGCGGGGCTCCGCGGGACGACGCGGGCATCCGCCCGTTGCCGTCGCCGTGGACTGCGCATTCCAGGGGGACGCAGGTGCGAGACGACAATCTGCATTGGGTGGTACGGCTGGACTGGCGCAACCGCACGGTCGCGTTCGCGCTGATGTTTCCCGCGCTCGCCATCCACCTCGCCGAGCTGCGCGGCGGCCCGGTCGCGTGGACCCTGCTGGCGCTGCAATTCCTCGTCTATCCGCAACTGGCGTACTGGCGCGCGCGCCGCGCCGCGGATCCGCTGCGCGCGGAAATGCAGAACCTGCTGATCGACGCGGTGCTGCTGGGCGCATGGATCGCGGCATGGGGGTTCCCGCTGTGGATCGGCTTCACGCTGTTCATCAGCGTGTGCCTGAACCTGATGATCTTCGAAGGCCTGCCGGGCGCGTGGCGGGCGATGCTGGCGATGGCCGCCGGCGCCGCGCTGGCGGCAGCCGGCCTGGGCCTGCGCTTCCATCCCGATACCCGGCTGGCGACGGCGCTGATCTGCATCGTCGCGCTGAGCCTGTACCTGCTGGTGTTCGCCCACGCCGGCTACCGCCGCGGCGTCGCCTTGCGCGACAGCCGCCGGCAACTGAACGAGCGGATCGAACAGATCACCGCGCTGCAGTCGCTGCTGCAGGAACAGGCCGAGCGCGATCCGCTGACCGGCCTGCTCAACCGCCGCCGCTTCGACCTGGACCTCGACCGCGAACTGGAAGCGCAGCGCCGGCGCGGCGGCGCGCTGGCGCTGGCGATGATCGACATCGACCACTTCAAGCGCATCAACGACGGCCACGGCCATCCGGCCGGCGACCGGATGCTGAAGCTGCTCGCCGGCATGCTGGCCGGCAGCGTCCGCGACGGCGACCTGGTCTGCCGCTACGGCGGCGAGGAATTCCTGCTGGCGCTGCCGGACGCCACGCCCGGGCAGGCGGCGGAAATGGCCGAACGCCTGCGCCTGCAGTTCGCATCCGCGCGCATCGACGCGGACGGCGGCGACATGCGCGCCACCCTGTCGATCGGGATCGCCGGCTTCCCCGCGGACGGCGACGACCCGGCCGCCCTGCTGCAGGCCGCCGACGCCGCCCTGTACGCGGCCAAGCTGCGCGGCCGCAATCGGGTGGCGCTGTCGGCGGAAGCATCCTGAGGGCCTAGCCCTGCGCCAACTGCCTGCGCACCTGCGCGTCGACCGCGGCGATCGCGGTCATGTTGACTACGCGGCGCACCGTGGCGCTGTTGGTCAGGACGTGCACCGGCTTGGAGATGCCCATCAGCACCGGGCCGATCGCCACGCCGTCGGTCATCACCCGCACCAGGTTGTAGGCGATGTTGGCCGCATCGATGTCCGGCAGCACGAACAGGTTGGCGCGGCCCTTCAACGTGCTGTTGGGCATGATCTTGTGGCGCAGCGCCTCGTCCCAGGCGGTGTCGCCCTGCATCTCGCCGTCGACGTTGAGGTCGGGCCTGCGCGCCAGCAGCAGTTCGCGCACCTTGCGCATCTTGCGCGCGGCGGCGGTGTCGTGGCTGCCGAAGTTGCTGAAGCTCAGCAGCGCGATGTTGGGTTCGATGCCGAACAGCTTCATCCGGTAGGCGGCCTGCAGCGTCGCCTCGGCCAGTTGCTCGGGGCTCGGGTCGTCCTCGACGTGGGTGTCGACGAAGAAGCTCACGCCCTGCTGGTTGATCACGCCGGTCATCGCCGAGGTCGAGGTCACCCCGCGGTCCAGCGGGATCACGCTGCGCACATAGCCCAGCCGCTTGTGGAAGCGGCCGACCAGGCCGCAGACCATCGCGTCGGCCTCGCCGCGGGCGACCATCACCGCCGCGATCAGGGTCGGCTGCGAGCGCATCAGCGTCTTCGCCGCCGACACGGTGACGCCGCGGCGCTCGGTCAGCGCGTGGTAGTACTGCCAGTAGTCGTTGAAACGCGGATCTTCGTCCTGGTTGGTCAGCTCGAAATCGACGCCGGCGCGCAGGCGCAGGCCCAGGCGCCTGATCCGCGTCTCGATCACGTCTGGGCGGCCGATCAGGATCGGGAAGGCCAGGCCCTCGTCGACCACCGTCTGCACCGCGCGCAGCACGGTCTCCTCCTCGCCCTCGGCGTAGACCACGCGCTGGCGGCTGCTGCGCGCCTGTTCGTACACCGGCTTCATCAGCAGCGTGGTGCGGTGGACGAACTGGCCGAGCTGCTCGCGGTAGGCGCGCATGTCGGCGATCGGGCGCGTCGCCACGCCCGAGTCCATCGCCGCCTGCGCCACCGCCGCCGACAGCTCCACCAGCAGGCGCTGGTCGAACGGGCGCGGGATCAGGTAGTCGGGGCCGAAGCTGGGCGCCTCGCCGGCGTAGGCCGCGCCCAGGTCGGAGGTCTCGCGCTTGGCCAGCGCGGCGATCGCCTTGACGCAGGCGATCTTCATCGCCTCGTTGATCTCGGTCGCGCCCACGTCCAGCGCGCCGCGGAATAGGTACGGGAAGCAGAGGACGTTGTTGACCTGGTTCGGGTAGTCGCTGCGGCCGGTGCCGATGATCGCGTCCGGGCGCACCGCCTTCGCTTCTTCCGGGGTGATCTCCGGGCGTGGGTTGGCCAGCGCGAAGATGATCGGCTGCTTGGCCATGGTCGCGACCATTTCCGGCTTGAGGATGCCGCCGGCGGACAGGCCCAGGAAGATGTCGGCGCCCTCGACGATTTCGGCCAGGGTGCGCTTGTCGGTGTTGCGCGCGTAGCGCGCTTTCTCCGGATCCAGGTCGGTGCGGCCGGTGTGCAGCACGCCGTCGCGGTCGTAGGCGAGGATGTTCTCCGGCCGCAGCCCCAGCGACACCAGCATGTTGACGCAGGAAATGCCGGCCGCGCCCATGCCGGTGGTGGCCAGCCTGACCTCTTCGATCTTCTTGCCGGTGACCTGCATCGCGTTGAGCACCGCCGCGCCGACGATGATCGCGGTGCCGTGCTGGTCGTCGTGGAACACCGGGATGTTCATGCGCTCGCGCAGCTTGCGCTCGACGACGAAGCATTCCGGCGCCTTGATGTCCTCCAGGTTGATGCCGCCGAAGGTCGGTTCCAGCGAGGCGATGATGTCGACCAGCTTGTCCGGGTCCTTCTCGTCGATCTCGATGTCGAACACGTCGATGCCGGCGAATTTCTGGAACAGCACGCCCTTGCCTTCCATCACCGGCTTGCCGGCCAGCGCGCCGATGTTGCCCAGACCCAGCACCGCGGTGCCGTTGGTGACCACCGCGACCAGGTTGCCGCGCGCGGTCAACTGGCTGGCAGCCCGCGGGTCGGCGACGATCGCCTCGCAGGCATGGGCCACGCCCGGCGAGTACGCCAGCGACAGGTCGCGCTGGGTCAGCAGCGGCTTGGTCGGCGCGACCTTGATCTTGCCCGGCGGCGACATGCGGTGGTAGTCGAGCGCGGCCTGTTTGAAATCGTCCTGCGGCTGGGACATGCGTGGCGTGTGAATGAGGGCGGACGTCGATTCTAAGGGATGCGGCCGGCGCACGGCTGTTGCGACGCAACGACCGCCGCCCGCGGCCCTGAGCGCGTCATGGCGAAGCGAAGCGGCAGTCGGCGCGATCCGCGGCCCGTTCCAGGCACGCGGACTGGACGGCGGACGCGTCCGGGCGCAGGCCGGTATCCAGCCAGGCCTCCAGCGCAGCGAGCACGCCCAGGTAGGTCGCATCGCGCAGCCGGCTGTGCTCGTCCTCGTCGGTCAGCGCCTGCGCCAGCAGGCGATCCTGTCCGGCGGCGCGGACCTTCTGCGCGTAGGCCGCGTCGGCGCGGTACGACACCACCGGATCGTGCAGTGCATGCACGGTCAGCGTCGGCAGCACGATCTGGCCGGACAGGTCGGCGTCGTAGGCCAGTTTCGCCACCGCGGCCGGATCGGCGGCGAAGCGCTCGACCCCGGCGTTCAGCGCCTTGTCGTCGTGCGTGCCGCGGTAGACCGTCCCGGTGTTGTCGAACGGGTTGCGCCCGTCCAGCCGCTTCTGCACCAGGTCGCGGAAATGGAACGTGCCCCAGGCCAGATGCGCCAGCAACTGCCTCTCCTCGACGCCGGTCGCGGCGAGGATGTCGCGCAGCCGCGACGCCTGTTCGGGCGTGCGGTCCGCGGGTTTCGCGTCGAGCCCGGTGCAGGCGTCGACACGCCGGCGCAGTTCGTCGCGGGTCATGCGCGCCTGCGTGGGCAATCCCTGCCACAGCGGGTACTGCGGCTCGTCCGGCGCGGGATGGTTGCGGCAGTAGTACTGGTAGACCGCGCGCAGGTCGGCGCGGAAGCCATAGGCCGAGGCGCCGCCGAACAGCACGCCGTTGGTGATCAGCACGCCGTCGTAGTTGGCGCGGCCGTCGATGTCCAACGCGTACAGTTCGGCGGCCTTCGCGGCGACGTTGCCGCCCCACGACTGGCCGTGCAGCAGGGTGCGCTGCGGCCGGCCCCAATGCGCCCAGAACGCGCGACGGCTGTCGTCCACGTCCTCGGCGGCCATGCGCACGCCGTAGCCGCCGCGGCGGTAGGTGCTGCCGATCCAGGCGTAACCCTGCTTCACCATCACCGCGAAGCGGTCGAGGCCCTCGTCCGAATCGTCGGCCCTGGGCGCGGTCAGTCGCGGCCCGCCGTGCGCGTGCACGATCAGGCGGTGGTTCCACTGCCGCGGCATCGCCACCAGCAGCCACGCGCCGTTGCCGTCGCGGGCGACGTGGCAGTCGGCGACAGCGGCGACCGACGCCGGGCACGCGGCCTTCTGGAACGACACCTGCGCGGCGGCGGCATCGCTCGCCATCGCCGGCGTGCCCAGCATCGTCGCCGCCATGCCGGCCAGGAGCCCACTCCAAAACGATCCGCGCATGTCCTTGGCCTGCATCAGAACGACTTGCTGATGTTGACGTACCAGTAGCGGCCCCACGGATTGTGCACCGAGCCGCGATAGCCGCCATCGGCCAGCGACGGGCCTTCGTCGGTCAGGTCGCGCACGCCCAAGCGCACCGCCGTGCCTTCGGCGAACCGGTACTGCCCGTACAGGTTGTGGGTCAACCGATCCTCGACCACCCACGGTTCGCCCGACGCGCCCAGCAGGCCCGGCTGCTCGAACGAACTGATGTACTGGCCCGAATAACCGACCCGCCAGGCCCCGTGCTCCAGGTGAAGGTGGCGGTCGCCCGCCATTCGGGGCGTCCGTTCTGGCCGATCAACTGGCTGGAATCCGGCAACGGCGTCAGCGGGTCGATGAGGCCGGCTTCGCGCGCGGCGTACAGCGCGTTGACGATCGGACCGGGATCGCGGGTGAATTCCAGCAACCGGGTCGCGTTGAGGCCGGCGCTGAAGTTGCCGAAGCGCGTGCGCCGCAGCGACCAGTCGATGCCGAAGTCCAGGCCGCCGGCGGTCTGCGGCTGCAGGTTGATGAAGCGGTCGCTGATCGAGACCACGTCGCCGACCGGCGCCAGGCCGGTGCCTTCGAAGTCCGCGATGTCTTCCGGCGTCGGGTCGGCGCGGACCACCAGCGGATTCTCGCCGCCCTGCACGCGGTTCAGGTAGTCCAGCGCCAGCGCCGCGTCGGCGCCGAGCAAGCCGACGATCTGTTCCTGCTTGATCTTCCAGCGGTCGACCGTGAAGGTGAAGCGGCCGTACTTCTCCGGGATGAAGGCCGGCTGGAACACGATGCCATAGGACGTGTTGGTGCTTTCCTCCGGCTGCAGTTGCGGATTGCCGGCCACCAGCAGCGACACGCCGGAGGTGCCCTGGCTACAGGCGCTCATCGAGGCGATGCGCCCGGCGCGCAGGTCGGCCTCGCAGCGGATGTAGTCCATGCCGCTGGCCAGGCGCGCGTACTGCGCCGCGTGGGTCTGCTCTAGGTTGGGCGCGCGGAAGCCTTCGGAATACGAACCGCGCAGGCGCAGTCCCTCGAACAGGTCCCAGGCCAGCGCGACCTTGGGCTTGGCCACCGAGCCGAAGTCCGAATAGTGCTCGTAGCGCCCCGCCACCTGCATGTCCAGGCGGTGCACCAGCGGCACGCCCATCGCCGGCGAGACCAGCGGCAGCGCGAACTCCACGTAGGCCGAACCGACCGTGCGCGAGCCGCGGGTATCGGGATTGGGACTGACCGCGGCGACATTGCTCAGGTTGGTCTCGCCGCTGACCATGTCGGTGAAGGTGATGGTGCCGTTCAGGTTGGCGTCGCGGTCGTCCTGCTGCGTCTCACGCCGCGCCTCGACGCCGAAGGCGATGCCCACCGCGCCGGCCGGCAGGTCGAACAGGTCGGGCCGGCTCATCTTGAAGTCGGCCATCGCCAGCGTGGTGCGCGACTTGCGCACCAGGTCGAAGACGATGGGATCGATCGACGCCGGCGAACTGGGCGAACAATCGCCGTAACTGGGCGTGTCGGCGCAGGCGCCGTTGAACGGGTTGTAGGCGTCGGGCGTGGACAGCGCCAGTTGCCGCTGCAACGCGGTCATGTCGATGTTCGGCGAACGGTCCTCGGCTTCGGCCTCGGAATAGGTCAGCGCGGTTTCCCAGTCGAAGCCGCTCCATTGCCCGCGCAGGCCGGCGAGGAAGCGCGACTGGTAGTTCTCGACCTTGACCACCTGGTAGCCGGTATCGACATAGCGGTAGTTGGTCATCAGCACCGGCAGGCCCTCGTCGGGCACGTTGGTCAGGCCGGGCAGGCGGTTGGGATTCGGCGTGCCGTCCGGCAGCGTGGCCGCGCCGAACGGGTTCCAGTAATTGCTGGCCGGGATCCAGATCTGGTTGAGGTTGACCACCGGCGGCTGCACCGCGCGGCTGTCGGCGTGGTAATAGCCGACCTCGCCGAAGGCCTCGACCTTGTCGGTCAGCTCGTAATGGCCGGTCAGGTACAGGTTCACGCGCCGCACCGACGGGCGCACGGTGGTGTCGTGGCGCGTGTCGTAGCGCAGGTCGCGGTGGGTGGTGTTGAAATTGGTGTTGCCGCTGCCCAGGCACAGGCCGTCGCCGTAGGCGATCGCGCAACCGGCGATGTCGTCCGGCTGCACGTGGAACGCGCCGGCGCTGTTGGTCAGCGCGACGCCGTCGGAGCGGATCACCGGATGGCTGCCGACGCTCAGCCGCGCCCACGGCGTATTGGAGGCGCGGCCGTCGAGCGCGGACACCCCGGCAAAGTCGGGATAGCCGGCGAACAGCGGACGCAGGTCGTCCGACGCGGTGTAGTCCTGGTCCTCCGCCCACAGTTCCGAACGGTCCACGTAGTTCAGGAACAGCGACACGTTGCCGCGGTCGTAGTTCTTGCCCGTGAACAGGTTGAGTTCGGTTTCGCGCATGCCGGTGCCTTCGGCGCCGCCGTAGCGGGCGCTGACGGTGGTGCCGTCGAAGTCGCTCTGCAGCACGGTGTTGACCACGCCGGCCACCGCGTCGGCGCCGTAGATCGCGGCGGCGCCGTCCAGCAGCACCTCCATCCGGTCCAGCCCGGATACCGGGATCGCGTTGGAATTGAAGCTCTGCACCGGCACCGTGCCGGTGTCGGAAGTGCCCTGGCTGGTCGGGTGCTGCACCAGCCGCCGGCCGTTGAGCAGCACCAGGGTGTTGCCCACGCCCAGCGAGCGCAGGTTGACCGAATTGACGTCGCCGCGCGCCGCGTTGCTGGTCTGCGGATTGTTGGACGCGTCGAACAGCACGTCGCCCATCTGCGGGATGGTGCGCATCAGCTCGTCGCCGGAAACCGCGCCGGCGGCGTCGATCTTCTCCGCGTCCAGCACCATCACCGGCAGCGCGTCGGTGGTCGCCGCGCCGCGGATGTGCGAACCGACCACGACCACGTTGTCGAGCGTCGTCGCCTCGTCGGCCGGCGCGGCCTGCGCCGGTTCCGCGGCCGCGGACGCAGGCGGCGTCTGCGCCAGCGACGTCTGGATCGCCGCGGCCAGCAAGGCGATGGTGATGGCGCCGCGCGCCGACGTGCGGTGTCTGTGCTTGTGCATGTTGTCCCTCCCTCCGGGCTCTGCTTGTTCGGTGCGTCTCAATCGGCGGTCAGGCTGTGCGGATCGCCCGGCCCGGCCGCCGGATCCGGCGCTGCCGCGATAGGGAGCGGCCGCCCGTCCAGCGCCGCATCGAGGCGATCGCGGTCCAGGTCGTTCTCCCAGCGCGCGACCACCACGGTGGCGACGGCGTTGCCGATGAAATTGGTCAGCGAGCGGCATTCGCTCATGAAGCGGTCGACGCCGAGGATCAGCGCCATGCCCGCGACCGGCACTTCCGGCACCACCGCCAGCGTCGCCGCCAGGGTGATGAAGCCGGCGCCGGTGACGCCGGCGGCGCCCTTCGAACTGAGCATCGCCACCAGCAGCAGCGCGATCTGGTGGCCGAGCGTGAGATGCGTATCGGTGGCCTGGGCGATGAACAGCGCCGCCAGGGTCATGTAGATGTTGGTGCCGTCGAGGTTGAACGAATAGCCGGTCGGCACCACCAGCCCGACCACCGGCTTGCCGCAGCCGGCCTTCTCCATCTTCTCCATCAGCGACGGCAGCGCCGACTCCGACGACGAGGTGCCCAGCACCAGCAGCAGCTCCGCCTTCAGGTAGCGGATCAGCTTCAGCACCGAGAAGCCGCACAGGCGCGCGACCGCGCCCAGCACCACCAGCACGAACAGCAGCGAGGTCAGGTAGAACGAACCGACCAGCCAGGCCAGGTTGGACAGCACCTCCAGCCCGTACTTGCCGATGGTGAAGGCGATCGCGCCGAAGGCGCCGATCGGCGCGGCCTTCATCAGGATGTGCACCAGCCGGAACACCGGCGCGGTCAGCGCGTTGAGCAGGTCCACGACCGGACGGCCGCGCGCGCCGGCCAGGGCCAGCGCGATGCCGAACAGCACCGCGACGAACAGCACCTGCAGGATGTTGTCGCCGACCAGCGGACTGACCAGGGTCTTGGGGATGATGTCCATCAGGAAGCCGACCAGGGTCAGTTCGTGCGACTTGCTGACGTAGTCCTCGACCGCGCCCTGGTCCAGGTCGGCGACCGCGACGTGCATGCCGGCGCCGGGCTGCACCGCGTGCGCGACCAGCAGGCCGACCACCAGCGCCAGCGTCGAGAAGAACAGGAAGTAGGCCATCGCCTTCAGGAACACCCGGCCGACGCTGCGCAACTGCGGCATGCCGGCGATGCCGGTGACGATGGTCAGGAAGATCACCGGGCCGATGATCATCTTCACCAGCTTGATGAAGGCGTCGCCCAGCGGCTTCATCGACTCGCCCAGCGCCGGCTGGAAATGGCCCAGCAGCGCGCCCAGCACGATCGCGGCCAGCACCTGCACGTACAGGTGGCGGTACAACGGCGTGCGGACGGCCGGGACGGCGTGGCCGGGATCTGCTGGGTGCATCGGGGCTTCCTGGACGGCGCTGCGGCGCACGATTGCGACGGCGGCGATGTTGTACTCCGCCGCCGCGGCCGTGCCGATAACCTATTGGTACTAGCCCCGGCGCGCATGGCGCGCTCTAGACTTCGCCGGCATGCAGATTTCCCGCAAACACCGCCCGCTCCTGCTCGTGCTGCTGATGGTCGGCGGCATGCTGCTGGCGATGTCGGTCGCCTACCGCGTCGCCGAACGGCGTTCGCTGCGCGCCGAGCAGACGCAGGCGCAACGCCAGATCGACCTGTACGCGCAGGCGCTGCAACAGCGCATCGACCGCTACCGCACCCTGCCGCAGGTGCTGGCGCTGGACCCGGAACTGCGCGCGGCGCTGTCCGCGCCGCTGGATCCGGCGCGGCGCGATGCACTGAACCTGAAGCTGGAGCGCGCCAACGACGTCACCCGCGCGTCCACCCTGACCCTGATCGGCCGCGACGGCATCGCCGTGGCCGCCAGCAACTGGCGGCTGGCGACCAGCAACGTCGGCCAGGACTACACCTTCCGCCCCTACGTGCAGCAGGCGCTGGCGCGCGGCGAGGGCCGCTTCTACGGCGTCGGCGTGACCACCGGCGAGCCCGGCTACTTCCTGTCGCAAGCGGTGCGCGACGGCGACGGCCGCGCGTTGGGCGTGGTCGTGATCAAGATCGAACTGGCCGCGCTGGAGCGCGAATGGCTGCGCACCTCGGACATCGTGCTGGTCAGCGATGCGCACGACGTGGTGTTCCTGGCCAGCGACGACGCGTGGCGCTACCGCATGCTGCGCGCGCTCGACCCGGCCGACCGGCGCGAAATGCGGGCCACCCGCCAGTACGCCGACGAAACGCTGCTGCCGCTGCGCCTCGAGGTCCGGCGCGAGCTTGGCGACGGCGCGCGGCTGGTCCAGATCGAAGCGCCATCCACGGCCGCGCCGGTGCTGTGGCAATCGATCACGCTGGACGAAGACCATTGGCGCCTGCACCTGCTGCACGACGCCGGCGCGACCGCCATCGCCGGGCGCACCGCCGCGCTGGCCGCCGGCGGCGCGTGGCTGGCGCTATCGTTCCTGGCGCTGTTCGTGCAGCAGCGCCGGCGCCTGGCCGCGCACCGCCAGCGCAGTCGCGAAGAACTGGAGGCGGTGCTGCGCCAGCACGCCGAGGAACTGCGCACCGCGCAGGACGGCATCGTGCAGGCCGCGCAGCACGCCGACAGCGGCCTGTCCCGCAGCCTCGAACACCTGCCGCAAGGCGTGGTCATCATCGACGCCGACCTGGACCTGGTGGCGTGGAACTCGCGCTACGTCGAACTGTTCCGCTTCCCGCCGGAACTGCTGAAGGTCGGCCGCCCGATCGAGGACCTGTTCCGCCACAACGCGCGCCGCGGTCTGCTCGGCCCCGGCCCGGTCGAGGAAGCGATCCAGCGCCGCCTCGAGTACCTGCGCAGCGGCAAGCCGCATCTGCGCGAAAGCGAGAAGGAAGACGGCACCGTGCTGGAGATCCGCGGCAATCCGCTGCCGGACGGTGGCTTCGTCACCAGCTACGCCGACATTACCAGCTACAAGAACGCCGCACGCGAACTGCGCTCGCTGGCCGACGCGCTGGAACGCCGGGTCGAGGACCGCACCCGCGCGCTGGCCGAAGCCAAGGCCGAGGCCGAGAACGCCAACCGCTACAAGACCCGCTTCGTCGCCGCGGCGGTGCACGACCTGCTGCAACCGCTGAACGCCGCGCGCATGTTCCTGTCCGCACTACGCGGCAAGCTGGGCGACGGCGAGGCGCGCAACATCGTCGAACACGCCGACGGCGCGCTGGCCGCGCAGGACGCGATCCTCAACAGCCTGCTGGACATCTCGCGGCTGGAAGCCGGCAGCCTGCCGGTGCAGGTGCGCGACTTCCGCCTGGAACCGCTGCTGGAAACGCTGGGCCGCGAGTTCGGCATCGTCGCCGAAAGCCGCGGCCTGCGCCTGCGGCGGGCGACGACCGGCGCGGTGGTGCGCAGCGACGAAACGCTGCTGCGGCGCATCCTGCAGAACCTGCTGTCCAACGCGATCCGCTACACCCCGCGCGGACGCATCCTGCTCGGCTGCCGCCGCAGCGGCGACGGCGTGCGCATCGAGGTCCACGACCAGGGCCCGGGCATTCCCGACAGCCTGCAAAGGGAGATCTTCGAGGAATTCCGCCGCCTCGACGACGGCGTCGCCAGCGACCGCGGCGCCGGCCTCGGCCTGGCCATCGTCGAGCGCATCGGCCGCCTGCTCGGCCATCCGATCGGGTTGCGCTCGCGGCTAGGCCGCGGCAGCGTGTTCTCGGTGACGGTGCCGCTCGGCGACCCGGCCGCCGCGGCCGCGGGAACGCCGCCGGCCGCCGTCGACGCCGGCGGCGAATCGTCGCTGCGCGGCCGCCGGATCTGGTGCATCGACGACGACCCGCGCGTCTGCGAAGCGACGCGCGCGCTGCTGCAACGCTGGGAATGCGAAGTCGGCCTGGCCGCCGGCGCCGACGAGGCGCTCGCCGCCGCCGCGCCCGGCGCCGCGCCGGACCTGCTGCTGCTGGACGTGCATCTGGGCGAACGCGACGGTCCGTCGCTGTATCCGTTGCTGTGCGAACGCTGGCACGCCGCACCGCCGGTGGTCCTGGTCACCGCCGAGCGCGACGAGGCGTTGCGCGCGCAGGCGCAGCAGAATGGCTGGGGCTTCCTGCCCAAGCCCGTGCGCCCGCCGGCCCTGCGCGCGCTGATGACGCAACTACTGCTGCGGCGTGCGGATCGATCGTAGCCGCGTGCGCGGCTTCGATTGTACGCTTTCGGCCAGAAGCGGACATCTAGCTTCTGGCACGCCTCGACTACTAATACTAAGCTAGATGGAGTTAATCCAGTCTTTGGGTGAGATCATCGTTCGCCACTCCTGATCCGCCTCCATTGAGAGCGTCAAGCGAACGGAAGTGTATTGCCCAAGTCAGATATGAATCTGATGGCTCGCGCCACCTACTGCGCGTCGTCATCATCCCCGGACATGTAGTCGAAATTGGTGAAGCGCACAGTTGCCAATAGATCTGCAACAGTCCACGCATCGGCCGCAACAGTTTTTGCATCCTGTAAGAGGATGCCCTCATCTACAGCAAGCTCGCGCTTTGTCCGCTTAGCGCCGCCAGGAACGGCAGGCGGATGAACTTTCTCATCAACCTTCTTGAGCTCATCAGCTAAGGCTGGTAGATCCTTAAAATCGTATGCGACAGCCGTCACGATTGTTTCGTAAGGTGGAGTGAGCCGAGCAATCTCGTCAGGCGTCAGATTTTCACCTGGCTCAAGTTCGTCTGAAAGGAACTCGAAGTAAATCCCTTCGATCTTCTCGCTATGCCGCCTCACCAAACCTTCCAGCACGCTGAGCAGCTTGGATCGCTCAAGAGCAGTTACAAACTCATTTGGCAGCTCGACCCGCTTATAGCTATTGCCAAGCCAGCGTGCAAAGACCTGATGCGCCCTTGTAAGGTGCGTATGCCCCGTATCTGCAAGCGAGAAAACGGGGGGCTTCAATAACTGAAGATCAGTCCGCTTGATCCATGCTCTATTGTGAATCTGCATTTCAATGCAGATTTCTTCCCCAACAGAATTTACCGCTGCCGCATGAATTATGCGTGGGTTAAGGCCAGTGGCAAGTCGGACATCATACTTTTCAGCAGCAAGCGCCGATGCCGCGACCACTTCCACCAACGGTACCTTTTGAAGGTCCGGGTTCAGAATGCTGCAGGTTTGTGTGGCAAGGACAAAGAAATCCGCCGAAGGGAACAATCCCGGGTAGATGCCCCGAAGCTCATCTGCATTGATGAGTGATCCCTGCCACCAGCCATAGGCCTCAAGCGTACAAACGTCCAGAGCCACATCGCTCTGGACCACAGGGTCAGGTAGATGGGTACTCGTCGACGTAGGCGCTGCTTCGCAGGACTCTGCGATCGCTACGGGTCGTTGCTTTAGCAAGTTCCGGAGCCAACTGATCACGTGCCGCCCTAACGTCTGATTCCAACTGTTCTTGAGTCGCGCCAATCCTATTTATTAGGGAGCGCACCGTGTTCCCGCCTGGAAGTACATGGTCGACCAAGCTCATAAACGCCAAGCGCTCGTTCCGCGCTGGAATTGATTCGAGTGCCGCTCGCAGTGCGGCCACCCTGCTGGCCCGATTTCCCCTCGGAACTGCACCCCCGTCCATCCAAGCATAGAGGGTTTTTCGCGTCACACCAAATAGACTAGCTACAGATGAGAAGCTAATTCCAGAGTCTTTGATCCAATTTAGATTGCCAGGAAATGTACCGTCCAGATCGAGCGGAGAGGCTTCATCATCAATCTTTCCATTGCGCGTCGCAGGCACCAATACTTTCTGGTCGCCAATAGTCAGATCCCAGTGAGCAGTTCGTGGTATAGCACCACCTGTACTAGCCAACCCCAGCACTACCGACAACCCTAGTCCCACGTAGTGAGGCGCCAAGCTATGGCCACTACGCACCTGCTGAATAGGTCTATTGTTATTGAGTGTAGGCGTCAGAAGACGGCTACCCTCTTTCAACTGAATTGAAGACATTATCGCCCTCCACCCCAGTCAAGAAACGCCGTATCGGTGCACACCGTACGAAAGTACAGATTTGCCTTAGCGTGAAGCCGATCAAGGAGCTCAATCACTTCAGATGTCCCTGATCGCTGGGCTTGTTCCAATGCGGCAAAACAGTCCATATCCAACGATGCTTCGCCAGGCTGTAGTCGATGCACAAAAACCTGACCTTGGTTCAGCCTTTTAACATCTACGCCCGTGAAATAGACAGGCATCAGATCGTCTGGAATAACCGCAAATTCCTCTCCAACAAAAACCCGCGCCTGAAGCCGATCGGCACCAATCAAATAAGAAGCTACGTTCACGCCGCCGACAAACTTGGCGTCTAAATGCCATGATTTCAGAGGCAATAGCTTCTCAGGCAAATAGTCTTCAAGAACGTGGTCGTTCTGAGGACGTAGATGATCTAAATAGCGCATGCCGCCGAAAGTCACGTCTAGATGGCGCGCATGACCTAACAAGACGCCAAGTATCTCGGCAATGTCCCCAAGGAACTGCTTAGATCCCTTATAGCTCTTGGTGTGGACGACCAACATGTCACGTCCCACCTGTGCGGTGAGGGAATAGTCAGGTCTTGAAAAGAGCCAACTCGACGTAGGATCCATAGAGTCAAAGTCTGACGGATCGATCTCGATTTGCGGACCAACGGGAGTCACGCGTTGCCGATACTTAGAGAAGATGGGCAACTTGTCACGCAAAGCTTCCTGAATTTCTGGAATCCACTTGTGCGTGAGCTCAATTGGCTGAAAGCGCACAGCGGCCAGAACCATCACCAACGGGGAGTTCTTCAGGAAGCCCGTCTTAACAACCATGTGCGCACCAAAAGTAAACAATTCGATTGAAAAGTATACAGATCGATTCTGCTAAACACCCGTTAATTTTTGACGATAGGCCTTTATTGCCGACAGACGGCCTCTGGAGCCTTAACAAGCACTGACTTATCCACAGCCTCCCCCCCTCGCGTTTTAGCACGCCGTATGGCCAACAACGGGGGGGGGCTTGGCTCGACTAGCAAACCAACACATAACCTGACTCAGCGGCTTGGTCGAAAGGCTCTCCAGTAGAGCTTTGCACAGAGAAGGGCAGATGTCCGCTTTAGGTCGATGCAGGTCATTCGCTTGAGTTGGGCAGAACGGCCGCTCTCGCGGGAAGCAGCCGTTCCGTCCATGTTCCTGCAAGCCAAGCATCAAAGCGTCAATCCGATAAAACCGAAGCTGCCGAAACGGAGGCCGCCTCCTCGATGACGGCCGCAACCGTCTTGGGATCGGCGACATAGACGGCGTGACTACCGCTGACTTCCCGGATCGTCGCGCGGGCGCGTCCGGCCATTCCCTGTTGCGCGGCCGGCGGGATGATCCGGTCTTCGCTCGGGATCAGATACCAGCTCGGCTTCGACTTCCACGCGGGCACGCTGACCTGGCCGGCAAAGGCCTCGACGCCCCACGGCTGCTGCGAGTCCGCCATGAACCGGGCGAGACCAGGTTCCACATCCGCGGCGAACGCGGCGGGGAACGCCGCTTTGTCGATCGACAGGAAGCCGTCGACCGGCGGCAGGATCGGCGACGGCGGCGCGTCGGGCGACGGCGGCGGCACCAGCTTGGCGACCGATTCGCCCGCGTCCGGCGCGAACGCCGCGACATAGACGAGCGAACGCACCTTCGGATCGGTCCCCGCCTCGGTGACGACGCCGCCGCCATAGCTATGACCGACCAGCACCACCGGGCTGTCCGCAGCGGCTATCGCGCGCCTTGTGGCCGCGACGTCCGCGGCCAGCGAGGTGGTCGGATTCTGGACAACGACGACCTTGTAGCCGTCGCCGACGAGGATGCGATGGACGCCGGCCCAGCCGGACGCATCGACGAACGCGCCGTGGACGAGGACGATCGTCGGGCGGGGATCGCCCGCGTCCGCCGCGATGGCGGGAGCGGCGCCGAGCGACAGCGCGGCGGCCAGTGCAGTGACAAGTTTCTTCATGATGTTTCTCCTTGAGCTTAAGTAGTGAGGAATTGCCGGGGGCTCGAACCGACCGCCCCGGATGCGGTCAGGCGGAGGTCGCCACCCAATTGCCATGGAAGCCCGGCGGCACGACGTGCGGCAGGCGGATGCTTGCTTGGGGCTCGCCCTCGAAGTCGCGGGCGTCGAGAACGACGAAATCGGTGGTTCCGGCCGCCGCGTCGATGACCAGGCCGATCAGCCAACCCTCGTCCTCGTCCGCTTCGGCATGCGCCGGCACGAACACGAACTCGCAAGGGTGCCGGCCCGGGCCGAAATCGTGGACTTGGCGCGTGCCGGTTTCGAGGTCGTGCTTGAACAATCCCGCGCCGAGAAAATCGCCGACCATCGCCATCGTGTAGGCATAGCGATAGGGCTGCCCGAGGCGCCGCTCGTCGGGCCGCGGGAATTCCTGCGGCGTGTCGTCGATGACGATGCGCTCGACCGTGCCGGCGGACGGATCGACGACCCAGCGCTCCAGGGCGCAATGCTTCGAATCCGGCCCGACCTTGCTGGTCGCGAACATGCGGTCGTGGACGACGAGATCGAGCACCACCGTGCCGTTGTCTGCGTCATAGGCGTTGACGGTGTGGAAGACGAAGCAGGGATCGACCGGGATCCAGACGATGTCCTTCGCTTGGCCCTCGCGCGGCAACAGGCCGATCCGCGCCTTGTGCTTGTCGTTCCAGCGATAGGGGAAACGGTAGCCGCCGATCGCCGCCTTCAGCGAGAAGGTCACGGGCAGGTCGAGGATGATCGCGAAGCGCTGGGTGAAGGCGAAGTCGTGGATCATCGGGCCATGCTTGACCGGGATCTTCACCTCGCGGCGCACCTGGCCCTCCGGCGCGATCGCGACATAGCGCAATTCGCGCCAGTTCATGGCGTCATAGTAGACCGCGAGCATCTCGCCGGTGACCGGATCGACATGCGGGTGCGCCGCGAAGCCGCCGTGCAGGCCCCCGTCGAAATCGGTGTAGCGCAGCGTCTCCAGCGTCTCGCCGATCTCGACCGGGGTACCACCCGCTTCGATCAGGCCCAGCGTCTTGCCGGCAAAACCGATGGCGTTGGTGTTGACGGTGTCGAACAGGTGACGCGGGCCGGGCGTGCGCGGCTCGCCCAGCGCCCGGGTCACGGCATCCGAGCGAATCCAGCGGTTGCGGTACCATAGCGCCCGGCCATCCGCGATGTGCAAGCCATGGATCATGCCGTCGCCGGCGAACCAGTGGCGCTTGGCCGGCTTGTCGGTGGACATCGGGTTCGGCCCCATGCGCAGATAGCGGCCGTTGAGCGCGGCGGGGATCGTGCCGGTGACGACGAGGTTCTCGATCGTCAGCTCCTCGCGCATCGGCGTGTGCACGCCGGCGAGGTAGGGATTCACGCGGGCCTCGTTGGCTCCGTCGTTCTTTTGAGTGCGAAACATGGCAATTCCCTTTCGATGCGCAGAGATCGATTAGTTGGAAGCGGCCCGGCCGACCGTGGCTGGCCGGGCCGGACCGGGGTCATTGGGCGAGATAGCCGCCGTCGATCACCAGTTCGGTGCCGGTGACGTAGCTGGACTCGTCCGAAGCGAGGAACAACGCGCCGTAGGCGATCTCGATCGGCTGTCCGGCGCGCTGCATCGGCGTCGCGCCGATGGTGGCTTCGTTGAGATCGGGCGCCTGTGCGTCGGTAAGCGGCGTGGCGATGAAGCCCGGATGCACGGAGTTCACGCGGATGCCATCACCGACATAGGTGATCGCCGCATTCTTCGACATGTTGCGCACCGCGCCCTTGGCGGCGTGATAGCTGTGCGCGCCGGCGACCGCCGCACTGCCCCAGATCGAGGAAATGTTGATGATCGAGCCCGAACGCTGCGGCCGCATCACGCGCACCGCCTCGCGCATGCCCAGGAACACGCCGGTCTGGTCGACCGCGATCATCCGCAGCCAGGCTTCCATGCCCAATTCGTCCAGCGGCTCGTAGGCGATGATGCCGGCATTGTTGACCAGCACGTCGAGCCGGCCGGTCTTGGCGACGACGGCGTCGACCGCCGCTTTCCAGGCCGCCTCGCTGGTGACGTCGAGGTCGAGCGTCTGCACGCCGTCGGCGTAGGGCTCGGCGGGCGACTTGACGTCGCTGGCGAAGACGGTCGCGCCCTCCTGGGCGAAAAGTTGGGTGATGGCATGGCCGATCCCGCTCGCGGCACCGGTGACGAGCACTACTTTGTTGTTCAGTCGCATGATTTTTTTCCTCTTGGTTTGGTGGTGTGGCCATCGGCCACGGCTAAGTAACCACTGGTCACTTAGAGCCATCATGCACACTGAAGTTACCGTTGTCAACATTTGTTTCCAGTGTAAACTTGGCCCCATGGAAACCGGGAAAAAGCCCTACCACCACGGCGACTTGCGGCGCGCCATGCTCGACACCGCGATCGAAATGCTGGCCGAGGAGAAGGGCTGGCAGTTCACCCTGCGCGAGCTGGCGCGCCGCGCGGGGGTGAGCCACACGGCGTCCTACAAGCACTTTCCCGACAAGGCCGGGCTGCTTGCGGAACTGGCGCTGCTGGGCATGGACCGGCTGCGCGAGGCCCTTCTGACCGCCCGCCCGCCGGCGCCGGCGACCTTGCGCGAGCAATTCCTCGAGATGTCGCGCGCCTATGTGCGCTTCGGAACGGCCAACCCCAATCTCTATCGCCTCATGTTCAGCGCAGACGCCCACGTCGCCGCCAGTGCCCGGCTCAAGGAGCACGGCGCGGCCGCGTTGGCCGTGCTGGTCGAACTGATCGAAGAAGGGCAGCGGGCGGGCTGGTTGCGCAAGGGGGAGGTGTTCGAACAGGCCGGCGCCGGCTGGGCGCACCTGCACGGCGTCACGCTGCTGACGGTCGACGGCCTCCTCGGACCGGACACGGTCCGGTCGGACCGCGCATCCGATGCGGCGCTCCTGGTCCTGCTCGAAGGATTGGAAGCGGACAGGCAGTAATGTCGCCATCGACCGCTCGATCCTGCAGATTCCCTCTCCCGCGCTTTCAGCGCACCCGAGGGGAGAAAGCAGCCGCGCCTACAACGTCGCTTCCGGCTCCAATGCCTTGACCAGCACCGCCGCCTGGGTGCGGCTGTGGCATTCCAGCTTCTTCAGGATCGCGGTGACGTGCACCTTGACCGTGTTCTCGGCCAGGCCCAGTTCGTGCGCGATCTGCTTGTTGAGCAGGCCGTCGGCCAGGCACAGCAGCACGCGGAACTGCTGCGGCGTCAATTGCGCGAGACGCGCGGCAAGAAGGGCGTCCTCCTCGGAGCGCTCGGCGGTCAGCGCCGGGAACCAGGCGCCACCGTCGAGCACCGCCGCCACCGCCTCGCCGATGGCTTCGGCCGGGGCCGATTTCGGGATGAAGCCGGCCGCGCCGAACTGCTGCGCGCGGCGGATCACCCGCGGATGGTCGTTCGAGGAAATGATCACGACCGGAATCTCAGGGCGTTCGCCGCGCACGTGCAGCAGCGCGGAGAAGCCGCGCGCGCCGGGCATCGCCAGGTCCAGCAGCACCAGTTCGACCTGCGGCTGCGCTTCCAGCGCCTGGTTCAGGGTCGTCGCGCTGGCGGCCTCGAACACCGTCGCGTCGGGCAACGCCTCGCGCAGCGCATGCAGCACCGCCGCCCGGAACAGCGGGTGGTCGTCGGCGACGAGAATGACGGGCGCGTCCATCGGCACAAGTCTGGCATCCCCGGCCGCGGTTTTCCGCTAATCCATTCGGACTATGCGGGCGGATGCGATGCGCCTGCCGGCCTGGCCGCGGATGCGGCCGACGAGCCGCTGGGACTCAGCGGCGCAGGATCTTCGGATTCGAATTGCCCCAGATCGTGTACTGGTCGGCCAGGATCACGCCGCTCAGTTCCTCGATCTCCGCCTGGGTGATCCGCTCCTCGCCCTGCCTGCCGAACAGCACGACCTCGTCGCCGGCCTGGACGCCGGGGATGTCGGTCACGTCCGCCATCGTGGTGTTCATGGTGACGTTGCCCACGACCGGGGCGCGCCGCCCGCGGATCAGCATCGCGCCCTTGTTCGAATAGGCGCGCCGGTAGCCGTCCGAATAGCCGACGGGGACGTTGGCCAGCAGCGAATCCCGCTTCAGCGTGTAGGTGCGGTCGTAGCTGACGGTGTCGCCGGCCGGATAGGCCTGGACCGAGGCCACCCGCGACTTGAAGGTCGCCACGTGCTCGAACGGCGGCTTGGGCGTGCCGCCGTAGCCGTACAGCGCGCCGCCGGGGCGCACCATGTCCAGGTGCGATTCGGGAATGTGCTGCACGGCGAAGGAATTGGCCGCATGCAGGATCACGTCCTCGCGCCGCAACGCGGTGTTGGCGAACAGCCAGGCGGTCTGCTGCTTGAAGGCCTCCACGCCCTGCAGGATGTCGGCGCGGTCCTCGGTCGGGAAGTGGGTCATCATGCCGACGATTTGCAACTGCGGAATCCCCGCCAGCGCCGCGGCGTCGCGCCGGCCCTGCTCGACGCTCATCTCGATCCCGTTGCGGCTCATGCCCGCCGAGTTGAGCGCCAGGTGCACATGCAGCGTGCGCCCGCGCCTGCGGGCGAGGCCGGCGACGGCCTGCGCCGCGGCGAGATTGCCCAGCAGTTCCTCGACCTTGTACGGCAGCGCGTCCTCGACCTCGTCCAGCGTGGCCGCGCGCACGCGCATCAGCCGGCCCCTGAAGCCGCAGGCCCGCACCATGCGCGCTTCCTCGTTGCTGGCGATGCCGACGTAGGGCACGCGCGCCTTGAGGATGCCGGGCATCACCATGTCGATGCCGATGCCGTAGGCATCGGCCTTCATGACGGCGCAGATGCGGGCGCCGCCGACCACGGCGGCCTGGACCCGCCGCAGGTTGTCGTCGAAGACCGCCGGATCAACTTCTATCCATGCGTTCGGCGTCCCGGCCCTTCGCTTCCCCGACAACCCGAGCAGGGGCGAGGCCTGCGCATCGAGCGACGCGACCAGCGCCGCCCCGGCGGCGGCGGCGATGAACCGGCGACGGCTGAAGGATGCGGGATTGCGGTCTGTCATGGCTCCTCCAAGCCGCCGCCGGTCTTCCGGCGGCGGCTGGATGCGGGCGGATCGGGCGATCGACCCCGTCAGTCGAACTTGTATTCGACCATCAGGTTGAACGAACGGCCGCGCGGATCGGCCACGCGCGGTTCCCACGCGGCGCCCGAGGCGTAGTCGACCTGGTGCGCGGTGAACGGCGGATCGGTGTTCAGCAGGTTGCGCACCCCGAAGGTGAACTTCGCGCTCTCCAGCCCCGTCCAGCTCACGCTGTAGTTGTAGGTGATGTAGTCGTCGACGTCCGGGTTCCAGTTCGACGGCGTGTAGGAGCCGCCCTCGACGCTGACCGGCTCCTCGTCCTTGTAGCCGGAACGGTAGACCTGGGTCAGCGTATGCGCCCAGTCGCCCTTGGCCCAGCCCAGGCTCAGGGTGTGCTTCCACTTCAGCGGCAGGTTGTAGAAGCGGACGTACTCGCCCACCTTGTTCTCGCCGTAGGGCTGGTTGGCCAGCGACTTCTCCTTGAAGGTGTCGATGTAGCTGCCGTTGAGGTTGACGTACCAGCGGCCGCCGGCCAGCTCGCCGGTCAGGTTGGCGTCCAGTTCGATGCCCTGGGTCAGGGTGCCGCCGGAGTTGATGTAGCGCTGGTCGATCTCGACGACCTTGCCGCTGCTGTCACGGATCCAGTTGGCCGCGAACAGGTCGTAGTTGGCGACCAGCGTCGCCAGGTTGGGCACGCGGATCGTGTTGGTGCGCTCGATCTCCCACCAGTCGAGGCTGACGTTGAAGTTGCTGGTGGGCGCGAAGACCAGGCCGAGGCTCTTCTGCTTGGATTCCTCCGGCTGCAGGTCGGTCTTGCCGCCGGTGGTGATGACCGGCTGGATCAGCTCGCACCCCGGTATCGCCGAGTTGACCGAACCGCTGGGGCAACTGGCCGGATCGACCAAGTCGCGGCCGAAGTAGTCCACCCGGCTCACGCCGGCGAACAGCTTGGTGAACTCGGGCACCTTGAAGCCGGTGCTGTACGCGCCGCGGAACGCCAGCGACTCGATCGGCTGCCACTTGAACGAATACTTCGGGTTGGTGGTGCCGCCGAAGGTGTCGTAATCGTCGCGGCGCACCGCCAGGGTCACGTCCAGGGTCTTGACGATCGGCAGGTAGACCTCCGCGTAGGCCGCCTTGACGTCGCGGTGCACCTTGTCCAGGTCGCTGGTTTCGTCGAACGGCGCCTGGTAGATGGTGTCGTAGTTGAGCGGCAGCCCGTCCAGGACCTGGACCCCGCCGAACTGGAATTCCTCGCGCCGCGCCTCGATGCCGGTCGCCAGTTGCACCTCGCCGCCCCACAGGTTGAAGCCGAGGCCGCCGCTGAAGCTGGCGTCGAAGGTGGTGACGGTGGACTCGCCGCCGTACAGGTGGACGCCGCTGGCGGACGCCGCCTGCAGCGCGGCCATGGCTTCGGCGCTCTGCTGCTGGTTCGGCATCAGGAACGGGTTGAGCAGGCCGCTGCCGAGCGCCTCCTGCAGCCCGCTCGAGAAGTAGTAGCCGTTGACCAGCACCGACTCGGCCTTGCTGGACGCGCGCGACAGGCCCACGTCGTAGTCCCACTTGCCGATGCTGCCCTCCAGCCCGACCAGCATGCGGTAGGCCTTGGTGGTGGTCTCGAGCTGGCGCGGGCCGCAGGGCACGCAGCGCCAGCGATAGGGAATGCTGTTGCCGTACACCAGGTTGTCCGTGCCGAAGTAGTCGGCCAGCGCGTTGTAGATCGTGTCGTACGTGTCGCGCGTGATGTCGTTCAGCGGGAACCAGGTGTCCGGATTGAGCACGGCGGTCGCCGACGCGCTGGAACTGAGCTGCAGCGGCTCGTACTCGCGCTTGACCTTCACCCGCGAGCCCATCGCCTCGGCGTAGAACTGGTGGTTGTCGCCGATCTTGAACGTGGCGCGGCCCAGGAACTGCACGCTTTCCTGCGGCTGCTGCAGCGCCTGCGCGGCCGGATAGTCCCAGGCGCAGGCGTACTTCAGGCTGGCGCCGTCCCACAGCCGGTAGTCGTACGGCCCCATGTTGTCGCCGCCGTTCTCGCAACCCGCGCCGCCGGGCAGGTTGAGGATGTTGACGTTGCTCATGTTGCCGCCGCCGTCGGGATCGACCAGCGAGCCGTTGATGATGCCGCCGGTGGCGTTGGTCACCGTGGCGAACGGCGTGCCGCGCGTGTCCGGCGACACGCCGCGGTCCGGCTGGAAGCTGTTGGCGAAGTCGCGCTGGCCGCTGCGCAGGAACTCGGCGCGCCGGTAATTGACCGTGCCCCAGACGTTCCAGCGGTCGGTGTCCAGGTCGCCCATGCCGCCGAGGATGCTGTAGTTGTAGATGTTGCCGCCGCCGTCCTGGGTCACGTCGAAGCCGGCGTTGACGGTGACGCCCTGGTAGTCGGTGCGGGTGATGAAGTTGATCACGCCGCCGATCGCGTCGGTGCCGTAGACCGCCGAGGCGCCGTCGCGCAGCACCTCGACCCGGTCGATCGCCTGGAACGGAATCGAGTTCAGGTCCACCGCCTGGCCGCGCAGGCCGTGGGTCGCGACGCGGCGGCCGTTGAGCAGCACCAGGGTCGCGTCGGCGCCCTGGCCGCGCAGGTTGGCGCCGGACACGCCGGCGGTGCCGCGCAGTTCGCCCAGGTCCATGTCGACCGAGGCCGAAGTGAGGCCGTCGGCGCCGTTGCCGGCGATGTTGAGGAACTGCAGCAGTTGTTCGGCCGAGGTGATGCCCTGCGCGTCGATTTCCTGCTTCTGGATGATGGTGACCGGCAAGGCCGCCTCCACGTCGGTGCGCTTGATGCGCGAACCGGTCACGCTGACCTTGTCGAGCGTGGTGGTGGCCGGTTCGGCCGTCTGGTCGGCTTCCTGCGCCGCGACCGGAGCGGTCATGGCCGCCAGCAGGGCGATGCACAGGAGATTCAATCGGGGATTTTGCAGGGTTCGCATGAGGTCACCTTGGAAGAGATCGGCGGCAGGCTGGGGAACGGGGATTTGCGGGATTACCGGGGGAATATCCCTTGCGCTTCTGTCGACGCCTTCCCGGCCACGAGGCGTCGCATGGAACAACGGATGATCGATCGCGACGGCATGGCGGCCGTCAACGTCCTTCGGCCGGATCGCCGCCGCCGAACAGCGCGCCGATCGCGACCGCGGTGTCGTACGGCGTCGGGTCGTTGCGGTTGCTCAGCAGGATCACGGTCAGGCGCTGCTGCGGCCAGCGCACCAGCGTGTTGCGGAAGCCGATGCTCTCGCCGGAGTGCCACTGCCGGCTGCCGTCTTCGGTGACGCGCCAGCCATAGCCGTAATAGGTCGCCTCCGGTTCGCTGGCGACCTGCACCTGCTTGCCGAAGGCCTGCGCCCGCGTCGCGTCGCTGAGCAGGCGGTCGTCGTACAGCGCGGCGTCCCAGCGGGCGAGGTCGTCGATGTTGGAATAGATCCCGCCGTCGCCGAGCACTGCGCTGTAGGCGTTCTGGTCGGTGAGTTCCCAGCCGCCGCCGCCCTTTTCGCTGTAGCCCCAGGCGCGATGGGGCACTTCGGGGCCGCCGGCGACATAGGCCAGGGTGTCGCGCATGCCCAGCGGCGCGAAGAAGCGGGTGCGCAGGAACTCGGGGAAGCTCATCCCCGAGGCGCGCTCGACCACCAGCGCCAGCATCGCGTAGCCGCTGTTGCTGTAGCGGTAGGCGCTGCCGGGCGGGAAATACAGTTGATCCTGCTTTTCCAGCAGCGCGAGCACGCCGGCGTCGCTGATCTGGCCTTCGTAGGGCTTGGCCATCAGGTCTTCGTAATCGAACAGCCCGGCGGTATGGGTGAGCAGATGGCGCAGGGTGATGGCGTCCGCGGCCTTCGGCAGCGTCGGCAGCCACTTGCGCACGGGATCCTCGATGGCGAGTTTCCCGTCCTGCGCCAGCAGCAGGATCGCGGCGGCGGTGAACTGCTTGGTCACCGAGGCGAGCCGATAGTCGGTGTCCGGCCCGGCCTCGACATGCCGCTCCAGGTCGGCATATCCGTAGCCGCGCCGGACCACGGCCTTGCCGTCCTCCAGCACCAGCAGCGACGCGCCCGGCACCTCGCCGTCGTAGCGCTGCATCAGGCGGTCGATTTCGGCCTGCCGCGCGGCTTCATTTGGCGCGGCCGCAGGCGCCGCCTGGCCCGCATGCGCGAGCATCATGGTCGCCCACAACGCAAACGCGAGTGCGGGCCGCATGACGCCCTGGACTCCCCGCCACGCCCTAGCCGCGGCCGTGGGACCGGATCGAAGGTATTGCCGGACTCGCATTGCGTCTCCCGGGCATGCAGATCGAGATCGAGGCTCCGTATCGCCAGCCTCCAAGCGGTGGAATTGCTTCCACACTCCCTTTCGCGCCCTCACCGGCTCCGGGAATCTTTTCGATCCGATGCTCCCCCGGATCGTCCTGCGCTCATCGCGTCGTCGTTATTTTTTCGTTGTTTAGCACGGCATTTTCGAGAGTGTCAACGAACCGACGGACACGTTTCCCGGGCAAGAAAAACCCCCGGACGCAAGGCGCGAAGGCCTTCCGGCGATGGCGTGCATCGCCTTGTCGGACAGCGGAAAAATCCCTTGAATCCCCGCAGCTTGCAGGTACCGGCGACGACGCGCCCGGCGCTCGCACGCGGATCGCGTCGCGGGGGAAATCCGCCCGTTCGCCACGGCCTGGTCCATAACCGGAGGCTTGGGAACGCGTAAGCCATTGGAGGGGATGGCCGGCCGCGAACGCGCGGCGGCAGGCCGGTTCAAGCGGCCGCTTCCTGCAACCTGTCCATGCGGATGCGGTTGGCGAACAGCGAGAACGCCAGCATCCCGGCCAGGCCGCTGGCGCGCTGCACCCACGGCGGCAGCCAGCGCGGCGCGGCCAGCACGCCGGACTCGAACAGCGGCGCGAATCCGCGCGCGTCCTCGAGCGTCATCTTGCCGGCGAACAGCCAGCGGCACAGTTGCAGGCGGTCCTGCTGCAAGCACTGGCGGAAGAAGGTGTGCACGCCGATTAGCCCGCGCAGGTACACGGTGTCCTTGGTGAAGGCGCTGCCGCCGGTCACCGGCACGCCGCGGTAGACGCGCTGCGCCGAGGCGAAGCTTTCCGCGTCGTTCTGCCCGGCGTCGCGGAAATGGCGGAACACCTGCACGAAGTCGGCGCCTTCGCGCGCCATCGCGATCGCCTCGATGCGCAGGCTGATCCGCTTCATCCGCTCGATGTCGATGCTGCCGGTGATCTGCTCGGCGAAGGTCGCCAGTCCTTCCTGGGTCTCGGTGGCGCGCGGCGACGACAGCGCCAGGCTTGGCAGCGCGGCCTGCTCGCGCCCGTTCAGCGCGGTCAGCGAATGTACCAGCGCCTCGTGGTGGAACAACTGGCGGCGATCGTAGTCGCTGAAGGCCGCGCCGTGGCGCAGGCGGATGCGGGTGGCGCTGGCCGCGGCCTTGGCGATCAGGCCAGGGTCCAGTTCGACGGTGATGACCCGGCCGTCGAAGAAGTCGTCCAGGTCGCCCTGCAACTGCAGTTGCAGCGCGGTCGCCGACACCGGCACCTGCTCGGCGTCCGACAGCAGTTCGCGGTCCAGTTCGCCGGCGATCTGGATGAAGTGCCGCGCCGCCTCGCGCGTGCTCGGGCCGTCGCCGGGCAGCGGCGCGTCCGGCTGGCCGAAGATCCGCACCGACAGCTCGCCGGCGCGCGGGGTGCCCAACGCTTCGAGCAGCTCCGCGGCCAGGTTCCACTGCCGCGCCGATTCGCCGACGTAGCGGCCCAGCGGATGCGCCGGGTCGGCGGCGGCGGCGGCGGCGATCGCATCCAGTTCGCGGCGCGCATCGGCGAAATCCAGCCGCGGGTATTCGACCTGCGGCAGCGTGAGGTCGCCGCGCGCGGCCGCGTCGAGGAATTCCTGCTGCACCCGCGCCGGCCAACTGGCCAGGCTCAGCAGCTTGATTCCGCGCGCCGCCCGGACCATGCGCGCGTCGAGCGCGGCGTGGCGGGCGATTTCAGGATCGGCCGGCTTGTCCATGCGCCTCCGACGGCGGCGTGTCCGGCCCGGAAAATAACAGCTTCCGGAAACGCCGGCATCGTCCCCGTGCAGGAGCGGCGTCAGCGGCGATCAAACTTCTCATGAAAGCTTCATCGCGGCTGACGCCGCTCCTACAGGCCGCCTTGCATCGCGCAGTCGCGCAGTTGCCGCTGCATCCAACGCCGGTAGAGCGCGCCGTGCAGGTTGTGCGGGACCAGTTCGATCGTGAACGGCGTGCGCGGGTTCAGGTCGAGCAGGCGCACCAGATGCTCGCCGACCGGACGCACGCCCTGGCGGTGCACGTAGACCTGGAATCCGCCGTAGAACGGATCGGCCAGCACCGCCTCCATTTGCGCCAGGTATTCGCGCGACTTCGCGTCCAGGTGCGCGCGCAGGCGCGCATCGCGCTCCAGCAGCAGGCGGCGGAAGAAGCGCGGATGGTGGCCGGCCGGCATCCGCAGCGCCAGTTGCCACAGGTAGCGGTTGAGGCGGTCGTAGTAGGCCAGCCCGCCGGCTTGGCGCAGCGCGGCGAAGGCCGCGTCGTCGACATCGAAGACGACGAAGTTCTCGGCCTGGTTGTTGATGTCGTCGAGATAGCGCAGCGGCAACGCATGCACGATCGCGCCGGGCGCGCCGGCGAAGGCCTGCCGCCCCATGCGCACGGCCTGCGCGGCGTCGGCGTCGACGGACAGTTCCCCGGCGCGGCGACCGAGCAGGATGCTGTCGGTGTCGTGCAGGGTGAGGAAGGTGCCGATGGACAGTTCGCCCGGCGCGAATTCGTCGTCGAACGCGGCGTCGCCGTACAGTTCGCGCTGCGCCGCCAGTTGCGCGACCTGGCGGCCGACGCCGCACTCGGCGCGCACGCGGCCGCGATAGAGCGCATCCAGCGCGCGGGCGTTGCCGGCGACCGGCCGGTAACCGCGGCCGAAGCTGCGGAACCGCTGCCAGCCCTGCGCCCGCGCGCCGCGCACGCCGAAGCCGATCCAGCCGGTCTGCACGCCGCTGAAGCGGTAGCCGGGATTGCCCTGCAGCGCCGCGGTGGCGCGCCGGGTCGCCGCGCCCAGTTCGAACAGGTAGGCGCAGCGCGTGGCCGGATCGTTCAATGCGGCGCGCAGCGCAACGGCACGGGTCGCTTCGTCGATGCCCGCCGGCAATCGCAGGCGCAGGTCACCGGCCGCCTGCGCCTGCCCCAGGTCGGCGCGCCCGCAGGGATCGCCGCCGTCGATGCGCCAGCCCGGCGACGGCGCGGTCTCGATGCGCCAACCCAGCCGCAGCAGCAGCGCCTCGATGCACGCCGGCGCGGCTTCGGCGCCGAGGCCCGGCGATTGCGCGAGCGCCGGCATGGCCGTCGCCATACCCAACATCACCACCGACAGCCGCGTGCGCAGGGCGGCGAGCATGCGTCGATACCCGCCGTTCCCGCGCTGTCCCGGCACGCCCGCCATCGCCTCAATGCTTGCCGCGCTTCTCGTCCAGCCGCTTGCGCAGCGCCTTGTTCTGCACCCTGGCGTCGGCTTTCTGCGCCAGCCGCTGCGCGAGCTTGTCCGCGGCGCCGGCCACCTCGTCGCGCAGCTTGAGGTAGTTGGCCAGCCGCGCCGGCTCCAGTTCGCCGCGCTCGATGGCCGCGCGCACCGCGCAGCCGGGCTCGTTGCGGTGCGTGCAGTCGCGGAACCGGCACTGCGCGGCCAGCGCCTCGATGTCGGCGAAGCCGCCTTCGGCCAGGTCTTCCTCGCCGGTGGGCTTGAGTTCGCGCATGCCCGGGGTGTCGATCAGGCAGGCGCCGGTCGGCAACGCGATCAGCGCGCGATGGGTCGTGGTGTGGCGGCCGCGCGAATCGCTTTCGCGCACCGCGCCGGTCTTCATCTTCTCGACCCCGAGCAGGGTGTTGGTCAGGGTCGACTTGCCGGCGCCGGAGGAACCGACCAAGACAACGGTCCGCCCTTCGCCCAGGAATCCGTCCAGCGCGGCAACGCTGGCGCGGTCCTTGGCGTTGACCGCGAACGCCGGCGCGTCGAATTGCGCCAGCGCGGCCAGCGTCGCCTGCGCATCGCCCCCGCCCGCCTCGCGCTTGTCGGCCTTGGTCAGCACGACAACGGGTTGCGGAGCCGCCGTCCGCGCGCCACCGCCGCCGACCAGCAGCAGGTAGCGTTCGATCCGGCGTGGGTTGAAGTCGTCGTCCAGGCCGACCACAACGAACACGGTGTCGATGTTCGCCGCGATCACCTGCTGGTGGTAATGCTCGCCGGCGGCGCCGCGCTTGATCGCGCTGCGCCGCGGCAGCAGCGCGGCGATCCGGCTCCGCGACGGGGCATCGCCTTCGACCAGCACCCAGTCGCCGACCGCGGCGCGCTCGTGGTTCGGGGTGCTCGCCTTCTTGAAGCCGGGTGGCCGCATCCATTCCGGCGGCGATTCGGCCTTGACCGCGACGTCCGGCGCGTCGGCGACCACGTAGCCGGAGCGGTGCTGCTCGACCACCCGCATCGGTCGCGCCCCGGGATGGGCGGCGAACACGTCCCGCCATTCCGGACTCCCTTCCCCGGCCGCGAACGGCCAGCCGATCAGGCGCAGGGAGTCGGGAACGACCGGAAACGGAGACATGCGGCGATTCTATGTCTGATGCAACCAAAACCGTACCGGCAGCGGATTTCCTTATAGAATCGGGCCTCTTTCACGCCCTTCGTCCGTCGCCGCAAGGCCCGCCATGTCCCCGCAATCGCCCAAACCCCTCGCCACCCGCGAGCGCCTGTCCGAAGTCCGCTACGAAATCCGGGGCGAACTGGCGCGGCGAGCCCGCGACCTGGAGGCGCAGGGCCGCAAGCTGATCAAGCTGAACATCGGCAACCCCGGCAATTTCGGCTTCCGCGCGCCCGAGCACCTGCAGCGCGCGATCGCCGACGACATGGGCCGCACCGATCCCTATACCCACCAGCAGGGCCTGCCGCAGGCGCGCGAGGCCATCGCCGCCCACTACGCTCGCCGCGGCGCGCCGGACGCGGTGGCCGAGCGCGTGTTCGTCGGCAACGGCGTCAGCGAACTGATCGACCTGGCCCTGCGCGCGCTGCTGAACCCCGGCGACGAGGTGCTGCTGCCTTCGCCCGACTACCCGCTGTGGTCGGCGGCGACCATACTCAACGACGGCCGCCCGGTCTATTACAGCTGCGACGCCGACAACGGCTTCCTGCCCGACCCGGCGCAGATCGAGGCGCGCGTGTCCTCGCGCACCCGCGCCATCGTGCTGATCAACCCGAACAATCCCACCGGCGCCGCCTATCCGCGCGAACTGCTCGAACGCATCGTCGCTATCGCCGCCAAGCACGGCCTGCTGCTGCTGGTCGACGAGATCTACGACCAGATCCTCTACGACGGCGCGGAATTCGAGCCGCTGGCACCGCTGGCCGGCGAGGTGCCGTGCCTGACTTTCAGCGGCCTGAGCAAGGTGCACCGCGCCTGCGGCTGGCGCGTGGGCTGGGCGCTGCTGTCGGGCAAGCGCGAGGCGGTCTCTGACTTCCACCACGCGATGGACCTGCTCGGCGCGCTGCGCCTGTGCGCCAACGTGCCCGGCCAGTATGCGATCGAGGCCGCGCTCAACGGCCCGGACACGATCGGCGCGCTGTGCGCGCCGGGCGGCCGCCTATATGAGACCCGCCGCGCGGTGATCGACGCCTGCCAGGCCAGCGAGCACCTGGAACTGGTTGCCCCGGCCGGCGCGCTGTACGCGTTCCCGGCGGTGGTCGGCCCGGCGGCGAAGGGCTTCGACGACCACGACTTCGCGCTCGACCTGATGGAGAGCGAAGGCGTGCTGATCGTGCCCGGCTCCAGCTTCAACGTGCCGTACCGCAACCACTTCCGCATCACCCTGCTGCCGGAAGCGGCGACGATGCGCGAGGTCTTCGCACGCATCGACCGCGCGCTGGCGCGGCGCGCGGAGGCGGCGACCAAGGTGGTGCCGCTGAAGGCCAAGGCGAAGTCGGCGGCTTGAATCGGCAGGCAATGGCCGTATCGGAACCGAACCACGGAACCCAATGGATCTGCCTATTAGGCGGGATTCTGTTCTTCCTATTCGGCGGATCGAAAATCATCGTCTGGCTGACCACCGGCAATCTGGTATGGCGATGGAGGGGCATGATTTACGCTGGCTGGCCCGCTTTCTTTCTGTGCGGCGCGCTCTTCCTGCTGGGCCTTGGCATGATCGTCTCGGCGGGCCGTAATCTGAACTTGTTCCGGTGATGACCGATTGCTCCATGAGCACCTTGCCAAG
This sequence comes from Pseudoxanthomonas sp., assembly GCA_047601245.1. Taxonomy (GTDB): domain Bacteria; phylum Pseudomonadota; class Gammaproteobacteria; order Xanthomonadales; family Xanthomonadaceae; genus Pseudoxanthomonas_A. The sequence continues at coordinate 2,227,272 of JASGJU010000002.1, forward strand.
CACTGGATACTGGACCTACCTCGCCCTCGGCGACTCCTACACCATTGGCGAAGGCGTCGCCGAAGACGGACGCTGGCCGGCGCAACTGGCCAAGGCGCTGCGCGGCGAAGGCGTCGTGCTGGCCGATCCGCACGTCCTCGCGCGCACCGGCTGGACCACGGACGAACTGGATGCGGCCATCGACGACGCCGAGCCGTCCTTCGACGAATACGACCTCGTCAGCCTGCTGATCGGCGTCAATAACCAGTACCGCGGCCGCCCGCCGGCCGAGTACCGCGAACAGTTCGCCGCGCTGCTGGATCGCGCCATCGGCTTCGCCGGCGGTCGCGCGCATCGCGTGATCGCGCTGTCGATCCCCGACTGGGGCGTCACCCCCTTCGCCGCGCGGGAATCGCGCGACCCCGCGCGCATCGCCGCGGAAATCGACGCGTTCAACGCCGCCGCGCGCGCGACCTGCGAAGCGGCGGGCGTCGCCTTCGTCGACATCACCCCGGTCAGCCGCGCGCGCGGCGGCGAACCGCGGATGCTGGTCGAGGACGGCCTGCATCCCTCGGCGGCGATGTACGCCGAATGGGCGAAGCTGGCGCTGCCGGCCGCCCGCGCCGCGCTGGCCTGACTTTCCCGCGGGGACACAGCGTTGCCGCGCCGTTGCGTCCGCCGCGGCCCGGCAGGCGTAAACTTCGCATCCTCAGAAATCCCCGGAATCCCGACGATGTCCCTCGACCCCGCCCTGCGTTCGCGCATCGAATCCCTGCTGCAAGCCAACCACGTCGTGCTGTTCATGAAGGGCCAGCCGTCGATGCCGCAGTGCGGCTTCTCGGCCAAGGCCGCCGGCGCGCTGGGCGCGCTGGGCGTGGAGTTCGCCCACGTCAACGTGCTGGCCGATCCGGAGATCCGCGAAGGCATCAAGGCCTACGGCGACTGGCCGACGATCCCGCAGTTGTACGTCGACGGCGAACTGGTCGGCGGCAGCGACATCATCGAGCAGATGGCCGCTTCCGGCGAACTGTCGCAACTGCTGGGCCTGCCGCCGATCGACCGCACCCCGCCGCGCATCACCATCACCCCGGCCGCCGCCGAAATGCTCGCCAACGCGGTCGAGGACGCCGGCGCGGGCTCCGCGCTGACGCTGGCGATCGACGCGCAGTTCCGCCCCAACTTCCAGATCGCGCGCTTCGACGCCAACGCCATCGCCGCCGAGTCCAACGGCGTGCGCGTGCAGTTCGACCCGGCCAGCGCGCGCCGCGCCGAGGGCGTGACCATCGACTGGATCGACGACATCCGTGGCAAGGGCCTGGCGATCGACAACCCGAACGCGCCCAAGCCGGTGCAGCAGCTTTCGCCGGCCGAGGCCGCGGCGAAGATCGCCGCCGGCGAACTGCTGCTGGTCGACGTGCGCCCGGCCGACGAGCGCGCCATCGCGCAGGTGGCGCTGCCGTTCCGGACCTTCGACGGCGACGGCCGCGCCGAACTGGAGGCGCTGCCGAAGGACACCGCGCTGGCGTTCCTGTGCCACCGCGGCGGCCGCAGCCAGGCCGCGGCGGAAGCCTTCGCCGCGCACGGCTTCACCAACGTGTCCAACGTCGCCGGCGGCATCGACGCCTGGGCCGACCAGGTGGATGCGTCCATCGCGAAGTATTGACGCCCGGCGTCCCCCTCCCGTCGGAAGAAGGGACGTCACCGCGTCTTGCGGAAGGTCAGGTTGATCCGCTGTCCGCCCAGCCGCGGATGCGTCGCCGGCTTCACCGGCGCGACGCCGTGGTAGCGCAGGCGATCCACCCCGCCCCAGACCACGACGTCGCCGTGATGCAGTTCGATGCGGCGCGGCTTGTCGGTCCGCTTCGGGCCGCCGAACAGGAAGACGGCGGGAATGCCCAGCGACACCGACACGATCGGCGCGACCTTGTCGCCCTCGTCGCGATCCTGGTGCAAGCCCATGCGCGCACCGGGCAGGTAGCGGTTGATCAGGCACGCATCCGGTGCGTAGCCGGCGAAGCCGACCGCGGCGGCGGCATCGCCGGCGAGTCCGCGGAACGCCGCGGGTATCGCCGGCCACGCGCGGCCGCTGTCGGGATCGAGCGCGCTGTAGCGGTAGCCGCGCGCGTCGCTGACCCAGCCGCGTTCGCCGCAGTTGCTCATCGCCACCGACATCGCGCCGGCCGGGGTGCGCATGCGTCGTAGCGGCGCGGCCGCGACGACGCCTTCCAGCGCGGCGAGCAGGGCGTCGGCCCGCGGCAGGGCGAAGCCGCGCAGCACGCGCGCCTGCGGGCCCAATGCCTCGTCGGCAGGCGCGGTCGCTTCGGCGAACAGGTCGTCGATCATGCCGCCGCCGTCCGCGTCAGAACCCGCCGCCGGCGTCCAGCCACGCCTGTTCCTGCGGCGTGCTCCGTCGGCCCAGTGCGCGGTTGCGGTGCGGAAAGCGGCCGAAGCGCGCGATCGTGTCCAGGTGCGCCTGCGCGTAGCGCAGGTAGCCCGCATCGCCCAGGGCCGCGAACAGTTCCAGCGCGCGGCGCTGGTCGGCCATGTCCTCGGAATGCTCGAACGGCAGGTAGAAGAACAGGCGCAGGTCGGCGGGCGCCTGCCGGTCGAATCCCGCCGCGATCGCCTGTTCCGCGTAGTGCCTGGCCAGCGGGTCGGTGGCGAAGGCGTGGCCGCTGCCGCGAAACACGTTGCGCGGGATCTGGTCGAGCAGGATCAGCAGCGCCAGCGCGCCTTCGGTCGACGCCATCCAGTCCTCGCGCTCGCGCCGCGCGGCGGCGTGGTGGTCTTCTAGGAAGCGCGACCGGCATTCGGCGTCGAAGGCGTCGCCGCCGCCGAACCATTTCGCCTGGCCCGCCTCGCGCCAGAAACCGGTGATTTCCGCAGCCGTCGCCATCTCGTGCCTCCCGTTTCGCGGTTTCCCGCATTCTTTCACGACGCGGGGCGGCCCGCCCCGGCGGATGCCCGCGCCGCGCCGGTACCTGTATGATCGGCCGCAACACAAGCGCCACGGTCCGGCGTTCCGGGCCGGGCAATACGCGAACCGGGAGGGGCCCCATGCGTATCGGAATCGTGGTCGACTCCTGCTGCGACCTGCCGCAGGAATACTTCGAACAACACAACATCGTGATCCTGCCGATCACCGCGCGCATCGGCGAGGCGGTGCTGGCCGACCACCGCGACGAGCAGGCCACCCTGGAGTTCCTGCACCAGCACGTCGCCGCGCGCGGCCACGAGGCCGAGACCACGCCGTTCTCGGTCGCGCAGATCCGCGACCTGTTCCTGAGCAAGCTGGTCATCGACTACGACCACGTGTTCTGCCTGACCATCTCCAAGCTGCGCAGCCAGATCCACGACAACGCGCTGCAGGCCAGCTTCGCCATCCTCAACGACTACAAACCGGTGCGGCAGGCGGCCGGGCACGCCTCGCCGTTCGCGCTGCGGGTGATCGACACGCTGAACCTGTTCGCCGGCCAGGGCGTCACCGCGGTCGAAGCGGTGCGCCTGCGCGACCAGGGCGCCAACGTCGCCCAGATCCGCGTGCGCCTGGAGTACCTGGCCGAGCGCACCTACGGCTACATGATCCCGCGCGACCTGTACTACCTGCGCGCCCGCGCCCGCACCAAGGGCGACCGCAGCGTCGGCCTGCTCAGCGCGGCGCTGGGAAGCGCGCTGGACATCAAGCCGGTGCTGCGCGCCTACCGCGGCGTCACCGAGCCGGTGGCCAAGCTGAAGGGGTTCGAGCCGTCGGCGCAGAAGCTGTTCGAGTTCACCGCGCGCAAGGTGCGCGAGGGCCTGCTGACGCCGACCGTGATCCTGGGCTACGGCGGCGAACTGGAAGAGATGCGCCGCCTGCCCGGCTACGACCAGTTGCGCGAGGTCTGCGCCCAGCACGACGTCGAGGTTTTCGAAAGCGTGATGAGCCTGACCGGCATGATCAACGTCGGCAAGGGCGGCCTGGGCGTCGGCTTCGCCGCCGAGCCGCACGCCTTCGCCGCATAACGAACGCATAACCGGCGCTTGGCTAGGCTGCGGAGCCATTCGCAGCAGCCGCCAGCGTCTCATGCCGATCCGTTACTACATCAACCTGCCCGACCCGACGCATGCGCGCGGCAACGACGACGCGTACAGCTTCAGTGCGCACGGCGCGGAGGAATTCGCCGCGCAACTGCAATCCGCATTGCGCGAGGAAGGCCTGTTCCGGCGCTGGCGCGACGCCCAGGCCGAGCCGGATGCGGTCGATCCCGCGCTGGGGGCGACCGACCCGGACGCCAGCGTGCACGGCGAGCAGCGCGACCTGCAGATCAACCTGATCGCGGTGACGTCGCTGCCCAGCGCCGCCTTCAAGCACCGCCTGCGGCTGCTGGCGGGCAATCATTGGGAATTGCGCGACGTCTCGGCGGCGTGACGCCGCAGGCGCGGCGGCCCACGGTCAGGCTTTCAATGCCGCGGCGTGATGGGCGATATGCTCGCCGATGAAACTGGCGATGAAGTAATAGCTGTGGTCGTAGCCGGGCTGCATCCGCAGCGCGACCGGGTAACCAGCCGATTGCGCGGCCTCGGCGAACAGGTGCGGCTGCAACTGGCCGAGGAACTCGTCGGCGTCGCCCTGGTCGATCAGCAGTGGCAGCCGCTCGGTCGCGGTCTTCACCAGTTCGGTGGCGTCGTATTGCCGCCACGCCGCGCGGTCCTCGCCCAGGTACGCGGAAAAAGCCTTCTCGCCCCAGGGCGCGCGCGTCGGCGCGGCGATCGGCGCGAACGCGGACACGCTGCGGTAGCGGGCCGGGTTGCGCAAGGCGATCACCAGCGCGCCGTGGCCGCCCATCGAATGCCCGCTGATCGCACGCGCGTTGCTCACGTTGAAGTTCGCCTCGACCAGCGCCGGCAATTCCGCGACGACGTAGTCGTACATGCGGAAGTGCTTCGCCCACGGCTCGCGGGCGGCGTTGACGTAGAAACCGGCGCCCTGGCCGAGGTCGTAACCCGGATCGTCGGCCACGCCTTCGCCGCGCGGGCTGGTGTCGGGGGCGACGACGACGACGCCGTGCTCGGCGGCGTAGCGCTGCGCGCCGGCCTTGGTGATGAAGTTCTGCTCGGTGCAGGTCAGGCCGGACAGCCAGTACAGCACCGGCAGTCTTTCGGTTTCCGCCTGCGGCGGCAGGTAGACGGCGAAGTTCATCGCGCAGCCGAGCGCGGTCGATTCGTGCCGATACACGTCCTGCCAGCCGCCGAAGCAGGCGCGATGTTCGATGCGATCCATCGTCGATGCCCGCCTCAGTAATGGACGACGCTGCGGATCGACTTGCCTTCGTGCATCAGGTCGAAGGCGTCGTTGATCGCATCCAGCGGCATCGTATGGGTCACGAACGGCGCCAACTGGATCTCGCCCTTCATTGCGTCCTCGACCATGCCCGGCAATTGCGAACGACCCTTGACGCCGCCGAACGCGGTGCCCATCCACTTGCGCCCGGTGACCAGCTGGAACGGCCGCGTGCTGATTTCCTGTCCCGCGCCGGCTACGCCGATGATCACGCTCTGGCCCCAGCCGCGGTGCGCGCATTCCAGCGCCGCACGCATCACGTTGACGTTGCCGATGCATTCGAACGAATGGTCCACACCCCAGCCGGTCATCTCGACGATCACCTGCTGGATCGGCTTGTCGTGGTCCTTGGGATTGATGCAGTCGGTCGCGCCGAACTGGCGCGCCAGCTCGAACTTCGACGGATTGGTGTCGATGGCGATGATGCGCCCGGCCCTCGCCTGGCGCGCGCCCTGGATCACCGCCAGGCCGATCCCGCCGAGGCCGAACACCGCGACCGAGTCGCCTTCGGCCACCTTCGCGGTGTTGTGCACGGCCCCGATGCCGGTGGTGACGCCGCAGCCGAGCAGGCAGACGTGCTCCGGGTTGGCCTGCGGATTGACCCTGGCCAGCGACACCTCGGCCACGACCGTGTATTCGCTGAAGGTCGAGCAGCCCATGTAGTGATGGATCGGCTGTCCGTTGTACGAGAAGCGCGTACTGCCGTCAGGCATCACGCCCTTGCCCTGGGTCGCGCGCACCGCCACGCACAGGTTGGTCTTGCCGGACTTGCAGAACAGGCATTCGCCGCATTCGGCCGTGTACAGCGGGATCACGTGGTCGCCCGGCTTCACCGAGGTCACGCCCTCGCCGACCTCGACCACCACGCCCGCACCCTCGTGGCCGAGCACGCACGGGAACAGGCCTTCCGGATCGTCGCCCGACAGCGTGAACGCATCGGTGTGGCAGACGCCGGTGTGGCTGATCCTGACCAGCACCTCGCCGTTGCGCGGCGGTTCGACGTCGATCTCGACGATCTGCAAGGGCTGGCCTGCGGCGAAGGCGACGGCGGCGCGCGATTTCATGGGGATTCTCCTGCTTGCGGTCATTTCAGATAGGAACGGACCAGCGCGACCGCATGGTCGATGCCGGCCTTGCGGCGTTTCGGCGAAGCGTCGAGCTGGCCGAATTCCTCGCGAAGATGGCTCTCCAGCACTTCCGACATCAGTCCGTTCACCGCGCCGCGGATCGCCGCCAGTTGCTGCAGCACCGGCGCGCAGTCGGCGCCCGTCTCCAGCGCGCGCTCCAGCGCATCGAGCTGGCCGCGCACGCGGCGAACGCGGGCCAGCGCCTTCTTCTTCTCGGCGGGCGAATGGGGCATCGGCGAAGCCCGGGAACCATACTGGGGGGCAGTATAAGGGAATGCGCGGCCGGCGACATGCCGCGATGCGGCACGGCGGATTTTCCCGTAGGTGGGTGGGCGCGGCCGGCGTCTGCCGTTCAGTGTGGAAACTTGCGGAACACGCGGTCGATATGCCGCCGTTCCATCCGTTCAGCGAACAGCCTCGGCTTGCGTACCGCACCGCCAGCGGCAGCAGAAAGACGAAGGCCGGAACCGTGAAGACTTGAGAGAGAGAGGAAATCCCACTTCCCGGCCTCCGCCTTTCTGCTGCCGCCGGCGGGTCGCGCCGGGATCGCTTCAGTGCGCCAAGCATGCAGGTCTTTTGTCGCCTGCGAATGACGGCGTATTGCCGCAGCGACACGCTGGCGCAATATCCGCGCAATCCCCGCCTTCGGACAGCCGCGGAAACGGACCCGGGACGGCCAGCGCCGCCCTCATGGTCTTGCAAGCGGCGGTCATTATCGCCCCCCTCTCCCGCAAAGAATCACGCTACTCCTACTGTTCACGGATCGAATCGACAGCATGAAAAAGGCCGCAAACACACTCGGTGTCTACGGCCTCGTTATGTCCACCCGATAAATTATTACGAGAACCAATGGCGGCTAGTTCATCGCCACCATGCTTTTTACCAGGAGTTGGCTCTTAACCGGAGAATACTCTTTCGTAGGGATAACTTCATCGAGCGGCTCGTAGCCAATCTCACTAGCACATTGCCGCTCACAATCATCCGCAATGTAAACGCACCTCCAATCATCCACGCCATATTCTTCAATGCAAGTAGCAAGAACCTTGTTGCAACCATCACAAATCGGGGTATTAGTTGCTGCATCAGCAGCAATAGCCAAGAACCCTACAACCAGGGTGAAGCAGCATCCTATAAGTTTTCGCATTGCATTTCTCCTGTCTGCCGTCATGAAGGGGTAAAACCTCAGGCACCGGCAATGCCTATGGTTAGAATCACCGGGACTCGCGCCACATGACGCGAGTCCCGGCTTCCCTTTACCAGTCGTACTGGACCTGGAACCGGACGTAGCGCGGGGTGGTGTAGTACTTGGCCACCTTGTAGTTGTAGTAGTTGGTGATGGTGCCGGCCGAGTTTCGGCTGTAGGTGGTCTCGTACACCTGCAGCGGCTCGACGCTGTTGAACGCGTTCAGCACCGACACCTGCGCGCTCAGGCCCTTCAGCCAGCGCGGACGGTATTCCACATTCGGGCTGAAGACGTAGGTCCACGGCGTACGTCCGGCCGAACCGACCGGGCTGATTTCGTCCACGTCGGGATTGTCGGCGTTGCAGACGTGGAACACGCCGCTATAACCGTATTCGGTGTCGAAGGTGTCGTAACCGCCACCCAAGCAACTGATCGGCGAACCGGACTGCACCGACAGGGCCGCACCGACCGCCCACTCGTCGTTGAACTTGTAACGGCCGTAGACCTTCAGCGTGTGGCGATGGTCGTTGAACAGGTAGCCGTAGGCGCCATAGGCCAGTTCCGGGAAATCGAAGTCAGACGTGGTGCCGGTGTCGTCCTGGCCGTTGGTGCTCTTGACCAGGCCCTCGTAGTTGCCCCTCAGCTTGGCCCAGGTGTAGTTGGCGCTGATATACCACTTCTCGGTTTCCTTGTCCGCGCTCAGGGTGACCGCCTTGTAGTCGCGCTTGGCCTTCGGACCCAGCGAGCTGCCTGGCACGGTGATGGTTTCGGTGCTGCCGTCGCCGTCCACATCCAGGGTCAGGGTCATGTCCTCGCCGGGGTTGTACAGCCAGCAGCCCGGCAGGTTGCCCGGCACGGTCCATTCGTCGTCCCAGTTGGACAGGTCGTAGCCGGCGGCGGTGGCGGCGTTGTACAGGGCGCGCGCGTCACAGGTATCGTCGATGACGTTCCTGATGCGGCGGTACGTTCCCTTGATGCCCAGGGTCCAGGCGTCGAGGAAGCCGTTGTCCGAATGCAACTTGTATTGGTAGCCCAGCACCGCCTCATCCTGGGTGTAAGGTTTCAGGTTCTTGCTGGCGACGGCGGCCGCATCGGGCACCGTACCGTTTTCGCCGTTGACGACGGAATCATAAGCGCCGTCGTTGTACGAGGTCAGGCCGGTCGGCACGCCGGTGGCCTCGTCGATCCCCGTATAGTTGTAGTAGGTAACCGTGTAGTAGGACGCGCTGGCGGCACGCAGCGCCACGTTGGCGGCGATCGGCAGCGAGTAGCGGCCCAGCGTGCCGTACAGCTTGCTGTCGCCGTTGCCGAGGATGTCCCACGAGAAACCCAGGCGCGGCTGCCAGATGTCGTCCTGCTTGACGAACGTCTGGCCGGTCGTATTCAAGTTCTCGAACGAGTCGTTGCGGATGCCCAGCGACAACAGGAAGTTGTCGGTGACCTGCCACTTGTCTTCCACGTACCAGGACTTCTGGTTGACCGACACGGTGCCGCCGGTGCGGTAGATGTACTGATAGGCGAGATTGCCATATCTGGCCGTCGGGTAGATATACCAGTACGAACCGCCGGAATAGGACTCGCCCGACTTCGACTTCCAGCGTTCGTCGTCATAGCCGAAGCTGAGCAGGTGGTCGCCCAATTGCCACTCCAGGTCCAGGCGCGTGCTCTTGCGCTGGTTCCAGCCGCCATAGATGCCGACGCTGCTGGAGACTGCGCAGCCCGTATAGCCGAGGTTGGCGTTGTAGACGTAGGGGCAGGCGCCGCTTTCGTCGTTGATGTCGCCGGTGTAGTAGCTATAGACGCCGTCCGGGCTGATGGTGAACTGCGAACTGCGGTTGCGCATCTGCCCGTACTGCAGCGATGCGGTCAGGTTGTCGGTCAGGTAGCTGGTCCACTTGAAGATGTCGGTCTGCCCGCCGCTCTTGCCCACCAACTGGCCCTTGTAGGTCGTCTTGTAGGGCTCGGCATTTGCGGCAGTGCTTTCGTACGCGGCGTTGTAGTAGTCGTAGGTATAGCGCGTGCTGTTGTCGAAACCGGTGTATTCCAGGTGATTGCTGTCGTTCGGGTACCAGTCCAGCTTGACCAGCCAGTACGGGGTCTTCGACGCGTAGTCGTAGGCGCTGGTGGAGGTGCCGATCGCCGAAGCGCCATCCGCACTCGTCGTGCTGCCGGTGCGGCTGCTGTAGGTGGTGTTCTTGGAATTACTGAACTGGCCCAGCGCGAAGATGAACAGTTTGTCCTTGATCAGCGGGCCGCCGACCCAGGCGGTGGACGCGCTGGAGCTGCTGCTGTTCTTGTCGTAGGAGCGGAAGATGCTGCCGTCGCTGAGGTAGGTGTCCGGCGCGTTCTCGCGCAGCGAAGCGGGCACGCCGGCCCAACTGAACCCGCCGTGCCACTCGTTGGTGCCGCGCTTGACGTTGACGCTGGTGACGCCGCCGGTCGAGAAGCCGTACTTGGCGCCATAGCCGCCGGTCTGGATGTCCAACTGGTCGATCGCCTGCCACGGCACTTCCGAGAACGACAGGCTGTCGTACAGGTTGGTGACGTTGAAACCGTCGACGTAGTAGCTGTTTTCCGCGGCCGAGGCGCCGCCGAACGAGGCCGGTCCGAAGTAGCCGCTGCTGGCGACCGTGCCCGGGGTCAGCAGCGATACCGAGGTGACGTCGCGGCCGACCGGCAGGGTGTTGAGCTTCTCGGCGTCGAAGGTGGTGCGCGACTCGACGCTACTGGTGTCGATGGCGTTCAGCGCCGAACCGATCACGACGATGGTGTCGAGGCCGGTCGCATCGCCGGAGAAGTCGGCGGCAGCGGTCTGGCCGGCGATGACGGTCACGCGCCGGGTGCCAATCTCGCCCTGCGGACCGACCAGGGTGAGTTCGTAGGCGCCGATTGGCAGCGACGGCACGCGGAAGCGCCCATTGCCGTCGACCGTGACTTCACGGCTGGTGCCGGAAGACAAACTCTTTACGACGATCTTCTCGCCGCCGGCCGCCGGCGCGACGCCGACGATGTCGCCCGACGTGCTCTGGGCAAAGGCGACGCCTTGGGAAAGGCAGACGCCCATGACCGCCGCCAGCAGGGTGCGCTTGAGCGCGCGGGCCGGCGGCGCCGGAATGACGGAACCGCGGGAACGGATTCGTGAGGATGGCATTGCGTGATTACCTCGATGAAGAAATGCAAGTTGTTTCGGCGATACGCGCATGTGCCGACACTGCGAGCGCGATGCCTTATCCAATTCTTAACATGAGGTTTTCCGCTCGATATGTCGCAGCGGGATGGGTTTTTCGCATCGTGTGTCAGCGCCGACACAAAGCCGCAACGCGGTCGGATGGCACGCGTTCATTCCCGCGTAGCGAACTCGCCGCGGTTACTGATCGCTTCAGAATGCTTCGACGAATCTACGAGGAATCCGCCCTCTTTCCTCCCTTGCCGGATATGGAATCCTCACCCCTGATCCTGGTGGTCGACGACGACCAGGAAATTCGCGAACTGACCGGCGGCTTCCTGGCCGAACACGGCTATCGCGTGAACACCGCCGCCGACGCCGAACGGATGCGCCAGTCGATCGCGGCGCAGCGGCCCGACCTGGTGATCCTCGACGTGATGATGCCCGGCGAGGACGGGTTGAGCGCCGCGCGCAGGCTGTCCGGCGATTCGGGGCCGCCGTTGATCATGCTCAGCGCGCTCGGCACCGATACTGACCGCATCATCGGCCTGGAAGTCGGCGCCGACGACTACCTGGCCAAGCCGTGCAATCCGCGCGAACTGCTGGCCCGGGTGCGTGCGGTGCTGCGCCGGCGGCAGAACGCCCGCGACGACGCCGGCAACCATGCCCTCTACCAGTTCGCCGGTTGGTCATTGGACATGGTCCGCCGCGATCTGCGCGACCCGCAGGGCGGCCACGTCGCCCTTTCCGACGGCGAGTTCTCGCTGCTGTGGGCCTTCGTCGAGCACCCGCAGCGCGTCCTCAGCCGCGACCAGTTGCTGGACTACACGCGCCGCGACGCCGACGTCTACGATCGCGCCATCGACAGCCAGGTCAGCCGGCTGCGCCGCAAGATCAACGAATGGGGCGACCGCCACGAACTGATCCGCACCGTGCGCAACAGGGGTTACATGCTGCTGCCCGAGGTCGTGCGGCCGTGACGGCGATCGGCGGGCGCCGCCGCGCCGGACTGCCGATCTTCCTGCGCACCTTCCTGTTGCTGCTCGTCGCGCTGCTGATCGCCCACGCCAGCGGCATGGTCATGTTCACCCTGCGCAAGCCGCCTGCGAACGACATCCGGCTATCGGACGTGGTGGCGCTGCTGTCGTCGCAGATGCCGCCCGCGAACGGCGAGTTGAGCGTGCACGAAAGCCCGGCCGAGCCAACGCCGCACGCGGGCTATCAGGAAGACCGGCGCCTGCGCGGACTGCTGGCCGAATGGCTCGGCGTGGCCGAGGATCGGGTGCGTTTCCATCGCGCACTTCCCCCGGGCATGCCCGCGCCGCGACCGGAGGACACGCGGCCAGGACTCGCGTCCCCCGCCCTGCCCCTGTACGGCCCGGCGCCGGAATGGCCGGGCATGGCGATGTCTCCGGAGGAACTCGCCGGCGCGCGATGGCGTTCCGATTCGCCGTTGCCGCGCGCCTTCGTCGGCGCCCTGCGCGAACCCGATGGACGCTGGCGCGTGGTCGAACGCTCGAACCAGCCGCCCGGCCGCACGGCGACGACCGCGATGCTGTTCCTGGTCGGCGCGTTGATCCTGCTGCCGCTGGCGTGGTGGTTTTCGCGTGCGATGGCCGCGCCGATCCGGCGTTTCGCCCACGCCGCGGAACGGATGGGACGCGACGCCTCCGCAACGCCGCTGCCACTGCAGGGCCCGGCCGAAATCGCTCACGCGGCCTCCGCCTTCAACGTCATGCAGGCGCGCATCAACCGCTTGCTGCGCGAACGCATGCAGATGGTCGGCGCGATCGCCCACGACCTGCGCACCCCGTTGACGCGCCTGGCGTTCCGGCTCGAATTCCTGCCGCCGGAGATGCGCGACAAGGCAACTGCCGACCTCGAGGAAATGTCGCAGATGATCCGCGAGACCCTCGCATTCCTCCAGGAACACAACCGCGAAGGCGCGTACGAAGCCCTGGATCTGCGCCAACTGGCGGAAGACGTGGTCGGCGGCCTGCGCGACACCGGCCACGACGCGGTGCTGGAACCGGGCGCGTCCGCGCCGATGCAGGGCGATCCGTTGGCCTTGCGGCGGATGATCGCCAACCTGGCCGACAACGCACTCAAGTACGGCGGACACGCGCGGATCAGGCTGCTGGATGCCGGCGACGGCCATGAACTGCAGGTCGACGACGACGGTCCCGGCATCGACCCCGGCCAGCACGACCAGTTGTTCCTGCCCTTCGTGCGCGGCGACGACTCGCGCAACCGGAAAACGGGCGGCACCGGCCTGGGACTGGCCTCCGCCCGCGACGTGGCGATGGCGCATGGCGGCGAGATCCGGCTGCGCAACCTCGACGGGGGCGGGTTGCGGGCGACGGTGTCGCTGCCGCATGCGGCCGGCGGCCGACGCGCCGCAGGGGCATCGCCCGTGCGCGGCCGGGAATCGGCCGCAGCGCCGGTCCTTCAATAGGCGAACTCGCGGAACACGCGGTCGATGTCGCCGTTCCACTCGTTGGCGAACAGCGCCAGCTTGCGTTCGGCCGGGGTCTGGTTGGCTTCGGCGATCTCGACCAGCGGCTCGATGAAGCGGCTCTCGTCGGTGCCGTTGGCGTTGCGGCGCGCGCGCCGGCGCAGACCGGCGGCGGAGATCTTCAGCGCATCGATCGCCAGTTCGCGCACGCTGGCTCCGCGGAACGGCAGCTTCAGCGCATGCTTCGGCACGCCGTCACGCAGCGCGTGGCGTTCTTCCATCGTGAAATCCTTGACCAGGTCCCAGGCCGCGTCCAGCGCCGCGTCGTCGTACAGCAGGCCGACCCAGAACGCCGGCAGCGCGCAGATGCGGTTCCACGGCCCGGAATCGGCGCCGCGCATTTCCAGGAACTTCTTCAGCCGCACTTCCGGAAAGGCCGTGGTCAGGTGGTCGGACCAGTCGCGCAGGGTCGGCAGCGCGCCGGGCAGCACGTCGAGTTCGCCCTTGAGGAAGCTGCGGAACGACTTGCCGCTGGCGTCGACGTAGACGCCGTCGCGGTAGCTGAAGTACATCGGCACGTCGAGGATGTAGTCGACGTAGCGCTCGTAGCCGAAGCCCTCGTCGAAGACGAAGTCGAGCATGCCGGTGCGGTCCGGGTCGGTGTCGGTCCAGATGTGCGAGCGGTAGGACAGGTATCCGTTCGGCTCGCCTTCGGTGAATGGCGAGTCGGCGAACAGCGCGGTCGCGACCGGCTGCAGCGCCAGCGAGACGCGGAACTTCTTCGCCATATCCGCTTCGGACGCATAGTCGAGGTTGACCTGCACGGTGCAGGTGCGGGTCATCATGTCCAAGCCGAGCTTGCCGACCCTGGGCATGTAGTCGCGCATGATCCGGTAGCGGCCCTTGGGCATCCACGGCATGTCCTCGCGCCGCCACTTCGGCTGGAAACCCATGCCGAGAAAGCCCAGTTGCAACTCGTCGGCGACCTGCTTGACTTCTTGCAGGTGGGCGCCAACCTCGACGCAGGTCTGGTGCAGGTTCTCCAGTGCGGCGCCGGACAATTCGAGCTGGCCCGCCGGCTCCAGCGTGACCGAGGCGCCGTCCTTCTCCAGCGCGATCGTGCGGCTCGGCTCCTCGTCGATGCGCTCCTCGATCGCCTGCCAGCCGAAGCGGGTCAGTCCCTTCAGCAGCGCTTCGATGCCGCGCTCGCCGTCGAAGGTCGGCGGGCGCAGGTCGTCCAGGCGGAAACCGAACTTCTCGTGCTCGGTGCCGATGCGCCAATCCGTTGCGGGCTTTTCGCCGGCGGCGATGTAGTCGACCAGTTGCGCGCGGCTTTCGATGATCGTGTCGGTGGCGTGGCTGGGGCTGGACAAGGGGCGTTCTCGCGGAGGAAGTCGGATCGACGCCAGATCAGGACAGTCCCCGTTCCCGGCAGGGACGGATGATAACCGCCACGATGGGCGGCATCGCCGGTGCGATCCGCCTCCCAGCTTTCCATTCGTGCGCGCAAACGGCGCGGCGGCGTCCTATCCTGTCGTTCCGCTCCCATCCATCGCCGCCGATGCGCAGCCGCCATGCCGAAACCCACCAGATAGAACGCGCCGGCTGGTTGCGCGCCGCGGTGCTGGGCGCCAACGACGGCATCGTTTCGGTGGCCGGGCTGGTAGTCGGCGTCGCCGCCAGCGGCGCCGGCGAACGCGCCGTGCTGGCCAGCGGCATCGCCGGACTGGTGGCCGGCGCGATGTCGATGGCGGCCGGTGAATATGTTTCGGTGAAATCGCAGGCGGACCTGGAGGCGGCCAACCTGACGCAGGAAAAACGCGAACTGCGCGAGGACCCGCGCGCGGAACTGGACGAACTGGCTTCGATCTACGTCCGCCGCGGCCTGCAGCCGGCGCTGGCGCGGCAGGTCGCCGAACAACTGACCGCGCACGACGCGCTGGCCGCGCACGCGCGCGACGAACTGGGCATCACCGAAGCGCTGCGCGCGCGGCCGCTGCAGGCGGCGCTGGCCTCGGCGGCGGCGTTCACCAGCGGCGCGCTGCTGCCGATCACCGCCGCATGGCTGGCGTCGGCGGCGCGGATCGGCGCGGTGACCGTCGTCGCGACGCTGGCCGGGCTGCTGTTCTCCGGCGGCCTGGCGGCGTGGGCCGGCGGCGCGCCGATGCTGCGCGGCGCGTGGCGGGTGTTCTTCTGGGGCGCAATGGCGATGGCGGCCTCGCACGGGATCGGTCTGCTGTTCCACGTGCGGGTGTAAGCAATTCCCTTCTCCCACCGGGAGAAGGTGCCCCGCAGGGGCGGATGAGGGTACGGCGGAATCGGTAATGCCTGGCCGCAGGAATGCCAACAACAAGCGCGTTTGTCACACTGCCTGCACGAAATTCAGCATCTTGGACTTCGCCGCACCCTCACCCCAACCCCTCTCCCGGAGGGAGAGGGGCTTCAACTTTGCCGCACTGCCGTACATACGAATTCATCGCATCCTGCATTGCCGGCGTGACGACGCGCTTGTAGCCTGCGCGCGCCTTCCACGACCCCGGGAACCAACCATGCGCCTAGCGTTCGCGCTGTGCCTGCTGCTGTCCGTCTTCGCGCCGCCGGCGGTCGCGACTTCCATCGACCATCTCGAACCGGGCAACTGGTGGGTCGGCATGAAGCACGACCGGGTCGAACTGCTGGTGCACGGCCCCGGCATCGCCGCGACCACGCCGCGGCTGCAACGCGACGGCGTCGCCATCGTCGACGTGCAGAAGGTCGAGAATCCCAACTACCTGTTCGTCACCGTGCAGGTCGCGGCGGATGCGCAGCCGGGCGCGTTCGACATCGAATTCGTCAGCGGCGGCAAGGTCGTCGCCACCCATCCGTGGCGGCTGGACGCGCGCGAGCCGGCGCCGCCGCGCGGCTTCGACGCGCGCGATGCGATCTACCTGATCACGCCCGACCGCTTCGCCAACGCCGATCCCGGCAACGACAGCGTCGCCGGGCTGAAGGAAACGGCGAACCGCAGCGATCCCGACGGCCGCCACGGCGGCGACATAGCCGGCATCCGCGGGCACCTAGACTACATCGCCGGCCTCGGCTTCACCCGGATCTGGATCACGCCAGTGCTGGAGAACGACCAGCCGTCGTTCTCCTACCACGGCTACGCGATCACCGACCTGTACCGCACCGACCCGCGCTTCGGCAGCAACGACGACTACCGCGCGCTGGCGAAGGAAGCGCGGCAGCGCGGCGTCGGCGTCATCATGGACGTGGTGCTGAACCACATCGGTTCGGAGCACTGGTGGATGAAGGACCTGCCCAGCCGCGACTGGATCAACAACGGCGGCAAGTTCACCCCCAACCACCATCGCCGCACCACGATCCAGGACCCGCACGCCGCGCCCGGCGACCGCAAGGATTTCGTCGAGGGCTGGTTCGTCGAGGTGATGCCCGACCTCAACCAGCGCAATCCGCACCTGGCCAACTACCTGATCCAGAACACGCTGTGGTGGATCGAATACGCGGGGCTGGCCGGCATCCGCGAGGACACCTTCGGCTACGCCGACACCGATTTCCTCAGCGTCTGGGGCAAGGCGGTGATGGACGAATACCCGGACTTCGCGATGGTCGGCGAGGAATGGAGCGCGAATCCGGCGATCGTCGCGCACTGGCAGCGCGGCAAGGCCAATCCGGACGGGCACGTGCCGTACATGACCAACATGATGGACTTCCCCGTGCACATTGCGTTGCGCGATGCGCTGCTGCGGCCGGAAGGCCAGGACGGCGGCTGGACGCCGCTGTACGAGGCGCTGGCCAACGACTTCCTGTACCCGGACCCGGACCGGCTGGTGGTGTTCGCAGAGAACCACGACACCACGCGCCTGCTGGCGCACGTCGGCGGCGACGTCGGCCTGTGGAAGCTGGCGATGGCCTTCATCGCCACGACCCGCGGCATCCCGCAGTTCTACTACGGCTCCGAGGTGCTGGTCGAAGGCCCGCGCGAACGCCACGACGGCGAACTGCGCGCCGACATGCCCGGCGGCTGGGCCGACGACGCGGCCGACGCCTTCACCGGCCGGGGCCTGACCGCGCAACAGCGCGATGCGCAGGACTACGTGCGCCGGCTGTTCCAGTGGCGCAAGCGCACCCCGGTGCTGCACGACGGCAAGCTGACGCACTTCGCGCCGCGGGACGGGATCTACGCGTACTTCCGCCACGACGGAAAGCACAAGACGGTGTTCGTCGCATTGAACAAGAACGCGGAGGCAACGACGCTGGCGCTGGACCGCTTCGCCGATTTCATCCGGCCCGGCGCGCGCGGCCGCGACGCATTGACCGGCAAGCCGGTCAGGCTGGGCGAATCGCTGCGGATCGAGGGCAAGAGCGCCGCGATCATCGAACTGGATTGACGCTTCCCTTCGCGGCGGCGGGTGTAGCATGCGCCGCGATGAACCTTGCGCAATCGCCACGACAGGCGCTGCTGGCGGAACTGGCCGCGCTGGCGGCATGCCCGCGCGCGGAAGGCTACGCCTGCGTCGCCGCGCGCCGAGAACATGGGGTCAGGTCGGTCAATGTGGAGCGTCCCACGCTTGCCATCGTGCTGCAGGGGCGCAAGCGCGTGCGCAGCGCTTCGCAGGCGCTGGAATTCGCGCCGGGCGACGTGTTCCTGATGCTGCGCCGCTGCCGGCTGGACGCGATCAACATCCCGGATGCGGCCAGCGGCCTGTACCTGACCCTGACCATCCCGTTGTGCGAACAGGTGATCGAAGCGGCGCGGCTGCTGTGGACCGAAGCGGCGCCCGGCGACGGCGAGGATATCGCCCGGCTGGACAGCGCCGACCTGGCCGATCCGTTGCTGCGATGGACGGCGGCACTGCGCGCCGGTCGCTACGCCGAGGCGCGCACCGCGCTGGCGATGCTGGTCATCGACCTGTGCCGGCGCGGACACACCGCCTTGCTGTTGCCGCCGCCGCCGAGCCTGGCCGGGCAACTGCACGAACTCGTCCTTGCGCAACCGGCGCGCGAATGGAAATCGCATTACTTCGAGCAGGCGCTGGGGCTGAGCGGCGCGACCCTGCGGCGGCGGCTGGCGGCCGAGAACACCCATCTGCGCGAGATCGTCGCCACGGCCCGGCTGGCCTGCGCCATCGAACTGCTGTACACCACGCGCTGGCCGGTGAAGACCATCGCGGCCCGGGTCGGCTACCGCTCCGTCTCCAGCTTCACCCGGCGCTTCGTCGCGCGATATGGCCTGGAACCGGGGCGGATAGGCAACGCCGAGGAAACGCCGTGAGCGTTTGACGCAGGCTTTTGAGCGGTACGCGCGAGCGCGTCGCTGCAACATGCCGGCTCCGCGGCGCGAGCCGCCTGCAACAGGACGTCCCCATGTCGAATCCCACCGCTCCGCGTTTGCGGCGCATGCTCCTGGCCTGCGCGCTGCTGGGCGCATTCGCGGCCATTGGCGGCACGCCGGCGCAATCGCCTCCCGGCTATTACCGCCAGGCCGTTGGCGCGCTGAAGGTCACGGCCCTGTTCGACGGGCTTGCCCCGCTGCCCGCGGCGCAACTGCACGGCATCGAACCGGCGCAGGCGCGGGCGTTGAACGATGCGGATTTCGTGCCGCAGACCAGCGAAGGCCTGCAGACTTCGTTTGCCGCCTACCTGATCGACGACGGCCAACGGCGGGTACTGGTCGATGCCGGCGCCGGCGATTGCCTGGGGCCTGCGCTGGGCCACGTACCGGACAGCCTGCTGGCCGCGGGCTACCGGCCGGCGCAGATCAGCGACATCCTCATTACCCACACCCACCCGGACCACCTGTGCGGCGTGCGTACGGCCGATGGCCGCCGCGCCTACCCCAACGCGACGCTGTGGATCGCCCGCGAAGACGCCGCCTTCTGGCTGGACCCGGCCACCGAGAAGCGCCGCGACGTGCCGGCGTTCCTGCGCCAGTTCCTGGGCGCGGCGCGCGCGGCGGCGCAGCCGTACCGGGAAGCGGGCAAGCTGATGCTGTTCGACGCCGGGCAGGCGCTCCCCGGAGGCGCCGCCGCGATCGCCGCGCACGGGCATACGCCGGGACACAGCGCCTTCCTGTTCGGAGCCGAAGGCGGCGAACGGCTGCTGGTCTGGGGCGACACCGTGCACTACCACGCGGTGCAGTTCGCGCATCCCGAAGCCTGGTACGAACCCGATGGCGACCATGCAGCCGCGATCGCCGCGCGCCGGGATCTGCTGGCGCGCGCCAGCCGCGGCCGCTGGTGGGTGGCCGGCGCGCACCTGCCGTTTCCCGGGCTGGGCCACGTGCGCGCCGCGACCGACGGATACGACTGGGTTCCCGCCGAATACGCGCCGCTGCCCGCGGCCGATTGAAACCCCTGGAGCGTGTCGTGCGCGT
The DNA here is from genome assembly GCA_047601245.1 of Pseudoxanthomonas sp. Lineage (GTDB taxonomy): Bacteria > Pseudomonadota > Gammaproteobacteria > Xanthomonadales > Xanthomonadaceae > Pseudoxanthomonas_A. Next base: position 2,246,878 of record JASGJU010000002.1, read on the forward strand.
ACAAGCGCATGACACGTTCTAATCCAGGCCGAGCCAGCCGGCGACCACCGCGCGCGCCTCTTCCACGCCCTGCTTCGACTCAGCCGAGAACGCCTGCACGCCGACCGTGTCGCCGAACGCGGAGAACAGTTCGTTCCTGACCTTGCGCAGGGTCTCGGCCTGCTGGCCGCGGCCCAGCTTGTCGGCCTTGGTCAGCAGCGCGTGCGCGGGAATGCCGCGGCGCACCGCGTAGCCGAGCATCTGCCGGTCGTAGTCCTTCAGCGGGTGGCGGATGTCCATCACCACCACCAGTCCCTTCAAGGCGTTGCGGGTCCGGAAATACTCGGCGATGAAGGCCTGCCAGTGCGCCTGCAGTTCCTGCGGCACCTTGGCGTAGCCGTAGCCGGGCAGGTCGACCAGGAAGCGCTGCGGCCGCACCTCGAAATAGACCAGTTGCTGGGTGCGGCCGGGGGTCTTGGACACCCGGGCCAGGGCGTTGTGCCCGGCCAGCGCGTTGAGCGCGCTGGACTTGCCGGCGTTGGAACGGCCGGCGAAGGCGACCTCGGCGCCGTCGCCGGGCGGCAACTGCCGTTCGTTGTGGGCCGCGAGCAGGTAGCGGGCGGCGTTGAGGAGGTTGGGCGTGGCCGACATGCGGATAGGATGGCACGTCGGGACCGGATTCGTGATCGGCGGCCGCGGACCGCCGCCCCTCGCGCCCCGCATTTGACCCGCCCGGCCGCCCTTGCCGATAATCCGCGCCGGGTTCGCGCTCCAGCGAATCACGGAGCTTTAGCATGCGCCACGCTCGTGTCTGGGGATTTGCCGGTTTGACTGCCGCCGCATTGGGGGCGGTCGCCTTCGCCCAGACCACGGTGGAACCGTTGCCGGACAACGCGCCGGTGCAAAGCGCGCCGCTGGAGATCAACCTGGCCAAGACCGTCCCCGGCGACGCCCAGGCCGGACAGGCCAAGGCCGCGGTCTGCGCCGCTTGCCACGCCGCCGACGGCAATTCCGCGGTGCCCATGTACCCGCGCATCGCTGGCCAGAACGAAGCCTATGTCGCCGAGCAACTGGCGCTGATCGCCAGCGGCCAGCGCAACGAGGGCGCGGTCGCGGCGATGCTGCCGTTCGTGCAGGACCTGACCCCGCAGGACATGCGCGACATCGGCGCCTACTTCGCCACCCAGAAGGGCGGCGCGGGGCTGGCCGACGACAGCCTGGTCGAAGACGGCCCGTACAAGGGCATGAAGTATTACGAGATCGGGCAGAAGCTGTACCGCGGCGGCGACTCCGCGCGCGGCATCCCCGCCTGCCTGGCCTGCCACGGCCCCAGCGGCGGCGGCATTCCCGGCCTGGCGCCGCGGGTCGGCGGCCAGCACCAGGAATACGCGGCCTCGCGGCTGCAGGTGTTCCAGTCGGTCGCCCCCGGCGCCGAGGTCCGGCCCCACCCCGCCATCATGGTGCAGGTGGCCAAGTCGCTGACCGCCGAGGAAATCACCGCGCTGTCCACCTACCTGCAGGGCCTGCACGACCGCGCCGACGACCTGGCCGCGGCCGCACCGGCCGCCGCGCATTGAGCGCCCGCCGGCGCACCGCGCCGGCCGTTGCAGCTACCATTCATCGCGCCGGCCCGATCATGGCCGGCGTTTTCTTTGGTTCTTCGCCCGCTGCGGCGGCGAAGGATTTTCCTTGTCCCGTGGCCAGGTGAACCCGATGAGATTCCGCTTCGCGCTGCTGCTGTCCGCCCTGCTTCCGTTCGCCGCCGCCGCATCGGCCGATGCGCCGGTCGAAGGCCAGGACTACGAAGTGATCGCCAACGGCCAGCCGTTCGCGCCGTCGCTGGACGGCAAGGTCGAAGTGGCCGAGGTCTTCAGCTACGGCTGCATCCACTGCGCGCATTTCCAGCCGCTGGTCGACGAATGGAAGAAGAAGCAGCCGGCGTGGATCCGCTTCACCCCGGTGCCCGCCCCGCTCAGCAGCGCGTGGTTGCCGTACGCGCGCGCCTACTACGCGGCGCAGAACCTGGGCGTGCTGGCGCGCACCCACGCGGCCGTGTTCAAGGCCCTGCACGAAACCGGCAGCCTGCCGCGGCAGAATCCCTCGGCCGGCGAACTGGCGACGTTCTACGCCGATTACGGCGTCAAGCCGGACGCCTTCGTCAAGGAGTTCTCCGGCGCGCGGGTCGACGCGCAACTGAAGCAGGCCGAGGCCTTCGTGATGCGCAGCGAGGCGTTCACCACGCCGATGCTGATCGTCAACGGCAAGTACCGCGTGCTGGGCCGCAGCTTCGAGGACACCCTGCGCATCGCCGACGCCCTGGCCCGCCGCGAACACGGCGGCGCGCCGTAGCCTCCTTGCGTGCGCAAGGAGCGCCAAAGCGCAAGAACCAAGGGCAAGGACTGGCTTCCGCTTTAGAATCCACCTCGACCACTTTCCCCGAATCCGCTTTTCCCTGGAGTCGCCGATGAAATTCCGTTCCGCATCGATCCCGGCGCTGCTGTGCGCCGCCGCGCTGGCGCTGGCCGCCTGCACGCAGGAAGCCGCGCCCGCCGCCGAAACCGCGGCCCCGGCCGAAGCGGCGGCGCCCGCCCCGGCCGAAACCTCCGCGCCGGCCGACGCCGCTACGCCCGCCGAAGCCGCCCCCGCCGAAGCGGCGGCGCCCGCGCCCGCCCCGACCCCGTACACCGGCCCGGCGCTGGTGCCCGGCGTCGACTACGTCGAGGTCGCCGGCGGCCAGCCGTTCGCGCCGCTGGACGGCAAGGTCGAGGTAGTCGAGTTCTTCAACTACATATGCCCGGCCTGCAACGCCTTCAACCCGCAGTTCGAGAGCTGGAAGTCGCGCCAGCCCGCCGACGTGCGCGTGACCCTGGTGCCGGCGACGTTCCGCCCGGACTTCGCCGTCTACGCCAAGGCCTACTACGCCGCCGAATCGCTGGGCCTGGTCGAAAAGAGCCACGACGCGGTCTACCGCGGGGTGCACCTGGAAGGCAAGCTGCCCGGCGAAGGCCAGAAGATCGACGAAAACAGGATCGTCGAGTTCTACACCCAGTTCGGCGTCAGCGCCGACCAGTTCCGCAACGCGATGCACAGCTTCGCGGTCAACGGCAAGGCCAACAAGGCCACCCAGTTCATGCTGCGCTCGCAGGTCGGCAGCACGCCCTCGCTGCTGGTCAACGGCAAGTACCTGGTCAAGGGCCGCAGTTGGGACGACATGATCCGCATCACCGACGGGCTGGTCGCGCAGGAACGCGCCCGCGCCGCCGCGCCGGCCAACTGAGCCCCGTCGGCTCCCCGAAATGACAGGATCGGTTGCCTCCCGCCGGCTGCGCCTGCTCAGCGCCAACATCCAGGCCGGCTCGCGCACCCGCCGTTACAGCGACTACGTGACCCGGAGCTGGTCGCACGCGCTGCCGGTCGGCGGCAAGCAGGACAACCTGGACGCGATCGCCCAGCTCGCCAGCGGCCACGACATCGTCGGCCTGCAGGAAGCCGACCCGGGCAGCCTGCGCTCGGGCTTCACCAACCAGACCCACTATCTGGCCGAGCGCGGCGGCTTCGATTACTGGAGCCACCAGCCCAACCGCAACGTCGCCCGCGTCGCCGGCAGCGCCAACGGCCTGCTCAGCCGGCTGGAGCCGGTCGAGATCACCGACCACGCCCTGCCCGGCCGCATCGCCGGGCGTGGGGTGCTGGTGGCGCGCTTCGGCGAAGGCGACGACGGCCTACTGGTCGCGGTCGCGCACCTGTCGCTGGGCGCGGCCTCGCGGCGCTCGCAACTGGCCTTCCTCGGCGAACTGCTGCACGGCCACCGCCACGCGGTGCTGATGGGCGATTTCAACTGCACGCCCAACCGCCCGGAGATGGAACTGCTGTACCGGCATACCGCACTGTGCCCGCCGCACCAGCCGGCGCTGACCTTCCCGAGCTGGCGGCCGCAGCGCGCGATCGACCACATCCTGGTCAGCGCGTCGCTGGGCAACGGCAGCGGCCACGCCGTGCCGGCCGGGCATTCCGACCACATGGCGCTGGCGATGGAAATCGAAGTGCCGGCGCGGGCGCTGCAGGGTTCGGCCGAAATCGCGGCCTGATCCCCGCGCTCAGGCGCCGATCGCCACGCTCACCGCCACCGCCAGCAGGAACGCCGCGAACACCCGCTTCAGCGCCAGCCCGCTGATCCGGTGCGCCAGCCTGGTGCCCCACGGCGCGGCCAGGATCGAGGCCAGCGCCACGCCGATCGCCGCCGGCAGGTAGACGTAGCCGATCGCGTGCTGCGGCAACGCGCCGGGCGGCGCGTGCAACGCGTAGCCGGCCGCGCTGGCCAGGCCGATCGCCACGCCGCAGGCGCTGGACGTGCCGACTGCGCGCACCGGCGCGACCCCGCGCCAGACCAGCAGCGGCACGGTCATGCTGCCGCCACCGATCCCGACCAGCGACGACATCGCGCCGATGCCGACCCCGGCCGCACTCATCGGCCAGCCACGCGGCGCGGGCGCGGGCGCGTCCGCCGCGGCCCTACCGTTCTTGCCGAACAGCAACTGCATCGCCGCGACGAAGCAGTAGCCGGCCACGATCCAGCGCAGCACGCCGTCGTCGACCCGCACCGCGAAGCCGCTACCCAGCCAGCCGCCGAGCAGCAGGCCCGGCACCATCCACGCCACGGTCGGCCACAGCACGCCGCCGCGCTTGTGGTGCGACCACGCCGAAGAGGCCGCGGTCAGCACGATGCTGGCCAGCGAACTGGCCAGCGCCGCGTGCATCGCCGCTTCCTTCGGCACCCCGTGCAGCGGCAGCAGCCAGGTCAGCGCACCGACCAGCACCAGCCCGCCGCCGATGCCGAGCAGCCCGGCCAATATCCCGGCGGCCACGCCGAGCAGGGGAAAGATCCAGATGCCGTCCAAGCGGATTCCTTTATTTGTATTAGCAGTGAGAGCGGGCTTGCCTGCGGCCGATTTTCGTGGAATTTGCAGCGAACGCGACGAAAAACGTCGCCAGCGCCGTCGTCCGCGGATCGAACCGGGAATGCGCGGTTCACACACCCTCGCCTAGTATTCGCCGATGCGATTCCATCATTGTCTCATCGCCGCCGCCATCGCCGGCCTGTCCGCCATCGGCCACGCCCGCGCGCAGAGCCTCGACGCGCAGCGCCCGCAATTCCGCGCCGCGCTGGAAGCAGTCGATCGCGGCGATTTCGACGCCGCGCGCTACGCCGGCCTGCGTTCGCACCCGGCCTGGCCGTGGCTGGAATACGCCGCGCTGAACCGCGGCATCGACACCCTGCCCGAAGCCAGCGCGCGCGATTTCCTGCAGCGCTACGACGGCCAGCCGGTCGCCGACGTGTTCCGCAGCCAGTGGCTGGCGGCGCTGGCCAAGCGCAAGGACTGGCCGGCGTTCCTCGCCGCGTGGCGTCCGCGCGACGGCGTGGCCTTGCGCTGCGCCGAACTGCAGGCGCGGCTGGCGGCAGGCAAGGCCGACGCCGCCTGGACCGCCGACGCGCAGGCGATCTGGCGCAGCAGCGGCAAGTCGCTGCCGGACGCCTGCGATCCGGCGTTCGACGCGCTGGCCGCACGCGGCGGGCTGACGCCGGAACTGCGCTGGGAACGCATCGACCTGGCCGCGGCCGAAGGCCAGGCCGCGGTGATGCGCCGCGCCGCGCGCGGGCTGCCGGCCGACGAGGCCGCGCTGGCCACCGACTACGCCGCCTTCATCGACGCCCCGCACCCGCGCGCGCTCAACTGGCCGAAGACCGCGCGCAGCCGCAAGATCGCGATGAACGGCCTGATGCTGCTGGCCCGGCGCGATCCCGCCGCAGCCGAGCGCCTGCTGCCGCAATACGCCGCCGCGCTGGACGAGACCGGGCGCAACAACGTGCTGTACCAGATCGCGCTGTGGAGCGTGGCCTCGTACCTGCCGGATTCGGCGCGGCGGCTGGACGCCGTGCCCGCCGCGGCCTACGACGAGCGCCTGCACGAATGGCGCGTGCGCGAGGCGCTGTCGCGCGGCGACTGGCCCGCGGCGCTGGCCGCGTTGCGCAGGATGCCGGCGACGCAGCGCGAAGACGCGCGCTGGCGCTACTTCGAGGCGCGCATGGCCGAGAAGGCCGGCGACGCGGCCGGCGCGCGCAAGCTGTACGCCGAAGCGGCGAAGACCCCGACCTTCCACGGCTTCCTCGCCGCCGACCGCCTGGGCCAGCCCTACGCGCTGTGCCCGTTGCCGCTGAACGCCGACCCGAAGACCAAGGCCGCCGTCGCCGCCGATCCGGGCATCGTCCGCGCGCTGGAACTGTGGAAACTGGCGCGCCCCAACTGGGCGATCCGCGAATGGGACGCGGCGGTGGCGCGCTTCGACGACGCGCAGCGCAAGACCGCGGTGGAAGTGGCGCGCGACAACGGCTGGTTCGACCGCGCCGTGTTCTCGTTGAGCAAGAGCCCCGACGAACAGCGCCTGTACGAACTGCGCTTCCCGCTGCACCACGCCGACAGCATCCGCCGCGAGGCCGCGAAGAACGCGCTGGACCCGGCCTGGGTCGCGGCCGAGATACGCGCCGAAAGCATCTTCGACCCCAACGCGCGCTCGCAGGCCGACGCGCGCGGACTGATGCAGGTGCTGCCGTCCACCGGCGCGGCGGTCGCGCGCCGCATCGGCCTGCCGTGGAGCGGCGGCGACGGCCTGTACGACGCCGACGCCAACATCGCCATCGGCAGCGCCTACCTGCGCGAGGTGCTGGACAAGTACGGCGCGCCCTACCTGGCCATCGCCGCCTACAACGCCGGTCCCACCCCGACCGCGCGCTGGCTGTCGCAGCGGCCGGGCTTCGACCCGGACGTGTGGATCGAGACGATCAGCTACAAGGAAACCCGCGAATACGTCGCCCGCGTGCTCGCCTTCAGCGTGCTCTACGACTGGCGCATGAACGGCGACGCGCTGCCGCTGTCCGAACGCCTGCTGGGCCGCAACGGCGGTACGCGCAAGGCGTTCGCCTGTCCGGTGGTCGATCCAACTCCTAAATAACCTTCTGCAGGAGCGGATCGACGGGCGCGCCGAAGGCGCGACTTTCCTTCTCCATCAGGCATCATTGCCCCATGCAGACCTATCTCGTCGGCGGCGCGGTGCGCGACCAACTCCTCGGCCTGCCGCCGGGAGACCGCGACTGGGTCGTGGTCGGCGCCACGCCGGAGGCGATGCTCGCGCTGGGCTTCAAGCCGGTCGGCCGCGACTTCCCGGTGTTCCTGCACCCGCATACCGGCGAAGAGCACGCGCTGGCCCGCACCGAACGCAAGAGCGGTCGCGGCTATCGCGGCTTCGTCGTCGACGCCGACCCGTCGGTGACGCTGGAACAGGACCTGCAACGCCGCGACTTCACCATCAACGCCATTGCGCGCGAAATCGAACCCGGCGGTAGCCCCGGCGCGCTGGTCGACCCTTGCGGCGGCGTGCGCGACCTCGAAGCGCGCGTGCTGCGCCACGTCGGCCCGGCCTTCGTCGAAGATCCCCTGCGCGTGCTGCGCGCGGCGCGCTTCATGGCCCGCTTCGCCCCGCTGGGCTTCAGCGTCGCCGAAGAAACCCTGCAACTGATGCGTCAGATCGCCGCCTCCGGCGAACTCGACGCGCTGGTGCCCGAACGCGTCTGGCAGGAACTGCGCAAGGCGCTGCGTTCGCCGCGACCGTCGGCCTTCCTTTCCACGCTGCGCGACGCCAACGCGCTGGCCGCCGTGCTACCGGAAGTCGACGCGCTGTACGGCGTGCCGCAGCGCGCCGAATTCCATCCCGAAATCGACACCGGCCTGCACCAGCAACTGGTCAGCGACATGGCCGCGAAGATCGCGCCGGGCGACGATCGGGTCGGCTTCGCCGCGCTGACCCACGACCTGGGCAAGGCGCTGACGCCGAAGGACGAATGGCCGCGCCACCTGATGCACGAACAGCGCGGCCTGAAACCGCTGGCGGCGCTGTGCGAACGCCTGAAGATCCCGGCCGAGCACCGCGAACTGGCGACGATCGCCTGCCGCGAACACCTCAACATCCACCGACTGGCCGAATTGCGCGACGCCACGGTCCATGAATTGCTCGCGCGCTGCGACGCCTTCCGCAAGCCGGCGCGCATCGCGCAACTGGCGCAGGTCTGCGAAGCCGACAAGCGCGGCCGCCTCGGCAGCGAGGACGCGGACTACCCGCAGGGCCGCGAACTGGTACGCCTGCTCGACGCCGCGCTGGCGGTCGACGCGAAGGACTTGGCGAAACAGGGCCTGTCCGGCCCGCAGATCGGCGAAGCGCTGCGCAAGGCGCGGATCGCGGCGATCGCCGCGGCGCGACGCTAACGATCCAGCGGACTCAGCACTTCGCCCGCGCCGCGAACAGGCGCGCAACCTCCTCGCGCGACAGCACCGCCGGCGCCCGCAACGGTCGCTTGGCGCGCACCACATCCTCCATCCACGGCAGGTCGACGCCCAGCACCTCGCGATACAGGAACAGCAACGCCGCCAACGCCTGATTCTGCGTACTGGCCGCGACCTTGCCCTGCACCGCCAACGACGTCAGGAACGCCTCGACCTCTGCCGCACCCATTCGCTCCGGATGGCGCTTGCCGCTGGTCAGGATGAAACACCGAATCCAGCCCAGATAGATGCGCTCCGTACGCAGGCTGTAATGGCGCGCGCGCAGGCAATGACGGATCCGGTCGAACAAACGCACCGGCTTCCCGGCAACCTCGCCCGGTTTTATCACTGCGTTTTGCGATGGATAAGACATATCAACCCCTTTCACGCGATATGCAAACCAGCATCCATCGCCCGGCACAGCCTCCGCCATCCGCCATCCGCTTGATTCGATGTAGGAATTCCCCGATTGACGTCCCGGCCTCACCCGTCCCAGAATCCGTGCTATACCCCGTTTCCGGGGTCTAATAGGCGTTAGCGCGCATGAGGCATTTAGGCGTTAGCGCGCATGAGGCATTGTGGCATGACCAAATCCATAAAGAGCTACCTTATCGCCGCACTACTCGCGTGCGGCTTCACGATCCAAGCTGCACGCGCGCAGGAACCTGTCCCCGATCGCCTCGCCGACGGCACAGTTGTTCCTGCTAACACAAATTTCGTCCGCCCGGTTCCTGTGGATCCTTTTGCGTTAACTCAGACAGCCCCGTTCTCGCTTATGCGCGGAAAAACAAAAGCTCATTATGAGGCGGATCTTTTGATATCTGAGACTGGAGAGGTGCTCGACGTTACGGTCACCACATCGGTTAATGCCCCATTCGACCGCGCAGTATCCAAGCATATGCGTCAAGTTCCCTTCAAACCCGCAACTCTGGACGGAACACCCACCAAAGCTCTCTTCCGCGCGGTTTTAGACGTCGAGGCTGCGCGCTAACAATTCATTCAAGCCGACATTGCTTCGCAACGCGGCTTAATTCAGGCGTTAGGCATCAGACCATGCACACCGCAACCATTGAAATCCTCTCTGACCAAACCAACGCTGCGGTAATGCGCCACCCGGAGCGTCACTCTCCCGGCCTGTTGATTCAAGGGGACTCACTGTATGCACTCTGCGTTCAGGCAGATGTGGCATGTGCAGGTGCCAAGCAGTTAACGGGTTCTGACGCCTATGATGAGCTTAACGCCTTACGCAACCTGCTCTGGGGCTACCTCAACCATTACAAGACGGTACTAGGCGAGCATCAGTTACCTCTACCTTTCAGTGAGATCAGCTGATGCCTAACAATTCATTCAAGCCGACGCCGCTTCGCGGCGCGGCTTAATTCAGGCGTTAGCTCTCATTTGCGCCTTCTCATTTCTCCGTAGAAGCAAGAAATCTCATAAACTTCTCCCTCACCATAGGTATGGCTCTTGCTGCTTCCATAGGTATTGCACCCAACGCGCAATACGACCAAGAAAATGAGATCAAGCAACTAGGAACTGTTCTTGTTACGGGAGTGAAGCCCGGGCCAGGAATGTGGCGCGTATCCAATGGAAGTCATGTTATGTGGCTACTGGGAACGGTAAATCCACTATCAAAAAAACTAGAGTGGCAGTCGACGGAGGTGTCCACAGTTCTGGATAGGGCCAACGCGGTTATCGCACCACCTGGCGCAGAAGCAGACATTTCGGCTGGCGATGTCGTAAAAATGGCCATGCTTGCGCGTTCTGCGAATAAGGCAACAAAGTTACCTGGTCGGCAAACGCTAGAAGAGATACTTCCTGCGGATACATACGCACAGTGGACGCGGCTGACTGAAAAATATTCCTTCAATAACCAAAAATCGGAAAGGTTGCGCCCTGTATTCGCAGCGCAAGATTTCTACTATGGCGCTATAGATCATGCGGGATTTACAAGATCTAACGTGATCTGGAATACGATCAGAAATTCTGCAATTGAGAGAAACCTGCCAATAATTGAAACAAAGATCAGATACCCGCTTGAAATTGACCGCAACAAATACAAAGCAGGAATTCAACCTCTATCAAGTTCGACAATGGGCGATGTGGCCTGTTTTGACGAAACCATGAAAAACATTGAGAAAAGAATTGAAGATTTCTCAAGAATTTCTAACTCTTGGGCTATCGGTGATGTTGAAGAACTAGAGAGATTGAAGTTCTCTGAAATTGATTCACCGTGCAAGTCATACTACGACTCTGTAATGGGTTTCCAGAAAAGGGAATCTTTAGCTAGCGAGCAGGACTCATCATGGATATCCGTAGCCGAAAGTGCACTTTCTTCTCATGCCGTGACAATAGCTGTCTTACCTCTATACGACATGCTCAAGCCAGGCGGGTATCTTGAAGTGCTCAGATCAAAAGGGTACCTCGTACAAAGTCCTGATGATGCCCAAGAGACTGACGGAGATGAGAGCTAACAATTCATTCAAGCCGACGCCACTTCGTGGCGCGGCTTAACTCAGGCGTTAGGCCACACAAAGGCATATCGGCGTGTTCCTTTATCTGATCCTTGCTTTCGCTTGCGCCGCTTGGTTCTGGCTCTCTCTCCATCCCGGATCATTCTTTGGCTTTGCACTCACCGGCGGCGACTGGATAAGACTCTCCCGCAACTTAGACAACAAACAACTTCAAACACGCCCAGCCCTGCGTGCCGCCGGCCACCGCTCAATCAGCACACACCTTGTACTGATCGGCATTGGGGCCACGTTGGGCATAGCTTCTGGCAAGTACACGCTGATTGATGCCGCTCCAGCATTACTTTCAGCCACATTAGGTTTCGCCTTCAGTTACCTGCTACTCCTATGGTCAACAAGGCCCAGAGGCTGGTACGGTGTGGCCTAACAATTCATTCAACCGGAACCCGCTTCGCGGGTCTGGTTAATTCAGGCGTTAGACCCCATAGGTGGTTTCTCGTGGATGAGAAAAAGAAAGCCAAAACGTGCTTCGTGCTGATGCCGTTTGCGGAGCAGTATCGTGAAGTACATCAGGAGGTCTACAAGCCCGTCTGCGCAGCGAACGGGCTTGAGTGCTGGCGCGTAGATGAAATCTCAAGACCTGGCTCAATCACCAGAGACATCGTAGAAGGCATCTTAGATGCTGACATTATAATTGCCGATCTTACCGGCAAGAACCCAAACGTCTTCTACGAACTAGGCATCGCGCATTCTGTTGGAAACAAGACCATCATGACTGCGCAAAATAGAGAGGATGTTCCTTTTGACATTGGCAACTACCGAGTTTTGTTTTACGAACAATCAATCAAAGGCTCAAAGAAGCTCTTCCTCGATCTAGATAAGGCGATCAAAGAATTGATTGTCGCACTAGACAGGACTAATAATCCGCTGCAAGAAGCTCTATCGAGCCGGAGTTATATCGGCATCAAAAACAAAGAGGCACTCGCCAAATATGTCGATATGGCAAGGCTCCCAGCAAACATGAGGAACTGGCTTACTGAGAACAACATTGTCTATGCGGATGATGTTCAGAAGATCGATATTAGAAGCCTTCCTGGAACACCCGGCCTCGGCAAAGAGTCAATCGGAAGATTCTTGGCAGAGGTTCTTGAACATGATCTCCACCCAGACGCAAAAGCCATTCAAGAGATTATCGTCAAACATGGCTATCGTCTAAGAACCAGGTATTAGGGTGAGGTCTAACAATTCATTCAAGCCGATATGGCTTCGCCAAACGGCTTAACTCCGGCGTTAGGCCCCGCAAGAGATATCGATGCTCTACGAGTCTCAAGTCGTCCAAGCAGTAGCTGCATGGCTAGCCAGTCGCGGCTACGAAGTGCATCAAGCTCTTGCTGAATCTGATAGAGGTGACGATATTGTTGCGACTGCTCCTGATCTAAGTCATCGTCTTTTTGTCGAGGCAAAAGGTGAGTCAAGCTCCAAACCAGGCACTGCCCGGTATGGCAAGGTTTTTAGCCATAACCAGGTCAAGACGCACATTGGGGTGGCGTTCTATCGTGCTGCACAGATGCTAGACAACCAATGTGACCTACCAGTCACAGTTGCGATTGCCCTGCCGGACAATCACGACCATCGCAGAGTTATTGGTCGCATCCGCAGCGCTTTGGCTCGGCTAGAGATCAGCGTATTCTGGGTCGCGCGAGATTTAACAGTATCGCTGGAGGCGTTCAGTGCTGACAATCAATCAAGCAGGGCCTAACAATTCATTCAAGCCGACGCCGCTTCGCGGCGCGGCTTAATTCAGGCGTTAGACCGCACACCAAATGGCGCAAGCGCTTAAGCCAATGTTGCCCTACATTCTCGTCCACCTTCTTCAGGCGCATGCCTCAGAGTGGGCACAAGTATCGAGAGGCCTTGCCTCATATGTTGTGCGGCGCGGCAAGGGAGCCACAGTGATCCTACGCAGCCCAAAACTTGGCAGCGAGCGCTTGGTTTCCGCCCGCGTTCTGGTACGAGTGCCGCCGGACAAGGCTGGATGGCAAGATCTTCGCGCACAGCTCCTCAAGACAGACCCACTCGGCTCCGCACTTCATCGCTACCTCTTTGTTCCAGAGACTTCACTTGGTGAGGCGGTAGCAGCCATGAGGCGTAGCCCCGTGCAAGTGCGGTCTAACAACTCATTCAAGCCGATGCCACTTCGTGGCACGGCTTAACTCAGGCGTTAGGCCTCAGAAGAACAGTTCCATGAATCTGATCAATTTAAAATCTACGGCTGCAAAGCTGGACACTTGGAAATCCGTCGTCCTTGCCCGAGTTGGCAGCGCAAATATCAAGGTCATGCGCATGGACGGCACACCTTATCCTGACGAAACGCATGATTACCCCGAGGGCCTACTGGTTGTTGACGGACAGCTCAACCTTACAGTTGGCTCGGAAGCAATTACAGTTAAAGCAGGTGAAATATATGTAGTTCCGGTCGGAGTTGCGCACGCGGTGGCTCCAGGCAGCACAGGTACTCTCGTCATTTTTGACGCATGAGGCCTAACAATTCATTCAAGCCGACGCCGCTTCGCGGTGCGGCTCAATTGAGCCGCTAGGCGCCATAGCATGCGTCTATGGTCATTGCACCCAATGTATCTCGACCCACAAGGCCTCGTTGCCTTATGGCGGGAGTCGTTGCTGGCCAAAGCGGTCCTTCGTGGTGAAACCCGCGGGTACACCAATCATCCGCAACTGGAGCGCTTCAAGGTGCATTCCCAACCGCAGTTGGCCATCAATTCCTATCTTGCAGTGATTCATGCCGAGGCCTCGAAGCGCGGCTACGCTTTCAACCCATCGAAGATTGGGCCAGTTCGCACGGTTCAACCAATTCCCGTCAGTACCGGGCAACTCGCTTTTGAGTGGGGTCACTTGCTGGGCAAATTGGCTACTCGCAGCCCAGCCGTGTTCGCCCGTTGGAGTGACTTGGCCTCACCAGCCTGTCACCCGCTGTTTCGGCAACAACCAGGATCGGTGGCATCATGGGAACGGGCGTCGGGTGGCGCCTGACAATTCATTCAAGCCGACGCCGCTTCGTGGTGCAGCTTGAGTCAGGGATTAGGCATCACCGGAAAGATCACATGAGCCTCAATCGCCTTGTCCCGATGCAGCCTGTCGCGGACATGCCGGCCAGCGTGGCGTTCTACGAAAAGCTGGGCTTCCTCATCGAGGAACGCAACGACGAGTTGGGCTGGGCCATGCTGCGCTGTGGCGACGTCCGGTTGATGCTCGACCAATCCATCAACCTTCATCCCGGCATCCCCAGGGTTTCCGTTCTCTATCTCTATCCGGAGAACCTTCGGGAATTCCATCGCCGCGCCCGGGACAACGGCCTGGACGTTCCCGAGCCGGACGTCACCTTCTACGGCATGACCGAGTTCCGCATCGAAGATCCAGACGGCAATCGCCTCTGGATCGGTCAGGCCGGGTGACGCCCGGCCATCCGTTCGGGTCGCTTCATCCGCCCGCTGGTGTCAGTTTCAGCAGCTTCGCACCGCTGCCATCCTGGAGCAGCCAGATCGCGCCGTCGGGGCTGTCGCACCGCGCGGATGCGCGCGCCCATGTCGTAGCGTGCGATTTCGCGCGCGCGAACGCCGTCGAAGCCGATGCGCACCAGCGACTGCGACGACAGGCCGCTGATGAAGCCCTGGCCCTTTAATTCCGGGAACAGGTCGCCGGTATAGATCAGCAAGCTCGACGGCGAAATCACCGGATTCCACCACGCCGCCGGCGCGATGAATTCCGGGCGGGTGTCGTGGTCGGGGATGTCGCGACCGTCGTAGTGGTCGCCGTTGGAAACGATCGGCCAGCCGTAGTTGCCGCCGCGTTCGACCAAGTTCAACTCGTCGCCGCCGCGCGGGCCCATCTCCACTTCCCATAGCCGGCCGTCGCCGTCGAAGGCCATGCCCAGCACGTTGCGGTGGCCCAGCGACCAGATCTGCGCGGTCACGCCGCCCTTGTCGAAGAAAGGATTGTCGGCCGGTACGCTGCCGTCGTCGTTCAGGCGCAGGATCTTGCCGAGGTTGACGGCCATGTCCTGCGCGGGGTCGAACTTCTGCCGCTCGCTGGAACTGATCCACAGCTTGCCGTCGCCGCCGAACAGCAGCCGGTGGCCGTAGTGGCCCTGCCCGGTGACCTTCGGCGCCTGCCGCCAGATCACCTGCAGGTCCTGCAGGCTGCCGCCGCCGTTCGCGTCGAGCGCGAGTTTCGCCCGCGCCACCGCCGCGCCGCGGGTGTCGCCATCGCCGGGTTCGGCGTAGCTGAGGTAGACGAGATGGTTATGGGCGAAGTGCGGGTGCAGGGCCACGTCGCCGAAGCCGCCCTGCCCGCCGTAGGCAACGGGCGGCACGCCGGAAATCTCGCCGGTCGTGCCCGCGGCGACGTCGTACAGCTTCAGCCGGCCCTTCTTCTCGGTCACCAGCAGGCGGCCGTCGGGCAGGAAGGCCATCGCCCACGGCTCGTCGAAGCGGGCGACTTCATGGGCGACGAAGGCGGGCGTCGACGTCGCCGGCGCGGGCGGCGCGTCCTTCCATGCGCTGAACGCACCGACGCTTTCGGTCGGCTTCGCCGGATCACCGTGGAGGGCCTGCGCGCTGCCGTCGCCGCCGCAGGCCGCCAGCATCGTCGTTGCGCAGGACAGGATCAGGGAGCGCAGTTTCATCGCGGACCTCGTCGCCGGGAAGTGAATCCGCTTTCTAGCGCAAACCGGCGAAGAAATCCGTAATTCGGGAATAATCGTTCGTCGTTCCCGCGAAAGTTCAGATCTTCAGGTGCCAGCCGCGCCGATCCATGAACCAGACGATCAGCCACCACAGCAGCACGTAAGACAGCGCGAACGCCAGCGACGGCACGTACGGGCCGAAGCGCGGCGTCATCCAGCCGGCATAGCCGACTTGGTAGATCGCACTCCACCAGCCCAAGGCCGACAACGCGCACAGCAGTAGCCCGGAACCGGCGAAGGCGGCGATCGCGTTGACGCCGAAGCGCCGGCCCAGCGCCGGCCAGCACCATCTGTCGATCAGCACGTGCGCTGCGGCCAGCGCCAGCATCGCCCAGCCGCCGGTCCACAGCACATACGACGAGGTCCACAGGTTCTTGTTGATCGGGAACGCGAACGACCATGCCCCGCCCAGCAACAGCGCGACGACGCCGGCGAGCGCCATCTGGCGCACCCGCCCCTGCCGCAGCCATGCACCGACGCGCACGCCCAGCAGCACGGTGGCGATGGCCGGCAGCGTGCTCAACAGTCCTTCCGGGTCGTGGCCGCGCCTGCTGGCGGGATCGAAGTCGTAGACGTGATGGCCCAGCAGCGTGGTATCGACGCGGCTGGCCAGATTGTCGTAGGGGGCGTACGAACCGCCCCAGGCCATCAACGCCCAGTAGCCGAGCAGCAACACGACGATCGCGGCCCATTGCGCGCGCGGCCTGGTCGCGGTGACGAACCAGCCCGCGACGACGAAGCACACGCCGATGCGTTGCAGCACGCCCCAGGGCCGGAACCACTCGCGGCCGAAGCTGTGCTGCGCCACGAACGCGATCAGCAGGCCCAGCGCGACGATCTTCGCGCCGCGCGCCAGGATGCGCCTGCGGATGCGCGCGGGGTCCGCGCCGGACTCCAGCGCCGGCACGATGCCCAGCGCGACCGACACGCCGACGACGAACAGGAAGAACGGGAACACCAGGTCGGTCGGCGTGCAACCGTTCCATTGCGCGTGCAGCAGCGGCGCGTAGACGTGGCCCCAGTCGCCGGGGTTGTTGACCAGCAGCATCGCCGCGACGGTGAGGCCGCGCAGGGCGTCGACGGAAGCGAAGCGTTGCGGCGTCATTGCATGGTCCTTTCTCGGGTGCGATCGCGGGGAAAGCGGCATGCGGGAAATTCCGGCGCGCCGGAGGGTTTCCGGCCGCGCCCAGGGGGCGTTCCTACAAGGATTCGCCGGCGATCCACGTGTCCACCACCTGCAATTCGTCGCGGTCCAGCGCCACCAGGTCGGCCTGCAGGTCCGGCGCGATGCGGCCGCGCACGCCGGCGATGCCGAGGAATTCGGCCGGATACGTCGCGGCCATGCGCGCGGCTTCGGCCAGCGGCAGCCCGAGCAGGCGCACGCTGTTGCGCACCGCACTGGCCATGTCCAGCGCCGAGCCGGCCAGCGAACCGGCGGCGTTGCGCACCACGCCGTCCACTTCGGTGATGGTTTCGCCGTACAGGTCGAAGCTGGGGCTGTCGGCGCCGACCATCGGCATCGCGTCGGTGACCAGGAACAGCTTGCCGCGCGGCTTGGCCGCCAGCGCCACGCGCAGGCTGGCCGGGTGCACGTGCACGCCGTCGACGATCACGCCGCACCAGGCGTCGCGGTCTTCCAGCGCCGCGCCGACCGCGCCCGGCTCGCGTCCCTGCAGCGGGCTCATCGCGTTGTACAGATGGGTGAAGCCGCTGATGCCGGCATCGAGGCCGGCGCGGGCCTGCTCGTAGCTGGCGGCGGTGTGGCCGGCGGCCACGATCGCGCCGCGCGCGACCAGCGCGCGGATGCTGTCGGTCGGCACCTGTTCCGGAGCCAGCGTCAGCAGGGTCACGCCGTTGTCCAGCGAGGTGGCCAGTTCGATCTCGCGCGCGTCCGGCACGCGGAATTTCGCCGCGTCGTGCGTGCCCTTGCGCGCCGGGGCGATGTACGGGCCTTCCAGGTGGATGCCGAGGATGCCGGGCGCGCCTTCGGCGATCGCCGCGCGCACGGCGGCAACGGCTTTCTGCATCACTTCCACGTCGTCGCTGATCAGCGTCGGCAGCATGCCGGTGGTGCCGAACCTGCGGTGCCCGCGCATCATCGTGCGCAACGCGTCCACCGTCGGCGTGTTGTTGAGCAGCACCCCGCCGCCGCCGTTGACCTGGGCGTCGATGAAGCCCGGCAGCAGGTAGGCGCCATGTAGGTCGCGGACTTCGCCGGCGCGTTGCGGCGCATCGGAGGCGGCGACGATGTCGAGGATCTTTCCGTCCTCGATCAGCAGCGCGGCGTCGGCGCGGAAGCCGTCGTCGGCCAGGATCGTGGCGTTGGTCAATGCAAGGATGGTCATGGAGGGCACCCGGGGAAATCGCCTGTCGTCGTCCCTACACCGTCTCCGTCACCTTGTTCAGGTGCGGCGGCACGTCGGGATTGTGCCCGCGGCGCAGCGCCAGCGCATTGATCGCGCGGTAGAAGCTCTGCACCGTGAGCAGGGGCGTGCAGGCCGGATGCGGCGGCGCGGCCAGCGGCAGGTCGCCGCCCTCGCCCGCCACCCAGACCTGCGCGCCGCGATTGCGGAACTCCTCGGCGACCGCGCGGGTGCCGGCGCCGGTCTCGTCCGGCTGGGCGAAGGCCAGCACCGGGAAGCCCGGTCCCACCAGCGCCATCGGCCCGTGCTTCACTTCGGCCGAGGAATACGCCTCGGCGTGCAGGCCGCAGGTTTCCTTGAACTTCAGCGCCGCCTCCTGCGCCGCGGCCAGGCCCAGGCCGCGGCCGAGCACGAACAGGCTGCGCGCGTCTGCCAGCCCGTCGGTCAGCGCCGACCAGTCGGCGCGCCACGCCGCGCGCAGGCCGTCCGGCAACGCGCCCAGCGCGTCGCGCAGCGGCGCGGCGTCCTTCCAGTGCGCGGCCAGTTGCAGGATCGCCGCCAGCGAGGCTAGGTAGCTCTTGGTCGCGGCGACGCTTTTCTCCGGCCCGGCGCCCAGCGGCAGCACGGTGTCGGCCAGTCGCGCCAGCGGCGAATCCTCGACGTTGACCAGCGCGACCACGCGTGCGCCGGCCTCGCGCGCGGCTTCGGCGTTGCGCAGCAGGTCGGGACTCTTGCCCGACTGCGAGATGGTCAGGTACAGCGCGCCGCGCAGGTGCTGCTTCGCTTCGTAGACCGAACCCACCGACGGCGAGATCGATGCGGTGACGAAGCCCAGTTGCGTCTCGAACAGGTACTTCGCGTAGGTCGCGGCATGGTCGGAACTGCCGCGTGCGCAGGTGGCCACGAACGGCGGTGGATCGGCGCGCAGTCCGGCGGCCAGTTCCGCGACGACGGCCTCGTTGCGCGCGAACTGCGCGGCGACCACGTCGGCCGCCTGCGCGGCCTCGTTGAACATCAGGGTGTCTTCTGCGCGGGGCAGCGCGGCGGCGTCGGTCATGTCGGACTCGGGTTGGAACTCGGATTGGCGGAAGGCCGCGAGCGCGGTGGCGCGGTCGATCCGCGCACGACCAGTTGCGGCACGAAGCCGCGGTTGCGCGGCGGCGTCGGGTTGCCGGCGTCGTGGCGCAGGCCGGCGATCAGCAGGCGCGCGGCCTGCTTGGCGATATCCTCGGTGGCCTGCTTGGCGGTGGTCAGCGCCGGCCACGACTGCCGCGAGAACGGGCTGTCCTCGAAACCGGCGATGGACAGTTCGAACGGCACGTCGATGCCGCCGGAGCGCGCGGCGGCCAGCACGCCGGCGGCGATTTCGTCGTTGCAACCGAAGATCGCGGTCGGCGGTTCGCGCAGCGCCAGCAACCGGCGCGCGCCGCGGAAGCCGTCGTCGAAGGTGTAGTCGCCGGGCACGATCAGGTGCTTGTCGATCTCGATGCCGTAGTCCTTCAGCGCCTGCTCGTAGCCGGCATGGCGCTCGCCGCTGGAACGGTGCTCCGGCCCGCCCCACAGGAAACCGATGCGCTGGTGGCCGAGCTGGATCAGGTGCTCGGTGATCTCGTAGGCGGCGTCGCGGTCGTCCACCCAGACGCAGGGCAGGCCGTCGTTCGGGTCCTCGGTGGCGGCGATGATCCGCACCAGCGCGATGTTGCGCGCGGCCAGCGCATCGACCAGTTCTTGGCGCTCGGACATCGGCGCGGTCAGCACCAGGCCGGCCAGGCGCGAGCGCTGCACGAAGTCGACCAGTTCGTCGACCAGCAGCGGCGAGGTCGAATCGACCGGCTGGATCTGCAAGCCGAAGCCGGTCTCGCGACAGGCGGCGAGCACGCCGTTCTGGATACCAATGATGTGGTACGGGTTCGGGTTGTCGTAGACCAAGCCGATCACGAACGGCGTGCCGCTGCGCAGGTTGCGCGCGGATGGGTCCGGCTCATAGTCCAGCTCGGCGATGGCCTGCATCACCCGCTCGCGCGTGGGTTCCTGCACCGACGCCACGTTGTTGATGACGCGCGAGACGGTCTTCAGCGAAACCCCGGCGCGTTCGGCGACGTCCTTGATGGTGGCTCTGCGCATGTCGTGGTTCGTTGGCGGTGGCGGTCGGCGAAGGATAGGTCCGAACGGATTCGTCTTGCCCGTTGTCGTCGCCTGCGCGGGATTCCGCACCGATGGACGTCGAGCCATCGCGGACGGTGCTGCGGTCGAAAACGCGGGGCCAACGTTGTCATATTTTTTCCTGTTCCACCAGTACGACACCGTATGCCCGGCAATCGCCCGGCCCTCTGCCGGGGGCGACTTCGTGCAGTTCCGGTCAGCAGAAGTCCAACGAACGACCATGCGAATGGATGCTGCGGCGCAGTAAATTCAATGGATTAATTGCTATTTTCGCAACAATCAGGATTTATCCGTCTGCTGAACAGGCATTGGTGTCGCTGATCGATGACAGGCCAGCACGCTTGCGTGACAGCCTGTTGACATCGTTGTCTTAACGTGTCCAAACTCGGTCCAAAGGCGCCAGGGAGCGCCATGGCGAAGCGGCACGGGAGAGAGATGGTCGCAAGGGTCGATCCGGTTGCAGGACAAGCGTCGGCGTCGCGCGCGGCGGGCGAAGGCGCGCCGTTCCTCGCCGCCGACGTCGGCGGCACCCACGTGCGGCTAGCCGTGGTGCGCACCGCCGGGGCTTCGGTCGAAGTGCAGGCGTTCCGCAAGTACGCCTGCACCGACCACCCCGCGCTCGACGCCTTCATCGCCGATTTCCTGGGCGGGCTGGACGGCGACCTGCGCGGCGTGCGGATCGATCGCGGCGTCATCGCCAGCGCCGGCTACGCGCTGGACGACGGCGCCGTCATCACCACCAACCTGCCGTGGCCGCTGTCGATCCGCGAAACCCGCGATCGCCTCGGCTTCGCCGACCTGCGCCTGGTCAACGATTTCGAAGCCGTGGCCTATGCCGCGGCCACGCTGCCGGCCGCGGAAACCGCGCGCATCGCCGGACCGGACCAAGCCGCCGCGCCCGGCCCGGTGCTGGTGCTCGGCCCGGGCACCGGGCTGGGCGCGGCGGTATGGCTGCCGCTCGGCAAGCGCGGCCACGTGCTGGCGACCGAGGCCGGGCAGGCCGCGCTGGCGGCGGGCAACGAACTGGAACTGGCGCTGCTGGCGCTGCTGCTGAAACGGCAGCCGTACGTGTCGATCGAGCATTTCGTCTCCGGCCCCGGCATCGCCACCCTGTACCGGACCCTGTGCGAACTGCGCGGCGTCGCGCCTGCGCTGGCCGATCCCAGCCGGATCACCGCTGCGGCGCAGGACGGCGGCGACCCGCTGGCGCGCGAGGCGCTGGAGGTGTTCTGCGGCGTGCTCGGCAGCGCGGTCGGCGACATGGCGCTGCTGTACGGCGCCCAGGGCGGCATCCGCCTGGCCGGCGGCTTCCTGCCGCAGATCCGCGAATTCCTGGTCAACAGCAGCTTCGTCGCGCGCTACCTCAACAAGGGAGCGATGCGGGCGGCGCTGGAACGCATTCCCGTGCGGCTGGTCGAGCACGGGCAACTCGGCGTCGTCGGCGCCGCGAACTGGTACCTGGAACGCACCGACGGCGACTAGGGCGACCCAGCGAGGCGGGCGCCGGATCGCAGGCAAACGGATGGCGGCAGGCGGGAAAAGCGAAAACGGAACGCGTCACACAAACAGAAGAAACAGACAGGCAAGGCGGATCCACCGCCTCAACTCAACCAGCGATGGGGATCACCATGAACCACAAGAAAACCCTTCTTTCGGCGGCGATCATGGCCAGCCTGTGCCTGGCGGCGCAGGCGGGCGCGCAGGAAGCCGCACAGCAACCCACCAACGCGCAGGATCTGGACACGATCGTCGTCACCGGCATCCGCGGCAGCATCGAGAGGGCGCTCGACGTCAAGCGCGATGCCCAGTCCCACGTCGAAGTCGTCACCGCCGAGGACATCGGCAAGCTGCCGGCCAAGAACGTGGCCGATACGCTGCGCGAACTGCCCGGCGTAAACATCGGCTCGGCCAGCGCCGACGAAGGCGCCTTCGACGAAGCGGATCGCGTGTCGCTGCGCGGCACCAATCCCAGCCTGACCCAGACCCTGATCAACGGCCATACCATCGGCAGCGGCGACTGGTTCGTGATGAGCCAGTACGCCACCGTGGGCCGCAGCGTGAGCTATTCGCTGTTCCCCTCGGAAATCGTCAGCCAGGTGGTGGTCAACAAGTCGTCTGAGGCCAAGCTGGTCGAAGGCGGCAGCGCCGGTTCGGTCAACATCATTACCCGCAAGCCGCTGGAATTCGACAAGCCCATCACCGCGGCAGGTTCGGTCGGCGCGGTCTATGCCGACCTGCCTGGCAAGACCGATCCGCAACTGGACCTGCTGGTCAACTTCAGGAACGAAGCCGGCACCCTCGGCCTGCTGGTGCAGGGCTTCTCCGAGGAGCGCCACCTGCGCCGCGACGGCCAGGAGAACCTGAGCTGGTTCCAGATCGCCGACGATTCGGCCGCCGCCCTCGCAAACCCCGATCTCGCCGGCGTGTGGGCGCCCGGCCTAGTCGGTTCGGCGCTGTTCGAGCAGAAGCGCAGCCGCAGCGGCGGCAGCTTCAGCCTGCAGGCCAAGCCGCTGGACAACCTGGACGTGAGCCTCAACGGCTTCTATTCCAAGCTCAAGGCCAGCAACTTCAACCGCAACTACATGTTGTGGGGTTCCAACTTCATTCCGGCGCTGAGCCCGGACGCCTATACCGTTAAGAACGGGGTGCTCACCAGCGCCAGCTACAGCGGGGCCTACGGCACCTATGGCGTCTACGACCAGATCTACCGCCCGGGCTCGGCCGCCAGCAGCGGTTACATCAGCCTCGACGCGGACTGGGCCGTCAGCGACAACCTCGACGTGAAGCTCCAGGCCGGCACCACCAAGGGCCACGGCAAGACGGAATTCGAAATCGGCTTCGAAACCAATACCGCCGCCGATGGCGCCAGCTTCAGCATCGACGGCCCCGGCTCGCCGACCAACTGGAACCTGATCAATCCCAGCACCAACGGCTTCGGCTGGGCCTGGGGCAACCGCAACATCGACGTGGTGGACAAGGAAGACTGGTTCGCCGCCGACGCCACCTGGTACGGCGACGGCGTGCTGAAGTCGATCGACTTCGGCGCGCGCTACAGCGACCATACCCGCGAAAACGACAGTTGGACCAACGCCGGCCCCGGATGCAGCGACGGCACGACGCCGGCGCAGAGCGGTCTGGACTGGGGCCAGCCTTCGCCGTATTGCGCCCCCGGCTACAGCTCGCTGTACGACGAAAGCCTGTGGCCGAACGTCGCCGCGAACTACCCGGGCGACTACGCCAACGGCATCGGCGGCAACTTCCCGACCAATGTCTGGTACTACGCCCCCGGCGATCTGCAGAACCTGGGCTGGCTGTACCTGTACGCCGATCCGGTGGTGCGCAACATGTTCGAGAACGTGTACGCGGTGAAGGAGAAGACCGCCGCCGCCTACGTGCAGTTCAATCTCGAAGGGGAGCGCTGGAGCGGCAATGTCGGCCTGCGCTACGTCAAGACCGACAGCGACATCCACTTCAACCAGGCGTTGCCCGCGGGCGCATTGCCGGACGGCGCCGTGACCAGTTCGGCCTTCGGCCCCTATCTGCCGAGGGTCGAACAGAACGACTACAACAAGCTGCTGCCTAGCCTGAACTTCAAGTACAAGCTGACCGACGACCTGGATCTGCGCCTGGCCGCTTCGCAGACGCTGACCCGCCCGGACTACAACGCCCTGACCGGCATGCTGAACCTCAACGACTTGGCGCTCAGCGGACAGGGCGGCAACCCGAAGCTGAAGCCGATCGTGTCCAGCAACTTCGATGCCGCGCTGGAGTGGTACTACGCGCCCCGCGCGCTGCTGTCGTTCGGCGTGTTCTACATGGACCTGGACGACTACATCGACTTCCAGGTCGTTCCGGGCGAGTACCTCAACCAGACCGAAACCAACAACCAGCAGCATGACGTGTACTCGACCTATCTGGTCTCGCAGCCGTACAACATCAACGCCAAGCTCAAGGGTGCCGAACTGGCCTGGCAGCAGCCGATCGGCGAACACTTCGGCGTGGCCGCCAACTACACCTGGGCCGATGGCGAGACCGATCAGGGCGGCCCGCTGAACGGCACCTCCGACCAGACCTGGAACGTCTCCGGCTGGTTCGAGAACGACCGCTTCAACGCCCGCCTGGCCTACAGCTTCCGCTCGGAGTACTACGCCGGCGTGACCCGCGGCAGCAATTTCTATTCCGACGACGTGGCCACGTTGAGCGCATCGTTCGGCGTGAAGATCAGCGACAGCCTGAGCGTGAGCCTGGATGCGCTGAACCTGACCGACGAAACGGCCAAGTACTACAACGACCTGCCGGGCGCGGACAAGGTGCCGTTGAGCTTCTACAAGAATGGCCGCCAGTACTATCTGAGCCTGCGCTACAAGTTCAATTGACCGTCGCCGGTCGTGCTTCAACCCACGGGTCCGGGCTTGCCCGGACCCGTTTTCTTTTGCAACCTGCGCCTTGCGCATGAAATCCGGAGTTCCGATGAAGCCTTCGTTCTCCTTCCGCATCCTCGCCGCGACGCTGCTGGCGGCGACGCTGCCGCTGACGGCCTGCAAGCCGGAAGCCGGCCACGATGCCGCGCATGCGCCCGATGCCGCCGCCGCGCCGGTCAAACCGGCGCTGATTCCCGAGCCTGCGGTGCTGCAGGCCGGCGACGGCGTGTTCGTCGTCGATGCGGACACGCGGCTGCACGCCGACAGCGACGCCGAACGGCGCGTGGCCGAACGCTTCGACGACTTCCTCGCCGCAGCGAAGCGGCCGCGGCTGCAATCCGCGGACGGCGGAACCGGGGGCATCCGTTTCACGCTGACCGGCGACGGCGGCATGGCGCCGGAGGCCTACACGCTGGACGTCAAGCCCGACGGCATCGTCGTCGGCGCGGCCAACGAGCGCGGCCTGTTCTACGGCGCGGTCACGCTGTGGCAACTGCTGACGCAGGGCGATGCCGCGGCCGTCGCGTTGCCGGCGCTGCACATCGCCGACGCACCGCGCTTTGGCTGGCGCGGGCTGATGCTGGATTCGGCGCGGCATTTCCAGAGCGTCGACGAGATCAAGCGATTGCTCGACCAGATGGCGTTGCACAAGCTCAACACCTTCCACTGGCACCTGACCGACGACCAGGGCTGGCGCATCGAGATCAGGAAATACCCGAAGCTGACCGAAACCGGCAGTTGTCGCATCCCCGCCAGCGCCGATCCGGCGAGCCAACCCGAACCGTACTGCGGCTTCTACACCCAGGCGCAGATCCGCGACGTGGTCGCCTACGCCGGCGCGCGCCACATCGACGTGGTGCCGGAATTCGACGTGCCCGGCCACGCCACCGCAGCGATCGCCGCGTATCCGCAACTGGGCGTGGCCGGCAACCCGACGCCGCCGGTCGGCAACGAATGGGGCGTCTACCCCAACCTGTTCAACACCGAGGAGAGCACATTCGCGTTCTTCGAGGACGTGTTCGCCGAGATGTTCGAACTGTTCCCCGGTCGTTACGTGCACATCGGCGGCGACGAGGCGGTCAAGGACCAGTGGATCGCGTCCCCGCGCGTGCAGCAGCGCATGAAGGAACTGGGCGCGAAGGACGAGATGGCGATGCAGGGCCTGCTGGTCGCGCGGCTGGAGAAGTACCTGTCGGCGCACGGCAAGCGTTTGCTGGGCTGGGACGAAATCCTCGAGGGCACGCTTCAAGACAACATGCTGCCGGCATCGGCCACGGTGATGTCATGGCGCGGCACCGAAGGCGGCATCGCCGCCGCCAACCGCGGCCACGACGTGGTGATGTCGCCGTCGCCAATCCTCTATTTCGACCATCCGCTGACCGATTCGCCGGACGACGCGCCGGGCCAGCCGGGCGCGATCACCCTGCAGCAGGTCTACGATTTCGAGCCGGTGCCGGCTTCGCTGCCGGCGGACAAGCAGGCGCACATCCTCGGCCTGCAGGCCAATACATGGACCGAGCACCGGCGCAGTTTCGCCCGCGTCCAGGAAATCGTCTTCCCGCGCATGGCCGCACTGGCGGAAACCGGCTGGTCGCCGGCGGCGAAGAAGGATTACCAGGGCTTCCTTTCCCGGCTGCCCGCGCAACTGAAGCGCTACCAGGCGACCGGGATCGCCTACGCGAAGACGCCGTTCGAACCGATGCCCGTTCCCGGCGCGACCAGCCGCGGCAACGCGCAGCTCGACGACTGCGCCGGCGGCCTGCGCTGGCGGCTGGAAGACGATGGCCCGCGCGACGGTCCGCGCGCGATCTACGCCGTCAACATCTTCAGCCCGTGCTTGTCGTGGAAGCAGGCCGACTTGGCCGGCGTCGACGGCATCGAGGTGCGGGTGGGCAGGATCCCGTACAACTTCCAGTTGGCCCACGACGAACCGCACCGCAAGTTCCAGCCGGCGAAAACCGCGCACGGCGAGTGGGTGGTCCGCGCCGGCTGCGATGGCGCGGAACTGGTCAATGTTCCCATGCCGCCGCAGACGGACGCTGATGGTTTCGTCACGCTGAAAGCGGCCTTGCCGGCATCGCATCCTCAGGCCGCCGACCTATGCGTCTACTTCACCGGCGATACGCGCCCGGCGATGTGGGTGCTGGAGCGGATGACGTTGACGAAATGAGAATCTGCCCCGGTCGTTCCCTGCATCGAGTCGTCGTTTCTGCCTGAAGCGACAGCAAAAGCATGCTCGCTGCGCTCGCGCCCCTCACCCGCCTGCGGCACCCTCTCCCCGCAAGCGGGGAGAGGGAACATCGGATTTCGGAAACGACGCCTAGGGATACAGCAGATACCGTTGCCGTACTTCCTCGAAGCGCCGCAATCCCGGCTGCCAATGTTGCTCCATCGCGTCCAGCGACTCGCCGCGCTCGATGCCTTCGCGGATCCACGCATTGCCGGCCAGCTTGTCGAAGAAGCCCGGCGAGGCCCCAGGCGCGTCGGACTGGAAGCGGAATTGCTGCGGATACAGGTCATGCAGGGCCTTGACCACCGCCAGCCCGGTGCGAAACGACTGGAAGGCGTCGCGATCGACGACATGGATCTGCACGCCGCCGCACAACTTGCCCGCGTGCTTGGAGAAGCTCGGCGTGAACCACGTCGGCCGGAATCGCACGCCAGGCAGGCCAAGCGCGTCGAGCGCGTCGGTCAACCGCCGCGCATCGACGAACGGCGCGCCGACGGTCTCGAACGGCCGCGTGGTGCCGCGCCCTTCGGAGACGTTGGTCCCTTCCAGCAAGGCCGTGCCCGGATAGACCAGCGCGGTGTCGCGCGTGGGCATGTTCGGCGACGGCGGCACCCACGGCAGCGTACCGCCAGGCTCCGCGTCGTCGCGCCGCCAGCCGTGCATCTTCACCACGGTCAGGTCCGCGCCGATGCCGAATTCGGCGTTGAACAGCCGCGCCAATTCGCCGATGGTCAGGCCGTGGCGCACCGGGATCGGGAACATGCCGACGAAGGACGAGAACGCCGGTTCCAGCACCGGACCTTCGACCTTCTCGCCGCCGAGCGGGTTCGGCCGGTCCAGCACCCATACCGGGATGCCGTTCTTCTTCGCCGCGCGCAGCACGTTGGCCAGCGTGTACGGATAGGTGTAGTAGCGCGCGCCGACGTCCTGGATGTCGAACAGCAGCAGGTCGATGCCGCGCAGCATCTCCGCGGTCGGCTCGCGATGCTCGCCGTACAGGCTGTGCACCGGCAGGCCGGTCGCCGCGTCGCGCGAGGATTCGACGTGGTCGCCCGCCTGCACGTCGCCGTGTACGCCGTGCTCCGGGCCGAACAGCGCGACCAGCGAAAAGTCCCGGCGCGCGGCCAGCAGGTCGACGTCGCTGCGCAATTCGCGGTCCACGCCGGTCATGTTGGTGACCAGGCCGATGTGTTTCCCTTCCAGTTCGCCGGCGCGCTCGTGCAGCAGGAACCTCGATGCCAGGTTGCAGCGCAGCATGCGCCGGCTCGGCGGCGCGCAATGGATACGCCAATGCCAGCATGGCAAGGCTGCACAGCAAAAACATTCGTTGGTAGCGAGGCATGCATGCGACCCCTGACGGAAGGCATAGGCAACGATAACCGATCGTCGGATAATCGACCCCGGCTTTCGCAAGGCCGGGACCCGGAAACCGTAATGCGCCGATTCGCGTCGTTGATCCTCTGCATGTCATTGTTCGCCGGCCAGGCCCATGCCCGTGATACGCCCATCGCGCCGTCGCTGATCCCGCAACCGGCCACGATGCAGGTCGGCCGCGGCGCCTTCGTGGTCGACGCCGACACGGCCATCCGCGCCGACGGCGAAATCGCGCAGCGCGCGGCCGAACGCTTCAACGGCTATCTGGCGGCGGCTAAGAAATCGCCATTGCCGTTGGCGCCCGATGGCCGCATCCGCTTCCGGATCATCCAGACCTTCGCGCCCGCGCCGGAAAGCTATTCGCTGGACATCGACGCCAGCGGCATCGACCTCCGCGCCAGCGACGAGGCCGGCCTGTTCTACGGCACGGTCACGCTGTGGCAGTTGCTGACGCAGTCGGAAAACAGTCGCGTCTTATTGCCGGAATTGCATATCGCCGACGCCCCGCGCTTCCGCTGGCGCGGCTACATGCTCGATTCCGCGCGGCATTTCCAGAGCGTCGACCAAGTCAAGAAGATCCTGGACACGATGGCGCTGCACAAGCTCAACGTGTTCCACTGGCACCTGACCGACGACCAGGGCTGGCGCATCGAGATAAAGAAGTATCCGAAGCTGACCGAAATCGGCGGCTGCCGCATTCCCGCAGGCGACGCCGGCGTCGATCCGGCGACCGGCAAGCCGAAGCCCTATTGCGGCTGGTACACGCAGGACGAGGTCCGCGACGTCGTCGCCTACGCCGCCGCGCGCCACATCGCCGTGGTGCCGGAGATCGACCTGCCCGGCCACGCCACCGCCGCCATCGCCGCCTATCCGCAACTGGGCGTCGAGGGAAAAAGCATCCCGGTGTCGCCGAACCGCGGCGTCCATTCCAACCTGTTCAACGTCGAGGAAGGCACCTTCGATTTCCTCGACGAGGTGTTCGCGGAAGTGGCGCGGCTGTTCCCCGGCGAATACTTCCACGTCGGCGGCGACGAGGCGACCAAGGACCAGTGGAAGGCTTCGCCGCGGGTGCAGGCGAGGATGCGCACGCTGGGCCTGAAGGACGAGGACGCGCTGCAAAGCTGGTTCGTGCATCGGCTGGAAACGATCCTGCATGCGCACGGCAAGCGCCTGCTCGGCTGGGACGAGATCCTCGAGGGCGGCCTCGCGCCCGACGCCACGGTGATGTCATGGCGCGGCGTCAAGGGCGGCATCGAGGCGGCGAAGCAGGGCCACGACGTGGTGATGTCGCCGACCACCGACCTGTACCTGGACTACCTGCAGACCGATTCGCCGGACGAACCGGCCGGCCGGCCCAGTCCCCGGCTGATCCCGATGGAGAAGTTCTATGCGTTCGAACCGGCGCCCGACGCGCTGGACGAATCGCAACGCAGGCACGTCCTCGGCCTGCAGGCCAATATGTGGACCACTGACGACGTGCGTTTCTCGGCGGTCGAGCACAACAGCTTCCCGCGCCTGCTGGCGGTGGTCGAAACCGGCTGGACGCCGAAGGAGAAGAAGGATTACGCCGGTTTCCTGCAACGGCTGCCGGCCTGGAACCGGCGCTACGAAGCGCTCGGCGTCGGTTACGCGCGTACGCCATTCCGGGTATTGCTGGACGATGCGCCGGCCGGCGCAGGCAAAGCGACGCTGCGGCTTTCCAATCCTCTCGGCTATCCGGTGCGTTACACGCTGGATGGCAGCGCGCCGGACGCTTCCTCGCCGCTGTATGCGCGGGCCATCGAAACGCGACTGCCGGTGCGACTGCGCGCCGCCGCGTTCGTGGACGGCAGGCCATTGCAAGCGGCGGACGAATTCGAAGTGACCGCCGCCAGCCTGCTGACCCGCAGCGACGAGCAACTGCGGACCTGCACCGCGGGCGGCCCGGTGTTGCGGATGCAGGACGACACCGAACGCGACGGCGAACGCGCGCTGTTCAACGTGGCGATCATGCAGCCTTGCTGGCAATGGCCGGACCCGCCGCTTGCCGGCATCGCCGGCATCGAAATCCGCGCCGGACGCCTGCCGTACGCCATCGACCAGAGCGCGAAGGAAAATGCCGCGCGCAAGTTCCTGCCCGCGCGCAGCGCGCATGGCGAACTCGACGTGCGCGCCGGTTCCTGCGACGGCGAAACCGTCGCCGCCGCGCCGTTGCCGGCGCAACCTGACGCCGACGGCTTCATTGTCCTGCGCACGCCGCTGTCGCGCGCGTTCGCCGCAAGCGATTCCCTGTGCATCCGTTTCAGCGGCGACTTCCGCCCGCAGATGTGGGTGCTGGACCGCATCACCCTCCTGCCCGCCCGATGAATCGAGGAACCGTCATGTCGCGCATCCGCAAACGCAAGCTTCCCTTCGCCGTCCTGCTGTTCGCCGGCATCACCGGCCATGCGCAGGCGCGGCAAGCCGCGCAGGACGATGTCCTCAAGCTGCTCGGCATCACGCCTTCCGAGCAGTCGGTCGATTACGTCCGCAACAAGACCCAGTTCCAGTTGCACACGCTGCTGACCGAGCAGCGCCATCCGCAGACGATGGACCTGAGTCGGCGCATCGCCAACGACACGACGGCGGGGCTGCAGGCCCTGTTCGCCGTCGATCGTGACGTGGTCGCGACGATGGACGCGGTCGCCGACGATCCCGCGCGCCTGCAGAAGCTGCAGGCCGCCTCGCAGGCGATGCAGGACGCGCTGCGCAACGGCCACCGCGTCTACTTCTACGGCACCGGCTCGACCGGCCGCCTGGCCGAGACGCTGGAAAGCGGCCTGTATCGCCCGTTCTGGCAGCGCGTCGCCCGCGACGGCAAGGTCTGGAAGAAGGTGCAGAAGGCCTACCCCGGCATCGAGAACCGCGTGCGCGGCGAGATCACCGGCGGCGACCGCGCGCTGGTGTCCTCGCTGGAAGGCTTCGAGGACCTGCAACTGATCGGCAAGCTTCAACTGCACGACAACGGCATCGGCAAGGACGACGCGGTGTTCGCGGTGACCGAGGGCGGCGAGACCTCGGCGGTGATCGGCACGGCGAAGGAAGGCGCCGTGGTCAACGGCGACGACCCGGCCAGGACCTGGTTCGTCTACAACAATCCCGACGAGGTCCTGCTGCCGTTCGAGCGCAGCCGCGAGGTGATCGAGGATTCCGGCATCAGCAAGGTCATGCTGGCGACCGGGCCGCAGTCGATCACCGGATCGACCCGCATGCAGGCCACCACCACCAGCCTGTACGCGCTGGGCGTGGCGATGGAGGACGCGATCCATCGGCTGCTGCAACCGGTGCTGTCGAAGCGGGAACTGGCGGCGCTGGGCTTCGACGAAAGCGCGACGCTGGCTTCGCGCCTGCGCGATTTCGCCACGCTGCAACGGACCGTCGCCGCGACCGCGCCGCAACTGGCGGCGTGGACCGACCGCGAATCGTCGGCCTACGCCGACGGGCATCGCGCCACCTACCTGGCGCAGCGCGCGATGATGGCGGTGTTCGTCGACGTGACCGAGCGTTCGCCGACCTTCCGCCTGGCACCGCTGGATCGCGTTGACGCGGCCGAGCGCAAATCGTGGATACAGGTGTGGGCGCCGGTCGACAATCCCGCCGCCGCGTGGGACGCGCTGCTACACCGGCCCTTCCACGGCCTCGACCCGGCCCTGTACGCCAAGCCGTTCGATACCGAAATCACCGACCCGTGGCTGCACGCCGCCGCGCAGCGCAGCCTGGCCAACGCCGGCGCGGAACAGCAGCGGCTCTACGACCTGTCGTTCTCGGCGAACAACCTGGAGCATTTCGGCCCATCCGCGGGCGACCACGGCGCGATGATCCTGCTCGGCGACGAATCGCCGGCGATCGGCGAATCCTGGTTGCGCGCCTTCGCCGAACGCGGCGCCACGCCGGTCATCGTCCACGTCGGCGATGCGCCGCTGCCGCCGGCGTCGCTGGACGCGGTGCGCAAGGCCGCGCCGCAGGTCGCGGTGCTCGACTTCGCCCTGCCGTTCGCCCATGACCCGCTGCAGGTCAACCAGACCCTGGGCCTGAAGATGCTGCTCAACGCGCATTCCACCGGCATCATGGCCAAGCTGGGTCGGGTGGTCGGCAACACCATGACCGCGGTGCAGCCCAGCAACCTGAAGCTGTACGGACGCGCCACCTTCCTGCTGCAATCGCAGGTCAACGGCGTGCTGGCCAGCGGCAAGTGGCAGTCGGCGAACGGCTCACGCAAGCCGCTGGATTACGTGCAGGCCAACGCGGTGCTGTTCGACGCCATCGACTGGCGGCGTGCGCAGGGCGAGCGCGTCACCGCGCCGGAGGTGGAACTGGCCATCGTCCGCGTGCTGGAAAGCCTGCGCGGCAAACGCGGCATTTCGTGGGACGACGCCAATGCGCTGCTGCAGCGGCAAAAGCTGGACGCATATCTGGCGGCTTACGACGATTGATGGCATAGGGCAAGTCTAGACCCGCCGGTTTTGATCCATCCACGGTATCTCCACTATTTTCATGTTGGATCGCAGAGGAGATTCTCATCATGCAGATTGAGCAACTGCGAGCCTATGCACTCTCTTTGCCGGAGACCACGGAAGAACCTCATTTCCACTACGCCTCATTCCGCGTGAAAGGCAAGATTTTCGTGACCGTGCCGCCGGGCGAGAAATTCGCTCATGTATTTGTTGGCGATGAGCAACGGGACATGGCAATCGTTCTCCACCCGGAGGCTGTCGAACCCCTGACTTGGGGCAAGAAGACGGTAGGCGTTCGCATCTCATTGACCAAGGCCAAGCCCAAGTTCGTGCAACAACTGGTTCGCCACGCATGGGAGCGCAAGGCGCCAAAATCCCTCATCACGTGAACGCGTCATCCCGTCGGCTTTCAACAAGCGAATGGATCGCCAAGCCAGGATCCAGTTGCAACGCGGCTTGATCCAGGCAATGGCGGGTCAAGACCCGCACTACGCGATTCACGGCAATGCGCGCAGGCTCAGTCGCGGCGACCATCCAGCCGCAGCAACAGGTCGCGCAGCGGCGTCAGCGCGGTGGCCATGCCCAGCGCGATGCCCACGGCATCGGCCAGCGCGTCGAACGGATCCGCCGAGCGGTCGGTGGTGAATGCGCCTTGCGCCCATTCGATGCCGATGCCCAGCAGCAACAGGCCGACAGCGACGAAGGCCAGCGCGCGCCGCGTCGCATACAATTGCACCGCGCTGGCTGCCAGCGCGAAGAACGCCAGCACGTGTTCGACCTTGTCGCCGCCCTGCGGCATCGGCGGCAGGTCCGGCGACGGCAGCAAGCACGCCGCGACCACCACGGCGACCGCCAGCCACCACAGGCACAGCCAGAATCGCGGATGACGCAGCGGTTTCAGCACCGGCGCACTCACAGCCGCCAGCTCAAATCGCCCGACAGGAACGCCGCGCCGAATTCGATGTCGCGCTGGAAGCCGATGACCTGGAAGCGTTCGCCCATCTCGGTCGGCAGGGTCAGCTTCTTCGCCTCGTTGGCGAACTTCAGCGACAGCGCCGCGTCGTTGCGCGCCTCGACTTCCAGCAAGCGTTCGGCCAACCCGTTGCCGAGTAGGAACCCGGCCTGCGTGCAGTAGCCGGCCAGGTCGAAGCCGGCGCCGACGCCGGCCTCGGCCAGCGCGGTGAAGTCGACCGACGCGGTGATGTCCTGCAGGCCCGGCCATGCGTAGACGTCGTTGTGCAGGCGATGGCGGTAGAACGCGCGCAGGGTGCCGTCGTCGCGTTCGGGCAGGTAGTACTCGCCGCGCGGATAGCCGTAGTCGACGAACAGCATCGCGCCGCCCTGCAATCCGCCCATCACCGCCTGCAGCCAGTACGGCAGTTGCGGCAGCAGTTCGGAGCGGTAGCCGTCGGGAAACGGGCGTTTCAGGTAGCGTTCGACGTGGCACACCGCCGCCGCCATCAGCGCGTCGGCGGGACGGTCGCAGCGGATGAAGCGGCCCACGCCGTCCAGCGCCACGCCCTCTTCGAACACCTCGCCGTCGCGGATCAGGAAGCGCGGCGTCGGCAGCGCGTCGATCACCTCGTTGGCGAACAGCACGCCGCTCCATTTTTCTTCCAGCGGCGCGTCCAGCCATTCGACGCAGTCGAACACCAGCGGCGTCAGGTGTTGCTGCAGGCGTTCGCGCTGGCGCTCGCGCAGATCCGCGCTGGGCTCCAGGATCGCGTAGCGCGCCGGCATCGCGTCCAGTTGCAGCAGCCGCTTAAGCATGACCTCGGCGAAAGCGCCGCTGCCGCCGCCGATTTCGAGGAACTGCGCTTCCGGCCCCAGTTGCCGCAGCACCGGCGCGACCGCCTCGGCGACGCAAGCGGCGAACAGCGGCCCCAGCTCCGGCGCGGTGACGAAATCCCCGGCCTCGCCGAACTTGGCGCTGCCGGCGCTGTAGTAGCCCAGCCCCGGCGCGTACAGGCAACGCTCCATGAAGCGCGAAAACGGAATGCTGCCAAGCCCGGCGATCTCTTCGCGGATGCTCGCCGCCAGACGCGCGCTGTGTTCCAGCGCGTCGGCGTCGGGAGGCGGGAAGTCGGTCGACATGACACACATGGTACGCGACCATGGAATGCGCTGCGGCCCCACGATGCGGCAACGCCACCGGTTTCAGCCGCTGAAAAACCCGTCGGCAATCGCGCCGTGCAGCTTGCCCAGTTCGACCTGGATACGATCCATGAACGGCGCCGGGTCCTTCGCCAGTGCGGCCGGGTCGGCCTTGCGGACCCGCTCGACGAGCCTGCCCAGTTGCTTGCCCACCGCCGGGCGCGGCGGCATGGCGGGCAAGGCCTGTTGCGCGCGCAACAGGCAGAACAGCGCGCTGCGAGGGAATTCCTCGTTCTGCAGCAGAAAGCGCAACGCCAGTTCCGCGCTGACGCGCTGGCGGACATGGCGGCGGAACATCGGGTAGGCGGCCAGCGAACGCAGCACCGCCATCCATTGCAGGTTCTGGAAGGTTTCCAAGTCGTCCAGGTTGCGCGGCATGACCAGGCCCGACGCGCCGGCGTCGATGATGCGCGTGGTCATGTCGGCCTGTTCGATCGCGGTGCCCAGGCGCAGGAAGTGGTAGCCGATGTCGCGGCTGACGTTCGCCGACAGCAGGCCCGATACCTTCAGGCAGCCGTCGATCATGCGGCCCAGGAAGTCGATGCGATAGCGGCGGCCCAGGCAGCGCTCGCCGTTGGCGTCGATGTCCAGGTGCAGGTCGTTGACCGCCTCCCACACTTCCAGCGGCAGGGTGTCGCGGATGCCGCGCAGGATCTCGCGCGCGGCGTCCACCGAACTGCGCAGCGACGAGGGGTTGCGTTCGTCCAGCAGCAGGAAACGCACCACCTCGACGTCGGCGATGCCGTCGCCGGACTCGGGGTGGCACTCGTTGAAGGTCTCGCCGGCGCCGACGGTGTCGATCATCGGCCGCCACGCGAAGCGCGCGCTGCGCGGCAGGTCCAGTTGCAATTGGCTGCCGACGCCGACCAGGCGCGCGGTGTTCTCGGCGCGGCGCACGTAGCGGCTGAACCAGTACAGGTTGTCGGCGACGCGCGAGAGCATCAGGCGTCCTCCCCACGGCTTTCGTCGGACTCGCCGTCGGACTCGTCCACCACCCAGGTGTCCTTGGCGCCGCCGCCCTGCGACGAGTTGACCACCAGCGAACCCTTGACCATCGCCACCCGGGTCAGGCCGCCGGTGGTGACGTAGGTGTCCCTGCGCGAGAGGATGAACGGGCGCAGGTCGATGTGCCGCGGCGACGGGCTTTCGCCGTCGACGATCGGCGCGGTGGACAACGACAGCGTCGGCTGCGCCATGTAGTTGCGCGGGTCCTTCGCAATCAGCGCGCGGAACTTCTCGCGTTCCTTCTTCGACGCGCGCGGGCCGATCAGCATGCCGTAGCCGCCGGATTCATTGGCCGGCTTGACCACCAGCTTGTCCAGATTCTCCAGCACGTACTTGCGGTCCTTCGCGTTGTGGCACAGGTAGCTGGGCACGTTGGGCAGGATGGGATCTTCGCCCAGGTAGTACTTGATCATCTTCGGCACGTAGGCGAACACGACCTTGTCGTCGGCCACGCCCGCGCCCGGCGCGTTGGCCAGCGCGACCTTGCCCGCGCGCCACGAGCGGATCAGGCCGCGCGCGCCGAGCACCGAATCGGGGTGGAAGGTTTCCGGGTCGATGAACATGTCATCCACGCGCCGGTAGATCACGTCCACGCGCTGCGGCCCGTACACGGTGCGCATGTAGGTGCAATCGTCGTCATCGACGAACAGGTCGCTGCCCTCGACCAGTTCGATACCCATCGCCTGCGCCAGGTAAGCGTGCTCGAAATAGGCGCTGTTGTAGATGCCCGGCGTCAGCAGCACGATGGTCGGGGTGTCGCCGGGGCGCGGCGACAGCGCGGCCAGGGTGTCGTAGAGCTGGCTGGGATATTCGTCCACCGGCAGGATCGAGCTGGTCTCGAACAGTTCCGGGAACACGCGCTTGGCGACCATGCGGTTTTCCAGCATGTACGACACGCCGGAGGGAATGCGCAGGTTGTCCTCGAGCGCGTACAGGGTGCCGTCGCCGTCGCGCACCAGGTCGCTGCCGCAAATGTGCGCCCACACGTCCAGCGGCGGCTTGACGCCGACGCATTGCGGGCGGAAGTTGACCGAGTCCTTCAGCAGCATCGCCGGGAACACCTTGTCCTTGACGATCCTCTGCCCGCCGTAGATGTCGCCGATGAACAGGTTCAGCGCGCGCATGCGCTGCTTCAGCCCGGCCTCGGTGCGCTGCCACTCCTTCAGCGGGATCACCCGCGGGATCAGGTCGAACGGCAAGGTGCGGTCGACGTTGCGGCCGTCGGAGTACACGGTGAAGGTGATGCCCTGCACGCGGGCGACGACGTCGGCGGCCAGTTGCCGCTCGGCCAGTTCGCGGCCGGACAGGCCGCTGAGGTATTCGACCAGGCGTTTTGCGGCGGGACGCGGCTGACCATCGGCCTGGATCAGCTCGTCGTATGTGGGCGTGCGGTACTTCGACCAGTCCATTCCATCCCTTTCGCTGCACTGCGCGGCCGGGCGCCGGCGCGTGCCTGCACCGCAAAATGCACGCAATCCGCCGCACCCGTCAAGCATGCGGGACGACGACCGCGCGGCCGGCAATGCACGCACCAAAAAGGTGCTCGTATGCGCCGGCGATGCGCGACAATGCGGCATCACATTGCAACGGAGCGCCGACATGGGCGAAGCAGGCTTGAACGGATCGCGCCGCGTCGCGCTGGTCACCGGCGGCGCCCGGCGCATCGGCGCGGCCATCGCCCGCCGCCTGCACGCGGACGGCTATGCGCTGGCGCTGCACTACCGCCATTCGGAAACCGAGGCGCGGGCGCTGGCCGCCGAGCTCGACGTCGCGCGGCCGCACGGCACCCTGCTGCTGCAGGCCGACCTGACGGAGTTCGACCGTCTGCCGGAGCTGGTCGCGAAGACCGTCGGCCATTACGGCCGGCTGGATGCGCTGGTCAACAACGCCTCGAGCTACTACGCCACGCCGTTCGGCCAGGCCACCCCCCAGCAGTGGGACGAGCTGTTCGCCAGCAACGCGCGCGCGCCGTTCTTCCTGTCGCAGGCGGCCGCGCCGCATCTGCGCGCCAGCCGCGGCGCCATCGTCAGCATCGCAGACATCTATGCCGAGCGCCCGCTGCCCGGCCATCCCGTCTACTGCATGGCCAAGGCCGCGCTGGCGATGATGACCAAGTCGCTGGCGCGCGAGCTCGGCCCCGACGTGCGCGTCAACGCCGTCGCCCCGGGCAACATCCTGTGGTCGGAGAATGCGCAAAAGGCGGAAACGCCGGCGCTTCTGTCCGAACGCGTGCCCTTGCGGCGGCAGGGCGCGCCGGAGGAAATCGCCTCGGCGGTGAGCTGGTTGCTGTCCGGCAACGACTACGTCACCGGCCAGATCCTCGCCGTCGACGGCGGCAGGTCGGTGTTCGTGTAACCCGCGTCCGCGGAATCAGCGCCGCGCGACCTTGGCGACCAGTTCGCGGAACAGCGGGTGGCCAAGCTTCGCCGGGTCTTCCCACAGCGACGCGCCGTGCGCGTCGCATTCGCCGACCAGGTCGATGTCGATGATGCACGGCTCGTCTTCGGGCGTGCGCCCCAGCTTCTGCTCCAGCGCCTTCAGCCACGGCGCGAATTCCGTGCGCGGCAATCGGCTGGAAAACAGCAATGCCTGGTTGACGTAGCGATGGCCGTCGCCGGGCACCACGCTGGGCGCGTGGACCACGCCGGAACGGGCGAGGATGCGGCCGCGCTGCTTCAAACCGTCGCGCGCGCGGCGCAGGCGCGCCTCCTCGTCGGTGCCGCTGCCCAGCAGCAGCACGTAGCGGTGTTCGTCGGCGCGCCCGTTCATCCGCGCCGCCTCTCGATGCGCACGCCGACGCCGCGCGCGGCCGGCACCGCGCCGGGCTTGGTCACGCGCAGCGACAGGGTTTCGATGGGGAAGCGCCGCAGCAATTCGGCGGCGACGCGCTCCGCCAGGGCCTCGACCAACTGGAACTTCGATTCCGCACAGATCGCGACGATGGCGTCGGCCACCTGCGCGTAGTCGATGGTGTCGGCCAGTTCGTCGCTGGCGCCGGCCTTGCGGTTGTCGCAACCCATTTCGACGTCGAAGCGCAGTTTCTGCGGCGCGACGCGCTCGAAACCGTAGACGCCGATCAGGGCGTCGGCCTCCAAGGCCTCGATGAAGACGGTATCCATGCCCGCAAGCTTAGAGCGTGTCATGCACTTTTGGGCACATTCCCGCGCTTTTGTGCCGCTGCGATGCGGCGTTGCGGGCCTTGCCAAGGCGGCCAGCCTTGCCGGCGGCCCGCGCCTTGCCTCGCAACGGCACAAAAACGCGGATAACGCACTCAAAAGTGCATGACACGCTCTTACCGGCTTATCCGCCTCGCGCCGGTCCGATCGCCGGCAACGTCGCCATGTCCCAGCGCGGCGTCACCTTCACCTGCGCGTCGTCGTGCTGGCCGGCTTCGAGCCGCAGTGCGCCGGCGAAGGCGATCATCGCGCCGTTGTCGGTGCACAGGTCCAGGCGCGGGAAGCAGACCCGGCCGCCGCGCCTGTCCGCCATCGCGCGCAGCTTTTCGCGCAGGCGCTT
The DNA here is from genome assembly GCA_047601245.1 of Pseudoxanthomonas sp. Lineage (GTDB taxonomy): Bacteria > Pseudomonadota > Gammaproteobacteria > Xanthomonadales > Xanthomonadaceae > Pseudoxanthomonas_A. Next base: position 2,286,157 of record JASGJU010000002.1, read on the forward strand.
GTTGGCGCCGACGCCGCCGGCGACGATCAAGGTCTCGCAACCGGCCGCGTCCAGCGCGCGTTCGCATTTGATCGCCAGCGTGTCAACCACCGCGTCCTCGAAACCGCGGGCGATGTCGGCGCGGGTCCGTTCCGACTGGTCGCTGTCGCGCCAGGCCAGCAGCACCTGGGTCTTCAGCCCGCTGAAACTGAAATCCAAGCCGGGCCGGTCGGTCATCGGCCGGGCGAACCTGTACTTGCCCGGCGCGCCCTGCTCGGCCAGCTTCGCCAGTTGCGGCCCGCCCGGGTACGGCAACCCCATCAGCTTGGCGGTCTTGTCGAAGGCTTCGCCGGCGGCGTCGTCGAGGGTCTCGCCGAGCATGCGGTAGCTGCCGATGGCATCGACCGCGACCAGTTGGGTGTGCCCGCCGGACACCAGCAGCGCCACGAAAGGGGGCTCGGGCGGGTCGTTCTCGATCAGGGGGGCCAGCAGGTGGCCTTCCATGTGGTGCACGCCGACGGCAGGCAGATCCAGCGCCCAGGCCAGCGCGCGCGCCATGCCGGCCCCGACCAGCAGCGCGCCGACCAGCCCGGGGCCGGCGGTATAGGCCACCCCGTCCAGGTCAGCGGTCGAAAGCCCTGCCTCGCCAAGGGTTTGCCGGACCAGCGGCAGCAGCTTGCGCACATGGTCGCGGCTGGCCAGTTCCGGCACCACGCCGCCGTATTCGGCGTGCAGGGCGATCTGGCTGTAGACGGCATGGGCCAGCAGGCCGTCCGCGCCGGTACGCGCCGTGTCGAAGACGGCCACGCCGGTTTCATCGCAACTGGTTTCGATGCCGAGGACACGCATGGCGGGTATGTATGCGGGCTATCCGCTTGATTGGGAAGGGCCGGCCGGCTTGCAAGCGGCGCGGGAAGGCCATTATAATGCGCGGCTCACCGGGCCCGGCCCGGTCTTTTGTGTCCCGGAGATTCCATGCCCAGCGTCAAAGTCCGCGAAAACGAGCCTTTCGAGTTTGCTCTGCGTCGCTTCAAGCGTACCTGCGAAAAGGCCGGCGTGCTGGCCGAAACCCGCAAGCGCGAGTTCTACGAGAAGCCGACCCAGGAACGCAAGCGCAAGGCCGCCGCCGCGGTGAAGCGCCAGTTGCGCCGCAGCTCGCGCGACGTCACCAAGCGCCAGCGCCTGTACTGAGCGGCCGGCCGCGCCCGCGCGCGGCGGCGTCACGTGGCAGCCATCAAGCCGGCACGCGCGAGCGTCGCCGGCTTTTTGCGTCCCCCGCTCCCACCGGCATCGCCCCAGGCGTTTCCCGCCTTTCCCGTCCCGCATACCCGAGGTAATTCCCATGTCCCTGAAGCAGCAACTCACCGACGACATGAAGGCCGCGATGAAGGCCGGCGACAAGCAGCGCCTGGCGACCATCCGCCTGATCAACGCGGCGATCAAGCAGCGCGAGGTCGACGAACGCATCGAGATCACCGACGCCGTCGTGCTGGCGGTGCTGGAGAAGATGGTCAAGCAGCGCAAGGACTCGATCAGTCAATATGAAGCCGCCGGTCGCGACGACCTGGCCGCAATCGAACGCGCCGAACTCGAGGTCATCGACGGCTACCTGCCGGCGAAGCTGGGCGAGGCCGAAATCCTGGCCGCGATCGACGCCGCCATCGCCCAGACCGGGGCGACGTCCGCCGCCGACATGGGCAAGCTGATGGGCGTGCTGAAGCCGCAACTGGCCGGCCAGGCCGACATGGGTCAGGTGTCGGCGCTGGTGAAGAAGAAGCTCGCCGGCTGAATCCGCTTCCGCGGCCGGGCATGGCATGCTGGCGCCATGCCCGACACGCCTTCGATCGTCCTCCGCCCCGCCGCCCGCGCGGATACGCCGCAGATCCTCGCCTTCATCCGCGAGCTGGCCGAATACGAGAAGCTCGCCGACGAGGCCGTCGCCGGCGAAGCGCAGATCGCCGAGCACCTGTTCGGCGCGCGCGCCTACGCCGAGGCCGTGATCGCCGAGGTCGACGGCCAGCCCGCCGGGTTCGCGCTGTTCTTCCACAACTATTCGACCTTCGCCGGCAAGCCCGGCCTGTACCTGGAAGACCTGTTCGTGCGCCCGCCATACCGCGGCCTGGGCGTCGGCACGCGCCTGATCGCGCACCTGGCCGCGCTGGCGGTCGAACGCGGCTGCGCCCGTTTCGAATGGTCGGTGCTGGACTGGAACGAACCGGCGATCCGCTTCTACCGCGGCCTCGGCGCGGTCGGCATGGACCAGTGGACCGTGCAGCGCCTGGACGGCGAGGCCCTGCAGGCGCTGGCGGCGCGGGCCGGCGGCTGAGTTGTCGGATTCTCGTAAAACGTATTTCTAACGAGAATCGTTTTCATATAGAATTCCCGGGCCGGACGTCAGCCGATTCGCCGCGTCCTCAACGTTTTCCCGGGGTTCCCCACCGTGCCCAACGTCTCCCGCCCTCGCGCCGGTTTCCCGCGCGTTTCCCTGCTGTCCGCCTGCCTGCTGATCGCCGCCCACGCCCACGCGCAGGGCGCCGCCGCTGCGGATGCGGACACCACCCCCGCCACCGACCTGGACCGGATCCTGGTCGTCGCCCAGCGTGCCGAGCGCGTCAGCAACGGCGCCACCAACCTCGACCTGGCGATCAAGGACACGCCGCAGTCGATCAGCGTGGTGACCGCCGAACAGATGCGCGATTTCGGCGCCGACAGCGTCAACGAGGCGCTGAAGCTGGCCACCGGTATCCAGGTCGACGAGTGGGAAACCAACCGCACGACCTATTCCTCGCGCGGTTTCGACATCCAGAACACCCAGATCGACGGCGTCGGCCTGCCCAATGGCTGGGGCATCGCCACCGGCGCACAGGACGCCTACGGTTACGAAAAGGTGGAAGTGATTCGTGGCGCCAACGGCCTGCTCACCGGCGTCGGCAATGCCGCCGGCACGATCAACTACGTGCGCAAGCGTCCGGCCAACGAGGAGCAGGGCGAAGCCGGCATCAGCTACGGCTCGTGGGGCACCGTGCGTGCGCAGGCCGACTATTCCTCGCCGTTGACGCAGGACGGCCGCTGGGCCGCGCGCATCGTGGCTGCCCACGAGGACGGCGAGTCGTACCTGCGCGCCAACGAGAACAAGCGCGACTTTTTCTACGGCGTGGTCGACGGCCAGATCGGCGAGAACGGCACGCTGACGCTGGGCTATTCGGCGCAGAGCGCCAACTCCGACGGCATCATGTGGGGCGCGCTGGCCTGGATCTACAGCGACGGTGCCCAGGCCGAGTGGCCGACCAGCGCCACCACCACACAGGACTGGACGTTCTGGAACACCAACAACCAGAACGGCTTCGCCGAATACACCCACCAGCTCGGCGAGGACTGGCAGTTGAAGGTGGCGTACAACTACCGCCGCAGCACCGGCACGGAAAAGATGTTCTACGCCTACGACGGGGCCGGCGCCGGCCTCGATCCGGCCACCAACCAGGGCCTGGTCGGCTATCCGTGGGCCGGCAGCGACAAGGTGGTCGCGCATCTGGGCACGGCGACCTTGAACGGGCGCTTCGAGGCGTTCGGTCGCGAGCACGAAGCGATGCTGGGTGTCAGCCTCGCCCGCAGCGAGACCACCAACCGGGAGCGCAGCGCGCTGGATTACGCGTGGGGAGAGCTATTGCCAAGCTTCCCGTACGCCACCAGCGCCATCCCCGAGCCGACCTGGAGCGATGAGGCGGTCTATGCCGAAGTGACCCAGCGCCTGAAGCGCGCGTTCGGCGCCACCCGGATCGCGCTGAGCGACCGGCTCAAGGCCATCGTCGGCGTCAACTACGCCGAATACATCCGCGAGGGCGTTTCCTCGGGCATCGTCGCCGACCTGACCACCCGCCACACCAGCCCCTACGGCGGCCTGACCTTCGATTTCAGCGACAGCGTCCTCGGCTACGTCAGCTACTCCGATCTCTACCAGCCGCAGGACCAGGTGGGCGCGGACGACCGCTACCTCGATCCCAGCAAGGGCGTGAACTACGAGGCCGGCGTCAAGGCCGACTGGCTGGACAAGCGCCTGCTGACCACGCTGGCCGTGTTCAAGGCCGACCAGGAAGGGCTGGCCACCGCGACCGGCCAATACAACGAATTCGGCCAGAGCATCTATGCCGGCGTCGACGTGAAGTCCAAGGGCGTCGAGTTCGAGGCGGCCGGCAAGCTCGCCGAGGACATGGACCTGGTGTTCGGCTACACCGCGCTGAAGCTGGACGGGCTGGACGGCGAAGACACCTATTCGTGGGTGCCGCGGCGGACCGTGAACCTGCTGCTCAGCGGCCGCCTGCCCGGCTACAAGGCGCTGACACTGGGCATCGGCGGGCGCTGGCAGAGCAACATCTTCAACGTCGAGTCCAGCGGCTATCGCGTGCGTCAGGACAGCTACGCGGTGGTGAACGCCTTTGCCGCCTGGGACGTGCTGCCGAACCTCACCGTGCGCGCCAACGTCAACAACATCACCGACGAGAAGTACATCAACACCCTGCGCTACAGCGGCTACTACGGCGCGCCGCGCAACTACACGCTGAGCCTGAACTGGCGGTTCTGACCGGCCGCAGGACGACGACTTCCAGGACGACCCCATGGCCATCGCTCTTGCCCGCGCCGGGTTCCCGCGCCTTTCCGTGCTGGCCGCCGGCCTGCTGCTCGCCATCCACGCCCATGCGCAGGACGCCGGCTCCGCGCAGCCGGCCGACGCCACCGAACTGGACGCGGTCCGCGTCGTCGCCCAGCGCGCCGACCGCGTCAGCAACGGCGCCACCAACCTCGACCTGGCGATCAAGGACACGCCGCAGTCGATCAGCGTGGTGACCGCGGCGCAGATGCAGGACTTCGGCGCCGACAGCGTCAATCAGGCGCTGCGCCTGGCCACCGGCATCAACGTCGAGGCCGCCGAAACCAACCGCACCTACTACATGGCGCGCGGCTTCGACATCCTCAGCACCCAGGTCGACGGCGTCGGCATGCCCAACGGCTGGGGCGTCGTCTTGGGCGCGGTCGATTCCTTCCTGTACGAAAAAGTGGAAGTGATCCGCGGCGCCAACGGCCTGCTCACCGGCGTCGGCAACGCCTCGGGCACCATCAACTACGTGCGCAAGCGCCCGACCAACGACGAACAGGGTTCGTTCGGCATCGGCTACGGCTCCTGGAACACCGTGCGCATGGAGGCCGACTATTCCTCGCCGATCACCCTGGACGGCCGCTGGGCCGCGCGTTTCGTCGCCGCGCGCGAGAAAGGCGACTCGTATCTGGACTTCCTGCACGACGACCGCAACCTGATGTACGGCGTGATCGACGGCCAGATCGGCGAGAACACCACGGTCACATTCGGCTTCTCGCACCACGCGACCCACAGCGACGGCGCCATGTGGGGCGCGCTGGCGCTGGCCAACAACGACGGCACCCAGGCCGAGTTCCCGCGCAGCGCGTCCACCGCGCAGGCCTGGGCCTACTGGAACACCAACGACAAGAGCGCCTTCGTCGAACTGAGCCATGCGCTGGGCGAAAACTGGACGTTGAAAGCGACGTACAACTACCGCGATTCGAACTCGGACGAGAAGCTGTTCTATGCGTGGAACGCGGAAGGACTGGATCCGGTCACGCACGAGGGCATCTACGCCAATCCGGGTCGTTATGTCGAGAACGGCGAAGGCCATCATGGCGACGTTTCGCTGTCGGGCGGTTTCTCCGCCTTCGGCCGCGAACACGAACTGGTGCTGGGCGTGGCGCAAGCACGCAGCTCGACGTGGATGGACAGTTGGGATCCGGTCAACGACGTGGATGCCGGAGACCCCGACCCCTGGGCCGCGATGCCCGCCTTCCCGTATCCGGGCGACGCGATCGCGGAACCGATCTGGGGGCCGCGCTACCGCTACGAATCCGGCGACCAGACCCTGCGCCGCATCTACGGCGCGGCGCGGCTCGCGCTCACCGACCGGATCAAGGCCATCGTCGGCTTCAACCAGGCGCGTTTCCACCGCGACGGCAGCAGCGTCTGGAGCGACGATTATTCCCAGACCCAGAGCAAGTTCAGCCCCTACGCGGGCCTGACCTTCGACATCACCGACCGCGTGCTGGCCTATGCCAGCTACTCGGACATCTACCAGCCGCAGGACCAGACCGACGTCGACCATCATTACCTGGACCCGACCAAGGGCGTGAACTACGAAGTCGGCGTCAAGGCCGGGTGGATGGACGGCCGCCTGCTGACCTCGCTGGCGCTGTTCTCGGCGAAACAGGAAAACCTGGCCACCCTCGCCGGCGTGACCGACGACCTGATCTGGTACTACGAGGGCCAGGACGTGGATTCCAAGGGCGTCGAATTCGAGGCCACCGGCAAGCTGAACGACCACGTCGACCTGGTGTTCGGCTACACCGCGCTGAAGCTGGACGGGGCCGACGGCGGCGACAGCTACCCGTGGGTGCCGCGCCGCACCGCCAACCTGGCGCTCAGCGCGCGGCTGCCGGCGTTGCCGGCGCTGCGCCTGGGCATCAGCGGACGCTGGCAGAGCAACACCTCCAACTGGGACGACGGCGAGATCGCGCTGATCCACCAGGGCGCCTACGCGACGGCCAACCTGTTCGGCGAGTGGAGCGTCAACGACCGGCTGTCGCTGCGCGCCAACATCGACAACGTGACCGACGAGAAGTACCTCACCAGCCTCTATTACGTCGGCTACTACGGCGCGCCGCGCAACTACACGCTCAGCCTGAACTGGAAGTTCTGACCCCGCGTAACGACCCGGAAGCTCCCCGCATGAAAACCATCCGACGCGTCTTTCCGCGCATTTCGATCCTCGCAGCGGGTCTGTCGATCGCCATGTGCGCGCACGCGCAAAGCGTGGACGCCGGCAAGCCGAAGGACGACGCCACCGAACTGGATCGCGTCGTCGTCACCGCCAACCAGCTGGGCACGGTGACGGAAGGCAGCGGCACCTACACGCCCGGCACCATCGCGACCGCGACGCGGCTGGTGCTGACCCCGCGCGAAACGCCGCAGTCCATCAGCGTGATCACGCGGCAGGAAATCGAGGACTTCAACCTGGATTCCATCGACAGCGTGATGGCGCACGTTCCCGGCCTTTCCGTCGTCACCTACGACAGCGAGCGCACCGAGTACTACGCGCGCGGCTTCGCGATCAACAACTTCCAGTACGACGGCATCCCGATGAAGCGCGACTCGTCGTACTCCTCGGGCAACACCCTGGCCGACATGGCGATCTACGACCGCGTGGAAGTGCTGAAGGGCGCGGCCGGCCTGCTCTCCGGTTCCGGCGATCCGGGCGCGGTCATCAACCTGATCCGCAAGAAGCCGACGCGCCAGTTCCAGGGCCACGCGACGCTGGGCGCCGGTTCGTGGGACGAGCGGCGCGCCGAGTTCGACGTGGGCGGCCCGCTCAACGGGGACGGCAGCGTGCGCGCCCGCGTGGTCGCCGCCTGGGACAGCCGCGAATCCAACCTCGACCGCTGGAAGCGCAAGAGCGCGGTGTTCTACGGCATCCTCGAAGCCGACCTGCCCGACGGCACTTTGCTGACCGTGGGCGCCGATGCGCAGAACAACGATCCGCGCAACTCCACCTGGGGCGGCATCCCGCTGTTTAACGCCAACGGCGACTTCAACGACATGCCGCGTTCGTTCAACAACGGCGCGACATGGAGCCGCTGGGAACAGTACACCCGCACGGCGTTCGCGACGCTGGAACACGGCTTCGACAACGAGTGGGTGGCCAAGCTGCAGCTCAACCACCAGATCAACGGCTACGACGCCAACCTGGGCGCGGCGGCCGCGGGTTACCCGGATCCCGCCGACGGCGAGGGCGTCGAACTGTGGGCCGGGCGCTACGTCGGCAAGACCGCCACCGACGCGCTGGATCTCTACGCCACCGGACCGTTCCAACTGGGCGGGCGCAGGCACGAACTGGTGGTCGGCGGCAGCCTGTCGCGGCGGCGCTGGACGGGCGACGATTGGTGGAACGCGCCCGATTACGACTACGCCGTCCACGACTACTACCACTGGCGCGGAGCCGTCCCCGTCCCGAACTGGAACGCCGCATCCGACTGGCATTCCGACGAAACCACCCGCGAGAACGGCCTCTACGCCGCCGCGCGCTGGAACCTGCACGACACGCTGAAACTGATCACCGGCGCGCGCTGGGCCAGCTACAAGCACCCGGTGGTCGACGAATCGGGCGTGGTCCTGCCCTATGTCGGCGCGGTGTGGGACGTGGCCCGGACGCAATCGCTGTACGCCAGCTACACCAGCATCTACAGCCCGCAGCTCTGGGCGCAGGACGCACAGGGCAACCCGCTGGACCCGCTGGACGGCAAGAACTACGAACTGGGCTGGAAGGGCGCCTTCGCCAACGGCCGGCTCAACGCCAGCGCGGCGTATTTCCGGCTCGACCAGGACAACTACCCGGTGCCGACCGGCGAACTCACGCCCAGCGGCAACGACGCGTACCGCGGCGAACAGGGCTACCTCACCAAGGGCTGGGAACTGGAAGCTAGCGGCCAGATCACGCCGAAGTGGAACGTGCACGCGGGCTACACGCACAAGGTGACGCGCCAGGACGGAATCAAGGTCCAGACCGAATCGCCCGAAGACCAGTTAACGCTCTACACCGCGTACAAGCTGGGCGACTTCACCCTGGGCGGCGGCGCGCGCCGGCAGAGCAAGACCTGGGGCGACGCCTACCACCCGAGCGGCGACACCGTGACCCACACCATCGGCGGCTACTGGCTGCTCGACGCCAGCGCGAGCTGGCGCTTCAGCGACAGGCTTTCGGCGGCGGTCTCGGTCAGCAACCTGCTCGACGAGAAGTACTACACCGTCTTCAGTTGGTACAGCACCTACACCTGGGGCGAGCCGCGGCGCGTGAGCGCCAGCCTGACGTACAGGTTCTGAGAACGGTCCAATCACGGAAAATCCCATGTCCCCTCGCCTTCCCCGCATCTCGCTGTTGAGCCTCGGCCTGCTGGCCGCAATGCACGCGCACGCGCAGAACGCCGACCAGGCCGCTCCTGGCGGCGCCACCGACCTCGACCACATCGTGGTCAAGGGCGAAAAGACCGACCGCTCGCTGCAGGACACCGCCAGCAGCGTCGCGGTGACCACGTCCGCGCGCATCGAGCAGGAAAACCTGCAGACCCTGCTCGACGTCCTCAACCGCACGCCGAACGTGGCCACGATGTACGGCAACTCCGGCTACACCATCCGCGGCATCCCCAGCGAATCCACCCTGCCCAACCCGATGGCGACGACCTATCTCGACGGCGCCGCGCTGCCCAGCAACGCCGAGGAATCGGCCCCGACCGACCTGTGGGACATCGCCCAGGTCGAGCTGTTCCGCGGCCCACAGTCGACCGTGCAGGGCCAGAACGCGCTGGCCGGCGCGATCGTGATGCGCACCGAGGATCCGACGATGGACTGGAGCGGCCGCGCCCGCGTCCTGCTGTCGAACCCGGCCGACTACCGCGCCGCCTTCGCCGGCGGCGGCCCGCTGGTGAAGGACGAACTGGCCTTCCGGGTGGCGGTGGAGAAACGCGATTTCGACGGCTTCGTGCGCAACACCACCCGCAACGCCGGCGAGGACGCGGTGGATTCGACCACCGCGCGGGCCAAACTGCTGTGGACGCCGAAGGGGCTGGACGGCCTGACCGCGCGCCTGACCTACACCCGCGACGACCGCGAAGGGCCGTACCGCTTCAGCTACTCGCGCAACGACGTGCCGGACTACTACGAGCACCGGATCAACACCTCCAACCGCGCCGACGTCTCCGACGTGCTGTCGCAGGTGGCCAACCTGCAGGTCGACTACGACTTCGCCGGTCCGTGGACGCTGTCCTCGGTGACCTCGTGGAGCAATTCGGACCTGACCCGCGACTACGACAACGACCACGGCCCGGAAGACATCGAATACGGCCACACCGACGAGGACTACACGGTCGCCTCGCAGGAGTTCCGCCTGCACTACGCCGGCGAACGCCTGAGCAGCCTGGTCGGCGTCTACGCCTCGAACCGCGACCGCGACAACTCGCAGACCCTGCGCACCAACATCGACACGCCGGTGGTGACGATCGCCGCGGCGCTGCAGGGCTTCGGGCTGGACGCCGCGACCGCCGGCGCCATCGCCGGCCTGTACGCCGCGGCGCAGCCGGTCATCCCGGTGGACTACATCGGCGTCAACGGCAGCAAGTCGAAGAACCGCGCCGTGTTCGCCGACGGCGAATTCGCCTTCGGCGAACGCTGGAGCCTGCTGGCCGGCTTCCGCTACGACCGCGAAAGCTATGGCTTCGACTCGGTCAGCGATGCGCAGATCGCCGGCGCGCTGCCAGACCCGGCGCTGTTCGCCCCGGTGCTGGGCGCGCTGGCGCCGGTCGTGATCGGCGGCATCAACAGCTACGTCTACGGCGTCGCCGCTTCCGCCAGCGCCGTCACCCCGTGGCACGACGACGACTTCACCGCCTTCCTGCCGAAGCTGGGCCTGCGCTGGTCGTGGCTCGCGGACAAGTCGCTGGCCTTCACCGCGCAGCGCGGCTACCGCTCCGGCGGCAGCAGCTACAATACCGCGCGCGGCCAGTCCTTCGCCTACGATCCGGAATACACCCTCAACTACGAGCTGGCGCTGCGCACGCAGTGGCTGGACGGCCGCCTGACCTTCAACGCCAACGCGTACTACATCGACTGGAAGGACAAGCAGGTCGGCGCCTACTTCAGCCCCGACAACAGCTACGACTACCACATCATCAACGCGGCCAAGGCGCACCTGTACGGCTTCGAGGCCGAGGTCCGCCACCGGATCGGCGCGGACTTCGACTGGTACGCCGGACTGGGCTACTCGCGCACGCGCTACGACGAGTTCAACGCGCAGGCCGGCGCCAGCTTCACCGACTACAGCGGCTACGAATTCGCCTACGCGCCGCGCTGGACCTTCTCGCTCGGCGGCAACCTGCGCTGGAGCGAGGGCTGGTTCGCCAACGCCAACGCCAATTTCCGCGACAGGATGATCGTGGACGTCGGCGCCGGCGACGCCGTGCTGGCCTCGCGCGTGGTCGCCAACCTGAAACTGGGCTACGAGAACCTAGACTGGAGCGCCTACGCGTTCGCCAACAACCTGTTCGACAGGGGCTATCTCCAGTACGTCTGGCGGGACGACCCGAACGTCATCCTCGGCGCGCCGCGCGTGGTCGGGGTCGGCTTCGAGTACCGCTGGTAACCTTCACCGACAAGACGAGCCACCGACATGACGGCAGCCTGCCTGTTCCTTTCCCTGCTGGCCGCGCTGGGCTTCTACCTGGCCTGCGCGCACCAGAAGCTGTGGCCCGCCGCGCGCGGCCACGTCCGCGCATTGCGCGCCGCGGCGTGGCTTTGCGTCGCGCTGGCGACGGCGGCGGCGATCGCCGCGCTGGGCGTCTGGGCCGGCGTGTTCGCGACGCTGACCGCCGTCATGCTGGCGGCCGTGCTGCTGCCGTACTTCGACGGCTGGCGGCAGGCGCGCGCGGCGATCCGCAAGGAGCACGGACATGTGGGCTAAGTCGCTGGCCGCCGCATTGCTGGGCCTGCCGCTGACCGTCGGCCTGATCGGACTGGTCGTGCTGCTGTGGCCCGGCAAGCTGGAAGTCGTCACTCTGCCGTGGCTGCTGATGTCGTTCCCGCTGTGGATCGCGGTGATGTCGCTCGCCTTCCTGGCCAAGACCGGCCTGCGCGCGTGGCTGTGGATGGGTGGGGCGACGCTGCTGTGCTTCGGCCTGATCCACCTGGCGAAGGCGCTGGGCTGGGCCGCGGAGATGCCGGCATGAAGGCGGCCACGCTGCGGATCTTCCTGTCGGTGCACACCTGGGTGGGCCTGGTCGCCGGCATGGCGCTGTTCATCGCCTTCTACGCCGGCGCGATCACCGTGTTCACCCACGAACTGGGCGACTGGCAACGACCGGCCGACGCGCAACCGGCGACCGATCCGATCGGCCGCTCGCAGGCGCTGCTCGACGCGCTGCTGGCCGCGCACCCGGAGTCCGCGGACGGCGTGTTCCTGGTGCTGCCGGGCGAACACGGCCCGCAACCGTCGGCGTACTGGTACAACGAGAAGGCCCGCGAGCAGCGCCGGTTCGAACTGGACGACGCCGGCGCGCTGCGGGAGACGCCGGCGCGCGCCGGCGTCGTCGATTTCGTCTACGACCTGCACTACACCGCTGGCTTGCCGCGCACCTTCGGCACCTACCTGTTCGGCGTGGTCTGCATCCTCTACGGGCTGGCGCTGGTCAGCGGCGTGGTGCTGTACGCGCCGGCGTTCCTGAAGGACCTGTTCGCGCTGCGCATCGGCAAGAACGTCAAGCGGCTGTGGCAGGACGCGCACAACGTGGTCGGCGTGCTGTCGCTGCCGTTCCACACCATCTTCGCCTGGAGCGGCGCGGTGCTGACCATCGGCACGCTGATCCTGGCGCCGTTCCAGTTCCTGGTCTACGAAGGCAAGCTGTTGCAGGTGCTGGAGAGCGATTTCGAAGTCGCCCCGCACGTCGCGCCGGCCGGCGTCGCCAAGCCGATCCTGCCGGTGGCGGAACTGCTGCGCCGCGCGGAAACGGCGTTGCCGGGGCTGGAAGTCAATTCGATCGGCTACCACGACGCCGGCGACGCCAACGGCCAGGCCACCGTCTACGGCGAACTGGCCCAGCGCCGGCTCAGCAATACCGGTGCGGTCGCCCTGAATGCGTCGACCGGCGAGGTGGTCGCCACCTCGGAGCCCAAGGCCTACAGCCCCGGTCGCGCATTCCTGTATGCGCTGTATTCGCTGCATTTCGGCAGCTTCGGCCAGTACACGGTGAAGTGGCTGTACTTCGTGCTGGGACTGGCTGGCGCGTTCCTGTTCTTCAGCGGCAACCTGTTGTGGGTCGAGGCGCGGCGCAAGCGCCGGCAGGTCGAACAGCCGCGGCGCACGCGGGTGATGGCGGCGCTGACCCTGGGCGTATGCCTGGGCTGCATCGCCGGGGTGTCGGCGGCGTTCCTGGCCGGCGCGCTGCTGCCGGAGGCATGGGCGTCGCGCGCGTACTTCATCGTCTTCTTCGCCAGCCTCGCCTGGGCCTTCGCGCGCGCGCCGGCGCGCGCCGGGCACGAACTGCTGTGGCTGTGCGCGGTACTGACCGCGCTGGTGCCGCTGGCCGGCGCGATCGGATCGGGCGAGCACCTGTTCGCGTCGTTCGCTCGCGGCCACTGGCACCGGTTCTTCGTCGACGCCACCGCGCTGGCGCTGGCCCTCGTCTACTGGCGGATGGCGCGGGCGACCCTGCGGCGCGGCCGCGACGGCGATCCCAACAGCGTGTGGGCGCTGCCGGCGAAAGGCTGAGGCCTCCTGCATTCACTGTCCGGGCGGACGGTTCAACAACCGCCGCCCCAGTGTTTCTTCTTCGACGTCTGGCCGATGCCGGGATTGAAGCTGTTGGTCGGGTCGAGCGCGCGGTAGAAGCCCGCCAGCGCCGGCTTGGCGCGGTACAGGTGGCCGACGTTGTGCTCGGCCGGGTATTCGGCGCCGCGCGCGTCGAGCAGTTCCCACAGCCGATGCTCGATCGCCAGCGGGTCGCGGCCCTTCTTCACGATGTAGTCCTGGTGGAACACGTGGCAGAAGAAGTGGCCGTAGTACAACTTCGCGACCAGCGCGTCCTCGATGTCCGCCGGCAGCGTCTCCACCCAGTCGCGGTCGTCACGGCGCAAGGCGATGTCCAGCGGCACGATGTCCTCGACGCGCGAACGGTGCGTGTCGCGGTAGCGCACCGCCGCGCCGGCGACCGCGAAGCGGTGCAGGAAGGCCTTGCGCCCTTCCTCCGCGTCGCACTCGAAGAACGCGCCTTGCCTGCCGGCGAAGAAGCCTTCGAGGAACGACCGCGTCGCCGCCGCGTCCTGCGCCGACACCTTAAGCAGCAGATGGTGTTCGTAGCGGTCGCGCCACTCGCGCATCCGCCGCGGCAGGTGGTTCGGCAACAGCGCCACCAGCGCCTGCAAGGCGTGGTCGGCGACGCTGCGCAGACCGATCCGCTCGAACCAGCCGTCGATGCGGCTCTTCAGCGCCGCCGCCTTCGGCACCTTGTCGGTGCCGAATTTCTCGATCAACAGGAAAGTGTCCTTGCCGTACTTCGCGCCGACATCGAAGGCGTCGCGGTGGATGTATTCGCCGGAAATCGGCAGGCGTCCGGATGCGGCCAGCAGGCGCCGGCGCACGCCGGTCAGGTCGTCCGGGTCGTTGCTGCCGATGTAGAACACAGTCGCGTCTTCCTTCGGGAAGGTGTCCAGCCGCACCGCGAACACGCACAGCCGCCCGGCCGAACCGCTGGCCTCATGCAAGCGCGACGAATCGGCGTTGTAGCGCGCCGGCGTCGGCGCGTCGACGGCGCGCACTTGGCGGTCGTAGTCGCGGGCCGAGGCCGCCTTCGACGGATCGTGGTCGATGTCGGTCGCCGCGTAGTCGCCGGCCTGCAGGCGTTCGAGGATCCGTTCCGGCGTGTCGCCCAGGGCGATGCCCAGGTGGTTGACCAGCCGCAGCTCGCCGTCCTCGCCCAGTTGCGCGAACAGCGCCAGTTGCGTGTACGCCGGCCCGCGCCGCACCAGTGCGCCGCCGCTGTTGTTGCACACGCCGCCCAACACCGACGCGCCGATGCACGAGGAGCCGATCACCGAATGCGGCTCGCGCCCCAGCGGCGCCAGCGCCTTCTCCAGCGCGTCGAGCGTCGCGCCGGGCAGGCACACCACCTGGCGACCGTCGTCGATGAGCTGCACGCCGGCCAGGCGCAGCGTGCTGACCAGCACGATCTCGCGGTCGTAGTCGTCGCCGTCGGGGGTGGAGCCGCTGGTCAGGCCGGTGTTGGCGGCCTGCATGATGACGATGCGCCCGGCCGCGACCACCGCCTGCAGCACGCGCCACAGTTCCAGCAGCGTGCCGGGGCGCACCACCGCCAGCACCGCGCCCTCGCCGCAGCGGTAACCCTTGCGGAACCGGCGCGTGCGGCCGTCGCCGGTCAGCACGTGCGCGGCGCCGACGGTTTCGCGCAGGCATGCGAGCAGGTTCCCGGAATCGGTGGCGGCCATACCGGCATTGTCACGCGAACGCGGGCGTCCAGGCCAGCCGAAGTACAATTCGCCCCTCATGGCGCGCATCCCCGACGCATTCATCGACGACTTGCTGGCCCGGACGGACATCGTCGAGGTCATCAACGCGCGCGTGCCGCTGAAGCGCCAGGGCAAGGAATACGCCGCGCGCTGCCCGTTCCACGACGAGCGCTCGGCCAGCTTCACGGTGTCGCCGACCAAGCAGTTCTATCACTGCTTCGGCTGCGGCGCGCACGGCACCGCGATCAGCTTCCTGATGAACTACGACCGCATGGAATTCCTCGATGCGGTCGAGGAGCTGGCCAAGCGCAACGGCATGGAAGTGCCGCGCGACACCAAGCAGCGCAACGAGGATTCGGAAACCAAGGACATCTTCGCCGCGCTGGAGGCGGCGTCGAAGTTCTTCCAGCGCCAGTTGCACGCCAGCGAGAAGGCGCGCGCGTACTTCGACGCGCGCGGCGTGGACGAATCGGTGCGCGAGCGCTTCCACCTGGGCTACGCGCCGGAAGGCTACTCGTCGCTGAAGGACGCGCTGGGCACCGACGCGCGGCGGATGCAGTTGCTGGAACGCGCCGGGCTGTTCTCGAAGAACGACCGCGGCCACGTCTACGACAAGTTCCGGCACCGGGTGATGTTCCCGATCCACGACCGCCGCGGCCGCACGATCGCCTTCGGCGGTCGCGTGATCGACAAGGACGATTCGCCGAAATACCTCAACTCGCCGGAAACCGCGCTGTTCCACAAGGGCCGCGAACTGTACGGCCTGTGGCAGGCGCGGCAGGCCAACCAGAAGCTGGAACGGCTGATCGTGGTCGAGGGCTACATGGACGTGGTCTCGCTGTTCCAGTTCGGCGTGACCCAGGCGGTGGCCACGCTCGGCACCGCGACCACGCCCGACCACGCCGAGCTGCTGTTCCGCAACGCGCCGGACGTGTTCTTCTGCTTCGACGGCGACGCCGCCGGGCGCAAGGCGGCGTGGCGCGCGCTGGAATCGGTCTTGCCGCGCATGCGCGACGGGCGGCAGGCGTTCTTCCTGTTCCTGCCCGACGGCGAGGACCCGGACACCATCGTCCGCCACGAGGGCGCGGAAGCGTTCGACGCGCGCCTGCGCGACGCCACGCCGCTGTCGCAGTTCTTCTTCGACGAACTGTCGAAGGAAGTGAACCTGCGCACGCTCGACGGCAAGGCGCGGCTGGCCGAACGCGCGCGGCCGATGCTGGCGCAGATTCCCGACGGCGCCTTCGCCGACCTGATGCGCCAGCGCCTGACCGAGATCACCGGCGTCGGCGCCGCCGCGAACGCCGCTGCGCCGCCTGCACCCACGCGTCGCGCGACCCCGGCCGGCGCCAACAAGCCCAGCCTGGTGCGCAGCGCCATCGTGCGCCTGCTGCACGCGCCGCCGATCGCGCTGTCGCTGTCGCCGCCCTACGGCTTCGCCCGCCTGCGCCAGGCCGGGATCGAACTGTTCGTCGAACTGCTGGACACCGTGCATGCGCGCCCCGAGATCAGCACCGGCGCGCTGCTGGAGCATTTCGCCGAACGCGAGGAACTGTCCGCGCTGCAGAAACTGGCGATGCAGGACCTGCCCGGCGACGAGGCGATCTGGCGCGCCGAACTGCTGGACGCGGCGGCGCAACTGGAAAAGCAGACCCTGCAGCAGCGCATCGATGAACTGCAGGCCAAGCACCGCGAATCCGGCCTGGACGAAACCGACAAATACGAACTGCGCATGCTGCTGCAGGCGCTGACCCACCCATCGCATTAGATCGCGCTTGTCTCCCTCTCCCCTTGCGGGAGAGGGAAAGGCGCGAAGCGCCGAGGGAGAGGGGTCGGCTTTTCACGGGAAAGTCGAAGTCAAAAGCCGACCCCTCTCCCTCGCTTGCTGCGCAAGCGTTTCCCTCTCCCGCAAGGGGAGAGGAAACAGCCGGGCCATCTCGCTCGATGCGCCGACCGGGCGCATGACGCCCCGCTCATCCGCCACTGGCTATCATCGGCGCGAACCCACACCGCCACGCGCCCATGCAACGCCGCCAATTCCTCAAGCGCACCGCCGCCACGCTGGCCGCCTTCGGACTGCCCGCTTCCGCCGTATTCGCCGCAGCCGCGAAAGCCAAGGGGCTGCGCCACCTGGGCCAGCCGCAGCCGTTCGACTACGCCTGGCTGAAGGGACAGGCGCGCGCGCTGGCCGCCACTGAATACAAAACCCGCGACCGCGCCCTGCCGCCGGCGGTCGCGGCGCTGGACTGGGACCAGCACCAGTCGATCCGCTACCGCCAGGACCACGCACTGTGGGCCGACGCGCCGGGGGAATTCCAGGCCAAGTTCTTCCACCTGGGCATGTACCAGCACCTGCCGGTACGGATGTACGACGTGCGCGACGGCATGGCGCAGGAACTGGCCTACGACCCGGCCGCGTTCGACTACGGCAGCAGCGGCCTGCAGCACGCGTCGCTGCCGAAGGACCTGGGCTTCGCCGGCTTCCGCCTGAACCCGCGCAGCGAACCCGGCCACGACCTCGCCGCCTTCCTCGGCGCGAGCTATTTCCGCGCGGTCGGCAAGGACAAGCAGTACGGGCTGTCGGCGCGCGGGCTGGCGATCGACACCGGCCTGGACCGGCCGGAGGAATTCCCCGATTTCGTCGCGTGGTACCTGGAGCGGCCCGCCGCCGATTCGGACACCGTGGTCGTCTACGGCCTGCTGGATTCGCCCAGCATCGCCGGCGCCTACCGCTTCGCGATCACGCCCGGCGACGTGCTGCTGATGGACATCGACTGCGCGCTGTACCCGCGCAAGCCGATCGAACGCCTTGGCATCGCCCCCGGCACCAGCATGTACCAGGCCGGCGAGAACGACCGCCGCATGGGCTACGACTGGCGCCCGGAGATCCACGACAGCGACGGCCTGCAACTGTGGACCGGCGGCGGCGAATGGATCTGGCGGCCGCTGTGCAACCCGCCGCGCCTGCGCTTCAACATGTTCGTGGACGAGAACCCGCGCGGCTTCGGCCTGCTGCAGCGCGACCGCGACTTCGACCACTACCAGGACGACGGCGTGTACTACGAGCGCCGCCCGGACCTGTGGGTGGAGCCCAAGCACGGCTGGGGCAAGGGTTCGGTGCAACTGGTCGAGATCCCGACCGTGGACGAGACCTTCGACAACATCGTCGCGTTCTGGAACCCGGAAGCCAAGCCGCAACCCGGCGTGGAACTGCTGTTCGGCTACCGCCTGTACTGGGGCGCGCAGCCGCCGGCGCGGCCGCCGCTGGCGCAATGCGTCGCCACCCGCACCGGACTGGGCGGCGTGGTCGGGCAGAAGCGCACGCACTTCTCGTGGCGCTTCGCGGTGGATTTTGCCGGCGGCGAACTGGCGGCGCTGGCGAAGCAGCCGGACGCGAAGGTCGAAGCGGCGCTGCAACTGTCGCGCGGCAAGGCCGAGATCGTCTCGGCGCGCCCGCAGTTCCAGATCGACGGCTACCGCGCGATGTTCGACGTGGTGCCACCGGACGATTCCGACGAGCAGATCGACATCCGCCTGTACCTGCGCCACGGCGACAAGGCGCTGACCGAGACCTGGCTGTACCAGTGGACGCCGCCGCCGGCTGCGGAGCGCAAGCTGTATTGAGCATCGAGTGCGTGCTGCCAAGCCCTTGCGCATCAACAGCCTGCACAAGGATCGGACGATTCAACCTCAATCCTGTTATCACTACATATCCGCGGCCATAACGGTTATCACCGCGAATCTGCCGGATAACACCTTTGGTTCTTCATCCGGCTCTGGCACCCGCGACCATCCCAACGCATTGTTTTGCAGTGGGATTTCCCTGATTGACGGCCCGGCTTCGCCCACCCCAGAATCCGCGCTATACCCCGCTTCCGGGGTCTAATAGGCGTTAGGCATCAGACCATGCACACCGCAACCGTTGAAATCCTCTCTGACCAAACCAACGCTGCGGTAATGCGCCACCCGGAGCGTCACTCTCCCGGCCTGTTGATTCAAGGGGACTCACTGTATGCACTCTGCGTTCAGGCAGATGTGGCATGTGCAGGTGCCAAGCAGTTAACGGGTTCTGACGCCTATGATGAGCTTAACGCCTTACGCAACCTGCTCTGGGGCTACCTCAACCATTACAAGACGGTACTAGGCGAGCATCAGTTACCTCTACCTTTCAGTGAGATCAGCTGATGCCTAACAATTCATTCAAGCCGACCTTGCTTCGCAAGGCGGCTTAATTCAGGCGTTAGGCATCAAGAGCAAACTATGCGCATTGACCTTGGACTGTTTGAGGGTGACACACTGCTTGATCGCGGTGTTATCCGTATTGGCCCAGACAAGGTAACGGACACGTTTAAGCACTTTCGCGCCACTCATTCGCTCGGTTCCAGTGCAGCTGAGATTCTTCTGTCTGACTTTTCCACCCACGTTGGACTCAAGACCATCACACTCGATATGCCAATCCACGAGTCAGAGGACTGGGAGTCCATTGACTTGGACAAATACACCGTTGCCTTCTGGTGTAGGCTTGATGCCTAACAATTCATTCAAGCCGACGCCGCTTCGCGGAGCGGCTTAACTCAGGCGTTAGCAATTAAGGGGGAGGTATGTCGCTACCGAATGTTTATACGATGAGCTACGGCCAGCTCGGTGACTTCCTGGCAAAAATCCAGGAAGGCCAGGCACCTGACAACTTTACACAACAGCATCTGAAAGATATCGGCTTCGGCTCGTCGAATCATCGCTCTTACATACCGCTTCTCAAGGCGATTGGCTTTCTCACCGCAAGCGGTGCTCCAACCGAGCGTTATCACGCATATCGTGCAAAGTCTGAATCGAGAAAGGTTCTTGGTGCTGCACTGAAAGATGCTTATCGCGATCTGTTCGTTATAAAGACTCACCCAACCGAGCGCGACAAGGATCTCCTTCAAGGCAAGTTCAAGAGTACGCATAACGCCAGCGAACGAACTGCCGAGTTGATGGCAAAGACATTCTTCGCACTACTGAAAAATGCGGACATTGATCATGAGCCGGCCAAGGTCAGGCCGGAATTGCCAGAGCCAACAGCGAAAGTACCGCCAGCGTCGTCCGCTGAGCCACCTGCCCAAGCCATACCACCACTTCAACCAAGTGTTCCTGGGCTGCACTACAACATTCAGATTCACCTACCTGCCACAAAGGACGTAGAGGTGTACAACGCCATCTTTAAGTCCCTGCGGGAGCACCTCGTTGTCTAGCTCACAGAAGGACCCTCCGAGATTTTCTGTTCAGAGGACTCATGTTTGAGTCTGAGGCCGCAGTGTTCCAAAAAGCAGGGATTCAAATTGGCGCAACAGAAGCAGCGTCAGAAGAAGCTCTGCTCCAAGAAGTTCTCGCACCTTTTGGCGTGGTACGACGCAACGAGGCACTCGAAATGTCTCGCCTCTACGCCCTCATATACTGCTTTGAGAATGAAGTTCGCGCACTGATCCGCGAGACACTGGAAGAGAAAGAAGGTGTCAATTGGTGGGACAACCTTCCAAACAAAGTAAAGCAACACGCGGAGGTGCGCCGCACTGCTGCATTAAAAGACTCATGGTTAGAGGGCCAGAAGCGTGACCCCCTAGGCTTTGTTGACTTTGGAATGCTTGCCGCGATCATCACTGAGAAGTGGGATTGCTTCTCAGCCATAATTCCATCACAGCACTGGCTAAAGCAACGCATGGATGAACTCGAGAAAGCGCGCAACTTTATTGCTCACAACCGCATGCTTCTACCCAGTGAGTTCCAGCGCCTCTACATGTACATCGCGGACTGGAACAAGGTCGTAGGGCTTTGATTGCTAACAATTCATTCAAGCCGACGCCGCTTCGCGGCGCGGCTTAATTCAGGCGTTAGGCGGCAGATAAAGCTCATGGACGCTCAAAGCACAATATCGGAAAGCCCACGTCGTCCATTCGTTGCAGCCTTCCTTCTCGGATTGGCTACAACTGCAATCACTTATGGCGCCGCATTAGCTTGTGCGGCCACTCAACTTCACTCCGCAGTTGTTGTGCTTGCTTGGCCAACCTTTGTGCTTACCCGCGTACTTCCGCCTAGCGCTCCGGTTACATCAGGCTCGCCGGATAATCCTTGGCCGGTGCTAGTTTCCATAGCGCTTGCTTGGCTCATATATTCGTCCTTGTGGTATTTGTGGCTCGGGCGTCGGCGCTACTTGGCTGCCACCTAACAATTCATTCAAGCCGACGCCGCTTCGCGGCGCGGCTTAACTCAGGCGTTAGGCACCGGGGGAGGCATCTTGGTCAAGTTGGTAGACCTTAATGGTCAATGGGCTGCCGCTATAGGCCAGAGCTTCGTCGCATTCGGCTCTATCGAGCACTTGACCGTTATATGCCTGCAGGAAATCCCAAAGGATCGGATTCAAAAGTCAGTGAGCTCTTTCAAGCTCGGGCAAAGGATCGACTTGGTTCGGGAGCTTCTTGAGGCACATCCTGGTGAAGCTTATGAAAATCTTGCTATGAAGCTTGCTCGGGCAAAAGAACTGCTGGTTACTCGCAATCTCATCGCCCACAATCCCCTGGTTCTTGGCATCCTTCATTCTGATGGTGGCTTCACTCATAGGGAGGCAATCGTGTCTTTGCGTGACGGAAAGCGCCGGATTGAGCTTCCTGAGCTTCAGGCGTTCGCTGCAGAGTGTGAGCAGCTCGCCTCCGAACTGCACGGTTGTGTAAAGGCTGTAGTCGATACTATGCGCGGTGGTACATCCGGTGCCTAACAATTCATTCAAGCCGACGCCGCTTCGCGGCGCGGCTTAATTCAGGCGTTAGGGCGCTAAGCAGCGATCATGGCAACTCTCAAGATCACATCAGTTCCGCCTGGCGAAGCTCCCGATTGGGTCCGAGAGCAGTGGGTTGGCCTTGAGCTGCCGCTGGCTGCAGACAGTTTTGCCACACATACACTGCCAACGTTCGGTGTTCTTTCCCATCCAAAGAGCCGGATTAGCTGGTACCTGTCAAAGTTCTTGCGTAGGTTTCAAACAGAGACTGGCTACGTGGTGGAGTGCATACCGGCCATTGAGGTTCTCGAAAAATCAAGTCCTGACGCAGCTGCATGGTGGCGTTCTAACACTCCAGAGCTTCTGCAAGCCGGGCAATGCTTCCTGTTCCACGAGAGCGCCGGTCATGTCGCAGCATCGGGCACGCCCTAAAAATTCATTCAAGCCGACGTCGCTTCGCGGCGCGGCTTAATTCAGGCGTTAGGCGCCTGAAATGGTTACCGGAGTCTTCATGAGTAAAGCAGCGTTACTTTCAGCAAAGCTTGAGAAGCTGGACGCAGCTGGTGTCGCCTATGCGGTTGATAGCGCGTGCGACGAGGCCCTTCACTTCAATGTCATGGGTGACATCATGTATGTCATGCACGACGACGGATCAGTCAACATCATTGAGCACGCTGGTGGCGAGGTCATCACTGGGGAGGTCATTTCGGCAGCAAACATCCTCAAGGTACTGCATCACTACCGCCCATTCAAAGAAGTCTTCAAGGGCAATGTTCAGTAGTCGCGCTTTTGGCAGGGCGCTCTACCTGCGTCCGGCCGCTGCATCTACCGGACAGGCGCCTAACAATTCATTCAAGCCGACCTTGCTTCGCAAGGCGGCTTAATTCAGGCGTTAGCCGTCATAGGGGAGAACACCGTGAACTTAAACGATTGGTTGATGGTGCTAGCTGTACTGCTGAGCCCACTTATTGCAGTACAAGTCACGCGCTACTTGGACAATAAGAAAGAGGCCCGGGAACGCCAGCTTTGGATCTTCAAGACCCTAATGGCGACTCGTGCATCTTCACTTTCTCCGCATCACGTCGAGGCCCTGAACCGCATCGACCTTGAGTTCAAGGCACAAACCAAAAAAGATAGGGAAGTGATTGAAGCATGGAAAGTCTACTTGGACTTACTTGGCAACGATCAGATGGCTGCCGATCAGTGGAACATTCGCCGTATTGATCTGCTTGTTGAGCTATTACAAAAAATGGCCATTGTCCTCGACTATTCATTCGACAAGACAACAATCAAGAACTCGGCATACTACCCACGAGGTTTCGGCGCACTTGAGGACGAACAAGGGGCCATCCGTCGTGGCGTCAAAGAGCTTCTTGAGGGTCAGCGCCATCTACCAATGTATGTCACAAACTTTCCACCGCCTGATCTGCCTGTCATGCCACAGCGCAATGACGGCTAACAATTCATTCAAGCCGACGCCGCTTCGCAACGCGGCTTAATTCAGACGTTAGCACTCACCGGGGAGGCTATCGTGGCACGTAAAAGGGGAGGCGGCTCACTCCTTTTCTTACTGATAGGAGTTGCCTGGGTCATGTCTAAATGTGGCGGCGGAACTGATACGCCAACACTGCCCACTTTTTCAACTCCACCTGCTGTCGTGACGTCGGCCCCTACCCCTGTAACTGAAACGCTGTACGTCAATGCTGCTGCTCTCAATCAGCGATCCACACCAAATGGTTCTGTCGTTGGAAGAATCACAGGTGGCGATACTGTGACGATCTATGAGAGACAAGGCGATTGGGCAAGGATTTCTCCGGATAGTTCACCATCACTTTGGGTATCGAGGTCTCATCTCTGCTCCGGATCTGGTTGCTACAAGCCGCGACCTCAGCGCATTCGCAGCAATCCTCCGGCAGGCGGATCTCGCTCCAATTACATCGATGGCTCATGTCCATACTCCGGCAATCGTGTTTGCATCGGCCCTCGCGGCGGCCGATACTGCATTACATCTGGTGGCAACAAAAGGTACGGCATGTGAGTGCTAAAAATTCATTCAAGCCGATCCTGCTTCGCGGCGCGACTTAATTCCAGTGTTAGGCGGCTAAGAGCAAAAATCACAAAGCTGGAGGCTATGTGGCACATCCGTTGATACTTCCAATGGCGGCTCACGTAGCGTTCACCGCTCTGCTGTACGTTCTGCTCACCATTGCACGCGCCCCAAAAGTCTGGGGTTTCGGCCAACGCCCTGACGGCTCCAACCCTTGGGCCGCAATCGAGCCCCGCATCAGTGCAAATCTGTCCAATCAGTTCGAGTGGCCGCTGTTCTTTTACGCGGCTTGCTTGCTGCTCATCCAAAGCCAATCGGAGAGTTCCGCCGCAATCCTGCTTGCCTGGATATTTATCGGCGGCCGCTTGGTGCATAGCTACGTGCAGATTTGCACGGCAAACATCCGGCTGCGCGGCTTGGTGTTCACGATCAATTTCCTCGCTACACTCGGGCTTTGGGCGGTTGTTCTTCAAGCAAGAACAGCGGTCTAACAATCATTCAAGTCGAGCGGATTTCGCAGGTCGGCTTGATTCTGACGCCGGACCGACATGACGCAACTGTTCACCCCTGACGGCCGGTATATCGTCGTTCGCGGTCGCCTGTGGCGCACGTCCAATCCCGACCTGCCCGCCGACCGGCGCCAGGCGCTGGTGCAGCAACTCATGGATGCGCGGCGCGCGGTGAAGTCGGCGCTGCGTGCGAAGGATCCCGTTCGCCTGGCGCAGGCCCGGGCCTCGGTCGATGCCGCGAAGATCGCCCTTGGCGAACGCGGGCCGGTCTGGTGGTCCGACGGCGCCAGGGACTTCAACCGTTGCCTGGTCAGGAACAGCCCGTATGCCGACTGGTATCGGGATCTCGAGGCGCCGCCGGCCTAGCCCTTCGTTCGCGCCGAATCCGCCGCCGGCCCGCGATCACTCCAGCGGGATCACGTCCACCGCCTGCTTGCCTTCCTGGCCGCCGCTGGCCTTCAGTACGCCGACCATCGGCGCGACATCGCCGTAGTCGCGGCCGTAGCCGATGGTGATGTGGTCGTCGCCGGCGGGAATGCCGTTGGTGGGGTCGAATTCCTGCCAGCCCAATTGCGGGCCGCACCAGACCGCGACCCAAGCGTGGGTGGCGTCGGCGCCTTCCAGGCGCTTCTGCCCCGGCGGCGGCTGCGTGCGCAGGAAGCCGCTGACGTAGCCGGCGGGAACGCCCAGTCCGCGCAGGCCGGCGATCATGATGTGGCTGAAGTCCTGGCACACGCCGCGGCGCATGTCGAAGGCTTCGGCGACCGGCGTGTCGACCTCGGTGGCCTCGGCGTCGTAGGCGAAGTCCTTGTGGATGCGCCGGCCCAAGTGCTGCATGGCGGCGAACACGCTGGCGGTGGCGCGCAGGCTTTCGGCGGCGTAGTCGGCGATGCGCCCGATCGGCGGCACGCGCGCGCTGGGCGGCAGGAAGTGCGCCGGCGAATCCGGCGACAGCGAGCGCAGCGCGGCCAGTTCCGCGCGCAGGCCGTCGAGGTCCGGCGACAGGTCCAGTTCCGGCGGCGAGCGGTCGACCCGCACCTGCGCGCGCATCTCCACGTCCAGCGTAGTGTGCGGCGCGCGGATCGCCACGGCGATGGCGCGGTTGCCGAAGTAGTCGGTGAAGGCGTTCTGCTCTTCCGGGGCCGGATCGAAGCGCAGTTGCGCCTCGGCCACCTGCTGCACGCCGGGCAGTTCGCGCGGCAGCACGCGCACCAGGTGGCGGCCGTCGGCCACCGGGCCGTCGTATTCGTAGCGCAGGCGCAGGCGGACGTCGTACTTCATCCGAAATACGCCGCGGCGATCTGTTCGTACAGGCCGGCGATGTCGTTGCCCAGCGCGATCAGGTCGTCGGGCCGCAGGTCGGCGGCGTCGCGGATCGACAGTTCGGTGTGCAGGCGCAGCGCTTCCTTGGCGAAGGCGCTGAGCCCGCGGTTGCCGTTGACCGCAGGCAGGTGCGCGAACTCGTCCTTCAGCGCCTCGATCTGGAACATCACTGAACGCGGGTTGCGCGGGTCCAGCGCCAGCAGGTCGATCACGCTCAGCGGCCCGGCCTGCACGCCATAGCGGCTGCGGTGGGTCATCACGCTGTCGCCGATTTCCAGCACCGCCTGCTGCAGGCCGGCCGGGGCGTCGTCGCGGCCCAGCAGCGACAGCACCTGCGCGATCTGGATGCCGCGCTCGATGCGGCGGCCGATCTCCAGGAAGCGCCAGCCGGTGGAGCGGTACATGTTCTCGTGCAGCAGGCCGGAGAAGCCAGCCAGCTTGCGCAACAGCACGGTCACCGCGCGGGTGGCGTCGTCGCCGGGGGCGACCTGGGTGGCGAAGCGCGCGGCGGTGCGGGCCAGGTCGTGCAACGCGGCCCAGCCGTCGGGCGAGAAGCGGTCGCGGATGCGGCCGGCGCTGAGCGCGGCGGCGTCGATGCTGTCCAGCAGCGCGGCCGGGATCGGCTGCGCCAGGTCGGCGTCCTCTTCGGCCTTCAGGTATTCGGCCAAGGTCTTCAGCAGCGGCGGCGGATGGCTCAGGTTCTCGGCCAGGCGCACGTGGTAGGCGCGCAGCACCCGGGCGACGGCCTCGCTGCGTTCGGTGTAGCGGCCCAGCCACAGCAGGTTCTCGGCGGCGCGGCTGGGCAGCGCGCTGGCGTCCTGGCGCACGGCCGCATTGGCGGGGGCGAACAGGGTTTCCTGGCTGACCGGGTTGGCGCTGACGATCCAGGCGTCCGCCGCCTGCCCCCCGTGCTGCATGGCGATGGCGCGGGTGTCGGCGTGCGCACCGACGCGGACGAAACCGCCGGGCATCACCGTCCAGCCCTGCGCGGTGCGCGCGGCGAACGCGCGCAGCACGAACGGGCGCGGCTCCAGGCGGCCGTCGATCCACGCCGGCGTGGTCGACAGCGTCACCGCTTCCTGCGCGACCCAGTTCGCGCCGTCGCTGCGCAGCCGCCGCAGCAGGTGCTGGCGGTCGTCCGGGTCCAGCTGCGCGCCGAGCAGGGTCGCCTGCGGGTCGTCGTGCGGCAACTGCGTGGACAGCGCCGGGCCGATCATCATGCGTTCGAGTTGCTCGATCGCGTGCTCACGCTCGGCCTGCTGCCCGCACCACCAGGTGGCGATGCCGGGCAGGCGCAGTTCCTCGCCCAGCAGCGCACGGCTGGCATTGGGCAGGAAGGCGGCCAGCGCACGCGCTTCCAGCAGGCCGGCGCCCAGCGCGTTGACCATCGACACGCTGCCGGCGCGCAGCGCGCCGACCATGCCCGGCGTGCCGATCCAGGAATCGGCGCGCAGTTCCAGCGGATCCATGAACGCGGCGTCGACGCGCCGCCACAGCACGCTGACCGGCTGCAGTCCGGCCACGGTGCGCACCATCGTGCGGCCGTTGCGCACGGTCAGGTCCTCGCCTTCCAGCAGCAGGAAGCCCAGGTAGCGCGCGATCCATGCGTGTTCGTAATAGGTCTCGTTGTTCGCGCCGGGCGTGAGGATGGCGATCGCGCTGGCGCGCTGGTCGGCCAGCTTCAGCAGCGCGTCGCGGAACTGGCGGAAGAAGCCGGCGAGGCGATGCACGTACACGCCATCGGGCAGGTCCGGGAACGCGCGCGTGGTGGCGACCCGGTTCTCCAGTGCGAAGCCCGCGCCGGACGGCGCCTGGGTGCGGTCGCCCAGCACCCACCAGCGGCCGTCGGGGCCGCGGCCCAGTTCGAAGGCGACGAAATGCAGGAAGTGGCCGCCGCGCGGCCTGATCCCTACCAGCGGACGCAGGAAGCCGGGATTGGCGGCGATCAGTTCCGGCGGGATCACGCCGTCGCGGACCAGCGTCTGCGCGCCCATCAGGTCGGCGAACATGCGCTCCAGCAGTTCGGCGCGCTGCACCAGGCCTTCGCCGATGCCGCGCCATTCGTTCTCGTCGATCAGCACCGGCACCGGCGCCAGCGGCCACTCGCGTTCGCGCGCGGCGTTCTGGCCGTAGACGCGGTAATAGACGCCGGCGTCCTTCATGTACTGGTCGGCGCGGGCGAAACGCGCGGCGCGCTCGT
This sequence comes from Pseudoxanthomonas sp., assembly GCA_047601245.1. Classification (GTDB taxonomy): domain Bacteria; phylum Pseudomonadota; class Gammaproteobacteria; order Xanthomonadales; family Xanthomonadaceae; genus Pseudoxanthomonas_A. The sequence continues at coordinate 2,314,081 of JASGJU010000002.1, forward strand.
CCGCCGGCAGTCGTTCCAGCAGGTCGACGAAACCGCGCCACGCCGGGCGCAGGTTGCCGTCCTCGCCCAGCAGCTCGTCCACCTGGCCCGGCAAGGTGCGGTAGCGCGACAACAGGCTGTCTTCGGCGGACGGCGGGGCGGAGCGGGCGGGCGCGGCGGACATCGGGGCGATTATGCCGCGTGGGAGCGCTTGCGCGCGTCTCTACGCGGCAGGCGGCCTGCGTAGGTCCAGCGTATGCGGGAATTCCGCCGAACCCTTTTCCGCCTGCAGCGCATAGGCGCCGGCGGTGTGGCCGCTGGCCTCGAAGCGCGCCAGCCGCCGCGCTTCGGCTTCGTAGCCGTTGACCGGGAAGGTCTCGTAGTTGCGCCCGCCGGGATGGGCGACGTGGTAGGTGCAGCCGCCGAGGGCGCGGCCGCTCCAGCGGTCGTAGACGTCGAAGGTGAGCGGCGCATGCACGGGGATCAGCGGATGCAGGCCGTTGGCCGGCTGCCACGCCTTGTAGCGCACCCCGGCCACCGCCTGGCCGCTGACGCCGGTCGCGGCCAACGGCACTTCGCGGCCGTTGCAGGCGACGGCGTGGCGCTGCGGGTTCCAGCCTTCCAGCTTGACCTGCAGGCGTTCGACCGACGAATCGACGTAGCGCACGGTGCCGCCGATCGCGCCCTGCTCGCCCAGCACGTGCCACGGCTCCAGCGCCTGGCGCAGTTCCAAATGCAGAGCCTGCCCCGGACTTGATCCGGGGTCGCCGTACTGAAGCTGCCCGCAGAACGGGAAGCGGAACTCCAGTTGCGCGGCGAACCATTCCGGGCGCATCGGGAAGCCGTGCGCGGAAAGGTCGTCCAGCACGTCGAGGAAATCGCGCCAGACGTAGTGCGGCAGCATGAAGCGGTCGTGCAGCGCGGTTCCCCAGCGCACGCAACCGCCGTCGAGCGGTTGCTTCCAGTAGCGTGCGATCAACGCGCGCACCAGCAACTGCTGCGCCAGCGACATGCGCGCGTTCGGCGGCATCTCGAAGCCGCGGAATTCGACCAGCCCCAGCCGCCCGGTCGGACCGTCCGGCGAGTACAGCTTGTCGATGCAGATTTCGCTGCGGTGGGTGTTGCCGGTGACGTCGACCAGCAGGTTGCGGAACAGGCGGTCGACCAGCCACGGCAGCGGCGCTTCGCCTTCCTCCGGTTTCGGCACCTGCGCCAGCGCGATCTCCAGTTCGTACAGCGCATCGTGGCGCGCTTCGTCGATCCGCGGCGCCTGCGAGGTCGGGCCGATGAACAGGCCGGAGAACAGGTAGGACATCGACGGATGCCGCTGCCAGTGCAGCACCAGCGACTTCAGCAGGTCCGGGCGGCGCAGGAACGGCGAATCCTTGGGCGTCGCCCCGCCGACCACGACGTGGTTGCCGCCGCCGGTGCCGGTGTGGCGGCCGTCGATCATGAACTTGTCGGTGCCCAGCCGGGTCTGCCGCGCCTCTTCGTAGATCGCCTCGGTGGTGGCGACGCACTCGCGCCAGTCGGCGGCCGGATGGATGTTCACCTCGATCACGCCGGGATCGGGCGCGACCCGGATCACGCTCAGGCGCGGATCTTGCGGCGGCGCGTAGCCCTCGACCTGCACCGGCAGGCCGAGCTGCAGCGCGGCGTCCTCGGCGGCGGCCACCAGTTCCAGGTAGTCCTCCAGCGTTTCGGTCGGCGGCAGGAACACGCCGAGGTGGCCCTCGCGCGGCTCGACCGACAGCGCGGTGCGCACCGCGCCGTCGATGTCGCGCAGTCGCTGTTCGACGCGCTGCTGCTGTTCGCCATCGGCCGTGGCGAACGAGGCGACCGGCTGCTCCGGGGTTTGCGGCGGGACGATGGTCGCCTCGTCGCCCTCCGGCACGGGGATTCGCGGATGGAACCGCGAGGCCGGCGGCAACGGCGCGCGCTCGACGCCGGGATCCAGCGGCACCACGTAGGGATAGTCCGTCGGCGCGACGTGCGGCAGCGAACCCAGCGGCAGGCGATAGCCCACCGGCGAATCGCCGGGCACCAGGAACAGTTTGCCGCGCCGGGTCTTCCACTTCTCGCTGCGCCAGCGCGATCCGGGCTGCGATTGGCTGTTCCAGCGCTGCACCGGCAGCACGTAGCCGGATGGTTCGGTCAGGCCGCGCTCGAACACCTTCGCCATGCGCGTGCGCGCTTCGGCGTCCTTGAGTTCGGAATTGGACGGATCGACGTTCGCCGGCAGGTTGGCTTCCTTCAGCAGCCATTCGCCGGGATCTTCGTAGGCGGCGGCGACATGGTCCGGGGCGATGCCCAGGTCGCCGGCGATGTGCGCCAGCAGGCGCTGCGCGTCGTCGGGCCCGACTGCTTGCGTTTGCGTGTCGCCTTCGGCCGCGATCAGCGAGGCATCGTTCCAGATCGGTTCGCCGTCCTTGCGCCAGTACAGCGAGAACGTCCAGCGCGGCAGCGATTCGCCGGGATACCATTTGCCCTGGCCGTAGTGCAGGAAGCCGCCGGGCGCGAAGCGTTCGCGCAGGCGGCGGATCAGCGCGTCGGCCTTGGCGCGCTTGCTCGGGCCGACCGCGTCGGTGTTCCATTCCGGCGATTCGAAATCGTCGATGCTGATGAAGGTCGGTTCGCCGCCCATGGTCAGGCGCACGTCCTGTTCCTGCAGCGCGCGGTCCACCGCTTCGCCCAGCGCGTCGAGCGCCTGCCACGCTTCTTCGGAGAACGGTTTGGTGATGCGCGGATGCTCGGCCACGCGCGTCACCGTCATGTCGAAGTCGAATTTCGTTTCGACCGGACCATCGCTGATGAAACCGCCGGAAATCGGCGCGGCGTTGCGGTAGTGCGGCGTGGCCGCCAGCGGGATGTGGCTTTCGCCGGTCAGCAGGCCGGAGGTCGGGTCCAGGCCGATCCAGCCGGCGCCGGGCAGGTAGACCTCGCACCACGCATGCAGGTCGGTGAAGTCGTGGTCGGTGCCGGGCGGGCCGTCCAGCGCGACCACGTCGGGCTTCAACTGGATCAGGTAACCGGAAACGAAGCGCGCGGCGAAGCCGAGGTGGCGCAGCGCGTTGACCAGCAGCCACGACGAATCGCGGCACGAGCCGGATGCGCGCTGCAGGGTTTCCTCCGGCGACTGCACGCCGGCTTCCATGCGGATTTCGTAGTTCGTGCGCTGCTGCACCTTCGCGTTCAGCGCGACGATGAAGTCGACGGTGTTGCGCGGGGTCTTGTCGACGCCGTCGAGGAAGGCTTGCAGCAACCGGCCGGCCGGTTCGGCGCGGCGGTAGATCTCCAGGTCCTCGCGCAGGTTGTCGGGATAGTCGAACGGCCAGTGCTCCGCTTCCTCCTCGACGAAGAAATCGAACGGGTTGTAGACCGTCATGTCAGCGACCAGGTCGACCTCGATCTTCAGTTCGGTCACCGGCTCCGGGAACACGAAGCGCGCCAGGAAATTGCCGTAGGGATCCTGCTGCAGGTTGACGAAGTGGTTGGCCGGCGTGACCTTCAGCGAGTGGCTCGGCACCGGCGTGCGCGAATGCGGCGCGGGACGCAGGCGGACGACCTGCGGACCCAGCCGCACCGGCTTGTCGTACTGGTAATGGGTCAGGTGGTGGATCGCCGCGTGGATGGCCATGCCCGTTCCGGTCCGGCGGGTGGGGGACGCCGGTGACGGCAGGTTAACCGGCCGGCGGCGGCGCGTTCAAACGAAACGCTGCGCGTCGGCCAGGCGCGAGGCTCAGCGTGCCTGGGTCGCGGCGCGCTGGGTCAGGTGCGCGGCGATCGCGCGCCGGAACGGTGCGACCGCGTGCGCGGCGCGCAGGGCGCCGTTGCGCAGCAGGCGCGCGGTCGCGCGGTCGTCGGTGTACAGCGTGGCGATCGCGTTGGTGGCCTCGTACAGCGGCCGGGTCGCGCGGCGGTGCTCGCGTTCGTAGGCGGCCAGCAGCGAGGCCGCGCCGATGTCGCGCCCGGCCGCCGCGGCCGCGTTCACCGCCTTCGCCAATCCGGCGACGCTGTGCAGGCCGAAATTGAAGCCGTGCGCGGTGACCGGGTGCATGCCGACCGCGGCGTCGCCGATCAGGGCGCTGCGGCGCGCGACGAAACGTTCGGCGTAGACCGCGACCAGCGGATAGGCGTGGCGCGAGCCGTCCTGGGTCATCTCGCCGAGCCGGCCTTCGAAGTATCCGGTGACGGCGCGGCCGAAGGCGGCTTCGTCCATCGCCAGCAGTTCCTCGACCCGGCGCGGCGGCAGGGTCAGCACCGCGCCGGCACGGTCGCCGTTGAGCGGCAGCAGGGCCACGGTCTTGCCGTAGCCAAACCACTCCCACGCCGCGTGATGGTGCGGCAGTTCGTGGCGCATCGGGCACACCAGCATGGTCTTGCCAAAATCGCGCATGCGCGCGCCGATGCCCAGCGTGCGCCGCACCGTGGAGAAGCGGCTGTCGGCAGCGACCAGCAGGCGCGCCGACAGGGTGCGGCCGCCGGAAAGCGCGATCGTCACGCCGTCGTCTTCGACCTGCAGCGAAGTCGGCGTGGCGTTGTCGACCAGTTCCAGCCCGTCCTGTCCCTGCACCGCCTCCCACGCGGCGCGGCGGATGCAGTGGTTGGGAACCAGCCAGCCGAGCTCGCCCTCGCCGTCCTGCGCCGCGGCGAAGGTCAGCGCGAACGGCGACGGGCCGTTCATCACCCGCGCATCGCGCAACGGCGAAACCTGTTCGGCGGGAATCCGCCGCCACAGCCCCAGCCGTTCCATCAACTGCCGCGACGCGTGGGTCAGCGCGATCTCGCGGCCGTCGAAGGCCGGCTCGGCCAGCGCGGCGCGATCCTGGCGCTCGACCAGCGCCACCGACAGCCCGCTGCCGGCCATCGCGCGCGCGAAGGCCAGGCTTGCCGGACCTGCGCCGGCGATGACGATGTCGAAGCGTTCCATGGCCACTCCGCTTGCCGATTCGCGGACAGTCTACGCAAGCGCGCCGGCGAACGTACTTGATCCCGATCAAGCCCGGTTTACTGCGCGCTTCGTTCCGCCAGCCGCTTCCCTTCGCCGGCGCGCCGCGCTGCCCGGCGGCGATCAGTCCAGCCGGCGCCAGACCGAAACCGGAACGCTTCCGTCCGGCCGCGCCGGCACCCGGTAGCTCAGCACGTCGCCTTCGAGTCGGTACTGGCGCTGCTGCGTGCTCCCCTCCCAGTTCGGGAACGAGGAAGCCTCGATCCCGAAACTCAGCACGCCCCGCGCCGGATCGACGCCGATCGTGCCGTAGTGGGTGCTGGAGCCCAGCACCGCCGAGGCGAATTCGTCGGCGCGGCCGGCGGCCTTGTCGGCCGCCGCGAAGCGCAGCCGCTCGGCCTTGAATATCTGCAGCGAATAGCGGCCCTGCGCATCGACGATCAGCCTTCCTTTCGGCGCATCGCCGTAGTCGCGCACTTGTTCGCCGCCGGGCAGGAGCTTGTCCGCCGCGACCAGGGTCCAAGTGCCTTGCAACGGCGACGTCCGGGCCGGATCGGGCGCATCGCGCGCACCCAGCCCGGCCAGCATCGCCAGGGTCATGCCGATCAGCGTCTTCATGGGCGCCTCCTCAAGCGTCGCCGTGTACGGAAGACAGGCTAGTCCGCTTGAATGATGGAGAAAAGGCATCTATACCTATACCTGAAATTCGATAATCGAATCATTGAACGATGAAAGCGCTGGACATCGGGGCGGTGAAGGCTTTCGTGCTCGCCGCGGAACTGCAGAGTTTCACCCGCGCGGCCGACGCGCTGGACACCTCGCAGTCCGCCGTCAGCCTCAAGCTGCGCAAGCTGGAACGGCAGCTCGGCCGGCGCCTGCTGGAACGCACGCCGCGGCAAGTGCGCCTGTCCGCCGCGGGCGAGTCCTTCCTGGATGCGGCGCGCGAACTGATATCGAGCCATGATCGCGCCGCCGCGGCGCTCGAAACCGAACAACGCCGCCTGGTCGTCGGCATCAGCCACCAACTGGTCGGCGGCGAGCTGCCGTCGTTGCTGCGGCGCACGCTCGGACACGATCCCGCCCTGCGGATCGAGATGCGCGTGGCGGGCACCCGCGAACTGATGCAGGCCTACGAACAGGGCGAACTCGATGCGGCCCTGGTGCTGCGTCCCGACGACCGGCGCAAGCAGGGCAAGGCGGCGTTCGCCGAAGGCTTCTCGTGGTACGCCGCCACCCATTGGCGACCCCCTGCCGGCCGGCCCCTGCCGCTAGCGACACAAGGCGAAACCTGCCGCATCCGCACCGCGACGGTGCGCGCGCTGGACAAGGCCGGGATCGCATGGAACGAGGCGTTCGTCGGCAAGGGTGCGGCCATCGTCGGCGCCGCCGCCGCCGCGGGCCTGGCGGTGGCGGTGCTGGCGAAGCGTGCGGCGCCGCCGGGCGCCGTCGACGTCGGCGAACGCCTGACGCTGCCGCCGATCCCGGCGCAGGACGTGATGCTCTACTGCGCCCTCAACGACCGCCGCACGCGCGAAGTCCTGCGCACGCTGGTCGCGGCGTTCCAGTGAAGGGAACGATGCACGTTCGGGCGCATGACACGCGCTATGCCCGCAGCCACGGCGTCAGCCAGTGGTCGGCCAGCAGGAAGGCGAACAGCGCCATCAGGTAGACCACCGAATACTTGAACACGCGCATCGCGAAGAATTCGTCCGGCGGGTCGAGCAGCTTCCACGCGTACCACAGGAACGCCGCGTCCAGTACCAGCGCGCCGCCCAGGTAGAACAGCCCGCTCATGCCCGCGACCCACGGCAGCGCGGTCGCCACCGTCAGCAGCACCGTGTACAGCAGGATCTGCCAGCGCGTATAGGTCACGCCGTGGGTCACCGGCAGCATCGGCACCAGCGCGCGGGCGTAGTCGTCGCGGCGGAAGATCGCCAGCGCCCAGAAGTGCGGCGGCGTCCACACGAACACGATCAGCACCAGCAGCAGCGCGTGCGCCCAGTCCCACGGCGCGTGCATGCCGGTGACCGCAGCCCAGCCCAGCAGCGGCGGCGCCGCGCCGGCGATGCCGCCGATCACGATGTTCTGCGGCGTGGCGCGCTTGAGGAAGCCGGTGTAGACGATCGCGTAGCCGATCAGCGAGGCGAAGGTCAGCAGCGCGGTCAACGGATTGACCATCGAGACCAGGATCGCCATCGACAACGCGCCGAGGAACACCGCGAACGCCAGCACCTGCGCCGGGTTCAGCGCGCCGGTCGGCAGCGGCCGGTGCGCGGTGCGCGCCATGACCTTGTCGATGCGCTGGTCGATCAGGTGGTTGATCGCCGCCGCGCTGGCCGCCGCCAGCCAGATGCCGAGCAGGCCGAATATCGCCTGCCGCAGCGGCGGCAGGCCCGGCACGGCCAGGAACATGCCGACCAGGGCGGTGAACGCGATCAGCGCCACCACCTTCGGCTTGGTCAGTTCCCAGTATTGGCCCAGGCGCGCGGACATGGTCATTCCGGCGGGCGCAGGCGCGCGAGCAGGGTCACCAGCACGAACAGCAGCAGCACCGCGCCGCCGTTGTGCAGCACCGCCACCGCCAGCGGCAGCGCCAGCTTCACGTTGAGCACGCCCAGCGTGACCTGCAACGCCAGCGCGAACAGCAGCAGCGCCGCCCAGCCGCGCAGGCCCGGCGTGCGCGACAACCTGACCAGCAGCGCGATCAGGTACAACGACACGACCACCGCGCCGATCCGGTGCGCCATCTGGATCGCGATGCGCGATGCACCGTCGAGCACGCCGCCCTCGTAATCGACGCCGATGCCGCGCCACAGAGTGAAGCCTTCCCTGAAATCGTGCGGCGGCCACCACTGCCCCACGCACTTCGGGAAGTTGTCCGCCGAGAGGTCGCCGCCGCCGCAGGCCAGCGCCGCGTAGTTGGCGCTGACCCAGCCGCCCAGCGCGATCTGCGCGACCAGCAGCAGCAGCCCGGCCAGCACCCAGCGCCGCAGCCGGCCGGCGTCGGCCAAATGGATCGGCAGGTCGGTCGCGCGCCAGGCCATCCACAGCAGCAGCGCGAACAGGGTCAGGCCGCCGAGCAGGTGGCCCATCACCACCACCGGTTTCAGCAGCCAGGTCACCGTCCACATGCCGAGCAGGGCCTGGAACACGATGGTCGCCAGCGCCAGCACCGCGACACTCGACAGACCGCGCCCCGGACCCGATCCGGGATCGTCGTTCGACCAGCGCCACGCGGCGAACAGCAGGATCGCCTCGCCGGCGACGGCCAGCGCGGACGCCGCCGCGTGCGCGCCGCGCATGTACAGCGGGACCGCCAGCGCGACCAGCGCGGCCGCGAGCACGATCCGCGCGACGCCGCGCGGCCTGCCGCGCGCGGCCAGCAGGGCCAGACCCAGCACCTCGAAGCCGAGCAGGCCGGCGAGGATGCGGTGCACCTGTTCGCGCCAGGCCTTGTGGGTTTCCAGCGGACGGATCTTGGTCGCGGCGTGGTCGAGCACCTCGTGCGGCGCCTGCGGCCAGGTGGCCCGGCCGTAGCAGGTCGGCCAGTCCGGGCAGCTCAGGCCGGCGTCGGACAGGCGCACGAAGGCGCCGAACAGGATGGTGCTGGCGGTCATGATCGCCGCCAGCCAGGCCAGGCGATGGAAGTTGCGGCGTCGATGCGGCTTCGCGGTGTCGTGCATGCGCGGCGGCTCACATCAGCTTCAGCAGTTTGGCCATGTCGCTGCGCAGGTCGCCCGGGTCGAATCCCGGCGCGTAGCGCAACACGACGAAGCCGTACGGATCGATCGCGTAGGTCACCGGCGCGCCGGCGGCATCGCGCGAACGCGGCAGTTTTTCCAGCAGCGCGGGCTCGGGCCGCACCTGCTTCCACGCCGGCGAACGCGGCGCGGCGGCCGGCAGTTCGCCGATCCACAGCACCTGCGCGCGATCCGCATCCTTGCCGAACAATTGCCACACCTTGTCGATGTCCTGCGCCAGCTTGTCGCAGGCCGTGGCGCAGCCGGCCGGCGCGACCACGGCGATGCGCCACAGGCGTTGTTCGGGATTCCAGCGGTAGGCGCCGCCGTCGGCCAGTTGCGGCGTCAGCGCGCGCAGGTCGGCGTAGGGCTGGAGGCGCTCGCCCTTGTTCTTTGAGATCGCCGGCTTCATGCCGAGCACACCGAAGACCAGCGCGACCAGGATCGGGCCGACGAACAGGGCGATCAGCAGCAACAGCGTCCGGCGGCCGCGACGGGTCCGGGCCGCTTCGGGGGCGACAGCACTCATGCGGCCATTTTCGCACGCCCCGCGCGGCGACGCCGGAAGGTCAGCAGCGCCGCCGTCGCCAGCACCGCCGTCGCCAGCCCGAACCATTGCACGGCGTAGGCCAGGTGCCGCTGCGGCGGCATCGTGTTCGGCAATACGTCGAGGTCGCGGGCGTAGCCGATGTCCTTCAATTCCGGGTCCAGGCGCAGCACGCGCGGCGGCAGGTCGCCGACGCGGAACCATCGCCCGAGGTACGGCATGTCGATCGCGGTGACCAGTGCGTCGGCCTTCGGCGACTCCGCCGGCGCGGTCGTGGCCGTATACGCCAGGCCCCGCGCCGGCGGCGGCGACAGCAGGCCCTGCACGCGCCGCTTGCCTTTGGGCAGGTCGGGCCTGGGCAGGGTCCGGTCGCCGGGCAGCGGCAACCAGCCCAGTTCCACCAGCAGGGGCGCGGCGCCGGTCGGCTTGAACAAGCGATAGACGCGCACGCCGGCCGCGCCGTCGCGCGTCTGGTTGTCGAGCAGCACGGCCGGCGCGGCGACGAACTCGCCTTCGCCCGCCGCCCAGTCGTAGTCCTGCGCGCGGGCCGCATCGGCGGCGAGCGACAGCGGTTGCGGCCTGCGTTCGGCCAGGGTTTTCCGCGCCGCGTCGAGCATCGCCTGCTTCTGCTGCGCGCGCCCGAGCTGCCAGACGCCGAGCGAGCAGAAGCCTGCGGCGACCGCCAGCGCCAGGGCCCAGCCGATCCACGGATTCATGCGCCGCGCCATGCTTCCCCGTCCCGTGCCTGCGATAATCCCCTCATACGCAACCGCGCGAGGCCGCGATGAACGATTCGCTGAAAACCCTGGTCATCGTCGCGTTCCTGGCCGTGATCCTGTGGAACCTGGGCGCCGGTCTGTACTACCTGCTGGTGGACAAGGGCCAGAGCAAGCGCACGGTCAACGCGCTGACCCGCCGCATCGCCCTGTCGGTGGCGCTGATCGGGCTGGTGATCCTGGCCATCTGGATGGGCTGGATCAAGCCGCACGGCATCGGCGCCTGACGCGAACGGGCTGCCCGCTCCACGGGCTGCACCGAAGACCCGGCTTTCTTCCTTTCCGCAGGCTGCAACGCAGCCGGCCCGCACGTCCTTACAGCACGTAGACGAACAGGAACAGCCCCAGCCACACCACGTCGACGAAGTGCCAGTACCACGCGACCGCCTCGAACGCGAAGTGGTTGTCCTTGTCGAAATGGCCCTTGGCGCAGCGCAGCCAGATCACCGCCAGCATGATCGTGCCCAGGGTCACGTGCGCGCCGTGGAAGCCGGTCAGCATGAAGAAGGTCGAACCGTAGATGCCTGAACCCAGGGTCAGGTTCAGTTCGCGGTAGGCCTCGACGTACTCGTGCGCCTGGAAATACAGGAAGGTGCAGCCCAGCAGCACGGTCGCGCCCAGCCAGAACAGCAACTGGCCGCGGCGGCCGGCCTTCAGCGCGTGGTGGGCGATGGTGATGGTGATGCCGGAGGTCAGCAGGATCAGCGTGTTCAGCAGCGGCAGGCCCCAGGCCGGGATGGTCTGGAAATGGCCGCCGACCGCGCCGGGCCCGTTGCTCGGCCACGCATTGCTGAAGCCCTCCCACAGCAGCGCGTTGGTCTGCACGCCGTCGCCCTCGCCGCCCAGCCACGGCAGCGCGAACTGGCGCGCGTAGAACAGCGCGCCGAAGAACGCGCCGAAGAACATCACCTCGGAGAAGATGAACCAGACCATGCCCATGCGGAAGGACACGTCCACCTGCTTGTTGTAGCGGCCGGCCACCGACTCGCGGATCACGTCGCCGAACCACATGAACAGCGTCGCCAGCAGCAGCAGCACGCCGACGAAGAACACCGGCTTGCCCCACGCGGTCTCGTTGAGCCAGCTCGCCACGCCCAGCATGGTGGTGAACATGGCGATGGAACCGGCGAACGGCCACTTGCTCCCGTGCGGGACGAAGTAGGCGTTGGCGTCGGCGTGCGTGTCGTGCGAGTCGGACATGGCGGTCGGTTCCGTGGCTTGCGCGGATTCGGTCAGGGGGCCGCGCGCGATGCGGGGCTGGCGGAGCCCTGCCCGAGTTCGTCGGTCAGGGCGTCGTTCTTGTAGAAGGTGTAGGACAGGGTGATGGTCTGCACGTCGTCGGGCAGGTCGGCGGCGACGAAGAAGCGCACCGGCATGTCGCGCGATTCGCCCGGCTGCAGGGTCTGCGCGGTGAAGCAGAAGCATTCGGTCTTGGTGAAGTAGCCCGAGGCGCGCGCCGGCGCCACCGACGGCGCGGCGCTGCCGACGATGGCGCGCTGGCCGTCGTTGCGGGCGAAGTACTTCGCCTCGTACAGCTTGCCCGGCACCACCTGCATCGTCGTCTGTTCGGGATGGAACGCCCACGGCAGTTTCGAGTTGACGCCGCCGTCGAACTGCACGGTGACCGTGCGCGTCTTCGTTGCGCCCGCCGAAGCCGGCCCGGCCTGCGCCGCACCGCCGCCAGGTACCTGTTCCAAGCGGATGCCGAACACCTTCTCGCAGGCCACACGATACAGCGGCACCAGCGAGAAGGTCAGCACGAACGCGGCGACCACCACGCCGGCCAGCTTGCCCAGGCCCGCGGTGGGCGAGACCGGCGCGCTCACGACGCCAGCACCCCGGACAGGATGAAGCCGACGTAGACCAGCAGCGCGATCGCGCCGAACAGCAGCGCCGTGCGCGCCGCGCGCTTGCGGCGGGCCGCCAGTTCGTCGACGGGATCGGGCGCGCGGGTCGTCATGGCTATCTGCTCAGGCCCCAGTCAATGGCCGACGTCGTCGTGCGCCAGGTCGCCCGGACGGATGGCCGGCGGCGTGGCGAAGGTGTGGTGCGGCGCCGGCGAGGGCACCGTCCATTCCAGGCCTTTGGCCGCTTCCCACGCGCGCGCGTCGGCCTTCGCGCCCTTGCGCAGCGAATGCCACAGGATGCCGGCCATCATGAACGGCGTCAGGAACATGCCGAACGCGCCGATGCTGCTGACCAGGTTCCAGTCGGCGAACACCGGGTTGTAGTCGGGGATGCGCCGCGGCATGCCGGCCAGGCCGAGGAAGTGCTGCGGGAAGAACAGCAAGTTGACGAACACCACCGTCCACCAGAAGTGGAACTTGGCCGCCTTCTCGCTGTACATGCGCCCGGTCCACTTCGGCCACCAGTAGTAGGTCGCGCCGATGATGCTGAACAGCGCGCCGGTGACCAGCACGTAGTGGAAGTGCGCGACCACGAAATAGGTGTCGTGGTACTGGAAGTCGGCCGGCACGATCGCCAGCATCAGCCCGGAGAAGCCGCCGATGGTGAACAGGATGACGAAGGCCACCGCCCACAGCATCGGCGCCTCGAAGCTCAGCGAGCCCTTCCACATCGTGCTGACCCAGTTGAACACCTTCACCCCGGTGGGGATCGAGATCAGCATGGTCGCGAACATGAAGTAGATCTCGCCGCCCAGCGGCATGCCCACGGTGAACATGTGGTGGGCCCAGACGATGAAGCTCAGGAACGCGATCGCCGCGGTCGCGTAGACCATCGCCTGGTAGCCGAACAGCGGCTTGCGGCTGAAGGTCGGCATGATCTCGCTGACCACGCCGAAGGCGGGCAGGATCATGATGTAGACCTCGGGGTGGCCGAAGAACCAGAAGATGTGCTGGTACATCACCGGGTCGCCGCCGCCGGCCGCGTTGAAGAAGCTGGTCCCGAAGTACTTGTCGGTCAGCAGCATCGTCACCGCGCCGGCCAGCACCGGCATCACCGCGATCAGCAGGAACGCGGTGATCAGCCAGGTCCAGCAGAAGATCGGCATCTTCAGCAGGTCGATGCCCGGCGCGCGCATGTTCAGCACGGTGGCGATGATGTTGATCGCGCCCATGATCGAGCTGACGCCCATCATGTGGATGGCGAAGATGCTGAAGGCCACGTTCGCGCCGCCTTGCAGCGACAGCGGCGGATACAGGGTCCAGCCGCCCGCCGGCGCGCCGCCGGGCAGGAACAGGGTCAGCAGCAGCAGCGTGAACGCGAACGGCATGATCCAGAACGACCAGTTGTTCATGCGCGGCAGCGCCATGTCCGGCGCGCCGATCTGCAGCGGGATCATCCAGTTGGCCAGGCCGACGAAGGCCGGCATGACGCCGCCGAAGATCATCACCAGCGCGTGCACGCTGGTCATCTGGTTGAAGAACTCCGGCTTGACGTACTGCAGGCCCGGCTGCGCCAGTTCCAGGCGAATCACCACGCTCATCGCCGCGCCGATGATGAACATGGTGAAGCTGAAGATCAGGTACAGCGTGCCGATGTCCTTGTGATTGGTCGAGAAGAACCAGCGCTCGACGAAGCTCTGCTTGTGCTCGTGGTGGTCGTGGTGGCCGACGGCTTCGGGATGGGTCACGGACATGGGCGAACTACCTCGGAATGGGCTTCGGTCAGCCGGCCGCGGGGGCGGGGGCCGCGGAATCGGCAGGCGCGGCGGCGGGCGCGGTTTCCTCCGCCGGGGCGGCATCGGCGGGCGCCGCCTCGGCAGGCGCGTCTTCGGCCGGCGCGGCCGGCTTGCGCGACGCCAGCCACTGCTTGAATTCTTCCTTCGGCAGCGCCTCGACCACGATCGGCATGAAGCCGTGGTCCTTGCCGCACAGTTCGGCGCACTGGCCGCGGTAGGTGCCCGGCGTCTGGATGTCGGTCCAGGCCTCGTTGACGATCCCGGGGATGGCGTCCTGCTTCCAGCCCAGCGCCGGCACCCACCAGGCGTGGATGACGTCGTCGGCGGTCAGCACGAAGCGGATCTTGGTGTCCACCGGCAATACCAGCGGTTGGTCCACTTCCAGCAGGTAGTGCGGGTTGTCGGCGACGTTGGCCACCGCGCCGCTCTGGCGCAGCTTGTCCGAATCGCGCGCCAGGCGGCTGGTGAACTCGACCCCTTCGCCCAGGTATTCGTACTTCCACATCCACTGGTAGCCGGTGATCTTGACCGTCAGCTCGGAGTCACGGGTGTCGTACATGTGGATCAGCTTGGCCGTGGCCGGCCACGCCATCACCACCAGGATCAGGATCGGGATCGCGGTCCAGATGGCCTCGGCCACGGTGTTGTGGCTGAACTGCGCGGCGACCGCGCCCTTGGACTTGCGGAACTTGAGGATGGCGTAGCCCATCGCGCCGAACACGATCACGCCGATGACCACGCAGACCCACAGCGCCACCATGTGCGCCTCGTAGGCGGCATTGGACGAAGAAGTGACGCCGCGGCCCATGTTGAGCTGCCACTCACGCGGCGCGCCGGGCTGCTGCGCCCATGCCAGCGCCGGCGCGATCCAGGCCACTACCGCCAACCATAACCGCCCGCGGTTGCCGCCGAAAAAACCCTGCCGCTCGCCCCGCCCTTCGCCCTGCGTCATTGCCTAGACCCTGTCTCGTGTCATCGGTTGCGGCCCGTAAGCCGCCGGTGTGTCCCGCGGGACTGCATCCCGGCCGCGCAACCGCCAGCCGGCAAAATGCCGCATGAATGTTATCCCTGCGCGGATGACCGGAGCAAGCCGCGCCGCAACGCGTCGCGCCGGCAGCGGCCGCAAAAGGTCCGCCACCGGCACGCGACGATGGCCCTCCCCTGACGTATGCTGCCGCCCTGCCGACCGGCCTGCGCCGTCGATCCGGCCCACCCATAGCAGCAGCGGACTTGCCCGCGACTGCCGCGTCGACGCGGCGGGATCGGGTTCGCCGTGACAGCGCGAACGGGCGGGAAGCTGCGCGAAACGCATGACACGCTAGGGAGAGGCATGACCACCGATTTCTACGCCCTGCTGCTGAGTGATTGCGCGCTGGCCGGGGTATTGCTGGTGCTGTTCTGGTACGTGGCGCGGGTGTCCAGCGGTCTGCGCGGCATCGCCCTGTGGGGCGTCGCGCACCTGGTCTACACCCTCGGCGCCTCGATGCTGGATGGTTCCGCGCCGCTACTGGTCGAAGCGGGCGAGCTGCGCACAGCGTACTGGATCGCCAATGCCGGCGGCCTGCTGGCCAGCGTCGGGATCGTCGCCATCGGCTGGGCGATCGCGCAGTTCGTCGGGCAACGCGGCCCGCGCCGGGTCGAAATCGCGCTGATGGCCGCCTGCGCGGCCGGCTCGCTGGCCTGCTGGGCCTTCTCCGGCAGCATCGACGCCCAGGGCGGGGCGATGAGCGCGGCCGAGGTTGCGGCGCTGTTGCTGGCGCTGTTCCATCTGGCGCGCCTGCGCGACGCGCCGGCGCTGCTGCCGGCGCGGTTGATGATGATCGGGATGGCGATGCTGATCGTGCTGTATGCGCGCGACCTGTATTCCGCGCTGGGCGGGTTCTACGAATCCAACGAAAGCTGGGTCAACATCGACCTGTCGACCTGGTTCCTGCTCAATTTCTGCATGCTGACGCTGTCCAGCTTCCGCGCCGCGGAAACCCTGCGCCACAGCGCCCTGCTCGACCCGCTGACCAATGCGTTGAACCGCCGCGGCCTGGAAGCGCGCCTGCGCGCCGGACCGCCCGCGGCCGGCGCGCGCGGGGCCGCGGTGATCGCGCTGGACCTGGACCGCTTCAAGAGCATCAACGACCGCTACGGCCACAGCGTCGGCGACCTGGTGCTGCGGCGTTTCTCCGACGCGGTGCGCCGCTGCATCCGCAGCGACGACCTGTTCGTGCGGATCGGCGGCGAGGAGTTCGTGGTGGTCTCGCACGGCGCTTCGGACGCGGACACGCTGGCGCTGGCCGAACGCATCCTGGTCGAGGTCGGGCGACAGGAAATCGCGCCGATCGCGCCGGAACGGATCACGGTCAGCGCCGGGGTCGCGGTGTCGGCCACCGATTCGATCGACGCGGTGATGGGCTGCGCCGACCAGGCGCTGTACGAGGCCAAGCGCCTGGGCCGCAACCGCGTGCACCACTGGCGATCCGCCACCGCCGGTTAGCCGGTGGACGGCGGACGGCGGACACGAAAAAACGGCAGGACGGCCGTTTTTCACGGCGAAGCCGCCCGAAGGGTGGCGCATAGGGATGTGCGCCATGAAAAACCCCGCCGAAGCGGGGTTTTTCGCGGGCATCCGGGCCGCCGGTCAGAACTTGTAGTTGACCGACGCGGCGAGGATGTCGCCCTTCACGTCGTACGCGCCGAACAGGGTGTTGGCGGTGGCGCTGGTGGTGTTGATGTGCGCGTCGTTGGTGAACAGGTGGGTGTAGCCCACGTTCCACTCGGTTTTCTCCGACGAGTTCCAGGTCAGGCCCAGCGACAGCCACTTGCGGTTGACGTCGGGCACGCGCACGTCGCGGTGGGCGTAGCTGGTCGGGGTTTCGTCGTAGGCCACGCCGCCGCGGAAGGTCAGCTTGTCGCTGTAGCGGTATTCCGCGCCGAGCGAGGCGAACGTGGTGTCGTCGTAGCCGAATTCCAGCACCGAATCGTCCTGCGCCGAAGCGTAGTCGATCACCACCTGGTTGAACGCCGGCTTCCACGCGGTGCGCGACAGGTCGGCCATCACCGTCCACTTGTCGCTGGCCTGGTGGGTGAAGCTGATCGTGGCCGAGGCCGGCAGGGTCACGGTGGCGCGGCCGTCGGCGTCGACGAACCAGCCCGGCCGCGACGCCCCCAGCACCGCGGCGGCGGCCGCCGGCACCGTGTAGTCGGCCTTGCCGTTGGTGATCTTGTGCTCGACCTTGGAGCGGTAGCTGACGCCGATGTGGGTCTTGTCGCTGATGCTGAACAGGCCACCGAGGGTGAAGCCGACCGCGGTGTCGTCGCCTTCGATGCTCAGGTAGCCGTCCTGCGTACCCGGGGCGAAGCCCTGCTGGGCCAGCGCGATCGCGGCCTGCTGCGCGGCGGCGGCGGCCTGCGCCGGGGTGGCGCCGGCTTGCAGCGCGGCGGCGGCGGCCTGCTGCTGGCCGGCGGCGGAGATGATGGTGCCGAAGTCCATCGCGTTGGCCAGTTCGATGTCCAGGCGCTCGACGAACACGTTGGCGCCGAAGGACACGTAGGGGTTCACGTCGTACGAATAGGCGAAGGCCAGGTCGATCGCCTTCAGGTCGGTCTTGGTGCCGTTGTAGCGGCCCTTCCAGTCCTTGTCGTATTCGGTGGTGAAGCCGTACGGCGCGGTCAGCGACACGCCGAAGTGCTGCTTCTCGCCGATCGGCAGGTGGAAGTACGCGGCCGGAACCGGCACCACGTCGCCGGCGTCGCCGCCGTTGCCGCCGCTGATCGGGGCGCCGGTGGCGTAGCTGCCGTTGCCGTCGAAGTCGGCGCCGAAGCTGATCACGCTGAGGTCGGCCTGGATCTGGGTGCCGTCGAGGCCGCGCATGGCCGCCGGGTTGGTGAACACCACCGACGCGTCGCCGGGGGCGCTGATCGAGCCGGCGAAGGCGCGTCCCAGGCCCTTGGCGCTGTTTTCCTTCAATTGAAACGCGGCCGCATGGGCCTGGCCGAAGGCCAGCGCGCCGGCGATGCCGAAAGCCAGCGCGGAAATTCGTGCGACATTGTTCATGCAAACTTCTCCGGAGATAGACGTTGAAAATCCTCTGCGTCCAATGGGTTGCGGCGGCTCTCCGCCACCGCCCCGTGCCGGAAGCCCTCCCGACATACGACGCCGTATCCAAGTATACGCAAATCGCCGCTTCAATTAACTCCAGGCTAACAATCAGTTCATCGGCCAGTCGGACGGACCTCTGTTCATTATTGTGAACAATCACTGCTTCCCGGCCTTCCGCAACCGTTAAATTGCCGCCATGTTCGTTTCCCTGCCGACCCGCCAGCGGACTTCGCCGCGCTGGGCCACCCCCGCGCTGGCGGCGGTGCTGGTCCTGAGCTTCCTCTGGGGCACGGCGCAGCCGCAGGCCAGCCTGCTGCGCGACTGGGGCGCGCTGTCCGGCGGACTGGGCGACCTGCAGGCATGGCGCAACGGCCTGCGCGACGGCAGCGTGCTGCGCCTGTTCACGGCGACCTTCCTGCATGCCGACTGGGCGCACCTGCTGGGCAACCTGGTGTTCCTGGTGGTGTTCGGCCTGCCGGCCGAGCGCGCGATGGGGCCGTGGCGGTTCCTGGCGCTGTTCCTGCTGGGCGGGGCGGTGTCGAACCTGGCCGCCGGGCTGTACATCGGCGCGCCGGACCGGGTGATCATCGGCGCCAGCGGCGCGGTGTCGGCGGTGATCGGCGCCTACCTGGCGCTGTTCCCCGGCGCGAAGCTCGGCGTGGTGCTGCCGCTGGGGCTGTTCCTGGAATTCGTCAAGGCGCCGGCGTTCCTGCTGATCGGGGCCTGGGCCGCGTTGCAGGTGCTGTTCGCCTACATCGGCCCGGCGTTCGGCGCGGTGGCCTGGTCGGCGCACATCGCCGGCTTCGTGTTCGGGGTGGCGTTCGCGCTGTTCGTGCGCCGCGCGATCGCGCGGCGGCTGCGGCGGCAGAAGGGGTATTGAGCGCCGGGAAACCGGCGCGGCCGTCCTTGATTTGCAGCGCCGCCAGCCCGATTTTCCCGGCTTGCAGGCGGCGTGGCCGCCGACGTTCGCATTAAGATTCCCGCATGGCGAAACCACTCTACAAAATCAGCTTCCTCAGCCACGGCAAGGTCTACGAGCTGTACGCCCGGCACGTGGCCGCCAGCCACATCTGGGGCTTCACCGAGGTCGGCGAACTGGTGTTCGACGTCAACAACGGCCTGGTCGTGGACCCCACCGAGGAACGCCTGCGCGACGAATTCGGCAGCACCAGGATGCTGCACCTGCCGATGCACGCCCTGCTGCGGGTCGAGGAAGTCGAGCGCAAGGGCCAGTCGGCGATCCGCGACGCCGAAAGCGGCGAGAAGGTGGTGACGCCATTTCTGCCCAAGAATGGCCCATTGCCGGCGAAGCCGCGTTAGCCGCTCCCAAACCCGCACTCGCTCGTCATGACCCGGCATCCGTGGGCTGAATGCCCTCGCGCAAGTGCAACGACGGGCGGCAGGGAAATGCCTTAAGATCGCCGCCGCGGAGATGGCATTCCTCCGGCCCTGGCCACAGGGCGAACCGCCGACCCGGCTGATGATGCCTGCCCACCCCGGAGCCCGGGTGCGCAGGCCGTTGCCGTCCCGACACCGCCTGGCACACGATGCTCTCCCGCTTCAAAGGAGTCGTTGCGCGTGGACGGTATTTCCGCCTTGAGCATCTTCGTCGGCGCCGGTTTCGGCGCCCTGCTGCGCTGGGCGCTGGGCCTGGCGATGAACCCGATCTTCCCGAGTCTGCCGCCAGGCACGCTGGCGGCCAACGTGCTCGGCGGCCTGCTGATGGGCGGCGCGATGGGCGTGTTCGCCCAGTTCGAGAGCTTGCCGCCGGCCGCGCGGCTGGCCTTCACCACCGGCTTCCTCGGCGGCCTGACCACGTTCTCGACCTATTCGGCCGAATCGGCGACGCTGCTGCTGCGCGGCGAGTACCGCTGGGTCGCGCTGCATACCCTCGCCCACGTCGGCGCTTCGCTGCTGGCCACGCTGGCCGGCCTGGCCGCGACCCGCGCGCTGCTCAAGCTGGCCGGAGGTGCGCAATGAATGGCTTCCACCTGCGCCTGTACACCTACGAAAGCCGCAAGCACGGCGGCGTGCCGGTGCACGACTGGCTGCTCGACCGCGCGCGCCGCCTCGGCATTCCCGGCGGCTCGGCGTTCCGCGCCATCGCCGGCTTCGGCCGCAGCGGCCGGCTGCACGAACAGCATTTCTTCGAACTGGCCGGCGAGGAGCCCATCCTGGTCGAGTTCGTCGCCAGCCGCGAACAGGCGCAGCAACTGCTGGAACTGCTCGCGGCAGAAAAGCTGGAACTGTTCTACGCGATGCTGCCGACCGAATACGGCGTGGTCGGCGAAGCGTCGTGAGCGCTGCCGGATCGACGGCGCGGTCGGCCTGACCTACTTCGTTGCCGGCTTGTCCTGCGCCGCCTTCGCCTTGCGCGCCGCCGTGACCGCGCCGGGATGCTTCAGTTCGGCCAGCGCGTCGGCAATGTATTCGTCGCCGTCGAGCACGTCGCCGGGTGTGTAGCCGTCCTTGCCTTCGTCGTCGCCGCGCAGGTGGCCCGGCAATGCGGCTTCGCTGTAGTCGATGGCCGAACCCTTGTCGTCGATCGCCTGGGCGGTCTTGTCGCCGTCCTTGATCAACGTCGGCGCCTTGTCTTTCGGTTCGAACGCCACGTCCGGCACGATGCCGCTGGCCTGGATCGACTTGCCGCTGGGCGTGTAGTAGCGCGCGGTGGTCAGCTTGACCGAATCGCCGTTGTCCAGCGGCAGCACGGTCTGCACGCTGCCCTTGCCGAAGGTGCGGCTGCCGACGATGCGCGCGCGCTGGTTGTCGCGCAGCGCGCCGGCCAGCACTTCCGAGGCGCTGGCCGAACCGGCGTCCACCAGCACCACCACCGGCGCGCCGGCCAGGCGGTCGCCGGGCGTGGCGTCGAAGCTGGCGTCGCTGATCGCCACGCGTCCGCGGGTACTGACGATGTTGCCCTTGTCGAGCAGGTCGTCGGCCACCTGCACCGCCGCGGTCAGCAGCCCGCCGGGGTTGCTGCGCAGGTCCAGCACCAGGCCGCGCAGCTTGCCCTTGGCCTGCAACTGGTCGACGTGCTTCTGGAATTCGGCGCCGGTGTCGGCCTGGAACGCGCTGATCCGCACGTAGCCGTAGCCCGGCTCCAGCAGGCGGCTCTTGACGCTGGCGACGTGGATGATCTCGCGCACCAGTTCCACGTCGAAGGGCTTGTCGCGGCCTTCGCGCACGATCGTCAGCCTGACCTTGCTGCCCGCTTCGCCGCGCAGCGGGGCCATGCCGTTGTCGTTGGGCAGCGGCTTGCCGTCGACCGCGACGATCAGGTCGCCGGCCTTGATCCCGGCGCGCGCGGCCGGGGTGTCGTCGATCGGCGCGACCACCCGCAGCGCGTTGTCCGGTTCGTTCATCAGCTCGACGCCGATGCCGGCGTAGGCGCCGGTGGCCTGTTCGTCGAAGTCCTCGGCGTCGTCCTTGTCGAAGTATTCGCTGTGCGGATCGAGGTCCAGCAGCAGCCCGCGGATCGCCGACTGCATCAACGCCTTGTCCTCGACCGGCTCGACGTAGGCTTGCTTGATCGCGTTGAACACGGCCACGTAGCGGCGGATCTCGGCCAACGGCACCTTCGCCGGCGCGGTTTCGGCGGCATCGGGATCGTCGCTGGATGCGACTTCGTCCTGATCCTGCCCCGCGTCCGCCGGCGCGGCCGTCTGTTGCGCGAACGCCGGCACGGCCGCCAGCCACAGCAGGAACAGGAAGGACAACCGCATGCGCATGCTCCAGGAAGCGGGAAAACCAATGCCCAGATTATGCGCGAAGCGCCGATGAACGGCGGCTGGCGCGCATTTGCCGTTGATCCAGTCGTTGCTTTTGACTTCGGGTCCCTTCCGCAGCGGCGGAGCCGGCGGGAATAACCCCGCAGGGGCGGCGCGCATGGATGCGCGTCGTTTTTGGAAGGGACATGGATGTCCCTTCCAAAAATCCCGCCGGCGGAGCGAACCCTCCGCACGCAGCGCGGAGGGCGCGAAGGCAGGGTGTGCTTGACCAGCCATTCGGCTGTTGAAAAGCGTCTCTTTTGGTTACTTTGACCAGACATTCGTCTGTTGAAAAGCGCCTCTTTGCACAAGCAAAGAAAAGTAACCCGCGCGTCAGCGCGGAACGCTTCGGCTTTTTTCCATCCATCCCGCAAACAACAGGAGCAGCGTCCCCGACCTGTCGCGGCTCACGCCGCTCCTGCATGCGAGCCCCTTCCCCGCAATCGCGGGAACACCCCTAAAATGCCGCCATGTCGCCCCTCGATTCCCTCAAGCCGCTGGCCGGCCGCGCGCTGGAAGCGGCGCTGGAGCGCGCGCTGGCGCTCGACCCGGATACCCGCGCGGCGCTGAAGCCGCTCGACGGCCGCCGCATCGCCCTGCACCTGCAAGCACCGGCGCTGGCGCTGGAAATCCGCGTCGACCGCGAGCGGCTGAAGGTCGGCCCGGCCTTCGACGAGTCCGAACCCGACCTCGCCGTGCGCGCCACGCTGGGCGGGCTGCTGTCGCAACTGCCGGCTTTCGCGAAGCTCGGCCTGAGGCGCGACGACGCCGCGCCGGCCGGCCGGCTGCGCGTGTCCGGCGACGCCGAACTGGCGCGACGCCTGCAGACCCTGGCGCAGCGTTTCGACCCGGACTGGCAGCAGCCCTTCGTCGCCGCGTTCGGCGAGGTCGTCGGCGTGCAGGTCGCCAACGCCGCGCGCGGCGCATTGCGGCAACTGCGCTCGCTGGGCGCGGGGCTGGCCGAGAACGCCGCCGGCTACGTGGTCGAGGAATCGCGCGACGCGGTCGGCCGCGCCGAGCAGCACGCCTTCCACGACGACGTGGATGCGTTGCGCGACGACGTGGAGCGCCTGGCCGCGCGCATCGCCCGGCTCGGGGGCGGCGCATGAGCAGCCTGAAGGCGGCGCTGCGCGCCAGCCGCATCGGCCGGGTGCTGTTGCGCTACCGGCTGGACGACCTGCTGGACGACACCCCGGCCGAGCGCTGGCTGAAACTGGCGCGGCCGTTCGTGCCGCGCGCCTCAGCCGACATCGCCGCGCAGTCGCGCGGCGCGCGGCTGCGGCTGGCGCTGCAGGAACTGGGGCCGATCTTCGTCAAGTTCGGGCAGATCCTCTCGACCCGCCGCGACCTGATCCCGGCGGACGTGGCCGACGAACTCACGCTGCTGCAGGACAAGGTGCAGCCGTTCGACGGCGAGACGGCCAGGCGCATCGTCGAACAGGCGCTGGGGCGTCCGGTCGAGGTCGCTTTCGCCGCGTTCGACACCGTGCCGCTGGCCTCGGCGTCGATCGCGCAGGTGCACGCGGCGACGCTGCCGCCCGACGCCGACGGCGTCGCGCGCGAAGTCGTGGTCAAGGTGCTGCGCCCCGGCGTCGAGCGGCAGATCGCCGCCGACATCGCCCTGCTGAAATCGGCCGCCGCGCTGGTCGAGCGCACCCATCCCAACGCCGACAAGATCCGCCCGCGCGAGGTCGTCGCCGAGGTCGAAACCACGCTGGCCGCCGAGCTGGACCTGCAGCGCGAAGGCGCCAACGCCAGCGTGATGCGGCGGTTGTGGTCGGGTTCGGACGACATGTACGTGCCGGAAATCGTGTGGACGCACACGGCCGAGCGCGCGCTGACGATGGAGCGCGTGCACGGCATCCCGTCCGACGACATCGCCGCGCTGGACGCCGCCGGCATCGACCGCAAGGCGCTGGCGGCCAAGGGCGTGCGCGTGTTCTACACCGAGGTGTTCCGCGACAATTTCTTCCACGCCGACGCCCACGCCGGCAACATCTGGGTCGACGCCGACCCGGCGCGCCGGGCCAACCCGCGCTTCATCGCGCTGGACTTCGGCATCGTCGGCCAGCTCTCGCCGCAGGACCAGTACTACCTGGCCGAGAACTTCATGGCGATCTTCAACAAGGACTACCGCCGCATCGCCGAACTGCACGTCGAGGCCGGCTGGATGCCGGACACGGTGCGGCTGGACGAACTCGAAGCGGCCGCGCGTGCGATCTGCGAGCCGTACTTCACCCGGCCGCTGTCGGAAATCTCGCTGGCCGAGGTGCTGGTCAAGCTGTTCCGCACCGCGCAGAAATACGGGCTGACCCTGCAGCCGCAGCTGATCCTGCTGCAGAAGACGCTGCTGAACATCGAGGGCGTCGGCCGCCAGCTCGATCCGCAACTGGACATCTGGGCGGTGGCCAAGCCGGTGCTGGAAAGGATCCTGGTCAAGCGCTACAGCCCGGCCAGCGTGCTGCGCGAACTGCGCAAGCGCCTGCCGGAGATCATGACCCACACCCCGGAGATGCCGCGCCTGGTCCACGGCTGGCTGAAGCAGCAGGTCGAAGGCCGGCACGAACTGGCGATGCGCTCGCAGGACCTGGCGGAACTGACCCTGTCGCTGCGCAACCTGCAGCGGCGCGCGGTGTACGCGATCCTCGGCTCGGCGCTGCTGATTGCGGCCACCGTGCTGTACGGGCTCGACGCCGGCGGCCCGCGCCTGTGGTCGATTCCGGCGTCGGCGTGGATCGCCGGCATCGGCGGGCTGTGGGCGCTGGTCGCGGCGTGGCCGCGCAGGTGACGGCCATCGGCGTCCTGTACGCCGACGAGCGCATCGCGGTGGTGGACAAGCCGGCCGGCCTGATGGTCCACGACAGCCCGCTGGCGCGCGGCGAAGACGATTTCCTCGCCGACCGCCTGCGCGAACAGTTCGGCAAGCCGGTGTTCCTGGTCCATCGCCTCGACCGCGCCACCAGCGGCTGCCTGCTGCTGGCGTTCGACCGCGACGCCGCCGGCGCGCTCGGCCGGCAGGTGATGGAACGCGACTTCGACAAGGCCCGCTTCGACAAGGAATACCTGGCCGTCTGCCGGGGCTGGCCGCAGGAAGAAGAATTCGTCGTCGACCATCCGCTCGACGGCGGACCGGGCAAGCCGGAGAAGAAACCGGCGGTCACCCGGTTCCGGCGCATTGCGGTCGGCGAACTGCCGCTGCCGTCGTCGGGCTTCGCGACCTCGCGTTACGCGCTGCTGCGCTGCTGGCCGCAGACCGGCCGCTTCCGCCAGATCCGCCGGCACCTGAAGCACGTCTCGCACCACCTGATCGGCGACAGCAGCCACGGCGACGGTCGCCACAATCGCCATTTCCGCATGCACGGCGTGCACCGCATGCTGCTGCACGCGCGGCGGCTGGCGTTCGACCACCCCGCCAGCGGCGAACGCATCGAAGCCGTCGCGCCGCTCGACGCGGAATTCCGCAAGGCGTTCGCGCTGTTCGGCTGGGACGCGGACGCATAGCGCGTCACCGGCACTCGAAGTCGTCCGCGCCCAGCGGCCCGCAACCGTCGCCCCACTTGCCGGTCTGCCGCCAGTAGTCGGCCACGCCGGTCTCGATCAGCAACCGCTTGAATTCCGGGTGCCCGCGCAGGCCCGAATACGGCGCGATCCAGAACATGGCATAGGAATCCTGGGCCATGCCGCCTTCCCTGAATCCTCGTTTCGCCTCCATGGTCCTGCGCAGTGCGATTGCGGCCAGGTCGGCGTCGTCCAGCGCATCGGCCACGCTGGTCCAGACGTAGGCGGCGCCCGCGCCGCCATAGGCCTCGTCCGCGAGCGCCTTGCGCACCAGGCCGAGCATCGCTTCGCGATCGTCCAGCACCGCGTCCAGGTCGCGGAAGAACGGCGTGTCGAATTGCGCGTACCCCCGCAACCGGCCATGCAGTCCGCGCAGTTCCGCCACGCCGCCGGGCCGCTTGCCCGCCAGCTGGCGGAAGAAGGCGACGTAGTCCGGCTCCAACTGGCTGCCCTCCAGTTCCAGGCCGCGCTGGTATTCGGCCTCGGCGTCCTCGTAGCGCCGCGCGGCGATGTAGTCGTACTGCAGGTCGCGCGAAAGGAACAGCGCCATCGGCTCGGTCGCACGCACCTGCTCGACCAGGGCGATGGTCTCTTCCAGGTGGCCCATGGCGAAGATCATGTAGGTGTAATCCCATACCCGCTCCTTGGTCGCGGGACCGGCATCCACGATCTGCTTCGCCAGGGCGATGGCCTCGCTGCGCCTGCCCTCGCGCCACAACGCATTGGAGTGGTCGCGCCTGGCCACCCAGCTGTCCGGCGCGATGCGGGCGATGTCTTCGCGGACCTGCGACGCCTCGGCGCGCAATTGTTCGGCCTGCACGCCGCCGACCTCGTGCGCCAGCGCATTCAACGAAGCGGCCAGCGCGTCCCGGCACAGCACGCACTGCGGATCCAGCGCGACCATTTCGCGCGCCAACCGCAGGCGTTCGCGGTCGTGCGCGACGTCGAACAGTTCCCGCATCACGATGCCGCGCCAGCGCAGGAAGCGCTCGTAGGCCTCGACATTCGTCGTGCCGCCCTGCTCGCGGTTGAACCTCGCCACGTCCAGCTTCACGCTCAGCGCCTGCGCCACGTCGCGCGAGATTTCCTCCTGCACCGCGAACACGTCGCGCAGTTCGCGCGCGTAGGTCTTCGACCACAGGTGGGTGCCGTCGTCTGCGCGGACGAGCTGCGCGGTAACGCGCAGGTCGTCGCCATCCCGGCGCACGCTGCCTTCCAGCAGGTAGGCGACGCCGAGTTTGCCGCCGATGGCGCGCAGGTCCTCGTTGCGGCCCTTGAACGAGAAGCTCGACGTGCGCCCCACCACCTGCAGCGACTGCGACTGCGCCAACTGGTTGAGGATCTCCTCGGCCAGGCCGTCGGCCAGGTATTCCTGGTCGCGCGCACGGGAAAGATCGGCGAACGGCAACACCGCCAGCGAGGGCCGGGGGGAGCCTGCGGGCGTGGCCGCCGGCGCGACGGGCGCGGCCCCCTCCTGGCGCGACAGCCAGCCTACGGCGACCGCCAGCAATGCCACGGCAGCGATGGCGACCAGCCAGGGCCAGCGCGGGCGACGCGCCGACACGACGGGCGCGGCCGGCACTGCCGCCGCTTCCTCCGCGCTGCCGGCGTCGTTTCCGCTGTCCGCCATCGCAACAGGCAGCGATCCGGACGCGGGCAGGTCGAAGCGATAACCGACCCCGTACACCGTATGCAGCAGCCGCGGATGCAGGGCGTCTTCGCCCAGCGTCTGGCGCAGCAGGCTCATGATCCGGTTCAACACGCTCTGGGTGACGTGCCGGTGGCCCCAGACCGCATCCAGGATTTCGTCGCGGGTGAATACCCGGCCGGGCGAACCGGCCAACAACGCGAGCACGGCGAAGGCCTTGGGTTCCAGCGCCTGCTCGCGGCCCGCGCGCGACAGCCGCCGGCCAGCGAAATCGATCACCAGGTCGTCGAAGGCAAGGCGGTCCGGAGCAGGCTGAGGCATACGGTCCCCGGCGGGAAACCCCACCCGGCCAAGTATATGGCGCAGTCCGCCCGGACGGCCCGGCCGCTTCCTGAGCCTTTCCTCAGCAACCTGCGACTGGCCTGCGACTCGCCTAAAGACGGATCGTGGCCGCGGCGGGAAGCTGGACGCGCCGGGAACGATCGCCCGATCCGAACGCCATACGAGCCTTCCCGGCAGCCCGCCAGCTTCGAGGGACCGCCCATGAAAACGCCATCGCCCCGTTTCGTTGCACTGTCCGTCGCGCTCGCCGGCATCTGCGGCTCGGCCAGCCTGGCGGGGAGATCGGAAGACGCGTCCGCGGCCTACGACACCCTGCTTGATCCGGGGAGCGCCGCCTGTTTTCCGCCCGTCGCGGGACGTCCCGCGCTGCTCGGCGCGCTGGTGCTTGCGCAGGCCGCCGAAACCCGGCCTTTCCCAACGCCGCCGATGAAAGCCGCGGACGGTGCGGTGCCGCTGTACGACAATCTCGGCAGTCTGAGTCTGGAGGTGGGCACGCAAAGCGCCAGGGCGCAGGCGTATTTCGACCAGGGCCTGCGCTGGGCGTTCGCGTTCAACCACGCCGAGGCGCAGCACGCGTTCCGCGCCGCGCAGCAGCAAGACCCGAAGCTGGCGATGGCGCATTGGGGCGAAGCCTTCGTGCTGGGGCCGAACATCAACGCGCCGATGCTGCCCGAGGCGGTGGCGCCCGCGTTCGCGGCGCTGTCGAAGGCGGTGGCACTGGCGCCCGCCGCGCCGGCCAGGGACCGCGCGCTGATCGCCGCGTTGCAGCGGCGCTACTCGGCCGACCCCGAAGCCGATCGCGTCGCGCTGGACGCCGCCTTCGCCGATGCGATGCAGGCCGTGGCCGCGCAGTATCCGGACGACGACACGATCCAGACGCTCTACGCCGAATCGATCATGGACACGCAGCCGTGGGATTACTGGGAAGCGGCGGGAACCGAACCCAAGGGCCGCGCCGGGGAGATGCTCGCGGCGCTGGAAAAGGTCCTGGCCCGCAATCCGGCGCATCCGGGCGCGATCCACCTCTACATCCACGCCGTCGAAGCTTCCGCCGCGCCGGAACGCGGCCTGCCGCACGCCAGGCGCCTGGCCGCGCTGATGCCCGGCGCAGGACACGTCGTGCACATGCCCGCGCACATCTACTACCGCGTGGGCCTGTTCAAGGAGTCGCTGGAGATCAACAAGCGCGCGATGGCCGCCGACGAAGCGTATTTCGCGACCTCGCCGTCCGACCCGCTGTACAAGGCGGCCTACTACCCGCACAACATCCACTTCGTGCTGGTGTCCGCGCAGATGGGCGGCGACGGCGCGACCGCGATCGACGCCGCAGGCAAGCTCGACGCCTCGCTGGCCGACGAGGTCGTCGCGGAATTCCCGCTGCTGGAACCGATCAAGGCCGCGCCGTACCTAGCGCACGCCATCTTCAGCCCGCCCGCGGACATCCTCGCCCTGAAGGCTCCGCCGGAAGATCGGGTCATCGTGGCGGCGCTCGCGCACTACGCGCGCGCGCTGGCCTTCGCCGCGAAGCGGGACTTCGACGACGCCGAACGCGAGATCGCCGCCATCGAAGGCATCGAACGCGACGCCGACTTCCAGCGCTACGTCGACTGGTACGTGCCCGGCAAGGACATCGTGCGGACCGCGCGCCTGGTCGCCGGCGCCCGCCTCGCCGATGCGCGCGGCGACCTTGCCGCCGCCGCGAAGGCCTACGAGGAAGCCGTCGCGGTCGAGGATTCGCTTTCCTACATGGAGCCGCCGTACTGGTACTACCCGATCCGCCAGTCGCTGGGTTCGGTCTACCTGCGGCAGGGCAAGCTGGACGCGGCGGAGAAGGTGCTGCGCGAATCGCTGCTGCGCGCGCGCGGCAACGGCTGGGCGCTGGCGGGATTGGCCGAGGTCTACAAGCGCAAAGGCGACAGGGCGGCGGAGAAGGCGGCGCGGCAGGCCTACGACAAGGCATGGTTCGGCGCGAAAGCGCCCGAGATCGCCCGACTGTGAGGCCGCGGGCATTCGCAAGCCAGCCACTCGAGCGAACGCCATGAACCCGCACGCCACGCCGAGCGCCGCTCCAGCCAGCCCAAGGCCGATGTCCAACGAACAACGCCTGCTCCGCTGGACCGGCCGCTTCTTCCAATTCGCGGCGCTGGCCGGGCTCGCGGCCTTCGGCGTCTACATCGTGCTGCGGGCGAGCGGCGCCACCTCCAGGAACTTCGACCAGTGGCACGGCTTGGTGGCGGGCCTGCCGATGCGGACGGCATCCGAATGGATCGCCAACCTCGACATCGGCATGCACTTCGTGATGGGGACGATCCTGGTGCTGGCCTGGCCGATCCTGCTGTCGGCCCGGATCCGCGCGCGCCACCGCGCCGTGCATCGCTGGACGGGCCGGGTCTACGTGAGCGCGGGTTTCCTGGCCGGCGTCGGCGGCATGTCGTTCATCCTGACCCGCGGCGCCTACATCCCGGCGGCGTCGGTCGCATTCGGCATCTGGGGGGCGGTGATGATGCTGAGTTCGGTGATGGCCTATGTCCATGCGCGCGCGAAACGGTTCGACCTGCACCGGGCGTGGGCGATCCGCCTGTTCGCGATGGTGCTGGGTTCGTGGGTGTTCGATCTCGAACTCCGGGCCTGGCGCGACCTGACCGGCGGCATCGGCATCGGCGAGGACGATCTGGCGCCCGGCTTTTTCGACTACGCCATCCTGTACCTGTTCTTCGTCCCCAACCTGCTGGTCGCCGAATTCTTCATCCGCAACCTGCACAAGCGGATCGCCCCGCCGCGCAGCCTGAA
This sequence comes from Pseudoxanthomonas sp., assembly GCA_047601245.1. GTDB lineage: Bacteria > Pseudomonadota > Gammaproteobacteria > Xanthomonadales > Xanthomonadaceae > Pseudoxanthomonas_A. The sequence goes on from JASGJU010000002.1 coordinate 2,343,912, forward strand.
ATGGCCTGCGGTGGCCGCGTTCATGGCCGCCGCCGGGGTCTTCGCCTACGCGATCGTCGCGGTGACGGCGACCCACTCCGGGAAATACGGCCGGCACCTGCTGCAGATCTTCGCCGGCTGACGGACGCGCGGCAGGTCGTCGCGAAGGTTCGAAACAAGCGCCCGATCGATCAACCCGCCCGCAACGCCGCCAGCGCGATCAGCGCCAGCGCGCAGGCGAGGCCGCCCAGCCACGACAGGCTGCGCAGCGGCGACAGGTTGCCGAGGTAGAACAGGCCATGCAGCACGCGCAGGACGACGAAGGCGATGGCCAGCTTGTCGATCGTGCCGGCCGGCACGCCGGCCAGTTGCGCCAGGATCACGCCGGCGGCGAACGGTGCGAAGGCCTCGAATGCGTTGAGGTGCGCGTTGTTGGCGCGCTGCAGGAAGTAGTCCTGCGGCTGCTTGGCGACCCAGGCGCGCGGGTTGCGGTTGTTGTAGCCGGGCCGCGACTTGGCGACGACGGCCCAGACGTAGGGCAATACGGCGGCGATCAGCACGCACCAGTAGGCGATGGCCATGACGGGTTCCTCCGGGAGCCAGGGATCATTTCGTCTTCGCTTGCATCATCCGGTCGCGCGCGGCCTTGAAGGCGTTGCCTTCGTACCAGTTCGGCCAAGCGTCGCCGGCGACCAGTTCCTTGCCGACGCCGTAGGCCAGCTCCAGGTCCTGCACGGTGCCGTCGAGCTTCCACGCGGCCGGGTCGTATTCGTCCCGCGGCGAGTGGTAGCGGTTCTCGCCGTAGTCCCTGGCCGCGGCCTTGCCGGCTTCGACGCCGCCTTCGACCAGGTCTTCGCCACCGTCGAGGTACAGCGCCGGTACGCCGGCCTTGGCGAAGTTGAAGTGGTCGGAGCGGAAGTAGAAGCCGCTTTCCGGGCTGTTTTCGGCGTGCAGGCTGCGGCCCTGCAGGGCCGCCAGCGGCTTGAGGATGTCCTCCAGTTGCGAGGAGCCGAAGCCGGTGACGGTGACGTCGCGGGCCCGGCCGGCTACCGACATCGCGTCCAGGTTGACCACGCCGGCGATCTTGTCCAGCGGGAAGGTCGGATGCGCGACGTAGTACTTGGAGCCGAGCAGGCCGGATTCCTCCAGGGTGACGGCGAGGAACACGACCGAGCGCTTCGGCGCAGGCTGCTGGTGGGCGAAGGCGTCGGCGATCTCGAGGATGCCGGCCACGCCGGTGGCGTTGTCGACCGCGCCGTTGTAGATGTTGTCGCCGGCCTCGCCCTCGTGCTTGCCCAGGTGGTCCCAGTGGGCCATGTAGACCACTGCTTCGTCGGGCCTCTCGCTGCCCGGCAGCACGCCGATCACGTTGCGCGACTTCTTCTCGACGATGGTCGATTTCAGGTCCACCGACAGCTTCGCCTTCAGCGGCGCCGGCTTGAAGCCGCGCTTGCCCGCCGCCTTGTACATCGCGTCCAGGTCCAGGCCGGCGGCGGCGAACAGCGGCCTGGCCGCGTCGGCGGTGATCCAGCCCTGCACCGGCACGCGCGGCTCCGGGTCGTCCTTCGCCGGCAGGTCGTACTGCGCGCCGGACCAGGAGTTCTTCACCACGTCCCAGCCGTAGCTGGCGCCGGCGGTGTCGTGGACGATGATCGCGGCGGCGGCGCCCTTGCGCGCGGCTTCCTCGAACTTGTAGGTCCAGCGGCCGTAATAGGTCATCTTGCGGCCGTCGAACAGCGATTCGTCGCCGTTGTGGAAACCGGGGTCGTTGACGAACATCACCACGGTCTTGCCCTTCCAGTCCTGGCCGGCGTAATCGTTCCAATGCCGCTCCGGCGCGTCGACGCCGTAGCCGACGAACACCATCTCGCTGCCGTCGATCTTCACTTCCGGCCGGTTGGTGCGGGTGCCGACGACCATGTCGGCGCCGAATTTCAGCTCGCGCACCTGCCCGCCCTGCTCCAGCTTCAGCACCGTGCCTTCGTCGGCGGTGGTTTCGACCATCGGCACGTCCTGGGTCCAGCCGCCGTCGTTGCCCGGCTGCAGGCCGATGCGCTGCATCTGCGCGGTGATGTAGGCGACGGTCTTGTCCTCGCCCGGCGAACCGGGCCCGCGGCCCTCGAATTCGTCCGAGGACAGGGTCTTGACCAGTTCGCCGAAGTCGCCGGCGTCGATGGCGGGGCTGAAGGCGTGCGCCGACGCGACCGGCTCGGGCGCGGCGGGGACGGCGGGCGCGGCGGTTTCGGCGGCTTCGCGCTTGCATGCCGCGACGGCGGCCAGCACGGCCAGGCCAAGGAGCAGTTTGCGGGACATCGGGCCTTCCCCGTTGCAAGGAAAGCCCGATTATGCCCCTCGCCTGCACCGGGCGCAGGACGCAAGCGGAAACTCAATCCTTCGGTGCGGTCGGCGTATCGAACATCTTCGCGGTCGCGCCGGTCACCGGGCCGATCTTCGCGGTTCGGTGCACGTACAGCACCACCGGGCGTTCGAACACCAGCGGGCCGTCGACCACCGCGTCCGGGCCGATCACGACGCGCGGATCGCGCCTGGACGAATGGACCTTGCTCTTGTCCTTCTCCACCTTCAGCCCGCCCTTGACGTGGGTGCCGACGCCGATGGTGACGTCGCCGGTGACGGTCTCGACGTCGCCGCCGATCTCGCTGGCGACCGTGCCGATGCCGCCGTTGACGTTGCTGATGTCGCCGCGGACGCGGCCGCCGTGGTCGATGAAGATGCCGCCATTCACCGTCTCGATGCCGCCGTCGACCACGGCGTCGCGGCCCAGCCTGACCGCGCCGTTGACCGTCTCCACGCCGCCGCCGATGGCGACGCCATCGCCCGCGGTGATCGCGCCGTTGACCGTTTCCAGGTCGCCGGTGCTGGCCTTGTCCTCGACCACGATGGCGCCGTTGACCGTGCTGGCGTCGCCGGTGCGCGCGCCGGCGCCGATGCGGATCGCGCCGGTGACGGTTTCCAGGTCGCCGTAGGTCTGGCCGGGTTCGACGGTGATCGCGCCGACGACCTTGGAATGATTCTGCCCGGCCAGGGCGGGGACGGCGCTCAGCGCCAGGGTCAGCAACAGCAGGGAACAAAGCTTGGACATGGTGGATTCCTCGGTGGATTCGGCAATGGGATGCGCGAGTGCGGCCGCGGGTTTAAACCGATGCGGCTCGCTTAGATACAATCACGACCTGCCTCAAGCCACCGTGAGTTCCGCCGTGCCCGCAGCTTCCGCCCGACCGCCCTCGCCCGACCGCCGGCGGCGAGGCGTGGCCGGCGAAGCGCTCCGCCGCCTGATGTTGGCGCTGGCGCTGGCGACGCTGGCGCCCGCCGTGTCCGCGCAGGACACGCGCGAAGCCCAGCGCAAGCTGGAGAAACTGCGCGGCGAACTGAAGTCGATCGCCGCCGAACGCCGCGAGATCGAAGGCCAGCGCGGCGACGCCTCGCGCAAGCTGCGCGAGGCCGACGAACAGGTCGGCCGCAGCAGCCGCACGCTCGGCGAAACCGAGGCCGCGCTGAAGCGCGAGGCGGCGGCGCTGGCCGAACTGCAGGTCCGGCGCGACGGCATGCAATCGCAACTTGCCGCGCAGCGCGCGCAACTGGCGACGCTGCTGCGCGCGGCCTACCTGCAGGGCGACAACGCGCCGCTGAAGGCGCTGCTGTCGCAGGACAGCGTGGCCCGCGCCAACCTGGCGCTGGCGTACAGCGGCTACGTGCAGCGCGACCAGGCGCGGCGGATTGCCGCGCTGGGCGAGGGCCTGCGGCAACTGGCGCAGGTCGAAAGCGAGATCCAGGCGCGCCGCGCGCAACTGGAACAGACGCGCCAGCAGCAACGCCAGCAGATCGCGACGCTGCGCAAGGACCGCGAAACGCGCGCCGACGTGCTCGCCCGGCTCGACCGGCAGTACCAGGACCACGACGCGCGGGAAAAGGCGCTGGGCCGCGACGCCAAGGCGCTGGAGAAACTGCTGGCCAACCTGCGCGCGGCCGCGGCCCGCGCCGAAGCCGAACGCCGCGCCGCGGCCGCGCGCGAGGCGAAGCAGGCGCAGGCGCGCAAGCCCGGCGAACGCGCATCGCCACCGCCGACGGTGGCCAACGCGCCGGCGCTGAAGGTCGGCGGGCTGGGCTGGCCGCTGTCCGGCAACCTGCTGGCGCGCTACGGCGGGCGCATGCCCGACGGCCGCCCCAGCTCCGGTGTGCTGATCGGCGCGCCGGCCGGCAGCACCGTCACCGCGGTCGCCGACGGCACCGTGGTGTTCGCCGAATGGATGACCGGCTACGGCCTGATCCTGATCGTCGACCACGGCAACGGCTACATGAGCCTGTACGCGCACAACGAAAGCCTGCTGCGCGACGCCGGCGACACGGTCAGGCGCGGCGACGCGGTGTCGCGGGTCGGCAGTTCCGGCGGTTTCGGCACGCCGGCGCTGTACTTCGAACTGCGCCGCAACGGCCAGCCGGTCGATCCGGCGACCTGGCTGCAAAGGCACTGACTAACCGCGCAGCGATTCGGCCAGCCGCCGCAGGCCTTCCTGCATCGTCACGCGAGGCACGTAGCCGAAGTCGCGCCGCGCCGGCTCCATGTCGTACCAGTGCGGCGTGCACAACTGTTCGGCCAAGAAGCGCGTCATCGGCGGCTCGCCCTTCAGCGGCAGGACTCTCCACAAGGTTTCGCAGGCCGCGCCGATGCGGTAGGCGGCCTTGAACGAAAGCGTCTTCTCCACCTGCGGCGCGCCGGCGGCGGCCAGCAGCGCGTTGACGATGTCCTTCATCGGCCACGGCTCGCCGTTGGAGATGAAATACGCCTTGCCGGTGCAGGCCGCGCCGACGGCGAGGTGCTCCAGCGCATCGAAATGCGCCTGCGCGGCGTTGTCGATGTAGGTGGTGTCGACCTTGTTGCGGCCGTCGCCGACGATGCGCAGGCGGCCAGCGCGAGCGCGTTCGACCAGCCGCGGCAGGATCTGCGAATCGCCGACGCCCCAGATCAGCCGCGGACGCAGCGCAACGGTGGCGAGGTCGGCGCCGTTCGCCGCCAGCACGTCCTTTTCGGCAATGGCCTTGGTGGTCGCGTATGGCGCCTGGAAATTCTCGCCGTAGGGCACTTCGTGCGCGCCCAGTCCTTCGACCGGATGGGTCGCGCGATGGGTCACGCTGGGCGTGGAGGTATGGACGAGCTTGCCGATGCCGTGCGCGCGACAGGCGGCGAGCACGTTCCGCGTGCCGACGACGTTCGCCTGGTGATAGCTGTCGTAGCTACCCCACGCCCCGGCCTTGGCGGCGTTGTGCAGGATCGCGTCGACCCCCTGCGCCGCGGCGCGGACCGCATCGCCATCGGCCAGGTCGCCACGGATCTGGCGCACGTTGACTTCTTCCAACGCCGGGTAATGCCCGCGATTGAAGCTGCGCACCTCATGCCCGCGTTCGACCAGCCCCCGGCACAAGGCTTGCCCGAGGAAGCCGCCGCCGCCGGTCACCAGGATCTTCATCGCGCCGCCCCGGTTTTCTTCGCCGCCCACGCCGCCAGTTTCTCGCGGCCGATCTTGGCGTTGTGGCGGATGTCCACCGGGAAGCCCGGATGCAGCAGGAAATCGCGGATGCCGCGCAGGTGCGGATGCGATTGCGCCAGCGCCGGCAGTTGCGACAGCAGCAGGTCGTCGCGCTCGGCGCGGCGCAGGCGGCGGTCGGTCTCGATGCACACCACCGGCGCCTGCCAGCCGCGCCTGCCGACGCCGACCAGCGCCGAGCGGCGCACCCACGGATGGGTGTTGAACACCGGCTCTACCTGTTCGGTATACAGCGGGCCGGCGGCGGTTTCCACGCGCTGGCTCTTGCGCCCGCAGAACCACAACCGGCCCTGTTCGTCGAACCAGCCCAGATCGCCCATGCGGTGGACGACGCGTTCGCCGCCGTCAGCCAGGCGCTCGCGGATCTTGGCCGCGCGCGTGGCTGCGTCGCGGTTGAAATAGCTGTCGGTCGTGCTGGGGCCGGCGACGGTGATCTCGCCGACCTGGCCGGACCGAACCTGCAGGTCGTCCGACCATTCGGCGATGGGTTCGTCGCCGATGGCGATGAGGCGGACCTCGTTCGGCGGCACCGGGCGGCCGACGCAAGTACCCGCGCCGGATTCGGTGGCCGCGCGAGTGGCTTGCAGTTCGCGGCCCTCGATCGCCGCCACCGGCAGGCATTCGGTGGCGCCGTAGGGCGTCCAGAACTGCGCTTCCGGCGGCATCAGCGCGCGCAGCTTCGCCACGACCTCCGGCGGCACCGGCGCGCCGGCGGACGTGGCGCGCTGCACGCTCATCGGCAGCGGTTCGCCATGTTCGGCCAGCACCCGCATCAGCGCCGGCGAGCCGAACAACTGGGTCACGCCGAACTCCCGCATCGCCGCATGCAGCTTGCGCGGGTCGGCCCTGGCCGGCCGCGTGGGATCCATGTCGGGGATCACCGAGGTCAGTCCCAGCGCCGGGTCGAACAGCGCGAACGGCGGGAAAGTCGGCAGGTCGACGCCGCCGGCCTGCATGCCGAAGGCGTTGCGCAGCATCTCCACCTGCGCGACGAAATGCCGGCGCCGGTAGACCACGCCCTTCGGCACGCCGGTGCTGCCGCTGGTGAACAGGATCGCCGCGACCTCATCGCCGCCGGCGTCGGCCAGTTGCGGGCCATCGTCCGCGCCCAGCGCCTCGACTTCGGCCAGCGTCGCCCCGCCCCAGCCCCAGCGCGCGCCGACGGTGACGACGACCTGCGCCGACTTCGCCCAGCCCAGCGCGATCCGCGCCGCCTGCGCCAGCGGGATGCCGACGAAGGCCTGCGCCTGCGCCTCGTCCAGGCATTGCTTCAGCGCGCGCCGGTCGATGCCCGGGTCGACCAGCACCGGCACCGCGCCGGCCTTGAACAGGGCGAACATCAGCAGGAAGAACTCCGGCGACGGCCGCACCATCACCACGGTGCGGGTGCCGCGGACGATGCCGATGCGCCCCAGCCCGGCCGCGATGGCGTCGCTGCGCGCGTCCAGCGCGGCGTAGTCCAGCGCGACGTCGTAGCGGCCGCCCTTGCCGGGGCAGCGGATCGCGACCTGCTGCGGGCGTTCGCGCGCCAGTTGCGGCAGCGCGGCGGCGATGTTGCGGGAACTGTCCATGCGCCTATTCTCGCCGCTGCCGGCCATCGCGTGTGCGGTGGCTTGTGCCCTGCCCTGGAAGCGGCAAAATGCCGCACCCGTCCGTCCCGATCCGTTGCCGATGCATCCCTGCCTGACCTGCGGCGCCTGCTGCGCGCATTTCCGCGTCGGCCTCCACTGGTCGGAAGCCGACGCGGCGCTGGGCGGACGGGTGCCATTGGAACTGACCGAACCGCTGCGCACCCACGAGCGCGCGATGCGCGGCACCAACGCGGCGAAACCGCGCTGCGTCGCCCTGGACGCCGACATCGGTCGCTACAGCCGCTGCACCATCCACGACCGCCGCCCTTCGGCCTGCGCGCTGATGCCGGCGTCGTGGGAATTCGGCCGGGCCAGCGCGCAATGCGACAAGGCGCGGCAGGCATACGGGCTGCCGGCGCTGACGCCGGAAGACTGGGTGGGCGTGGACGAGGCGGAGAAGAATCCGCTGCCGGAGATCTGATTCCTTCCCCGCATCCGGGAGAAGACGTTACGCGAGCGGATGGGCGTCCAGGAACCGGCGGATCGCCGGGACCAGCACGTCGGCCTTGTCCTCCAGCACGTAGTGGCCGGCGTCGTCGAAGGCCATGACTTCCGCCTTCGGCAGCGCGGCGCGGAAACCGTCGAGGAAATGCCGGTCGAACACGAAGTCCTTCAGCCCCCAACCGATGAAGGCCGGCAGGCCCGCGTACTCCGGCAACTTGCGGCCGGACGCCTCCAGCAGCGGCCACGCCTTGTCGCCCGGCCCCAGCGGAATGTCCTGCATGAAACGCACGGTGGATATGCGGTTGGCCCACGAATCATAGGGCGCGACGTAGGCGCGGCGCACGTCGCGCGGCATCTTCCTTTCCACGCCGAAGAACGACGCGCCCGAGGAGAACGCATTGAACGCGCGGATGACGAATTCGCCGATCTTCCAGTCGCGCCCCAGCGCGATCTGCCATGGCATCTTCTTCGCCGCCGGCATCGGGAATGCGGCGGTGTTGGTGACGACCAGCCGCTTCACCTGCGCCGCGTGCGACAGCGCCCAACCGAAGCCGATCATCCCGCCCCAGTCGTGCACCGCCAGCGTCACCGGACCGTCGACGCCGAGATGGTCGAGCAGTTTCGCCAGATCGTCCACGCGCGACTGCAGCGTGTATTCGTACTTCGAATCGCCCGGCTTGTCGGACAAGCCCATGCCGACGTGGTCCGGCACGATGCAACGGTATTGCTTACCGAAAGCGGGGTCCGACAACCCCGCAACCAGGTTGCGCCAGTAATAGCTCCACGACGGATTGCCGTGGACCATGACGACGATTTCGCCGTCGCGCGGGCCTTCGTCGAGATAGCTCAGTTCGATGTCCGGGCGGATTTCGAGGCGCTTCGGCGTGAATGGGTAACCGGGAAGATTCATTTCCAATATTACGCGGATGGGATTACAGCAACGAAAGCTGGTCGTCGCCTTCATCGCGGAGAACCTCCGCACGGCGGATCATCTGTTGCACTTCCGGAGTTGCATGGATGGCGACCAGCTCGACCTCCGGATGCTCGTTGGCAAACACACGGAAAATCTCGTCCGCGAAGGCTTGCCCAATGCTGGCCACGCCGTCGAAATCCAGCATCACGCAACGGAACCTGTCCACCCGCTGCATCAGTCGCTTGGCTTGGGAACGCGAGATCAGATTTTCATCCCCGACCTTCGCCAACCGCACGGGCACGATGGTCTTGGCGAATGCGTACTCGTCCGGTCCACTGGAAAATTCGTCAAACACCTGTTTTGCCGTTCGCGACGAATCGCCGGCGATTTCCATATGGACCCTCGTCCCCCGCACATGCTCCGTCTCGTCCGCGTCGAGAAGCATGTCGTTCGCCTCGCCGGCTTCGTGATCGAACACCAGTCCCGCAGACTCGATCTCGAAACGGTCGAACATGCGCGATGTGAAGAACACGCCCTCGCCCGAATGACGACGCGGATCGGTCGTGAGTTTTCCCTTGGAAAGTTCCAGCAAGGCAAGCCTCTCATCGGGCAATGCCAGCGCCCGGCTGATCTTGCGGAAAATGCCGATACCGTCGTCTGTCACTGTCAGCGCGACCATCCGGGCATCGCGCATTATCGCGACACGCACCTCGGTTCCTTCGGAATGGTCTATCGCGTTATTGACCATCTCGGTGATGCCATGGTGGCAAATGTCGAGCACGTTACCCGACAGCCCCTGCAGCAGCACCGTCACATCGCGGCTCCAGACCCTGTCTTCCTGCAATCCATCGAGGGCATAGCGGAACTCAAACCGCCGGTTGGGACCTAGCCGGTAGATCGGCCGCGTGGTTCCTTTCTTTTCCAGAAAACCCGCCTCGGCCAATGCTCGCGCCCGGGCGGCGACCGCGGTTCGGCTCAGTCCGAATTGGTCTGCAACCACCCGAACCAGATCGCGCGGATGCTCTCCCACCTGTTTCAGGAGGGCGTCTTCGATCTTCTTGGAACGATCCGGGCGGGCCATGGCCGGATTGTAAAGCTAAGCCAGCTTATTTAAAAGTTTCGAGACATCAATTCGAAATTTAATCTCGGGTCACCGAGAGACTCACCACACCACTTCGGCCATCGAGCAGTTCAGGCCGGAGCCGATGCCCAGCAGGGCGATGCGGTCGCCCTTCTTCAGCTTGCCCAGTTCCTTCAGCTTGCTCAGCACGATCGGCACGCTGGCCGGGCCGATGTTGCCGTGCTCGGTGAAGATGGTCATGACCTTCTGCGGGTCGATGCCGAAGGACTTGATGAAGGCCTGGGTGTGCGGGCGGCTGACCTGGTGGATGACGAACTGGTCCAGTTCGTCCACCGCCCAGCCCAGCGCGACCTTGGCCGCGGCGAAGGTCTTGGTGGCCAGCTTCATGCCTTCGATCAGCAGGGTGCGGGTGTCGGTGACCATGCGGTCCAGGTTGCCGCGGCACAGCTTGTTCCACTCGGTCGCCGAACGGGTCACGCCGCCCTTGTAGCGCGGCGCTTCCGGGGCCAGTTCGCTGCGCGCCAGCACCATCGCGGCGGCGCCGCAGCCCAGGGTCAGGGCAGCCAGTTCGTCGCGAAACTGCTGTTCGGTGATGTCCGGGGAATTCAGGCGTTCGATGGTCTTTTCGTAGACCAGGTTGGCGGTCTCGCCGTCCACGACCAGGGCGTAGTCGATCTCGCCGCGTTCGAGCATGCGCGCGGCGATGTCCATGCCATTGATGAAGGCCAGGCAGGCGTTGGCGACGTCGAAGGTCTGGCAGTTGTCGGACACGCCCAGGTTGCCGCAGACGATGCTGGCAGTGGACGGCTCCAGGTAGTCGCGGCTGACCGAGGTGTTGACCACCAGGCCGATCTTGCCGGCGTCGACGCCGGCGTCGGCCAGCGCCTTCTTCGCCGCCATCGTGGCCACGTCGGAGGCCTGCTGGCCGTTGTCCCACAGGCGGCGGGCGCGCACCCCGGCGATGTCGTTGAGCACGTCGATCTTGATGCCCAGGCGGTCGAGCGTGGGCCTGAGGCGGGCGTTGATCTCGTCGGAGGTCAGCGTGTGCGGCGCGTCGACATGCGCCAGTCCCGCGATGGAGACGTTCTGGAAAATCATGGAAATCGCGCCAATACCGGGCCGGAGAGCCGCATAGGGTAGCGGTTTCCGGCCTTCACCGCATCTTTACAGGGGTGGACGCCGGGCCCGGAGATCCGGGGAAAGGCCTGTTCGATCCCGGCTTCCCTGCCCTCACCTACCGCAGCGCCAGGCGGCGAAACGCTGGCCGCCGTCGGCTGGCTCGCCCAGCGGCTGGATGGTGTCGGCCTGGATGCCCGGGGCCTCGTTGCGGGCCAGGGTCTCCAGTTCGTCGCGCACCTTCAGGTCCTTGCGCTGGTAGAAGGCGACCTTGTCCTTGACCGTCACCGCGACTTCGCCGCGCTTCTCGCAGCCGGCCGGGGCGGCGCCCGGAGCGATGACCTTGACCGCCTTGGCGCCGGGGGCCAGCGGCACCCAGGTGCAGGCGGCCAAGGACAGGGACAGGACGAGCAACGGGGCGACGAGGCGCATGGCGGGGTTCCGGTTCGGAAGTTGCGGAAGATTCTGCCGCAGGAGGAGTGAACGGCGGTTGTTGGCCCGGCCCTTCGCGGGAGCGGGCAAGCCCGCTCCCGCAAGGCGGCGGCCGACCTACTTCGCGGCCGCCTGCTTGCCGTCGGCGTCGAGGAGGGTGACCTCGCCGATGTCCAGCGCGCGGATCGGCGCCTCGATCTTCGACAGGTCGCCGACCACCACCCAGGTCAGCGCATTGGCGTCGAGGGTCTTCGCCGCCTCGGCCGCCTGCGCCGGGGTGAAGGCGGCCACCTGTTCGTTGCGCACCTGCACCCAGTTGTCCGGGCGACCGTAGCGGACGATGCCTCCGATGGTGCCCATCACCGCGTCGGCGGTCTCGTAGGCGCCGGGCTGGCTGCGCAGCTCGTTGGCGACGACCTTGTCGACCTCGGCCGGCGACGCCGGGTTGCGGCCCGAAACGTATTCGGCGATCTCGCGGCGCATCTCCGCCACCGACTCCGCTGTCTTGTCGATCTGCACCGGGGCGATGGACAGGAACGGGCGCTGGCCCAGCGCGCCCAGCAACCGGGTGCCGGCGCCGTAGGACCAGTGCTTGTCCTCGCGCAGGTTCATGTTCATGCGCGAGGTGAAGTTGCCGCCCAGCACGTCGTTGCTCATCTCCAGCCGGACCGCGCCGGGATCGGTGCTGGGAGGCGCCAGTTCGCCGGCATAGATGTTGGCCTGCACCGCGCCGGGCTGGTCGATCAAAAACACGCGCTCCTTCGCGGGACGCGCGACGACCGGCGGCGGCGCCACGGCCGGCGCGGCGCCCTGGCCTTTCCAGTCGCCCAGTTGCGCGTCCAGCAGCGGCACGATCTCGTCCAGGGTGGTGTCGCCGACGACGATGACGGTGGCGTTTTCCGGGCGCAGCCACTTCTGTTGCCAGTTCAGCAACTGCTCGCGGCCGATGCCGGCGATCGCCGCCTCGGTGCCGCTGCCGGTGAACGGGATGCCGTAGGGATGGCCCTCGCCGTACAGCAGCGGCGGCAGCACGCGCAGCGCGGCGGTCTGCGGGCGCGCCTTCTCCTGCTTGATGCCGGCGATCCACTGCGCCTTGACCCGGTCGATTTCGGCCGGTTCGAAGCGCGGCCGGCGCAGGGTGTCGGCGAACAGCGCCAGCGACGGCTGCAGGTTCTCCTTCAGCGCCGACAACGTGACGCTGCCGCCGTCGAGCGAGGCGCTGGCGCCGATCTGCGCGCCCAGTTCCTCCGCGCGCGACTTGAACGCCAGCGCGCCCAGCTCGCCGGCGCCCTCGTCGAGCATGGCGGCGGCGAAACCCGACAGTCCCGACTTGCCGGCCGGATCGCTGGCGTAGCCGCCGCCGGCGAACTGCCAGGCCACGTTGACCACCGGGATCTCGTGGCGTTCGGCCAGCACCACGGTGCCGCCGTTCTTCAGCGTCGCGCGCTGCAGCGCCGGGAATTTCAGTTCGGGGAAGCTGTCGACCTTGGGCACGCCGGCCTTGCGGTCGACCTTGCTGGCGGTGGTCTTGTACTTGCCGTCGGGCTTGGCCAGCACGAACGGCGACGGATGCACCGCCGGGTCCTCGACCAGCGGCTTGCGCTCGCCCGGCTTGACCACGAAGGTGTGGCTGGGCTTGCCCAGCCATTCGGCGGCGACCGCGCGCACCTGTTCCGGCGTGGCCTCGGCCACGGTCTTCAGCGAATCGCGGAAGCAGCCCGGGTCGTTCTCGTAGATCGTGCAGGACGCCAGCGCGTCGGCCTTGCCGCCGAAGCCGCCGATGCGCTCGATGCCGCGGACGAAGCCGGCGCGGTAGCTGGTCCGGGCGCGCGCCAGTTCTTCTTCGGTCGGGCACTCCTTCAGCAGCTTCGCCAGTTCCTCGTCGACGATCGCCTCGACCCTGGCCGGATCGACACCCTGCTTGACCATCGCGCTGATGCCGAACTGGCCGGCCAACTGGCTGCCGTAATTGAAGGTGCTGACGCTGTCCGCCAGCTTGTCCTGGTGCACCAGCCGGCGGTCCAGGCGCGAACTGGCGCTGCCGCCGAGCACGTCGGAGAACAGGTCCAGCAGGTCGGATTCGCGGCTGCCGACCTGCGGCACGTTCCACAGGCGCTGGATCCGCACCTGCGGCACCTTGTCCTCCAGTTCGGTGCGGCCGGACTGCGCCAGCGGCGCGATGTCCACCTTCGGCTGCGCCATCGTCGGCGTCGCCGGGATGTCGCCGAAATACTTCGCCACCTTTTCCTTCGCCGTGGCCAAGTCGATGTCGCCGGCCAGCACCAGCACCGCATTGTTGGGGCCGTACCAGGCGCGGAACCAGTTCTTCACGTCTTCCAGCGAAGCGGCATCGAGATCGTTCATCGAGCCGATCGTGGTGTGGTGGTACGGGTGGCCTTGCGGATACATCGTCGCGGAGATCACCTGGCGCAACTGGCCGTAGGGCTGGTTCTCGCCCTGGCGTTTCTCGTTCTGGACTACGCCGCGCTGCTCGTCCAGGGTCTTCTGGTCGATCGCGCCGAGCAGGTGGCCCATGCGGTCGGACTCCATCCACAGCGCCATGTCCAGCGCGGTGGTCGGCACGTTCTCGAAGTAGTTGGTGCGATCGGTGTTGGTGGTGCCGTTCATGTCGGTGGCGCCGGCCTGCTCGAACGGGGTGAAGAACTCGCCCGGGGCGTTCTCGCTGCCGTTGAACATCAAATGCTCGAACAGGTGGGCGAAGCCGCTGCGCCCGGCCGGTTCGTCCTTGCTGCCGACGTGGTACCAGATGTTGACCGCGACGATCGGCGCCTTGCGGTCGGTATGCACGATCACGCGCAGGCCGTTGGGCAGGGTGAACTGCTCGTAGGGAATGTCGGCCTCGGCCGCCGCCGCGTGCGCGGACGGGGCCGACAGCGGGACGAATCCGCCCAGGGCGGCGGACAGGGCGAAGGCCAGCAGGGCAACACGCGGACGGTACGGCTTGCTCATCTATCACTCCTTTGTATCGCCGGCGGCAGCGCCGGCGAGGGCATGGATCCGTTGGCGATCCTAGTCGCCCGCATCCGTCCGGACATGGGCCGCAAGACAGGGGCGCAGCCGACGGCAACCCTTTGCGCGTCCGCCGCATCCATTGGGAAGTGTCGCTCCCGATGCGTCCGCCAGGCGGTCCCGGGCGCGCCAACGGACACCGGAACGGACGGCGGACACTCTCCGAACCGGAATTTTATCCAGAAAAATCAATAGTTTGTGATTGGCACGGCAATTGCGTTAGTCCCCTGCAAACGCGAAATCCGATCCCAACCCCGCGAATCTGAATCCCGAATGAACCAGAAAGCCCAGGAATCGCATTCCATTTGACACGACTGATTAGGTGTATTACTTTACTACCACACCAGAATTCAATAACACCAACGAGGCCCGCCATGAAAACCCAGACCCTGCTGCCGCTGACCGCCACCCTGCTCTTCGCCGCCTGCACCGGCGCCATGCTGATGTCCGCCCGCAACGCCAACCCGGCTGCGCCGGCCGTCGCCACGCCGGCCGCCTACCGTATCGTCGACCTGCCCGCCGTGGTCGTGCGTCCCGATTCGGCCCTGCTGGCCGCGTCCGCGACGAAGATCGTCGACCTGCCGACCGTGGTCGTCCGCCCCGATCCGGCCAACGAACCGCACGTCGTCGACCTGCCGGCGGTCGTCGTCCACGCCGATCCGCAATACCGCGACGCCGTGCTGGCCAGCCGCGAACCGCAGATCGTCGACCTGCCGGCGCTGACCGTGCGCCCGGACGTTGAGGACGCACCGCTGCTGCCGATCGCCCCGGTCGTCGCCGCCGCGCTGGCGCGCTGAGCATGCGTCCGACGACGCCCGTCACCGACGGCGCAGGAGCGGCTTGCGGCCGCGAGCATTTCGTCCGGATCGCCGCGATCCCCACGAATGCCGCACGCGAAGCGCTGGCGGCCGCAAGCCGCTCCTGCAAGACCCGTTTCCCCAACTCCGTCCCCGCCGGCATGCCGCCTACAATCCGCGTCGATGAGCGCCCTCCCCGAGATCGACGTCCTGCTGTACCAGCCGGAAATCCCGCCGAACACCGGCAATGCGATCCGCCTGTGCGCGAACACCGGCGCGCGCCTGCACCTGATCCGGCCGCTGGGCTTCGAACTGGAAGACCGGCAGTTGAAGCGCGCCGGCCTCGACTACCACGAGTACGCGCGGATACAGGTGCACGACAGCCTGGAAGCCGCGCTGCAGGCCATCCGGCCACGGCGTCTGTTCGCGCTGAGCACGCGCGGCCGCCAGCGCTACGACCAGGTGCGCTACGCGCCGGGCGACGCCTTCCTGTTCGGACCGGAAACCCGCGGCCTGCCGGCCGCGGTGCTGGAATCGCTGCCGCCGGCGCAGCGCCTACGCCTGCCGATGCGGCCGGACAACCGCAGCCTCAACCTGTCCAACAGCATCGCCGTGGTCGTGTTCGAAGCCTGGCGCCAGCTCGGCTTTCCCGGCGCGGCCGAACCCGCCGGCTGAACGCCCCTTGTCGCGGCGCCCGCCGCGCAAGTTCCCACAACCGCCGCTTAATTCATGTACTGGTCAGTTTGATATTCAGGGCCAGTTGTCGCCACGAACGGAAAATTCACATGCCCGGCCGCACCAGGCCGACGGCGACAAACCCATAAGAAACGAGGCTCCAAATGAAGAACTCCGTGCTTGCCCTGGCCCTGTTCGCGGCCGCCCTGCCGTTCGCCGCTTCCGCCGCCGATGGCGTCAACTACAACTACGTCGAAGGCGGCTACCTGAGCAGCAACATCGACGGTCCCGACGCCGACGGCTGGGCGCTGAAGGGTTCGGTCGCGATCGCGCCCAACTTCCACCTGTTCGGCGAATACAGCAAACAGGACATCGACCACAGCCGCCTGGACTACAACCAGTGGCGCGCCGGCGTCGGCTACAACCTGCAGATCTCGCCGAACGCCGACCTGGTCGCGCGCGCGGCCTACGAGAAGTTCGACGCCGACTGGTACGACACCCACGGCTACAGCGCCGAGGTCGGCGTGCAGGGCAGCCTGGTGCCGAACCTGACCGGCTACGCGCTGGCCGGCTACGAGGACGGCCACGACTACGACGGCGATTTCTACGGCCGCTTGGGCGCGCAGTACAAGTTCACGCGCAATTGGTCGGCCAGCGCCGACGTCAAGTTCGCCGACGGCGACACCCAATGGTTCGTCGGTCCGCGCCTGAGCTGGTAATCCGTTTCATCGAAGGCAAGACGGCGCCGGTCCCCTCTCTCCCTGCGCCGTTCCCCCGAAGCCCGACCGGATGGTCGGGCTTTTTTTCGGCCTCATGGGTTCTCTGGCGGATCGGCACGCTTTTCCGGCATGCTCCCGGCGATGAACGCTTCTTCGTCCCCGCGCAACGGCCGCTGGCGCAGCCGCCTGCGCATCGCCGCCATCGCGCTGCTGGCGCTGTACGCGCTGTACCTGCTGGCCGGCAACGTCTTCCTCAACACCGGACTGGGGCCGTGGTCGGTCAACCGCAAGCCGGAGAAGTTCCAGATGCACTGGCAACGGGGGTTCACCTGGTACCCCGGCGGCCTCGCCTTGCATGGCGTGAAACTGCGCGGCCACGTCGCGCGCACGGTCTGGCAAGTTGAAGCCGCGCGCGCCAGCGGGCGGATTTCGCTGCCGGCGCTGCTGCGCAGGCAGGTGCTGCTGCCGGACGTGGCGGTGGTCGACGCGACCGGCGAGGTGCGCAAGGCGGCCGACGAAATCGCGCCGGCGCCGGCGCGGCCGGGCGGGTGGACGCTGTCGTTCCCGTCGATCCGCAGCGACAGCCTGCGCGGAGTCACGATCGGCGATCTGCGCGTCGAAGGGCGGGGCAGCGCCGTCGTCGGCCTGCGCAAGGTGTTGCGCGGCGGTGAGATGGAACTGACGCCTTCGACGCTGCGCTTCGAAAAACTGGCCGCGCGCTGGGGCGACGATCCGCTGCTGGCCGACGGCCGCCTCGACGCGCGCTTCGCGATGCGCCCCAACACGCGCGAACAGGCGCATGGCTTCGACAAGCTGCAATTTTTCCAGGCCGACGTGCGACTGTCGGGCGCCGCGTCCGAGTGGCAGGCGCGCGTGGACCGCAAGGGCGGCATGACCCTGCACGCGGTGCCGGGCGCGGGCCGGGTGGAAGGGCATCTGGCGCTGGACGGACTGCGGCTGGCGCCGGGCGGCGAACTGAACGCGCAGGTGCCGATCCGCTTCGACGACGCCAGGGGCAAGCTGGGCGCGGACACGCTGGCGCTGCGCTTCGGCGTTGACGACGACCTGCACCTGAAGGCCGACCTGCCGGGCGACGACGACCGGCTCGCCGTGCACGCGGACCTGCGCGCGCGCGGCAACGCCTTGCGCATGGACGGGCCGCGGGACTGGCTGGGGCGCAGTTCCGGCGAAGTGTCCGGGCGCTGGCAGATCGGTTCGCTGGGCCGGCTGCTGGCGCTGTTCGTCGACCTGCCGTGGCTGCGGCTGGACGGCAGCGGCCTGATCGAGGCCGACCTGCGGATGGTGGACGGCGCGCTGCAGCCCGGCTCACAACTGCGCATCCCGCAGGTGCGGGCCACCGCCGACATCGTCGGCCAGCGCGTGCAGGGCAGCGGCGCGGCGCAGGCGCGGCTGCAGCCCGGCAAGGACGGCGCGCTGCAATCGGTGTTCGAGGTCGTGCTGGACGACTACCAGGTGGCGGCGCGCGACGTGCTGGACAAGCCCTTCGTCAGCGGCCGCGGCCTGCGCCTGCACGGGCGCAGCGACGCCGACCCGAGGCAGGCGCGGCGCGCGCTGCAGGCCTCGGTGGAATTCCGCGACGCGCGGGTGCCGGACCTGCGCGCCTACAACCGCTTCCTGCCCGACGCGCAGGTGCGCTTCGAAGGCGGCAGCGGCAGCCTGGACGGCGCGCTGTCGCTGGACGCGGCCGGCGACGCCGGCGACGGCCGCCTGCGCGTGCGCGGACGCGACGCCGGGGTGGGCCTGGCCGGCGTGCCGCTGCGCGGCGACGTCGACATCGACCTGCGCCTGCGCCGCGCCGACCTGGCGGCGCTGACCTTCAACGTGGCCGGCAGCAGCGTGAACCTGTCCAACGTGCGCCTACGCCAGACCGACGGCCAGTGGCGGGACGGCTGGTGGGGAAGGATGCAGTTGCCGGCGATGCGCCTGTCGATGACCGACGGCCGCGCGGCGATGGAGGGCACGATGCGCGCGCAACTGCGCGACGTGGGGTTGGTGCTGGACCTGTTCGCGCGGCGGCGCGCGTTCCCGGACTGGATCGGCAAGGTCGTCGACGCCGGGCAGGCCGACCTCGGCGCGCGCATGCAGTGGCGGCAGGGCCTGCTGGTGCTGGACGACGTGCAGGCGCGCAACGACCGTTTCGACCTGGCCGGCCGCCTGCGCCTGCGCGGCAAGACCCCGCAGAGCGTGGTCTACGCGCGCTGGGGCGCGCTGGGCGCAGGCGTGGAAGTGCAAGGCGAACAGCACCAGTTGCATCTGGTCGGCGCGAAGCGCTGGTTCGATCAGCAACCGCGGTATTTGCGGCCGTAGGAAAGGGAAGTCACGCCTGCGGCGCGCGACTTCACCGCTTGGCCCAGCCCGGCGATTCGCGGAACAGGGTTTCCGGGTACTCGGGTTTCTGCTCGCGCGACATCAGCAGCTTCAGGCCCTCGGCCGGGGTGATCTCGCCGTGCAGCACCGCCTGCACGCCGGCGGAGATCGGCAGTTCGATCCCGCAGCGCCCGGCCAGGCGCATCACTTCGTCGGCGGTCTGCACCGATTCGACCACCTGGCCGATCTCGCGCACGGCATCGGCCAGCGCCTGCCCGCGTCCCAGCGCCAGGCCCAGGCGGCGGTTGCGCGACAGGTCGCCGGTGCAGGTCAGCACCAGATCGCCCAATCCGGCCAGGCCCATCAGGGTTTCCGGGCGTGCGCCCAGCGCGGCCGACAGGCGCAGCATCTCGTTGAGGCCGCGGGTGATCAGGCCGGCGCGGGCGTTGAGGCCCAGTTGCATGCCGTCGGCGACGCCGGTGGCCACCGCCAGCACGTTCTTCATCGCCCCGCCCAACTCCGCGCCGACCATGTCGTTGCCGGTGTAGGCGCGGAAAGTCGGGCCGTGCAGGATTTCGGCGACCTGCTGGGTGAAGTCGGCCGAATCGCCGTGCACGGTCACCGCGGTCGGCAGGCCCAGGGTCACTTCCTTGGCGAACGACGGGCCGGTGACCACCGCCAGCGGCACGTCGGGGCCGAGCAGGTCGGCCGCGACCTCGTGCAGCAGGCGGCCGGAACCGGGTTCGAAACCCTTGGTCGCCCAGGCCACGCCCGCGCCGGCCGGCAGCAGCGGCTTCAATGCGCGCACCGTTTCGGTGAAGGCGTGCGAGGGCACCACCACCAGCACCCAGTCGGCGCCGGCCACGGCGGTGGCCAGGTCGGCGCAGCCGCGCAGGCTGTCGGGCAGCGGGATACCGGGCAGGTAACGCGGATTCTCGTGGCGGCGGTCGATCGCCTCGACCACGGCCGCGTCGCGGCCCCACAGCGTCACCGCGTGGCCGTTGCGGGCCATCAGCGCCGACAGCGCCGTGCCCCACGAGCCGGCGCCGAGCACGGCGACGCTCTGGTGTGGACCGGTCTGGTTCGGATCAGTCATGCATCAGGGCCTGCGGCGGAAGCGTTCCGCCAGCAGGCCAAGCCTATCAAGGCCGGAGAAGTCAGGCGTTGCCGCCGGCTTCGGCTTCGGCCAGCGAGCCATCGCCGGACTGCGCCTGCGCGGCGCGCTGGCGCAGGGTCTCGACGTACAGCGCCTCGAAATTGATCGGCTGCAGGAAGAACGGCGGGAAGCCGCCGGCCTGGATCAGGTCGCCGAGCAACTGGCGCACGTACGGGAACAGGATGTTCGGGCACTGGGTGCCGAGCAGGCCGTCGATGGTCTGCGGTTCCAGGCCCTGCAGGCCGAACAGGCCGGCCTGCTGCACTTCGGCGACGTAGGCGGTCTTGTCGCCGGCCTTGCAGGTCAGGGTGACGCCGAGCACGACTTCGTAGACCACGTCGTTCAGGCGCTGCACGCGCTGGTTCAGGTTGAGGTTCAGCTCCGGCTGCACGTTCTCGGAATAGATCGCCGGGGCGGCCGGCGCTTCGAAGGACACGTCCTTGACGTAGATCTTCTCGACCGTGAAGGCCTGCTGGGGCGGGGCGACGGGGCCTGAGCGGCGCCGTTGCTGGTTTCGTCGGACATCGTGTACTCCGGGAATGCGGTTGGACAAAGAGGGCGATTATCGCATGGGTGGCGCCGCCCGCGGCCAATTCAAGCCGGCGGCGACGAACGGCGGCGGCCAGCGCCGCCATAACAACGGATGTCAGCGGCCCTTGACCAGCGGCAATTCGGCCTGCCGCCACGCGGCGATGCCGCCGTCGAGCCAGTAGACCTGTTCGAAGCCGGCCTTCTTCAACCGCGCCGCCGCGCCGGCCGAGGCGTTGCCGTCCCGGCACACCGCCACCACCGGCCGCGCCTTGGCCGGGGCCAGCATCTTGTTCTCGGGGTCGAAGTTGCTGGGCAGCACGTTGCGGCTGCCGGCGATGTGGCCCTTCTCGAAATCGGCGATCGCCGACAGGTCCACCACCAGCGCGTCCTCGCGATTGATCAGCCGCGTCAGTTCGGCCGGGCCCAGACTGCGGTAGCCGCGCAGCAGGCGCTTGACCTCGGTGAACACGATAGCGACGGTCAGCGCGGCCAGCGCCAGCCACAGGATCGGCGAGCTGGCGACGAAGGCCTTGAGGGTTTGGAAATCCACGGGGTTTTTCAGCGATGCGAAGAGGGGCGGGATTGTCGCATGGGTGCGTGGCGGTTGGGTTCCTGGCGGTCGGCGAAAAGCGGGGAGCGACGTCCGACAACCAGGCGTCCGCAACCCAAGCTCATTCCCCGTTCCACAGGTCCGGCAGGCCGCCGACCAGCCACCAGCGCCGCGCCGGCTCGTCCCAGCGCCAGCGTTCGTCGTAGCGTAGGGTGCGCTCGGCCATGGTGTGGCGGTTGATCACCCGCAGTTCGATCGCGCGCGAGATCGAGCCGTCGGCTTCGGGACCGCCCAGGCCGAGGTCGCGATAGCCGGAAATCTGCACCTGCCGGTAGCGCTCCAGCGCCAGGTTGGTCAGCGGATGCGCTTCCCGGTACGCCGGATCGACCAGTTCCCAGGCCTTCTCGAACTCGCCCCAGCGGATCGCCGCGGCGTAGGCGGCCTGCGCCTGTTCCAACTGGCCGGCGCGCTTGCGCCGGCCGGCCGCGTCGGCGGACGCGACCACCGCCAGCGCCAGCAGCATCAGGACGATCAGGCGCAGGCTTGCCTTCATGGGAACGATCCGTGCGGAGTAGGGAATGCAGTCGACGATGTTACCCCTTGGCGATCGCGACGAAACGGCCGGACATTTCCGTCGCCACGCCGCCTCCGGCCAGCGGCACCGCGGCCTCGACCTGCAGGCGCGCGCGGCCGCGCCGGGCGAGGGTGTCGAAGAACGTCTGCCAGGATTCGCCTTCGCCCGGCCACGCCGTGGCACGCAGGTCGTCGTACAGCGGCGCGCGATAGCGCACCTGGCTGTCGGCGACGTAGACCTCAGCGGCGATGCCGCGCAACTGCAACTGCAGGTTGACCAAGCCCCAGCCGGCCAGCGTCATCAGCGACACCAAGCTGCCGCCGAAGGCGTTGCCCTTGTCGTTGACGTTGGCGGCCAGCGGCGCGCGCAGTTCCAAGCTTTCGCCGTCGAAACCGGCCACCTCGACCCGCAACGCCGCCACCGGCGGCATCTGCGCGCACAGTTCGCGCAGGCGCTGCAACGCCGCCGATTCTCCCATTCCCGTCACCCTGACATCCATCGAAGATAATCCACCCATGGCATCCACAGACCGCCCCGGATGGTACGTCATCTCGCTACGACCGCAGGGCGGGCACGCGGCGTTGCGTGCGGCGGCCGCGCGCCACGGCGGTCGCCTGCTGGCGCTGTCGCCGTGGCGCCTGCGCGCGCGCGACGACCCGGCGACCCGCGCCGACCTGCGCGCGGCGCTGGCCTGCGCGCGCGTGGTCTTCACCAGTCCGGCCGCCGTTCGGTGCGCCGCCCGGATGACCGCGCTCAAGCGTCGGCGCGGACAGGCGTGGATCGCGGTCGGCGACGGCACCGCCGCGGCGCTGCGGCGCGCCGGCGTCGCCGCGGCGGTCACGCCGATGCGCAAGGACAGCGAAGGCCTGCTGGCGCTGCCCGAATTGCAGGCGCTGCAAGACGTCCGCGTCGGCCTGGTCACCGCGCCGGGCGGGCGCGGCTTGCTCGCGCCCTTGCTGCAACAGCGCGGCGCGCAAGTCCTGCGCGCCGACGTCTACGAACGCGAAGCGCGGCCGCTGTCGCCACGCGCGATCGCCGCCCTGCAACGGCTCGACGCGCCGGCTTGCGTGGCGCTGAGCAGCGGCGAGGCGCTGGCTTCGCTGCTGGCGCAATTGCCCGGCGAGGCCAAGGCGAAGTTGCTGCGCCAGCCGGTCGCCGCCGCCAGCGAGCGACTCGCGGCACTGGCCCGCGACTGCGGCTTCGCCCGGATCGGACGCGCCGAAGGGCCGCAACCGGCGCAATTGGTCGAAGCCGCGGAAAGGCTGGCGGCAGCAGCGGCGACGGCGCATCGCGACCGGTAGCGCACGTCGTGCGCCTTCGTGCACGGCGCACCCCGGGTCGGGCATGTTTTTCCGCCGCCCGCAGCAGCGAGGGCTGGACGTCCCGCCCTGCTAGAATTTCGCCGACTTCACGCACATGGACGCTGATGTGGACGACACGCCCGCCAAGCCGGTTTCCCGCACCCTGCTGTTCTGGGCGATCGGGCTGGCCTTGCTGGCGCTGGCGGGGTGGCGCGGCTGGGCGTGGCAGCAGCAGCGCGAGGCCCGCCAGAGCGACCGTCTGGGCGCGGCCGAACAGCGCATCGCCGCGCAGGACGAACGCATCGAAGCCCTGCGCCGCGACCTGCGCGCGCAGGCGCAACGCCTGCAGGACGCCGCCGCGACCAACCGCGTGCTGCGCGACGAGGTGCTGGCGCTGAGCCAGCGCGGCGCGCTGCTGGAGGAAAGCGTGTCGAAGCTGGCCGACGCCGACCGCCACGGCGCGCAGGCGCTGCGCCTGGACGAGGCCGAACTGCTGCTATCGCAGGCCGCGCTGCGGCTGGACATCGGCGACGACGTGGACGGCGCGCGCCGCGCCTATGCGCTGGCCGCCGGCGTGCTGGACGGCGTCGACGATCCGCGCCTGCTCAACCTGCGGCAGACGCTGGCGCAGGAACGCAGCGCCCTCGACGCGCTCGGCGCCGGACCGCACGCGGCGCTGGAGGCGCAGTTGGCCGCCTTCGAGAAATCGCTGACGACCCTGCCGGACACCGCCCCGGCCGATCCCGCGCGGCCGGCCTGGCAGCGTGCGCTCGCGCCGCTGGTGGACGTGCGCCCGCGCAACGGCACGGCGGCGCTGGCGGCCGACGACCGCGCGGCCGGCCACGCCGCGCTGGGCATCGAATTGGGCCTGGCCCGCGCCGCGCTGCAACGCGACGACGACGCGGCCTTCGACGCCGCGCTGGCGCGCATCGACGTCTGGCTGCCGAAACTGTGGCCGGCGACGCCGGCGCTGGCGGACAGCCGCGCCCGGCTCAAGGCGATGCGCGATGCGCCGCTGCAAGCCTCGACGCCGGTACTAGGCAGCACGCTGCAACAATTGCGCGCGCTGCGCGGGTCGAAATCTGCTTTCACTTCCGCTCCCGTTCCCGCGCCGCCGCCGCAGGCCATGCCATGAAGACCCTCCGCTATCTCGTCGTCCTGTTGCTGCTGGCCATCGCCGGCGCGCTGTTCCTGCACTGGATCAGCCAGAGCGGCCGCGACCTGGGCGAAGTGCTGCTCAACATCGGCGCCTACCAGTTCCACGCGACGCTGCCGGCCGCGCTGCTGACGCTGCTGATCGCCGCGCTGTGCGCCTGGCTGTGCTGGCGACTGCTCAGCGCGCCGTTCCGGATCTGGGGCCGGCATCGCCGCAAGCAGGGGCGGGCCCGCTTGATCGAGGGCCTCGAAGCCCTGCACGGCGGCCATTGGCAGCGCGCGGAGAAACTGCTGGAACGCGCCGCCGAAGACCATGAAGTCGGCGCGGTCGCCCGCGTCGCCGCGGCCCGCGCCGCCGGCGCGCGCGAGGACGAAGCCGCGATCCAGCGGCACCTGTCCGCGTTGGCCGAACGCGATCCCGCCGCGCAGGCGATCGCGCGCGCCGAGATCGCGCTGGCGCGACAGCTTCCGGAACAGGCGCTTTCCGCGCTCGACGACCCGGCCGCGCAACCGTTGCCGCCGCACGGGCAACGGCTGCTGGCCGACGCCCTGGCCGCCAGCGGCCGCGCCGGCGACGCCTACGGCCTGCTCGGCGCGCTGAAGCAGCAGCAGGCGCTGGCGCCCGCCGCCTTCACCGCGCTGGAATCGCGGCTGGCCGCGCAGGCGATGCGCGAAGCCGGCGACGCCAACGTACTGGCCGAACGCTGGGAAAGCCTGCCCAAGCCGTTGCGCGTCGACCCGGCCGTGGCGGCGGCCTACGCCGAACGCGCCGCCGCGCTGCGCTGGGACGACGCGGCCACGCACAGCATCGAGCAGGCGCTGGAATCGCGCTGGGACGAATCGTTGGCCGCGCTGTACGGCCGCCTGCCGATCGGCAAGGCCGACTCGCGCCGCGCCAGCGCGCAACGCTGGCTGGCCCTGCACCCGGACAGCCCGGCGCTGCTGCTGACCCTGGCGCAACTGGCACGGCAGCAGAACCAGTGGCCACAGGCGCAGGACTTCCTGCGCCGCGCGCTGGACGCCGGCGCCGGCGCCGAAGCCTGGGAGGAACTCGGCCACGGCTTCGCCGCCGCCGGCGACGACGCGCTGGCCCGCCGCAGCTACGCCAACGCCCTCCACGCCCGCCGCGGCGAGGCGACCGAGGCCTTGCCGAATCGCGATTCGCGGCAACTCGCCCACGGCCCGGTCGCGGTCGAGGAGCGCGACGAACACGGCGTGCCGCGGCTGCGCGACTGACCCGCAGCGATTCGCTTAGAACAGCTCGCCCTGCGGCGACGGTTTCCGCGGCGCGACGAAGCGGCCGCAATCCAGGCCTTCGCGCCGCCGCTTGTCGTAACCGAAGCGCTTCTTCGCCAGCTCGAAACGCCGCGCCAGCAATTCCGCGTACACGCCTTCGCCGCGCATGCGCTTGCCGAAGGTCGGATCGTAGTCGCGGCCGCCGCGCTGCTGGC
This sequence comes from Pseudoxanthomonas sp., assembly GCA_047601245.1. Lineage (GTDB taxonomy): Bacteria > Pseudomonadota > Gammaproteobacteria > Xanthomonadales > Xanthomonadaceae > Pseudoxanthomonas_A. Next base: position 2,369,339 of record JASGJU010000002.1, read on the forward strand.
GGATCGCGCTCATCACGTGCGCGGTGCGGTCCGGCGCGTGCGCCCGCAGCCAGTCGCGGAACAACGGCGCGACTTCATGCGGCAGGCGCAGCAGTACGTAGCCGGCCGCGGTCGCGCCGGCCGCGCGCGCGGCCTCCAGCACGGATTCGAGTTCGGCGTCGTTGATCCACGGGATCGCCGGCGCGAACATCACGCCCACCGGCACGCCGGCATCGCTCAGTGCCTTCACCGCGCGCAGGCGCGCAGGCGGCGCCGAGGCGCGCGGCTCCAGCTTCGACGCCAGCCGGTTGTCCAGCGTGGTGATCGACAGCGACACGCGCACCAGGTTCTCGCGCGCCATCGGCGCCAGCAGGTCGAGATCGCGCACGACCAGCGCGTTCTTGGTGATCAGCGAAAACGGATGCTTCGTCTCCGCCAGCACCTCGATGATGCGGCGGGTCAGGCCCAGCCCGCGCTCGGTCGGCTGGTAGGCGTCGGTGTTGATGCCCAGCGCGATCGGGCTGACCCGGTAGCCGGGCCGGGCCAGTTCCGCGCGCAGCACCTCCGGCGCGTTGGTCTTGGCGAAGATCCGGGTTTCGAAGTCGAGCCCCGGCGACAGGTCGAGGTAGGCGTGCGAGGGCCGCGCGAAGCAGTACGAACAGCCGTGCTGGCAGCCGCGGTACGGGTTCAGCGACTGCGAGAACGGAATGTCCGGCGACTGGTTGCGGCTGATGACGCTGCGCGCGCGCTCCTCGCGGACTTCGGTGCGCGGCGCGGCTTCGGTTTCATCTTCACGGTCGCGTTCGTGCCAGCCGTCGTCGATCGCTTCGGCGACGGTCGTCGCAAAACGGCCCGGCAGCCAGCCGGTGGCGCCGCGCCCCTTGATCACCGCGCCGCGATGCTTGCCTTCGCCCTCGTGCATGCGCCCATGCTGCGCCGCCGCCGTCTCATCCGCGGCGACACGCCCGAAGGCAGGTCTGCGCCCGCAAAGCGCCTAGAATCCGCGCATGGCCACCTTCCTGGAAAACGCCTGGCACGCGTTCTGGACCCTGCCGCACATCAAGACGTGGATCACCGCTGCGTGGCTGCTGTACCTGCTGCCGCTGTGCGCGTGGATCGTGCTGCAGAAGCGCGAGCCGGTGGCGACGCTGAGCTGGCTGTTGTCGCTGTCGCTGCTGCCGTACCTGGGGTTCGCGGTGTATTTCCTGTTCGGCCCGCAGAAGATCAAACGCCAGAGCCTGCGCCGCCTCTACGCGCGCCGGAGCATGGACGGACATGCGACGGCGGACGCGATAGACGGCGAATGCACCGAGCTGGCGCTGCTGGCGCAATCGACCACCGGGCTGCCGCCGTCCACCGCGACCTCGGCGCGACTGCTGGTCGACGGCGGCGCGACCTACGACGCGATCCTCGATGCGGTGGCGACGGCATGCAACCACGTGCACCTGGAGTACTACATCTTCATGCCCGACCGCACCGGCACGCGGCTGCGCGACGCGCTGATCGAACGCGCGCGCGCCGGGGTCAAGGTGCGGCTGCTGCTGGACGCGGTGGGTTCGTCGAAGGTGCGGCGGCGTTTCCTGCGCCCGCTGCTGGAGGCCGGCGGCGAAGTCGCCTGGTTCCATCCCTCGACCTTGCGCCTGTTCACGCGGCCGTGGGTCAACCTGCGCAGCCACCGCAAGATCGTCGTCGTCGACGGCCGCGTCGCCTTCACCGGCGGCATCAACATCACCGACGAGGAAGACGAGCGCCTGCGCGAGGACGCCTACCGCGACCTGCACCTGCGCCTGGAAGGCCGGATCGTGCGCAGCGTGCAGCAGGTGTTCGTCGAGGACTGGGCCTACGCCAGCGGCCAGCACCGCGAGCATTTCGCCGGCACCCGGCTGTGGCCGCACGAACCGGCGCCGCACGGGGGGATCGCGGTGCAGGGGCTGGTGTCGGGGCCGGATTCGTCGTGGGAGGCGATCCACCGCCTGCACGTGGCCGCGATCCACGAGGCGCGGCAACGGGTGTGGCTGGTCACGCCGTACTTCGTGCCCGGCGAGGCGGCGCGGATGGCGCTGACCTCGGCCGCGCTGGGCGGGCTGGACGTGCGCCTGCTGGTGCCGCGCGTCAGCGATTCGCGGCTGGTGACTTGGGCGGCGCGCTCCTACTTCGACGAACTGCTGGCCGCCGGCGTGCGCGTGTACGAATACGGCCCGCGCATGCTGCACACCAAGGCGCTGGTCTGCGACGACAACCTGGCCATCGTCGGCAGCGCCAACTTCGACCACCGTAGCTTCCGTCTGAACTTCGAACTGTCGATGATGTTCCGCGACCGCACGCTGGCGGCGACGCTGGCGCAGTTGCTGGAAGGCGAATTCGCCCGCGCCCGCCCGGTCGATCCGCAGCGGCGGCGCGCGCTGTGGCGCGACCGCCTGCCCGAGGCGCTGGCCCGGCTGGCCTCGCCGCTGCTGTGACGGGTGTCCCGCGTTTTGTTGCGCGGGACGAACCTATAAACTGCCTGCGGTTTCCTGCGGAGGTCCGTCCATGCACTGGTTGTTCCTCGCCGTCGCGGTCGGCGCGCTGCTGGTTTCGTTCACGGTCAAGTCGATGGCCCTGCTGGCGCTGTGCCTGCTGGTCTCGCTGGCCGCCTTCCTCGCCTGGGCGATGGGCCTGTACGCGGCGCGCGTCGGCGCCCGCAACGACGCAGCGCAGATGATCGACCCGGCCGAACTGCATCGCCTGCGCGCGCTGGCGGCGGCGCGCAAGACCGCCGATGCCGAAGCCGCGGACGCCGACCGCAACGCGTGACCCGGCTCAGCGTCAACGTCAACAAGATCGCCGTGCTGCGCAACTCGCGCGGCGGCGGCGAGCCGGACGTGGTCGATGCGGCGCGGGCTTGCCTGGATGCCGGCGCGCATGGCGTCACCGTGCATCCGCGCCCGGACCAGCGCCACATCCGCGAAGACGACGTCTACGCGCTGGCCGAACTGACCGCGCAACGCGGCGTCGAATTCAACCTCGAGGGCAACCCGTTCGCGCCGCCGCGCGACGGCTATCCCGGCTTCGTCGAACTGTGCCGCCGCGCGCGCCCCGCGCAGGCGACGCTGGTGCCCGACGGCGACGGCCAGCTCACGTCCGACCACGGTTTCGACTTCGCCCGCGACCGCGAGCGCCTGCGCCCGCTGGTCGCGGAACTGAAGGCGCTGGGCTGCCGGATCAGCCTGTTCGCCGACGCCGGCAGTCCCGCGCTCGACGACGCGGCCGCGACCGGCACGGACCGCATCGAGATCTACACCGGCCCCTACGCCGAAGCGGCCGCGCGCGGCGCGGCCCACGACGCATTGGCGCTGTGCGCCGACACCGCGCGGCGGGCGCAGGCGCTGGGCCTGGACGTCAACGCCGGCCACGACCTCAGCCAGGACAACCTGGACGCATTCCTGCGCGGCGTGCCCGGCGTGCTGGAAGTCTCGATCGGCCACGCGCTGATAAGCGAAGCCCTGTACGCCGGCCTCGACCGCACCGTGCAGCGCTATCTGCGGCTGCTTGCCGACGCCGGCCCGTAGCCGCGGCCCGCCCGTTCCCGCCAAGCCGGAACCTGCGGGACGGAACACCGAAAAACAAACGCCGCCCGAAGGCGGCGTTTGCACGTCCGGCAAGAGATCGCGCTTATTGCTGCACGAAACCGATCTTGAGCATCTGCGCGTTCTTCGCGGCGGCCAGCACGTTGGCCATCACGTCGTACTGCGAGTCCTGGTTGGCGTCGATGCGCAGCTCCGGCTGGTTGGTCGGATCCTTCTGCACCTCGTTCTCCATCATGCTCTGCAACGCGCCGACCGCGACCGGGCTGTTGTTCCAGTACACCGTGCCGTCGGCGTCGATGCGCAGGTCGATCGGCGGCGGCGGATCCTTCAACTGCGGCGGCGGGTTGATGACCCGCTGCGGCAGGTTGACGTCGATCGGATAGGTGGTGATCGGCGCGGTCACGATGAAGATGATCAGCAGCACCAGCATCACGTCGATCAGCGGCGTGACGTTGATTTCCGACATCGGGCCCTTGTTGCCGCCAGTGGAGAATGCCATGGCTCAGCGCCCCTTTTCCTTGATCGATACGAAGCCGATGTCCAGCATGCCCTGGCTCTGCGCGATCTTGGTGATCTCGTTGATCGCGCGCATCTTGGTGGTCTTGTCGCCGCGCAGGTTCAGCGGCGGCTGCGGCGTCAGCTGCGCCGTGCTGGACAGGCGCGACTCCAGGATTTCCTTGCTGATCTGCTCGTCGTTCCAGTAGATCGCGCCGTCTTCCTGGACCGAGATGGTGATCGGATTCTTGCGCTTCTCCAGATCCTCCTTCTTCGGCTCGAAGTTGGTGGTCGGCAATTCGATCTTGACCTTGGACTGCATCAACGGCGTGGTGATGATGAAGATGATCAGCAGCACCAGCATCACGTCCACGAGGGGCGTGACGTTGATGTCGGTCATCGGACCGCTGCTGTTACCGCTACTGAAGGCCATGTTCGGGCTCCGTCGATTGCGCTTGCTGGTTGCTTCTTGCCGCCTGACGCGCGTCTTACTTGACGCGCGAACCGGTGGCGAAGAAGTCGTGCAGGTCGTGCGCGAAGCTGTCGAACTTGGCGATGGTCGCGGCGTTGTTCTTGCTGAAGAAGTTGTACGCGAACACCGCCGGGATGGCGACGAACAGGCCGATCGCGGTCATGATCAGCGCCTCGCCCACCGGGCCGGCCACGGCCTCGATGCCGGCGGTGCCGCTCTGGCCGATGCGGATCAGCGCGCCGTAGATGCCCCACACGGTGCCGAGCAGGCCGACGAACGGCGCGGTCGCGCCGACGGTGCCGAGCAGGGTCATGCCGCCCTGCAGGTTGGTGCTCTCGCGGGTCACCGCCTGGCGCAGCGCGCGGTCGACGAACTCGGAACGGCTCAGCGATTCGCCGAGGCCCGCACCCGAGGCGCCGGCGCGCTGGTGGTGGGCGGCGGCCTGGGCGGCATCAAGGGCGATCTTCGAGAACGGCTCGTTCTTCGGCTGTTCTTCCATCACGCGGATGGCGTCCTGCGCGTTCGGGGTGTCCCAGAAGGCGTTGACGACGCGGCCGGCCTGGCCCTTCAGGCGGACGTTGCGGATCGCGTTGATCACGGTCCAGTACCAGGAGAAGGCCGACATGATGACCAAGGTGAGCAGCACGACCCAGGAGACCGCAAACTCGCCCGGCTTGCTGACCATCTCGGTGATCAGGTGCTCGAAGCCCATCTGCGAGAGGGCATTCGCGGCATTGTTGCCCCCGGCTGCGGCGGCGATGAGGATTTCTTGCAGCATGACGCTTACCTTTTATTTGAATGGTTGAAATGTTGCGGGAGTGCGGCGGGGTGAATCTTCGGTTCTGGTTCGGAACGTATATCTATCAGCGACTCATCGTGAAGTCGACCGGAACGCGGACGCGACCGGCGACTTTCTGACCGCCGGACTGGCCGGGGTTGAAGCGCCACTTGCGCGCGGCTTCCATCGCAGCGCGGTCGAGGTCGCGGTTGCGGCTGGACTTCTCGACCGAGACGTTGGTGACGTTGCCGTTGGGGTCGACGTCGATGATCAGGATCACCGTGCCCTCGATGCCGGCGCGCTGCGCGGCCGGCGGATAGCGCGGCGGGTTCATGTTCTTCGACGAGATGTCGACGCTGGCGCCAATGTCCGGCTGCGGGGCCGGCGGCGCCGGCGGCGCCGGCGGCGTGAACACGTCGGTCGGGCGCGGTTCGGCGACTTCGACCGGCGGCGCTTCCGGCGGCGGCGGGACCGGCGACGGCTTCGGCGGCGACAGCTCCTTGATCGGCGGCGGCGGCGTGTCCTGTTTCGGCGGCGGCGGCGGGGGAGGCGGCGGCGGCGGCGGTACGTCGACGATCGTCACCTGCGTCTTCTGCTCCTGCTGCTTCTCCGTCTGCGGGGCGACGGCTGGGATCAGCAACAGCAGGAACACCGTCGCATGCAGCGCGATCACGAAGGCCATGCCGATGATGCGCGGCCAGTTCAGGCCTTCCGGCTGTTCGTCTTGTTGATGCCTATTGATGACCAGTTGCTCAGCCATGCACCGTAACTCGTTCTGGGACCGGCCGCCTTGCGGCGCCTCGTTTCCGTGGATCGCGGTTTTCGACCGCGGGAAATTCCAAGCTTATACCAATCGCGTAGCGGGATACCACTTGTCTTTTCATTCGTGACTTCATTCGCCGGCTGCGTCGCGCCGGGCGGGCGCGGCCGGCAAGGAAATCAGGGCAGGGCGATGATCTTCTTCGCGTCCTCGGGCTTCTTCACGCCCTTGTCCAGCGCGGCCTTGGCCGCCTGCTTGGCTTCGGGAATGCGGTTTTCCTGCCACAGCACCCTGGCCAGGTTCAAGTAGGTCTCGCCGTCCTTGGACAGCGGCGCGCCCTTCTGCCAGGCGTCGATCGCCTGCGGGATCTGATCGGAGTAGTAGTACGACTGCGCCAGGGCGACGTAGGTCTGGTAGTCGGGCTTGAGGACGCCCTTCTGCAGGCCTTCGTTGATCACCGAGATGACCTCCTTCTCCTTGCCGTCGATGTTGGCGTAGGTGGTGTAGAGCTGGCGGTAGTCGCGCTCGTCGGTCAGTTGCCCGGAGGCGCGCAGCTTCTCCAGCACCTCTGCGGCCTTGTCCATCTTGTCGGCCTGCAGGTAGACCGACGCCAGGTTCATCTGCGCCTTCTTGTCGTCCGGGCTCTTCGCGGCGAGCTGCTCGGCCAGTTGGATCGCCTGCTCGTTCTGGCCGGCATCGGCGTAGGAGGCCATCAGCAACTGCACCCATTCGCTTTTCGGCTCGGGGGTGGCGTCGATGGCCTGCTTCAGCACCGGGATCGCCTCGGCGTAGCGCTCGGCGCGATACAGGGCGTTGCCCTTGATGACCAGGTCCTCGGGGCGCTTGGAATTGGTCTCGGCGAAATACTTGTCCAGCGTGGTCAGCGCCTCGGCGTACTGGTCGTCCTGGATCTGCAACTGGGCCAGGAACTGCATCGCAGCGAAGTGGTTGTCGTTGCCCAGCGCGTTGAGGTCGATCGCCTTCTGCGCGTAGGTCTTGGCCGCGGCGGTGTCGTCCTGGTTGTAGGCGATCTGCGCGGCAAGGAAATTCACCAGCGCCTTGTCGTAGTCGGACGCGTCGGAGTTGGCCAGCAGTTCGTCGGCCAGCGGCTTGGCCTTTTCGAACTCGCTGTCGTTGAAGGCGTCGATCAACTGCTGTTCCTTCTTCGCCAGCTTCTGCGACGGCTTGACCTGCGGCTCCTTGCGGGTGGCGTCGGGATAGCGGTTCTCGGCCTGCTGCTTGTCCTTGCCGTGGCGCCGCTCGGAACGGCTCTGCGAATCCTGCGCCTGCGCGCTTTCGGAAACCACGACGCCCGCCAGCAGAGCGGCGATGGACAGGGTCAACAGCGAATGCCTGGTTGTGCGGAAAAGCATCTTCATCACCTCGGTGGAAAGACTTCGCGGCCGGACGCGCCTGCCGCCTTGGATACACGCGCTGCCGCGAACGGGGCGGCCACGCTAACAGAAACGCGCGCAAAAACGGAGAGCATGCCGCGCATCCGTCAACCGCACCGTGGCGTACGGCCGGCGGCACGCGCCTGCTGGTAGACCGGGACCAGCGCAGGAGCGTCCCTGCGCAATTCCTGGATGCGCGCATTCGGGTCGGGGTGGGTGGACAGCCATTGCGGCGGACGGCTGCCGCCGGCGGCGAGCATGTTCTGCCACAGGTTCACCGCCTGCGTCGGATCGAAGCCGGCCTGCGCCATCAATCGCTGGCCGACGACGTCGGCCTCGCTTTCCTGGGTGCGCGAATTGGGCAGCAGGATCAGGCCCTGCGCGCCGAGCGAACCGAACTGGCTGACCGCGTCCATGCCGGTCTGGCCGTACTTGGCTCCGGCCAGCACCGCGGCGATCTGCAGGCCGGTCTGGGTCTGCATCTGCCGGGTGATGCGCTCCTCGTGGTGGCGCGATATGACGTGGCCGATCTCGTGGCCCAGCACCGCCGCCAACTGGTCCTGGTTCTTGGCCACGGTGAAGATGCCGGTGTTGACGCCGACCTTGCCACCGGGCAACGCGAAGGCGTTGGCCTCCTTGTCGTCGAACAGGGCGGTTTCCCATTTCACGCCGCGCCATTGCGCCGGCAACTGCGCGACCAGCGCGTTGACCACGCAATTGACGTAGGCGTTCTGCTGGCCGCCGCTGACGACCTTTTCCTTGGCCTTGGTTTCGGCGAAGGCCTGCGCGCCGAGCTGGTCGAGCTGCTGCTGCGACACGCCGCCGACGATCTGCTTGCGCCCGGTCGGCGAAGTCGTGGTCGCGCAGGCGGCCAGCAGCGCGACGATGGCGGTCACCCACAGGCTGCGTTTCATCCGGCCCCCGAAATCGGAAATTCCGCCGCGAGTTTGGTGGGATCGGCCTTAACTTTTCGTCAAACCGCCGGAACGGCCCTAGCCGCCCGCGCCCAGCTTCAGCGCCAGCATCGCAGCGGCGTTGTTCAGCGCATGCGCGGCAATCGGCGCCCACAAGGTGCCGGTGCGCCGGTAGACCCAAGCGAAGGCGACCCCCATCAGCGCATAGGTGCACCACAGCAGCGTCGTGGCCTGCCAGCCGCCGGCGCCGAAGCCGGGGAATTCATGCATGCAGGCGAAGGCCGCGCCGCTGAGCGCCATGCCCAGCCACGGCCGGCCGGCGGCCCATAGGCGCCCGAACAGCACGCGGCGGAACAGCAACTCCTCGTACAACGGCGCCAGCAGCACCACGAACAGGGTCACGAACCCCGGGCTGGACGTCAGCGCCTGTTCGATCGGGGCCTGGTTGGCCGGCTCCGGCGCGAAGCCGGCGAGGCGGCCCAGCGCGGTCAGGCCGTTGCTCAGCACCAGCACCGCGAGCACGGTCAGCGCGATCCAGCCCCAGGTCGCCGGCCGCCGGATCGCGGCGAACGACGCCGCGCGTTCGGCCGGGCCGGCGCGACGGCGCCAGAAATACAACAGCGCCGCCGCGGTGCCGGTGCTCAGCAGGGTCATCCACAACATCGCCGCGCCTGCCGGCGCGCCGATCGCGTTCATCAAGACATCGGGGTTTTCCGCGTCGAACCCGCCCTGCACGGCGACCTCCACGGCGCGGACCACCGCCCAGACGATGCCGACGACCAGCGACATCAACAGCATCGCCACGACGAAGATGGCCAGGTCGAGGACGAAATTGCCGAGCACGCTGCGCAACCGCAGCGGCGGCGGCGGCAAGGTCGGCGGCGGGGCCGCGTCCGCGGCCAGCACGCGCGCGCTTCCCGGCTCAGACGTCAAGGTTGGCGACCTTCAGCGCGTTGTCCTCGATGAAGTCGCGGCGCGGCTCGACCACGTCGCCCATCAACGTGCTGAAGATCTGGTCGGCGGAGACCGCGTCCTCGATCCGCACCTGCAGCAGGCGGCGCGTGTCCGGATTGACCGTGGTGTCCCACAACTGCTCCGGGTTCATTTCGCCCAGGCCCTTGAAGCGCTGGATCTGGCGGCCCTTCTTCGCCTCCTCCAGCAGCCAGGCCTGCGCTTCGGCGAAGCTGGCGACCGCCTGGGTCTTGTTGCCGCGCACGATCTGCGCGCCTTCGCGGATCAGGCCGTGCAGTAGCAGCGCGGCTTCGCGCAGCGGGCGCAGCTCGCCGCTCTCGAAGGCGGCCAGCGGCAGCACGTGGATCGCTTCCTCGCCCATGTGCCGGCGCGTGGCCAGCAGCGCGGCCGGACGGTTGTCAGCGGCCGGCTGCAATTGCAGCGCATAGCGCGGGCTGCCCAGACTGCTGCGGTTGAGCCGGCTTTCCAGCGCGGCCAGGTCGCCCGGCTGCGCGGCGTCCAGCGGCGCGAAGTCGATCAGCGCCTCCAGCAGCGCGCTGTCGTAGCGGTGCGCGTTGCGGGCGACGGTTTCGCGCGCGTTGGCCCAGGCTAGCAACAGCTTTTCCAGCGCCTCGCCGGAGATCGGCGGTTCGCCCTCGGCCGGCACCAGCGCCGCGCCTTCGACCGCGCTGTTGGCCAGGTACGCATTGAGCGCCGCGTCGTCCTTCAGGTACAGCTCGCTCTTGCCCTGCTTGAGCTTGTACAGCGGCGGCAGGCCGATGTAGACGTGGCCGCGTTCGATCAACTCCGGCATCTGCCGGTAGAAGAAGGTCAGCAGCAGGGTGCGGATGTGCGAGCCGTCGACGTCGGCGTCGGTCATGATGATGATGCGGTGGTAGCGCAGCTTGTCCGGGTTGTATTCGTCCTTGCCGATGCCGGTGCCCAGCGCGGTGATCAGGGTGCCGACCTCGGCGCTGGCGAGCATGCGGTCGAAGCGCGCGCGCTCGACGTTGAGGATCTTGCCGCGCAACGGCAGCACCGCCTGGTTCTTGCGGTTGCGGCCCTGCTTGGCCGAGCCGCCGGCGGAGTCGCCCTCGACGATGAACAGCTCGCTGTGCGCCGGGTCCTTTTCCTGGCAGTCGGCCAGCTTGCCGGGCAGGCCGGCGATGTCCAGCGCGCCCTTGCGGCGGGTCAGGTCGCGGGCCTTGCGCGCGGCCTCGCGCGCGCGCGCGGCGTCGACGATCTTGCCGGCGATGGCCTTCGCTTCGTTCGGGTTCTCCTGCAGGAACTCCTCAAGCTTCGCGCCGAACACGCCGTCGACCACCGGACGCACTTCCTCGGTGACCAGCTTTTCCTTGGTCTGCGAGGAAAAACCCGGATCCGGCACCTTCACCGACAGCACCGCGATCATGCCTTCGCGCATGTCCTCGCCGGACAGGGTGACCTTTTCCTTCTTCGCGATGCCGTTCTGTTCGATGTAGTTGTTCAGCGTGCGCGTCAGCGCGGCGCGGAAACCGGTCAGGTGGGTGCCGCCGTCCTTCTGCGGGATGTTGTTGGTGAAGCAGAACATCGTTTCCTGGTACGCGTCCGTCCACTGCAACGCGACGTCGACGACGATGCCGTTGTGCTCGCCGGTGACGGAAATGACGTTGGGATGCAGCGGGTTCTTCAGTTGCGCCAGGTGCTCGACGAAGCTGCCGATGCCGCCGGCGTACTGGAACACGTCGTGGCGACCGCCTCCATCGGGCACGATGCCGCGCTCGTCCGGGCGTTCGTCGGTCAGCGTGATCCTGATGCCGGAGTTGAGGAAGGACAGTTCGCGCAGGCGATGCGCCAGGATGTCGTAGTGGAATTGGACGTTGTCGTGGAACGCTTCCGACGACGGCCAGAAACGCACCAGCGTGCCGCGCTTGTCCGAAGCTTCAAGCTGCTTTAGCGGATACTGCGGCTCGCCGTGGCGGTATTCCTGCTGGTAATGGTGACCGTCGCGCCAGATGTCCAGGGTGAGTTTTTCCGACAGCGCGTTGACCACGGAAACGCCGACGCCGTGCAGACCGCCGGAGACCTTGTAGCTGTTGTCGTCGAACTTGCCGCCGGCGTGCAGCATGGTCATCACCATTTCCGCGGCGGAGATGTCGCGACCCTGCTTCTCGCTCTCCTTGGCGTGCCGGCCCACCGGGATGCCGCGGCCATTGTCGGAAACCGAGACCGAGCCGTCGGCGTGGATGGTGACGACGATGTCGTCGGCATGGCCGGCCAGCGCCTCGTCGACCGAGTTGTCGACGACCTCGAACACCATGTGGTGCAGGCCGCTGCCGTCGTGGACGTTGCCGATGTACATGCCGGGGCGCTTGCGGACGGCTTCCAGTCCTTCCAGCGCGGTGATGCTGTTGGCGTCGTAGTTGCCGTTGTTGCCGGACGGCTGGCCGGTGGTTTCTTCGCTCATGCCTACTCGCTGCAAGACTCGCCTGCCCGCGCCGCCGGCGCGGACACATTAGATATAGCGTTTGTCCCGGGATTATAACCCAAGACCGGCCCTGTCCAGCCCGCTGGATCAGGGCGAATTGGGGCCGTGCAGTAACTGGCTGGCGCGTGCCGACATCCCGGAAACGTCGCCTTCCTACACAGGCCGCATCCTCATGCACCCAAGGATTCCGTCACGGTTTCATGTTCCACGTGGAACCGTGCAATCGGCCATTCGGCCGCCAGCCCCGGCGGCGGTTCGGTGCCGGTGATGAAGACCTGCGCGCCGCTGGCGGCCAGGCGTTCGATGACACGGCGCTGGTGCGCCCGGTCCAGCTCCGAGGCCAGGTCGTCCAGCGATACCACCGGCCATTCACCGCGCCGTTCGGCGAAGTCCTCGGCCTGGGCCAGCAGGCAGGCCAGGGCGGTCAACTTGGCCTGACCGCGCGACAAGGATTCGTCATGCGCCCGCGCGGCATAGCGCACCCGCCAATCGGCCCGGTGCGGACCGACGCTGGTATGGCCGGCGGCGCGATCGCGATCGCGGGCCAGCAGCAGAGCGTCGGCCAGCGGCAATTCGTGGCGACGCCACCCGGGCTGGAATTCCAGGCGCGCCGCCCCCAGCGCCGGCACCAGTTCGCCCGCCACGGTCTGCAGGTGGCGCTGCAACTGTTCCAGATAGGCCAATCGGCGCTCGGTCAGCGGTTCGCCTGCTTCGGCCAGCTCATGGTCCCAGACCTCCAGTTGCCGCAGGTCGCCGCCGGCCTTCAGCAAGGCGTTACGTTGTTTCAACGCGCGCGCGTAGCGCCGCCACAGCGGCAGGAAATCGCCGCCCTGCTCCATGCGTTCCACGTGGAACAAGCCCCAGTCCAGCAGGCGCCGCCGCGGCTCGCCGCTGCCGGACACCAGGGCATGGCTGCCCGGCTCGAAACTGACCACCGCCAGCGCCGCGCACAGGTCGCCCAGTTGCGCGACCGGCTGCCCGTCCAGGCGGCCTTCCCAACGCTGGCCGCCGTGGCGCAGCCCCGCCTTGCGCAGCCGCGCGTCCGCACCTTCGCGCCATTCGACGAAGACCTCGATCGCCTCAGCCCCGGTGCGCACCAGTCCATCGCGAACCCGGCCGCGGAAGCTGCGGCCATAGGCCATCAGGTGCAGGGCTTCGAGCAGGCTGGTCTTGCCGGCGCCGTTGTCGCCGGTGATCAGGTTCAGGCCCGGTCCGGGTACAAGGCGGGCGGACCGGAAGCGGCGCAGGTCGCCGATTTCCAGCCGCGTCACGCGCATGCCCGACTCCGGAAACGCAAACGCCCGGCGGCAACCGGGCGTGAGTGCGGTTCCACGTGGAACCGGAACCTGGGGAAGCCCGGCCACGACGGCTGGCCGGGTCCTTGCCTGGGGTTGCGCATCAGAGCCTCAACGGCATCACCACGTGGCGGGACTTCTCGCTGCCGGCCTCGCGCACCAGGGCCGAGGAATTGGCGTCGCGCAACTGGATCACGACGAACTCGTCGCGCAGCGCCGACAGGGCGTCGAGCAGGTAATTGACGTTGAAGCCGATCGCCAGACCGTCGACCTTGGTGTCGGCCTCGACTTCTTCCTGCGCCTCTTCCTGTTCCGGATTGTGTGCGCTGATCTTCAGCAGGTTCGGCGAGACCTCGACGCGGACGCCGCGGTACTTCTCGTTCGACAGGATCGCCGCGCGCTGCAGGGCCGCGCGCAGGGCTTCGCGGTCCAGCCGCACCTCGCGGTCGGCGCCGATCGGGATCACCGCCTCGTAATCGGGGAAACGACCGTCGATCAGCTTCGAGGTGAAGCTGACGTCGTCGCGCTTGACCCGAATGTGGGCGCGGCCGACCTCCAGCTCCAACGCGCGGTCGCCGCCTTCCAGCAGGCGCTGCAGCTCAGTCACGCCCTTGCGCGGCACGATGATCTGGCGTTTGGTGCCGGCCGAACCTTCCAGCGTGGTCTCGCACAGCGCCAGGCGATGGCCGTCGGTGGCGACGCAGCGCAGGGTCTTGTCGCGCAGGTCGAACAGCAGGCCGTTGAGGTAGTAGCGCACGTCCTGCTGCGCCATCGCGAAGGCGGTGCGTTCGATCAGTTCCTTCAGCACCGTCTCGGCCACGCTCACGCGCTCTGTCGCCTCGACCTCGTCCACCGAAGGGAAATCGTTGGCCGGCAGCGTCGCCAGCGTGAAACGGCTGCGGCCGGCCTGCACCGTGACCTTGTCGCCGTTCTGGCTGATCGTGACCTTGCTGCCGTCGGGCAGGGCGCGGACGATCTCGAACAGCTTGCGCGCCGGGATCGTGGTCTCGCCGTCCTGGGCGTCGTCGACCGCGACGCGAGAGATCATTTCCACTTCCAGATCGGTGCCGGTCAGCGACAACTGGCCGTTGTGCACCTGCACCAGGAAATTGGCCAGCACGGGCAAGGTCTGCCGGCGTTCGACCACGTTGACGACTTGGGCCAACGGCTTGAGGAAAGCTTCGCGTTGCAGACTGAAGCGCATGAGATGGATGGCCCCTTGCCTTTTGATTGTGTAGATAAAACAGAAAAGCGGTGGTGCTGGAGTCGCGCCGATTCCGGTAAAACTACTTTATCCCATTGAATTAAAAGCAGTTTTCCGTGTTGTCGACGCGTGGATAGCCGACCCGGGACGGCTGCAAAAGCTGTGGATGGAATCCCGGCAGCGAAACGCTCCACGGCTTGTCCACAGCCTGTGCCGATTCAGCCCACGGAGTTTACGTAACTGTACGCGTTTCGTCTGCCGTTTTTGAGAGTGCGCTCACGCCGGGACTCCAGCGCTGGGGATGCTCCGGGGCGGGAACCACAAGCAGGGCGGTGGGGCGGGAGCTATTCGCTCAGTTTGCGAATGAGCTTGTCCCAGTCCTCGCGCAGCTTGCCGTCGGTTTCCATCAGCGTGCGGATCTGCCGGCAGGCGTGCAGCACGGTGGTGTGGTCGCGGCCGCTGAAGGCCTCGCCGATCTCCGGCAGGCTGTGCTCGGTCAGTTCCTTCGACAGCGCCATCGCCACCTGCCGCGGCCGCGCCAGCGAACGCGTGCGCTTCTTGCCAAGCAGGTCCTTCAACTGCAGGCCGTAGTAGTCGGCGACGGTCTTCTGGATGTTGGCGACGCTGACCGCCTGTTGCTGCGCGCGCAGCAGGTCGCGCAGGGTTTCCTGGGCGAATTCCGGGGTGATCGCGCGGCCGGTGAAGTTGGCCTGGGCGGTCAGCGTGTTGATCGCGCCTTCCAGGTCGCGCACGTTGCTGCGCATCTTCTTGGCCAGCAGGAAGGCGACGTCCTCGGGGATGCCGACACCGCGCTCGCGCGCCTTGGCCAGCACGATCGCCGCGCGGGTCTCGAAGTCGGGCGGATCGATCGCCACCGACAGGCCCCAACCCAGCCGCGATTTCAGCCGCGGCTCCAGCCCCTCGACCTCGCGCGGATAGCGGTCGCAGGTCATGATGATCTGCTGGCGGCCGTCGAACAGCATGTTGAAGGTGTGGAAGAACTCCTCCTGGGTGCGGTCCTTGCCGGCGAAGAACTGGATGTCGTCGATCAGCAGCGCGTCGATGTGCTGGAACTGGCGCTTGAACTGATCGGCGGTCTTGTTCTGCAGCGCGCGGAAGAACGCGTTGTAGAACTCGTTGCTGCGCAGGTACAGCACGCGCGCGGCCGGGTTCAGCCGGCGCATCTCGTTGCCGACCGCGAACATCAGGTGGGTCTTGCCCAGGCCGGTGCCGCCGTACAGCAGCAGCGGGTTGTGCGCGCGGTCGCCGGGCTTCTGCGCAGCCTGCCACGCGGCGGCGCGGCCGAGCTGGTTACTGCGGCCTTCGACGAAGTTGTCAAAGGTGTAGTGCGTGTCGAGGTTGCCGTCGAACGGCACGACGGCGGCCGGGCCGGCGATCTGGACGGGCACGGCGGCCGGCTCGGGCACGCGCGTGCGGGAGCCGATCTCCAGCGCCACGTCGCCCTGCCCGGCGAAGTGCGCCAGCAGTTCGCGGATGCGGCCCAAGTAGCGTTCGCGCACCTGTTCGACGATGAAGGCGTTCGGCGCGTACAGCACCACCGCATCGTCGCGCAGTTCGGCCTGCAGCGGCTTCAGCCAAGTGTGCACGTCCTCGGCCGGCAGTTCGGCTTCCAGGCGTTCGAGACAGCGGGGCCAGGCATCCATTGCGTTGCTTCGTCGTCGGAAAAGCGCCGCGCCGCCGGGCGGCGGCGCGCGGGCTCGGGAAGAATGGGGTTGGCCAGACTACCACGAAGCGCCGCCGCTCCCGTGAGGAATCCCGTGAGAAATGGAGGCTGCGGATCGGCCCGCTTCGCAGTCGAAAAGCGGCAGGTCTGCGCATTGCTCCGGCGCGTCCGATTCGCGGATCCGGCGAACTGCCGGCGACGACGCGGCCAAAACAAACCGGCGCAGGAGTAGTACCGGCCAGCCGTTTCCCGGTCCAGGCGACTTGACCGTAACCGTTGGCCTGCACTAGAATTTCCGGTTCTTTCCACCGTAACCCGCACGAGCGCCCCATGGCCACCAAGCGCACCTTCCAACCCAGCAACCTCAAGCGCAAGCGTGACCACGGTTTCCGCGCGCGCATGAAGACCGCCGACGGCCGCAAGGTCCTGGCCCGTCGCCGCGCCAAGGGCCGCAAGCGCCTCAGCGCCTGACGATCGCCGGCTGCCTCGCGCGGCCGACCGTCGCAATGCGTGTTCCTGCCAAGCCCGTACTGCGTCCCAGTGCGGGCTTTGTCGTGTCTTGAAGACGACCCTGCCTCCGGCCAGCGATGTCCGCGCGCGGTTCCCGCGCAGCGCGCGGGTGCGTGCGAAGGCCGACTACGCGCGCGTGTTCGAACGGGCCCGGCGCACTTCGCACCCGCAACTGACCTTGCACTGGCTTGGCGACGAGACGCCGGCGCGGCTGGGCCTGGCGGTATCGCGCAAGGTCGACCGGCGCGCGGTGGTGCGCAACCGGATCAAGCGCACGCTGCGCGAAAGCTTCCGCCGGCTGCGTCCGCAACTGGCCGGCGGCGACTACGTGGTGGTCGCGCGCGCGGCGGCGGCGGGCGCAACGCCCGCGCAACTGGCCGAGGCCTTCGAACAGACGCTGCGCCGCGCCGGCGCATTGCCCGCGCCGGCGGCGGGCGGCACAATGCCGCGGTCCTTGAATTCCCCCCTTCCTTCCTCCAACAAGCCGGAACCCCACGCCGGTTGAGACTGCCTGCCCGATGAACCAGACCCGTGTCTTCCTGCTTTTCGCCTGGCTGATCGTGGCGACCATGCTGTGGTTCGAGTGGGGCAAGTTCAACGCGCCGAAGGAAGCCGCGACGCCGGCCGCCGCATCGGCGCAGCCGCCGGCGACCGCCGCGATCCCGGCGCCGACCGCGGATGCAACCGTGCCGACGGTCGCGCCGGCCTCGCCGCCGGCCGCCGCCGCGCCCGCGGCCGGCGCGGTCACCGTGACCACCGACGTGCTGCGCGTGGTGCTCGACGGCGGCAGCCTGCTGCAGGTCGACTTGCTGAAGTACCCGCAGAGCAAGGCTGCCGGCAGCGCGCCGGTGCGCCTGTTCGCGAACGACGCCGAGCATTACTACGTCGCGCAGAGCGGCTGGATCAACGCCGCCGGCAAGGCGCCGAACCACCTGTCCGGCTTCGCACCAGAGCAGGGCGGCGCATTGACGCTGGCCGACGGCGCCGGCGAAATCGCCGCGAGCTTCCTCTGGAACGGCGCGGACGGCGTCAGCATCCGCCGCACCTACACCTTCAAGCGCGGCCAGTACGTCGTCGACGTGCGCGACGAAATCGCCAACGCTGGCGCGGCGCCGTGGCAAGGCCAGGCCTACCGGCAACTGGTGCGCAAGCCGCCGGTGGTCGAGACCGGCTTCACCCATCCTGAGTCCTTCAGCTTCCGCGGCGCGGCCTGGTACAGCCCGGACAGCGGCTACCAGCGCCGCAAGTTCGACAAGTACCTCGACGACGGCAAGGTCGACCTGCCGGTGCAGCAGGGCTGGATCGCGATGCTGCAGCATCACTTCTTCAGCGCGTGGATCCCGCAGGCCGGCGACAAGGTGGTGGTGTCGCTGGACGCGCCGGCCGTCGGCGCGCAGGCGCTGGTGCGCGAACTCGGTCCCGCGGTCGCGGTCGCGCCGGGCCAGCAGGCGAGCAGCGAAGCGCGGCTCTGGGTGGGACCGAAGCTGGTCGAACAGATGAAGGCGCAGAACGTGCCGGGCCTGCTGCGCGCGGTTGACTACAGCCAGTTCAAGATATTCGCGGTGATCGCCGAAGGCCTGTTCTGGGTGCTGGGCAAGCTGCACGGCCTGTTCGGCAACTGGGGCTGGGCGATCGTCGCGCTGGTGGTGCTGCTGAAGCTAGCCCTGTTCCCGCTGTCCAACGCGCAGTACAAGTCGGCGGCGAAGATGCGCAAGTTCCAGCCGCGCATGCAGCAGTTGAAGGAGCGCTACGGCGACGACAAGGCCAAGTACCAGCAGGCGCTGATGGAGCTGTACAAGAAGGAGAAGATCAACCCGATGGCCGGCTGCCTGCCGGTGCTGCCGCAGATCATCATCTTCATGGCGCTGTACTGGATGCTGGCCGAATCGGTGGAGTTGCGCCAGGCGCCGTGGGCATTCTGGATCCACGACCTGACCGCGCGCGACCCGTTCTTCGTGCTGCCGGTGCTGAACGTGGCAATCATGTGGTTCACGCAGAAGCTGACCCCGGCGGTCGGCATGGACCCGATGCAGCAGAAGATGATGCAGTTCATGCCGCTGGCGTTCGGCGCGGTGCTGGCGTTCCTGCCGGCCGGCCTGGTGCTGTACCAGGTCGCCAACGGCGGCCTGGGCCTGCTGCAGCAGTGGTACATGCTGCGCAAGCACGGCGAGCCGGCGAAGGCGGCGAAATGAAGACGAAGAAACCCGCCGCTGGCGGGTTTCTTTTTTCTCCGGCAAGGATTGTGCTTGGTCAGTCGTCCTTGTTCTTCCCGCCGAAATCGGGCGGATCGGCATGGCGGTCCTTGGAGGACCACGTCACCACGTTGCACGGCGGTTGCCCCACGCCGCCGGTACCCGGTTCGCAGGCGTCGGAGGCGTTTTTGCGGTGGTCGCCGTAAAGGGCATCCTCGTCCGTGGTGGCGCATCCGGCGAGGGAACCGAGCAGGACGACGGCGGCGAACGGCAGCAAAGTCTTCATGGGTCGCTCCTTGCCGGGACGGTGGCGCGTTCGAGTATCTTGCGGCGGTCGGCGCTGCGTCAAACGCCGGCGATAATGCCGCCATGACGACGATCCACGCCGACACCATCGCCGCGATCGCCACCGCGCCGGGCGCCGGCGGCGTTGGCATCGTGCGCCTGAGCGGGCCGAAGGCGCAGCGCATCGCGCGGGCCATCGTCGGGCGCGAACTGAAGCCGCGCCTTGCCCACTACGCCCGCTTCCTCGGCGCCGATGGCGAAACCCTCGACGACGGCATCGCGCTGTCGTTCCCCGCGCCGAACAGCTTCACCGGCGAGGACGTGGTCGAACTGCAAGGGCACGGCAGCCCGGTGCTGTTGCAGCAAGTGGTGGCGCGCTGCGTCGAACTGGGCGCGCGCCACGCCCGGCCCGGCGAGTTCAGCGAACGCGCCTTCGTCAACGGCAAGCTGGATCTCGCCCAGGCCGAGGCCATCGCCGACCTGATTGCCGCGTCGGATTCGCGCGCGGCCCGCGCCGCGCGGCGTTCGCTGGACGGCGCGTTCTCGCAGCGCGTCGACGCCATCGCCGACGCGCTGCTGGCCCTGCGCGTGCACGTCGAGGCGGCGATCGACTTCGCCGACGAACCGCTGGACACCCTCGGCGGCGCGCAGGTGCGTGCGCGGCTGGACGATGCCCGCGCCGCGCTGGCCGCGCTGCTGGCCGACGCCGAACGCGGCCGCAAGCTGCGCGACGGCCTGCACGCGGTGATCGTCGGCCCGCCGAACGCCGGCAAGAGTTCGCTGCTGAACGCGTTGGCCGGCAGCGACCGCGCCATCGTCGCCGACGTCGCCGGCACCACCCGCGACACCCTGCGCGAAACCGTCCGCCTCGACGGCCTGGAACTGACCCTGGTCGACACCGCCGGCCTGCGCGACGGCGGCGACGCGATCGAGCGCGAAGGCATGCGCCGCGCGCGCGCCGAACTGCGCCGCGCCGACTTGGCCCTGGTCGTCGTCGATGCGCGCGATCCGGCCGCGGGCGCGGCCGCCGTCGCCGAGGCCGTCGCCGACGTGCCGCAACGGCTGTGGATCCACAACAAGTCCGACCTGCTGCCCGCGCCGCCGCGCGACGACGACGAGCGCGTCCATGTTTCCGCCCGCGCCGGCAGCGGCCTGCAACGCCTGCATGCGCGGCTGCGGGAACTGGCGCTGGGCCACGCCGGCGAGGGCGCCGAAGGCGAATTCTCCGCCCGCGCCCGCCACGTCGAAGCCCTGCAGCGCGCCGCCGCGCACGCCCGCGCCGCCCACGCCGAACTGGAGCGCGAGCGCCTGGAACTGGCCGCCGAGGAACTGCGCTTGGCCCACGATGCGCTGGGCGAGATCACCGGCGCGGTCTCCCCGGACGATCTGCTGGGCCGGATCTTTTCGACCTTCTGCATCGGCAAGTGAGCCGGACCCGAATCGGCGGGCAGATGGAAAAAACAGACGAATCAATGGCATGAACGCGCAAAAATGTGCTCTCATGCCGGCAAACGGGCGCGCCGAGGTTGACAAAAACCGCCGGATGGCGCGTGCTTATGAAAGGCGGGGGAACTGCTGAACCGGTTTACAGGGGAATTCAACGAAATGTCTTTTGCCACGATTTCCATGAAGTCGCGCGTGCCGGGCTTGCTGTTGCTGGCCGCGCTGGCGGCCTGCTCGAAGCAGGAAGACGCTGCGGCCCCGGCCCCGGCCGGGACGCCCTCGGCAGCGCCGACGGCGGCTCCGGCCGCCGAAACGGCGACGACTTCGGCTGCGATCCAGACCATGAACGTCGACCAGTTGCGCGAAGCCGCGAACAAGGCGCTGGGCGAGAACCGCATCTATGCCCCGGGCGGGGACAACGCAGTCGAGTACTACCTGGCGGTGCGCGACAAGCAGCCCGACGACGCCACCGTGGCCAGCGCGCTGACCGACCTGCAGCCGTATCTGGTCATCGCCGCCGAACAGAGCATCGCCCGCGAGGATTTCGCCGAGAGCCAGCGTCTGGCCGCGTTGATCGAGAAGATCGACGCCAAGGCGCCGGCGCTGCCGCGACTGAAGCAGAGCATCGCCAGCACCCAGGAAGCCGCCAGCAAGCGTAGCGCGGCCGAGGAAGCCAAGGCGCAGGAACGGATCAAGCAGCAGGAAGAACAGCGCAAGGCGCAGCAGGAAGAACAGCAGCGCCAGGCCGCGGCCGTACTGGCCGCGCAGCAGGAAGAAGCGCGCACCCGCGCGGCGGCCGACCAGGCCGCGGCCGAGAAAGCGGCCGCCGAACGCGCCGCCGCCGAGCAGCGCGAACGCGAGGCCGCTTTCTCGGCCGCGGCCGCAACTGCTCCGGCCGCCCCGGCGACGCCGCCCGCCGCGCAACCGGCTGCGCCGGCGTTGCGCCTGGTGAGCTCGCCGCCGCCGCGCTATCCGCCGGAAGCGCTGCGCGCCGGCACCGCGGGTGAAGTGCTGGTGGAATTCACCGTCAACCCCGACGGTTCGGTCGACAATGCGCGCGTGGTGCGTTCGACCCCGGCGCGCGTGTTCGACCGCGAGGCGGTCAACGCGGTGCGGCGCTGGAAATTCGCGCCGATCCCGGCCCCGACCACCACCCGGCGCACGATCAACTTCCAGCCGGGCAACTGAATCGGCGGCGCGCGATCCGCGCCCCGGTTTCCGCAGACCCCGTGTTCCCGCAACACGGGGTTTTTGTTGCCCGCCAGGTCGCGGCGATGGAACGCACCGATGCCGGGGCCGGCGCGACGGGACGCCTATAATG
Source organism: Pseudoxanthomonas sp. (assembly GCA_047601245.1). Lineage (GTDB taxonomy): Bacteria > Pseudomonadota > Gammaproteobacteria > Xanthomonadales > Xanthomonadaceae > Pseudoxanthomonas_A. The sequence continues at coordinate 2,391,049 of JASGJU010000002.1, forward strand.
CGGGTCCCGTCTTTCCGTTCCCCCGGCGCGCGGCGCGCGCCGCAAGGCCAGCCATGGATTCCGCCTCCGTTCCCGAGCGCCTGCCCGCGCTCGCCATCCACGACCTACGCAAGACCTACGACAACGGCACCAGTGCGTTGCGAGGCGTCTCGCTGCAGGTCGAGGAAGGCGATTTCTTCGCCCTGCTCGGTCCCAACGGCGCCGGCAAGTCGACCCTGATCGGCATCGTCAGTTCACTGGTCAACATGAGCGCCGGCAAGGTCGAGGTGTTCGGCGTGGACCTGTTGCGCGACCGCGACGGCGCGATGCGCCTGCTCGGGCTGGTGCCGCAGGAGATCAACTTCAACCTGTTCGAGAAGCCGCTCGACATCCTGGTCAACTACGCCGGCTTCTACGGCATTCCGCGCGCCGAGGCGTTGCCGCGCGCCGAGACCGAACTTAGGCGCGCGCACCTGTGGGAAAAGGCCGAGACGATGAGCCGCACCCTGTCCGGTGGCATGAAGCGCCGGCTGATGATCGCCCGCGCGATGATGACCCAGCCCCGGCTGCTGATCCTGGACGAGCCGACCGCCGGCGTGGACATCGAGATCCGCCGCGGCATGTGGCGCACGCTGAAGGAGATCAACGCCGCTGGCACCACGATCATCCTGACCACGCACTACCTGGAGGAAGCCGAGAGCCTGTGCCGCAACTTGGCGATCATCGACCACGGCCGCATCGTCGAGCAGGGGCCGATGAAGGCGCTGTTGGCGAAGCTCGACGTCGAGGGCTTCCTGTTCGACGTCGACGGCGCGTTGCCGGCGCAGTTGCCGCGGATCGAGGGCGCGACCCTGGTCGCGGTCGACGGCCACACCCTTGACCTGGACATGCCGCGGGCGATGGACCTGAACCGCGTGTTCGCCGCGTTCGACGAAGCCGGCATCCGCGTGCGCTCGATGCGGACCAAGAGCAATCGCCTCGAAGAACTGTTCATGCGCCTGACCGGCGACGGCGCGCGCGAAACGATGGAGCAGGTGGCATGAACGCGAACCTCGAAACCCGGTCCGCCGCCGCGGCCGAAACCACCGACGCACACCGCAACCTGGTCGCCCTGGGCACCATCGTCCGCCGCGAAGTGGTCCGCATCCTGCGCATCTGGGGCCAGACCCTGGTGCCGCCGGCGATCACCATGACCCTGTACTTCCTGATCTTCGGCGGCCTGATCGGCTCGCAGATCCGCGACATGGGCGGCTACAGCTACATGCAGTTCATCGTCCCGGGCCTGGTGATGATGAGCGTGATCCAGAACAGCTACGGCAACATCTCCTCGAGCTTCTTCGGCGCCAAGTTCGGCCGCCACGTCGAGGAACTGCTGGTCAGCCCGATGCCCAACTGGGTGGTGCTGTGGGGCTACGTGGCCGGCGCGGTGCTGCGCGGGCTGATGGTCGGCGCGATCGTGCTGGGCATCGCGATGTGCTTCACCCGCGTGCACATGCCGCATCCGCTGGTCACGCTGAGCACGGTGCTGCTGGGCGCGACGATCTTCTCGCTGGCCGGCTTCGTCAACGCCGTGTACGCGAAGAAGTTCGACGACGTGGCGATCGTGCCGACCTTCATCCTCACGCCATTGACCTACCTGGGCGGCGTGTTCTACTCGGTCACCCTGCTGCCCGGCTGGGCGCAGGCGATGACCCACGCCAACCCGATCTTCTACATGGTCAACGCATTCCGCTACGGCCTGCTCGGCAGCAGTGACGTGCCGCTGTGGGTGTCGTATGCGCTGATGCTGGGCTTCGTCGCCGCGCTGTCGCTGTTCGCGTTGTGGTTGCTGCGGCGGGGCACTGGTTTGAGAAGCTGATGGGGCTGCGAAGCTGATGCGCATCCTGGTCCTCGGCGCCGGCGGCACCGGCGGTTACTTCGGCGGCCGGCTGGCGCAGTCCGGCGCGGACGCGACCTTCCTCGTGCGTCCCGCGCGCGCTGCGCAACTCGAACGCGACGGCCTGCGCATCCGCAGCCCGCTGGGCGATGCCGACCTGCGCGTGGCGCACGCGACCGCCGACGCATTGCCGGCGCTGGCGAAGCGGCGGCCGTTCGACCTGGTCGTCCTCAGTTGCAAGGCCTACGACCTCGACGGTTCCATCGACGCGATCGCGCCGGCGGTCGCCGAAGGCACGACGGTGTTGCCGATCCTCAACGGCCTGCGCCACTACGACGCGCTGGACGTACGCTTCGGTCGCGAACGCGTACTCGGCGGCCTGTGCTTCATCAGCGCGACCAAGGGCGCGGACGGCGAAATCCTGCACCTGGGCAAGCCGGCGTCGATCACCTTCGGCGAACGCGCTTCCAACGGATGCGACGGCAGTGAAATCACGCCGTGCGTCGCCGCGTTCGCCGCGCTGTGCGAAAAGGCCGGGATCGACCACAAGGCTTCCGCCGACATCGCGCAGGACCAGTGGATCAAGTTCACCTTCCTGGCCACGCTGGCCGCCGGCACCTGCCTGATGCGCGCCAGCGTCGGCGGCATCGTCTCGGCCGAAGGCGGCGCGGATTTCCTGCGCGCGCTGCACGCGGAAACGCTGGCGATCGCCGAGGCGCAAGGCCGGCCGGTACCCGTCGAGGCGCGGGAAATCGCGCGGGCGTCGTTCGCCGATCCGGCGTCGCCGGTCAAGGCGTCGATGTTGCGCGACCTGGAGCAGGGCCAGCGCGTGGAAGCGGCGCACATCATCGGCGACATGGTCCACCGCGCCCGCGCCGCCGGATTGGCGACGCCGTTGCTCGACGCGGCGTGGGTGCATCTGCAGGTCTACGAAGCCACGCTTTCCTGACTGCCCCCGGCGCACCCGGGCCGATCCCGCCGCTTCGCGTAACGCGCTCGCCGACGGGACCGGCCGAATGGCATTATGCCGAAATCGCCAGCTTCTCCTGCCGGTAGCGCCACACCGCGGCAAGCCACAGCAGCGCGGCCAGTCCCAGCGAAGCGCCCAGGTAGACCGCCCATTGTTCGGCCGATGCGCCATCGCCGCGGGTGATCTTCTGGATCATCTGGTTCTGCGCCAGGAACGGCGTCGCGTACTGCCACAGCGCGGTGTCCTTGATCGGATAGGCCATCAGCGCGTAGGCCGGCAGCATCGGCAGCATCATCAGCCAGACGATGTGGCTCTGCGCTTCCTTCATGCTCTTGGCCGCCGCCGCCAGGCTGGTGATCAGGGCCGCGCCGATCAGCACCAGCGGCAGCAGCACGAGCAGCAGCTTGCCCATCGCCGCGAAGCTGACGTCCAGCGAGATCGCGCCGCTGGCCAGCCCGGCGCTGGCCTTGAAGCTGAGCAGGATCAGCAACAACAGGGACAGGCCCAGCAATACCGACGACAGCATCTTGCCGCCGACCAGCGCGGCACGCGGGGCCGGGGTGGCCAGCAGCGGCTCCAGCGACTGCCGCTCGCGTTCGCCGGCGGTGGTGTCCATCGCCAGGTGCGCGCCGCCGATGAAGGCGGACAGGGTCAGCAGCAGCGGCAGCAGCGCGGTCACGAACATGTTGCGCTTGGCTTCGGCGCTGGCCAGGTCGCGGGTGCCGGCGTTCAGCGGCGCGGCCACCGCCGGGTTGACGCCGCGCGCCAGCAGCCGCAGTGAGCCGATCGCCTGCCCGTACTGGGTCAGCGCCGTACGCACGCGCGCCACCGACACGTCGGCGGTGCGGCGGGTGGTGTCGGTGACGATTTCCAGCTTGGCCGGGCGGCCGGCGCGCCAGTCCTCGGCGTAGTCCGGGTCGATCACCAGCGCCACGTCGATCTGCTGGGCGCGGATGCGGTCTTCGAAGTCCTGCGGCGCGGCGCTGGCGTCGATGCCGCGGCTGGCGAGAAAGGCGACCAGGTTGGGCGCGCGCTCGATGCCGGCCACCGGCAGTTCCAGCGGCTTCTCCAGTTGCGTGTCCATGCGCATCTGCGACAGCTTGCCGATGCCGAGGAAGATCAGCGGATACAGCAGCGGCGAGACGAACAGGGTCAGGTAGAAGGTGCGGCGGTCGCGGGCGAAATCGCGCAGTTCCTTGCGCATCACCGTCAGCACGGTGCCGAAAAAGGAGGTTTTGTTCATGCGTGCAGTCCTTCTTCGCTGCCGATCAGTTTGACGAAGGCGTCTTCCAGGCTGGACTCGCCGGCGGCCTCGCGCAGTTCGTCGGTGCTGCCCTGCGCGACCACGCGGCCGTGGGCGATGACCACGATGCGGTCGCACAGCGCGGCGACCTCCTGCATGATGTGGCTGGAGAAGATCACGCAGCGGCCTTCGCTGCGCAGTTGCTTGAGGAATTCGCGCAGCCCGCGCGTGGTCATCACGTCCAGGCCGTTGGTCGGCTCGTCCAGGATCACGTTCTTCGGGTCGTGGACCAGCGCGCGCGCGATCGCGGTCTTGGTGCGCTGGCCCTGGCTGAAGCCCTCGGTGGCGCGGTCGAGGAAATCCTCCATCTGCAGCGCCGCCGCCAGCCGGGCGGTGTGCGCGTCGATGGCCTGGCGCGACATGCCGTGCAGTTCGCCGAAATAGTCGATGTTCTCGCGCGCGGTCAGGCGTTTGTAGACGCCGCGCGCGTCCGGCAGCACGCCCAGCGCGCGGCGCGCGGCGTCGGGATGCTCGGCCACGTCGACGTCGTCGACCAGCACGCGCCCGCTTTCCGGCCGCATCAGCGTGTACAGCATGCGCAGGGTGGTGGTCTTGCCGGCGCCGTTGGGGCCCAGCAGGCCGGTGATCTGGCCGTCGTGGGCGGTGAAGCCAACGTCGTCCACCGCGACCACGCGGTTCCTGTCCTTGCCCTTGCCGGGGAAGGTCTTGCGGAGATGTTCTGCGACGATCATTGCGTCAGTCCTTGTCGGTCACGGCTCGGAGCCGTTGAAGCTGGTGAACGGAGCCACGTAGTTGAGCTGGTCCAGGCACTTGCCATCCAGCGCCTTGGCGTCGGCCTTCTCGACGAACTGGGCGAACAGCTTGGGCATGCAGCCGGCGCCGAGCACCGAATGCCCCTGGCCGCGCAGCACGAACAGGCGGCCGTTCGGCAGCGACTTCGCCACTTCCTCGCCGTAGCGCGGCGGCGTGACCGGGTCGAACTCGCCTTCCAGCACCAGCGCGGGCACGTCGGTCGCCAGCGCCCGGTGGAAGTCGGACGGCGCTTCGCCCTTCGGCCAGACCTTGCACATCGCCGCCATGCTTTCGGGCATCGCATCGCCGAGCACGGTGCCGGCGTCCTCGGCGCGCTTGACCATGCTGTCGCCGTCCTCGCTGCAGATCACCGACATCTGCATGCCCATCGCCATCGCGTCCTTCATCTCGCCCTGCATCATCTGCGCCAGCGCCATCAGGTTCTCGTAGCGGCCGGCGTTGGCCTCGTGGATCAGCTTGGGCAGCAGCGCGCCGGCCAGCGGCATGTAGGCGTACATGCGCACCAGCCCGGCGACGGTCTCCGCGCGCAGCACGCCTTCGGCGGCCTCGCCGGTGGTGGCGTCGCGGTAATGCACGGTGGCCGGCTGCGCGCGCAGCTTCGCCAGCAGCGCATCCAGTTCGGCGCGCGGATCGCCCAGCTTGTCCTTGCACGCCGGCGCCTTGGTGCACACGGCGAACTGCAGCGCCAGCGCGTCGTCCAGGTTGCGGGCGAAGATGTTGCCCAGCCCCAGCGTGTTCGGCACCACCGAATCCAGCACGATGCTGCGCGTCGATTGCGGATGCCGCATCGCGTACTGCTGGGCGACGCGGGTGCCGTAGCTGACGCCGACCAGGTCGATCCTGTCCGCGCCGATGGCCTTGCGCACGTCGTCGAGATCGGCGATCGCGTCGGTGGTGGTGTAGAAGCGCAGGTCGGCCTTCTTCGACAGCGTCTCCACGCATTCGGCGGCGGCGGCCTGCATCGCTTCCGGCGTCGTGTCCTCGTCGCCGTCCGCCGCGTCGCAGGCCAGCAGGTTGGACTTGCCGGTGCCGCGCTGGTCCACCAGCACCACGTGCCGGCGCTTGCGCACTTCGGCGAACACCGGGTCCAGGCCCGGATAGGTCTCCACCGCGGACTGGCCGGGGCCGCCGGCGAGGAAGAACACGGGGTCCGGCGCGGCGTTGCCCTCGTTGTCCGGCGGCAGCCAGGCGATGTTGAGGGCGATCTTGCGGCCATCCGGTTCGGCGCGGTTCTCGGGCACCTCGAACGTGGTGCACTGCGCTTCCAGGTTGTCGCGGCTCAGCGGCGAACTCAGGTTGCACGGCCGGAACGCGAGCTTGCCGAGCATGCGCGGCTTGACCGGGGCGACGGCGACCGGCGTGTCGGTGCTTCGGTTCGCGTCCGCCGCGGTGTCGTCCTTCGGCTTCAACGCGCGGTAGCCGAAGACCGCGGCGACGACGGCGATGGCGATGAGGATGCGGATCTTGCGGGATGTCATCGGGACAACCTCGGTGCGTGCTTGCGGTTGGAGGGAATGGGCGGGTTCATGCTTCGTCGTACAGGAAGACCGTTTCGATGCTTTGCCCGAACAGCCGCGCGATGCGGAACGCCAGCGGCAGCGACGGATCGTACTTGCCGGTTTCCAGCGCGTTGATGGTTTGCCGCGACACGTCCAGTTCTTCGGCCAACTGGCCCTGCGACCAGCCGCGCTGCTCGCGCAATTCGCGCAGGCGGTTGTTCATGCGTAGCGCCGGGTGATGAACAGCTTGACCAGGCCGTACAACGCGCACAGCGCCGGGAACACCCACAGCATCGCCGTGTCGGCGCGCACCGCGATCAGCTTGGCGTTCTGCAGGAAGCCCAGCGTCATGTAGATCGTGCTGACCAGCCCGGCGGCGATGGCGATGGATTCCAGTTCGATGCGCCGCTGCATCTCGTCCGAATCGCGCACGTAGCGCATCATCGCCCGGATCACCAGCGCCAGCAGCACCGCCGGCAGCAGCGCCACCAGCACCCGCAGCCAGGTCGCCTCGACCACGCCCAGCAGGCGTCGCCAGCCGAGCATCACCGCGACGTAGCCGGCCATCGGCGGAAAGAAGTCGCGGTAGTAGCGGCGGGCCAACGCCGGCGGCGCGTTGGCGCCGGGATCGCCGGGCCAGAACCACAGCACTGTCCCGGCCAGCAGGCCGCCCACGCCGAAACCGACGAGCACGCCGAGGAAATAGCTGTCGGCCGTCAGCTTCAGCCACGCCCCGAGCCCCGCCGCCGCCAGTGCGACGACGCTGAGGATGAGGACGACGACGGCCCTGCGCCTGCAACCGTTCACGGCGCGGACTTCCTTCGCAGCAGGGCGATGCCCAGGCCGAGGAAAGCCATGCCGACGCCGAGGAAAGCCGGCTGGCGGATGCCGATGGCGATGAAGGCCGCCGCGCAGCACAAATACGTCGTTGCGGTGGCACGGCAGGCGGAAATCTTGTCCACGACGTCACCTGTAAAGGATACTTGACAGGGACGATACGGCCGCGATTTCGCCTTGTCAAGCATCCTTTACAGGGGGCTGAGGCGAAGCGTGCGTGCCGCGGACAAGATCGACCGGATCCGAAGCGACCGCCCGTCAGCGCTTCGCGGCGGACGAAGCGCGAATCTGGTCGAGGGAAAGCGCCTTGCTTTCGCCGGGCGGCAGCAGGCCGGCCTGTCGGCAGTACGCGGCGAAGCGCGGGTCGTCGCGGAAGCGCAGCAGCAGCGGGTCGTACAGCGCGAGCGCGCCAGTCGTCAACGCTCGGCGACGAGCTTCGCGCGGATCTGATCGATGCTCAGAGCCTCGCTTTCGCTTGGCGGCGGCAAGCCGGTCTTTTTGCAGAATGCGGCCAGGCGCAGGTCGTTGCGGAAGCGCAGGATGAGCGGGTCGGCCAGCATGAAAAGGATATCGCGGTCCCGAGCACGTTCCAGCCATTCCACGGTTCCGTCAACATCGCCGCGCAGTGCGTACAACGACGCCAGGTCATAGGGCCGGCGTTTGTCCCCGTCCTTGTCGTCGCGGAGGAGTTTCGCCAGCGCGGCATCCGCCGCCGCCCGATCCGGGCCGATCTGCGCGGCGAACGCCAGGTCCAGGTCGCGCATGTCCGGGTTCGCTTGCCTGGCCGCTTCCAGGGCGGCCTTCGCATCCCCGCGCAGCAAGGCGAGACGCAAACGGTAGTACGGCTGCGATTGGGTCCTTTTCGACAATTCCATCGCGGTCTCGACGTGTTTTTCGGCCTCGTCCAGCCGGCCGACCGCCATCAGCAATTCCGCGTATTTGAAATCGTTGACGATGTACAGCGGATCGATCGAAAGAAGGCGCTCCCTCAGCCGGATCGCCTCGCCCAGTTTTCCGATGCCGGCCAGCGTATGGCCGCAGCCGTTGAGGACCGTGCCATCGTCCGGCGCCAGCCGCACGGCACGGCGGCACTCGATCGAAGCGCTCCGGTGGTCGAAACTGTAGAACTGCAGGTAGGCGCGAGCGGCGTGGGCCGGGCCCAGCCCGGGCGACAGTTGCAGCGCCTTGTCCGCCGCGAGGCGCGACTTGCGGACCTGTTCATGGGCGACCGCGGGAGGTTGGTTCCAGAACATGGCGACGGTACTCCACGATCCCGACAGGTGCGCCCATGCCATCGCGTAGCTTGGATCGAGTTGCACGGCTTGGGTCATGTACTCGGCCGCCCTGGGGAAATCCTGATCGTGCCAATACTTCAAGCCCTGCAGATAGGCGATGTAGGCGTCGATGTTGCCGCTGGGCGGCCTGTCGTCCTGTTTCGAAGCGGCGTTTGCCGGAAGCAGCTTCGCTTGTAGGGCGCCGGCGACGGCGGATGCGATGTCGTCCTGCAATGCGAACAGATCCTTGTACGGGCGGTCGTAGTGTTCCGCCCACAGCGTGCTGCCGTCGGCGGCTTTCGTCAGCGTGGTGTTGATGCGCACCATGTCACCGGCGCGCTGCACGCTGCCGTTCAGCAGGTAGGCCACACCGAGTTTGCGGCCGATGGTCGCGCTGTCGTCCTTGCTGTCGCGAAACTGGAAGGCGGAGTTGCGGCCGATCACCCTCAGGCCTTCAAGCTTCGACAGCACATCGATCAGGTTGTCGGAGAGGCCGTCGGAGAAGAACTGCTGTTCCTTGTCGTTGCTGGTGTTGGCCAGCGGCAGCACGGCGATGCTGCGCTCTGTCGCGGGCGCGGCCGCTACCGGCGCTGGCGGCGATGCGGTCGAAGCGCGCGGCCACCATTTCCACCCCGCGAGCGCGAGCAGCGCCAGCAGCAGCAACAAGCCCAACACCCATCGCGGAAATGGGCGTTGCCCGCCATCGGCGCGGTGCATCGGCAGTTGCGCGCGGATGGATTCGGTTTCCGGTTCGGGCGCTGGTGGCGCGGGCCCGGGCAGGTCGAAGCGGTAGCCAACGCCATGCACGGTGTGCAGGTAGCGCGCGGCATGCGCTTCCTCGCCCAGCGCGTGGCGCAGCAGGGTCATTACCCGGTTCAGCACGCCGGGGGTGACGTGGCGGTGGCCCCAGACCGCATCGAGGATCTCGTCGCGGGCGAACGCCCGTCCCGGCGAGCCGGCCAGCAGCGCCAGCACACCGAAGGCCTTGGGTTCCAGCGGTTGTTCGAGTCCGCCGCGCCACAGGCGGCGGCCGGCGAGGTCGATCACCACGTCGTCGAAGGCCAGGCGGTTCGGCGGTTCGGGCTGGGGCATCGTCTGAGGCCGGAATCCCGGGGCTATCCAAGCATACGCGCCCGACGGCCGGGAGCGGCCCAAGCATTCCCCAAGCCTTGCCCAATCAACCTGCGCATTGCCCGCGGGATTCCTCAAGACCCGACGAGGGCGGCGGAAGGAATCTGGCCGCGCCGGAATCGCCGGCGATCGCACCAGGGAAATCGCCATGAACGCCAAACCCGTTTACGCCAGCCTGATCCTGTTCGCCGTTCAGGGCTTTGGCTGCGCGCCGGCCGCCCTCGCCGGGGAAGCGCAATCGCTGCCGCAGGTCCAGGCCGTGCAGTACGTGTTCGACTGCGCCGCGCCGCGCGTGCTGCCCAGCCAGCGCGAGGTCGGCGAATGGACCGGGCAGCACAATTTCGCTCAGGTCTACCAGACGCGGCAGAAGCTGATGGCCGAAGTCGCACGCGCCTGCAACAAGTCCGGCGTCGCCCGGGTGCAACTGGTCCGGCAGGCGCCGGCGCGCGAGGCGGACCCAGCCGAAGCCATCGCCCGCTCTAAATCCGCGGCGCGCTGAGGATTCAGGCCGCCGGCAGGCGGAAGAACGCCCGCGCGGTCGCGGTGCTGGCCGCAGCGGTCGCCTCTATCGTCTCGCCGCGGTCGCGCGCCAGTTCTTCCACGATGTACGGCAGGAACGCCGGTTCGTTGCGGCGGTCCTTCGGCATCGGCCGCAGCGTGCGCGGCAACAGGTAGGGCGCGTCGGTCTCGACCATCAGCCGGTTCGCGGGGATGTGCCTCGCGATCTCGCGCAGGTGCCGGCCGCGGCGCTCGTCGCACAACCAACCGGTGATGCCGATATGCCAATCGCGATCCAGGTAGTCGAACAGTTCCTCGCGGGCGCCGGTGAAGCAATGCACCACCGCCGGCCCGAGCCGGCCGTCGAAATCCTTCATCATCGCGAGGAAATCGACATGCGCGTCGCGCTGGTGGAGGAACAGCGGCTTGCCATTGTCCGCCGCCAGTTGCAGCTGGCGTTCGAACGCCTTGCGCTGCGCCGGCCGCGGTGAGAAGTCGCGGAAATAGTCCAGGCCGCATTCGCCGACCGCGACGACCTCGTCGTGCGCCAGCAGCGCGCGCATCTCGGCGTCGCATTCGTCGGTGTATTCGCCGGCATGGTGCGGATGCACGCCGGCGGTGGCGAACAGGAAGCCCGGATGCGCCTGCGCCAGTTGCAGCGCCCTGGGCGAATGCTCGCGGCTGGCGCCGGTGACCACCATCGCCGCCACGCCGGCGTCGCGCGCGCGCTGCAGCACCGCATCGCGGTCGCGGTCGAAGCTGTCGTGGGTCAGGTTGGCGCCGATATCGATGAGTTGCATATGGGAAAGGCATCGCAGGGGCGGAAGATTGTATTCGCGACGGGCATCCGTTTCCCGTTCCGCGGCGAGTCCGTCGCGCGCGCCGCCTGAATGTCTCGCCGAACACGGTCGGGACGCACCTGCAGCGCATCTTCGGCAAAACCCGGACCGCCGGCCAGGCGCAACCGATCCGGCTGCCCGCGCCGTTCGCCCTGGTCATGGCCCGGAAACCGCTTGCCGATGGTTTCCTGTGACGTTTGGCCGTGCCCATGAGTAACGTGTCGCGGAATCATGCCGATCGCTACCATGGCGAGTTTCGATCGTGGAGAAGCGTGGATGCGTCGGCAGGTATTGGCCATCGGATGGGGTCTGTCGGTATTGCTGTCGGCTTGCGGCGGGAAGCCCCCGACCGGCATTGGAGAAACAGAGCCGCCGGCGACGCCGGAGGCGACCGCAGCGCCTGCGCAAGCCAAGGTGGATGACGCACTCCCGCCTGCCGTGGTAACGGCGGAAACGCCTGCGGCCGATGCGGCGCCTGCCGAAGCGCCCGGGGGATTGCAGGCCAGGGACGGTCGTGCTGTGCCCTTGCTGCCGTTCGATACCGACAGCCTGCCGCTGTCGACCCGGGCGCTGGGCGATCTGCCGTTCTTTTCGCTGCCGTCCGGTTACGGCCCGGTGAACGAGCCGACCCGGCGCGCGTTCGCGCGCTTCCCGTTCCGGTTGGGCGAGGGCGTGCATTGGGTCGAGGGCGCGAGCTGGAACGGCCTGATCGGCATCGACCGCGAGCACCGCCGCGACAAGGAGTACTCGCAACTCGAGCTGCGCCGCAATGTCGAGGCGGTGCTGGCGCAGGCCGGGGCGCAACAAGTGTTCGAAGGATCGCTGGACCGCAACATCTACTACGGCCCGCAACTGAAGGACGAGATCGGCACCGGTTTCATCGAAGGCGTGAACCTCGATGCCGGCGCGCCCACCACGGTCCACGTGATCCGCCAGGCCGACCGCAACATCTGGGTACAGCTGTCGACGGACGAACGCCAGGCGGCGATGGTCGTCGTCGAGGAACGTCCGTTCAAGGCCAGCGCGCACTGGACCGGAAAGTTTCCGTACCTGACGCTGCCGGCAGGGTACGAGCCGCGCAACAGCCCGCGCCAGCGCGATTTCGACATGTTCCCGTTCTGGACCGGGCAGGCGTTCGAACAGGTTGAAGGCAGGACCTACGAAACCGACGCCGGCCGCGCCGAGCGGGAATACTCGGTGCACGAAGTGCGCCGCAACCTCGAGGCGATGATGGACGAGGCGGGCGGCACGCTGGTGTTCGACGGCCGCATCCCGAAAGCGGCGTCCGACGGCGTCGATGCCGCGGTGAAACGCAACTACGGAAACGCGACCGGCTCCAACTGGGACGAATACGACATCCGCGTGTACCGGGTCGACCGGGCGGACGGCAAGCAGGTCTGGGTGTTCGCCAGGCTGTATTACCGGGGCGCCGGCTTCGTGGTGGTCGAACGCCAGGGCTTCGTGCAGACCGCCGCGCTGTTGCCGGCGGATGCGCTGAAGCGGCAGCTCGACGCCGACGGCCGGGTCACGATCCAGGTCAACTTCGCGGTCGACAAGGCCGACATCCTGCCTGAGTCGCAACCGCAGATCGAGCAGGTGCTGGCGTTGCTGCGCGCGCATCCGCAGCTGGCGTTGTCGGTCGAAGGCCATACCGACAACACCGGCGGCGTTGATCACAACCGCAGGCTGTCCGAGGCGCGCGCTCAGTCGGTGATGGCCGCGCTGGTCGGGCAGGGCATCGACGCGACGCGGCTGTCGGCGGCCGGTTTCGGTCAGGACAGTCCGATCGCCGATAACGGCAACGAGGAAGGACGCGCGAAGAACCGTCGCGTCGAGCTGGTGAAACGGCTGTAGCGCCGGACCGGCCGGCGGAACGGCGCGTCCGCCATCGCCGGGCTTATCGGATGTCGCAGGAGCGACGCAAGCCGCGGATGCCTTTCGTGGCGGCAGGCTCCGCCGCGATGCATTGGGTCGCGCCCGTCGCGATCCTTGCGAAGGGCTCGCGCCCAAGAGGCGCTCCTACAATAGGCGGATGCCGCTCTCCTTTCCGATCGATCCGCTGCTGCCGGAGATCCGCCGCAGCCTGGCCGCGCATCCGCGGCTGGTGCTGGAGGCGCCGCCCGGCGCCGGCAAGACCACGCAGGTACCGCCGGCGCTGCTTGATGCGCCATGGCTCGGTGGCAGGAAGATCGTGATGCTGGAACCGCGCCGCGTCGCCGCGCGCGCCGCCGCCGGCTTCATGGCGAAACAATTGGGCGAAGCGGTCGGCGAAACCGTCGGCTACCGCATCCGTTTCGAGAACAAGGTCTCCGCACGCACCCGGATAGAAGTGGTCACCGAGGGCATCCTGACCCGGATGATCCAAGACGACCCGCTGCTGGAAAGCATCAGCGCGCTGCTGTTCGACGAATTCCACGAGCGCCACCTGTCCGCCGACCTCGGCCTGGCGCTGGCGCTCGACGTGCAGGCCGGCCTGCGCGAGGACCTGCGCATCGTGGCGATGTCGGCGACGCTGGACGGCGAGAGGCTCGGGCGTTTCCTCGACGCGCCGCGCCTGTCCAGCGAAGGCCGCGCTTACCCGGTCGAGATCGCGCATTTCCCCGCGCGCCGCGACGAATCGCTGGAAGTCCAGACCCGCCGCGCGATCGAGCACGCGCTCGCAACGCATCCCGGCGACGTGCTGGCGTTCCTGCCGGGCCAGCGCGAGATCGCACGGGTCGAGGCGGCGCTCGCCGGCTCGCTTTCCGGCGTCGACGTGCTCGCCCTGCACGGCGAACTGCCGATCGAACAGCAAGCGCGCGTACTCCAGCCCGATCCCGAAGGTCGCCGCCGCGTGGTGCTGGCCACCAACGTCGCCGAATCCAGCGTCACCCTGCCCGGCGTGCGCGTGGTGATCGACAGCGGGCTGGCGCGCGAGCCGCACTACGATCCGAACAGCGGCTTCACCCGGCTGGAAACCGTCGCGATCTCGCAGGCGTCGGCCGACCAGCGCGCCGGCCGCGCCGGCCGCGTCGCCGAAGGCTGGGCGTACCGCCTGTGGCCGCAGTCGCAGCGGCTGGAGCCGCAGCGTCGGCCGGAGATCGCGCAGGTCGAACTGGCGTCTTTGGCGCTGGAACTGGCGGCGTGGGGCAGCGACGCGCTGCGTTTCGTCGACCCGCCGCCGCCCGGCGCGCTGGCCGCCGCGCGCGACCTGCTGCGGCGACTGGGCGCGCTGGACGGCGAGGCTATCACCGCCTTCGGCAAGCGGATGCTCGCGCTCGGCACCCATCCGCGCCTGGCGGCGATGCTGCTTTCGGCAGGCAACGACGAGGACAAGGCGCTGGCGGGCGACCTGGCCGCGCTGGTCGAAGCGCGCGATCCGCTGCGCAGCCGCAGCGATGCGCTGGCCGAACGCTGGCGTGCGCTGGCGGCGTTCCGCGCCGGCCGCGCGCCGCACGATGCCAGCCGCGCCGCGCTGGCCGCGATCGACGCGCAGGCGAAGCAATGGCGTCGTCGCCTGCGCATCGACGCCGCGTCGCCTGCCGCGATCGACGCGCACCGCCTCGGCGACCTGCTGCTGCACGCCTTCCCCGACCGCATCGCCTTCCAGCACCGCGGCGACCCGCGCCGCTACCAGTTGTCGAACGGGCGCATGGCGCGGCTGTTCGACGACAGCGCGGTCTACGGCGAACCGTGGCTGGTCGCCAGCGAACTGCGCTTCGAGGCCAGGGACGCGCTGATCCTGCGCGCCGCGCCGCTGGACGAAGCCGCGCTGCGCCGCGATTTCCCGCAGCGTTTCACGGTCGAGGACGCAGTGCGCTGGGACGCGGAGAAACGCGCGCTGGCCGCGCAGCGCGAAACCCGCTTCGACGGCATCGTGCTGGAAGCCAGGCCCGCCGGGAAGGTCGATCCTGCGCTGGCCGCACGTGCGCTGACCGACGCGGTCGCCGAACTTGGCCTCGACGCGCTGCCGTGGAGCGAATCGCTGCGGCAATGGCGCGAACGTGTGCGCTGCCTGCGCGAATGGATGCCCGAACTCGCGTCATCGAAGCCGGGTTTGCCCGACCTGTCCGACGACGCCCTGCTGGCGACGCTGCCGCAATGGCTGCAGCCTGCGTTCGCCGGCAAGACTCGGCTCGACGCGCTAACCGAGGCGGAACTGGCCGAGGCGCTGAAATCCGGCGTCGACTGGTCGCTGCGGCAGAAGATCGATGCGCTCGCACCGGTGCGGATCGTGGTGCCGTCCGGCCTGGAACGGCGCATCGAATACGCGACCGACCACGACGGCCGCGCGCAGCCGCCGGTGCTGGCGGTGAAACTGCAGGAGCTGTTCGGCCTGGCCGAAACCCCGCGCATCGCCGACGGCCGCGTGCCGTTGCTGCTGCACCTGCTCTCGCCCGGCGGCAAGCCCTTGCAGGTCACGCGCGACCTGCGCAGTTTCTGGGAACGCACCTACCCGGAAGTGAAGAAGGAAATGAAAGGCCGCTATCCGAAACATCCGTGGCCGGATGATCCCTGGACTGCGCAAGCCACACATCGGGCCAAACCCAGAGGAACGTAGCGGGCTGTCCGGATTTCCCACCTGTGGCGACAGTGTTGGATCAGGGTTGCGGAATGTTTCCTGCGGCGCGGCCGGACGATCCCTGGAGCGCGGCGGCGACGCATCGGGCGAAGCCGCGCGGGACGTGATCGTCGTCGTCAGTGGCGATGTATTCCTTTGCGGATCGTTCCCGTGCGGGAGGGAACGACTAGGAGAAAACCGGCTTCGGCAACGGTTCATCGTCCACGGCGCTAACATGATCCAGATGCGCGGCGAGCGAGGCCGCGCCCCACATGGAGAAGGACGATGAGCAAGCTGGGCGAGATTTCCGACCGTGCGCTGGAACTGATCGAGCAGGCCGGCGAGAAACTGCAGATCGGCGGCGAAAAGGCCGGCAACCTGATCAAGACCGGTGCGGCGCTGGGCGTGGCGCGCACCGGCGCGAAGACGGCGGTGAAGTTCGCCAGGCGCAACCCGGCGATCGCGATCGCGGCCGGCGTCGGCGTCGGCCTGCTGGCGCTGGCCGCCTACCGCCGCCGCAAGCGCGCGCAGATGCTGGGTTCGACCGAAGGCACGCCGAAGCGGATCGACGCCCGCCGCGTCGTCGGCACCGGCAAGTCGCGCAAGCCCGTCGTCATCGACGAAGACGCCAACTTCGTCTAAGCGGCGTGGGACCTGGCGGGATCGTGGCCGGCCCTGACCTGTCGGGCCGCCGCGTGAATCCGCCGGCGCATCACAGAATCCGCCACTGGCCCGGCTGCAGGCCGTCGAGCCGATGCGGACCGATCTGCACCCGCACCAGCCGCAGCGTCGGCAGGCCGATCGCCGCGGTCATCCGCCGCACTTGACGGTTGCGGCCTTCGCGGATCGCCAGTTCGATCCAGGCATCCGGCACCGACTTGCGGAAGCGCACCGGCGGATCGCGCGACCACAGCGCCGGCGCCGGTTCCAGCAGGCGCGCCTTCGCCGGCAGGGTCGGACCGTCGTTCAATTCGACACCCTTGCGCAGGCGTTCCAGCGCGGTTTCGTCCGGCGCGCCTTCCACCTGCACCCAGTAGGTCTTGGCCTGCTTGTGCCGCGGATCGGTCAGGCGATGCGCCAGCCGGCCGTCGTCGGTCAGCAGCAACAGGCCCTCGCTGTCGTAGTCCAGGCGACCGGCGGGATAGACCTCCGGCGGCAGGCCGAACTCCGCCAGCGTGCGCCGCGGCGGCGCGCCTTCTTTGCGCGGACCACCATCGGTGAACTGGCACAGCACGTTGAACGGTTTGTTGAAGGCGATCAGCACGTGGGAAAAAAGCGGTAGAGCATCTACTGCCGTGGTTCGCGCGCGGGCCTATGGAGGACCGCGCGCGGCTTCGGCATCTCGGTCGACGATTCTATTCGTGGCTGGGCTTGACGAAGCGCAGCGTCATCCGGTCGCTTTCGCCGATCGCCTGGTACTTGGCGTCGTCGGCCGGATCGTGGCGGTTGGTCGGCGGCAGCGTCCACACGCCGTTCGGATGGTCCTTGGTGTCCTTCGGGTTGGCGTTGACCTCGCTCTGCGCATCGAGGCGGAAGCCGGCGGCCTCGGCCAGCGCGATCACCTTGGCCACGGTGACGTAGCCGTCGTCGCTCTTGTCCGGTGCGCCGGGTGCGGCGCGGTGCTCGACCACGCCGAGCGTGCCGCCTGGCTTGAGCACGGCGAAGAAGCCCTTGAACATCGCCTCGGCCTGCCCGGCCGACAGCCAGTTGTGCACGTTGCGGAAGGTCAGCACCGCGTCGGCGGAAGCGTCGTCGCCGAAGCGCGGCGCGGCCGGGTCGTAGGCGACGATGGCCGCGCGGTCGAACTGCGCTGGCTTGTCGGCGAACAGTTTCTCCAGCCCGCTCCTGGCGCGTTGCTGGTAGTCGCGGCCGCCGCCTTCCGCCAGCGCCGCCGGGTCGACCACCGCGGCCACGTAGCGCCCTTGCTCGCGCAGGTAGGGCGCGAGGATCTCGCTGTACCAGCCGTTGCCGGGCGTGATCTCGATCACCGTGTCGGTCGGCTTTAAGCCGAAGAACGCCAAGGTCGGGCCGGGATGGCGGAAGCGGTCGCGCGCGACGTTCGCCGGCGTGCGCCATTCTCCCTGCAATGCCGTCTGCAACGCCGGCGACGGTGCGATGGCGGCCTCGCCGGTCTGGGCGCGCGCCGACGATGCGGCCGACAGGCCGCCGAAGGAAATCGCCAGTGCGCAGGCCACGGCGACGGAATGCAGTTTCATGGTTGTTCTCCGCGGGGACGCATGGGATGCAGGAACGCCAGCATCCTGCATTGCGGCGCGCACGGGGTTCAGAATTCGTTATCGCGTGCATGCACCGGAACACAGATTTCGACGCCGCGCGGCCATCGCGCCGGGGCCGGCGTCTATGCTGGACGGCCATCCATCCCGAAGCCTGGAGGAAATGCGCATGGCGACGATCACCGACACCCGCGAACTGGGCCGTTCCGGCCTGAAGGTCGCGCCGATCGCCTTCGGCGGCAACGTGTTCGGCTGGAGCGCGGACGAGACCGCGTCGTTCAAGCTGCTCGACGCCTTCGTCGACGCCGGCTTCAACCTGATCGACACCGCCGATGCCTATTCGGCCTGGGCGCCGGGCAATCACGGCGGCGAGTCGGAGACCATCATCGGCAAGTGGCTGCGCCGCAGCGGCAAGCGCAAGGACGTGCTGATCGCGACCAAGGTGGCGAAATGGAAGCAGCGGCCGGGGCTGTCGCCGGCGAACATCGCCGCGGCGGTGGAGGATTCGCTGCGGCGGCTGCAGACCGACGCCATCGACCTGTACCAGGCGCACGAGGACGACGCCTCGGTGCCGCTGGAAGACACGCTGGGCGCGTTCTCGCATCTGATCGAACGGGGCAAGGTGCGCGCCATCGGCGCGTCGAACTACGATGCCGCGCGCCTGGCCGAGGCGCTGGAAACCGCACGCCGGCACGGCCTGCCGCGCTACGAGTCGCTGCAGCCGGAATACAACCTCTACGACCGCGCCGGCTACGAAGCCGAACTGGAACCGCTGGCGCGGCGCGAGCGCCTCGGCGTGATCAGCTACTACTCGCTGGCCAGCGGTTTCCTCAGCGGCAAGTACCGCGACGCCGCCGATGCCGGCAAGAGCGCGGCGCGCGGCGCCGGCGTGGTCGGCAAGTACGTCAATCCGCGCGGCCTGCGCATCCTCGCCGCGCTTGACGAGGTCGCGGCCGCACACCGGGCGACGCCGGCGCAGGTCGCGCTGGCCTGGCTGATCGCGCGGCCCGGCGTCACCGCGCCGATCGTCAGCGCGACCAGCGTGCAGCAGTTGCAGGAGCTGCTGGCCGCCGCCTCGTTGCCGTTGTCGGCGGCGGACATCGACGCGCTGGATGCGGCCAGCGCCGATTGATTGCATGTTGACTGCGCGCTGACCGCCTGACCGCGCTCACGCCAGCTTCAGCGCATCCGGGTACGGCGGCGTGTCCGGCCAGTCGCCCCTGCGCAGCCGGTCCTGCAGGTCGCGCCACCATTGCGGGCGGAACAGGTCCGGGAACGCGGCCTGCACCGCCTTGCCCGATTCCGCCGGCAGGCCCATGAACTGGGCGAAGCGTTCCGGGAACACGTCGCCCGGATCGACCGCGAACCACGGCTCGCTGGCGATCGATTCCTCGTAGCTGCCCGCCTGCGGCCAGTCGCGGAAGTTGCAGTCGGTGACCAGCCGCAACTCGTCGTAGTCGTAGAACACGCAGCGGCCGTGGCGCGACACGCCGAAGTTCTTCAGCAGCATGTCGCCGGGGAAGATGTTGTTGCGCGCCATGTCGCGGATGGCCTGCGCGTAGTCCAGCGCTGCCGCACGCGCCGCGCCGGGGGCCTGTTCGCGCAGGTACAGGTTGAGGGGGCGCAGCCGGCGCTGCACGTAGCACAGGTCGATGACGATGTCGTCGCCGTCGGCGGCCACGCTCAGCGCGCAATGGTTCAGCAGTTCGTCGAGCAGTTCCGGCGCGAAGCGCGCGCGCGGGAAGCGCAGTGAGCGGTAGCTCTGCGAATCCAGCAGGCGGCCGACGCGGTCCAGGTGGAACACCTGCTCGTACTTGCGTTCGACGTCGCCGCGGCTCATCTGCTTGGGCCACGCGAAGCGGTCGCGGATCAGCTTGAACACCAGCGGGTAGCTGGGCAGGGTGAACACCGCCATGACCATGCCGGGCGTGCCCTCGGCGTGGATCAGGCGTTCTTCCGGATGCGCGTCGAAGTGGCGGAAGAAGGTGCGGTAGCGCTCGGTCTTGCCCTGCTTGGCGCGGCCGAGCACGGTGTAGATCTCGTCGACGGGCTTTTGCGGCAGCAGCGTGCGCAGGAACACCACCGCGTCGCCCACCGTCGCCAGGTCGGCCTGGAAGTAGCTGCGCGAGGTGCCGAACAGGTGCGCCACGTCGGCGCGCCGGGTCAACACCGCCTCGACGCGCAGGCCGCGTTCGTCGTTGACCAGGGCGATCACGCACGGCGAGAAGCGGTGCTCGCCGAACGCGCGCCCGACCAGGTAGGCGCGGCGCTCGCGGTAGAACACGGTGTCCAGCAGTTCGATGCCGCGCACCGGGTTGTCGCCCCAGTGCGCCAGGTCGTCGTGCAGGCGCACCGCGATCGCGGCGGCGCAGCGCATGCGGTGCGTGTAGGGCACGTCGAAGCGGTAGTCGCCCAGCACCCGCGCGAAGGTGTCGGTGGGGCGCGATTCGGACACGGCGTAGCTGCGCCGCGCCACCGGATGGGTGATGGCGTCGGTCGGCTCGACGTCCAGCGCGACGAACTCGATTTCCGGGTCCACGCCGCGGGTGCGGAAGAAGCGCCGGGTCAGGGTGTTGTAGAAGGTCTGGTACAGCTCGCGGTCGATCAGGCCGCCCAGCAGCGCATCGAAGCGACTGCGCACGCGCGTCCACAGGGCATGGTCCCAGGCGCGCTGCTGCAGCATCGCCTGCAGGCGCAGCCGGCATTCGGCCACGCACTGGTCGTACAGCTCGATGCGCGCCACCGCGTCCTCGCGCGCGCCGGCCCAGTCGCGCGTCTCGAAGCGGACCTTGGCGCGGCGGGTGACCTCGGCGAAGCGCGCGTGGTAATCCTCGAAGGCGTCGCGGATCAGCGCGGCGACGCGCTCGGCATCGGAGGGGGCGTCCATATGCGCATCATAAGTGCGTCAAGGGTGGCGCAACGCAGCTTTCCTCTCCCCTTATGAGAGAGGATGTCCCGAAGGAACAGGAGGGGGCGCGAGCGAAGCGAGCGCGCTGTTGCTTTGCGAAGACAAAAGCCGAACCCTCTCCCTGCACGCTGGCGCGTGCTTTCCCTCTCCCGCAAGCGGGAGAGGGAGAAAAGCGTCAGCCCAGCGCGGCCAGCGCCGCGTTGAAGGTCGGGCTGGGGCGCATCGCCGCCGAGGTCGACGGCAGGTCCGGGTGGTAGTAGCCGCCGATGTCGACCGGCTTGCCCTGCGCGCCGTTCAATTCGGCGACGATCTTCGCCTCGTTCTCCGCCAGCGTCTTCGCCAACGGGGCGAACTTCGCCTTCAGTTCGGCGTCCTCGTCCTGCGCGGCCAGCGCCTGTGCCCAGTACAGGGCCAGGTAGAAATGGCTGCCGCGGTTGTCCAGCCCGCCGACCTTGCGTGCCGGCGAGCGGTCGTTGTCGAGGATGCCGCCGTTGGCGATGTCGAGCGTCTTCGCCAGGACCTTGGCGCGGGCGTTGCCTGAGGTTTCGCCCAGGTGTTCCAGCGACGCCGCCAGCGCCAGGAATTCGCCCAGCGAATCCCAGCGCAGGTAGTCCTCGGCCAGGAACTGCTGCACGTGCTTGGGCGCGCTGCCGCCGGCGCCGGTCTCGAACAGGCCGCCGCCGGCCATCAGCGGCACGATCGACAGCATCTTGGCGCTGGTGCCCAGCTCCATGATCGGGAACAGGTCGGTCAGGTAGTCGCGCAGCACGTTGCCGGTGACCGAGATCGTGTCCTTGCCTTCGCGGATGCGCTGCAGCGAGAACTTCATCGCCTCCACCGGCGGCAGGATGCGGATGTCCAACCCGGTCAGGTCGTGGTCCTTCAGGTAGGTTTCGACCTTGGCGATCACCTGCGCGTCGTGGGCGCGGTGGGCATCCAGCCAGAACACCGCCGGGGTGTCGGACAGGCGCGCGCGGATGACGGCCAGCTTGACCCAGTCGCGGATCGGCGCGTCCTTGGCCTGGCACATGCGCCAGATGTCGCCGGCCTCGACCGCGTGCTCGAAGACGACGTTACCGGCGTCGTCGACCACGCGCACGCTGCCGTCGGCCGGGATCTGGAAGGTCTTGTCGTGGCTGCCGTATTCCTCGGCCTGCTGCGCCATCAGGCCGACGTTGGGCACGCTGCCCATCGTGGCCGGGTCGAAATTGCCATTCGCCTTGCAGTCCTCGATCACCGCCTGGTAGATGGTCGCGTAGCAGCGGTCGGGGATCAGCGCCTTGGCGTCGTGCAGTTCGCCGCGCGCGTTCCACATGCGGCCGCTGTCGCGGATCATCGCCGGCATCGACGCGTCGACGATCACGTCGCTGGGCACGTGCAGGTTGGTGATGCCCTTGTCCGAATCGACCATCGCCAGCGCCGGGCGCTGCGAATACAGCGCCTCGATGTCGGCGCCGATCTGCGCCTGCACGCCCGGCTCCAGCGCGGCGATGCGCGAATACAGGTCGCCGATGCCGTTGTTCGGGTTGAAGCCGACCTGCTTGAGCGCGTCGGCGTACTTGCGCAGCACCGGCTGGTAGAACTCGGCCACGACCACGCCGAACATGATCGGGTCGCTGACCTTCATCATCGTCGCCTTCAGGTGCAGCGAGAACAGCACGCCCTGCGCCCTGGCGTCGTCGATCTGCGCGCGCACGAAGGCGGCCAGCGCGCGCCGGCTCATCACCGCCGCGTCGACGATCTCGCCGGCCTGCACCGGGGTCTTCTCCTTCAGCACGGTGACCGCGCCGTAGCGGCCGACCAGCTCGATGCGCACGTTGCCGGCCGCCGCGACCGTGGCCGACTTCTCGCTGCCGTAGAAATCGCCCTCGTCCATGTGCGCGACGTGGCTCTTGGAGTCGGCGCTCCACTTGCCCATCCGGTGCGGGTGCTTGCGCGCGTAGTTCTTCACCGACAGCGGCGCGCGGCGGTCGGAGTTGCCTTCGCGCAGCACCGGATTGACCGCGCTGCCCTTGACCCGGTCGTAGCGGGCCTGGATGTCCTTTTCCTTTTCGTCCTTCGGCGCGTCCGGGTAGTCCGGCAGCGGGTAGCCCTGGGCCTGCAGTTCCTTGATCGCCGCCTTCAACTGCGGCATCGACGCGCTGATGTTGGGCAGCTTGATGATGTTGGCCTGCGGGGTCTTGGCCAGCTGGCCCAGTTCGGCCAAGTCGTCACTGACCTTCTGCTCCGGCGTCAGCAGGTCGGGGAATTGCGCCAAGATGCGCCCGGCCAGCGAGATGTCGCGGGTTTCCACGGCGACGCCGGCGGTGGCGGTGAACGCCTGTACGATCGGCAGCAGCGACTGGGTGGCGAGGAACGGGGCTTCGTCGGTCAGGGTGTAGAGGATCTTGGCGTCGCTGGACATGCGGATGGGTACTCGGCGGCGAATCGGGAGAAAAATCGTCCTATTGTCGCGCTTTGCCGCGGCAGCGGCAAAGCCGACCTTGGTCCGGTGCCGCCGCGCCCGCGCAAAGAAAAGGGCGCGGATCGCTCCGCGCCCAAGCGTGCTCGCCCTTGCGGGAGAGGGAGGGGATTACTTGATCTCGACGTCCTGCGGCATGCCGACCGGGGCGCCGTTGAGGGTCACGTCGACGGTGTACTTG
Organism: Pseudoxanthomonas sp.; assembly: GCA_047601245.1. GTDB lineage: Bacteria > Pseudomonadota > Gammaproteobacteria > Xanthomonadales > Xanthomonadaceae > Pseudoxanthomonas_A. The sequence continues at coordinate 2,414,353 of JASGJU010000002.1, forward strand.
CCGGCCGGCCACGGGCTGGCCTTGGTGAAATCTATCGTCGTGGTGCCGGAGTCTTCGGCCTTGATCGTGGTGCTCTGTTCGCCCGCGGTCTGGCCGTCCTGATAGGTCAGCTTGGCGTTGATCGTGGCCTCGGCCGGCACGCTGGCGTCGGTGGTGACCATGACCGAGATCTTGTCGCTGGCCGCGCCGCCGTTGACGGTGAAGCTGGCGGCCGGGGCGGGCGCGGGCGCGGGTTCGACCGAAGCCGGGGCGGGTTCCGGCGGCGGCGGCGGAGCGGCCTCTTCCTTCTTCTTGCAGCCGGTCACGGCGACTGCGCCGGCCAGGGCGACGATCAGGGCGTAGGCGATGCGGTTGTGCTTCATGATGTGTGTCCTTTGCGTTGGAGAGCGTATGGATGCGTACGGCGGCGCGACGGATGCGTCAGAGCTTGGGCAGCTTGATGACCTGGCCGGGGAAGACGCGGTCCGGGTCCTCGATCACGTCGCGGTTGGCCTCGTAGATCTGTTTCCACGCGCTGGCCTTGCCGTACTTTTCCTGGGCGATCTTCGACAGCGAATCGCCCTTGGCGATGGTGTAGGTCTCTTCGCCGACGATTTCCTCGGTACTGGTGACCGTGGCGGTCACGTCGGAAAAATCGGCCTTCTGCACGATTTCCTCGGTGCTGGTGACGTTGGCGCTGACGTCGGAGAAATCTGCTTTCTTCTCGGTGCTCATGCAGGGCTCCTCCCTGATGGGTGGGGATACGGCGCCCAAATTTACACGGCGCCTGTTAAGAATTCATGCGCGGCGGGTGAAGCCGTCATGCAGCTCACATTCGGGCTTATTGGCGCGGCTCGCGCACGGCCGGCGCGGCGGCCAGGCCCGGCGTCGCCCGCCACGGATTGATGTCCAGTCCGCCGCGGCGGGTGAAGCGCGCCTCCACCGACAGCGCCGACGGCGCGCAGCGCGCCGACACCTCGGCGAACACGCGTTCGACGCATTGCTCGTGGAACTCGTCGTGGTGGCGGAAGCTGAGCAGGTAGCGCAGCAGCCCGGCGCGATCGATGCGCGGGCCGCGGTAGTCGACGACGATGCTGGCCCAGTCCGGCTGGCCGGTGACCGGGCAGTTCGACTTGAACAGCCGGGTCAGCAGGCGTTCGCTGGCGGTCTCATTGCGATCGGCCATCAGGTAGGAAGGATTCGGCGGGCCGTAGTCGTCGATCTCGATGTCCAGCCCGTCCAGGCTTTCGCCGTCGTCGTCCTCGACCATCGGCGGCAGGCCGAAGGCGACCTCGACCGCGGCCCCGGCGCGCGCGGACAGGTCGCTGGCGATGCGTTCGCGCGCGGCTTCGGCGCTGTTGAAGCGCTCGTCGTTCAGCGAGTTCAGGTACAGCTTCAGCGACTTCGACTCGATCAGGTTCGGCGACGCGCACGGCACGACAAAGGTCGCGGTGGCCACCTCCGGCTTGCCGCGCGCGTCCAGCCAGCCCAGCTCGTAGGCCTGCCAGCGGTCGTGGCCGACGAACGGCAGCGCATCGTCGGCGATGCCGATCCGTGCGCGCGCGGCGCTGCGCGGGATCGGGAACAGCAAGGCCGGGTCGTAGCGCGAGGGATAGGCGACCTCGCGGCCCAGCGCGGAGTCTTGCGGGGTGTTGGTCATGGCGTGTGTACGGGCGGCGGCGGCGGGACCTGCCAGCGGCGCGTGGCGCGCTGGAAGAACAGGCTGTTGGGCACGCGCAGTTCGCTTTCGCCGCCCTGCGGGTGCGATTCGCGCAGGGTGACGTAGATCAGGTTCACGTCGACCACCTGCCCGCGCAGGCCGGGCTTTTCGCCGTTTTCCAGCAGCTCGATGTGGTCGCGCAGGCGGAACGGGCGCGTGATCATGATCAGGAACGCGCAGAAGACGTTGGTCAGCACGCTCCACGCGGCGAAGAAGGCCACTGCCGCCACCGCCGCGAAGCCGGTGAACGCGGTCCACAGCACGCTGCCGGAAACGCCGAAGCGTTCCAGCGCCAGCAGCAGCGCGCCGAAGAAGATGATGAACCCGCCGACCCGGCGCGCGCCGACGACCACTTCCGTCGGCAGGTCGTGGCGCCGCGCCAGCCGTGCGATCAGGCGGCGCAGCAGCCAGCGCAGCGCCCATGCCGCCAGCAGGATCAGCGCGACCTCGACCAGCGGCACGATCACTTCCAGCCATTGTTGCGCCCAGCCGGGCAGGGCGCCGCGCAGGCGCGTGGGAAGGGACGTGGCGAAAAGCAGCGGCGTGGGGTGGAGAGCGGTCATTGCGGCATTTTATCGTCTGGGTCGAACGTAGCCGCGAAAGGGGCTCAACCTGGGACACGATTGTGGCCGTCATGCAACGGGCCACGATGACTCGGGATCTCAAGTGGTGTCGGATGGACGACTAATGCATCCAGGGCAATCCGACTATTGATCGGCGGACGCCATCACCCGCCCAGCAATCCCGCCTCGCGCAAGGCCGCTTCGACCCTGGCCTGGTTGCCCGGCTCCAGCTCGGTCAGTGGCAGCCGCAGCGCGCCGCCGCACAGGCCCAGCCGGGACATGGCCCACTTCACCGGGATCGGGTTGGCTTCGACGAACAACTGCCGGTGCAGCGGCAGCAGGCGCATCTGGATCTGCATGGCCTTCTCGATGTCGCCGGCCAGCGCGGTCGCGCACAGTTCGTGCATCAGCCGTGGGGCGAGATTGGCGGTGACGCTGACGTTGCCGTGGCCGCCGCACAGCATCAGCGCTACGGCGGTGGCGTCGTCGCCGGAATAGATCGAAAAGCCCTGCGGCGCTTCGCGGATCAGCCACAGCGCGCGTTCGATGTTGCCGGTGGCTTCCTTGATGCCGACGATGCCCGGCACCTGCGCCAGCCGCAGCACGGTGTCGTGCTGCATGTCGGCGACGCTGCGGCCGGGCACGTTGTAGAGCACGATCGGCAGGTCGCCGGTGGCTTCGGCGATCGCCTTGAAGTGGCGGTACTGGCCTTCCTGGCCCGGCTTGTTGTAGTAGGGCACCACCTGCAACTGGCTGTCGGCGCCGACCTGCTTCGCGTACTGCGCCAGATCGATCGCCTCGGCGGTGGAATTGCCGCCGCAGCCGGCCATCACCGGCACGCGGCCGGCGGCCTGTTCCACCGCGACGCGGATGATCTCGCAGTGTTCGTCCACGTTCACGGTCGGCGACTCGCCGGTGGTGCCGACCACGCCGATGCAGTCGGTGCCTTCGGCGACGTGCCAGTCGACCAGCTTGCGCAGCGCGTCGTAGTCGACGCTGCCGTCGGCGTGCATGGGGGTGACCAGGGCGACGATGCTGCCGCGAAGGGGCGGGTGGGAAGCGGTCATGGCGGTGCGGGGCGTGGGAGGGAAACGCCGATTCTAGGGAAGATCGGAGCCGCTTGCCTTGGTTCATCGCCCCCGCGCGTGCGCGCTATCGCGAAATGTTCCCCTCTCCGCCGCTTGCGGAGGAGAGGGCGGGAGTTTGCATCTGCGCAAATACCGCTTGCCCGGATTTCCCCTTGCGGCGTTTCAGCGGTTCACCGTCGCCATCGCCGCTTCCGGGTAGCGCAATCCGGCGGCCGCGTCGGGCGGGAACACGGCGTCGATCTTCGCCAGGTCGCCGGCGTCCAGGGCGACGTCGAGCGCGCCGAGGTTCTCTTCGAGGTACTTGATCTTCTTGGTGCCGGGGATCGGCACCAGGTCCTCGCCCTGCGCCAGCACCCAGGCCAGCGCCAGCTGTCCCGGGGTGACGCCCTTGGCCTGCGCCAGCGCGTTGACCTGGTCGACCAGGTCCAGGTTCCTGGCGAAGTTCTCGCCGCGGAAACGCGGCGAATGGCGGCGGTAGTCGTCGTCGTCGAAGTCCTCCGGCGAGCGGATCGCGCCGGTCAGGAAGCCGCGCCCCAGCGGCGAATACGGCACGAAGCCGATGCCCAGTTCGCGCACGGTCGCCAACACGCCGTTGTGCTCGACGTCGCGCGTCCACAGCGAATACTCGGTCTGCAGCGCGGCGATCGGGTGCACCGCGTGGGCGCGGCGGATCGTTTCCGGCGCGGCCTCGGACAGGCCGAGGAAACGCACCTTGCCCTGTTCGACCAGCCGCGCCATCGCGCCGACGGTGTCCTCGATCGGCACGTTCGGGTCGACGCGGTGCTGGTAGTACAGGTCGATGTGGTCGACGCCCAGCCGCTTCAGGCTGCCTTCGGCCGATTGCGCCACGTATTCGGGACGGCCGTCGACGCCGCGCGCCTGCGGGTTGGCCGGGTCCAGCTTGATGCCGAACTTGGTCGCCAGGAAGGTCTGTTCGCGCTTGCCGGCGATCGCCTTGCCGACCAGCGCCTCGTTGGTGTGCGGGCCGTACATGTCGGAAGTGTCGAGCAGGGTCACGCCCAGCTCCTGCGCGCGATGGATCACCTTGATCGACTCGGCGTCGTCGCCGCCTCCGCCGTAGAACGCGCTCATGCCCATGCAGCCGAGGCCGAGGGCGGAGACGGTGGGGCCGTTGCGGCCGAGGGTGCGGGTTTTCATTGCGGTCACCTGCGGAAGCGGGTTATTGGGGGAGAACGGAGGCGGTTTCATCCGCGCGATTGCACGCGGGTGCCGCCGAACACCAGTTGCTGCGGGATCGGAGTGCGCAGGAAATCGTGCGGGAACCCGAGTTCGACCGCGCTGGCCGCGTCCAGCCGTTGCAGGTGCGCGGCGTCCAGCGCGACGTCCAGCGCACCGAGATTGTCCTGCAACTGCGCCGGCGTGCGCGCGCCGACGATCGGGATCGGCGCGCCGGGACGCTGCAGCAGCCAGGCCAGCGCGACCTGCGCCGGCGAACGGCCGCATTCGACGGCGATCGCCTTGATCGCCTCGCCGATGCCGATGGCCCGCTCGTCCAGCATGGCGTGCGAATACGCTACGCCGCCGCGCTCGTCGCCGCCGCCGGGCGAATCGCCGGCGCCCTGCGCGCGCAGGCGCTCCAGGTCGGCGCGCGTGTACTTGCCGGTCAGCACGCCCATCGCCAGCGGCGACCAGGCGAGCACCGACAGGCCCAGTTCCGCGGCCATCGGCAGCAGTTCGCGCTCGACCGTGCGCTGGGCCAGCGAGTACTCGATCTGCAGCGCGACCAGCGGCGACCAGCCGCGCAGGTCGGCCAGGGTCTGCATGCGCGCGACCTGCCAGGCCGGCGTGTCGGAGATGCCGGCGTAGACGATCTTGCCGGCGCGCACCAAGTCGTCGAAGCCGCGCATGATTTCCTCGACCGGGGTGGTGCCGTCCCAGATGTGCAGGTACAGCAGATCCAGGTAGTCGGTGCCGAGCCGCTTCAGGCTGGCCTCGACCGACTGCATCAGGTTCTTGCGGTGGTTGCCGCCGCCGTTGGGATCGCCCGGGAACGGGTTCAGCGTGTACTTGCTGGCGATCACCAGGCGGTCGCGGCGGCCGGCCGCGAACTGGCCCAGCAGGGTCTCGGAACTGCCGTTGGTATAGAGGTTGGCGGTATCGACGAAGTTGCCGCCGGCATCGACATACAGGTCGAACTGGCGGCGGGCGTCGGCCTCGTCGGCGCCCCAGCCCCAGTCCTTGCCGAAGGTCATGGCGCCCAGGCACAGCGGGCTGACGCGCAGGCCGGAGCGGCCGAGCAGGCGGTAGTCGGTGAGTTGCATCGCGGCGTCCTCGTGGGGGAGTGCGGCCATTGTGGAACTGGCGATTGCGCGGATAAACCCGCAGAATCAGCATCCTGCTTGAAGAAAAACTGAAAAATGTCCGCCCGTTCCCTGCCCGCCGTCGCGGCCTTCGCCCGCGTCGCCCACCACGGCAGCTTCACCCGCGCCGCCGCCGAGCTCGACGTGTCGCCGTCGGCGCTGTCGCAGACGGTGCGGGTGCTGGAGCGGCAACTGGGCGTGCGCCTGCTCAACCGCACCACCCGGCGGGTGGCGTTGACCGAGCACGGCGCGCGTTTCCTGGAACGGGCGCTGCCGGGACTGGCGCAGATCGAGGACGCCTTCGACGACCTGGATTCGGCGCGCGGCCTGCCCGCCGGCCACCTGCGCATCAACCTTGCCCAGGTGACCGCGCTGCGCCTGCTGATGCCGCGGCTGGCCGCGTTCCAGGCGCGCTATCCGCGGGTGACGCTGGAACTGTATGCGGACGATGCGCTGGCCGACCTGGTCGCCGGCGGTTTCGACGCCGGCATCCGCCTGGGCGAGTGCCTGTCCCGGGACATGGTGGCGCTGCCGGTCGGCGCGCCGCAGGAACTGGCCGTGGTCGCTTCGCCGGACTGGCTGGCGCGCCACCCGGCCCCGCGCACTCCGCAGGACCTGACCGGGCTGGAATGCGTGCGCTTCCGGCGCATGGGCTCCGGCCGCATCCATCCCTGGGAGTTCACCCAGGACGGACGCGACATCGAGGTGCAGGTGGAAGGACGCCTGATCGTCACCAACGGCGGGCTGGCGCGGCAAGCGGCGCTGGACGGCCTGGGCCTGGCGCAGCCGTTGCTGGTCGAGGTCGAGGACGACATCGCCGCCGGCCGGCTGGTGCGCCTGCTGCAGGACTACACGCCGCCGTTCGACGGCTTCTACGTCTATTACCCGGCGCGCGAACATCTGCCGCCGAAGCTGCGCGCGTTCGTCGATTTCCTGCGCGGGAACGATTGAGCCGGGCCGGCGCGCGGTTCCTACAATGGACGCCTCCCGCCCGGTGAAGCACCTTGCCCGACCCCGTTGCGCCCATCGCCGACAATCCGCCTCCGCGCGAACCGGAAAAGCCGTTGCCCAGCGATTGCTGCGAGAGCGGCTGCCCGATCTGCGTCTACGACCTGTACGCGGAGGAAATGGCGCAGTACCGCGAGCGCCTGGCGCAATGGCGAAAGCGCCATCCGCAAGCGGAATCGTGAAGCGCGGCGGCGGCCGTCCCACGCCGGCAACGGATCGTCGCGATCGGTGACGTTGGCGCGGCGCGCGCCGGGGCCATATTGGCGGATGGTTATTTGCACAGAGAGCCCGCCATGGCCGGCCTGCCTTCGTTGTACGTTTCCCACGGTTCGCCGATGACCGCATTGAATCCCGGCCAGGCCGGCGCGCAGTGGTCGCGGCTGGCCGCCGGCCTGCCGCGTCCGCGCGCGATCGTCGTGGCTTCGGCGCACTGGCTGGGCCGGCGGCCGCTGGTCGGCGGCGCGGCGCGGCCGCAGACGATCCACGATTTCGGCGGCTTCCCGGCCGAACTGTACGCATTGCAATATCCCGCGCCCGGCGCGCCGGAACTGGCCCGCGACGTCCATGCCCGCCTGCAACGCGCCGGCCTGGAACCGCATCTGGACGAAGCGCGCGGCCTGGACCACGGCGTCTGGGTGCCGCTGCGGTTCCTGTACCCGCAGGCCGACATCCCGGTGGTGCCGCTGTCGATCCAGCCCGGACTCGGGCCGCGGCACCCGTTCGAACTCGGCCGCGCGCTGGCGCCGCTGCGCGGCGACGGCGTGCTGCTGGTCGGTTCGGGCAGCATCACCCACAACCTGCACGACTGGCGCGGCGGGTTCGGCGACGGCCACGAAGCGCCCTATGTGCGCCCGTTCGTGCGCTGGGTCGAAGACCGGCTGCGGGCCGACGACGCGCCGGCCCTGCTCGACTACCGCCGCCGGGCGCCGTTCGCCGAGCGCGCGCATCCGACCGACGAACACCTGCTGCCGCTGTTCTTCGCGATGGGCGCGGCCGGCGGCGACGCGCTGGGCGCGCAACGGATCGACGCCGGCGTCGACATGGGCTTCCTGGCGATGGACATCTACCGCTTCGACGGCGCGGCCGGCGCTTGACCCGGCCCGGCCGCGGGCCCACAATCCGCGCTGCCGAAGGTTTTTATCGCTTCATCCATATGAAGCGATGGAATTAAAAGGGAAGCCGGTCCGAAGCCGGCGCTGCCCCGCAGCGGTAGGTGGAAACGAACCCGTCATCAGCACTGGCGCGCGAGCGCCGGGAAGCGGCGGGCAAGGCATGAGCGGTACGTCCACGAGCCCGAAGACCTGCCCCGGCCGGCGTCCCCGACAGGACGCCGCTCGACCTGGAGCCTCCGCGGGGAGGCGGCCGGAACGCCATGCGCCGCGCCCGCGGCGCGTGCGCATCCGTGCCCGTCCGCCGCGCGGTTCCGGTTCGCCCGAGGGGGCGAAGGTCGCCGGCGTGGCCCGCTTCCGTGCATGCGCGCAAGCGCGCGGCGCCGTTGCCTTTCGTTCCTCATTCGCCCACGCATTGAGGACATGACATGACCACCGTTACCAACCTGGGTTTCCCGCGCATCGGCGCCAGGCGCGAACTGAAGCAGGCGCTGGAAGCCTATTGGCGCGGCGAAACCGACGCCGCGGCGCTGCAGGCCACCGCCCGCGAGCTGCGCCTGCGCCACTGGCGGCTGCAACGCGACGCCGGCGCGGACGTGGTGCCGTGCAACGACTTCTCGCTGTACGACCACGTGCTGGACACCGCCTTCCTGTTCGACGCGATCCCGCAGCGCTACCGCGCGCTGGCCGACGCCGATCCGCTGGCGGGCTACTTCGCGCTGGCGCGCGGCCACCAACGCGACGGCATCGACCTGCACGCGCTGGAGATGACCAAGTGGTTCGACACCAACTACCACTACCTGGTGCCGGAACTGCAGGCCGGGCAGGCGTTCGCGCTGCGCGGCGACAAGCCGCTGGCCGAGTTCGGGGAAGCGAAGGCCGCCGGCATCGACGCGCGCCCGGTGCTGCTGGGGCCGGTCAGTTTCCTGAAGCTGTCCAAGACCACCGACGGCAGCGACGCCCTGGCGCTGCTGGACGCCCTGCTGCCGGTATACGCGCAATTGCTGGGCAAGCTGAGCGACGCCGGCGCGGCGTGGGTGCAGATCGACGAACCGGCGCTGGCGCTCGACCTCGACGCGGCCAGCCGCGACGCGTTCGCACGCGCCTACGCCTTCCTCGCCGACGCGCCGCGGCCGAAGCTGCTGCTGGCGACTTACTTCGGGGCGCTGGGCGACAACCTGGCGCTGGCGTCGTCGCTGCCGGTCGAGGGCCTGCACATCGACCTGGTGCGCGGCAAACAGCAACTGGACGAAGTGCTGCGCGCGCTGCCGCCCGAGCGCGCGCTGTCGCTGGGCCTGGTCGACGGCCGCAACATCTGGCGCGGCAACCTGGACGACGCCCTGCTGCTGGCGCGCTACGCGCAGAAGCAGCGCGGCGCGGACGACGTCTGGCTGGCGCCGTCGTGTTCGCTGCTGCACGTGCCGGTCGACCTGGACCACGAGAAGGCGCTGCCGGCCGACCTGAAGTCGTGGCTGGCTTTCGCGAAGCAGAAGATCGGCGAACTGCGCGTGCTGGCCGATGCGCTGGACGGCAAGCCGCAGGCCGACGCGGCGCTGGCCGACGCGCGCGCGCGCCTGGCCGCGCGCCGCGACTCCGCGCGCGTGCACAAGCCCGAGGTGGCCGCGCGCATCGCCGCCTTGCAGCCGACCGCCTCGCAGCGGCAGTCGCCGTATCCGCGGCGGCGCGAGGTGCAGGAGGCCAAGCTGGGCCTGCCGCTGTTCCCGACCACCACGATCGGCTCGTTCCCGCAGACCCACGAGGTGCGGCAGGCGCGCGCGCAGCACAAGTCCGGCAAGTTGTCCGCCGCCGACTACGACGCCTTCCTCGAGGCCGAAACCGCCAGGTGCGTGCGCTTCCAGGAGGAGATCGGGCTGGACGTGCTGGTGCACGGCGAGTGCGAGCGCAACGACATGGTCGAATACTTCGGCGAACAGCTCGAGGGCTTCGCCTTCACCAAGAACGGTTGGGTGCAGAGCTACGGCTCGCGCTGCGTGAAGCCGCCGGTGATCTACGGCGACGTGACCCGCCCCACGCCGATGACGGTGCGTTGGTCGCGCTACGCGCAGTCGCTGACCGCCAGGCCGATGAAGGGCATGCTGACTGGGCCGGTGACGGTGCTGCAGTGGTCGTTCGTGCGCGACGACCAGCCGCGCGCGGACACCTGCCGGCAGATCGCGCTGGCGCTGCGCGACGAGGTGCAGGACCTGGAGGCGGCCGGCATCGGCGTGATCCAGATCGACGAGCCGGCCCTGCGCGAGGGCCTGCCGCTGCGCCGCGCGGCGTGGAAGGAATACCTGGACTGGGCGGTGGAGGCGTTCCGCATCAGCGCCGGCGGGGTCGAGGACGAGACCCAGATCCACACCCACATGTGCTATTCCGAGTTCAACGACATCATCGACGCAGTGGCGGCGATGGACGCCGACGTGATCTCGATCGAGACCTCGCGTTCGCGCATGGAGCTGCTGGACGCCTTCGTCAAGTTCCGCTACCCGAACGAGATCGGCCCCGGCGTCTACGACATCCACTCGCCGCGCGTGCCTGACGTGTCGGAGATGGTCGAACTGCTGCGCAAGGCGCGCGCGGTGCTGCGCGCGGAGCAGATCTGGGTCAACCCGGACTGCGGCCTGAAGACCCGCGGCTGGCCGGAAACGCAGGCCGCGCTGAAGGCGCTGGTCGAGGCAGCGCGGATCCTGCGCGCCGACCTGGCGCAGGCGGCGTAAGCTATGCGGCGCCGGCCCCGGGCCGGCGCCGTTTCCACGCACCGGCGTTGCGCCGCGCCGGAGAGGTCCGAACATGTCCACGCCATCGCCCGCCGCATCGTCGTCGCGCCCGCGACTGTCCCTGCCGCAGGGAAACCGCCTGCTGCTGCATTCTTGCTGCGCGCCGTGTTCCGGCGAACTCATGGAAGCCTTCGTCGAATCCGGCATCGACTACACCATCTTCTTCTACAACCCCAACATCCACCCGCTGAAGGAATACGAGCTGCGCAAGCAGGAGAACATCCGCTTCGCCGAGAAGCACGGCGTGCCCTTCGTCGACGCCGACTACGACACCGACAACTGGTTCGCCCGCGCCAAGGGCATGGAGAACGAACCCGAGCGCGGCGTCCGCTGCACCATGTGCTTCGACATGCGCTTCGAGCGCACCGCGCTGTACGCGCACGAGCACGGCTTTCCGGTCATCACCAGCTCGCTGGGCATCTCGCGCTGGAAGAACATGCAGCAGATCAACGACTGCGGCCATCGCGCCGCCGCGCCCTACGACGGGCTGGTCTACTGGGACTACAACTGGCGCAAGGGCGGCGGCAGCCAGCGCATGATCGAGATCAGCAAGCGCGAGCGCTTCTACCAGCAGGAATACTGCGGCTGCGTCTATTCGCTGCGCGACAGCAACCGCCACCGCCGCGCGCAGGGCCGCGACAAGATCAAGCTGGGCGTCCTGTATTACGGCGACGAGGCCGCCGAGTAGGCGTCGGTCGCCCGCGCGTCAGGACGCGGGAAACGCGTTCCTGACCGCCTGCTCGACCTGCTGCGGCGACTGGAAGCCGGGCAGGCGCGCCACTTCGCCGCCGTCCCGGAACAGCGCCAAGGTCGGCGTCTGCCGCAGGCCCAGGCCGCGGAAGAACTCCTCGCCGACGACCTCCAGTTTCACCTTCAGCAGCGCGAGTCCGGTGGCGGCGGCTTCGCCGGCGAACTTCTGCAGCGACATGTCCAGCATCTTGCAGCCGGGGCAGTTGTCCTTGTAGTAGTCCACCAGCAGGCGCGGATGCGCGGCGAGCGCCGCTTGGTATTCGTCAGGCGACGAAGCGTGCAGGGTCTGCATCAGTGATGTTTCCGGTACAGGTCAGGATGTGGTCGGTCCAGCGCCGGATCTTCAGCACGTCGCGCTCGCCGTGCGGCATCTGCTCGATTTCCAGCCGCGGGTAGCGGGTGCCGAAGAACGCGGCGATGCGGCGCACCGCGCCGCAGTAGTACTCCTCGCCCCACTGGGTCTCGCCGGTGCCGAACACGGCCACCTGCGGCGGCTTGCCCACCGCCTCCACCAGTTCGGCGATGAGGTGCTTCATCTCCGAGGGCGTGCGCCCGGCGTTGTCGGTCCAGGCGCCGAGCACGTACAGGTCGTGGTGCAGGTCCGGCCCGGCGTCGGCCAGCGTCTGCACGCCGGCCTCGATCCAGGTCACCTCGTGGCCGCGCTCCTCGCAGCGCGCGCGCACCCTGCGCGCGACGTCGCGGGTGTTGCCGCTGAGGGAGCTGAAGGCGATCAGGATGCGCATGGCCGTTCTCCCGCCGTCCCGGCGCGAGCCGGGGCGATGGGGTCAGAGGTCGTCGAAGCCGTTGTCCGAATTGGTCTTCTTGTACGACGCATTGCGCATCTCGAAGAAGTCGGTCTTGGTCTCGGTGAAGTTGTCGGCGTAGGCCTTGATCCACGGCATCACGTTGTCGGTGGTGTCCGAGTACAGCTTCTCGATGCCGAGCATGCCGGACATCTTGTTGGCGCGGTACTTCACGTAGCGGATCATCTCGTCGACGTCGATGCCGTCGATGCCGTCGAGCACCTCGCCGGTCCACTGCGTCTCCAGCTCGATGGCGTGGGCGAAGGCGGTGTGCACGTAGTCGGTCAGCTCGTCGGTCTGCAGTTCCGGGTTCTCGCCGACGATCGCGCGGATCACCTCGCTGATGAACTTGGTGTGGGCCAGCTCGTCGCGGTTGATGAAGCTGATGATCTTGCCGGTGCCGGTCATGCGGTTCTGCCGCACCAGGTTGTAGAAGTAGGCGAAGCCGGAATAGAAGTTGATGCCTTCCAGGATCGAGGACTGGATCAGCGCGCGCAGCAGCGTCTCGGCGGTCTTCTCGCTCATGAAGTCGTTGTACGAGTCCATGATCGGCGCGTTGCGCTTGAGGATGGTCGGGTGGGTGCGCGCGATCTCGAAGATGCGGTTCTGGTTGGCCAGGTCGGTGATCGAGGCCAGCACGTAGCTGTAGCTCTCGTTGTGGATCACCTCCTGCTGGCCGATGATCGCGGCGTTGGCGTGCGCGGCCGGGTCGGTGATGTACTCGGCGACGTTGTAGATGAAGCGGGTCTGCGGCGAATCCAGCGTGGCCAGCAGGCCGATGATCGAGTCGTAGGCGTTCTTCTCGCGCGCCGACAGCTCGCCGTACTGGCGCGCGTCGATCTTCATGTCGACCTCGTCCGGGATCCAGAAGTTGGTCGAGAGCTCCTTGTAGGCGCGGTAGAACGACGGGTACGGGATGTCGTTCCAGTTGAGGATGCCGGAGGTCTTGCCGTTGATGATCCCGGTGGAGCGGTTGGGATGGCGCGGCTCGAGGATGCGGATGCGGTCGAGCGGCGTGGCGGTGAGCGGGGCGGTGGCGGACATGGAAGTTTTCTCTGCTTGTCCGGCCGCTCGCGACCGGATCCTTCTGGTGGAAAGCCCCCCTGAGTCGGGGGGGCGCGCCAAAGGCGCGGGGGGTACGGGTGCATGGTGAGCAGGGTCCACGGTTCGCGACGCGAACCGTGGAAGCGAAAGCGCGAATGCGCTTTAGCTACTGCACCACTCGCATTCGCTGATGTCGATGTCGTTGGAGCGCACGTAGTAGGTGGTCTTCAGGCCCTCGCGCCAGGCGGTCATGTGCAGCTCCAGCAGGGTGCTGGCGCGGATGGTGCTGGGCACGTAGAAGTTGAAGCTGATCGACTGGTCGACGTGGCGCTGGCGGCGCGCGTTCTGGCGCACGGAAGCGAACTGGTCCAGCTTGTACGCGCCCTTCTCGTAGTACGGCCAGGTTTCCAGCGACAGGCCGGGCGCGGCGACCGGGCGGCGGAAGTCCTTCTTCTCCTCGTAGTAGAACGCCGAGTAGATCGGGTCGATCGACGCGGTGGAGCCGGCGATCTGCGCGGTGGACATGTTCGGCGCCACTGCCACCAGCCAGCCGTTGCGCACGCCGTTGACGCCGACCTGCGCGGCCAGTTCCAGCCATTGCGGGCTGTTGTAGTCGCGGTCGCGGAAGTAGGCGCCGGTGTGCCAGTCGCTGCCGGCGAATGCGCTGTACGCGCCCTTCTCCTTCGCCAGCTCCATGCTCGCCTGCACGGTCAGGTAGTTGATGCGTTCGTACAGCGCGTCGCTGTACTCCTCGGCCTCGGCCGAGTTCCAGTGGATGCCCTTCTGCGCCAGCAGGTGGTGCCAGCCGAAGGTGCCCAGGCCGATGGCGCGGTACTTGCGGTTGGTGATCGTGGCCTGCGGCACCGGCAGGTCGTTGAGCTCGATCACGTTGTCGAGCATGCGCACCTGGATCGGGATCAGCCGTTCCAGCACGTCGGTGATCAGGTCGCCCTGGTCCTCCTGCGGCAGCACGGCGCGGCCGAGGTTGACCGAGGACAGGTTGCACACGACGAAGTCGCCGGCCTGCTTGGTGGTGACGATCTGGTTGCCGGAGATGATCTCCTGCATCAGCCGGGTCGGGCTCATGTTCTGCAGGATCTCGGTGCACAGGTTGGACGAGTACACCATGCCGGCGTGCTTGTTCGGGTTCTTCCGGTTGACCTCGTCGCGGTAGAACATGAACGGGTTGCCGGTCTCCAGCTGGCTGACCATGATCCGCTTGAAGATGTCGATCGCCTTGATGGTCTTGCGGCTGATGCGCTCGTCGGCGACGCATTCCTCGTAGCGGCGGCGGAAGCTGCCGTTCGGGTCGCCCTTCTTCTCGTCATAGAAGTCCTGCAGGTACCAGCCCTTGACCCGCTTCACTTCGTGCGGGTCGAACAGGTACCAGTCGCCGCGGCGCTCGACCGCTTCCATGAAGATGTCGGGGATGCACACCGAGGTGAACACGTCGTGCGCGCGCAGGCGTTGGTCGCCGTTGTTCAGGCGCAGGTCCAGGAACGCCTCGATGTCGCGGTGCCACACGTCCAGGTAGACCGCGACCGCGCCCTTGCGCTGGCCGAGCTGGTCCACCGATACGGCGGTGTTGTTGAGCTGCTTGATCCACGGCACCACACCGCCGGAGGAATTGGCGACGCCGCGGATCGCTGAACCCGACGAACGCACGTAGCCCAGGTAGGCGCCGACGCCGCCGCCGTGCTTGGACACGCGGGCGATGTCGGTGTTGGAGTCGTAGATGCCTTGCAGCGAGTCGTCGACGGTGTCGATGAAGCACGACGACAGCTGCCCGCCGATCTTGCCGGCGTTGGCCAGGGTCGGCGTGGCCACGGTCATGTACAGGTTCGACAGCGCCCAGTAGGCCTCGCCGACCAGCTGCATGCGGCGCTCGCGAGGCTTCTCGTTCTGCATCAGGTACAGGGCGATGGTCAGCCAGCGCTCCTGCGGCAGTTCGTACACGCCGCGCGAGTTGTCGGTGGCCAGGTAGCGCGTCGCCAGCAGGTACAGGCCGTTGTAGGCGAACAGCTTGTCGCGTTCGGCGTCGATCATGCGCCCGGCTTCCTGCAGTTCCTCCTTTGAGTACGAACGCAGGATGTCGTTGGAATAGACGTTGCGGTCGGCCAGCGATTCCTGCAGGCCGACGTAGGAGCCGTACTTCTGCTCGGCGTCGTAGAAGCGATTGCGGCTGGCGCGCTTGTACAGGCGGCGCAGGTACAGGCGCGCGGCGAAGAACTCCCACTCCGGCGCGGTCAGGTCCACGCGCGCCTCGGCCTCGCGGATCAGGTGGTCGACCAGGTCGTCGGCGTTGACCGCCTCCTTGCGCTCGACGAAGCCGAACACGCTGCGCTTGTAGTCGGCGATGTCCAGTTGCGGGAATTCCGCGTGCACGGCGTCGATGCTGCGCTCCAGGCGCGCGCGGTCGAACGGCATGCGGCGGTTGCCGGCCTCCTTGGTGATCCAGGTGGAAACGAAGGCGTCCTGTTCGATGGCGCTGGCGGTCGGCATGTCGGTGGTCCGGGGAAGCGGAATGGCGTCGTCGCCAGGAGGGGCGGCGGCCGGCGCGGCGATGTCGGGTGTGGCGGCGGGCTTCGTGCCCGGGGCGGAATCGAGGGTCGGCGCCGGCGCGGCGAGCGAATCATTCTGGGTCATTGGGTCTTCCTCCATGCGGGTGCACGGGCGGCCGCCCCCCGCGGGCCGCGCGTGGCCGGGAATCCTTTCGCGGGATGGGGCAGCGGCGTCGCAGCGGCGCAGACGGAACTGCGGCGTCGCTGCTTCGCCAGCCATCTCCCTCCGGAGATTCCACGGCCGGCACCGCGCGGTGTGCTGCGCGCGGCTGTCGGCAGGTCTTCGGGCTCGTGGACGCGGAAGGCCGGCTTCGACAAAGCCCGTCGCCCTCCTCCTAGCCCGTCGCTTCCCAAGGCCTCGCTCAGTGCCAATGACGGGTTCGTTTCCACCTACCGCTGCGGGGCAGCGCCGGCATCGGACCGGCTTCCCTTTTGATCCGTCGGCTTGTGGCCGACGGAACCGACGGGCACAACATAGTGGGGTGTCACCGGATCGTCAACACGAAATGTTGTGGAACATGGGTGAAAATCCTTTGGCCTGTTCCACGAGTGGAGGAATGCAGATTACGCTTTTTATTGAGAATCAATCTCAAGGATGAAACAATTGTTATTACCGGCTCGGCTCCACGAGGACGACAGGCCGGACCTCCCCCTCCGTCTTTCTTCGGCAACAGGCTGGTTTCTTCATGTCCAATTCCCTCCCCCTCCGTCGCGGCCGGCTGGCCGCGCTCGTCTCCGCCCTGCTGTATTCCGGTGCCGCGCTGGCGCAGACCGCGCCCACCCAGGATCCGGTCGACCTCGACGCGGTGCGCGTCAACGCCTACCGCACCGTCACCCACACCTCCGGCGCCACCAAGACCGACACGGCGATCGCCGAGACCGCCAAGTCGGTGTCGGTCATCGCCCGCGAGGAACTGGATGCGCGCGGCGTGACCAACCTCAACGAGGCGATGCGCTACGTCGCCGGCGTGGTGCTGGAAAGCACCGGCAACGACAACCGCTACGACGACTTCCGCATCCGCGGTTTCGCCGCCGGCAGTGAAAGCGGCATGTCCACCCTCGATGGCATGCGCCTGCCGCCGATCGGTTCGGCGTGGAACCGCGGCAAGATCGACAGTTGGGACCTGGACCGGGTCGAGGTGCTGAAAGGCCCGTCGGCGGTCATGTACGGCCAGATGGCCCCCGGCGGCATCGTCAACCAGGTCAGCAAGACCCCGGAGCCGGGCCAGCAGCAGGTGCTGCAGCTCGGCGTGGACGGCAATGGCATGTACAGCACCGCCTTCGACGTCGGCGCCGGCAGCGACGACGACCGCCACCTGTTCCGCCTGGTCGGCCGCTACGCCGACGGCGACACCCAGATCGACACGGTCGAGCAGCAGCACTGGTTCCTGGCGCCCAGCTACACCTTCCAGATCGCCGACCGGACCCGGCTGACCCTGCTGGGCTTCTACCAGGAGGACGACGGCGGTTCGACCTACCAGTTCCTGCCGATGGACGGCACCCTGATCCCCGCCGCCGCCGGCTACATGAAGAACGACACCTTCATCGGCGAGCCGAGCTGGAACACCTGGGACGCCACGGTCTGGCACGCGGGCTGGCTGTTCGAGCATGCGTTCAACGACAACTGGACCTTCAGCCAGAGCGCGCGCCACATGCACGTGGACTCGCTGTACCGCGGCATCGTCACCAACGGCGCGCTGGGCAGCGACGGCCGTACCCAGGCGCGCCGCCAGGTGGCCGGCACCGGCGATGCCGACGGCGACACCGTCGACAGCCGCATCACCGGCAAGTTCGCCACCGGCGCGCTCGAGCACACCCTGCTGCTGGGCGTGGACTGGCGTCGCGGCGACTACGACAACGCCCGCCTGACCTACGCCAACCCGGCCAGCATCGACATCTACCAGCCGGTCCATACCGGCGCCTCGACCACGCTGGGTTCGATCGTCTACTACGGTGGCACCAACACCCATACCGGCGCCTACCTGCAGGACCAGATCGCGTTGGACAAGTGGCGCTTCACCCTGGGCGGCCGCTACGACTGGACCAAGGACGACATCTGGACCCAGAACTACGCGGCCGCCACGGGCGTGTACGGCGCGCGCGTGAAGACCCTGGTCGACGACAAGGCCTTCAGCGGCAACGCCGGATTGCTGTACGTGTTCGACAACGGCTTCTCGCCGTACCTGAGCTACTCCGAGTCGTTCACGCCGTCCACCTACGACGCCAGCTACAGCTATGCGGGCGTGGCCTTCGACCCGGTCCGCGGCAAGCAGTGGGAGGCGGGCGTGAAGTACCAGCCTTCCGGCTTCGACGGGCTGTTCACCCTGGCCGCCTACGACCTGCGCCAGAAGGACGTGGCGGTCCCCGATACCGATCACACCAGCGGCTGCGGCCCGACCGGCACCAGCGCGTGCTACCTCGGCGGCGGCGAGACCAAGGTGCGCGGCATCGAACTGGAAGCGCGCGTCACCCCGCTGCAGGGCTTTAGCGTGATCGGCGCGGCCTCGCGGATGGATTCGGAATACGTCAAGAGCAACAACGCCTACGAGGGCAAGGACCTGGCGATGGTGCCGGACTGGATGGCCTCGCTGTGGGGCGACTACACCTTCCAGTCGGGCGCGCTGAACGGTCTCAGCATCGCCACCGGCCTGCGCTACAACGGCGAGACCTGGATCGTCGGCAACAGCCGCAGCATCGCCGGCGGCTCCGACAAGTACCCGGAGACGATCCCGTCGTACACGCTGTGGGATGCGGCGATCCGCTTCGACCTGTCGCGGGTCAGCAGCACCAACCTGTTGCTGTCGCTGAACCTGGGCAACATCGCCGACAAGCGCTACGTCAGCACCTGCACCGGCACTTCCTCGTGCTGGTACGGCAGCGGCCGCACCATCACCGCTACCGCGCGCTGGGGTTGGTGAACGCGGCGATCGGCGCTTTTGCCCCTCCTCTTCGCGATCCGCGCGAAGGGGAGGGAGCCGTACCGTGACGGGATCCATGCCATGACCGCCCTGCTTGCCATCCTGGCGACCGTTTCCGGCAGCGCATCCGCGCTGCTGTTCTACCTGGCCTCGCCGCAACAGCAGTGGCGCGCGGCCGGGCCGTGGCCGGCGCGGCACGGCTGGTGGCCGGGGACGGTGTGCGCGCTGGTTTCGCTGCTGGCGACGATGCGGGTGATCGCGCCGATGGAAGCGGTGTTCGCGTGGAGCGTGCTGCTGATGCTGGTCTGGTCGGTCGCGCCGTTCGTGGGCGCGTGGCGCGCGCGTTCGCGCGCGGGGAGGAAACCGTGAGCGGGACGCGGCAACGGCTGGACAGCCGCCACTGGTTCGGCAAGACGATGGCCGGCGTGGTGCTCGGCTATGCGCTGGCGGTCGCGCTGAGCGGCGTGATCGCCGGGATCACGCCCGGCGGTTTCGCCGGCGAAGGCAAGGTGCAGTTCAACATGTGGATGATCGCGCCGGTCTGGGCCACGGTGCTGGGCTTCGTCTACCTGTTCCGCGACAGCCTGCGCGCGTGGCTGTGGCTGGGGCTGGCGAACGCGGCGGCATGGGGGCTGCTGTGGGCGGTGAAGGCATGGCTGGGCTGAGGCGGGCATGAAGATCGGCAGCGACATCGTCAAGGTCTACAAGGACGTGCATATCTGGGTCGGCATCGTCTGCGGGCTGATGCTGTTCATCGCGTTCTACGCCGGCGCGATCACGATGTTCGAAAAACCGCTGGAACGCTGGGCCACGCCGCCGTCGGCGCTGTCGGAAGCGCCGCCGCTGGAAGACGCCGAGAAACTGCTGGCGGCGGTGCTGGAAAAACACCCGGAGGCGGCCCGGCGCTACTCGATCGTCATCGACCCGACGCCCGACCAGCCGGCGCGGCTGATCTGGGCCGAACGCGGCAAGGGCCCGCGCGAACTGATCGAGTACGGCGCCAGCTTCGCGCCCGACGGCAGCCTGCAGACGGAGCGGCTGCGCAAGGCCAAGGCCGCCGAACTGGTCGACCGCATGCACCAGTTCGTCGGCCTGCCGCTGCCGGACGACATCGCGCGCATCCTCATGGGCGCGGTGGCGCTGGCCTATGCGGTGGCGCTGCTGTCGGGGCTGATCGTGCTGCTGCCGACCCTGGTCAAGGACGCGTTCGCGCTGCGCATCGGCAAGAACCTCAAGCGCATGTGGCTGGACGCGCACAATGCGCTGGGCATCTTCAGCCTGCCGTTCCACCTGGTGATCGCGCTGACCAGCGTGGTGTTCGCCTTCCATACGCCGTTCTACGCCACGCAGGCGAAGGCGCTGTACGGCGGCGAGATCGACTGGGGCGAGCACGAGGCCGCGCCGCGCGGCCAGGCGCCGTTGCCGGCCAGCGAACTGCTGAAGCGCGCCAACCTGCAATTGCCGGGCTTCGAGGTCTACGGCTTCGGCTTCCAGACCCAGAAGGACGGCAACGTCGGGGCGACGATCACCGGGCTGGACCTGCGCCGCGGCACCCGCGCGCGCACCTACATGTTCACCCACCTCGATCCGTACTCCGGCGCCGTCGATGTCCACGACCTGCCCGGGCGGATGGACGGCTGGAGCGAAGCGGTCAACGCCTTCTTCGCGCTGCATTTCGGCAGCTTCGGCGGCAACCCGGTGCGTTGGCTGTACCTGCTGATGGGCCTGGCCGGCGCGGCGCTGTTCTATACCGGCAACCTGCTGTGGATCGAATCGCGGCGCAAGAAACAGCGCGGCGCGGAGACGGTGGCGCAGAAGCGTTCGGCGAAGGTGCTGGGCTGCCTGACCGTCGGCATCGCGCTGGGCAGCGTGGCCGGCATCTCGGCGACCATTGCGGCGGCGAAATGGCTGCCGGTGCGGGTGCAGGACCTCGGCTTCTGGCACGAGGCGATCTATTACGCGGTGTTCTTCGCCTCGGTCGGCTGGACGTTCGCGCGCGGCGCGGCCAGGGGCGCGATCGACCTGCTGTGGATCGGCGCGCTGCTGACGCTGGCGATTCCGCTGGCTAGCCTGGCCGGGATCTGGAACATCGGCGGCGCCTGGAACCACTCGGGCGGCTGGCCGGTGGACCTGACCGCGCTGCTCGCCGCGCCGGTGTTCCTGCTGATTGCGCACCACACCCGCAGGCGCATGCGTGAGGGACACGCCGACAGCGTGTGGTCGGCTGCCGGCGCTGCCCGATCCGGCTGACGCGCGGAATCCGGCGCTGGCCAATCGCGCGCAAGCTCGCGGACAATGCCGGTTTCGACGCCGGACATGAATGCGTCGTCAGGCACGAAGGGGGGAATCCAGATGAACCTGCTGAAACTGGGCGCTGCGATGCTGCTGACCGTGGCGGCCACCGCCGCGTGGAAGTCCGGCATGCTGGACGGGTTTGGCCAGCGCGTAGCCGCCGCCGTTCCCGAGCGCGCGGAAACCGGCGGATTCGTTTCCATCCCGATGCCCGACGGCATGCCTTCGCGCGGCATCGTGATCTTCGCGCCGCGCAATTGCCCGTCCGAGGCCGCGCAACGCGCGCGCGACATCGGTCGCCACCTGGCAGGCCAGCGCATCGGCTACGTCGATGCCGACAGCGCCAACTACGGCAGCCTGTCGTCGCAGGAAGAAGCCAACCGGGTCATGGCGGTGATGAACGGCCCGATCCCGATCGTCTACGTCAACGGCCGGGCCAAGGCGAACCCCACGCCGGAAGAAGTCGTGGCCGAGTTCCGCAGGCCCGGCTGAGGGTCGTGCATTGCAGAGGCGGTTAGGCTCCGCCTTCAGTGGCGGCGCGATTGGCGTAGCCGCCCGTGCCGGTCAGTGTCGGCGGCCGGCGGAACGTGATGCCAACGCCTGCATTTCCTCCGCCGCCAGCTTGCCGTCCTTGTTCGTGTCCAGATGGTCGAAGGCTTTGGCCACGCGTGGAAGGCTGGCGTTGGCTTCGCTGCGATCTATGTAGCCGTCATTGTTGCTGTCGGCGGCTTTCCAGCGCGCCTGCAGCGCTTGTCGTTGTTCCGGCGTCAACTGCAGTTGTTGCTGTGCCACAGCTTGCGCGGCGACGCCGGACAGCAGCAGCGCGGCGAGGAAAGGCGGGAATTGGCGCATGGGGTTCTCCTCGAAGGAAGTTGTCCGGCGAAAGCGCGGGAGCGCCGTCCCTGGCGCGGTCGCGTCGATCCGCTGGGGCAGGGGCGGGGTCAGTTGCCGCGGGTCGGGCAGGCGATGGTTTCACCGGCGGCGTTCGTGCAAGCGCCGGTGTGGGTCACCTGGCCGTTGCTGTAAGTGGTCGAGCCTTCGTACGAATTGCCGTGGGCGCCGGTCGTGCTGGTTTGGTGGCTGCCGGAGTAAGCGCCGTCGGCGGCCTTGGTGAAGCCGCCGCTGCTGTCGAGGCTGCCGCCCGCAGCGGTGCTGACGCGGGTGCCGCCCTGGCGGCCCGCGCTGCCATCGGCGTTGCGGTAAAAGCCGCCCTGGCTGCTCGCCTCGCCGCCATTGACGCCGACCGCCTTGCCGCGATGGCCGCCCTTGACGTTGCCCTGGCCGTCGCTGGCGACGCCGTGACCACGCGCGAAGGCGCCGTTCGGGCTGCGCGCGGCGGCGCCGACGACGGTGGCGCGTCCGCCTTCGGCGCCATGCGCGACCACGCGGCCGCGGATGCGGCCCTGGGCGTCGGCATCAGCCGGGGTGAAGGCGAAAGCGCCGGCGCTGGCCAGCAGGCCCAGCAACAGGGCGGTTTGGTGCATGTTCATGGGTTCGTCTCCGTGGTTGCGCGGCGCGGTCGCGACGCGGTGGAGACAGCGTGCCCGCGGCGGCGGCGGCCAGGGGTTGTCCGTTTGCAAGCAAATGTTTCGGAACGCCGGTCTGGAAACATCCGCTGGCGCGGATGCGCCGACGTTGCCGGCGGTTAAGCGATAGTGTTGCGGCCATGAACGACGAAGCCGCCGCCCGACCCGCGCCGCAACTGCTGCTGGTGGACGACGACGCGCGCCTGCGCGAGCTGCTGCAACGCTATCTGGAAGGCCAGGGCTTCGCGGTGCGCGGCGTCGGCGACGGCGCGCAGATGCGCCAGGCGCTGGATCGCGGCCACTTCGACCTGATCGTGCTCGACCTGATGCTGCCGGACGAAAACGGCCTGGACATCTGCCGTCGGCTGCGCGGCCAAGGCGACGCGACGCCGGTGCTGATGCTGACCGCCAAGGGCGACGAGATCGACCGCATCGTCGGCCTGGAGATCGGCGCGGACGACTACCTGCCCAAGCCGGTGAACCCGCGCGAACTGCTGGCGCGCATCCGCGCGGTGCTGCGGCGCGCGCCGGGCATCGCGCCGGGCGCGCCGCAGGCCGGAGGCGGCGTGGTGAAGTTCGGCGCATTCAAGCTCGATCTCGGCAATAGAGAACTATCGCGCGATGGCGAAACCTTGCGGCTGACTTCCGGCGAATTCGCGGTGCTGTCGGTGCTGCTGCGGCATCCGCGCCAACCGCTGAGCCGCGACCGGCTGATGGGCCTGGCGCGCGGTCGCGGCCACGAGGCCTTCGAGCGCAGCATCGACGTGACCGTCGCGCGGCTGCGCAAATTGCTGGAAGAAGATCCGAAGCAGCCGCGCCTGCTGCAGACCGTCTGGGGCGTCGGCTACGTGTTCGTGCCGCCGGAGCCTGCGCCGTGAGCCGGCGCAGCGTGTTCGCGCAACTGGCGCTGGTGATCGCGCTGGCGCTGGCCGGCGCCGGCGCGCTGGCGGTGCTGCTGGGCCGCGAGTTCGCCACGCGCCCGGCCATCGGGCAGTTGTTGCAGGCGCTGGATGCCTTCGCCGACACGGTGGAGCAACTCGACGCCGAACAGCCGGCGCGCACCGCGCAACTGCTGCGCGACAACGGCTTGGAAGTGAGCGGGCGCGAACCGGAAACCGGCGGCACGCGACCGCTGCTGCGGCTGCTGGAACGTCGCGCCCATCGCGTCCTGGGCGACGCGCGCGAGATCCGCGCCGGCCGCGGCGCGCACGGCGAGGTGCTGTGGCTGAAGCTGGATACCACGCCACCGCTGTGGGTGGCCTTCGCCCACGGCCAGCCACGCGCCGGCGGCGGCCGTTACGGCATGTTGCTGCTGGCCGGCTGCGTGCTGCTGGTGTGGCTGGCGGCGGCGCATTTCGCGCGGCGGCTGGTGCAGCCATTGCGCGAACTGGCGCGCAGCGCGCCGGGCATCGTCCGTGGCGACGCGCCGCCTTTGCCGCCGGCCTCGGCCCCGCGCGAAGTGGCGGAACTGGCCGCCGCGCTGTCGCGTTCCAGCCACGAGGTGCGCGCCGCCGCCGAAGAGCGCGCGCTGATGCTGGCCGGCATCTCGCACGACCTGCGCACGCCGCTGACCCGCTTGCAGTTCGCGCTGGAACTGTTGCCGCAAACCGACCCGGAGCTGCGCGCCGGCATCGACCGCGACATCGGCGAGATCGACGCGATCCTGTCGCAGTTCGTCGCCTACGCCCGCGACGGCCGCGACGAGGCCAGCGAGGCGATCGACCTGGCGGCGATCTGCCGCAACGCAGTCGCCGCGTCTCCGTCGCCGTGGCAGGTGGAAACGCCCGATACCGCGACGATGCGCGGCCGGCCGATGGCGCTGCTGCGCGCGGTCGAGAACCTGGTGGTCAATGCGCAACGGCACGGAGGCGAACCGTATTCGCTGCGATTGTTCCGCGAAGGCGGCACGTGGCTTATCGAAATCGCCGACCACGGCCCCGGCCTGTCCGCCGCCGCCGCCGAACGCGCGCGGCAGCCGTTCGCGCGCGCCGGCGGCAATGCCGGCAGTGGACTGGGCCTGGCCATCGTCGAGCGCGTCGCCCGCCAGCACGGCGGCGAATTGCAACTATTGCCCAATGCCCCCACCGGCCTGCGCGCATTGCTGCGCGTGCGCGATGTTTGAGGAGAATTTCGATGAAAGCCAGCCTGATGGATGCCAGCACGATGAAAACCGGCAAACCGATGCTGTTGTTCGCCCTGCTGATGCTGTTGCCGCCTGTCCACGCCGATGCGCAGCAACGCCTGCGCGAGCGCATGCAGCAGATGCGCGAAGCCAGCAGGCAGGAACGTCCGGTCGCGGTGCCGGCCGGCGGCAAGGCGATCAGCAACGTCGCCTACGGCGACGACCCGGCGCAGCGTTTCGACGTCTATCTGCCGGCGCGGGCCGACCGCGTTCCGGTCGTGTTCTACGTGCACGGCGGCGGTTGGGCCAACGGCGACAAGACCAATCCCGGCATCGAGAACAAGTTGTTGGGCTGGTTGCCGGAAGGTTATGCGGTGATTTCGGCCAACTACCGCATGCTGCCGGCGGCGCGGCCGCTGGACCAGGCGAAGGACGTCGCGCGGGCGCTGGCGGCGGCGCAGCGGCACGCGGGCGAATGGGGCATCGACGCATCGCGTTTCGTGCTGATGGGCCATTCCGCCGGCGCGCACCTGGTCGCGCTGCTCGGCGCGAAGCCGTCGCTGCTGGTCGAGGCCGGCGCGCAACGCCCGCGCGGCGTGGTGTCGCTGGACAGCGGCGCGCTGGACGTGGCCGCGCTGATGTCGCAGCGGCGCGTGCCGCGGTTGTACCAGGACGCCTTCGGCAGCGACCCGGCGTACTGGGCGGCGACGTCGCCGCTGGCGCAACTGGGCCGCGACGCGCTGCCGATGCAACTGGTCTGCTCCAGCACGCGCAACGTCCCTACTTCGCCCTGCGACGAAGCGCGCGCCTTCGCGCAAAAGGCCTCCACGCTGGGCGTCCCGATGCAGGTGCTGCCGCAAGCCTTGAACCACGGCCAGATCAACCACGACCTGGGTGCGCCATCGGCTTACACCGACGCGGTGGCGACGTACATCGACGCGCTGGTGCGCTAACCCGCGGCCGCGTGCATCGCCACCGGCGGCGGATCGAGTTCGGTGAACTGGCCGTTCCAGTAGGGATAGTGGGGATACGGCGGCATGGTCGCGCTGGCGGCATCGAGAAGCTCGATCTGCGCGGCATCCAGCCTCCAGCCGGCCGCGCCGAGGTTCTGGCGCAACTGTTCCTCGTTGCGCGCGCCGATCAGCACCGTGGACACGGTCGGACGATGCAGCAACCAGTTCAGCGCGACCTGGGGCACGCTCCTGCCGGTCTGCGCGGCGACTTCGTCCAGCGCGTCGACCACGCGGTACAGGCGTTCCTCGTCGACCGGCGGCGCGAAGCCGGCGGTGTCGTGCAGGCGGCTGCCGGGCGGCGGCGGCTGGCCGCGGCGGATCTTCCCGGTCAGCCGGCCCCAGCCCAGCGGGCTCCACACCACCGCGCCGACGCCCTGGTCGATGCCCAGCGGCATCAGTTCCCATTCGTAGTCGCGGCCGACCAGCGAGTAGTACACCTGGTGCGCGACGTGGCGCGGCCATCCGCGCCGGTCGGCGACGGACAGCGACTTCATCAATTGCCAGCCGGAGAAGTTCGACGCGCCCAGGTAGCGGACCTTGCCGGCCTTCACCAGCCCGTCTAGCGTCGACAGGGTTTCCTCGATCGGCGTGTGCGCGTCGAAGGCGTGCAGTTGCAGCAGGTCGATGTAGTCGGCGCCGAGCCGCCGCAGCGAGGCGTCCACCGCCTTCAGCAATCGTGCGCGCGACGCGCCGACGTCGTTGGGGCCGTCGCCCAGCCGCAGCGCGGTCTTGGTCGAGACGATGGCGCGGTCGCGGCGTCCCTTCAGCGCTTCGCCGAGGATCGACTCGGAAGCGCCGTCGGAATAGACGTCGGCGGTGTCGAAGAAGTTGACGCCGGCGTCCAGGCAGATGTCGATCAGCCGCCGCGCCTCGGCGACGTCGGTATTGCCCCACGCGGAGAACAGCGGACCCTTGCCGCCGAAGGTGCCGACGCCGAGGCCGAGCGCCGGCACTTTCAGGCCGGAGGCGCCGAGATAACGGGTTTCCATTGGATCGTCCTCTGAAGCTGGATGGAGAAAATCAGGCCGGATCGGCGCAATCGACGGCGGCGACGCCACTGCGCTCCCGCCGGATCGCCCACAACGCGACCAGCAGCGCCGACGCCGGCACCAGCGCGCCGACCCAGGTCAGCGCGGGCAGTCCCGCGCCGTGTGCGATCACCGCGCCGCCCAGCCATGCGCCGAAGGCGTTGCCCAGGTTGAACGCACCGATGTTCAGGCTGGAGGCGAGCGCCTGCGCATCCCCGGCCTTGCGCAGGACCCACAGTTGCAGCGACGGCACCGTGGCGAAGGCGGCCGCGCCCAGCCCGCCGACGAACAGCGCCATCGCCGGCCGGTTGTGCACGGCGAGCGTCATCAACGCCATCGTCGCCGCCAGCGTGGACAGGGTGACCAGCAAGGCGCGCTCCAGGCCGCGGTCGGCGAAGCGCCCGCCGATCAGCCCGCCGACGATCATGCCGCCGCCGAACAACAGCATCACCGGCGACACCGCCGAAGCGGAAAAACCGGTGACCTGGATCAACAGCGGCTGGACGTAGGTATAGACCGTGAACATGCCGCCGAAACCAAGCACGGTCATCAGCAGGCCCAGCAACACCGGCGTGCGCGCGACCGCCCGCACTTCGGCGGCCAATGGGCGCACGGTCGTGTCGCCACGGTCCCTCGGCACCAGCGCGGCGATGACGGCGATCGCCACGCCGCCGATCGCGGCGACGGCCCAGAAGGCGGCCCGCCAGCCGGCGTGCAGGCCCAGCCATGCCCCCGCCGGCGCGCCGAGCAGGGTCGCCACGGTCAGGCCCGTGAACATGATCGAGATCGCCGAGGCCTTGCGATCCTCGTCCACCAGCGAGGTCGCGACCACCGCGCCGACGCCGAAGAAGGTGCCGTGCGCCAGCGAGGTCAGCACCCGCGCGGCCATCAGCACGGCGTAGTTCGGCGCCAGCGCGCAGGCGAGATTGCCCAGCGTGAAGACCACCATCAGCGCGACCAGCACCGCCTTGCGCGGCATCCGCCCGGTCGCCGCGGTCAGCAGCGGCGCGCCGACGAACACGCCCAGCGCATAGCCGGAGATCAGCAGGCCGGCGCTGGCGATCGACACCTTCAGGTCGCCGGCGACCTGCATCAGCAGGCCCATGATCACGAATTCGGTGGTGCCGATGCCGAAGGCGCCGGCGGTCAGCGCATAGACGGCCACCGGCATGCGTCGGCGCGCGGAAGGGGCGGGGGTGTTCATCGGGCGGGATCCGCGGGAAGGGCTTGCCAGCCTGGCGCTTTCCCTGTCGATGAAAAACCGACACAATCACCAATAACTATCAATGGAATATTGATAATGGAGCGGCTCGGCGATCTCGACCTGTTCCTGCGCGTGCTCGACCTGGGTTCGATCACCGCCGCGGCGCGCAGCCTGGACCTGTCGACGGCGGTCGCCAGCCAGCGGCTCAAGCGGCTGGAAACCGGACTGAACGTGCGCCTGTTCCATCGCACCACCCGGCGCCTGCATCCGACGGCGGAAGGCCTGGCGCTGGCGCAGCGCGGGCGGCCGCTGGTCGAGGAACTGGAATCGCTGGGCGCCGAACTGCGGGAGACCGTGGCCGGCGTCGCCGGCACGCTGCGGGTGACCCTGTCGGCGACGTTCGGCCGCCAGTACGTCTCGCCGCTGCTGCCGGAATTCATGGCCCGGCACCCGCGGCTGCGCCTGAGCGCACACCTGACCGACCGGCAGGTCGACCTGGTCGGCGAAGGCTACGACCTGGCGATCCGCATCGGCGCGCTGGCCGACTCGGGCCTGGTCGCGCGCCGGATCGCGTCGAACCGCCGGGTGGTGTGCGCCTCGCCCGGCTACCTGGCCCGGCACGGCGAACCGCGCGTGCCGGAAGACCTGGCCGGCCACGATTGCCTGCTGCTGTTCGGCCGCGACGGGCTGCACGACCTCTGGCGTTTCGCCGCCGCGGACGGCGCCGAGGCCGCGGTGCGGGTGCGCGGCCGTTTCGAAAGCGACCTGGGCGAATTCATTCGCGACGCCGCGCTCGCGGACCAGGGCGTCGCCACGTTCTCGTTGTGGCACATCGTCGACGACCTGCGCGCCGGCCGCCTGCGCCTGCTGTTGCCGGACTGGCGGCTGCCGGCCACCGCGATCAGCGCGGTGACGCCGCACCGGCGCTCGACGCCGCCGCGGGTGCGCGCCTTCGTCGATTTCCTCGGCGAAAAATTCGGCGACGTGCCGCCGTGGGAGCGGGAAGCGCCCGAATGATGGAAAGCGCCTGGCCCGGCGCGCGGCGGGCGGTCCGCGACGCGCCGGGTCGATGCGCGGCCTGGCTTCAGGCGAGCGCGGTCAGGGTCACGTCGATGTTGCCGCGGGTGGCGTTGGAGTACGGGCAAACCTGGTGCGCCTTCTCGATCAATGCCTGTGTCCGTTCGCGCGACAGGCCGGGAATGCGCACGCGCAGTTCGGCCTGGATGCCGAAGCCGGCGCCTTGCGGGCCGATGCCGACCACGCCTTCGATGGTGGCGTCGGCGGGCACGGCGATCTTCTCCTTGCCGGCGACCAGTTTCAGCGCGCCCATGAAGCAGGCGGCGTAGCCGGCGGCGAACAGTTCCTCGGGATTGGTGCCGTTGCCGCCGGGACCGCCCATCTCCTGCGGCAGGGTCAGATCCAGCTCCAGACCGGTGGTGCCGCGGGCCCGCCCCTGGCGGCCGCCGGTGACGGTGGCGTGGGCGGTGTAGAGGACTTTTTCGATGGACATGGCGTTTCTCCAGTGACAGGCGGCGCAGGAAGGGGGCCGGGCGCCGCAACCGGCATTGTTCGCTATTGAATAGCGCACTATTAATATGGCGCCATGAAGGGCTGCCGCCGCGCGTTCACGCGTTGCGGCCGAGGTTGGCGCGCAGGGTTTCCAGTTGCTGCTTCAGCGCGAGCAACTGGTCGATCCCGCAGGCGGTCGCGCAGAACAACTGCTCGGGCACCCGCTCGGCCTTGCGCCGCAGCGCGCGGCCGTCGCTGGTCAGGGCCACGACCACCTGACGCTCGTCGCCGACGGCGCGGGTCCGCGTGACCAGCCCGGACGCTTCCAGCCGCTTCAGCAGCGGCGTCAGCGTCGCCGAATCCAGGAACAGGCGCTCGCCGATCTCCGACACGGTCAGCCGGTCGCGTTCCCACAGCACCAGCATCGCCAGGTACTGCGGATAGGTGAGGTCCAGCGATTTCAGCAGTTGCCGGTACACCTTGTGCATCGCCAGGTTGGCCGAATACAGTGCGAAGCAGAGCTGGCTGTCCAGGCGCAGCGGCGCAGCGGCGGATTTGGCGGTAGCGGAAGTCATGGCCCACACAATACATAGCGCGCTATGTAATTGCAAGCGATATTCCTGGCGGCGATCGGCGGCGGCGCGTGCGCGCCGTCGCGGTCTGGCCGACAATCGGCGCACGGCCGGGCCGTCCGCCTGGCGTGATCGAAGAGGCGACCCGCATGCGAACCCTTCTGCTGCTGCCTATCCTGTTGTCGATTTTGACGTCACCCGCCGCATCCGCTGCGGACGCGGCGCGCGGCCCCGCGCAGGTGCGCATCGCGCAGCAGGATGGTCGCTATCAGTTGCTGGTCGATGGCCAGCCCTTTTACGTGAAGGGCGCGGGGCTCGGCGACAACGGCGACATGGAAGAGCTGGCCGCGCGCGGCGGCAACGCGTTCCGCACCTGGGGCGGCGACGAGGATCCGGCGCGCACCCTGGCGCTGCTGGACCGCGCCCAGCGCAACGGACTGAAGGTCGCGCTGGGCCTCACGGTGGCCAGGGAACGGCACGGCTTCGACTACGACGACATGGCGGCGGTGGTCGCGCAGAAACGGCGGATCGAGGCCGAGGTGCGCGCGTACAAGGACCACCCGGCGCTGCTGATGTGGCTGGTCGGCAACGAACTGAACCTGGAATCCCGCAACCCGCGGGTCTGGAACGCGGTCGGCAAGATCGCCGACGCCATCCACCGCATCGATCCGAACCATCCGGTGGCGACTCC
This sequence comes from Pseudoxanthomonas sp., assembly GCA_047601245.1. Taxonomy (GTDB): domain Bacteria; phylum Pseudomonadota; class Gammaproteobacteria; order Xanthomonadales; family Xanthomonadaceae; genus Pseudoxanthomonas_A. The sequence goes on from JASGJU010000002.1 coordinate 2,444,954, forward strand.
GCTGGCCGGTTTCGACAAGCGCCTGATCGACCTGTTGAAGGCGCGCGCGCCGCAACTGGACCTGATCGGCATCCAGATGTACGGCAGCATCGCGGAATTGCCGCAAACCCTGCGCGACAGCGGCTGGGACGGCCCCTACCTGGTCACCGAATGGGGTCCGACCGGGCATTGGGAATCGCCGCAGACCGCCTGGGGCGCGCCGATCGAGGACGACGCCTCGCGCAAGGCCGAGCTGCTGGTCCAGCGCTACCGGGACTACATCGCCAGCGACACGCGCCAGGGCCTGGGTTCCTTCGTGTTCCTGTGGGGAAACAAGCAGGAACGCACGCCGACCTGGTATGGCCTGTCGCTGGCTTCCGGCGAGACCACGCCCGGGATCGACGCGATGCAGTACCTGTGGACCGGCGACTGGCCGCGGCGGCGCGCGCCGTCGATCGAACCGCTGCGGATCGACGGCCGGCTGGCGCAGGACAGCGTGGTGCTGGCGCCGGGCGCGGCCGCCGTGGCGCGCGCGCCGGCGGCAGGCGCGCACGGTTACCGCTGGTACGTGCTGGAGGAAAGCGCCGCGACTTCGATCGGCGGCGACCCGGAGGCGGTGCCGGCGCGGGTCGAGGTGGCGATGCGCGACGACGGCGACGGCACGCTGCGCTTCGACGCGCCGGCCAGGCCGGGCAACTACCGGCTGTTCGTCGAAGCGCACGACGGCGACGGTCGCGCCGCCTACGCGAATTTCCCGTTCCGGGTGCAGGCGCCGCACTAGAAAAGGGCCGGAAAACCCCTTGTTCCCCGCCGTCCCGGCGCAAGACGCGGCGATGGCCTGATCGCGACGGCATCCGGCCCTCGCGGCGTACATGCCGCGGATCGGCCGGCGCATATTCAAGGCCGAAGCCAGCCAAACGACGGGGACGACCATGGGAACCTTCATCGAAGCACTTGCCTTGCCGCACGGCCGCCGCCGCCTGACCGTGGCCGTCGCGCTGGCGCTGACCGCCGCCGCGGCGCAGGCGCAGGAAACCGGCGCGCCGGCGACCGCCGAACTGGATCGCATCGTGGTCACCGCGACCAAGCGCGCCGAGTCGGTGCGCGAAGTCGCCGGCTCGGTGTCCGCGGTCACCGCGCAGCAGCTCGACGAGATCGGCGCGCAGAGTCTGGCCGACTACATCCAGCGCACGCCGGGCGTGGTGTTCAACAGCTACCAGCCGGGCGTGTCGCACGTGGTCATCCGCGGCATCGCCACCAGCGCCGGCAACGTGCAGGGCCAGCCGACCACCGGCTACTACCTCAACGAGATCCCGCTGACCGAGCCGGGCTGGACCATCGCCATCCCGGACATCGACACCTTCGACCTGAGCCGGGTGGAAGTGCTGCGCGGCCCGCAGGGCTCGCTGTTCGGTTCGGCCTCGATGGGCGGCGCGGTCAACTACGTCGCCAACCTCGCCGACACTTCCGGTTTCGACGCCGCGGTCGAGGCGGAACTGGCCAAAACCCGCAACGCCGACCCGGCGACCACGCTGAAGGCGATGGTCAACCTGCCGCTCAAGCCCGACGTGTTCGCGATCCGCGCGGTCGCGGCGCACCGCGACGATCCGGGCTGGATCGACAACGTCGGCACCGGCGTGCGCGGGGCCAACGACACCACCACCGACGGCGGCCGCCTGTCGCTGGTGCTGACCCCGAACGAGAACACCACGCTGTCGTGGCTGAGCCTGTTGCAGAAGATCGACTCCGACGACAACGCCTACCGGATCCCGGCGCTTGGCGACCTGGTGCGCAGCACCGCGATCTCCGAGCCGACCGACACCGAAGTGAAGATCCACAGCCTGCGCCTGGACCAGGATGTCGGCTGGGGCAGCCTGACCGCGCTGGCGGCGCGGCAGGAGAAGTCGCAGGACTGGCGCTTCGACTACACCCCGATCCGCGGCGCCTACAACGCCGACCTCGACCTGGACCTGACCTCGCCGCTGTACATCGCCTCCGGCGGCGACAGCACCAGCGACAGCCTCGAGTTGCGGCTGGCCTCGAACGACGGCGGCCGTTTCGAATGGCTGCTCGGCACGATGTTCTACGACACCGACAAGGACCTGTACGAAACCATCGGCGCCGACGGCGCGGCCGCCGCGTTCGACGGCTCGTCGCTGTTCGGCGCCGGCAGCGGCGCGGTGATCGCGCCGGACGGCAAGACCTTCAATGCGTTCTATACCCGCGTGCAGGGCAAGGAGAAGGCGCTGTTCGGCGAGGCCTCGGTGCGTTTCTCGCCGCAGTGGAAACTGACCGCCGGCGGCCGCCTGTTCCGCACCGAGGTCGAGAACACCACCACCCAGGTCGGCTTCAGCACGTATCCCGGCGCGCCGATCGTCACCTACGCGAAGACGAAAGAGAGCGGCTTCACCCCGAAGCTGTCGCTGAGCTGGACGCCGAACGACCGGGTGATGGCCTACGCGCTGGCGTCGGAAGGCTTCCGCTTCGGCACGCCGAACACGCCCGGGCTGAGCGCCTACCCGGTGCCGTCCGGTTCCGGCAGCGACAAGCTGCGCAACTACGAACTGGGCCTGCGCAGCAGTTGGCTGGACAACCGCCTGCTGCTGGACGCGACCGCGTTCTACATCGACTGGAGCGACATCCAGTTGCGGCTGCAGACGCCGGACTTCTTCAACTACGCCGCCAACGGCGGCAAGGCCAGCAGCAAGGGCGTCGAGTTCTCGGCGCAATGGCGGCCCAACGCGCACTTCGACCTCAGCCACACCACCACCTGGCAGCGCGCGCGGCTGGACGAAGACCTGTTCATCCTGTGGTACGGCACCGCGCCGAAGGGCGCGCGCCTGCCGGGCACCGCCGACTGGTCGTCCAGCACCACCGCCAGCTACCGCTTCGACGGCTGGATGCAGCCGACCCTGATCTTCGCCCACCGCTACCTGTCCGAAGGCATCAGCGACCTCAACTCCGCCGTGCCCGGCGTGACCCCGAACGAACAGGGCGACTACAACCTGTTCGACCTGCGCCTGCGGCTGAGCTTCGGCAGCACCGACGTGACCCTGTTCGGCAGCAACCTCACCGACGAGCGCGGCGTGACCCGTACGGTCGCGGAAGTGAACGGCGTCGGCGAAGGCCTCGTGCGACCGCGCAGCTTCGGCGTGAACGTGCATTGGCGGTATTGACCGGCAACGCGTACGCAGGTGCGGAAGGAACGGGAACGCGTGCATGATGGCCGCCGCATGATCGACCGTCGCCGATTCCTGGCCGCCTTGGCGGCGCTGGCCGCCGCGCCGCTGGCGCCGCTGCGTGCGCTGGCGGCGCGATCGCGCTGGCCCTTGCCACCGCAGCCGGCGCGCATCCCGGCCGAGGTCGGCCGCTACGGCCACTCTCGCCGCGACGACTATGCATGGCTGCGGCCGGACGACTGGCTGGCGGTGCTGCGCGACCCGGCCTCGCTCGACGCCGGCATCAAGGCCGAGGTCGAGGCCGAGAACGCCTACGTCGAAGCGATGCTGGCGCCGGCGCGGCCCCTGCGCGACGCCCTGGCGGCGCGGCTGGCCGAACTCGACGCGATCGGCGCGGCGACGCTGGAAGTGCGCAGCGGCGGCTTCGACTACTACACGCAGTCGCGGCCCGGCGGCGAGCATCCGCGCTACCTGCGCCGCGCGATCGACGGCGGCGGCGAACAGGTGCTGCTCGATCCCGACGCCGAGGCCAGGGGCTCGGGCTATTACGCGCTGCATTGGGACAGCCCGGTGCGCAGCGCCGACGGCCGCCTGATCGGCTGGGCCGAAGACCGCACCGGCTCCGGCCAGTTCGCCCTGCGCGTGCGCGAGATCGCCAGCGGCAGGACGGTCGTCGCCGACATCGATCGCGCCCACGGATCGTTCGCGTTCTCGCCCGACGGCCGCTACCTGTACTGGGTCGGCCGCAACGACGTCGGCCGTGCGGCGACGGTGTACCGGCGCGACATAGGGGCCGGCACCGATGCGCTGATCCACGAGGAAGCCGATCCGGCGTTCTTCATCACCCTGCGCACCACCGCATCGGGCCGCTACCTGGTCGTCCGCCTGTTCAACGGCGCGCTGTCGGAAGTGCGGCTGCTGCCGCTGCGCACGCCGGAGGCGCGGCCGCTGCTGGTCGAGCCGCGCACGCCGGGGCTGAACTACGACGTCGACGACTGGAACGGGCGCCTGGTCGTGCTGACCGACGCCGACGGCGCGGCCGACTTCAAGCTGATGCTGGCGGACGAGGACGCGCCGGGCCGCGCGCACTGGCGGCCGTGGGTCGCGCACGCGCCGGGACGGCTGATCGTGGCCCTGCATCCGTTCGCCGACGCGCTGGTGCGCGAGGAATGGCGCGACGCCAAGCCGCGGCTGGTGCTGATGCATGCGCACGGCGGCGAGCGCGAGATCGCCTTCGACGAACCGGCGTACGCGCTGCGGGTGCCGCCGGCGCAGGACTGGAACGCGCGCGAACTGGCGTTCGGCCTGCAGGCGCCGAACCGGCCCGAGGTCGCGTGCGCGCTGGACCTGGCGACCGGCGAAACGCGGCGCGCACGCGCCGCCGCCGGGTTCGATCCGGACCGCTACGAAGTCCGCCGCCTGTCGGCGCGCGCCGCCGACGGCGAGGACGTGCCGCTCACCGTGCTGATGCGCAGGGGCGCGGCGCAGGACGGACGCGCGCCGCTGCTGCTGTACGGCTACGGTTCCTACGGCGCTTCGGTCGAGGCGAAGTTCGAGCCGTCGGCGCTGGCGCTGGTCGAGCGCGGCTGGGTGTACGCGATCGCGCACGTGCGCGGCGGCGCGGAGAAGGGCACGCACTGGTGGCGTTCGGTGCTCAAGCAGGGCAAGCCGACCACCTTCACCGACTTCATCGCCTGCGCCGAGCACCTGGTCGCGCAGGGCTACACCGCGAAGCGCCGCATGGTCGCGCGCGGCATGTCGGCCGGCGGGCTGCTGGTCGGCGCGGTCTACGCGATGCGCCCGGACCTGTGGGCCGGCGCGATCGCGCAGGTGCCGTTCGTCGACGTGCTGAACACGATGGAACGCTTCGACGAACACCCGCTGGGAACCAGCGCCCTGCCGATCTGGGGCGATCCGCGGGTGCCGGAAGAATATGCTTCGATGCAGGCATGGTCGCCGTACGAACGCCTGCAGGCGGCGGACTACCCGGCGCTGCTGGCGACCGGCAGCGTCGCCGACGAGCGCGTCGCCTTCTACGAGCCGCTGAAGTTCGCGGTCAAGGCGCGCGCCCTGACCACGGGGCGACGTCCGATCATGGTGCGCACCGAAATGGCCGGCGGCCATGCCGGCGCCAGCGGCGCCAGCGCCGGCCGCGCGCTGGAGGCGTTGCTGCTGGCGTTCGCGGTCTGGGCCGCGGACGACCGCTGGGGCGGCGTGCCGCAGCGGCCGGGCGAGGATTGAAGGAAGTCGTTGCTGCGCTCAGCGCGGACGCGAACGCAGCATCCACTGGCGCAGCGCGTCGTCGTCCACGCCGGCGACGATCTCGTCGAAGGTGTCCGGCGCTTCGTCCTGCCCGAGCTTGAAGGTCGCCTCGACCGACTCGACGTGCGCGCGGAAGGCGATGATGTGCTCGCGCAGTTGCGCGTAGCGCGGGCCCATCCGCGCGACCGTCCACGGCTGCGGCTGCCCGGCTTCCAGTGCCGCGGCGAGCTGTTGCAGCGCGCGGTCGTTCTCGTCGGGCACGAATTCGATTCGGGTGCGGAAGCGCACGACCGCGTAGTTCCAGGTCGGCCCCCACTGCGGCGCCGATACCAGCCGCGGCGGGATGTAGGCCTGCGGCCCCTGGAACAGCAGCAGCGCGCGCGGCGACGCCTGCAGCCGCGCGACCTGCGGGTTGGCGCGGGCGAAATGGCCGAACAGCGCAATCACCTTGCCGTCGCCGTCGCATTCGGGCAGCAGCGGCAGCGGCGTCGCGGCCGGGTCCGGACCGTCGCCGCCGACCACCCACGCCAGCGGATACGCGTGCACCAGCGCGGCGATGTCGGCCGGATCGCGCGGGGCGAACTTCGGGTTCATGCGTCCGCCAGCCGGGCACGCAGCCATGCGCCGGCCTCGTCCAGCGCGCGGTCGCTGAGCGGCGCGATCGACACCGCCTCCAGGAAGCTGTGGGTCGCGCCGGCGTAGACGCGCGCGTCGACCTCGACCCCGGCCGCGCGCAGCGCCGCGGCCATGCGCCGGTTGCCGTCGGCGAGGATGTCGCAGGCGGCGATCGCCATGAACGCCGGCGGCAGGCCGCGCAGATCGGCGCGGATCGGCGCGGCCAGCGGATCGTCGCGGTCGGCGTCGTTGCGCAGGTAGTTGTTCCAGAACTCGTGCATCTCGGCCGCGTCCAGCATGTAGCCGTGGCCATCGTAGCGCTGCCAGCCGGGGTCCGGTTCGGGGTCGAAGGCGCCGTAGTTCAGCAGCAGCGCCGTCAGCGACGGCAGGCCGCGGTCGCGCAGCGCCAGCGCCGCCGCCAGCGCCAGGTTGGCGCCGGCCGAATCGCCGCCGACCGCCACGCGCGCGCCGTCGATGCCGTGTTCGCCGCCGCGCTTGCGCAGCCAGTCGATCGCGTCCACGGTTTCCTCCAGCGCGCGCGGGAACTTCGCCTCCGGCGCCAGGCTGTAGTCGACCCCGACCACGGCGACGCCGGCGCGCGCGGCGTATTCGCGCATCAGCCGGTCGTGGGTGTCGATGCTGAAAAGCGTCCAGCCGCCGCCGTGCAGGTAGACCAGCGCCGGCAACGGCGCGGTCGCGGCGGCCGGATGGTGGATGCGGATGCGCGTGCCCAGCGCACCGGCGCGCAGCTCCTCGCTGCGCGCCATCGCCGGGCCGCCAAGCGTCCACGGCGCGCGCACCTGTTCGGCGGCGGCGCGGGCTTCGTTGGGCGTCAGTTGCGGGAACGGCGGGAACGCCGCATAGCCGGCCTGCATGCGCTGCCGGAAAAGGCGGATCTGCGGATCGACCTCGTCGTCCGCCGACAGTCCGTTGGCGTGGCTCATTGCGGCTTGCGTCCCATCGTGCCGCCACCTTAACCGCTGCCGTCGTCCGCCGCGCGCCGGGAGGGGCCGCGGATGCGCGCAATCGGGCCAGAACGGCGTCACGCCATTGCCATGCGCCCGTATTTGCGGTGTCATCCGGGACGCGTCATGCACCCGCGCACACTCCCGTGAAGCACAGCCTCGACTATCCCCTCGCCGCGCGCCCGGTCGTCGGCCTGCAGGACGAATACCCACCCGGTTTCGTCGATCCGGCGCATTGCCACCAGCGTGCGCAGCTGCTGTACGCCTCGGCCGGGGTCATGTCGGTGGCGACGCCGCGCACCAGCTTCGTGGTCCCGCCGCAGCGCGCGTTGTGGCTGCCGGCGGGCACGATGCACGAGGTCTCCTGCCGCGGCGCGGTGTCGCTGCGCACGCTGTACATCGACCCGGCGCACGATCCCAGCCCGGACGACTGCCGGGTGCTGGAAGTGTCCGATTTCCTGAAGGCGCTGATCCTGGAGGTCGCCGGCTTCGACGCCGCCTACGACGTCGACGGCCGCGAAGGCCGCATCGTGCGCCTGCTGCTGGAAGAGATGGCGCGCATGCCCAACGCGCCGTACCACGTCGCCATGCCGAAGGACGCGCGGCTGCTGCGCGCATGCAAGGCGATCCTGGCCAACCCGGCCGATCCGCGCGACATCGACGAATGGGCGGCGGCGATCGGGGTCAGCCGGCGCACGTTCACGCGCTTGTTCAAGCAGGAACTGGGACTGGGTTTCGCGTTGTGGCGGCAGCAGGTGCGGCTGATGCAGGCGGTGTCGCTGCTGGCTGCCGGACGCTCGATCGCCTCGGTCGCGTTCGACGTCGGCTACGAGAGCCCGAGCGCGTTCACCGCGATGTTCCATCGCGCCTTCGGCGCGCCGCCGAGCGCCTACGGATCGCGCTGAGCGCCGGGCAGTATCGTCCTCCCCGTTGCGGCCGGAAGACATGCGCTGCGGTTATCAGCGCGGCGTTATCAGCGGGAAACCAACCGTCATGTCGCCAGGCCGGCGTTTGCGCGCATCGGCGACCTACACTGCCGCTCCGGCTGGCGCGGCGCGCGGGCCTTCACTGCATCGGCTTCATCGAAACAACCGCCTATGGGTCTGTCGTCGCGCGGGACGGTTCTCGCCATGTTGAGCATCGCCCTGTCCATCGTCGCCGTGGCCGGTTGGTCGCAGGAAGCGAACGAAGCCGGCGCGCACGACCTTTCCGGCGCCAGGCACGTGAACCTGCAGGTGCTGCCGGCCGACCTCGGCGTGCCCAGGCTGGGCCGGCTGATGAAGGGCTACAAGCGCGACCTCGGCGTGGAGTGCAGCTACTGCCACGTGGAGAACCGCGACACCGGAAAACTGGATTACGCCTCGGACGAAAACCCCAAGAAAGCGATCGCGCGGATCATGATTTCGATGCTGGACGACATCAACGACAGGCACCTGGCCCAGCTCGGCGGCGACGTGCGCTACGCCGCGCCGGTGACTTGCGGCAGTTGCCACCGCGGTCGCGCCAATCCGCCGGCGTGGGAGGGCGCGCGGTGAATCGCGGGGCGAGCGCCGGGTGGCGCATCCTGCGCGGCGCCGGCCTGCTGGCGGCGCCGGTCGCGGCGGTCGTCATTGCCGGCATCGCCGCGATGCCGCCGGCGGGCGCGCAGATCGCCGTGCGCAACCAGGGCTACATCCCCTACGACGACGCGCCGATCCACTACCGTTCCGAAAACATTTCCGACCCGGTCGCGCTGCTGCAGCGGCGCCTGGACGAAGGCAAGGCCGAACTGGACTACGCCGACGACGGCGAGCACGGCTACCTGAAGTCGGTGCTGGAGCAACTGGACATCCCGGTCAGCTCGCAGACGCTGGTGTTCTCCAAGACCAGCTTCCAGTACCCGAAGATCTCGCCGCAGCATCCGCGCGCGCTGTACTTCAACGACGACGTCTACATCGGCGTGGTCAACGAGGGCAAGGAAGTCGAGGTGGTTTCCTTCGACGCGCAGCAGGGCGCGATCTTCTACATCCTGCACGAGCAGAAGGCCGACAAGCCGCGCTTCGAGCGCGCCGAGCTGGACTGCACGCAATGTCACATCGCCGCCGGCACCCGCGGCGTGCCCGGGGTGCTGCTGCGTTCGGTCAATCCCACCGAAAGCGGCACCCTGGTGACCGGCGCGCGCTCGTACATCACCGACCAGGAAACGCCGTGGTCGCAGCGCTGGGGCGGCTGGTACGTGACCGGCCCGCTGGCGGAAAAGAGCATGGCCAACGCGGTGGCGGCGGCCGACGCCGATCCGAAGCAGCCGCGACTGGCGCCGCTGCCGCCGGCGACGTTCGACGCCGCGCGCTACCTGAGCCCGAACAGCGAGGACGTCGCCCTGCTGGTGCTGGCCCACCAGACCCAGGCGCACAACCTGATCACCCTGGTCAACTACCGCACGCGCATCGCCCTGCATGGTTTCGGCGGCGACGCCGCGGTGGCCGCGCCGCCGCCGCTGGAGGCGCTGCCGCAGGAAGCGCGCGAGCAGATCGTGCGCCCGGCCGAGCAGTTGCTGCGCTACCTGCTGTTCGCCGACGAACAGCCGCTGCCGGAACTGGACGGCAAGCCCGTCCTCGCGCAGTCGGCGTTCGCGCGCGAGTTCGCCGCGCGCGGACCGCGCGACGCGCAGGGCCGCTCGCTGCGCGACTTCGACCTGCATACGCGCATCTTCCGCCATCCGCTGAGCTACCTGGTCTATTCGGAGGCCTTCGACGGCCTGCCCGAGCCGGCCAGGGGCTACGTCTACACGCGCCTGCTGCAGATCCTGGCCGGCGAGGACGACAGCGGCGACTTCGATGCGCTGTCGGCCGCGGACCGGCACGCGATCCTGGAAATCCTGCTGCAGACCAAGCCGGGGCTGCCGCAAGCCTGGCTGGCGTACGCAAGGCAAAACGGCTTGCCCGTGGCCGTGCAACCGGGAGCGCGTCCGGCAAAAGCGCGCAACGGCATCGCGGCGACGCGGTGAGGCAAACCCTCCGACAAAGGCAAGCGACCATGAACATGAAGAATGCAAGGCACCTGAAGCGATCGATCGGTTTCGCCGCGCTGTTTTCCGCCAGCGCATGGGCCATCGCCGGCACGCCGGTGGAAGGCCGCTGGGACGCGCAACTGGTGCGCGGCGAATCGACCATCCCGTTCCGCCTGGACATCTCCGGCGAAGGACCGACGCTGAGGGGAACGCTCTACGACGGGTTCCGCCCGTACGAGCACACCACCGGCGCCCGCTTCGACGGCGGCAGGCTGGAACTGGACATCAGCCACTACCTGACCACGATCAACGCCGAACTGAAGGACGGCAAATTGGTCGGCAGCGTGGCCACGCAGGGCCGCGGCGGCGGCAGCGAATACGGCTTCGTCGCGACCCGCCACGATCCGGCGGCCGATGCCGCGGCGGCGCCGGCGCCGACGATCTCCGGCGAGTGGGAAATCCCACTGCCCGACCCGACCAGCAAGGGCGAGCAGGCGTTCCGCTTCATCGTCGAGCAGCGCGGCGCCGAGGTGGCCGCGTCGATCCTGCGCGTGGACGGCGACACCGGCGCGTACAGCGGCGTCTACAAGGACGGCAAGTGGGTGCTGAGCCACTTCGACGGTTCGCGCCCGGGGGTGATCGAGGTGACCCCGCAGGCGGACGGGAGCCTGGCGATCCAACAGCGCACCGCGCGCGCGGCGCGCGCCGTCGCTGCCGGCGCCTACGAGAACGCGCCGGATGGCCGCGCCGCGCCGCAGCTCGTCGCCTACCGGCCTGAAGCGGCGCGCGCGAAGAACTTCCCGCGCCCGGCCAACCACCTCACCCACACCACCCCGCGCGATCCGAACGAGAAGTTCGTCTTCAGCTTCGCCGACTTGGACGGCAAGCTGCATTCGCAGGACGACGAATGGTTCAGGGGCAAGCCAATCGTCGCGGTGGTGACCGGCACCTGGTGCCCGAACTGCCACGACGAGGCGCAATACCTGGTGCAGCTGGACAAGAAGTACCGCGACCAGGGCCTGCGCATCGTCGCGCTGAACTTCGAGGAGGTCGAACAGCAGGCGTCGCAGCAGCGCGCCCGCGCCTTCGTCAAGCAGTACGGCGTCGAGTATCCCTACCTGCTCGCCGGCGCGCCGGAGGAGATGTGGGAGAAGGTGCCGCAACTGAACAACCTCAACACCTGGCCGGCGACGGTGTTTATCGGCCGCGACGGCACCATCCGCGCGGTGCATTCGGGTTTCGGCTCGCCGGCCACCGGCGATTTCTACCGGCAGCAGGACAAGGAGTTCACCAGCCGCGTCGAGCAATTGCTGGCCGAGGAGGCGCCGGCCGACGCCGGCAACGGCAAGGTCGCATCGCGCTGATCGACGCGCGGCGCGAGCCGCGGCGAACGGTAACGATGGGCAACGACGGCAAAGCCCGCCCCGGTCGCCGGGGCGGGCTTTTTCGCGCATGCGAATCGATGGCGAAAACCGCTCATGCACGGCGCGCATGCGCTCATGTCCTGCGCAGGTGATGAGGTCATGGCGCATGTTCATTGGCAAGCGCGTCCATGCGCATCGGAACATCCACGGATGCGCCGACGGGGACTTCAGGCACGGCGGGCATGCCGCGCAGCGCGCGGCCTGATCGACATCGGACCGTCTGCGGCCGCGGCGCGCGCGGCGGCAGCGCCATGTCGGCTCCCTCCACGAATCCGGAAACCGAAATGCCCCACGTCCATGCCCTTCGCCACAAGCTTCGCCTGCCGCTGGCGCTGGCGATCGCCGCCGCCGTTGCCGGGACCGCGAACGCCGATGACGCAACGATCCCCGCCGACACCACGACGGCGGCGGGCGGGACCGCCACCTCGCTGGACACGGTGGTCGTCACCGGCGCGCGCGCCAGCGGCCGCACCGTCGAGAACAGCGCCGTGCCGATCGACGTGATCTCCAGCGACCAGTTGCGCGCCACCGGCAAGGGCAACCTGCTGCAAGCCCTGCAGCAGGTCCTGCCGTCGTTCAACGTGGCGTCCTCGCAGTCCGACGTGGAGAACAACATCCCGGGCGCGCAGCTGCGCCGGCTTTCGCCCGGCTACACGCTGGTGCTGGTCAACGGCAAGCGCCGCAACGTCAGCGCCTACGTCAGTCCGCAGACGTTCCCCGGCCAGTCCTATGCCGACCTGTCGCTGATTCCGGTGACGGCGATCGACCACGTCGAAGTGCTGCGCGACGGCGCTTCGGCGATCTACGGTTCCGATGCGATCGCCGGCGTGTTCAACGTGATCCTCAAGTCCGATACCGAAGGCGGCAGTGTCGGGGTCGAATGGGGGCAGACCTACGAAGGCGATGGCGAGCGCCAGGTCTATCGCTTCAACAAGGGATTCGGACTGGGTGGCGGACGCGGCTTCGTGAACGTTTCCGGCGAATACACCAAGCAGAACCCGGTCTACCGCACCCTCACCCTCAGGCCGGACGTGGCGATCTACCCGCTGGTGGACGACGACGGCAATTACCTGAGCAAGGCGGACTACAAGACGCTGCTCGGCAAGACCGTGTCGATCACCACCAACTCCGTGTTCCTGCCGAAGGACGCCTCGGGACAGGTCAGCCTGCCGGACGGGGTCAACCTGAACCCGCTCGAGTCCACGCGCGATTCGCGGATCCTCTCCGGCGGCGACACCGGCAGCGCGGCGTACGAGACCCCGGCGCTTGCGCTCAACCTCGACTACGACCTGACCGACAACCTCAATCTCTACGCCTTCGCCACGTATTCGCAGAAGAAGAGTTCGGCCAGGTTCGGCATCCGCACGCCGCTGGTGATCTGGGCCAACAATCCGGCCCTGCTGGACGTGTTCCCGAACGGTTTCTCGCCGACCATCGACACCGACGAGACCGACTACTCGGGCGTGGTCGGCTCCAAGGGCGCGCTGGGTGGCTGGGATTACGACCTCAGCGCGGCCTACAACCACGACGGCATCGACCTGTATTCGCGCAACACGGTCAACTTCGGGCAGGTCTACACGGGTGCGCCGGGATCGGTGGTCAAGACCGACTTCCATGCCGGCCGTCTCGAATACGACCAGTTCATTGCCAACTTCGACCTGCATCGCGATTTCGAAATCGGCTGGCTGGCCAAGCCGCTGCAGCTTAGCGTCGGTACCGAGTACCAGCGCGAGCACTACGTGCGCGCCGCCGGCGACCCGGATGGCTACTACGCCGGCACCGGTGTGCAGGCCGGCGCGCAGTCCTATCCGTCCAACCGCCCGGAGGACGCCGACGATTCGCGGCGGCACAGCGAAGCGTTGTATGTCGGGCTCGCGACCAACATCACCGACCCCTGGTACGTCGACCTGGCCGCGCGCTACGAGGACCATTCGGATTTCGGCAGCGTGTCCACCGGGCGCCTGTCGACGCGCTTCGACTTCAACGACCATGTCGCCGTGCGCGCGACCGTGAGCAACGGCTTCCACGCGCCAAGCCTCGGCAGCCAGAACTTCCAGATCACCAAGGTCACCCCGAGTTCGTCCTCGGTGATCGCTTCGGTGAACTCGTCGACCGCGGCCGCGCTGGGGGCGACCCCGCTGAAGCCGGAAAAATCGCTGAACTACAGCGTCGGCCTGGCGTTCAACTGGAACCGCAACCTGAAGGTGGCGGTGGACGCCTACCAGATCCGCATCAAGGACCAGTTGGGCACCGCGCCGACGGTCGGCTACGACTACTCTTCCGGCGATGCCGACAAAGTCACCCTCAACGGCACGGTGCTGACGGCGCAGCAGAAGCAGCAGATCGACGACCTGCTGGCGACCGCCGGCGCCAGCATCAGCCCGGGCGAGAACAAGACGTACAGCTACTACACCAACATCGGCGACTTCACCTACCGCGGCGTCGAGGCCACGATCGAGGATGCCTGGGAACTCGGCGCCGACGGCAGGTTCGGCCGGCTGCGCGCCAACTATGCGGTGAGCACGGGCAGCACCAAGGTCGACGCGGTGCGCTCGGCGCCGGATGCGATCAGTTCGCTGCCGCTGCAGCCGGTGCTGACGCAAAGCTACTACTTCAGCCTGCGCTACAAGCTGCCGAAACTCACCCAGATCCTCACCCTGGACTGGTCGCGCGGTCCCTGGAACGTGTCGGTCAACGAGGTCTACAACGGCAAGATCCGGCGCAGCAGTTCGACGATTGCCGGCGGCGAATACACGATCGGCGCGACCTGGGTCACCAACCTGTCGGCGCGCTACGGCTTCGGCAATGGCCTGGACGTGGAACTGGGCGCCAGCAACCTGTTCGACCGGACGCCGGACGAGCTGCCGGCCGAACAGATCGCCTCGACCTACATCTACACGACGTCGTACGCCGACGGCACCCTCAGCCGGACCGGCGGCTATTACTACGCGCGCCTGAACTACAACTTCTGACTCCTGCGCCGCGAAAGGCCGCAGGGATGCGCGGGCGGTTATCAGCGGCGCACGAATTTTCATGTCGCGCAGGCGGGGTTTTCCAGCGGCGCGCCCATACACTCGATCGCCCCGCTTCAACCGCCTGCAAGACGTCGACACGAGACAACGACCGTGAAACCGATGAAGAGGCTCCTCGTCTCCGCCATGTTGTTTTCCGCCGGCGCGCTGGCCGCGCCCGGCTTCGCGCTAGCGCAGGACAGCGGCGACGCGGAACTGCGCTGGACCGTGCGGGCGGTGCCGGTGCCGGGCGAAGAGGATGCGGTCGACGTCGTGCTCGACGCCGACATCGCGCCGGGCTGGGTGGTCTACGCGTCGGACTTCGAGCCGCCGCAGATCGGCCCGCGCCCGGCGCGTTTGAAGCTGGACGAGGCCCCGGGCTATCGCGCCGACGGCAAGCTGCAGTCGCCGCAGGCGCGCAAGGGCGCCGGCGGCAACGCCGTCGGCGAATACGCCTACACCTACTTCACCGGGAAGGCGCAGTTCCGCCAGCGCGTGCGCCGCAAGGCCGGCGCGGCCCAGGTCAACGGCACGCTCAGTGGACAAAGCTGCTACGAGCAGACCGGACTCTGCACCCTGTTCCGCGAAAGATTCGCGGTCGCGCTATGAGCGGCGGCGAACCGGCGCCCGCGATGGGGACGACGCAACGCATCGCGGCATTCGCCTTGTCGATGCTGTTGTCGACGGCGCTGGCCGCGGCCGATTCCACCACGCCGACGGCTCCGACGCTGGCGCTGACGGATGTCGACGGCAAAGCGCACGCGCTGTCGGAATGGGCGGGCCGTCCGCTGCTGCTGAACTACTGGGCGACGTGGTGCGGGCCGTGCCTGAAGGAATTGCCGGAATTGCAGGCGTTCTCCAGGGCGCAACCGGCCGACGGCGTACGGGTGGTCGGCGTGGCCCTGGACGAGCCGGAGGCCATCGGGGCCTGGCTCGGGAAATCGCCGGCCGCGTATCCGATCCTGGTCGAGGTGGTGGAAGCCGGCGAGCCCGGCAGTTCCGCGCGCTTCGGCAATGCGCATGGCGTGTTGCCGTATTCGGTCCTGATCGACGCGCACGGCCGCGTGCTCAAGACCAAGGCCGGGCCGCTGACCCGGCAGGAATTGCAGGCGTGGACGGCGTTGCTGCAGAAGCGTTGACCGACGAAAACCCCCAGGAGAGACCGATGAAACCCAGCGTCATTGCCATTGCCGCCACGTTGCTATTCGCCAGCGCCGCCGCCCTCGCCGCGCCGGTCAGCTACCGGATCGACCCGAACCACACCGACGTGTATTTCCGCTGGGACTACCTCGGATTCGTCACGCCCTCCGGGCACGCCGGCCAGGCCGACGGAACCCTCGTCTACGATGCGGCCGATCCGGGCAAGTCGTCGGTGCGGGTCAGCCTGCCGCTGTCGGCGCTGGACGCGCACGTGGACAAGTTGAACGAGCGCCTGCGCAGCGCCGACTATTTCGACGCCGCCAACCATCCGGCGATCACGTTCAGGAGCACGAAGGTCGAACCGGCCGGCGGCAACCGCCTGAAGGTCAGCGGCGAGCTGACCATCCGCGGGGTGACCAAGCCGGTCGTGCTGGATGCGGTGTTGAACAAGGCCGGCAAGCATCCGGCGCGCGACGTCGAGGCGATCGGCTTCAGCGCCAGGACCACGGTCAAGCGCAGCGACTTCGGCATCGTTTCGCAACTGCCGCGCATCGGCGACGACGTCGCCATCGACATCGCCGCCTTCGCCCTGGCCGAGGACGCGCCGCCGGCGAAATGACGGCGGCCGGGCTCAGGCCCGGTGCGGCGCGGCCAGGTACTCGGCGCTTTGCATCTCGATCAGCCGCGAGGCGGTGCGTTCGAACGCGCCGCCCAGCCGGGTGCCCGCGTACAGGGTCGGCGGCGAGGCGGCGGCGGTGCAGACCAGGTTGACGTGGCGGTCGTAGATCTCGTCGACGAAATTGACGAAGCGGCGCGCGGCGTCTTCGTTGAGCGGGCCGAACGCGGGGACGCCGCCGACCAGCACGGTGTTGAACTCGTGCGCGATCTCGATGTAGTCGGTGGTGCCGCGCGGGCCTTCGCACAGCGCGGCGAAGTCGAACCAGACGATGCTCTTGCCGCGGCCGCGCACCGGGATCTTGCGCGAGTCGATCAGCACGTTGCCGGTGCGCGCGTCCTCGCCGCCGCTCAGTTCCTTCCAGCGCGACGCCAGCCAGCGGTCGGATTCGCCGTCCAGCGGCGCGCGGTACACCGGCGAGCGGGTCAGCGCGCGCAGGCGGTAGTCTTCCTGCCCGTCGCTGCGCAGCACCACGCAGTTGCGCTGCAGCAGCGCGATCGCCGGCAGGAAGCCGGCGCGTTGCAGGCCGTCCTTGTACAGATTTTCCGGCGCGGTGTTCGAGGTGGTCACCAGCGCCACGCCCTCGGCGAACAGCCGCTCCAGCAGCCGCGCCAGCAGCATCGCGTCGCCGATGTCGGTGACGAAGAATTCGTCCAGCACCAGCACCTTTAGGCGGCCGCGCGCCTCGCGCACGATCTTCGCCAGCGGATCGGACTGCCCGGCGTGCGCGCGCAGGCGCTCGTGCACCATGCGCATGAAGCGGTGGAAGTGGGTGCGGTATTTCTCCCTGATCGGCAGCCCGTCGTAGAACAGGTCGACCAGGAAGGTCTTGCCGCGCCCGACCTCGCCCCAGTAGTACAGGCCGCGCACCGGTTGCTGCGGCTTGCCGAGCAGCCGGTCGAGCAGGCCCGGCTTCGGCGCGGCCAGCAGCGCGGCGTGGATGCGGTCCAGTTCGGCCAGCGCCGGATGCTGCGCCGGATCGTCGTTCCAGTCGCCGCGCGCCGCGCCCTGCGCGTATCGCTGCGACGGCAGCAGGCCGGCGTCCGCGTTCATGCGGCCGGCAGCCAGCCGCGCACGTGGTCCTGGATCGCCGCGCGCAGGTCGATCAGCTTGCGGTGGAAGAAATGCCCGGTGTCGGGGAAGCGCACCAGCACCGGCTTGCGCGGCAGCGCGTCGATCCAGTCGTACACCGCCTGCGGCGGCACGATCTCGTCGGCCTCGCCCATCAGCACCAGCCACGGGCATCGCGGCAGTTCGATCGCGCCGAAATCCCAGCCGCGCGTCGCCGCCGGCGGCGCGATCGAGATCAGCGCGTCGGCCTGCAGTTCGACCGCGCCCTTCAGCGTCACGTAGGAGCCGAAGCTGAAGCCGGCCAGCCACAACGCATCGTGCGGGCGCTGTTCGCGCACCCACGCGACCACCGCGCGCAGGTCGTCCAGTTCGCCGACGCCGCGATCGAACGCGCCTTCCGAGGCGCCGACGCTGCGGAAGTTGAAGCGCACCGTGGTCGCGCCCAGTTCGCGCAGCGCGCGCGCGGTCATCGTCACCACCTTGTTGTGCAGGCTGCCGCCGTCGGTGGACAGCGGATGGCAGACGACGACGGTCAGCGGCAACGGCGCGACGCCGGCCTCGGACGGATCGATGGCGGTTTCGAGCGCGCCGGCCGGACCGGGCAGCAGCAGCGTCGCCGACGTGGCGGGGAAGGCGGGGAAAGTCATGGCAGGAATGATAGCCTGCGGCATCGCAATGCCCGCCGGCCATTCGCGGATCGCAGCGTTCAGGCGCCGCGCCTGCGCCACAGCCACAGCGTCAGCGCGCCGGCCAGCAGGCCCCAGAACGCCGAGCCGATGTTGGCGATGGACACGCCGGAGGCGGTGACCAGGAACGCGATCAGCGCCGGCTCGCGCTCGTGTTCGTCGCGCATCGCGTTGGCCAGGCTGTTGCCGATGGTGCCCAGCAGGGCGATGCCGGCGATGGCCATCACCAGTTCCTTCGGGAATGCCGCGAACAGCCCGGCCACGGCTGCGCCGAACAGGCCCAGCAGCAGGTAGAAACCGCCGGCGCAGACCGCGGCCACGTAGCGGCGCGCCGGGTCCGGATGCGCTTCCCGGCCCATGCAAATCGCCGCGGTGATCGCGGCGAGGTTCAACGCATAGCCGCCGAACGGCGCCAGCACGGCGTTTGCCGCGCCGGTCCAGCCCACGGACGCGGAAACCGGCAGCGCGTAGCCGCTGCCGCGCGCCACCGCCACGCCGGGCACGTTCTGCGAGGTCATCGTCACCACGAACAGCGGCAGGGCGATGCCGAACACCGCCGCCGCGGACAACGACGGCATCGTGAACACCGGCAGCGCCGCGCCGGCATGCAGGCGTTCCGGATGCAGCAGGCCGCGACTGCCGGCGACCAGCACGCCGACCGCCAGCGCGGCGATCACGGCATAGCGCGGGAACGACAGTCGGCCGACCAGCCAGGCGGCCATCGTCGCCAGCACCAGCAGCGGCTGCGCCTTCACCGCGACGAACGCGTCCAGGCCGAAGCGCAGCAGCACGCCGGCCAGCATGCCCGCCGCCAGCGACGCCGGAATCCGGCTCAGGCTGCGCTCGAACAGGCCGCTGAAACCGGCCGCCGCCATCAGCAGCGCGCACAGCAGGAATGCGCCGATCGCCTCGGGATACGCAAGCCCCGGACTGCCCGCGGCCAGCATCGCCGCGCCCGGGGTCGACCACGCGGTCACCACCGGCATGCGCCAGCGCAGCGACAGGCCGATGCAGGTAGCGCCCATGCCGATGCCCAGCGCCCACATCCACGAGGCCATCTGCGCATCGTCGGCGCCGACCGCGCGCGCGGCCTGGAACACGATCACGGCGGAACTGGCGTAGCCGACCAGCACGGTGACGAAGCCGGCGGCCAGGGCCGAAAGCGAGAAATCGCGCAGCAGCGCCGGGCGGGCCGCGGAAGTCGGTGCGTTCATGGGTGGGGGTTCATTGCGACGGCGGACAGTTTGCCATGCGCCATGTCGCGGACGGCTAGAATCCGCGGCGATGCCCTTCCTTCTGCTCAGCGTGACGTGCAGCGTGCTGGTCTCGGTGCTGCTCAAGCGCGCCGGGCGCCTGCGCATCGACGTGGCCCAGGCGGTGACCTGGAACTACGCCGTCGCCGCGTCGTTGTGCGCGCTGCTGCTGAAGCCTTCGCTGGCGCCGTTGCGCGAAGCCGGCGCGCCGTGGCCGGAACTGCTGGCGCTGGCGGTCGCGTTGCCGGCGATCTTCCTGGTGTTCGGCCGCGCGGTCGCGCTGGCCGGCATCGTCCGCGGCGATGCGGCGCAGCGCTTGTCGCTGCTGCTGTCGCTGGCAGCGGCGTTCCTGCTGTTTGGCGAAACCCCGAACGCGTGGAAGCTGTCCGGCCTGTGCGTCGGCGTCGTCGCGCTGGCCGGCCTGCTGGCGCGGCCGGCGGACGAAGACGCGTCGTCGTGGCGGCGCGCGTGGCCGTGGCTGCTGGCGACCTGCGCCGGCTACGCCCTGGTCGACGTGCTGTTGAAGCGCATCGCTTTGGCCCATACCGGTTCGATGACCGCGCTGCAGGCCAGCTTCGCGCTGGCCTTCGTGCTGATGCTGGCGTGGCAGTTCGTCCGCGCCGCGAAAGGCGTCGCGCGTTTCACCTTGCGCAGCGGGCTCGGCGGCCTGCTGCTGGGCGCGTTCAATTTCGCCAACATCTATTTCTACGTCCGCGCCCACCAGGCGTTGCCGCACAGCCCGGCCACTGTGTTCGCGACGATGAACATCGGCGTGGTCGCGCTGGGCACGCTGGTCGGCGTGGCGTGGTTCAAGGAGAAGACCAGCGCATGGAATCGCGCCGGCCTGGCGCTGGCGGTCGTCGCCATCGCGCTGGTGGCGTGGGGCGCGCGCCAGTAGGCGCCAGAGCTAAGGAAGTCGCGCGCTCGGCGCGCTGTCAGCAGAAGCCGTCTTTACGGACCCTCTGCGGGCGGCGCAGCCGCCGACTTCCAGCCCGCGCGGCGGGCGGCTTTCCGCTTCTTACTTCAGGTTGCCGATCATCCAGTCCACGGTGGCGTGGATCTGCTCCTCGGTCAGGCCCGGGTTGCCGCCCTTGGCCGGCATCACCCCGCCGTCGGGACCGGTGAAGCCCTCGATGGCGTGCTTGTAGAGGGTGTCGGTGCCCTGGGCGATGCGCGCCCCCCAGTGCGCCTTGTCCAGCGTGGGCGCGCCACCGACGCCGGCGGTGTGGCAGGCGGTGCACAGGTTGTCGAAGATGACCTTGCCGTCCAGGGTGCCGCCGTAGGCGGCGTTAGCGGATGCGGCCGCCAGCGCGGCGGCCTGGGCCGCGGCCTGCGCCGCCGCGCCGGTGGCGCCGGCATAGACCGCGCCGGCCGGGGCGATGCGCGCTTCGGTCTGCTTCACCGCGACCGGCGAGATTTCCGGCGGCAGCACGCCTTGCAGGTGGTGGGCGAACAGGATCAGCCCCAGGGTCACCAGCACCAGGAAACCAATCACCATCGAGAACTTCTTCAGGAAGGCCAGGTCGTGGTTGTGCACTTTCCACCTTTGGCGTGCGCGCGAGGCGCGGGCTACGGAATCGGGAGCGGCGGGACCGCGCACGCATTATAAACATGACGCGGCGGGGCGTTGCCCGCGCGCGGTCACGGGCACCAGTAGACCGGGAAGGCGTCCGCGGCTTGTTGCAGCACAGCAGCCATTGGCAGGTCGTCGCCGTCGAGGGCGCGCTCCAGCACCGCGCGCTTCTGCGCGCCTTCGATGTGCAGGTAAAGACGTCGCGCCGCCCGCAATACCGGCAGGGTCAGGGTGATGCGCGGCTCGCCGGCGCCGGGCGCGCGCATCGGCAGGACGATCGCGGTCGCGTCGGGGTCCAGCGCTTCGGCCAGGCGGTCGCCGCCGGGGAAGAACGAGGCTGTGTGGCCGTCCGCGCCCATGCCCAGCACGGCGACGTCCAGCGGCAGCAGCGGCGACAGGGCGGCTTCGACCTCGGCCAGCGCCTGCTCCACGTCGGCGGCGGCGCGGTACAGCGGCACGAAGTCCGCCGTCGCCGCCTCGTTCCGCAGCAGGTGGCTGCGCAGCAGCGCGGCGTTGGAACGGTCGCTGTCTTCGCCGACCCAGCGCTCGTCGACCAGGGTCACGGCGACCTTCGGCCAGGCCAGCGCCTGCCGCGACAACGCCTGCAGGAAGCGCTTCGGCGTGCTGCCGCCGGACAGCGCCAGCGACGCCCTGCCGCGTGCGGCCAATGCCGCACGCAGGTCGTCGGCGACGCGTTGCGCCAGCGCGACGGCCAGCGCGTCGCCGTCGGCGAGGGCGTGCAGTTCGATGTGCGCGGACGCCGCGCTCATGCCGCGTCTTCGTGCCAGGTGCGGCCGTCGCGCTCGATCAGCGCGACCGCGGCGCTGGGACCCCAGGAGCCGGCGGTGTAGGGCTTCGGCGCGTCGCGCGACTGTTCCCACGCGGCCAGGATCGGGTCGATCCACTTCCACGCCGCCTCGACTTCGTCGCGGCGCATGAACAGGGTCTGGTTGCCGCGCACCACGTCCATCAGCAGGCGCTCGTAGGCTTCCGGCTGGTGCACGCCGAAGGCTTCGGCGAAGCTCATGTCCAGCGGCACGTGCTGCAGGCGCAGGCCGCCGGGGCCGGGGTCCTTGATCATCAGCCACAGCTTGACGCCCTCGTCCGGCTGCAGCCGCAGCACCAGCTTGTTGGCCAGCACCGGGCCGGCGCTGTCCTCGAAGATCGAATGCGGCACGTCGCGGAAGCAGATCACGATCTCCGACACGCGCTCGGGCAGGCGCTTGCCGGTGCGCAGGTAGAACGGCACCCCGGCCCAGCGCCAGTTGTCGACCTCGGCCTTCAGCGCGACGAAGGTCTCGGTGCGCGAATCGGCGCGGCCCAGTTCGTCCAGGTAGCCCGGCACCGCGCCGCCGGCGCTGGCCCCGGCGCGGTACTGGCCGCGCACGGTGACGTGCGCCACGTCCTCGCCCCGTACCGGGCGCAGGCTGCGCAGCACCTTCAGCTTCTCGTCGCGCACCGCGTTGGCCTCCAGCGACGCCGGCGGCTCCATCGCCACCATGCACAGCAGTTGCAGCAGGTGGTTCTGCACCATGTCGCGCAACGCGCCGGCGGTGTCGTAGTAGCTGGCGCGCTTCTCCAGGCCCACGGTCTCGGCCACGGTGATCTGCACGTGGTCGATGCGGTTGGCCGTCCACAGCGGCTCGAACAGGATGTTGGCGAAGCGCAGCGCCAGCAGGTTCTGCACCGTCTCCTTGCCCAGGTAGTGGTCGATGCGGAAGATCTGGCTCTCGGCGAAGGCCGCGCCGACCGCGTCGTTGATCTGCGCGGCGCTGGCCAGGTCGCGGCCGATCGGCTTCTCGATCACCACCCGCGACGGCTCGCCGTTGAGGCCGTGGTCGCGCAGGCGGTTGCAGATGTCGACGAACAGCGCCGGGCTGGTCGACAGGTAGAACACGCGCACGCGGCCGTCGTTGCGCTTCAGCTCCGCGGCGAAATCGTCCCAGCCCTCGTCCTTGGTCGCGTCGAGCTTGTGGTAGCCCAGCCTGGCCAGGAATCCCGGCAGCTTGTCGCGCAGCGCCGCGTCGTCGCCGACGGCGTGCCGCAGGGTCTCGCCGATGCGGGCGCGATAGCCGTCGTCGCCCAGCGCGTCGCGGGCCACGCCGATGATGCGGCTGTCTTCGGGGATCTGCCCGTCGGCGTAGCGGCGCAGCAGCCCCGGCAGCAGCTTGCGCAACGCCAGGTCGCCGGTGCCGCCGAAGATCACCAGGTCGAAGGTGGCGACGGGGATGGTCTTGACGGTCACGATGGCTCCGGATGCGCGCGCGAACAATGGGCGACAAAGGTACCACCGCCGTACCAGAATGGGGAGGAAGATCGGGCCAAATGGTTGAAACTGCGCCGCAGGAACGAACCAATTGCGCGCCTTCCCGGTTATTGGTAGGGTATCGGTATGCTTACCGCCATCCCCCGCGAATACCAGCGCCTGCAGCAGGCCGAGACCGGTTCCACCCTCGCCTACCTGCGCCTGCGCCGCGCCTTGAACAACCTGGTCGACAGCGGCGTGCTGGCCCCCGGCCAGAGCCTGCCCAGCGAGCGCGACCTCGCCGCGCTGCTGGGCGTGTCGCGCGTCACCGTGCGCAAGGCGCTGTCGGGGCTGATCGCGCAGGGCCTGCTGACCCAGCGCCAGGGGGCGGGCACCTTCGTCGCCGAGCGCATCGTGCGCTCGTTCTCGCGGCTGACCGGCTTCACCGACGACCTGCGCGAGCGCGGACTGGACCCGAAGGTCGAT
The DNA here is from genome assembly GCA_047601245.1 of Pseudoxanthomonas sp. GTDB lineage: Bacteria > Pseudomonadota > Gammaproteobacteria > Xanthomonadales > Xanthomonadaceae > Pseudoxanthomonas_A. The sequence goes on from JASGJU010000002.1 coordinate 2,468,508, forward strand.
TTCCTCGAACGCAGCGTCGGCGAAGTGACCCCGGAGGAGGCGATGGCGCTGAACCTGTCGCCGGGCAGCGGCGTGGTGCGCCTGTACCGGCTGCGCCACGTCGACGGCGCGCCGATCGCGATCGAACGCACCCTGGTGCCGCTGGCGCTGCTGCCGGAGCCCGAGCGCGTGGCCACCTCGCTGTACGAGGCGCTGGACCACTGGGGCCACCGGCCCAAGCGCGCGCTGCAGCGGCTGCGCGCGGTGGCGCTGGAAGCCGAACCGGCGCGCCACCTGCAACTGCCGGTCGGCAGCCCCGGCCTGCTGGTCGAGCGCCGCGCCTTCCTCGGCGACGGCCGCGTGGTCGAATCCACCCGCTCGTTCTACCGCGGCGACGCCTACGATTTCGTCGCCGAATTGCAGAGCGAATAGCCGCACCCTATGCTGACCTTGCATTCACGCAACACACGGCGCGCGCGGGAGATCGGGCAATGAGCGGCAAGGCGCAATTCGGCAACAACGTCCCGGCGGCGGCCAACGCCGAGCCGGCCGACAAGATGGAGCAGATCCGCGAACTAATGTTCGGCGGCGCCATGCGCGACTTCGACCGGCGCATGAAGGAGCTGGGCGACCGCCTGGAAGCCGAGACCGCGCGCATCGTCGCCGACTACGAGGCGCGGCTGGCCGCGCTGGAAACGCGGATCGCCCCGCAGATCGAGAAGCTGGTGCAGCAGTTGCGTCAGGAAAGCGCCGCGCGCAAGGACGCGCTGGACGACCTCGACAGCCGCTTCGGCCAGGCCCTGCGCAGCCAGCGCAACGAAATCGACGCGGTGTTGCAGCAGCACGAGGACAACGCCGAGGCCGCCGCCGAACGCGCCCGCGAGGCGTTGGCGCTGAGCGAACAGAAGGCCCAGGCCGCGCAGCAGCAGTTGCGCGACGCGCTGGCCGTCGCGCGCGCCGAACTGGGCGGCGAGAAGCTGGCGCGCGAGGACCTGGCCGACCTGATGGCGGAAGTCTCGCTGCGCCTGCGCGGCGCGCAGGACGTGGCCGCGCCCGCGCCCGCGGGCAAGGGCGGCGGCAAGCGCGGCTGACCGGGAGCTGCGGATGAGCGGCGAATACGATCGTCTTCGCCAGTTGCTGCTGGACCCGGAGCGCGGCCGCCTCGACGCGCTGCAGGACGACCTGGGACGGATCGGCGAGCGGGTTTCCGACCGGGTCGCCGACGAGATCGAACGCAACCTGGCCGAAGGCCGGCAGACCCGGCTGACCCGCGCGCTGGCCGAGACCACGGTCAACGGCCTGGACCAGGCGGTGCAGCGCAAGCCGGAAACCGTGGTCAACGCGGTGTTCCCGGTGATCGGTCCGGCGATCCGGCGCTCGATCCAGGAAGCGCTGCGCCAGTTGTCCGCCGACCTCGACCGCGCGCTCAACAATGCATTGAGCCCGCGCGCGCTGCGCTGGCGGATCGAGGCCTGGCGCAGCGGCGTGCCGTACGCGCAGGTGGTGCTGCGCCACAGCGCGCGCTACCGGGTCGAGCACCTGTTCCTGATCCAGCCCGAGTCCGGGCTGCTGCTGGGCCACCTGACCGCCAGCGGCCTGCCGCCGCTGGACGCCGACGCGGTCGCCGGCATGTTCACCGCGATCCAGTCCTTCGTCCGCGACTCGGTGCAGGCGCAGACGGGCGGCATCGGCCACGCCACGGTCGGCGACTACCAACTGGTGGTCGGCGAAGGCCCGCAGGCGCGGCTGGTCGCATTCGTGCGCGGGCTGCCGCCGGGCGATTTCCCGACCCGGCTGGACGAACTCAACGAAGCGCTGCACGCGCGCCACGGCGCGATGCTCGCGGCCGGCGAAGGCGTCGGCGCGGCCGGCGCGGGACTGCTGGCGCCGCCGCAGCTCGATGCGCTGAATTCGTATGGCGACGCGACGGTCGCGCCGCAGCCGCAATCGAAGGCGGCGCGGCGCCTGCTGTGGGGCATATTGGTCCTCGTCGTCGGGCTGCTGGCTTGGTGGGCCTGGGCGTCGTGGAGCTGGTCGCGGCAGGCCGCCGACGTCCGTCGCCACCTGTCGGCGATGCCGGGCGTGGCGGTGACCGGTTTCGACGACGGCGCGCGCGGCGCGTTGCGCATCGAAGGCCTGCGCGATCCGCTCGCGGCCGATCCGCGGGACTGGCTCGCGCAGCGGTATCCGAAGATCGCGGCCGAATGGAAGCTGCGCGGCTTCTATTCGATGGAACCGGAACTGGTCGCCGCGCGCGCTGCACAGGCGCTGGGACTGCCGGCGGCGAACGTCGCGCCGCCGGACGCGCAGGGCGTGCTGAAGCTGCGCGGCGAGGTGCCGTTCGCCGACTGGTACCGCTTCCGCAACGCGCCGCCGGCGCTGGCGATTCCGGGCGTGTCGCGGCTCGACGCCTCGGCGCTGGCGTATCCGCAGCAGGCGCGGATCGAGGCGCAGATCGTCCGCCTGGAGGCGGCCACCGTGCCTTTCGTCAGCGGCACCACCACGCCCGCTGCCGGCTGGGAAGCCGCGCTGCAACGGATCGACGACGCCCTGCGCGAGCTGCAGCGCATGGGCGCGGGCGAGGTCGCCTTCGACGCCCGCGCCACCGGCATGACCGACGACGCCGGCAGCGGCGAGCAGAACGCGGACCTGCGCCGGCAGCGCGCCGAATGGCTGGTCGCGCGACTGGCCTCCGCGGTGCAGGCGCCCTCGACCCTCGCCATCGACCGGCAGGCGACCGCAAGCGCCGCCGACACCCTGCGCGGCGCGCGCGTCACCGCCGCGCCGGTGCCGGCGAAACCGCAGGCGCGCGCGCGATGAATTCGGTCTCGCGCAAGGTCAGCCTGCTCGGCGACTTCGCGGTCGGCAAGACCAGCACGGTCGCGCGCGCGGTGCGCAACACGTTTTCGCCGGCGTACCTGACCACGGTCGGGGTCAAGGTGGACAGCAAGACCGTGCAGGTGGGCAACGCGCCTGCGGGAGCGAGCGAACTGCGGCTGGTGCTGTGGGACATCGCCGGCGCCGATACGCTGGACCAGATGCGCGCCAACTACCTCGGCGGCAGCCACGGCCTGCTGCTGGTCGCCGACGGCACCCGCGCCGACACCGTCGACGCCGCGCTGGACCTGCGCGAGCAGGCGCAGCGCCTGCTCGGCCGCACGCTGCCGGCGGCGCTGCTGCTGAACAAATGCGACCTGGCCGGCGAATGGGAGGTGCCGCCGCCGCGGATCCGCGAACTGTCCGCGCGCCTGCCGGTGTTCAGCACCAGCGCGCTCAGCGGCGCCGGGGTCGAGGAAGCCTTCGCCGCGCTGGCCGCCGCGCTGGCCGCGGACGCGGCGCGATGAAGCCGCAACGCCGCGCGGCTCGCCACGACCCGCCGCGGCCGCCGGTCGTGGTCAGCTTCGACCGCGACGGCGTCCTGCTCGACGTGGTCGGCGACCTCGACGGCTTCGTCGCCGAGGGCGACGCCCGCGACGCCGTGTGCCGCCGCCTGCACGACCTGCGCGGCGGCGGCGAAGGCGCGCCGCGGCGGGTGCCGGCGGTGGAACTGTCCGATGGCCGCTACGCCGACGTGGACGTGGTCGAGGAGGACGAGGGCTGCCACTTCGTCCTGCACGACGCCACCGCGCCGATGCAGGCGCTGCGCCGCAGCCAGCAGGCCGGCCACGAACTGGAACTGAAGGAAGCCGCGCAACGCCGCGCATTGCGCAACGCCGCCGGCGCGCCGCGCGCCGATGCGCGCGAACTGTCGCCGTTCCGGCGCGGCGCGGAGACCTTCGCCGCGCTGGTCGAGGAAATGCGCGCCTCGTTGGCCCTGCTGGCCGGACACGCGCGGCTGCTGGAACAACGGCATCGCGACGATCCCGCCTCGCTGCGCTCGATCGCCGCCGTCCAGCACGCGGCGGTGCGGCTGGAGGCGGCGGCGTCGAACGGACTGGCCGGCCTGGTCGGCGACGCCCCGGCGAAGGCCGCGCCGGGCGTGCTGGAACTGCCGCAACTGGCCGGCCTGCTGCAACGCACCTTCGCCCTGCAGGCGCACGCGCGCGGCCTCGGCTTCCAGGTGCGCCTGCCCCGGCGCGACACCGTGGTCGAGATCGACGACCTGGCCCTGCGCCAGTTGCTGATCAACCTGCTGATCCACGCCCTGGACGGCATCGACGCCGGCGAGGTGGTGCTGTCGCTGGGCGCGAGCGGCGAGGGACTGGAGATCGAGATCGCCTGCGAACCGGACGGCTTCGACGCGGCCCTGTTCGGCCCGCTGGTCGTCACCGACGAGCTGCTGCGCAGCCATGCCGGCGCCAGCCTCGGCCTGGCGGTCGCGCAGTCGCTGCTGCGGCGGATGCGCGCCGAGGTCGAACTGGTGCCGCGCCGCGACGGCGGCCACGAATTGTGGATGCGGCTGCCGCTGGCGCGCGCGGCGGCCGCGCCGGGCGAACTGCGCCTGGCCGAAGGGGAAGGCGGCGATGGTTGAGATCGCCGACATGGCCGCGTTCGTCGCGGTGGTCGAAAGCGCCGGCTTCACCGCCGCTGCGCGCCGGCTGGGCACCACCAAGTCGGTGGTCAGCCGCCGCATCGGCGCGCTGGAAAGGGAACTGGGCGCGCCGCTGCTGGACCGCAGCTCGCGCAGCGTGCGCAGCACCGAGGTCGGCGCGGTCTACTACGCCAAGTGCGTGCGCATCCTCGAAGCGGTCGAGGCCGCGCGCGATTTCGTCGCCGGCCACCACCAGCTGGTGAAGGGGCGGCTGCGGATCGCGCTGCCGGCGGACCTCGGCGCGGACCTGTTCCTGCCGCTGCTGGACGAATTCGCCGCGCGCTACCCCGACGTGCTGGTCGACGCCGAGGTCGAGGACGGCCGTGCCGGCCCGGGCGACGGCCATTTCGACGTCGCGATCCGCGTCGGCGCGCTGGGCGATTCCGGCCTGGTGGCGCGTCCGCTGACCCGCTGCCGCCACTGGCTGTGCGCCAGCCCGGACTACCTGCGCACGAGGGGCGCGCCGCGCGCGCCCGAGGACCTGGCCGCGCACGACGGCCTGATGGACGCCAAGGCCGACAGCCGCGGCTTCTGGGTCCTCGACGTCGATGGCGCGCCGTACCCGTGCCGGGTGCGTGAGCGCCTGCGCAGCAACAGCGCGCGCCACCTGCGCGACGCCGCCTGCGCCGGGCTGGGCCTCGTGCTGGCGCCGGCCCCGATCGTCGTCGACGCTATCGCCGCAGGCCGCCTGCGGGTGCTGCTGCCGCAATACGCGCCGCCGCCGCAGGACGTCTCGCTGGTGTATCCGAAGAACCGGCGCAGTTCGCCGAAGGTGCAGTCGCTGCTGGTCTTCCTCGGCGAACGCATCGCCGATCCGCCGCCGTGGGAAACCCGGATCGCGCGGGTGCTGCAGGATCAGGATCGCGGATAGCCCGGGCGCGAAGGCTGCGCCTTCGCCCCATCGTCGCGGGGGCTTGCGGTGGCCTGGACACATCCTTCGACAGCCACGCAACGGGTTGCGGCCAGCGCCAACCCAGGGCGACCAAGCCCACGCCGCTATCGTTGCCAATCTGCGAACGCAGGGTTCTCTAAAAGCGACATAAACGTGATTCAAGTCTCATTAGCCTGAGCTCATGGAGCAGTCGGGCGCAACGCCGCACCCACGGATGGGCGGGCGGGCGCCGCGCAGGCGAAGGGATGGCCTGCGCCCCTGCGGACGTCGGGACAACCGGCGCGCGGGGATTCCCACGGAGTCCGGCCCCATGGATGGGGCCCCTTTCATCTTCGCAACGGCGTGGGCATGGACATCGGCATGACGAAGCAAATGCCGGAGGCGGCACGGGCCTCCGACGCGGAACCGGCGGCGCCGGAGCCGGAAATGGTGTGCTGGAAACAGTTGCCGGGACTCACCGACGCGCAGTGGGCGCGGGTCGAGGCGGCGCTGCCGGGCCGGGTCGGCGCACGCGCGCACAACGGCGGCACCGCACGGCGTTTCGTCTCGGCGGTGCTGTGGGTCGCGCGCAACAATTTGCGCTGGTGCGACGTCCCCGCCGGCTACGGCCATTGGCACACCATCTACATCCGCTACGGCCGCTGGTGCGAAGAGGGCCTGTGGCCGCGCGTGATCGCGGCGCTGGACGGCCAGCCCGAGGCGCAGTCCGCCCTGCGCGACATGGTCGAACGCTACAGCGCCGGCCTCGATGCGCGCCGCGCGCGCCGCCGCCTGCGTTCCGAGCGGGCCGTCGCCTGAAGCCGCGTCACGGATCCTGGACCGACACCGCGTTCTGGCTCTGCTGGGCGGCCAGGAACGCGCGCAGCGAAGCCGGCTTCACCGGCTTGGTCAGCAGGCGGTAGCCGCGCGCGCGCGCTTCGCGCTTGAGTTCGTCGCGGCCGTCGGCGGTCAGCAACGCGCCGGCCACCGGGCCGGGACTGGCGGCGCGCAGCGCGTCCAACGTGTCCAGTCCGTCCAGGCGGTCGTGCAGGTGGTAGTCGACCAGCATCACCGCCGGCGCCTGGCGCATCTTCTGCAAGGCCTCGTCGACCGTGGTCGCGGTCAGGATCTCGGCCTTCCAGCGGCCCAGCAGCGCGCGCATGCCGTCGAGGATCTCCTTGTCGTTGTCCACGCACAGCACGCGCAGCCCTTCCAGCGAATCGGCGGCCAGCGCCTCCAGCCGCCGCGCCGGCGCGGGCCGGTGCGCGAGCGCCGCCGCGCGCGGCACGGCGATGGAGAACATGCTGCCGCGGTCGACCACGCTGCGCGCGTTCAGTTCGTGGCCGAGCAGGCGCGAGATGCGCTGGCAGATCGACAGCCCCAGCCCCAGGCCCTGCTCGCCCCAGTCGAACGGCTGCTGGTAGCGGTGGAACTCGTCGAAGATCTGCCGCATGTGCTGCTCGGGAATGCCCGGTCCGCTGTCCCAGACCTGCAATTCCACCTGCCCGCCCCGCGCGCGCAGTCCCAGCACGATGCGGCCGTGGCGGGTGTAGCGCAGCGCGTTGGCGATGAAGTTCTGCAGCACCCGGCGCAGCAGGCGGCGGTCGCTGCGCACCGGCAGCGGCCGCGCGTGCACGCGCAGGTCCAGGCCGCGGCCGGCCGCGACCGGCGCGTATTGCGCGGCCAGTTCGCGCAGTAATTCGCCGGCGTCGAAATCGGAAACCTGCACGTGCAGGCTGCCGGCGTCCAGCCGCGACACGTCGAGCAGGCCGTCGAGCAATTCCTCGGCGGCGCGCAGCGAGGCGTCGATGCGCTCGGCCAGGTGGCGCTGTTCGCCCGGCTCGTCGCTCTCGCGCAGGGCGCTGGTGAACAGCCGCGCCGCGTTCAGCGGCTGCAGCACGTCGTGGCCGATCGCGGCCAGGAAGCGGGTCTTGGACTGCTGCGCGGCCTCGGCCTCGCGGCTGCGTTCGGCCACGCGCTGCTCCAGCGTCTCGTTGGCCTCGCGCAGCGCGTGCTCGGCGTGCTTGAAGTCGGTGACGTCGTTGTAGCTGGTGACGTAGCCGCCGCCGGGCAGCGACTGCCCGCGCATCTCGATCACGCGGCCGTCGCTGCGCACGCGCTCGAACACGTGGGCGACGCCGGCGCGCATGTAGCCGATGCGCTTGTCGATCTGCTCGTCGACGTCGCCTTCGCCCAGCTCGCCGCGCTCGGCGTTGTAGCGGATCAGGTCGGCGACCGGGCGGCCGACATAGAGCATCCCGGCCGGATAGCCGAACATCGTCTGGTAGCGGCGGTTCCACGCGACCAGGCGCATGTCGGCGTCGACCACGCTGACCCCGGCGCTGATGTTCTCCAGCGTGGTCGAGAGGATCTCGCGGTTGAAGCGCAGTTCCTGTCCGGCCTCGTCTAGCACCGCGACCACCTCGGCCAGTTCCATGCCCGAGCCGCGCAGTACGCTGGTCAGCACCAGCCGCGCCGAGGCGGCGCCGATCGCCGCCGCGAGCAGGCGTTCGGTGAACTGCACCCAGGCGCGGTCGGCCGGCGCGTCGGCTTTCAGTTCGCGTGACATCGAGGCTGCCTGTTCGGCGAAGGCGCGGCGCGCGTGGCGCTCGCCGACCACGCGCTCGGCCAGCGACAGCAGGTCGGACACGCGCACGCTGCCGGGCCATTCGCTGGGCACCAGCGCCTGCCGCTGCGCGTACGGGTCCAGGAACGGGGCGATGCGCAGGCGCTCGTCCACGCCCGGCCGCCAGCGCGCCGACACCAGCATCATCGTGCCGGCGTTGAGCAGCAGCGACCAGAACGTGCCGTGGGTCAGCGCATCCCAGCCGCTGAGGTTGAACAACTGCTGCGGGCGCAGCCAGTGCACGCCGAACGGGCCGGTCCGCAGCCACTCCGGCCCCAGCCAGCCGCTGGCCGACAGCGACGGCAACAGCAGCGTGTAGATCCACACCGCGAAGCCGACGCCCATGCCGATCTCGACGCCGCGGCGGCTGGCGCCGCGCCAGTACAGGCCGCCGATCAGGCCGGGCGCGAACTGCGCCACCGCGGCGAACGCGATCAGGCCGTACGACGCCAGCGAACTCTCGTGGCCGCTGCTGTAGCGGTAGTAGGCGTAGGCGGTCAGCGCCAGCACCCCGATCGCGACGCGGCGGATCCACAGCACCCGCGTGGCCATGTCGGCGGTCGCCAGCGCCTCGCCGCGGCGCAGCAGCAGCGGCATCACCAGGTCGTTGCTGACCATCGTCGCCAGCGCGGTGCTGGCGACGATCGCCATGCCGGTGGCGGCGGAGAAGCCGCCGACGTAGGCGACCAGCGCCAGCGCATTACTGCCGGAGGCCATCGGCAGCGCCAGCACGAAGCTGTCGCTGGCGACCCGGCTGTCGCCGCCGAACATGGCGACGCCGGCGCCGGCGATCGGCACCACCATCGCCGAGATCAGCAGCAGGTACAGGCCGAACAGCCAGCGCGCGCGGCGGATGTCGCCGACTTCGCCGCATTCGACCACCGCCACGTGGAACTGCCGCGGCAGGCAGATGATGGCGAGGAAGCCGAGCAGGGTCTGGGTGACGAAGCCGACCGGCGGCGCGTTCTGGAACAGCGTGCGCGCCGCCTCGTTGACCCGCGCGGTGCCACCTAGCCACAGCCACGCGAACACGCCGATGGCGATCATCGCCACCAGCTTGACCACCGATTCCAGCGCGATCGCCAGCATCATGCCGTGGTGGTGCTCGGTGGCGTCGACCTGGCGGGTGCCGAACAGCGCGGCGAACAACGCCATTAACAGTGCCACGTACAGCGCCGGGTCGGCGAAGAAGCCGGTTTCGCCGCCCTGCCCGGTCAGCACCCCCAGGCTCAGCGCCACCGCCTTGTACTGCAGCGCCAGGTACGGCACCACCCCGATCAGCGCGATCACTGTGACCAGCGCGGCCAGCCGCCGCGAGCGGCCGTAGCGCGCGGAGATGAAGTCGGCGATGGAGACGGTGTTCTGGCTGCGCGCGATCAGTGCCAGCCGCTCGATGATGCGCCAGCCGAACAGCAGCAGCAGCAGCGGACCCAGGTAGATCGGCAGGTAACCGACGCCGTTGCGCACCGCGCTGCCGACCGCGCCGTAGAACGTCCACGAACTGCAGTACACCGCCAGCGCCAGCGAGTACACCAGCGGCCGCAGCCACGGCCGGTCCGGATACAGCGGCCGGCGGTCGCCCCACCACGCCACCGCGAACAGCAGCGCGGCGTAGCCGACCGAGACCAGCAGCAGCACCCAATTCGACAAGCGCGCCCTCCCGCGCGGTGGTGGTCGCCGGAGTTTACTGCGTGGAAAGCCGCCGAACCGGCCCGCAAGGCCCGACCTGGCCCGCCCGGGGTTGGATAGCTGGCCTGGAGCGTGTCAGGCCTGTCGCCTATTGCTCGGTGGTTCCGCCAGGGTGACGAGATTGCCATCAAGGTCCGTGAGCTGCGCGATCCTGCCGAAATCGCCTTGCCGGATGTCGCCAAGTTCGATGCCTTCGGCGTCGAGCAGCGACTTCGTTTCGGCAAGATCAGAAACCACAAGGGTCATCCGGCTCTTCCCGGCTCTTTCGGGATCCTGGAAGAGCTGGATCCCTGCACTGCCAAAACCACGCCACTGGACGAGCGTGTCCATTGGCTTGTCGTCGGGTCCGCGGCCCAGGACCTTCGTGTAGAAATCTGCCGAAGAACCGATGCTCTTGACGTACAGGGCCGCATACAAGCCTTGAACTTTCATGTAACTCTCCAGTCGTGGCGGGAAGGCGTTTACCGCACCTGGCGATAGCGGCGCATCTTGTCCAGGGTGCCGCAGGTCTCCATTGCGCACCAGCGGCGGCGCTGGTTCTTGCTGGTGTCCAGGAACAGCCATCCGCACGAGGTCGTATTGGCGCAGCGGCGCAGCGACGCGGACGCGTCGCCAAGCAGGTCCAGCGCATCGAGCGCGATCCGCTTGAGCGGCAACCGCGCATCGCGCGCATCGTCGCGCCAGCGCATCCGTCCGTCGGCTGCGAACGACTGGCTCGCCCAGGCGCGGTGCAGCCAGCGATCGAGGCAGTGCACGGCTTCCGCTGGCGGCGGCGCGCCGTCGATGCGCGCCGCCAGCAGCGCGTGCAACTGGCGGCGCAGGTCCCCGACTTGCTTCATCAAGGCGGCGTCGGCGCCCGCATCGCCGCAAACGGCGAGCTCCTTCGGGTCGATCGCGCCGGCGAACGCGCACCATTCCAGGTAACGCGCCGGCCGGTCGATGTAGTCCTCCGGATCCGTCGCGAAGCGGTCGTGGATCGTGTTGACGAAATCCAGGCACAGCCGCCCGCCGTCCAGACGGATGGGTGCGCTTGGGTGGCCGGTTCGATTCATTGCCGGGTTGCTCCTCGCCGGATCGATGCCGTCCCGAACGGGCACCGAGCGTCTATCTGATACCTTCTAAATCAGTTTAGATGGTATCATCGAAAAGGCTAGGGCCTGGAAATCCTATGGTGACGGTCGCAAAACCCTCCCTTGAACGCACCTCGCCGATGGACACGATGGGCGTGACACGGCGGACCCTGACGGCCGCGATCGTCGTCATGGCGCTGCTTGCGCTTGGTATTGCCATCGCCGCCCTGGCCATCGGCGGCCGCCCCGACCCGCCGGCGCTGCGCGCCGCCGCCGTGACGCTGGCGGGAGACTGGCGATTCCGGGTCGGTGACGACCCGCGCTGGGCGCAAGCCGCCTTGGACGACAGCCATTGGGAGATGATCGACCTGACTGCGCCACCGGGCAGCCACGACGGCGATGTCGGCCTGCCGGACTACGTGAGCGGGTGGATGGCGCACGGCCATCCCGGCCATCGCGGCTATGCCTGGTATCGGCGCAGCGTCGCCGTACCGGCCGAAGCCGGCCCGTGGGCGCTGCTCGGGCCGACCGCCGTCGACGACGCCTACGCGGTGTACTGGAACGGCCGACGGCTGGGCGGCTCGGGCCGGCTGGACGCCCCGCCCAGGCCGGTGGGCACGCGGCCGATGCTGTTCCGTCTTCCCGCCGATGCGGCCGGCGCGCGTTCGGTGCTTGCCGTCCGCGTCTACATGCAACCCGGTGGCGAGAACAACGCCGACGCCGGCGGCCTGCATACCGCGCCGCTGCTCGCGCCGCAGCCGGTGGCCGAAGCGCTGCACGGCGTGCAGTGGCGACGCACCATCGCCGGTTACATCGTCGACGTGATCGAACCGATCGCCATGCTCACGCTCGCTTGCCTGGCGCTGGTGCTGCGCCGCCGCAGCGACAGGAAGAACTTTCTCGCGTGCGTCGCTGCTGCGCTGGCGCTGGTGGCGGCCAGGCGCGTCGGCAATCCGATCTATTACTGGACCGATCTGCAAAGCCTGACCACGAACCTGTGGCTGGCGGCGGTTGTGTGGACGCCGCTGGGCCTCGCCGCGTGGACGTTCGCATGGAATCGCTGGTGCGGGCGGCCATGGCGGACGATCGACGTCGCAGCGACGCTGCTCGTCCTGGCCGGTATCGTCGGAGCATTGGCGGAATGGGCGGCGCTGATCCGCGCCGCCCGGATCGGCTCGATCGTCCTGTTCGCGCTGATCGCCGTGCGGATCGTCCGCGACGGCCCGATGCGGACCCTGGCGCTCGCCACGATGGCGTCGATCCTGATCGGGCTGTTCGCCGGCGAAGTGAGCGCGATGGGCGTGCCGGGCATCTGGTTCCCGTTCGGCATCGGCGTATCGCGGACGCAGTACGCCTATGCGATCGCCACTTTCCTGCTGGGCCTGCTGATCGTGCGGACCTTGCCCCTGGAAGGAATGAAGCCAGAGACAAATGACAGGCCTGCAGGCATCCGGCGCTCTTCCCACTGACGGCATGCCGGCGACAAGTCGACCACGCGCCTCGGCCCTGCAGACTTCCACAACAGGAGAATCCGAATGGATCGTCGTCGTTTCGTGTCGAGTGCCGCGGCCCCGGCCGTCGGCATGGGTTGGATCCGGGGAGCAAGTTCCGCGCAGGCGCCGAAAGCGCTGGACGCCGCGGCATTCCATGCGTCCCGGCGGTTCGCCTCGACCCGGTTCGGTCGGATTGCGTATGTGGAGCGCGGGAACGGGCCCGTCGCGTTGTTCCTGCACGGGTTCCCGCTGAACGGATTCCAATGGCGCGGGTTGCTCGAACGCCTGTCTCCCTACCGCCGCTGCCTCGCACCGGATTTCGTGGGCCTGGGCTACACGGAATCGCCCGACCAGGAGGACTTCTCGCCGCAGGCGCAGGCCGACATGCTCGCGGCATTGCTGGATGAGCTCTTGATTCCCGCCGTCGACCTGGTCGCCAACGACAGCGGATTGACGATCGCACAGCTCTTCGTCGTGCAGCACCCGGGTCGGGTACGGACGATGCTCTTCACCAACGGCGACGTGCACGAGAACAGTCCGCCTGTGCAGATGCGCAACTCCATCGATGCGGCGCGGGCGGGGCGGTACGACCAGAAGATGGCGCGCCATCTGCAGGATCCGATGTACGCGCGATCGCCGCAAGGCATCGGCGGGTCCGCCTACGCCAATCCGGCGAACTTCACCGATGAAGCGATCGAGGTGTACTTCGGGCCGCTGGTATCGACGCCGCTCAGGAGGACGCAGTTGAATCGTTACCTGGCGGCATTCGAACCCAATCCCCTCGTCGCCATCGAACCGGCACTGCGTCGGATCACGGCGCCGACCCGCATGCTCTGGGGCACCGCCGACCCGCTTTTCCCGGTCGTCTGGGCCGAATGGCTCGACCGGCCTTTCCCGGCTCCCGAGGCGTGCGCCTTGTCGAAGGCGGAAAGCTGTTCTGGCCGGAGGAGCAGCCCGACCTGATGGCAGCGGAGTTGCGCAAGCTCTGGCGGGCCTAGGACGCGAACCTGGAAAAGGCGTGATGCGTGCGCCGCGCTTTTGGCGCCGCTTCTTCTTCATCGCCACCAAGCAAGAAACCGCGCATATGGAAACCGCACTTCTGGTCATCGACATGCAACGCAGCCTGCTCGACGAGGGGCCGTGGGAAAAGGATCGCTTGCTCGACAATGTCGGTCTTCTGATCGAGCGGGCCAGGTCGGCCGGCGCGCCCGTCCTGTTCGTGTGCGATACGCGGGTCGGACCGGATGCCGCGATCGACCACGGCCTTGGCCAGGAGGCCGGCGATTCCGTCATCTACAAGGATTTCTGCGATTCGTTCCTGGGCACGCGACTCCATTCGTGGCTGCGGGATGCGGGCATGAAGAGGCTCGTAGTCTGCGGGATGCAGACCGATTACTGCATCGATACGACGTGCAGGCGCGCGGCTTCGCTGGGCTATGGCGTCCGGCTTGCATCGGACGCCCACAGCACGTTCGACCATGAAGCCCTTCCCGCGGACCGGATCGTCGCCCACCACAACCGCATCCTGCGCAGCTTTCCCGCCGGCGCGGGCCACGTCGGTACGATCGCGTCGGCGGAGGTCGGATTCGCCTGACCCTTCGAGCCGCGCCGCCGCGCTGTTATGGCGTCCCCGGCTGCGCCGCGACCCGTCCCAGCGATGCCCTTGCCGCCGCTTCGGCCTGCCCGCGCAGTTCCGGCACCGCGGTGCTTTCCCACAGGTCGCCGATGCGCAGGCTGCCCAGCGCCAACAGGTTCGGCCTGGGTTGGCCGCGGGCGTCGACCATATGGCCTTCGTCGTCGGTGCGGATGCCGATGCCGTGCGCGCCGGCGACGGCTAGACCCTTGTCCAGCAGATCGGACAGCAGCGGGTTGCCCATCGCCCGCGCGCGGGTTTCCATGCCGGTGGCGTTGACCACCGCGTCCACGTCGAAGCGGTCGTCGCGGCCGTCGCGCATGCGCGCGTCGATGCGCACGCGCGGGCCGGCCATCGCGGCTTCGCGTACCCGCCCGCGATGCAGGCGGATGCGCCCGCTTTCGACCAGCGCCTGCAACTGCGCGTACACCTGCGCCGCGACGCGGTGGCGGTGCACGTCCCAGTAGCGCACGACGTGGCGCAGGAAACGCCGCTGGTCGGCGGCCGACAGCGAACGCCACAGCGCCTGCCCGTGCGGGCGCAGGCTTTCCATCACCGCCTGCCACGGCGTTCCGGCGCGGGCGGCGTCGCGCGCCGCGGCACGCAGCATGTGCAGGCGCTGGCGCAGCGGCTGCCGGAGCAGGGCGTCCACATCGATGCCGGCCGCCGCGTGCGGCGCGTGCGGCAGCGGCAGCAGCGCGTGCCGGGACACTATGTGGATGCCCCCGCGATGCCCGTTCGCGGCCAGGCTCAATACGGCATCGACCATGCTCAGGCCGGAGCCGACGATGCAGACTTCCGCATCGATCGGGATGCGCTTCACCGCATCGTAGTCCCAGGCCGAGCGAAGACGGTCGGCAGGCAGGTCGCCCACGGACGCCGGCAGCGACCGCGGCGCATTGCCGACCGCCAGCACGACGCCGCGCGCGGAAAGCCGCGTGCCGTCTTCCAGCGTCAGCCGGGACGTTGCGCCGTCGTCGTCCAGCGCGACGGCCCGGCTCGCCAGCACGACGAGTTCGGCGCGGCTGGCCGCGCGCGCCTCGCGCAGCCGCGTTTCCAGGTAATCGGCGTAGCGATGGCGCTGGACGAACTGCGGGCCGAGCGATTCGCGGTCGCCGCCGTCGCTGGCGATGAAGTCGAGGAAATCCTCGGGCGCGTCGTCGAACGCGCTCATCCGCCGCACCGGCACGTTGAGCAGGTGTTCCGGGTGGCGGGTCGAATACGCCACACCCTGTCCCAGTGCGGAAGCCGGATCGACCAGCGCGATGCGCAGCGGAGCGTGCGCTTGGCGCAACGCCTGGATCGCGACCATTGTGCCGGCCGCGCCGCCACCGATGATGGCGAGGTCGAAGACGCCGTCGTGGCGGGTGTCGTTCATCCGGGCATTGTAGCGGGGGCCGGTCAAGCCCTTTCGCCGGCGTTCCGCGCAGTCTGCGGCGTCGTCACATCAACGAATCCGCCAATCGCGCGATGCCTTCGCTGCTGCGCCGCCACGGCGGGCGCTTGCGCCACGCGGCCAGCGAAACGGATTCCGCGTCGGCCAGGTAGGCGGCTTCGACCTCGCGCATCCGCGCGACCACGCCGCGGTCGTAGCAGAGCAGGCCGATTTCCGCGTTCAGCGCGAACGAGCGGATGTCCAGGTTGATCGAACCGACCAGCGCCATGTCCTCGTCCACGCTCAGGTGCTTGGCGTGCAGGAAATGCGGGCGGTACAGCGCGATCTTCACGCCGCTGGCCAGCAGTTCCTCGTAATACGATTCCTGCGCCCACGCGGTCAGGCGCTGGTTGTTGCTGGCCGACAGGATCAGTTGCACGTCCACGCCCGACAGCGCGGCGATGCGCAGCGCGCTGAGGGTGGCGTCGTCGGGCACGAAGTACGGCGTGACCAGCACCAGCCTGCGCTTGGCCAGGTGGATCAGCGCGTTGACCGTGTCGCGCGCGTTCGCGAACGGGTACGCCGGGCCGCTGGGCAGCAGTTGCGCGGCGACGTCGGCGTGCGCGACCGGCGCGGTCGGCGCGACCTGCAGGCGTTCGCCGGTCTCGATGAACCAGTCGCTGGCGAACACCGCCTCCAGGTGCGCGACCACCGGGCCGTGCACGCGCGCGACCAGTTCGCGGTTGGGGAAGCCGCGGACGAACTGCGCCTCGGCCAGGTTCTGCGAGCCGACGTAGGCGGTGTCGTTGTCGATCACCGCGATCTTGCGATGGTTGCGCAGGTCCATGCGCCCGCTGCGGCGCCAGCGCAGGCCGCCGGGCAGCAGTTCGTGCACCTGCACCCCCGCCTTGCGCAGTTCGGCGGCGTAGCGGCGCAGGCCGCGGCGGGCGCCGGTGGCGTCCAGCAGCAGTCGGCACTCGACCCCGCGCGCCGCGGCGCGCTTCAGCGCGGCGGCCACGGCGTCGCCGACCCGGTCGTCGAACATCAGGTAGTAGAGCAGGTGCGCGCGCTGCGCTGCGCGGTCGATGTCCCCGATCAGCGCGCGCAGCGAGGCGTCGTAGTCGTCGAGCAGTTCGACCGCGTTGCCGTGGGTCGGCATGAAGTCGCCCAGCCGTTCCAGCAGCGGCGCCATCTCGCTGTCGGCGCCGTCGCCGACCGGGGTCCAGCGCAGGTGCTTCAGCGGCGCCTGCTGCTCGCGGATCACCTGCGAGGCCAGCGCCTGCCGGCGCACGCGCTCGCGCGACAGCCACGGATGGCCCAGGAACAGGTACAGCGGCAAGCCCAGCAGCGGCACGAACGCGACCAGCAGCAGCCAGCTCCGCGCCGCCGCCGGCGTGGTCCGCGACGGGATCCACCACAGCGCGGCGAAACGGATCGTCCAGTCGAGGGCCAGCAGCGTGGCGCCGAGCGACCAGTGCAGGTCCATCAGGCGATGGAAGTCGGGATGGGCATGGCGGCGATTGTGCCGGGGAACGAACGAAAAAGGTTCTGTATCCGCTTCCAGGCAGGAATGCTCCGCAGATTGGCGGACGCAGCGCCTGCTCCGGGGCGCCTAGCTTCGGTCGGCAACTGCACCTGCAGGAACGCATAATGGGCGCGACATGGAACCCGACCGCTTGATCTTCAGCATGAGGATGAATGCCGCAGAGGAAGCGGATGGCCACCGCGGCGCGCGTGGCGTGCCGGTCGATCCCGGGTCGACCCGGGATTCGCGGCGGAGTACCCAGGACAGGGCAATGGCCGGGGGGCGGCCGGTTTCCGAACGCGAGCGCCTGCCGTTGCTGGACGCGCTTCGCGGGTTCGCCTTGGCCGGCGTGCTGCTGGCCAACCTGCGCGAATTCAGCCTGTTTTCGCTGATCGACGACGTGCAGCGTGCGGCGTTGCCGACAGCGGCGCTGGACCACTGGCTAGGGCCGCTGCTGGATGCGCTGGTGGGCGGCAAGGCCATGACTCTGTTTGCCCTTCTGTTCGGCGTCGGTTTCGCACTGCAATTGCAACGCGGCGCCGACGGCTCCGGGGCGCGTCTGCGTTTCGCGCGACGCATGGTCGTGCTGCTCGTTTTCGGCCTGCTGCACGCCTGGCTGCTGTGGTGGGGCGACATCCTGCGCTATTACGCCATTCTCGGGCTGCTGTTGCTCGCCTGCGCCGGCTGGCCTGCGCGGCGGCTGATACTGGCCGGGCTGTTCGTGACCCTGCTGGCCACCTCTTTGCTGCAACCGTTCATGGCGGGATGGCCGGCACGCTTCGGCGATGGCGACGTGCTGCGAGTGCAGGCCGTCGCGGCGTTCGCCGGCAACGACTGGCGTGCGGCGTTGCGCGCCAATTTCTCCTACGACGTGCACCTGCACGCGACCGCCTGGTCCCTGGTGCTCTTCACGCTGGGGCGCCTGCTGCTGGGCGCAGGTTTCGGACGCGGCGGCTGGTTGTCGCAACCGCAGGCGTATCGCAGGCAATGGTGCCATCTGTTGGTCGCATGTTTGCCGACCGGCCTGCTGCTTACGGCGTTCCTTCTGCTGCGGGACGAAGGGCTGATGCCCGACGGGATGTTGGGCTTGGAGGGAATGCCTGCGCGGATGCTGTCGCGGCTCCTGCGCAATGCTGCCTATTTGCTTACCGGCCTGGGTTACCTCTCCGCCTTCGTGCTGGTGTGGCTGCAGCCGCACTGCCAGCGCGGGTTGCGGGCGCTGGTGCCGGTCGGCCGCATGGCGCTGACGCACTATGTCGGGCAGACCGTGGTCGGCGTGGCGTTGTTCTACGGGGTCGGGCTGGGCATCGGGCCGCGCCTTGGGGTGCTGGGCATTCTGGTCGCGTTCGTGCTGATCTTCGGGTTGCAGATCGCCGCCAGTCATTGGTGGCTGGCGCGTTACCGCTTTGGACCTCTGGAATGGCTGTGGCGCTGCCTCACCTATGGGCGGCTGCAGCCGTGGCGGAAGTCCTGGTCCTGAAGGATCGCGACGGCGGCGCCGATGTGTCCGGCAGCCCGGGCGTGTTGTCCGCGGGCATGCAGACCGTGCAGGCAAGAAAACCCTGGCCTCCGGCGCGCTGGCGGCGACCTCAAAAGAAAACCCGCCGTGGGGCGGGTTTCCTGGGTGAAGCGGATGCGATCCCGGATTGAGCGGCCATGACCAGCCGCGGCTGTCGAAAGGCGTCTCGGCTGCTTGGAAACCGCGGGATGATGCAACGGCAAAGGCGTTCGCCATGCGAACGCGTCGCCGCGTCACTTGATCTTGGCTTCCTTGTAGATCACGTGCTTGCGCACCACCGGGTCGTACTTCTTCATTTCCATCTTCCCGGGGGTGTTCTTCTTGTTCTTGTCGGTGGTGTAGAAGTGGCCGGTATCGGCCGTGGACACCAGCTTGATCTTGTCGCGCTTGCCTGCCATGTCCTGTCTCCTCAGATCTTCTCGCCGCGCGCGCGCAGCTCGGCCAGCACGGCGTCGATGCCGACCTTGTCGATGGTGCGCAACGCGTGCGCGGAAACCTTCAGCTTGACCCAGCGGTTCTCGCTGGCGACCCAGAAGCGGCGCTCGTGCAGGTTGGGCAGGAAGCGGCGGCGGGTGTGGTTGTTGGCGTGGGAGACGTTGTTACCCGTCACCGTACGCTTGCCGGATACTTGGCATACGCGGGACATCGTTGTGCACCTTTCGTTGGATTCTGGGGTTTTCCGTAGCCCGGAAAACTTCGGCCTCGGCCTGCGGCTGACTCACCCAGCGGACTGGGGCGGACGCAGCGAGCCGCGCATTATGCGCCGTATTTCCTTTGTGCGCAAGCACTTACGCGAACGGCGCCGCCGGGCGCCCGGCGGGCCGCCTGCGGCTACGGCGCGGCCCTGGCGGCGGCGATGTACTCGCGTACCTGTGCCTCCAGCACCGGCAGCGGCACCGAGCCCTGCTTCAGCACGGTGTCGTGGAAGGCCTTGACGTCGAACTTCGGCCCCAGCTCCCGCTCGGCCTCGGCGCGCAGGCGGACGATGGCCAGTTCGCCGAGCTTGTAGGAAAGCGCCTGCGCCGGCCAGGAGATGTAGCGGTCGACCTCGGTGGTGACCTCGTGCTCGCTCAGCGCGGTGCGTTCGCGCAGGTAGGCCAGCGCCTGTTCGCGGGTCCAGCCGTCATGGTGCACGCCGGTGTCGATCACCAGCCGGCAGGCGCGCCACATCTCGTAGGTCAGGCGGCCGAAGTGCTCGTAGGGGGTCTGGTAGATGCCCATTTCCTCGCCCAGCTTCTCCGAATACAGGCCCCAGCCCTCGCCGTAGGCGGAGATGTAGTTCTCGCGGCGGAACGCCGGCTGGTCGCCCTGTTCCTCGGCCAGCGCGCCCTGCAGCGAATGCCCGGGCGAGGATTCGTGCAGGGTCAGCGCCGGCAGGTTGTACAGCGGGCGCGAGGGCAGGTCGTAGGTGTTGAGCCAGTAGACGCCCACGCCGCCGCGACCGGCGGTCCAGAACGGGGCGATGTCCGCCGGCACCTCGACGATCGTGAAGCGTCCGCGCGGCAGCGTGCCGATCAGTTTGCCGACCTCGCCGTCGACGCGCTTGGCGATCCACGCGGCGCGGTCCAGCAGTTCCTGCGGGGTCTTCGCGTAGAACCGCGGGTCGGTGCGCAGGAATTCCAGGAAATCGGCGAAGCGGGTCCGCGGGCTGCGGCCGGCGAAGCCGACCTGTTCGATGATCGCGTCCATCTGCGCCTGGATGCGCGCCACCTCGTCCAGGCCGATCCGGTGGATTTCCTTCGGCGACAGGTCCAGCGTGGTGTATTCGCGGATCTGCTGGCGGTAATAGTCCTTGCCGTCCGGCAGCGCCTCGGCGGCGAGCGTCGTCCGCGCCTGCGGTACGTACTCGTCGCGGAAGAACCGCAACAGTTTCGCGTAGGCGGGAACCACCGCACCGGAAATCGCCGCCTTCGCCTCGGCGCGCAATTGCGCCTGCGCGTCGGCGGGAATCCGCTTCGGCAGCTGCTTGAACGGCGCGTAGAACGACGCCTGTTCCGGGTCCTTCAGTTCCGCGAGGGTCGCGATCGACACGTCGCGGCCGTCCAGCACCGCGCGCGGCACGCTGAAGCCGCGCGCCAGTCCGCTGCGCATGTTGTCGATCTGCTGGCCGAAGTAGCGCGGCACGTCGTTCAGGCGCGCGATGTAGGCGCGGGCGGCGGCGGCGTCCTCGAACCGCGCCTGCGCCATGAAGCCCAGGTCCGACCAGAACGAGGAGTCCGCGTTGAACGGCATTTCGTAGGCGCGCAGGCGCACGCCGGCGACCAGGTTCTCGATCTGCGGCCGGTACACGGCCAGGTTGATGCGGTTCTCCGGCGAGAGCTGTTTTTCGTCCAGCTTGTCCAGTTGCGCCAGCACGTCTTCCCACTTCGCCAGCCGCGCGGCCTGCGCCTGCGCGCCGATGTCGGGCAGGTGGGTGTTGTCGCCGGTGGTGTCGTTGTCTTCGTTCACGGTGCCGGTCTCGGCTTGGCGCCAGGCGTATTCGGCCTCGTAGATCGACTTGAAGGCGCGGTCGGCGGCGGATTCGCCCGCACGCGCGAGCGGCGCGGCCGTGAGCAGGAAGGCGAGCAGGAGCAGCGATCGGGTCATGGCGGGCGGCTTGTGCGAAGAACGGCGCATCATCGCATTTGCCCGCCGTTCCCGCGAAGGCGGGGACGACGGGAGACGAAAAACGACTACGCCGGCTTTGCCACCGGCAGCCGCACGTCCATCAATCCCGGATCGTCCGGGTCGGGCTTGATGTCGAAACCCAGTTGCCGGCACATGTCCAGCATGCTGCGGTTCTCGCGCAGCACCTGGCCGTCGACTTCGCGCAGGCCCAGCCAGCCGGCGTACTCGATCATGATGGTCATCAGCCGCCAGCCGATGCCGTGGCCCTTCAGGTCGCTGCGCACCAAGATCCCGTATTCGCCCTTCTCGTAATTGGCGTCGGCCATCAACCGCACCGCGCCGAGCATGTTGCCGTCGGCGTCGAGCATCACCAGCGCGATGGAGCGCGCGTAGTCCATCTGCGTCAGCCGGGCGATGAACTCGTGGCTGAAGTGCTTCACCGACTGGAAGAAGCGCAGGCGCAGGTCCTCGTCGCTGACGTGGGTGAAGAACTCGCGGAACAGCGCGTCGTCCTCCGGACGCACCGGGCGCACGAAGGCTGGCGCGCCGTCGGCCAGTTCGATGCGGCGCTCCCATTCCTGCGGATACGGGAAGATCGCGAAGCGCGGATGGCCGCGGCCCTTGTGCAGCGGCGGCATCGCCTCGACGATCGCACGCGCGTCGACCGCGACCAGGCCGTCGGGGTCGGCCAGCAGCGGGTTCAGGCTCAACTGCTTTATTTCCGGCAGGTCCGCGGCCAGTTGCGCCAGCTTGACCAGCACCAGCGCGATCCCGCGCTGGTCGACCGCGGACATGCCGCGGTAGGCCTGCAGCCGGCGCGAAATGCGGGTGCGGCCGATCAGTTCGTGCGCCAGGCGCAGGTCCAGCGGCGGCAGCGCCAGCGCCAGGTCGTCGACCACGCGCACTGCGGTGCCGCCGCGGCCGAACACGATCACCGGGCCGAACAGCGGATCGTCGGCGATCGCCGCGATCAGTTCGCGCGCCTCGGGGCGCTGCTCCATCGCCTGCACCACCACCCCGTCGATGCGCGCCTCGGGGCGCTTGTCGCGGGCGTTGCGCAGTACCTCGATCGCCGCCTCGCGCACCGCCTGCGCGCTGTTCAGGTCCAAGCGCACGCCGTTGACCGAGGCCTTGTGGGCGATGTCGCGCGAATGCACCTTCAACGCGACGGTTTTCCCCGCGGCTAGCAGCGGTTCGGCCGCGCGCACGGCCGCTTCGGCGTCGGCGGCGAAACGCAGCGGTGCGACCGGGATGTCGTAGGCGGCGAGCAGGCGCAGGGTCGCTTCGGCGTCGAGCTGGCCGCCGCCCTTGGCGAGCGCGTCGCGGACGATGGCGCGCGCGGCCTCGACGTCGGGCGCGAAACCCTGCGGCAGGCTGGGCGGGGTTTCCATCAGCGCGTTCTGCGCCTCGCGGTAGCGCACCAGGTGCATGAAGCCGTGGATCGCGTCGCTTTCGCTGGCGTAGCTGGGCACGTGCGCAGCCTTGAGCGTGGCCTGGGTCCGTTGGTCCTGCCCCAGCCAGACCGCGAACACCGGCTTGTTCTTGGCCTTCTTCGCCAGCGCGCCGGCCAAGCCCTGCGCGGCCTCGGCCGACGAGGTGAACGCGGTCGGCACGTTGATGACCATCAGTGCGTCGTTGCGGTCGTCCGCCAGCAGCGATTCGATCGCGTTGGCGTAGCGTTCGCCGTCGGCGTCGACGACGATGTCGATCGGGTTCTCGCGCGACCAGCCGTCCGGCAGCAGCCGGTCCAGCCTGTCCACCGTATCGGCCGACAGTTCCGCCGCGGTGCCGCCCAGCCGCCGCAACTGGTCCAGCGCCAGCGCGCCGACGCCGCCGCCGTTGCCGAGGATGGCGAGGCGCCGCCCGGGGAAGGTGCGTAGCCGGCCCAGGGTCTCGGCGGCGGCGAACAGTTCGTCCAGCGTGTCCACCTGCAGCAGGCCGGCGCGCCGGAACGCGGCGGCGTAGACCGCGTCCTGCGGCGCCAGCGCGCGCATGCCGACTTCCTCGAAGCCCGGCGCCGGCCCGCGTTGGCCCGACTTCACCACCACTACCGGCTTGGCGCGCGCGGCCGCGCGCGCGGCGGACATGAACTTGCGCGCGTCGCGGATGCGTTCGACGTACAGCAGGATCGCGCGGGTGCGGTGGTCGGTGGCGAAATGGTCCAGCAGGTCGGCGAAATCGACGTCGACCGCGTCGCCCAGCGACACCACCGCGGAGAAACCGACCTCGCGGCTGGCGCTCCATTCGACCAGCGCCGCGGCGATCGCGCTGGACTGCGACACCAGCGCCAGGTCGCCCGGCGGCGGCGTGCGCGCGGCGATGCTGGCGTTGAGGCGGAAATGCGGCGAGATCACGCCCAGGCAGTGCGGGCCGAGCAGGCGCATGCCGTGCCTGCGCGCGGCGGCCTCGGTTCTCGCGGCCAGCGCCGCGTCGTTGATCGCGGTCAGCACCACCGCCGCGCCGGCGCCGTGCGCGGCGGCCTCGGCCACCACCTTCGGCACGATCGGCGCCGGCGTGGTCACCACCACCAGGTCCGGCGTCCATGGCAGGTCGCCGATGCGGCCGACGGTGGCGATGCCGTCGATTTCGTTGTAGTGGGGACTGACCCATCCCAGCTTGCCCGCGAACCCGGACAGCCGCAGGTTGCGCGCCACCGCGCGCCCGGCCGAGCGCTCGCGCGGGCTGCCGCCGACGATCGCCACCGATTGCGGCTGGAAGACCGATTTGAGGCGGTAGGTGCTCATGCCGGGCATGGTAAGCGCAAGCGGTTGCGGTCGCGTTGATCGAGCGCAAGGCCGGCGATGTGCGGGCGCCTCGCGTTCGTCAGGCGATCCCGACGCATCGCATGGGATGAGGGATATCGGCCCGCCCGCGGATTCATCGCGGAGTCGCGGGAGGTGGATTGGAATCCTCCCTGCGGGCCATGGACCGTCAAATCAGCGCATTTCCCGGCAGGCTCCGCTTTCGCATGCAATGAGCAGCTTCTTGGCGCCCCAACAAGTGGACGTATACACCGAACGATTTTCTTCCGAACTGTAAAGCCGGAAGCCGCTGGAGCAATTGCGTGCCGTGGCAAGCGCGCGCGCAGCCGATTCCGGCGATCCGGTATATCCGAATGCACCGGTGTCCGGCGCGGGAGGCGTCTGGGCGGTTGATCCGGCCGGCGCGATAGGCGACGCCGGCGGTTGGGCATCGTTCGACAGCGTGGCGGGCTCGGGCTGCGGAATGGCCGCCGCCGGAGGGACTGGTGCCGTATCGGCGGTCACGGGGCGTCGATGGCTCGCCAGCAGTTCATCGATCACGGGATCCATCTTGGATTTCACGCTCGCCCATTTCGTGAGCGACAAACCGCCCTTGCCCCTCAGGCGATATTCGGCGGAAGCCACGATGCGTCCCGCGTTCTCTATCCGGAGTTCAGCCTGCGACAGGTAAGTCGCAAGGGCCCGATGACCGCCGCGCGGTATAGGTGAGCACGAATGCGCAGTGGGCCGGCCTGGCACCGGCGAAGACTTCCGATGTCAGTCCGTTCCGGGAAATGCCGTCGCGCAGGACGGAAACGAAGTCCGGCACGGTAACCGCAGGATTCTGCTGGATGCACAGATGCGTCATTTCCAGCGATGGGCTGGCCTTTCGCACCTCCACCGAGGTACAGCCGCCGAGCAGCAAGGCGCATGCGGTAAGCAATGCGTACAACCGCAGTTTCATGTCTCTCCCCCCGTGACATGTGGCCGCAAGAAGTTTCAGATAGGGACGCCGGAGGCCTCAGCCCGCTTTCCCGCGCAACCGCTCCAGCACCCCTTCCAGCGAATCCGGGTCGCTGTAGTGGATCACCAGCTTGCCCTTGCCGCTCCTGGCGTGGTCGATGACGACGCGGGTCCCCAGCGATTCGGACAGTTCGGTTTCCAGCGAGGCGATGTCGGCCTGCGGCGCGGGCTTGCCGGACTTGGCCTTCTTGCCATTGGTCGGGACCTTGCCGGCGGCGAACTGCTGGGCGCGGTGTTCGACCTCGCGCACCGACCAGCCTTGTTCGGCGGCCTCGAAGGCCAGCTTGCTGGCCAGTTCCGGCGACAGCGTCAGCAGGGCGCGGGCGTGGCCCATTTCCAGCCGGCGCGCTTCCAACAGGGCGCGGATCGCCGGCGGCAGGTCGAGCAGGCGCAGCAGGTTGGACACCGCCGCGCGCGAGCGGCCCACGGCCTCGGCGGCCTCGGCGTGGGTCAGGCTGAATTCGTCGATCAGGCGTTGCAGCGACTGCGCTTCCTCCAGCGGGTTCAGGTCTTCGCGCTGGATGTTCTCGATCAGCGCCATCGCAATCACGGTGCGGTCGTCCAGTTCGCGCACCACCACCGGCACTTCGGCCAGGCCCGCCTGCTGCGAGGCGCGCCAGCGGCGTTCGCCGGCGACGATCTCGAACTTTCCGGCGGACAGCTCGCGGACCACGATCGGCTGGATCACGCCCTGCGCCTTGATCGACTCGGCCAGTTCGCCCAGCTTGGCCGGGTCCATCGCCGTGCGCGGCTGGTACTTGCCCGGCTGCAAGCGGTCCACCGGCAGCGTGCGCAGCGCCTCGCCCGGCTGCGCTTGCGGCGGCGGGGTTTCGGCGGCGGCCTTGGGGCCGAGCAGGGCTTCCAGGCCGCGGCCGAGGCCGCGCTTGCGGGCGGCGGGTTGCTTGGGTGCGGTCATCAGCGGTTCTCCATGTTCTGCCTGGCGTGGCCGGCGCGTTCCTTGTTGCGGCGGATGATCTCCCCGGCCAGGCCCAGGTAGGCCACGCCGCCGCGGCTGGCGCGGTCGTAGCCGACGATGCTCTGGCCGTGGCTGGGCGCTTCGGCCAGGCGCACGTTGCGCGGGACGATGGTACGGAACACCTTGTCACCGAAATGTTGCGTGAGTTCCGCCGACACCGCGTTGGCCAAGTTGTTGCGCACGTCGAACATGGTGCGCAGCACGCCTTCGATCTCCAGCTTCGGATTCAGCCTGACGCGGATGGCGTCGATGGTCTCGACCAGGGCGCTGAGGCCCTCCAGCGCGTAGTACTCGCATTGCATCGGCACCAGCACGCTGTCGGCCGCGGTCAGCGCGTTGAGCGTGAGCAGCGACAGCGCCGGCGGGCAGTCGACGATGATGAAGTCGTAGTCGGCGCGCAGCGGTTCCAGCGCGTTCTTCAGCCGCGACTCGCGGCCGTCGGCTTCCATCAGCCGGATCTCGGCCGCGGTCAGGTCGATGTTGCCGGGCAGCAGGTCGAATTCCTCCGGCGTGCGCACGATCGCGGCGCGCGCGTCGGCTTCGCCCAGCAGCACGTCGCAGGTCGAGGTCTCCAGTTCGCGCTTGTCCACGCCGCTGCCCATCGTGGCGTTGCCCTGCGCGTCCAGGTCGACCAGCAGCACGCGCTGCGGCGTGCGCGCCAGCGCGGCGGCGAGGTTGACGGACGTGGTGGTCTTGCCGACGCCGCCCTTCTGGTTGGCGACGGCGATGATGCGGGCCATGCGGGTGCCTTGGAACCGGGTGGGAGGGGGATTATGCGGGAAGGCGGCAGCGGATTCAGGCCGAGTGCGGGAACCGGTCGCGTTCGACGACGACCAGATGCCGTTCCGCGTCCAGCCCCGGCACGGCCAGCGGGTGCACGGCCTGCAGCGTCCAGCCTTGGGGCAGGGCGGCGATCTCGTCGCGCGGGACCGTGCCCTTCATCGCCAGCAGGCGGCCGCCGGGCTTCAGCAGGTGGCCGCCGACTTCGACGATGCCGGCCAGCGTGGCCAGCGCGCGCGCGGTCAGCAGGTCGTAGGCGGACGGTTCGTGCAGCGCCTCGGCGCGCGATTCGGCCACGCGCGCGTTGCCCAGGCCCAACTGGCGCACGGCTTCGCGCAGGAAGCGCGCCTTCTTGCCGTTGCTCTCGACCAGGGTGACCTGCAGTTTCGGCTTGGCGATCGCCAGCGGAATGCCCGGCAGGCCGGGGCCGGTGCCGAGGTCGGCCAGCGTTCCGGCGTCGACGAAGGGATGCATTGCCAGCGAATCGAGCAGGTGCATCGTCACCATCTGCCGCGGATCGCGGATCGCGGTCAGGTTGTAGGTGGCGTTCCATTTCGCCAACAGGGCGAGATAGTCGAGCAGGCGCGGCGCCAGCGCGTCGGCGTCCAGGGCCAGCGCGGCCAGGCCGCGATGCAGCGGCTCGCGCAGTTCGTCGGGAAGGGAAAAGTCGTTCACCGGCGCATTATCGCCGACGCGTTCAGCGCCCGCGCCATGCCATCGCCGCGCGGTAGCCGGGCAGCGGCTCCCATTCGTGCAAGGCCCAGTCCTGCGCCGGGCCGAGCGCGGGATGGCTGCCGACCAGCCGCAGTTCGGTCCCGCCCGCGGCGCCGGGCATTTCGGCGAACACCGGCTTCTCCAGTCCCAGTGCGATGCCGCCGCCGTGCGCCTTCAGCACCGCTTCCTTGGCGCACCACAGGCGGACGAAGGCCAGTTCGCGCGCGTCGTCGCGCTGCGCGCGCAGCCAGGCGGTTTCGTCGGGATGGAAGAAGCGCTGCGC
This sequence comes from Pseudoxanthomonas sp., assembly GCA_047601245.1. Lineage (GTDB taxonomy): Bacteria > Pseudomonadota > Gammaproteobacteria > Xanthomonadales > Xanthomonadaceae > Pseudoxanthomonas_A. The sequence continues at coordinate 2,495,943 of JASGJU010000002.1, forward strand.
CAGTTCCAACGCGCGCGGGCGCGGGCGCAGGCGTTCGATGTCCACGCCCAGCGTCACCGCCTCGCCCAGCGCCAGCAGCAGCGCGTCGCCGCTGTGGCTCCAGCCCAGGTCGTAGCGCTGCAGCGGCGCGTGCAGGCGCGGGCGGCCGCTTTCGTCGCGCTGCAGCGGCAGGGCGTCGGGCGGCAGGCCCAGCGCATCGGCCAGCAGCGGGCGCACCGACGGCTCGCCACGGGCGCCGTGTCGGTGCGGGAGCAGCCAGGTGCGCGGTGCGTCGGGAGCGGAGGCCATCGGCGGATTCTATGCGCGGCGGTGCTGCGCGGCAGCGTGCATGGCGAAGCGCAACGCGCTATCACTCCCGGGGCAGGGCAGCGGCCGGATCGTGGGCCGCATGGGGGTACCCTGTACGGCGGCGTCCGCATGGGTGCATGGCGCCGGCGCGTCGCCGGACGATGGCGACCGGTCTTTCATCGTGTTTTCCTCATCGTGAGCAAGGAGTACGACGCATGAATTTCATCATCCAGTTGATCGTCGGCGGCATCGCCGGTTGGCTTGCCAGCATCATCATGAAACGCGACGCCCAGCAGGGCATCATCCTCAACGTCATCGTCGGCATCATTGGCGGATTGCTCGGCGGCTGGCTGCTGCCGCTGGTGGGCCTGAGTTTCAGCGGCTGGGTCGGCTACCTGATCACCGCGCTGATCGGCGCGGTGGTGCTGCTGCTGATCGTCAACCTGTTCACGCGCGGCAAGGCGCGCTGAACGTCTTCCGCTGCGGCCGCGTGCGCTGAATCGAAGACGCACCCAAGGTCCGTGGCGCGCAAAGGCCCGGTTCGCCGGGCCTTTGTTTTCGGTCGATCAGGATTTCAGCACGACGTAAGCCGGCGCGTGGTCGCTGGGCCGTTCCCAGGTGCGCGGCTCGCGGTCGATGCCGGCTTCCGCGGCGCGGCCGCGCAGCGCGTCCGACACCAGGGTCAGGTCGATGCGCAGGCCCAGGTTGCGGCGGAAGCCGCCCTGCCGGTAGTCCCACCAGCTGAAGGTGCCGGCCGCGTCGTCGTGCAGGCGGAAGGCGTCGTGCAGGCCCAGCGCGCACAGGCGCTTGAGCGCGTTGCGCTCGGCGGTGGAGGTGAGGATGTGCTCGTCGTTCCACTGCTGCGGGTCGTACACGTCGCGGTCGTCGGGGGCGATGTTGAAATCGCCCAGCACGACCAGTTTCTCGTGCCGTTTCAGCTCATCCGCCAGCCAGCCGTGCGCGGCGTCGAGCCAGCGCAGCTTGTAGTCGTATTTCTCGGTGCCGACGTCCTGGCCGTTGACCACATACAGGTTGACGATGCGCACGCCGTCCACGGTCGCGGCGATCACCCGCTTCTGCTCGTCGTCGAAATCGGGAATGCCGACCTGCACGTCGCCGATGCTTTTTTCGCGGGCCAGGATCGCCACGCCGTTGTAGGTCTTCTGCCCGGCGAACACGCTGCGATAGCCGAGGCCCGCAAGCACGGAATCGGGGAACTTGTGGTCTTCGAGCTTGGTTTCCTGCAGCCCGACCACGTCCGGCGCGAAGGCCTTCAGCCACGCTTCGAGGTGCGGCAGGCGCACGTTGAGGGAGTTGACGTTCCAGCTGGCGATTTTCATGGGCATGAAGACTGCCGGATTCGCCCGCCTGCGTCATCCGTTTTTTTCGGCAGCCCGGCGGCGTTTCGATTCGCCGTGGTCGAATGCGATTCCAATGCCGCCGCGTGCGAAATCCGCCCCGGACGGCGCTTCAGCCGGGCCGGACGATCGCCCGGTCGCTCCAGACGCCATCGACCAGACGCGGGATGCCGGCAGGATTCGCGTCGCGAAGCTCGGTCGGCAGCCGGTCGTCGCGGATGTTGTCGTAGCTGTGCAGCGCGGCGAAGCGGTGGATCGCGGCCGGCATGCCGACCGAGGTGAAGCCGGCGTGGCCGGTGCTCGGATACGGGCCGCCGTGCTGCATCGCCGGGCTGACCGAGACGCCGGTGGGCCACTTGTCCTGGATCAGGCGACCGACGCGCGAGCGCAGGACGGCGGCGATGCGCGCGCAGGCGTCGTCGTCGCTGCCGTCGGCGGCGATGTGCAGGCTGCCGGTCAGGTTGCCGTCGAACGCGCGCGCGACCGCGACCGCTTCGTCCGCGTCGGCGTAGCGCACCAGCAGCGACACCGGGCCGAACGCCTCCTGCTGCAAAGCTTCGGCGTTGCCGAGAAAGACCGAAGCGTCCACCGCCAGCAGGCCTGGCGCGTAGCGCGAACCGGGGCCGGCCGCCTCGGCGCGTCCTGCCAGCAACTGCGCGCCGGCCGCGCGCAGCCCGTCCACCGCGGCGGACAGGCTTTGCTGCACGCCTTGCGAGAACAGGACCATCGGCGCCGCTGCGTCGAATAGTTGCGCCGCGGCGTTGGCGAAGGCGTCGCCGGCTGCGCCCTTCGGCGCCATCACGATGCCGGGATTGGTGCAGAACTGCCCGCTGCCCATCGTGCATGAGGCGAAGAACTCGCGCGCGATCGCCTCGCCGCGCTCGCGCAGCGCGCCCGGTAGCAGGAACACTGGGTTCACGCTCGACATTTCGGCGTAGATCGGGATGCCCGCCGCATCGGCGGCGGCCTTCAGCGCCAGGCCCGCGCCGCGGCTGCCGGTGAAGCCGATGCCGCCGAGGCGGCGGTCGCCGGCCAGGCGCAATCCCAGCGCCGGCTCGAAGTCGTAGAGCATCTGCACGGTGGCCGTCGGCAGTCCGGCCTCGACCGCGGCGCGATGCGCGACCTGCGCCAGCCGCCGGCTCGTTTCCGGATGTGAAGGATGCGCCTTGGCGATCACCGGATTGCGCGCGGCGACGGCGGAGGCGAAATCGCTGCCGGCCACGGCGTTGAACGCGAACGGGAAGTTGTTCGGGCCGAACACGACGACGGGCTTCTGCAACGGTGCGTAGTGCGCGCGCAGGCCCGCCGCGGTGTCGATCACCGGATGCGTCCATGCGTAGTCGCGCACTGCCTTCGCGGCCTGGCGCAACTGGCCGGTGGTGCGCGGCAGTTCCACGTCGGCCAGGCGCGGCGAGGCCGGCAGCCCGGTTTCCGCGTGCGCGACGGCGACCAGTTCGTCCCTGGCCGCTTCGAGGCCAACGGCGTAGCGTTCGAGGAAGTCGGCGATGCGCGCCGGAGCGGTCGCCGCCAGCGCGGGCGCCGCCTCCGCCGCAGCCGCGACCGCGGCTTCGATGTCCTGCGTGCCGCAACGCGGGAACGCTGGGCCGATGGTTTCGCCCGTGGCCGGGTTCACCGCGCGGAAGCTGCCCGCGGCGTTCGTCGGGTTGCGCCATTCACCGGCGATCAGCACCTGTTCCATTCGATTCACCTTGTCCGCGTGGATTTCCGGTTCGTCATTTCCGCTTTCGCGGGAGTGACGAGCAAAAAATTTAAAGCTTCGGCCGCGTGGCGATGGCGTGGTCGATCGCCCGCAGCGCTTCCTCGCGCTCGGTGCCTTCCACCACCAGCCGCGGCGCGCGCACGCGTTCGCTGCCCTGTTGCACGCGCTCCTGCATCAGCTTGATCAACTGCACGAACTTCGGCACGGTGTCCATGCGCAGCAGCGGCAGCATCCAGGCGTAGAGATCCATCGCCGCGTCCGCGCCGTCGTCGCGCGCCAGCTCGAACAGGCGCACCGACTCTTGCGGGAAGGCGTTGACCACGCCGGCGATCCAGCCGACCGCGCCCATGCTCACGCCTTCGACGATGGCGTCGTCCATGCCGACCATCAGGTCGAGGCGGTCGCCGAGCAGCGCGCGGATCGCGGCGAAGCGGCGGATGTCGCAGGACGACTCCTTGACCGCCTGCAGCAGCGGGAACTCGGCGGCGAGTTCGGCGATCTGCTCCGGCACGAAATCGGTCTTGTAGGCGACCGGGTTGTTGTACAGCAGCACCGGCAGGCCGGTGGCCGACAGCACCGCGCGCATGTGCGCGCCCATCTCGCGCCAGTCGGTGGAATACACGTACGGCGGCAGCGCCATGATCCCGCGCGCGCCGATGCGCTCGCATTCCTGCGCCAGGCGCACCGCCTCGTCGGTGGACAGCGCGGCGATGCCGGGGATCACCGGTGCGCGGTCGCCCAGCGCCTCGACCAGCGTCTTCACGATGGCCAGCTTCTCGTCGAACGACAGCGTCGCGCCTTCGCCCAGCGAGCCCAGCGGCACGATGCCGGTGCAACCGGCGTCGATCAGCCAGTTGGCGTGGCGGGCGAGGAAGGCGTGGTCGATTTGCCCGTCGGCGGCGAAGGGCGTGGTGATGGCGGGTACGACGCCGCGCCAGAAGGTGGCTTTGCTCATGGTGTGGTGGTCCGTGGTGGCGAAACGAAAAGGAAAAACGGGGAGCCGCTGCGCTCAGCGCACAACAATCCCCCAGGCGAAGGGATCGTCGTCCTCGACCAGCAGCCGCCCTTCGCCAGAGAGGTGGGCGCGGCCGGTGATGCGCGGGTGGACGCGGCCGTCAGCGGCATGCGCGTAGCGGCCCTCGAAGACGCTGCCGATGACGCTCTCCATGCGGAACACTTGGCCCGGCGCGAGCTTGCCGTCGGCGGCGAGGCAGGCCAGCTTGGCCGACAGGCCGGTGCCGCAGGGCGAACGGTCGTAGGCCAGTCCCGGGCACAGCACGAAGTTGCGCGCGTCGTGCGCCGGGTTGGCAGGCGCGCCGTTGAGTTCGACGTGGTCGATCTCCGCGCCGTCCGCGCCGCGGATGCCGGCGGCGTCCAGCGCGTCGCGGATCGCCGCGGTGTAGGCGGTCAGTTCGCGCCAGTGCGCGTAGTCCAGCGGCAGCGGCGCGTCGTGGCTGATGAAGAACCAGTTGCCGCCCCAGGCCACGTCGCCGCGTACCGTGCCGTGGCCGGGCACGTCCACTTCGACTGCATGTGCATGCCGGTAACTGTCGATGTTGTCGATGGAGACGCGGCCGTCGTCGTGCAGCTCGGCGGTCACCGTGCCGACCGGCGTGTCGATGGCATGGCGGCCGGGCTGGATGCGGCCCAGGTACGCCAGCGTGCGCACCACGCCGATCGTGCCGTGCCCGCACATGCCCAGCGTGCCGACGTTGTTGAAGAAGATGACCGACGCCACCGAGCCGGCGTTCTCCGCCGGCAGCAGCAGCGCGCCGACCATGGTGTCCGAGCCGCGCGGCTCGCAGGCGATCATGCTGCGCCAGCGGTCGTGCTCGCGCACCAGCGCTTCGCGGCGTTCGGCCAGCGTGCCCCGTTCCATGCCGGGCAGGGCGGACAGCACCACGCGGGTCGGTTCTCCGCCGGTGTGGGAGTCGATGTAGTCGATCTGGCGCATGCCGTGCAGCATCCTCTGGCGACGCCCGTGCGTCTAGCCGCGTTCCGGCCATGAAGATGCCGAAATCCGCACAATTGGTCGACCGGTCCGGGGCCATAATCGGGCCATGGAGACGCTGCCCGTCCAGGTCGATGCCGACCAGTTGCAGAAGCTGCTGGACACGCTGCCCGACACCGTGTTCTTCCTCAAGGACGCGCGCGGCCGCTACACCCACGCCAACCTGACCCTGGTGCGCCGGCTGGGCCTGAACCGGCGCGAGGACGTGGTGGGCCGCACGCCCGCCGAACTGTTCCCGCAGCGGCTGGGCGAGGCCTACGCCACGCAAGACCGTCGCGTGCTGGCCGGCCATGCGATCGCCAACCAACTGGAAATCCACCTGTTCCCGAACCGCGCGCCCGGGTGGTGCCTGACCCACAAGACGCCGCTGCGGCAGGACAACGCCATCATCGGCCTGATCGGCGTTTCCCACGACCTGCAGCAGCCCGACGGCCGCCATCCCGGCTATGCGCGCCTGCGCCGCGTGCTCGACCACATGGAGGCGCACTACGGCGAAGGCGTGCGCATGCAGGCGCTGGCGAAGCTGGCCGGGCTGTCGCTGTCGCAGCTCGAACGCCAGTTCCACCGCGTGTTCCACCTCACCCCGCAGCAGTGGCTCACGCGCCTGCGCATCGAGGCGGCGATGGACCTGTTGCGCGGCGACGACAGCATCGCCGCGATCGGGCAGGCCTGCGGCTTCAGCGACCAGAGCGCCTTCAGCCGACAGTTCAAGGCCTCGGTGGGCGCGACCCCGCGCGATTACCGGCGGCTGGTCGCGAGCGCGGGCGACTGATGCCGCCGCGATCCGTGCCGGCGATGCGGATTGCGGCATAGCCGCGAAGGCGTATCGGGCCTAGCATGACCGCCTCGCCACGCCATTCCACGCCCATGTCCCCGTCGTTCGCATCCGCTCTGGTTGTTGGTGGTGGCGTGGTCGGGCGCGCCTGCGCGCTGGCGCTGCAACGCGACGGCTGGCAGGTGACATTGGCCGATGACGACGCGAACGGCGGCGCGCCGTCGTGGGGAAACGCCGGGCACATCGCCACCGAGCAGGTGGAACCGCTGGCCTCGCTGGCGACGCTGCGCAGCGCATTGCGCCGCTGGCATGCGTTCGGCGGCGCGCTGGACGTGCGCGAACCGCTGCGCCGGCTGCCGTGGATGATGCGCTACCTGCGCGCTTGCGCGCCGTCGCGCTTCGAAGCAGGCAAGACGGCGCTACGCGGCCTGCTGGCGGAAGCGCTGCCGGCGTGGCAACGGCTGGCGCATTCGATCGACGCACCGGACCTGCTGCAGGGCAATCTCCTGCAGGAGCAGGGCCACTGGGTGTGTTGGGAAAGCGAGGCCAGCGCCAGGCGCGGCCTTGCATCGTGGCGAAGCGCGGACATCGGCACGGCGAGGTTCTCCGGCCTCGGCGACGCGCAGCGGGCGACGCTGCAGGCGGAACTGTCGGTGCTGCTGGCGGGCGGCATCGCTTTCGAGGGCACCGCGCAGATCGCTGACCTGCCCGCATTGGCGCAGCGATTGGCGGGCGCGTTCGCGCAGGCGGGCGGCGTCCAGCGATCCCTGCGCGTGCAGTCGCTGCGGCGCGAAGGCCGCCGCGTCCACGCCGTCGCCGACGGCGGCGAACGCATCGACGCCGACCTGCTGCTGGTCTGCGCCGGCGTGCGTTCGCGCGAACTGGTGGAACCATTGGGCCTGCGCGCGCCGCTGGTCGCCGAACGCGGCTACCACCTGCAATGGGCCGCGCACGGCTGGCCGGCGCTGCCGCCGGTGGTGTTCGAGGATCGCTCGATGATCCTGACCCGCTTCGCCGGTGGTTTGCGCGCGGCCAGCTTCGTCGAATACGCCGGCATCGACACCCCGCCCGACCCGCGAAAATGGGCGCGGCTACGCGAACACGTTTCGCAGCTCGGCATTCCGGTGCGCGGCGAACCCGCATCATGGTTCGGCGCGCGCCCGACCCTGCCCGATTACCTGCCAGCGCTGGGCCGCAGCGAACGCTTCGACAACCTCGCCTACGCCTTCGGCCACCAGCACCTGGGCCTGACCCTGGCCGCGATCAGCGGCGAACTGCTGGCCGACCTGTGCGCGGGAAGGCCCGGTGCGGTGGCGCAAGCGCCGTTCGATCTGGAGCGGTTTGCCTGAGTCCATTGTCGAAGGGACATCGGCCTATCGGATTTTTGGCATCCGAATTTCAGCGCCGGAAATCCCTCGGCTTCGCCTCAGCGTACGATCAGGTCGATCAGCCACTTCGCCTTCGAATACGGCGGCCGCAGCAGGTCGCCGCCGGTGAGCCTGGCCTGCCACAGGATCGGCAGTTGCTTGCTCATCGCGTCGAAGCCGGCGCGGCCGTGGTAGGCGCCCATGCCGCTGGGGCCGATGCCGCCGAACGGCAGGTTGGCGATGGCGAAGTGGAACAGGGTGTCGTTGACGCAGACGCCGCCGGCGAGGGTGCCGTGCAGGATCCTCTCGACCGCGCGGGCGTCGTTCGAGAACGGGTACAGCGCCAGCGGGCGGTCGTGGGCGTCGATCCAGGCGATGGCTTCGTCCAGCGTGTCGACGCTCTTGATCGGCAGGATCGGACCGAAGATCTCCTCCTGCATGATCCTGGCGTCGTCGCCCGGTTCCAGCACCAGCGTCGGCGGCAGCAGGCGCTCGGCCGGCCTGGCTTCGCCGCCCAGCGCGACGATTTCCAGTCCGCGCGCGCGCGCGTCGTCCAGGTAACCCTGCAGCCGCGCGTACTGGCCGTCGTTGATGACGCGGGTGTAGTCGCCGGCGTCGCCGAAGTCGCCGTAGCGCGACTTGACCTGCGCGCGCAGCGCGTCGACCAGCGCGTCGCGGCGCTTGCGGCCGACCAGCACGTAGTCCGGCGCGATGCAGGTCTGACCGCAGTTGAACCACTTGCCGGTCGCCAGCCGCGCCGCGGCCTGCTCGATCGGGTAGTCGTCGACCACGATCGCCGGCGACTTGCCGCCCAGTTCCAGCGTCAGCGGGGTCAGGTTCGGCGCGGCGGCGGCCATCACCTTGCGCCCCAGCGCGGTCGAGCCGGTGAAGACCAGGTGGTCGAACGGCAGCGCCGAGAACGCCGCGCCGATCTCCGGCCCGCCGGTGGCGACGGCGACGCGGTCTTCGGGGAAGACCTCGGCCAGCAGTTCGCGCAGGAAGGCGCCGGTGCGCGGCGTGTGTTCGGACGGTTTCAGGTAGGCGTGGTTGCCGGCGGCGATCGCGGTGGCCAGCGGGATCAGCGCCAGGTTGACCGGATAGTTCCACGGCGAGATGACGCCGACCACGCCGACCGGCACGGAGCGGATCTCGGCGCGCGCGGGCAGGAAGCGCCAGCCGACGCCGACGCGCCTGGGCTTCATCCAGCCGCGCAGGTGACTGCGCAAGTGGTCGATCTCGTTCAGCGCGGTCATGCCGTCGGCGATCAGGCTTTCGTGCTTCGAGCGATGGCCGAAGTCGGCGGAGACCACGCCGGTCATTTCCGGCAGCCGCCGCCTCAGCGCGTCGCGCAGGCGTTGCAGGTCGTCCATGCGCTGCGCGTAGCCCGGCTTGTCGGCTTGCCAGGCCGCGCGCAGGCGGTCCAGGGTTGGGCGCAATTCGGCAACGGCAGTGTCGGCGGTCGTATCCATGCGCCGCAGTCTAGTCCTGTACGATGCGCCTTTGCCGCCGTACCGCGACGCCGACGCGAAATGACCTGCCTGCGCCCCTATCTTGACCGTTTCCCCACCCTCGGCGAGCGCGTCTACGTCGACCCGGCCGCCACCGTGATCGGCGACGTGGCGCTGGCCGACGACGTTTCGGTCTGGCCCGGCACGGTGATCCGCGGCGACGTCAACTTCGTGCGCATCGGCGCACGCAGCAACGTCCAGGACGGCACGGTGATCCACGTCAGCCACCACAGTCCGTACAACGACGCCGGCCATCCGACGCTGATCGGCGAGGACGTGACCATCGGCCACGGCGCCATCGTGCATGCCTGCACGATCGAGGACGCCTGCCTGATCGGCATGGGCGCGACCATTCTCGACGGCGCGGTGGTGAAGAAAAACGGTTTCGTCGGCGCCGGCGCGGTGGTCGGACCCGGCAAGACCGTCGGCGAAGGCGAACTGTGGCTGGGCAATCCGGCGCGGCCGGCGCGCAAGCTGTCGGCGACGGAAATCGAAAGCCTGCTGTATTCGGCGCGGCACTACGTGAAGCTCAAGGACCGCTACCTCGGCGTCGGCGCCTGATCGGGTCGTCTTGCGCGCTTCCCGCGCGAACGGGCACACTCGCGCCATCGGGCAGGCGCTGCCCGGCCACGGGGAAAATTCGATGAAGAACGTGTTGCGCGGCCTGCTGGCCGCGGGATTGGCCGTGCTGGCGGCATCGGCGTGGGCGCAGGAAGCGGCGGAAGAAGACCCGACCATGACCGCCGAGCAGTTCGTCGCGTCGCTGCATTTCCGCGACGGCGAGATTGCGGTGCCCGAGGCCGCGGCGCATTTCCGCCTGGGCCCGGCGTTCCGCTACTTGGACAAGGCCGACACGCGCCGGGTGCTGGAGGATATGTGGGGCAACCCGCCCGACGACAGCGTGCTGGGCATGATCGTGCCGGCGCAGCCGGCGCTGGGCGAGGACGGCAGTTGGGCGGTGGTGGTGACCTACGCCGACGACGGCTACGTGTCGGACGAGGACGCGGCCAAGATCGACTACGACGATCTGCTGAAGGACATGAAGGACGGCATCAAGGAAGAGAACGCCGAACGCAAGAAGGCCGGCTTCCATACCGTCGATCTGGTCGGCTGGGCGGTGCCGCCGCGCTACGACGCCGACAGCAAGAAGCTGTACTGGGCCAAGGAACTGGCGTTCGAAGGCAATCCGCAGCACACGCTGAACTACGACATCCGCGTGCTCGGCCGCCGCGGCTACCTCAGCCTCAACGCCATCGCCGACCTGTCCGAACTGGATCGCGTGCGCCAGGGCATGCAGCAGTTGCTGCCGATGGCCGAGTTCGACGACGGCGCGCGCTACGCCGACTACGACGCCTCCAGCGACAAGGTCGCCGCCTACGGCATCGCCGCGCTGATCGGCGGCGGGCTGGCGGCCAAGGCCGGCCTGTTCGCCAAGCTGGGCCTGCTGCTGGCGAAGTTCTGGAAGCTGGGCCTGATCGCCGTGGTTGCGCTGGGCGGCACGGTCAAGCGCCTGTTCTCCGGTCGCGACAAGCGCCGGCAGCAGGGTACGATCAACTGACGCGCTCCATTGCGTCGATAGGCCCCCATGCTGGATACCTACCGTGAAGTCGTCACCCCGGAAGGCGTGGCGCTGCACTTGCCGGCCGCCGGTCCGGTGCCGCGCGCGGTGGCGTGGACGATCGACCTGGCCCTGCGGCTGGCCCTGTTGATGCTGGCGTCGATGCTGCTGGGTCTGCTGGGACGCGCCGGCCAGGGCGTCTATCTGGTGCTGCTGTTCCTGGTGTATTGGGCCTACCCGATCGTGCTGGAAACGCTGTGGAACGGGCAGACCGTCGGCAAGAAGGCGATGTCGTTGCGGGTGGTGTCGGCCACCGGCGCGCCGGTCGGCTGGTTGCCGGCGATCGTGCGCAACCTGCTGCGCGTGGTGGACATGCTGCCCTTCGGCTACATGGCCGGCCTCCTCTCCAGCTTGGCCGATCCCTGCGGCCGCCGCCTCGGCGACCTGGTCGCCGGCACCCTGGTCGTGCACGACGAGCGTCACCGCGAACATGCCGCCGCGCCGTTCAACGCGGTGCTGGCGCCGCCCACCGGCCTGCAGCCGGCCGAACAGGCGGCCATCGTCGCCTTCGGCGAGCGCGCGCCGCAATTGACTCCTGCGCGGCAGGCGGAGCTGGCCGACATCGTCGAACCGCTGACCGGCACGCGCGGGCAGGCCGGCGTGCTGCGCTTGTACGGCATGGCCAACTGGCTGCTGGGGCGGCGATGAGGCAGGAGCAGTTCGTCGCCCGCCACCAGGCCGAATGGCAGGCCTTCGAGCATTGGCTGCAGGTGCGCGGCGATGTAGGCGCGGCTCGCGCCGAGCGCCGCCGCGACGACGAACTGGCCGACGAGGACGTGCCGCAACGCTACCGCCGCATCTGCCAGCAACTGGCGCTGGCGCGGCGGCGCGGCTACAGCCCGGTGGTGACCGAGCGCCTGCAGCAGTTGATGCAGCGCGGCCACAACCTGCTGTACCGGACGCCGCCGCCGCGCTGGCGGCGCGCGGCCGAATTCCTGCTGGCCGATTTCCCGCGGCTGGTGCGCAGCGAAGCCGGCTGCATGTGGGCGTCGCTGGCGCTGTTCGCGATCCCGTTGCTGGGCTGGTTCGCGCTGCTGCAGTGGCGGCCGGAATTGATCCATGCGCTAATGGGGCCGCAGCAGATCGCGCAACTCGAACGCATGTACGACCCCGCCAGCGCCGCGCACAAGCTCGGCCGCGACAGCGGCAGCGACTGGATGATGTTCGGCGTCTACATCATGAACAACATCAGCATCGGCTTGCGCACCTTCGCCAGCGGCCTGCTGGCCGGCGTCGGCACCATCGCCGTGCTGATCGCGAACGGCGTCCAGATCGGCGCGGCGTTCGGCCATTTGCAGCAGATCGGCTACGGCGACCCGCTGTGGCGCTTCACCTGCGGGCATGGCGCGTTCGAACTGACCGCCATAGTCATTGCCGGCGGCGCGGGCCTGCGCCTGGGCCTCGGTCTGATCGCGCCTGGACGCCTGCGCCGGGTCGATGCGCTGGTCGAAGGCGGGAAGAAGGGCGCGCAACTGTGCTTGGGCGTGGCGGCGATGCTGTTGGTCGCGGCCTTCATCGAGGCGTTCTGGTCGTCGATCGGCTCGATCCCGGCGGCGGTCAAGTACGCCGTCGCGGCGGCGCTGTGGACGGCGGTGCTGGCGTGGCTGTCGTTCGGTGGGCGAGGGCGAGGCCATGACGCGCTGGCGCGGCACGGCCGCGCCGTCATGCCGAGCGCCTGGCCAGGGATGGCCGGGCTGGACGATCCGCAAGCCGGGGCGCCGCGCCAGGGATGGCAGCGGGATCGGCAGCCGGAACCAACCGATGCGCCTTGACCGCCTGACCGTCGACCTGCGCGCGCGTTCGCCGTGGGAAGCGGTGGAACTGGGAACGGCATTGGTGCGGACCCACGCCGCGGCGGTGTGGAAGCCGTGGCTGCTGGTCACCCTGCCGCTGTTCGTCGCGTTGAATGCGCTGGCGTGGGCGTTCGATGCGTTCGCGCTGGCGATGCTGTTGATGTGGTGGCTGAAGCCGGCGTTCGACCGCATCCCGCTGTACGTGGTTTCGCGCGCGGTGTTCGGCGAAACGCCCGGCGTGCGCGAAACCCTCGCCGCGCAGTGGCGCTGGGGCTGGAAGCCGGTACTGCACTACCTGAGCTGGCGGCGGCTGAGCCCGGTGCGCGCGCTGTACCTGCCCATCGACCTGCTGGAAGGCGCGGCCGACGGACGCCGCCGCGAACGTCGCCGCGCGCTGGGCGGCGCGGTCTACGGCCAGGCGACCCTGCTGACCCTGGCGTGCGCGCACTTCGAGGCGGTGGTGGCGTTCGGCTGCGTCGCCGCGGCGCTGATGTTCGTGCCGCCGGAAAACCTGCCGGAGACCCTGCGCGCCGGCGGCATGGCGCTGCTGCGCGACACGCCGGCGTGGGCGCAACTGGCATGGAATTTCTGCGGCTGGCTGGCGATGGGCGCGATCGAGCCGTTCTACGTCGGCGCCGGCTTCGGCCTGTACCTCAATCGCCGCACCCAGATCGAGGCCTGGGACGTCGAGATCGCGTTCCGCCGCCTGCGCGAGCGTCTGCGCGGCGCATCCGCGCCGCTGCTGATCGCGCTGGCCGTGCTGTCCGCGCCCTTGTCGCTGCGCGCGCAGGAGCGCGACGAACCGCGCGCCGCTGCATCGCCGATCAGCGTCGAGGAAGACGCAGCCGACGCACGGCAGGCCAGCCGGCAGCCGCCGACCTTGCCGCAGGCATTCGGCGACCAGTACGTCGACGCCCGCCGTTTCCGCGAAGCGGTGGACCGCGCCTACGCCGACCCGGCCTTCGGCGGCACCCGCAAGGTCAAGCAGTGGCAGCGGCGCAACCCGGGCGAGGCGCCGCAACCGACGTCGAAACGACGCCCGGCGTGGCTGGCCGCCCTTGCCGACCTGTTCGCCTTCATCGGCGAATGGGGCCTGTGGATCATCGCCGGCGGCCTGCTGGCGGTGCTGCTGGCGACGATGCCGCGCTGGCTGCCGTGGATGCGCGGCGGCTTGCGCGCGCGCCGGCCGCCGTCGGCCGAGGTCGAGACCGAAACCCTGCAACCGCCCGAACTGCTGCCGCCGGACATCGCCGCCAGCGCGCGCCGGCTGTGGCGCGAAGGCAGGCCGCGCCATGCGCTGGCGCTGCTGTACCGCGCCAGCGTCGAGGGCATGGCCGCGCATGCGCAGGTCGCGCTACCGCCGGGCGCGACCGAGGCGCAATGCCTGCGCGCCGCGCGCCGGCTGAACGACGAGGACGAGCGCGAACTGTTCGCGCGCATGGTGCGCACCTGGCAATACGCCGCCTACGCGCGGCGCCTGCCCGGCGAGGACGAATTCGAGGGCCTGCTCGGTCGCTTGCAACAACGCTACGGGTGGGTCGGATGAGCGCCGCGACGGGACGCAGCGAACTGAAGGGCGCGCGCATCGGGCTGCCGGTGCTGGCGGCCGTCGCGATCGCGGTGGTGCTGGCGGCGTGGTTCCTGCACAACTTCCACCGGGTCGAGCGCGAGATCCCGCTGCCGCCGCGCGGCGAGGCCCTGTACAACCCGCTGTACGCGCTGCGCAAGTCGCTGGAGGCCGACGGCGTGCGTGTGGATGCGCGGCAAAGGCTGGACCTGTCCGCGCACGCGCTGGGCGCGCGCGACACGCTGCTGCTGTTCAACGATCCGCGCGCGATGTCGCCGCCGGAGGTGCGCAGCGTGCTGGCATGGGTCGAACGCGGCGGCCACCTGGTCGTGCGCACGCCAGCGGAGCGCGACTGGAACGACAAGCTGCCCGCCGCGCTGTTCGAGCAACTGCGCCTGGCCCTGCGCGAGGACGAGGACGACGTGCGCGAGTGCGTGCCGCTGAAGGTCGAAGGCGAGGAGCCGCACGTCGAGTTCTGCAACGGCCGCCGCTTTGATTTCGTCGACGCGGTGCCGGAACTGGCTTGGGGCGACCTCAAGCACGGCTACGTCCATGCGCGGCTCGCGCATGGACGGGGCCGCGTCGATGTACTGGCCGACATGGATTTCCTCACCAACGGCCGCAGCGGCATGGCCGGTATGTTCGTCGCCGCTGTCCCGCCCGGCGGCGGCTTGCGCGACGCGCCACACCGCGCGCTGGCGCGGCAGGTGCTGGCGCCGAACTATGGCCGCGGCGTCGTGCACCTGGTCTACGCCGCGCAGATGCCGCCGCTGTGGCGCTGGCTGCTGGCGCGCGGCTGGCCGGTGTGGATGCCGCTGGCGCTGGCCTTGCTGGCGTGGCTGTGGCTGCGCGCGCGCCGCTTCGGTCCGCTGCGGCCCGCGCCGTCGCTGGAACGGCGTTCGCTGCTGGAGCACGTCCGCGCCAGCGGCGACCACCTGTTCCGCTACGGCCGCGGCGTACTGCTGTACGCCGCGGTGCGCCAGGCGTTCCTCGCGCGCCTGCGCCGACGCGATCCCGTCGCCGCCGCGCTGAGCGGCGAGCCGCAGATCGCCGCGCTGGCCGAACGTTTCAAGCTGCCCGCCGACGCGCTGCGCAAGGCGCTGCAAACGCCCGCCTCGCACGACAAGGCCGCGTTCCGCGACCGCGTTTCCCTCCTGATCGAACTGAGGAACCGACTATGACCAACCAGCCAGGCACTCCTGCGCCGATCGTCGGCGACGCCCTGGGCGAGCGCGTCGCGGGCATCCGCGAACAGGTCGCCAAGGCCTTCATCGGCCAGCCGGACGTGCTCGACCAGATCCTGATCGCATTGCTGGCCGGCGGCCACGTGCTGCTGGAAGGCGTGCCCGGGCTGGGCAAGACCCTGCTGGTGCGCGCGCTGGCGCAGGCGCTGGACCTGCAGCATTCGCGCGTGCAGTTCACCCCCGACCTGATGCCCGGCGACATCAGCGGCCACGCCGTCTACGACCCGAAGACCGAGAGCTTCAAGATCCGCCGCGGCCCGGTGTTCGCCAACCTGCTGCTGGCCGACGAGATCAACCGCGCCCCGGCCAAGACCCAGTCGGCGCTGCTGGAGGCGATGCAGGAAGGGCAGGTGACCATCGAGGGCCGGTCCTTCCCGCTGCCGCCGCCGTTCATGGCCCTGGCCACGCAGAACCCGGTCGAGCAGGAAGGCACCTACCCGCTGCCGGAAGCGCAACTGGACCGCTTCCTGCTGAAGGTGCTGATCGATTACCCGACGCTGGACGACGAGAAGCGCATGGTCGACGCCATCACCACCGGCCGCAGCGCCGCCGACTTCGACCTGTCGCAGGTCGCGCGCGTCGCCGGCGCCGCCGACGTGCTGGCGATGCAGCGCGGCGTCGCCGCGACCACGGTGGACGAGCAGGTGATCGACTACGCGGTGCGGATAGTGGCCGCGACCCGCAAGTGGCCGGGCATCGCCCTGGGCGCCGGCCCGCGCGGCAGCATCGCCCTGGTCCGCGCCGCGCGCGCGCAGGCGGTGCTGTCCGGCCGCGACTTCGTCGTTCCCGACGACGTGCGCGAAATCGCCAAGCCCGCCCTGCGCCACCGCATCGCGCTGTCGCCGGAACTGCAGATCGAAGGCCAGTCCCCCGACGACGCCCTGCACGCGCTGCTGGCCAAGGTGGAGGCGCCGAGGAAGTGATCGCGTCGGACGCCACTGCTTTTCCCTCTTCCCTTGTGGGAGAGGGTGCCCGGAGGGCGGGTGAGGGGTGCGCGAGCGCAGCGAGCGTGCTGTGGCTGTTGCGTCACGAAAATCAAAAGCGCCCCTCATCCGGTCTTCGGCCACCCCGTATCAAGTACGGGGCAGGCTCTTCTCCCCGCAGAAGCAGCGGGGAGAAGGAGATGCAAAGAGCGAACGCATGATCCCCGCCGCGCCGCTGCTCGTCCTGCTGGTGCTGTGGAGCTTGTGCGGCCTCGCCGTGCTGTTCCTCGGCGCGCCGCTGCCGGCCTGGTGGGCCGGCGGCGCAGGCCTGGCGCTGCTGGCGGCGTTCGACGCATGGCGCCTGCGCAGGCGCGAAACCCCGCGCGTCGTCCGCGACATCCCCGACGTCCTGCCGGTCGGCGTCGAACGCGAGGTCGTCCTGCGCATCGAAACGCTGGCCCACGCGCAGCGGCTGGACGTGTTCGACCTGCACCCGGGCGGCTGGCATTCCGAAGGCTTGCCGCGACGCCTGAAGCTGCCGCCGCTCACCACCGCCAGCTTCGCCTACCAGTTGCGGCCGGCCGAACGCGGCGACGCGCGGTTCGACGGCGTGCAATTGCGCCTGTCCTCGCCGTTGCGCCTGTGGAAGCAGTCGCGCATCGCCGGCGCGCCGCAGCGCGTGCGCGTGTTCCCCAACTTCGCACCGCTGACCCGGTTCGCGCTGTTCAGCGCCGAACAGGCCTCGCGGCTGGTCGGCGCGCACATCAAGCGCCGCCGCGGCGAAGGCACCGACTTCCACCAGATGCGCGAGTACCGCACCGGCGACAGCCTGCGCCAGCTCGACTGGAAGGCGACCGCGCGCATGCGCAAGCTGATCTCGCGCGAATACCAGGACGAGAAGAACCAGCAGGTCGTGCTGCTGCTGGACACCGGCCGGCGCATGCTGGCGCGCGAGGGCGAACTGTCGCATTTCGACCACGCCCTCAACGCCGCGCTGGTGGTGTCGTACCTGGCCCTGCGCCAGGGCGACGCGGTCGGCCTGCTCGCCAGCGGCGGCGACGCCCGCTGGGTCGCGCCGCATCGCGGCATGGGCGCCATCGACACCCTGCTGCGCGCCGGCTACGACCTGCAGGCGCAACCGGTCGCGACCGACTACCTGGCCGCCGCCACCGAACTGAGCCTGCGCCAGCGTCGCCGCGCGTTGGTGATGCTGGCGACCAACGTGCGCGACGAGGACATCGAGGACCTGCTGGCCGCCGTGCGCCTGCTGCGCAGGCGTCACCTGGTCTGCGTCGCCAGCCTGCGCGAGGTCGCCATCGACGACGCCCTCGGCCAGCCCGTCCACGACCTGCCCGACGCCATCCGCGCCGGCGCGGTGGCGCGCTACCTGGAACAGCGCACCGCTGCCCACGACGCCCTGCGCAGCCATCGGGTGATGGTGCTGGACACCACCTGCGAGGAACTACCCGCGGCGCTGGTGGAACGCTACCTGGCGGTCAAGCGCGACGGGTTGTTGTAGCCCTACTTCCCCTGCGCCAGCTTTTCCTCGATCGCGGTGAACGCCGAATGCGCGCCCGGCGCCGGCTTGTCCATGCCGGTGGCGAAATAGACCACGCCGGTGCCGCGTTCGCGGTCCACCCACAGGCCCGCCAGCAGGCCGTAGGCGTTGCCGCTGTGGCCGATGCGCGGCACGCCGTCGGCGAAGGGGTCGTCGCCGCAGTCGGGTAGCCCACTGGCCAGGGTGTGCACCGCCAGGCCGTAGCGGCAGGTGAAGCCCAGCGCGACGCGGTTGGCGTCGTCCTCCTCATAGGTCAGGCCATTGCCGGGGGCGTAGTTCCACTCCGGGCCGATCATCGTGCGCAGCGATTCGGGCTTCAGCAGGCGCACGCCGTCGACTTCGCCTTCGCCGAGCAGCAGGCGGCCGATCTTCGACAGGTCTTTCGCGGAGATGCGCAGGCCGCCCTGCGGGCCGAATGCGCCGGGGCTGGCGCCGGCCCGCCAGACCGACAGGTCGCAACTGCCGTCGCGGGCCTTGGTGATGCCGCAGGCCGGCTTCTGCCCCTGGTTGTCGTCCACTTGCGGCTTGCCTTCGTCGTACAGCACCACCGCGCGCGCGGCGGTGTCCGCGTCGCAGGTCGGCCAGCCGTAACAGGCGTGCAGGCCCAGCGGCTGCAGCACCAGCCGCTGCATCAGCAGGTCGAGGCGCTCGCCGGTGGCGCGCTCCATCACCGCCCCGATCACCGGGAAATTGAGGTTGGTGTAGCGCCAGTACGCGCCGGGCGCGTGTTCGGCGTCCCACACCTTCGGGTCGGCGATCAGGTCCTTCAGTTCGCCGTCCAGCGGCACCTGCCAGTAGCCGGCGTGGTCGGTCAGGCTGGACTGGTGCGACAGGAGCAGGCGCAGGGTGATCGGCTTGTCGGGGAAGGACGGGTTGCGCAGCTTCCAGCCGAGCGTGTCGGACACGTCGGCGTCCAGGTCCAGCTTGCCGGCTTCGACCAGCCGCATCACGCCGATCGAGAGCACCAGCTTCGAGATCGACGCGATCCGCACCGGGTCGTCGGCGGTGACCGCGCGGCCGGCCGCGACGTCGGCCAGCCCGGTCGTGCGCGTGTCGGTGACGCCGTTGCGGTCGAAGGCGACGCGCACGGTGGCGATGGGTTCGCTATAGCCGGTTTCGGCGGCGAACGCCGACGTCGCCGCCGGCAGCAGGAACAGGCAGGCCAGTCGCAGCAGTGGATGCTTCATTGCGGGTTTCCCGTGGTTCGAGTCGTCGATCAAAAAGGGTTCATCGCCCGGTTGCGGGAAGGCCGGCATGGGCGGGACCGTGAGCCGCATGGATGCGGCGAACGAGCCCCCAAGGATGGGTTTACGGCGTGTCCCGTCCATGCCGGCCTTCCCGCAACCGGGCGATGAACCTCAATAATGCCAGCTTGCCGGATCGGCATCGGCCGGCGCGTGCTTGCGGACGTGCGCGTCGATCAGATCCCACAGTTCCTTCCCCGGCGGTCCCCAGCAATGCGGCGCCATCGGCTGGAACACGACACTGCCGTCGAACGCGGGGTCCTGCGCCTTCTTCAGGAACGCGTCCATCGCATGCACGCCCATGTTGAGGTTGTAGGTGTCGGCGTCGCCGACGTAGATGTGCAGCTTGTCGTGCAGTTGAGGCCCCAGCGTCGCCCACTGCGATTCGAGCAGGTGGCGCAGGTCGAAGCGCTCCTTCCAGTACGCCGCGACCCGGTGGTCGATCGCGCCGGTGCGCTTGTCCCAGATCCGCTGTGGATAGCCGTCGGCGCCGACCGGGCCGAACGCGGCTTCCCAGATGTCCCATTGCCCGCCGGAGCGCGAACGGTCGCCGACCGCCAGTTCGTACCAGTTCTCGTCCTTCATCATCACGTCGACGTTGCCGTTCGGCTGCCGCGCGCTGACGCGCTCCACCTTCACCCAGCCCTTGTCCAGCCAGTAGGCGTTGGCGTCCTCGTAGACGTTCACCACCTGGTGGTGGCGGAAGTCCAGCGCGTCCGGGCACAGCGCGAAGCTGCCGCCGTAGAACGCGGGGTGGAAGATCTGCTGCGCGGCCGCGATCCAGCCGCCGGTCGATCCGCCGGTGAGGATGCGCGCCCACGGTTCGCCGACGACGCGGAAGCGGCGTTCGACCTCCGGGATCAGTTCCCGGTTGATCGCGTCGTCGTAGGGGCCCAGGTTCTCGGAATTCACCGCGTACGAATCGTCGTAGTACGGCGACGGATGCTGCAGCGTGACCAGGATGAAGCGCGGGGTGCCGTCGGCCAGCCAGTAGTCACGGAACTTCGAGTTCGGGCGGTCGAAGCCGTACGGCGCGCCGGTGCTGAAATGGCCGTGGTCGTATACCACCGGGTAGCGGGTGTCGGGATGCCGGTCGTAGTCCTTCGGCAGCAACACGGTCGCGCCCAGGAAGATCGGCTGGCTCCACCAGTCGCTCAGCAGTTTGCTGGTCATGCGGAAACGCTTGACCTGGTCGGTGTCGGCCGGGAACGGGATCGGCGCGATCGCCTTGTTGGCGACCAGCCGGATCGGCTGGCTCGAGGCCGGGTCGAAACGCACCTTCACCGGCTCGCCGTACAGGTTGCCGGGCGAACGCTTCCAGTCCTGGCCTTCCCACTGGTCCATGTGCAGCCACACCACGTGCCCGTCGGCGCGCGGGAAGCGCGTGTAGACGTTGACGAACGGCTGCATCCAGTACTCGCCGGCCGGCAGCTCGCGCAGGCTGGCCAGCGGCGTGCCGAAGTCGTCGACGGTGATCGCCGCCGCCGCGCCCGGCGCCAGCGCCTCGACGTTGTGGCCGAACAGCGGCACGCCGGTGGAATCGGTCTGCTCGATCGGCGGCTTGTCGTTGTCGCGGCTGATCGCGACGTAGACGCGGCCGGTGACCGGCTCGGCGCGCGCGGCCTTGGCGAAGGAGACCTCGATGCGCGGGCCGGTATCGGCGGCGCGAGCCATGCCTGCGCCGAAAATGAGCAGACCCAGCAGGCCGGCGCGGAGGATGGAACGGAACGGGAGGGCGGTGGTCATGACGGTCATCGTATCGTCAAACCCGCATGGGCCAGATGCGGCGTGCCCGCGCGTCGCCCCGTGCATTGCAGCGTGCCACGGTTGGGGGTTCCGTCATCTGTTGCGGTGCACAATAATGCGCACATGTCCAGCGAATCCCTGTCCGTCCTTGCCGATGCGGCGGAAGCGCCGCCGTTGCCGCGCCGCGCCCGCGCGCTGATCCTGTTCGCGCTGACCCTGGGCGGTTTCGCCATCGGCACCAGCGAATTCGCCACGATGGGGCTGATGCCGAACATGGTGCGCGACCTGGGCGTCAGCGAGCCGCAGGTCGGCCACCTGATCAGCGCCTACGCGCTGGGCGTGGTGGTCGGCGCGCCGTTGCTGGCGCTGGTCGGCGGCGGGCTGAGGCGCAAGACCCTGCTGCTGGCGTTGATGGGTTTCTACGCGCTGGGCAACTTGGCCACCGCGCTGGGACCGGACTACCACGGCCTGTTGCTGTTCCGTTTCGTCGCCGGCCTGCCGCATGGCGCTTATTTCGGCGTCGCGGCGCTGACCGCCGCGGCGATCAGCCGGCCGCAGGAACGCGGCAAGGCGGTCAGCCTGACGATGCTGGGCCTGACGCTGGCGGTCCTGATCGGCAACCCGCTGGCGTCGTGGATGGGACAGGCGGCGAGTTGGCGCTGGGCCTACGGGGCGGTGTCGCTGATCGCGCTGACCACGGTGGTGCTGACCGCGCGTTTCCTGCCGGCCGAGCCGGTCCCTTCGGCGAAGGCCGACGCATGGGCCGAACTGCGCGCGTTCAATCGCCTGCCGGTGTGGCAGGCGCTGCTGATCGGGGCGGTCGGGTTCTCCGGCTTCTTCTGCGTCTTCAGCTACCTGGCGCCGACCCTGCTGAACGTGACCGGCGTGTCCGAAGGCTGGGTGCCGATTGGATTGGCGGCGGTCGGCCTGGGCGGCGTGGTCGGCAACATGCTCGGCGGCTGGCTGTTCGACCGGATGGGCTTCCGCGGCGTGGCGGTGGTGCTGGCGGGCGCGGTCGCCGTATTGCTGCTGTTTCCGCTGGCCGCGCGCACGCCGTGGTCGGTGCTGCCGGTCGCGGCGGTGGTCGGGATGATGGGCGCGCTGGGGCCGCTGCTGCAGAGCCGGCTGATGGACGTGGCCGGCGATGCGCAGACGCTGGCGGCGGCCTCCCACCATGCCGCGTTCAACGCGGCCAATGCGCTGGGTCCGTGGCTGGGCGGATTGGCGATCAGCGCCGGTCTGGGCTGGACGTCGACCGGTTACGTCGGCGCGTGCACCGCGGCGCTGGGCCTGCTGCTGTACCTGTGGGCGGCGCCGCGGCGCGAACCGGCCGCGACCTGCGCCGATTGCGCCTGACAGGTTGCGCCTGACACGGGACTGTCATCCGCCGCGGCGACGATGCGGGCTTGCGAGGCGACCCCATGAACCGCGAACCCGACGGCAACCTCTCCGACTACGCGCGGCGTCTGCAGGCCGAGATCATCGACGACCTGGACGAAGAGATCGAACTGGAACTCGACGACTCGCGGCTGGAAGACCTGCTGAAGGGCGAGAACGAGGCGGGATCGGCGGATTTCCCGCGTGCGGACTACTTCCGCGAACTGCTGCGCCTGCAGGGCGAACTGGTCAAGCTGCAGGACTGGGTGGTGCACCGCAAGCTGAAGGTCGTAGTGTTGTTCGAAGGCCGCGACTCGGCCGGCAAGGGCGGCGCGATCAAGCGCATCACCCAGCGCCTGAACCCGCGCGTGTGCCGGGTGGCCGCGCTGCCGGCGCCGAACGACCGCGAGCGCACGCAGTGGTACTTCCAGCGCTACGTCTCGCACCTGCCGGCCGGCGGCGAGATCGTGCTGTTCGACCGCAGCTGGTACAACCGCGCCGGCGTGGAAACGGTGATGGGCTTCTGCACCGACGACGAGCGCGAGGAGTTCTTCCGCAGCGTGCCCGAGTTCGAGAAGATGCTGGTGCGTTCCGGCACCGTGCTGGTCAAGTACTGGTTCTCGATCAGCGACGACGAACAGCACAGCCGCTTCCAGATGCGCATCCACGACCCACTGAAGCAGTGGAAGCTGTCGCCGATGGACCTGGAGTCGCGGCGGCGCTGGGAGCTGTACACCCGGGCCAAGGAAGAGATGCTGGAACGCACGCACATTGCGCAGGCCCCTTGGTGGATCGTGGAGGGCAACGACAAGAAGCGCGCGCGCCTGAACTGCATCCACCACCTGCTGTCGCAGATCCCGTACGGCGAGATCGAACACGAAAAGATCGCCTTGCCGGCGCGCGAGCACCATCCGGATTACCTGCGCCATCCGGTGCCGAAGGAGATGTACGTGCCGGCGGTCTACTGACGCCGGTCGCATCGCGGGGTTTCCCCCGCGGCGTGATTCAGGCCGCGGCGCCCCGGTAGAACCGTTTCCATCCGCCGCGGATGCGGCGCACCCAGCGCGGCTCGGCCACGCGCGCGGCCTGCTCGGGGGTCGGTTCGACGCCGGTCACGCGCTGGCGCAGCTTCAGCAGGTTCTTCCAGTCGCCGCGGCGCAACTGCCGCGACAGGAAACTGTGGCGCAGCAGCCGCGGCGCGCGCCAGGCCGAGGTGAAGTCGATCAGCACCGGCACGCCGGCGCTGACCACCACGTTGGTGCCGTGCAGGTCGTTGTGGGTGATGCCTTCGGCATGCAGCTTGCGCAGCGCCGCCTGCAACTGGTCGAACACTTCCTGCCCGACCGCGCCGGCGCTGTCGTTGAGCCCGATTTCACTCAGCGTGGCGCCGGGGATGAACTCCATGCCCAGTGCCAATGCGCCCATGCCGACCAGCGCCGGCGCGTGCCGCCAGCCGCGCAGGCGGCGCAGGATGCCGGCCTCGTGCCGCACCAGCCAGCGCGCGGCCAGCGCCAGCGGCGTGCCGCGGTAGCGGCGGTAGTCCTTGACCACCACCGGCTGGCCGCCGTGCGGGGCCACGTAGACGTCCGGCTCCAGCACGCGCTCGCCGCGCTTGAGCAGGCGGGCTCCAGCGGGCAGGTCGGAATGGCGCTGCGGGGACAGGGAGGTGGCGTTCATTGCGGTCGGATTCGTCGCTCGCCGGACGGCGGCGCACATCAATTGCCGAACTGTTTGATTCGGCAATTAATATTAACGGGAATCTGACACTTTTCCGACCACGGAAGCCGCCAAGAGCCGGCAAAACATCGTTCCATGCATGAACCTGATCCTGGTAGATCAGGAAAATCCATTTAAAATCAATGGAATGGGGCGCCGGCAAGCTCCCCAATGAAAGATGAACGGGGCTGACCGTTCGTCCGAATCAGCCCTCGCCCAGCGCCCGCGCCACGAACGGCGGCGCGACCAGCACGCCGTTGTGCAGGTGCGCGCTGTAATACAGGGTGTCGAAGCGCTTCGCCGCCGCATCGTCCTGGCGGAAATCGAAGCCCAGCCCCTTGCGCGCCAGGGTCACGCTCCACCAGCCGGTCGGATAGCAGGGCTGCGGGAACGGCAGGGTCTTGAAGGCGCTGAAGCCGGCCTTGGCCATCTCGCCGCGCATCTCCTTGATCAGGTCCAGCAGCGCCAGCGGCGATTCGGATTGCTGGACCAGGATGCCGTCGTCCTTCAGCGCGCGGAAGCAGCTCTCGTAGAAGGCCTTGTTGAACAGGCCCTCGGCCGGGCCGACCGGATCGGTGGAGTCGACGATGACCACGTCCACGCTGCCGGCCGGGCAGTTGCGCATGTACGCCACACCGTCGTCGAACAGCAGCTCGGCGCGCGGGTCGGCGTTGGATTCGCACAGTTCGGGGAAGTGTTTCTCCGACATGCGCGTGACCTGCTCGTCGATGTCGCACTGGGTGGCGCTTTGCACGCCCGCATGCTTCAGCACCTCGCGCAATGTGCCGCAGTCGCCGCCGCCGATGATGACCACCCGCTTCGGATCCGGATGGGTGAACAGCGCCGGGTGCGCGATCATCTCGTGGTAGAAGAAATTGTCGCGCGTGGTCAGCATCACCGCGCCGTCGATCAGCATCAGCTTGCCCCAGTCGGTGGTCTGCCAGATCTCGATCTTCTGGAACGGCGACTGCACCTCGTCCAGCTTCCCGCTCACGCGGTAGCCGATCGCCGAGCCGGTCGGCTGGAAGTGTTCGATGTACCAATTGTCGTCGGCGGTCATGGCGATTCCTTGTGCGTTTCCGCTTTTCTTCACGGGAAAAGCAGCCCGAGGGGCGGATGGGGGTGCGGCGAAGGCGGCGCGCATTGTAACGGCCGCGCGTGACCGCTGCTTGTAGAATGCGCGTCTTTCGCCATCCCGCCGGAACCGCGCCGATGCCCTGGTCCATCGACCAAGCCCGCAAGACCTATTCGATCCCGCACTGGGCCGACGGCCATTTCGACGTGGACGCGGCCGGGCGCATCGTGGTCGCGCCGAAGGCCGGTGGGCCGGCGATCGCGCTGCCGGAGGTGGTCGACGCCGCCCGCGCCAACGGCGCGCGGCTGCCGCTGCTGGTGCGCTTCCCCGACATCCTCGGCGAACGCCTGCGCAAGCTGCAGTCCGCCTTCGCCCAGGCGCAGGCGGACTGGGACTACGCCGGCGGCTATACCGCCGTGTATCCGATCAAGGTCAACCAGCACCGCGGTGTCGCCGGCACGCTGGCCGCGCACGCCGGCGAGGGCTTCGGCCTGGAGGCCGGCAGCAAGCCGGAACTGATGGCGGTGCTGGCCTTGAGCCGGCCGGGCGGGCTGATCGTCTGCAACGGCTACAAGGACCGCGAATATATCCGCCTGGCGCTGATCGGGCGCAAGCTGGGCCTGCAGACCTTCATCGTCATCGAGAAGCCTTCGGAACTGGACCTGGTGATCGAGGAATCGCAAGCGCTGGGCGTGCGGCCGGGCCTGGGCGTGCGCATGCGCCTGGCTTCGCTGGGGGCCGGCAAGTGGCAGAACAGCGGCGGCGACAAGGCCAAGTTCGGGCTGTCGCCGCGGCAGGTGCTGGACCTGTGGAAGAAGCTGGGCGACGCCGGCCTGCAGGATGCGCTGAACCTGCTGCATTTTCACATGGGCAGCCAGATCAGCAACGTGCGCGACATCGCCAACGGCATGCGCGAGGCCACGCGCTACTTCGTCGAACTGAGCCGGCTGGGCGCGGCGATTTCGCACGTGGACGTCGGCGGCGGCCTCGGCGTCGACTACGAAGGCACGCGTTCGCGCAGCTACTGCAGCATCAACTACGGCCTGAACCAGTACGCCGGCAACATCGTGCAGCCGCTGGCCGAAGCCTGCGAGCAGCATGGCCTGCCGCAGCCGCGCATCGTCACCGAATGCGGCCGCGCCATGACCGCGCACCACGCGGTGCTGGTGGCGAACGTCTCGGAAGTGGAGCAGGCGCCGGAAGGCCGCATGCCGCCGCCGGCCGCCGACGAGCCGGCGGCCGTGCGCCACCTGCGCGAGATCGCCGGGGAAATCGACGCGCGCCCGGCGGTGGAACTGTTCCAGGAGGCGCAGCATTTCCACGCCGAGGGCCTGAGCGCCTACGCGCTGGGCCAGATCGACCTGCGCCAGCGCGCGCGCCTGGACGACTTGTTCTACCTGATCGCCCACGCCGTGCGCGCGCGCCTGACCGGCGAGGAGAAGAGCCACCGGCCGGTGCTGGACGAACTCAACGACCGCCTGGTCGACAAGTATTTCGTCAACTTCAGCGTGTTCGAATCGATTCCGGACGTATGGGCGATCGACCAGGTGTTCCCGATCGTGCCGATCGAACGCCTGGACGAGGCGCCGACCCGGCGCGGCATCCTCGCCGACGTGACCTGCGATTCCGACGGCCAGGTCGACACCTACGTCGAGAACGAGGGCCTGGACAGCTCGCTGCCGCTGCACCCGCTGAAACCGGGCGAAAGCTACCGCCTGGGCTTCTTCCTGGTCGGCGCGTACCAGGAGATCCTCGGCGACATCCACAACCTGTTCGGCGACACCGACGCGGTGGAGGTCACGGTCGAAGGCGACGGCTACAAGCTGCGCCAGCAGCGCCGCGGCGACACTACCGACGTGATGCTCGACTATGTCGGTTACAAGGTCGACGACCTGCGCCGCATCTACAAGGCGCGGGTCGGCGCGCTCTACATCGGCCCGTCGGAAGCGGCGCGCCTGAACCAGGCGCTGGAAGCGGGGCTGACCGGCTACACCTACCTCGACGACACGCCTCAGGACTGAGGCGTTTTACCCGTTCGCCGCACTGTCGGCGCTTGACGCGTTCCAGGATTCCACCCGGTCGCGCCCCAGCGATTTGGCGCGGTAGAGCGCGGCGTCGGCGCGGGCGAACAGGCTTTCGCAGGTGTCGCCCGCCTGCGCTTCGGCGACGCCGATGCTGGTGCCGATGCGCAGGTCGGGGTCGATGCCCGGCAGGCGCACGTCGCGGGTGGCGTGCAGCAGGCGCTCGGCGATGGAGCGCGCCAGCGCCAGCGAAGCGTCCGCGCAGACCACCACGAATTCCTCGCCGCCGGTGCGCCCCAGCGCGTCGTATTCGCGCAGTTGCGCCTGCCACGCCGCGGCGACCGCGTGCAGCACCGCATCGCCTGCGGCATGGCCGTAGCGGTCGTTGATGGCCTTGAAGTGGTCCAGGTCGATCATCAGCACCGACAGCGGCGCGCCGTTGCGCGCCGCCTGCGCCAGCGCGTTGTCGGCGGTCTTGACGATGGCGACGCGGCTGGCCGCGCCGGTCAGCGGATCGGTCATCGCCAGCGTGCGCAGGCGGCGCGAAAGGCGCTGCTGGCGCACGGCCAACAGCGTCAGCAGGGCGATCAGCAGGGTGCCCAGCAGCAGCGCCAGCCGTTGCCAGCCGCGCACGCGTTCCAGCGCCGCGAGTTGCTGCCGCTGGGCGTCGGCTTCGGTGCGCAGCCGGTGGTTTTCCAGTTCGCGGGTGCGCGCTTCGTGCTCGTAGGCCAGCAACCGGTTCTGCTCCAGTTGCATCTTGCGCTGCAGGGTGGACTGCAGTTCGCTGTAGCGCTTGAAGTCGGCCAGTGCCTCGGCGTCGCGGCCCAGCGCCTCCTCGCTGGCGGCCAGCGCCTGGTGCAAGGTGGCGAGGTAACGCTCGTTGCCGTCGCGCTGCAGCAGCGGCAGCGCCTGCCGGTAGAGCGGCAGGGCCTCGCGATGCCGGCCCTTGCCGGCCAGCGCCCTGCCGGTGAGCAGCAGCAACATGTCGTCGTTCTGGGTGTCGCCCGCCTTGGCGTAATCGGCGCGCGCCTGCGCCAGCGCGGCGAGGGCGTCGTCGTACCGCCCCTGCCCCACCTGCACGGACGCAAGGCCCAGTCGCGCGCTGCTGGCCCCGCTGCCGCTGCCATGCTCGGTCGCGACCGCGATCGCGCGCTGGAACGCCGCCTGCGCCTTGTCCGGCGCGCCCGCCTCGTCGTGCAGGTAGCCGAGTTGGGTCAGGGTGGTCGCGACCCACGTCCAATCCTTTTTTTCCTCCATCCGCGCCAGCGACTGGTTCAGGTACAGCTCGGCGTGCGCCCAGTCGCCGATGCGACGATAGGCGACGGCGAGCCGGATCAGCAGGCGGTCGATTTCATGGTCGATGCCGGCGTCGCGGAATGCGGTGCGCGCGCGCTGGTAGTCCAGCAGCGCCTTGGCCTGGTCGCCCATCTGCGAGAACAGGCTGCCGCGGTACATCAGGATTTCCCCCAGCAACTGCGGCGCCTGCGCCTTTTCCGCCAGGGCGACGGCCTTGTCCGCTTCGGCTAGCGCCTGCTTCGAGCCTTGCAGCGGCAGCACGTAGGCGATCCGGCAGATCATGGCCCGGGCCAGCGCCTCCTGGTCGTTCGCCGCCCGTGCGCGGCGCAGGGCTTCGTCGGTATAGGCGAGTCCATGCGCGTAGTCGCCGCCCCAGCTATTGCTGCTGTAGCAATAGACCGAGCGGAAACGCGCGTCGCGCGCCGCGTCGTCCGGCGGGAGCAGCGTGCGCAGCCGTTCGAGGTTGGCGTCGTTGGCCGCATCGGTTCCGTCCAGCGCGGCGGGGCCGGTGATCCTAGCGTACAGCGCGTCGAATTCTCGCGCCGAAGCGGCGTCGCTCCGCGCCTGCGCGCCCGCGGGCAGGGCCTGCGACAACGCCAGCAGCAATGCCGGCAGCCGCCCCGCCCTACGCGTCAATCTGCACATTCCCATCTATCCCCCCAGGACGAACGAATCCTGCACGCGGATAATGGGGCGCAATGCTGGCTTGCGCCAGCCGTGGCCGCCGATCCGGGCGATGGGTCGCTGGCCTGACGCAACGGATCGCAACCCTTTCGCCGCACCTCGGGCACGGCCGGGCGCATGAACGGCATGGGCTCGTGGCGTCTTCAACAAAAGCATGGACTAATGGGCTTCCTTCCAACGGATCCCCGGCGCCGTCCCATGTCCA
This sequence comes from Pseudoxanthomonas sp., assembly GCA_047601245.1. GTDB lineage: Bacteria > Pseudomonadota > Gammaproteobacteria > Xanthomonadales > Xanthomonadaceae > Pseudoxanthomonas_A. Next base: position 2,525,037 of record JASGJU010000002.1, read on the forward strand.
TGCAGTCCAGAGCGATTCTCCTCGCGGCCTTTCTCGGCCTTGCGCTGCCGGGGACGGCGCTGGCGGCGCGGAACGAGGCGAAGGACGTGGACGCGATCCGCAAGATCGTCGAATCGGTCCGCACGTCGATCATCGACAAGGACAAGGCGACGTTCCTGGGTCTTTTCGTTTCCGACGATCCGCGGGAAGTGAATTGGCGGTCCGTCGTGGACGATGCGTGGCTGGCCCGCATCCGGGAAACCAAGCCGGATGCGAAGAAGACCCGGTACCTTCCGCAGGTCAATCATGTCAGCTTCATCGAATCCATCGCGTCCAGCAAGAAATCCAGCGAGGAGAAGTTTTCGAACATCAGGATCGACACGGATGGCGAGATCGCGTCCGTCGATTTCGACTACGCGTTCCTGACGGACGGCAGACAGACGAACCGGGGGCGCGAGATGTGGCAACTGCTCCGCACCGAAGGCGGCTGGAAGATCGTTTCGGTGATCTGGTCGGTCCGCGACCCGCTGCAGGAATGAGCATCGCCGAGGGTCGCTCCGGAATGGCCGGTGTGCCGATGCCTTTGCCGCCCTGGCGCATGTCGCTGGCCGCGGCCTTGCCGATCGGCCTGTGCCTGCTGGTGATGGCCTTGCCGGCCATCGGGCATGGCCATGCGCTGGCCTATCGCACGCTGTACCTGTCGGCGTACGCGGTGTGGGTGCCGGTCCTGGTCTGGCTGCAGCGCTGGATGTGGCGCGGCGCGTGGTCGCCGTGGCTGTCGGTTCCGCTGCTGCTGGGCGCGACCTACGCCATGTCGGTGGTCAACGCCGGCCTGGGACTCGCATTGACCGCCGCGATGGACTGGGGAACGGGGCGGCCGTTTCGCTGGCCGCAACTGTTCACCGGGCTGGACGATTGCTGGCTGGCGCTGATCGCCTTCTGCGCCGCGCATGCGCTGGTCGGCCATTACCACGCGCTGAAGGAGGAGCAGCACCGCCACCGCGATGCCGAACTGGCCGCGCGCGAGGCGGAACTGCGCGCGCTGCGCTACCAGTTGCATCCGCACTTCCTGTTCAACGCGCTCAACGGCGTCTCGTCGCTGGTCGCCGAGGGGCGGAGCGACGAGGCGCGGACGATGATCGCGCAATTGGGCGCGTTCCTGCGGGCGACGCTGGACGGGCAGGCGCACGAGGTGGCGCTGGCCGAGGAGCTGGCCTTGACCGAAACCTATCTGTCCATCGAGCAGGCGCGGCTGGGCGCGCGTTTGCAGGTGCGCTGGAAGGTGGGGCCGGGCGTGCTGGATGCGAGCGTGCCGACGCTGCTGCTGCAGCCGCTGGTGGAGAACGCCATCCGCCACGGCATCGCCCGCCGCAGCGCGCCGGGAGGCATCGACATCGGGATCGACGCGCGCGGCGACCGTCTGCGCCTGCGGGTGCGCAACGACGGCGCGGAGGCGGCGCCGGGCGAAGCGGCGGACGGCGCTTCGCTGGGACAATCGAACGTGCGCGAACGGCTGGCGCGGCTGTATCCGGGAAGCCATCGTTTTTCCGCAACCGCGCTGGAATCGGGCGTTTACGAAGTGATCGTCGAAGTGCCGTTGCGCGGCTCCGGCGCCGCCCTGGAGCCGGCATGATCCGCGTCGCCGTGATCGACGACGAGCCGCTGGCGCGCAGCGGCGCGATCGCCTGCCTGTCGCGCTTCGACGACGTCGAGGTGGTGGGGCAGTACGCCGACGGCCATGCGGCGATGGAAGGCGTCCGCCGGTTGCGGCCCGATCTGGTCGTGCTGGACGTGCAGATGCCGGGCATGGACGGCATCGACGTGCTGCGCGGACTGCCGCCGCAGGAGCGGCCGCTGGCGATCCTGCTGACCGCGCACGCCTCGTTCGCCGTTTCCGCATTCGAGCTGGACGCGGTGGATTACCTGCTGAAGCCGCTGGACGACGAGCGCCTTGCCGAAGCGATGGACCGCGCGCGCCGGCGTTTGCGCAGGCCGGCCGCGGCGATGGCCGGCCTGCCGCCGCCCGCGCCGTCGCTGCCGGCCCGCTTCGAGGTCCGCGTCGGGCGGCGCACGGTCTTCGTTCCCGTCGATGAGGTGGAATACCTGCAGGCCGACGGCGACTATGCCGTCCTGCATGCCGGCGGCAGGCGCCATTTGATCCGCGAATCGCTGCAGCGGTTGCAGGAACGCCTGGACGGGGAACGCTTCCTGCGCGTGCACCGCTCCGCCATCGTCCGCCTGGACCGCATCGCGGAAATGCAGCCGCTGTCCAATCGCGACGCGCTGCTGCGGCTGCATGACGGCACCCTGCTGCGCGCCAGCCGCACCTACGTCGATGCGCTGCATGCGCGCCTGCGCAATGGCCGCAATGGCTGATCCCCCGCGCATGCAACGTCTTCCCGGCCTCGACCTGCTGCGCGCCATCGCCATTGTGTGGGTGATGTGCTTCCACTCGTGGGTGGTGGGTGGGTTGGGGCCGGATTGGTCGTGGTTGTCGCGCTACGGCTGGATGGGCGTGGATTTGTTCTTCGCGCTCAGCGGCTTCCTGATCGGTTCGCAGGTGTTGAAGCCGTTGGCGGAAGGGCAGCGGTTGTCGTTCAAGGATTTCTACACCCGGCGCGCGTTCCGCATCCTGCCGGCGTACTGGCTGGTGCTGTCGCTGTACCTGCTGTGGCCGGGCTTCCGGGAAATGCCGGACATGGAACCGGGGTGGAAGTTCGCGACCTTCGTGTTGAACCTGTCCATCGACTACGGCAAGGGCGCGTTTTCGCACGCGTGGTCGCTGTGCGTGGAAGAGCATTTCTACCTGCTGTTCCCGCTGCTGGCGGCGCTGTTGCTGCGCAGGCCGGCGACGTGGAAATTCGCCGTCGTGTGCGCGGCCGTCGTGCTGGGCGGCGTCGCGTTGCGCAGCGGCATCTGGCTGCACGACCACGCCGTCGACCCGGGATTCGACCTGCGGAACTGGTTTCTCGAAGACATCTACTATCCGACGTGGAACCGGCTGGACGGGCTGCTGATGGGGGTAATGCTGGCGGCGTGGAAGACGTTCCGCCCGCAGGCCTGGGCGCGCGCCCGTGCGCATGCGAACGCATTCGGGCTGGCCGGCATCGCCGTGATGGCGCTGGCGTTGTGGCTGTTCCGCGACCGCGGCGGATTGCTGGTTAATGTCGTCGGCTGGCCGGTGCTGTCGGCGGGCATGGCGCTGCTGGTATTCGCCGGCGCGGGCCGCGACAGCCTGATCGGCCGCTGGCGCGTGCCCGGCGCCGGCTGGCTGGCGGCGATTTCCTACAGCCTGTACCTGGTGCACAAGGCGGTCTACCACGTGGTGCAGGCGCAGTGGGGCGACGCGCTGGCGGGCGGGGGTTTCGTCGCTTTCTGCGCCTACGGCATCGCCGCGATCGCGGCGGGCGCGCTGCTGCACTACGCGGTGGAGCGGCCGTTCCTGCGACTGCGCGTTGCGTGTGATGGCGGTCGGTCGCGTGCCGGCGCAGCTCTGACCTAGTCCGGCGGCGCGGTCAGTGCTTCGATCAGCGCGCGCGAGGCCGCCGACAGTTGCCGGTGCGGGGCGTACAGCAGCGAGAACGCCCGCGTGCGGCCGCGCGTCTGCGGCAATACTTCGACCAGGTCGCCGCGGCGCAGGTCGTCGGCGACGATGAATTCGTAACTCTGGCAGATGCCGGCCCCGGCGCGGGCCAGCGACACCGCGCCCAGCGGGTCGCCGGCGACTTTCAGCGCGGGACTGCACGTCCATTCCGATTCCGCGTCGCCGTCGCGCAGCCGCCAGGGCATCGCGCGGCCGGTGCTGGGCATGATGAAGGCGATGCAATCGTGCGCGGCCAGGTCGGCGATGCGTCGCGGTACGCCGCGGCGTTGCAGGTAGGCCGGCGCGGCGACCAGGCAGAAACTCGCCTCTTCCAGCTTGCGCGCGACCAGGCCGCTGTCGGGCAGTTCGCCGCCGCGGATGGCCAGATCGTAGCCTTCGGCGACCAGATCGACGTTGCGGTTGCCGATTTCGAGCTCGATTTCCACTTGCGGATGGTTCTGGGCGAATTCGCGCAGACGCTGCGGCAGGCGGTAATGGCCATAGGTCGTCGGCGCACTGATGCGCACGCGCCCGGCGAGCCGTTCGCGTTGGCCTTGCAGCGCGCGTTCGGCTTCGTCGAGCAGGGCGAAGGCATGGCGCGATTGCTCCAGATACTGCTGGCCGGCCTCGGTCAGGCCCAGCCGGCGCGTGCTGCGGCGAAGCAACTGCGTGCCCAGGCGCTGTTCCAGCCGGGAAATCGCCCGGCTCACGGCCGAAGGCGTGCTGCCCAGCGTGGTCGCGGCGGCGGTCAGCGAGCCGCGCTCGACGGCAAGGATCAGCGCTTCGATGTCGTCCAGTCGGCGCAAGCCCATTTGTGCGTGATCGGCAAGATTGAATTGCGGAAGAGTCGGTTTTTCGCCGCTAACGGAAACAATACAGTGCCTGCCAACCGCCGCCAAGGCCGTTTCCCCCATCGACCAAAGGAGCCCGCCATGAACCTCTTGCTTGCCGCAGCCGTCGGTCTTGCCACTGCCGCCGACCCCGGCGCCGCCCAACCCGTGCCCAAGCCGGTGCTGATCGTGCTGACCAGCCACGGCGTGAAGGGCGATACCGGCCAGCCGACCGGTTTCTATCTCGGCGAGGTGACCCACCCGCTGGTCGTGTTCGACGCCGCCGGCATTCCCGTCGAGTTCGCGTCGATCCAGGGCGGCGAGCCGCCGGTGGACGGGGTGGAACTGGACGACGCCACCAACGCACGCTACTGGAACGACGCCGGTTTCCGCCGCGCGATCCGCGCCACGCTGAAGCTGGACGATGTCGATGCCGGCAGGTATTCGGCGGTGTTCTACGCAGGCGGCCATGGCGCCATGTGGGACTTTCCCGCCAGTCCGGCGGTGCAACGGGTGACCCGCGAGATCTACGAAGGCGGCGCGATCGTCGCGGCGGTGTGCCACGGACCGGCGGCGCTGGTCAACGTGAAGCTGGGCGACGGCAGCTATCTGGTCGCCGGCAAGCGGGTCAGTGCGTTCACCGACGACGAGGAGCGCGCGGTCAAGCTCGACGGCGTAGTGCCGTTCCTGCTGGCCGCCACGCTGGCGCAGCGCGGTGCGTTGCACCAGCCGGCGGCCAACTGGACTGCGAACACCGTGGTCGACGGCCAGCTGGTCACCGGCCAGAACCCGCAATCGGCGACCGGCACGGCCGAGGCGGTGCGCGATCTCCTGCTCGCCGAATGATCGCCGGGATCAGCCGCGATGCACCTGGAACCCGGCGAACGACTGCGTCACCGGCATGATTTCCAGCCGGTTGATGTTGAGGTGCGGCGGCAGGTTGGCGACGTACCAGATCTGCTCGGCGATGTCCTCGGCGGTCATCGGTCCGGCGCCGGCATACAGCTTGTCCGACGCGGCCTGGTCGCCGTGGGTGCGGACCAGGGTGAACTCGGTTTCGGCCATGCCCGGTTCGATGCTGGTCACGCGCACGCCGGTGCCGTGCAGGTCGCTGCGCAGGCCCAGAGAGAACTGCTTCACGAAGGCCTTGGTGCCGCCGTAGACGTTGCCGCCGACATACGGATAGGTGGCGGCCACCGAACTGACGTTGACGATCGCGCCCTTGCGCTCGATCAGCCTGGGCAGCAACTTGCGGGTCAGTGTCGCCAGCGCGGTGACGTTGGTGTCGATCATCGTGCGCCAGTCGTCCAGCGACGCCTGCTGCGCCGGCAGCGTGCCCAACGCCAGGCCGGCGTTGTTGACCAGCAGGTCGACGTCGCGGAAGCCCTCGGGCAGGGAATCGACGGCGGCGTCCATCGCCTTCGTATCGCGCACGTCGAAGGCCAGCGCATGCAACCTGTCCGCACCGAACTCGTCGACGAGCTGCTGCAGGCGTTCGGCGCGGCGACCGGTGGCGACGACTTTCCAGCCCGCGGAAGCGAAACGGCGAACGGCGGCGGCGCCGAAGCCGGAGGTGGCGCCGGTGATGAAGGCGGTGCGGGTCATGGCGAGCGGGATCCCTGCGCGGCGCGCCGGCTGCGCCACCATGCGCCGGCCAGCGCGCCGAGCGTGGCGGCCAGCAGCGCGCAGACGATGTTGGCCTTGTTGAAGGAAAGCGCGGAAAGCAGGTTCGCGGCGAACGGCTTGCCGGTGAGCGCGGCCGAGGTCTGCGCCAGCACGTACAGCGTGCCCAGCCAGACCAGCGCGGTTACGACCAGGGCGACGACGACGAAGCGCCGCCCGCCCAGCCAGCCGCCCAGCGCCATCGACAGCGCGGCGACCAGATAACTGGCCGGTTGCAGCCAGCCCAGCGCGGTGCGGAAGCTGGTGCGGTCGATGCCGGGGATGTGCGAAACGACGAAGGTCAGCAGCAACTGGCAGGCGATCGCGGCGGCGGCGGCCACGACCAGGCGCTTGCCCGGGGTGTCCGCTTTCGTCGCCAGCGCCGCGAGCGCCATCATTGCGCCTTGATCGCCATCGCCGGCAAGCCGCCGTTGGCGAGTTTCTGCTTGGCCTCGGCCAGTTCGCTGGCGCTGCCGTAGGGGCCCATGCGCACGCGGTAGACGGTCTTGTCGCCGATCTGCGCCGATTCGACGCGCGCGCTCAGGCCCAGCAGGGCGATCTTCGCCTTGGTCGCCTCGGCGTCGCCGGACGCGCCGAACGCGCCGGCCTGGAGGATGTAGCGGACGTCCGCCGCGGAAGCGACGGTCTGCGCCGCGGCGGGTTTCTGAACCTCGGTCCTGGGCGTATCCGCGGGTTTCGTCGCGGTCGCGGCGCTGGCCGGCGTTGCGGCCGGCACTTCGTCGATCGGCCTGGGCGCGATGTCCGCGATCGCGGACGGCTCCGCCGGCTGTCCCGCGCGCGCTTCCTGCGCCGCCTGCAACTGCTGCTGGCGGATGCGTTCCTCGCGCGCGCTGGCGGCCAGCTCGGCATCGGACATGCGCACTTCCTTGCCCGGCAGCAGGGTGTAGAAGTCGTATTGCGGTTCCTTCGCCGGGGCGTCCGCCTTGGCGGTTGCGGTCGGCGTCGCGGCGTCGGTGGGGGCTTCGTCCTCGGACTCGGCGACCGGCGCCGGCTTGGCGTCGGGGTTCGGCTTCGGGCGGAAGAAGCCGTCGCCGTCCTTCTTCAGCAGGCCCGGCACCGTGAACAGCAGCACCGCGCCCAGCACCACGCCGACCACCAGCCATACCCAGCCGGGCGTGCCGCCGCCGCCGCCGCCGGTGCGCCGCGCCTGGTTCTTGTTGCGTCTTGCCGCCATTTTTTGTTCCTTCTCCGTTTCGGTCGCTGCTTCGTCCCTGACTACATCTTTTCCGGCGCGCTCACGCCCAGCAGGTCCAGCCCGTTGGCCAGCGCCAGCCGCACCGCCGACGCCAGCGCGAGCCGCGCATCGCGCAAGGCGGCGTCCTCGACCAGCACCGGCGTCGCCGCGTACCATGTGTGGAAAGCATAGGCCAGTTCGCGCAGGTATTGCGCGATCAGGTGCGGCTCCAGCGTCGCGCCGGCGGCCTCGACCGTTTCCGGATAGCGCGACAGTTCGACGGCGAGCAGCAGCGAGGCCTCGTCGTCCAGCCCGGCCAGGTGGGCCACGCCGTTGTCCTCGTCGTAGGCGAAGCCCTTCTCCGCCGCCTGCCGCAGCAGGCTGCACACGCGGGCGTGCGCGTACTGCACGTAGAACACCGGGTTGTCGTTGCTCTGCTGGCGCGCCAGGTCGATGTCGAACACCAGCTGCGAATCCGGCTTGCGCGCGATCAGGAACCAGCGCGTCGCGTCGCGGCCGGCTTCGTCGATCAGGTCGCGCAGGGTGAAGTACGAGCCGGCGCGCTTGGACAGCTTCACTTCCTCGCCGCCGCGCATCACCGTGACCATCTGGTGCAGCACGTATTCGGGGTAGCCGGATGGAATGCCGACGTCCAGCGCCTGCAGCCCGGCGCGCACGCGCGCCAGCGAGCCGTGGTGGTCGGCGCCCAGTTCGGTGATCGCGCGCTGGTAGCCGCGCTGCCACTTCGACAGGTGGTAGGCCACGTCCGGCAGGAAGTACGTGTAGGTGCCGTCGGACTTGCGCATGACGCGGTCCTTGTCGTCGCCGAAATCGGTGCTGCGCAGCCACAGCGCGCCGCCTTCCTCGTAGGTATGGCCGGTTTCGGCCAGGCGCCTGACGGTCTCCTCGACCTTGCCGTCGGCGTACAGCGAGCTTTCCAGGAAATACACGTCGAACGACACCCCGAACGCGGCCAGGTCGCCGTTCTGCTCGCGGCGCAGGTAGGCGACCGCGAACCTGCGGATCGCGTCGAGGTCCTCGACGTCGCCGGCGCCGGTCACGACGTGGCCTTCGATCTCGACCGAATCGCCGCGCAGGTACGCCGCGGCCACGTCGGCGATGTAGTCGCCGTTGTAGGCGTCGGCCGGCCACTGCGCGTCGCCGGGCTTGAGGCCGCGCAATCGCGCCTGGGTGCTGCGGGCGAGGTTCTCGATCTGCACGCCGGCGTCGTTGTAGTAGAACTCGCGGCGGGCGTTCCAGCCGTTGGCCGCCAGCACCCGGGCGATGCAGTCGCCGATCGCGCCGGCGCGGCCGTGGCCGACGTGCAGCGGGCCGGTCGGGTTGGCGGAAACGTATTCGACGCCGACGGTCCTGCCGCCGCCGGAACCGTTGGCGCCGTAGCGGCGGCCTGCGCGCAGTGCGGCGGCGACTTCGCGCTGGTACGCGGTCGGCGACAGGTGGAAATTGACGAAACCGGGGCCGGCGATCTCGACCCTGGCGACGTCGCTTGAGGGCGGCAGCGCGTCGACCAGTTGCTGCGCCAACGCGCGCGGGTTCGGCTTGCCGCCGCCGGCCTGCGCGACCGCGCGCACCAGCAGCATCGCCGCGTTGGTCGAGAAATCGCCGTGGCTGCGGTCCTTCGGGCGCTCGACCACGAAATCGGGGGCGGCGAACTCGGAAGGCAGCGCGCCGGCTTGGCGCAGGGCGGCGATGGCCTGTTCGATCAGGCCGCGGAGTTGGGATTTCACGGGTTTCGGCTGGGAAATGCTGACCGGGCATTTTAGCCGAGGCGGCTGGGCCGTGGCGGTTACTTGGGCGGCACGAACCCGATCGGCCGTTTTCTCGACTCGGGAGGCGTCGTCAATTGGCGAATGGCGCCGAGGATCTCGGCGATGGCCTGGTCGTGGTCGGCCAGCCGGGCGCCGATGCGGCGTTCCAGCTCGGCGATCTTGCGGGCCAGTTCGCGATTGCCGGCGAGGGCCTCGCGCAGATGCACGAAGGCGCGAACGACGTAGATGCTCATTTCCACGGCTTGCGGTGAACTGAGCACGCTGGCGGCCATCAGCGCGCCGTGTTCGGTGAAGGCCAGAGGCGGCTTGCGATGGCCGCCGCGGTTTGATGTCGCATTTTGCGACATCAAACCAGTGGCTTCTTCCGGGGTGGCTTCGATCAGGAAATCGGCCGGGAATCGTTCGCGATTGCGACGTACCTGCTCATTCAGGCGACGGGTTTCGACGCCGTAGAGCGCAGCCAGGTCGCGGTCGAGGATGACCTTGTGGCCGCGCAACCACAGGATGCGCTCGGCAATCCCGCTGGAAACGCCGGTATTCACACCCATCCGCGCGCCGCCAGCGACACCGGGCTGCCGTCGCCGACCACGAAGTGGTCCAGCAGGCGCACGTCCACCAGCGCCAGCGCCTGCTTCAGTCGCGCGGTCAGGGCGCGGTCGGCGGCGGACGGGGCGGGGCAGCCGGAGGGATGGTTGTGGCCGACGATCACCGCCGCCGCGTTGTGCGCCAGCGCGCGGCGCACGACCTCGCGCGGGTGCACCTCCGCGCCGTCGACGGTGCCGCGGAACATCTCCTCGAAACCGATCGCGCGATGGCGGGTGTCCAGGAACAGCGCGGCGAACACCTCGTGCGCGTGGTGGCGCAGGCGCTGGGCGAAGTAGCGGCCGGCGCTGGACGGGTCGGTCAGGGCGTCGCCGCGTTCGAGCCCGGCGGCCAGATGGCGGTTGCCCAGTTCCAGCGCCGCGGCCAGCGCGCTGGCGCGGGCGTGGCCCAGGCCCGGCAGTTCGGCCAGCTTGGCCGGCGTATGCTCCAGCAGCCTGCGTAGCGGGCCATGCGCGGTCAGCAGTTCGCGCGCGGTCTGCACCGCGTCGCGGCCGCGCAGGCCGGAGCCGAGGAAGATCGCCAGCAGCTCCGCGTCCGACAAGGCGGCCGCGCCGCGGCGCAGCAGCTTTTCGCGGGGACGTTCTTCCGGGGGCCATTCGCGGATGTGCATGGGAACCGGGCCTGTCGGCGCTTGGGACGGGTTCCAGTGTGTATTTCCTCATGCCCTGCGGGCATAAGGTCATGCCGCGCCATCGGGTAAGCTAACCGCCCGTTTGCGGCTGGGAATTTCCTGACGTGCCCGATCTGAAAGGCCAACGCATCCTGTTGTGCGTCGGCGGCGGCATCGCCGCCTACAAGGCGCTGGAACTGGTGCGGCGGCTGCGCGACGCCGGCGCCGCCGTGCAGGTGGCGATGACCGACGGCGCGCAGCAGTTCGTCACGCCGCTCAGCTTCCAGGCGCTGTCCGGCCTGCCGGTGCGCACCAGCCTGTGGGACAGCGCGGCCGAGCAGGCGATGGGGCACCTGGAACTGGCGCGCTGGGCCGATCGCGTGGTGGTCGCCCCGGCCACCGCCGACCTGATCGCGCGGCTGGCCCAGGGCCATGCCGACGACCTGGTGACCACGCTGGCGCTGGCCACGACCGCGCCGATTTCGATCGCGCCGGCGATGAACCACCGCATGTGGCTGCACCCGGCCACCCAGGCCAACGTCGAAATCCTGCGCGACCGCGGCGTGCGGGTGATCGGGCCGGAAGACGGCCCGCTGGCCGAAGGCGAATCCGGCCCCGGCCGGCTCAGCGAACCGGAAACCATCGTCGCTGCCCTGGCCGGCGCCATTTCCGCGCCGGCGGTCGCCGATTCGCGGCTCAAGGGCCTGAAGATCGTGGTCAGCGCCGGCCCGACCTACGAGGATCTGGACCCGGTCCGCTACCTGGGCAACCGCAGCAGCGGCAAGATGGGTTTCGCCATCGCCGACAGCGCCGCCCGGCGCGGGGCGAAGGTGGTGCTGGTCGCCGGGCCGGTGCACCTGCCGACGCCGGCCGGGGTCAGGCGCGTCGACGTGCGTTCGGCCAGGCAGATGCACGACGCCGTGTTCGCCGCGCTGCCGGCCGACGTCTACATCGGCGCGGCCGCGGTGGCCGACTACACCCCGCGCACGGCTTCGCCGAGCAAGATCAAGAAATCCGGCGAATCGCTGGCGCTGGACCTGGTGCGCACCCCGGACATCCTGGCCGAGGTCGCCGCGCAGACCCAGGGCCGGCTGAAGCTGGTGGTCGGCTTCGCCGCCGAGACCGAGAACGTGGCCGGCTACGCGCGCGGCAAGCTGGAAGCCAAGCGCCTGGACCTGATCGTCGCCAACCGCGTCGGCGTGGCCAACGGCGGCTTCGAGAGCGACGACAACGCGATGACCGCCTACTGGGCCGACGGCGAGCGCGACTTCCCGTCCGCGCCGAAGACCCAGCTGGCCGAGGACCTGATCGACCTGATTGCGGAAAGACTGGACGCATGAACAAACCCCGCGCCATCGAAGTGAAGCTGCTCGACCCGCGCTTCGGCGACGAGTGGCCGCTGCCGGACTACGCCACCGCCGCCAGCGCCGGGCTGGACCTGCGCGCCGCGCTGGAAACGCCGCTGACGCTCGCGCCCGGCGACGTCGCGCTGGTGCCCAGCGGCCTGGCGATCCATCTGTCCGATCCGGGATTGTGCGCGGTGGTGCTGCCGCGCTCCGGGCTGGGCCACCGCCACGGCATCGTGCTGGGCAACGGCACCGGCCTGATCGACGCTGACTACCAGGGGCCGTTGCAGATCAGCGTCTGGAATCGCGGCAAGGAAGCCTTCACCTTCCAGCCGGGTGACCGCATCGCGCAACTGGTCGTGCTCCCCGTCACGCGCGTGAGACTGCAAGTAGTGGATACTTTCGCCGACAGCGCGCGTGGCGAAGGCGGCTTCGGCCATACGGGCTTGCGCTGACAGGGGCGAAAACTCATGGCAAACGACAACGGTCGCGGCGCGAACAACCCGGCATTGCTTGCGGCGGCGGCGGTGCTGGCGCTGGCGGCGCTGTGGTGGGGCTGGACCGGCGTGCGCCAGTGGCGCGCGGAGGCGGTGGCCGACCAGCTGCAGCAGTCCCGCGACCAGGTGGTGGAAGCCGCCGCCCGCGCGCTGAAGGGCCAGGCCGCGCAACTGGCGAAGAAACTCGAATCCGCCCCGGTGCAGGCCGCGCTGGCCGCCGGCGACGCCACCGCCGTCGATGCGGCGATCCGCGACGGCTGGAAGGACGTGCAGCAGGTCCAGGTGCTGGCGCCCGACCTGCAAGCCGCCTACGCCGACCCGGCCGCGTTCGGCTACGCCAAGCTGGCGTTGCTGGAACACGCGCAGCGCGGCGGCAGCGCGGTGGCGCGGGTGGTCAGGGACGACAAGCGCGCGCAACTGGGCGTGGCCGCGACCACGCCGGCGCAACTGGTCTACGTGGCGCTGCCGCTGGGGGCGCTGACCGGGGAAATCGAACGCGCAGCGGTGCCGGACAAGGCCTATCTGGCCTTGCGCCAGGGCGCTTACGCCGTCGTCGAACGTGGCGACGCCCGATTGGCCGGCAGCGCCGACGCGCTGGCGCGCCCGGTCGGCGACACCGGGCTGCGCGTGGCCGCGGCGGTGCCCGACGTGCCGATCGGCCCGTTCGGGCTGGGCGCGATCGGTAGCCTGCTGCTGGCGCTGGTGGTCGCGGTGCTGGCGGTGGCCTCCGCGCTGCTGGCCTTCGGCCGCCTGTCCGTGCCGAAGCTGCGCAAATCCGCGTCCGCCGAGGCCGGCGTCGACGACGGCGGTCCGACCCTCGGCCAGGCCCTGCAGGAAGCGCCGCTGCCGGCCGCGCCGGCGCGGCAGCCCGCCGCCAGAACCGAAGTCCAGCAACAACAAGGTGAAATCGAAGTGGAAGTGAGCAACGTCGATCCCGGCATCTTCCGCGCCTACGACATCCGCGGCGTGGTCGGCCAGAGCCTGACCCCGGCGGTGGCCGAACTGATCGGCCTCGCCATCGGCACGGTGATGGAGGAGCAGGGCCTGAACGACATCGTGGTCGGCCGCGACGGCCGCCTGTCCGGGCCGGAGCTGTCGGCCGCGCTGATCGAGGGCCTGCGCAAGGCCGGCCGCGACGTCATCGACATCGGCATGGCGCCGACCCCGGTGGCCTACTTCGCCGCCTACCACCTGCGCACCGGCAGTTGCGTCGCGGTCACCGGCAGCCACAACCCGCCGGACTACAACGGCTTCAAGATCGTGGTCGGCGGACAGACCCTGTCCGGCGACGCCATCACCGACCTGTACGCCCGCATCAGCGGCAAGCGCCTGCACCTCGCCAACGGCAAGGGCGGGCTGCAGCAGCGCGAGGTCGCCGACGACTACATCCAGCGCATCGCTGACGACGTGCAACTGGACCGCCCGCTGAAGGTCGTGGTCGACGCCGGCAACGGCGTCGCTGGCGAGATCGGCCCGCGCCTGCTGGAAGCCATCGGCGCCGAGGTGATCCCGCTGTACTGCGATGTGGACGGCACCTTCCCCAACCACCACCCGGACCCCAGCGAGCCGCACAACCTCGACGACCTGGTGCAGACGGTCAAGCGCTTCGACGCCGACATCGGCCTGGCCTTCGACGGCGACGGCGACCGCCTGGGCGTGGTGACCCGGGAAGGCGAGATGGTCTTCCCCGACCGCCTGCTGATGCTGTTCGCCGCCGACGTGCTGGAACGCAACCCCGGCGCGCTGGTCATCTACGACGTCAAGTGCACCGGCAAGCTACAGGGCTGGATCCTGCGCCACGGCGGCACGCCGCTGATGTGGCAGACCGGGCATTCCCTGATCAAGGCGAAGATGCGCGAATCCGGCGCCGAACTGGCCGGCGAGATGAGCGGCCACTTCTTCTTCCAGGAACGCTGGTTCGGCTTCGACGACGGCCTGTACTCGGCCGCGCGCCTGTTGGAAATCCTCGCCGCGCGCGCGGAAACCCCCAGCGAGGTCATCGCCACCCTGCCCAGCAGCGTGTCCACACCGGAGATCAAGGTACCGGTGGACGCGGGCAGCCCGCACGAGCTGGTGCGCGAGTTCGTCGAGAAGGCCGGTTTCGACGGCTCGCCGCGGCTGTCCACCATCGACGGCCTGCGTGCGGACTGGGAAGACGGCTGGGGCCTGGTGCGCGCGTCCAACACCACCCCGATCCTGGTGCTGCGCTTCGAGGCCGACGACCAGGCGGCGCTGGAACGGATCAAGGGCGATTTCCGCGCGCAACTGCAGCAGGTCGCGCCGGGGTTGCCGCTGACGTTCTGACGCTGCCGGTTCGCATCGCGTTGAACGAAAAACCCCGGTGACGCCGGGGTTTTTCGTGTGTGTGATTCCATGCTTGCTGACGGATGAATCAGTCCTCAGTAGCCATCGGCCACCAACCGAAACGCCATGCCGCCGAGCGCAGGATCCTCTTTGAACGTGACGTTGATCAGTGCCCCGCGATCGTCCGATCCGTATCTGAAATGAAAATCTGCTGCGTTGATGTCCAGGCGAGGATCGAATCCGGTTTTCGGCGACAGGCACGAAATGGCGCTCTTGACGTTCACTCCGGCGAACTCGACCGAACCGTGTTCCGTCAGGTACTCGCAGACTTTCTCGGCCTGCGCATAACCTTCATGTTCACAGCGTTTGGCGAAGATCGCCGGTTCCGTAGCGTCCTTGAAGTTGGCTCCCCATGACGTACGGAAGGTGAACTCCCGAGTCTCGCCCGGCTGAACGGATACGACGAATGCGCGCAAGGCGTTGCAGAATCCGGATGTCGGCGAAGCGTAGGCCGTCGGCACTTCCACAAGGGTCGCGAGCGCCAGGAGCAGCAAATATCTCCGGACTTTCATCTATTGCACGGGCGTTTCAACGCCACTTGCCGGCGCCGCCGCAATTCCCTTCAGTTCCCGATACCGCTGCAAGGTTTCCGCGATCTCCGCATCCAGTTCCTTCCGCCGCCGCTCGAAGTCGGCCTGCATCCGCAACTGCCGCTGCAACTGCGCGTGACGCGTCTGGATGTCGGCGGCCGCCTGCGGCGGCACTGGCTTGCCGGACAGTTCTCGCGCTGCGGCGGCGTCCAGCAGCGTCGCCAGGCCGTCGCGCAGGCTGGCGACATTGTAGCCGGCGGTCTTGACGTTGTTGTCGACGATGCCGGTGCGCTCGTTGAACACCCGACGCAGTTCCTCCTCGCTGCCGTACGAGGCCAGCATCGCCTGCTCGGTGCGGCGGCGCGTTTCGGCGGCGGCCGCGTCCAGCGCCTGCCGCTGCACGTCGGCTTCGGCGTTGGCGCGCTCCTCCTCGGTCAGCGCGCGCTGCACTTCGGCGGTGCGCAGGCCGCTCCTGGCGCTGAATTCCTGGCGCGCGCGGCCCACCGCTTCGGCCGGCAATGCGTCGCTGCAGACGCGGGCGCCGTTCTCGTCCCAGCAATAGAGCTTCTTCGCCGCGCCCGGCGCTTTCTGCGCTTGCGCGGAAACGGCGGCGGCGACCAGCGCCGTGGCCAGGCAGACTTGCAGGATCTTCGGCATCGAACAGCCCCCAGCTGTCGTCATTCCGTCGTGTTGGCCGTGCCGTAGCGCGCGCGGTAGGCGAGCAGGGCTTCACGGTGCCCGACAAGTTCGGCGTTTTCGCCGGCGAATGCAAGCAGGTCGCGCAGATTGGCGACGGCGATCACGGGTACGCCGGCGTCGGCCGCCACCGCCTGCGCGGCCGAGCGGCGGCCGGGGTCGTTTTCGTCCAGCACCTCCTGCCGGTCCAGCGCAACGACGATGCCGGCCGGCACGCCGCCGCCGTCGCGGATCAGCGCCAGCGCCTCGCGGATCGCGGTGCCGGCGGTGATCACGTCGTCGACGATCAGCACCCGGCGCCCGTCCAGCGGCGCGCCGATCAGGCTGCCGCCCTCGCCGTGGGCCTTGGCCTCCTTGCGGTTGAACGCCACCGGCAGGTCGCGGCCGCGGCGGGCGTACTCGCAGGCCAGCGCGGTCGCCAGCGGGATGCCCTTGTAGGCCGGGCCGAACAGCAGATCGAATTTGAGCCCCGCCGCGTCCACCGCGTCGGCGTAGCAGGCGGCCAGCCCGGCCAGCAGCCCGCCGCTGTCGAAGCGTCCGGCATTGAAGAAGTACGGGCTCGACCGGCCCGATTTCAGGGTGAATTCGCCGAAGCGCAGGGCCTTGGCGTGCAGGGCCAGTTGCAGGAAGCGTTGCTTGTGCATGGGGTGGGATCGGGTTCGGGGTCGGGGATTCGGTCAAAGCATATCGCCGCGGCGACGGGCAGCGGGCAATGGGTTAGGCTTTCCCGGATATCGAGTCCCCGGTCCCGGCACCTAGTGAAAATCATCAGCTTCAACGCCAACGGCATCCGCTCGGCCGCCAGCAAGGGTTTCTTCGACTGGCTGAAGCGGCAGGACGCCGACGTGGTCTGCTTGCAGGAAACCAAGGCGCAGGAAGACCAGTTGACCGACCCGGCGTTCCGGCCGAACGGCCACCACTGCTTCTACCGCGACGCGACCACCAAGAAGGGCTACAGCGGCGTGGCGATCTATTCGAAGCGCGAGCCGGACGAGGTGCGCACCGCGCTGGGCTGGGCGCCGTTCGACGACGAGGGCCGCTACATCGAGGCGCGCTACGGCAAGCTCAGCGTGGTCTCGTTCTACATCCCCTCCGGCAGCTCCGGCGAGGAACGGCAGGGCTTCAAGTTCGAGGTGATGGACTGGCTGAAGCCGATCCTCGACGAATGGCTGGCCAGCGGCCGCGACTACGTGCTGTGCGGCGACTGGAACATCGTGCGCAGCCGGCTGGACATCAGGAACTGGACCAGCAACCAGAAGAATTCCGGCTGCCTGCCGGCCGAGCGCGCATGGCTGAACGCGCAGGTCGCCGACGCCGGCGGCGACGGCCTGGTGGAACCGCCCAAGCGCGGCTGGATCGACGCCTACCGCGCGCTGCACCCGCAGGGCCAGGACTACACCTGGTGGAGCAACCGCGGCGCCGCGCGCGCCAACAACGTCGGCTGGCGCATCGATTACCAGTTCTGCACGCCGGCATTGGGCTGCAAGCTGAAACGCTGCTCGATCCACCCGCAGCCGCGCTTCTCCGACCACGCGCCGTTCCTCGTCGAGTACGACGTGGCGGAGTACGCGGAGTGATCCGGGCGCTGCGGGAGTGGTGGAAATCGCTGGACGTCTACGCGAACCCGCGGGTCCGCGCAATGCTGCTGCTGGGGTTCTCGTCCGGGCTGCCGTTCGCGCTGGTGCTGACCACCCTGTCGGCGCGACTGCGCCAGGCGGGCATCGACCGTTCCACCATCGGCTATTTCAGCCTGGTCGGGCTGGCCTATTCGCTGAAGTACTTCTGGTCGCCGATCGTCGACCGCTTGCCGCTGCCGCTGTTGAACCGGATGGGGCGGCGGCGTAGCTGGATGTTACTGGCGCAAGTGTGCATCGTCGTCGGGCTGGCGCTGATGGCGCTGGCCGATCCGGCCGCGAACGCGCAGTACATCGCGCTGCTGGCGGTGTCCACCGCGTTCGCCTCGGCGACCCAGGACATCGCGGTGGACGCCTACCGCATCGAGGCGGCAAAGGTGGACACCCAGGGCGCAATGGCGGCGGCCTACCAGACCGGCTACCAGATCGCGCTGATCTGCGCTGGCGCAGGCGCGCTGACCGTTGCTGCCGGCTACGGCTGGACCGCGTCCTACCTGGCGATGGCGGCGTGCGCGCTGATCGGCGTCGCCACCACGCTGTTCATCGCCGAGCCGGACGCGAGCTTAGGCCGCGCCGCGCGCGCCGAGGAGCCGCTGGTGACCCGTTTCCTGCAATACGCAGCCGGATGGCCGACGCTGCCGCGGCAAGGGGTCGCCTGGCTGATCGGCGCGGTGGTCTGTCCCTTCGCCGATTTCTTCGCCCGCAACGGCTGGCGCGCCGGCATCCCGATCCTGCTGCTGATCGTCACCTACCGGCTCAACTACACGACGATGGGCGTGGCCGCGAATACGTTCTACCTCGACATGGGCTTTACCCTGGAGCAGATCGCGCTGGTGTCCAAGCTGTACGGCGTGGCGATGACCATCGTCGGCGCGTTCCTGGCCGGGGTGCTGATCCGCCGCATCGGCGTGGCGAAGACGCTGCTGGTCGGCAGCGTACTGCTGAGCGCCGCCAATCTGGTCTACGCGCACCTGGCAAGCATCCATCCCGGAATCGTCTGGCTGGCGACCGCGATCAGCGCCGACAACATCGCCAACGGCATCGCCGGCACCGCGTTCATCGCCTACATGTCGTCGCTGACCAGCGCCAACTACACAGCCACCCAGTACGCGTTGTTCGGTACCCTGTGGAGCCTGCCGGCGAAAAGCATCGCCAGCCAGTGGGGGCGGATCGTCGATGCCTGGGGCTACCCGCCGTTTTTCGTCTACACCGCGGCCGTGGGCCTGCCGTCGATGCTGCTGGTGCTGTGGCTGATCCGCCGCGAACGGAATGAGGCAAGATCGCGGAACTGAGACGCAGTCGACGGGCGGCATGCGGAAACCGACCGATTGCTGCCAGTATGATCGAGGCCCCGCATCCTACGGACGGGCTGGGAAACCTTCATGGCCGACCTGGTGTTGAAGAACATCGATCCGGTGTTGAACGAGCGCATCTTGCGCATCGGCGCGGCGCGCGGCTGGGACGTCCGCGAAACCACGGTGCGGCTGCTGGAGCAGGGCCTGTTCCACGCCGAGCAGGAACTGCGCAGCGGCTTCAGCCCGCGCGAGGCGGACGCGCTGGCCGATGCGATCGCGGCGCTGAAGCAGGTGCCCGACGATCAGGCCGGATAGACCGCGCCGCCGCTCCGCGTCGTCAACCCGCTGCGCACGCCGACGCCGGCAGGACATCCCGGCGGGCGGCCGGCTTGGCCGAGTGCAATGCGCCCGCGACATGCGAGGCCGATCCAGTGCGGGGGCGGGTTACGTCCCCGGTTCGGAGACGGATGTCAGCAGTTTCACCGCCGGATCGATCGCCGCCATTTCCCGGTCGTCCGCATTCGTCGAGTGCTTCCCCCATTGCTTGTCGCACCATGACGAACCGTCCTCCATGCAGAAATCGACGGGGACGCGCATACGCATTTCCATCGGCTTCCCGTCCACGGTTTCCATCTGGAACCGCCACAGTTTGACGGCCCGCTGGGCAACGGTTTCGAACTGCCGCAACGAGGATTTGGAACCCGGCGAAGCATCCGAGCTTTCCACCTTCACTGACGCAACTTGACCCTGGCTATTCACCGACAGCAGCAACACAACGCGACCTTCCGCGCCCACCTTGGCCGCCGACTTGGGATAGCCGGGTTGCACCCGGTATACAGCGCGAGGGCCGGTGTAGGCGCGCACGACGCGGACGGTGAAGCCGCCGCCCTCATTGACCTCGGCTTCCATGCCGATCCGGACGAAGGTACGCGCATCCACCGCGGCGCCGTCCAGGGTCGGCGGCGAGAACTTCCATTGGCCGATGCGCTTGGCGATCTGTTCCTTCAGGCGGTTTTGCGCCGCCTCATCAGGTGAGGCGCGCTCGATGTCGAATATCTGGATCAACCGGGACGTACCGTCGGCACGGACCTCCACCTCGGCAAAGGCATCGAATTCGATGACCTGTTCGATGACCTCGATTTGCTGTGCCGACGCCATCTGCACAGGCGCCATCAGGACGAAAGTCGCGAACAGATGTCGGGCAATGCGCATGACGGGATGCTGATGTTTGGTGAATCTGCAGAGTATGCAGCCAGACGGTTAAACCTTCATGACTCAGGCAGGGTAGACCACGCCCAGCACCCGCGGCCCCTTGGCGCCGCTGACCGAAGGCAGGTTGCCGGGCCGTCCGGCCAGTGTCTCGCGCGCCAGCCAGGCGAAGCCCATCGCCTCGACGAAGTCCGGGTCCAGCCCGTGCGCCGCCGTCGATTCCACGGTCATGCCGGGTAGCCGCGCCGCCAGCCGCGCCATCAGCGCGCGGTTGTGCACGCCGCCGCCGCAGGCCATGACCCGGCGTGTGGTTGGCTGGGCTGCACGCAAGGCGTCGGCAACGGTGGCCGCGCTCAGTTCCAGCAGCGTGGCCTGCACGTCGGCTGGCCGGCCTTGGGCAAGCGCGTCGCCGCTCTGCAGCCGCGATTGCAGCCAGCGCAGGTGGAACTGTTCGCGGCCGGTGCTTTTCGGCGGCGGCAGCGCGAACCATGGTTCGTCGAGCAGGCGCGCGAGTAGTGCCGCGTCGACCGTCCCGCTCGCGGCGAAGCCGCCGTCCGCATCGAAGGCATGGCCGGTGTGCCGTTCGCACCACGCATCCAGCAGCGCGTTCGCCGGCCCGGTGTCGAAGCCGCGCACTTGGCCTTCGCGCGGCAGCAGGGTCAGGTTGGCGATGCCGCCCAGGTTCAGCACCGCGCGGTCCTCGTCGGGCGAGGACAGCATCGCCGCATGGAACGCCGGCATCAGCGGCGCACCGTGGCCGCCGGCGGCGACGTCGCGGCGGCGGAAGTCGGCCACGGTGGCGATCCGCGAGCGTTCGGCGATGACGTTGCCGTCGCCGAGCTGCCAGGTGAAGGGAAACCGTGCTTCCGGCCGGTGTCGGATCGTCTGCCCGTGCGATCCGATCGCGCGTACCGCCTCGCGGTGGACGCCGGCTTCGTCGATCAATCGCAGCGCCGCGTCGGCGAAGGCTTGCGCCACGCGCACGTCCAGTTCGCCCAGTTCGTCCAGCGAAGCCGCCTCGCCGCCCTGTCCCAGTTCGATCAGCCGCGCGCGCAGTTCGCCGTCCCAGGCATAGGTGCGGCCCAGCACCAGTTGCGATCGCGGCTCGAAGCGCACCAGCGCGGCGTCGATGCCGTCGGCGCTGGTGCCGGAGATCAGGCCCAGGAAGAGATCGGGTTGGGGCATTGGAGGGTCAGGGTTGTCGGTTGCCGGCGGACATCATCGACGATCGTCTGCCGCCCACCAACAACCAGGAACCGACAACCCGCAGCCGGCCCCTCAGCCCTTCTTCCCTTTCCCCGCCGCTTCCGCCGCCGCCAGCGTGCCGCGCTGCGCCGGTTCGGCGTCGGCGTAGATCAGGTTCTCGACGGTGCGGATGCGCGCCAGCGCGCTGGCGGTGGAACTGCGGAACGCGGCCAGTTGCGGGCCGGAAAGCGGCTCCGGCGGCGGCATCGTCACCGACAGCGGATTGCGGTGCGCGCCGTTGACGCGGAATTCGTAGTGCAGGTGCGGGCCGGTGGCCATGCCGGTCATGCCGACGTAGCCGATCACCGTGCCCTGAGCGATGCGCTGGCCGGCGCGGACGTTGCCGAAGCGCGACATGTGCCCGTACAGCGTGGTGTAGCCGCGGCCGTGGTCGAGGATCACCACGTTGCCGTAGCCGTTCTGGCGGCCGACGAACTGCACGCGCGCGTCGCCGGCGGCCATGATCGGGGTGCCGCTGCGTGCGGCGTAGTCCACACCCTTGTGCATGCGCATCGTGCCCAAGATCGGATGCTTGCGCGCGCCGAAGCCGGAACTCAGCCGCGCATACGGGATCGGCATGCGGATGAAGCTCTTTTTCAGTGGGCGGCCGTCGCCGGTGAAGTATTCGGGCTTGCCGTCGCGCTGGAACAGGAACGCGCTGTGCAGCTTGCCGCCGGTGGTGAAGGTGGCGGCGGTGATCGGGCCGGACTTGACCAGTTGGCCCTCGCGCCAGGTCTGCTCGACCACCACGCTGAAGCGGTCGCTGGCGGCCACGTCCTCGTTGAAGTCGATGTCGTACTTGAAGATCTCGTCGGTCAGCGTGTTGATGTTGCCGCCGGACAGGCCCAGCTTGCGCGCCGAATGGAACAGCGAGCGCCCGACCTTGCCGCTGATCACCACCGTGCGCGTGCTGGTTTCCAGCGGGATCACCCGCTCCTTCACCTGGTCGCCGTCCAGGGTCAGTTCGACCCGGTTTTCCAGGTCGCGCTCGTAGCGCAGCGCGCGCAGTTCGCCGTTGGCCGGCAGATCCAGCGCGATCTCGCTGCCGGGCTTGAGCCGGGTCAGCGCGGTCTTCGCGTCCTTGTTCTGCAGCAGCCGCTGCAGGGTGGCCGGCGCGATGCCATGTTCCTGGAACAGTCCGCTCAGCGTCTGCCCCGGCTTGACCCGCACCAGTTGCCAACTGTCGCCGACCACGCCCTCGCGCTTCTCGGCGGACAATTCCGGCAGTTGCAGCGGCAGCTTCGCCAGCGGTTCGACCGGACTGGCCGGCTGCATCGCGGTCGAGAAGCCCGGCACGATGGTCGCCACCATCACCCCGATGCAGGCGAACAGGCTGGCGTGGATCCACTGCCGCCGGCACCAGCGGCGCGCATCCAGGTGCTGCTTCACTTGTCGGTGGAGGGCGGAATCGCGGAGGATTCCCAGACGCTGCTGGAAGCGCTTCCTGTCGCGCGGTTCCTGGCCGTGGCCGCTGCCGTGGTTGTGCATTGAATCGGGTTCCGGAACACGGGACGACACGCCCCCCTTGCGCCTACCATAGGCACGCGAAGTGTCTGCGTCAACTCATTGAATCGAATGGCTTTTTCGACTCCCGTCACGTTTACGTAAAATTCACGTCCGTTCATCTTTCGCCGGTGCCGCCGGCGCCATCGGGAATTCCCACCTTGTCCCTCACAGAAGCAATCGCCCTGATCGGCCGCGGCGCCGACGAAATCCTCAAGCCCGAAGAACTGGAAGCGCGCCTGGCCGCGTCGATGAAAAGCGGCGGCCGCCCGCTGCGGGTCAAGGCCGGTTTCGACCCGACCGCGCCGGACCTGCACATCGGCCACACCGTGCTGCTGAACAAGATGCGCCAGTTCCAGGACCTGGGGCATACGGTGATCTTCCTGATCGGCGACTTCACCGGCATGATCGGCGATCCCACCGGCAAGAACGCCACCCGCAAGCCGCTCACCCGCGAGGACGTCGAGGCGAACGCCCGCACCTACGCCGAGCAGGTGTTCAAGGTGCTGGACCGCGAAAGGACCGAATTGCGCTTCAACAGCGAATGGTTCGGGAAAATGACCGCCGCCGACATGATCCGGCTGGCCGCGCAGCACACCGTCGCGCGCATGCTGGAGCGCGACGACTTCGCCAAGCGCTACGCCGCGCAGCAGTCCATCGCCATCCACGAATTCCTGTATCCGCTGGTGCAGGGCTACGACTCCGTGGCCTTGAAGGCCGACGTCGAACTCGGCGGCACCGACCAGAAGTTCAACCTGCTGATGGGCCGCGGCCTGCAGGAGCATTTCGGCCAGCCGCCGCAGATCGTGCTGACCATGCCGCTGCTGGAAGGGCTGGACGGCGTGCACAAGATGAGCAAGTCGCTGGGCAACTACATCGGCATCGCCGAACCGGCGATCGACATCGTCAACAAGACCATGAAGATCGGCGACGAACTGATGTGGAAGTGGATCGAACTGCTCAGCTTCGAAATATCCGCCGCCGAGGCGAAGAAGCTGCGCGAGGACGTCGCCGCCGGCCTGAACCCGCGCGACGTCAAGCTGCGCCTGGCGCGCGAACTGGCCGCGCGCTTCCACGATGCCGCCGCCGCCGAAACCGCCATCGCCGGCTGGCGCGCCGCCGTCACCGGCCAGGGCGACGCCACCTTGCTGCCGCTGCAGGACGTCGCGATCCCGGCCGAGGGCGTGCGCATCGCCGCGCTGCTGACCGCCGCCGGCATCACCCCCAGCAACTCCGAGGCCAGCCGCAAGCTCAAGGAGCGTGCGGTCAAGGTCGACGGCGCCGTGGTCGAGGACGCGAGCCTGAATTTCGCGCCGGGCTTCGAGGGCGTGCTGCAGGTCGGCAAGCGCAATTTCGCCCGGGTCCGGCTGGTCGCCGCGGACTAAGCGCCGCCGGCCGGAGGCGGTCCGCGCACGGCGGAAAGCCCGGTTTTTGCCGGGTTTTCTCGTGCATTCCCGTTCCGGGCCGGCCGGTTTCGCGTGCTGCGCACGCCTCTTGCCAGGCAGCCGGGGAGGGGAAACGAAAAACGCCGCGACGCGGTGTTGACGTTCCCGAAAAGCCGATTAGAATGATCGGCTCCCTCGGGCGAAACGCTCCTAACCGGAAGCCGGACGCGACGAAGGCGGATCGAAAAATTCCTCGCAAGAGGGCTTGACGATCCGGGAGACGCCCGCCAGAATATGCGGCTCCCTGACGCGACAGTCACCCAGCCGGGCGACGGCCGCGAAAGGCGGATCGAAAAATTCCTCGAACGAGGTATTGACGGTCTGGAAAAAGCCCGCCAT